>NZ_CP089309.1:0-2400000 GCF_021228795.1 Thiocapsa bogorovii
CAGGAATCAGCATGCTGATGTTCGGCTGGCTGGCCCGGCCGCTGGTCTGAGCGCAGACCGCCCTCAGCCAGAATGCCCACGAGCCGCCCCCGGCGCAGCGCCACCGGCACTCACTCCCAAAGGAGCTCGAACAAAATGAAGCCAGGTCCCCGTATCGGTCTCCCGCTTCTGCTCTCGATCGTTCTTGGCCCCGTGTGGGCCGAGTCGCAGACCAGTCTCGGCGAGCAGATCGCCAAGCAGGGTACGCCCAAGGGGGTCGCACCCTGCATAGCCTGCCACGGGCCGGACGGGGGCGGCATGGCGCCGACTGCCTATCCGCGGATCGCCGGGCTCGACGCGGCTTACATGACCAAGCAACTGGCCGACTTTCGCGCCGGAACGCGCGAAAACCCCATCATGATGCCGATGGCGAAGAGCCTCACGGAGGAGGAGATCGCCGCCGTTTCCGCTTATTACGAGGGTCTGCCGATCCCCGCACCGGCTGTGCAGCCGCCGGCGGGCGCCGTCAAGAAGACGGCGGAGGACCTGGCTCAATGGGGCGACTGGACCGGCCGCGGTCTGCCCGCCTGCGCCCAATGCCACGCGCCCGGCGGCAACGGTATCGGGGCGCACTTTCCCGGCATCGCCGCTCAGCAGGCAAGCTATATCAAGGCCCAGCTACTGGCCTGGCAGTCGGGAACACGTACCAACGGCCCGCTGGGGCTGATGAAGTCTGTCGCCACCCGGCTGACCGCGGACGAGATCGAAGCGCTCTCCGCTTACTACGCCGCGCAGGCCGGCGCCGCGCCGGCACCGGCGATCAACACCCCGGCGCCGCCCCCGGCAGATGCAGAGGTAGCGAAGGCAAAGGTCACCACCGGGCCCGTTGCGGACCATGGCGCGACGCCGCCCGGGCGGGAGCCGGGCGACTCGGGCTACTTCAAGTCGCCGTCGCGGGACGCCTTCCCCGAAGGCCCCTTCGGCGAGGCGGTCCGACAGGGACAGGCCATCTTCCAGAACACCAACACCCACCCCGCCTCGGGTCAATACGTTGGCAACCAGCAGGCCTGTGGCAATTGTCATCTCGACGCCGGGCGTCTGGCGGGGTCAGCGCCCTTGTGGGCCGCCTGGGTCGCCTATCCCGCCTATCGCTCCAAGACCAAGAAGGTCGACAGCTTCATCGAGCGCGTCCAGGGCTGCTTCGAGTACTCCATGAACGCCCAGGCGTCTGCGGCGGGCGGACCGCCCGCCGCGGACAGTGACACCGCAGTCTCCCTGGCCGCCTACAGTTTCTGGCTCGCCAAGGGCGCGCCTACGGGCGACGACACCCTGCCCGGTCGCGGCTACCCGCCCCTGAAGGAGACCGACCAAGGCTTCGACCCCTCCCGCGGACGAGCGGTTTACGCGGCCAAGTGCGCCCTGTGTCATGGGGAGGATGGGAAGGGGGTCGCGAACGCCCGGGCCGGAACCCTGTTCCCGCCGCTCTGGGGCGCCGGATCCTACAACTGGGGTGCGGGCATGCACAAGGTGGATACCGCGGGGGCCTTCATCCGGCACAACATGCCCCTGGGGCTGGACAACGCCCTCACCGACCAGGAGGCCTGGGACGCAGCGGCCTACATCAACTCGCACGAACGCCCTCAGGACCCGCGCTTTACCGGCGACCTGCAGGAGACCGCCGAGCGGTTCCACAAGAGCAAGTTCAGCCTCTACGGCAAGGCGAAGGGCGCCGATGGGGCCCTCCTGGGGGAGCAGCCGGCGCAACCCGCCGCTGCGTCGGCGCGTTAGGACGGGCCTCCAGTCGGGTCGTCCGTTCTTCGGGCTGCTGCTAACTTCCCCCGAAAAGGCTGCGCAGTTTACTCAACTGATGTTCGAATATTCCAGGCTTGTGAAGATCCGCGGGTTTCTCATCAGGACCGAGGGGCAAGATATGTTCAAAATAAGTCCCACCCAGAATATGGCGCAGAATTCCTTCGCCCAAAAACGCTTCGTCGTTATTTAATGTGCGCGTTGCACGGAGCAAACGACGAATATCATACTGACCGGGAAAGATATCGGGCACTTGCTTCTTGATCCCGAGCAGACTGTATACCGCGATACGGGCCGTTCTGACTGAACTCTCTAACGTGAAGACCACGTCATTATGGGTTTCCACAAACTGACCTAGACAGGCCAGGTTGGTGCTACCATCAGGCACAACCCATGGTCGATCGCCTTTTGCGCGTGGCATGAATTGTCCTGTGATGTAAGGCATCAGTGCGGTGCGCACTTTAGTCGCGGCAATGACTTCTGCGACCTGATCGATCAAGCCAAGGTGGAAGCACATTTCAGTCAATATTTCCTTTCCGGTGCATTCCGGCATCGGCTTTTTGACGTAATCTCCAGGCTCGTCCATTTTTAGCGCGTAGACCCACATCACAATCACATCACCGGGTTGGTCCGGGAAGTGTGGCTGGCGATTGACAGTGAAGCTCATCAACCAACTTGAATCAGTAAAGGTAATAATGCCTCCAGTGACCGTCTTACCTGAGTAAGGATCATTGACCGACAACGCTTTAAGCTTTTCCATCAGTGGCGAGGGCTTACACGTCAGCGTCGCCGACTCCCATGTTGAGGCCGGTACATTGCCGCAGAATTTCTCCGGCCGTCCGAAGACCGGAGATTTCCTGGCAAGGTTTTTCCACAACTGCCACCCCGATTCAACACCAGGATGATGGTCACCCACCTTCAGTTCCGGAGCCGTGTCGCCGTCACCATAGGCGGTCGCCGCTACGATTGAGCCAGTAGTGACGAAGACCAGATCGCGTGCACCGATCTGGATATTCTCGTCCCCATGACTCCTGCGGCATTTGATCGCTTTAGTCGTCAAGGTCTCGCCGTCGGCATTTATCTCCAAATCTGACACGATCGTGCCGTACTGGATTTTTACGCCCCTGCTCTTTAGCCAATCCATCAACGGGACGACGAAGCTGTCGTACTGATTGTATTTTGGAAAGACGAGTGACGTCATGTCGTTTAGCCCGTCCATAAGGTGTAGAAAGCGGTGCATGTAAAGCTTCATCTCCAGCACTGAGTGCCAGTTTTGGAAAGCGAACATGGTGCGCCAGAATAGATAAAAATTGGTCTTAAGGAAATCTTCACTGAACCAGGCTTCCACTGTGATATCGTCCAAATCTTCCTTGCGAGCCATTAGAAGCTTTAACAGCTCAATCTGCTGTAGCCTGGTCAGCTCCATGGTCGAAAAGTCCTTGATCTGGCCCTGTTGCTCTAAGAGTCGCGCTTTTGACCAGTTCTTGTCGGCGTCATTGACGATCCGGAATTCGTCAAGCACTGTAAATGGCGCGGGCAGTTCCAGCGCCGGTATTTCCGAGAAGACATCCCAGAAGTTTTGATAGGTCATCTCCATCTCGCGGCCACCGCGAATGATATAGCCTTCCTCGGCATTGCCCGCCCCATCAAGTGCGCCGCCATCAACCATCATTGCTTCCAGAAGGGTAATGTTCCCAGCCGGCATATGACCGTCACGGATGAGAAAGAAAGCGGCGGATAGACCTGCGATCCCACTGCCGACAATATAAGCATGGCGATCAGCTATGCCTTCGGTCGGTAGCGGGCGATTATTCGTATAGGCGCCGTGTAAGTCAGCGGGAGGGAGCGAGGTGTCGAGACCGTTATGTAGATGCCGGGACGAGGCGTCAGGCGATACATCCACCGCTTGCGCAGCCATTGCATCAATATGGGTCGTTAGGCGAGAGGTATCGATCTTGGGCGAATCAGGGCGAGTCATGTAGGTGTCCTTCGTGGCTATTATTCGTGCTGTCAGGTTGAACGAAGATCAGTAGGAAAGTCGGTGCGGCAACGGACCTTAGAAGCCAAGGCAATCGCATCAATAGTCTCTAATATTCGAGATTCCTGATATTCGGCTAACGTTTGACCAGTTTGCAGCCTTCGCTGGCCCCATCCAACACGTTTCGCTTTTCTACGGAGTCTCCCGTCAAGAACAAGTCGTCTCGGGGGTATATTCGAACCGAAGCGCCTGATCGCTCACCTGCAACCTCGGCCTCGACCTCGACTGACGGTCGATCCGCGTCGATAAAGCGTACGTATTGGCCCGGATTCAGGCTCCGGGCCCCCGCGTGGTACCAGCCCGGCGGATAGCCCATCCCAGACATCACCCCAGGCGAGACGGCGTCTGTCCTGACGTTTGGGGCTATCGGGCTGGCGCCCCGGCTGCGGTCAGCCGTGCGGCTTTTCCTTCAGATGCGGATCAATCGGCGGGATCACGCTCATGTTGGGGCTGCCCGGCAGACGCGGCATCGCAATCACGGGGAACTCCCCGGTCAGGGCGTTGAGGAAGGCCACCAGGTCCGCCGCCTGGGCGTCGGTCAGGTCCTTGTTCAACTGGGTCTTGGCCATGACCCGCACTGCCTGATCCAGGGTCGGCACCTGGCCGTTACTGATATAGGGCGCGGTCAGCGCAATGTTGCGCAGGGTGGGGACGCGCCACAGATTGCGGTCGGCCTCCTGCTTGGTCACAGCGTAACGACCCTGGTCCTCGGTCAGCTTGTATTGGGTGTCATAGGCGCTGCCCGGATAGGTCGGGAACTTCATGAAAAAGCCCGTGCCGATCGGGAGTGTCGGGCCGCTGAAATTAGCGCCGGAGTGGCAGGAGGTACAACCCAAGGAGTCGAAGGTCGCCATGCCGCGGACCTGCTGCTCGCTCAATGCGGTCTTGTCGCCTTTAACGTAGCGGTCATAGGGTGAGTTAGGGGTGATCAGGGTCCGCTCGAAGGCGGCGACCGCTTTGGCCGCGTTGTCGGCGGTGATCGGTTTGGCCTCGCCCGGGAAGGCGGCCTCAAAGAGCGGCTGGTAGCCCGGAATCTTGTCGATCCGAGCCAGCACGTCTTGCAGGCTCCCCATGCCCATCTCGATGGGGTTGACCAGCGGCCCCTTGGCCTGGTCTTCCAGGGTCGCGGCGCGTCCATCCCAGAACTGCACCGAGTAGAAGGCGGCATTCCACACCGTCGGGGCACTGCGCCCACCGCGGGCGTCATGCATGCCGATGGAGTTGGGACGGTTGTCGTCGCCCGCGGCCATGAGGTTGTGGCAGGAGTTGCAGGACAGGGTCCCGTGCTCCGAAAAGCGTGGGTCGAAAAAGAGGGTCTTGCCGAGTTGGACCTTGGCCTCGCTGGTCGGGTTGTCTGCCGGGGACGGGGCCTGATCGGGCAGGGCCTGCCAGTCCGCTGCCAGTGTCGGCAAGGCAACGCCGAGGGTCAGGACACTACCGAGCAGTAGGGTCACTTTCGAGCTCATCATGGCGAAACTCCTAATGAAATAATCCGGTTGGATAAGGATGGAAGACTCCGGGGCGAACCGGGGCGCCTTGGAGTCGGTCGCTGACGCGGGATGGTCTTGGCCGTCGCCGCGTCAGTGCGAATGGCCGCCAACGGCGGCGGACTGGGGCGGGGCGGCGCTAATCGTCGTGCCCCTCGGACTCCTTGTCATGCTCACCCGCATCGGCCTCGCCGTTGCGGTGACACTCGATGCAATTCTCATAGTCGCTGATGCCCTCCTCCAGATGCTTCTCGCGGATCTTGGAGCGGGAGTGCTCATGGCAGCCGTAACAGGTGTAGGTGCGGTAGTCCTTTCCGACGTGGCAGGTGTTGCAGGATGCCGCGTGATCGCCCGTGAGGCTGAACAGGGACTCGTGTTCAAAGGTCGCGGGCGTCCAGGCCCGCTGGAAGTGGCACTGGCCGCAGGCGCCGATCTCGCCCTGATGCATGGCGTCCAGGGGTGCCTGATGACAGCCGCTGCACTGATCGCGGCGGGCGACCTTGAGCAGGTCGTGCGAGAACCGGCCGATGGGGCGGAACGCCTTCACCCCCTTGTGGTCGCTGTGGCAGGCGATACAGTCCGGTTCAAGCAGGTCCTGATGGAAGGGGGTGAGTTTGCGCTCATGGGCGATCGCGAGCCCCGTGGTGGTGACCAGTCCGATCTCCGCGGGCTTGTGGCATTTCATGCACAGCGCCGGCCGACTGCCGATGAAGGGCTGATGGCAGGCGAAGCAATCGGTCTCGAACGCCTGGTGCGCCGGTATCACCGGCCCAGGTTCGACCATGCGTTGCGGCCAAAACACCGTAATCAGCATCAGAATAACCAGATTGGCGGCGACGAGGGTGAAGACGCGTTGCTTGTTCATTGCCACTGCCAGAAAAGGAAGATGCTGAGAATATGCGCGAGCCCCAGAACGCCGAAGGCCAGCGTGATGGGGAAGTGCACGGCCCGCCACTGCTTCATCACGTCCACCGTGACCGAGTCCCAGAAGACCTCCTGGTCGATGGTCGCCGGGCTGTCGCCGTGGCCGGCATGGAACTCACGTTTCGCGAGCAGGTCGCGTCGCGATCGGCCGAGCAGGTATTGACCGGTCATACCGCTGGCCAGGGTCACCAGCATCGCCAGCAGGGCCAGCCAGGGCAGGACCGCGTAGACGTGAACCCCGGCGTGGACCAGGATCATCAGCGCGCCAATCCAGGTCAGTACCTCATGCAACCGCAGCAGAGTCTTGGGTTTGCCGACGGTGATCAGCTTGCGCTTGCGCATGGAATAGAAGAACGACAGCAGGATCAGGATGGTGCCCGGTATCCCCAGCCAGCGACCGATCCAGTAGAGACCGAAGACGTGCAGCAGGGCATCGGTGATCGCGGTCGCGACGAGCAAGGACACGAACAGCAACAGGAACGGAACGACTTCTTTACGAACGATTGAGCGATTCATCGGGACCTCTACAACGCCAGGGTCAGATCGGCCGTCGGGGTGGAGATACAGAGCAGGCAATGGCCCGGCTTAAGATCCGCGTCGGGCGCCTGGGAATACGCCACCGCACCGGACTCGATCCGGGTCTCGCAGGTGCCGCAACTGCCGGCCCGGCAGCCGGAGTCCACCGCGATCCCATGCCCCTCGGCGAGATCGAGCAGGGACGCGGCAGAGCCGTCCCATGGCACCGTCTTGCCGGAACGGCTGAATCGCACCGCAATGGCATTGGCCCGCGTAGTCGGCAGAGGCACCGGGTGCTTGTTCAACGAGGCGGGGCCGAATGACTCGTAATGGATGTCTGCCGCCGGCACCCCCTGCGCCTCCAGCGCGGGCACCAGTGACTCCATCATCGCCGTTGCACCACGAACTCCCGG
The DNA here is from genome assembly GCF_021228795.1 of Thiocapsa bogorovii. Lineage (NCBI taxonomy): Bacteria > Pseudomonadati > Pseudomonadota > Gammaproteobacteria > Chromatiales > Chromatiaceae > Thiocapsa > Thiocapsa bogorovii. The sequence goes on from NZ_CP089309.1 coordinate 7,167, forward strand.
TGGCCTTGCCAAGCTGGGGTCGATGCGACCTGCCCCACCGGTGCGGGGTCAAGGTCCTGGTCCCGCTCCGGCGCGCCGACCATGCGAGCCGCCCCGACGGCGGCACCCTCCCCTTGCCGCTCCAGCACCCCGAGTTGCGCGCGCTGCCGCAGCCACCCGAACAACCCAAGGGCCGCCACCTGGGCCAGGATAGCGGCGGTGATCAAGAGCACCAGAGTGGCATTTGACATGCGATGCGTCCCTCACTTGCGCTTGTAGCCGTCGATCATCCCGCGCACCAGATTCTCTTTGTGCTGGAAGCTCGCGACCGCCACCCCGAGCAGGTGCGAGGGGACCAGGCACAGGGTGGCATAGGCGATGAGCTCGTGGACCTCTTTCAGGCCATGGACGCTCTGCGCGGCCAGTCCAGAGAGCGTCGTGAGAACAAGTCCCGCGATGAGGGCGACGGCCATGGCCCCACCGGCAGGGCTATGGCCCAGGTAGCGGGCCGGGTGCCCGCGTAGGACGTCCCCAAGATAGGCCTTGATGGCGCGGGGTCCGCGCACGAAGTCCCACCAACGGGCATGCTTCGGCCCGATCACCCCCCACACCAGGCGGGCGGCGATCAGCCCCATGACGACATAGCCGACGAAGACGTGCAGGCCCTCGAGCTCGTCTCCGGTCACGAAGGCGATCAGCACGGCGACGGCCAGGCTCCAGTGGAAAAAGCGCACGAATGGGTCCCAGACCCGCACCCGCTCGGGGCTATCCACGACGCTTGCTGCAGGGTGGGTCGCGAGGTCACCGTGCTGGGCGACGGCAGTGCTTGGGTTGGTCATGGTGCGATCTCCTGAAAGGTCTTGGGTGATTGAATTTCCTATCCGTCGTGGCCTTCCTGTCGATCCCGTTCACGCTGGGCGGGCACACGGGCGAGCCGCGCCCCCATCGCCGCCATGAAGCGCTTGTCGGGCAGCACATAACCTGAACCCGGGAACGGCGCTGCGTCCCCGGCGCACGGCAGGCTCTTGACTATCGACCTGCGCTACTTCTTGACGGTCAGCTCATCGTGAATGGTGTGCGCACCGGCGGCGGCCCGCGCCAGCTTGATCGCGGCGTCGATCTGCGCCTGGTTGTCGAGCACACCGACAAGCCGCACGTCGCCGTTGAGCGTCTCGACGCCGATGTTGAAGCCCTTGAGGTCCGCATCTTGACGCAGGGCGGTCCTGACGTTGGACGTCACGTCGATATCGCCAGTGTGGCCAGCCGCTGCGGAGGCAGCGGGAGTCGTTGCGGTCGCCTCCGGCGGAGCCTTGTCACAGCCACCGAGCAGGATCGTCATCGCCGCAACCGCCGCAATGACTAGACAAATTCCAGGTCGCATATGCATTCGAAGTGATCTCCAGGCAGTGGGCCACCAGTGGATGACCTCGACCGCAACATGCTCCCCTTCGACGCACGCGTCTGTGCGGCGCCGAACTTAGCGCAACGGGCGGTTCGGTGATGCTGGCCCAGAGCCGAATGGCACTGATTTTAAGGTCGTCAGGTTCGAGGGCAGACCGGTCACCGACAAATCCTGGATCTAGCGCGTCAGGGCGCCGCCGTCCAGCAGCGTGCGCGTGATGTTGTCCAGCCATAGGCGCTGGCCGAGCCGGTGGAGCGCCTGTGTGGGGTTCACTTTACCGTTACAGTCCTGGGCTCAGGTGGGCTTGGGGTTGCGCCAACGGCCGTCGGCGGCGATGAAGTGATCCGCCTCTGGGGGACCCCAGGTCCCTGGCGCATAGACGATGACCGGGGGATGTTCGACCAGCACCGGATCGACCACGGCCCAGGCGGCCTCGATGGCGTCTTCACGGGCAAACAGCGCGCCGTCACCGGCCATCGCGTCGGTCAACAAGCGCTCGTAGGGCGATTGCTCGCCGGGCTCCTCTTCGAGCAGCGAGAGCTCGCGCTGCTCGCCGACGAATTCCTTACCGGCCCGTTTCACGCGGGCGGCCAGCGCGATCGTCGAGTGCGGCGACAGGTGAAGGCGCACATAGTTCGCCTCTTCGCGTGCCGCAGAGTCGCCGAACAGGTTCTGCGGCGGGGCCTTCAGCCGCACCAGCACCTCGCAGGCCGTGGTTGGCAGGCATTTGCCCGAGCGCAGGTACCAGGGCACCCCGGCCCAGCGCCAGGAATCGATGTGCAGGCGCAGGGCACAGAAGGTCTCGACATCGGAGTCGTTCGCGACCCGCGGCTCGTCTCGATAGCCCTGATATTGCCCGCGCAGAATGTCGTCGGCGCCCAGCGGGCGCATGGCGGCAAACACATCGGCCTTGTGGCGGTGCACGGCCTCAAAGTGGCGGCTCGCCGGTGGCTCCATCGCCAGCAGTGCGACGATCTGCAACAGGTGGTTCTGCATCACGTCGCGCAGGCAACCCGCGCTCTCATAGAAGGCGCCGCGACCCGCAACGCCGAACTGCTCGGCCAGGGTGATCTGCACGCATGCGATGCGGTCGCGATTCCAGATCGGCTCGAGAAAGGCATTGGCGAAGCGGAAGTACAGGATGTTCATGATCGCTTCCTTGCCCAGGAAGTGATCGATGCGGAAGATCGCGTCGTCGGGAAACACCTCGAGCGCGACCTGGTTGAGCGCGCGCGCCGAGGCCAGATCGCGGCCGAACGGCTTCTCGACGATGACCCGCCCCCCGCGGGCCAGGCCGGCGGCACCCAGGCCGCGGATGACCGTGGGAAACAGCGCGGGCGGAATGGCGAGGTAGAAGGCCGGGTGCTGCGCGCCGTGCAGCGCACGCCGGAGCGCCTCGAAGGTGGCGGCGTCCTCGTAGTTGCCACTGACGTAATGCAGGACCGACAGCAGGCGGTCCAGCGCGCGCCGGTCGATGTCGGCGCCGTCCCGCTCCACGCTTTCCCGCGCGTACGCGCGCAAATGCTCGACGCTCCACGGCGGTGACGCGACACCGATCACCGGCACCGGCTCAGACTCCGGCCCAGACTCCGACAGGGCGCCGTGCCGGCACATCGCGTAGAGCGCCGGAAAGATCTGCTTGTGCGCCAAGTCGCCCGTCGCGCCGAAGACGACCAGGGCATCCGCGGGCTGCCGGTGCGTGCCGGTGGTGTGAGAGTCCATCTCAGTTGCCGGTTTGCAGTTGCCGGTTTGCGCGCCGCCAGCGGCGGCGATGGTGAATTGCTCGCGGTCTTGCAGGCTGCGCAACATGGGAGTTGTCCTCTGGCAGAGTCGACCGTCGTCATCGACCCCGGTTGATTTCGTGACGCCGGGCGCGCGACGTCTGCCGGAGTCGGCGATCGATCCGTCATGCCGGACTCTGTCGCCTCGCGACCGGCGTGTCTGTGCGCTGCCGTACGCTGACGATCGCGATCCGCGTCCATCGAGGTGTGTTCCGGCATCGGATTCCGAGGCCCGTGTGGCGGGGACCCGGTCGCGGGTACACTGCGGACAGCCAAGCCACGCCACGATCGGGGCCGAGATGTTCGAAATTGCTTCTGTCTTCCTCGTCCTGACCGCCCTGCTGGCGTACCTGAACCAGCGCTTCATCGGTTTGCCCATCACCATCGGAGTGATGGCGGCCGCGCTGCTGTTGTCCCTGGCCCTGATCGGGCTGGACGCGGCCGGTATCGACTTCGGGCTCAGGCAGTATGAGGCATCGCTGCTGCGCTCGATCGATTTCTCGACTGTCCTGATGCAGGGCATGTTGTCGCTGCTGCTGTTCGCCGGGGCCTTGCACGTCGACTTGAGCGAACTGCGGGCCTACCGCTGGCAGGTGGCGCTGTTGGCGGTATTGTCCACCCCGCTGTCCACGCTGGCGGTGGGCTTCGGGACCTGGTTCGCGCTGTCGTGGGTCGGGCTGGAACTGCCTTTGGTGTTTTGCCTGTTGTTTGGTGCCTTGATCTCGCCAACGGACCCGATCGCGGTGATGGGCATCCTCAAGACCGCGGGCGCGCCGAAAAAACTGGAGTTGGTGATCGCGGGCGAATCGCTGTTCAACGATGGCGTCGGCGTCGTGATCTTCTCGCTGTTGCTGGGCATGCTGGCGAGCGGCGCCACCCCGTCCGTGGGCGAGGGCCTGCTGATGCTGTTGCAGGAAGCGGGGGGCGGCCTGCTGTTCGGCCTGGCGCTCGGCTACCTCACCTTTCGGCTGCTCAAGAGCGTGGACAGCTATCAGGTCGAGGTGTTGCTGACCCTGGCCGCGGTGACCGGCGGCTACGCGCTCGCCAGTCGGCTGCATGTGTCGGGGCCGCTGGCGATGGTGGTGGCCGGGCTGATGATCGGCAACGGCGGGCGCCGGCTGGCCATGTCGGACATCACGCGACACTATGTCGATCTGTTCTGGGAGTTGATCGACGAGATTCTGAACGCCGTGCTGTTCGTGCTGATCGGCCTGGAGATCCTGCTGGTGACCTTCACGACGAGCACCCTGGCCGCCGCGGCCTTGGCCATGGGCGTCACCCTGGTGGCCCGCGCACTCACGGTCGGTCTGCCGGTGGCCATGCTGCCAAGCCTGTTCAGGCTGCCCAAGGGCTCCGGGTGGGTACTGACCTGGGGCGGCCTGCGTGGCGGCATCTCGGTCGCACTGGCCCTATCGCTGCCACTGGGTCCCGAACGCGACATCGTGCTCACACTGACCTATTGCATCGTCGTGTTCTCCATCCTCTGCCAGGGGCTGACGATCGGGTGGGTGGTGCGCAAGGCCGTGACCAAGCAGCACTGACCGGTTGCGGTGGCCCGCAGCGCCCTGCCGCCTGGTACGCCTGCGCCGAAATGCGACGAACGTACTGTCATGCTGTGTCGACGCACCTGGCTCGGCAAATCGGGAAGGCCGAAGATGCCTCTCCCCGATGACAATCAACTCGACTTACCGATCTAGGTCGGAAACCGTGGCCTGTCCCTGAGGTATCCCCACGAAATCGCGTTCTAGATCCACCTGATGGAGATACCGCAAATGCCCAGCAGAGGCCCTGACGCAGGGGCTCCGCTAAGCTACTGATGTCTCGCCCAAGTTCCTGGGGATACCTCAGGGTCGGAGAGTAAGCCGGGTCCTCACCGTCGGTTAGGCTGATGTTTGTGTTCTCTGTTTGCCGCCTGGTTTCCCGGCGGTGCCACATGATCTCGGCCATACGACGGTTTGTTCCCGGCTCCTCGCAGAACCGGACTTGGAGTGTTACACCATCCGGCTCCCAGCTTGAGTCTTCCACCAAGGAACGGGGTAGAGGTCGTGAATGATCCGCGCCGTCGGGAGCATGGGCTTGATGACCGCGTAGAAGCGCTTCCAGGTCAACGAGCGACGTTGGCTGCGCCGGTTGAGCCATTTGAACAACAGGCCCGTTGCGGCGTAAAGGTAACCCGATACGCCCCGGCTATTGCCGCTCACACCGTAATACTGGATGTGTCCGCGCAGATGCCGGATCAGGTACGCCACCATCGCCCGCCCGCCTCGCGCCCGCAACCCCCGCAGACGCTCGCTCAGGAGCTTGAGCTTCTTGCCGACCCGCTTGCCGTCGCTCTTACGCCCGACAACAAAGCGCCCCCGCCGGCTCTTCCCGACACAGTGAGTGAAGCCGAGGAAGCTGAAGGTACGCGGTCCGGGCGTCTCCGCCCGCGTCCGACCCAGCTGGTCGCTGCCGAAACGCAGCAGCGCCGTTTTGCTCGGCTCGACCTCCAGGTCGAACTGCGCCAGCCGTGCGGTCATCTCGGTGAGAAAGGCCCGTGCATCGCCTTCGTGCTCGAAGCAGGCCACATAGTCGTCGGCATAGCGAATCAGGTACGCCCGTCCCGTGCAGGTCCCCGCAAAGCGTTTCTCGAACCAAAGGTCGAGGACGTAGTGCAGGTAGATATTGCTCAGCACGGGCGAGACCAGACCCCCTTGTGGGGCGCCCTCTTCACTGGCCGTGAACGCGCCGTCCTCCATGATGCCGGCCTTCAGGAACCGCCGCACGATCCGCAACAGATTGGGATCGCCGATGCGGTGCTCCAGGAAGTCCATGAGGTGGGAGTGTGACAGATGATCAAAGAAGCCTTTGATGTCCGCCTCCACCACCCACTGCGTGCGCCCGTTGGTGATGACCTCGGCCACCCGGCGCAGCGCATCGTGCGCGCTGCGACCCGGCCGAAACCCGAACGAGCAGTCCCGAAACTCCGGCTCCCAAATGGCCTGAAGGATGCGGCCGAGGCGATCTTGGACCAGGCGGTCCTCGAAGCTCGGCACCCCCAACGGCCGATAACGGCCGTCCCCTTTCGGGATGTAGGTGCGCCGCACCGGCAACGGCCGGTACCCCAGACGGCGAATCCGTGCCGACAGATCCTCCAGACGCGCGTCCAGACCCACTGCATAGTCGTCCTTCCTAACCCCGTCGACTCCGGGCGCCTTGCGTCCGTCCTGGCGCTCGAAGCTTTCGCGCAACCCCTCCGGGTCAAACAACATGCCCATCAGGGACGTGAACCGCGTGTGCGGTTCCGCGCGCGCCATCAGTGTGAAACGCTCAAGCTTGCTGGTCACGGTCAGAGTCCTCTCGGTGTAGGGCCGTGTTTCACTCTTGCGTTGTCTCAAACCGCCACCCCTTCGCTCCGCCCGCATTACCGGGTATCAACGCTACTATAGGTGGCTCCGACTTCCGCGCATCGCTGCCCGCGTCCTCGCTTTTGACACTTGTTCGCGGGTGCCCGCCTCCGACGGACCGATACACGGATCTCCCTGGTTACCGCGTGCTCTCGATGTCAGGCTCGATACGGCCTCGGACCCGGGGAGTACCCGTGCCACTCGCCATGACGCGACACGGACTGTTGCCTGCCGGAGGGACAAACCCGTCGGCACTCCCGACCAAATGTTTCGGGGCTCAACACCTTCAAGGTCGGCTCCACCCGTTACCTTTGCACCTCGCCTGCTGTCGTGCCTACGCATCGACGCGGCTGTTACCAGCCGCGCCGCAAGGCTCGATACCGGGCTCGTGGCTAGCGATTACCCAGGCGGGAGTTCCACCCGCTAGAACACGCGGCCTTGCCAGGCCGCACTGCCCCCTATTTCCTGCCACCTGTGCCGGTTTCCACTGACCTTAAAACTGCAGGAATTGCCACTCGGGAGATAGCAGGACCGTTAAAGGCCCACCGTGGCCACAACCTGTATCGAGGCATGCGATTCTTCGTGTGACGTATGGTCGCCCGTGAGCTTGCGGATAGTGCCCGAAGACGAAGTGCCATCTCGTTTCGCCCATCTTTTCCAGATGCCAGGGGTTGGTGACCCTGATCCCGTTAATAACGGACCAAGCCGAATCGCATGGAATGCCAGCATGAGAGGCAACTATGTCGCCCGCAACGCAATATGACTCTAAGCTTCCAAGGAAATCCCGGTGGTCGGCGGGGAATGCCGAAAGCATCGCAGAAATCGACCTTGGCTTCTTATCCACATAGCTCCTCACAGTCGCGGCTCCCCCGCATGCTATAAAACTAGCGGGGGGGGTTGTACCATCCAGAAGTCCGCGTAGAGCGGCATCATGGTTACCTTCCAAGAAGGTCCAGTCCGGGCGTCGACCTTTCCAGTAAAGTAGTTGTTCTATGACGTTACGCGAATCTGGACCTCGATCGACGTAATCCCCGAGGAAAACGAGCCGGCGCCCACTTAGGCGACTATCCGCCAGTGCTGTTCTAAGTCGCGTCGCGTCGCCGTGAATGTCTCCTACGAATGCTAACTTTTGATTCATCATTGAGCCAATCATAGGGAAAGTTATTATCTCCCGGCGCAATGCTCTTTAAGAGTCGCGCCACAAGCCCCGACGTTAGGTCGGCCTCGCGAACTAACAGACCAAGGTCTGTGTATGGTATCCCTAAGGGAGTTCGCAAAGCCTCGGCGGTCAGCTCCAGGAGCATCCGATACTCCTCGAACCCACCTTCCCCGGACTTGACTGCCCTCACTGCACTAGCAATCGCACATCCGCGCTCAGCTAGTCGCCGCACCGAAAAACAGGGTTCCGTCAGCGCGGCCTCACCATAAATATAAGTACGTGCCGCGAAGACTAGCGCACGGTGCAAGCCAGAACGCCCTTCGTCATATGCTGAACTAGCGACATTGGTGATCGCGATCACGCCATGTAACTCGCGGTACAATTCGTCGTACCCGACTGGCTGGCAGTATTCCCTACGGATTCTATTTAAAAGATCTTGCTGATCGCGCAACGGAACACCGTCGCTAAGCAAGTGGAGTATAAAGAGGCTACCGTTTCGCGCAAGGTGCTGCAATTGTGATACGGTGTAGCACGCAAGCTGGATGTCGCCGCACCTTATGTTCGGTCTTCTTTGCTCGACAATAGCGAGAAGGTCGATATCACTGCCGGGCTCCTGCTCCCCTCTGGCTACGCTTCCGTACAAGATCAATGCGCGGCAAGGTTCAGCAAGACATAATGCCTGATCGAGGTCGACTACAAACTCCATCAGCGCACCGCCCTCTGCGCTAAAGCGCCAATGACAAGAGAGTACCAGAGCAATCCGAGGCCCGCATTCAAGGCCATCAGAATGCCATCCAAGTCTGACTGCGGATTGGTTGCGTAGACCGAATAGCCGAAGACAAGCGTATTGCTGAAACTCTTCACGAAAGCGGTGGGCAGACTGCCGAAGAAATCTTGCCACCCACCACTCGTTGCTAGCCAAGCATATGCCACGGAAAAGCCCGCGATTACGGCGAATAGGCCAGCGAATGCGCGCGCAGGACTTCGGCCCCAATCCGTAATGAGGCCTGCCAGCATCAGGAAGGCTTTATCTGTCTTGTATCGAAATCGACTGAGTAAGTACTTAAATTCTCGCCTCTTTTCTCGGATACGGACGCTTTTCGAGTCCATTCTTGTGACATAGGCGGCATTGGCAATGCGCCACTTTAGGTCTTGGAGCAGGAATTCTCGGTATGCTTCGGAATGCAGATCAATATCGCCGTTTCGTTCGTTTGACGAGAATATTCGCCACGCGAGGTTTGCCTTGTCCCGTAGAAGGCGATGTTGTTGATGGTCTTCCGTGTATGTTGGTGGTAGCGCTTCGACATTGGTCATGAGTGCCCCGATAAACGCTCTCGCGGGAATGCTCGTGCTCCCGAAAGATAGATGTTCCGCGGATGCCGACAGATTGATGAATTGGCAGTCAATAAACTGACACTCGTGGAAATGTACATGCAAGAAGTGCGATTTGCTAAAGGTACACTTTGAAAATTTCACAGAATTGAAAGTAGCACTCGTGAAGCGGCATCGCTCGAAGATCACGCTGGTAAAGCTGCACTTTTCGAGCGAAAAGTGACGAAACTCACATTCATCGAAAGTACCGTTACTCACATTTGCCGCATGGGCAGCTCCAGAAATACAGGAGTGACGACGACCAGTAGCGCTGCGCAACTCATCTGCAAATCCGGGTTGCCCGTCTAGGTCGATTTGCCACGCCATAAATTGGGGTGACGGAGACAGGTAACTGGCCTCCCAGAACTGCCCCCATTCGCCTGTTTGATTTGCGGTCATCTGTTTATCGGCCATAAACTTCATCCCGTCTCACACAGATAAAGTAGACAGAAAAGGGGCGCGGTGCAATAACGGCGCAGGGCAACAAGGTCCCGACAGCCACAGGTCAATCCGGCGCCACCAGTGGCCAGCAGCTCCAGTGCCCTGCGCTGCTTGGATTCATCCTTGCTCAGCCTCTATAGGATAACGTTGGAGTCGATGAAGCTACCGGGCATTGGCTTCGTCCCGATCGAAGACGAAGCTGCCGAAGTCCTTTCGGTAGAGCGCAAAAAAGGCCACTAATTCGGCCAACTTGGAGTCGTCGGCGGCAACCGCGGGAGCCTGGGGGTGGCGCGTCTTGAGATAGCCGGTGAAGTCCAGGAGCTCGGCCTGCTGGGCCGCGGACAGTTCGGTCGCTTCCTGGGCCATCAGATCGACGGCGCTCATGAGCGGACTCCGGGGATGGAATGGGTAGGCGATCGCGCCCAATCGGCGGCGACGCTTAACGATAGACCTCGTCATGGGAACCGATATCGAGCAGTACGATCTCCCGTTCGCTGACCTTGAGGATCAGGGTCAAGCGGTATGCGTGGGTGAGGCTGACCGCCTGGACGCCGGCGAGCACTCCAGTCAACCCGTGCATTTTGAGGCTTTGTTGAAACGGGTCTTGCCGCAGTTGCTCAAGCGTTTCTCTCAAAACTGCCTTGAGGTCCGGATGCTTGCGCAAGAACTTTGCTGCGCGACGCTCGAAATGCTGGGTCGTGACCAGCGCAAACGTCATTCCATGTCGTCCCGCCCGAGCCGCTCCATCAGCGCATCGACATCCTCGTAACGAGTCACGCGGCCGGCCTTCAGATCTCCAAGTGAGACGCGCAGACTGTCGTGGGCGGCGCCGGCCTGATCTTGGAGCAGTTCCTGATAGCGTTCCTCGGTCAGCACGACGTACTGCGGGCGATTGTTCTTGACAACATGCACCGGCCCCAGCCGTAGCGCCTCATCGACGGCTGAAATGCCGCGGCGCTTGATTTCTTTTGCTGGGATGCTGTTCATTTCAGGCTCCGATACCGGATTCAGTACCGATTTGAGCACCCCGACCGAGAACTGTCAACCACCCCCAATCTCATCTCTACTCGGTCGGCGACCGACCACGGCCCGTCGTTGTTGATGATGGGTCTTGGACAACACTACGTCCTGCGCGTCTGTCCGCTGCCGGACCCCGACGATCGCGATCCGCTTCCAATGACGTGACGTTGGGCATCGCAATGTACGGCAACGTACGGACGGGATGCCGAGCGAGCGATATCCTTTACCGATGACTGACACACCATCACTTGCTTCGCCGGGAATCAGAAAGTGGCTGCTCGCGGCAGTCGCCGTGACCGCTCTCGCGGCGATCGCCGTCTTCGCCTGGATGGCCTTGCGGCCTTCCGGCCCAGGCGTCGGCTTCGTCAAGGGGAACGGCCGCATCGAGGCCACCGAGATCGACGTCGCGACCAAGCTCGCCGGGCGGGTGCAGGAGATCATGGTCAACGAAGGCGACTTCGTGGAGGTGGGCCAGCCCCTGGCGCAGATGCGCATCGCGGTGCTCGACGCTCAGCATGACGAGGCCATGGCCCTGTCCCGGCAGGCCGTCACCGCCGTCGCCAGCGCCAAGGCACAGGTCGCCGTGCGCGAGAGCGATACGCTCGCCGCGCAGGCCATGGTTGGGCAGCGCGAGAGCGAACTGGATGCGGCGCAGCGGCGGTATGCGCGTTCCGAGACGCTGTCCGGAAAGGGGATGACGACCCGCCAGGTGCTTGATGACGACCGCGCCAGCGTGCATGGCGCCCAGGCGACGCTGGCCGGTGCAGAGGCCCAGGTGACCGCCGCTCAGGCGGCAATCACGGCCGCGCAGGCCGCGGTCGTCGGCGCCAACTCCGGCGTCGAGGCAAGCGAGGCGACGGTTGCCCGCGTCGACGCCGATATCGAGGACAGTCTGCTGAAATCCCCGCGCGCCGGGCGCGTGCAGTACCGCATCGCGCAGCCGGGCGAGGTGCTGGCCAGCGGCGGCAAGGTGCTCAACCTGGTCGACCTAGCAGACGTCTATATGACGTTCTTCCTACCCGAGACGGTGGTCGGCCGGGTGGTGCTGGGCAGCGAGGTGCACATCGTGCTCGATGCCGCGCCGCAGTATGTGATTCCGGCGCGGGTGTCTTATGTCGCCAGCACCGCCCAGTTCACGCCCAAGACAGTGGAGACGGCCAGCGAGCGGCAGAAGCTGATGTTCCGCGTCAAGGCGCAGATCGACCCTGCGCTGCTGCAAAGACACTTGAAGCTGGTCAAGACCGGCCTGCCAGGCATGGCCTGGCTGAAGCTGGATGCGCAGGCGGCGTGGCCGGCCAATCTTGAGATCAAGGTTCCGGATTGAGCGCGGCATTGAGCACGAGTGCGCCCGCGCTGCCCCTGATCGATCCACCGGGACGCGATGCACCCGCTCCGGTGGCCAGTGTGGTCGACGTCAGTCTGCGCTACGGCAAGGTCGTGGCGCTGGCCGACATCACCCTGGACATCCCAGCCGGGCGCATGGTCGGACTGCTCGGCCCGGACGGCGTGGGCAAGTCGAGCCTCTTGGCGCTGCTCGCCGGGGCCCGTGCCGTGCAGCAGGGCAGCGTGCACGCACTGGCCGGTGACATGGGCAGCCGCCGTCATCGCCGCCGCGTCTGTCCTCATATCGCCTATATGCCTCAGGGCCTGGGCAAGAACCTCTATCCGACCCTGTCGGTGGAAGAGAACCTGCAGTTCTTCGGCCGGCTGTTCGGCCACCCGGCCGCCGAGCGCCGCCGCCGCATCGACGAACTCACCCGTGACACCGGCCTGACCCCGTTCCTGGCGCGCCCGGCCGGCAAGCTCTCCGGCGGCATGAAACAGAAGCTCGCCCTGTGCTGCGCGCTGATCCATGACCCGGACCTGTTGATCCTGGATGAGCCGACCACCGGTGTGGACCCGCTCGCCCGCGCCCAGTTCTGGGACCTGATCGCGCGCATCCGCACCGGGCGACCGGGCATGAGCGTGATCGTGGCCACCGCCTACATGGACGAGGCACAGGGCTTCGACTGGCTGGTGGCCATGAACGCCGGCCGCGTGCTGGCCACCGGCACGCCCGCCGAGCTGCTTGCGCGCACCAGGACCGACTCGCTCGATGCCGCCTTCATCGCACTGCTGCCGGAAGCGCTGCAGCGGAGCCACCAGGCGGTCACCATCCCGCCCCTGGTCGCTGGAGACGAGACCGAGATCGCCATCGCGGCCAAGGATCTGACCAAGCGCTTCGGTGATTTCACTGCGGTCGATCATGTCAATCTTGCCATCCGCCGCGGCGAGATCTTCGGCTTCATCGGCTCCAACGGATGCGGCAAGTCCACCACCATGAAGATGCTGACCGGTCTGCTGCCGGCCAGCGAGGGCAGTGCATCCCTGTTCGGCGCCCCGGTCGACCCCAAGGACATCGCCACCCGCCGGCGCGTGGGCTACATGTCGCAGAGCTTCTCGCTGTATTCGGAGCTGACGGTGCGCCAGAATCTGGTGCTGCACGCGCGCCTGTTCCAACTGTCGGAGGCCACTATCCCGGCGCGGGTGGCGGAGATGATTCGCCGCTTCGGCCTGGAGGCGTCGGTGGATGCGCTGCCCGGCCGGCTGCCGCTGGGGATCCGCCAGCGCCTGTCGCTGGCGGTGGCCATGGTGCATCGACCGGAACTGCTGATCCTGGACGAGCCGACCTCGGGCGTGGACCCCATCGCGCGCGACCGCCTGTGGCAATTGATGATCGATCTGGCGCGCAATGATCAGGTGACGATCTTCATCTCCACCCACTTCATGAACGAGGCCGGGCGTTGCGACCGCATCGCGCTGATGCACGCCGGGCGCGTGCTCGTCACCGGCGTCCCCGCCGAACTGGTCAGCCAACGCGGCGTTGATACACTCGAACAGGCATTTATCGGCTACTTGAAAGACGCGGGCGCGTCCGGCGCGGCAACGTCCGAAGACGCCGTGCAAGCGGCGCCCCCAGTTGTCGAGCCGACCGCCGCACCCAAGCGAGGATTCCCCTTCAGCCTGGGCCGCGCCTGGAGCTACAGCCTGCGCGAGACACTCGAGCTGCAACGCGACCCGATGCGCGCCACCATGGCGCTGCTGGGCACGGCCATCTTGATGTTTGTCTTCGGCTACGGGATCAGCCTGGATGTGGAGGATCTCAGCTACGCGGTGCTCGACCGGGACCAGACCGGGTTGAGCCGCAACTACGCGCTCAACCTGGCGGGCTCGCGCTACTTCATCGAACATGCGCCGATCACAGATGACGCGGACCTGGAGCAACGCCTGCGCGCTGGCGAACTCGCGCTGGCGATCGAGATCCCCCACGGCTTCGCCCGCGACCTGGCGCGCGGGCATCAGGTGCAGATCGGCGCCTGGGTCGATGGCGCCATGCCGGTGCGGGCCGAGACCGTGCGCGGTTATGTGCTGGGCATGCACCAGGGCTGGCTGCAGGACCAGGCGACGCACCGGCTCGGTCAGGACGCCGCGGTCGGCCCGGCCACGATCGCGACGCGCTTTCGCTACAACCCCGACGTCAGGAGCCTGCCGGCGATGGTCCCGGCGGTCATCCCGATGCTCCTGCTGATGATCCCGGCGATGCTGACCGCGCTGTCGGTGGTGCGCGAGAAAGAGCTCGGCTCGATCATCAACCTCTACGTCACCCCGGTCACCCGCAGCGAGTTCCTGCTCGGCAAGCAGTTGCCCTATGTGGTGCTGGCGATGCTGAACTTCGCCCTGATGACCCTGCTCGCCGTCACCGTCTTCGGCGTCCCGGTCAAGGGCAGCCTCCTGGCACTGACGGCGGGGGCACTGCTCTTCGTCATCTTCTCGACCGGCTTTGGCCTGTTCGCCTCCACCTTCACCCGCAGCCAGATCGCGGCGATGTTCGTGGCCATGATCGGGACCATCATCCCGGCTGTGCAGTTCGCCGGGATGCTGAATCCGGTGTCCTCGCTCGAAGGTGTGGGTTATCTCATCGGCCAGGTCTACCCGGCCACGTACTTCCTGACCATCAGCCGCGGTGTCTTCAACAAGGGGTTGGACTTCGTCGGCCTCGAACCCGCGTTCTGGCCGCTGGTACTGGCCGTGCCGGTGATCCTGGGGCTGTCGATCCTCCTGTTGAAGAAGCAGGAGACCTGAACATGTCGCATGTCGCGACGATTTACCGGCTGGGCATCAAGGAGCTGTGGAGCCTGGCGCGCGACCCGATGATGCTGGTGTTGATTGCCTACACCTTCACGGTGTCGATCTATGTCGCGGCAACGGCGATGCCGGAGACCTTGCACAAGGCGCCGATCGCGATTGTCGATGAGGATGCCTCGCCGCTCTCGATCCGAATCGCCACCGCCTTCTATCCGCCGCGCTTTAATCCCCCGGCGATGATCCCGCTGGACCGCATCGATAGGGGCATGGATGCCGGGGACTACACCTTCGTGCTGGACATTCCACCGGACTTTCAGCGCGATGTGCTGGCCGGCCGCTCGCCAGCGATCCAGCTCAACGTCGATGCCACGCGCATGAGCCAGGCCTTTACCGGCAGCAGCTATGTGCAGCAGATGGTGTTGGGCGAGGTCAACGAATTCGTCCAGCGTTACCGCGCCAGCCCCGAATGGCCGGTGGAGCTGGCCCTGCGCGCACGCTTTAATCCCAACCTGGAGCAGTCCTGGTTCGGCGCCCTGATGGAGATCATCAACAACGTCACCATGCTGTCGGTCATCCTGACCGGCGCGGCACTCATCCGCGAGCGCGAGCATGGCACTATCGATCATCTGCTGGCCATGCCGGTGACGCCCGCCGAGATCATGCTGTCCAAAGTCTGGTCGATGGGCCTGGTGGTACTGCTGGCCGCGTCCATTGCCCTGGTGTTCGTCGTGCAGGGCATCCTGCGGGTGCCGATCGCGGGCTCGCTGGCACTGTTCCTGGTCGCCGCCGCACTGCATCTCTTCGCCACCACCTCAATGGCCATCTTCATGGCCACGCTGGCGCGCTCGATGCCGCAGTTCGGCATGCTCGCTGTGCTGATCCTGCTGCCGCTGCAGTTGCTCTCGGGCAACTCGACCCCGCGCGAAAGCATGCCGGAGTTGGTGCAGAACCTGATGCTCGCCGCCCCCACCACCCACTTCGTCGCCAGCAGCCAGGCCATCTTGTTCCGCGGCGCCGGCCTGTCGGTCGTCTGGCCGCAGTTCCTCACATTGCTCCTGATCGGCGCGGTGCTCTTTACCATCGCGCTCAATCGCTTCCGCAGGACCATCAGCCAGATGGCGTGATGTGGACCTGATGCTCAAGGGTCTGCACGCCATCGTCTGGCGCCCGCGGGTGCGGCAGGCCTGGATGCCAATTGAGGGAGTGTGTGCTGCCGTACAGACCGCCCGTCGTCACGCGGCTAGTCTCGCAGTGGGTTGAAGAAGGAGTCGGACGCTTCGAACCGGGATCGCTGCTCGGTTTCCAGCGACTCGATCAGCGCTTGCCGGTGCGGACCGATTCGGCAGCGAGGCGACGCTGTAGTGTGATCGACTGGAGGACTGACCATGAACTATCGTACTGCGCTGTGAAGACATACCTCGACTGCTATCCTTGTTTCCTGCGCCAGGCATTGAGCGCGGCTCGCCGCGCCCACGCCTCGGTGGAACTGCAGCGACACATCCTGCTGGAAACCATGGACCAGCTCCGCGCCCTGCCGGCGGACGCAGCGCCACCCGTGATGGCGGAGCGTATCCACCGGATGGTCCGGCGCCTGACCGACACGCCCGACCCTTATGGTCAAAGCAAGCGGGACGCCACGGTGCAAGCAATGACACTGCTCCCCGCATTGCGCGAGCGTGTGCGCACCGCCCCGGACCCGCTGGAGACCGCCGTGCGCATCGCCATCGCCGGCAACATCATCGATGATGGCGCGGCGGAAGAATACGAACTGCAATCGACGTTGGCGCGGGTGCTCGAACAGCCCTTTGCCATCGACGGCATGGCGCGGTTGCGCCAGGCGCTGAGCGAGGTCGACACCATCCTCTACCTGGCCGACAACGCCGGTGAAACGGTCTTAGAGCGCGTCCTGATCGAGACCATCGCCCTGCCAGTGACCTACGTGGTCAAGGGGGGAGCGGTCATCAACGATGCGATCCGGGAGGACGCTCTGGCCGCGGGTCTGGATGCGGTCAGTACCATCATTGACAACGGTTCTGATGCCCCTGGCACCCTGCTGGAACACTGCTCCCCCGCGTTTCGCGAGCAGTTTGCGCAAGCGCCGCTGATCATTGCCAAAGGCCAGGCAAACTACGAGACACTGAGTGAGACCCGGGCGCCGGTATTCTTTCTCCTCCAGGCCAAGTGTCCGGTCATTGCCGACGATCTGGGTGTTCCGATCGGCAGCGTGGTGCTGAAGGCGCCGGTGGGGATGAGCTAATAGGTCAACGACCACTTACTGAAGACCGGAGACAGAGACATGCCAGAATTCGGATCACCATTCTCCGGGTTGGCTAAACAACGACTCACGGAGACGGAACTCGTGAGAGCCATTCGCTTCGTGATTGCCGCGGAATATGAAGCTATTCAGTTGTACATGCAGCTTGCCGAATCGACCGACAACCGGCTGGCGCTGGTTGAAGGCCAGCATTTCACCCTGCACCCGGCGTCGGTCAGCCTGCTTGGCTGCGACGCCCACCACCCGGATCGGCGAACGATCGAGCTGTGGAACGAGAGAAGCTCGGATCACTGGGCGAATGCACCTACGGCAGATTCCTGCGCACCTTCCTGTTGCCGTCGAACGCCGATGCGGAGAAGGTCGACGCATCCTTCAATCACGGGGTGCTGAAGCTCAGCATCGCCAAGACCGCCGAGAGCAAGGCGAAGAAGATCGAGGTCAAGGCCGAGTGACCGGGTCCGGGCCGATCCCGGCGGGACGGGCCCGGAGCGCGGTGCACCGGGCATATTCGTAAGGAGGATCAGACTTGAACACGCGCGAACGCATCAGCCAAGAGCTGTGGTCAGACTATCTCGATTGGGTCACGGCAAAATACCGTGGCAGACATGTGTCCTTGGACGTCGTCGGCCAGTCATCGGAATGTCCCGAGACAACCGGAGAGCTGGCGCCGGTGTTCGTCAACTTGAGCGATGCGCCCTTCCTGTCGGTGGAATATGAACCGCTAAACAAGGGCGACGCGATAGTCATCTCGGCGGGAGAGAATGAAGTGTCTTACGAGCACGCCGTCGAGGCGCCCGTGGAGCTGACGGCGAACTTGGCCCCGGACGGACGTCTGGACTCGCTGGAGATCCTGGATCGGAACGGCGCGCGCACGAAGCTGAACTTTTTCTGAGGGATAGGCAGCGTGCGCACGGAATCATCGGGTTCGACCCAGTGATTCGATTCCGGGCGATCCTGATTGATCCGGCGAGGCGGTGCGCGGCGACCACGCCATCGCCAACAACGGTTGCGCCCCTGATGCCGGGCGCCGGAATCATCCCTACTCGCCGTGCTGGCCCTGGCCACGGGCGCCGGGCACGACCGGCCCAGGTTTTCCATCGGGTTCTTTGCCGAGGCGATCGGCATTGGACTTGCCGTGGGCATCCCGCTGACCCTCACGGGTACCTGGCTTCTGCGCCTGTGCAAGGCCCGAGGCAGGATCACAGAGACCTGGCGGCAGCTGCCGGTGGTGGCCGTGGCCTTCTCGTCCTTCGCCGCGCCTCAGGAGCTCGGCGGCAGTGGCCAGCATCGTGTTCGGATGCCAAGTGAGGGAGTGTGTGCTGCCGTACAGACCGCCCGTCGTCACGCGGCTAGTCTCAAGGTTGGTTGAAAAAGGAGCCGGACGCTTGGAACGGGGTCGCTACCCGGTTTCCGGCGACTCGATCAGCGCTTGCCGGTGCGGACCGATTCGGCAACGCGGCGAGGCTGTAGTGCGATCGACTGGAGAACCGACATGACCTGCAATCGCCGTATAGGCGACCTTGTTATCACTCAGGCAGTAGAGTCCCGGCAGCAGCCGGCGTTGAAGTGCTGCGCCGGCGACGATGCGAACCGCATCGCGGCGCAGCCGTCCTTGCCGCCTTGGAAGCGCCGCAACGGTTCCGCAACACAGGGCCGTCACGCGCGCGCAATGGATGCCGCGGGACTCCCGGCATGAAGGTCTGCCTTGTCCGCCATGGTGAAACCGCCTGGTCGCTCACCGGCCAGCACACCGGGTTGACCGACCTCGCCTTGACGCCGCACGGCGAGGATGAGGCGCGTGCGCTCGCGCCACGCTTGCGCCTCATGGACTTTACCCATGTCCTGGTCAGCCCCCGCCGGCGTGCGCGCCAGACCTGTGAACTGGCCGGTTTCGGTGATGCGAGCGAGATCGAGCCGGATCTGTCGGAATGGGATTACGGCGACTACGAGGGCCGGCGCTCCGCGGACATCCGCAACGATGTCCCAGGCTGGAACATCTGGCGCGACGGTTGCCCGGGCGGCGAATTGCCGGCCGATGTCAGCGCCCGAGCCGACCGGGTCATCGCGCGGCTGAGCAAGATGCACGGCACGCTCGCGGTCTTCTCGCATGGTCAGTTCGGCGCAGCCCTCGCGGCGCGCTGGATCGGGCTTGCGCTGGTTGAAGGCCAGCATTTCACCCTACACCCGGCGTCGGTCAGCCTGCTTGGCTTCGACGCACACCACCCGGATCGGCGAACGATCGAGCTGTGGAACGAGAGATGCTCGGACGCGATTCGATTGCGCGAGCAGTGAACGTCCAACCGGGACACGACATGCCCTCAAGCGCTTGCGTGGCGCCCATGACCCAATGCTGTCGAGGAGCCAGATCACATGCGCACGACATCGAATGCCTATCTCGTGGGTGGGGGAATCGGTTCCCCGGCGCGTTCATGATCCGCGACGCTCATCTGACGGGCGAGAACATCACGATCTTCGAGGCCGCATCCGTCCTGGGTGGGAGTCTGGATGGCGCGGGAGCTGCCCCGGCCGGGTGCTGGCCTATCAACCCCACGTCCCGAATCAGCCGACCGACGTGCACCTGTTCTGGGGTTGCGGGCTGTTTCCGGACCGCGTTGGCGATTTTGTCCCCAAGGCCATGGCCGACTGCAACGGCGCGGAGATTCTGCAGGAGCTCTGCGTCCACCTGCGCTTCGATCCGGAGACGGTGGCATCCGCCAAGTGTATTCCCTGCCGAATGCCTTATCTCACCAGTATGTTCATGCCCCGCCAACGCGGCGATCGACCACTGCCGGTGCCGCCCACTTCGAAGAATTTCGCGTTCATCAGCCAATTCGTCGAGATTCCCGATGAGGTGGTCTTTACCGTCGAGTATTCGGTGCGTGCCGCAAAGATGGCCGTCTATGTGTTGCTGGGTATCGACGGCAAGATCCCCGCCCGTGACGCCATACGCGGCCTCTTTTCATGCGCAATTCGAGGCCCTGATCAAGTCGTTTAAGTGAGACTGCAACGCATCTGTCACTGTCAAAGGAAGCCTTCATGAATCACTTCCGGATTGCCGTCATTGTCGGCAGCCTTCGCCGCGATTCCTTCAATCGCAAGCTGGCCGAGGCCATAGCGACACTGGCGCCCCCGGCGTTCTCGTTCAGCCAGGTGCCGATCGGCGACCTGCCGCTCTACAACCAGGACGACGACGCGTGCCCGGCCGCGTCCGTCAGGCGACTGAAGGCCGACATCGCGGCGACTCAGGGCCTGTTGTTCGTCACGCCCGAATACAACCGTTCGATCCCAGGCGTGCTCAAGAACGCGATCGATCATGCCTCGCGCCCCTATGGTCAGAACGCCTGGGCAGGTAAGCCCGCCGGGGTGCTGGGCGTTTCGGTCGGCGCCATCGGCACGGCCCTGGCGCAACAGCACCTGCGCAACATTCTCGCGTACCTGGACGTCCCGACCCTGGGCCAACCGGAAGCCTTCATCCAGGCCAAGGAAGGGTTGTTTGATGAGGCCGGCAACATTGGCGCGAACAGCCAGGGTTTCCTGCAGGGCTGGATGGACCGTTATGTCGCCTGGGTCGCCAGGCACGCGGCCTGATCGCGACACCATGAGAGGGTTGCGACGCCACACCGAACACCACCGCACCGACCGTATCGGCTGGCTGCGCGCCGCTGTGCTCGGCGCGAACGACGGCATCGTCTCGACCGCCAGTCTTGTGCTCGGCGTCGCGGCGGCCGGTGCCAGTCACGGCAATCTTCTGCTGACCGGGGTCGCGGGCCTGGTGGCCGGCGCCATGTCGATGGCCGCCGGCGAGTATGTTTCGGTCCACTCGCAGGCCGATACCGAGAAGGCCGACCTGGCGCGCGAGCGCACCGAGCTCGAACAGAATCCGCCTGCGGAGCGCCGCGAGCTCGCTGCCATCTATGTCGCCCGCGGGCTTGAGCCGGACCTTGCAGGACAAGTGGCGACGCAACTGATGGCCCACGACGCCCTCGGTGCCCATGCACGCGACGAGCTCGGCATCTCCGCAACCCTCAGCGCACGGCCGATTCAGGCCGCCTTGGCGTCGGCCGCCAGCTTCGCGGTCGGTGCGGCGCTGCCGCTGGCCGTCACGGCCTTGGCCCCTGAGCAGGCCCTGATTACTTGGGTGTCGGGTGCCTCTCTCGCCTCGCTGGCCTTCTTGGGCGCCATCGCCGCGCGAGTTGGCGGTGCCAACATGTTGATCGGCGCCTGGCGGGTTACCTTCTGGGGTGCGCTGGCGATGGCCATCACGGCCGGGGTGGGTGCCGTGTTCGGTGGCGCTGTTTGATCTCTTGCCTTCACACCGGAAACCGGATTGATTTACCAGGATTCCTGCGAGCAATCGCGCGTCGATAAGGAGATAGCCGAGGCGTACGAAGCCCTGAAAGACGTCGAGAAGCGGGCGGCCTACGACGATGTCGGGAATCGCTTCAAGCACGGCCAGGACTTCAATCCGCCGCCGGAATGGACTAGCGGCTTCGAGTTCAGTGGCGGCGCCGAAGGCGACAGCCACGACTTCAATCACAGCGACTTCTTCGAATCGCTCTTCGGGCACCGCACTGCCGGCGCGCGTGGCTCGCATGGGCGGGGCCAGCGGGCAGGTGAGGACCATCACGCCAAGGTGCAGATCGACCTTCAAGACGCCTATCGCGGAGGCCGCCGCAGCATCTCGCTGCGCGTCCCGCGGATCGATGCGAGCAGACGCCCGATCATCGAGGAGCGACACTTGGAGGTGAACATCCCCAAGAGCATCCGCGATGGACAACACTTGCGACTCGCCGGCCAGGGCGGTCCGGGACAGGGTGACGCGCCGGCGGGTGACCTCTACCTTGAGATCGCGTTCGCGCCGCACCCGGATTTCCGTGTGAATGGCCGCGATGTCTACCTCGATCTGCCGGTCGCGCCTTGGGAAGCGGCCCTCGGCGCCGGCGTCACCGTCAAGACCCCTGATGGCAGCGTTCAACTGACGGTTCCGCCCGGCTCGTCGCCGGGCCGCAAGCTGCGACTCAAAGGCCGGGGGCTTCCCAGTGTTCCCCCCGGCGATCTCTATGCGGTCCTGTCGATCCGCTTGCCGCCGGCCGACACGCCGACGGCGCAGGATGCCTACCGCCGGATGGCCGAGGCGTTCGGTAACTTCCAACCGCGATCCGCCTTGGAGGCTTGATGCCGATGAACACGATCAACAGGCCCGTGACGCAGTGCGTCATTGTCGAGGAGGAGGTCCAGTTCTCGTTGGTCGAGTTGACCCGGGCTTGCCGGACTGACGTCGATCAACTGGCGGCACAGGCATGACCGACCGCCCAGCGGTGTCGAGCGACTGCGCGATAATGATCTCCCAGACCTCTCTGATCCCGCTCAGCCCGGCGCCCCTATCACCATCGTAGCCGGAGACGATGACCGCGATGAGTTGGCCGTTCCGGTTCTGGGTGCGGGAACGCGGAAAGACCGAAATCAAGTCGGGCCATCCGCGCGGTTTCGAGATCGGCTTGAGACGGTACCATCCCGGCCGCACCCGTCATCGTCGACCCCGCAAGCCGCCGCTGGATGGACGCGCGCGTGTGCGATCTGCTGGAGTGATCGTGAGCGGCGAGCCGTTGCCGAGGTAACCCGCCCTCCGATCGATGCGGAGGGACCGGGCTGAGGGCGCTCCGAACGACCTGTGCGCCGTCGATCTCCGATACGATGATGCAATGGATCGCGAGCGCAGTTCCAGGGTCCGTTCCGGTTCTGGCGTCTGTTGTCACGGTGCATCGACGCGCCCATTGCGTGCGGCCGTTCACCTGCCGTGTCGCGGACCGGTCTAGCCCGGGAGGTACCCATGTCCGAAGTCCGGGGTACGCCGTGTCTTTTTCGCTCCAGCGACCGTTTCCTACCCTCTTGGTCCGACGACTCAAAGGGACTCTGCGCCGACCGAAGCGCTGGGCGTGCCGAAAGCCCCCGATGGCGGACCGCATCAAACGACGCCCCCGCCTCGTCGGTAACTCGGCCAGGTGAATGACACGATGGGGGAACCGATCTCCAGCAACCGGTCCATGATGCGCTCGCCGAGATAGGTCTCCATCTCGGCGGCGGTCAGGTTGCCGATCAGGATGGTGGGGCGCATCTCCCCGTAGCGGGCATTGAGCACGTCGAAAAGCATGGCACGGCGCTTGGCGTCGGTGCCGATCGCCACACCGACTTCGTCGAGCACGAGCAGGTCCGGGGTCGTGAGCAGTGCGAAGCTCTCGATCTCCGAGCGCTTGGCGACCGGCGAGTAGGCGTCGCGCAGCATCCGCAGCGCCCCGGAGATGGACATCAGGAGCCCCGTGCGGCCGGTGCGGATCACCTCGGTGAGGATCGCGCAGGCGAGATGGGTCTTGCCGGTCCCGGGACCGCCGACCAGCAGCAGCGAGCTGCCCCGCTGTCTGAGCGCCTCGAAGCGTTGCGCGTAGCCGCGACACACCGCCAGGGCCTCTCGCTGTGCCCGCGTGTGCGCCACGTAGCCGTCGAAGGTCCGGTCCAGGAAGCGGCGCGGAATCCCGCAGCTCCCGACGGCCCGCTCGAGGTGTGCCTGGGCCGCTCGGAGCCGTTCGGCGGCGAGTCGGTTGACCTCGGCTCGACCGACAGCGGCCAGATCCTCAGCCGAGAGGATCGGGGATGAGCCAAGGGATCTGATCGAGGGGGGTGGCCCCGACGCTGTAGTCCTTGTCGGCCAATCTGGGCTCCGGCTCATGGTCTTGCCTCGTCGCGTCGCTTGCCTGCAGGGTCCGCAGTCGGTTGATGAAGGTCGCGTCCCAGCTGTCGCGTCGTGTGCCGGTGTCGGTCCAGTAGACGACGAACTCGTCGACCTGAGCCGCGGCCCAGGTGCGGGTCATGTCGTGCTTGGCGGCCCAGTCGAAGACCCGTTGACTGGGCTGCCAGTCGGGCGGGATGGGTGTGCGCCCTCTCGCGCGGATGCCTGGGCCTACCGGTGCGGAAGCATCGTCGCTCTGGAGCAATGACGGCTCACTCACGGTTCTATGACGGCTCTTATCCCGGTTCGGAGGCACTGTGTTCCCGATCAAAAAGGAAGCCGGTTCTCGACCGACAGAGCCGGTTGCCCTACCCATGGGCACAGTGTTCCCTATGACATGTTGTTCCCCCCTCCCGGATAGGGCACCGGGCTCCCCAACCCGGTGCACAGGGTGCCTCATGGAAACCAGCGCCCTGCCCTCGCCTGGAGACAGGAGTTCCCGATTCCTTTGGCACCCTTGATCTTTCTGCGAGGCGCACAGCAGAAGCCGGTAGTGAGTCGCTCGTCCGGGTCCGCCTTTCTCACGCTCGATCAAGGTGCCGTCGAGCCCGCCCAGGGCCTTGGTGATGCCGCGACGGCTGAGCTCCGTCATCCGTTCCAGGAGTCCGAGGGAGGGGAAACACTGCTCGCCTCGTTCGTCGGCATACTCGGCCAGCGCGAGCAGCACCAGCCGTTGAGCGAGCGTCAGTCCCCGCCGGCTCCACGCCCAATCGCGTGTCGCTCGGCTCATGTCGGGCGCCCCTGCTCGGGGGGGCGTTGCAGCAAATCCACCACCTCGACATCCAGAGCGCGGGCGATGCGGCGCAAGCTGGCGAGGGTCGGGTTGGCGTCGCCGGTCTCGATGCGGCAGATCCAGGCTTGCGAGGCCCCGGCGCGCTTGGCCACCTCGGCTTGAGTACGACCGGATCGCCTGCGCAGGTGACGGAGGTTTCCTCCGATGGTGTTGTTCATTCCGGGCTCCGAATCGCTGTCTGTGATATCCGGGCCGGCTGGCCGGGCAGACGATGACGCTGCCGCCGCCGACATGGAACGCGCTCGAGATCGTCCCGCCGGCAGCGCGGCCGAAGCCTAGGCCGTTGCGGAAAGCGTCCTCGAACGCCGAACAGATGGTAGGCCAATCGCGTGCGCAGAGAAGCCGCTCAAGATGACGTTTTTCGACGCCTTTCGCGGGTTTTAGGGTTTTTTATCGGCCATCGGGAGCGACGGGCGCAGCGCGCCCGGCCGGGGTGGCCCGGCGTCCAAACACACGGAAAGGAATAGGGCGTTGACGGCCGGCATGGACTTGTCGTTTGCCGCCGGCCCATCGTCACCGCATAAACCGACGGACCGATCGCCGGCACATTCCCCGGCAGGTGTGCCCTCCCGAGGGCGAACGGGGCAGCGCCGGTGCCGTCGTCACGACCGGGACGCATCGGCAGCGGCCGGTGTGTTCCCGAAGAGGCATGGCCGCTCGCGGACGAGCGGCCGCCCTCGGATCAGGACGGTTCGAGCATCGTCGCGATCGTAAAACTGATCATACTCACGAGCAGCGCCACGAATCCGATGGTCAGAATGATGTTGTCGGGCATGTCCGACAGGAACTCCACCAGGTAGAGCGGGGCGATCGCGGCGAACAGCAGCATAGTTCCGAGCACCCGCAGAATGCTGCGGTGCTGTCGGTGGCAGTGCTGAGCCGCCGTCGGCGCAGCCGCCATCGCTGGAAGCTCTATTCCATGATCGGGATGTGCGCGTTCGAACGCGTTGTGATTCTTGAGATTGATGCCGCCGATATCGATGCTCAACGACGGCATCGCCGCCTCCGACGGCTTCGGCTTAGGCACGCTGTCGCCCATGATCCCGCGAATTGTCGAACGGATTTCATCACTGTTGTCGATCATCGAAAAAACCTCCGCTGTTTCGTGATCCAAAGTCTTTATGTCGTGTCGAGCGCGTCGGATCGTCGCCCGAGGCATCGACCGGGTCAACGCAAAAACGCGTCGAGCGACCGTCATTCCGGGTCGGACTCGCGGAACCGTGCACTCGGTCACGCTCAGCTCGCCAGCCTGACGAGCTCCAACACCGGCGCCTTGCGGACGTCTTCGCTGCTGCGATAGAGGCTGTAAAGCGCCGCGACCAGCTTGGCCTTCTTCCCCGGCGTCAAGGTCGCGCCGATCTCCTCGAGTCCGCCTTCGACCGACTCGAGCAGGGTTTCCAACAGATCCACGTCGACCGGACCCCGGACCATCGCGTCCGTGCCGTCCTCGGCGCGCCCCTGCCCGGTCGCCAGCCAGAGCAGGGACACACCGGCCACGCGGGCGATATCGACCAGTTTGTCCGCCCCGGGAACGCTCGCGCCCGCGAGGTACTTGCGGAAGATACTCTCGGAAATCCCGCACTTCTGCGCGAACGCATTCGTGGACAGCACGCCCTTCGCCCGCGCCAGGCGCGTGGCGAATTCGGCGCTATCCCAGAAAACTTCTTGTTTTGAATCAGAATCTTGAATGCCATTCACCATGGTCATACCATCCGAGTCGAATGCCGAGAAATCGCTTTATAGTGCGTCACAAGAGCGCAGAATACCCTTTTTAGTTTGACAATTTCGCTTTATCAGAACGCTTATAGCACCGCCAACTTGTTTTTCTGCCGTGAGAACGAAGATGACGGACATACCCTCGGCCGCCGGCGTGGGACCGGACCGGCCCAACCCTGCGCCCCACCTCGATTGCGAGGTCGATACCCTGAATCTGATGTGGCTGCTCGGCGCACGCGAGATGGCGCGTTCGGACGCCGAAAAGGCTGTCTTGGTCTATGGTCTCGACCGTGAAGTGCTGGACATCCTGCGTCATGCCTCGCTCGCGATGCTGCGCGAACTGGCCGCTTCGGGCGTGCTCTTGTTTCGACCGCGTTTTCGTTTGCGCTGGCTGCAGGAACGTCTTCGGACGACCGGCCCATCCGCACTCGGGTTGGGGCTGCAGGCCATTCTGCTCGCCGCCGAGGAGGTCGCGCAGCCATGAGACTTCAGCATCACGCCAGGACCCAGCTGGCGATCGCCCTGATCCGACGCGGCATGCGCACCTCGCTTGTGGGCCGGATCAGCGGTCTGCGCCCGGCTGTGTTGCGCGAACTGCACCATGAGATCCACGGGTGCAAGCCTTTGCCCGGTCAATTGCCAAGCACCGGCAGTCTGCTCGGCACGACGCGTCGGCAGGCCAACGCATCGTTGTTTACAGGCCTGTATCGCGCCTTCGGCGGGGCGGCGGTTCAGCGATGCATCGACATCGAGGCGCTGCTGACGGGGCACCGTCTCTATCTGGAGCAGATGGCGGGGTTGACGGGATCCGACACGCTCGGCCCACCCATCGACATCAATCATGGCTGGGTGATTGCCCGCGACCTCACCACGGGGCTCGTGCTCTTCCGCAACTGTGAGCGCTGCGCGATCCCCTACTTGGCAGGGGCGTTCTCGCGCCGGGCCGTGGATTGCCCGATCTGTGCGTTGAAGGTGTCTCGGACAGTGCGTGATCGCAAGGAGGACGCACCGCCGAAGCCCCTCGCCTCCTCGACGTCCGAGCAACGTATCCAAACCCGAGCGTAAAACGCGCGGTTGACGGGCCGGTCGTTTCGCTACGATTCGCTGACCACAATCCGCTCACCTCGATCAGTCTTATCCGGGACCGTTTCCGGGTTTCGAACAGAATTCCGGGTTCCCTTGATCTCGTCCGCAACTGGAAGTGCCCTCCGTCATACGGTGGTGCAATCCAAGCGCTGCCCTCAACGCGGAAACCTTGATCGCAAAGGATTGCGAACACGCGACGCAGCCGAGCACTTGGACACCGTCGTCCGATTCAAACCTCCTCGGCCGCGCGGCCAACTGCAACGAACCAGCGCAGGGAAACGGTTTGTCCTTTCTCAAGCTGAGCGTCAGAATGCTATCGAAATCGGGCCCGAGTAAGATAGGATTATCCCGATCCGGTTGGGTATTCGCAGCCGCAACAGCGTGACGAGAACGTGACGCAACGCAGGCATCGACCGTCACGACACGTCCCGTCGAGTCACTATAGCGCGGGGCAGTATGCGCTAAGGTATTGACATTAAATGGACAAAAAGGTGTGCGTTGGATTTAGGTTCCAGCGGAGCAATCCGTGGGGGTTCGAGCCCCCCCTCGCGCACCAACTCTATTGAGGCCTTGGATCACCCATTCCGGCCGGGCGCCCCTTGCCCCGGTCAGGGGTTGACTCCACCTTCCGGTGTCATTCTTTTCAACCTGACGCGCTCTTCGCATTCAGGCAGACGCGCTGAGCAGACCGACGCCTCTCAACGACTCACAGCAAGACGCAGCGATTCCCACCCAGCGGTCGGTCGTCTGCAACCCGCGGCGGGAAGACGGTCCCGCGGCAGGTCGCATGAAACCCGACCCTCGGAACCCGAAAAAGCCGATGGAAGCTTCACGATGACCGAAAACAACACAAACACCATTACCGACGGCAAGTATGTTGAGCTGACCTACCTCGTGCGAGACAGCACGACCGGTGACGTTCTGACCGAAGTTTCCCGCCCGCTCAACTACGTTCACGGGGTGAATGAGATCATGGCTCCGACGATCACTCGCGAGCTTGCAGGGAAGACGCAAGGTCAGCGGGTCGACCTGCTTGTCGACTGCACTGAGTTGTACGGTCCGAGAGACGAGTCACTCGTGGTCACCGAAAAGGTGGCGCTTGTGCCGCGGGAGTATCGCCAGGTCGGCACGCGGATCCTGATGGAGAACAATCTCGGTGAAATGAAAAGTTTTCTGGTGACCAAGATTGAAGGAGACAAGATCACTTTTGATGGCAACAACCCGCTCTGTGGCAGGGAGGTGATCTACCAGGTGAAGGTGCTTTTGGTTCGGGATGCAACTGCCGACGAAAAAGAGTACGGCGGTCGAGTGGAAACTGACCCCGCGACGTCACCGAGCGGCTAAAACGATCAGAGCGGCAAGGCGTCCTCCACCGCAAAAAAATGGCATGGACGTCATCCGTTGCACCAGCGGACGAAGGACCGTTACACCCGGGCGCCCCTTCGGTGATTCCTAGCCTCAGTGTTCAGATTTTGGGAGGTTCAGATTTTCGCACCTAGGACTGCGGCGATCACTCACGATCAGTCCTCAATGAATATCGAACAACCGCCGGTGAACCCTCTCGCCCACACAGCCACCTCATCGGATACACCGCGCCATGTCGAGACCTGCCGGCTTCTCGACGGGCGTGACCCGCGCAGGTATCGGCGCCAAACCGACTCTAGGCGCGGTTGACGCCAAGATTGCTACGGCCGTCAACCGGCGGGTGGCGAGCAAACCGCTGGACCTCTCGATTCCGTCTACTGCACATACCAGCACACGGTCCATTTCCGGACCTAAGGCGATCTCTGTCAACTTTTATACCATCTGACTTGTCTTGACGCCCGCCTTCGGTGTCGGGCTGGCGGTCACATAGCCTGCTATGCTCCCGCCAGCCTTCCTTGAATGCGAACGCCAATCCTGCATCATCTGGTACGAAAGTCTCCGGCAATCGCCTAAGTCCCGCACTCGCTCAGCCGTTTGATATTCGCGAATCGAGTGAGGCCACGGCAGAAGTCACGCCTCCGGCCTCACCGGAGATTAGGGCCGCTTCGGGGTCTTGTAGGTGACCTCTTTTTGGAAAGATTCCCAGATCGTCTGATATCCGACGAAACCCTTCTCATTGGGCTCCATCTGCTTGGTCTTATGGAAACGCACTTTGCCTTCCGGAACTTTTGGTCTGCTCTTAGATTGCTCGCTCATAGGTCACCTTTTCTAGACATGCCACTGTGGACTGAACGTAGCGCACCGACAATGCTGCGGGCGCCGGCCAGGGTATGAAATATCAAAATTCACTGCCGAAGAATCGAATGGTCTGGCGGGCAGCGGTCGCGTCGACCCACGCCTTTCAGCCGACTCGAAATACACACCCAACCCAACTGTGATCATTCGGATGATCTCTTCGACAGGATTTGCAGGGCCTCGTACACGAACTCATGCGTGTAGGAGTTCTCGCCGCAGTGAGTTAACTCTTCATCCGACGTGCGAAATGTCAGGTAGGGGTGTGCTTCCTTGCCGTCGATCTCGATTGCCGCCGTATCATCGATCGTACTGGCAACACTGAATGCGATACTTGCTGTCGCTTCTTCGAGCTTTTCACCACTCAAGCCAGCTTCCTGAAGCTTGACCCTGATACTCTGCACAAGCTCGCGGACTAGAATAAACTGATATTCATCGAATAGAGTCGGATCGAGATTAAGCTGCATTCTCTTTTTCCCTTAGCGGAAGCCCTAGCTCACGCCTTTCTTCGATCATTCGCTAGAGGGGTACGGTCTTTACACCCGTAAGCACAGGCGGCCTCTCGACCTTACCACCGGCTGCGATCTCTGCATCCGTCGCATCTCGAACGTTCAATACCTCAAGCTCAAACACGACCTGTCGTCCACACAAGGGGTTGTTCCCGTCGATGGTCAACGTTCTGTCGTCGACCCTGGTGACCAGGAAGGTCTTCGTCTCCCCCTGCTCGTTCTCCATCAGGATCGTGGTACCGACCTCGCGGTACTCTTCCGGAACGTTCTCGATGTAATCAGTGACCACGAGAGACTCATCCCGGGGACCAAACAACGTGTTGCAGTCCAGCTCAACCGACAGCGTATCTCCGACTGCTCTGCCCTCAAGTTCGGCCATCACTTGAGGCGACAGGACGTCGTTGACGCCGTGGACGTAGCCCAGCGGAAAATCGACAGCCGTCAACACATGTCCGGTCTTGGCATCGACAACGCGGTACTTGAGCTCGACGTACTTGTTATGCTCGATGGTGTCTGTCATGACGCTCAGAAAATCGACACGGCGAAAATACGGATCTCGCCTTTCTCATAGCCGAGAACCATTCTTCCCAACCACTCCCCATCCTTCGTCGTACTTCGCACGCGATAGAGACAGGTGACATGCTCGCCACGCCGAATGAGACCGAGAAAGTCTCGCTCTTCAACCAGGTTTCGGGACAGCTCGCTGTGAGCAAACTGCTTACCAAGCTCAACCTCGTTTAAACCGAGCAGCAGCTCATACGAGAACTTCCTGATAAACTTTCCGTATTGACCTTTGTTGGAGAATTGAATCAACTCGTCCCACAGCGGATGAGCAATCTCAAGAATTTCCTCGTCAGACTTATCGTTAATATTCATTTCACATCGCTATCGGTGTGCGGCTTGGCAATCTCGTTCCGAACTCAAGCTCAAGCTCAACCCGCCGGCTTCACAGCGATCAAACTCATTCGATCATCGCCAGGCGTGTTACGTGAAAACTCTACAATCGCTTATCACGCTTAACCTAGCGCTCATCCAACAAGCGGGGTAGAACGGCGAGAAGAAGACGAGGGCCCCGATTCCAGAGGCCCTGTCTTCCTCAAAGGCTTATGCAGCCTCAGCAGTCTCTTGCTTGTCCTCAATCAGGTGGTAGCACGGCGCTTTCTCCATGCTGTACTCGCCGGTTTTCGGATCCCGGCGTGAGACCGTGAGCACATGCCAGTTCTCGTCATCCACCTTCATCGCGTCACCGCGATAGTAGTAACCCGGCCAGCGGGTTTCTTTGCGGAACAGCGTGTGATGCATGACAGCCTCGGAAGTGAGGTGGCGATGCTTCAGCTCCCAGGCGCGCAGCAGCTCGTGGATATTCTCCGCCGCAATCTTTTCAAGGTCCTCTTCCAGAAGCTTGAGCTTCTTGAGTCCGATATGCAGCAGCTTCTCGTTGGTCATGTAGCTGACCGTCACCCCGCCGCAATACTCATCCATCAGCTTCTGGAGGCGATCCAACCCCTGACGCGGGTTGATATAGTTCGGGTTGACCGATCCGGCGGTGATCTCGTTTCGATAGAGCTTATAGTGCTCCATCGGCTTATAGACCTCTTCCTTGCGACGATTGATCTGCTCATCGGAGACGCGGATGCCTTCGGCCTTGCCGTCATCGATGTACTTGCAGGCCGCCTTGGCCGCGAGCCGGCCTTCCGTGAAGGAACCGGAAGAGAAAGCGTGCGGCGTTCCACCGACAGCGTCACCCGCACCGAACAGACCTTCCACGGTGGTCATTCGGTTGTAACCCCAGAAGTACTCCGGCGGGGATAGGTCTTCCGGACCTGAGCACCAGGCTCCACACCCGGTGGCATGAGAACCCATGACGTAGGGCTCGGAGGTCGTCAGCTCCGGATTCTCATATTTCGGATCGACATCCGTCGCCGCCCACAATACCGCTTGGCCGACCGTCATACCCAAGAAGTTATGCCAGCCGATCTCTTCGAGATGCGGATCCTGGAACGCTTCCATCGTCACCATATGGATCGGACCGCGTCCGGCGTTGACCTCGTTGATGAACGCGTGATTCCGCAGGCAGGTCGGAATCGGGCGATGCGACAGGTGCGACGCTTCGACGTCCAAATAGCGCTTACCGACCATTTTCTCCAGGGCAGGGAACCACTTGGATTCGTACTCTTCGCCCATGCCGTTCTGCGTGTAGGTCTTGAGGTGCAGGAAGTACGCACCGACCGGACCGTATCCGTCCTTGAAACGGGCGAGAACGATTCTGTTCTCCATCTGGGTCATTTTCGCGCCGGCACCGATCATCAGGCCATAC
This sequence comes from Thiocapsa bogorovii, assembly GCF_021228795.1. Taxonomy (NCBI): domain Bacteria; kingdom Pseudomonadati; phylum Pseudomonadota; class Gammaproteobacteria; order Chromatiales; family Chromatiaceae; genus Thiocapsa; species Thiocapsa bogorovii. The sequence continues at coordinate 39,528 of NZ_CP089309.1, forward strand.
GCGGAGCCCGACGACCAGGGTGCGTACCACACGCGGCCGGCACCTTCGCCGACGGAGCGAGGCTTGAAGATGTTGGACGCACCGCCGGCAGCGACGACGACCGTCTTGGACTTGAAGACGTGGTAGTTGCCGGTGCGCACATTGAACCCGACGGCCCCGGCAACGCGGTTCTCCTTGGACTCATCCATCAACAGATGGGTGACGCAAACGCGGTTGAAGACCATGTCGGCGGACTTCTTGGCAGCCTCGGCGACGATCGGCTTGTACGACTCGCCGTGGATCATGATCTGCCAGCGCCCCTCGCGCTGATAGGCGCCCGTCTTCGGGTTGCGCATCAACGGCAGGCCCCATTCTTCGAACTGGTGCACCGTCGAGTCCACGTGGCGCGCCATATCGAACAGGAGGTCTTCCCGAACCATGCCCATCAGGTCGATGCGCGCGTAACGAACGTGGTCTTCGGGGTTATTCTCGCCGAAGCGGGTGCCCATGTAGCAGTTGATGGCGTAAAGCCCCTGGGCCACCGCCCCGGATCGATCGATGTTCGCCTTTTCGGCAATCACGATCTTCTTGTCTTTGCCCCAGTAGCGTGCCTCGAAGGCAGCACCGGTTCCGCCCAGCCCTGCACCGCACACCAGGATGTCGATGCCGTCCTCAACGACTGTCTTGTAACCCATCATTCGTACACCCCTACTTTCAGTTGAAGCCCGGCGGCTTCGAGTGTGTGCAAACCACCGTCATCGAATCGGATGTACTTCGGCTCGTTGTACAGGAGTTCGCCGTCGCGCATCTCCTGACTGGGAGCCGGCGCGTCTGCCAGTTGAGGAATGTGCTTTCCCCAAGGCTTCGTCGTAATCGGGGCCAGGAGATTCATGTCCTTTTCGCCGTTGCGGAAGATGATCCGCCATGCGATGACACCTTTCTCCTCGTCACGTTTAACTCGGACCGAGTGGCCGAGCGGGGCGAAATCGGCGTAGCCCCGGACGTCGATGGCATTGTGCGGGCAGGCCTTTACGCAGGAGTAGCACTCCCAGCACATGTTGGGCTCGATGTTGTAGGCTCGGCGCACCACCGGATCGATGTGCATGATATCCGATGGGCAGATGTCGACACACTGGCCGCAACCGTCACAGCGCGTCATATAGACGAAGGTTGGCATATTCGTTTCCTCTTCGTGACTTGAGATCGCTACGCGAGATCAATAGTGGGCCGGAGCTTCGCGCTTGATGCCGAGCCCCATGTTTGGCGGGTTTGCGCCCATGTACTCTGGAATGTCCGGATAACGCTCTTTGCATTCGGCGCTGGACAAATCGGGAATCTCGGGCAGTTTGTCGCAGGAGCCATCCGCAACCGCCACCTTCTTCTGAAACGCTGCGGCGGGCTTGAAGAACATGTGTGCGAACTTCGACCACAGGATGGTGCTGAACAGCGTGGTTGCCGCGGCGATAAAGACGATAAACGTGATGATGCTCAGCACGGAGGTCGCACCGGCAGACGCTTGCACGAAGGACCAGATCAGCGCAAAGGTCGCCATCAGCAAGAGCGAGACGATGAACAGGTCGGACTGGTGCACGTTGTGCCACTCGTTACCCTCGGACCGCACATCGACCCGGATCTTGAACCAGAACCAGTAACCGCCGATGCAGATCGAAAGCGCTCCCAGATGCCACAGCAGGGGCACGAGCCCAGCGCCTTCGCCCTCGGCGACGGGCAGGCCAAAGATCATCACGGCCGTGGTCACGACGAAGAAGATAAAGCCATACATCGTAAAGAGGTGCGAGATACGACGGTCGCGATTCTGGAACTCGCTCGAGGTCAACACCTCGTTTGCCACCGTACTCAGGGCGATGCCGAGCTTCTCCCCGCCACCGACGTCGCGCTTGGCAATCTTCTTCAGCGACTGCCCTCTCTCGAAAAAGTATTTGGCGCTTCTCTTATGTACGACGTCGAGCAGCGTGCCGCCGACAACCAAAATGACCATCAGAACGACGTATGCTTGCATGACGCCCGGGTCGAGCGAAAGGCTCTCGGACACAATCGCGAAAGGATTACTTGCGATCATTGGAAGGTGACTCCATACAGGGTGTGAACCTCGGCTACCTCGAGGAAACGGTGACCTGATCCGCCCCAGCATCAGGTCGACTGGCGATGCCGAAGGAACGGATCTTGAACCGCCCCACGGGATGTCGGCGCTGTTTTGGCGACTCCCGGCGACACTGGCGATGCAGTATAAGCTTTTCAGTACATGCTGCGCGACTCAGACATTTTCGGGCGTCATAACTACGACTTATGAGACACGTGTGAACGGCACGAGCATGACAATCTTGCTGATAACGGGGACGGGTTCGTGGCTGGCTACCTCTCCCCCATTGCGCCGTCGTCGAGGCATCCTTGCCGATCGTCTCCGGGCTTTGCACCGCCTCGACGACCCGGACGCTCCGAAACTCAGTTGCCTCGAACCACTCATCCTTCGCAGAACCTTCGGGATCGCCGGTCCTGCGTTTCAACAGACCGAGGGGTTCGCAGTGAGTGCCCCGCACGTCAGTGCGGGCCGAGACAAGACGGGTCCAGAAAGCCACGGGTGTGTTGGCGATGCCGGAGCGTTTCCAGCACCTCGGCATTGCTGCAGTGCTCCGTTGAGAGGCAAAAACCATCCGCATCACTGGTACAGAACGCCGTCCCGGCGGCCCATTGCATAGGCCGTCTCCCCCGCTGCCATCCGAAGGCGAGCTTCGATCCGGATCTTATCCATCACCTCGTGATCGACGATTTCCGGATAGAGCGGATAGAAGCGCACCACGTCCAGCGCATTCGCCTTTGCCGCCAGCTCCATTCTGCGCCGTGCCTCGAGACTTACTCCATGCAGCATCAGCAGACGCGGTGCTTGGCGATGCAGATAGCGTTGACAAAGATCCTGGTGCTCTTCGTTTTCCCACTCCTCGCGGACCAAGAACGGTGGAAAATCCTCGTCCTCGTTGAACCTCCGGGTGAACCATTGCGCTCTCGGTTTGGGACCGGCTCGCTCGGCGACACATCTTTCCAATCGGTAGTTCACGGGCCCATATGACCTGTTGCGCTCAGCCTCGGTCGTTTCAATCGGCATTACCGCGGCCGGAAGCGCAGCCCAATCCGTGAGTTTCGGAAAAGACGCCATCTCCGACGCCTCTACGCAAGAGAAAATGAGTGCGAGGGGCGAACAGTCCTTGGGATCCAAGAGCCAGTATTCATATCGATCCGAGGCCTCGAACGGCAGTTGTGCACCGATCAGAAACGTCGCCAAATCAAGTATGCGTTGGTCCACTTGACCGTCGTCCGTGACAGGGTTTTCGATCACCTTTTCGAAATCCCGACGCCTGATGTGAGCCGCCCTGGTGAAGCGACCCTGCTGTCGAGCTGTGCTTGTTTTGCCCCCACGATGGTTGGCATAGATAAAGTGAAATTCCCACAAATCGCCATCCATCGAAAGCGCTCGAGCGTGATCGGATTCGGCGATTTGTACTTGAGCCGAGTACGGCTGCAATACGCGTTGAGAGTGAGCTTTAATCATCTACGACAGATGTGAAACAAGGTCCGAGGCAGAAAACGTTCGATGTCGCCCGCTCGACCCGACGGGGCCGAGCAGAACCCCCCTACATCCAGCGAATATAGGCGATCGCGTGGATTCCGCTACCGTACAGATATTGTAAATATTCGCCCGGGTCGGTGCCGCGACAGAACAGTCGGCTGGAGCGCCAAACCCGCGGCGCCGTGGAGCAACGTCTCGAAGACCGCACGCAACGGGAACTGAATCGCCGCGGCGGTAAGGTGCGGCATGCGGTCGCTGAAACACAGACGGCCTTCGCGCATCTTGAACTCGACATCGACGACCCATCAGAACGGTTTCCCCGGAGAACACCCATGAAGAAGCTCGCTCTGTCGATGTTCATCGTCGTGGCGATCGGGGCCTTTTTCGGCTTCGGCCTGAACCGCTACCTGACCCTCGATGCGCTGAAGGCAAGTCAAGAGGGCTTCGACGCCTGGTATGCGGCGCGCCCTGCGTCGGTCATCGGCGCCTTCTTCGCCGGCTATGTGGCGGTCACCGCCTTGTCCCTGCCGGGGGCCGCCGTCATGACCATCGCGGCCGGCGCCCTCTTCGGCTTGGGAGTGGGCACCCTGATCGTCTCCTTCGCGTCCAGCATCGGCGCAACCCTGGCCTTTCTGGTCTCACGGTTTCTGCTTCACGATGCAGTGCAGCGACGCTTCGGCGCGCGTCTGGAAACACTCAACAAGGGCATCGAAAAAGACGGAGCCTTCTTTCTTTTCACCCTGCGCCTGGTCCCCGTCTTTCCTTTCTTCGTGATCAACCTGCTGATGGGTTTGACCCCGATCAAGCCCATCACCTTCTACTGGGTGAGTCAGGTCGGCATGCTCGCGGGGACCCTGGTCTACGTGAACGCCGGCACCCAGCTCGCACGCCTCGACAGCCTATCGGGGATCCTCTCCCCCGCCCTGCTCGGCTCTTTTGCGCTGCTCGGAGTCTTTCCGCTTCTGACCAAACGGGTGGTCGAGCGGATTGAGGCGCGCCGGGTCTAAGCCGGTTGGCCGAGACCCCGTCGCTTCGATCGCAACCTGGTCGAGATCGACACGCCGACAGGAGCGCGGACCCGAACCAGCCGAGCCATCGTGATCGCCACCGGTGCCGCCCCGATCGTCCCCGACATTTCCGGACTCGACGGGGTGCGTCATGTCACCTCCGAGAGCCTCTGGTCCATCACCGAGAAGCCGGAGCGGCTGGTCGTCCTCGGCGGCGGACCGATCGGCTGCGAGCTTGCCCAGGCGTTTGCGGCCATCGGCCCTCGGGTGACTCAGGTCGCGCGCTCCGGCATCCTGCCCAAAGAGGACGACGACACCGTCGCGCCGATCGAGGCGGGCTTGCGCGAGGACGGCGTGCGACTGATGACCCACACCCGAACCCTGCGTTGCGAGGTGGTGGACGGAGAGCAGCGGCTCGTGGTCATCTCCGGGCCGAGCCCGAGTCCGGATCCGGACTCGGCCGGCAACGAGGAAGCGCTCCTCTTCGATCTCCTGCTCTGCGCGATCGGGCGGCGCGCGCGTGTGACCGGCTTGGGACTGGAGGTCTTGGGTATCCCGCTCACCACGGCCGGTCCGATCGAGACCGAAGCCTTCCTGCAGACCCGCTATCCCAACATCCTCGCCTGCGGCGACGTGGTCGGCCCCAATCAGTTTGCCCATGTGGCCACTCACCAAGCCTGGTACGCGGCCGTCAACGGCTTGTTCCTCGGCATCAAGCGCTTCGCGTCGAATGATCGCGTGATCCCGCGCGTCACCTTCACCGACCCGGAGGTCGCACAGGTGGGCTTGACCGAGCGCCAAGCCCAAGCCCGAGGCATCGCCTACGAGTTCACCCGCCACCGGCTCGACGATCTGGACCGCGCCATCACCGAGAGTGCGGCCCATGGCGACCGGCACCGCATTGTGCGTGATCGCCCTTCGTTTCCTTTAATCAAGCAACGTTTGTATTTCGTCGGCGATCTCCTCCGCGTAGAGATCGCGGAAGAAATGATCTGCGCCGTCCACCACGATCAGGTTGACGCGCTCGCCGTCCGCCATGGGCTGCACCGCCTCGATCAGCCCTTCGACAACATCGTCTTCACTGCCGGCGATCACCAGGACCGGGGCCTTGATGTCGGGGATCAGGCTCGGGGTGTCCATGCGGGGATCGGGCGAGTGGTAAGAAAGGAAGGTCACAGCGGTTGCCGAGGTTTCGGCGCAGTAGATCAGGTCGACCGGTTCGAGCATCTCGGCACCGCGACCTTCCGAATCGAGCAGACGCGCCCGCGCGATATGGGGTTCCAACGCCTTGCCGAAACGCTTGTCGTAGTCCTTGACTGCTGCGGCCTCGCTCCAGGTCTGCGGTGCGATCAGGATCACGGCCTCGAGAGGGGCTTCCGGGTGCTCGGCCGCGAAGCGGGCCGACTGATTACCGCCGCGCGAATGTCCCAAAAGGGCCACCTCCTCGACGCCTTGACTCTGCAGCCAGCCGAGCCAAGCGCCGATCTCGCCGACCGCGTCGGTGTGCAGGTGGGTGTGTGGCGTGGCGCAGTCGTACATGCCGCTGCGGTTGTCGAGCCCCAGGCTCAGCGTCATGGAGAGCGAGCTGATTCCGCGCTCCTGTAAAGCCGTTTGCAAGGTCTCCATGATCTCCATACCGCCGTGGGCGAGCGTGCCGTGGGTCATGAGCACCACCGGTCCCTGTTGCCAATCGGCGCCGGTCGTTTCCAGATTGGCGTTCAGGGTGAGGCCCCGATCGGTCAGGGTGACCTCTTCGGCAGCAGCGGCTCCGGCCGCAAATGCCAGGACGAGCGCGATTCCGGCGCTTTGAAGGCAATGGTTCATGCGTTGGTCTCCGTGGGGTTTATGCATCGGTTGGGTCGGGTCAGCCAAGCCCTCGATCGAGATCAGGGAGCAGATCATCGCAGGCTCGAACCGGTTTGCTCATGGCCGCGTATCCTGAGGCTGATCCTCCCAGCGCCGCCGATTGATCGCATAGTCCGTCACCTGCCCGACAAAGGGCAGTACCAGCATCCCGTCGAGCCGATCGACGCGGCTCGGATCGCGGTGGTCGCGAATCCCGATCGTCATGCCCTCGTGACCGGCCCGCGGCTGATCTCGGTAGGTGCCGAGCAAGCGATCCCACCAGGACAAGTTGAAGCCGAAATTGGAGTTGGTCTCGTCGTCCTCGATCGAGTGATGAACGCGATGCATGTCGGGTGTCACAATGAACCAACGCAATACGCGTTCGACCCCGAGCGGCAGGCGCACGTTGGCATGGTTGAACATGGCCATGCCGTTCAGGATCACCTCGAAGAGGATGACGGCGACGACAGGCGGACCGAGCGCGGCGACGGCCGCGAACTTGATCAGCATCGACAGGACGATCTCGATCGGGTGAAAGCGGGCCCCCGTGGTCAGGTCGTAGTCCAGGTCGGCATGATGTACCCGGTGCAGCCGCCACAGCGCAGGCACCGCATGAAACAGCACGTGCTGCACCCAAACCACGAAGTCGAGCACGACGATGGCTGCCGGCACCGCGAGCCAGCCCGGCAGGTCGATCACGTTGAGCAATCCCCACCCCTGCGCGCTCGTGAAGACGGCCATCCCGACCGCAGCCGCGGGAAAGAGGATGCGCAGGACGACCGTGTTCAAGACGACCAGCCCGAGGTTGCTGGTCCAGCGTTGCAGTCGGGTCAGGGTCCGGGCGCGGCGCGGCGCGCGAACCTCCCAGATCGCCATGAGCGCGAAGATGCCAAAGAAAAATACGAGGCGGATCGTCGCCTCGTAGGTCTGGATGAAGCCGTCCAATGGGTATGCCTCCGCCGGCCGAAATGACCTCGAGAGCACGATATTGGCAGATCGGCGGTCAACAACAACCGGTGGGGTGAATGTTTTTCGCTCACCGATGCAGCGGTTTTCTCCGGTCCCGGCAACGGGCTCGGCAGCCCGGCCTTGATGAAGGTCTGCGCCGGGGGCTTGAGGCGCTCGACCATCGTCAGATAGGGGAACAGAAGCTCGGCCAGCGCCAGCGCCTCGGTCAGCCCGAATCGTCATCTGGCTGCCGAGCCGATCGAAGGACTGTGCCAGCTCAAGCGCCATCGCCGACGCGCCGATGATCGCAATCGATGTCGCCATGGCAATGTCCTCGCTTGATTCGAGAGAGCAACCCAGGTGCCGGGGTTGGGCAGAGGATCGCGCACCCGAGTGTATGCTCGATCGGGTCGCCTGAGTCTCGAACCTAAGGACGGAGTCATCGGCCGGGCCACTTCCGACACCGACGCCACGCATAGGCCTGCGATTTTCCCACTCCGAGGAACACCGATGAACCACATACTCGTCTGCCTTGCCCTGCTGCTCTATCTGGCGACCGCGCAGGGCGGCGTCGGCGCGCAAGCGGTGGAAGACGTCTCGGCAACCGACCCGCCCGAGCTGAAACGCCGGCTGGCGGCGGCGCTCGAGGCCAAAGGGCCGGACTACCGCCCCCGCACGGAGCATCTTCTTCCCGACGGCCGTCCTCGCTACACCAACCGCCTGATCGTGGAGGATTCCCCCTACCTCCTCCAGCATGCCCACAATCCGGTGGACTGGTATGCCTGGGGGCCGGAGGCGTTCGAGCACGCCCGGCGCGAGAACAAGCCGGTGTTCCTCTCCATCGGTTACTCGACCTGCCACTGGTGCCATGTGATGGAACGCGAGAGCTTCGAGGACGTCGCCATCGCGGATCTGCTGAACAGGCATTTCGTGGCGATCAAGGTCGATCGGGAGGTCCGACCCGATATCGACCAGGTATACATGACCGCCGTGCAACTGCTCACCGGCAGCGGCGGCTGGCCCATGTCGAGCATCCTGACGCCCGAGGGGGAGACGATGGTCGCCGGGACCTACTTCCCGCCCGAGGATTTCAGCGCCCTGCTGCAACGCGTCAGTGCCCTGTGGCAAGAGCAACCGGAACAGATGCGCGCCCGGGCGGCCGCGATCACTCATGCCGTTGCCGAGGCGCTCGCCGCCGAAGCACAGGCGGCCGAGCTGGAAGACCGGATCGTCGATCGGGCGGTCGCGGGCCTCCTCGAGCAGCATGACGAGCTGCAGGGCGGATTCGGTCATGCCCCAAAGTTCCCGCAGCAGCCGCGACTCGCGCTGTTGCTCGACCACGCCTTGCGCCGAGACGATCAAGCCGCGCTGACGGCGGCCGTCTTCACGCTTCGGAGCATGGCGCGCGGCGGCATCCAGGATCAGGTCGGCGGCGGCTTTCACCGCTACGCCATCGACAACGACTGGCTCGTGCCCCACTTCGAAAAGATGCTCTACGATCAGGCGCAGCTCGCGCGCCTGTATCTGGCCGGCTGGCGTCTGACCGGCGACCCGGAGCTGGGTCGTGCGGCCCGGCGCACGCTGGACTTCGTGCTGCGCGATCTGACCTCCCCGGCGGGTGGCTTCTACTCCGCGACCGACGCCGACAGCGAGGGCGAGGAAGGTCTGTTCTTCCTGTGGACCCCGGACGAGCTGCGGTCCATGCTCTCGCCCGAGGATGCCGAGCTCGCCATCGCCCTCTACGGGGTGACCGAATCCGGCAACTTCGAGGGGCGGAACATCCTGCATCTGCCGATGGCGCCGGAGTCGTTCGCCGCCGCCCGTGGCTTGACCACCGTCGAGCTTTGGAAGCGGCTGGACGCCATCAATCAGCGGCTCTACCGGCACCGCGAGGGACGCCCGCATCCGCATCGCGACGAGAAGATTCTAACGGCCTGGAACGGCATGATGATCGCCGCGCTCGCGGAGGCCGCCGAGGCCTTGGGCGAGCCTCGCTATCTGAGCGCTGCCGAACGCGCCGCAGAGCTGCTCTGGACCGAGCAGCGTTCGGCGCCGGGCCGGATCAACCGCGTCTATCTCGACGGGCGCACCGCGCAGCCGGGGCTTCTGGAGGACTACGCCTTTCTCGGACAGGCCATGATTGCGCTCTACGACGCCACTGGCGAGCAGCGCTGGTTGACGCGGGCCCGTGAGATGGCGGATGCCCTCTGGGAGCGCTTTGCCGACCACGGCGAAGGCGGTCTGTACATGGGCGAGGCCGCCGAGGAGACGCCGCTGATGGCACGGCCGAAGGACGTCGCCGACGGTGTCATGCCGTCCGCCACCTCGGCGGCCCTGCAACTGTTGGCAGAGCTGAACCGGCGGACCGATGAGCTCGCTTACGAGCGGCGCGCGACGTCCCTGTTGGCGAGCACATCGGGCCTGATCGCGCAGGCCCCGAGCGCCTTCCCGTCGCTGCTGGCAGCGCTGAATCTGTTGCGCCACGGCGACACCGGACCCCTGCAATACGCGGCGCGGGGCGCCGTGCGGGCCGACGCCCGCATCAGCGCCAAAACCAGCACGGGCGACCATGGCAGTGGAAATCTAGTGATCGATCTCACCATACGACCGGGCTGGCACATCAATGCCCACCGACCGCTGCAGGACGAGCTCATTGCAACGACCCTGCGCATGAGCCGGACCAGTGCGGACTGGCAGATGGCGGCGCCCGCCTACCCGATCCCGGAGATCGTCCGACTCGGATTCCAGCGCGAACCGCTCGCGGTCTACCGCGGCCGGGTCCGGATCGAAACGACGCTTGAGCCAAATCCGCAGCAGCGGGCCAATTCCACGGTGGAGCCAAGCGCCTGGCTAACCTTCGAGCTGCGTCTGCAAGCGTGCAGCGACGCCATCTGCCTCGCCCCGGAGACCTTGGTTCTGCATACGGTCGGGCAGACGCGACGCGACGTGGCAGAAATCGTGACCTTAAGATCCGGACGTCGTCACGATGCGTTACAAGGATTCGTGCAATCGAATCGAGTGCAGTCCGAATAAGGTAATCTGTTTCAAAGCGATAGAGACTGGGACGACAAAAGCGGGTGAACGTCGCCGGCGACATCGACCGATTCGCCGCATGTGACGCTCGCCGGCCCAGAGTCCTCGTCATCGAGGACCATCCCTCGGCTCTGGTGGCAATCTGCAGCGGTCGCCACGACATTTGCAGTAGCGAGGGGCGCCCGCCGGCCACCGGCGCGGTCCTGACCAAGCCGGCACCGATTCAATGAGTGTTGGACCTGTTGGTAATCGCCTGCCGAACGGCATCGCACGTCGCGGACGAGATCGAGCACACTCGGGAAAGAACGTCTCCGATCCCGCGGTCATCATCGATATCACGATTCGAACCGGAGCCCATTCTCGGCATGACCCCAGAATCCTACCCCGTTTCCGGCGCCGGTCTCGGCCTGCGGCGCTCTTTCCTGGGGCCTTTGGCCGAACGTCCGCCCAAAGAGGTCGATTTCTACGAGATCGCCCCGGAGAACTGGATTGGCATGGGCGGGGTGAATGCCCGCCGCCTGCGCGCGCTGACCGAGCGCCATCCCTTCGTCTGCCACGGACTTTCGCTCTCGATCGGTGCCCCGACCCCGCTCGACCTGCACTTCGTGCGGCAGGTCAAGGCGTTTCTTGACGAGCACGGGATCCGCGCCTACACCGAACACCTGAGCTACTGCTCCGACGACGGCCATCTCTACGACCTCCTACCCATCCCTTTCACGGAGGAGGCGGTTCGGCATGTCGCCGGGCGCGTCCGCCGGGTACAGGAGATACTCGAGCGGCGCATCGCACTGGAGAACGTCTCTTACTACGGCGCGCCGGGGCAAGAGATGTCCGAGATCGAGTTCATCAAGGCCGTGCTGGTCGAGGCCGACTGCGACCTGCTGCTCGACGTGAACAATATCCATGTCAACGCCGTCAACCACGGCTATGACCCGCACGCCTTCCTGTGCGCCTTGCCGGGGGAGCGCATCCGCTACGGCCACATTGCAGGTCACTACGTGGAGGCCGAGGATCTGCGGGTCGACACCCACGGCGCGGATGTTATTGACCCGGTGTGGGAGCTGCTGGATCTGGCCTACGCGCGCTTCGGGGTCTTCCCCACGCTCCTTGAGCGCGACTTCAACATTCCGCCCTTAGAGAAGTTGGTTCGCGAAGTGGATCGGATCAAGCAGATCCAAAGGGTCCATGCGGCGCGATCGGCGCGGAGCGCGGCCGATGCCTGAGCAAGCCGATATCATCCAACCGGACTTCATCCGACGCCAGCGCGCTTTCGCCGCGCATCTGCGCGATCCGACCCGGATTCCCGGACCGGAGGATGTCGAGGATCGCCGCATGGCGATCTATCGCGATCTGGTGTTCAACAACGTGTCGGCCTTGCTCGCGGGCAACTTCCCGGTGCTGCGCCGGATCTTGTCCGATGCGTGCTGGGATGACCTGATCCGAGATTTCTTCGTCCGTCATCGCGCCAAGACGCCGATCTTCCTGGAGCTGGGTCAGGAGTTTCTCGACTTCCTACAGAGCGCACGCACCGACGATCCTCGGGATCCACCCTTTCTTCTTGAGCTGGCGCACTACGAATGGGTCGAGCTGGCCCTGCAGATCAGCGATGTGGAGCCGGACCGCACCCGCATCGATCCGACCGGAGACCTGCTCGAGGGCCGCCCGGTGGTCTCGCCGCTGGCCTGGAATCTCAGTTATCGCTTCCCTGTCCATCGCATCGGGCCGGACTGCCGACCGGATGCCCCGCCGCCGGAGCCGACCCATCTGGTGGTCTATCGCACGGCGAACGACGACATCGCCTTTCTCGAGATCAACGCCGTGACCCAGCGCCTGCTGATCTTGCTGGGGGAGCAGACGAGCCCGCAGACAGGGCGCGCGGCGCTCAATCGGATTGCAGCGGAACTCGGCCACACCGCACCGGATAAGATCGTCGCGTTCGGGGCAGAATTACTCGAAGACCTTCGCACCAAGGGGGTCGTGCTCGGCACAGGCCGCTGATCGAGGCGTCGGCATCCGGACCTGGAGGCGCGGCTCGCGATCGGGGTGTTTTTGATGCGTTGCGCCCGTTGCGCTCATGCGAATCCAACGGCTCGGCCCTGTTCTTTTCCGGTGTGACCCATCGGTGTTCTCCACACTGCCGGAACTCGGTCGACTCCTCGTGACGCACCTCCGAGCCTCACCAACATCGTCGGGTGCACCATCTGCCTGCAAAACGTTTAAGGTATGCGGCAGCCCCGAAGGTGAGTCCCCGGCGATCGAATCGTCACCGGTGAAAGCCGACATCACGTGTTGATCGATCGACAGGCCTGTTGCCGCGTCGCCTGCTATGAAAACCTGTGCAGTCCCGTCGACGGCGTGCATCTCGATGCGGAGCAGCAGCATGCACTGGGGCTGGCGGTCGCCGACAAGGTGCAGAACATCTTCGCATGAGGCATCCTGAACGCCGGATGCGACGCCCTTCCCTTTTTACGAACCGGAGCAAGTCCATGCGCGCGCTCGGCACCGGCATGTTGATCGCCGTCGCGTTCTGCGCGCAGGCCCAGGACAAACGCGACGTTTTATACCAGGTCTCGACCATCGACGCCCTGCTCTCCGGCATCTATGACAGCGTGGCAACCGTGGACGACGTATTAGACCAGGGAGACATCGGCCTTGGGACCTTCGATGCCGCCGATGGAGAAATGATGGTGCTCGACGGGGTCGTCTATCAGGCGACCTTCGACGGTTCGATGAACGTCATGCCGCCCTCGACGGGCACCCCGTTCATGGCAGTCACGCATTTTGTGCCCGATCGCGTGCTCGATGCGCCGGAGTTGGAGAACTTCGCAGCGTTTTCGGCATGGCTCGAAGGCCATCTTCCGAGCCGAAACATCGCCTATGCCGTGCGGGTGGATGGTCACTTCGCGAACATCACGTATCGGAGCGTCCCGCGCCAGCACAAACCCTATCCGCCGCTGATCGACGTCATACGCAATCAAGCCGTTTTCGAGCGCAAAGAGGTCGAGGGCACGCTGATGGGATTCTGGTGCCCCACCTTCATGAACGGCGTCAACGTGGCTGGCTTGCATCTGCACTTTCTATCCGCGGATCGAAGTGTCGGCGGCCATGTGCTGAATGTGTCGCTGAAGGACGCCAAGGTCGGCATCGACGACACCAATGGCTGGGACGTGCAATTGCCCATGGTCCCGGCCTACTTGAATGCCGATCTCGGTGCCGATCAGGGCAGCGATTTGAAGAACGCAGAACAGGGGGGCGCGCTTCCCGATGCATCGGCGCACTGACAGTCTCGGCTGAGGGCGTCGGAGATGCCGCGCCGCCTCGCACCGCTAGCGGGGTTAGCGCCACGTTTTGGCGCTCTTTCGGCCCCGGATTGCTCTGGGCCGGCGCGTCGATCGGCGTGTCGCACCCGACGCAACCGACCCGCGCAGGCGCCCTCCCCGGCTTCGGGTTTTTTCAGGCTTATAGACTGTCCATGTGAGCACTTCAGTCGCATCGGTTCTTCAAGCCGGCGGCCGCGCGATGTTGTCGCTTTGGATTTGCGTTCGCTCCGTAATGCCGCATACTTTGACGATGATGAACGTCATTCCAAGGGGCATACCATGTCTGCCGCCGCTGAAGACCTGACCGCGCTGTTGTCGCAGTCCGGCACCGTGGAGACCGGGCAGCTCGCCGATGTGCTGCACGTGACCAAGACCGAGCTGGCCCGCGCCACGGGCCTGTCGCGCGATGCTGTGACGCGGCGCGATCGCGCCGCATCGCCGAAGACGCAGCAGCGGCTGCGCGATACGGTCGAGATCATCAACCGGGTGACACCTTGGGCCGGGTCCACCGCCCGCGCCTTTGCCTGGTTCCGCTCGCAGCCGCTGCCCTCTTTCGGAGACAAGACCGCCGAAGACCTGCTCAAGGAAGGTCGTGCGGAGGCCGTGCTAGCGTACCTGTCGCGCCTCGCCGATGGCGGCTACGCCTAAGCAGCCCTCGCCGCCGACGCACCGATTCCGCGGCCAGGTCTATCGCGCCCACCACCCGCGCTGGGCCTATCTTCCGACCTCGGGCGAGGGCGCGGCCCGACATGGCGGGCGCTTCAATCGCCCTGGAAGGCCGGCGCTCTACACCGCGCTGGACCCGACGACCGCCTGGATGGAGGCCCAGCAGGGACTCCCGTTCAAGGCCCAACCGATGACGCTGGTGGTCTACCGGATCGACTGCGCCGGCGTTGCCGATCTGACCGACCCGGATGTGCTCGACGGCATCGGCATCGTGCCGGCCGACCTCGATTGCGCGTGGGAAGACCTGGCCGACCGCGGTCGCGATCCGCCGACCTGGCGAATCGCTGAGGCGCTCATCGCCGCCGATGTCCGGGCAGCCATCGTTCCGAGCTTCGCACCCGGCGCCAACGCGGCCCCGGGCACCGCTATCCCGCGCAACCTGGTGTTCTGGCAGTGGTCGGAAACGCCGCCTTGCGCAGTCAGGGCCATCGACGACTTCGGTCGGTTGCCGAGGGACGCGGCGAGCTGGGACTGACGCCCTCCCCCCAGCCCTTTCATTGCCGCGGCTCTTTTGATTTGAGCGCTGGAGGGAGACCCTGGCCCTTCGGCTCACACCGAGAGGATACGCGAGACGCCCTGAGAACGTGACCCCAGGGCCACCAGTTCGCCGCATACTCGACCTTGCGGCAGGGGACGCCGCCGCCGAACGCTATGCTCTGGTTGCTGCAAAGGGCTGTATTCCGGCCAGAGCCACCGTCAAGGCGTAAGAATGCGCACTGTTCATAAAGCATTCTCTGGTCGTCCAATTGTTGGCGTCGCGGTTGCCGAAGTCATTTCGCAGCAACGCATCATGGCGGCCCTGGCGCCCTCCGCGAACAGCGATGCCCATTTCCGGCCTGAGGCCCGACCCGTCGCCGAACAGCGCCCCAAAGTCGTCGGAGGGCGTCCGCTCTTAGCGCGTCAGCGATGGCGTTGACGCGTTGGCGACGGCCTGCTGAGTCTGACTAGCGACTGCAGTCCGATTGTTTAACCGACGGTCACTTGCGTCTGCTCGCCGGGCACATCTACCTGCGCGATTGGGCCTTCGACTCCGAGGCCTCGGCAATGCACCTGCACGCGATCATGATTCCGCGCCATCGCCTGCGGGCCGGCGCCGGCATGCAGGAGCACGCCCCCCGCTGTTACGGCGAGTTGCGCGGGACGGACCCGCGAAGCACGAAGATCGCGGAGGTCGCCGCCTCCTGGGGTTTCGTCGACGCCAGCGCTTTCAGCCGCCGCTTTCGACGACGGTTCGGCGTGTCGCCGTCCGATGTGATCGGCACGGCTCTCGATCGGACCGAGGATGCCGCGGTCCAAGCCGATTCGACCGGCGTCCGACCGAACCGGGACTACACCGACTGGCTGCACCATGCCTCGGGACATGAGGCATGAACCGCACGGCATGCGCGGCGAATAGAGGGGAGTGGGAACGTCTACCGAAAGCAGACACTACGGTGTAGCCCGAAAGCCCGCTGTGCGGACGTAACCGCCCCAATCCCGTTTGAATTGACCGGTTCAGATGTGTCCGATTTCACGAGCCAAGTTAGGGGATCTTGAGCGCCGGGAATCGTGGCGAAACGATGAAAAATCATCGCGGGTGAGAGCTACCGATCACAAGCCCGCGAGCGCGCTCACCCGAACCGCTACCGTCATCACTGGGCGCTGATCCGGTGAGCCGAGGTAGCTTCCGGCCACGGGTGGTACAGCTTCCGGGTGGCGTGCCACCGCAACGGCGATGTGCCTATTGCCGGTCACCTCTCCGCTGGTGGGATCGAACCCGATCCAGCCGGCGCCGGGCAGGTAGGCCTCGGCCCAGGCATGGGTCGAGGCGTTGCCTGCCGCGGTGGCCGGTGCGAACAGATAACCGCTGACGAAGCGGCTTGCCAACCCGAGGAAACGGCATGCCTCCATGAACAAGGCCGCGAAGTCCCGGCAGGAGCCGCTCTCGCTCGCCAATGTCAGCGCGGGTGGCTGCACGCCCGGTTCTTCGCGCATCTGGTAGAAAAAACGGCCGGCAATCTCTCGGTTCATGCGAGCGAGCAGAGCGAAGGTCTCCATCGGCTGCTCTAGACCGAGGCCGTCAAGCCATCCTTGCACTGCGTCTCGGTCAGACGGGTAGACGGACTGCTGGAAGGGTGCGAGCTCCGCCCGGTCCTCCTCGGCATACTCGAACGGGTGGATGACAGCGTAATCATCGACCAAGAAGTCGAACGGATTCTCCTCGTAGTGCTGGATCACCAGGCTGCTGGAGACGCGCAGCCGGTCCGACGGCCCGTGAAAGCTCACCAGCGCCACCGAGTTGTCCAGCACGTCGCATTTCCATTGCAGGGTATGGGCCGGACTGATCTCCAGCACCGAGGATTCGATCCTGACGTTGTGGTTCTCCCGTGGACGCAGGAGCAGCCTGTGGGGCAACAGCGACACCCGGCTCGGGAACAGGTACTCGGTGACATGACTGATTTCGATACGCCGCATGGGAGATTACCGATCGGTTGAATCCGCCGTCCCCTCGAATCGAACGGAGCAGACCAGAGCAGCACCCGATATTACGCTCACGCGCATATCCGTTATATGGTCACGAGTGGTATCGGCCCTGTCAATCGACTGGACTTCCGGAGCACGGCACCGCTGTTTCCGAAGAACGCCAAACTCGGGCGTCCACCGTTGTCTGTCTCGCGTGCGGAACCACAGGGTCCAGTACGCCCGTATCCCGCACGGCACGTCAAGGGTGACAGACGAACCCGATCGTCACGGCCGTCAGGATCTTGCACGAGCCACCGCACCGACCGCATCGGCTGGCAGCGCGTCGCCGTGCTCGGCGCAAACGGCGGCATCGTCTCGACCAAGAGATCCTCGAAGTTCTGATTGAAGAAGGCGCAGCGCACGAGCGTCCACTGCGCGCCCGATTCCCGGAGGCGACGTTCGGCCGCCCAGGCGCCCGCCTCGCCGCGCCCGGAGAGCAGTGACCCGCGGTCCCGATCACTACAGCGTCGCGGATGATCCGGGCACGCCGACCACGGTCGTGATCCACCTGGGGCAGCATTGCTGCTCGCCCGAGGGTGATTCACTGGCCGAGCACATGACGCTCGGCGTGCGGACCTGGGGGAATCATCCTCGGGGTGAGACCCTGATGCTGGTCGGCGCGTACGAGGCGACTGACGATGTCAGCGAGCGTCTGCGTCGAGCGCTGCCGCCACTGCTGTCGTTGAACCGGGATCAACGGAGCACGCCCTTGGTCTCGATACTCTGCGATGAGATGGGCGAGGACAGGCCAGGCCAGGTCGCCGTGCTCGATCGGCTGCTCGATCTGCTGCTGACGGCCGCGTTGCGCGCCTGGTTTGCCCGACCGGAGGCCATGACGCCGGCGTCGTCGCCGCCCCAGGCCGACCCGATGGTAGGACACGCCTTGCAGCTGCTGCGCGAGGATCCCGCTTACCCCTGGACGTTGGAAGGCCTCGCCCGGCGGCTCGGGGTTTCGCGCGCGGCCCTCGCGCGGCGCTTTCATGACGCGGTCGGCCAGCCGCCCATGAGCTTCCTCACGGAATGGCGTCTGGCGCTCGCCGCCGATCGGCTGAGCGCTCCGAATGCAACGGTCGGATCGGTTGCCGCGAGGGTCGGCTACAGCACGCCCTACGCGCTGAGCAGCGCGTTCAAGCGGGTGCGCGGCATCAGCCCGCGCGCGCATCGCGCCCGCGTCATGGCGTAGGGGCCCTCCGACGTTCATCGACCGGACAACCCTGCGGATGATGCAAGCGTGGTGGAGACGCCCTGTATCGTCAGCCGCCTTGCCCGCTACGTCGGTCTCTCAGCTCGACAGTGTTGCCTTCTGGGTCTCGAATTTCTTCGACACGACGCGGCCTTATGCCAGCGGCGGCGTCTACGTGAATTTCATGTCTGCGGACGAAACCGATCGCGTCGCCGCCGCGTACGGGCCTAACTACAAGCGCCTCGGCCGCATCAAGCAACGCTATGACCCCGGCAACCTGAGGTTTCACCTGAATCAGAACATCCCCGCGGCCTGACCGAGCCCGTCGATGCCGGATGACGTCCCGTCCGGCCCGGCCTCCGTGGGCGGCGGCGGACGACTGCCCGAGACGCCGCAACCCCAACGCCGCCGGGCCGGCCGGAGCAGAAAACGACGATCGCCGTCTCGATCCGAACGCTCGGGCCGTGCTCCGCCAGCAACGGCCCGAGCGTCTTCTCGCTATCCCCGCTTAAGATCGAAGCGGTCGGCCGTCATCACCTTGGTCCATGCAGCAACGAAGTCTCGGATGAACTCCTCGCCTCCATCCGCGGACGCATAGACCTCCGCGATGGCACGCAGCTCGGCGTTCGATCCAAAGATCAGGTCCACCGGCGTCGCCGTCCATTTCAGCTCTCCCGTCGCACGGTCTCGTCCCTCGTAGAGCCCAGCGGTGGTCGCCGATTTTGACCATACGGTATTCATGTCGAGCAGGTTGACGAAGAAGTCATTGGTCAGCGGGCCGGGGCGATCGGTGAACACGCCAAGCCTCGAGCCGCGGCTGTTGGCACCCAGGGCGCGCATCCCGCCGACCAGTGCCGTCATCTCCGGAACGGTTAGCCCCAGCAGGTCTGCACGGTCCACCAGCATCTCGGTCGGCGACAGCCGGTTACTGGCGGCAAAGTAGTTGCGGAAGCCATCGGCCGTCGGCTCGAGGACGGCGAAGGACTCGACCTCGGTCTGATCCTGGGTTGCATCCGCGCGCCCGGGCGTGAAGGGAACGGCCACGTCGTAGCCGGCATCCTTGGCCGCCAGCTCGATGGCCGCGGCACCACCGAGGACGATCAGGTCGGCGAGCGAGACCTTCTTGCCCCCGGATGCACCGTCGTTGAAGGTCGTCTGGATGCCCTCCAGGGTCTGCAGCGCCTTCGCCAGGCTGGCCGGATCATTGACCGGCCAGTCCTTCTGCGGCGCCAGGCGGATGCGCGCACCATTGGCACCGCCGCGCATGTCGCTCGAGCGGAAGGTCGATGCCGACGCCCAGGCGGTGCGCACCAGCTCACCCGTTGTCAGACCGGACGCCAGGATGCGCTGCTTGAGCGCTGCGATGTCGCTCTCATCGATCGGAGCATGGACGACCGCCGGCACCGGATCCTGCCACAACAGCACCTCTTCGGGCACTTCATCGCCGAGATACAGTGCACGGGGCCCCATGTCGCGATGCGTTAGCTTGAACCACGCCTTCGCGAACGCGAGCTCGAAGTCCTCCGGGTTGTCCAGGAAGCGCTTGGAGATCTCGCGATAGGTCGGATCAAACTTCAGCGCCAGATCTGTCGTGAACATCATCGGTGCATGGCTGACGCCTTCCACATGAGCATCGGGGACCGTGTCGGCGGCCGCTCCATCCTTCGGCTTCCACTGGATGGCGCCAGCCGGGCTGCGGGTCTGCTCCCAGTCGTAGTTGAACAGGTTGCTCAGATACAGCATGGTCCAGCGGGTCGGCGCCGCGGTCCACGCCCCTTCCAGGCCGCTGCCGATGGTGTCTTCGGCGTTGCCCTTGCCGCACCTGTTGGCCCAGCCCAATCCTTGTTGCTCGATCGGCGCCGCGGCGGGCTCGGGGCCCACGCACTCGCCCGGTTTGCCTGCGCCATGGGTCTTGCCGAAGGTGTGACCGCCGGCGATCAGGGCGACGGTCTCCTCGTCGTTCATGGCCATGCGGCCGAATGCCACGCGGATCTGCTCGGCGGCCGCGAGCGGATCGGGATTGCCGCCCGGACCTTCCGGATTCACATAGATCAGGCCCATTTGTGTCGCGGCGAGGGGATTCTCCAGCTTGCCGTCTGCGTCGTAGCGCTCCCGGCCGAGCATGTCCGCCTCTGGACCCCAGTAGACAATGTCGGGCTCCCAGTCGTCCGGCCGGCCACCTGCGAAGCCGAAGGTCTTGAAGCCCATATCCTCCATCGCGACGGTACCGGCGAGGACCATGAGGTCGGCCCAGGAGATGTTGCGGCCGTACTTTTGCTTGATCGGCCAAAGCAGACGCCGCGCCTTGTCGAGGTTGACGTTATCGGGCCAGCTGTTGAGGGGGTCGAAGCGCTGCTGGCCGCCACCGGCACCGCCGCGCCCGTCGGCCACACGGTAGGTGCCGGCACTGTGCCAAGCCATGCGGATGAACAGCGGGCCATAGTGGCCGAAATCGGCGGGCCACCAATCCAGCGATGTGGTCATCAACGCCTTCAGGTCCGCCTCGACTGCTGCGAGGTCAAGGCTCGCGAAGGCCTTCGCGTAATCGAAATCCGTGCCGTAAGGATTGGACGCCGGGTCGTGGTCGCGCAGGGGCTGAAGGTTGAGTTGGTCAGGCCACCAGAAATTGTTCGGCTTTGCCTGGCCAACCGCCATCGCGGGGTTTGCGGCTGCGGGGGTGGTCAGAAGGGCGGCGAGGACGGCCGCCGGGATCGCCTTCATGAACATGGGAAGCATCTCCTCGTCTTTGTGGGTTCGACTGTGGTGGGCAACACCGATTGTCTTCCTGTCCTGTCTTCGCGTCCTTGTCTTTGCGCTTCGGTCCGGAGCGAGCATCGTAGCCCAAATCCAGACCCGCGATGCGTCGGGATCGGCAGTTCATGCATCAACCTTAGGCCACCGAATTGCCGCGTGCCAACAGGCAGTATCGGTTGACTCGATCGATCTCGACGATGTGGATCGAGGCTCGGCAGGACGAAAATCAGGTAGCATAGGACAACGCCGTTGGAAGACCGAAGACCGAGAACACCTCAATGCGCTCTTCGACGACCCGGAAGCGCTTGATCTTCCAGCCTATCGCGCGATCCCGGAGCGTTTCGTCGGGTCGGAACGCCGAGCATCTCGCCGCCCGGCGAAAGGAGTTTCACCGATGGAGTTTTTCGGCACCGCTCGCCTCGTCGCGTCTGCCGATCAGCTGCGCGACCGAATTACGGGGCCGCGCTTAGCCGAGTGGTGCGACGCAATCGATCGGGTGTTGAACTGGCGAGAGGATCTCGATTCGGGCGAGATCTACTGCCTATGGGGTCAGTTCGCGGTGCGGCGCGAGCCGATTCGCGACGGCGTGCGCTTCACCCTCCCGGGCTGCCCGAACGCCCTGGCTTGGACCGTGACGGCGGAGCCCGATTGCGTGCTTGTGCATTGCACCATCAACCGGAGCGAACATGATCCGGACTTCATCGAATCGATCGAGAGTTTTGTCGAAGACTGGCGGGTCGGGCTGGAGCGTCCTGGCTCGTCCGGGCGAAGCGCGCCCTGAGGTCCGCGGAGGGTATCGACCGTTGCCGCCACATTCGAGTACGCGGTCTTGCCACCGGCCGGCGCCTGCTTCCCCCGGATCGATACCGGGGGCGTGACTGCGAATCAGGGGTAGGTCTCGCGGCATGCGCCTCAAGCACCGCGCCTGTACAAGCAGTCGGTCACTGATATCGCAAGTTTGCGGCCTTGGGCAGACCCGCACTCCGTAGCCTCATCTGTGGTCGCCTTCCGACGGCGTGACGCTGTACTTCAGCGAGGGAGGACCCGGCGGCAGCTCCACGAAGCTGTCGCCGTGCGCGGCGATGACGAACTGGCGCATGGCGTCGGGGCCGGAGGCCTGAGGATCAGGGTCGAGGTAGGCGGTGCCGATCCAGCCCGGCTCAAGGAGGTCCGGGATCTTGGGTCCGACAAAGCCGCGATCGAGGAGCGCCTGGCTCACGCCGTAAGAACGCACCCCGATGATCTCGCCCGGCTCCAATCCCGGGGTCGAGCGCATCACCGAGATGATCTCCATGCGATAGAGGACATCGAAGCGCTCCGTCGGATGCGCAGCGGTCTGCACCTCCAACACCTTCACTTCGAGGACGGCCTCGGCATCGGCCTTGAGCCCTTCCACTGCATCCGGCGGCAACACCGCGCCAACCCTCCCCGCCAAGATGGCGAGAAGCCCGAAGACGACGATCGCGTTGTATCGAGTCATGCGCGGATGCCCTTTTTGGTCGATCGGTCGATCAGACACCGATGACAGACGATCGTCAAGGGCGGAACATGAACCATACGACAAGCCTCCGCAGCGCCCGCAATGCGCTCTTGTTTCGAACCCCGGAGCCCCGTCGTATGGTCTGCGTGAAATCCTTCGAGCAGTCATGTCGCTCCGACCCGCGAGCGCCGGAAGGACAATACTCCGGTGACCGAATGGAAAGGACCGAATGCCGATCCGCTGGTAAAGCGCGTCGAATCGAGGATGGTTCGGTGATTCGATGATCGAGAAGAGCCTGGTCATACGACCAACCATGTTGCTGGACGGGAAGCCCCAACGCTGCCCGAGACAGCCGGATGGTGCAAGATTGCCGTTCATTTGGGTGCACGATCTGCATCGTGAATGCCTGCGCGGCGAGGACCGTAACCGGCAACCCCCATCCCCAAGCGCGGGGAGGTCGACCGACAGCTGCAAGCGGCGGATCGCATCCATTCGGTTCGAGACGTCGCCGGCATGGTCAAGCCGTCATTCAACACCAGCGGCGAAATCGCGAGGTCGGAGAAGTGTGCCGTCGCGGCCAGCCAACGTGCACGTCGCGTAACCGGCAGTGTCGCTTGGGCGGAAGTCGCCGGCGACGCAGATGACTCCGAACACGGCTTAGAATCATCTGCAGCACGTCACATCGACAGCTCGGGAGCCCGCGATGACATCCTCGGTTCGTATCCTGACCCTGGTTTACGCCGGTCCTCCCTCCGATCGGCTGGCCCCGGATCATCCCTGGCGGCAATTCGACGCGCTCGGCCGAACCCTGAGACGTCATCTGCCGGGCGCAACGGCGGCCCTCTTCGCACGCCCCGAGATTGCCCTCGATGGCGCGGGTACGGTCACCTGGACCAGCGCGCTGGCCGGACAACCGCGGCCTTTGCTGGATCTGCCCGACGAGGCGCAGGCGGCAGCGCGCCGCGTCCTCTCCGATCACCTGAACGCGATCTCCCGTCTCGCCGACGAGCTGTCCCGCCGTGAGCCGGACGATCCCGAGCCCGCGCAGCTCCTGAAGCGCGCCATCGTCAACCCGGGCGACGAGGCGGTTTATGTGATCGGCGACGCCCCGGTCCTGATCTCCTGGGGCGGGACCGACCCCGGCCGGCCGCCGCGCGCAGTCGGTACGCCCGATCCCGCGACCGTGCCGCCCCCGCGGCGGCGCCCTGCGTGGATCCTGCCGCTCCTGGGGTTGATCGCACTCGCAACGCTGGGAGTCGGTCTCGGCCTCGGTATCTGGTTCTGGCAACTGGAGGAGACCGAGCAGGGCTTGCGCGAGGATCTCGCCGTGGCCTTGGCCAACCACTGCGACCCGGTCGCGCCCCTTTTAGAGATCGCCTCCCGCCTGGACCGGATCGATCGGGAGGACGCGCGCTACGCGGATATCCGCATGGCGGTCCTCACCGAGATCGGCATCTGCGAGGAGGCCGCGCTCTTTGCCGACCGACTCGCGACCGAGCCGCCCTGCGATCATCTGTCCACCTTGGACGAAGAGCTTGCCTTCTACGATCTCGAACGCGAGCCCTTCCGCGCCCTGAAGACCGACCTGGACCGGCGGATCTCGGCCTGCACGCGGCTCGATGGACTCGCGCAACGCTTCGATGCGCTCGCCGGCGACTGCCTCGCCGTCGCCGAGTTGGACCAAGAGATCGCAACACTTGATGAACCCAAGCGCAAGCTGGCCGCGCTGCGCGTCGGACTCGATCGCGCACTCGCCGCCTGCCGTCTCGCCGAGACACTCGGCCCGCAGCTGGCTGATGCGTCCGAGGACTGCACGGCGCTGCGCACCTTGGCGCGCGAGACCGCCCCCGCATTCGTCGAGCTGGATGCAAGCCGACCACCCTTGAGCGAGATCCGCCGAGGGCTCGACGAGGCCCTCGCACGCTGCGACCTCGCCGATCATCTGGAGGACGAGCTGGCCCGCGCGCAGGACGATTGTCTGGCCCTTGCCGGACTCGACGCGACCCTCTCGCGCCATGACCCGGACCGCGAGCCACTCGCCGCCGTGGCCGGGAGACTCGCCGTCGCGCTGCGCCAGTGCGCCGACCTGAACGACCTGGAGCAGCGCTTCGCCGAGGCCAACGGCGACTGTGACCGGCTACAGGCCCTGGCCGACGGGCTGGAGGGCTATCGCAACAACCTTCGTTTCCTGGACATCCGCACCCGTTTGGCGCCCGAGCTCCAGATCTGCAGCGAGGCCGACGCGCTGCAGGAGCAGATCGCCGCCATCGGCGGCGACTGCACCAAGGCACACGCGCTGGCCGCACGTCTCGCCGATCAGGGCGACCCGCGCTTCGCCAAGGCGCGCGCCGCCCTCGTGGCACCGATCGCCGACTGCGATCGGATCGACCGCTACACCCGACGTCTCGCCGAGGCCGGCACGGACTGCGCGCGCCTCGTCGCCCTGGAACGCGCCCTCAAGCGCGAATCCGCACCGACGTTGCGACCGGTCAGGCAAGCGCTCGACGAGCGGATCGGCCCGTGCCGCTCGCCGCCACCGAAACCCGTCGTGGTCCAAGCGCCCCCGAAGACACCGGCACCGATTCCGCAGGAGAGCAGCTCCTTCGCCATGCGCGGCGACTGCAGCGGACGTCTCATCATCGATTCGTCCTCCGGGTGGAACGGCGACCGTGTCCGGCACATCGTCACCATCGATCCGCCGGCCAGCGAGCGTGTCGCCCGCGTGACCTCCACGAACCGCGGATGCCGCAACTGCGGCCTGCGCAAGATCGGCCGCAACACCTGGCGCGGCGATCTCGTCTACAGATGCGGCGGTCGCGGCATCATCCAGGTCGCCTATGCGGCTTACGATGCGAGCGGTCGCATGATCTGCAGCGGAAACGGCAGCGGCCTTTGTCTCGGTCGACGCCGATAAACATCGCCTCACCACATACGGGTACGTCTTCACCCCCGCCGAGCCGGTGCCCACTGACTCCGCCGTATTGACCAATACCGGCTGACTCCACCCCAGCCAACTCTCCGCCAGCGCCGAGCCGTAGCGAATCCGCCCGAAGATACCCAAGGCGCCAATGGGGCTTCCCGTGCCAGTCGGTTCCGAACGGCAGGAACCCGCCCTGCCCTGCTCCGCTCCTACCTTCCGGCAAAGCACTCGGCCCGATCAGAATCCGGTCATAGGCCGTGGTCGGCTTGCGCCCGAGCTTGGCCGCCTTTTTCGGCCCGAGCTCCTAAAGATCGACTAAATCTCTACGCGACTCCCGTGATAGGCGGGCGGGTTGCCGATGAGCAGTTTTTGGCCCAAGCAGCCGAACGCGCTGCCCATCGGCGCGACCTCAATCAGCGTCATCCAGATGCCCGCGCCTTTTCATCAACTCCAAAATGCGCTCGGTCAGAATCAACTCCATCGCATACATCATCTTGCCGCCGGGAATCACCAGGGTGTTGAAGCCGGTGATCATCGAGCCGTCGATGAGCCCCTTGAGTTTGATCTTGTAGTCGACGCTCGGCTTGGGCTTCAAGAAATGGATCAGCACTAGGCTTTCCTCCGCGGTCGGAATCTGCGACACGCAGAACGGATTAGAGGTATCCGTCACCGGAATGCGCTGAAAATTGATGTGGGTCTTCGAGAACTGCGGCAGGATGTAGTGCATGTAGTCGTACATGCGCCGATAGATCACGTCCTTGACGTCGTCGGGCTTGTAGCCGCGCTCGCGGGTATCGCGATGAATCTTCTGTACCCACTCCAGGTTGATGGTGGGACACACGCCGATCAGCAAGTCCGTCTCCGCCGCCAGGTCGATGTCGCCATCCACGACTCCGCCGTGCAACCCCTCGTAGAACAGCAGGTCAGTATCCGGCGGGATCGGATCCCAGTCCGTAAAGGTGCCTGGTTCGCACTCATGGCGAGCCGCCTCCTCCGCGTTGTGCACGTAGAACCGGCGCAACCCGGTGCCGGTTTGGCCGTAGCTCCGGAACAGCTCGAGCTGCTTGTCGAACAGATTCCCCTCGGGGCCAAAGTGACTCAGGTTGCGGCCGCTCTCCTTGGCGCGAGCGAGCTCCTCCTTCATGGTTGCGCGATCGTAGCGGTGGAAGCTGTCGCCCTCGATGAACGCCGCCCTCGCGCCGACGCGCTTGAAGATGTGCTCCAGCGCATTCTTGACCGTGCTGGTACCGGCGCCGGAGGAGCCGGTCACCGCAATGATGGGATGTTTCCTCGACATCGTATCCTCCAAACCTCGAATCGTTCTGCGTCCTCGCTCTATTAATACACAATATTGTAATGGTCAATATTTTTGATCGTGGTCGGTCCGGCTTGATAACGCTGCGTTCTCGCTTGGGTGAGTGCGTTCACGGCAAGCGAAGAAGGCGCCCTGAATCTGCAAGCGCGCGGCCCGACCGTCGAGCGGATCTCCAGCGAGGCACCGCTATCGGAGCCGCCCGACGTGGTGCGGCGACTCAGGCGCGCGCTGAAGCCAGACTGGGTGCTTTATGCTGCGTTCGAGCACAGGCAGGGGAACGCGAGCATGGAGGCTGGCGGTTCTTGTCGGTCACTCTATTCCACTCTATTTCTTCAGCGTCATCCGCGCTGACCCTATCGGATTTGCTCACTGCTCGCGGGCGTCGCACTGATGCTGCACGGCCTGCCATACGCAGTAGTGGCCGTGCCGCTGATCGTCAATCGGTATACTCGCGATCATCGTCGCAGCGAGCGAGAGTAAATGATTGCCACAAGTCCTACGCGGCCTCACTGGCTGGTCCTGATCGTCGCCAGCTCGCTCTCGGCTGCCTCGGTTCAGGCCGATCAACCGTTGTTCGATGCGCATCTGCATTACAACGCCGAGGATGCGGTGCACTCCGCGCCGGAGGCGATGATTGCGCAGCTGCAAGCCAATCGCGTTCTCGCCGCGGCTGTGACCGGTCGACCGCCGGAACAGGTACTGCAATTGCACGCGCAAGCCCCGAGCTTGATTCTGCCGATGCTCGGCGTCTACCGCACACCGGCCGACAAGGCGACCTGGATGAATGACGTTGGCCTGCCCAAACGCGTTGAGCAGACGCTCGCCGACGGTCCCTGGCGGGCTGTCGGTGAACTGCATCTGTTCGCCGAAGACCGGCGCAGCCCAGTGTTCTTGCGAATCGTCGAACTGGCGACCTCACGGGGTCTGCCGCTGCTGCTGCATTGTGATCCGGCGGTCATCGACACTTTGTTCGAACGGGTGCCGGAGGCGACGGTGATCTGGGCGCACGCCGGAGCTTATCCCTATCCACCTCTGCTTCGTGACTACCTTCAGCGTTATCCCGATCTGTACATCGATCTTTCAGTCCGCGACCAGCGCGTCGCGCCGGACGGCCAGCTCGACCCTCAGTGGGAGTTGCTACTGCTGGAGTATTCGGATCGCTTCATGGTTGGCGTCGACACCTACTCGACGCAACGATGGCACGCCTATGCCGAGGTCGTCAGCCAAATCCGCAACTGGCTCGATCAACTGCCTGAGGAGGTTTCAGGCGCGTTGGCCTACCGGAACGCTGCGCGACTATTTGGGCAGAGCGTCGACCAATTCGTCATGAACTTCTAAGATTCGCGCACCTCGCCACCGGGAATCTGTCTCACACTGCAGAACCGCACGAAAGGCGTTGGGATGATCCGGAACCGACCCGAACCGCGCCAGCCGGCCGATGGCTGTGCCCCATCAGCGATCACTGGTGCCAAGTGTCGGGCCAGCCCAGAGTCGTCCATTTGCTGCCGATCACACGCCCGCATGCGGCGGATCGGCAGGTGAATGCGGAGCGACTTTGAGGTGATCGTAACCCGTTACCCGCCGGCCGCTTGCGGCCGGCTTGGTACAGACCCGCGGGATCGGCAGCGCGCTGCATTCGCAGGGGATGGCCGGCCAACCTAACCCGATTTCCCCTGCCCTGGAGCAATGTTCCTGCGTACCACCAATTCTTAAGTCGTGTTACTCTCCGCGCTGAATTTTCACGGAGGTCGCACCCATGACGAGCTTGACGACGCGCTTCCTGTTTGGCGTCGGTTTGGCGGCGGGGATGAGTGGCGCGGTCGCGCATGACCTGTGGGTCGAGCCAGAAGCGGCCGGTTACCAGCTCCTCTACGGCCACCACCCCCAAGTCTCCCATGCAGGAGCGCGGCAGATTGCCTACGCCCCCGACATCGTCAAGTCGGTCGTCTGTCTGGACGCGGCCGGCGGCCGTCGACCCGTTAAGGCCGGGGACGGCTCACCCGTCAAAATCGAGGGCGACTGCGGCGTCCTCTACGTGCTGACGTCCAGCGGCTACTGGACCAAGACCACTGCCGGCACCAAGAACCTGAAGAAGACCGAAGCCGCCTCGCCACTGGGCAGTTGGCAGAGCTTCGAGA
This sequence comes from Thiocapsa bogorovii, assembly GCF_021228795.1. Classification (NCBI taxonomy): domain Bacteria; kingdom Pseudomonadati; phylum Pseudomonadota; class Gammaproteobacteria; order Chromatiales; family Chromatiaceae; genus Thiocapsa; species Thiocapsa bogorovii. The sequence continues at coordinate 68,261 of NZ_CP089309.1, forward strand.
GCGTCAAACACATCGTCCGATGGGGATCCGGGGCGGCCAGTCCCCTGGCGACCCCTCTGGAAATCGTGCCCGCGGAAAATCCCCTCGTCCTGAAGGATGGGGACAAGCTGACCCTGCGTGTGCTCGCCGAAGGCCAGCCCGTGGCCGATGCCACGGTGAGCTACGACGGCAAGCCACGCGGTCAGACGGGTGCCGACGGTACCCTCAACATTCGCGTCAAGCACGGCGGCCTGCAGTTGATCCAGGCCTCCACGCGAACGCCTTACTCCGGCCCCGAGGCCGACGAGGTCGTCCATACCACGGCGCTGACCTTCGCCCTCGGCGCCGGACAGTGAGAATCCTCCTCGCCCTGCCGGCGGCGCTGCTCGCCGGCACGCTGCACGCGCACGGCCTGAGTCATTCGGCGCAGCCTGGGAGCGCCGTCATCGTCGAGCTGCGCTATGCCGACGGCAGCCCGTTCAGCTACGAGTCCGCCGAGGTCTATCGGCCCGCCGAGACCGTGCCCTTCCTCGTCGGGCGGACCGACGCGAATGGCCGTCTGGCCTTTGTGCCCGACCGCTCGGGTGACTGGCGCGTGCGCGCCTTCTCGGAGGATGGACACGGCGGCGATTTTACGGTTGCAGCGGCCCCCGATGGCAGGGCGTCGGCGCCGTCGGCCGGTCTGGGCACCTTGGGCGGACTTGCGGTCGGCCTCGCGGTCATCTTTGGCATCTTCGGCATCTGGTCGGTGTTCGTCTGGAGAAGATCATGAAGGGCTACCGCCTTGCACTCGGCACTGCGCTCGCCATGGTGGCGTTGCCGGCAACCGCCCACCACGGTGTCGCCGGCCTCGGGGCCGCCTCGCTCGAGGGACCCGGTGCGCCCCTCGAGCAGTCCTCCTCGGCCACGCTGCCCAAGGGCAAGGTGTTCACGTATTTCAAGGTGGACTACGCGGACTGGAAGACCTACACACCCGAGACCGACGACGAGGCCGACTACAGTACCTTCTGGATGGCCGGGCTCGGTTACGGCGTAACGTCCTGGCTATCGCTCTACGCCTTCCTGCCCTACCACGACAAGGTCGACGAGAACGACGACTTCAACACCCACGGCTGGGCCGATGCCGCTATCAACGCGACGCTCGGCTTCACGTACGATGACGGATTCAAGCTCGTCCCGGAACGCGAGAGCCTCGACGACTTGGAGGATTGGCACTTCACGGTCTATGCCGGCGCAACACTGCCGACCGGCAACCCGAACCTGCGCGACAGCGACGGCAACATTGACAAGGGCAAGTCAACCGGCTTCGGCGAGCCGACCTTTACGCTGGGCGCGACGGCCAGCAAGATGCTGGACGAGCGCTGGACACTGAACTTCGATATTTCCAACCTGTGGTTTCAGCAGAACACCTACGACGCCGATCCGGCCCACGGAGGCGAGTCGTTCACTGGCCAGTTCGGCGACGAATTCCGCTTCAACACCGCCGCGATCTACAAGGCCTACACCAACCCGGAGCACCGTTTCCGCCTCGACCTGTTGGGCGAGCTGAACTATCTCTACCTCGGGCGCGACAAGGAGGATGGTGTAGCGGAGCGCGGCACCGGTGGTCACATTCTTTACCTGACGCCCGGCGTCCGCGCCTATTGGAATACCGTGAGTTTCGCCTTTGGCGTGAAGTTGCCGATCTCGACAGACCTCAACGAGGACGACGAGCAGCAGGGCGCGGAAGGCAAGGAGAACTATCGGCTGATCTTCTCGATCTCGGCGCTGTTCTGACCCATGCACATCCCCGACGGCTTTCTCTCGCCACAGACCTATCTGCCGGCCTATGCGCTCGCGGCCGGGGGGTGGGCCTACGCGGCACGCGAGCTGCGTCGCCGCGTTGACGAGACGCTGCTGCCGCGGCTCGCCGTGCTCACCGCCCTCGCCTTCGTGCTCATGGCGGTGATGCTGCCGCTGCCCGGCGGAACGTCGGTGCACGCCTCCGGGATCGGCATCCTCGCCGTCGTGTTCGGTCCCTGGCTGACCTTCGCCGTCGTTTCGCTCGTCCTGCTGCTGCAGGCTTTGTTGCTCGGCGCCGGCGGTGTCACCGTGCTGCCCGTCAACGCGCTGGCGATGGGACTCGGCGGTTCGGTCGCGGCCTGCCTGGGATACCGTCTGCTGGCGCCCCGCTGGGAGCGCGCAGGCCTTTTCGCCGCGGGTTGGCTGGCCGCCGTCGTCCCCGCCGCCCTGATCGCGGTGGTGCTCGGCCTGCAGCCGGCGATCGCGCACACGATCGACGGCCAGCCCCTGTTCTTCCCGTTCGGCCTGGCGGTCACGCTGCCCGCCGTCTTGGTTCCGCACGTCGTGCTCGGGCTCGGTGAAGGGTTGCTGACCGTGCTGGTCGTCAGCTTCCTTCGCCGTCGCTAGAGGCGCGGCGGGATGAAGGATCGGCTGATGCTGCTTGGCTACGCCATCGCCTTGATCGCGGCGACGGCGATCCACGACCCGTGGTGGCTCGCGGCCGGCCTGCTCGTGGTCGCCGTGTTGGCGGGTCGCCAGGCGCCGACGATTGGCTGGCGGGCCTTGCGCGCGGTCCTGTTCTTCAACCTCGTGATCAGCGTCGGTTATGCGGCCGGCGCGCTGTTCGGTCAGGCGGTGAGCCTCGATTACCTGATACTCATCAACATCAGGGTCTACCTTCTGACCTTTCTCACCTTCACCCTGGCGTCCAGGATCGACATCTTGCGCGCACTTCGCTTCTCCCGGAATCTGACCTATCTTGTGACGCTCGTGTTAAGCCAAATCATAACCTTCCGCCGCTTGTTCGAGGACCTGCGACTGGCGGCCGAGAGCCGCCGGCTGCGCCGGCTGCGACTGCGCGAGCGCTATCTGCTGAGCGCCGCTACGGCAGTCCACCTCTTCGACCGCGCCGAGCACGACGCGCGCGAGATCGCGCTCGCCATGCGCTCGCGCGGGTTCTTCCAGCCGGACGCGGTAGACGATGCTCGAGGCGATTGAGGTCGGTTATCGCCTTCCGGACGGCCAGGAGATCCTCTGCGCCATCGACTTCCGGTTGGGGCACGCAGAGAAGGTCGTCCTGCTCGGCGCCAACGGCACCGGCAAGAGTACGCTGCTCAAGGTACTCGACGGCCTGCTGCCACCGACGACCGGGACGGTCTGCTACGATGGTCGGGTGGTCGACCGCGCGGCATTGCGCGAGGCGGCATTCCACCAGCGCTTTCGCCGCGAGGTGGTGCTGCTGTTTCAGAATCCGGACACCATGCTCTTCAACCCGACCGTCTTCGACGAGATCGCCTTCGGGCCGCGCCAACTCGGTCTCGATGATGTGGATGGACGCGTACACCACTGGGCAGGCGAGCTGCGGGTAGCACCGCTGCTCGACCGCACGCCTTTTAGCCTGTCCGGCGGCGAGAAGCAGCGCGTCTGCCTGGCCGCATTGCTCGTCCTCGAACCGAAGGTCCTGCTCCTGGATGAACCGACCGCGAACATGGACCCGCGCAGCACCGGGTGGCTCGTGGACTTCCTCGCCGACCGCAACCAGACGACGCTGGTGACGACGCACAATCTCAGCCTCGCCGGCGAGCTCGGCGACCGTTGCCTGGTGCTCGGCGAGAACCACCGGCTCGTCTACGATGGGACTGTGCAGGATTTTCTCGGCGACCACGACCGGCTTGCCGCGGCCAACCTGGTGCACCGCCACCGCCATCGCCACGGGGAAACCGAGCACAGCCATTTCCACGCCCACGACTGGGACTGAGCATGAGCGATACAGCCGACACCGCACCAGAAGGAGCAAGAGCTGGCCGGCGAGGCTCAGCGCGGCGGTGATGCGGCTGACCAGATCGGCGAGGGCCATCACCCGAATGTCATCGTGGGCGATGTGAGCGACCTCGTGCGCCAAGACCGCCGCGAGCTCGCGCCAGTCGAGCCGCCGCAGCAGGCCGTCGGAGACGAGGATCGCGGCATCGTCGCGGTGTCCGGTCGCGAAGGCGTTGACGGTCGCCGACGGCAGATAATGGAGCTTCGGGACGCGCGCCAAGCCGGCGCGCTGCGACAGCGTGTCCAGCAGCCGATAGAGCCCCGGAGCCTCGCCTGGTCTCACCGGGCGGGCGCGAAACAACGACATCAGGAGACGCGGCGGGACCGCGGGATTGGCCACGGCGAGGATCAGCACACCGAGCAGGGTGCCCCACAGCAGCGGCTCGCCCCCGATCACCCAGGCCGGTGAACCGAGCAAGAGGGCGAGCAACGCCAACAACCCGAGGCTCTGAAGATTGTTGCGCAGCTTGTGCCGAACGTGTTGTGCATTCTTCAACCGCATGCCGAGGATCCCGGTCAACACCGGCACCGGCTCGGACCTGCAATTCCAGTCGATGCTCACGCCCCAGGCCCTGAGTGCCGCCTCGTAAGCGTCCAGCGAAATACATCTATCCCGCGCACTGCGCGATCTGCAAGATGCCGCCATGTTCCACGCACCGAGGGGAAAAGCATGGCAGAGAAGCGACGCAGTCGCGAGCAGTGGCGGGAGTTGGTCCGGGGCTGGCCGGGCAGTGGTCTGACGCAGGCACAGTACTGCGAACGTCACGGCATTTCGACCGGTAGCCTGTCGCGGTGGCGGGCCGTCTTCGGCCGGGAGCACCACGCGTGCGGCGGCCCGGCGCGATCCCGCGCCGAGGCGCCATTACGGTTGCTGCCGGTGCAGTTCGGCGACGCCCTCGAGCCGCCGCGCAGTGATCGGGTGCTGACCGTCGTCTTCGGTGACGGCGTGCGCCTGGAGGTCCCGCCCGGGTGCGATGGCGCCACGCTCGCACGGGTGGTTGATGTGCTCGCGCAGCGCACGACGGCATGATCGGCTTCGGCGCACGCACCCAGGTGTATCTGGCTGCAGGGGCCACGGACATGCGCAAACAAATCGACGGTCTTGCGGCCTTGGTGGTCGATGTGCTGCAGGCCGATCCGTTCTCGGATCATCTGTTCGTCTTCTGTAATCGCAGCCGCGACAAGCTCAAGATTCTCTATTGGCACAACAACGGCTTCTGGCTGTGGTATCGGCGGTTGGAGCGCGAGCGGTTTTGGTGGCCGGCGCCGCAGAGCGTCGCACCGGTGATTCTCTCGATCCGCGAATTGGGCTGGTTGCTCGAAGGGCTCGATCCGCGCCGTGTCAACGCCCATCGGCGGGCTGAATTCGACCTGCTTTAAACGCGATGACGCTCGAATGAAGGTCGGTATTCCGGTATTATTCAGTTCATGGACGGCCCGCTTCAAAGACTTCCGAATGACCCCGAGATGCTCCACGGGATCATTGGCCGGTTGAGCGATCAACTGGCGCAATCCGAACGCGAGCGAGCCGAACAGTCGCTGCAGTTGGAACAGCACTCCAATACCCTGCAACAGCAGACCCGGCGTATTGACCAGTTGCTCGAGTACATCGAGCTGTTGCGGCGCAAGCGCTTCGGCCGCAGTGCCGATCGCATCCCCGAGAGTCAGCTCGGGCTGTTTGACGAGACCGAGCTCGAGGCGCTGATCGCCGAACTGGAAGCCGAGCTGCCGGCCGACACCGCGCCGCCGGCGACACCCGCCGAAGACACCCTCGCGCCGCCCAAGGGCAAGCCGGTGCGCCGGCCGCTGCCGAGCCATCTGCCGCGGGTCGAGCGTATCCTGGATCTGCCCGAGGCGGAGAAAGCCGCCATGGGCGAGGATTGGGTCTTGATCGGCTACGACAGCTCCGAGCAACTGGCGGTCATCCCCCGCCAGACCTACGTCATCGAATACAAGCGCGCCAAATACGTTGCCCGTAACGAAGATGTGCCGGGCGCGGAGGTCGGGGTGAAGATCGCCCCGCGTCCGGCGCAGATCATCCCCAAATCCATCGCCCACAGCTCATTGCTGGCCTCCATCGTGACGGCCAAGTTCGTCGATGCCCTGCCGCTGTATCGTCAGGAGACGATCTTCGCGCGCGAGGGCATCGCGCTCGGGCGCCAAACCATGGCGGGCTTGCTCATCCAACTGCAGGTTCCGCTGCAACCCGTCGCCGCGGCGCTGAAAGACCTGCTGCGCCGGGGAGCGGTGGTGCATATCGACGAGACGCCGGTGCAGGTCCTGCGCGAGCCCGGACGCGAGGATACCCAAGACTCCTACATGTGGGTGTTTTGCGGCGGGCCGCCGGGCACACCGGTGCGCTGGTTCGAGTATGCCCCGAGCCGGGCCGCGGAAGTCCCTCGTCGGGTGCTGTTCGCGAGCGACGTCGATCCGCCGCCGCTGCCGTTGTATCTGCAATCCGACGGCTACGGCGCCTATGGTGTCCTCGCCGCTGCGCCCGGAGTCATCGGCCATGCCGGGTGCTGGGCGCACGTGCGACGCAAGTTCGTCGATGCCGCCAACGGGCGCAACGCCGGTGCCGCGCAGCAGATGGTGGCCCTGATCGGGGAGCTCTATGCGCGGTGGAGCGGCGCCTGCGCGACGCCGATCCCCAGACCCGGCTGCGCGGGCGTGCCGAGCACAGCAGGGCGATCCTCATGCGCATCCGCCGGTGGCTCGATCGCACCGCCACCCGCGTGCTTCCCAAAAGCCTGCTCGGCGAGGCCATCGGCTATGCCCTCGGCCAATGGCCGATCCTCATCACCTTTCTCGAGGACGGGCACCTGGAGATCGACAACAACATCGCCGAGAACGCCATCCGGCCCTTTGTGGTCGGGAGAAAGAACTGGCTCTTCGCCGGCAGTCCCAAGGGCGCCGAAACCAGCGCGCTGCTCTACAGCCTGATCGAAACCGCCAAGGCCAATGGCCTGGAGCCTTGGGCCTACCTCAACCACCTCTTCGAGCACCTGCCCGGTGCCAAGTCCCCCGAGGCGGTCGCGGCGCTGCTGCCGCACAATCTGAAAATGGACGACCTCAAAAGGGAAGGGTCAATCCGGTAGTTCGCCGGACGCTTACGCCGCCTCGGCACAAGGCGTCGGCGGGGCGATGGATCGTCTGGCCGATCACTATCTGGACATGGCCGAGCAACTGCTGCCGGTGATCGAGGGCGATGCGGGACGCGGGGCGGAGTTCATGCTCAACCGCGGGGTGTCGATGAAGCTCGCCGATGTGGTGGAGTAACATGAAGACGTTCGACGTCGGTCGCGTCGATCGCGCTCCGCAACCCGCCCACCGAGGGTCCATCCCCGCATGTCCCGCCTCGTCATGCACGTCGATCTCGACGCCTTCTACGCCGCCGTCGAGCAACGCGATCACCCCGCTTGGCACGGACTGCCCATGGTCGTCGGCGCCGAGCCCGGTCGGCGCGGCGTGGTCGCGACCTGCTCCTACGAGGCACGCCGCTTCGGCGTGCACTCGGCCATGCCGATCGCCGAGGCGGTGCGTCGTCTGCCGGCGGATGCGGTCTACGTGCGCCCGGACATGGCACGCTATGCCGAGGTGTCGCGGGAAATCATGCGGGTGCTTGGCACCCTCTCCCCATTGGTCGAGCCGGTCTCGATCGACGAGGCCTACCTGGATGTCTCCGGATTGGAGCGCCTGATCGGTCCGCCCGAGGTCGTCGCACGGCGCACCAAGGCGGCTATTCACGAGGCAGTCGGCCTGACCGCCTCGGTGGGCATCGGTCCGAACCGCCTGATCGCCAAACTGGCCTCGGACGCCCGCAAGCCGGATGGACTGCTGGTGGTGCGCCCCGAGGAGGTCCGCGCCTTCCTGGATCCGATGCCGCTCGCCGCCCTGCGCGGCGTCGGCGCCGTGACGGCCCGACGACTCGAACGGGCCGGCTTGCGGACGGTCGGCGACGTGCGCTCCCGGCCGCTGGAGGAACTGCGCCGACGCTTGGGCGCACGCACCGGCACCCAGGTTCACCTGCAGTCGAACGGCATCGCCGACGACCGGGTCCATCCGGCCACCGAACGGCAATCGATCTCCAAGGAGACGACCTTCGCCGAGGATGTCGTAGACACCGAGGTGCTGCGCGACACCCTGCGTTGGGCGGCGCAGGAGGTCGGCTACCTGGCCCGAGCCATCGCACGCAAGGGTACGCTGGTCACCTTGAAGATCCGCCTGCATCCCTTCGAGACCCATACCCGCTCCCGGACCCTGGCGGCACCGACCGCGGACGATCGGGTCATCTTCGACACGGCGTGGGACCTGTACCGGGCCGACACGCATGCCGGTCGCGCGGTGCGGCTGATCGGTCTGGGGCTCTCCGGCTGGGCGCAGGCGCCCGCGCAGCCAGATCTCTTCGCGGACCTGGATCCCCGCAAGGCCGATCACGCGGATGATCGTCTCGACGCGACGCTCGATGCGATCCGACGTCGGTTCGGCAGGCACTGCATTCAGCGCGGGCTCTTGCGGCGGCCATAGCGATACCGGGCGTCCTTACATCGGCCAACAGCGGTCACCATTGCGTCCGCCGAGATGAGATGCGACCACCGCGTCCCGGCGATCCGGCCTTCCGAAAACCCTGGATCCGATGACGCCTTCATGAACTACCAGCCGGTGTCGGCACATCGCCGCCGGGTTCATCCCTCAAGGGATGTAGCCCGGGGCGTTGGGGCCCAGGTTCTTCTCGTCCTCAAGGGCCGCATCGCGCGGGTCGACAATAGCGTCGGGGGCTCCGCCCTCGTCCGTGATCCCATCACCCAGATCCTGGACATTGTCGATGCCCGGGTAAGTCCGGCCCTGCGGATCCTCATCGATAAACTGGCGGACGTCCACGTCGATCCCATCGGTGATGACCTCCTCGTCGGCGGGGGCGGCAAGCGCGATCGCCAACAGCACTGGGCCGATGATCACGATTGGAAGGTTCTTGGGGTTCACGTTGTACCTCGCGGATGGAATATTCCAGGGGAAGAGACTGCATCCTATCGAGACGACATACAACAGGCTGCGTCCGATAGGTCCCGCAGCAGGCTGATCCATAAGAACCGAGGCGACCGGATACAATCGATGGTTCGCGGCCCAGGGTCGGTTTTCGGGCGCATGGTCCATCCGGGTAATCCCGACCGGGCCGACCACTGTGGCTGTTCAAGCCGCCCCGCGAACCGCGCCGAATCTTCGACCTCACCCTGGATTCGGTGCAGACCTCCAGCGGGACGGTCGCGATTGACGCCACCGATGGGGGCGATCGCGAGCAGCTCGTGGCACGATCGCCGCCGGTGCGCGGCGATCATCGACCAGGGGGCGAGTGGACCAGAGGCCGCTCGTTGGTGGCTTCACGACAGATCTCGCGGTCGTCTCGCACCGAGCCCGTTTGTCGGACTGACACATCATCGCTTGCTTCGCCAGGAATCAGCATCCTGATGTTAGGCTCCCTGGCCCGGCCGATGGTCTGAGCGCAGACCGCCCTCACCCAAAATGCTCGCGAGCCGCCCCCGGCGCAGCGCCACCGGCACTCACTTCCAAAGGAGTTCGAACAAAATGAAGCCAGGTCCCCGTATCGGTCTCCCGCTTCTGCTCTCGATCGTTCTTGGCCCTGTGTGGGCCGAGTCCCAGACCAGCCTCGGCGAGCAGATCGCCCAGCAGGGTACGCCCAAGGGGGTCGCACCCTGCATAGCCTGCCACGGGCCGGACGGGGGCGGCATGGCGCCGACTGCCTATCCGCGGATCGCCGGGCTCGACGCGGCTTACATGACCAAGCAACTGGCCGACTTTCGCGCCGGAACGCGCGAAAACCCCATCATGATGCCGATGGCGAAGAGCCTCACGGAGGAGGAGATCGCCGCCGTTTCCGCTTATTACGCGGGTCTGCCGATCCCCGCACCGGCTGTGCAGCCGCCGGCGGGCGCCGTCAAGAAGACAGCGGAGGACCTGGCTCAATGGGGCGACTGGACCGGCCGCGGCCTGCCCGCCTGCGCCCAATGCCACGCGCCCGGCGGCAACGGTATCGGGGCGCACTTTCCCGGCATCGCCGCTCAGCAGGCAAGCTATATCAAGGCCCAGCTACTGGCCTGGCAGTCGGGGACACGGGCCAACGACCCGTTGGGGCTGATGAAGTCCGTCGCCGCCCGACTGACCGCGGACGAGATCGAAGCGCTCTCCGCTTACTACGCCGCCCAGGCCGGCGCCGCGCCGGCACCGGCGATCAACACCCCGGCGCCGCCCCCGGCAGATGCAGAGGTAGCGAAAGCAAGGGTCACCACCGGGCCCGTTGCGGACCATGGCGCGACGCCGCCCGGGCGGGAGCCGGGCGACTCGGGCTACTTCAAGTCGCCGTCGCGGGACGCCTTCCCCGAAGGCCCCTTCGGCGAGGCGGTCCGACAGGGACAGGCCATCTTCCAGAACACCAACACCCACCCCGCCTCGGGTCAATACGTTGGCAACCAGCAGGCCTGTGGCAATTGTCATCTCGACGCCGGTCGTCTGGCCGGGTCCGCGCCCCTGTGGGCCGCCTGGGTCGCCTATCCCGCCTATCGCTCCAAGACCAAGAAGGTCGACAGCTTCATCGAGCGCGTCCAGGGCTGCTTCGAGTACTCCATGAACGCTCAGGCGTCCGCGGCGGGCGGGCCGCCGGCCGCGGACAGTGACACTAGTGTCTCCCTGGCCGCCTACAGTTTCTGGCTCGCCAAGGGCGCGCCCACGGGCGACGACACCCTGCCCGGTCGCGGCTACCCGCCCCTGAAGGAGACCGACCAAGGCTTCGACCCCTCCCGCGGACGAGCGGTTTACGCGGCCAAGTGCGCCCTGTGTCATGGGGAGGATGGGAAGGGGTCGCGAACGCCCGGGCCGGAACCCTGTTCCCGCCGCTCTGGGGCGCCGGATCCTACAACTGGGGTGCGGGCATGCACAAGGTGGATACCGCGGGGGCCTTCATCCGGCACAACATGCCCCTGGGGCTGGACGACGCCCTCACCGACCAGGAGGCCTGGGACGCAGCGGCCTACATCAACTCGCACGAACGCCCTCAGGACCCGCGCTTTACCGGCGACCTGCAGGAGACCGCCGAGCGGTTCCATAAGAGCAAGTTCAGCCTCTACGGCAAGGCGGAGGGCGCCGGTGGGGCCCTCCTGGGGGAGCAGCCAGCCCAACCCGCCGCTGGGTCGGCGCGTTAGGACCGGGCCTCCAGCCGGATCGTCCGTTCTTCTGGCAGTCCGACCGCTACTGGCTGCGCGCCCTGGCCGCTTACGACACCGAAGCCGCCCGAGCGCATTCGGGCGAATCATGGACACTCTGCGGTCGCATGACGGCCTGAGCAGCTGAACCCGCGATCTGCGCAGCGGCGACGCCCACGATACGATGACGCTGGCGGGTCCTCCGAGAGTGCGCGGTGATCGGCGCCGTCGAGAAACGATCCGACGGCGGGACGGGCGCTCGGCGACACGCCGGGTCGAGGTTAAACCGGGCTGCCGGAACGCATGTGGCTGAAGAAGCTCCGAAGGCCGGCAGTGGTGTTTGTTCGGCAGGCGCCGGCGACGCAGACCACTCGCAATCGGCATCGGCGGGACATCAATTTGCCGGATTATGGCGAGACGTGCGCGAGGAGGGCGTCGAGGCGGTCCAGACGGCCTGCGGCGATCTCACACGGAAGACCTAACGCCGATCACATCGAAGATGGATTGCCGACTGCAGCCCGTTCGGGCTTCGCTCCTTTGTCCCAGTAAGGCATGAGAAAGCCCAGAGTAATTTGTGGCTACGTCTGTGGGCATGGAAGCTCTTGAACTATTATTTTATCTTAAAATCAAGTGATTAAATTATAATAGTGGCGGAGAGGGAGGGATTCGAACCCTCGATAGGCTGTTAACCTATACACACTTTCCAGGCGTGCTCCTTAAGCCACTCGGACACCTCTCCACGGGGGTTTCGCGCATCAAGCCTGGGGACGATTCTTGGATCGCCCGACGCGATGATCCGCGAGCCGCGTAGAGTACAGGAAGGCGCGATCGCGTTCAAATCCCGCTTGAAAAATCGGGATGGACGCGGGGTCGGCGGCGGGACAGGTCCTGTCCGAAATCCACCGAGAGAGACGTCCACAAGAACATGGTTTCCCGAAAGGTTTCAGGGCATCGGGCGATGGCCGATGCTGCCGATCGCTACCGCCTTTATCAGCTCGCTGTCCAGAACCCGCGGACGGAGATCGATTTCGTCGACCGGACCTTTCGGCAAATGCGCGGGCGAAGCGCGCGCATGCTGCGGGAGGATTTTTGCGGGACCGCGGCGGTGTGCTGCGAATGGGTGGGTCGGCGCAAGCGCAATCGGGCATGCGGGATCGACCTGGACGCCGATGTCCTGTCCTGGGGGCAACGCCACAATCTGGCGGCGCTGGATGCGGCCGCTCGGGCGCGCGTCGCATTGCTCGAGGGAGATGTCCGCGAGGTCGAGACGCCCTCCCCCGATATCGTCTTGGCGATGAATTGCAGCTACTGGCTGCTCCGCGAACGCGGCCATCTGCTGCGCTATTTCGAGCGAGTCCGCGACGCCTTGGCTGTGGGCGGCATCTTTTTTCTCGACGCGTTCGGAGGTTACGACACCTTTCGCCTGCTCACCGAGGAGCGACGTGTGGAGGATCCTCAGGGCGGCGGCTTTACCTACATCTGGGAGCAGGCGCTCTACGATCCCGTGACCGGCAGACTGGTCTGCCATATTCATTTTCGGTTCGATGACGGATCGGAATGGCCGCGTGCCTTCAGCTACGACTGGCGGCTGTGGACCTTGCCGGAGATCCGCGAGTTGTTGGCGGCGGCTGGTTTTCCGCGCGTGATGGTGTACTGGCAGGGGTGGGATGCGCACGGCAAGCCGGACGGTGTCTTCGTGCCGGTCGAAAGCGGGGAGCCGGACGCGGGGTGGATCGCTTATCTGACCGCGGAAAAATAGGCACCGTCCTGCGGCAATGACGGAAGCCGCGCATCCCGTAGCTTGAGGTGTGGTCGCGATCCGGGCCTGCAGCGGCCGGTTTTGCGGGGAACCCTGCAGGATCAGGTGACGATGCGCAAACGGACCTCGTCGAAACGCGACACGACAAAGTCGGCAACGCTCTCGGGTGTGTTGAGGGGGAGCACGACGAGCGGTGGCTCGATTTCGAGGGGGACGTCGGTGGCCACGGCGATGATGCTCGGATCACCGGGGTAGAGCGGCGCTTCCCCGGTGGCCGGTCGATGGACCTCGATCTTCGGATAGTCCGCATGCTTGAAGCCTTCCACGAGGACCAGATCGAGCCGGTCGAGCTCGAATCGCGAGAGCATCCGGTACAGATCCGGATCCTCGTCCTGAACCGGATTCTGAACCTGCAACGCCCAGCGAGCCTTGGAGGTCAGCAGGGTCTGTTGTGCACCGGCCTCGCGCACCTGGTAGCTGTCTTTGCCGGGCACGTCCAGGTCGAAGCGATGATGGGCATGTTTGAGGTAGCCGACACGCAAACCACGATCCCCGAGGACGGCGACAACACGTCGAACCAAGGTGGTCTTACCCATCCCGCTCGGGGCGACGAATCCGACCACGGGAATCATTGTCTCGCCCATCGGGTGGCTCCTCGGTACGCGTCGGGGGACGGCATCGCCTCTTCGGGGCGCGCCTGTTTGCGGGCATTCTATACCGAGCACACGCGGGTTTTTCGCCACATTGCAGGGCCCGCGCTCGCCATGAACGCGTGAGTCCAGTCCACGCCTTGGACATTTTTCGAAGGCCGGCGCAGAATGTTGCAGAGAAACGGTCGGCTCGCATTTCCGGTCACGGCCGTCACAGCGCACCACCGCGCGCCCCTCGCCAAATCCGATCCCTCGACGACATCGCGCCGAAGAAAAGACTTCCTAATCCATGGCTCAATACATCTTTACAATGAATCGGGTCGGCAAGATCGTGCCGCCCAAGCGCGTCATCCTGCGCGACATCTCTCTGTCCTTTTTCCCCGGCGCCAAGATCGGAGTGATCGGGCTGAACGGCTCGGGTAAATCGACCCTGCTGAAGATCATGGCGGGTCTCGACACCGAGATCGAGGGCGAGGCGCGGCCTCAGCCCGGCATCAAGATCGGCTTCCTGTCGCAAGAGCCCGGACTCGATCCGACCAAGAACGTGCGCGGCAATGTCGAAGAGGCGCTTGGCCACATCACCGCGGCCTTGGAGCGGCTCGATGCGGTCTATGCGGCTTATGCGGAGCCGGATGCGGATTTCGATGCCCTCGCGAAGGAACAGGCCGAGCTCGAGAACCTGATCGAGGCCACCGACGGGCATAACCTCGAGCGGACGCTCGAGGTCGCCGCCGATGCACTTCGCCTTCCGCCCTGGGACGCCGACGTGACCAAGCTCTCCGGCGGCGAGCGCCGCCGGGTCGCGCTTTGCCGGCTGCTGCTGTCCAAGCCCGACATGCTGCTGCTCGACGAGCCCACCAACCATCTGGACGCCGAATCGGTCGCCTGGCTCGAACGCTTCCTGCACGAGTACCCCGGCACCGTCGTGGCCGTCACCCATGACCGTTACTTTTTAGACAACGTCGCCGGTTGGATCCTGGAGCTCGACCGCGGTCACGGCATCCCCTGGGAGGGCAATTATTCTTCCTGGCTGGAGCAGAAGGAGCAGCGCCTGGAGTTGGAGCAGAAGCAGGAACAGGCCCGCATCAAGTCCATGAAGCACGAATTGGAATGGGTACGCTCGAACCCGAAGGGACGCCACGCCAAGAGCAAGGCCCGTATGGCCCGGTTCGACGAATTGCAGTCGCAGGAATTCCAGGCCCGCAACGAGACCAACGAGATCTACATCCCGCCGGGTCCGCGCCTGGGTGACCTGGTGATCGAGGCCGAAGGTCTGAAGAAGGCGTACGGCGACAATCTGCTCTACGACAATCTCTCGTTCACTCTGCCGAAAGGCGGCATCGTGGGCATCATCGGCCCGAACGGGGCCGGTAAGACGACTCTTTTCCGCATCCTGACCGGTCAAGAGACACCCGATGCGGGCAACCTGCGCATCGGCGAGACGGTGAAGATCGCCTACGTCGATCAAAGCCGCGATTCGCTCGACAACAGCAAGACCGTCTGGGAAGAAATCTCCGACGGGGCCGACAATATCGTGGTCGGTCGCTACGAGATGTCCTCGCGCGCCTATTGCAGCCGCTTCAACTTCAAGAGCACCGATCAGCAAAAGCGCATCGGCGATCTCTCCGGCGGCGAGCGCAACCGAGTGCATCTATCGAAACTCTTGAAGAGCGGCGGCAACCTGCTTCTGCTCGACGAGCCCACCAACGATCTCGACGTCGAGACCCTGCGTGCGCTCGAAGAGGCCCTGCTGACCTTCCCCGGCTGCGCGGTGGTCATCAGCCATGATCGCTGGTTTCTGGATCGCATCGCGACGCACATCCTCGCCTTCGAAGGCGACTCTCAGGTGACGTGGTTCGAGGGCAACTATGCCGACTACGAGGCCGATCGGCATCGGCGCCTGGGTACCGAGGCGGATCAGCCGCACCGACTCAAGTATCGGAGGCTCAGCGCCTAGACGGCCAAGGGGCCTTCCGCGCTTGACCATGAGTCCGCGTCTGAACCGTTTTATTCGGTATCCCTGGAGACCCTGGCAGGGTGTTCCCGCCTCGACGCGCTCGGCCACCCGAGGCTTTCTGATCGCACTGAGCGGCAGCCTCCTGACCTTGGGTTTGTTGGCCTGGGACCTTCGCGAGCGGATGTCTACGGTCCCGAGCGATGCGAGCAGGCCAACTGCCGAGCACGGGTTCTCGCTGGCCTTGGCACTGGTCGTCACGGTCGCAACGATCACGATCGTTCTTCTCTTCTACTTGCGTTTCCGCGCCCTCGCCCGCGCAGAGCTGCGCGACTTGGCCGATCTGGACGCTGCCGGCGAGACCTTGCGCGCTCTGCTCGGGACCGTCTCGCACGGGGTGATCCTGACCGACCTCGAGGGTCGGATTCGCTTGTTCAATCCGGCCGCGGAGATCCTCTTCGGGCGCCTCTGCGAGGAGACCCTGGCCTTACCGATCGAGATCCTGATTCCGGATCTGCGACTGTCGGAGGCTATCGAGAGCACCCGCGCCAGCCCCGGACTCGGATCGCAGGTGCTGCACCTCTCGGGCGTGCGCGCAGACGATCGGCAGTTCCCGATGCGCTTGCTGACCCGGTCTCTGACGCTGGACGGGGAGGATTTCCGACTGCTGATCGCCGAAGACATGACCGACCTCGAGCGCAGCGAGCAACGCATGGAATTTCTCGAGCAGCGCGATCCGCTGACAGGGCTTCAAAACCGCCCGACCTTGGAGCGCATCCTCGGTGCCGTGACGCCGCTGCGCGGCAAGAATCCCAAGCACGCACTCTGCTTGATCGATATCGACCGATTCAAGGTGATCAACGACACCTTCGGTCACGCCGCCGGCAACAAGGTTCTCGAACAGCTCGGGCAGATCGCCAAAACGAAGCTGGGCGCGGCAACCGCTCTGGCCCGCTTGAGCGGAGACGAGATCGTCGCACTCTTCGTCGGCGATGCGGCAAGCCAGGCGAAGGAGCTCTGCGAAGATCTGATTCGCACCACTCGCAACTTTCTCTTCACTTGGCAAGAACGCTCATTCGACATCACGCTCAGTATCGGCTTGGTCGTATTCGACCCTGCGAGGGTCAGCGCCGTCGATGCGCTCGGACAGGCCGATATCGCCTGCCGCGCCGCCAAGCAACAGGGTCGGGATCGGATTCATATCTACGGCCATCGCGATGCCGAGAGCATCCGTCATCGCGGAGATCTAGCCCTCCTGCCGGTCATCGGTCGTGCTCTGAGCGACGGGCGATTTCGGATCATGGCTCAGCCGATCAAACCGCTCAGCGGTAACGATCAGCCGATCCACTACGAGATCCTGGTGCGAATGCAGGACGAGAAGGGCAATGCCGTCGTGCCGGACACCTTCATCCCAGCGGCCGAGCGTCACATCCTCATGCCGACGATCGACCGATGGATCGTCACGCATGTCTTCTCCCACCAGTCCGAGCAACTTGCCGCCTGGCACAAGGCGGTTCCGGATCGCTTCATGCTGGCGATCAACCTGTCCGGAACCACGCTGATGGACGACGGTTTCACCTCGTATCTCAAACGTCAATTCGCCGAGTACGAGATCCCTTACGCCAGCATCTGCTTCGAGATCACGGAGACCGCCGCCGTGGCGGATTTACGCCGCGCACGCACCTTCATGCAGGAGATGCGTGCACTCGGAACATCCTTTGCGGTCGACGATTTCGGGACGGGCTTCGCCTCCTATGCCTATCTGAAGTTCCTGCCGGTGGACTACCTCAAAATCGACGGGAGTTTCGTGCGCAATCTTGAAACCGACCCTGTCGATCGTGCGCTCGTCTCGTCCATCAACCATATCGGACATGTTCTGGGCATGAAGACGATCGCCGAATGGGCGGAGACCCCGGAGCTGATCGAACGACTTCGCGCGATGGGCGTGGACTATGCGCAGGGCTTCGGGGTCGGACGACCGTTGCGGCTGGAGGATCTTCGGCTGCATCGCGCGTTGAGACAAGATGCAGCCGTGCAGCCTCGGGCAGACGCCCTCGCTCGCGCGGTCGTGCTCTGAACCCGACGGGCGACGAGGCCATCCGCCGAGCGGCGGATGTCACCGAACAAGACGGACAGCAACATGGGCGCCAAGAAACGACTCCTAGAACGCGCCGAGACCCTTTTGGAGCGTCTCGCGATCCTGCTGCCGGCGGGGACCGAACCCCCGGACTGGACCGCTCACGCCTTTCGGTGGCGCCGGCGCGGCGATCGCGGCTGGCTGCAGGCGGTGCCCGCCCCGCATCGAATCGACCTCGACGACCTCCTCTGTCTGGATCGACAGAAGGCCGAGATCGAGCGCAATACGGCGCAGTTTCTCGCCGGTCGCGGGGCCAACAACGTCCTGCTGTGGGGGTCGCGCGGGACCGGAAAATCATCGCTGATCAAAGCCGTCTTCAATGCGCTGCGCGACCGCGGACTGCGTCTGATCGAGGTCGACAAGGACGACCTTATTCAACTTCCCGAAATCCTGGAGCTGATTCGCGACCGCCCCGAGCGCTTCATCCTCTTCTGCGACGACCTTTCATTCGAGGCCAGCGAATCCGGCTACAAGGCCCTCAAAGCCGCCTTGGACGGCTCGATTACAGCGACCCCCGAGAACTTGCTCATCTACGCGACATCGAACCGTCGTCATCTGCTGCCGGAGATGCAGTCAGAGAACCGAGAGGCCCGTCTCGTCGACGGCGAGCTGCATCATGGCGAATCGGTCGAGGAGAAGATCTCGCTCTCCGATCGGTTCGGGCTCTGGGTCGCCTTTCACCCGTTCAGCCAGGCCCAGTACCTCGCCCTCGTGCACCACTGGCTCGCCCGTCTCCCCGACGCACCCGAAACGGCCACAACCGAAGGACGCGAGACGCTCGAGCGCGCTGCGCTGCAGTGGGCCTTGCGACGTGGCTCGCGCAGCGGTCGCACGGCATGGCAGTTCGCACGCGATTGGTCCGGGCGTGAGTGACCGTTGCACGATCCGCATGCATGCACGCCTCGGCCAGTTCGGCTGCCCTCGAGCGCATCAACCTAAGCGCCTGTAGGGAAAACAAAGCCCCGAACTCCGGGACGGCCGCACACTGATGGAAATCGAAGCTGTCGCCGACGCCGAGGTCGTCGCGGCCGAGATCGACGCGGATTCGGCTTGGTCTGTCCGACGGCTGCGGACTTCGGGACCGACATCAGGCAAACTCGGGCAGCGGCGATCCTGCCGCCTTCATCGGAGCACCCATCATGTTTGGACGCGGACTTCTGGGGGTGGCGTTGATCGTGATCGCGACGGCTTCCTCGGCACTCGGCAGCGATGGATTGGTGGTGTCGACGAGCCCGCACGGAGTCGCCAAGACAGCGGACCGCGCCGAGTCGGCCATCACCGAGCGCGGTCTTGGGATCTTTGCGCGCATCGATCACGCAGCTGGGGCACGTCAGGCGGAGCTGGAGCTGCCTCCGACCGAGCTGCTGATCTTCGGGAACCCGAAAGCCGGTACACGACTCATGCAGTGCAGTGCGACGGTCGCGATCGATCTGCCGCTGAAGCTGCTGATTTGGGAAGGCGCAGACGGCGTCACGCAGATCGCCTACAACGCGCCGGTTTGGCTCGATGCACGACATGGACTCGGCGATTGTGCGGCAGTGCTGGGGAACATCGAAAAGATGCTCTCCGAGATCGCCGCGGCCGCTGCAGAGTAAGCGGGCGGACCGCATCGGAGCACGTGTCTAGGGGCGGTGAAGATTCGACGTCTGGACCCGACAGCCTGGTGCGCCTCGGAACTGAACGCGACCGGAGCACGCCGGCGGAACTCAAACCATGACGTCACAGGATCAACGCCGGGAGACGGCTCCGCGCCTCTGGGAGATTGTCCCGATCGGCGAGTATGCGGTTCCGAGCACCCTCGACTCGACAACCGTCCGGAAGAAATGGTCGGCGCTCGGACGCGTGTTCGGAATGGGCTCCAAAAAGGCTCAATCGCCCTTGCGGGCCGAGACGGATTTGCGGGCCCTCCCTCAGATGAAGCTGGAACATCTCTCGCCTCCGATCGACTGGTCGCCCGGCGCGGCGGCGCTTGACGATGCCCTCGCGGATTGGCCAACGGAGGGGGACACCGGCGTCCGGGTTTTAGTCGGTCAGCCCTTCGGCGGTCACGCCGAGATCCTGGAGCAGTGGGCCCTCGCGCGCGGGGCGTCCGTCATCCTGCCGCCGAGCCCTGAGGCGATCCTAGCGAGCGACACACGTCTGCTCGATGACTGGTTGAGCCGAGCGGATGCGCAGCCGGATTGCCTCTGGGTCTTGCCGCGCTTGGAGCACTTGTACTTCCGTCACGCCGGCGGGTTGCGGTTGGCACGACGTCTGTTCGAGTTGGCGTTCGCGGGTCGCCTGGGTCGGGGGCTAATCGGCTGCGACAGTTGGGCCTGGGCCTATCTGCAAAGGATCTGGCCGTTTCCAGGGATCAAGGTACTGACCCTGCAGGGGTTCGACGGACGCAGTCTCGGAATGTATTTTCTCGAATCGGCGCTCGCCGATCTCAACAACCGGGTGCGCTTTTGTAACGCCAAGACTGGGGAGACGCTGCTACCCGATCCGGACGCTGACTCGGAGCGCGACGCGTCGGACCAGGATGAGTTTCCGGTCAGTGGCGAGCTCAGACGCTTGGCCGCGCATTGCCGCGGCAATCTCGGCATCGCCCGCACTTACTGGCGTAGCCGACTGCGCGCGGAGCCGGACAACGACGAGGAGGAGGACGAGGACGCGATCGAAGATGCCGATGCCGATGGATCCGCGACGAACCCAGACGAGGAGACCGTCTGGCTAAGCACAGGCATCGAGGATCCTGTCCTCCCCGCCGAGACCGGCGAAGAGGTCGTCCTCGTTCTGCATGCGCTCTTGCTGCACAACGGCCCACCGGAGCGTGTGTTGCCGGAGCTGCTTCCGCTGTCGCATGACCGAATCCTTTCGATCCTGCTGAGGCTGAAGGATCTCGGTCTTGTCGAAGCGCGCAGCGACCGCTGGCGCATCTCCGCACTCGGTTATGCGACCGCCCGAGAGACCCTGCGTGCCCGGGGTTTTTTGATCGACGCCTTCTGAGCTCGGGAGATTCCGACCGATGCAGAACGACTCCGATATCATTCGCCTGTTCAACGTGCTCGACACCGCCGCCCTCGTCGAGCTGGGGCTGATTCTGCTCGGCGCAGCGGTCTTGATCATCGTCAATCAGACCCTCGTACCTTGGATTGCAAACCGGCTCCACGGCCGCTATCGGCTCTACCTGTTGGCGATGGTGCCGGTGATGCGCCTGATCATCATCGTCGTCGCCTTTGTCTTGATCGTGCCTGTGATCATCGATCCGTCGCTTCAGAACATGGTCGCCGTGCTAGGCACCCTGGGCCTCGCGGTCGGATTCGCATTGAAGGACTACGTGAGCAGCCTGATTGCAGGCGTCGTCGCCGTGATCGAGATGCCCTATCGGCTCGGCGACTGGATCGAGATCAACGGCGCCTACGGAGAGGTTACGAAGGTCGGCATGCGAACGGTTCAGATCGTCACGCCGGAGGATACGCGCGTCTCGATCCCGCACCTGAAGCTCTGGAACGACTCCATCTTCAATGCCAACAATGGCGGACCCGAGTTGCAGTGCGTGGCGGATTTTTACCTCCACCCTTCGCACGACGCCGGCGCGGTCATGCAGGCTCTTCAGGACGTCGCCCTGACCAGCCCATATCTTCAGCTCGATCAGCCGGTCGCCGTCGTGGTTTGCGAGCGGCCGTGGGGCACGCACTATCGGCTGAAAGCCTATCCGATCGACCCGCGCCAGCAGTTTCGCTTCGTCTCAGATTTAACGGTCCGAGGCAAGGCGATCCTGGGACAGCTCGGGGTGCAGCCGAGCGCGGTGGCGAGCGTCGCGAGGGAGAGCGCCCAAACGAATCGCGGCGGGCGATGATCCTGGATCCGGCAGTCGACCGCTTCGTGCCCCATGCTCAGGGTTTGATGCGATTGACGATCCCGGAGATTTAACGCGTCACCCGCCGGGTGACGGCCGCGACGGCCCATTGAGCACGCCCGAATACCTAGTACCTCGTTCAACCTTATTTTGCATGCTCAGAGCCCCCCAAAGGCGTCAGGGCAAGGCACAGACCGCGGGGAATGGTGCTATTTCCAATGGCTGTAACGCTGCCCTGGCGCCTCTGGGGGCTCCCGAAGGGCGAGAATCCTTGGAGAACACCGATAACAGATCCGTGGGCGAGTCGGTATGGCAATTGAAATCCGCAACGGGCGAGGTGACGCCGTGAACGCTTTGAAGCAACCTCCATGGCTTGAAACCGCAGAAGGCAAGATGCGGCGGGTCGGCGTCGAGCTGGAAATGAGCGGGCTCGAGCTCGATGCGCTGGCCGAATGCGTGGCCGGATTCTTCGATCTCGAGATCAAATCGCACGGGCGTTACGAGCGCGTGCTCGAAGGCGATCCGGCGGGCGACTGGATCGTCGAGCTGGACTACGACCTGCTCAAACGACTCGGCCGCGAGACCCACGCCGACGACACCCTGGAGGGGGATCTCGGTCGGGCGGCAGAAGGTGCGCTCGCCTGGGCCGCGGAGGCGATCGTTCCCGTCGAGGTGGTCGGCCCGCCGCTGCCGCTGGCGCGGCTCGGGGAGGTCGAAGGGCTCATCGCTCATCTGCGCGAAGCAGGAGCGAAAGGCACCTCCGACAGCCTCGTCAACGCCTTCGGCATGCAATTCAATCCAGAGGTGCCCGCCACCGATTCGGACACCATCGCGGCCTACTTGAAGGCATTCCTGTGTCTGTCCGACTGGTTGGTCGAGCGTGCGGACATCAATTTCGCGCGCAGGGTCACGAGCTATGTCGATCCCTTCCCGTCGGATTACATCCGCAAGGTGATCGCCTCTGATTACCGCCCTGATCTGTCCGTGCTGATCGACGACTACCTTGCCGAGAACCCGACCCGCAATCGCATGCTCGACATGCTGCCGCTGTTTCTCCATCTGGACGAGGAGCGTGTGCGCAAGGTCACGCAGGATCCGCTCGTGAAGGCGCGGCCCACCTTTCATTACCGTCTGCCCGATTGCGAAATCCACAAACCGGACTGGGGCTTGTATCTCGCCTGGAACGACTGGGTGGAGGTGGAGCGATTGGCCGCCGATACGGCGCGTCTGAACGGCTGCTGCGCCGCCTATCGCAACTTTCTCGATCGCCCGATCGAGCGCTTGCTCGACGCTTGGAAGGACACTCTGGAGGCCGAGTGGCTCGAGCGCCCCTAATCGCCATCACCGGACCCGCGCGCGGCGCCTTCGGCCCTCGCCTGCTGGTCGCCCTCGCGGTACGCCTCTATGGCGGACGGCCCCTGCAGGTTCGCCCGGGCGACGCCCCGAAGACATTGCACTATGACGGCGTCGTGGTGACCGGCGGTCACGACGTCGAGCCCGTGCTCTATGCCGCCGAGCCCGAGGTCGAACCGAATTACGATCGGGCACGCGACGCGTTCGAAACCGAGGTGATCCAAGATGCGCTCGACCGCGGTTTACCTCTGCTCGGGATCTGCCGGGGTGCGCAATTGCTCAATGTCTGCCGTGGCGGATCCTTGTTCCAAGATCTGCACTCGCATCGGCACAAGACATCTCATCGCTGGACGATCTTTCCGCTGAAGACCCTCTGCGTGGATGACGCAGCCACGCTGATCGCCCGCCTTCTGGGCTTTGGTCGTCGGCGCATCAACAGCCTGCACAATCAGGCCATCGACCGACTGGGGGAGGGTTTGCGCGTCAGCGGGCGGGATCTCGACGGCATCGTCCAGGCGATCGAAGACCCCCAAGCGGAATTTTTGGTTGGCGTACAATGGCATCCGGAGTTTCTGATCTATTTGTCGTGTCAGCGTGCCCTGTTCCGCGCGCTCGTCGAACATGCGCGCGCCCGGGCGTGACCAAGCCGGCTTTTGCGCTATGCTTCCGCTGGGCGAGCTGCCCTTGGGCGATCGGTCGCGACATCCACGGCAAGGGCGGTGATCCGACATGGCACGGCGAGAATCCAAAACCTTATCGTTGGCACTCGGGAGCGGCGGCGCTCGCGGACTCGCGCACATCGGAATCATCGAGTGGCTGACCGAGCACGGCTATCGGATCGGCTCCATCAGCGGCGCCTCGATGGGCGCTTTGGTTGGCGGGATCTATGCGGCCGGCGAGCTCGATGCCTACAAGCGCTGGGTATGCGCGCTGCGCCGCGGCGATGTCCTGCGGTTCGTGGATCTGGCCTTTAGCGGAGCCGGTCTGATCAAGGGCGATCGCATCATCGATGCCTTGCGCTCGATGGTCGGCGAGCATTCGATCGAGGATCTGGCCATAAGCTATACCGCCATTGCCACCGACATCGATCGACAACGCGAGGTCTGGATCTCGCAGGGGCCGCTCTTCGATGCCATTCGCGCATCGATCGCCGTGCCCGGCGTCTTCACACCTCATCACTATCGCGGCCTGACGCTGGTCGACGGAGGACTCCTCAACCCGGTACCGATTGCGCCGACCTTCCGCGACTTTACCGACCTGACGGTTGCGGTCAATCTCAATGCGCAATCGGCCAACACAGACGAGCCAACCGATGACGATACCGGCACAGAGACCCGGAAAGACACACCGGCGGGGTTGAAACCGAACGGCGAGACATCGAGCGAGCTGAGCTATCAGGAGCGAATTCGTCAGTTCTTGGAAGACATCGGTGACAGCTTGACGGCGAGCGACGAGGGGCAAATCGGGGTCTTCGACCTCACGCTACGCTCATTCGAGACGATGCAGAACGCGATCGCGGCGGTCAAGCTCGCGGCTTATCGGCCTGACGTCGTGATCAACGTCCCACGCGACGCATGCTCCGCGCACGAATTCCATCGCGCGGAAGAGCTCATAGCGTTGGGCTATCGGCTGGCCGAAGAGGCGATGCGTTCGTGCACCAAGTAGGTCGGCTCTATACCGCACACGCCGAACCCCGAGGAGGAGACACATGCACGCCGCCCGGGACGGCTACCTCTTCGAGAGGGTCGCCATCGCACGATGCGAGCGGCCTGCAGCGAAACCGTTTCACGGCCCGGCCTCAAGGCTTCGGCAGAAACGGCAACAACTGCTCGACTGCAGCCGCATCGTCGAATTCGGTTCCGCCCACGGCGCGGATGATCACCCGACCCTCAGTGTCGACCACGAAGCTGGTGGGAAGGCCTTTCACGCCCCAGTCCTGCGCGGCGCTGGAATCGGTGTCGAGCAGGAGCGGAAAGGTCGGTGCCGGATCCAACTGACCGGTGAAGGCGAAGACGGTGTCCATGTCCTCGCCGACGTCCACCGCCAGGACCGTCAGGCCGCGTGCGTTCAACTGCTGATAAAGCCGCTCCATGGATGGCATCTCGCGACGGCACGGCGGGCACCAGGTGGCCCAAAAGTTCACCAGGACCAAACGGCCTTTGAGATCGGCGAGGTCGTGCTCGACCCCGTCGATATCCTCAAGGCGCAGCTGCGGCGCCAGTGCGGGATCTTCGATCACCGTGAGCCGGTGACTCAGGGGCGGCAGATCGGCGGCGGCGCCAGTGCCGACGGCTCCGACGCAGAGGAGAATGGCCGGCAGGACCGAGAGGCCTACGCGGATCCGGTCAATCGGTGCATCGAACATCGTCGAGTGTCCCCTCGTAGGATTGGTCCGCGATCGTCCAACGGGCGACCAGGTCGAAACGACTGCCCGGCGGCAACCCCGTGGCCAACATGCCTTGATTCCACTCCCCGGGCGCATAGGATTGCTCAGCGGGAAATTGCGCCCAACGAAAAGCGAGCTTCGCCGAATCGGGCACGCCGCGCGTCGACCATTGCGTCAGCCAGTCCTCCAGCGGCGCAAGGCTCCGGGTCTCTCCCTCGTATCGGACCTCCCAGTCCGCCAACCGAAAATCGAGCTCGCCCGGCGCCGCGTCGTTGCGCAGTACGGTCATGTAGACACACGCCTCGGCGAAGACATTCGCGTCGGCCAAATCGAAGCCGCGGGCGACATAGAAGGCACGCACCTGGTCGGGCAGGAGCTGGGTGAGCGAGACGAACACCCCGTGGGCTTGTGTCTCGAAGGTGGCCGCACCTGTTTGCGGGTCGATACGGACGGGTTCCGCAAGGCTCGGAGTACCACCGACGACGACCAGAGCGACCGCCACCGAAGCGGTGCAGATGGAACGGCGACGGCGGCACCTCATCTTCGCGCCGTTTTCAGGAATCAGTCGCACGGGGTTTCGCTCTCCACGCTCTGGCCGTCGGCCGCTGGGCCACCCGAACCCTATACTGACCGCTCGCGAGTGCTTGAACAACCCCGCCGGCATCAATCCCTTTGACTTACTCCGAAGGCGCGGCGAGATAGCTTTCGGACTGCATCTCCATGAGCCGACTGAGCAACCGTTCGTGCGCAAAATCGATCAAACCGCCCGAGTAGAGCCGATCGATGGGGGCGGCGGTCGAGAGAATGAGCTTGACGCGTTGGTCGTAGAACTCGTCGACCAGATGCAGGAACCTCCGCGCCGCGGCCTCGTGACTAGGCCCCAGCATCGGAACCCCGGAGAGCAGGACGGTGTGAAACTCGCGGGCGATCTCGATGTAGTCCGACGCAGACCGGGTGCCGCCGCAGAGTGCTTCGAAATCGAACCAAATCACGTCCGCACTCTGGCGACGCACCGGAAAGGTTCGGCCATTGACCGAGAAGGCATCGGATCCGCCTTGATGCCCGCCGGTGAGACGATCGAAATAGTCCGCCAAGGCGCGATCGGTTTCTTCCACACCGCACTCGTTCACGACAAAGAACACGCCCGTCCGGGTCAGTGCGCGCAATCTGTAGTCGTTGCCCCCGTCGAGCTCGAAGACGTGAGTATGACGCTTGAGCAGATCGATGGCCGGCAGGAAGTTCCCGCGCTGCAGGCCGTTGCGATACAGCTCGTCCGGGCGGGTGTTGGCGGTGGTGACCAACGTCAGCCCGCGTGCGAAGAGTGCGTTCAGGAGGCCATGAAGGAGCATGGCGTCCGTGATGTCGGTCACCAGAAACTCGTCGAGACAGAGGACGCGGACCTCCTCGCACAAACTCTGAGCGATTACCTCCAACGGGTCGGGCTGCTTTGGCAGGCGCGACATCCGATCATGCACGTCGCGCATGAAATGATGAAAATGGATGCGGCGCTTGCCCGGCAGCTCCAGATCCTGAACGAACCAATCCATCAGGTACGTCTTACCGCGACCGACCCCGCCCCAGAGATAAAGGCCGGGGATCGGGGTGATCGCGCCGCCGCGCCGACCGGCCAGACGCCCGATCAAACCGCGCCCGAACAAGCCTCGATTGACCTGACGCGGCGGTGTCTTCAGAAGAGATTCATGCAAACCGAGGAGCAGCTCGCTTGCCTCGCGCTGGGCGGCGTCGAGCGGTTTGAAATCGGCCATCGGTCAGATCCTGGCCAGCCAGTCACCGATACGCCGAACCCCTTCGTCGAGATCCTCGATCACGCGCGTATAGGCGAAACGGACATGGCGACCCGCGGCGTGACGGCCGAAGTCGTGGCCGGGCGTCAGGGCAACACCGGCCTCTTCCAGCATCCGGCTCGTGAAGGTCATGGAGTCGATCTCCAGGCCCTCGGGCAAGCGGGCGTAGAGGTAGAAGGCACCGCTCGGCTGCACCGGGATCCCGAACCCGAGACCCCGCAACGCGGGCAGCAGACGGTCGCGTCGCCTCTGAAACGCCAGACGGCGCGTCTCCAGGATCTCGATGGTGGCCGGATCGAAAGCAGCCAGAGCGGCGCACTGTGCCGGTGTGTTGGCGGCGATGAAAAGGTTCTGCGCCATCCGCTCCATGACCTCGACGGCGTCCTCGGGACCTGCGAGCCAGCCGAGCCGCCAGCCGGTCATTCCGAAGTATTTCGAGAAGCTGTTGATCACATAGAGATCGCTCGAGCCGAGCGCGAGCGCGGTGCGATCCGGCACCTCGTAGGTCAGACCCTGATAGATTTCGTCGACAACGAGTGCCGCGCCGCGGTCTCGACAGAAGGCATGGAGCTCGCTCAGTACCTCCGGCGCAATCGAGGAACCGGTCGGATTGGACGGCGAGGCGACCACGAGGGCACGCACGCCCGGGGTCCAAGCGGACTCGGCGAGCGCGGCCGTCATCTGATAATCGGTCTCCGGACCCACGGGTATGGCGATCGGCTCGACCCCCATGAGCTGCAAGACCTGTCGGTAGCAGGGATAGGACGGATCGCAGATAAGCACCCGGTCACCCGGCTCGAGTAGGGCCAGAAACACGAGCTGAAGCGCGCCTGAAGCCCCGGGCGTGACCAGGATGCGCGCGGGCCCGACCGGCGTGTCGTACCGATCGGCGTAATAGCCGGCGATTGCCCGACGGAGCCCGGGAAGACCCCCGGCCGAGGTATAGCGGGTATGGCCGTCGGCCAAGGCGCGTCGCCCGGCATCCAAAATGGGGCCGGGTGTCGGGAAGTCCGGTTCGCCGACCTCCATGTGGACGATGGAGCGTCCAAGCGCCTCCAGCTCGCCGGCGCGTGCGAGCAGACGCATGACATGGAAGGGCTCGACGCGACGGGCCTGCTCCGACAAGCGGCTGACGGCAGAGGTCGGCATCCCGCGGCTCGACTCAGACCCGACCAAAGGCGGCGCGATGCAGCCGATCGAGCGTCTCGAGATCCACCATGCCACTGTCGCCCAACTCACCGATGAGGGCACGTGCGGGGCGATCCGGCTCCCCGAGCTGATCCACCACCAGCGGCGCATCGCTCAGGTTTTGCCCTGCCGTATAGTCGTTTACCGTGACCAAAAGGGCGCGTAATCCGGCGCCCAGGGCGGAGCGAACCCCGTTGTCCGAGTCCTCGACGGCAACGCAGTCTGTCGCGTCGAGCCCCAGCTCGGAGAGGGCCAGCACGAAGATGTCGGGCGCGGGCTTCTTCGCAGGCACGACATCGCCGGCAGCGATCACCTCGAACCAATCTCGCAGTCCGGGCTCCCCCGCGTTGTCGAGCAGCACGCTGACATTCTCCGGTGTCGTCGTGGTCGCGATCGCTAACCGGACACCCGCAGCGCGCGCCTCGCGCAACAGGCGCAGCACACCCGGTCGCAGCGGAATCGCTCCGCCTTCGAGCAGCGAGACATAGTGACGGGTCTTCGCGCGGTGCAGTCCGGCGATCATCTCCGCCGCGTCGAGCGACGGATCGAGACTGATCCCCTCCTCCGCGATGTAGGTCGCGATGCGCTCCTTGCCGCCCGTCACCCGCAGCAGCTCGCCATAGCGCTCCGCGTCCCAGACCCAATCCAAACCGGCCTCCGCAAAGGCCGCATTGAAGGCCGGGCGATGTCCGTCCCGCTCGGTGTCGGCGAGCGTGCCGTCGACGTCGAAGATCAGTGCTTTGAAGCCAGGCATGCGTGGACTCCTGCAGCCGTCATGAAAAAGGCCGCCAATGCGGCGGCCTCGTCGCGAACCGTCGCGGATTGCGGATCAGTCCTTCATGCGGTACTTGTCGTGGCACGCTTTGCAGCTTTCCCCGAGTTTGCCGAAGGCGTTCGAGACCTCGACCTCGTCCCCTCCGTCAGCAACCTTGGCAAGGTTGTCCGCGGCGGCGACGAAGTTACCGGCGATCTTGCCCACGTCGTCCATGTTCTCGAAGAGGTCAGGCTTGACCCGCGTCTTGACGTTGCCCACGTCCTTCTCGGTACCCGGCCCGAAGAGTGCGCCCATTCCGGAGTTGGCGATGGCAGCGATCGCGTTGGCAGCCGCGGCGACCTGCTCGGCGTTATAGTCGCCCTCCAGGTTCGACTTGATCTTACCCATGTTCCAGCTCATGAAGCTGTAACCGGCCTGGCGATATTGGATCTGCTCCTCGGGCTTGAGATCGGCAAGGGCCGAGCTGGCGATGCCCAGGGCGGCGATCCCGAGGACGGTGCTGGCTAGGATTCGGTTCATTCGGCTGTCTCCATGTTGGTTTGATTTCCGCGCCCGACGGATTGTGGGGGAGCCCGGCGGCAAATTCCAGGGCCCCGCCGGTCGACAGCTGCCGCTGACCGAGCATCCAAGGCTGGCGCATGATAACCCATGATCGCCGGTGTGCCAGCCCGAGCGAAGCGGCCGGAGCGGCTCTCACGGGTGAGCGACCTGGATAGAATCGGCGGCAAGATCCCGATCGGTTTTCGGCCTGCTCCGATCGGCACCGAAGACAGGGATCCAACGCAGCGATCCAATCTCTTTCGAAATGAGGTTCCATGAGCGTTCAACTCACCCGATCTCTGGCGACACTCCTCGGCGAAGTCGAGCGGCCCGGCGACTTCCACGCGACCGGCACCATCGATATGCATCCGCCGCGCATCCAGGTCGAGGGCGTCGGCGCCCTGTCGCTTCCGCTCCTAGCCACGCAGGCGGAGGCGCTTGTCGCCCAAGCCGAGCAGGCCCCGTACGGCCGCGGCACCGAAACCCTGGTCGACACCGGGGTGCGCCGGACCTGGCAGATCGACGGCGCGCGGGTGCAGATCTCGGGCAAGGCATGGGCGAAGGATCTGGAGACCATGGTCGCCCAAGCAAAGGCCGGACTCGGCGTGAACGGAGCGGTCTCGGCCGATCTCTACAAGCTGCTGGTCTACGATACCGGCAGCTTCTTCATCAGCCACCGCGACAGCGAGAAGGCGCCCGGCATGTTCGCCACGCTCGTGGTCGTCCTGCCTTCGGAGCATCGCGGCGGCGAGCTGCTGGTGCGTCATCGGGGTCGCGAGGTGCGCCTGGATCTGCGTCGCGACGAGCCCTCGGAGGTCGCTTTCGCGGCCTTCTATGCAGACTGTCTCCATGAGGTCCTGCCCATCGTCTCGGGGTATCGACTGGCGCTCATTTACAACCTTATTCGCACCGGAGAGGATCAGCCGCTCGGACCGCCGGACTATGATCGCGAGCACCAATGGGCGGTCAAACTGCTGCAGGCCTGGGGCACGCCCGCGGCCGGCGAGTCGGACGAACCGACCCTCACGAAACTCATCTATCCGATGGAGCACGCCTACACACCGGCCGAGATCGGGTTCGACCGGCTCAAAGGCGCCGATGCGGCCGCCGCGGGTCTCTTGGTCGGGGCCGCGCGTGAGGCCGATTGCGACCTCTATCTCGCACTGGTCTCGATCGAAGAATCCGGCTGGGCGGAACATACCGGCGGCGGTTACTGGGGCCGTGACAACGAGGATGATTTCGAGGTCGGCGATGTCGACGAGAGCCGCCAGATCGTCGATACCTGGCGCCATCCCGACGGCAGCCATCCCGACCTGGGTCCATTGCCCTTCGAGCTGGAAGAGCTTTCCCCGCCAGGCGCCTTCGACGACATCGAGCCCGACGAGCTTGAGTTTCAGGAGGCCACCGGCAACGAAGGGGCCAGCTTCGATCGGCTCTATCAGCGCGCCGCACTCGTCGTCTGGCCACGCACCCATCGCGCCGCCGTCCTCAGCCAAGGCGGATTGGAGGTCAGCGTTCCTTTCCTCGGCGAGCTGGTCCGGCAGTGGCGAGAGGCCGGTGCGGACCTGCAGGCGCAGCTCCGGGAGGAGGCGCATCTCCTCGCTGAACGGATTCGAATCGACTGGCCCGACGCGAGCTGGATCCGACGCAAGGCCAGCGCGGACGGCGCCACGGCGGCCTATTTGAACCACCTGACAGCCTTGGGCGACCTCGCCGAGATCGACGCCTTTGCGGGCGGACCGATCGCGGCCGGGGCCTACGGGCAAAACGAAAATCAGGCACTGGTCGAGGCGCTGGCAAGCCTCGCGCCCGAGCGGGCGCACCGGCTGATCGACGCCATCATCGCGGGGAATGCAAAAACCAACCCGGCCGCCTGCGCCGATCTACTTGCCCGCGCAGCAAACCAGGTCATCGAGACCGGGACCGGGACGGCCGAAACCTTGCGTCCGGCCGCCGAGGCGCTCGTGCGCGCCCTCCCCGGCCCACGCACCACCCGATCTCCTATCGATTCTTACCGGTATCTCGACGAAACGACCGGCACGGAGCCGACCGGTGCTATGGTCGCGAATCTCCTGAGCGGGCTGGAGCACATCGATCCCGATCTGGCGCGACGGGCCTTCGAGCATCTCCTGCAGTATCCCGACCGCTACGACATCGACCGGATCCTCCTGCTCGCAGCCCTGACCTTGCACGCCGGCGAGACGAGCCGCGAGCTCCCGTCCGTACAAGCCTTGCGTGGTCTGGCGCTCGCACATCTGCGCCGACGCATCGCCCAACCCTTGGAGCCCCCTTCCGACTGGCGACGACCCAACCAGGTGACCTGCACGTGCGCCAACTGCCAAGAGCTCAGTCGCTTCCTGGCCGACCCGACTCGACCGGAATGGGCCTTCCGAGCCGCTCAACGCCATCGCGATCATGTCGCGGCTTCGGTGCGAACCGATCGCTGCGACCTGGATCTGGTCACCGAACGACGCGGCAGTCCGCACACGCTGCGCTGCACCAAGAACCAAGCGAGCTACTTACGCCGGGTGGCGCAGAGAGAGGGGGACTTGGCGCATTTGGCGCAACTCGGCGAAGCCGATCGCTCCTGAGGTGATTTCCGACTAAGGAACTGCCACCGGGTCGCGGCGACTGAACTCGCCCCGGGAACTTCAGCTTCCCGGACATCGCCCGACAGCAGACACAAGCCCAGTCTCAGCCCGGCGCCTGATGCAGGGTGATCTGGGTGAAGGGGATCTCCCAGCCGTTGTCGTTGCAGGCATCGACCAGGATGCGCTGGATGGCGTGGCGGACCAGCGGCATTCGCGGTGCGACCTCACCCGCGAGGTCGACATGGATCTCGTAGTCGAGCGACGAGGCCGCGGCCGACTGAAAATAGACCGCAACCGCTTTGATGTGCTCGCGCGGAACCACGTCGGGCAGTTCCTGCTCGAGCCTGTCGCGCATCCGCTCGGGCACCTCGGTGGTTGCGATCGCCTGGTGCCGATAGTCGATCCCGAAGGTCGAGACGATTCGGAAACCCTCGGACAAACGACGCGGGTTCAATCCAACGAAGACGTCGGTCGGATAGACGACATCCTCGCCACCGATCTCGCTGAGATGCACGGCGCTCGGGCTCTGTCGCGACACCTGCCCCATGCGCCCGTCCGCAAGCTCGACCCAGTCGCCGGTTCGGGTCGGGAACCACTGCTCGTCTGCTCCGGCCGGTCGGGAATAGAGTCCGACCAACGCATTCACCGGGATCTCTTGGAGACCGCCGTCGAGGTGCGGATTGACCAGGCGAACCCTGAAGCCGAGCACCTCGACCTGATAGGGCAGACCGTTGAACCGGATGCGCTCGCCCTCTCGAACCGCGCCGATGTTCAGGACCAACCGCACGGTTTCGAGCTGGCTCGGAAGCGTCTTGATGCTGGCCCAGGCGACCCCGATCAGGAAGATAACGATGATGCCGAGCATGAACCAATCGCCCGCCATGTTGAACACCAGCATCATCGCGATCAAGCCACCCAGGACGCTGAAGACGTGCAACAGTAAGGCGGTCAGACGACTGCTGAACCTTGTTCGCGCCGGCCCCGCGGCACCTTTCGATGCTTGGAGCCGATCCACCAGGGACGACAGGAACCTGACTCCGAAAAACACTGCCGAGAAGGCACCGACGGCCAGAAGTAGGTTTAGTCCGCGCGTTTGAAAGAAGCGCTTGGCATAGGCGGTTGTTTCGTCGAGAACGGACTGGCGCTGCTCGAGACGATTCTCGAGCTGGAGATCGAGCGCGGTGTAGCGGTTGGCGGTGTCGTCGGCGACACGTTTCCAGTGGGCGAGCCGCTCTTCCAGCCGCGCTCTCAGGTCTTCGGATGGCCCCTCGGCAAGGAGACGCTCCAAGTGCGCGACCGCCTCCTCTGCGAGCACCTTGCGCTCTTCGACCTGATTGATCTCGGCGCGTAGCTCGCCGATGGCGCGAGACTCCGCCGTTGCGCTCTCCAGCTCGGCCAGGATGGGTTTGAGCAGCTTGCTGAGCTCTTCCTGCCAATCAAAGGATTCATCGACCTCGTCGATGAAGGGCCGCAGGTCGATCTCCAAGGCGAACCGTTCGAACTGAAGGCGCTGCTCCTTAAGTTGCTTTCTGAGCTCGCGAAGGTCATCGCCGAGCGCTTGTCTGGTCACATCATCCTCGGCCGCAATCAGCCGACGCTGCGTCTCCTCGACCTGTTCTTCTTGACTCGACAGCGCCTTGTTGAGAGCTTCAAGCGATTGAAGCGACGCGGTATCGCGCGTCTCGAACGGCGTCTCAATCGGGGATGACTCGGGTCGGGATACGCCCGGTAACCCGTCGGGTGTCGGCTCTTGGGCCGTTGACGGCAGCGGCAGGCCGAGGACAAACAGGATCGTGGAAACTGCTGCGATTCGGAGGTTTTTCTTGTATCGGTCCATGGTACCTCGCAGGTTGGGACGGGTCCGCAATGAGCGGCAGCATGCTGTTCTATGCTGCGATGCCCTTTTGGGCCCCGATTGCCAGTAAGACATCACGAAATAGAGGAGCCTTATCTGTGTTGAATCGGAATTCAATGACACCCTGCCATCCTTCTCGGAAGTCAGATGACTCAAACGAGAAAAAAAGAGGCTCTTTTACGTTTGATGTGGGTAACCCGTCCAGGTATCCCCGGATCATGCTAACGCCTTTGCACACTGTTTGTTTGCAAACGGGCAGGCCGGCAGATGCGTGAGCTTGCCCGCGACCAGGTAGGCGATGGTGATGAGATGGCGCACGGTGCCGTAGCCGCGGGCCTTGGCCTTGGCGGCCTGGATCTGCCCGTTCGCCGCCTCGACGCGGCCGTTGGTGAGCTTGGAATCAAAGGCGTTGAGGATGCCGTCCCAATGGTTCTTGACGGTCTTGGCGAAGTCCTTCATCGGTTCGAGGCGGCAGCGCCGGGCCCAGCTGTACCAGCGGGTGAGCAACGCCTCGGCCTCCTCGCGGGAGTCGGCCAGGCGGAAGATCTCGCGCAGGCTCTCCTTGATGCGGTAGGCCCGGTGGGTCTTGAGGTTGAGGCGGCGCAGATCGAGGTACTGGCGCAGCTGCCGACGGCTCCAGTCCTGTTGATCCTTGAGCCAGATGTAGCGGCTGCGCTTGAGCGCGGGCGTGGCTTTGACCTCCGCGCGGCGCACCGCATCCACGGCCTGATTGGCGAGCTGGATGAGGTGGAATTCATCGAAGGTGATGTTCGCCCACGGCAGCTGCTCCTGCACCCCGCTGCGGTAGCTCCCCGACATGTCGATGCAGACGTCGCGCACGTTCTCCGCGCAGCCGCCGTGGGCCTCGAGGTCCTCGGCGAACTGCGCGACCACCTCGGCCTTGCGCCCCTCGGTGGCGAACAACAGCCGCGGTTCCTCCAGATCGTGAAAGAGGCTGATGTAGTGATGTCCCCGCCGCGCCGCGGTCTCGTCCAGACCGACGGCGGTGACCTGCGAGAAGTCCTCCTGCGCGCGCGCCTGCTCGACATAGTGGTCCAGCACCCGCCACAGGCGCATGTCGCTCACGCCCAGCAGCTGCGCGACCTGGCGTACCGTCATGGCCCGGCACAAGGCGACGATCAGCGCCTCCATCAACTGGGTGAAGCCGCTGCCGGGACGCGCCCACGGCACCTCCACTTGGGTGGTCTTGCCGCAGGCGTCACAGCGCACCCGCGGCACCTTGGCCTGAATGTACGCCTGGAACTGGAAGAAGTTCAGATGACGCCATTCCGGGCCTGCGTGTCATGCACCGGCTGGTGCTCCGCCCCGCAGTGCGGGCAGGTAAAGCGCGCCCCGCGGGCGAAGCCGACCGTGAAATCGATGCGTCCGGCCTGCGGATCGAAGTCCACCTCCCGGACCTCCCACGGTGTCTGCAACCCCACCGCGACGGTGAACAAGGAAGCGGAATCCACGGCAGCGACCTCCGGCGGTTGGCCTGTGGACATGTGGACGCGTCCTGCGGACCGGCCCGAGCCCTACGGGCCGTGTGGACAACCCCTGGACCGCGCCGAGCAAGGCCGTGCCGATTGCGAGATCCTCGTCGGCGCGGCCCACCGGTTGACCACACTCTCGGGCCTCGCGCCCACATGCCCACAGGCCCAGCAACAGGTTTTACGAAATGTGCTCCAAAGGGTGCGAACCGGCAGGGCCGGAGTCAAGCCCTGACCCACAGGAAACGTAACAGGGCCGAAAAAGAGCATGTGTTCTTTAGGGGCATCAACATACAGATTCGCCAGCTTAGGATCTTCAACAGAGATATCGATCTGACGCTTCCCGTACGTATAGCAAACCACGCGCGCCTTCGTTACCGCGAGACAACCGGAAAAACCCTCCGAGCGATGACGATATCGCTTGCCTGGGGCATCAACGTGTTCTGTCACGAACCAGCCTCCCATACCCTCATCAAGAACAAGAACGCCTTCTTGCTCAAGCAGGGGAAGAAGTTTTCTCGGAACAGAACCAAACCCGAACAGTCGATAGAGAATCGTCTTCGTCATTAGGTTTCCTTATGCTGCAAGCCCTTGGAAATCCGTTCTTTGCCTCACCCTGAAGGAAAAGCATTCTGTTTTCTTTTTCTGTTCTCCGGTGTCTGCACCGGAAGGCTCTCGACGGCTTGCCGTTGAGCTCATTGCGATCGGGGGCCAGTGTACCGAATCCCGTTTTGGTGATGACTGTCCCGTCACGGCGCAATCCCGAGCGCAGCCCGCAAACTCGCCGCGTCGCCGATGAACTGCATGCTCGTGATGCTGCCCCCTTCGGACGCGATCAGGGTCGCCTTTCCGGGCTCGCGCGGCAGCATTGCGGTCTCTTCGGCTTCGCGTCCCAGCAGCATGGGATAGGGCCGCTTGCGCATCTTGGGCAGGGCGATCAGCGAGGTCACCATGCCGGGCATGGCACTGATGTCGGAGACGTACTGGATGCCGGCCGCGGACAGCGACTCGGTCGTTTGATCCGCCAGCGCGGCTTCGACGAGGGCCGAGACCTCGCGCTCGGCGCTGAAGATCAGCAGGCGGGTGTTCGCGTCGATGGTGTGTGTGGTGTCGTGTTGATCCTGCAGCGTCAAGACGGGCATGGGTGCGCCGGTCTCCAGCGAAGCAGCAGACACAAATACGGGAAACAGGAACGGGATCAAGAGCAAGCGAATCGACATCTGGCAAGACCTCGTTGAGAAACGGGTAAGAAGACGGGTGTGGATCGGGGCGCCGCGGATCTGGGACGCCGGCGGTTGTCGAATGCGACCTTGGCGGTGCATCCTCTGTCTCGGCTGCACCACCCCGAGTCATCGGCGGCTGCAACGCCTAACCTCACGGACCGCTGGACAATCCGCCGGAACACAGGAGAGCACAACGGAGCGAACATGAACAGGACATGGGTCGGCCGCTCACCGTGTCCTTCGGGTCTGGAGATCAATGCCTGCTCCCCGAAATCAAGGCGCACCGACTCGGGCGCCTCGCTGTCCCCTCACGACGATTCAGGCGTGCGCACGGCTTTTGCTTAGAAGAGACGGTTTTATTGGGGTTCGGCGATCGATCTCGGCTCCACAAGTGCCGAAGGGGAACGACCGTTCGAGCCCAACGTACACGCCGGTGTCTCCGGGGACCGGACCTCGATCGGACACAGGGTTTCCGAACATCTCTCAGGAGTCTCAATGGATAAGCGGGCCTTCCAGTTCTCTCCGGTCCAGCGTTACCTCGACCGAATCCATGAAGAGTTGCTCGATCTGAACGACGGCGCCGTCGCCGATTACATCCCGGAGCTGACGCGCGCCGATCCATCCTGGCTCGGGATCGCGATGGTCACGGTGGACGGGCATGTCTACCAGGTCGGCGACTCGCGTCAAAGCTTTACCATTCAATCGATTTCAAAGGCGATCACCTACGGTCTGGCGCTGGAAGATCGGGGGCTCGACCACGTGCTGAGCAAGGTCGGCGTCGAGCCCTCGGGCGAGGCGTTCAACTCGATCAGCCTGGAGCCCGGCACCGGGCGTCCGATGAACCCGATGATCAACGCGGGCGCCATCGCGACCACGGGACTGATCGAAGGCAAACCAGGCGCCCCGCCGATGCAGCGGATGCTCGAAACCTTCGGGCGTTATACCGGCCGGCCGATGGAGATCGAAGAGACGGTGTATCGCTCCGAGAGCGACACCGGCCACCGCAATCGGGCGATCGCGCACCTCTTGTTCGGCCACGGGATCCTCGATCGTATGCCGGAGGAGGTGGTCGATCTGTATTTTCGGCAGTGCTCCATCCTGGTGACGGCTCGTGATCTGGCGATGATCGGCGCGTGTCTGGCCAACAACGGGGTGAATCCGGTCACCGGGGTCGTCGCGCTGCAATCGCGGTATGTCGAGAAGGTACTGAGCGTCATGAGCACCTGTGGCATGTACGATTTTTCGGGCGGGTGGATCTTCAACGTGGGCATGCCGGCGAAGAGCGGCGTGGGCGGCGGGATCACGGCGGTGCTGCCCGGACAGTTCGGTCTCGGGGTCTTCTCGCCGCGACTCGACGCAAAGGGCAACAGCGTTCGCGGTATCGAGGCCTGTAAGCGACTCTCCAAGGATTTCAGTCTGCACCTCTTCCATGTTGCACGCTCGACATCCGCCACCGTGATGCGCCAGGTCTACGACTGTACCAAGCGCACCTCGCGCCGCGGTCGCAGCGCGGCCGAGCTTGCTGTGCTGGCGGCACAAGGACATCGCATCCGCATCTACGAGTTGCAGGGGGAGCTGTTGTTCGGCAGTGCCGAATCGGTCGGCGCGGAGATCCTCTCGGAGCTCGAGCGTGTCGATTACCTGGTCCTCGATCTCAAACGGGTGATCGGGACTGACCAGGCATCGATTCTGGTCTTAAGCGAGCTATGCATGCGGGTTGCGGACGAGGGCAAGCGACTCTTCTTCACGGACAGCAAGAACCTCTATCGCTTCCGAAAGCATCTCCAGGGCAATGCCTACCGCGGGCAGGAGCCCGGTCCACTGCACTTCGAAGACACCGATCACGCGGTGGAGTGGTGCGAGAATCAACTGATCGCAGAGGCGGATACAACGGGTGCCGACATCTCGGTCGCAGATCTGAGCCACCAGTATCTCTGTACCGCGATGACAGGCGAGGAGATTGAAGCGCTCCGGCAAGCGGGCCGAGAGCGCGAATTCAAGGGCGGCTCGCTGATCTTCAATGCCGGGGATTGCGCGGAGTCCATGTTCTTCATCCTCAGCGGCGAGGTCGAGGTCTGGATCGATACCGGCGCGGGCCACCCTTTGAGCCACCACTTAAGACTGGCGAGCCTCGGCCCGGGAATGGTTTTCGGCGAGGTCGCTTTGGTGAACCAGAAGCGCCGCACGGCCAACGTCTCGGCCGTCATGGATACCCGGTGTCTGGAGCTGCGCTTCGACGCCATCACCGAGACGCTTCGGGTCAAGATGCTGATGAGTATGGCGAGCCATTTCGCAAACAAGATCGAGCGCGACACGCAACTCATCCAACAACTCGCCTGATGGCGCTCGGGCGCCTCAGAGCCGAGTGCCCCAGACCGCGAAGACCGGGTCGGATTCGGCGAGCCGGTCGGCATACTTGTCGTCGGCCGGTCGCGGATGACCACGCAGACTGAAGGTCTCGAGCCGTCCGAATCGGCCCGATTCCCGCAGATACTCGAGCACCAGTGCAAGCCGCTCGAACGCGTGCAGTTCCTGCCAGATCCGGATCACCTTCGGGGGGAACCAGCGATCGGAAAAGGTGAGGACGAAGCGCCCGCCCGGTTTCAGCACGCGGGCGACCTCCCGGAACACCTCGAAGGGTCGGGTCAGATACTCGACCGAGACCGTGCAGATCACCGCCGAGAAGTCGGCGTCGGCAAACGGCAGGGTCGGATCGCGATTGAGGTCGTGGACCAGGCGGTGCGTCAAGATCGGGTTGGCCTCCAACTCGGCCATGTTCATGCCGAGGCCGGTCACCGCCGCGGGCTCCAAGGCGGAAGGCAGATGCGAGTGCCAGCTCGTCATCAGGTCCAGGATGCGCGCGCCTGGGGGGATCAGGCGGCCGTAGAGGCCGCTGATCTCGGCGATCGCCGTACGGTCGAGATGATCGACGAGTCGCGGGCTTGCATAGAACTCGGCGTCCGGACGCGGATCGGAACGCCCGAACGGGTCATCGGACCAGAAGTCGGTCGCTTGGCCGCGCCAACGCGCCTGCATGCCCGGACCATTGTCGGTGAGCAACGCATCCACCTCGGTGCACGGCTCGCGGTGCCGATCTTCGCGGGCGCGGATCGCCTCGATCCGCACGGCGACATCGAGCGCCCGTCCGGCCAGCGGGTGATTGAGATCCGCGGTGAGCCGATCCGCATGGACCTCCACCAACCGCAGCGGCCGGCGGTCTCCTGCCGAGATGCCATCGACGCTGCCGAGAATGCCGCGCGGGTAGAAGCGCCCGGCACGCGGCTCGATCCGTGCGCCGGCCGGGAGGCGCCGTTGGAAGTGCTCGGGCCGCAGGTCTCGCAGCAGATCGTCGCGTGGCGGCGCAAGCCATGCGCCAGGCTCGAAGCGGAGGATCGCGCAGTGGCCGACGGGGCGATCCATGATCTCGGCCTCCAACTCGGGCGGGATGAGATCGCGACACAGGGCGAGCCCGCTAGCGACCCGGCTGTCGGTGTGCATCGCGTCCTCGCTTTGCCAATGAAGGTCGAAGCGGATGCGAGCCGGCGTTTCCGGGCTCGAGTCTTCAGGCGGATCGTGCATCGGCGTCTCAGGCATCGCATTGCCCCGGTTGCGGAAGAGGTCGCGTTGCGCCGAGCGGCGCGTGACGCGGCGACTGCAGTCGGCTGTGGCGAGCCGGAACTCAGGGCGTTCGCGCGACCGCCCAGATCTGGATCCGCCGAACCCCGGCCTTGCGCAGCACGCGGCTCAGCTCGGCGACGGTGCTGCCTGTGGTCACGACGTCGTCCAGGATGGCGACGTGGTTCCAAGGCAGCAAGCCGGGGACCAGGAAGGCACCTCGTATATTGCGATGGCGTGCGCGCTCGTCGAGGCCGGCCTGCGGTGGGGTTGCAGCGCTGCGGATGCAGGAGGCGTGATCGATCGGGATGGACAGCTCCCGGCCGACGACCCGCGCGATCTCCAACGCCTGGTTGTAGCCGCGGGAACGCAGCCGAGACGCATGCAGCGGGACCGGCAACAGCACCTGCGGGCGAGGCGGATCGGCCTCTCGGACCCGATCAGCCAGACATTGACCGAGTAAACGCGCCAGATTGAGCTTGCCGCGAAACTTCGCGCCTCCGACCAGCGTCGGGATCGCCGCCTCGTAGCGAAAGGCCGCAAGACTGGTCTCGAACGGCGGCGCGCGTTGTTGACAGGCGGCACACCGCGTCCCCGCAGGCATCGGGCTGTCGAATGGCGCGGCGCATTGGGGACAGCAGTCGCGGTTGTGCGGCAACTCGGCCGCACAACCGGGGCAGAGGTCGCGCCCTCCCCCGCTCGGAAGGCCGGGCGCACCGCACAGGACGCAGGTTGGCGGGAATAAGACCGACACGAGCCGGGACATCAGGGGGCCCTTCTCGACCGAATCACCGAACATTGGTTGACAACCGACCGAAGCCCACTAGCATATGTGGTTTTTCCGCACTCGGAAATCGTCCCATCACGCTCATGTCACCCAAGTCTTCCCCGCTGCATGTTTCCATCCTGCGCCACGATTGGTCGGTCCAGGAGATCCAAGACATCCTCGACCTCCCGTTCACCGATCTGATGTTTCGCGCCCAGACGGCGCATCGGCTCTACTTCGATCCCAACCGCGTGCAGGTCAGCACACTCCTGAGCATCAAGACCGGCGCCTGCCCCGAGGACTGCGGCTACTGCGCCCAGAGTGCGCGTCACGAGACCGGGCTGGAGCGCGAATCGCTGATGCCGATCGACGAGGTCCTGGACGCCGCACGGACCGCCCGCGAACAGGGGGCGACCCGCTTCTGCATGGGCGCGGCATGGCGCAATCCGACCGACAAGAACCTGGAGCAGGTCATCGCCATGGTCGAGGGTGTTCACGCGCTCGGACTGGAGACTTGCGTGACCCTGGGGATGCTGACCGGTGCGCAAGCACAGCGCCTCAAGGAGGCCGGGCTCGATTATTACAACCACAACCTCGACACCTCGCCCGAATTCTACGGTCAGGTCATCACGACACGCACCTTCCAGGACCGACTCGACACCCTCGAGCATATCCGGGACGTGGGCCTGAAGACCTGTAGCGGCGGGATCCTCGGCATGGGCGAGTCGCGGCGCGACCGTGCCTCCATGTTGCGTCAGCTCGCCAACCTGCCGGCCCATCCGGAGTCCGTCCCGATCAACCTGCTCGTCCGGGTCGAGGGTACACCGCTTCAGGCGAGCGAGGCACTGGATCCGTTCGAGTTCGTCCGCGTGGTTGCGACCGCGCGCATCCTGATGCCGGCCTCCTACGTGCGCCTCTCCGCCGGGCGCAGCGAGATGAGCGACGAGCTGCAGGCGCTTTGCTATCTCGCCGGGGCCAACTCCATCTTCTACGGCGATCGCTTGCTCACCACGCCGAATGCCGAGTCCGACCGGGATCGCGCCCTGTTTGGGCGCTTGGGTCTGGCCTTCGAAGAGATGGACCCCGAGCGCACCGAGCCCGGCGCCTGCCACAAGGCCAAACAGGCATTGGATGCGATCGTCGAGCACTGACGGACGTGCACACTCGTCCTATCAGCTCGATCACGCGCAAACGGAGAAACAGATGCACGCAACGATCACGGGCACGATGACCTTGTCCTTGGCGGCTACCCTCGCCTTGGCGCTCAACGGCGCCTCAGCCGACGAGGTCATGGATCAATTGGACGCGGCAAAGCAGGCATACGAGGCCGGGGAGCTCAGAACGGCCGTCGAGACCCTGGACGGCGCCGTCGAGGCGATTCGCGCACAGATCACAGCCGGACTTCTGACGCTGTTTCCGCCGCCTCTGGATGGTTGGATCGCGGACGAGGCGCAGTCACAATCGGGCGGCCTCGCGTCCATGTTGACCGGCACCCACCTCAGCCGGCGCTATGCCCGGGAAGACGGCGCCGAGGTGACCCTCACCCTGATGGCCGATTCCCCGATGATGCCGATGCTCACCATGGCCATTTCGATGCCGTTCATGATGCAGGCCAACGAGGATCTCAAGAGCTTCTCGCTAAAGGGCGAGCGCGGCATGATGGAGCACACACCGGGCAGCGAGACCTACAAGATCACCCTCATGGTCGGCAGCCGTCTTCTGGTACAGGGCGAGGGTTCCGGTCTGGCGGATGCGGCGCCGCTGGAGGAGTATCTGAATGCGCTGGACCTGGAGGCCATCCAAAACGCCTTGACCGACTGAACCGCGCTCGGAGCGGCATGCAGCGTTGCGTTGTGACGCTGCGCTCACCGCAACAAAGGGTCTCGGCAGGACGCGGTTCAGGAGATTTTAAGTGGTCGAGAATTGAATCTCTGAAGCCGCGTCAGCGCAAAGGCCCGCACACACACTCCGAGATCAATCCGGAACTCCGATGGCCCATGACGCCGAGTGACGCGGTTTCACTTCACGCCCGCTCGATCGGAAATGCCAAGACCTGATCGATGTGCGTGGCTCCCATGGCG
The DNA here is from genome assembly GCF_021228795.1 of Thiocapsa bogorovii. Classification (NCBI taxonomy): domain Bacteria; kingdom Pseudomonadati; phylum Pseudomonadota; class Gammaproteobacteria; order Chromatiales; family Chromatiaceae; genus Thiocapsa; species Thiocapsa bogorovii. Next base: position 111,285 of record NZ_CP089309.1, read on the forward strand.
ATCATCAACAAACGGTCGAGCCCCAGCGCGACCCCGCTGGAGGCCGGCATACCGGCCCGAAGTGCCGCCAGAAGCCGCGTGTCGGGCGGGATTTCGGCCAAACCGAGCCTGCGACGCTCGTCGCAGTCGTGCGCAAAGCGCGTCTCCTGCTCCGCGGCATCGGTCAACTCGTGAAAGCCGTTCGCCAGTTCCAAGCCCTCGAGGTAAAGCTCGAAACGCTCGGCAACCGCCTGATCATCGGGCGGATCGGCGGCGGGTCGAATCCGCGCCAAGGCGGCCTGACTCGGCGGGTAGTCGCAGAGAAAACTCATGCATGAACGCCCGAGACGCGGTTCTAGACACTGGGTCAGCAGGAGATCGAGCCAGGCGTCGCGGTCGAGATCCAGACGATCGGCATCGGGAATCTCGGCCCTGATTGCGGCCTCGCGCAAGGTCGGCGCAGGCGTCGTGAAGGGATCCAGGTCCAACACCTCGCGGAACAGGTCGCGATAGCAGACGCGCTGCATCGGCAGCGTCGGGCGTTGCAGTACGACGCGGACCAGTTCGGCCACCTCTTCCATGAGCTGACCGTAGTCCCGTCCCGGTCGGTACCACTCCAGCAGGCTGAACTCGGGGTGGTGACGTCTCCCGCGCTCGCCACCGCGAAAGACCTTGCAGATTTGATAGATCGGCCCGCTCCCGGCTGCGAGCAGACGCTTCATCGGGAACTCGGGCGAGGTCTGCAGGAAGAGCCTTCGATCGGCGTCGGACCTACCCCCCGATGAGCCACCGCAAAGCGAGAGACTCGCGAGCGCCGGATCCGTCGCTCCGGCGTGCGAGAGGATCGGCGTTTCGACCTCCATCACGCCGGCAGCCGCAAAAAAGGTGCGAATCCGGGCCAGCATCTCGGCGCGAGCACGTAGGATGGGGACCGTTGCACACGTCGACCAGACTTCGCAAGCAGGCATCAGTAGGGACAGATCGACGGCAAGGACGCGCGGACAGCTCCGGTCGCGCCGGCATCGCTCGACCGTAGGTCGTCTTCAGCCCTCTTTGGCACGCGAGACATATTCGCCGGTGCGGGTATCGACCTTCACGAGCTCGCCGGACTGCACGAACAAGGGAACCCGCACCACCGCGCCCGTCTCCAGTGTCGCCGGCTTGCCGCCGCCGCCCGAGGTGTCGCCCTTCAGGCCGGGGTCGGTCTCGGTGATCGCCAGAACCACAAAGTTGGGCGCCTCGACGATGAGCGGTACCCCATTCCAGAGTGTCACCCTGCAGATATCCTCCTCTTTGATCCACTTGGCGGCATCGCCGACCGCATTCGCGTCGGCCGTCATCTGCTCGAAGGTGGCGGGGTCCATGAAGTGCCACTCCTCGCCGTCGTTGTAGAGATACTGCATGTCGGTATCATGGACGTCGGCAGCCTCCACCGTATCGCCCGACTTGAAGGTCTTCTCAACGGTCCGCCCGGTCTTGAGGTTGCGCACCCGCACGCGGTTGAATGCCTGGCCCTTGCCCGGCTTGACGAATTCGTTCTCGACGATGTTGTAAGGATCGCCGTCCAACATGATCTTGAGTCCGCCCTTGAACTCGCTGGTACTGTAAAAGGCCATATCGTCCTCGTTGACTGTGGAGCTAAACCGCACAATGGTACCGCGAAGTATCGCTGCTTGTCAGACCGCGACCCCGGATCCGTTCCCGCCGTCCGCGCGGGAACCGGCCTGGAAACAAGACCTCGCCGAGGCCTACCGACACGCGCACCAGCTGCTCTCCGCACTCGGCCTGAGTCCGGAGATGATCCCGGATCTCGACCCCGTCGCATCGGGATTCCGGATGCTGGTCCCGCGCGATTTTGCTGCCTTGATGACACCGGGCGACCCTCGCGACCCCTTGCTCAGACAGGTCCTGCCGCTCGGGGCGGAACGCGTGTCGGTCGCCGGATTCAGCCGCGATCCCGTCGGCGACATGTCCGCGGATTCCGGCCAAGGGCTGCTTCGAAAATACGCAGGCCGTGCCCTCTTGATCGTCACGGGCGGGTGCGCCGTCCACTGTCGTTATTGTTTTCGAAGGCATTTTCCATACGAGACGCTCGCTCGAACACCGGATCGTACGGCAGCAGCGGTGGCCTCCATCGCCGCGGATCGGGGGATCTCCGAGGTGATCCTAAGCGGCGGAGATCCCTTGATGCTCGACGACGATCGCCTCGGCGCACTGCTCGAGCGCCTGGAGGCGATCCCGCACCTGAAACGCCTGCGGATCCATTCACGCCTCCCGGTGGTCCTGCCCTCTCGGGTCACCGACGCACTCTGCCGACGCCTGGCGAGCTCCCGTTTCGCCACCGTCCTCGTCATCCATGCGAATCATCCGAGCGAGCTCGGCGCCCGGGCCGAGGCCGCATTGCAGCGATTGCGTCACGCGAACCTGACCCTGCTCAACCAAAGCGTCTTGCTTCGCGAGATCAACGACGCGGTCTCGACGCTTGCCGCCCTCAGCGAGCGCCTATTCGAGTGCGGCGTCCTGCCCTACTACCTCCACCAGCTCGATCCGGTGGAGGGCGCAGCACACTTCGCGGTTTCCGACTCTCAGGCCTTGCGGCTCGGCGAGGCGTTGCTCCGGCGACTGCCCGGCTACCTGGTCCCGCGACTGGTCCGCGAGGTGACGGGTGTCGGCTCCAAAACCCCTCTGACCGAGGTCGCTCGGCTTGGGTCGCCGTTCTTGTGAACGCGTTCGTTTCCCTAACGCACCGCGAAGCCCGATAATCGCGGAGACGACTATGTCCCGAAACCTCGAGGATCACGCACCAGGTCGCATCATGTCTGCGCAACCCCCATTGCTCGCCTTGCTCCTGCTTACCGCCGACACCGCCGCCTCGGAGAGATTGGTGGAGCGCCTGCGTGCAACCGGACTTGCGGCCCGTGCACTCGTGACCGCGCGTGCGGATCGCTTAAACGATCTACTCGCACGCCGTGCCTTCGACATGATCCTGTGGTGGCGCCACGACGGTGACCAAGACCTCGCCGATGCTATTCGACGTCGCGGCGAACATGCTGCCGAGATCCCGCTCATCATCATCGCCGCAGACGCACCCGGCCGCGAGCAGGTGCTCGAGGCGCAGCAATTCGGGGCACGCGGCCTCGTCGCCCTCACCGACGAGGAGCAGCTTCTCTGGACCATCCGACGCGAAGCGAGCGACCTTCGACAACGTCGCCGATACCGTGAGCTGGCTGCCCGGCTCAAGCAGTGCGAACGGCGTTCCCGCGAGCTCGTCGACCATACCGGCGCCGCGATCGCCTACGTGCAGCAGGGTCTGCATCTCTACGCCAACAGCGCCTATCTCGCGCTTCTCGGCTATCCGAACCTCGATGAGATCCAGTCGATCGCCCTCCTTGACCTGGTCGATCCCGAACAACGTGACGGTGTCCGCGATCTGCTGCAGAGCGCCGAACGCGCGGCCCATTCCGATCCGGTCGAGATCACGACACGCCTACAGACGCGCCGAGGCAAAGGGTTCGAGGCGCGCCTGTCCGCGGCGCAGGCTGTTCTTGACGACGAACCCTGCCTGCAATTGATCCTGGACCCCGCACGGCAGTCCGAGTCCCAGGCAATGACCGGCGACATGGCCTCGGATATCGCCGCCGCCCGCACGGCCTTCTTCGAAGAGATCGAGGCGCGTCTCGCCCCCGATCGCGCCGTTCCGCTGCCCTTTGCGGTCTTCTTCATCCGCTTGAGACGCCATTCCGAGCTTCTACGCGATCTAGGGTTGACCCATGGGTTGGACATCGTCGACGACTTCGGCCCGATCTTGGCCTCGGTTACCGCCCAAGCCCATGCCTTTACACGGATCAGCGACGACGGCTTCGCAATGATCGTCGACGGTTTGGACGAAAAGGAAGCCGAGGCCCTGGCCGAGCACATCCGTGAGCACGCACGCCTGCCGCAGCGCCTTGCAACCAGCGGCCGCATCGCCCCGGACTGCGATATCGGATACTACCTGGTGAAAGGGCGTGCGGCCGCTGCGCAAGACATCCTCAACGCCGCTCACCGACTGTGCGTCTACAGCGCGGCAGCGCCCGGGGACTGTGCCGGCGGGATGCAGACCCCCACCTCGTTGGCTGCGCGAACCAAACAAACCGCCGTCGACGGCGATACCGAAGTTGCCGACAAGATCGCAACGGCGCTCGGAAACGAGCAGTTCAAGCTCGTCTACCAACCCATCATCAGCCTGATGGGCGATAACCAGGAGAACTACAGCGTCCTCGTCCGCCTCCTCGACGAGAAGGGCGAGTTGCTGGAGGCCAAGGATTTCATCGGGGCGGCGATCCGACGGGGCCTGATCGAGGAGATCGACAAATGGGCGATTCGCGACGCAGTCCGCGTGCTCGCCGAGCAACGCCGGGCCGGTCACAACCTTCGATTCTTCATCAATCTCGCCGAAGATACCTTCCGCAACCCGAGCATCATCCTGCATATCTGCGACTGTCTGCGCGAACTCGACGTGCGCGGCAACTGGCTTGCCTTTCAGTTTCAGGAAGAGTTGGTTGCGGAGAATCTTGCCAGTCTCGGCAAGTTGATCGAGGCCCTCAAGCAGATCAAATGCCGGGTCGCGATCAATCGTTTCGGCGCGACCAATCGGTCCGAGATGATCCTGCAGGCGCTTCCGGTCGATTTCGTCGTTCTGATGCCGGATTTTGCGCGTGCTCTTGCCGAGGATCCGGTCAAACAGCAGCGCCTCATGACCATCGCCGATCTCGCACGCGAGTTCAACGTCAAGAGCGTGGTGACGGGGGTGGAGGACGCGCGAGCCCTCACCGTTCTCTGGACGGCGGGGGTCGATTATGTCCAAGGCAATTTCCTGCAGCGTCCGTCGCCGACGCTCGACATTCAGCCCTAAACTGCGCCCGACCAAATATGCAATGTTCGGGAGATTGGATCGGTCTCCGAGCGAGCGGCAACTGCGGGAGTCGGCGCAGTTTAGACGATTAAATAAAATGAGACTCTAAACCGCGTCACCGCCGCTGAGCGGGGTGCAGCAACCTTTGGCTCACTCGGAACAGAACGAGCCTCTTCGGATGCGGTTTAGCCGGGGTTTTCTGCGGCCTCGTCCGCTCGGATCGGCGGGTCACACTCCAGATTAGCGACCCCGTGCGGAACATGGCCGGTTGCCACATGACGGCTCGCCGCGTCGCAATGCACGCGCTGATCGTCGAAAAAGATATCCGCGTCGAATGCCGCGAGAAACCGCCCCTTCGCGAGCCCGCCCAGAAAAAGGGCCTCGTCGATGCGGATATCCCAAGCCCGCAACGTGCGGATCACGCGCTCGTGCGAGGGCGCGCCGCGCGAGGTCACGAGCGCGGTGCGCAGCGGCGATGCCTCGGGGGGAAAGAGTGCCTGAAGTTGATGGATCGCGACCAGCAAACCCTTGAAAGGACCGCCGGGTAAAGGTTCATGCGCAGAGGCCAGCTCGGTCGCGTTGAAGGCCTCGAGCCCCTCGCGACGGAAGAGTCGTTCGGCGTCGTCCGAGAACAGTACCGCATCGCCGTCGAATGCGATTCGAACCTGATCGTCCTCCTCCGGACCCGCCGGAAAGGCCGCCGGCAGAACCGTCGCTGCGGCACACCCCGCAGTCAGGGCCGAGCGAACGTCTCTGGGATCCGCAGACAAAAACAGATGGGCACCGAAGGCGGAGACGTAGCGGTAAGGACTCGCTCCGCCCGTAAAGGCGGCCCGGGCGATATCCAGGCCGTGATGATGTGCCGAGGTTAGGACTCGCAACCCCGTATCCGAGCTGTTGCGTGAAATCAGGATAACCTCGACGCGACCGCGATCGCCCAGGGCGGCATTGAGGCTCATGAGCTTCTTGGCAAGCGCGAAGGCGACGCCGGGCTCGAGGATGTCGTTCTCGTGTGCGACCTGATAGTCGCGATAGGCATCGACACCCTGAGTCTCGAACACCTGGTGAGACTCGCTGAGGTCGAAGAGTGCGCGCGAGGAGATCGCAACGATCAATCGCACGGATTCGGGGAGGCCCGGGTGCACGGTCAACTCCAACCGTGATGGGTCTAACCGCCGTTGCAGGGATCGCGATCGATCACCAGGGCATGAACCAATTCATGAACTGCAACGGACGGCCGATGTTTTGATTCATCCCGGCCATGTCGTTGCGCATGGACGAGGTCGACATCGTCATCGCCTGCATCGAACGATCCATGGTCTGAATACTCGTCAACATCGGCTCCAGCGTATTCACGTCCCGCGCCATCGAGTCCACGCTCACCGCCATGGTGCGGACGTTTGCACTCATTTGTCCCATATTGTCCGAGATCGACTGCATGTTGCTGGCGAGCACCGTCATATTGGTATCGACACTGATGGCCAGATAGTGGACGTCCTTGGCGAGACTGAAGACCAGGTAGAACCCGTAGGCCGCGAGGATGATGAAGGCAAACAGGCTGGGATAGACGATCAGTTCCCAGCGTTTTGCACTGGTCTCGAAGGCCTGGGATAGGCGGTCGATCGCAAAGGCATGGAGTTGTGTCTCGGTGACGCCCGCCGCCCGCGCGTCGGCCTCGGCTTTGTCTTGCGGTGCTCCGCTGTCCGAGGAATCGCCCGCCCTCGGGATCTCGTTCTGCGCCATGATTCGGGCCGATGCTTGATCAGTGATGAAAAATGTAGACGGGTTCGGCGAATCACCGCCCGCCTGCTCAAGAGCTTAACAGAATTGCGGCACGCGACAAGGAGGAGCGGCCGTTACCGGTCCATCGGACTCGAAATGTGGCCGCCGAGCTGCCGAACGAAACGGCGGGCGTAAATGAAGCGTCTGCGGCGACAGATCAGCTGACGAGGTGCGGATAGAGCGTTGCCGCCAGTCCGAGGAACTCACGCGCTGCCTTCCCGCGTGACTCAAGCTCGAACACCGCCAATCCCTCGCTGAACGAGCGCCGAAACACGGTCCGTTGAGACAGTCTCGGCTTGATGAAGCGGATACCGGGAAGCGAGACCAGGGCAGCAGCGGCCTCGTTGGTCTCTCTTACCGCATGATGGGTATCGCCTCGATTGATGAATCCGATAATATCGGGAGGCGTTTCACGCTCGACCGAGGCGATCAACTGGATAAAACGCTGGGTCGACCAAATGTCCGCCTGCGACGGCGGCACCGGGACCACGACCCGATCGCACAGGGCAAGGGCCATGCGCAGGCTCTCCATGTCCGAGGTCCCGACATCGATCAAGGTTTCGTCGGCCCCTTTCAGTTGCTCCTGCGTCAGGGCACGCTTATCGGACGTTTTCAGAACCGGATCGAATCCCTCCTCCTTGCGCACGTCGATGACGTCGGTGAGGGTCGCCTGAGGGTCGGCATCGATCAGCTGGATCTTCGCGCCAGCCATCGACAGCCAGACCCCCAGATTGAAGGTCAGGGTACTCTTGCCCGAACCGCCTTTCAGACTTCCGACGATCGTAATCATGACGTCCTTCCGCGTCCGCGTTCATCTCCCGATACCGACCCGAGGAATCATTGTCCGGGCTGGGCTCCGGGCTGAGGCGTCTCCATACGCGTGTAACCTGCGGGAACCGCAAACAGATGATCCGGTTGGGGGCCGATCCGAATCGACTTGAGCTCGCGCACCCCACCCCCAGGGAATTCCTCGCGCACGGACAGTTTCAGCTCCGGATCGTACCACTGGAGCACCCGAGTCGGCTGCCGGTCGGGTGCGGTCGTGGTCATTTCCCATTTCTCCACCTCGCGCCCGTCGATGGTATCGGTACCGACCATCAGGAGCTCCATCTTCTCTCCATTGGACATCTCGTGTTTCAACGGAATCGCGCGCTCGGCGTCGATCCAGAGGGTCCCGGTCATGGATTGGCCCTCGTGGGTCATAACCATCTCCCATTTGACCGCCTTACGCCCCCCGACATCCTCCTCCCCGACACGGCTACAGGTCAGGCCCGGCATGCCTGCACAGGGATCGGTCTCCGCGGTCGCGGGCGGCACGGGCCCGCCGCTCCCCTCCGCGGGCCCGCCCTGCTCCAGATAGGTCTGACGATCGGGGAAAAGCACCCACATCATTCCGCGATTCTGATCGATGATCTGAACGACCTCCTGACCCTGCTGCGTCATCTCCTTGCGCATGCGACCGTCACCGACAAACATCTTGACGGTTTCGACCTGCCCCTCCGGCGCTTGACTGACCATGTCCGCAGAGAACTGGACACCCGCGATCTCCGCATGCGCCATGCCCGCCAGGGCGGATGCGAGCGCCATACCCAACAAAGCCTGCGTTTGCGTTCTCATCTGGTTTTATCCTCCCGTCGATCGGTGATCAGTCAATTCGACACCCCGCCCCTCTCGATCAGGGCGTTTACGGCTTTACGCCGCAGCCCGCCTCTTCAAGGCTATGAACGACCGGCCCTTCTGTCATCCGCGTCACCCCGTGTACCTCGCAGACGCGGTTTCGGGAAATCAGGCCCGCATCAAGGCCCCGGGGTCGGCTCGAAGCCGAAGGTGCGCGGGGGCGGCGTCAGTGCGTCCATCAAGCCTGCCGGAGCCGAGGGACGCCCTCTGCGGTCGCCGCGAACGGGCTCCAGCGGACGCCAGCCCGGCGTCTGCACGCGCTGCTCCGCCTCCCGGTCGTTCAGGGGCCGAAAGCGGTATCCCTGCACCACGTCCGACCCGCCCCAGCGACCCGACGAAGGCTGCGGGTCGCCGCGAAATCGATACTCCGGCTGCAGACCTTCCGATCCGGAAACATCGTTCCGATACGTCGGAAGCGGGGTGACGTCGCGCCAACCTCCGCGCACGTCCCGATCGTCCGTCTCTAAACGGAAGTCGGGGGCACCCCTCCAGGACGAGCCCGGATAGCGACCCGCCTCGTCGATAGAGTGGCCGTCGCGGTCATACCCCGTCGGCTCTCGAGCGTATTCCATCCAACGACCGTCGCGATCGACAAAGCCGTCCAGGCCGCGACTCTGCGCCGGTGCGACACCGTAGTTTCCATAGCCTGTCCCTGACCAGCTCCCTTGCCGATCGCCGGCGCGGTGCGCGTCGGGATATCCCGGATCGCGATCCTGCGCGGCCGATTGCGGCTCGTATCCACGCCGATAGTCAGGCTCGTCGCCCCATATCGGCTGTCGAGCCTGCTCCCAAGGCTCGGCCCCGAAGGCCGGCTGATGTGTTGTCGCGTAGGTCAAGAGAAGTATCAGCCAGGTGACAAGCGCGGCAAGCGTCATGTATCGCTCTCGTCGTCGATCTTCAATCGAATACCGCGCCGCGGCGCCTTCTTCTGAACGGCTTGGCTCGGTTTCGGTTTCTCTGCCGCCGCGGGCTTTTTCGCGGACGTCTTGCGGGCCGCCGGCTTCGCATCCGACGCCGTCGTGGCGCGTTTCTTCTTGGCAACGGTCCGAGCAGGCTCGGACGCCGCGCTGTCGCCCTTGGCCGGCGCTGCAGTCTCATCGGAGCTAGGCTCGGCTGGCGCTCTCGTCTCGGCCGGAACTGTCTTCGCGGCGGGACGCTCGGCCGGTGCACGCGCAGTCCGAGTCGGCTTGGGCTTGAGGGCGGTCTTGGCGGCATCGAAAAGCAGGATGAAGATGCCGCGAACCGCATAGAGCGCGAGAATGAAGAACTCCACCACCTTCCCGAAAAACCGGCTGACTCCGCCTCCGGAGCTCTTGCGCGGGGCGCTTCGAGGCGCGGCATCCGTCATACAGGGGAGACTGGTTCCGGGCGGAGCCGTCGCGAGCGCCACTCGACACATGTCGTCACCCGCGGCGACGCAGCCGAGCGGGATGACGATCAGGGTCAGGACGGTCGAGACCAATACGCCGGAGAGCAACGAAATCGCCATACCCTGAAAGATCGGGTCGGTGATGATAACGCTCGAGCCCGCGACCAACGCCAAGGCCGTGATGACGATCGGGCGCGTGCGGATCTTGCAGGAACGGATCATCGCTTCGGCAACCGGAACTCCCTTCTGAATCTCGTGGATCGCGAAATCGACGAGCAGAATCGAATTTCGCACGATGATGCCGGCCAGCGCGATCCAGCCGATCATCGAGGTCGCCGTGAACTCGCCCCCCAGACCGAAGCTGAACATGAGTGCATGCGCCGGGATGATCCCGAGGAGGGTCAGTGGGATCGGTGCCATGATCACCAGCGGGATGCGGAAGTTGCCGAACTCCCAAACCACCAGGATATAGATCAGGATAAGCGCAACGCCGAAGGCGGCGCCCATATCGCGGAAGGTCTCGTAGGTCACGGTCCATTCGCCCGCCCAGGTCCAAGCCAAGCGACTGCTGTCGGGCGGCGCACCGAGCCAGTAGATCGCGTCTTCCATCCCCTCGCCGCCCTGCGGCTTGGTCCCGTCCGGTGCCGTGTAGTCCTGCTGTTTGAGGGCACGTTCGACCTGAAACATGGCGTATACGGGTGCTGCAAGGCGCCCGCCGACATCGGCTACCACATACTCGACAGGACGCAAGTCTTTGTTGTAGATGATGTCTTCTTCCGGCGTCAGCTGGAATTCACCGAGCTCGCGCAGCGGAACCGTGTACCCCTGACTCGACTGAATCGGAAGATCACCTAGGCGATCGACCTGAGAGCGCTCGGCAAGAGGCACCTGAAGCACGATCTGCACGGGCTCATGGCCCATCTGACGCCCCGCCTGGGGCTTGATGTCGCCGATCGGCGACCCGCCAAGGGCCATCGCGAGATTGCGGTTGATGGTGTCGACCGAGATCCCCCGACGCACCGCCTTTTCCGTATCGACATTGAAACGCCAGTAATCGAAGGCGCCGCGCAGATAATTGTCGACATCCCGCGTACTCTCGGCCTGCTCGAAGATCCCGGTGAGCTCTCGCGCGAACTGACGTCGCAGCTCCGGAGACGGTCCGTAGACCTCGGCAACGACGGATTGAAGCACCGGCGGGCCGGGCGGCATCTCCACTACGGCAAGCGTTGCACCCGTACCCTCGACCATCTTGTCGAGCAGTTCGCGCGCCTCGACGGCGATCTCGTGACTGCTTCGATCCCGATCGTGCTTGTCGGTCAACTGGACCTGAAGCTCACCCTGCCAAGGGTCGGAGCGCAGATAGTAGTGACGGACCATCCCGTTGAAGTCGAACGGTCGCGCGGTCCCGGCATAGAGCTGAATGGCCGTCACCTCCGGCATGGTGCGCAGCTTCTCGGCCATACGGTGCGCGAGGTTCGCCGTCACCGGCAGCGCCGTTCCCTCGGGCATGTCGAGCACGACCGAGAATTCTGGCTTGTTGTCCAGCGGCAGCATCTTCACCGCCACCAGATTGAAGTAGAAGAACGATAGGGTGACGAGGAAGGTGCCCCAGAGGGCCAGCTTGAAAACCAAGCGCTTGCCGCGGTTCTCGATCAGCGGCGTCAGGATGCGCCGATAGAGCTTTTCGAGACCCTCGGCCTCCTTATGCTCGCGCTTCTCCGCGGACTCGAGATACTTCATCGAGGGACGCAGCCATTTGGAGATCGCCAGATAGGGCGTGAAGACAAAGGCTGCAAACAGCGAGATAAACATCGCCACCGAGCCCAACACCGGGATCGGCGCCATGTACGGACCCATCATGCCGCTCACGAACCCCATCGGCAGCAAGGCAGCGATAACGGTGAAGGTGGCGAGGATGGTCGGGTTGCCGACCTCCCGCACGGCGTCTATGGCCGTATCCTCGTCGGTACGTCCCTCTTCGAGCCAGCGCCGATAGATGTTTTCGACGACCACGATGGCGTCGTCGACCAGGATACCGATCGAGAAGATCAACGCGAAGAGACTCACCCTGTCGATCGTGTAGTTGGTGACCCAGGCCACGAAGACGGTCATGAAGAGCACGACCGGGATAACCAGCATCACGACGATGGCCGGACGTACCGCTCGGAAGGCGAGTAGAACCAGAACGACCACGAACATGGTCGCCTTGATCAATTTGAGGATTAACTCCGAGACCTTCTGGTCGGCGGACTGCCCGTAGTTACGCGTGATACTGACCTCGACGTTGGCCGGAATTCGAGAGCCCTTGAGCTCCTCGACGCGCTCGATGATGTCGTTGGCCACCGTCACGCCGTTGGTCAATTCCTTCTTGGCGACCGCGATGGTCACCGCCGGGCGGCCATCCGCCGGGTCGTCGATCTCGGATGCGGGCCCCGTGTAGAAGGCGACCAGCTCCGAGGCATCCTCGGGACCCTGGCTCACGCGAGCCACGTCGTGGATATAGATCGGCAGGTTGTTGAAGGTGCCGACCACCAAGCGATTGATGTCCTCGACCCCCGTCAAAAAGGCGCCGGTGGTGACCGAGAAGCGTGCACCGCTTGCCTCCAAACCACCCGCGACCTGCTCGGCGTTGGCGCCGACGAGGGTTTGGGCAACCTGGTCCAGACTGATTTGATATCCGGAAAGACGCTCCGGAAGGACATCGACAGTCACCACCTCGCGGCGTCCGCCGACGATGAAGGCATTGCCGGTATCCTTGACCTGCTTGACGGCCTGCAGCACATCCTGCGCAAGCAGACGCAACTGACCGTCGTCCACATCCGGAATCCCGTTGCTGTCGAGATCTCTGGACCAGAGCGTCAGCGTGACGATCGGAACATCGTCGATGCCCTTGGTCTTGATCAGCGGCGGCATGACCCCGGGCGGGATTTTGTCCATGTTCGAGGCGACCTTGTCGTTCACCTTGAGCAGAGAGGGCCCCATCTCCTCCCCGACCACGAACTCGACGGTGACGATTCCCTGACCGCGTTGAGACGCGGAATACACATGCTTGACACCCGGAATCTCGCTCATCATCCGCTCGAGCGGCTGCATCGCCATATTGGCGACCTGCTGGGCCGATGCGCCCGGGTACTGCACCATGATGTCGATCATGGGCACCGAGATCTGGGGGTCTTCCTGGCGCGGCGTCATGACGAGGCCGAGCAGACCCATCAACAGCATCGCGACGTAGAAGAGTGGAGACAGCGGGGAGCGGATAAAGAATCGGGCGGTGCGCCCGGCAATTCCGAGATTGTCCTCTTCGTAAGCAGGTTCCTTGCGATCCTGCGGAGGAGATGTGACGTCTTGGCTCATGTCGAATCCAGATTAACCGGGCCTGCGCCGCATCGCTGCGACATGGGTTGCGCAGGCGATCGCGGGGGCGATCGCCGGGGCCGAAGGGAAGGCGCGTCAGCGATCGGCGGGTGCCCCGCTCGCCCAACCGGCCGTGACCCGAGGGCCGGGATTCGTCAGCACACTCTCGCCGGCACGCAGCCCGCTGAGCACGGTCACCATCCCGCCGGAGAGCTCCTCGCCGACGCGGATCAGTCGCAACTGAGGCTCGCCTCGCTCGTTCACGACATAGACGCCCGGCAGACTGCCGTTATAGCGCACCGCGCTGCTCGGGATCACCGGGTTGGCCCGCGCAGGTGCACTGAGGTCGGGGACCAAGACCTTGGCGTACATCCCTGGCTCGGACACGCCTTGCGGGAGATCGAACTTGATCTTGACGGTGTGGCGCTGTGGATCCGCCATCGGGAAGATCTGCGCCACGCGGACCGGGACACGTCGATTGTCCGGATCCAGCTCGGCCTGCACCATCATCCCTTCACGCAAGCCGGGACGCAGCCGGGCCGGCACATCGACCTCGACTTGAAGGTATTCCACATCCGCATAGTTGAGCATGGGCTGCCCCGGTTGGACCGTGTCCCCAACCTCGATGAGCTTGCGCACGATCACACCGTCGAAGGGCGCGATGCTGCGGGCATCGCGGATCTTGGAATCGAGTGCTTGCAGCTCCGCTTGGAGTCGGAGCAGCGCGTTTTGCGCTTCTTGGATCTGAATCCCGGATGCGAAGAGATCGGCCGAGCGCTCCGCGGTGCGGTCGCGCTCCCCGACGAAGCTTTCGACCGGTTGCGTAAACATCTGGTCGAACAGGTTCGGCAGTCCCATCCCGCCCATCGCGGAGCGCGACTGCGGAGAGTAGATTTCTCTGGAGTATTGAACGCCGGCATTGCGCAGTTGAGCGTCGGCGCTCGCCATCTGTGCGAGCAGTGCGCGCCGGTTCGCGAGAAGCTCCTCGTCGCCGATTGCCACAAGGAGATCCTTTTCCTTGAAGGTATCGCCTTCGCGCCCGGCGATGAAGGTGACGCGCCCCGGAAGCTGGGCTGCAAGCGTCACCTCTTTATAGGGGACGACGCTCCCTCCCAGCGACACCGTCGGGGCGCCTTGCGCCTGTTGAACGACGAAGGTATCGCCCGAAGTGGTCTGCATCTGGGCCTGGACCAGGCCGGACGACACAGCCGCCGCAACGGCGAGCGTGCACGCAAAACGGGCGGTTCGAAACTCTATTGACATCGGATCGCACACCAAACGCTGGGTTTTTTTGTCGCACGTCCGATTGGCGCATGGGCGGTCGGACCTGCCGTGGACACCGGACAGCCTCGTGGGTCCGGCGCTCATCCGTTGCGGATCCGCGGCATCCGAGCCCGGGCGCTTTTTGGCCTGCTCAGTGCCGCGTTGTCTTTTCATTCTCCGGACGGCGCAGTGGCCCAGTATGCCTTCGACAACGCTCGACATTCAAGCCGACGAAAGCAGGTTCGACGCGACGACCACGGCAACACCGCATATAAAGACCGAAAACGGCCCAATTGACCGACGCTCGAGACCCCGGCGCGATTCGATTAACCCTGAACCCTTAACCCTACAAGGTCGCCGGCTATCCATCCCGCTGAACTTCAGTGTAACATCGGGCGCCATTGCGGCCGGGGGCCGTGTCGACCTGACCGCAGCAATCGATGCGGCCGGCCGACGATCGGATTGAGCATCTCCGACCCCGGTGACCCGATTGCTTCGTCCCCTCGCCCGGAAGCGACTTGTCCCGAAGCGAAGCATCACGACCCAGATCCAGGAGCCGACCCTATGCCGTCCACCGCCGAGGCCGTTCAACAGCGCATGCAGGAGCTGGAATCTCATCTCGAGCAAGAGAACCCAGTCCTGCTCAGTGCCGTGCAGAGCTTCCGGGCGATCGACCGCGTTGCTTACGGGACGGGGCTGCTCGACACCAATCAGTCGTTCGCGACCCAGATCCCCTGGTGGCCGCTGATCTCGATCCTGGGCACCTTCTCGGCAGGAAAATCGACCTTCATCAACTACTTTCTCGGGCAGAAACTGCAACGCACCGGTAATCAGGCCGTCGATGACCGCTTCACCGTCATCGTCTACAGTCCGGAAAAGGTGAGTCATTCGCTTCCGGGTGTCTCGCTCGACTCGGATCCGCGCTTCCCCTTCTATCAGATGTCGCATGACATCGAGCAGGTCGCCGGCGGCGAAGGTAAACGCATCGACGCTTATCTTCAGCTCAAGACCTGCTGCAGCGAACGTCTGCGCGGCAAGATCCTGATCGACTCCCCCGGCTTCGACGCCGACGCCCAGCGCACGGCGATCCTGCGCATCAGCGACCACATGATCGGTCTGTCCGACCTGGTGCTGGTGTTCTTCGACGCGCGTCACCCGGAACCGGGCGCGATGCGCGACACCCTCAAACACCTGGTGAAGGACACCATTCACCGCGCCGATTCCGGGAAGTTTCTCTACATCCTCAATCAGCTCGATACCGCCGCCAACGAGGACAACCCGGAAGACGTCGTTGCAGCCTGGCTGCGCGCGATCGGCGAAGCCGGCCTGACCGCAGGCCGCTTCTATACCATCTACAATCCGGACGCCGCGAACACCATCCAGGACGAGCACAAACGCAAGCGCTTCGAGAAAAAGCGCGACGAAGATCTCGGCGAGATCTTCCTGCGCATGGAACGCGTCGAGATCGAGCGCGCCTATCGGATCATCGCGGCCTTGCGCGAGACCGCCAATGCCTTCGGCCACGAGGCCGTACCCTTGCTGCAAAGCGCCGTGCGGCGCTGGCGGGCCCGCACCCTGCTCGCCGACTCGGCCCTCGTCGCCCTCGTCGGCGCCCTGTTTCTCTATTGGAGCATCGGCGCAGGCCATTGGGTCGGACTCTCCTACGAACCCGCCTGGTTGGACGTGCTCACCAGTCAGATCCCCTGGGGCCGCGATGCACTCATCGGGGTACTGGTCGTGCTGGCGATCGGGACCCATTTCGCGATCCGCAAGATTGCCGCGATGAGTGTCGAGCCCTGGCTGAGAAAACAGGTTGCACGCAAGAACCCACCGGGAAATCTGATGTCTGCTTTCCGATGGAACACCCGCTTTTATCGCCCGGTCATCATCGGCCGCCCGATCGGCTGGAGCGGCAAGGCCCGCGCGCAGATCAACGAGGTTCTTCAGAACTGCGAGAACTTCGTGCAGACGCTCAACGAGCGCTATACCAACCCCAAAGGTTTGAAGGAATCGCCGCATAAGCCGCACACCGTGCGCCTCCCCGAGGATCCGGCGGGCGTCCACGAAAAGAAGGAACGCTCCGCGGCTTGATCCAACCGCGAATACAGGTCATACGATGAGCATCCGAACACCCGAGCACGCATCGAGACCCGCCATCGAGGTCCCGCCGCACCCGCAATGGCCAGTGCTGAGCACGCAGGAGAAGGACGCGCTCAGGGACCGGATCAAGGCACTGCTCAAGGCGCAGGATGCAGTCTTGGTCGCCCACTACTATACGGATGCCGATCTCCAGGCCCTCGCGGAAGAGACCGGCGGATGCGTTTCCGATTCCTTGGAGATGGCCCGGTTCGGGGCCGCCAGCAGCGCGCAGACGCTGATGGTCTGCGGCGTTCGCTTTATGGGCGAGACGGCAAAGATCCTCAATCCCGAGAAGCGGATCCTCATGCCGGATCTTCGGGCCACCTGCTCCCTCGACGAAGGCTGTCCGGCCGACGCCTTCGGTGCCTTCTGCGATGCCCACCCCGACCACACCGTCGTGGTCTATGCCAACACCAGCGCCGAGGTGAAGGCAAGATCGGACTGGGTCGTCACCTCCAGCATCGCCCTACCCGTGGTCGCCTATCTCGCCGAGCAGGGTCGCAAGATTCTCTGGGCGCCCGACAAGCATCTGGGCCACTACGTTCAGCGCATGACCGGGGCGGACATGCTGCTCTGGGATGGCGCGTGCGTGGTGCACGAAGAGTTCAAATCGTTCGCGTTGGAGCGTGTCCGCAAGCTCCACCCAGAGGCGGCCGTGCTGGTTCATCCCGAATCTCCGGACGAGGTCGTCGATCAGGCCGACGTGGTCGGCTCGACCACCCAGCTCATCAAGGCCGTGGTCGAGATGCCGAACCGGGAGTTCATCGTCGCGACCGACGCCGGCATTTTCTGGAAGATGCACCAGCTCGCGCCCGAAAAGACACTGATCCCGGCGCCGACAGCCGGCGAAGGGGCAACCTGCGAAAGCTGTGCACATTGTCCGTGGATGGCAATGAATGCATTACAAAATTTAGAGCAGACCCTACTCAAGGGCGACCAAGAGATCCTGATCGATCCTGACCTCGGCGAGCGCGCTTTGGTGCCGATTCGCCGGATGCTCGAGTTCGCGCGCGAGCGCGGGTTCGGCACGCGACGCGACGCGGACTGAGACCCGATCGATCGGCTTTGCGTGGCCCCGGGCCGGTCCGGCAGACTCGACACGGGAAGTGATTTACCCGATGCGTGACGACGTTGGCAAGCTGGGTCAGGATGCCTTACCATCAGTTGCGAATCGTCAAACAATAAACACCCGTCCGGCGTCCACAACAATAACAGCCGCGGCGTCCTACGATGCCCACATCCGTCGCCGTCAAGAGGATGTCTATGTCCGAAGCCCGCAAATCCAAACGCAGGACATCACTTGTCGTCCTGGCATTGGTGTTTCTCGCGGGGATCGGTTTTGCCGGCGCAATGACCGGCGGCCTAGCGTATTCGAACCGCATGGAGCTCTGCGTCTCCTGTCACAGCCTGCAAGTCCCCTATGCGGAATATCGCGAGAGCGTCCATTTCAAGAACGCCTCCGGGGTTCAGGCGACCTGTGCGGACTGTCATGTGCCTCGGGAATTCTTCCCGAAGCTCCACGCGAAGTTGATGGCCGCTAAAGACGTGTACCACGAGATCATCGGGACGATCGACACCCCGGAGAAGTTCGAGGCGCACCGATGGACGATGGCGAATCGCGTCTGGGACCGCATGAAGGCGAACGATTCGCGCACCTGCAGGTCCTGCCATGAATTCTCCAACATGGACCTATCGGCCCAGGGTCGCTCCGCCCGCAGCAGGCACGGGGCGGCGGAAGATCGCGGTCAGACCTGCATCGACTGCCACAAGGGAATCGTACACGAGTTACCCGATGAACCGCCCGAGGAATCGGCAACGGCACAGGAGAGCGCATCCGTTGATCCGGACGCCGCCTGAGCGCCGCACAGCGAATGCGTCGAGGTCCGTTATGAGTCAGACTCCCCGTGCAAGGCGACATCCGCGATGGATCGCACTGTTGTTGCTCACGGTCGCGATGCTGCTCGCTCCGGTTCTTGCTACCGCCGCGACGAGCGATGATCCGAGCCCGGATCTCGGCAAAGAGCTGCGGCTCGCCGCGATGATCGGCGACATCGAGGCCGTCTCGGACCTGCTCGATCAGGCTGTGCCGGTGGATGCCGCAAACGAGTTCGGTAAAACGGCCCTGATGATCGCCGTGGAATCCGGCGATCTCGAGACGGTCGCACTGCTGCTGAGCCGTGGGGCCAACGTGAATGCCCGCACCGTGGCGAGCTGCACGCCGCTCACCTTTGCCGCCGAGCACGGCAATATCGGCATCACCGCAATCCTGATCGAGCGCGGAGCCAACGTACACGACCGCACCCGCAGCGGATGGGATCCTTTGATGATCGCCTCGCGCTACGGAATCACGGACATGGCAGAGCAGCTGCTCTTCCGAGGCGCCGACCCCAAGGCCTCGGACCGTGACGGTCGGACCGCCCTCATGTTGGCCGCCGCGCACGGACAGGTCCAGGTCGTCGACCTCTTGATCGACGCCGGCGCGGAGCTCGAATCCAAAGACAAGGAGGGCGAGACGGCATTGTTGATCGCAGCGGACGCGGGATACTGGCATGTCGTGAAGGCTCTGCTCGATGCGGGTGCCGATGTCAACGCACGCGACGGCCTCGGGGCGACACCGCTGATCCTGGCCGTCAGTCAGGGGCATCCGGATGCGGCAAAGCTCCTGTTGGAGCGCGGGGCTAATCCGAATCTTCAGGACGAAGACGGTACGTCCGCATTGATGGAAGCGGTCGTCACGGACCACGCAGCATTGATTCGACTTCTGTTGAACTATCGCGCCAACCCCGCCTTGACCAACCGCGACGGGCGCACCGCGGCGGACCTGGCGGAGCAACGCGGAAATCAGGAGGCCACCGCACTGCTGGTGCAGCGGCCGGACTCCTGAGTACGGCGCCCGAGCGACGACGTCGAGCGCACCACCAATGCACTTAGGGGTGCAACGAGAACGCCCCTTCTGCATCGCGGCAGGTTTGCCGCATGTGAACGAAACGACCTTTCAAGACCACTCGGAGGAAGCATGGCCACGATATCACCAAGATTGGCCCTTATCGCCGGCGCGTTCGCGCTCGGCCTATCGTCGGGCGCGAATGCCGACGCTACCGCATCGATGCTTGCCAATACCTGTGCCGGCTGTCACGGCACCCACGGTCAAAGTGCCGGTCCGGCATCGCCCATCATCGCAGGGATCAACCAGATCGTGTTCGTCGATATGATGGAGGGCTATAAGAGCGGGGACATCTACTCCACGATCATGGGCCGGATCGCCAAGGGCTACACGGAGGACGAGATCGAGAAGATGGCGGAATTCTTCAACTCCCAGGAGTTCAAGCCCGCCCAGCAGGAGTACGACACGGCGCTGGTCGATCAGGGGGCGAAGCTGCACGACAAGTACTGCGAGAACTGCCATGCCGAGGGCGGTATCCCGCTTCGCGACGAAGAAACCGGCGAAGACGCCGAGGACTATTACCTCCTCGCCGGCCAGTGGACGCCCTATCTCGAATTCACCATGTCGGACTTCCGGGAGGACCGTCGCGAGATCCCCAAGAAGATGAGAAGCAAGCTGGATGACCTTCTCGAGAAGGACGGAGACGCGGGTCTCGCCGCCGTGTTTGCCTTTTACGCGAGCCAGCAGTAACGCCACCGGAGGAAAGAACAAGATGAAGATCAACAGACGTGATTTCGTAAAGGTTGCCGGTGCCGCGACAGCTGTCGGACTGGTCGGTGCGCCACACCTGGCATTGGGCGCGACGCAGAAGGTCGTGATCGTCGGCGGTGGAACGGGCGGAGCGACTGCCGCCAGGTACATCAAGATGGCCGATTCGAGTATCGACGTTACCGTCATCGAGCCCGACAAGGAATACATCACCTGCTATCTGAGCAACGAGGTGCTCGGCGGCGATCGCGCCTTCGATTCGCTCAAGGTCGGATACGACGGTCTCAAAGCGCTCGGGATCAACGTCGTCCATGACACGGCCAGCGGCATCGACGCCGAGAAGAAGACCGTCAAGACTTCGGGCGGCACCGAGTTCGGTTACGACCGTTGCATCGTCGCGCCGGGTATTCAGATCCTGTTCGACAAGGTCGAAGGCTACAGTGAAGAGGCCGCCCAAAAGGCGCCGCATGCGTGGAAGGCCGGCGAGCAAACCCTGATCCTACGTAAACAACTCGAGGACATGGCAGACGGTGGCGTCGTGGTCATCTCCGCACCGGCCAACCCCTTCCGCTGCCCGCCCGGACCTTACGAGCGCGCCAGCCAGATCGCCCACTACTTCAAGGCCAACAAGCCCAAGTCGAAGGTGATCATCCTCGACTCCAAGCAGGCGTTCTCCAAGCAGGCACTCTTCACCCAAGCGTGGGAGCGGCTCTACGGCTTCGGGACCGACGACTCCCTGATCGAGTGGCGTCCAGGTCCGGACGCAGCCGTTAGCCTGGTGAAGGTCGACGAGATGATGGTGGAGACCGGTTTCGGAGACGAGATCAAAGCCGACATCATCAACATCATCCCGCCGCAGCGGGCCGGCGAGATCGCGCAGACCGCGGGTCTCGCCGACGACAGCGGCTGGTGCCCGGTGGAAGCCATCTCCTTCGAGTCCAAACTGCAAAAGGGCATTCATGTGATCGGCGATGCCTGTATCGCCGGTGCGATGCCCAAGTCCGGCTATGCGGCCAACAGCCAGGCCAAGGTCGCGGCTGCTGCGGTGGTCGCCATGCTCAAGGGCGAGGAGCCGGGGACGCCGTCCTACGTCAACACCTGCTACTCGATCGTCGGCACGGACTACGGTATCTCGGTCGCCGGTGTCTACCGTATGTCCGCAGACGGCAGCACGATCGACAGTGTCGAGGGCTCCGGCGGTGTCACACCGATCGATGCCCCGGATTGGGCGCATGCGCGCGAGGTGCAGTACGCCTACAGTTGGTACAAGAACATCGTGAAAGACTCATTCGGTTGAGGATGTCCAAGACAAACGACCGATCGCTTCCAACGTTGGGGTGATCTCACCGTGATGGAGTTAAAAGGGGCCGAAAGGCCCCTTTTTCTGGCTTGTCGTTTCCTGAACCGCGTCGACTCCAACATGCCTTAAAGCACGCGACGCCGAGCCGGTGCGACGACAGCGCCTGTTCTCGTAAGGAACGCGGTTCAGCCCTGCTGCATGAGGATGCGAAGATCCAGCACGGCCGCATTGGCGCGCGAGATATAGGACGCCATCACCAGGGAGTGATTGGCCACGAAGCCGTAGCCGTGCCCGTTGAGCACGATCGGGCTGACCATCGGTTTGCTCGCGCCCTCGAGATCGCGAATGATCTGCTGCATAGACATATCCGCATTCTTGGACGCGAGGATATCGGCGAAATCGATAGAGATGGCCTTCATCATGTGCAACAAGGCCCAGGTATAGCCGCGCGCTTCGTAAAAGGTGTTGTCGACCAGGTGCCAAGGCGTCGCCGAATCGCCGGAGCGAACCTGCGTCGCCTCGGGCTCAACATTGGTTCCATCGACGTTTTGCACCAGGGCAGCGGTCAGCTCGTGATCGCCCACGCTCGCACTCAAGCGCAGCGCAAGGCTGCCGAGCCGCTTCTCGACGATCGAGAGGTAGGCCGCGAGATTGTCGGCACGGGCGTAGAAGCGCACGCTTCGGTCTTGACCGGTGGCAAGATCGCGCATGAACAGACGCAAGGAATCGACGGCTTGGCGATACTCCTCTTCGGCCGACGGGAGGAGCCAGGACGAGGCATCGATCGCGAGCTTCACGTCGGCCTGCTTTGCATGTTCGCTCTCGATGGACTGGGTCTGGGAGCGGCTGAAATCGTTGCGAAGCGCACGCACGGAATCACGAAGTTCCTTGAGCGCCCCGTATTCCCATTTCGGCATGTTGTCCAGATACAGCCCCGGCGGGGTGAGATCGTTGTAGAGAAACCCACCGGGCTTGTCCAAGAGTGTCTCCCCCACGCCGATCGCCGCGGCGACGACGGCCGTCCCGGGCAGCGCCTTGCCTCCATAGGTCTCGATCTCTTGGCTCTGGAGCGCTGCGACGTCGAATTTAGCAGGCTGACGAGACCAGACGACGCCAAGCGCAAGCACCACGACGGCATAGAGAACAAATCCGATCGCCAGGATCCGTAATGCGGAGAATCGCGAACGCTTCCGGGCGTGTGGTCGCGTCTCCGTCGGACTCGACTGATCGGCTGTACTCGAATCATGGCCGGGATTCCGCGCGGGATCCCTGCGCTCGTCTGGACCCAGCGGAACCGTTGCCGGTTTCTCGTTCATACTGTCACTCCTTTAGGTTGCAATGAATTCAGCGGTTTGCCGACCGCGCGCCGAGAGGGCACATGAGGCCCTCTGGCGTGACGGCGGCGGACGTCGCCGTCCTCGGATGCCCGCCCCGGCTCGCACCGGGACGGGTGAATCGTATCGTCTCGGGTGCTGTTGTGCCGCCCGAGACGACAAAGGTCATGGCCTCGTCGACCGTCCAGTCCTGCGGAATAATTCGATCGACGGGGACGATCTCAAGGTATCCGCCGGTTGGGTTCGGCGCGGTCGGAACATAGACTGCCGCCAATTCGATACCGCTTTCCCGATCGATCATGGTGTGCGTGTGAAAGCCCACTGCCTTCATCTCGCTGTGGGGGAATTCGATCAACACGACCCTCCGCGGCGTCTCGATCCCGTCGCTTCGAAATGCCTCGACGAGCCTCTTCGTTGCTCCGTAGATTGTCGTCACGAAGGGGATGCGCCTGAGCCATCCCTCCAGCCCCGACAGGATCCTGCGCCCGATGAGATGTGTGACGGCCCAACCGAGCAGATACAACATCAGCAGCGTGAGCGAGATTGCGAGCGCCGAGGACAGCCAAGGAACCTCCGAGATCCAACGAGCAAACTCCGGCGATAGCGGCCGCACGGCGTTGGCGAGGATGATGACCTTAGGTCGCCCGATCCCCGAGAGTAGGTCCAGAAAAAAAATGAAGACAAAGGAGGTCACCATGAGGGGGATCACGGTCACCACCCCGGTGAGTAGATTTCTCCGGATATGTGTCATCGGTCTCCTGAGGCCGTTGCCGAGGGGTTGCGGCCAATTCGACCGCCGGGACCCCTTGGAGATCCGATTGCGCGAACCGCCGCGCGGGCGTCGTTCTAAGCCGCTCTCAAACACGGTTTAGATAGTGTGGTTTTCCCGGTTAACAATTCGTCTTTCGGATCGCTTCACATCGCCTTATCCTTAGGCCTAACGAGTTTCCAACCGATCCCCATTGGAGTCATCCAATCACCCCTAATATCATACCTTCCGCCGCGAAAAACAGGCTTCCAACCTGCACGATTCCGGTGGAAAATTATCGCGATGTGCTCGCCGGTCTCGGGCCAGGCATCAGCAACGGAATACAACGACTCGACCCTTGGAACCATGCATCTTCGAACCGTCTTCGCACACCCTCGGGCGTTCCTGGTCAGGACGGTCGGCTTCGCGTTCGTCTGGGTGGTCCTGGTCGGGCCGGATCCCGCCTCATGGACGATCGGTGGGCCTTTCGTCGTCGCGGCGACGCTGGCAAGCTTGAGACTGTCCGAGCCGCGGGACCGGAAGCTGTCACTGATTCGCTTGGCGGGGTTCGTTCCCTATTTCTTGCGGGAGTCACTCCGCGGCGGACTCGACGTGGCCGCGCGTGTCCTGGTCCCGAGGCTGCGTGTTCAGCCCGGAAATCAGGAGTATTCGGTCCGCCTGAAGAGCCCGGAGGCACGTTTGATCTTCATCGACAGCATCAGCCTCTTGCCCGGAACCCTGAGCGCGGATCTACTCGGAGATCGGCTGACGGTGCACGCCCTCGACGTCCGTACGGACGTCGAGGGCGACTTGATTGCACTCGAGCGACGTATCGCCGCGGTGTTCGGCGAATCGCTCGAACCAAGTCCGGACACAGCGAAGGCGCACAGATCTCCGGCGCCTCCCGAGGCGCGCACGTGAGCGCACTCCTCCTCATCGTCGCTCTCGTGTTGATGGCCGGTATTGCGGCCGGTTTGATCCGCGTCGCCGTAGGTCCGACCCCGTCGGACCGCATGATGGCTGCGCAGTTGATGGGCACATCCGGAATCGGCGTGATCCTGCTCCTCGCCCCGGTTCTCGCGGTCCCGGCACTGATCGATGTCGCGCTGATCTTTTCGCTGCTCGCCGCCGTCGCCGTGACGGCCTTCACCCGGCGGCGTCGCGCGGACAACGGAGACTGATTCGATGGATCCGATCCAACTCGTCTCAGGCGCCTCGCTGATGGTCGGCGCCTTCTTTTTCGTTGCCGGCACGGTCGGACTGATTCGACTGCCCGACCGCTTCAGTCGGCTCCACGCCCTGACCAAGGCCGACAATGTCGGCCTCGGGCTCGTCGTGCTCGGTCTAATGCCGCTGGCGCCCGACCTCTTCTACGGCGTCAAGCTCGTCTTGGTTTGGCTGCTCGTGGTGATCGCGGGTGCAACGGGCGCGCACCTCATCGCCAAGCGCGCCCTGCGCGGCGACGGCGAGGACGTTCTATGAACGCCCTTCTCACCGTCTTCGATCTGCTCTTGACCTTGACCTTGCTCGGCCTTGCCGTCGTCACCCTGACGAGCCGCGAGCCGCGGCGAGCCGTCATCCTATTTATCGCGTTCGGGCTACTGCTCGCGCTGGTCTGGGCACGACTTCGCGCGCCCGATCTAGCGCTCGCGGAGGCCGCGATCGGGGCCGGCCTCAGCGGAGCCTTGATGCTCGCCGCGGCCCGGCGGGCCTCGGGTCGTCAGGCCTCTCCGGACGACGGCCGCGAAGGGGACGAGGCGCCGTGATCCGGCCGGTAGAGCACATCCTCATCCCGCTCGGGCTGATCGCCGTCGGCGCCTTGCTCGGCTGGTCATTCTTTCTGGCGGTAACGGGCGAGGCGGGGGAGCGGCTCGCAGCAGTCGCACTGGCGCACGTCCCCGACAGCGGCGTATCCAACCCGGTGACCTCCGTCCTGCTGAACTTCCGAGCCTACGACACCCTACTCGAGCTCGCGGTGCTCTTGACCGCGTTGCTCGGCATCTGGTCCCTCGGGTCAGCCGATGCCGGCTTTCAGCCGGCGGCGAGCGTCCTCGAGGGCATGGTCGCCGGGTTTGTCCCGCTGTTGATCCTCTCTGCCGGATACATGCTGTGGGTCGGCGCCTATGCGCCGGGTGGCGCTTTTCAGGCCGGCGCGCTCCTAGGTGCGGCCGGCGTCATGCTTGCGCTTGCCGGACATCCGAACGCCGGACTTCCGTCCGAGGGCCGGCTTCGGCTCCTCGTCGCGCTCGGCGTCTTTGTCTTCGCGACGACGGGTCTGCTGCTCATGGTCGTTGGCGACGGCTTTCTGACCTACCCTGCGGGCCTCGCGAAATGGCTCATTCTGATGATCGAGACGGCCGCCACCCTGGCCATCGGTGCAACCCTCGCGGCGGCTTACTTGGGCGGCATCCCCGCCGCACACCCCAAAACCGGAGAGACGGCGTGACCAACCAGGTCCTTTTCGCCCAGCTCCTCTACGGCGGCTCCGGGATCCTGCTGATACTCCTCGGTCTCTGGTCGTTTCTCGTGCATGCGCCCTTGCTGCGCAAGCTGATTGCGATCAACGTAATGGGGGCCGGTGTCTTCCACATCCTGGTCGCCATTGCCTATCGCGGGATCGAAACCCCGCCGGATCCGGTCCCGCACGCCCTGGTACTGACCGGGATCGTGGTTGCCGTGAGCGCCACGGCGCTCGCCTTGGCGTTCGGCAAGCGGCTGGATCAAGACGCTGATCCAGGATGATCGACGCCCTCCCCCTCTCGGTCACCCTGCCGCTGCTGGGCGCTTTTGCGGTCACCGTCTGGCCCGCACATGCGCGCGCTCTGGGTCTCCTGGCCGCCGTGCTCACGGCCGCGAGCGCTCTGACCGTCACGGCGGCGGTTTGGACCGAGGGCGTCCTCAGGGCCGATCTCGGCGGCTGGGGAGCACCGCTGGGCATCGCCCTGGAGGCCGACGGACTCTCGGCGGCCTTCCTGTCGATGGCCAACACGGTGGCGCTCGCCATCAGTGTCTATGCCGGGGGCTACTTCAAGCGCGAGAGCGCGCGTCACTTCTGGCCCCTCTGGCTGCTGCTGTGGAGCGCATTGAACGGACTCTTCCTCGCGGCCGATCTGTTCAACCTCTACGTGACGCTGGAGCTTCTCGGCCTCTCCGCGGCGGCCTTAGGCGCGCTCACCGGAACGCGCGAGGCGGTCGCCGCGAATCTGCGTTACCTATTGGTCGGTCTACTCGGTTCCATGAGCTATCTGCTCGGCGTCGCCCTCGTTTACACCGCCTACGGGGTTCTGGATATCGGCCTGGTCGCCGAGGCCATCGAGCCCGGACCGGTTGCCTGGACCGCCATGACCCTGATGATCAGCGGACTGATCCTGAAGGCCGCCCTCTTCCCGATGCATTTTTGGCTCCCGCCCGCCCATGCCAACGCCCCGGCGCCGGTCAGCGCCGCCTTGTCGGCCCTGGTGGTCAAGGCCGCCTTCTATCTGGTCTTGCGCCTCTGGCTCGACGTCTTCGCGCCGGTGCTCAACGAGGCCGCTGCGAATCTCCTCGGCATCCTCGGCGCCGCCGCTGTCGTATGGGGGTCTTGGAGGGCGCTGCGTGCCGAGCGCCTGAAGCTCCTCGCGGCCTACTCGACCGTCGCCCAGATGGGCTATTTATTCATCGCCTTTCCCCTCCTGGCCGCGACCCCGCCCGGCTTGGCGCGGGACAATCTCCTTGCCGCCGTCGTCTTGCTTGCCCTGACCCACGGCTTTGCCAAGGCCGGTTTCTTCCTCGCCGCCGGGATGGTACAGAAGACCGCCGGCCACGATCGGATCGACGAGCTCGGCGGCGCCGCGCAGGCGCTGCCCGCGGCCACCTTTGCGATCGGCCTGGCCGGTGTCGCACTCATCGGTCTGCCGCCGAGCGGGACCTTTCTCGCGAAGTGGATGATGCTCGAGCAGGCGATGATCCTGGGGCTCTGGTGGTGGCTGGTCGTGATGATGATCGGCACCTTGCTCGCGGCCGCCTATATCTTTCGGGTCCTCAGCCGGGCCTTCAATCGCGAGCCCACGCCCTATCGTTTCGTCAACGACGCGCGCACCGAGTTGCCGGCACTCCTGCTCGGGCTGATCGCAACCTTCGGCCTCGGGATCGCCGCACAGCCACTGTGGGCCTTGCTCGAGCAGGGAGCATTCGGATGAGCTTCGACGCCTGGCTGCCGGCCGCAATCCTCCTCAGCTCGATGATCCCGGGCATGTTGATCTTCCTCTTAAGCGAGGAAAGTCATCGCTTGCGCACGGCTCTGAACATGACCGGCGCGTTGGTGAAATTGGGCCTGGTGATCTGGATGATCGGCGGCGTCTACGACGGACAGCGCTACGAGACCCGCTGGACGCTCTCCCCCGGCCTTGACCTGGTGCTCAGCGCCGACGCCTTGTCGGTGCTCTTCGTCGCCTTGTCCACGCTCCTGTGGTTGGTAACGACCATCTATGCGATCGGCTATCTGGAGCATTCACCAAATCGCAGCCGATTCTTCGGCTTCTTCAGCGTCTGTGTCTCGGCGACGGTCGGCATTGCCCTGTCCGGGAACCTCCTGACCTTCGTGATCTTCTACGAGATCCTGACCTTGGCGACCTATCCCTTAGTCGCGCACCGCGGCACACCCGATGCCGCGCACGGGGCCAAGGTCTATCTCGCCTATACGATGGGAGGCGGCGCTTTGCTCCTGGTCGGCGCGATCTGGCTGCAGGCGCTCGTCGGCCCGGTGGAATTCACGCAGGGCGGTATCCTGGGGGTGTCGCCCGAAGAGATCCGTATGGAGCTGATCCTGATCTTCTTCGTGCTGTTGGCCGGTCTCGGAGTGAAGGCGGCTTTGGTACCGCTGCATGGTTGGTTGCCGCAGGCGATGGTCGCTCCCGCTCCCGTGAGCGCCTTACTGCACGCGGTCGCGGTCGTCAAGGCCGGCGCATTCGGGATCGTGCGTGTGGTCTACGATGTCTAC
Organism: Thiocapsa bogorovii; assembly: GCF_021228795.1. Classification (NCBI taxonomy): domain Bacteria; kingdom Pseudomonadati; phylum Pseudomonadota; class Gammaproteobacteria; order Chromatiales; family Chromatiaceae; genus Thiocapsa; species Thiocapsa bogorovii. Next base: position 139,754 of record NZ_CP089309.1, read on the forward strand.
GGCGTGGAGTTCGCCTATGCCAACGGCCTGCTCCTAGCGCTCGGCATTCTGGCCTCCGTCACCATCATTTACGGATCGATGATGGCCCTGACCCAGGACAGCCTCAAGAAACGCCTTGCCTATTCGACCGTCAGTCAGGTGTCCTATATCGCACTCGGGGCCTCGATCTTCGGGCCCATCGCGACCATCGGCGGCATGGTCCACCTGGTCCACCAAGGTCTCATGAAGATTACGCTCTTCTTCTGCGCAGGGAACTATGCCGAGGCACTGGGCGTTCACAAGGTCAGCGAGATGGACGGCGTCGGGCGGCGGATGCCCTGGACCAGTCTCGCCTTCACGGTCGGTGCGCTCGGCATGATCGGGGTCCCGCCGGTCGCCGGCTTCGTGAGCAAGTGGTATCTCGGGCTCGGTGCCGCCGACGCCGGCTCAAACTGGGTCATCGGGGTCCTGATCGTCAGCAGCCTGCTGAACGCGGCCTATTTCCTGCCCATCCTGCACCGAGCCTGGTTCAGGCCGGCCCCGAAGCAGTGGCCGCAGGAGCACCGCCATGCCGGGCGATTGGAGATCGCGGGCGCCTTGCTGTGGCCCCCGGTGATCACCGCGGTGCTTGCGCTGAGCGCCGGCCTCTTCGCGGCTGCGCCCTTCTCGCCGCTCGAGTGGGCGAGCCTAATCGCCGAGCGGGAGTACGGGCGATGACCTGGCTCCTACCGCTCGTCGCCGCGATTCCGCTTCTTGCGGCGGCCTTCTCCATGCACCGGCTGTCCTGGTGGACCCCTGCAGTGGCCGCCCTGCCGGCGCTCGCCGCTGCGCTCCTGGTGCCGATCGGGGAGTCGCTCGAACTGCCCTGGCTCCTGCTCGGCGCGCAGCTCGGTCTCGACGAGATCGGCCGGATCTTTCTGATCTTCACCTCGATCCTCTGGACCGCGGCCGGAATCCACGCCGTTGCGAGCATGCGCGGCACGGCACACGTCGAACGCTTCAACACCTTCTTCCTGCTTGCGATGGCCGGCAACCTCTGGTTGATCGTCGGGCAAGACCTGGTCAGCTTCTATGTCGGTTTCGCGCTCATGGGGCTCTCCTCCTACGGCCTGGTGATCCACGAGGGCGACCGCAGCGCCCTGAAGGCCGGCAAGGTCTATCTCGTCTTGACCCTCGGAGCGGAGCTTGCCCTATTCGCGGCATTGGTCATGATCGCCTCCACCACCGGATCGATCGTGCCGACACCGGAGGATCTGGTCGAGCTCGACGATCTCGCAATCGCACTCCTGGTGGTCGGTCTCGCGGTCAAGGCCGGCCTAGTCCCGCTGCACGTCTGGCTTCCGCTCGCCCATCCCGCCGCGCCCATCCCGGCCAGCGCAGTGCTCAGCGGCGCGATGATCAAGGTCGCCCTACTCGGCTGGCTGAGATTCCTGCCGGTCGGCGAGATCGCATTACCGGGCTGGGGGGTGCTGTTCGTCTTTGCCGGACTGGCGACGGCCTTGTATTCCGCCCCGATCGGTATCGTTCAGTCCAACCCAAAGGTCCTGCTTGCCTACTCGAGCGTCGGCAAGATGGGGCTCATGGCGATCACCTTGGGACTCATGCTCATCGAGCCCGCGATGGCGCCAGTCGCGGCCATCGGCATGGCGCTCTACGCCGGTCATCATGCGCTGACGAAAGGCGGCCTCTTCCTCGGCGTTGGTCTTCGCAAGTCCGCCGGCGCGCAAGGGCTGGTTTTCGGAGGACTCGTGCTACTCGCCTTGTCGATGGCCGCCGTGCCGCTCACCAGCGGCGCGGTAGCCAAATACGGGATCAAGCCGATCTTCGTCGATTCCGATTGGGCGTGGCTGCAGGTCGCGGTCGCGCTGACCACCGCCCTCACCGCCTGGATGATGGTGCGGTTCGTCTGGATGATGTGGGGTTTGAAGCGCGTTCATGGAGCGGGTCTCGATGGGCTCCCGGATCAACGTCCCGACGGAAACGACGAACCTCGAGCTGAACGCACCTCAAATGGATTTTTTGATCTAAACCAAGTGGCGCAATGGTTTGGCTTCGGCCTTCGGCTCGATGCGTCCGGTGAGGGTTCGGATCATCGCGGGCGCGGTTCGACCCCGCCCCCGATACCGCGCGTCACTTGGGCGCTCCTGGGTTGGGTCCCGCTGATCGGCTTGGTAATCCTCTATCCTTTGTTTCTCGGATCACCGGGGTCCTGGCTGACCGATGTCCGGCTCATCGCATTGGCAGGCCTGCTGGCGCTTCCCGTCACCCTTCTCGCCGTGCGGCGGCCGGCGGCGCTCGCGACCCTGGTCGACAGCGTCAAACCCGGCGATCTACTCGTGCTGGTTCGCCCGCTCCTGATGAGCGCGCAGTGGACCCTGCGCTGGTCGATCCGCGGTTTTCGCAATGCCTCTGCGCCCGTGACTGCGCGACTGCATGAACGGGTGAGCGAGCTCGCCCGGCGTCCACCCTCCGATCTGGATCGCCGTCTGACCGCTTGGCCTCTGGCGGGCGGACTCTGGCTAGGCATCATGACGCTGTTGATCGTCTTCTCGCTGCTCGTGCCGACGCAGAGACCGACCTTTCCCCGAGTCGATCGCGACGAGGCGAGGCCCTTCTTGGCGCCGCCGGCGCCCTCCCCGGTATCGCCCGATGCTGCGCCGATCGAACCCGCTCCGCTGCCCCGCGTCACGGATCCGGACCCGAGCACACAGCCCAGCGCCGGGCCAACCACACGGCCGGGCACGTTCGCCCCGACCGGCGAGCCGGAGGCCATCTCGGCCGATGCGCCGAGTGAATCGGTCGACTCAGAGGCTGTAGACCTCGTCACGGCGGGGTCGCCTTCGCCGGAACCCGAGTCCGCCGAACGCCCGTGCGATCCCGAAGAGCCCTACATCTTCCGTGACGCCGCGAGCGGTCGCGAGGTTGTCTTGGCCCGATGTGTCTCCGTGGACGGCGCGCCCCGACGTGTCGATGCCCCGCCCCTCTCGAACGCTCTGGTTCTCCTGATCCAGACCCGCCTTGACGTGCTCGGCTTCGACCCCGGCGCAGCCGATGGCCTCATCGGTCCCCGTACCCGCGACGCGATCAGACGCTTCCAGACCGATCAGGGTGTTGCACCCACCGGCGCCATTACCTTCGATCTGCTCGATAGGCTGCGAGAGTCCGATTAGCAACCGTTCGAAACCAAGGGGTCCATCGCAGATCCTCTCTCATCGCGGGGGTTGGGGAGAGGGGGAGAACGAACCGGAATCGCCAAGTTGTTCCTGTAACGGTCACTGAGACCGAAGAGTCCGGTCTGCTGTGCGAAGCTCAGCGGCGGCATGCACAGCACACCGCCGCCGGGGCGATCGCTCCGGAGCTGCAGACGGATCGGATCGAAGAGTAGCCGATCAATCGACGTACACCACGGCATATCGTCCGCCGTAAGACTGATAGTAAGTCCCGCCGCAGCGATAGAGCGAGGTGCCGTCGATCACGACCGTGCGGCAGGCCGCCGGCAGCGTGGACACATAGACCGCCGAGCGGCGAATCGTCCGGCGCGTGGTGCGCCGAGCGACGCCGGCAACGCTCGCGGGCGTCATGGGACGACCCACGACCGCGTGCGCATCCTTGATCGCGATGCCGATCGGCAGCCAGCCATCGACGATGAGCGCGGCGGCGATGAGTCCGATCCCCATCGCAATGGAGTTGATTGGACGGCGTCTCTTCATCACGGAGCCTCCTCGATCATGAGCGCGCCCAGGTCGTCGACCGAGAGCGTTTCCAGTTGACGGGCACCCGCGGGGGCGACAAACGTGAAGCGATCGGCCGCGATCGTCGGCGCCGTATCCCAGTCGTGGAACCGAACAGTGTATTGCGGAGCGCCGGTGACCCATTTGCTGGTGATGATGTATTTCAGCGGCAGCGGTTGGTCGCCGGTACGGACCCAGATCTGCCAATCGACCTTGGCGGCCCGAAAGGCGAGATGATGCGCCTCGGTCCCGTCCACATAGGCGGTGCCGAGATAGGCGCCCGCTGTCACGTCGGTCATCAAACCCGGATAGGGGTCGGCATAGAAGAGATCGCCCGCCGGGGCGTCGAAACCCGTCGCGACGCGCAGCTCGGTCACAGCCTGGTCGATGGTCCCGGGGGCTTCGATCTGCGCATAGATCTGGAGGCGCTTGCCCTGCAGCGTCAGGGTCTGGCCGTCGAAGACGACCTCCATATCGGCCAGGGGTCCCTGCCGATGGGCATGGAAGTGATCGGGCCGCTCGACTAAGAGGCTTGCCGAGCTGCTCAGCTGCAGCTTCTGGCCGGCCAGATCGATGATCTCGTCATCCACGTCCGCCTGCACGCTGAAGGTGGCCAGACCGCCCAGATAGCTCGACATGGCGCGCAGGACTCGATCCGCTTCGGGATCGACGCGCTGCTCGGCCGCCGCGGCACCGCCCGCGAGCCCGAGGCTCAGAACGATCCCCGTCGCCTGGGCAAGCCCTCGAACGGTGGGTTGTCGTAAACATCGCTGGATCAATGGGTTGTCCTCTTGTGTTGATGATTCCGGAAGCGAAATGTGGAACCGCGGATGGACCGGAACAGGCTCGCGCCGGCGATCGAATCTTCCGGACCGACCGAACCTGGCTTGCCTTTCAAAAGCCCCGATCGCGCGGACGCAAGGGTATTCTCTTGCTCTCGGCTCGTCACGCGCCAATCGGCAATGTCGGCGGTCCCTTCCACCACCCTGGGCAGCGAGCGCGCCCGATTGGAGGGTGGGGAGGATCACCAGGGTGAGGGGGTGGCCGGCGCACCAGGGCAGACCCTGAGTGGATTCTCGAATTCGACCACCTGATCGTAGATCAGGCCCCGCTGATCCGCTCCGTCGAGCCCCGTGGAAGAAAGGGGGTAACAAGGCCATAGGGGACGGCGACGCGGATCATGTTGCGCTCCAGCATGCCGTCCAAGTCCCCGGGCGGGAAGCCTTCAAGGCGCGGATCGCCATCACAGATCTGGCCGAAAAGACACTGGATCGGCAGGCCTACATCCGGGAGCCGGACGCGACCGGGCACGCCCCCCCCCCGAGCGTCTGGTCCGGGGAGCGGATCGCGGGGTGCGGGTCCGGGTGCTGCTCGACGACATCAACTTCCAGAGCCGGGACAGGATATAGCCCGAATATTTCATAAAAAAGGGCGACTCTCGTTCAACCCATTGATAAAATGGCTGTTCCGCCAAGAACGCTTCGGAAGAAGCTAAACGAGGTCGCCCATGCCCGAGTCTACCCCGGAACAGCTGCGTTTTCCCCCGGTCGCCGGTTTCACGGTCCGCGGCGACTTCGACGGCGGCGCCATGTCGTCTGACTTTGGCCCCATGATTCTGCGCGGGGTTGATCGGCAGATCGGCCTGACCGAGCGGTTGAGCGCAGCGATCGATGATTGGCGCCATCCGTCCTACACCACCCATCCGATGCGTGAGCTGATCGCGCAACGGGTCTACCAGATCGCCTGTGCTTACGAAGACGGCAACGACGCCAATGCGCTGCGCCGTGATGCGCTGTTCAAGCTGGGGCTGGAGCGCAAGCCGCTGGATGCGACGACGGACCTGGCCAGCGGGCCGACCTTCTCGCGTTTGGAGAATGGGGTCGGCGCGCGCGACCTCTACCGCATGGCGCAGGCCTTCGTCGAGGCCTTCATCGCCAGCTACCCGAAGGCGCCGCAGGTGATCGTGCTCGATATGGACCACTCCGAAGACGCCACCCATGGCCAGCAGGAGTTCGCGTTCTACAATCATCACTACGGCAACCATTGCTACTTGCCGCTGTTTCTCTTCGAGGGCCTCTCGGGGAAGTTCATCACCGCGGTGCTGCGTCCCGGCAAGCGCCCCACCGGCGCCGAGAACGCGATGATCCTCAAGCGCGTGCTCAAGCGGCTGCGGGCCGCGTGGCCACGCACACGCATCATCCTGCGCGGCGACGGACACTTCTCCAACCCCGAGTTGATGGCCTTGGCGATGGCCGATCCGTTGACGGATTTCATCTTCGGCCTGGCGGGTAACCGGGCTCTCACGCCACGGGCCGAGCCGTTCTTGGCCGACGCCCGCAAGCTCCATGCGCTGCGCATCGAGAACGCCCGGCGCGCCGACGCCGACGTACCCGAGCGGACCCGCACCTACCACGAGGTTGACTACCGTGCCGGTTCCTGGCCCGGCGCGTGTCGGACCATCCTCAAAGCCGAGGTGACGGCGCGCGGCGACAACCTCCGCTTCGTCGTCACCTCCTTGGACTTGCCCAGTCCCGAGTGCGTCTACCGCGATCTGTACTGCGCGCGCGGCCAGGACGAGAACTTCATCAAAATGATCAAGAACGATCTGGCCAGCGATCGCACTTCCGACAGCACCTTCTTGGCCAATCAGATGCGCTTGTTCTTCTCCTGCGCCGCTTACGTCTTGCACCAAACGCTGCGCACCGAGGTCCTCGTCGGCACGGAACTGGCCAACGCCCAGCCTGCCACCGTGATCATCAAACTGTTCAAGCTCGCCGTGCGCGTGGTGCAGTACAAAGACCGCGTGCGCCTGCACCTGCCCTCGAGCTGTCCGGTCAAGACGCTGTTGCAGCAGGTCACCGAGAGGCTCTTCAACGCGCAGCCCGGGCGGCGCCCGCCTAGACGCACATACATCCCCGCACGGGGATTTCAGCACGCGCACGACGACTATGCCCACCTCGGGCAGGGCATCGTACGCCTGCGCGGCGACAAAACTACTCGTGCCCCGTTGATCAAGCCCGTTGCCGCTCGGTATTTCCACCATTCAACCCCCGCGGCGTCCCGGTCATCGCCCTCGGTGACGCCCAGCGCCGCGCAAATCCGCGAGGCCAGTGTCGGCTGTGTCGGTTTATGAAACATCCGGGATAGAAAGGTCCCGACCCGACCCGGATCTGCCGTGCGCGCCCCGTCCTGGGCGACCGTTCTGGACGCAGTGCCGTCGCTGACCGCCGAAGCAGCAATTCGGCAGACGTTCCACAAAGCGGACCTTGCGCGGCGATCTCCCGGAGACACTTTCACCCTCTCAGGCTCCAGAAATTCACGCTGGAACAACAGGCCGTTCCCAACCTGGAACAGACATGCCCTTCCGTAAAGATGCCAATCGCAGCCGGCGTCAGACCGCTGCCTGCGCGAGAGCCGAGCCCTTGTTTGGTGTCGGGCTGGCGGAGTTGGGCGCACCTGTTGTCGAGGCTATTACCTACATAGACTTCAGTATTGAGAGCGTTAAAGCGTCCCGTTCGCCTCCATAGAATTGCTCAAGTGCACGAGAAAATGGACTATTTTCTCCTGCCACCCTTTCAAATAAGGTCATACTTGAGCGGAACTTAAGATAATCTGGATAGCCGAAGATGCGTTCTGCAGTGATGTCACGGTGCTGATTTACGATTTCTGTGCATTCGATAAGCCTTTCACCAAGAACTGGGTGTAGCAGGTAGGCCCTAGCTTCGCCTTCATTCTGGATGGCAAAATGCTCAGACGTCGAACTGCGCCCGAGCCCCTTCACTTGCGGGAACACGTACCACATCCAATGGCCGCTTTTCTGGCCGTACTTCAACTCTTGGACGACGGCGCCTAGGTCATCCCCTTGAGCGGAGAGAAACCTCTGCAAATCATATTCTTCTGTCATGGCTGGTCTAATACCAGGAAAAAAGCCCGATGGCTGTTTTCAATACGCGCCCCGCGTCTCTTTCCGATATGGAGGGACGTTCCGCTGGTGCCAATTGGTAAACAACGATGTGGTATTCTTTTATGTGATGGCCAACTGGCTTGGATACGCCATCGCAGATCGCTAACACAAGCGCGAATAGCCCCACCTCCTTTTGTAAGCCACCGTGGCCAGTACCCATAACCGGGACGCAAACAGAATCCATCCGATGGTCTGCCGCAACTTTTTGTATCTCACTTACCGCCTGGAAAATATGCGACATTTCGGCGCGCAAGCCCTCACCAGCACGCTTGGTCGTTACTGAAAGAAACAAAACCGGCTGCTTCGACTGAAGCGGTTCCTTGAGAAAAACACCTCGACCGATTCCGAAACTCTTCTGCTTCAGCCCAGGCTCCTTTTCCACGTCTTGAGACTCGAAGGAGACAAGCTTGGTTTGAATTAGTTGCTGAATCTCCGCTGCCTGATTCGGAAATACACTTTGAACGTAGGCTCCAAGCGCGCTTTTCGAATCAAGATGGCCCTGTTACGTTTCCTGTGGGTCAGGGCTTGACTCCGGCCCTGCCGGTTCGCACCCTTTGGAGCACATTTCGTAAAACCTGTTGCTGGGCCTGTGGGCATGTGGGCGCGAGGCCCGAGAGTGTGGTCAACCGGTGGGCCGCGCCGACGAGGATCTCGCAATCGGCACGGCCTTGCTCGGCGCGGTCCAGGGGTTGTCCACACGGCCCGTAGGGCTCGGGCCGGTCCGCAGGACGCGTCCACATGTCCACAGGCCAACCGCCGGAGGTCGCTGCCGTGGATTCCGCTTCCTTGTTCACCGTCGCGGTGGGGTTGCAGACACCGTGGGAGGTCCGGGAGGTGGACTTCGATCCGCAGGCCGGACGCATCGATTTCACGGTCGGCTTCGCCCGCGGGGCGCGCTTTACCTGCCCGCACTGCGGGGCGGAGCACCAGCCGGTGCATGACACGCAGGCCGGGAATGGCGTCATCTGAACTTCTTCCAGTTCCAGGCGTACATTCAGGCCAAGGTGCCGCGGGTGCGCTGTGACGCCTGCGGCAAGACCACCCAAGTGGAGGTGCCGTGGGCGCGTCCCGGCAGCGGCTTCACCCAGTTGATGGAGGCGCTGATCGTCGCCTTGTGCCGGGCCATGACGGTACGCCAGGTCGCGCAGCTGCTGGGCGTGAGCGACATGCGCCTGTGGCGGGTGCTGGACCACTATGTCGAGCAGGCGCGCGCGCAGGAGGACTTCTCGCAGGTCACCGCCGTCGGTCTGGACGAGACCGCGGCGCGGCGGGGACATCACTACATCAGCCTCTTTCACGATCTGGAGGAACCGCGGCTGTTGTTCGCCACCGAGGGGCGCAAGGCCGAGGTGGTCGCGCAGTTCGCCGAGGACCTCGAGGCCCACGGCGGCTGCGCGGAGAACGTGCGCGACGTCTGCATCGACATGTCGGGGAGCTACCGCAGCGGGGTGCAGGAGCAGCTGCCGTGGGCGAACATCACCTTCGATGAATTCCACCTCATCCAGCTCGCCAATCAGGCCGTGGATGCGGTGCGCCGCGCGGAGGTCAAAGCCACGCCCGCGCTCAAGCGCAGCCGCTACATCTGGCTCAAGGATCAACAGGACTGGAGCCGTCGGCAGCTGCGCCAGTACCTCGATCTGCGCCGCCTCAACCTCAAGACCCACCGGGCCTACCGCATCAAGGAGAGCCTGCGCGAGATCTTCCGCCTGGCCGACTCCCGCGAGGAGGCCGAGGCGTTGCTCACCCGCTGGTACAGCTGGGCCCGGCGCTGCCGCCTCGAACCGATGAAGGACTTCGCCAAGACCGTCAAGAACCATTGGGACGGCATCCTCAACGCCTTTGATTCCAAGCTCACCAACGGCCGCGTCGAGGCGGCGAACGGGCAGATCCAGGCCGCCAAGGCCAAGGCCCGCGGCTACGGCACCGTGCGCCATCTCATCACCATCGCCTACCTGGTCGCGGGCAAGCTCACGCATCTGCCGGCCTGCCCGTTTGCAAACAAACAGTGTGCAAAGGCGTTAGCATGATCCGGGGATACCTGGACGGGTTACCCACATCAAACGTAAAAGAGCCTCAAAGATACACTCATCGTCGAAGTATTCATTAGCGGGAAGCACAACCATGCAGCCGGGTATGGCGGCAGCCACTTCCTGAATCTTTCCAAATGAAATACTGATCCGGCTTCGGCCACATGTTGCGCGGAGGCCGCCATCGACCTTGCGTATTGCCGCTGACTTAAACCAACCCAAGGTCAAGCGATCTTGAGCATAGAAGAACAAAGACGACAGAACTAAAGTGCCCCCAATAGAGAATGGAATCCATAGTACTCTGCTTAGCGGGGCGACTTGGAGTTTTGATATATCTGCTATATCGAAAATAGAAAGAACGATAAGGATTATCCCGGAAACGAGTAGGATAACAAGAAAACTCTGCTTCTCCAGGAAGGCGAACATAGGGGAGCGATTAGAGTCGGTCTGGCATCACGATTGTGTTGCAGTCTCCTGGCTGCCGAACGCGCGGCATCAGGCGTGTCTTTGCGAATCCTACTTTGTAGCCATGCGAGAGTGTCGACCATCAGCATGCACAGCAGAAGGTTGTAGGCGCGTGGATGGATGCCCACGGGGCGCAGCTGACTGAAATTTGCCGTCCTGGGCGGGAGGTGTCAACGTCTGCTTGTGCCCGGGAACGGCCGGTCGCCAGCCAGAAGGCTCGGTTCTCGCACGAGTAGATGGTAGCCCGACCACCTCCGCAGGTCGATGTCCGCTTTCTGCGGAACTGTCCATGCTCTCCTCGCGTCGGCCGGTGGCCGCAATGCGCGTGATGCAGTCGCCGAGACTCCGCGGCCAACAGGTTGGACCTGGCCGACTGCGTGCCCAAGGGAAGCATGTCGGCCATTGGTTCACTTCTGGTCTTGGCGCGAACTCGGGCCGATACGGGCCTCCACAATCTCGGTAGGCCGCGGGGATGACCATGAACGGGTCGTCGCGCTCGCGATAGCCCTTGGCCTTCTGGCGCTTGGGCAGCGTCACCTTTTGACGCGGCAACTCCTCATACGGGACCCGGCCCAAGAGGTGGCTGATGATGTTCAGGCGCGCCCACTTCTTATCGTCCGAGGGGGCGACGTACCAGGGTGCCCAAACGGTGTCGGTCGCCGCAAACATGGTGTCGCGCGCCCGCGAACAATCGTACCAACGGCTGTAGGACTTGAGATCCATCGGCGTGAGCTTCCAGACCTTGCGACCGTCCTCGATGCGGCCCTCCAATCGGCGGGTCTGCTCCTCGGAACTGACCTCAAGCCAAGATTTGACGAGGATGATCCCGGAGTCGACCATCGCACGCTCGACCAGTGGGGTCATTTCCAGGAAGCGGCTCGTTTGGTCTTCCGTACAGAAGCCCATCACCCGCTCGACGCCGGCACGTTTGTACCAGCTGCGATCGAAGATGATCACCTCCCCGGCCGCCGGGAAATACCGCATATAGCGTTGGAGATACATCTGGCTCTGCTCGCGCTCGGTCGGCGCCGAGAGGACGACGACCCGCAAGACCCGCGGACTGACCCGCTAGGTGATCGCCTTGATGGTGCCGCCCTTGCCCGCGCCGTCGCGACCCTCGAACACGATACAGACCTTGAGCCCCTGGTGGCGAACCGATTCCTGAAGCTTGACCAGCTCGACATGCAAGTTGGCCAACTCCCTGAGGTAATTCTTGTTCTTGAGCTTCTTAGGCTTTTTGGACTTCCGGGCAGCCTCGGAAACAGCTTGGTCGTCGTCGGTCTCGGCGCTGTTTTTTTTCGTCGCTCATGCGTGCTGGCGCCTTTGGTGTGGCCGCCGTTTCAGACGGCCTGATTGGACGGCGCACCGACCACACGGCTCGGTGATTGCGAACTCGTTCTCAAAGATAGCGCTCCGCGGCGGCCACGAAGTCCTCCCGCGGTGGAATCTCGCCGGGCGTGATCATCAGCGGCAGCATGACAAGCCGTCGACCGAGCGCGTTGTGCAACTCACCCAGAACGATCCGGCGAGCCGACGGATCCCCTACAGCGCGCCGGATATTCATCGCATCGAGCGAGAGGTCGATCTCTTTTGCCCAGAACCGGCGCTCGGACCTTCCGGGAGACCACCATGACCGATACCTCGCACCAAGACGGTGTGATCGTTGCCATTCTCGAACGCTTCGAGAAGTCTCGACTGCCGCGCGCGCTCGACATCAAAGCGAAGGTCGAGCGCGGCGAGAGGCTCGACGACGCCGACCTCGCCCATCTCAATGCAGTGCTGGAGGATGCGGAAGGCATCAAGCGCTTCGTGGACCAGCGTCCGGATGTGCAGGGGATCTACACACGCGCCGTGGCGCTATACCAGGAGATCACCAAGAAGGCATTGGAGAACGAGCAAACGGCCTAGAGGCGCCCTCTCGCCGAACCCGAACCCGAGGCAGGGAAGTGCCGAGGCGTGACTACGGCGAATGATGCACCTCGGTCCCCGTCGCGACGGCATGGCTGCCGGGGAACCGCTCGGCGCTCGTCACCTCAGCCGTTGCCGGCCTCGAGCGCGCAGGACTCACCCGTGCCGATCCAGAAATCGAGACTTTTGTGCAGGAAATCGTCCCACGGCATGTAGTGCGAGCCATCGCAAGAGAAATTCAGCCCGACGATACCGTTATAGATGTTGAGCGACCCCGAGCGCAGATAGATGTTCTCGTCCATGAAGCGCAACGCCCGGAAGGTGCGGAAGACCTCGATGACCCGATCCAACGGAATGGCCGCATCGACCGGATACGGGCGCTGTGGATAGGCGAGGCAAGTACCCGGATCGGCGAGATCCTCGTAGTCGAGGATCCTGAACCGGAAGGGGTCGTCAACAAGCCAGAGCGTTGCGCGCGAGCTGGAGAAATGCAGCTTGCCGTGGAAAACGCCATGCGCGGCGATCAGCTCCACGATGAGGTCGAGGATCTCGTCGATGTGTCCGTCCATCAGGCTCTCGACGCGCTGCTGATCGAACAAGCCGCCGCGGATCGCCGGATCGCCTTTGAGCTGGAGCCATTGCTCCGGCTGCTCGTAGAGCTCGCGGGTCAGCGGAAGCTCGCGCAGATCGAAGTCGGCACCGAGATAGCCCAGCAGTGTGCCCTCCTCGTCCTCGATGCGCTGGATGGCGGTGAGCGAAGGGCGGCGCGCATTGCGGCTGATGTAGGCGGGCGAGAGCGAGAAACGCTCGCCGGCGAGCGCCTCGATCATGTAGGGGCGCTCGCGCCGATCCCGTCCACAATGCTCCGGAAGCAGGCCCTGCGGGGAGACGTTCGCAGTCAATTGGCGGGCGTCGCGGTCGAGCACGTAGAGATACTTACAGGATGCCAGCGTCGGCAGTGCCGCGAGCAGGATCCGCTCCAAAGCCGTGCGATCCTGCCACGCCAAGCGACAAGGGTCGACGAGCCGTGCGAGCGATGTCGCCAGGCGGCCCTGCAAAAGGATGCGTTGACGTGCCACGACCGTTTTGAGCGCTTGGCTCATCGCAAGGGTCTCCCGGTACGTAGTGAAGGGCGGATTCTATCCGGAATCGTCCGGATGGTCCGATCGCAATTGAGTCCCCGATCAGGAACGTCGAGAAATACGAATCAAATCCCGACCGAATCGGAAGGATTAGGCATTTGGATTCCCCTCCAAATCAACGACATTTGACGAGCGGATAAAAACCCAGGAGGAGACTCAAGATGCGTATCCCGACAGCAACCGAAATTTCCAACGTCATCGATGCGGCAAAGCGTCTTCGCGAACGAGTCGCGTCGATGGATGCAGGAAAGGTCGCCACACGAGCAGTCGGTGGTGCGGTCGTTCTGACCGCATCCTTTTTGGTCGTCGCGGACCCTCACGCCACCCCGGCTCCCGATTCCAGCGCGGTCGTCTCGGCGCGAATCGCTCCCGTGGGTACCGTGCAGCTCGCCGTCCCGATCATCGTCTCGGCGGTCCAGTAGGTCTCAGCTCGAGACAGAACCACCTCGGCACGCCAATCCGAAATACCTCGCTCGCCAAGGCGCGAAGGTAACCACCCCCTTCGCGCTTTTTTCGTTTGGCCATTGGCCGAGCTCTACAGGACTTCCCCCTGCAGCACCCGCTCGAAGGTAAGCTGACCCTCCTTGAAATCGACCTCGATGAGATCGCCAGGCCCGAATTTCCCCGAGAGGATCTCTTGGGCCAGCGGATTCTCGAGCTGTGCGCGGATCGCGCGCTTGAGCGGACGCGCCCCGTAGACCGGATCGAAGCCGGCCTCTCCGAGATGATCCAGGGCGGCATCGCTGACCTCGAGTGCCATATCGCGATCGGCAAGGCGTTTTTGCAGATAATCGATCTGAATCCGCGCGATCGCCCGGATCTGCGCCGGCTGCAGCGGATGGAAGACCACGATCTCGTCGAGCCGGTTGATGAACTCGGGGCGGAAGGCGACGCGCACGATGTCCATCACGGCGTCTTTCATCTCGGCATAGTTGGCCTCGCCCGCAACCTGCTGGATCACGTCAGAGCCTAGGTTCGAAGTCATAACAATGACGCTGTTGCGAAAATCCACCGTGCGCCCCTGCCCGTCCGTCAGGCGTCCGTCGTCGAGCACCTGGAGCAGGACGTTGAAGACATCCGGGTGTGCCTTCTCGACCTCGTCGAGCAAGATGAGACTGTAGGGACGACGCCGAATCGCCTCGGTCAGATAGCCGCCCTCCTCGTAGCCGACGTAGCCCGGCGGCGCACCGATGAGACGCGCGACAGAGTGTTTCTCCATGAATTCCGACATGTCGATGCGGACCATCGCCTCTTCGGTGTCGAACAGGAAGGCCGCGAGCGCCTTACAGAGCTCGGTCTTGCCAACGCCGGTCGGACCGAGAAACAGGAAGGACCCGATCGGCCGTCCCGGATCCGAAAGCCCCGCGCGCGAGCGCCGGATGGCGTCGCTCACCGCACGCACCGCCTCGGCCTGGCCGACCACGCGTTTCTCGATCTCCTGCTCCATGCGCAGGAGCTTATCGCGCTCGCCTTCGAGCATGCGCGAGACCGGGATGCCGGTCCATTTGGAGACGATCTCGGCGATCTCCTCCTCCGTGACCTTGTTGCGCAGGAGTCGGTTCTCGCCCTGTTCGGCATCGGCGGCCGAGGCGAGCTGCTTCTCCAGCTCCGGGATACGCCCGTATTGGAGCTCCGACATACGCCCCAGATCTCCGGCACGGCGCGCCGTCTCCATCTCCACACGTGCCCGGTCGAGCGCCTCCTTGATATGCGCCGTCCCCTGCACCGCCGCCTTCTCGGACTTCCAGATCTCGTCGAGATCGGAGAACTCGCGCTCGGCGCGCTCGATCTGACTTTCCAGATCGGTCAGGCGCTTCTTGGATGCCTCGTCCGACTCCTTCTTGAGCGCGACCTGCTCGATCTTCAGTTGGATGAGACGCCGAT
This sequence comes from Thiocapsa bogorovii, assembly GCF_021228795.1. Taxonomy (NCBI): domain Bacteria; kingdom Pseudomonadati; phylum Pseudomonadota; class Gammaproteobacteria; order Chromatiales; family Chromatiaceae; genus Thiocapsa; species Thiocapsa bogorovii. Next base: position 154,854 of record NZ_CP089309.1, read on the forward strand.
TGAGACGGTCCATCTCCTCGGGCATGGAATCGATCTCCATGCGGATCTGCGATGCCGCCTCGTCGATCAGATCGATTGCCTTGTCGGGCAACTGGCGATCGGCGATATAGCGATGCGAGAGCACGGCCGCAGCAACGATGGCCGGGTCTGTGATCTCCACTGCGTGATGGACCTCATAGCGTTCCTTGAGTCCCCGCAGGATAGCAATGGTGTCCTCGACATTGGGCTCGTCCACCAGAACCTTTTGAAAGCGCCGCTCCAGCGCGGCGTCCTTTTCGACATACTTGCGGTACTCGTCGAGCGTTGTCGCACCCACGCAATGCAGCTCGCCGCGCGCCAACGCCGGCTTGAGCATGTTGCCCGCGTCCATCGACCCCTCGGCCTTGCCGGCGCCAACCATCGTATGCAGCTCGTCGATAAAGAGGATGATGTTGCCTTCCTGCCGGGCGATGTCGTTCAGGACCGCCTTGAGGCGCTCCTCGAACTCGCCGCGGAACTTGGCCCCGGCGATCAAGGCGGCCATGTCGAGCGACAGCAGGCGCCGACCCTTGAGACCTTCCGGCACCTCGCCGTTGACGATGCGCTGCGCGAGTCCTTCGACGATCGCGGTCTTGCCCACGCCGGGCTCGCCGATCAGCACCGGGTTGTTCTTCGTCCGGCGCTGTAGGACTTGAATGGTGCGTCGGATCTCATCGTCGCGTCCGATCACAGGGTCGAGCTTGCCCTGCTCGGCTCGCTCGGTCATATCGATGGTGAACTTCTCGAGCGCTTGACGCTGCTCTTCGGCGTTGGGGTCGTCCACGCTCTGACCGCCGCGCACCGCCTCGATCGCCTTCTCGATCGCGCCCTTGCTCGCGCCGGCATCACGCATCGCGGAGCCCAAGACCCCACGGTCCTCGAGCGCGGCCAACACGAAGAGCTCCGAGGAAATGTACTGATCGCTGCGCTGCTGGGCGAGCTTGTCGGTCTGGTTCAGGAGTCTGTTCAGCTCGTTGCCGACATGGACGTCGCCGCCCGCACCCTCCACGGTCGGTAAGCGATCGAGTTGATCACCCAGCGCCGAGCGCAACCGATTCACGTTCACGTCGGCGCGTGTCAACAAATGGCGCACCGAGCCGCCCTCCTGATCCAACAACGCAATCATCAGGTGAAGCGGCTCGATGAACTGGTGATCTCGTCCCACGGCCAGGCTCTGCGCATCCGCCAAGGCCATCTGAAATTTCGCGGTCAGCTTGTCCATTCTCACGGTGAATGACTCCTGAGTTTTTATAAGGTCATTGCGGAGGTGGGGAATCGGCCCCGGGCAATCAAGCCGGGCCAGCCTCCAGCCTGAGGATGCCGGCATTCCCTCGGTCCGATCAAGCCGAAAACCACCATCGGATCGTAGCTGAGAACTGAAAGCCGAGAGCCAGAGTCACGGGGCTGGAGGCTGGAGGCTGGGGCCCCGCCGCTGTATCATCGCAACGTGAACCTTAGAGACCTCAAATACATCCTCGCCGTCGCCGAGACACGCCACTTCGGGCGTGCCGCCGAACGCTGCTTCGTGAGTCAGCCGACCCTGAGCGGGCAGATCAAGAAGCTCGAGGAGGAGCTCGATGTGGTGATCTTCGAACGGACGAATCGCTCCGTCGAGATCACACCGGTCGGCGAAGCGATCCTCGGACACGCGCGGCTGGCTTTGGAGCAGGCACAGGCCATCGAACAGGTCGCGCGTGCGCATCAAGACCCGCTCGCCGGGCCGCTGCGAATCGGAGCCATTCCGACCCTCAGCCCCTACTTGATCCCCCAGATTCTGGTGCCGCTGAAACGTACCTATCCGAATCTGAAGCTGATCCTGTCCGAGGAGATCACGGATCTGCTCCTCGGCCGTCTCGTACGGCATGAGATCGACGCCGCGCTCCTCGCCACACCGGTCGACGACACCGATCTGGACACGATGCCGCTGTTCGACGAACCCTTCTGGCTCGCCCATCCGCGCAACGATCCCTTGTACGAAAAGGACGAGATCACGGCGAAAGACTTGGAAGAGGTCGATCTACTGCTGCTGGCCGACGGGCATTGTCTCACCCATCAGGTCATGGAGGTTTGCCGTCTCGCGGAGCGGCCGACGAAAGGCGAGATGGCGGACTTGCGCGCCGCGAGCCTGGAGACCTTACTGCAACTCGTTGGCGCCGGATTCGGTTGCACACTCGTGCCGGCGCTGGCAATTCGGGGCGCCTGGATGACCGACAGCGGCATCATCGCGCGCCCGCTGGGCAATCTCCCGGATGCGTTCCGCCGCATTTCCTTGGTCTACCGGCGCAGCTTCCCGAGACTTGCGGCTCTGCAAGCCTTCGCCGACGTGATCCGGCAGAACCTTCCGAACACGGTGAGACGTCTAAGCTGATCCCGATCAGCGAATCATCCGTTTTTTGCAGCTCGCCAAGCACATTCCGATCGTCGAGATTCGCAACGAATTCGTTCCCGTTCGGTACCTTTTGTCTTGCAAAGTGCGACGCTGCACGCACGTTCACCCGACATGAGTGTGCGACAGCGCGTTGCGGAAAAGAATCATGAGTGTTGCGATGCCGACAAAAATGCCTCCATGCGCTAGACTTCATGTGGGGTCAACGACGAATCGCATCGTTTTGGGTGTTGCGAAACGGATACAGGCCCCGAGTTGCCAGGGGTTGCGGAGAGATGGCAAGGCTTGTGCGTCATCCAGTGCAAGTCGTCATCGTCCATCTTCGGACCCGTCGCTAGGGGATACGCGCCATGAGCACACAACGATCACTCGCATTTTGGGAACTTTGCCGTCAGGGACTTCCTCTACTTGCGGATGCGGCCAGCGACTGCTGGGAGCGCGGCAAACAGTTCGAGCTGAGGAACGACATTGCGGTCACGCGATCGCTGAAGGTCCTCATCGAACGGTGCAACTGGGAAATCGAACGCACGACCGCCCGGGCGGCCTGATTCGCAGCCACCGGACGAGCCGCCGAATCCGGCCCGACTCTCGGCGCACGGACGCGCTCGGCCAGCGCTCGGTGCCGCGATGAGTGATCTTGAAGGGTATTTGGTCGTCGAGACGCGTGCAGATCGGCCCGGTCTCGTACGCGTCTTCAGTACACCTCAGAACCCGACGCCGATGGACGGCGCGGCAAGCGAGCCCTCACGGCCTTGTATCCGCTACGCCGCCTTTTTCCCCGCACTCCTCGTCGCCCGGATGCACGCACAAACAGCGCTGCGTCGCAGCATGCTCGATGCAGAGGCCGGTCTCTACCGAACCGATCCGGTGACCGCGGTCGCAGCCGTCGATGCAATCGATTTGAGACACCGAAGGGTCTATATCGAACCCGAGATCGAATCCGACCCGGGCTTCTCCGCCGCGCGCGAGAAACGGCGCAAGCGTCAGCGTTTGGCGAACCGAATCTGGACGGCTGTCGGAATCTTGGCGCTCGTCCTGCTGTTCCTGTTCGCGCAGATCCCGGTCTTCTGAGCACGACATCATGCGTATCGTCGAGGTGATCGCCGATCGGAAGCACGCCAAAACCCTCGCCGGCATGGCGAAGTTCTACGGCGCCGAGGATTACTGGTGGGGCGGCGACGGAGCCGACGGGCGCTGCAGCATCCGTATGCTGGTCCCGGACGACCGTCGGCAGGCCATGATCGACTCCCTCCAGGATCTTTTCAAAGCCAACGACCGGGCAAGAATCGTCGTTCAATCGATCGACGCGGTCTTGACCCACGAGGGACACGCCGACCAGGACGTCAAGGAGGAAAAATCCAAGACCGTCGCAGCGACCCGCGAGGAGCTCTACAGCCAGATCGCTAAAGGCGCCCAGCTCGACAGCAACTTTCTGGTGTTGACCTTTCTCTCGACCTTGGTGGCCGCCATCGGCTTAGTCGAGAACAACATCGCGGTCGTGATCGGCGCGATGGTCATCGCACCGCTGCTCGGACCCAACATCGCGCTGGCGTTCGCCACCTCGCTCGGCGACAAGGAACTGACGTGGCGAGCGTTCAAGACCAACGGGGCAGGCATCGGTCTATCGATGCTGATCTCAATTGCGATCGCCTTGATCCTGCCGATCGGTCTCGACAGCCCCGAGATCCTGTCCCGCACGAATGTCGATCTCGGCGGCGTCGTCTTGGGACTGGCCTCGGGAGCGGCGGCGGTGCTCTCGCTGACGACCGGCCTGTCCTCGACCCTGGTCGGGGTCATGGTCGCCGTCGCCCTGCTGCCGCCTACGGCGACACTGGGAATGATGCTCGGCACCGGACGCTGGGAAGAGGCGCTCGGCGCCTTTCTGCTGCTGGTCGTCAATATCGTCTGCGTACTGCTCTCGGCGAAGGTCGTCTTCCTGCTGAAAGGGGTACGACCCCGCTCCTGGACCGATCGTAATCGTGCGAAACAGTCGATGGCGATCTATCTTTCGCTCTGGGCCGTACTTCTCGCATTGCTGATTGCCGTCATCCTGATCCGGGCCGCCGGTTGGCACGCTGCCTGGTAGGGCCGCGGAGGCGGCCGCCCCAGCGTATCCCGCCCCGGCCGGGCTCAGTCGTCCGAGAGTGGGGCGAATAAGAGATCGAGGTCATCCGGACTCAAGGTGCCCGTTGCGGCACCGCCACCCGCGAGCATGGCGTCGGCGAGGGCCTGTTTGCGTGCCTGCAGATCGGCCACACGCTGCTCGACAGTGCCCTCGGTCAACAGCTTGTAGACAAACACAGGCTTGTCCTGACCGATGCGATGAGCCCGGTCGGTCGCTTGGCGCTCGGCCGCCGGGTTCCACCAGGGGTCATAGTGGATCACGGTGTCCGCTGCGGTGAGATTCAGCCCCGTGCCGCCGGCCTTGAGGCTGATCAGAAACAGGGGCACCTCACCCGCCTGGAAACGATCGACCGGACGGTCGCGATTGCGGGTGCGTCCGGTCAGCTTCACGAAGTCCTGATCCTCGCACAGGCCGCCCTTGGTCAGCTCCTCCTCGATCAAGGCCAGCATGCTCGTGAATTGGGAGAAGAGCAGCACTCGCCGCCCCTCCTCGAGCAGCTCGGGCAGCAGGGTCATCAGAAGATCCAGCTTGGCCGAGCCTTTCACCCTGCGCGCACTCTCGAGCGACACCAGACGCGGATCGCAGCAGACCTGACGCAGCTTGAGCAGGGCGTCCAGGATGATGATCCCGCTGCGCGCGAGCCCCTTGCGGGCGACCTCCTCGCGCACCTTCTCGTGCAGGGCCAGCCGCAGGGTCTCGTAGAGGTCGCGCTGATCGTCTGCGAGGGGGACCTCTCGAATGATCTCGGTCTTCGGCGGCAGCTCGGCGGCGACCGTTTCCTTGGTGCGGCGCAAGAGGAAGGGGGCGACCCGCCGACGCAGCTCGTCCTGCCGCACATCGTCGCCATGACGCTCGATAGGAATTCGGAACAGCCGCCGAAAGCGGCGCTCGTCTCCGAGCAGCTCGGGCATCAGAAAATCGAGCAGTGACCAAAGCTCACCGAGGTGGTTTTCCATGGGCGTGCCGGTCAGGCAGAGCCGATGCCGGGCGTTCAACCCGCGGGCCGCCTGCGCCGCTTTGCTGCGTGGATTTTTGATGTTCTGGGCTTCGTCCAGGATGAGTAGATGGAAATCCCGCTTCGCAAGTGGGTCCAGATCACGGGGCAACAGCGGATAGCTCGTCAACACCAGGTCATGCTCCGGGATCGCCGCGAAACGCGTGTGTCGCGTCGCGCCGTGCAGCGACAGGACACGCAGCGCCGGGGCGAAACGCTCGGCCTCGCGGCGCCAGTTGAAGAGCAGACTCGTGGGCGCGACCACCAGGCTCGGGCGATCCGCTCGCCCGCTCTCCTTCTCGACCAGCAGATGGGCCAGGGTTTGCACCGTCTTGCCGAGACCCATGTCGTCGGCGAGGATGCCGCCGAGCCCGTATTCGCGCAAAAACTGCAGCCAGTCGAGTCCTTGGCGTTGATAGGGGCGAAGCTCGACGGTCAGTCCCAACGGTAGCGCGATGGTCTCCAGGCCTTTGAAGTCACGGAGCCGTCGACCCCATTCGCGCACCGCATCCCCGCCCCGCCAGCGCAGCCCCGGGGCCGCCGCCTCCAGCTCCGCGAGCTGGGCCGCATGGACCCGCGACAGACGCAAGCGGCCCTTGCTCGCCTGTGAGCCCGGCGAACCCTCGGGGTCGTACAGCTCGATCAAGGTCGAGAGGATGGGCCGCAGGCGCTCCACCGGCATCAGGATCAGCCGCCCGTCCGGCAACCTCAGCTGCAAGCGTGTCTCAGCGTCCATCGCGGCGAGGGTCCGCGTCGAGAGATCCACCTGGTAGCGCCCGATCAGTTCCACCAGCAGTGGAAGCAGGTCGACCCGTTGCCCGTCGACCTCCACGCCCAATCCGACGTCGAGCCAGTGCCCCCCCTCGCCCTCTGCGATGTCCATCTCCCAGTCGCCGATTTCGGCGATCCGAAAGTGGAAGCCCTCCTCGATCTCGATCAGCCAACCCTGTGCGGCGAGGTCGGGCAACTCGTTCTGCATAAAATCGATCCAGGATTCCGGGTCGGCACGTTCGAGCCAGAGACCATGGGCATCGGATGTCTCCGCAGTGCGATGGAAGCCCGACGCCTCGAGCAGGTCGATCGCCGCCCGTTCGGCATCGGGTCGCCGCTCGACATCCACAAGCACGCCCTGCTCCACGCGGCGCAGCACCGGCGCGCGATCGCGCGGATCGACCGAGGTGTCGCCGTAGGCGAAATCGAGCACCGCATGATGGGCCCACTCGGGCGGACGCTGGATGCCCCAGTACCGCCCCACGCTGCTCGCCGCAAGGTCGACGCTGCGCAGGCGCAGACGGGGGACGGGGATCTCCGTGCGGCTGCGACGTCGCTCGGGGCTCTTGGGCAGGTGAACAACCCGACCCTTGAAACGCTCCCGCGCAGCCGCCTCCAGCGCCTCGACCGACTCGGGCGCAACCACCGGGGCTGCAGCCAAGACGCCGGCCTCGCGGTCATCGAGGCCGGTCTCGATCGGGCCGCAGTCGCCGGTACTTGGATCCAAATACCAGGGCGGCGACATCGGCAGCAGCAAGAGACCCTGGCGGCCGGCCTCGAGGATCACGTGCAGCCGAGCATCGTCGCCGAGGCGCCACTCCAGGCGCCCCGCAAGCGGGCCCGCGTCACGCAGGACCGGACCGTCGATCGAGCGCAGATAACCGCGCCCGGTCCGTGTAATGGCCGCCATGACATCGGCACCGGTCAGCGTATCCAAATAGGAGGCAGTCGGATCGCCGCCACCTCGCGCGACGGAGAGCAACCCCATGATGCGTTGGTCTTCCGGACCGATGAAGCTCGCCTTGGAGTGGCCGAGGAGATTGAAATCCTGCGGTTTGCCGTAGCCGCCGGCGAGCAGCTGTCGCACCTTTGCCGCACGCACTCGTGTGCGCCTGACCCCGAGGTGCTCCTGAGGATCGATGAAATAGAGGATCCGATGGGGCTCTTCGTCCGGAACGCCCGTCGCACGCTCGATCTGATCGAGCCAGCTCTTTAATTGAAACGGCAGCGCGCGCGCCGCAGCCGGCAAGGTAGCGCTCTTGGGCCGCGTCCCCAAGGACAACAACACGGCCGCCACGTGCTTGCAGTTGTACCCCACCGGACAGGAGCATTGTCCGACGACCGTGAGGGCTCCGTCGGCCCGTTCACCGAGTTGCACGATGCACTGATAGATCCGCCCGGCCGAGCCCCGCACCCGCCCCGTCACCAGCCCGCGCTCGACATCGTGATCCGCGCTCAATACGCGCCGATCTTTGAGATAGCGCCGACCCCGCTCCAGGTAGGTCGACTGAATCGCGTGTTTCAAGGTTTCGGGATCGAGGTGCAGGGGAGCGGAAGGCATCGCGTGTCTTGAGGGCTACAACGAGAAAGCCGCGAGCCTACAACCTCGAGGAGTGGAGTGGAAGGCGCGGCCTGAGTTCGCGGCCGGCATGCGCGGACTTCGTTCGCGTGTCGCCGCACCGCGGCGGGCGCAGTCTTCGCTCTCCCTCGTCCCCGCTTCCGGTTGAAAATCGACGAGGGCGCGCAAGTGCAAAGTTCAGTCGCGCCCGACCCAATCCGGGCGCAGAGTCGATCCTATGCCGCCCGGGCGTGTCGGACCTCGCCGCGATTCCCCCAGGTGTCAGGATAGATGTCGCCTCCCTTTGGGAGAATGTGTGGGAGGATGGGGCATCACCGACCCGGGGCTTTGCGCCCTCCGGGGTCAGCCGGGAAGGAGCCCGAAGGGCGACTGACGGCTGACCCCGGAGGGCGCGGCGCAAGCGCCCCGAGGCATGAGAAGGCGAGCGACATGACAACCTATTCGAGCGAACTGAAAGACAGCATCCTGACGAAGCTACTGCCGCCCAACAACGTCGGCGTCCCGCAGTTGGCCGCGCAAACCGGCATCCCGCGCGACACCCTCTACGGCTGGCGGCGCGAGGCGTTGGGTCGGGCGCGTCGACCACGGGCATCGACGGTGCCTGCCGGGACGCTCGGCAGCGAGGAGAAGTTTGCCGTGGTGATGGAGACCGCCACCCTCAATGAGTTGGAGCTGGGCGCGTACTGTCGGCGCAAGGGCCTGTTCGCCGAGCAGATCAGCGCGTGGCGCACGACCTGCCAGCAGGCCAATGCGCCGCTGACGAGCACGACCGAGCGGGCCGAGCGGCGCGCCGAGCAGGCGGAGATCGTGCGCCTGGGTCGGGAGTTGCAGCGCAAGGACCGGGCCTTGGCCGAAGCCGCCACGTTGCTGGTGCTCCAAAAAAAAGTCCGGGCGATCTGGGAGGAGCCAGAGGACGCTCGCTCGCCTATGAGCGGCGCGTACAAGTGAGCGAGTACATCGCCCAAGCCTGTGCCGAGGGCGCCCGCCTGAGTCGCGCCTGCGCCGCCGTGGGGCTGTCCGAGCGCACCCTGCAGCGCTGGCGTCGCGACGGGGCGATCGGCGGCGACGGGCGCACGCGCGAGCACCGGACCGAAGGCGCGGTACGCACCCCGGCCAATCGGCTCTCGCCCCACGAGCGACAAGCCGTCCTCACAGCCGCCAACGCGCCCAGGTTCGCGAGCTTGAGTCCGCATCAGATCGTCCCGGCGCTGGCCGACGAGGGCTGCTACCTGGGATCCGAGTCGACCTTCTACCGCGTGCTGCGCGACGCCGGGCAGCTCGCCCGCCGCGGTCGCGCCAAGGCGCCGACACGGGTGCGCCCGCAGCCGCTGGAGGCGACCGGGCCGAATCGGGTTTGGAGCTGGGACATCACCTACCTGGCCAGTACCGTGCAGGGGATGTTCTTCTATCTGTACCTGATCATGGATGTCTACAGCCGCAAGATCGTCGGCTGGGAGGTCTACCCGCAGGAGTCCGCCGCGCACGCCGCCAGCGTCCTGCACAAGGCCTACCTGCGCGAAGGCGTGCACCCGGGCACACTGGTCCTGCACTCGGACAACGGCTCGCCGATGAAAGGCGCCACCATGCTGGTGATGCTCCAGCGCCTCGGGGTCGTGCCGTCCTTCAGTCGCCCGGCCGTGAGCAACGACAACCCCTACTCGGAGTCGCTGTTCAACACCGTCAAGGGTCGCCCGGACTTCCCTCCGATCCCTTCGACGGCGTCGAGGCGGCACGCCGCTGGATGACGACATTCACCGCCTGGTACAACACCATCCACCTGCACAGCGCGCTGAAGTTCGTCACCCCGGCACAGCGCCATCGCGGCGAGGATGTCGACCTGCTGGCACGGCGCGACGCGCTCTATCAAGCCGCCAGAGACGACAACCCGACGCGCTGGTCCGGACCCACCCGCAATTGGACGCCGCCCGCTTCGGTCTTGCTCAACCCGGGAAAACCCCCTCGTGAACAGGAGAAGGCCGACACGAACATGACATGATTGATGCGACAACTACCTTGACACTTACCGATTCACCGCGGACAGGACGGCGCCCAGAGAGGCAGCCACGGTATCCCGGTCGATGGCCGCGCCGGCGATGCGCTGCGATCCGAGCTCGAGCTGGACATAGGCGATCGCTTCGGCATCCGTGCCCTCGCCGATTGCATGCTCCTGATAGTCCAAGATGCGCACCGGCTGGCCGCTCCAACGCGACCAGGCATCCACGAAGGCCGCCATGGCCCCCTCCCCTTCACCGCGCAGCCGATGCTCCCCTTCCGGTCCCGCGACGCGGGCCTCGATGACGTCGTACCCGTTGCGATCGAGCCGATAACCGAGCAGCCGGACCGGGGCTTGATCACCGACGAAACGATCCATGAAGATGCGGTGGATGCTCTCGGCATCCATCTCTCCGCCGCGCCGCTCGCTCTGCGCTTGAACCAATCGAGCCAGCTCGACCTGTATCCAGCGCGGCAGGTTGAGGCCGAAGTCGCGCTCCATGACGAAGGCGACGCCGCCCTTCCCGGACTGGCTATTGACCCGGATGACCGCCTGATAGCTGCGCCCCAGATCGCGCGGGTCGATGGGCAGATAGGCGACCTGCCAGGGCTCCTCGTGGCTCTGACGCATCAAACACTTGCGGATCGCGTCCTGATGACTGCCGGAGAAGGCGGTGTAGACCAGCTCGCCCACCCAGGGATGGCGTGGGTGTAGCGGCGTCCCGGTGCATTCCTCCACCACCCGGACGATCTCGTCCGGGTCGCTCAGGTCCAGACCCGGATCGATGCCCTGGCTGTAGAGGTTCATCGCCAGGGTCACGATGTCCAGATTGCCCGTGCGCTCGCCATTTCCGAGCAGGGTCCCCTCGACCCGATCCGCACCCGCCAACAGAGCCAGCTCCGCCGCGGCCGCGGCTCCGCCCCGGTCATTATGGGTGTGCACCGAGAGAACGATCGTGTCGCGCCGCGAGAGATGCGTTGCGAAGTACTCGACCTGATCGGCGAAGACATTCGGGCTCGCGACCTCGACCGTCGCCGGAAGATTGATGATGCACGGCCGCTGCGGGGTCGGCTGCCAGACGTCCAAGACGGCCTCGCAGACCTCGACGGCATAGTCCGGCTCGGTGGCCGTGAAGCTCTCCGGCGAATACTGGAAGGTCCAGCGTGTTTCGGGCCGTCGCGCCGCCTCGCGCAAGACCCACGCTGCACCTTGACGCGCGATCTCCGTCACGCCCGCGCGATCCTGACCGAACACCCATTCACGCTGTATCGGCGAGGTCGAATTGTATAGATGGACGATCGCGCGCGGCACACCGTCCAACGCGTCGAAGGTTCTGCGGATCAGATCTTCGCGCGCCTGGACCAAAACCTGGACTGTGACGTCCTCGGGGATCTTGTCCTCCTCGATCAACCCGCGCACGAAGTCGAAGTCGGGCTGGCTCGCAGCCGGAAAGCCGATCTCGATCTCCTTGAAGCCAAGCTTGACCAGCAAAGCCCAGAGACGACGTTTCTGGGCCACCCCCATCGGCTCCAACAGGGCTTGGTTGCCATCGCGCAGATCCACGCTCGCCCAGATCGGAGCCTGCTCGACGACACGGCTCGGCCAACGGCGGTTCGGTAGATCCACCACCGGACTACGACGATATTTTCGGGCATCAAAACGGGTCATGATCTTCTCCGGGAGCCGATTTCGGGTGTGCTGGATACGCTCCGCAAACGCAGGAGTGGGAGCCTCATGGGCAGGTGCCTCGTGAGCCCTTACCCGGGTCGCGGCTGGTTTGCCGACGGAGATAGAATAGGCCCTTTAGGCACGTAGATGATTGCAAACATGTCCTATATTAGGATCATATGCGCAATGTTCTGCCGCTTTTTACATATTATTCGGCAGATCAAGAATCGCCATCGCGGACGACTGACCCGACGGAGCAACCCCCATGAAGCTGGACCGTTACGATCGCCGGATCCTCGAAGCGCTACAACGCGACGGACGCATCAGCAATCAAGAGCTGGCCGACCGCATCGGCCTCTCGCCATCACCCTGTCTGCGGCGCGTGCGAGCGCTCGAGGAGTCGGGCGTTATCTGCGGCTATGCGGCCCTGCTCGATGCCAAGACACTCGGGCTTAACCTCATGGCGCTCCTGAGCATCTCGATGGACAAGCACACTCCGGAGCGCTTCGAGCGTTTCGACGCCGCCGTTGCGGCCATCCCCGAGGTGCAGGAGTGTCTCTTGATCACCGGACGCGATGCCGACTACCAGCTCAAGGTCGTCGTACGCGATATGGATGCCTACCAGGACCTGCTGCTCAACAAGATCACGCGCATCGAAGGGGTGACCGGCGTGCACTCGAGCTTCGTCCTGCGGCGCGTGGTCGAGCGCGCAAGCCTCCCGTTGGGTTGAGGCCGACCGACGCAAGGGGATCAGGATGAAGGGCAGCAGAAGGGGGCCGTAGGACGAGCGAGAAGTTGGACCGCAACCCCTGCCGTGCCCTGCTCTTTCGTGCTCGCTTTGCGCATCGTCCGCTGCGACGCAGACGACCTTGCCGCCCCCGGCACGCCGAATGCATCAATCTCCAGCGAAAGCCTCATCTATCGGAGGCGAGGAGAAAACCATGAACGATCGACAACTCCAAACCCAGTCGCAGAGAGGGACGAAACAGGATCACGAGCGCGCACGCCGGCTCCGCGGGGTCCTGACGGAAGCGTCACTTCAAAACGAAAACGTCCTTTACGCATCCACAAGAGGCATTAGTCAGAATAACGGGTCGTTCGGATTTCGCCCTGCTTATCTCGATGGCGCAAGCGGCGAGGCGGTGCTGTCATGCTTTTCGAACGGTACCCCGGCGCCCGTGCACCTGCTCGATGGGCTGCCCGAGTCCTGGATCCTGAACCGAGATCACGCGGGTCACGTGACTGCGACTCGCCCCGGCATCATCTCCGGATTCATCCGCGACGGTCGGTTCTATACGCGGGAAGAGGCCATCACGGCCACAGCTCACTAGACCGTCACACACCGACTCGACAACGGTTCTCCGCCGGTGCAGGGACGCACCACCTCCCGCCGTAAAAGCCACCCCCGTTCAGCATAACCTGAGCCCCGTCTCTTCTACGGAGATGCAAAGGGATCCCGGGGTCAATTCAGCGGTTCCCCGACCGCTTTCCGTTGCACTCTCGGATGTGCCCGGACATTCCAATCACGAAGAGACTCGGATCGCGCATAACATGCGATCGTCACGCGAAGGTCTTATCCTGTTCGACAATTTGGCGGAAACGGCGTCCGAAGCAACCTTCATCGGGCTCCGCACCGCCGACCAAGTCGTCTTTCTTGACCGACCGAAACGAGACCGAGCGAATCATGATGACCGGCATCGAGCAGCGTTTCTCCTGTCCGGCCGAGGCCTACGAGGCGTCGGACGATCACCCACTGAACTCAAGCGCCGTCGCCACACTAGGCGACATCATCCAGGCCCGCTTGAGCCGGCGCGACCTGCTGCGCGGTGCGCTCGCCGCGAGCACGCTGAGTGGTCTCGCGGCCGGCCCTTTGGCGCTGCTTTCGTCCACCGCGAGACCGACGGAAGGCGAGCGCGAGACCGCGAAGACATGCTTCGATTTCAATGAGATTGCCCATGGTGTCGACCAGACTCATCATGTGGCACCCGGTTATCGCGCCGAGATCCTGATCCGTTGGGGCGATCCCGTCCTCCCGGGCGCACCGGCCTTCGACCCGGATCGCCAAAGCGCGAACGCACAGATCCGCCAGTTCGGCTACAACAACGACTATGTCGGCTATGTGCCCTTGCCGCCCGGATCGGGAAGCTCCGACCACGGCCTGCTGTGCATCAATCACGAGTACACCGCCGCCGAGGTGATGTTCCCCGACGCAGGCGTGGCGACCGCGGAGCACGTCGAGATCGAGATGGCGTGCAACGGCGGATCCATCATCGAGATCAAGAAGAGCGAGGGGCGCTGGTCGGTTGTCCCCGACAGCACGTACGCCCGCCGGATCTCCGCGCTGGACACCGAGATGGCACTCTCCGGACCGGCCGCCGGACACGACCGCATGAAGACCAGCGCAGATCCGAGCGGAACCCGGGTGATCGGGACACTCAACAACTGCGCCGGGGGCATCACCCCGTGGGGCACCTACTTGATGGCCGAGGAGAACTTCCAGGGCTATTTCTCGGGCGATCTCGATCGGCATTCGGAGGTCGACACTGCCGAAGGCTTCGCAGAGCATCCTGAGAAACGCAACTACGCACGCTACGGCGTGCCTTCCGGCCACTTCGCCTGGGGCCGGTTCCACAAGCGTTTCGACGTCAATGCGGAGCCCAACGAGGCAAACCGCTTCGGCTGGATTGTCGAGGTCGACCCGCTCGACCCGGCATCCATGCCCGTCAAGCGCACCGCGCTCGGGCGGTTCAAGCACGAGGGTGCCGAATCCATCGTGAATGCCGACCGACGCCTCGTGCTCTATTCGGGCGACGACCAACGCTTCGAGTATCTCTATCGTTTCGTGACCGAGGGGACATTCGACCCGAGTAATCGCGCGGCAAACCGCAACCTATTGGACACGGGCACGCTCTCGGTCGCACGCTTCGAGCCGAACGGCACGCTCCTTTGGCTCCCGCTCGTCTTCGGCCAAGCCGGTCTAACCCCGGAGCACGGCTTCCACTCCCAGGCCGATGTCCTGATCGAGACTCGCCGGGCCGCAGACCTGCTCGGGGCGACGCCGATGGACCGACCAGAGGACGTAGAGCCGAACCCGCACAACGGCCGCGTCTATGTGATGCTCACCAACAACAAGGAACGCTCCGGCGAGCAGGTGGATCCGGCGAACCCGCGAGGCGCCAACCTTTGGGGTCATCTTCTGGAGCTGATCCCGCCCGCCGGCGATCATACGGCAGCGCGTTTCGGGTGGGAGGTTCTGGTCAAGGCCGGTGACCCGCGAGACCCGGCGACGGCTGCACTCTGGAATCCGGCGACGAGCGAGAACGGCTGGTTCGCCTGCCCGGACAACTGCGCGGTGGACCATCAGGGCCGGCTCTGGATCGCAACCGACCAGGGCAACGCCTGGCCGCGTACATCGGGAAGTGCCGACGGGCTCTGGGCGCTTGAAACCGACGGCCAAGGCCGTGGCACCGGCCGCATGTTTTTCCGAGTGCCCGTGGGCGCCGAGCTCTGCGGACCTTGCTTCACGCCGGATGGACGCACACTCTTTCTCGCCGTGCAGCACCCGGCAACCGACGGCACGTTCGGCGATCCGGGGTTCGAACGCCCTTCGACCTTCGAAGACCCCGCTAGCCGCTGGCCGGACTTCGACCCCGCGCTGCCCCCTCGCCCCTCGGTCGTTGTGGTCACACGGGATGATGGAGGCCCGATCGGAGGCTGAGCGAGAAGAGAGCCGCCGAGGCCGTTTATCCTAGATCCCGACGGGTGAGGCTTCAGATGTCCAAGATCGTCAACCGCGTCAAACGATTGCATGGTGAGTGACGCGGTCGCCTGCCGGATCTGTTCGATTCGCTCACTGGCCGTCACCCCGGCGTTTGGTCAAGCGAAGGCGCCTTCGGATCGGGGTCGTCGGGTGGCCGGACCACCGCATCGGCCACTTGCTTCGGATCGGGCGCCTCCGCGACCTTGTCCAGGTCGCCCAGGACGGATTCGACATCGGGGAGAAGATCGGCGAGCTCGACCCCGTAGACCTCCCAGATCGAGATGAAGAGCGAGGCGATCAGAGGTCCGATAAAGAGCCCGTTGAAACCGAACATGAAGATGCCGCCGAGCGTGCTCAGAAAGATCATCAGCTCGTGCATCTTGGTGTCGCGCCCGACCAGGATAGGTCGAAGCACGTTGTCGAGGCTCCCGACCACCAGCGCACAGAAGAGAGCCAGTCCGATCGCGCTTCCCATATGCCCCTGCACGGCCAACACGATGCACGCCGGCACCCAAACAAGCGCGGAACCGACGGCCGGGATAATCGACAAAACCACCATCACGGTGCCCCAGAACACCGCGTTCTCGATGCCCGCAATGGCGAAGGCGACGCCGGCCAGTCCGCCTTGCAGGAGTCCGATCAACAGCGTCCCCTTGAGGGTAGCACGGGTCACCGAGGTGAACTTCTGCAGCATCACCCGCTCGTCGGCGCTCTTGAGCGGCAGGTAGTAAAGGATCTTACTGACAAGCTTGTGCCCGTCGATCTGCAGAAAATACATGCTGTAGAGCATCACGAACGCCATGAAGAAGAAGTTCAGGGTGCCCACGGTCAAAGACGACAGCCCCCCGACGACGAACTTGCTGGCGATCGTAGCCGCCTCGCCGAGACGTTCGATCAAAAGCGAGCGCAGGGGCAGCAAATTCTCGTAGAACGGCAAACGACGCATGCCCTCCAGAAAGGCATCCGGATCGGCAAGCCGCTCCTTGAGCCAAGGCACGAAGGTTTGGGTGACATCGAGCGCCTGCCCGACCACGACTGCGACCAGCAGCGACAGCGGGATCAACACGACGACCGCCACCGCCAGAAGCGTCGCGAGCGACGCCAGACGCGGACTGCCCCTCAAACGCGGCTGCAGCCAGAGAAACAGCGGGCGGGCCATCGCACTGAAGAGTCCAGCGAGAAAGAGCGCCATCAGAAACTGTTGAATCATCGCCAGAAAGAGCGCGGAGATCCCGAGCGCCATCAAAATGACGACCCATTTATTGACAAGGTCTTGGTTCATAAAACTTACTTATCCTTTTGAAAGAGCTGGTGCAGCACCCGATACGCGGTCAGAGAGATCCGACACTGCGCAACGGCCCGAATGTGGCTTCGAGCCGGGCGGCGGGCCGCTGGATCCATGACGCCAGATGAGCCTGACCGGTCTCCTCGAGTCGACGGCATCCGTCTCCCGGCAACAGGAGCGGGATCGCCCACGGGGGCCGAAAGACCAAGGCGTTCATCGGCGTCGCCCAATCATCGATGATCGCCATCCAGGGCCATTGCAGCGCGTAGGGCTCCTCGGGTCCGAACGCCAAGCAGTTGGTCTCGGTGCTGGCCGTCGCATTCATCAGCCCATGTGTCGCCGTCCACCAAGCGGCGGACTTCGCCGTCCCGAGCAATCCGATGGTCAGCGCTGCGACAACCACCAGTCGCGCTAGGCGAGGGATGCAGGGAACATCTGTACGCGCCGACGGGCGCCCGGCGATCCCGACCGCAAGCCCCATCAAGAGCAACGCGACCGGCAAGATCAGCCCAGCCTTGAGCTTGATACCCTCACCGAAGAGGATATCAACGCCAACGGCAACGCCTATGAGGGGCAGCAGCAGAAAGGCCGGCCACAGCAGGCCGCTCTGGGCGACCCGGCGACCTCGCCCCCACCCGGAACAGAGGCTTAGCGCCGCCAAGACCCCCGAGACCACCACCCAGCTCAACAGTACGCCCTGAGACAGGGTCTCGGGGAGCAGGTAGCGGACGGCGGCGTCCGGCTCGGCCAGCGAGCGCTCGTAGCCGGTGGCGCCGATCAGTGTCGAGATCATGCGCAAGAGGGCCGAGACGGCAAAGGCCGCGGCAAGGCCGCTCCAAGCCCGGGTCCAGATGTGATCGATTGCGCGATCGGACCGGGCATTCATGAGTGCGACGAGACACAAAAATCCCGCCAAAGCAAAGCCCAGCGGATGGAGGAGGAGCAGCAAAGGGGCCAGGATTGCACCGTAGGTCAAGGTCAGACGGCGATTCGGCGCAAGCGCCCCGAGGAGAACGAACGGCCAGACGAGGTACAGGCTGAAAAGCAACTCCGAGACCGCGGAGAAATTGATCTGGTTGGCGACCAGAAAGAGCAGCGGCAGCAGAATCAACTCCGGCCGGCGGTTGCGCACAATGGACCAGCACACCAGCAAAGACGCCACGGGTAGAGCGACATAAGTGAAGGAAAAGAGGTGACGCAGCAGCCCGACATCATCGGTCAGCCGTGTCGCAGCCAAGGTCGGGAGCTGGGCAAGAACCGAGCCGAGCCGAAGATTCGGAAAGACCGGAACGCCGTCGAGCGCAAGCTTGAAGAAGTAGTAGGCGCCGTCGCCGAAGAGCGGCAGACCGACCAGCGCGATCGGGATATAGGCCAGCACGACGAACGCAAGACCGAGCTGGAGTGCCCGTCGCTCGGAGAGGAGACAGCTGCCGACCGCGTGCAGCGCGTGCTCGGGTGTACTCGCAGCGGCAGAGGCTTCGGCTCTCGGCATGGGATCGGGTCGACTCCGATGGGGCGATGGACAAGACAGGGCGACGGACGCCCCGTCTATCGTACCGTGAGTCGAGGATCGTTTGGCGGAACAAGCGAAGGATACAGATCGGGCAAGGGCGGCGGCAGGGGCGGAGGCAGCACGGGCGGCGTCGCTCCCCATTGCGGCGGCGACTCGAAGAACCCCTGGTCGGCGAACCCGCCCGGCCTCGGAGGTTCGCGCAGCGGGCGGCGCGCGGGGTCGGTCGGCCGGAAGCGGTAGGGTGTCTCCGACCAACCGGACGTGAAGCCTTCCGGCAGTCGATCGTCGCGACGGAAGACCGGGTCATCGAGACCGCGATCTCCTCCGCCGAGCCAATCCGTCGATCCACTCTCCCGGCTGTCGGCCCAACCGCCGAAACGACGCTGCTCCCGCTCATCGAGAGGGCGGAAGCGATAGCCATCGATCACCGAACCGCTGTCGGGGCGTGACCCGAACTGCGAGAATCGGTCATCGCGCCACGCTGCGGGAGGGGTTGGCGGGGTCGGCGTCTTCGGAACGGTGAAGGTTTGCGGGCGTTCCAAAGGACGCATCTTCGCCGGGACCGCATCGGCAACAGGCTGCGAATCGCGTACCGGAACGCCCAAGACCAACAGGATCACGGCGGTCGCGACGAAGATCGCAAGAAAGATCGCTCCCACGATGACGACGAGATCGAATCGTTGATTCATCACTGAACACCTGCCTCCCGATCGGCACGAAAGCGGAGACGGCGAGAGCCGGGGTCACGCTGCCTTCGAAAAGCGACACACCGAACGCATCTTCGACTCGCAGCTTTCCTTTCGTCCCCTTAGAAATAGGCCGTAGATGCGGAATACGCAAGCACTATCGGTGTTTGATTGCGACGAATCGTCGCGGAAGGACGGTCAAGTGTCCGATTCAGGTTCTCAGCCATCGAGTCGCGCTGCAGATCTCTCCACCGGACCCGGACGGCCGAACAGGTAGCCCTGAAAGGCACGGCAGCCATGTCCGGCCAACCAGTCGCGTTGGGCCTCGGTCTCGACCCCCTCGGCGATCACGTCGAGCGCGAAGGTATTCCCCAAGGCGATAATGGTGCGCGCGATCGCCGCATCGTTCGGATTGGTTACGAGATCCCGCACGAAGGACAGATCGATCTTAAGCTCCTTCAACGGCAGCCGACCGAGATCGGTCAGAGAGGAATAGCCGGTTCCGAAATCATCGAGCGCAAAGCTGATGCCCCGCTCCTCGAGGATCGACATCTTCGCGATCGTGGCGTCGCGGTCATCCAGCAAGAGATTCTCGGTAATCTCGAGTTTCAGTCGATTCGGACTGCAGCCGTGGCGATCGACCGCGGCGAGGACCTGCTCGACGAAATCCGGATGATGAAACTGCAGCGCACTGATATTGATGGCAAGCGTCAGTCCGGCTGTTTCGGGCCGCTCGGACCACGCGGCCAACTGGGCGCAGGCCATTTCCAGAACCCATCGACCCAGCGGCAAAATCGTCGCGGTCTCTTCGGCTAAACGGATGAAATCAACAGGCTCGAGCAGTCCACGTTGCGGGTGTTGCCAGCGCAGAAATCCCTCCGCTCCGGTCACCTGCCCCGACCCGTCGACCTGGCTTTGGTAATGGAGCACAAACTCGCCGTGCTCCAAACCCTCGCGCAGGCTCGTGGCGAGCGCTGCACGGGCAGATACCTCCACATGCATCTCGGGGTCGAAAAACCGCACCGTATCCCGTCCTGCTGCCTTGGCCCGATACATCGCCATATCGGCCTGCTTCATCAACTCCTCGACGCGCGTCGCTTGCCGCCCGAACAGGGCGACACCCATGCTGGCCGAGCAGCGATACTCGCGATCTTCAAGCTCGCAGGGCGCACGCATTGCTGCGAGCAGCTTTTTGGCGAGCACCTCCGCCTGCGATGCGGCCTCCTGCGTGTGTGCGCTCAATCGCTCCAACATCACCACGAACTCGTCGCCGCCGAGCCGGGCGAGGGTGTCGGACTCGCGGATACAGGAGGCGAGACGCTTGGCGACCTGACGCAACAACCGATCGCCCTGATCATGTCCCATGGTGTCGTTGAGCGTCTTGAAATCGTCCAGATCGATGAAGATCAGAGCGCCCATGCGGTGACTGCGTCGGCTCGCGGCAATCGCGCGCTCAAGTCGATCCATCAACAATCGGCGGTTGGGCAAGCCCGTGAGCGGATCGAAAAACGCAAGATGCTTGATCGCCTCTTCGGCACGCTGACGCTCGGTCGTATCCGTGACCAGGGCGACAAAGCGCGGCTCCACGCCGAGGAGTTGCAAGCGAATCTCGGCAGGATAGCAGCTGCCGTCCTTGCGCCGATGCCGGGTCTCCAACACGACCTGGCTCTTGCTTCCTTCACGCAGCGGCTCAAGCAAACGCGAAAGGGTCGGCGAATCATAATCGGGCATCAGATCCAATGGGGTCATCCGGGTTAGCTCGTCCATGCCGTAGCCCAGGTTGGCGCGAGCGCCCTGATTGACCTGTTCGAAGAGAAAGCAGCCCGGATCGAAAACATAAACCTCGGTCTGTGCCTTTTCGACAATCTCCCCGAGGCGACTGAGTGAATCATTGGCCGCGCGGCGGGCGGAGATATCGGTGGTCGTGCCGATCATCCGAAGGGGCATACCGTCCGGGGCGCGCTCGACGATCTTGCCCCGCCCGAGGCTCCACAGGTAAAGGCCGTCTCGGCGTCTTAATCTGTGCTCATGGTGCAGGGCGGCGGAGCGGCCGCGAAGGTGATGGTCGATCGCATCGGTCAGCCCCTGGAGATCGTCCGGATGGACGCGATCCTTCCAGGCGTCGAGCCCATCGCCGATGTCCTCCTCGCCAAGGCCCAAGAGGCTCTTCCAACGGGCCGAATAGAAGACCTTGCCGGTGCGCAGATCCCAGTCCCAGACCCCGGCATCGCTGCCCTCGAGCGCGAATTTCCAACGCTCTTCCGCATCGGCCAGCTCGGCCATTGCGGCGTAGTGGTCGAGCGCGTAGGAGATGTCTCGGGCCAGCTCGGCCAGTAAATCGCGCGCGTCGTCGTCCAGGACATCGCGTTCGCACGCATAGACGCTCAAGACCGCGAATACTTTCCCGCGCATCTTCAACGGCAGCGATGCCGAAGCTTGCCACCCGAAGCGTCGCGCAGCCGCATGCCACGACCGGGTCGCCGGATCGGCTTGGAGGTCGAGGCTCCAGTAGCCCTCCGCGCTGCGCATGACGCGCGCGAGGGCATCGTCCTCGAGACCGTCGGTCTCCATCGACGAACCCAGCTCGCCAAGCAGCTCGGCTCCGCCCTCGCCTTCGACGGCTAGACACTGGATCGAGGCCTTGCCCGCGCCGTCGCCCGCACGGCCGATCCAGGCCATATTCAAGCCGCCATGCGTCACCAGCGCACGACAGACGATCGGGAGCAGCGTGCTCGGCGACTCGGAATGGATGATGGCCTGATTGCACTCGGTCAGGATGCGATAGAGACGCGTTAAGCGCTCGATCGTTGCATGACTGTTCTTGCGTGCCGTGATGTCGTGAACACACACCACGACTCCCTCCACGCTCCCGGCCACATCGAAACACGGGATATAGCTCACCTCTCCCCAGCCGGTCCGCACACCGCGCCGCGGGAGCTGCGCCTCATACACGACCGTTTCGCCGCCTAGACACGCCTCCAGGCGCGGTCGGACCTCCTGCACGTACAAATCCCGATCAATGATCTCGTCCACGCGACGACCGATCACCTGCTCGGATGTCAAGCCCCATGAGCTCAAATAAGACGCGTTGGCGGCAAGATACCTGAGGTCGCGGTCGAGATAGGCGAAGCGGTCGGCGCTGGCCGCGATCATGCGCCGAAAAAAATCGGGTTCTCCGGCTTCGGCCGACGCTGTATGGTTGCGACCCTCTGACACGCGCTCGCTCAATGATCTCCCTCCCGGTCTGACCACATCACGCCTCCCCTGAATCCTGAACCCGGCTCAGCGCGTGCTCGAACACACGGGGCTCGAGACTCCGAGTCGCTCGCTCGGCTATGCTCGCCGATGACCCGAACCGGCGCAAGACCGCGCATCGGTTTCCGAATCGTTGACCGGTGCGTGACCCTGCCCGAACAATGGCTTCGGGTGCTCGACAGCGACGTTGTCGTCACGGAGACACCTCGGCAAAGCCCTCGTACTTAAAGCGCGGCATCGGGTGCGACGCGATTCCGACCGGTACGCTTGGCGCGGTAGAGTTGCTCGTCGGCCATCTCGAGCAGCCGACCGGGCGCCTCCCGATCATCGGCCATCAGCACGGCCGCGCCGATACTGACCGTCACATGATCGTCGACCGGAGAATCCAGGTGCGGGATCTCCAACTCCTCGACGGCAAGGCGCAGGCACTCCGCTCGCCGAACGGCTGCCGCGATGTCGCAACCGGGAAGCAAGCACACGAACTCCTCTCCACCGTAGCGGGCGACCAGATCGTGTCCGCGACAGGGAACCCGAATCAGCGCCTCGGCGACCGCCCGCAGACAGGCGTCGCCCTCTTGGTGGCCATGACGATCGTTGTAGCGCTTGAAGTGATCGACATCCAGGAGGAGAGCCGCAAGCGAGGTCCCGTCGCGCTGCGCCCGCCGCCATTCCGTTTGCAGGCGTTCGTCGAAGGCTCGGCGGTTGGCGATGCCGGTCAGCCCGTCCAGATAGGCCATGTTGCGCAGCAGGTCGGATTGGGCCTTGAGAGTAAGATGGGTTCGAACCCTGGCCCGAACCACCGCGGGATTGACCGGTTTGCTGATGAAATCGACACCGCCTGCCTCGAGTGCCTGTGTCTGATCCAGTGCATCGGTCTGCGCCGTGACGAACAACACGGGGACGTCCGCCGTCGTGCCATGTTGTTTCAGTGCACGGCACACGGCAAGCCCGTCCATTCCGGGCATGATGACGTCGAGCAGGATCAAATCGGGCGGCGCTCGGCGACAATGCGCCAAGGCCTGCTCGCCGGCGGTGGCCGTGAAAACCTCGCAATCATCCTGGAAGATCCGGCGCATGGCCTGGATCTGGATCGGCTGGTCGTCCACGATCAACACATGGGGGCGGCGCGAATGGGGCCAGATCGGCGCAGGGGCCTTCGCGTCACTGCGCTTGGACACATTGCTCGGGCGATCGCCCGCGACACCGGTCGCCGTGCCGCTCCGACGCTCGCGCCCAGGACTGAATAAAGGCTCCAACTGGGCCTGCACCTCGTCTAGCGATGCCTTGAGCTCGTCACGCATCGCGCTGGCGACAGGGAGCCCTTGACTCAACGTACGGTCGATGTCGGCCGCGCCCGTGCTCAGACGCAGGGCGCCGACCGTTCCCGCGAGACCTTTCAGGGTATGCAGCATTCGGCGCACCCCCGGTAAATCGTCGCCGGCTTCAAGTCGCTCGACCACGTCGGCAAGACCGCCCGTCAACTCCGTCCGAAAGCCATCCAGGAGCTCGAGATAGAAGGCTTCGTCGCCATCGGCAGATTGCCGACCCACATCCAGATCGAAACCATCCAGTGTCGCGGGGAGGCGAAATGCCGGTTCGCCGGGAGGAGGATCCGCCGTGGAAGAGGCGACCGCTTCACGAGGCTTGAGCCAGTTCGACAGGGTTCGATAAAGGGCTGCGCTGTCGATCGGCTTGGCGAGATGCGCGGCGACACCTGCTGCTCGCGCACGCTCGAGATCCTCTTCCATCACGGCCGCCGAAAACGCGATGATCGGCAGATGCGGGTGACGCTCGTGAATCGCACGCGTGGCCTCAAAACCGTCCATAACGGGCATCTGCAAGTCCATCAGCACGAGATCGAAGGCGTGCGATTCCGCCATGGCGACCGCCTCGGCCCCGTTGTTGGCAAGCACGACCCGTGCACCGGTTCGTTCCAGCAGACGCCTGGCGACTTCTTGATTCAGCGCTTGGTCTTCCGCGACCAAAATCGAGGCACCGTCGAACCGCGGCGGAGCCGTCCGCTTGCTCGAACCGCCCGTGCGCGCCGATGCAGTCACCGAATCGCGCCGTGGCATCCCGGCCCCGTCGTGATCGAAAGGGTACGAAAGCCCCGTTTTCGCCGGAGCAGACTGCAGAGGCACGTCGAAGCGGAAGGTCGAGCCCTGTCCCTCCAGACTCTCGACGGCGATCCTCCCGCCCATCAACTCGATGAGCTGCTTGGAGATCGCCAGGCCCAGCCCGGTTCCGCCGTACCGACGGGTGATCCCCGACTCCACCTGACTGAAGCTACCGAACAGCAGCCCCAGCTTGTCCGCCGGGATGCCGATACCGGTGTCTCGAACCGAGAAACTCAGCCGCACCGCATCCGAGCGCGGGTCCGCTGCGCCCGCACTCGCTCCCGCGCCCGATCGCTCGCCGGGCGGGCACATCTCGACCCGCACCTCGACCTCGCCGCTCGGGGTAAACTTGATCGCGTTGTCCACCAGGTTGACGAGGACCTGACGCAAGCGCCCGGCATCTCCACGCAGGTGCGCCGGCACCGCGTCGGCGACCTGGCAGACCAGCCGCAGACCCTTGGCGCGGGCACGGTGCAGGAGAATCGTCTCGAGCTCCTTGAGTTGACCGCGCAGATCGAATTCCCCGACGTCCAAATCCAACTTGCCGGCCTCGATTTTGGAGAAATCCAGGATGTCGTTGATCAAACCCAGCAGGGAGCGGGCGCTGATCCGGGCGTTTTCGGCATAGTTGCGTTGCTCCTCGCTCAGCGCGGTGTCGAGCAACAGCTCAAGCATCCCGATAACGCCGTTCATCGGGGTGCGAATCTCGTGACTCATATTGGACAGGAAGGCGCTTTTCGCGCGATTCGCATCCTCGGCCCGCGTAGCCAGAAGAGCCGCCTGCTCGGAGGTCTCCGCGAGACGGCGGTTGAGATTCAAGAGATCGCGCTCGGTCTCTTTGCGCGCCGTGACGTCGCGCGCGACGGCGTAGAGATGGCCATCGTGTTGTCTGGCGCGCCACTCTATCCACCGATAACTGCCGTCGCGGCAACGATACCGATTCTCGAAATTCAGCACCTCCTCGCCCGCTCTCTGCCTCTTGATCGCCGCCAGCGTCGCTTCGCGATCCTCGGGGTGAACCAGGTCCAGGAAAACACGCCCCTGGAGCTCCGCGATCGGATAGTCCAGCACGCGCTCCCATTCCGGATTGAGGCGAACGAACCGGTTCTCGAGATCGGCGATACACAAGAGATCCCGGCTGTAGGCGAAGTAGCGATCGAGCTCCTCGCTCTTCTCGCGCAGCAATTGTCGTCCGCGCACCAACTCGGCTTCAGCCTGCCGGCGCTCCGTCAGATCGATCACCATGGCCACAAGCCGGCACTCGCCCGGATCATCCGTCTCCGCAGGCAGCGCCGCCAACTCGAGCTCGCCGACAAAACCGACCCCGTCGCCGCTCGAGAACGACAACTCGGCGACACTCGCGCGACCGCTCGCGCAGGCCTGACGTAAGGCCTCGTAGAGTATCGACTCACCACTGCGATCCGTGAGTCGGTTCAGATAGTGGTGGCGCAGATGCCGCGCGCGCATGCCGAACAGATCGCCGGCGACCCGGTTGACCTCGAGAATTCGGCCGATCCGATCGATGACGAGTCCAGCGACCGGCATGTCCGAGAACAAGCGCAGATAGCGCTGTACGGCACGTTCCGTGTCGAGTTGGGCGGCGCGCAGCTCCTCGTTCTGAATCTCGAGCTCGGCCTGATAGACACGCAGATTCTCGATCAGGGTGATCGCGTCGACATGGTCTTGCGTCAGATCACGCGTGGCCCACGCGAGGTCACCCTGCTCGAGTGCGGCTCGGGCATGCCCCTGCACCGACGCTTCCCCCTCGGACAACGCTTTGTTCTCCCCGCCCGACACACCGACGCAAGGCGGCGGCGACTCGGCGCCGCAGGCGGATGCCGAAGCATCCGCGGTCGACGGGGCGGAGATCGGTGAGCGAGCCTTCTCAGTGGTCATACGTCGATCATCCGCTGGTCATGGAGCGGGCCGTCTACCTTGACGTCGTTCTGATCGGCCGACATGAGGTGACCCCCGAACGAGCCTGCTCAGCTGCAGGCTCGGTAGCTGATTCCGTCATGATCGAGGCGCTCGCGCAGTGCGGCGATGGCCTCGTCGATCCGATCGCGACCACGGAATCCGAGACGAATGTGTGCGTCCTCTCCCATGTGAGGCAGGCTAAAGAGCGTCGCCTCGGGAAACTGCGCGCCGAGATCCCGCATCAAGGGGATCAAAGCACTCTCCGGAACACCGCGGAGCTCGAAGGCCCGCTCTTGGATCAGGGCAGAGACGCCGTAGTCCCGATCCAAGACCCATTCGGCCATCGGCCACGCCATTTGGGGGAAACCCGGTAGAAACCAGTGTCCGCCCAGCGAAAACCCGGGGATCCGGTTGATGGGATTCGGGATCAGACCGCACCCGGCAGGCAAGTCCGCCATGAGGATGCGGTTGGGATAGGCCTCGTCTCCGAACTTCTCTTCGAGCAGGGCTTTCGCTTCGGGATGACGCACCAGGTCCAAATCGGCCGCCGTCGCTGCACATTCACGCGTGTGATCGTCCGGCGTTGCGCCGATTCCGCCGCAGACGAAGACCGGATCGGGTCGCCCCATCGAGAAGCGCAGATGCGCGATCAACGCCTCCGGGTCGTCCGGGAGCAACCAGTGCCAGGCCAGCTCGTGTCCGCGCTCGCCGACCATACGTTTGAACGCACCGAGGTGTGCATCGACGCGGGCCCCCTTGAGGATCTCGTCACCGATGACGATGAGACCGAAACGAATCGGGGGGCTGGGACGCGTTGACATCGCGGGGATGGGCCTCGGGTTGCGGGCTCTTTCGGTGATCCTAGCATTTCACGCCGGCCCTCGCGTATCTGTGCGGGAAGCGATGGATCGGCAGGTTCGGGCCAGGGCCCTTCGCGCAAGCAAACGGCCGGCTTCATTGAACTCGGCAATAGGAAAAGCAAAAAAGGGGCCAAAGGCCCCTTTCTCAACCAAGATGCGTGACGATTACTCGCCCGGCTCGACGGCCTTCATGCTGAGACGGATGCGGCCCTGCTTGTCGACCTCCAACACCTTGACGCGGACCTGATCGCCCTCGGAGAGCTTGTCGCTCACGCTCTGGACGCGCTCCTCGCAGATCTGAGAGATGTGCACCAAGCCATCGCGTCCGGGCAGGATGGTGACAAAGGCCCCGAAATCCATCAGGCGTGCGACACGACCTTCATAGATCTTGCCGACCTCGACATCGGCCGTGATCAGACGAATCCGACGCTTGGCTTCCTCGCCCGCGGCCTTCTCGACCGAGAAGATCTTGACCACGCCCTCGTCGTTGATGTCGATGGTGGCGCCGGTCTCTTCGGTGATGGCGCGGATGACGGAGCCGCCCTTGCCGATGACATCGCGAATCTTCTCCGGATGAATCTTCAGCTCGATGATGCGCGGGGCATGCTCGGACATCTCGGAGCGGTGTGCGCCGATGACCTTGTTCATCTCGCCGAGGATGTGCAGCCGGCCGGCCTTCGCCTGATCGAGCGCGGTCTCCATGATCTCGGCGGTAATGCCTTCGATCTTGATATCCATCTGCAGGGCGTTGATGCCCTCGGACGTCCCGGCCACCTTGAAGTCCATGTCGCCGAGATGATCCTCGTCGCCCATGATGTCGGTGAGCACGGCGAAGGCATCGCCTTCCTTGATCAGGCCCATCGCCACGCCGGCCACCGGCGCCTTTACCGGCACGCCGGCGTCCATCAGCGACAGGCTGGTGCCGCAGACGCTGGCCATGGAGCTCGAGCCGTTCGACTCGGTGATCTCGGAGACCACGCGAACCGAATAGGGAAACTCTTCGATGCTCGGCATCACGGCGAGGACGCCGCGCTTGGCCAACCGGCCGTGGCCGACCTCACGCCGCTTCGGCGAGCCGACGCGACCCGTCTCGCCGACGCAGAAAGGCGGGAAGTTGTAGTGCAGCATGAAGTGCTCGCGCCGCTCGCCTTCCAGCGCGTCGATGATCTGCGAGTCACGCTCGGTGCCCAAGGTCGTGATGACCAGGGCCTGCGTCTCGCCGCGCGTAAAGAGCGCCGAGCCGTGGGTGCGGGGCAAAACCCCGGTGCGGATCGTAATCGGCCGAACGGTCAGGTTGTCGCGGCCGTCGATACGCGGGTTACCGGCGATGATCGAGCTGCGCACGGTCGTCTTCTCGAACTTCTCGATCGCACCCACGACCTGTTGCTCGGTCCAGGCCGGTGCGTCGCCGCTGCATAGGTCGGCGACGACGGCTGCACGCACCGCATCCAGGGCCGCATAGCGGTCCTGCTTTTCTTTGATGCGATAGGCCTCGGCGATCCGATCCGAGCAGGCGCTCGCGACGGCGTCGGTCAACTCGGTGTCGGCCGGCGGCGGGGTCCAGGCGATCGGTGTTTTGCCGACCTCGGCAGCGAGCTCGCGGATCGCGTCAATCGCCGGTTTCATCTGCTCATGGCCGAACAGCACAGCACCGAGCATGATCTCCTCCGAGAGCCCGCGTGCCTCGGACTCGACCATCAAGACCGCCTTTTCGGTGCCTGCAACGATCAGGTCGAGGTCCGAATCCGGACCCACGCCGACGACCGCCGGATTCAGGATGTACTCGCCGTTCTTGTACCCGACGCGCACCGCGCCGATCGGTCCGTTGAACGGGACTCCCGAAATCGCCAATGCGGCGGATACGCCGAGCATGGCCGGGACCTCGGGATTGACCGCGGGATTCAGCGACTTGACGGTCGCGATCACCTGGATCTCTTGCCGGAAGCCCTTCGCGAACAGGGGGCGGATCGGGCGGTCGATCAGCCGAGAGGTCAAAATCTCGGTCTCGCTCGGACGGCCCTCGCGACGGAAAAAGCCACCGGGGATCCGCCCGGCGGCATAGGTCTTCTCTTGATAGTCGACGGTCAGGGGCAGGAAGTCGCGCACCGCGCCCGGGCGTTTATCCACGACGACCGTGACCAGAACAACCGTATCGTCGACGTTGACCATCACGGCGCCGTCGGCCTGGCGCGCGATCTCGCCGGTCTCGAGTGTGACCGTCTGGTCACCGAGCTTGAATTGCTTAACGATAGCTTTGGGAATCACAAGTAGATCCTCGGGGTATGTGGTCCGTCGTAGCGCCGGGCCTTGGACCCCTGCACCTCAGGCGCGTCTGCGGGCGCTGTGGTGGCAGGGCTGTGCGTCGGTGCCGCCGGCGGCGTCCCTTCCGCGGGGAGCGGGCGGATCGGGCGTCTCCCGGCCGCCCGACCGCCGTGTCGGGAGGCGTGTCAGCGGCGTAGGCCGAGACGCGTGATCAGCTCGCGATAGCGGTCGAGATCCTTACGCTTGAGATAGTCGAGCAGCTTGCGACGGGAGTTGACCATACGGACCAGACCGCGGCGCGAGTGATGATCGTGCTTGTGCTCCTTGAAATGCTCGGTGAGCTGCAGGATGCGCGCGGTCAGGAGCGCGACCTGCACCTCCGGAGACCCCGTGTCGGAATCGGCGCGACGGTAGTCTTCGACAATCTGTTTCTTCTCGGCTGCGGTCATTGTCATTGGTGGTCTCCTGGTTCAGTGATGGAGAGAAAAAGGTCCTGGTCCGTCTCCGAACGGGAGAGGGATGGATCGCCCCGACAATGACATCAGGGAATCGGACCGTGGCTTGATTGCACTGTTTTTCGAGCTGTCGAACGATTTTCGAGGTGTCGCGCACCATTTGAGATGGCGGCCTCACGGATTGTTCAAGGCGGAACCGCCCGCAGAATTTGACGATTCTAAATCAGCCTCTTGGGCTGCACGCGCCCGTCGTCGAGGATACTGCCGACCCCGACGAAGATCTGCGACGGATCATAGAGCCTGACAAGGCCCTGCGTCGGCGCTTGCGGGATCAAGACCGCCTGGCCTTGTCTCAAATAAAAGGCGGCGTCGGCGGACAGACGCACCGCCGGCCAGTGACCCAGGGCGCTGTCGAGCGGCAGCAGAAGCGCATCGAGACCGGCCATGTCGTCTTCGCCCGCCATCGCCTCGATTCGGTCCAGACCGACGAACGGCCCCTCCGTCTCGGAGTATGGCCCCACCGCGGTACGCCGCAGTCCGCTGACATGTGCACCGCAGCCCAATTTGCGACCGATATCCTCGGCAAGCGTACGCACGTAAGTCCCTTTGGAGCAATGCACGTCAAGCTCGATCTCCGGCAGGTTCATCGACAGCAGATCGA
This sequence comes from Thiocapsa bogorovii, assembly GCF_021228795.1. Classification (NCBI taxonomy): domain Bacteria; kingdom Pseudomonadati; phylum Pseudomonadota; class Gammaproteobacteria; order Chromatiales; family Chromatiaceae; genus Thiocapsa; species Thiocapsa bogorovii. Next base: position 185,159 of record NZ_CP089309.1, read on the forward strand.
GTGCGAAGATCTCGATCTCGCGCGGAGTGCGCTCGACCTCCAAACCTTGCCGAGCCAGTTTGTAGAGCCTCTGCCCCTGGTGCTTCACGGCCGAGTGCATCGGCGGCAGTTGCGAGATGATACCCAGAAAGCCGAGCAGCACCTCGCGCACGCGCGCCTCGTCGATCCCGACCACCGGCTCGTCGGCGACGATATCGCCCTCGGCATCGGCGGTCGTGGTCGTCACACCCAGTCGCACGCGCACCCGATAGCGTTTGTCCGCATCCAGCAGATATGCGGAGAACTTGGTCGCATCGCCCAGACAACAGGGCAAAAGCCCGGTCGCCAGAGGATCGAGGCTTCCGGTATGACCGGCCTTAGCGGCGCGGTAAAAGCGCTTCACGCGCTGCAAGGCATCGTTCGAAGACAAACCCAGCGGCTTATCAAGCAAGAGGATGCCGGTGACATCTCGGCCTGTATTACGACGGCGTCCCATCAACCTGCAGCTCCTGATCGGCGTCTTCATGCGTAGATTGGTCGGATTGCCCGACCGCCTGCGAGATCAGTGCTGCAAGGCGCTCACCCTTGCCGATCGACTCGTCGAACACAAAATGCAGTTGCGGGATGGTCCGAAGACGAACCCGCTGCGCCAGTCCATGACGGAGAAAGCCGGCGAGACGGCCATTGAGCAGACGGGTCTGCTCAACGGCATCGTCATCCGTCGAAAAGCAGGTGAAGAAGACCTTGGCATGAGCAAGGTCCTTCGTCACGCGCACCTCATGGACGGTAATGTTCGCCAGGCGCGGATCATTCACCTCGTCACGCACCAAGGTTGAGAGCACACGCTTGAGCTCCGCGCCGATGCGTTCGGTACGATCGAATTCCTTCATTCGATCAGATCTCGCGGGCCCGTTCGGTCCGCTCGAAGACCTCGATCTGGTCGCCCGGCTGCACGTCGTTGTAGTTCTTTACGCCGATGCCGCACTCGATGCCTGCCTTGACCTCGTTCACGTCGTCCTTGAAGCGCCGCAGCGACTCGAGCGCCCCCTCGTAGACCACGACGTTGTTGCGCAGGACGCGGATCGGGCTGTTGCGACGGATCGCACCCTCCGTGACCATGCAGCCGGCAACCGCGCCGAACTTCGACGAGCGGAAGACATCGCGCACCTGAGCAAGACCGATGATCTCTTCGGTCACGATCGGACTGAGCAGGCCCGAAATGGCCTTCTTCACGTCGTCGATCAGCTCGTAGATAATGCTGTAGTAGCGCAGGTCGAGGCCCTTGTCCTCGATCACCCGGCGCGCCGCGGCGTCGGCTCGGACATTGAACCCGAGCAAAATGGCGTTGGAGGTGACGGCCAGGTTGGCGTCGGATTCGGTAATACCGCCGACACCGACCGCGACCAGCGCAACCTTGACCTCCTCGTTGCCGAGTTTGAGCAGGCTGTCTTTGAGTGCCTCGAGACTGCCCTGCACGTCCGCCTTGACGATGAGGTTGACGCTCTTCTGCTCGCCGTCCTTGATCTGCGCGAAGAGTTGGTCGAGGCTCACGCCACGCTGCTCGTCGAAGCGGCTCTGTCGAGAGCGCGCCGAACGGAATTCCGCGACCTCGCGCGCCCTGCGCTCGTCGGCGACCGTCATGACGTCGTCGCCGGCATAGGGGGTGCCCGAGAGACCCAGCACCTGGACGGGAATCGATGGACCAGCCGCCTCGACCGGCGCTCCGGCCTCGTCGAACATGGCTCGAACACGACCGTATTCGCCGCCGCTGACGATGATATCGCCGCGCCGCAGCGTTCCGGACTGGACCAGGACGGTCGCGACCGGGCCGCGGCCCTTGTCGAGACTGGACTCGACGATCGTCCCGCGGGCGGGGCCGTCGACGGCGGCCTTGAGCTCGAGGACCTCGGACTGCAACAGAATTCCGTCGAGCAAATCGTCGATGCCGTCGCCGGTCTTGGCCGAGACCTGCACCATCATGGTATCGCCGCCCCACTCCTCGGCGACGACCTGGTGCTGAGTCAGCTCCTGCATCACCTTGTCCGGATGGGCATCGGGTTTGTCGATCTTATTGATCGCGACGATCAGCGGAACACCCGAGGCTCTGGCGTGCTGGATCGCCTCGACGGTTTGCGGCATGACGCCGTCGTCCGCCGCGACCACCAGGATGACGATGTCCGTCACCTTGGCCCCTCGAGCGCGCATCGCCGAGAAGGCGGCATGGCCGGGGGTATCGAGGAAAGAGACCGTCCCCTTCGGTGTCTCGACGTGATAGGCGCCGATATGCTGGGTGATCCCGCCCGCCTCGCCCGAGGCGACACGAGTGCGCCGGATATAGTCGAGCAAAGAGGTCTTGCCGTGGTCGACATGCCCCATGATGGTGACGACCGGAGGACGCGGCACCATCTCGGCCTGCTCGACCTGCTCCTGGACCTCTTCCATCAACACGCCTTCGGCGTCGCGCTCGTCGGCGCGCACAGCCGTATGACCGAGCTCCTCGACGACGATGGTCGCCGTGTCGCGATCCAGCGTCTGGTTGATGGTCACCATGACGCCCTGCTTGAAGAGCTCGCGGATCACCTCGGATGCCTTGACCGACATGCGGCTGGCGAGCTCGCCGACCGAAATGGCCTCGGGGATCTCCACCTCGCGGACCACCGGCGCGGTCGGCTTCTGGAAGACATGCTTATCCTGCAGCTGCGGCTTGAGCGTCTTCTTCTTCCGACGCAGTCCGCGCCCGGCGGTACCGCCGCCGGAATCGATCTCTTCGTAGTCGGCGCCCGGGATGACCGCAGCCTCGCGGCCTCGCGAGCTGTCCTTGCGTCCGGCCTTCTTGACCGAACGCTCCTTCTCGGAGAGTTCCGCCGGCTTCTTCAGGGCTGCCTTCTTCGACTTCGATGCCTCTGCGCGACGGGCGACGACCGCCGCTGCAGGCACGTCCTCGGGACCTTCATCATCGAGATCGGTCGCGGCGCTTGCGGCCTCCTGCTCCGCAGCCTCTGCGGCAAGTCGAGCGGCCTCTTCGGCCGCACGCGCCGCCTCGGCGACGCGTCGCTCCTGCTCCTCGATCCGACGCTTCTCGTCCTGCTCGCGAGCTTGGCGCTCTTGCTCCTCCTGCTCGGCAAGTCGGCGGGCCTCCTGCTCGGCCCGTAAGGCCTCGAGCTCGATGCGGCGGCGCCCGCCATCGTGCGCAGGTGTCGCGGACGAGGAGCGCTCGCGCTGCGGCCGCGCACGCTCCACGGCCGGACGCTGCTGGGCAGCGGCGGCGGACGGCGGCGGGACCGGCTCATCGGCGCGCTTGACGTAGGTCCGTTTGCGACGTACCTCGACGCTCACGGTCTTCGCCCGCGCGGCGGGGGTGGGTCGAGCACTTCCGACATTTCCCCGTGGAGCCGCCGCAGGCTGGCGCAGCTCGCTGACCGACTTACGCTTGAGCGTCACTTGCGCGGGCGTGGTACCGCTGTCGGCTTCCGCCTTTCCGTGGCTGCGACGCAGATAGCCGAGGAGCTGGAGTTTCTCCTGCTCCGTCAAGGTAGTCTCCGCGCTTTCAGCGGTGATGCCTGCCTCGTTCAGCTGTGTCAGGAGGCGCTCAACCGGGATGCCGACCGTAGAGGCGAGTTGCTTGACCGTGACTTCACTCATGAACTGACCTTTATTCCTCTATTCCTGCGGGGCGTCCGCAAACCAGGGCTCGCGGGCCTTCATGATCAAGCGGGCCGCACGCTCGCGGTCCATCCCGTCGATAACCAGCAGGTCGTCGACCGACTGCTCGGCGAGATCCTCGACTGTGGCCACGCCGCGCTCCGCAAGGGCATAGGCCAATGGCTCGTCCATTCCATCCATTTCCAATAGATCCGGCGCCGGATCCCGAGCCCCGTCTTCCTCGGTGGCGATCGCGCGCGTCAACAGCACGTCGTTTGCACGCTCGCGCAGCAACTCGATGGTCTCGTCGTCCAGCTCGTCGATCGCCTGCATCTCGACCAGAGGCACGTACGCCACTTCGTCGACCGTGCTGAAACCCTCTTCGACCAGAATCGCCGCAAGGGTCTCGTCGACACCCAGCTGCTCCATAAAGTTCTGGACCGAGCGAACGGCCTCCTGCTCGCCCTTGGCCGCCGCGTCTTCCTCGTTCATCACGTTCAGCTCCCAGCCGGTCAACTGACTGGCGAGGCGAACGTTTTGTCCGTTGCGCCCGATGGCTTGCGCAAGATTCTCTTCCTTGACGGCGACATCCATGCTACGCGCCTCTTCGTCGATGACGATCGAGACGACATCGGCCGGAGACATGGCGTTGATCACGTATTGAGCGGGATTGTCATCCCAGAGGATGATATCGACACGCTCACCATTGAGCTCGTTGGAGACGGCCTGTACGCGAGAGCCGCGCATTCCGACACAGGCGCCGACGGGATCGATGCGCGGGTCGGTGGTCCGCACGGCGATTTTGGCGCGGGAGCCCGGATCGCGCGCCGCACCCAGGATCTGGATCAGCCCCTCGCCGACCTCGGGAACCTCGAGCTTGAACAGCTCGATCAGCAACTCCGGAGCCGTCCGACTGACAAACAGTTGCGGACCCTTGGGCTCGGAGCGGACATCGTAGAGATAGCCGCGCAGGCGATCGCCGGGGCGCACCGACTCGCGCGGAATCACATGGTCGCGCGGAACCAGCGCCTCGGCATTGCTGCCGAGATCCACCATGATGGTGCCGCGCTCGGCCTTCTTCACGATGCCGGTGACCAGTTGACCTTTACGCTCGCCGAAGGCCTCGACGATCTTCGCCCTCTCGGCCTCGCGGACCTTTTGCACGATCACCTGCTTGGCTGTCTGGGCCGCGATGCGACCGAACAGCTCGGAGTCGATCTCCTCCTCGATGAAGTCGCCGGGGCCGAGCTCGGGCTCGAGGATCTGCGCCGCCGAGGCGGTAATCTGCCGAGACGGCGCCTCGAGCACACCCTGCTCGGGGTCGGGAATGATCTCCCAACGTCGGAAAGAGCGGTAGTCGCCGGTCTTGCGGTCGATCGCGACACGCACGTCGATCTCCCCGCCGTGTTTCTTGCGGGTGGCAGACGCCAGTGCGGCCTCGATGGCCTCGAAGATGACGCCTTCGGGGACGTCCTTCTCGTTCGAGACGGCCTCCACGACCATTAAGATCTCTTTACTCATTCCACCTCATCCGACTCAAAAGATCCGGCTCGCAACACGATCGAGCCGACGCGATCGACGACCGACGTGCGACTTGACCGAATGCGGCTATGCTCTTCCGCCACGTATCATGGTCCGGCAACGTCAAAAGACGGGGATAAGCCGGGCGATCTCGATCCGATTCACGGGGATCTCCCAGAGACGACCATCCGCCTCAAGGCTCACGATGCCCTCTTCGCATCCGCGAAGAATGCCTTCCAGACTCCGTCGCCCTTCGAGCTTCTCACTCAATCTCACCTTGGCGCGCGAGCCTTCGAAACGCCGAAAATGCTCGGGAAACACCAGTGGCCGATCCAATCCGGGCGAGGAGACCTCCAGGTCGTAGCGCCCCTGAAGGGGGTCTTCGACATCCAGGACAGCGCTCAACTGGTCGCTTACGGCAGCGCAGTCGTCGAGTCCGATACCACGCTCGTGGTCGATATACACCCGCAGCGTGGCGCCGCTGGCACCGCGCTGAAACAGCTCGACACCGACAAGCTCGTAGCCCAGAGGTTCGACAACCCCGTGGGCCAACTGACTGAGACGACTTTCCGCAGGCTCCATCACACGCCCTTCAGAAACAAAAATTGGGCCATTGGCCCAACGACTTAAAGATCCGCCCTCGACCCGACACAACCGACTGCATCGAGACGACGGTCTCGCCAGCGGATAATCGCTGCACCGATCCGATCCCGGGCCATGAGAACCGCGTGGACGTGCGAGGCGCCGGACGGTTGACACCCGGTCGACCACCTTTCAAGGGAGACCGCCGACCTGAAGTTCGGCAGCGATAAAAGACCCAGGATAAAAAAACCCCAGCGAAGGGGTTCTTATGAAACGCCGACCTTCAAGGTGCTCGCAGGAGACTTCATCTACGAAGCCCTTGGAGTGTATCCGGTCCGACCTTGATCCGCAAGGTTGTTGATCGCGCAGCGGCCGATATCGCGAGAGTACTGCGCGATGCAAAGACACGTCCGACGAACCACCCGCACATTGCCAAACACCTCCTCGCCGGTGCAGTCTCCAGGCACCGAGAGACCATCGGCCGGCGAGCGCGCCGCCGGCTCGACGCCGGGTGTCGATCGCTTTCGGCAACCTCCGGCACGCCATCCAGGGACGGAAGTCCGAGAAGGTGGTATCCATGACAGGCGAATCGATGACCGACGCGACGATGACTACTCCCTCACCGACCGAGCACGCCGCGGCCCGCACCGGAGCGCTTCTGCGCGAGGCGGAAACCTGGTTGCATCTCGCCATGCCTCGAGTCGAGATCCGATTCGACCTTCGCGGGACCTCAGCGGGGCAGGCGCGGATGCGAAGCCGGTCTTTCGCAATCATCCGCTACAACGCGACGCTATTGAGCATGCACGAGACACATTTCGTATCTGAGACCGTGGCGCATGAGGTCGCCCATGTCGTGGCCTTCGTGAAGCACGGGCCGCGTATTCGGCCACACGGACCGGAATGGCAAGCCGTCATGCGTCATTTCGGTGTCGAGCCTTCACGCTGCCATCGCTACGACGTCTCGAGGCTGCGCACGCGATCCCTGCAGCGGTTTCTCTATCGCTGCGACTGTGGAACGCACGAGATCAGCAGCATCCGCCACAATCGAATCTGTCGAGAAGGGACCGTCTATCTCTGCCGCCGCTGCAGGCAACCCCTACAGCATGAGGTCGACCTGCAAAATGAGAGATCCTAGTACCCCTTTTTCACCTTATTTTGCATGCTCGCACATCTAAGGTGGACCGGGGTACTCGGCAGCGAACGGGTTTCGAAGTTCGAAATTCGACAACCGGACGTCGACGAGGCTCTCAACCGCCGCCCGGAGACCGGTTTTCGCGAAGGCCGTCGGACGCATCGCGAGGCGGAAACTCCGTCTCGCGCATCCGCAGCCGAGGTCGGCTCGACACATCCGCGCGAAGGCGGATGCAACCGCTCCGCCCGACGAGGGCTATCGCTGATAGGCAGGCGCGCCGTAGCCCGGCCCGTAAACGGGCCCGAAAGCCGGCCCGTAAGCAGGATAGCCGGCCGGGGCGGCCATCGGTGCCGGCATCTCCATCCGCTCCCAGTATTCCCGGGCACGCTGGTCGGCGGCGCGCCGCATGTTTTCATATTCCGCCATCATGCGAGCACGATACTGAGCGGCACTTTCGCGGCGACCTTCGAACGCGGGGGCGGCGCCGGACGGCGCAGGAACGACCTCCGTACGCGCCAAGGGCTGGGGCACGACAGGCACAGGCGCGAAGTCCTGCCGGGTCAATGCGGGCGCCGGCGCCTCGGCCGACGCGGGTGCCGTTTCCGACGACGACTCGTCTCCCATCAACGATTCGGCAAACGCAGTTGCCTCCGCGTCCTTCATCGGCGGCGACTCGGCGGTCGTCTCGGCGGAAACGGCATCCGTGTCGGCCGCAACCTCCGGCTCCGCACGGGTTGCTTGAGGCGTTGCAGGCGCCGTCGCGGGTAAGGGGGCCGAGTGGCGACTAAACGCAGAGGCGGCCGGACGGTCTTCCGCGACCCGCACGGGCGCGGGGCTGGCTACGGATTCCTGCGGGGCGGCGCTCGTCTCCACGACAGCCGGCTGCGGATCGGCCGAATCGACAGCGGCGGACTCGGCGACGACAGGCTCGGCGACGACAGGCTCGACGTCGGCCGGCTCGGCCGTGCCCGTCAATTCCTTGACCTTCCCCACGACCTGGTTGAAGCCATCGGCCCCGGCGGCGGTCACATCGGCGATCACGGTTTCCGCAGAGGCCGTGAACTCCCCGAGCTTGTCGACGATCTTCTGGAAGCCGTCAGCTTCCGCGCTGCTCTCGCCGGTCAAGGCGACCTGCGTCGTATCGCCGGTGGACTCATGGTCGGCCGAGCTCAGATACAGGTAACCGAAGGCAATCACGACGGCCCAAAGGGATAACTTCGGGATCCAGCCGAGACCGGAGCGTTTGGGTGCAGTTTCCTCGGTGGCCATTTCGGATTCTCCTGGAAAAGCGATAAAGTAAGGGACGCTTATGGTATCAGAGTTTCCTGATGTACTTAAACACCTTGCGCTACCGACAGTCCGGCGAAGCCTGTTCGAGGCCCCGGATCCGACCTTCCGAGCCGACGGGCCAACCGAACGGATCGCCCTAAGGGATCATCCCGAGGTTGCGACGATCCGGAGGACCTTACGCACACGCCCGACACAGTCGGATAGATGAGACTCGATCTCGGCCATTGTGATCACACCCTCGCCCTTGCCCGCCGCCCAGTTCACGACGAACGCTAGGCTCGCGTAGCAGAGCCCGAGCTCCCGGGCGATCCCGGCCTCCGGCATGCCGGTCATCCCCACGAGATCGCAGCCGTCGCGCTCCAAACGAGCGATCTCGGCGGTGGTTTCGAGACGCGGTCCCTGGGTCGCGGCATAAACCCCCTCCTCGATCGCCGGATGACCGGATTCGGCGCAGGCGCGAATCAAGACTTGGCGCAGCTCTTCGCAGTAGGGCGAGGTCATGTCGACATGATCGAGCGCCCCCTGCTCGCCATCGTAGATGCTGTGATCTCGCCCGTACGTGTAGTCGACGAGGTCGTGCGGAACCGCGAGCGCCAGCGGGGAGAAGCGCGCACCGATCCCGCCGACCGCGGCCAGCCCGACGACACGCTCTGCCCCCAAGGCGCGCAGCGCCCAGAGATTGGCGCGGTAGTTGATCCGGTGGGGCGGCAGCCGATGCTCGGCGCCGTGACGCGGTATGAAAAGGATCTCGGCGCCATCGAGGCGCCCGATCGCGACCGGCGCCGAGGTCTCGCCGAAGGGGGTTTCGACCCGACGAGACGCCTCGAGCTCGAGGTCGGGAAAGTCCGAAAAACCAGATCCACCGATGATGGCGAGAAGGCTCATGCGCTTCATGAAGGTCCGAAATTGACTCGAAATTGGCCGCGCAGTCTAGCGGAGGGCGGCGAGGAAGCCAAAAAAAGGCGCCTTGCGGCGCCGGTCTCTTGTCGTCGAGCGGTCTTGACGACCGAGTCGACTCTCAAACGGATGTCTTGAACGCGCTCGCGTCGGATTTTCGGGATCGATCGGTGAAAATGCCGATCTCGATGAGCTTCGGAAAAAGGACCTGCTCTTCGCGATCGATGCGCTTGTCAACCATATCGAAGATCTCGTGCGTTTCAGCAAGAAAATCTTCCGTGAAGTTGAAATCGCAGTTTTTCAACCAGTGCTTATGGTAGTCGTCGAAGGTTTTGCGCAAGGGCTTTTCGCCGCTGATGAAGCCCCACGCGATCGACTTGACCTTGGGGTCTTCATGGATGAGGAGGGTCGGGTAGAGACTGCGATCCTCATCGGCGAGATGGCTGCGAACCTTCGTACCAAGGTCGCACAACAGCTCGTAAGCGGTCTTCGCATTCGGGCGAATGCGCAGCTGCTCGGGGGTGAGAAGCGATCTGAGATCCTCGATCATCTGACGCAGTTCGCCATGTGTGTGGCGGTAGTCTTCCAGGGTCGGCATGCACCATCCTCCGATTGTTATGGGTTGTGCGGTCGTCACGTCCCGCGGGGCGAAGACATCGACGCCGCCCCGGGGAGGACCGATCACGCTGAAACAACACGCAGATCAGGGTGTATACCAAAGCTCAAAAGGTGTCAAAAAGCGGGTACTTATATTCGGGTTTCAACAAATACCCATAGAGCCGTCGCGCCTACACGTCCTCATCGGCCACTGCATAGATCCCGGCTGCGTTTCGGAAGTAGTCCTTGTAGTCGAGCCCGTACCCATAGAGATACCGGTCCTCGACGTGCACACCCACGACATCGGCCTCGCACGCATGTTCGCGCTCTTTGGACACCAGAACAGCCGTGTGCACGCTTGCCGCCCCGTCTTCATGACAGGCATCGACGATCTGACGCAGCGTAATGCCCTCGTCGAGAATGTCGTCGAGCACCAAGACATGCTCGCCGCGGATGGCATCCGACGGACGGTAGCGCCAGAGGATCTCCCCGCCGCTGGTTCGGCCCTGGTAACGGCTGGCATGGATGTAGTCCACCCGCAGTTGAAACTGCAGCCGCGGAAGGAGAAGACCGGCGACAATGACCGCTCCCGTCATGACGCAAAGCACCAGGGGATCCTTTCCGGCGAGACGCTCGGCAACCGCCGCGGCCATCCGGTCGAGCGCCGCATCGATCTCTTCGGGCGTGACCAGTTGTTGTGCGCGTGCGGCGACGGCGTCGTAGTCTTTCGGGTCGAGCTTCATCCAGTTGCCTCCGGGTCGGTCGGATCGAGGAGCCCCAGATCAAGCGTCTCGAGCCCCTCGAGAAGAGCCACGCACCGCACGCCGCGCTGCCACTCGGGCTGCTCGTGCAGACGTGCTCGCTCATGCTGACCGCGACCATGCATCCTGAGAAGACGCAGCTCAGCCGCAGGGTCGTGGTGATCGGCGAACGCCTCAAGAACCTCAAGCGCCGCCGGGCGATTGTTGCAGACCAACAGCATATCGCAACCGGCGTGCGAGGCGGCGCGCGCGCGCTCGACCGGTCCACCCTCAGATGCCGCCGCCCCCATGCTGAGGTCGTCGCTGAAGATCACCCCCTGAAAACCGAGCCGGCCGCGCAAGATGTCGCGCAACCAAACCGGTGAGAATCCGGCCGGACGGTCGTCGACCGACGGGTACAGAACATGGGCCGGCATGATCCCTTCGATCGCGTGCGCGATGACGCGCTCGAAAGGAATGAGATCGTCCATCAAAAGATCAGCGTAAGGCCTCGGATCGATTGGCAGCTCAAGGTGTGAATCCAGGTTTACACCGCCGTGCCCGGGAAAGTGCTTCCCCACGCCGGCCATGCCGGCGCGACGCACTCCGTCGAGCCAGGCGAGCGCCAAATCGCCGACCGCGCGCGCCCGGCTCCCGAAGGCGCGATCGCCGACCACGGGATTCAGGCCTCGATCCAGATCGAGCACCGGCGCGAAGCTGAAGTCCACGCCGACCGAGCGCAGCTCCGCGGCCATCAGCCATGCGACGGACTCGCAGCTGGCACGGGCGTCTCTGGGATGGCGACTGAAGAGCTCGGCGAACCGGCCCGCCGGCGGAAGTCGCGTAAATCCCTCGCGAAAGCGCTGCACCCGCCCCCCTTCTTGGTCAACACCGATCAGGAGGTGCGGCGCGCGCAGGGCGTGGATCTCGGCGGTCAGCTCGGCGAGCTGAGAAGGCGAGTCGAAGTTGCGCGCGAACAGGATCACCCCGCCAACGCCGGGATGACGCAACAGCTCGCGATCCTCGGCGTCGAGTGCCGTCCCCGCGACATCGAGCATGACGGGACCCAGGGACATGGTCAGGCATCCACTCCTGGACGACACGAACGTGCCGACCGGTCCTTGCGCCGACAGAGCATTCTCCACTCCGATCTCGATCTTTTCATTCGCAATACCGATTGCGTAATCTTCGCCCAACACCGAACGGACCCCGGACAGACCGCGACCCCGGAACCCGAGTCGACGAAGGTTGTTGTAACACAGCAACAGCTTCGCTCCTAGGGCCTCCGGGTCTCGACCTCGCCGGGGCTGCGCAGGCATACCCGGGGCCGGTATTATAGTTCCCGCCGGCGAACGCCCGCGCGCGCGGGACGGCCTCTACGCATCAGCAGCACGACTGCCGTCCGCCGGCTCCTGCGAGCGCATCTTCCACCCGAGTCCAGCCGACGTCCAAACCAGCCGAGGTCTTCGTTCATGTCGTACCGCCGTTTCCCGCACCTGCTCGTCGTACTTTACGTACTCTTCACGGCAGGCTGCGGCTCCAGCCCAACCTCGGCGCCGGTCCAGACAGCCACCGGAATCGGCACCTCCGCGGCGATCGGGGCTCCGACGCCGGCGAGGGCGCCGGGCAGCGCCCGTGCGACTGCACCCGGCGAGATCTACGACGGCCCCCCGGCGCTCGCGATCGCCCCGGTCGTCGACGGTCGCGCTTCGGCCTCGCCTGAGGTCTCGGCCTGGTGGATCCAAAAACTGATGGCGGATGACCTGGACCGCACCGACCTCTTTGCCGGCGTGATTGCGCTCGAGCACGTATCCGAAGCGCATGAAGGAGGCCTGCTCGTCCAACCGGCGCTCACGGGGTTGACCTGGACCCGGCCCGATCAGCGCAGCGGGACTATCGCCATGCGAATCCGGGCGAGTGACACGGAGACCGGCCGGGTCCGCCTGGACCGCGTCTATACCGCATCCTGCAGCAACTGCAAGGTGGCACCGGGCCAACCCGCCGTTGCGGGTCCATTGGCGGTCTTGATGCAAGACGTCGCGAAAGATCTGCGGTAAGACGCGACCCGCCCGCGACCGCTCCGCGCGCCGCAATTTTCCGCGAAACGCGCACACCCGGGACGGCATGACCGTGTGTCCCGACGCCCGCGCGCCCACACGGCGGGGAGGTCTTCAGCGGGCAGGCTCGACGCGGGCGGAATTCAGGGTTACCCCGAGCGGCCCCCGAGCGATCCATGTCTCCACCACTCGCCCTCCGCGGCGCACCTGCACCGCAACCTGCTCCCCGTATTCACCCTCGGTGGTCTTCCTACGCAGCTCCGAGAAGTCGAACAACCGCTCGTCGGCGTACGCCTCGATCAGATCGCCCGGTTGCAGACCAGCGATCTCGGCGGCAGATCCCGGGATGACGGAGTCGATCTTGACGCGATTGTCCTCGCCCGTGGCAAATAGATAACGGTCGTAGATCTCCTCGCCGATCTCTTCACGCAGCGAACGCGCGTCGGCATTGATGCGAGAAAGCTCATCGCGGTACTCGGCGGTCCCGAGCCAGCCTTCCCGAATCGCTTGATCCCGCAACGAGAGTCGCTCGAGCGAACGCTGTGCCTCGCGCAGGACCAGATCCTCGGCCAAGACCGGATCGACACCTGCGGCCACGAGGGCTCCGCGTCGCTCGTCTGCGGTTCGCGGAGCCGCCGGGCGTGATTCTTCGTTCGCGTCCGCGGGCGTCGAGGAGGCCGTCAGGACGCGGTTCAGGGTCTGTTCCACACTCGCGAGCCGAGAGCGTAGATCGGTAACCTGGGACTCCAAGCTTTTCAGCGCCTGCGGGGTCACGACGTCGCCGGCGGGGATCGTCGGCACATCCGGCGGCGTCTCCTCGGGTCGACCTGCACGTTCGGTCACACCCAACGCGACCGGGATCGGCGCATCTGCCCGCTCTTCCGAAACCGGATCCACCTCGGAAGCCGCGGGCGACAGGGGTTCGTTCAGCGCGATGTAGCCGGCGACGGCTGCTGCGCCGAAGAACGCGCCGACCGCGAAGCCGGCGGACAAGAGAGGAACGGCTGGTTGCATTGCAGGGTCTCCGGTGTCTAGGACGTGAGCCTGCGACCGCGACCGAGGCGCCGCGTTCCCCGCATCATCAAGAGACCAGCGAGCCGCCGTCACGACCTCCCGCCTGATCACGGAACCGGCAAAACTGTTAAGCTCGCTCCGGTCATCGACCGCGGCAGCGTTTCCGTTGGTTTTCGAACCCATGCCCCGATGTACCCGCCAATAGCGCAAGGCGGAGCGGCGAGCTCCAGCCGAGCGATGGTCAACGAGGACAGCCCGAGAATGAATGCCAAAAATCTGAATCTGCTGCTGTGGGTCGCCGTCACCATCTGGTTGGTGATGATGTTCAACAGCATGACGACCTCCGACCAGATCGAGTCCCGCAGCCTAAGCTACAGCCAGTTCCTCCAGGAATTGTCCGACGGCTCGATCCGCGAGGTCACCATCCAGGACGAGAAAATCAAGGGCCTGAGGACCGACGGCTCCCGATTCGAGACCTTCGATCCGGGTGACCCCGCGCTCGTCGGCGATCTCCTCGAGAATGGCGTGACGATTCGCGCCGAGCCGCCGGATCGCCCGAGTGTCCTGGCTCAAATCCTGATTGCCTGGCTGCCCTTCCTGCTCCTGATCGGAGTCTGGTTCTGGTTCATGCGCCGCAACATGGGTGGCGGCGGTGGTGGCGGCGGGATCTTTAACTTCGGCAAGAGCCGCGCTCGCCAGCACGCCGAGGGCGAGGTCAAGGTCACACTGCGCGACGTCGCAGGCGTCGAGGAGGCCAAGGAAGAGGTGGGCGAGCTGGTGGATTTTCTGCGTAACCCGCAGAAATTTTCGAACCTCGGCGGCCGCATCCCGCGCGGAGTGTTGATGGTCGGGCCTCCCGGCACCGGCAAAACGCTTTTGGCCCGCGCGATCGCAGGCGAGGCGAAGGTGCCCTTCTACAGCATCTCCGGATCGGACTTCGTCGAGATGTTCGTCGGCGTCGGCGCTTCGCGCGTTCGGGACCTGTTCGAGCAAGCCAAGAAGGCCGCTCCCTGCATCATCTTCATCGACGAGATCGATGCGGTCGGGCGCAAACGCGGCGCCGGTCTCGGCGGCGGCCACGACGAGCGTGAGCAGACCCTGAACCAACTGCTGGTCGAGATGGACGGCTTCGCGGGGAACGAGGGCATCATCGTCATCGCGGCGACCAACCGCGCCGACGTGCTCGACCCGGCGCTCCTGCGTCCGGGACGGTTCGACCGGCAGGTGGTTGTCGGTCTGCCCGACCTCGCCGGTCGCGCGGCCATCCTCGAGGTGCACATGCGGAAGGTGCCGATCGCCGACGACGTCGAGGCACGCACCATCGCCCGCGGGACACCCGGCTTCTCGGGTGCCGACCTCGCGAATCTGGTCAACGAGGCTGCCCTTTTCGCGGCGCGCGCCGGGCACACCGAGGTCTCAATGCAGATGTTCGAGCGCGCCAAGGACAAGATCATGATGGGCGCGGAGCGCCGCAGCATCGTCATGTCCGAGTCCGAGCGTAAGCTGACCGCCTATCACGAAGCCGGTCACGCCATCGTCGGACGTCTCGTGCCCGAGCACGACCCCGTCCACAAGGTCAGCATCATCCCGCGCGGACGCGCGCTCGGCGTGACGCTGTTTTTGCCCGAGCGCGATCGCTACAGCATGAGCAAACGCCAACTCGAGAGCCAGCTCTCGACCCTGTTCGGTGGGCGCCTGGCCGAGGAGATGATCTTCGGGCCCGAGCATGTGACGACCGGCGCCTCCAACGATATCGAACGCGCCACCGATATCGCGCGCAACATGGTGACGCGCTTCGGGTTGTCCGACAGCCTCGGGCCGCTGGCATACGCCGAGGACGAGGGCGAGGTCTTCCTCGGACGTTCGGTGACGCAGCAGCGACAGGTCTCGCCCGAGACCGCGCAGGCGATCGACAAAGAGGTCCGGAAGATCATCGATCGCAACTACAAGCGCGCCAAGAAAATGCTCGAGGAGAATCTCGAGAAGCTGCATACGATGGCCGACGCTCTGCTGAAGTTCGAAACGATCGGCAAGGACCAGATCGACGACATCATGGCCGGCCGGCCGATGCGCGAGCCCGACGACGATGTCGACAGCGCCAAACCGACCTCCGGCGGAGACCTGCCGAAGGGAGGCGCACCGCGTCAGGAGCCGCCCGTCGTCGGCGGAGCCGTCGGCGGAGTCTGATCGAGACTCTCGACAGAGCCATCCCGCCCATCGGACGGGCGTGTGAAATCAAGCCCTCGCAATCGATTGCGAGGGCTTTTTTGTTTTATACTTCAGCCCGATCGATCGATCGCCCCGGCCTTGACAACGAGGCCTCGGGGCACCTTCCGGAAACCGCATCAGGATCCCGACAACGTGCCTGCGCCCGCGCTCGTCCTTGCC
Source organism: Thiocapsa bogorovii (assembly GCF_021228795.1). Lineage (NCBI taxonomy): Bacteria > Pseudomonadati > Pseudomonadota > Gammaproteobacteria > Chromatiales > Chromatiaceae > Thiocapsa > Thiocapsa bogorovii. The sequence goes on from NZ_CP089309.1 coordinate 200,998, forward strand.
TCGACCTCGCCGCACCGGCGCCAACTCCTGGAGCGTTTGGGCCTGCCGTTTACGACCGCCGCTCCCGATATCGACGAACGACGTCGACCCGGCGAATCGCCGCAGGTCCTGGTTCTGCGCCTGGCCGAGGCCAAGGCTCGGGCGATCGCGCCGACGCATCCGAACGCGCTCGTGATCGGATCGGATCAAGTCGCCTGCATCGATGACGACGTTCTGGGAAAGCCGGGCGACCGCGCCAACGCGATTGCTCAACTGGAGCGAGCCTCGGGGCGGATTGTCGTCTTCCAGACCGGTTTATGTCTGCTCGACACGGCCAGCGGGCACGCGCAAACCCTCGTCGAACCCTATCGCGTCCATTTCAGACGGCTGGATCGGCGGCAGATCGAAACCTACCTCGATCGCGAGCAACCCTTCGATTGCGCCGGGAGCTTCAAGTCGGAGGGACTGGGAATCGCATTATTCGAGCGCCTTGAAGGAGATGACCCCAATAGCTTGATCGGCTTGCCGCTCATTCGTTTGATCTCATTACTCGAATCGAAAGGCATGCATCCGCTCAGCGTCTAGTCACCGGCGCAACTGCGGGTCGAATACAAAGGTCGCGCACACGTATCGAAATTGCGAGCAATCGCGGTGATCAGTTATCCTATCACGCTGAAAAATATGAGAATACACAAAGAAAGTTCAAGCGCTTTCAAGAATAAGAGGCCACCGCGGTACATCAAAAAAGAAGGCGCTCGCGGCGCAATTCTCCATTGCAAAGGCGGCTTTCGTGAGCCAATATCAAACCGTCACCGAACAGATTGTACCGAACGCCTTGACCGAGTCGACGTTGCCGCTGCCCATTCGCATGGCAACGCACCTGCCCCGAACGAGCCGGCACACCCATTCGGAGCATCCACCATCGCGGGGTTCAAGGCGCGCAGGGATCACGCTCGAGAGGACATGCAGACCATGCCGACCTATCCGATCACAAACAGAGGCCTTTCATTCCTGCTGTTGTCGATTGCTCTGCTTGCCTTGGGGGGCTGCAGCAGCGACGGCGGCCAGCGTGATACCGGTGTAGAGGGCTGGACCCGAGGCGAGGTGGTCGCGGGCTCGGATACCTTTCCCGTACCTGCCGAGATTCAGCCCAACGTCGACTTCTGGCGTCACGTCTACGGGATTTGGGGGCGTGGTGACGTCGCGATCCACGACGACCAATACATGGACGTCATCTACGAGGTCGTCAAACTGCCCTCGCCCATCAAGGAGGGCTACACGGACTCGCAGCGCGCGCTGGTGCGATCCCGCACGGACGCCTACAAGGGTCAGCTCCGGCTTCTTGAAGAGCGCGTGCGAACCGGACAGAGCCTCGACAGCGGCGATAAAGCGCTCCTGGCGAAATTCGAGCGGTCCGGCGCAGGCCGGTCAGCAATCTACGGGTCTGCCGATCGCGTGCGCAGCCAACGTGGTCTACGCGAACGCTTCCATCGCGGCGTGGAGATCAGCGGGCGCTACGACACCGCCTTCCGAGAGATCATGCGCAGTTATGGTGTCCCGGAGGACCTCGCCTATCTCCCGCACGTCGAATCCTCGTTTCAGACCAATGCCCGATCAGGCGTCGGCGCCGCAGGCGTGTGGCAGTTCATGCCGGCAACCGGCCGGATGTACATGAACGTCGACGGCACCGTCGACGAACGACTCGATCCCATCATTGCGGCGGACGGTGCGGCGCGGTATCTATCCCAGGCCCATCGTCGCCTCGGGAGCTGGCCGCTCGCCATCACCTCCTACAACCACGGCCAGGGCGGTATGGCGAACGCCAAGGCACAACACGGCAACGACATCGGCGCTATCGTGAAGAACTATCGGGGCCAGTACTTCGGCTTCGCATCGCGAAACTTCTACGCCGAATTCATCGCCGCTCGCGAGGTGACGCGAAACGCCGATCGCTATTTCCCGGAGGGCGTACGCCCGGAGGAGCCTTGGCCACACGAGCGCCTGGTCCTTCAATACGCCATGCCGGTCGACCACCTCGCCGGACACTACGGCGTGTCCCCGTATCGCCTCGCCGACCTGAACATGCATTGGCGCGACCGTGCACGCGACGGGCGTGCGTATCTGCCTCCCGGCAGCACGGTATGGCTCCCGGCCGGGACCAAACGGCGCGTCGCCAGCCATCCGCCGCCGGTCTCCAACACCATGGTCGCGCGCGCCGAGCCCAAGGCATCGCCGGTGGCTCGGCAGGCAACCGCCAAGGTCGAGCGGCCTGTGGCCAAACCGACCACCAAATCGGCGGCATCGGCGAAACCCGTGGCGAAAGCGCCCGCTAAGCAGATCGCGAAGGCATCGACCGCCCAGGCCTCCAAGAAGTCGACCACCGCCGTGCGCTACCATGTCGTGAAGCCACAGGAAACACTCTATCGCGTCGCGGTTCAGAACGGCATTACTGTCGCCGAGCTGCGCAAGCTCAATAAGATGCGGCCCGACGACAACAAGATCCGTCCGGGCCAGAAGCTCAAGGTCAGCATTTAAACCGCGTTCCGAGCGGCATGGTCGGGTGGGAGCGAGTTCGGCGTGGTGCCAACCATCACAGCCGGCGCCACGCGGTTTAAATAAATATTAAAAACAAAGAGATGGTCTGGAATTCTATTGCCGCTTGTCGGCTCGGTGGGGGTCGAATTTCCGCTTGCCGACCCGGCGCGTACATGCCGCTTGTGATTGTGTCGGGGCGTCCGTCGCCGTGACGTTGTGGGTCGAGAGCATCGGTTTTGCTGCGGCGGCGCTCACCACAGTCTCCTTCGTGCCGCAGGTGGTGCACACCCTGCGCACCCGCGACACACGGGCCATCTCGCTTTCGATGTATGCGCTCTTCAGCGCAGGCGTCGCGCTCTGGGGACTTTACGGTCTCATGATCGGCTCCTGGCCCGTGATCACCGCGAATGTGATCACCTTGGCCCTCGCCTCCATCGTTCTCTGGCACAAGCTCCGCGAGAGGCCGCAGAGCCCGACCGGGTAGGCTCCGGGCGAACCTTCGCTCGTCGCCTCAGCCGAGCATCAGTCCATCGCCAAGGCAGGGCCTCCTCCACGACACGTAGCCGGTAGGTACGGACGAGAGAGTGCGAACTTCCCCGATCTTGGCGTCGGTGCTGGTGAGCTGCGCTGCGCGTGCCCGCCCTACGGCTACATCTCTAAAAATTAGGCACTTAAGCCACTTCCGGAAATCAGCATCCCGAATGGGCATCGACACGTCGATCGCGCATTGCACATCCGATCGACCGGAAGCAACGCCGTCAAGCGGCGCGAAGCGACGCTCCCCCGGGATAGACGACTTGCAGTCGTCTTCGTTCAAGCGTCCCGGGTGCCGGCCGGGTCCCGCTCCACCGGACGCTCTCGGGCCGTCGGATCGGCTGAAGAAGACGACTTCAAGTCGCCTATCCCGGGACCTGTCGAGAGATTCCTTCCCGGAAATCACCTTAAACCGCGTCGACGCCGACTTCGCAGATTAAAGACCAACGGTCTGTCTACTCAAAACCACGCATACCCTGCAGGACGCGGTTTAAAGCACCTTGCTGACCCATTTGACCGCCATGTCTTGCGGATCGCTCTCGATGCGGAATCCAAGCGATTTGACCAAGGCCAGCATCCGACTGTTGGCGCTCAGCACCTCGCCGTCCATCACGCGAAAGCCGCGCGAGCGGGCGTTCTGCATCAGCGAACGCATCAACCGTGCACCAATCCCGAGGTTTCGCCAGGTATCGGAGACCACGATCGCGAACTCGCAGGCCTCGCCGCCCGGTCGTGCCATGTAGCGGGCCACCCCGACCTGGACGTCGGACCCGTCGTGCTCGACCACCCCGATCAGGGCCATCTCGCGGTCGTAGTCGATCTGGGTGAAGCGCACCAGCATCTCGGGCGTCAGCTCCTTAATCGCCTGCATGAACCTGAAATACTTGGTCTGCTCCGAAAGCCCCCGAACGAACTCCTGCTCCATCTGGGCATCTTCCGGGCGAATCGGGCGAATCACCAGATCCTTACCGTCCGGCAACTGGACGCGCTCGATGAGGTGACTCGGATAGGGGTGGATCGCCATGTGCCCGTAGGTCGTCTGTTGTGGCGGACGATACTCGACCTTGATGCGCGCATCCACGGCGACGACATCCTTGTCGTTTCCGATCAGCGGGTTGATGTCCATTGAGATAATCTCCGGCAACTCGCAGACCATCTCAGAAACCCGTTGAAGAATCTTCGCCAAGGCCACGCGATTCATCGGCGGCATATGCTGAAAGGCACCCATGAGACGCACGATCCGAGTGTGGTCGATCATGGTCTGGATGATGAAGGCGTTGAGCGGCGGCAGACCGAGCGCGCGGTCCTCGAGGACCTCGACCTTGGTGCCGCCGGCACCGAAACTGATAACGGGCCCGAAGATCCGGTCCCGGGTGACACCGATCATCAGCTCACGTGCGGCTCGGGTCGAGGCCATATGCTCGACCGTGATCCCTTCCATCCGGGCGTCCGGACGCAGCCGCTTGGCACGCTCGACGATCTCGGTGAAGGTCCGACGGACCGATTGGGCATCGTCGATATTCAGACGCACGCCGTCGACGTCGGACTTGTGCTCCAAATCCGGCGAGTTGATCTTCATCACCACCGGGAACCCCAGGGCTTGAGCCGCCATGAGCGCCTCGTTCGGCGTGCGGGTCAACACCGCCTGCATCGTCGGGATGCGGAACGCCGAGAGGATCGCCTTCGCCTCGACCGTACCCAGGGTCTTGCGTCCCTCGGCCATCACGCCCTCGATGATCAGGCGCGCGCCCTCCACGTCCGGTGCATCCTCCTGCGAGAGCGGGCCCGGCGACTGCATCAGCAGCTTCTGGTTGCGCTGGTGGGTGGCGAGGAAGGAGAAGGCGTCGATCGCCACCTCCGGGCTGTCGAAGTGCGGCACGTCGTGCTCGGCCAAGAGCTCTTGGGCCTCGGCGACCCGCTTCCCGCCCATCCAACAGGCGAGCACCGGCTTGCGGCTGTCCTTGGTCGCCGCGATGACCTGCTCGGCAGTCGCAACGGGATCTCCGAACACCAAGGGCGCCAAGATGACGAGCACCCCGTCGACATCCGGATCCGCGAGACAGGCGTCGAGGGCCATCCGATAGCGCTCCGGCGGGGCGTCGCCGATGATGTCGATGGGGTTGCCGTGGGACCAATGGTCGGGCAAGGCCTTCTCGAGCATCTGACGTGTCGGATCGCTGATCTGCGCGAGCGAGAGCCCGAGCTCGACGATGCGATCCGCGGCCAGCACGCCCGGGCCGCCGCCGTTGGTGATGACGGCGATGCGGTCGCCCGCCAGACGCCGCCGCGTGCCGAAGACCTGGGCGGCCGCGAACAATTGATCGAGGTTGGAGACCTGCACCACGCCAGCACGCTCGGTGACGGCGCGGAACACGTCCGCGGAGCCGACATAGGCGCCGGTGTGCGACTTGACCGCGCGAGTCCCCGCCGGATGCCGCCCCGCCTTGACCACCACCACGGGTTTCAAGCGCGCCGCCGCACGCAGCCCGCTCATGAAATGGCGCGCGTTGCGAATCCCCTCCACGTAGAGCAGGATGCATTGCGTCTGACTGTCCAGAGCGAGATAGTCGAGCACGTCCCCGAAATCGACATCGGCCGCCGCGCCCAGCGAGACCATCGCCGAGAAACCGATCCGTCGACGCTCCGACCAATCGATCATCGCCGTGCAGATGGCACCGGATTGCGAGACCAGGGCCACGTTGCCACGACGCGGAAGATCCTGGCCGACGCTTGCGTTCAGCCCGTGTTGCGGGCGCATCGCCCCGATGCAGTTGGGTCCGAGCACGCGGATGCGGTTGTTCCGGGCCGCCTCGACCATGCGTTCCTGAAGGTTGATCCCGCGTTCGCCGTACTCGCCGAAACCGGCGGAATGGACCACCGCAACCTTGACCCCGTAGCCGCCGCACTGATTGAGGATTGCAGGGACGCGATCGGCCGGCGTAGCGATCAGTGCCAGGTCGACATGCTTGTCGAGCTGGCCCAAGTCGCGATAGCAAGGTTCCCCGGCCACCTCCTTGTACTTGGGATTGATCGCGTAAGCATTGCCTTTGAAGCCACCGGCCAGCAGATTGCGAAACACCATGCCGCCGATGGACCCCTCGCTGTCGCTGGCGCCGAAGACCGCAACGGCAGTCGGCGTGAAGAGTTGTTCGATGTCGGATACGCGCATGGAATCGCCCTCCCGGGCAATAAAAAGGATTAAGCTAAACCGCGTTCGAAACGGGTCTGGCGCGATACGCGCAGGTCCTGCATCGACTCGGCCTCCGATGCATCCACAGGTGTCGGCGTCGACGCGTTTCGAAGATGAAAAAATTGGATTCAGGGATTCGACAGGGGCGCGAACGCGCGCCGAACGACAACGAGAATTGCCCGGGCGCCGTCAGGGTCCCGTGCGCGATCAAAGCCTTGAGGACCTTCGCATGAACCTCGCCTTCGTCTCTCATCCCGCTTGTCAGCAGCACAAGATGGGCGCGCACCATCCCGAATGTCCCGAGCGGCTCTACGCCATCCAGGACCGCATGATCGCCTCGGGGATGGAGATGCTGGTGACGCATTACGACGCTCCCGAGGCGAGCGTGGCGCAGCTGGGCCGCGTGCACGACGCGGACTATATTCAGGGGCTGATCGAGGCCGCACCCGAGGTCGACGACGTCCTGGTCTGGGTCGACGGCGACACCGCCATGAACAGCCACACCCTGCCGGCAGCCCTGCGCTCGGCCGGAGGGGCCATTCTCGGGGTCGACCTGGTGATGAGCGAAAAACACCACGCTGCCTTCTGTTGCGTCCGTCCGCCGGGCCATCATGCCGGACGGCGTTCGGCCGGAGGGTTCTGCCTCTTCAACAATGTCGCCGTCGGCGCCGCACATGCCATGGCGGAGCACGGCATCGAGCGCATCGCCATCGTCGATTTCGACGTTCACCACGGCAACGGAACCGAGGAGATCTTCATCGGCGACGAGCGGGTGCTCTTTTGCTCGAGCTTCCAGCATCCCTTCTATCCAGGCAGCGGCGCCGACACCAAGGCGCCCAACATCCTCAATCTTCCGTTGCCCCGACTGACCGACGGAGCCGCCTACCGGGCGGCTGTCGAGGCCGCCTGGCTGCCCAAGCTCGACGCCTTCGCACCCCAACTGGTCATGATCTCTGCAGGGTTCGACGGACACGCCGAGGACGACATGGCGCACTTCAATCTGCGCGAGCCCGATTATGCCTGGATCACGCGCGAGCTCCACCTGCTGGCACGCCGGCATGCGCACGAGCGCGTCGTGTCCTGTCTGGAAGGCGGCTACAGCCTATCCGCACTTGGACGCAGCGTGAGTACGCATGTCGATGAGTTGATCGGGCATGCGTGATGCCCTTGCCGCGAAGCGGATCGGCATCGAGAGGGGTCATCCCGCCAACCTGTTGCATTGCAGCATTAGGATAGAGAGGTCCCGCCCGCGCCGCAATGCCGATCATGAGCCGATCACGCTTGCGGTGCGCTGCGCCCGTGAGATGGAGCCGGGGTTGTCATCCGAACCGACCGGCCTGACCTTCCGAGAACCGTGGCGGTGGCCCGTCTTCCGAGGCGCCTGACCGCCGCATATGACCTGTTACCGAGCTCAGTCAACCACCGGATCGGAGAGACTCATGAGAAGACCATCGACCCACATGGCCGCGTTGTTCCTCTGCGCCCCCCTCGTTGCAGGCGCAGCCATCCAGACCGAGCGCGTTGAATATCGCGACGGCGACACCGTCCTCACGGGCTACCTCAGCTACGACGACTCGATCGAGGGCAAACGTCCCGGGGTGCTCGTCATCCATGAATGGTGGGGCCTGAACGACTACGCGAAGAAACGCGCGGAGATGCTCGCCGAGCTGGGTTACGTCGCCTTCGCCGCCGACATGTACGGCGACAACAAGGTGACGGAGCACGCACCCGACGCCCAGGGCTGGATGCAGCAGATCACGGCCAATCAGTCCGCCTGGCAGCAGCGCGCCATGGCCGGACTCGATACCCTGAAGGCCAGCGACCGCGTCGATACCGAAAAGCTTGCCGCCATCGGCTACTGCTTCGGCGGCGCCACCGTGATGCAGATGGCCTATGCCGGTGCCGATCTCGACGGCGTCGCGAGCTTCCACGGCTCGCTGCCCCCGGCCAGCAATGTGGAACCCGGCACCATCAAGCCCAGCGTCCTGGTTGCCCACGGCGAGGCCGACAGTTTCGTTCCGCCCGAGCGCATCGCCGCCTTTAAAGAAGGGCTCGACGCCGCCGGGGCCGATTGGCAGATGATCATCTATTCCGGGGCACGCCACGGTTTCACCAATCCGGGCGCCGCCGCCTACGGAATGGACGCACTCGCCTACGACCCCAAGGCCGATGCGCGGTCTTGGACACTGATGCAGGGGTTCTTCGACGAGATCTTCTCGGACTGAACCGCGTCCGGCGGGGTATTCTCGCTTGTCGTTCGGGCTGGGATTCTTGCGGCTCATAATCGTCGGTGGTGACGCGGTTCAGCATGACGAAATCCTTGGGCCATTCCCCCGATGACCGCATACCGAGCCCACGAAGTGGGTCGGGCTTCAGCCCGACAGCGGCGTATCAGGTTAACAATCGGGTCGGCTTCAGCCCGACGAAGCGGAAGGAACGCCGATAAAGCCGGGTCGGACTCAAGTCCGACCCACGCCGGATCGGTCGGACCTGAGTCCGACCCACACCGGATCGCTGAACCTCGGTGACTCCAGAGAGCGAACCGCTCGCTCGCAACCATCCCGCAATCCGATTGCAATCGAAACCAGACCTGACGCATCCATGCCGAGCACCGTTATCCTCTGGCTTCGTCGCGACCTGCGTCTCGACGACAACCCCGCGCTCCAAGCGGCCTTGCACGGCTGCGACACACTCCTCCCCGTCTATGTCCACGACCCGGACTCGGATGCGCCTTGGGCGCCTGGCGCAGCGAGCCGGTGGTGGCTGCACGGCAGCCTGACGAGCATGGATCGGGCTCTACGCACCCTCGGCAGCCGGCTACTGATCGCACGCGGGGAAAGCCTGGCCGAGCTGCGCCGTATCGTCGCCGCGACCGGCGCCACACGCATCCACTGGAACCGCCTTTATGATCCGACGTCGCGCAAACGCGACGGCCAGATCAAGCAAGCGTTGCGGACCGATGGCCTTCGGGTGGAGAGCCACAACGCATCCCTTCTGTTCGAGCCCTGGGAGATCGCCACCGGCAACGGCGAGCCCTACCGGGTCTTCACCGCCTTCTGGCGTCGGTGCGCCGCTCGGCTTTCCGAGGTGCCCCCCTTGCGCGCTCCGGCGGCCTTGCCGCCGCCTCCCGACAGTCTCGACGCGCTGCCCCTCGAACGCCTGGGCCTGCTGCCGACGATCCCGTGGGACGCGGGAATGCGCGAGGCCTGGACGCCCGGCGAGACCGCCGCGCTCGAGCAAGCCCGCGCCTTCGTGCACGACCGCATCCAGGGCTACGCAAACGAGCGCGACCTGCCAGCCCAAGCCGGGACATCCGCGCTGTCGCCGCACCTGCACTTCGGCGAGATCGGTCCACGTCGGATCCTCGCCATGGTCAGGGAGCAGTGGGGCGACCCGAGCGCCGATCCGGTTGAACCCTTCGTGCGCGAGATCGGCTGGCGCGAATTCGCTCACCATCTGATTTATCACTACCCGCACACCACCGACGAGCCGCTGGATCGGCGCTTCGCCGCTCTGCCCTGGCGTGAAGACGATGCCGATCGGATGCTCCGGGCCTGGCAGCGCGGAGCGACCGGTATCCCTTTGGTCGATGCCGGTATGCGCCAGCTTTGGCACACCGGCTGGATGCACAATCGGGTGCGCATGGTCGTCGCCTCCTTCCTGACCAAGAACCTGCGCCTGCCCTGGCAGGCCGGTGCACGCTGGTTCTGGGACACCCTGGTCGATGCGGATCTCGCCGCCAACAGCCTCGGCTGGCAATGGAGCGCCGGCTGCGGAGCCGACGCGGCGCCGTATTTCCGCATCTTCAATCCGGTCCTGCAGGGGGAGCGTTTCGACAAGACGGGGACCTACGTCCGGCGCTGGTGCCCGGAGCTGGCACGCCTGCCGGACAAGTACATCCATCAACCCTGGACCGCCCCGAGCGCCCTGCTCGATCACGCCGGCATTCGGATCGGGCGCGACTACCCGGCCCCGATTGTGGATCTCAAGGCATCGCGCGAGGCGGCTCTGGCGGCCTACGAGGTCGTCAAGTCGGCGGGGCGCTGAGCCGGCGCGAACCGGACGGATCGATCAGGTCGAGACCCGGCAAGACCGCTCGCGCGTTGGCCGTCGTGAGGGCCGCCAAGACATCGGGCGACTCACCCCTAACCTCTGATAATGCCCGCAGAATATCGGGTAAGTACTCAGGACTATTGCGCTCTCCACGGTGTGCGGCCACCGTCATGTCCGGCGCGTCCGTCTCGAGCACGATCGCCTCGCCCGGCAACTCGGCGGCCAGACGGCGCAGACGCGAGGAGCGGGTGAAGGTCAACATCCCCCCGAAACCGAGCCGGAACCCCAGATCCAGATACTGCTGCGCCTGCTGGATGCTTCCGTTGAAGGCATGCGCGATACCGCCCTTCACGCCGACCCGCTTCAGGATCGTCAAGACGTCCTCATGCGACTTGCGTACATGCAGAAGAACCGGCAGATCCGCCGACTTGGCGATGGACAACTGCGCTTCGAACAGGGCCTGCTGACCCGCTCGATCCAACTCCGGGAGGTAGTAATCCAGACCGATCTCGCCGACCGCGAGCGGGCGATGCTCGGTGATCGCTTGCTCCAGCTCTCGGAGATCGGAGTCACGGTGTCGGTCGAGATAAACCGGGTGCAGACCCAACGCCGGATAGAGATCGTCAGCCGAGGCGCAGAGCGCGAGCAGACCGTCCCAGCCCGCCGCATGGATCGCCGGAACCACGATCGCGGCCACGCCCGCCACCCGCGCCCGATCCAACACCCCGACCCGATCGGCATCGAACTCGGCAACATCCAAATGACAGTGTGTATCGATCATGAGTCGCGTCCCGGACGGCATCGCAGGGTGGACAAGCGAAGCGCAGTCCGCAAGCGCCCGCGCCGAGCTCGGTGGACTTCGCTCTCGCTCAACCACCCTACAAGATGGTCGTTCTTCTTCCCGAAATCACCTTAAGCCGCGTCCACTCCGACGCATCGGATGGGCTCAACGCAGACCCACCCGCAGCCCGTACCTTTCGCGGCAGACGCGGCTTAAGCCGGCGAGCGCTGATCGCGCACGAACAACGCCTTGTGCGGGCCGCGCCCGACCTGGCGCTCCTCGATCTCGAAGAGCTGGATCGCCTTGAGCAGCCCGCTGAGCTTGGCATAGCCGTAGTTGCGCGAGTCGAACTCCGGGCTGCGCTTGGCGATCGCCGAGCCGACGGCGCCGAGCCCGGCCCAACCGGTGTCGTCCGCCGCGCCGTCCAAGGCGGCCCGCAGCAGATTCACCAGCTTGATATCGCGCTGCAGGTCCTTGCCGCTCTTGCGCGTTGTCGAGTCGCCGGCAGCGCCCTCGCGCAGCACCTCGGTGAAGACGAACTTGTCGCACGCCGCGACGAACGGCTCGGGTGTCTTCTGCTCGCCGAACCCATAGACGGTCATGCCGGATTCGCGCAACCGCGATGCCAGGCGCGTGAAGTCGCTGTCGCTCGAGACGATGCAGAACCCGTCGAAATTGCGCGAATAGAGCAGATCCATGGCATCGATCATCATGGCCCCGTCCGTCGCGTTCTTGCCCTTGGTATAGCGAAACTGCTGCATCGGCTGGATCGAATGACGCAACAGCGTCTCCTTCCATGAACCCAGATTGGGCAGGGTCCAGTCCCCGTAAATGCGCTTGACGTGGGCCGTGCCGTATTTCGCGACCTCGGCGAGAAGCCCCTCGACGATGCTCGCCTGGGCATTGTCGGCATCGATGAGCACGGCGAGTTTAAGGTTGGCGATGTCGGACATCCGCGGTTTTCCTGTCGATCGATCTTTGAATTCAGTGGATTCCGAGCAACTCGGAGCTTGCGCGTCCGGAGGGCCGACGAGACGGGTCGCAGGTCATCGTCACCAGATCAGGTCGTCCGGGACCTGATAGTCGGCGTACGGATCGTCCGCGTCCTTCTCCTCCGCGGCCTTGTTGTGGACCAGAACCAGGCTCGCATCGCGCGCAGCCACCCGGAGGGCAATCTCGGCGGGAACGACCTCGTAGAAGGCATCCTGACGGACCACGGCCAGGATTCCCGAGACCAGCTTAGAGTGCTGCTCCTTGTCGACATAGATGCGCTTGAGCGTGGTACCGTCGGTAAAGTTGAAGGCCAGATCGCCGCGATCGCGTACCACGCGGTGGGTGTGAATAAGTTGGCGAATCTCGTTTTCGGCGGCACGCAACGCCGCCTCCTCCTGACGGCGCAGATTGAGCTCGCGGTCTCGCTCGAGCTTCTCGCGACGGGCACGCTCCGCGGCCTGACGCGCCTCGTTGTCCACGGCAGTGCTCCGTGGACCGGCGTGGCGCTTGGTCTTCTTGTGTTTGGTGGAACGTGCCTGCTTGAGCTTCTGCTCGTCGACCAAGCCGGCCTTGAGCAATTGGTCCTGCAACGAGTTGCCCACGGTGTGGATCTCCGAAAAAGATGTCGCCGATCGCCCGGCCCGCTGAAGTCCGCGAACCGTCGGCGGATACCCGAACGCCCGAGCCGGACGACAGGATCCGACAGGCGCGCCCGCGACGCAAGCACGCGCGTTGTTGCGTCTGCCCGAAAGTTCCCCCGAGCGAACGTCGGGGTTAGAATCCGGCGCGCCGCCGTTCCGCCATCGGCCTCTCCGCTGTATGCTCTTGGACCGCGTTTCGTCTCACCCACTCTATCGATCCTCGGAGTTCTGCTCATGTCCCGTGTCTCACTCGTTGTCGCGCTTGCCCTGTCCATCATCGTGCCGGCCCACGCCTTGGCCGCCGACGTGCTGGGCTACGTCGACATGCAGAAAGTCTTGGAGGAAAGCAAGCTGGGCAAACGTCTTCAAGACGAGCTGCGCGAGCAGTTCGAGCCGCGCGGCCAGGAGATGGCCGCCGAGGAGCAGGAGATCCGTAAGGTCCAGCAGTCGCTCGAGCGCGATGCCCCTTTGATGAGCGCCGAGCAGGTCAGCAAGCAGGAAGCCGACGTTCAGAAGCGCATCGAAGCCTTTCAGGAGAAGGCAAACGCAATCCAGCAGGAAATCATGAAGGTTCAGCAGACCAAAAGTCGCGAGATCATCGGCCCGGCACGCGAATCCATCACAGCTGTCGCCAGTAAGAAGAAGATCGGCATGGTCGTCGAGCCGGGAATGACCGGACTGCTCTACATCGACAAAACGCTAGACCTGACCCCCGAGGTCATCAAACACCTGGATGAGAAGACCAAGTAAAGCGCCAGGTCACCGAACCGTTCGACATGAACGGGCTATGTCCGACCCGCAGCGCTGCGGTATCATTTTCGGGTCTCGATCCGGACTCGCCGCTGCGCCTGCATCCGGCGACGGGGTCGGCCCCGACCACACGACCACCGGCGCGATCGCTGCGCGGGTTATTGCACTCTCCTGAGGAACGGACATCATGCTTGGCGAATCACACGACCTCCTTCACGAGTTCCCCGATCTTGAAACGAAGATCGCGACCCTGCGCTCGAACAACGCCGAGTTCGCGCGGCTCATGGACGACTACGATGCACTCGACGCGCGGGTGCGCGACCTTGAAGAGCTCGGCACGCCCGTCGCCGACGAGACCATCGAGGAGCTCAAGAAGCAACGCTTGGTGCTGAAAGACACGCTCTACGGCATCCTACGGTCCTAACGGCGCGTTCGGGTTGCCGACAGCGGCCCTGCGTCGGGCTTGTCGAGCGCAGGCAACCCGACCCGAGGCCTCTCGCACGAATCAAGGCCGTCTGCCCTCTCGCAGAGATCCCGCAGAGATCGTGGAACCGCAGAGGGCCTTATCCCGTCCTTGTGAGCGGTTCAGAAGGCTGTTGTCGTTGTCGTCATCGATGACAACAAGGATTCGATTCGGTACTGAGCAGGAGACTTAACCCTCATCGCGTCCTGGACAACCCGGACACCAAGTGAAACCATGCGCGGAAACCCAGCCCCTGCCGCATGAGCAAGACCCCAGTGCAATTTCGTATCATCCCCGTGACCCCCTTTCAGCAGAACACCACCTTGCTGTGGTGCGAGCGCACTCGCGCCGCCGTCATCGTCGATCCCGGCGGCGAGGCCGAGCGCATCCTCGACCACGTCGCAGCGCTTGAGCTGCGACCGGAATACGTGCTGCTCACTCACGGCCACCTCGACCACGTCGGTGCCAGCGCCGAGGTCTCGCGCAGGCTCGGCATCCCGATCTGGGGTCCGCACCCCGACGACGCCTTCTGGCTCAACGCCCTGGCCGAGCAGTGCGAGATGTTCGGGTTTCCGCCCGTCACCGCCTTCGAGCCCGACCGCTGGCTCAGAGCAGGCGAGCGCATCGCCCTCGGCGAGGAGACCCTCGAGGTATTGCATTGCCCGGGCCACACGCCGGGGCATCTGGTCTTCTTCAACCCGAAGAATAAGCTTGCACAGGTCGGCGACGTCCTCTTCAAGGGATCAATCGGACGCACTGACTTTCCGCGCGGAAACCATCGCCAGCTCCTCGACTCCATCCGGGAGCGCCTGTTTCCGCTCGGAGACGATGTGCGCTTCATCCCCGGACACGGCCCGATGTCGACCCTGGGCGAAGAGCGACGCACCAACCCCTTCGTTCGCGAATAAGCGCGTTCGCCGAACAACGTCCGCAACCGGGCCTCGGCCCGCGGAAGGAACGGCATCATGCGAAAATCAGGCATCACAACGCCGACACCGGGCCGGAAAAGCAGTCCGCCGCGCAGCCGCCCCGTGCGCAACCCGAAGGCCGAGCCGCCCGACGCGCCACCGCAGAATGCACTCAAGCGCACCAAGAAGCCCCACTTTCTCGAACCCTACCGACTCTCCGAGTCCGCTCGCGCGGCCTTGCTTGAGTGCCTGTGCGATCACGCGGTCGGTGATCCGGAAAGCCGCGAGCTGTTCGCCGCCGCCGTCGAGTACGGCATCGCGAGCTGTCGCGCATCCGCGAAGGGAACCCGCACGACCGAGAAAACATCCGTCATCACAGAGCCGGACGTGCGCCCGGCCGAAATGCCGGCCGCCAAGCCGGCGGAACGCCGTGCCATAGAGCCGAACCCGAACCCAAGCGCCCCGCTCTCGGCCCTCGCCGAGACAGCGCGTCAGCTCGTCCGCGCACTCGGAGCGCTCGGCGACCGGTCCCGCGAGGCGATCGGCGACCGTCTTCGCAGCTCCGACCCCTTCGACCGTGTCCATGACCACGCCTATCTGGACGCGGTCAGCCGCGAGGTCGAGCGGATCGCCGAGGCCGCCGCAGCCGCCCTCGACACGCCTCCCGCCTTGCCGCACGTCTCCCCTGCTGCCGCCACGCCCGCACCGACGACCGCCACACATGCAGCGGAGCCGATCGACGAGACGGCGCGCCGCCTCGTTCTGCGCATCGCAGACGCCTACGAAGCCTGTTTCGAAACCAAGGTCGGGACCGGCTCGGGATACCCCTTCATCCCCGTCCTGCGACTCATCGCCCAGAACGCCGAGATCGCGTTGCCCGCGGAGGACGTCCGACTTCTCGAGGTCCTTCCGGCGCATTGCCGAGCCTAGTGGCGCAGTGCAGAGACGCCGAGACCGTCCGAGATCAGCTTTGTTGTCGTTGTCGTCATCGACCATCGATACGACCACGATGAGGATGACGACAACGAACGGGCTCGACACATCGGCCGTGTGGGACAAGGTACAGAGTCGTCGGGCCGTTCGGCCGCGTTTCTGAGTACAATGGGCGGTCCGAGGGCAACGGTTGGCGAGTATCAGATGCTATTCGAGCGCTTTCTCAAGAAAAAACGACACGATAGACACAAGGAAGAAGACCAGGAGGTTCTGGCCGAACGCGCCCGCAATCACGAAGACCCAGCGGCGCGGCGCGAGGCGACCCGCCGACTCGTCGGGCTGTCCCATCTTCGCCTGATCCTCACCGAGGACCCCGACGCGGGTGTGCGCGAGATCGCCGCCGCCCGCTATCGCCATCTCCTGTGCGGGACCCAGCCGGCGGAGACCACCTCCGGTGGAATCAGCGTCGATGCGCGCGTCGCGGAGCTATCGCATGTCGAGGACGCACGCATCCTCGAGCAGGTCGCCGTCCAAGGTCTGGACCCCGAGGTCCGCCGCGCGGCGATCGAGCGGCTGACCTCTCCCGATGTGCTCGCGCTCTGCGCAGTCCAGGATTCGCTCGCGGCCAACCGCGGTGCCGCCGTCGAGCGCATCGAGACCAAGGACGCACTCGAGCAGGTCGTGCGCCAGATCGGCAAGCGCGACAAGAACGTCTACCGCAGCGCGCGCGAGAAGCTCCGCGTGATCGCCGAGCGCGAAGAGCGTCCGCTACGCGTGCGTGCACTCTGCGAAGAGCTCTGCCAGAAGGCCGAGCGCCTCGGCCGGCTCGCGCAATGGAATCAAGATCGCGCCATCCTCGATCTTCTCGACCGCCAATGGGCCGAGATCCGAGACGAAGCCGAGCCGGACGGTCGCACGCGCTACGAAAGCGCACGGGAGCGCTTCATCCAGGCCTACGGCGGCCAAGCGCGCGAGACCGCCGCCCGCGTCGCTGCCGAAGAGGCGCACGAATCCTTGCACGCCGAACGCCTCGCACTTCTGGACTCCCTGGCCGAGGCCCCGGAGCTGACCACGGAACAAGAGATTCGCGCCCTGTGCGAACGGGTCTCAACCGCCTGGGACGCCCTCGATGCCCTCCCGCCGCAACGCCAGAAGCCCCTCGATCAACGCTACCAGAGGCTCATGGACGCGGCCGAAGCCGCACGCACGGCGCTCGGCGATCAGCGCAAGCGCCTGTCGCAACTGCACAAATCGCGCAATCGGGCACAGAAGCTCCTCGATGAGCCTAAACCGCTCGATCTGCGTGCGACCAAGACCTTCATCGAGCAGGGGCGCGCGCTCGCCGCCGAGCTTCCCGCATCCGACGAGACCGAAGCCTTCCTGGGCCTGATCGAACGCGTCGAATCGCGCACCAAGACCCAGCGCAAGAATGCCGAGCACCGTCTCAAGCAACTCCCCGAAAAGCTCGCCGAGCTCGAGAAGCACCTCGAGGACGGCGAGTTGAAGAAGGCCGACCCGCTTTTCCAGAGCCTGCGTGCGGGCCTGGATCTGGTCGAGGCCAGCGCCCTCCCCAAGGGCGCCGCCGAGGAGGTCGCGGCTCGCCTGCATGTGCTCGCACCGCGCCTACGCGACCTTCAACACTGGCGTCGCTGGGGTGCCGATCAGCATCGCGACGGCCTCTGCGAGGAGATGGAACAGCTCATCGAAGCCGACCTGCCGCTGCAAGCCCTGAGCGAGCGACTCCACACCATGCGCATGGACTGGAAGGGCTTGGAGAGGACCGGGCCGCGCGCCAGCCCCGCCGTCGCCGAGCGTTTCCACAAGGCATGCGACGCCGTCCAAGAGCGCTGTCGACCCTACCTCGAGGCCCAAGCGGCCGAGCGCGAGGCCAACCGTGCCGCGCGCGAGTCGGTCTGCGACCAGATCGAAGACTTCCTCTCCAAGGTCGATTGGGAACGCATCGACTGGAAACGCGTCCTGCGCGCCGAGCGCGAAACCCGTCACACCTGGGCCTCGATCGGGCCGGTGGATCCGCGCCACTTCAAAGCGCTCGAAGGGCGCTTCCGCCAAGCGCTCAAGCAGCTCGACCGCCGCCTGGATGCAGAGCGCAAACGCAATCAGGCGATGAAGCACGCGCTGATCGCGAAGATCGAAGCCCTGGTCGACGAGCCCGATCTGGACGCCGCCATCGAGCAGACCAAGGCACTCCAACGCGAATGGCACACCACCGTGCCGGCGCGCCACAAGGACGAGAACAAGCTCTGGCAGACCTTCCGCAGCGCCTGCGACGCCATCTTCGAACGCCGCGCCGCGGTACACCAGGCGCACGCCAACGAGATGAAAGAGCATCTCGCCACGCGCGAGACCATCTGCGCCGACGCCCTCGCACTGGCCCGAACCGAGCAGGATCCGAAACGACTGCGCGCCGAGATGCGCGAGCTCGAGCGACGCTGGGACGATGCCCAGTCCTTGCCCATCCCGCGCCAAAGCGCCGCCCCACTCAACGAACGTTGGCGCGAGACCCGCGACGCGCTCAAGCAGCACCAGCGCGACTGCGAGGACCAACAGCGTCGCGGCGCACTCGATCTCCTGCAACGCCAAGCCGAGCTGTGCGAACGTCTCGAGCTCGGTCTCCTCGGAGAAAGCGACGCCCCGCTCGCCCCCGAAGCCGCCGAGCAGGCCTGGGCGGATCTCCCGCACCAACAAGACAACGAGATCCAAGAGGCCATCGCTGCGCGCTTCTCCTCTGCACTCGCCGCCGCCCGAGACCCCGAGCAGCTCGCCGCCCTGCGCCGCCGCTACGACGGCAACGCCGCGCGCCTGAGCCAGCTCTGTCTGCAACTCGAAATCCTCGCCGGCGTCGAAACCCCGCCCGAGTTTGCCCAACAACGCCTGGAATTCCAGGTCGCACGCCTGACGGAACGCATGGTCGACGGCGAGGAGGACCCCCTGCGAGGCAGCGCTAGACTCCTCAAAGAGTGGTATCTGTGCGGTCCCGCGCCCCGCTCCGCCGGCCTCGTCAGCCGCTTCGAGCGCATCCGTCGAGCCCTCGCCGGAGAGCCCAGCGAGGCGACCGCCTGAAACGCCCGCGCGGCGGCCAAGACGCAGAACACGCTCGGGATGCCCTCGATGGATGACTCCGACTCGCGACTCTACAAACGCCGGCACCGCGCCTGGAATCCGGCGCGCGACCCGCGCAACCCGAGCGAAGACCCCGGAATCGAGCTGCAGGTGCTCGGCTCCGTTAGCGCCGGCGCACCGATCGAGGATCTCGAGGACCCCGAGACCATCGTCGTCCCCACCGGCCTGGCACGCCCCGGATCCTACGCCTTGCGCGTCCGCGGCGAATCCATGGTCGAAGACGGCATTCACGACGGCGACATCGTCGTCGTCGACCCCCGCCCGACAGCCGAAACCGGTACCACCGTCGTGGCACGCATCGACGCCGAACGCGTCACCCTCAAACGCTTCTACGCCGAGAAGGACCGCATCCGCCTCCAGCCCGCCAATGCCGACATGGAGCCCCTGATCCTGTTCGACGGCGAGATCGAGATCCTCGGCGTCGTCTCGGGTGTGGTGCTGTTGTCCGCTTAGGCGATTTCCGGCCGGAAGCATCCCGACCGCAAATGCATGGATCACCGGTGGGGCTAATCTAAGTCACGCCGCTTGGTCGTCGCGCTCCCTGTCCGGATGCGATGGCGAAGGTGGGGATCCGGCGCCGGTCAGCGGCCTCTGAGCAACCGCCGCTCCGAGCCGTAGTCAGGTGTGTTGGTCCCGGGGATCGCGTCGTAGAGCCTGCCGTCGCGAATGATCAAACGATCGGGGGCACCGTAGTCCGGGGTGCGGGTGCCTTTGATCGAGGGATAGACGATGCCGTCACGCTCGATCAAGAGCGGGCCCCCGTAGTCCGGGGTCTCGGTCCCCGGGATAGGTGTCCAAATCTCGGTGTCGGCGAACGAGAGCGGGGTCGAGGTGACTGCGAGGATCGGCAGCACTGTCCACCGTGCGACTTGTGCGGTCCTATTCATTGGGGTTCCTCCAATCCGCCATGGCCTGATCGATCGAAAGGGGCACGACGCCTGTCGATGCCGCGCAGGACATCGGTTTGATCGAATCGAGAGCCCGAGCGTCGCTGCCGGCGTCCATGCCAGGATAGACCGACACGGGTGAAACCGACCCGCCGGCAAGCTTGCGGCGGAACGGGTTGGAGCTGCCGAGCCCGACTTGTCGGATCGGCTCAGCCGCCGGCTTCCGGGCGCATATGCGGAAACAGCAGCACGTCGCGGATCGACGGCGAGTCGGTGAAGAGCATCACGAGCCGGTCGATGCCGATGCCCTCTCCTGCCGTCGGCGGCATGCCGTGTTCCAGGGCGCGGATGTAGTCGGCGTCGAAATACATGGCCTCGAGATCCCCGGCTTCCTTCTCGGCGACCTGTTGACGGAAGCGATCGGCCTGGTCCTCGGCATCGTTCAGCTCAGAGAAACCGTTGGCGATCTCACGTCCGCCGACGAAGAACTCAAAGCGGTCGGTGACGAAGGGGTTTTCGTCGTTGCGGCGCGCCAGCGGGGAGACCTCAGTGGGATATTGGGTGATGAAGGTCGGGGCCATCAGACGATGCTCGGCGGTGTGCTCGAACAGCTCGATCTGCAGCTTGCCGAGACCCCAACCGGGCTTGACGGCAATCCCGAGTCGCGCGGCGACCGCACGGGCGCGCTCGAGGTCGTCGACATCAGCCGGCCCGAGATCCGGATTGAAGTGCAGGATTGCCTCGCGAATCGTCATGCGCGCGAAGGGCTGGCCGAAGTCGTAGTCTTCGCCTTGATAATGGATCAAAGTGCGCCCGAGGACCTGCTCGGCCATCTCGCGCAGCATGTGCTCGGTCAGGTCCATCAGATCGCGATAGTCCGCGTACGCCTCATAGAACTCGAGCATCGTGAACTCGGGGTTGTGGCGCGTGGACAGCCCCTCGTTGCGGAAATTGCGGTTGATCTCGTAGACCTTCTCCAGCCCACCGACCACCAGTCGCTTGAGAAACAGCTCCGGGGCGATGCGCAGAAAGAGCTGCATATCCAGGGCGTTGTGATGCGTGATGAAGGGGCGCGCGACCGCGCCGCCCGGGATCACCTGCATCATAGGCGTCTCGACCTCAAGATAGCCTCGCGCATTCAAATAGTCGCGGATGAACTGGATGACCCGGGTGCGGATGCGGAAGGTGTCACGCGTGCCGCCGTTCATGATGAGATCGAGATAGCGTTGCCGGTAACGGCTCTCCATGTCGGTCAGCCCATGGAACTTCTCGGGAAGCGGACGCAACGCCTTGGTTAACAAACGGATACTGTCGCATTTGATCGACAGCTCGCCGGTCTTGGTCTTGAACAGCAGACCCTCCGCGCCGAGGATGTCGCCTAGATCGTAATCGCGCTTGAAAACGGCGTAGGCGTCCTCGCCGACCAGGTCGCGCTGGACGAAGAGCTGAATGCGCCCCGACATGTCCTGCACGTGCGCAAAGCTCGCCTTGCCCATGACGCGCCGGCTCATCAGCCGGCCAGCGACCTTCACGCGCAACCCGAGCGCCTCGATCGCCTCGGACTCATGCTCGCCGTATTCGGCCAGCAGCTCTCCCGCGACCACATCACGCCGAAAATCATTCGGAAACGCAGGGCCTTGGGTGCGCAACTGCGACAGCTTCTCGCGCCGCTGCGCGATCAGCTTGTGTTCGTCCACCGCGTCCTCGTTCGACGCGGACGGCGTGGTGTGTTGATCGGTTTGCTCGCTCATGGCCCTGCTCCCCCTTAAACCGCTTCCGGCACGACACGCTGACATCGACGCATCGTCGAGTGCCCCGCACGCCAACGTGCGTCCGAGCAGAAGCGGTTTAAGAAATGAAATGTTTAACATCTTGAACCGCGTCGGCTCGGGGCGCCCTGGAGACCGCGACGCCGCGGCCGTATCCCCGGTCTCGGAAGACACCTGGACGCGGTTCAATCTTAGAGGCCGCTCTTCAGGCTCGCCTCGATAAAAGGATCCAGATTACCGTCCAATACCGATTGAGTATTGGCGATCTCCACGTTTGTCCGAAGATCCTTGATCCTCGATTGATCCAGCACATAGGAGCGAATCTGGCTGCCCCACCCGATGTCCGACTTGGTGTCTTCGATCGCCTGCTGATTGGCCCGCCGATTCTGCATCTCGAGCTCGTAGAGCTTGGCCTTGAGCTGCTTCATCGCATGGTCTTTGTTCTTGTGCTGCGACCGATCGGTCTGGCACTGCACCACGATCCCGGTCGGATTGTGGGTGATGCGCACCGCGGACTCGGTCCGGTTGACGTGCTGGCCGCCGGCGCCGCTCGCACGGTAGACGTCGATCCGCAGGTCCGCGGGGTTGATCTCGATATTGACGGTATCGTCGACCTCGGGCGAGACGAAGACGGCGGCAAACGAGGTGTGGCGGCGGTTACCCGAGTCGAACGGCGACTTGCGCACCAGACGATGCACGCCGGTCTCGGTGCGCAACCAGCCGAAGGCGTAGTCGCCCGAGAATTGGATGGTCGCCGATTTGATGCCCGCGACCTCGCCGGGCGAGACCTCGAGCAGCTCGGTCTTGAAGCCGCGACGCTCGCCCCAGCGCAGATACATGCGCAACAGCATCTCGGCCCAGTCCTGCGCCTCGGTCCCGCCCGATCCGGCCTGGATATCGACATACGCGTTTTTCGCATCCATTTCGCCCGCGAACATGCGGCGAAACTCAAGCTCGGCGACCTTCGACTCTTGCTGGTCCAAGTCCTTCGCCACCGCGGCGAGCGTCTCCTCGTCCTGTTCCTCGGCGGCCATCGCCAGAAGATCGTCGGCATCGACGAGCCCGGTGGTGAGCTCGTCGATCGTGAGCACGATGGCCTCGAGCGTCGCACGCTCGCGCCCGAGCGTCTGGGCACGTTCCGGATCGTTCCAGACCGTCGGGTCTTCCAGCTCGCGCAGGACCTCGGTTAAACGCTCTTTGCGCTCGGGATAGTCAAAGATACCCCCTAAGGGACTCGACGCGTCCCTTGAGGTCACTGATTTGGTAGGCGATCGGGTTGATGTCGAGCATCTTGGCATCCGTCCGGAAAAATCGGTAAGTATACGCCGCCGGAGCGAGCGCGTGCGGATGTTGCAATCGGCGTCGATCGGGTCAAACCGCCGTCGCACCTGATCCCTGTTGTCTTTCCCGATCGGTTCTATACTCAGAAGTAGGTCAACCAACCGGCTCCGACCCTAACCATGGCACGCCTGCCCCGATTCGTCCTGCCCGGCTATCCGCAGCATGTCATCCAGCGCGGAAACAATCGCGAACGCATCCTTTACGAGGAGGAAGACTACTGGTTCATGTGGGAAAAAATCGGCGCCGCCGCCGAGAAATTCCAGTGTGATCTGCATGCCTACGTCCTGATGCCCAATCACTTCCATCTCCTGCTCACGCCGCGATTGGAAAACGGTGTCGGCAAGTTGATGCAGTATGTCGGCCGCTACTACGTCCAGCACTTCAATGCCCGCTACGAGCGCACGGGCACACTCTGGGAAGGGCGCTATCGGGCCACACTGCTCGACCCCAAACAGTTTCTGCTCCCGGTCAGTCACTATGTGGAGTCCAATCCGGTGCGGGCCGGGCTGGTTAGGAGCGTCGGCGACTACGGATGGTCGAGCTACGCGGCGAACGCACTCGGAGAGGACGACCCCTTGGTGACGCCGCACGCGGAATACGATCGACTCGGGCGCAGCCCGAAGACCCGCCGAGCCGCCTATGCCGCGCAGGCCGAGAAGCCGCTGGAAGCGGCGCTCCTGACCCGGATTCGGGATGCTACCAACAAGGCCTGGGTGCTCGGCGACGAGACCTTCTGCGAGTCGATCGAGACGCAGCTCAACCGGCGCGCCTTACCGCGTCAACGCGGCGGTGACCGACGCTCCGCGGCCTATCGACGCGCGACGGGGCGCGCATGAGCCGGACACTCGGCCTGATCCACACGCCCCGCGAGGCCGACGAGTTCTTCACGGACGAAGGCTGCTTCATCCTCGAGACCTGGAATCGCGCGGATGATCCGGCGGTGTCCATTGCCCGCGCACGGGTCCAGCCCGGCGTCACGACACGCCTGCATCGTCTTGCCCGGATCGCCGAGCGCTATCTGATCCTCTCGGGGTCCGGACGCGTCGAGGTGGAGGGCCTCCCGCCTCAGTCCGTCGGACCGGGTGATCTGGTCTACATCCCCGCCGATCAGGGCCAACGGATCGCCAATACGGGGGACGGCGACCTCGTCTTCCTGGCCATCTGTACCCCGCGCTTCGTGCCCGAAGCCTATCTGGACATCGAGGGCGACCCGTCGACATGACTCGACCTCTTTCGCCGATACCTTGACCGACTTCCGACGCGGACCAACAATAGTGGCATGGCGGATATCTTCATCGAACGCGAGCATGCATTGGGCCTCGATCGGGCGCTCGACCAGATCGAGGCACTCGCTGCCGTGATCGCCGAGGAGCTCGATGCCAGATGTGCGTGGGACGGCAACCGGCTCGATTTCACGCGGCCGGGCGCGAGGGGCTGTGTCGAGGTCACCGAAACCTTGCTGATCCTCGAGGTCTCGCTCGGACTCCTGCTCAGACCCTTCAAAGAGCGGATCGAGCAGAGCATCACCGAGAAGCTCGACAGCCTGGTTCCGTGCCTCCCGTCCGTCTGACATCGAGCCGTGTTGGCTCGGAGCCCTACCGGGGGCAAACTGGCGGTGCAGGGCCGGCTTTGACTCCATGAGCTCCGCGAACCACGCCGCGATCAACGCAGTCTTTCATCTCTACGACCCGCCCTTATGGCTCGTCACCGCGTGCGACGGGGCGCGCCGAGGCGGCTTCATCGCCACCGCCGCAACCCGCGCATCCATCGTCCACGAGATCCCGCGGATGCTGGTCGCGATCGCCAAACACCACCACACCTGGGGCCTCATCGAGGCGAGCGGATCCTTCGCGCTGCAGCTCCTCGCGGCCGACGACATCGCGAGCGTTCGGCGCTTCGGGCTCGCCTCGGGACACCGGGTCGACAAATTCGCCGACTTGCAGCCGCGCCAAACACCCGCGGGCTCGCCCTTGATCGAGGGTGCGATCTCGTGGATGGATTGTCGGGTCGAGGCGCGCATGGACATCGGCGACCGCACCACCTACCTGGCCGAGGTCACCGCAGGCGCAGTGTTGCGGGACGGATCGCCACTCACGGTCGCAGGTCTCCTGCGGGATGCGCCCGAGGCCGATCGGGCCGAGCTGAAACGCCTCTACGCACAAGATCAGGAGACCGACCGAGCGGCGATCCTGGCCTGGCGTCGATCTCGTGACGACGGGTAGGGCGACGTCGCCGATGCGGCCGCTCACCCAAACCTCAAGCAAGCCGTGACGCCCACTCCGAGGCGTCACGTCTACCCTGCGGCGCCTTGCGCCACATGTCGACACAGCAGCAGTTCCCAACAAGTCCCGTCAGGTTAAGCCGCAAGAGTCGATCTGCTCTGCCGTGGGTCGGACTTCAGTCCGACGCCCTCCCGCTGCATCACGGCCGGACGGAAGTCCGACCCACACCTCGACTCGACGACACACAAACATCACGGTGCGTCGCTATAACGACAACAGCCGCGCGCTTTCGGGCGCCGGGCGATCGGCGGAGTGTGCATTCGGAATGACCCGACGAGCAACCTGCACGCGCGCCGGCACTCGCACCCGATCGAAATCTGACATCTGGCGCGGGTTGTGCTTAGATGCTGACCAACCGGCCATGCTCGACTCGGTCCCGCCCAAGGCCCCGACCGAATCACCCGAGCACCAAATCCTCTAGCAGTAAGAGATCCAGACATGCAGCTGCCCAACCACAAGACCAAGATCGTCGCGACGATCGGCCCGGCGTCGGATTCGCCCGAGATGCTCCAAGCCTTGATCGAGGCCGGCATGAACGTGGCCCGATTGAACTTCTCCCACGGCGATCCGCACTATCACGGAGCGCTGATCGGGCGTATCCGCGAGGCCGCGGCAGCCACCGGGCGACGTGTCGCCATTATGGGGGACCTGCCCGGCCCGAAGATGCGCATCGGCGATCTGGCCGAGGAGCCGGTCGAGCTGTCCCGCGACGACATCATCACCCTCACGACCGAGGACATCATCGGCGACAAGTCGCGAGTCTCCATGAGCTTTCTCGACCTCCCGGCGGCGGTGCAGCCGGGTGACCGGCTCTTTCTCAACGACGGATTCATCCTGCTGAAGGTGCTCGAGATCGAGGGCTCGGAGATCCGCTGCAGCGTGCGAGTCGGCGGTGAGCTGCGCTCGCGCAAAGGGTTGAACTTTCCGGGCATCAATCTCGGCATCAGTGCCTTCACCGAGGACGATCACGGCTGGCTGCGCTTTGCCGCCGAACACGGTCTCGATGCGGTGAGTCAATCCTTCGTGGCCACGGACGACGACATCCTTGCCGTGCGCCGCGCGGCCGACGCCATCGGCTATGCGCCCTTCATCATTGCCAAAATCGAGCGCGCCGACGCGCTCGACAATCTCGAAGCCATCCTGCGGGCAGCAGACGGGATCATGGTCGCCCGCGGCGATCTCGGCGTAGAGATTCCCATCGAGCGGATCGCCGTGGTGCAGAAGCAAATCACGGAGCTCGCCAATCGCTTTGGCAAGCCCGTGATCACCGCCACACAGATGCTCGAATCCATGGTGACCTTCCGCCGCCCGACCCGCGCCGAGGCGACCGATGTCGCCAACGCGATCCTGGGCGGAACCGACTGCGTCATGCTCTCCGCCGAATCGGCCATGGGGCGCTATCCGATCGAGTCCGTCGCCATGCTGGCGAGCATCGCGACCCACGTCGAGCCCGAGCGCAGCAAACAGCCCTTCGTGCGCACGATGGACGGATTCCACGGTTCGGGGCGGATGCGCGCCGTCGACCTGATCGCCTCAAGCGTCTATCACACCATCAAGGACAGCGCCCCGCAGGCGGTCGTCGCCCCCACCCAGACGGGAAGCACGCCCCGCAATGTCGCGCGCTTCCGGCTCCCGGTCTGGATCATCGCCTTCAGTCCGAATACCGCTACGTGCCAAGCCCTTCAGTTCTCCTACGGCATCCACCCGATTCAGGTCGAGGCCGACCGTTCCGACTGGTCGAGCTTCGTGCGACACTGGCTTTACGAGCGTGGGATCCGCGAAGGCTTGGTGTTGCTGACCCAGGGTCCGACCATCGAGAACCCCTGCGGAAACTACAGGATGGAGATCTTGGAGCTGGAGGCGCCGCCCGGACAGCACTGTGATTGAGCGCGACCGGGAACGGACAACAGCAAGATCGACGGCGTAAAACGACACCCTGAGGTGGATCGACAGACGTGCCACGACGACTGAAGTCGCCCGTACACACCGTCGACCGCGCGCTGGCGAATGACAACGACGCGGGGCGACCGAGGGTCGCCCCATCATCCCCGTACCCGCTCTCTCGAGTCAGCCCCAAGCACCGCCCCGTCCCGCGAGACAAGCACGCTCACTCCGAGACCCGGTTCAGCGCCCGATCTGATTGAGATGGAAGCGGCTTCGCAAAAAGCCTTGAAAGTGCCCGACCTCCTCGAGCGCAAGCTTCAAACGCCCCTCCTCGATCCGATTCAGGCGCTCGAGCGGTAGGTAGTTCGTCGGCTCGCGGCCCTCTTCGAGCGCGAGCAACTGCGCGCGCAGGCGAAGGGTCACCAGAAAATCCAAGGCTGCGATCAGGCTCTCCGCCTGCTCCGCACGCAGGATCTCGACCGCCTGCAATCCGAGCACGCGGCCGCGGGTACCGCCGTCGCCGACACCCGCCTGCAGCGCCATCGCTTTGACCCCCTCGGTAATCGGAAAGATACCGGCCTTCTTCAGCTCGATGCTTCCGCGGTGCGGTCCGCTCCGCTCAGCCTTGATCCCCCCGAAGACCCCCAACGGCGGCTTGAAATTGACCGCATTGGCCGCGCTGTAGGCGAGAAAAAGATTGTTCGCGCGCAACTGCGCCGTGATGTGGGCCTTCAGGTCGGCCTCGAAGCTCGCGTCTCCGTAAAGGGTGCGAAGGTCGAAAAACATGCTTCCCGAGAGGATGTTCTCGGGCGACGGCGTCCGCAGCCATCTCTCCAGGACACGTTTCCAGTCGGAAAGACTGCGCCGCCACGCCTCGTTCTTCGCCATGATGCCGCCGGGGCATGCCGGCACGCCGATCCCGATGAGATGGTCGATCAGGTCGACACTGAAGGCCGCGAGGCGTTCGCGCTCTTCCCCCGTGAGATCGTCCGCGTAGACGATCGCGTTGTCCTGATCCGTGGAGAGTGTCTGCTCTTGCCGACCTTCGCTCCCCAGTGCGAGGAAGGCAAAGCGATCGGTGAGATCCGGGTAGCGCGCGGTGCGCACCAACTCGATCAGACGCACCAGGATACGATCATTCAGATGGGCCACCGTCTGCACGAGATCCTTGGTCGCCACGCCCGTGCCCGCCAAATGCACCACGAGCTTCTCCAGCTTCTCGTGCAGGACCTTTAGATCCTCGACGTCGGCCGCCTCCTCGATCTCCTTCACCAACTGCTGCGGCGAGCGACTTTGCAGCCGCAAGGCGTCGGAATCCGTCACGATGCCGCAGAGCGCACCGCTCGCATCCACCACACACAGCCGGTGGATTCGCCGCCGACTCATGAGATGGAGCGCCTCGAAGAGGTAGTCGTTCTCGCCGATCGTCACCAGCGGGCTGTTCATGATGTCGCTCACGCGCAGCTCTCCGGGATCCTGCCCCCGTGCCACCACCTTGTTGCGCAGGTCGCGGTCCGTCACGATGCCGACCGGAACCTGATCCGAGCACACGACGATGCTCGAAATATTCCGCTCGCTCATCATCTCGGCGGCAGTCACCAGCGACTCGTCATGCTCGCAGGTCGCGACATCGCGTTGACACAGATCCCGGACGGGAACGAAAAACACATTATCAGCGGACATTAGGCCTCGATAGCGATTGAGTTTGACGACACTTCAGCGACGGTTGACAGATGTGTTGAACCGCAATCATGGCCTATCATCCTCTCGCGGAACAGGGGCCGACGCGCTGGAGAAATGTGGACTTTTGTTGGCTCGACTTGGCCACCAATGAAGCAAGCGACGCCTGCGAGCTGGTCATCGAGGGACCGGCAAGAGGAACCGCGGCAATGGATCCCGGCGGTTTCGCCGGTTCTTGATCGCACGACGACGTTCGCACCAGGTCTACTGACTGCG
Organism: Thiocapsa bogorovii; assembly: GCF_021228795.1. Lineage (NCBI taxonomy): Bacteria > Pseudomonadati > Pseudomonadota > Gammaproteobacteria > Chromatiales > Chromatiaceae > Thiocapsa > Thiocapsa bogorovii. The sequence continues at coordinate 230,018 of NZ_CP089309.1, forward strand.
TCCGACCGGCCTTCGGAGCAAAACGCTCTTTGTTGGCTGTCAGGCGGTCGGGATGCGGTTGTACCCTTGACAACGCTAGCCCAACAACAGACGGGGACGGTTGCCGATAATCGGCGGTGGAGGGGTGCCTCGAATCATGCGCCTGACGCGTGGAGCGGAGGTGAGCAGTCGACTGAAGCGGACCGGTCGTGGCCAGAATGTTTGGTCGGGCAGCGGTCGCGGTTCGGCCCGACGCTGTCTCTACGTTGGTCAAGGTGTGCGAGGTTCGCGCCCGGACAAAAGAGCCGGCGCGAGGCCGGCTCCTAAGTTTTCGTTTGCATTGGTGGGCGCAGGTGGGATCGAACCACCGACCCCTGCCGTGTGAAGGCAGTGCTCTCCCGCTGAGCTATGCGCCCGCATCGGCACGAGAATCTACCAGGCAAGTTTGACGAGGTCAACGCCGCAGAGCCTGCGGCGCCGCTCGCTCTTTCTCGCGCTCGCGTGAGACGACAGGATCTTGCCGGATCGGCGTTCCGGCAAGCCGCGTCGAGTCGCGAATCGTCTTCCTCGGTTTGCGTGATCCCTGCCGTTGGCCGATCGACCTCGGCAGCTGCCCCGCCGCTCCGTAGATCGAGATCTGGCTCCACGACCTGCCGAGCCGGACGCCGGAGCGGCGCTTGAAAACACCTCGGGTCCCCATCGTCGTTCCGGGGAACCGTTCAAGTGGGTGCTGCCTCGAGCAGACGCCGGTCCAGGACCAACCTTTGCGGTTCGCCGATCTCCACGGCGTCGGCGAAGCCGGGATGGACCGGATTCAGCATCAGGTTGCGCTCGACGTCGCGCAGCATCTCGGTCGCCAATACCAAGAGTCGCTCGATGCGCAGCACGCGCTCCGATTCGGCCGGATCCAGACGACCGGCTTGACGGCGCCGCACCAGGGTAAGGCTCGGAATGCCGGCATAGGCAGCCCGCTCCTGCAGCGACAGACCCAAGGGTTCGCGCAGGGCCTCCAGCTCGGTGAAGGGCCGGCCGCGGCGCACCCGCTCGATCAGCTGGGGTGCCGGAGTCTGCAAGACCTTCAAGAGATCGGCCGCTTGGGGATAGGGCGGGATAGTGCTCCCGGTCACCGTGTTCGTCATGACCCTACGCTCCATCAATATCGCCAGTTGGCGTCACGCTATACGCCATTTACCACAACGACAAGAGTGCGATCTCGACGCATCACTAATCCTCAGCCATTGGAGAGACGCGCGGCAGTCGCCACGCGCGTGGCGATCACCCTACCGACGTCCTTGGCGGGATCCTGTCCGAGGCGGACATCGACGAGCTTCCTGCACCGGTGATGGCCTCTTCGCCATCGCGGGCTCTTGCCCTCCGATCGGTCTTGATGGCCCCGCCGAAAGCGCGGGAGGCCGTCAAGGTAGTGGGCAGGAAATCGAGCAGGACGCACCATGTTGATTGACACGTCCGAGCCTGGGCTGCCGGGTGACATATGGCGATCCGCGGTGTTATCGGGGTTTCCAAGAAACTGACATGTCTAGCGCCCGGATCCGGCTCGCCCCCTCATTCCTTGCCTGACTCGGACCCGAGCAACACCACCGTCCTCCCATCCGCCTCACCCCCGAAATACACCTCGAGCACCCGCCGAAACACCGACCCCGCCGGCCCCCACCCGGAACCGCCAACCCAGATCGCGCCGCAACGCGAGACGATCGGTCAAGTGGACATCCCGAATGTCGGCACGTCGGATGCGGCGACGTTTCAGGGGCCAGACCACCTCCAAGCCCTCATCATCCAGGATAAAAGCGCTCGGACGAAAGCGCAGCCAGACCCAGGCATAAGCCAGACAGATCAACAGCAGCGGAACGAGCAGGGACAGCGAGAGCATCAGCATCGCGATGAGAATGACCACGGGGACCAGCAGCAGCACGAGCGTCAGCACCAGCACGTCGATCGTCATCGGCGCGAGACGGAAGTGATGTTTCATAAGCTCCAACGATCGTGGCGCGCCTTGTTCAGCGACCGGCGCAGAAAGCAGGCATAGCCGTAACGGTTCGCTTGCACGATTCAGTTCTCCGGCAAACCGCCCGGTGGTTGTCAGGATGATCTGGTACGGCCCTTCGAAGACCGTGAGCTGACCGGTCTCCGCATCCCAGCCGGCGGGTCCGGAAAGACCTTCGACCGGTACGGGAACAGCCGCATCGCCGAGCTCGCGACGCAACTCGCCCAGGTAGTCCCTAGTCCTTGAGGCGCCGCCCGGGATGGCCCACGGGGTAGCCCGGTCCGCCGCCCAAGTGCGGCTGAGGTGTCCCACGCACCGCCTCTAGCTCACTCCGCATAGATCATGGTGCGGGTCATACCGCCATCGACAACCAGGTTCTGGCCGGTGATGAACCCCGCACTCGGGCTGGCGAGGAAGCGGACCGCCGCCACGATGTCGGCAGGCTCGCCCACGCGGCCGACGGCATGCTGGGCCTGGTCGAGCGGGCGGTGGTCCGGGGCACGCCGGTGGGCCGACTTCTGGAGGGGGCCCGTCTCGATCCAGCCGGGGCTGACGGCATTGACGCGGATCAGCGGCCCGAGACTGATCGCCGCGGCATGGGTGAAGGCCAGGAGCCCGCCCTTAGCCGCGGCATAGGCTTCACAGTGGAGCTCCGATTGTAGTGCACGGGTGGAGGCGATGTTGACAATGGCGCCCCGGCGCACGCGCAACCGTGGGATGGCCGCGCGGGTGCAGAGGAAGGCCCCGGTCAGGTGACCGTCCAGCCAGCGCCGCCAACCCCCGAGCGAGAGCGCTTCGAGCGGGCCGCTCACCGGATCGGCGAGACCGGCGTTGTTCACCAACAGATTCAGACCGGCAGGCTCGCCCGCCCGGTCCAGCCATGTCTGGAGTGCGGCGAAGGCAGCAGCGACCGCAGTCTCCTCACCCTCGTCGGTCGCCAGCCCGAGCAATGCGGGACTCCCCAGATCGGCGGTCAGTTCGTCGATGGCTTCGGCATCGCGGTCGAGCACCACCACCAGCCACCCTTCGGCCAGGAACGATTGTGCCAGGGCGCGCCCGATACCTTGCGCACCGCCGGTGATGAGGGCGAGGGAGGCAGTCATGATCGAACGGACTCCTCGCTCCCCCGCTCACGCGCGGTGCGCGCCGCGCGGGACCTGATCCGATTCGGATACCAGGTGGTCAAGATCGCGCCGCAGACCAGCAGCACATAGCTGATGGTCTCGTACTGCCAGGGCTGGAGCAGGACGGATTCCATCTTGCCGAAGGCGAGCAGCGCGTTGAGCGTGAAGATCGTGCCCCAGGCCGAGGTTAGGATAAAGTTCATGCGCAGAAATACCGGGTCGTTCCAGAGTGACCGATCCGTGTGGGTACGGGCATAATCAAGCGTGAAGGGCTTGCGGATCAGCACGCTGAACCAGGTGGCGGTCGCGAGCATTCCGCTGGCGAGCACCCCCATGTGACGAATGGTCCAGAGGTTCTGGAAGCCAATGACGGCGATGCTCGCGAGAGAGAAGATGCATTCTATCAACATGGCGCATGGCCGGTTGGACCGGCTCGGCGGTGACCGACTGACCGGGTGAGAAACGCTCGGCACGAGCCTGGAAACCCCCGACCAAGCCATTGCATCATCGGTGCGGTCCGCGATCACGCTCTCATTCTTCGGAGAAGCACCCGATGACCGCTGCATCCATTCCCCGCCTAAGCCTGGCGCACCTGCCCACACCCATCGAGCCGCTGCCGCGGCTTTCGGCCCTGCTCGGCGGTCCTCGACTCTTCATCAAACGCGACGATCAGACCGGCCTCGCGCTCGGCGGCAACAAGACCCGCAAGCTGGAGTTCCTGGTGGCCGAAGCGCAGTTGCAGGGTGCCCGAACCCTTGTCACGGCAGGCGCCTGGCAGTCCAACCACTGTCGCCAGACCGCCGCGGCGGCGGCCCGCTGCGGGATGGATTGCATCCTGGTGTTGACCGGCGAGCGCCCCGCCGAAGCGTCCGGCAATCTGCTGCTCGATCAACTTCTGGATGCGCGGATCGTTGCGACGCCCGATCGGCGCGACCGCGATCGTCTCCTGCAGGAGACCGTCGAAACCGCCGCGGCGCAGGGTCAGGCCCCATACTTGGTCCCCTACGGCGGCAGCAACCCGACCGGAGCGCTGGGCTATACCTTTGCGATGCAGGAGGTCATGGCTCAGGGGATCGAGGTCGATTGGATGGTCTTCGCCACCTCCAGCGGCGGTACCCAGGCCGGACTGGTCTTGGGGCAGCGTGTCTTCGGCTACCGCGGAACAGTGCTCGGGATCAGCATCGACGAACCGGCATCCGCGCTGAAGTCACACGCCGCTGCACTGGCGAGCGACGCAAGCGCAGCACTGGGCCCACGCATCGCCTTCGATGCCGCTGACGTGAAGGTCGACGACCGCTACTGCGGACCCGGCTACGGTGTGATGACCGAGCTCGAGCGCGAGGCGATCCGGGTTTTCGCCCGCACCGAAGGCATCCTGCTGGATCCGGTCTACACCGGGCGCGCCGCCGGCGGTCTGCTGGATCTCATCCGCGGGGGCTTCTTCCCGCGCGATGCACGCATCCTGTTTTGGCACACGGGCGGACAGCCCGCGTTGTTTGCCGTGCCTTACCGGAACGCTCTGATCGAGTCGCATATCGCGCATGAATCGGGGACGGATTGAGAGGAGCACGCTCCCGATCGTCGGCGACAGAGTGCTCGAACCATCCGATTCATCACACCCGTCACAACGTCCGATAGTCCTCCACATAGCGGTTTCCCTTACCCTGCAAGCGCCGGATCCGCCGGTTGCGCTCGATCTCCCACGCATCGGGCGGATCGGCGTTGTTCCAGACCGCATAGAGCTTCTCGTCCTGCCGACTCAGCCGAAAGCCGTAGGTATCGCGCATGTAGAACATGGTCCGAGCAATCTCGCCACGAACCGCGTCGGGGGGTTGAACCCGGCGTAGGATCGGATCGAAACGGATCGGGCAGTCGCCCAGACGCTGCCCGGAGCGCAGCGCGCCCCAGTTGAAGTCGGAGCGCGCCGCGTTGATCGCACCGACCGCCGGGACGAGGTGGTGCAGATCGTTGTGGGCCGTAACGAACGTCGAGTCGACGCGCTCGCAGCAGGCGCGTCACGACAGGGGGTTTCCGCCGTCGCCTCGGCACTGGAAAAAGGCGGCGGGCTCGCGCCAAAAGCGTCGATAATTGCCGAACTGGGATGCCGGGAAGACGTGCTCGGCCTCGAACCGTTGCGCGCGGCTGCTGCCGTCCAAGGCGCCGAGCCCGCATCCATCGAGATCGGCTCGACCATCGCGATCGCGCGCGGCGCATGTTCCGGCCAGGTCTGGACCAGCGACTCCGGCAGGAACGAGACCGAGCCGATGAGGGCCAGCCCGATGCCGAGGTTTCGCAGTCCGTGCAGACTGCCCAGCAGGACCGGAACGAGACGAGCGAGTCGCAAGAGCCGCGGAGATTGGCGCGGCGAAGAGCGTTTGGGAGACGGGCGACGGGGCATCGGGGACGGGACATTCTTACAACGCAGCGGCCAAACACTCTAGCAAAGCGCGCCGATTGCAGGCACACCCAACCAGCCCGCAGGCACGGCAAACCTGTTCTCGCCCACCGGCGCCAGCCGGACCGGAGGGCGGCGGCGCGAGTTCTCGTTCATGCGCCAGTAATCGATCACCAGGCGGAGATTGCGCGCCAGGCGTTGGATGGTGGCGGAGACGGTGTCGCGGGACATCCGACGCGAATGCGCCGAGCTTCTTGAAGAGATCGCACGTCGGGACGAACGGATCGAAGTGTTGCTCGCGGCGCTCGGGGCGTGCGAGCAGGAACTGGCGGAGGAGCGGCAAGGATCATCCTCGAACCGATGGTCCTTTCCCCGATTGGCTAGGATGAACAGCGCCCTGAAACAGCTTCCGTCAGAGATCCACCTCGATGAACGTCGACAACCAGATTCTGATTCGCTCGGCAACATCGGCCGACCGCGATGCCATTAGCACTCTGTATCTGAGCGCCTTTTCGAAGACCGAGCGTGACCCCGTGGCCGGCTTGGCGATCGACCTGCTGTCGGAGGGCGGCGTACCGGAGACCTGTTCTCTGGTTGCGGAGATCAGCGGCGCCATCGTCGGGCATGTCGCGTTCAGCCCGGTCTGGATGGAGAGCATCCCGAACTGGCAGGGATACCTCCTCGCGCCCCTAGCGGTAAGCCCGCCCCGCCAAAAACACGGCGTCGGCTCGTCAATCGTGCGGCACGGCATCGGCGAGCTTCAATCACGCGGCGTCCAGACCTTGTTGGTCTACGGCGATCCCGGCTACTACGGCCGTTTCGGGTTCGACGCCCGGACCGCGGAGCCTTACTGGGCGCCCTACCCGCTTCAGTATGCCTTCGGCTGGCAGGGACTGGAACTCAACGATCTAGCCCGGATCCCCGGCCCGAATACCATTCGCTGTTTGCCGGCGTTGATGACCCCCGCGCTTTGGTAGGCCGGACCGCGTACCCGGACAACGCACATGGAAGGACTGAGCGACGACACCGTCACCGCGTTGATCACCGGGGCCATCATCCTAAAAAGAGCAGTTAAACCTTGCCTCGAGTGATCCAAGCCGCTGAAATATCGGCGCAAGGAGGTCCCCATGAGCAACCCGATCCCTCACCCGCAGGGTGAACCCGAAACCACCGCATTGGTACCGCATGCCGGCCCGGTTGCGGTGGACACGTTTGGCGGGCGCGTCCACGTCGAGTGGGATGCGCAGGCGGCGGTCACCCCGCTGGGGCAGCTGCCGTTCTTCACCGAGTTTTTGCGCCTGGGCGGGCGCTTCGATGCCTGGGTCGAGAGCTGCCCGCTGAAGCTGACCAGCCCGAACGCCCCGAGCACGCGCGACGTTCTCGGTACCGCCATCCTGGCGGTGCTGTCCGGGCATCAGCGCGATGCCCACATCAGTGCCCTGCGCGGCGACACCATCAACGCCGCCCTGCTGGGCATGGAGGCGGTGGTGAGCGAGGACTCGGTGCGCCGCAACCTCGGCAAGCTCGATGAAGCCGACGGGGTGGCCTGGTTGCAGAACCACCTGGACGCCTGCGTGGCGCCGGTGCCGGGCGTGCCCTGGATTCTCGATACCGACGTGACGGTCAAGCCGCTCTACGGGCATCAAGAGGGTGCGCTCAAGGGCTACAACCCGCACAAGCCGGGGCGCCCTTCGCACACCGACCACACCTATTTCGTCGCCGGTCTGCGTCTGATCCTGGACGTGGAGGTGCTGGACGGCAACCAAACCGCGTCCAAGTACAGCGCGCCGGGGCTGTGGGAGTTGCTCGCGCGCCTGCCGCGGGCGCACTGGCCGCTGTGCATTCGCGGCGACCGCGATTGGGGCACCCAAGCCAACATGGCACGGGCCGAGCAGGAGGGGATCCCGTATCTGTTCAAGCTGCGCATGACCTCCAAGGTCAAGCAGACCGTCGAGCGCCTGATGCGCGATGCCGAGTGGTGCGATGCCGGTCAAGGCTGGCAGGGGGCCGAGACGACCCTGCGTCTGTCGGGCTGGAGCCGTGCCCGGCGCGCCGTCGTGCTGCGCCGGCGCATCAAGGCCGACCTGGCCGTCGTCGAGCAGGGTGATCCCGAGCAGCTGCGCCTGAGCTTCGCCGAGCTCACCGACGAGACGATCGTCTACGAGTACGCCGTGCTGGTGACCTCGCTGCCCCATGAGATCCTGAGCGTGGCGCAACTCTATCGCGATCGCGCCGACGCGGAGAATCCCTTCGACGAGCTCAAGAACCATTGGGGCTGGGGCGGCTTCACCACCCGCGACATCAAGCGCTGCCGCTTCATGGCGCGCATCACCGCCTTGACCTACAACTGGTGGAGCCTGTTCGTGCGCCTGGCCGACCCGACTCGGCACACCGAGGCGATCACCAGCCGCCCGCTGCTGCTCAGCGCACCGGCACGACTGACCCGTCACGGCGGGCAGAGGCGCCTGACCATCAGCCATCCCCATGCCGAAGCCGGGTGGGTGGAGGCGACCTGCCGCGAGATCACGGCCTTCTTCAACACGCTGCGCCGAACTGCGGAGCAGTTGAGTCCCCTGCAACGCTGGTACCGGCTCCTCTCGCGGGCGCTGGTGAAGTATCTCAACGGCCGCCAATTGCAGCCGCCGGCGGTGTTACCGGCGCCGGCGTAGCCGCCGAACCGCCGGTATGTGTACTCGCCCGCGGGCCGAAAACGCTCCGCGACGGGCGCTAACTGCTCTTTTTAGGATCATGGCTCTCGGCGTCGGTTTGGGAGCCTTGGTGGTGTGGCTGACCATTCGCGAGGCTCGGAACTGGCGGGCGGCACTCGGGGAAGGGTTGGACGTGCTGTTCGCACTGATCATCTGGTGGACGCTCAGACGGGTGCGAGGGGCGGCTGACGCACATAAAATCCTGTTGGGTGCCATCAAAGCGGAATCCGGTCGAAGCGCGTGGCCCGCCGGTGGGCCGCAGCCGGTCCCGCGAGTCCCTCGCGCACCACCCAAACGGTTCGCCAGCCCGCCTCGCGGGCGGCGTCGAGCTCCTCGCGCACATCCGACAGGAACAGGATACGCCGGGGAGTGACGCCGATGGCCTCGGCGATACGCCGGTAGGAGCCGACCTCCCGTTTGTGTCCGGTGCGGGTGTCGAAATAGCCGGACAACAGAGGCGTCAGGTCGCCAGCGGCGGTGTGGCCGTAGATCATCCGCTGCGCTTGGACCGAGCCCGACGAGTAGATGTAGAGCCGTAGGCCCCGCGCGTGCCAGTTCCGCAGCGCCGGGGCCACGTCCGAATAAAGAGGTGTCACCAGCTCGCCGTTGCGGTATCCCTCCTCCCAGATCAGCCCCTGTAGGGACTTCAGCGGCGTGACCTTCTGGTCGCGCTCCATCCAATGGCACATGCGCACCACCACCGCCTCGTCGTTCCACACGCCGCCGGCCTCACGCGCCTCGTCCATGATCGCCGCCACTTCGGGCTCGTTGCGGTGCTGGCGGACGTAGTTCGGCAGGCGCTCCCGGGCGTAGGGGTACAACACGTCGGTGGCGAACGCGACTGAGGTGGTCGTACCCTCGATGTCCAGAACCACGGCCTCGACCGGCATCATGTCTGCTTGCTCCTGTCGGTGGACTTATAACGCAAAGTGAGGAGTGTAAGGCCAAGTCCGGCGTCGCGGACAATATCTGCGGGGGCGCCCGGTCGGGCCGCAGCATCGGCGGCCTAGGGGACTGCGATCAGGTGGACGGCTTCCCTCGCTGCCTGAGCGCCTAACGCGATACGCTTAGCGCCGTCTGCGGCCCGCCAGGCCGCGACGTTCGCTTTCCGGCGCCTCTGCCCGACCATCGTCGGCGCGGTCAGTGACGGCATAGCGGCCGGGGCGGCCTCCCGAGACCCTGACCGGCAGCGGCAGTCATCCGCCGATTCCCGGTCCTGCCCGGACCCGGCTGTTCCGCGCCGCTCCAAAGGGGTTACCCGACCGATCACGCCGCGCGGATGGAGTTGCCCAACGCCGGGGATCTCATGGGGCCATGAGGTGACCAGCACGGCCGACGGGTCGACGATCGTCTCGTCGGTGATCTCCGGGAAACCGAATGGCGTGGAATGCGCACACATAGGCATCGACGTCGGAATCGCAGTGGCACATTCAAACCTATCGACGGCTTCGTGAACATAGCGGCAATCAGCCGTTACCTCGGGTTTCAAGCCATCGGCGTGCCTCTTCGTCACCGGCAGCCGCCGCCTTGCGCAGCCAAACAAGCCCCGCCTCGTGCGTCGGCCCGGAGGGCTCGTGCTCGGCCATGAGTTGGCCGAGGCGGCGCTGGACCTCGATGTCCCCTGCCTCGGCGGCGTCGCTGTAATAGACGATCGCGTAGGGAATATCAGGGGCGGCGATGCAGGTTCCGGGGCGATGGGTGAGCGGGTCGTAGCGACGCGCGAGGCGGGCCGCGAAGGTGGGATCGGCGTTGGCGGCCTCGCTGTAGAGGGCATAAGCGGCTGGGCAATCGCCGCTTTGCTCGAGCTGCTCGGCGCGTTCGAAGATGGCTGCAGGCGTCGGTCCGTCGGCGAGGAAACGGCTCGCCAGGGCAATGCCGGTGAGGGCGGGATCGGATTCCGGTTGTGGTGTCGTTTCGCCCGACTGCACGGATTCCGGCTCGTCCCCTTGAACGGGCGGTCGGTCCGTGGTGGATTCGACGACTGGGGGTGAATCCGGATCCGACGGCGGCTTCTCGCCGAACCAACCGAGCCGCCAGGCGCCGAAACCGACGCCGGCCAAGAGCAGGACGGCGGCGAGTGCGAACCAAGGCCAGCGTACGGCGGGGCGCGGGGTTGGTCGGGGATCCGCATGACCCTCTAGGTCGAGCGAGAAGTCGTCGGCGTCGGAGTCGGAATCGGCATCCTGCGTGGACTCGGCTGCGGGTCTGCGGACGCTGATGGCCTCCTCCAACGGGTCCCTCGATGCGGAACGCGGTGCGGCGGCGCCGGAGCCGATCAGCTCACCGCGGATCCGCAGGGTTCCGGCGTCCTCGACGCCGTCGAGCCTGGCGACCACGCGCAAGGGCGCGCCGCCGACGCCGACGATGCTGTCCACCAGGTCAGGGCCCAATGTGAGCCTGAGGCCCTCGGAAAGCGGCTCGGCCGTGAAGATGGGGTGCCAGTGCGGCGTGACCTGCCATTGGCGATCCAGTCCAAGGTAACGCCCGTCGTTGCGCTGCAGGGCGAGCGAGACCGTCTCCGGGCTCGGCCGTTCGCCTGCGATCAACAGCCGAGCGGAGCCCGGACCAACCGGGTGGAGATCGATCTTCAGGGCCATCGGGGTCTACCTGTCGTCCTTTGGGGTTTGAATGGGTTTCCGCGATCGCGCGGTCACAGTCATGTCCGTGAAAGCTTGTCCCTGACCCAGTGAGGGTCGGACTTGAGGCCGACTCGGCGGTACCGCCATCCTGCGGCGTCTTTGTCGGGCTGTAACCCGACCCACCGGGGGGTGCGGTTTTGCGAAAATCGCCTCAAGTCGACTCGGTGCCGCCCCCGGCCACCAGGGCGAGGATCTGCCCCAGTCGGGCATTCTGCTCCGGAGAGATGTCGCGCCCGGCGGCGTGTCCGGCGTTGGTGATCGCGAGCGCTCGGAACGCCTCGAACCAATCGACGATGTAGAGCGCCGGGAAGTTGACCGGTGTCTCGGGCAGCACGGGCATGCCGCGGGGTGGAATCGGCGGCGGAGGCGCAAAAACCGGGCGCTGCTGGCCGACGAGGGAGCGCGGGCGGTCGTCGGGCGGCAGGTCGTCGCTGCCGAGGTAGTCGACGAATCGATTGATGCGTGACGCGGTCACGTAGACCTGGCGCTCGGCGAGTTGAGAGCGCATCGCCGCGGTCTGCGACTCGGCGCTGTCGATCAGAGCGACCAGAGCTTGATCGAGGCCGGAGCGGTCGGCTCCGGTGATCAGCTCGCCGATCAGGTCTTCGAGCGCACCCTTGTCCAGGCCCATGTGGCGCAGCCAGTGCAGGTCCTCGGGGAGTGACTTGAGATGTCCGACCCAGTAGCTGAGGACGGCGCGGACGAAGCGTGCCGCGTTCTCGTTGGTCGCCGAGGGGGCCGCTCCATCGGCGCCGTCCTTGTTGACCGCAGGGCCCGTGCCCGAGGGATAGCCGGACGAGGACCCGCCCAGCAGGGCATCCAGATCGATCAGGCCGCCGTCGCCGCTCGGCGCCGGGGGGCGGGCCGCATCCGGCGCAGCGGTCGCGGTCGTCGACGCAGGCTGTCCGGCCGCCGCGGCGTCGGCACGCAGATAGAGTGCGCGCAATCCCTCCTTGGGCGGCTGCAGTGCACCGAGCAGGGCGGCGAAGCGATTCGGCCGCTGACGCAGCGCCCCGATCACCCGATCGGCGAGACGGCGTTTATTGTCGACCTCGGCCGCGCCCTCCGCGCGGAAGTAGGGTCCGAAGCGGTGCCGTACGAGCTCCTCGATCCCCGCGTCGAGCTGCTCGGCGATCCGGGCGAGCTTACCCTCGGGCGCGGCGACCCGGCCGAGATAGGCGGCGAGGCGGGAGATGCCGCCGTCGTTGAAGCTGAGCATGGCGTCCCAGGCGGCTTGGGGGTCCGCGAGATGCTTCTGGACCGTCGGATCCTCGCAGAAGGTGCGCCGCAAGAGGTCGAGCCGCGCCCGCTGGCCAGGCAGGATGCCCTGCTCGCCGCTCGCGTCGGTCTCGATCACGGCGGTTGCCATCCGTGGCTTGCGCACCAGGAAGAGATTGTCGAAGGGCTTGCCCGGCGACCATTCGCGCAGCCAGTCGTAGGCACCGAAGCGCTCCAGGAGGGCGAGCTTCATCATGCCTTCCCAGCCCTTGCGCATCAGATCCTCGGTCTCGCTCGGGACCGGGTTGAGGCGAAAGTCGAACATGGTAAAGGCCCAGATCAGGCCCGGATCGCGGCGCGCACGCGTGGCGGGATCGGCGCCCTGCGTGGCATGAACCCAGGTCTCCAGAACCGGCCCCAGGTCCTTGACGTCGCTCTGCTTGTGCGAGGGGGCGCACAGCACCAGGAGGTTCATCTCCTGATCGTCGGTGTAGCGCTCGAAGAGGAAGGCGACCTTGCCGCGCAGCACCAGTTGGGCGACCGGATCGACCTGGTCGTCCTGGAGTTGCTTGCGCACCTCGGCCAGGTTCGCGACCGCGAGACGTCCACGATAGCCGGGGAAGTCGAGCAGGTCGACCTGCTCCAGTAGCCCGGTGCGCGGGGTCTCGGCGAGCACGAAGCGCAGCTCCGTGGTCAGGGCCGCGAGCAGAGAGCGCGGCAGCGCGACTGCCGGCAGCAGCGTCTCGCCGCGACGCGGGACGATCTCGATGCGGTCGGCGTCGTCGCGCCCGAGCCGCTCGAGGATATCGACGTTCATGATGCTGTCGCCCTGGCTCAGCTCCCCGCTCGCATCGGTGCGCACCAGCGCGGCGAGCGGGACATAGGCGGCGTCGGCGTGACCTGCGTCGGCGAGCCCCCCGCGCAGGGCCAAATAGGTCTCGGTCAGCTCGCGCACCTCGCCCCAGAGGATGGAGAAGAGCGCGGCGCGCTCCGCCGGCTCCAGGTACGGCGCCAGCGCGATCGCGGTCGGCCAATAGTCGGCCTTGAGCTGCTCGGTGGTCTTGGGGAAGCGCTTCTCGAAATACTCGAGCAGGTCGACGACGTCGTCCTCGCTCACCCCGCCGGTGGGTGCGGCGGTCCGGCGTGCCTGCAGGGCGGCGAGGTGTCGACGCAGATGACCCGGCGAGAGGTCGACCTCGACCTGCTCCCGGTCGAAGTCATTAAAGAAGGCGTTGCCGAGCACCTTGGCCAGATCGACCTCGGAGAAGAGCGACAGCTCCAGCGGATAGCCCGGCGGTGCGGTGCTCGGGCGGCGGGTGAAGCGGGTCACCAAACCGGTCGCCTCCTTGCCGTGTCCGGGCGGGTTCACGTGCTGGATGAAGTTGAGCCGTCGGCCCTCGACCTGTGTCTCCAGCTCCCCGCTCTCCCCGGCCGCGAGGGCCGAGATCAGATAGGACTTGCCGGCCTGTGAGAGCCCGAAAAAGCCGACGCTGACCGAGCGCCCGGCAGCGCGTCCGAGGCGCGTGGCAAGATTTCGGGTCCGGCGCAGCTTGTCGGTCAGGCTGTCGGACTCGCGGTCGAGCCGCTGGGAATGACGGCGTACCTCGGCCACCCACTCGATCGCTTCGCCGCTGCCTTCGTACAGGGCGCGGCTGCGGCGAATCAGCTCGGCCGCGCGTGTATCTCGAGTGTCACCCGTCATCAGCGATGCTCCGCGCTGTCCCTTCTGAAGCTCATTGAATCATCCGATTGCCGACTGGTTGTGCTGTTGCTCCTGTCGAAGCCGCATGAGTTCGGTCCGTTTGCGCCAAAATTCGAGTTGCTCCTGTGTCGACATGCGGGCAGTCAAGCGGGCCACATGATCGGCACCACGCCGCTTCATTTCGATGCAATCAAGCTCATTCGTCGTCTTCTTGGTCATAGCTCAGGATCTCGGGAGGGGAATAGATGCCGATCTGGCCCTGGCCGTTGAGCGTATTCACGGCGTTGTACTTCGGGATCTTGTCAAAATGCACGATGTGCTTGAAATTCCAACTCACAATGAGACACCGAATATCGATGTATCGGCATAAATTCTCATGCCTGCCCCGTGCGCTGATCCGCGACCGCGCTCACGTGAAAATCGACCCGCTGTCGAGCCAATAGCTGTCCTGATCGAACCCGATACTGGCCAAGGTGTTGAGTTTGAGGGCCACGACACCGCGACCGAAGGCACGCCCGCCTTCCAGCTCCACGGCCGCGACGCGGAACCGCTCGGCATTCACGCCGCGCATCCGCTCCAGGCGCACCTGGAGCACGCCGCCTTGGGTGTAGAGCAGACGGCGGACCTCGTCGTCGGCGAAGTCGAGCAGATAGAGCGGCTGCGCACCCCAGCGCTCGGCGGCGAGTTGACGATAACCGATGTGCATCACCCCGGTCATGGGGATGGTGGTCTCGGGCAACTGGTACTCGGGGTCGTCGAGGTCGACGTCGCTGTAATAGATATCGCCGGCCTTGATCATCCGGTTGCGGTCGATCATGCCGAGATAGCGGATCGTCGAGTAAGGGCGAAAGGCGTTGGCTCGGAACGAGAAGTTGGGCAGCCGCCCCTGCCCGAGCAGACAGAGCATGGCGCCGACCGCGGCCGTGGTCTTGGGATCCGCGATGCGGCCGCGTCGATTGAAGGGATACCAGGCGCCGGTGCGATAGTCGTGCATCGCGATGATCCGATCCGGCGGCAACGGCAGGAGTGCGCGCACGAGCGCCTGGAAACCCGGCAGACGGGACGGTCGCCCGGTGAGCAGAAGCAGGTCGCAGTCGTAGAGGTGCGCGATCTCGCATAGGGAACGCACGGCGCGCGTGACCTCGAGCCGTTCCTCCATGAACAACTGATGGGTGCGGTCGAGATCGAGCCGAACCGGGCAGTCAAGCAGCGAGAAACCGATGACCGTCCCGCCGGTCGCGTCGCGCAGGCCGTCGGCGAACCAATCCAAGACAGCGTCGGTCGGGCGCTCGAGGCTGATCTCGGCGACCAGATCGGCGAGCGCGAGGGTCTGCGGCTCGCTTCCGTGCACGGGGTCAAAGCGCTCGTAGGCCTTCAGCACCGCGAGCCCAGCCGGGTACAGCACCTGCAGCGCCAGCTGCTGGCGGAGCATCCCCTCCTGGACATCGACGGGATCCGCGCCGATCAGGCGCGAGAGCAGAGCGTCGGGCTCTTCGACTCCGGCGCCGATCACCGCCTCCTTGAGAGCCGGCACCAGGGTCGCGCCGATGACCTCAAGCAGGATATCGTCCCCGGCGACCTTGAAGCCATCCCGAAAACGCTGCTCGGGCACGATGGTGCGATTGGCACCGGTGCGACCGCCTTCGAGCAGATAGTCGTTGATCACGAGATCCGTCGTCCCGCCGCCGATGTCGATGGTCGCGATCCGCAAGCGCGCCCCCTCGCCCCCGATCCTGCCTCCGGTCTCGGCGTCGCGGACCCGCCCGGCGATCGCGAAGAGCTCCTCTGCACGCCCGGCGAAGGTGTTCTGGATCTCGCTGTAGAGATAGACCGCCTGACTGCAGGTCGCCTCGTCCCAGCGCACCTCGATGGTCGGGAAGGGGGGCCAGGCCAGCTCGGCGCCGGGTCCCTCGATCGGCGCGTCCTCGGGGTGCCAGCCGAACGCCTTCCAGACCAGACCGACGGCCTGGTGCATCCGCTCGGCGAAGAGATCTCGCTCCTGTTTGGGCATCGAGGGCGGGATGGTCAGGATCAGCGTGCGCAGATGCCGCGGTAGATCGGCGGTGGGCATGCGCAAACGCTGCGCCGGGCTGTTGATCTGGCACAGTGCCTGTGTCAGAACCTCGGCCAACATGAACATCATCATGGCACTGCGCGAGTAGTGCGGCATGAAGACCGGCATGCGGTCGGCCTCGGGCAAGGTGTAGAGCGCTGTGCCGACCTCGTTGATGAGATTGCAGAAGGGCGCGGCCGTGGCCATCGGCTCGATCTCGGTGCGGACGAAGGCGCTGTTAAAGCGCCAGCCGGTGTCGAAGCGGTCCTCGTCCCAGAGATAGCGCTTCGGACTGGAGATCCCGGTGGCCCCTTCGGTCCCGCGCCGACGTCCGGCCATACGCGCCGCCTCCGGTCCGACGCGGGCGATGGTCGGCCAGAGGAAGGCCCCGGCGCGTCCGCTCTTGTGCGCCCAGTGCTCCTTGCCGAAGGTTGCCTGGGCCAGCTCGACGCGGCTCTCGAAGGGCTCGTTGTAGCGGTGCTGCGGCTGGGACAGGTCTCGCAGCTCCAACTCGTAACGGCGCCCGAGCACATCGCCCTCTTTGGCGTGCTGCTCGATGAGGATGCCGCAGGTGCGCGAGTTGCCGACGTCCAGCACCATGTCGACCGGCACGGCAGGCTGCACGTCGGTCGCCTTGTTGCCGAGCAGCTTGATCTCGGGGATACAGCCGGCCTCGCCGATCACGGCGAGCAGGTTGAGATAATGGGCATGGTGCGCGAAACGCTCGCGCTCCGCCTCCACGTCCTCGGGCGGCAGACGCAGGCGCGGACCGGCGCGCTCGTCGAAGACCTCCTGGATCCAGCCCGCCACCCACGGCAGCTCCGGGAACCAGCCGATCTCGTGCGCGCGGTGCGCGAAGGCGAAGGCCGCGCCCGCCCCGACATCCGCCTCGGTCGGGGCCAAATAGCGCAGATCCTCGGCATCGGCCAGCAGATTGGTGTCGATGGCGAGGGTGAGCCGGTGGGTGTGATCGGTCGCGGCGGCCTCTTCCGCGGACAGGGCCAAGAGCCGCAGCCGCGCCCAGGTCTCCGGCCCCGTTGCGAACCGCCGCGGCGGGTGCAGGCGCAGCACGGGCACCGGCAGCCAGATGCCGTCGAGCAGGCGCGCCGAATCGTCGACCGGAACACTCAGTTGGGACTTCAGCGGGATGCCCGGACGGTCGGGCCAGTAGAGCTGATTGGTGCGCTCGTCATAGAGCAGGCGCGCGAGCGAGCGGTTGCTCTCCTGCACCACGAACTCGCCCGGCAGGGCCTTACGCAACGCGAGGGTCAAGCCGAAGTCGAGGAACTGAACGCCGCTGTCGGCGATCAGCGTCACCTTGGTTTCGAAGTTCACCAGTCTCGCGAGCATGGGCTTTAACCTAAACCGCGCCCGGCGCGGTATGCGATGTTCTTGGATAGGGTCGGCCTCGGCGGACTTGACGACCGTTGGAGCCGGCGCGGTGTAGTCGGGCCAAAAACAGTCCGTAGGTCGGATGAGCGCAGCGAAATCCGACCGACGACCTCGCAGCAGACCGCCAACGCCGGTGTCGGATGACGGCATGCTTCGGCGTTCGTGACCACATGCGGCGCCGTGCCGGCGCGCCTAATCCGACCGACGACGCTACCAAAACCCTGCGCAGGGGCATTCCAGCCGTTCACTCGCCCGCCGCGCTCTGCACGTCGAGAGAAAAGGTGCCGCCGCCGGGATAGCGGCCGACACAATTGGGCTTGCCGTCCTTGCCCGGCGCGCACTCTACGCTCGGCCGCCCGAAGTTGGTGCCGTCGGCGCAGCGAATATCCCCGCTGCTGTCGATCACCAGCCGCTCGCCTTTGACCGATGCTGCGGCACCGCTCTGGCAGATACTGCCGTCATGTCGTTTAAGGCGCAATTGACCTTGACCGCCTTGTGTGCGGTATTCCATCTGGATCGGAAGGCCGGTCTTGGGGTCCTGCAAGGAGGTCGCGGTACGCCAGCCGCTGGTCAGACCGCCCAGCGCCTGTGCCGTCGCGCCCGATGCCGCGGCGGGCGGTGCGGTGCCGGGTCCGGCGATGTCTCCCTTGGCCGGCGGCGTACCCAAAACCGACCCGGGTGAGTCTTCGGTCGAGCCGGGTAGACCGGGCGCCGCCGGGATCGGATCGCCCTCGCCCGTCGGCGGTTCAGCGGCCGTCTCGGGCAAGACGGCGTCGGAGGTCTGCGGCCCCAGGGGCGTCTCCGCAGTTCCGTCTTCGGCCGTCTGTCCCTCCACTGGTGCCTCGTCGCCATCGGCCGTGGTCGGATCTGCGGGTGCGGGATCCGCCGGAGGATCGACGATCCCGGTATCCACGTCGGGATCGGTCGGGGACAGGTCGCTCGGAGGCGGCTCGGCCGATGGCAGACCGGCACCCGTCCCCGCAACCTCGCCCTCGATCGGCGTGGCCTCGGACGCATCCGAATCGAGCGTCTCGTCGAGGACCGAAGAAGGTTCCTCGGGCCCCTCCCTCGCATCCGCTCCGCTCGTCTCGTCCGGGACGGCGGACCCTTGAGACAGACGATCGGTCTCGTCCAGGAGGCTCGTCGAATCGCTCCCCGAGAGGACCGTTTCGTCCACTGAGACGTCCCGGTCCGTCGCCGAGACGGAGCTGATGTCGTCGGTTCGATTGCTCCGAAGCTCGCGCTCGATCAGGGCCCGATCCCGCAGCTGTCCGGAATCGATTGTCACATCGCGAACGACCGAGTCTTCAACAAGTGTCGGATCGACCGAGAGCGGCTCCTCGGTCGGCGCCTCCGAAGAGATCGGTGCGAGCTCCTCGGTCATCCATTCCGGGACCCATTCGGGGGCCCAATCGGCGATCGGCATCGAGGACTCGGACACGCAGCCGCGCAACAGGAAGAGAAACAGCAGCACCAATGCGAGCAGCAGGAGCGGAAACCAGATCCACCAGGGCAGACCGCGGCGAGGGGCCGGAGTCGCATCTCGAGGCGGCTCGTCGGTCAGGTCGAGCGACCACTCCGTCGGCGGGGCAACGAACCGCGCCAGATTCACCAAGGGGTCCGAGCCCACCGCCTCGCGATCGCGGACAAAACCCCAAAACGTCACGACCGGGCGACCGTCGACCAGATAGACATGGTCCTCGTCGGGGAAGTTGAAGACGTGAGCGAGCAGCCGGGCAAAGACCTGACGCTCGGGGTCCGGATCGGCCTGCATGGTGCCGGCAAGCTCGTCGATGCGGGTGCGATTCTCCAGGAGCTGACTTTGGGCCGAGAGCCGCTCCTCGGGGCTCGCCGCACTCCAAGGGACAACCAGGCCGGGACGCGGGGCGTACCAATCCAGGGTGTCGCCGTCCTCGTTGCGCTGCGGGATGGCAAAGCTGTCGGCGAGATCCGGGCCGAGCCGTCGGGCCAAGGCGGCACGCAGTTGGGCCGCGGCGAGATAAACCGGGTGGCCGACAGCGCCGACCGGGTGATAGTCGGTGAGTGTTCCGGTGCGCAGTAAAGGTCCAATCATGGTTGCTTGAGTCCCTCGCCGACGGCCTCTTCCAGTTTTTCCAGGGTATCGCAGCGCCCGAGTGCCTCGTCGAGCCGACCACGGATCGCGCGCAGCGGCTCCCGCTCGGCGTCCTCGGCGTCCAGTTCCCGGTCGAGCGTGCGCAAGGCTGAGCAGTCCATTTGCGCATCCACCAGCTTCTGCCGATAGCTTTGGGCGCGGGCGCAGCGAGCAAGCTCGGTGTCGAACCGCTCCCGCGCCGCCGCGAGCGGTGCACGGCCGACCTCGAGACCCGCCGACTCCCGATCCAGCTTCAGGATAGCCGCACAACCGCCGTCGTCCGCCTCGAGTGCCGCATCCAACGCGGCGACGAGCCGATCGGCCTCGGCGCAGCGTGTCAGCTCATGGGCCAGACGCTCGCGGACCGGTCGCCAAGGCGTCTCGTCCGGCGGGGCCTCGGCCGCCAACTCAGACGCCGGCTCCGACGCGGGCAGACCGAGTCCACCGCCCAGCTCGGCGAGCGCGGCGCAGTTGCCGAGTCGCAGCTCCAGCTCCGCCGCAGCACGGGTGGACGTCTCGCAGACACCGACACGCTCGTCAAGCCGTGCGACGATGCCGGCGAAGGGCTCGCGGCCGAAATCCCGTTCGGACGCCGACGGCTCGCCGCCCGATCCACCCAATCCTCGTCGAATCTCGGCGAGTCGCACGCAATCCCAATCGGCGGCGATCAACTCGCGATCGAGCGACTCGGCCGCAGCGCAACGGGCCTGCTCGGCGGCGATCCGTTCGCGCAGCTCCGCGTACCCTTCGCGCTCGGGATCGAGTCGGTCGAGCCGCAGCGCAAGCGCCCCGAGCCGGTCCGGCCCGTCGCATGCCGCGTCGAGCGCGGCTTGCAACTCGGCCGCGAGCGAGTCCGTCTCACGTCGGTCAAGCCAGAGCCAGCCGCCGCCCGCGAGCCCCGCGCCGAGGATCAGCGCAACCGTAACGGACCAACCCCATCCGACACGACGCCGGACGGGCGGCTCGGGCCCGGAGGCCGATGCGAGAGCAGGTCCGCGGGAACGCCCGTGCTTGCGCTCCTCGACGAGCACGAACCCCCAAAGCGTGAGCACGGGCTCGTCACCGATCACATAAACATGCGAGTCGTCCGGATACCGAGTCGCGGCGCGCAGGACGGCGGCGATGGACTCGGATCCTCTCACCCGCGTCGGCAGCGCATCGGCGAGACGGCGCAAGGCATCGAGTCGCTCTCCGAGCTTGGCCTTCATCTCGGCGCGGCGTGCGGCCGGCAGGTCGGTCAAACGCGTCGGCTGGCCCGGAAGATCGCTATACCAGTCGACCGTCTTGCCGTCGGCGCAGGGGACGGGCAAGGCGAAGACCGAGGCGGCGATGTCAGGCAGATGTCGGCGGATGAGTGTCTGAAGCTCGCGATGCAAGTCGTCGAGCCCGGCAAGCTCCGCGGTCGGCAGTCGATAACCGCTGATGTCGACCCGTGCGACCCGCAATGATGGTGCCAACCAAGCCTCCTTGGGCCTGCCCTAAGCCCGCCCCCGGCGACAACTTCGCGGAGGTCGGTTCCGCACAGCCTAACCCGACATCCGGTCTCCCGTCAGGCCGCGACGGGCTCTGTCGAACGGTGTCGCGACAGTCCGCGCGATGCGAGCCACGGCATGCGCCGACGCCGAAAGATCAATGCCCCCGCCAACCGCGCAGCTGCGCCTTCCGCCCCCAGATCCAAACATACTGTGCGCCGCTGACGACGACGGTCATAAAACAGGCCCAGATCATCGCCTCGATCAGCCCTTCGGGCAGCCTGAAGGGTCCTGCCGCCATGATGACCATCACCACCAGCACGATCTGGAGCACGGTGTTGAGCTTGCTGATCGGCAGTGGCGCAGCCTCGACCGCCTCGACACCGTAGTTGTAGACGACGGCCCCGGTGACGATCACGAGATCCCTCAGGATGACGGAGCCCACCAGCCAGACCGGAACCAGCCCCTGCCAACCCAGGACCAGAAAGCAACCGACCAGCAATGCCTTGTCGGCGAGCGGATCCAGGATCCCGCCCAAGCGCGTGCGCCAGTCGAATCGTTTTGCCAAAAACCCGTCCAGGCCGTCGGACACGCCCGCCGCCGCGAACAGGACGAGGGCCCATCCATACTCTTGGCGAAGAAGCAGGTAGATGACCGGCCCGACCGCGATGAGTCGCAGGACGCTGATGATGTTCGGAAGATCCCTGAGCTGCACGTACACACTCCGATCGCCGGGCGGCACCAAACCTTGATACCTGTCCGGTTGATGCTAGCCGGGTCTGTGGCGCCTGTCCAAGCCGAACGCGCGAGATCCTGTCTTTGATCCGCGGATTGTTCGGAGATTTCCATCCTCGATCGATGCGGGCTGCAGTGCCGCCCCGAGAGCCTGCCGGGGAGAGAGCAGGCTGATGCCCTCCTGTTCCAACCTCCGGCCGAGCGACGAGACTCACCTGCTTTCCGAAAAACCCACGCGCGCTCGGTATAGAATAGTCGGTCAACCCGTCCCTTGGAGCCAAAGCGTGACGCAGGATTCCGCCCCGCCCTCATCGCCATCCCTCAGTTATCGCGACGCAGGAGTCGACATCGACGCCGGCGCACGGCTGGTCGAGCGTATCAAGCCGCTCGCAGCCGCCACGGCTCGACCCGGTGTCATTACCGGGCTGGGCGGATTCGGGGCGCTCTTCGAGCTCCCGCTCGCCGATTATCGGCAACCCGTCCTGGTCTCCGGCACGGACGGCGTGGGTACCAAGCTCAAGCTCGCCATCGACCTGGGTCGGCACGACAGTATCGGCATCGACCTGGTCGCCATGTGCGCGAACGATATCCTGGTCAGCGGCGCCGAACCCCTGTTCTTTCTGGACTATTACGCCACCGGTAAGCTGGATGTGGAGGTCGCCGCGTCCGTCATCTCGGGCATCGCCCGCGGTTGCGAGCTCGCCGGATGCGCCTTGACCGGAGGGGAGACGGCGGAGATGCCCGGTATCTATAGCGCAGGCGACTACGACCTCGCCGGCTTCTGTGTCGGGATCGCGGAAAAGGCCGACCTCATCGTCCCGGACCGGGTCCGAGCGGGCGACGTTTTGATCGGGCTCGCCTCCTCCGGTCCGCACTCCAACGGTTACTCGCTGATCCGCAAGGTCATCGAGGTCAGCGGCGCCGATCTCGGCGCGGACCTGGCCGGTTTCAGTCTCGGCGAGCGGCTGCTGGCACCGACTCGGATCTATGTGCGCTCGGTGCTGCCTTTGACGCGGGCTATCAGGGTTCACGCTCTGGCACACATCACGGGCGGCGGATTGACCGAGAACCTGCCGCGGGTCCTGCCGGACGATACCCGTGCCGTCCTGGATCTCGCCAGCTGGACCCGCCCGCCGGTCTTCGATTGGCTCCAGACCAAGGGCGGCATCAGCGATGCCGAGATGCTGCGGACCTTCAACTGCGGGATCGGGATGGTCGTTGTCGTCGAGGCGGGCGATCTCAACCAGGCGCTCGAACGGCTGCGCGCCTCCGGCGAGGATGCGCGGGTGATCGGGCAGGTCGAGACGGGCCAAGGACCATCGTCCGTCCGGTACGTCGGCGAGGCCGCGCATGCCTGATGGCGGACGTCTGCGTGTCGTCGCCCTGATCTCGGGCAGCGGCAGCAACCTGCAGGCATTGATGGACGACGCGGCACACGGCCAGCGCTTCGAGATCGTCGCCGTCATCAGCAACCGCCCCGACGCCCTCGGCCTGGAACGGGCCCGGCGCGCCGGTATCCCGGCCGAGGTGTTGGACCATCGTGACTTCGCGGGGCGCGAGCCCTACGAGGCCGAACTGCGTGCCCTGATCGAGCGGTACGCGCCCGGCTTGGTCGTCTTGGCCGGCTTCATGCGGATTCTCACACCCGCTTTCGTCGTGCACTATGCCGGGCGGATGCTCAACATCCACCCCTCGCTCCTACCCAAGTTCAGGGGGCTCCACACCCATCAGCGCGCATTGGACGCCGAGGAGCGCGAGCATGGCGCCAGTGTCCACTTCGTCACACCCGAGCTCGACGGCGGACCTGTCGTCATTCAGGCTCGACTCGCAATCCATCCGGGCGAGGATGCCGCGACATTGGCGCAACGGGTGCTCGCGCTGGAGCACATCATCTATCCACGGGCCGTCGGCTGGTTCGCGCAAGGGCGCCTGCGATTGGGAGCGGATGGACGGCCCTGGCTGGACGGCGAGCCGCTGATGGCGCCGATCGTGATCGATGCCGCGGCCGGTTGAGGCGATTTCCGGGCGTCAGCATCCCGACTGCACATGGCCTGTGGAGTCGCCCCGACCCGGTCGTCGCTTGTTCTAAACCGCGTCCAGCC
The DNA here is from genome assembly GCF_021228795.1 of Thiocapsa bogorovii. Classification (NCBI taxonomy): domain Bacteria; kingdom Pseudomonadati; phylum Pseudomonadota; class Gammaproteobacteria; order Chromatiales; family Chromatiaceae; genus Thiocapsa; species Thiocapsa bogorovii. The sequence continues at coordinate 253,652 of NZ_CP089309.1, forward strand.
GGAGATGCTGATTTTCGAGTAAGATCGGCGTTTTGTACATCAACGACCCCTAGCGCAAACGCGGTTCAAAATAATATAGTTTTTAATATTTTAAACCGCGCCGACTCCAACGCGCGTCAAGTCTTCCGGCACCCATCCCATCCAAAAACATCGCATACTGCGCTGGGCGCGGTTTAATGCTCACACTTCTCGAGCTTCTCGCGCGCGCCCGGGATCACCGACAGGAGAAAGGTCGAGACGAGCACGACCGGCGCGAGGATGATGAGAACGAGGGCGAAGAACAAGACGATCTGCTGCAGGTAGGCCAGGTCGGGCAGCACGAAGCGCACGGCCATAAAGAGCAATAGGGCCGCGACGAAGAAAATCGCCGAAACGACCACCCCGTCACGCATGGTCCTGCAGCCGAGGATCAGCACGCGATGAACCATTCGTCACCTCCTCCGCACTGTCGTGCGCACTATTTTCGGCGCGGCGTGGACTCACCGTCCGGGCTTTCGCTGCCCGAGCTGGCGCCTCCCGAGGACATGCTCGCGGCATTAGTGAGCATTTTCTGGAACATGTCCCACGAGGCCATGGTCCCGGTCACGTAGGGTTGGAAGAGCTTGATCGGGTCGTAACCCTCGGTGCCCGAGACCATGCGCTCGCGGATGTCGTCCATCAACTGGCGCTGAAAGGCTTCGACGTCCGGCAAGCCGAACAGCTTGCGCATCTCTTCGGGCGTCATTTCGACATCGACACTGATCTTCATGCCTCTCTCCTCGGAGCGCGGCGTGGCACCTTGCCCGGCCTGCCCGAACACTCTGGACGATGACGGGGGTCTAAGCAAGCCGACTCGCAACGACAGATGAACCGAGCCCACATCCGATCGCAAGGGTCACGAAACGGGCTTGGCACCTTAAACCACTAATGCCGACTCGCGCGCGGAACCGAATCGGTCGGTACGGGATCCTCGACGGCCATGGTACGTCGCACCCGGCGCCCGACCAAGAGACAGGCGCGTTCGAACGCGCGACCAGCCTCGCGTGCGTTCCATTCCCACTCCGAGGGATGCGCGGTCACCGGGAACTGCCAGTGCCCCGTGGTCAGCACGGTGCCGATGCGCACCTCGAGCGTCCAGTCATGCCAGACGGTCGCAGGCTGATCGTCCTCGACGAACTCCTGCTCGGCCAGCCGGATATAGTTTCCCGCCCGATCCTCCATCGACACCAAGTCGGAAATGACCAGCGAGTCGTCGACACAACTCGTCCAACCCGTGTGGACCGCGCTGGCCGTCCCCATTAAGGAGTGGATGAGGAGTGACGGTGTCAATGTGAGCGACAAGGGGGTTTCCCAATCGGGCTCGGCGGCGTCGCTCGGGGTCTCGGTGTCGGTCTGGATGGCCATTGGAAATCCTTTGCGGTCGACTTGTTCCCGGCTGTTGCAGGGCGTCTAATGGCCTTCAGTCTATAGTTCAGGTCCGCCGCAGGGCAATCCTCGCTCGGCTTCGATGCCTCGGCACGCGGCCGAGCCACGCGCATCATCAAGGTCTCATCATGTCCGTTTTGCTCGATCTGAGTATCTTTCCGGTTGATCGTGGTGCCGGTCTGAGCAGTTTCGTCGCCCCCGTCATCGCCATGATCCGCGACAGTGGCCACGACTATAGACTCTCGCCGATGGGTACCGTCGTCGAGACGGACACCTTGACCGAGGCGCTCGCGTTGATCGAGCGCGCCCATGAGATCCTCGAGGCACTGGGCTGCGAGCGCGTCTATGCAACGGCGAAGCTCGACATCCGCAAGGGTCAGGGCGGGCGTCTCCACGGAAAAGTCGATTCGGTACGCAAGCAGATCGGCGAAGTCGCCTCCTGAACCGCGTCCGTACGCCGCGATATGCAGAGGTTCGCAGTTACGAATTCAATACTTAAACCGCGTCGACGCCATCATCTCAGAGGGATGCCGCACCGGCCGCCCACTCGAAACGACGCATACCGCACGGGACGCGGTTTAACACGGGACGCCCAGATCATGAAGGTTGCGATCTTTTCCGATGTTCAAGCCAACCTCCCGGCGATGGAGGTCGCGGTCGAGCGGATCCTCGACTGGGATCCGGATCTGGTGGTGATGGACGGGGATCTTGTCAATCGCGGGCCGAGCAGCCTTGCCTGTGTCGAGCTGTTCGACGAGCTGCGCCGCACACGTGGTTGGTTGCCGGTGAAGGGCAACCACGAGGCTTGGATCTTGCGTTGCGCTCAGGAGCCGCCGCGCACGGAGCTGGAAGGACAGATGCGGCGTTTCGCCGACTGGACCTACGAGCAGGTGCGCGAGCGCATCGCGGCACTCGAAGGCTGGCCGGATCATCTCTGTTTCCACGGCGAAAGCGATTCAAGCTGGGTGCACGTCACGCACGGGACCATGGCCGGGAACCGCTTCGGCATCTCGGCCGGGGTTTCGGACGAGGACATCCGCGGCAACCTCCCGGTGGATGTCGCCCTGTTCGTGACGGCGCATACGCACCGGCCCCTCCACCGGGAGCTGGACGGTACACCTATCCTGAACGTCGGCTCGGTCGGCTCGCCGTTCGACGGCGACACACGTGGGAGCTATGCCTTGCTCGAAGAGCGTCGGGGGCGTTGGATCTGGGAGATCGTGCGATTCGACTACGACCGTGCACGCGCGGAGCGGGATTTTCGCGATTCGGGCTTTATCGAAGAAGGCGGACCCTTGGCGCGAATCCTCTTCGAGGAGTGGCGTCAGGCGCGTCTCTTGATGCCCTACTGGAGGCGGGGTTTCGAGCCGGCCGTTCTCGCGGGAGAACGCGACCTCTCCGAGGCTGTCGATGAGTTCCTGCGGGACTCAGGCCAAGGCTGAGTGGGTCGAGCGCCGGTGCGCCAAGGCGCACCGGGGTTCGGTGGATGTCGTGTCGGTCACTGCTTCGCCTGCTCGCTCAGGATAAAGACGGTGATCCCGGATCCGAGCAGACCTAAGAACACCATCGGGATCCAGGCATCGGTCACGAGCGCTTCGGCTCCGTAGGTCGCGCCGGCCAAGGCCAAGAAGAAGGTTGCCGTGATCAGACTTAAGATAAGAGGCATCATGATTGTTTCCTTTTAGCTACATCGTTGGCTCTAATATTAGTCTTTGCTTAAGTAGTTGCAAGCCTCGCCGAGCCACCCAAAGCGCCTGAAGCCGACCTGTGCAGCCCATGTAACAGATTGAAACTATGAGAGACATCAAGCGCGATAAGGGCGATCAGAAGAATCCGACGCTGCGGATCGGACACACGCCTCGATCGATGACAAATTGCAACAAGATGTAACAGGGCCACAGTGGACCCCTTGGAGTACCGGATGAGCGACTCGGATCGTCTTTACCGCTTCACCTTCGAGAACATCGGAATTCGCGGCAACCTGGTCCACCTGGACGCGACTTGGCGTGCCGTCCTCGGTGCGCACCCCTACCCGGAAGCGGTCCGCAATCCGCTCGGCGAGTCGTTGGCCGCGGTCACCTTGCTTGCCTCGACGATCAAATTCGAAGGCTCTCTCATCCTGCAAGCGCAAGGAAAAGGACCCATCCGCACCCTGGTTGCTCAGGCGACTCACGAGCACAAGGTGCGCGGGCTTGCCCGCTGGGAAGGCGAGGTGCCTATCGACGGAACACTCGCGGCTCGGTTCGGCGAGGGCCATCTGGCCTTAACGATCGAGCGTCGCGGTGCCGAACCCTACCAGGGGATCGTCCCGTTGGAGGGGTCGGATCTCTCGGCGGCGATCGAGCGTTATTTCGTCGACTCCGAGCAGCTCCCGACACGACTCTGGCTCACCGCCGGCGAGAACCGTGCCGCCGGACTGCTGCTGCAGCGCCTCCCCGGCGAGGGTTTGAGCGACGAAGATTGGTCGCGGATCGGGATGCTCGCAGGGACCCTGACGCCCGAGGAGCTGACCGGCCAATCCACCGGCGATCTCCTCTATCGGCTCTTCAACGAGGAGTCGATTCGGCTCTTCGAGCCCGAACCGATCGCCTTTCGTTGCGGCTGCTCGCGCACCCGAATCGAGGAGACGCTCAAGCTCCTCGGCCCGGACGAGGTGGACGACATCATCGCCGAGCAGGGCGCGGTCAGCGTCACCTGCGAGTTCTGCAACCGCAACTACGCATTCGATGCGGTGGACGCCAAACAGCTCTTCGCCGAGTTGACCCGCCACGAGCCCTCCCCCTCGCAGCACTGAGTCGGCCCGGCCGTATGCTGAGCACCTTGCAGCCCTTGCTCGGACTGGGTGTCATCCTCGGTCTGGCCTGGCTCGCTAGCGAGCGACGTCGCGCGGTCAGCCCGCGCTTGGTCCTCGCTGGCCTGGCCCTGCAGATCGCGCTTGCCCTTCTGCTGTTGAAGCTGCCGCTCGCCCAAGCCGCCTTTCTGGCTCTCACCGACCTCGTGCTGGCCGTGCAGCGCGCCACCCAAGCCGGCACCGAGCTGGTCTTCGGTTTCCTCGGCGGCGGCGCAGCACCCTTCGAGACGCGCTACCCGCAAAACAGCTTCGTACTCGCCTTTCAGGCGCTCCCGTTGATCCTGGTGATGAGCGCACTCTCCGCCCTGCTCTTCCACTGGCGCGTGCTGCCGCTGCTCGTGCAAGGCTTCGCTTGGCTCTTGCGACGGACCATGGGCACCGGCGGGGCGCTGGGTCTGGGCGCGGCGGCGAACGTCTTCGTCGGCATGACCGAGGCACCACTCTTGATCCGGCCTTACCTCGCGGGACTATCGCGCTCGGCACTCTTCGCGCTCATGACCTGCGGCATGGCGACCGTCGCCGGAACCGTCATGGTGCTGTATGCGGGGATCCTGGCCGACACCGTGCCGGACGCGATGGGACATATCCTGACCGCCTCCCTGATCAGCGCACCCGCGGCCTTGATGATCGCCGGCGTTCTGGTGCCGGAGCACGCTGAGGAGGCGGACCGCTCGATCGTCGCTATCCCGAGCGCGTCGCGCAGCAGTATGGACGCCATTACACGCGGGACGCTCGATGCCATCCCGCTCTGGCTCAACATCCTGGCGATGTTGATCGTGATGGTCGCGCTGGTGAGTCTCGCCAACCAGATGCTGGGTCTGCTGCCGACGGTCGCCGGCGAGCCCTTGACCGCACAGCGCATCCTCGGCTGGGCGATGGCGCCGGTCGTCTGGCTGATCGGCATCCCATGGTCCGAGGCGCAGGTGGCCGGCTCCCTGATGGGCATTAAGACCATCCTCAACGAGCTGATCGCCTACCTGGAGCTCGCCGGCACCGCAAGTGCCGAGCTCAGCGAGAGAAGCCGGCTGATCATGACCTACGCACTCTGCGGATTCGCCAATCTCGGCAGCCTTGGCATCATGATCGGCGGCCTCGGGGCCATGGCGCCGGAACGCCGCGACGAGATCGTCGCCCTGGGACTGAAGTCGATCCTCGCCGGGACCATGGCAACGCTGTCGACGGGAGCGGTCGTGGCCCTGATTCTCTGAGGCGCTCCTCGGCTCGGTTGCAGCGCGGCCCCGCTGGTTGCGCCGTGCGGCGCGAGCCGCAACCAGTCGACGGAGTGGTTTTGCACCCCCATCTTCGGCGCAACCTCGCCAAAAAACGGCTCCGCCGACGCAACGCCGATGTCGAGGATCGATCGGATCCGCAACCCTCTCGAAACGAAAAAACGCCTCGGTGGCTCACCTTTTGAGCCACCCACCTGTTTAGGATCACGCTCACCGGACCCATGAGGCGACCCCAATGTCCCATCGGCAACGATCTGCAACGAATGTCCCCGAGCCCTCTCTCGACGAGGCCGTCATCGGCCGTCACCTGGTCATCCAGCGCAGTCGCCTCGCGGGTTTCCGCCACCATGAGGCACCGGCTTTCCTGCCCGCACTGCGGGCCGGCTCCCCCCTGACCCTCAGCGCGGAGCGCGACAACCCGCACGACGGCGATGCCGTGGCCATCCTTTGGCAGGGCCACATGCTGGGCTATCTCCCGCGTGGCGAGAACCTGGTCGTCGCCAGGCTGCTGGCGCGACAACGCCGCTTGAGCGCCCGCATCCGACGCCTCGTGCCGGAAGCCGACCACAACCAGCGGTTGCAAATCGAGATCTTGATGCATTGACGTCCCGAACCTCGGCGATTAGTTTCACGCCGGTACACCGGCCGACCGAGGCGCATCATGGGCGAGGAGATCAGAGGACATTGCTGGAATTGCGGGCGGGGACTGACTAAGCTCGATTACGGGCGCGAGCTGCGCTGCCCCGGTTGCGACAAACCGACCCATTGCTGTCGCAACTGTCGGCATTACGCGCCCGGACGACCCAACGAGTGCCGGGAACCGATGGTGGATCGCGTCATTGCGAAAGACCGATCCAACTTCTGCGACTGGTTTCAGCCTCTGCTGCAGTCGCCTGCGCTGAAACCCGGCGATCTCCCGAGCGCGTCGACCGACCCGGAGTCGCTGAAACGTGCCGCGGAGGATCTGTTCAAATGACCGACCGCAGAGGCCCTTTGCGTTCGGTTGACTGCTTACTCCTCGCCGTCGGACTCTGCCTGCTCACGACGGTCAACGCCTGCGCATCGGATCAAGACATGACCGCGGAACGTCAACGACTCGTCGAGAAGATCGAGGCCGAGGTCCGCATGACCGCCCCCGAGCTGGGTTTCGCGCGGCTCGATCCTCGGGTTGCCGAGGCCATGCTTCGAGTGCCTCGCCACGCCTTCGTACCGAACGCTCAACGCGCCTTGGCCTATGCCAATCACCCCCTGCCGATCGGCGGCGGGCAGACCATCTCTCAGCCCTACATCGTCGCCATCATGAGTCAGCTGCTCGACGTCGGCCCCGGCGACCGGGTTTTCGAGCTGGGCACCGGGTCCGGGTATCAGGCGGCCGTACTGGCTGAGATGGGGGTCGATGTCTATTCGGTCGAAATCGTCCCCGAGCTGGCCGAGCGCGCGCACGCGAATCTCGAGGCCGCGGGTTACCCGCAGGTCCAGGTCCGTGCCGGCGACGGATGGCTCGGCTGGCCCGAGGCCGCTCCGTTCGACGGCATCATCCTGACCGCCGCCGCGCCCGTGATTCCGGACCAGCTGATCGATCAACTGAAACCCGGCGGCCGTCTGGTGATGCCGATCGGCGAGACGCATAGCGTCCAACAGCTCGCGATCTTCGACAAGGACGAGGACGGCACCCTGCGACGCCGTGACCTCCTGCCGGTGCGTTTCGTGCCGGTGACCGGACCCTTGGGCGACTGAGCGATGCCGATGCCGTGCCCGCATCCCCGTGCGAACATCGGGATCCCGGATCCGGAATGGATCCGGTGTCTGCCGCCGAGGAACTACCGGACAACGAGGCCGTGGCCCCATCCGTCCCGGCGGATCCGTGTCTGAAGAGACCCTCGCGCGCTTGCATGAGGACACCCTCGAAACCCTCGTCCGCACGCTGCAGCGACATGCACAAGGCGCCGGTCATCGCGCGACCTTGCTGTTGAGCGGTGATGCGGACTGGACCGCAGACCTTGCGCGGCGTTGCGTCGCCGCGCTCGCGGATCAGGTTCCGAACTGGCTAACCGAGCGATCCCTGGCCGACGGCGCCCTTGCGCTGCGGGCCGCGGACCGGCTGCTCGGCAGCGATCTCGATCTCTTGGTCTATGACGCCCACAGCGGCTTCGACCCGGATGGTTTCGGCGCGGCCACCGGGGCGATTCGCAGAGGCGGTCTCCTCCTGCTGTTGACCCCGCCGTTGGCCGATTGGCCTGATCTCGTCGACCCGCAAGCCGAGCGCATCGCTGTTTGGCCAAATACGGCAGCATCGGTCGGCGGGCGTTTCCTGCGCCGGCTCGCGAGGCTGCTCGGGTCCGACCCGGGTGTCGTCCATCGTGCCCAAGGTGGCCCGGAAAGCATCTCGAGCGCGAAGAGATTCGTCTCCGACAGCACGCGCGTCACCCCGGAGCCGGACGACCCTGGCCAGACCACCAAAAACAGCGACCCCGACCCCGCCGAGCCCGCCACATCGGATCAAGATCACGCCATCGCGGCCATCCTGGCGGTCGCACACGGCCGTGCACGCCGCCCGCTCGTGATCCGAGCGCATCGCGGACGCGGCAAGAGTGCCGCCCTGGGCCTCGCCGCCGGCCGACTGCTGCGCGATAGTCCGCTCCGAATCCTGGCGACCGCGCCGCGACGCTCGGCGGCCGACGCGCTCTTCAAGCACGCCGCAGCCGTGTTGGACGATCATGCTAGGGCCTCCGCTCCTGATAAGTGGACCGGGACGACGACGGACACGGCGACGCCACCGATGGCAGATCGATCCGTGCACAGTCGTGCATCGGGATCACTCGCTTTCGTCTCCCCTGCCGATCTCGCCGCGGAAACACCGGCAGCCGATCTGCTCCTGATCGACGAGGCCGCCGGCATCCCCGCGCCCATCCTTGAGACCCTACTCTCCCGTTACCCGCGCGTCGTCTTCGCGACCACGGTCCACGGCTACGAGGGCACCGGGCGCGGCTTCGACGTACGTTTTCGCAACACGCTGGATCGGCTCACACCGAATTGGCGCGCAATCGCCCTCGACACACCGATTCGCTGGGCGGACGGTGACCCGCTCGAAGCCCTGACCTTCCGGGCCCTGCTGCTCGACGCAGCCCCCGCCTCGGAGGAGGAGCTGCGCGAAGCCGACCTCGCCGATATCCGTTGCGAGCGTCTCGACCGCGACGCATTGGTCCAAGACGAGAAGACCCTGCGCGAGCTCTTCGGTCTGCTCGTCCTGGCCCATTACCAGACCCGGCCGATGGATCTGCGCATGCTGCTGGACGGTCCGAATGTCCGCGTCTACGCGCTGCGATCGCGCGGGCACGTCGTCGCCACCCTGCTCGCCGCGGAGGAAGGCGGCTTCACCGATCCCGCCTTGTGCGAGGCGATCTTCAGGGGGCGACGACGGCCGCGTGGTCACCTGCTCCCGCAGACCCTGTCGACGCATGCCGGACTCGCCGAGGCCCCTGCCCTGCGCTACCTACGCGTGATCCGCATCGCCGTCCATCCGGCGCTTGCACGCCGCGGGCTCGGCCGCAGACTGCTGCGCCGTCTCGCGCGTGACGGTCGCACCGAGGGCGTCGATCTCCTCGGCGCGAGCTTCGGCGCGACACCGGAATTGATCCGCTTTTGGGACCGCTGCGGCTTTCGCCCGGCACAGATAGGCACCAGCCGAAATGCCGCAAGCGGCGAGCATGCGCTCGTCGTGCTGCGCCGTCTCGACGCGCGCGGTTGGCGCTTTGCCGCAGGGGCCGAGGCACGCCTGGAATCCCGGCTCCCGGTGCTGTTGGGCGGCCCGCTGCGCATGCTCGCCCCCGCCACCCTTCTCGCGCTCGTCGCTGCGATCCGCACCCCACCCGTCCCGGGCTCCGGCGAGCTGCCATCGACCCTCTGTCGAGATGCGATCGACGACCATGAGCTGAGCGGCTTCACCGAAGGCTATCGCTCTCTGGACGCCACCCTCCCGCTCCTGGCCGAGCTCGTCCGGCGCCGACTCGGATCCTGCCTGCGAGCCGGACGCATCGCGGACGACGACGCAGCACTGTTGATCGCGGTCGCCCGCCAGCTCCATTGCCCCACGTTGTTGGCGGACCGCCTCGGCACGAAGGGTCGCGACGCGATCATCACCCGCATCCGACGCGCAGCCGCCGCGCTGCGGTCCGCCCCAAGCGAGACCCTCCCCCGCGCGACAGCCATGCAAGACGCGTCGTCTCCGTCGCTTCCATTGGTATCTGCAACACGCGAGTGCGCCGAATGAAACGCCGACTGATCCTCTCCGCCGGCGTCGTTCCGGTCCGTCGGTTCGGATCCGAGATCCATGTCCTGATTCTGCGCTGCTACGGCTACTGGGATTTCCCCAAGGGCGAGACCGAGCCCGGCGAAGAGCCGTTGAGCGCCGCACGCCGCGAGGTCGCCGAAGAGACCGGACTGACCGACCTGGATTTTCGTTGGGGGACGTCTTTCGTGGAAACGCCGCCATACGGTCGCGGCAAGGTCGCGCGTTATTATCTGGCGGAGTCACCGCACGGTGATGTGGCCCTGGGGATCAACCCGCAACTTGGTTTTGCCGAGCACCAGGAGTTTCGCTGGGTCACCGAAGCAGAGGCGCGGGCGCTTCTGAACGAACGTGTGCGCACCGTCCTGGATTGGGCCGTGCGGCGCATGCGCGAATGGCCAGCGGCCCCGGCCGCCGAATCCGTCAACCGACCACCAGAGGACCGCCAACCATGACGATCGAGCACGACCCCGAAACCTCCGATGCCATGCTGACCCCGGCGGAAGCACGCGTCCTCGGCTGCCTCATGGAAAAGCAGCGCACCACACCCGACCAATACCCATTGACCCTGAACAGCCTCGTCAGCGCCTGCAACCAGAAGAGCGCTCGCCATCCCGTCATGAACATGACCCCCGGCGAGGTCGGCCACGTGGTCAATCAATTGCGTGACCGCGGCCTCATCTACGCCAGTCTTTCGGGTCGCACCGAACGCTACGACCACAAGATCGTCGGCACCTTCCTGCTGAGCCGAGAAGAGCATGCCCTGCTGTGTGCCCTGATGTTGCGTGGCCCCCAGACCATCGGCGAGTTGCGCACCAACACCGCACGGCTGGCCGATTTCAAGGATCTCGATCAGGTCATCACCACATTGCACGGCATGGCCAAGCGCGACCGCCCGCTCGTCGTCGAGCTACCGCGACAGCCAGGCAAGCGGGAGGAGCGCTACGCGCACCTGCTCTGCGGGCGACCCAAGATCGAGGACATACCGGAGTCCGCGCGCGCGTCGAGCGGCGAGCCGACCCGCAGCGCCCGCATCGAAGCTCTGGAGGTCGAGGTCGCGGAGCTCCGTGCGCAGATCGACCGACTCTGGACCCTGACCGGGCTCGAGGATCAGCGCTGAGCGCAGACGCCATGCGACAGACAGGCAACTCGGCCAGCGAGATCGGCAACCGTTGCGCGCCGCGCACGATTGTCGGTTTTTCGGGCTCAATGACTCGAATATATCGAGGTTTTAGACACTGCCGTGTCGAGGACCGAACCGGAAAGCGCCATGCAGACACGGATGAGTACGGACACGCAGGGCGCTGGGGCGAGGGCGGACGTGAGCGAGAGCAGCCGCAGAGGACCCCAAGAAAGATATGTAAGGCTTTGAATTAATTGGCGGAGAGGGTGGGATTCGAACCCACGGAGGGGATAAACCCTCAACGGTTTTCAAGACCGCCGCTTTCGACCGCTCAGCCACCTCTCCGAATCGACCGCCCGGCCCAATACCCCCCGACGCTGTCGGGCATCGAACGCCAAGTGGAAGCGGAGGGAAGGATACCGCATGTCAAAGGCGGACCCAAACGCCTTGATGCTTGCGTGAGCGACTCCATCAGGTATCCTTCAGGAACTCGGATCTTCTCGCCGAGTCAGACTCGGCAGCTTGGACTTGTCTTAACCGGAGTGACCACACCAATGGCCAACACTGACTTTACCGTCGCACGCAGCTCGCAGTCGGTCATCTCGACCAACAAGGTGCTCAAGAACACCTATTTGCTGCTCGCCGCCACGCTGGGCTTCAGCGCCTTCACCGCGATGGTGTCGATCGCCCTTGCCGTACCGAGCTGGATGTATCTCGTTTCGGTGATCGTCGCGATGCTGATGGGTATCTTCGTGCTTCCGCGCACGGCCAACTCATCGAAGGGTATCGGTGTCATCTTCGTCGTCACCGGACTCTTGGGGTTCGGCCTGGGCTCGATCCTGTCCATGTACCTCGCCCTTCCGAACGGCCCGCAGACGGTTGGCTTGGCCTTTGGCGGAACCGCGGCGATCTTCCTGGGTCTGTCGGGCTACGCATTGACCAGCAAGCGTGACTTCAGCTTCATGGGCGGATTCATCTTCGCCGGCATGATGGTCGTGATCCTGGCGATCGTGGCGAACCTGTTCCTCCAGATGCCGGCGCTTTCGCTGGCGATCTCTTCGGCCATCATTCTCCTGATGAGCGGCTTTATCCTGTTCGACACGAGCCGAATCGCACGGGGTGAAGAGACCAACTACATCATGGCGACTTACGGGATTTATCTCTCGATCTTCAACATCTTCATCAGTCTGCTGCAGATCCTGGGGATCATGGGCGACGACTGATCGACGAGCCCCTCTTCGGGCACGAACCCCGGCCAAGCGCCGGGGTTTTTGTTCGGGCTCTAGACATGACCCCGCTCGGGGCAGGGAGATGATTCCATGGAGCTAGCGCTGAAAATCGCCGCTGCGGCGGTGCTCGTCCTGATGCTGTTCTATCTCTGGCCGGCCTACAAACACTGGCAGGAGAACGGCCCGAAGGCGGAAAAGGGAGATTGGCAGGCGGCGATTCTGCCGCTCGGTGCGGTTGTCGCGCTGGTCGTGCTGCTGATCTTGGCCGTGCGCTGAACCACCTTAGCGGACCTCGCCCATCATCCAGCCCGGTCACCTCACTGACCGGATCGGTCGGGCGGACAAGCGCTCCAACGTGGACAAGCGCTGTACGGTGGACAAGCACAGCGCAGTACACCATCTCCAGCACCGGCGCAGGACCCGGTGGACTTCGCTCTCGCTCGTTCACCCTACGTCTACCGGCCTGTTTCATGAAGAACGCCCCCCGCTATTGCCGGGGTCCGCGAACTCACCCAGCCGCCTGATCGATTCTTGGTGAATCGCTGACGCGCTAGACTCGCACCAGTCCGGCAATCCACGCCCCGCGTTCTTCGATGGTCGAAATCATCTGAACCGCGTCCGCTCCGACGTCAATTGGCGGACGGGGCGCCCACGGCACGCGAGAAGATCGCAGCTGTCACCCGAAACGCGGTTCAGTCGGCATACATCGGGCGTTCTTCGGCCAGATTGAGCCACCCTTTAACGACGCGATAGAGCGTCCAGAAGTACACGACGCCCCAGATCAGAAAGCCGATCAAAAACACGCTGGTCACCAGACCGATAAGACCCCATAAGAGTTGGAACCAAAAGGTACGGATCTGCCAGACGAAATGTGATTCGAGCCAGGTTCCCCGGACCTCGGCGAGGCGCAGATAGTTGACGATGACGCCGATGACGGATGTCACGCCCAAAATGAACGACAGGGCCTGAAGGAGATAGACAAAGCCGGTTGTCGTCTTGATTGGATCGGTTGTTTCGGGCTCCGCCGAAACGGGTTGGACCTTGCGTGTCGATTCATTCATCCAGACTCACCAAGGGCGATATTCGAGTCCGGGAATGGCTTCACGATCGAAGACCGAGGGGAGCTCCCGGATGAGCTGATCCACCTCTTCGAAATCCATGTGTCGACCGTAGGAGGCCTTGGCCGCATCGATGGGGAGCTCGACCCAATACCGGATCGAGCCGGGCTCGCGAAGGATCTGCAGGGTGTTCTCGGCGTGATCGATGATCCCGAGATAATCGTCTTCATGCTGTAGGCGAGGCAGCAGCTGCTCTCGGATCTCCCGGCTGCTCACCTCCAGCGCACTCGCAGACGAGACCGACTCCCCCGAACGCTCGAATAAGTAGTAGACGCGATAGTGCATGGCTGACGATGTTCGCTCTCTGTGTGCTGTGACGGTCTGGTCTCGGCACGGCGTACGGCATAAGATGTGCCCCTCTGCGCGGTTGCACGAGTACCCCTTCGAGCACGCCGAGCCGGCTCGACCTTCGGCGAAGATGGATCGCCGAGTTCTTCCGCGCGGATGAGAGATCCCGCAATCAGGCGCGCGCTGACCCGTGCCGGAACACCTCAGAGCCATTCGGAGACGTCGATGTCGGTTCTCAAAATGAAGCTCCACTGGCAGATCCTGATCGCGCTCGTGTTGGCGATCCTCATTGGGTTGATCATCGAGCCCGATACCGGGCTTTTCGGGGTTACCCTATACGCGATCTTCGCCTTTCTGGGCGAGCTTTTCCTCAACGCCCTGAAGATGTTGATTGTACCCCTGATCGTGTCTTCGATCATCGTCGGGGTCGCCGGAATCGGCAACTCGAGCAATCTCGGGCGTCTCGGGGGCAAGACCATCGGCTACTACGCGACGACGAGTCTGCTCGCCATCATCGTGGGATTGTTGGTCGTCAACATCATTCAGCCGGGTGTGGTGGATGGCTCGGCCGAGGAGGTGTTCGGACTATCGGCCAGCAAGAGCGACCTGGAGGCTCAATTCGCGGACAAGGGTGCCGCCGATATTGTCGAGATCTTTCTGCGTATGGTGCCGACGAACATCGTCGCAGCGGCGGCAGCGGGGCAGATGCTCGGGCTGATCTTCTTCAGTCTGCTCTACGGATTCTTCATCACACGCCTGAACGGCAACCTCGCACAGACCCAGCTCGACTTCTGGAACGGCGTCTTCGAGGTGATGATGAAGATCACCGAGCTGGTGATGCGCTTCGCGCCCATCGGTGTCTTCGCCCTTGTCGCCAAGACAGTGACGGATACCGGATTGGAGGCATTCGGGCCGCTTGCGCTCTTCTTCTTCAGCGTCGTGATCGCGCTCGGCATCCATTTCTTCGTGACGCTGCCTCTGCTGCTCCTGTTCGTCGGGGGTGTGAAGCCGAGTCGTCACTATCGTGCCATGGGTGCCGCGCTGCTCACGGCCTTCTCGACCGCCTCCTCCTCGGCCACGCTCCCGCTGACGATGGAATGCGTCGAGAAGAACGCAGGTGTCTCCAACCGGACCTCGAGCTTCGTGCTGCCGTTGGGCGCGACCGTGAACATGGACGGGACCGCGCTGTATGAATGCGTCGCCGTCATGTTCATCGCACAGGCCTACGGCATCGAGCTCGGCCTCGCAACCCAGTTCATGATCGTGATCCTGGCCCTCTTGACATCGATCGGCGTGGCCGGCATCCCGGCCGCCAGCCTCGTTGCCATCGCCATCATCCTGTCCGCCGTCGGCCTGCCGTTGGAAGGAATCGGCCTAATCCTGGCGGTCGATCGAATCCTCGACATGATGCGCACCTCCGTCAACGTCTTCAGCGATTCCTGCGGTGCCGTGATTATCGCCAAGAGCGAAGGGGAAACCGGAATCCTGGAAAACAATGGGCCGATCCCGGCCAAGGCCTAGTCGGCCACCCGAGGCCGAACCGCAACACCGTAATCGCGGCTCGGGATCAGCATCGATCGATTTCCTTCATTAAGCTAATGGAATTACGATAGGGCGCGTGGGCAACGACGCGGGGACACTCCGCGCGCTGCGCGATCATGCCGCCCCCTTCGACCTAGCATCCCGAGCGCCGTGTCTGACCCTACCCTCTCCGCCAGCGCCGAAACGACCGCGAAGCTTTTCCGCGGGCGCGTCCTCAAACCGGCCGAAGGTGTCTTCCTGTTCCATCCAAGGGCCATCGAACGCCTGATCATCGACCACTTGTCAACCGAGGCACGCGACATCTCGATCCCGGAGCTCGCCTATTACCTGATGCCATCCAGCGCCTTTCTCACGGGGCTGGAATCGGAAAATCCGGAGGCGCTTGCGGTCATCGAGGGGCTCAACCTGCCCGACTACGTGATCCTCCTGCCGATCCCGCCCGAGCAGAGACTCGACCGTGTCGGCTTCACGAGACTGCTGCGCGACTACTGGGCACGGCGATTCGAGGCTGAGGTCGCGCGCGCTTGGCAGATGGCCCGCGACGACAATCTCGACGTGGATCCGTTCGGCCCGATCGGTCTGGCTCACCGAATCGGCCCGCTGGCGTTGGCCGAAGTGCGCGACATCATGACCCGTGACGGGGTCGTCCCTGCAGGCATCGGAGACGCCTTCGTTTGCCGCAGTTTCGTGGCCCTGGTCGCGCGGCTGCGCTACTTTTCACCCGGAGCGCGCGGTTTCTTTTTCCCGACGGTCCGCGACTGGCATGCGCTCGATCTGTGGCTCGTCGAAAGCGGGCTCGATCTCCCCGCATCGCTCCAGGGCGGTCGGCTACCGCGCTTGCTTGAGCATACGCGGCCTGATCACCGCTGCGGTGTCCCCGAATATCTGCCGCTTCTCCCGTCCGGCCTCCCCTACGGTGATTCGGATCCGGATTTCGCGCGTGCGGCCGCGGCCCGGGAGGGCCGCGAAACACCGTACAGCCCGGTTGAGCCCGCACCGCCGGATGCCTCCGCTCCGCCGCCCGCGAGCCCTGCCGGCGAGGTCGAGGCGCGCTGTCTCGCGGTCCTGCACGACGCCTCTCAACTGGCCCGGCGAGACTGGCCAACCAGACTCCGTGACATCGCGATCACCCCGGCCGGCCCACTCCTGGACGCACTACTGGCCATCCCGACCCTGTTCAGCCGTCGACGATCCGCGGCAGGACCTCGTGGGATCCGGCTGGATCTTCATCTCGCCTTGTTCGCCGATGCGGTGCGCAAGGCCCAGCGCGCCGAGCTCGACGACCGTTATGCCGCCGCGCTCCTCAACCTGGCTTTGGCGCAACGACGCTTTATCGCCATGGGCGAGCCCTGCATGGATGCGCAGGACGCCGTCCGCGCAACCCTCACCCAACGTGCCGCTGCCGCGGAGAGCACCTTGGCGGATCTGATCGCCGCCAACGCGAAACTGAGCCCGGAAACGGCGGGCGAATTGAGCGCCTTGACCGAGCGCCTCGGCACGGAGGTCATGCGCTCCGGCTCCGCACGCTCGGCGTACCTGATCCTGCGCGACCTGGAACGCGTTCTGCTGGAGAGCCGAAAAACCTACTACCGCCTGCGCCCGTTTCAATGGGCGGCGAGCGGCGGAAAGGTGCAGCCGAGACAGATCCTGCCCTTTCAGGCGCGCCTGAAGGCACTGCGCGCACTCGAGGTCGCCGCGAGCCGGCTCGAGCAGATCGAGTGGCCCGTGCAGGACGTCGAACGATTCGCCGTGCCCCTGCGGCGGCTCTCGGAGCAGCTGTCGTGGCGCCTGGCCGACCAGCTCCGACCTCATCTTCGTGCCTCGCTCGAAGAGGCCGGTTTCAACCCGGCCAACCATCGCGAGCAGGTCGCGGCCCACAAGATGCGCGAGGAGCTGCTCGATGTCATCCGAAGACGCCGCCATCTGAAGTTTACCGACGTACGCGACATCGTCGCACGTAATATCCTGCGCTTACCCGACCCAACCCTGGAGGAGATCCTCCACGGCGACCGCCTTGCGCATTTCGATCGCATCGCCGCCAAAGCCCTCCCCGGCGTCTATAAGCCGGGAGAGTTCTATATCAAGGGCCTACAGCAGCTCGGCGCACCCCTGTTCGGCACGCCGCAGGGCCGGCTGATCCTTCGTCACCTGATCCTCCCGGCGGGCCTGGCCTTCCTCGGACTCAAGACCGTCGACATCCTGGCCGGCCTGATCGCGCCCGAGGGAAGCTCCGTCCACCTGGCGCCGGCCTGGCTGGTACTGCTCCTGGCGCTGCTGATCAACGCGTTCGCCTACACTCGCGTCGGGCGAGCGATCGCCAAGACGATCTGGCGTGCCCTTTCGTGGACCGTCCGTCTACTGCTGTTCGACGGGGTACGCAAGCTGCTGCGCTGGGCGCCCGTCGCGAGACTTCTATCGACGAGCCTCGTCCGCGGCCTGGATCGCAACCTCGTCCAGCCGCTGTTCATCGGCTTGCTGATCGTGCTCCCCTTCGTGGGACTGGGTCTGCTGATCGACGGGGTTGAGATCGATTACGGTCTGTCCCTGCTGATCCCGGCCTTTGCGATCGGCACGCTCGCACGCAATACGCCGGCGGGTCGACGCATGCTCGACAACGCAGCGAGCGCCGCGTGGCAGATCCTGCGGCGCCTGAATCAGACTCTGGTGATCGGACTGGTTCGGGAGCTGCTCCATTTCTTCAAAGAGGTCACGCGCCGCTTCGAGCAAGGACTCCATCGCATCGAGGAGTTGCTGAGCCATCAGCTCGGAGAGTCGCGGCTCGCGCTTGTCGTCAAGTCCCTGTTTGCGCCGGTCTGGAATCTCACGGAGGCAATCATCCAGTTTTACGTGACCGTGTTGGTGGAGCCGCAAGTCAATCCGATCAAACACTTCCCTCTGGTCACCATCGCGCACAAGCTGATGTTGCCCTTCCTTCCCGCGCTCACCGGGCTGCTCGTTGCACTCACGGAGCCCTTTCTGCCGAAGCTGATCGCCTACCCCTTCGTGACCGTCACCATCCTCTTGTTGCCGGGGCTCGCAGGCTTCCTTGTCTGGGAGCTGAAGGAGAATCGGAGGATCTATGCCGCCAATCATGTCGGCTCGCACCAGGGCGGATACGACGCGGTCCGGATCGGGGCGGTGCGTCGATCCGATCTGGAGAGCACGCCGATCGAGCCGGCCATCATCGGCGGCCATGGCGAAACCATGCGCGGGATGCTCCGCCGTGGCTTTCACAGCGGAACATTGCCGAAGGCCTTCGACCGCCTGAGACGCGTGCTGCGCGAGGAGATCCGCGACGAGGTCCCATACCCTCATCGCCTTCGAGACGCACAGCGTCGCCTCGCCGAGGTCAATCGCACCCTCTGTGTCTTCTGCGACCGCGAGCTGGGCTATGCCCTGCGCCGCCGCTGCGCCGAGCCCAATTGCGGGCTGGTCCGCGTCGAAACCGGACAGCCCCGTCTCTCGAGCAACGCATTCGATCTGACCCTGGAGCTTTACGCGGCGAACACCGCGGATGATCGGCCGATCGAGCTGCAGCTCTGTATCTATCTGGAGGAGCCCGACATCTATCTCAGGGTCGAGGTCAACGGACCGAAGGAGGAGCTCGGCGAGCCCTGCTGGAGGTTGATTCGCTCCGACCTTGAGGTATTCAGCGGTCGCGCCGGCGCCAAGCCGGCACCGTCGGCGTTGTAGGGCGTCCAGCGCGCTGCCGACGGCGCACTGCGCTCAGGCCGTTGTGCCGAGCCGTGCAAACCGGGTCAACCTCCGGCGTCGGACGTTCCGAAAATCGCCCTCGATTTCAATTCATGACGGCAAGATGCCGGTCGCATCCCGCGGGACATCTATCGTCGATTGCGTGCGCCGGTGCTGCGCTCGGGCAAGGCGAGCAGGAAGCGACCCGCGTTGGCCAATTGTCTGCGCACGAGCGACCAGTTTTCCTCGCGTTTCCGCGCGTCTTGGCAACGCAGCAGACGCGAGCGCTGTGCGGCATCGAGACGGTCGAGAATGGCCGCCCAGAGGACGTCGTCGACGTTGTAGACCCGCCCGCCGGCGAGACAGACCGGGATGACGCTCGCGATCGGGATCGCAAGATCGGCCGCGACCACCTCGACGGCGGCGAGGATGCTTTCCGCTTTCAGACTCTTGGGCTCGGCGAGATCATACGGCGGCAGCCACTCGCGGACCGGGCGCAGCCGATCGATATGGCTGAGCACGACGAGCACCGGGGGCGGACGACGGGTCAGGCGCTCGGCGAACGCTGCGCGCAAGCTGTCCAGGGTCTCGCGATCGGCGTGACGGTCGGGGCGGTCGGCGGCACTGACCCAGAGGATCATATCGGCGTCGCCCGCTGCCGTGCGCAGAGTCTGCTCGTCCATCGCGTCCGATCCCGGCGTGTCGTAGATGAGGGCGAGGTCGAGACCTTCGCGTGCCAAACGATAGGGCGTGAGCATCTTGGTGGTGTCGGGCAGCAGATCGGTCGCCACGCGCAACTGGCCAAACAGTGCGTTGATCAGGCTGGATTTTCCGGCGTTGGAACGCCCCAAAACCAGGATCCGCAAGGGCTCGCCGGCCGGCTCGTCGGAGGATCCCGCCGTGCGCAGATCACGCTCGGACGACGTGGTCGGCCGGGCCTCGGGAGAAGCGTCGGACAGTAGGAGTCGCCCGCTGTAGAGCTCGATCGCATAGGTACCGACCTTGCGCACGTACTCCCTCAGGATCCAGCCATAGAGCTCGTCTTGCGCCAGGGCGTAACCGCGACCACGCAGCTGCGCCAACGCCTCGGTCAGGAAGGCATTGGCCGGATTCACGACCCATTGCCCGGCGCGATAAAGCCCCAACAGGCGATCCGCAAAGGGCTTCCAGCGATAGGCGCGCATCAGCGAGCCCACCGTCAGCCGGTGACTGAAGGGGATGTGGTCCGTGATGGTCTCGCGCAGATCCCGGCTCGCCCGCTCGACGATCAGGAGCGTGTGCGGCACCGTCAGCTCCAACAGGGGCTCGTCGACGTCGGGATGAAAATGCCGAGCGACACGCTCGAGCGTCTGCTGCCCTAGAACCCCGAGCCTGTCGCCCGCCCCGATCGGCCAGTCCTCGGGCTTGGTCTGTGCCGCCAGATCCTCGACCAGCGCCCAAGCGCCGTCGGCAGCAGGGGGCCAATCGGGGTCCGATTCAGTCTCCGCCGCGTGGAGCAGCCGGCGCTCATGCCGATGCAGCCAGGCCTGAAGGCCGTAGCCGGCCGCGCTGAAGAGGACGAGCGCGACCAGCCAGTAGCGCATCGCTCCCATCTGCCACAACCAGAGCAGACCCAGCGGCACGAGCGCCGCGACGGGAACCGCCCACAGCAGAAGTGCAAGAAGGCGCAGGCGATCGATTCGGCTCAGGAGTGTGTTCATGGCCGATCCGATTTGACAACGTCTTTGAGCAGGGCGGTGCCCTTGTCGAACCCTTCGGCGAAGGTGCGGCGCAACCCCTCGGCGTCCGCGGGCAGCCCCCGGCGTCGGCGATTGAAGTGAAACCCGGCGGCCTTACCGAGCGCATAGGTTGTCGCGCCGCTGGCGGTCGCGCCCCAGACGGCACCGGCCGTTTGGCCCCAGACCGGAATCAGCTTGACCAGGGAGCGGCCGGCGCTGCGCGCCGCATAGGCCACACCGATGCCGGTGCCGAGCAGACCCAAGAACTCGATGATGGCGCGGCGATCCCAGTCCTGACCGTAGAGCGTGGCGAGACTTTGCAGCATCTTTGCCTGGATCGCCGGCACACCGACCAGATCCACCAAGGGAAGCGCGCCGACACCGGCCGCCGCAATCGCATAACCGACGATGTGCGGGTGGGCGGATCGGGCATAGGCGTCGCGCACGCCGGCATCGCTGCGCAACAGGGCCTGGAGACGCAGGGTCGAGACCCCGTCGATTGCCTGCCACAGGGCATCCAGGCCGTAGTCCGGCGGGTCGAATCCATCTTCGGGGAGCGTGAGATCGATCGGCACCCACCGCACCGGGATCTCGCCCGGCAGCGCTCCGAGTCGATCTCTTTGCGCACGCAAGGCACGGGCGAGGTCGATGGGGACGGATTCCTGCCAGCCCTCATCCTCGAACGGATAGGGCGAGGGATGCTCGCCGCCCGGCGGATAAGCCTCATGCAATCCGGTCTGCGCGATCACCAAGGGCCATTCCGGGTGGCGCCCGCGCACCTGACGCAGGACCGCACGAACATCGTCCTGGACAATATCCGTTGCCTTCATCACGGCCAACAAGAGATGGGCCTGTGACTCGCAGTAGTGGATGTCGGCGCTCGGGTCATAGGCGACCTCGCCGAGGCCGCGGGTATCGAGGAAGCGCACCAAGGGCGCCTCCGCAGGAAAGTCGTAGAGCCGCGTCGTCGCCGTACAGGGCTGGAAACCGTTGCCGATCTCGGCAAGCCCGCTCCCGGTGAGCGCCCGAATGATGGAGGTCTTTCCGGATTGAGTCTTGCCGATCAGCCAGACCACGGGAAGCGGATGCCGCGCGCGGGCCTCCTGCAGGGCTGCACCGAGACGCGCGTCATCGACCCGCGGCTCTAGCAGCGCCTCGCGCAACCCGCGCCAGCGATCCGACCACCGTGTCCAGGGATTTTGCATCAGCACCTCGATCCCGACTCTCCGATAAAGCAGCAACACCCTCGCGCCTCCGCAGCAGGCAGCCCGATCCGAGCCGGCCGCTTTCGACCCCTGGCGATTCCCCGATCCTGTGTAATAATTCTCGCCGACGCCGGACCTCCGGCCATCCGTGGCTTCCGTCCACTCAATCGAACCGCATCCGCCGCTGCTGCTCCGGAATGACGGAAGGCCGATGTCCCGGCGGGAACGCCACATGGGACGGCGGACGGGTTTCGGACACCTTTCATTATCGCCGAGATATCCCTCTCATGCCCCCATTGTCGTTGTCGCCGATCAACCTACTCGGCCCGCTGCACCCTCCAGCCAGGAAGGCTCGATCGATCAAAGAGATCGGTCCGATGCTCTTATCGGCACTGATGCTCGCCGGCATCATCCTCTGCAGCGACGCCTTCGCCGCGACTCAGCACCAGGGCTCCGGCACCTCGGCCCTCAAGATCAATTCAGCCAGCGCCCTGATCGTCGACGAAAGGGGCAACCGGATCTACGGCAAGAACACCCGGGATGTCAAACCCATTGCCTCCGTCACGAAGCTGATGACGGCGATGGTGGTCTTGGACTCCGGCGCCTCTTTAGATGCGCCCATCACCATCACCGAGGCCGACCGCGACACCCTGCGCCACAGCCGCTCGCGCCTGCGGATCGGCCAAGCGACATTATCGCGCCGCGAGATGCTGATGGTCGCACTCATGTCCTCGGACAACCGTGCCGCCGC
Organism: Thiocapsa bogorovii; assembly: GCF_021228795.1. NCBI lineage: Bacteria > Pseudomonadati > Pseudomonadota > Gammaproteobacteria > Chromatiales > Chromatiaceae > Thiocapsa > Thiocapsa bogorovii. The sequence continues at coordinate 276,091 of NZ_CP089309.1, forward strand.
CGCCCTGGCGCGCACCTCGCCGGGCGGGACGCCGCGATTCGTTGCGGCCATGAACCGCAAGGCCCAAGCACTCGGAATGCGCGATACCTCCTTTGTCGACAGCAGCGGGCTGGACAACCGCAACCGCTCCACGGCCGAGGATTTGGTCAAGATGGTTCGCGGTGCTGCCCAGTATCCCTTGATCCGTGAAGCCACCTCGCTTGGCGAGATGAAGGTCCAGCCTTTCGCCGGCGCCGGCGCCCTGGAGTACCGCAACACCAATCCGCTGGTGCGCAACCCGGAATGGCATGTCGAGGTGAGCAAGACCGGGTTCATCAACGAGGCCGGCCATTGCCTGGTAATGCAGACCCGAATCGGCGATCGGCGACTTTATGTCGTCTTTCTGGACGCGGTCGGCAAGCTCACGCCTGTCGGCGACTCGAACCGTCTGCGCCACTGGCTCGCCGACGGACAACGCATCGCAGGGAATTGATCCCGCACCGCGTCGCATCCGATGTACGCAGGAGAGCGCTTCAACAGCATCTCGCACCTGGTCGGCGCGGTCCTCGCGCTGATCGGTGTCGCGGTGCTCGTGACCCTTGCCGGGATGCAGGGTGGCGCCCTTCGGATCGTCAGCTTCAGTGTCTACGGCGCCACGCTGTTTCTGCTCTACCTCTTCTCGACCCTTTATCACAGCCTCCGGGGGCGCACAAAGCAGGTCTTCAAGATCCTCGACCATGCAGCCATCTACCTGCTGATTGCCGGCACATACACCCCGTTCAGCCTGCTGGTACTGAAGGGGTCGACGGGGTGGTGGATGTTCGGGGCCATCTGGACCCTCGCCGGCATCGGTGTCCTGATCGACAGCATCCCCCACGGAAGACGGCGAATCCTGCCGATGATCATCTATCTCACCATGGGCTGGCTGATCGTCTTCGCACTCGAGCCCCTGGTGGAAAGCCTACCTGCGGCCGGCGTCCGCGGGCTCGTGGCCGGCGGCCTCTTATACACCTTCGGCATCATCTTCTACGCCTTGGACAGTCGCTTCTCCTGGTCCCACGGTGTCTGGCACCTCTTCGTGCTCGCGGGCAGCATCAGCCACTATCTGACGATCCTGATTTTTCTTTGATTTCCGCACCACAGGCTTAGGCGATTCACGACTTCCACCCTGCGTAACTTTGCAACCAGTGGGCATAAGGCGCAGGGAGTATCCAGGCGGAGCGCTCGACACCCAGCGTGCGGGCGGCTTCGTACGGCCAGTGCGGGTTCGCCAAGTGCGCGCGCCCGATCATCACCAGATCCAATTGCGCGCTCGCGACAGCGCCTTGGGCGATCTCAGGGACGTCGAACCCCCAGGCAGACGCCACCGAGAGCCCGGACTCGCGCCGCACGCGCTCCGCGACGGGCGCGAGAAATCCCGGCGCCCACGGGATCCGAGCGGTCGGGGTGGAAAATCCAATGCTCACGCTCAAGAGATCGAGACCGTGGCCTTTGAACGCCTTGGCCAGCTCGATCGACTCGGCCAGTGTCTCCTCATCGCGTCCGTCGTATTCGATCACGCCGAATCGCGCGGTCAGGGGAAGATTCTCGGGCCACACCTCGCGTACGGCATCGAGTGTTTCCAACAGGAATCGGCACCGGTTCTCCAGGCTCCCGCCATAAGCATCCTCGCGCTGGTTGGAATGGGTGGAGAAGAAGCTCTGGCCCAGATAGCCATGCGCGAAATGCAGCTCGAGCCAGCGGAACCCGGCATCCCGCGCGCGCCGTGCAGCGGCCTTGAAGTCGGAGCGTACCCGAGCGATGTCGTCCATGGTCATGGCCTGCGGCACCTTCGGGAGATTCGCACCGTAGGGGATCGCCGAGGGCGCGATCGTCTTCCATCCGCGCGGGTCGCCCTCGGGGATGTGATCGTCGCCTTCCCACGGACGGTTTGCGCTCGCCTTCCGGCCGGCATGTCCGATCTGAATGCCCGGCACGGCGCCGGCCGCCTTGATGGCCTCGACTGCGTGCGCAAGCGCCTGCCCCTGCTCGTCGTTCCAAAGACCGGTACAGTTGGGCGTAATGCGCCCTTCCGGGGAGACCGCGGTCGCCTCGACGATGACCAGACCGGCGCCGCCTCGCGCGAGACCGGCAAGATGCACCAGATGCCAGTCGTTGACGAAACCGTCGATCGCCGAGTATTGGCACATGGGCGGCACGGCGATGCGGTTGCGCAGCCTCACGTCCTTGAGCGTGAAGGGTTGGAAGAGAGCGGACATGGTGACTCCTTGGTCAAGTGGTCGAAATATCGGGAGACTCTCTCACGGAGACACGAAGATCACGCAGAGACACCCTAAGATCCGTGGCTCCGTGAGAGGGATTCGAAGACAGATGGTCGGCAGACTGCGTCTGTGCGGCCCGGCCCCGGAAACGCTGCATGGTCCCGGGTATCGAATCACGCTTCGCCCATGCTCAGGCGCTCGACCCGAGACGCTTTTCCATGAATCGGTATTGTACGGAGCGCTCGCCGGCACTCCCGGCGCCGAAGCCAAGCGCGCGGTAGAGCCCCTCGGCTCGCGGATTGTCCTCGCGCACCTCGAGCGTGAGCTTACAGCAGTCGCGTCGCCTCGCCTCTGCCTCGATCGCCGCCAACAGCGCAGTGGCGATACCCCTGCCCCGATGGCCTGGAAGCACCGCCAAATCGTGGATATTCAGCAGCGCTCTGGCACGGAAGGTCGAGAACCCCTGAAAGCAGATCGCCAGCCCGACGGCATCCTCCCCATCGAAGGCCAGGAGCACCAAATGATCGGGAATGCCTCGCAAGGCCGGCACCAGACGTTCCTTCACGTCCTCGGAAAGCGGCCCGTCCGCACCCATGGCATCCTCGGCGTAGGCGTTCAGCAGGGCCACGACGGCGCTTGCGTCGCCGGATCGGTCCAGATCGGCGGACCGGATCCGGCCCGAAAAACGCTGTCGATACATCCTGATTCCTCTATGTCGCGCAGGCGGCGAACCCGACCCTTAAACGCTCTGCCGCAGCCTCGCGGCGCTCGCCTATAATCGCTCGGCCCCATACATCGTCAGCACACCCGAGCAACCCCGGCCAACGCCGCCGTCCGGCCACCGATCACCGATCCGGTAAATCCGACGGCCCGGCAGCGACGCCGCGCGGCGGGTGACCGGCAACACTGGAGACAGAGAATCCATGGCATCGATCGAGCGCGTGATGCGGTTGCGAAGCGAGCTTGAAGCGCGCTTGTTGTGGATCTCGTTGGGCGCGACCCTGGTGATCGCCGGGCTCGGCATCCTGTTCGGGCTCTTGGCCCGATCGACCGCTATTCTCTTCGACGGATTCTTCTCGCTCGTCGATGTCGCGGTGACCTGGCTGACACTTGTCGTGGCGCGCTTGGTCGCCAGCCAAGGCGATCGCCGCTTCCAGTACGGGTTCTGGCATCTGGAGCCGATGGTCATCGCACTGAAGGCATCGGTGCTCATCGTCCTGGTCGCTTACGCCTTCTTCAGTGCGGTGAACAGCATCCTCAAGGGCGGCTACGAGCCCGAGTTCGGCATGGCCCTCGTCTACGCGTGCAGTGTCGCCCTGATCTCCTACGGGATGTGGTGGTGGATGGGCCGCCAGGCCGAGCGCATCGACTCGGGTCTGGTACGCTTGGACGTCAAGGCATGGCTGATGTCGGCCCTGATCACCACCGCGCTGCTGATTGCCTTCGGCGCGGCGCTGGCGATGAAAGGCACCGACGCGGAGGGTTTCATCCGCTACGTCGACCCCCTTGTGCTGGCCGCCGTCGCACTCTTTCTCCTGCCCCTGCCCTTCCGCGAGGCGCGCGAATCGTTCGGCGAGATCCTCTTGATCAGCCCGCCTAACATGGACGCGCACGTCCGTTCGGTCATGACCGACTTCGTGGCCCGCCACGGCTTTTCGGACTATCGCAGCTATCTCTCCAAGGCCGGCCGCGCCCGATTTATCGAGATCTCCGTCCTGGTGCCGCCCGACCTCAGCCTCCCGGTCGGCGAGATCGACGCACTGCGATCCGAGATCGGAGACGCCATCGGCGGCGCGGGGCCGGATCGATGGCTCACCATCGTCTTCACTGCGGACCCGATACATCTGTGATACGCGGCCGACGCAAGGTCAGCCTGGCCCCCTCGTCGTCTCTTGAGGGGGACAGCAGAGGAGCCAATAGCTCCCGCCGGCCGCCAAGCCGCACATCGCCATGCCGAACAGCATCGGCTTCGCATCCCCGGTATGCATCAGGCTGACCAGGGATCCCATCACCGCGCCGAGCCCGAAGCGCGACGCCCCTGAGAAGGCCGATGCAGTCCCGGCCATCCGCGCGAAGTGGGCCATAAACCCGGCCATTGAATTGCCGAGCACGACCCCCGCCATCCCGAGATAAAGTAGGGTCGCGCCGACGATGGCCCACAGCGGCGGCGTCCCCCAAAGACTCAGCCCCAGCAGAATCAGCGCCGACAGCACCTGCACACCAAGTCCCCAACGCAGCAGACGCTCCGCCCCGAGACGGACAACCAATCGGGCATTCTGGCTGGTCACCACCATCGCCAAGGCCACATTCGCCCCGAAGAAGACCCCGAACCAACCCACCGGCACCCCGTGCAGCTCGATATACACGAAGGGCGAGGTGACGATGTACGTCATCATGCCGCCGAAGGAGAAGGCCCCGGTCAGCAAATATCCCATACCGACCCGATGTCGGAGCAAGCTCCGGTAATTGCGTAAAACCCGAGCCAACTCGGGCGGGTGGCGATCCGCGTGCAGAAGGGTCTCCGGGATCAGCCGAAAAAAGAGCCCGCTCGCGGTCAAGCCCAGGACCAAGAGCGCGACGAAGACCCAATGCCACTCCAGATAAGAGACGATGGCCCCGCCGATGGACGGCGCCAGCAGAGGCGCCAGTGCCGTCGTCAACATCACCAGACTCATCACCCGCGCGTAGTGATCGCGCTCGAAGAGGTCCCGCACCAGAGCGGGCACCGTCACCGCCACCGCCGCTCCGCCCAGTCCTTGAACGGCGCGCCCCAACAGCAGCGTCTCCATCCGCTCGGCCAAGACACACATGAGCGCACCCAAACAGAAGAGCGCCAGGCCACCGCCGATGGTCGCCCGCCGTCCGTGGACATCCGAGGCCGGGCCCAGAACCAATTGGGCCAGAGCAAAGACGCCCAGGTATGCCGTCACGCTCAGCTGAGCCAGCTCGATCGTCGAGTCCAGGTCCTGCGCGATCGCGGGCAGGCTCGGTAGATACATGTCGATGGCAAAGGGTGTCAGGCCGGAGAGCAGCCCAAGCGTGAGGAGCGTCGAGAGGCGAATCTGCATGGGCCCTCCGGGCCGCCCCGGGCCCGCAGGCCGCGGAGGAAAGAGGAGAAGGGTAACGAGCGGGGCGGACCGGTACCGGGTTGACGTCCCCGCGCCGTATCTTGACCCAACTCGGGGAGGCGGCGCGGCGAGCACCGATCTCGACCAGCCTTGCGCTCCCGGGCGCGTTCAGCGGACGGCCGCCTTCGGATCAGGCAAGGCCGACCGAAAACGACTAAGTTATCACCGGAGCTCTTCCGGGTCTCCGATCCCGCGAACCTCGGATCGGTTTCGAAGGCTCGGCCCCCCTTACCACCGACTGAGTCGATTCCACCATGGAGGCATCTATGCGGACCTTTGAAGGCAAGGTGGCACTGGTCACTGGCGGGAGCAGCGGGATCGGCGCGGCGACTGCGATCGCGCTCGCGCGCGGCGGAGCCAAGGTGGTCCTGGCCGCCGACCGGCCGGAAGGCAGCGACGCGGTGCTGAACGCGATCGCGGCGTTCGGAGGCGAAGCGATCTTCGTGAGGTCCGACGTCGCCCTCGACAACGAGGTCGAGGCCATGGTCGAGGCCACGATCGAGCGCTTCGGCCGACTCGATTGTGCCGTAAACGGTGCCGGCATTACAGGCGACGTCAAGATACCGACGGCGGAGATCGAGCGGGCCAACTGGGACCGGGTCATCGGTATCAATCTCACCGGCGTCTGGTTGTGCATGAAGCATCAGATCCCGGTCATGCTGGCGCAGGGCGCGGGGGCGATCGTAAATGTCTCCTCGATCTACGGTCTCAAACCCAGCGACGCCGGGCATGCGGCCTATTGCGCCAGCAAGTTCGGTGTGATCGGATTGTCGAAGACAGCAGCGGTGGATTACGGACAGCGGGGGCTTCGGATCAACGTCGTCGCGCCCGGCTTCACCGTCTCCGGGATCGTCGATCCCAATGCGGAAGGCGCCACGGAGAAGTACCGCACCATGACCGCGAAGTACTCGGCGATGAATCGCCTCGGAGACCCCCGCGAGACGGCGGCCGCGATCGCCTGGCTGTGCTCGGATGCCGCCAGTTTCGTCAACGGTGCCGTGCTCACCGTCGACGGCGGGGACACGACACCTGTTTACTGAACGCCCGGCGCGAGCGGCTCGGCCTTTTCAATGGAAATGATGCACGAGCCTCAGTTTGAACCTGGAGCCCTCGGGGCGATTCTCCGCCTCCGTCTCCCAATAGGCGTTGACGAAGAGATGGTCGTGTTTGGAGAAGTGGTAGACCAGCCCGGGGCCGATACCGATGACCTGCTCCTCGCTGTCGCGCACACCCCTACCATCGATCTTGCTCTCGGTGAACTGCTTGAGAAAGTAGCCGTTGATGCCGATTCGCAGACGATTCGGCAGCACCTCGTAAGCACTCGCAAAGTTGGCATGGACGGCCTGGCCGGCTTGAGTATCGTTGGCCCCGAGCGGCTTGTAGGGATCGTCGTTCTCGGCGTTCCAGAGATAGTGCAGGCGCCAGGAGGCCGTCCATTTCGGTGTCAGGAAGGCCGTCGCGGCCCAATAGGGAGCGAAGGAGAAGTAATTGCTGCCGACGTTCAGGGCATCGTTCGCGTCGTAGGAGCCTGTTGGGAAGATCAGCTGAAATTCGACCCGCTGCACGAATCTGGGTCCGTTGGGACCCATGATGGGATCCCACTGAAGGTAGGGGCCGATCAAGAGATCCCCGAATTTGCGCCGTTCGCCGAAAGCGCGAAGTTGTCCTTCGGATCCAGATCGAAGCCGGCATAGGGCAACATGAGATTCATGCCCCATTTGCCGCCGAGCAGCAGGGACTGGTCCGATTGATAAACGAGCTGGGTCAAACCGATGTTCGCCTCGACCTCTGCCTTCTCGAGCCCGCGTGCGGTGGGCAGACGCAGATCAGCGCCGCCCGCATCCTTGAGGCGACCGTTGCGATAAAACTGCACGTACTGCTGGGCGTACCATCCTGGCCCCGACGACGGCGCACCGTCCAGAAAGCTCGTAAACCCGAGATTGACGGCGGGCAGATCGTACGCCTGCGTCAGCGACGCCATCCCGAGCCCAACCGCCCCGACCAACAGCCTTGCAACCCTCTTCGTCATCGTCGCGCCCCTGATTGTTGTCTGACTTTGGAGACGAGGCGCGACCCACCTCGCGCCCGAAAAGCGCGTGAAGGATAAGAGAATGCGCGGAGCCTGACATAGCGGTTTCCCGGCATCGACACACCGGCAACGCCCAGGGGATGGGCGACTCAACTTACACCTGAAGGGGTACAGTGTCTCCGCCGGACATCGCTGAACCTGCGACCGATCACGGTCGGACGCTGGGGAGCGGGAGTCCGGCGACAGCCAACTGAATCGTCGGACAGAGCGATCGACACCTACTTCAGCCGACCTCCTCGTCGGCGGCTACAAGGAGGGCGGCATTGCCACCCGAAGCGGTGGTGTCGCGCGAAACGGTCTTTATCGGTCAGAAATCGGCGCATCCACCCGGCGCTGCCGGCCGGCGGGATGCCGATGCCGGCGCCGACGTCGGCCCAGAGAATCAGGGGGCGAATCGATCCCTCGCTGCCGGCGAGTGCGACGTCGAGGCGGGCGGCAAACGCCTCGGTCCCATGAAACGCGAGTCCGTCGAGACGCGCATCGGCGGCGAGGTCCTCCGGGAGCGCGTCCGTTCCCGGCCTCGATGAAATGCTGCACGGTACGGCCGGCCTCCGGGCCGACGGCAATGATCCGATTGCCGGTGGCCAAGGCCGCACCGATCGGGATGACGAGCGGGGCCGGATCCTCGGCGATGCAGGCGATACGGCCGCGCGGTTCGAGGAGGAGCTGGTTCTCCTCGCCGGTCGGGCCCGCGAGTGCCAGCGGGGCGGCAAGCATGGCGCGCGCCCGGGCCGCAAGGCCGCTGAGCCATGGGCCGGCTGCACCCTCGATCCGCGCTGCCACCCGCTCGAGGATTGTCGTCCGAGTCTCGAGATCCGGCGGCCGGGCAGCGTCCGCTCGGCTGAATGCCTCCTCCAGATCCCGGCGGGACAGGCCGATCGGCCCTGTCGGCGCAGGTAAGTCGCCCCCCTGAAGTGAAACCGTTCGGCCGAACCCGGTGCCGACCCGGCTCGCATCGTCCGAGAGGCCTGCGGCAGATCGAGCGGCAACCAAGCGCTCGAGGTAATAGGGTCCGCCCGCCTTGGGCCCGGTCCCCGAAAGCCCCCGCCCACCGAAGGGTTGGATGCCGACCAGGGCGCCGATCTGATTTCGATTGACATAGATGTTGCCGACCCAGGCACGTGCGGCAATCCGGCCCCAAGTCGCGTCGATCCGGGTGTGCACGCCGAGCGTGAGGCCGTAGCCCTTGGCATTGATGCTGTCGACGACTGCGCCGAGCCTATCCGACGCGAAACGCACCACGTGCAGGAGCGGCCCGAAGACCTCGCGCTCGAGCTGGCCGGCATGGTCCAGCTCGAAGGCCGCGGGGGGCAACGAACCAGCCGTGCTCGGCCTCGGGTCCCGGCGCGACACATCGGATGAGGCGTGCCTCGCGTTCCATGCACCGCGCGTGCGACGCCAAAATCGCCGCCGCCTCGCCGTCGATGACCGGGCCGACGTCGGTCTCGAGCAGGCCCGGGTCCCCGAGTCTGAGCACGTCCATCGCCCCGGCGAGCAAGTCGAGCGTCTGCTCGGCGATGCCCTCCTGGAGGAACAGCACCGCAGCGCCGAGCAGCGCTGGCCCGCACTGCGGAAGGCAACGGACAGGACGTCGCGGATGACCTGCTCGGTCAGGGCGGTGCTTTCGACTATCATGGCGTTGAGCCCGCCCGTCTCGGCGATCAGCACGCGGCGGCGGTCGGACTGCACCGCGAGCAGCCGATTGATGGAATGCGCCACGTCGGTCGAGCCGGTGAAGCAGACCCCGGCGATCCTCGGGTCGGCCACCAGCGCGGCCCCGACGCGGGCCCCCTCCCCCGGCAAGAGATGCAGGACCGCAACCGGCACACCGGCCGCGTGCAGGAGCCGGACCGCACGCGCAGCGATCAACGGGGTCTGCTCGGCGGGTTTGGCCAGAACCGCGTTGCCGGCCACCAAGGCCGCACTCACCTGCCCGATGAAGATCGCGAGCGGGAAGTTCCAGGGGCTGATGCAGACGAAGACGCCGCCGGCCTCGAACCTCGCGGCGCGCCCGGACATGGATGCCCACGACACGGGCTCGGAACCCAGCCCCGCGCGCGCTCGGGCGGCTTAGTAGCGGCAGAAGTCCACCGCCTCGCGGACCTCGGCAAGTGCATCGGGCAGGGTCTTGCCGGCCTCGCGCACCGCCAGCGTCATGAAGGCAGGCAGGATCGGCCTCCAGTGCGTCGGCCGCGCGATCGAGACAGGCGGCACGCTCCTCGGCATCGCGCGCCGCCCACGCGGGCGCTGCCTTCGCGGCAAGGGCGAGGGCCCGCTCGATCTCGGTCCGGTCGGCATCGCGGACCCCGCCGATCTCGTGTGTGCGATCGGCGGGCGAGGCCACGGGCCGCAGTCCCGCCTCGGCCATCATGCCGTCGATGATCGGCGCCGCGATCCAGGGTCCGTCAGCCGTGCGCATGGCCTCGCGCAACCGTGCCAGCTCACTCGGCGAGGCGAGATCCAAACCGCGCGCGAGTCTTCGCTCGGGCAACAGGATCTCCCGAGGCATCGCGATCCGCGGATCCGGCTGACCTGCGAGCGCGCGCCTCCGGGCAATGGGATCCTGTACGATCGCCTCGATCGGCAGACGCTCGTCGCGCAGACGGTTGACGAAGGAGCTGTTGGTCCCGTTCTCCAGGAGACGGCGCACCAGATAGGGCAGGAGATCTTCATGGCGGCCGACCGGAGCATAGATGCGGCAGCCGACCCGAGATCGGCGCCCTCGACGACCCGTCGATAGAGCCTCGCCCATGCCGTGCAGACGCTGAAACTCGAAACCGCGCGTCGTCCCGGCCAACTCCAGCACGGCCGCGATCGTGTGGGCGTTGTGGGTCGCAAACTGCGGGAAGAGCCGATCCGCGCGCGCGAGCAGCCGGCGTAGCATTGGTGACCAGGTCCCCGGCGAGCGCAAAGGCGCCGCGTTCAACCGCCTGGGCGAGGGCGTGGCGTTCGACGGGCGCTACGTAGCGTTCTGGGGCGCTTGGGGGAGGATGCGCACGATCCGCCTGCACTGCCCGACCGAGGGCAACAAGGACCGCATCGCGTTCTGCCTGATGCAGTGCCCGGAGCCGCAGGGCTGCTCGGCCAAGACGCCCGTAAGCCAGGGCATTTTCCTGCATGACACCGTCACCGGGGACACCACCTCTGCGGTCGCCAGGGCGCCGACGCAGTACGGCGATTTCCTGCTCTGGAACTTCTCGGGCATGGTGCCCGGCGTCGGCGGAGGCGAGGACGGCAGCGAGGAGGATGGCGAGCCGGCCCGGTGGCGCTCCTCCGCCTTCGTCGCGGTCTCGGGCGAGCGCACTGCCTTCAAGGCCGTGAGCGGCAACCGGGTCGGCGTGTATCTCAGCGAGGCGCCCGGACAGACGCCCGTCACCGTGGTCGATAACCGCACCGACGGCCAGCTGCTCGACCCCGAGGCACCGGTCGGCTCGACCGTCGTCGAGGTTGGCCTGGAGCGCGAGGGTCTGCGAGGTCACTGGCTCGCGGTGAGCGCCAAGATGGCGGTCGCTGGCGGCACTGAGGAGGACGGCATGGCCGGGGTCTACCTCACACGGTTGCCTGGCGCTGACTGACTCAGGGGCGGCGACAAGCTGGCGCCCCGGGAGCCAGCTTGCTCGCTGCCCTGAACCGCGAGTCGGTCGGTAATTGGCGACGTCATCTCAACGCCCGCGAGCAAGGAGTGATCCGGAAATAGGTGATCCGGAAATACAATGGCCAACGCCTTGCCCAATACGGTACTGCAAGGAGAGCCGCCGAAGGGCGGGCAGCAAGAGGAGGCGGCCGTGCCTGCGCATGGTCGATCGTCGATGCAACAGCAGCACATTCCTTTCCTGCGTTGGCTCTTGCTCGCGACCGCGGTCGCGGCACTGCTCATTGCCTTTCTCGGCTGGCACATCTACGAGTCGCACCGCTTCTTCGGTCAGGTCGGGACAGAGTTCGTACGCCAGACAGAGACGATCGCCAGTGTTCGTAAGCTGAGGTGGGAGCTGACCCAAGCGGCGCACCACGTTGTCCTGTTCGGGGATGGCGATGATCGACGCGGCGCGTACAGCACTGCGAAGCGGCGGCTGGAGGCTGAGATCGACGCGGCTGTCGGGCTCCCGGACCAGGCCGCTGACAGGTCCAGTCTGGCGGCACTTGCCGACCTCTCCCGCGAGCTCGGCACTATCGAGGTCGCCGCGATGGATGCAGCCCTGGAGGATCGCTCGGATGCGGCGCTGAGACTGTTGCACTCACCAGAATACACGGAAGGCACACGCCTGCTCTGCGCGCGGGCAGATGCCCACTCGAAGGCTGTCTACGACCGCTTGGAGGGGCGCCTGCAGTCCCATCGGGAAAGCGAGATCCTGTTCTTTTCGGTTGACGTCGCGGCCCTGATCTTTGCAGGGGCGCTTTGGTGGCTATTGGGCCTGCGGCTCCAGCGTTGGCGGGCGCTTGCGGATTCCGAAACGGGCCGGCGAATCCTCGCAGAGGTCAAGCTTCGGCAAGCCGAGAGGCTGTAGGCCCTCGGCCAAGAGATCTGCTCGAATGTGTTCGTCGGCCGAGGCTGGAACCAGGACCTTCACCAAGCCGACGCGCTCGAACCCGATCTGCACCAACCCAAGGCCGTCACGTCAGGTAATAGACGTCGAAAGTTCCACATGCGCGGCGTCGAAGTGTGCGTATTGAATGCGCTCCGGGCCGGCCTTCCCGGTTCCACTGAATCGGCGGCCGTCTGCGGACATCTTCAACGCTGCCAAACGACGTAGGGAGCCTCCAGCGGCGTCGCCGCTTCGGCATGGACGGGTACGATCCGCGGTGTGAAGTCCTCGGCGGGACGTTGTGTCTCGATGGTGGCTGTATACAGAAAGGCCTGAATTGTCCCCTCCAGCGGACGCACACGGTCCATGGTGATGCGCGTCGGCGCACTGTCGTTCCGGGGAGAGGCCGCGTATAGCTCCACGGCGACATCCGCGCCCGCGAGATCGTCGAGATAGACCTCGACATCGAAACGCAGCAGGTTGTCCGCATGGGTGACGGAAAGGGCACCGAAGTGCAGCCGCGGCCAACCCTTTTCCAAACGCTGTTGCCACGCCGCGATCTCGGCACCGAGCCTACCCTGGTCGGCCGAGCGCCTGCGTTGGGCGACCGCCCCCGGCACGTAGTAACGTTCGGTGTATTCCCGCACCATGCGGTTGGCGGAGAACTCCGGTGTGAGCCGAGCCATGCTCTCGCGCATGCGCGCGACCCAGGCGGAGGGGATACCCTTGGCGTCCCGCTGCTCGTAAAAAGCCGGAATCACCTCCCGCTCCAGAAGGTCGTAGAGTGCGCCGGCCTCGGCGGCGTCCCAGGCCGCGTCATCGCCGTGCTCCCGTCCGTCGCCGATGGCCCAGCCGACCTCGGGCGACCAGGCCTCGGCCCACCATCCGTCCAGCTCGGAGAGATTGAGTCCACCGTTGACCAGGAGCTTCATCCCGCTGGTTCCGCTCGCTTCCCAGGGACGCCGCGGGGTGTTGATCCAGAGGTCGACACCCTGAACCAGGTCCGCCGCCAGGGCGAGGTCATAGTCGGCGAGAAAGACGGCCCGCCCGTCCACCTCTGCTTGCCTAGTGAACTCGATCCAGCGGCGGATCAGCTCCCTGCCCTCCTGATCCCTGGGGTGAGCCTTGCCGGCGACGACGATCTGGACCGGCCGCTGCGGGTCGGTGATGAGCCGCACCAGCCGGGCCGGGTCGTGCAGCAGGAGGTCCGGGCGCTTGTAGGCGGCGAAGCGGCGGGCAAAGCCGATGGTGAGACGATTGGGGTCGAGCGGCTCGGGGACGCGCACGCCGACTTCCCCGCTCTCGGCGATCCGACGCGCCTGACGCTGCCGGACCGCTTCCGTCAACAGCGCACGCCCCGCGGTGCGCAAGCGCCAAAGCGCCTCGTCGTCGAGGGCGCGGATCGCCTCCTCGTGGACCTCGAGCGCACCCAGCCAGGGGCCCTTGCCGCAAGCATCGGTCCAAATGTCGTCGGCCGCGGCCGAGTCCCAGGAGGGGACATGGACGCCGTTGGTGACATGCCCGATCGGGACCTCATCTGCAGGCCGGCGCGGGAACAGTGGCCCGAAGATCCGGCGGGATACTGTCCCGTGCAATTGGCTAACGCCGTTGACTGCACCGCTGCCACGCAGCGCAAGGTAGGCCATGTTGAAGGGCTCGGTCTCCGCCGCGGCATCGGCCCGGCCGAGGGCCAGGAGCTCAGGCAGCGAGAGACCCAGGTCCTGTGCATAAGCGGCGAGGTATTGACTGACCAGCGCCGGGGAGAACCGGTCGAATCCGGCTGCCACCGGGGTGTGGGTGGTGAACAGGTTTCCGGGCCGAGTCGCGCACAGGGCCTCGCGGAAGTCTCGGTTGTTGCCGCGCATGAAGGCACGCGTCCGCTCCAGCACCGCAAAAGCGGCGTAGCCCTCGTTCAGGTGGCATACGTCAGGAGCGATCCCCAGCGCCTCCAACAGTCGCCAGCCGCCGATCCCCAGCACCATCTCCTGCTGCAGCCGCAGCTCCGGGCCGCCGCCATACAGTTCGCTGGTGGTGCCGCGGTCACTCGGCGTGTTGAGCAGATCGTTGCTGTCGAGCAGATACAGGTGCACGCGACCGACCCGCACCTCCCAGCCCCGCAGCCGCAGGGTCCTGCCGGGCAGCTCCAGGTCGACCCTTAGCCAGCCGCCTTCGCCGTCCCGCAGGGGCAGCACGGGCAGCATGGATGGGTTGTTGTACGGAAACAGCTCGCGCTGCTCGCCCCCTGCGTCGATGCTCTGGCGGAAGTAGCCCTGCTGATAGAGCAGACCGACTCCGACCAATGGCACACCGAGATCGCTTGCAGTCTTCAGGTGATCGCCGGCCAGGACACCGAGCCCACCGGAGTAGATGGGCAGGGCCTCGCTCAGACCATACTCCATGCTGAAATAGGCCACGGTCCCGAGCGTCTCGGCAGCACGGATGCCGCCGAGCCAGCTCGGCTGCCGCAGCTGCCCGTGACGGGCAGCGACCTGTTCGGCGAGATCCCGCAGGAACCCACCATCCCTCGCCAGGGCATGCAGACGTTCCTGCGTGACGCTTTCGAGGATCAACCAGGGGTCGCCTGTTGCGTCCCAGAGTTCCGCGTCCACCTGCTCCCAGAGCTGGTCGGCCCGGTGGTTCCAGCTCCAGCGCAGGTCCAGTGCCAGGTCCACCAGACCGGTCAGGGCCTCGGGAACGGGACGGGGGAGATACCGGACAGGTTGCATAAACGTCTCCTCAGGAGCGAGCGGACGGAAGGCAACGCCTTCGGATGGACGGCCCGAGCAATGAACCGGTCATCCGAAGCGCCTAGCGCCGCGCCTCCTCGTAAGGGCGATTACCCACGTCACATGTCGGGTGCCTCTTGGACGGCTGTGGAGCCCGCAGACGTTTCGGAGGCGCTGCGCATGGCCGTCTTCAAGGAGGCGACGCGCGCTGCGCGGATGTGCTCCTGGATGAGTCGCGGCTCGCGTGCGGCGCGGGCAACGGCGCCGACATCCACGGCCGCGACGGCTGCCTGCAACCGACGCAGGGTCTCGCCCTGCGGATAGTCGCGATCGGCATAGCCGGCGCGGCCTCGAAAATCGGCCTCGCAGGCCGTCAGCATCCGGTGGAAGCGCTCCGGCCGCCGGAAGGCGTCGGCGCCCTCCAAGAGATCGAGGATGGTCGTCGCGCGCAACTCGTCGACCTTGTGGACGAGGCCGTGGTAGCGTGCCGTGATGCGGGCCAGCTCGCGAAAGCGAACGGGGACACGCAGACGCTCGCAGATGGCCTCGAGCAGATCGACGCTGCGTTCCTCGTGACCCCTGTGGCTCGGCAGGATCTCGGGCGGCGTGGTGCCCTTGCCGAGGTCGTGACAGAGCGCGGCGAAGCGCACGCCGAGATCCGGAGACAGCCGCGCGGCCATGTCGACCACCAGCATGACATGGACGCCGGTATCGATCTCGGGGTGCCATTTGACCGGTTGGGGCACGCCCCACAGCCGATCGACCTCGGGCAGCAGCCGGACCAGCGCGCCGCAGTCGCGCAGCACCTTGAAGAAGCGCGAAGGCCGATCCTCGCAGAGCGCGCGCGCCAACTCCTGCCAGACCCGCTCGGGGACGAGTGCGTCGACCTCGCCGGCCGCGACCATCCCGCGCATCAAATCCATGGTCTCGGGCGCGATGCGGAAACCGAGGTCGTTGAAGCGGGCCGCGAAGCGGGCGAGCCGCAAGATGCGGACCGGGTCTTCCGCGAAGGCCGGCGAGACATGTCGCAAGACGCGCGCCTGGAGATCCGCAAGCCCTCCGTAGGGATCGATCAGGACTCCGGACGGATCCTCGGCGAGCGCATTAATGGTGAGATCCCGGCGCTGCAGGTCCTCCTCGAGTGTGATGTCCGGGTCCGCGTGCACCGCGAAACCGTGATAACCGGGTGCGGTCTTGCGCTCGGTGCGCGCCAAGGCGTACTCGTCCTTGGTCTGTGGATGAAGAAAGACCGGGAAGTCCTTGCCGACCTGCTGGAAACCGCGGGAGAGAAGCTCATCGGGTGTGGCGCCGACTACGACGAAATCACGCTCGCCGACCGCGCGCCCGAGCAAGCGGTCGCGCACGGCGCCGCCGACCAGAAAGATCCGCAGACCGTCGGTGACGTTCACGGCAAGGGGCCGACGCGCGAGAACGCATCGGCACCGGACCAGAGGGCCGACCGGGTGCGGGGAAAGTCTCGAGCTGTGGTCGCGATCGGCATTGAGAGCCTCGTCTCTGCGGTCTGTCCGGTCGGGGGATTATACCGGGCGGAGGCTTGCGGGTAGAATTCTCAGCCCGTTTCATCACTCGAGACCCGAAGACCATGCGACTGTTTGGATATCTGATCCTGTTCGCGCTGATCGGCTACGGCATCTGGCCCTATTTCACGGTCTTCCGTCTCGACGAGGCGATCAATCAAGAGGGCACGGCTCAGCTCGCAACGATGGTGGACCTGCCGGCGATCCGTGCCAATTACAAGGCACGCGTCGCCGCAGGGGTCGACGGCATCTTCCCCTCGGACGACCCGGAAAGCGTCATGAGCTGGATCCGCCAAAATGTCGATCGCCTCGGCGACTCGGCGCTCGAGCAGGCGATCACCCTACCCTGGGTGCGCGACACGCTGCGGGGCGCGGTCACGCGAGCCACCGGTCAGAGTACGCCCTATCTCCTGGGCGGGATCGACTTCGCCTTTTTCGAGTCCTACAACCGCTTCCTGATCCGCATCGGCGATTTGGGCCGCTCCCCGACCCATGTGCGGATGATGTTGCAGGGCACGGACTGGAAGATCACCGACATCATCGACTGAGTCGGCGCCGCCGCCCCGTCGGCGGCGACCCGTGGCGGCGGGATCGGTCCTAGGCGGTGCCGCCCCGGCCGGCCGGTTTGACGAGCTTGGTGTAGTCGATCAACACGAGTCGGCAGCTCGGACATCGCCACGCCATGTTGACCGCCGGCCGAAGCGACATGCTGATGGTGTTGGGCAGGGCTCGGCCGATGTGCGCGAAGGTTCCGGGTGGTCCCTGCTCGCGCGATGACCAGATCGCACCCTTGCCGAGCATGACCCAGCCGGCATCCATCGCGGTCCCGCAGTCCGGACAGGCGTAGCGGCGTCCCGACCAGAGATCGGCGGTTGCGTGGATTTCGCACGCCTTGCCTTGCAGATGGCGCACGATCGCCCAGAGGGCCAGCAAGGCCGCGATGGCGGCGCTTGCGCCGATCAAGATTGCGAAATTTGCCGACATCGCTCGGTCTCCCTCAATCCACCCAATGTCACCCGGCGAGCGCCGCTCGGCAGCAGGGATTGGTGGACTTCGCTCTCGCTCGTCCACCCTACCCGTCCGACCGGCGCAACGGCGAGCTTGGAGCGCGACCGTGGCTTCGATCGGCGCGAACCAGCCCGTCCAGATAACGCCCGATCAGCTCGACCGTCAAGACCTCCGCAGGGGCGTCGCCGCCGATCGCGAGCTTGCAGGTCAAGGCCAGAACCGTAATCCCGTGGACCCCGCCCCGGAGCGACTAGGCCGAGCGTCGCACCTCGGCCGGGCTCGCCCGCGGGTTCAAGGCCGCGATCGACTCCGCGACTTGGAGGAAGTCTGGATCGACGGCAAACCCGTGACCGGCGCGGTGCTTGCTAAGGAGCGTGCCGAGCGACACCGCATGGGCGCCGGTGCACAGCGCCCATGCGGCCGGCTTTCTGATCGGGGTCATGTTTGAAACGGCCAGAACGGCTAAGATTGGCGGCATCGCCAATCCACAAGGGGACACCTCGATGACCTCGAGCCGCGGTCCGCGTCACGCCAAAACCGGCAAACCCATCGACAGTGCCAAGCTCGATCGCGTCGTCGCCGATGCCCGCAAGGCCAGCGAGGAGCGCGCCGCCGGCTATCGCGAGCAGGCACTGAAGCTCTACGACTGGGTCTGCGGCCGGTGTGCACGCACCTTCACCCGCGAGAACCTGCGCGAGCTCACCGTCCATCACAAGGACATGAACCACGACAACAACCCGCCCGACGGCAGCAACTGGGAGCTACTCTGCGTCTACTGCCACGACAACGAGCACCAAAAGTACGAGGAGCACCTTGCCGCCCTGGCCGGCGGCCGGGTCGCCAAACCGGGCGTGGCGGGAAAGCAGACGACACACAACCCCTTCGAAGGACTGGCCGATCTCCTGAAGAAAGACAGCTAAACCGCGTCATGCGTGATCCGTGAGATCTCGGGCGAGAGCGAAGTCAGCGAAACCAGCGAGCGCAGGAGCGGACGCGGTTTAGGTTTTTCATTGATCGAGCGTGTTGGCGTGCGTATTCGCAGGTCGCTATACCGATACCAAGCGCGCCGCTCGCTCGAAGGCACGCGAGATTGAGAACCCGTGTTCAACGGCGACGAGCTGGTGACATCTCGAAAGCCGATTACACTTGAAGAGGGTCTTCAATGACCGAAACCGCGTCGACTCCGACGCGCCCACATGCGCGCCGGACCGGCCAAAAAGCTGCGCCGGCTCATGCCACTCCAGGACGCGGTTTAGGTTTAGCTACAGCCAGCGAGGTTTGCGATGGACAACCACGACTATCAACGCCTGTTGCTCGCGGTGGATTTCGAAAAGGAAAGCGAGCCGGTTGTCGCACGCGCGCAGCAGCTCAAAACGTTGCTGGGAGCGCGGCTTTTCCTGCTGCATGTCGTCGAGCACATACCGCCGACGATGGAGTACATGCCGGTCGGCTACGCCGGTGACGTCGCCGTCCCGGAAAACCTGGAACTGGAAGAAGAACTGCTGGCGATCGCCCGGCGCGAGCTCGATGCGCTGGGCGATCGCATGGATGTGCCGATCGCGGACCGACTGGTTCGGATTGGTCCGACCGGGCGCACCATCGACGAGGTTGCCGGCGAGCAGAATATCGACCTCGTCGTCATCGGCAGCCGCGGACGGCATGGGTTCTTGGGGCTCTTCGGCTCCACGGCGCGCTCCGTGCTGCGCAACCCGACCTGCGACGTGCTGTGCGTGAAGATCGACGAGGCCGACTAAACCGCGGCCTGGGGTTCTTCATGAGCGTCTCGGGCGGAATGGGCCTTGGTCGGGATCTGCAACCTCGGCGCGGCCGCGGTTTAGGAGTCGGGGAGATTTAGACGCGTTGATCAGCAACCCGGCTCCGAGCGGTCCGCCCTTCGGTCTTAGGTGATTTCCACGAAACGGCATACCCGCTGTGGGTCGGGCTTCAGCCCGACAAAGGCGTTGCTGGATAGTGATATCGCCGAATCGGACTGAAGTCCGACCCACAGCCTGTCGGACTGAAGTCCTGCCTACAGTGCGGCTCTGGGACAGGGTTCTCCAGAAATCGCCTAAGGGCGAATAAATTCGCCCTTACACGGCGGTAGATCATTTCCCGGAAATCACCTTAGGTGTTGAGATCCTAGGGGTGATTGCCCCTGCAGTTGTTTGAACGGCTCCCTTCAGGTCGGTATCCACGCGGCGGCGAGTGCCACGAGGATGCCCGCCATCGCCCCGGCGATCAGGTCGTCGAGCATGATGCCGAGGCCGCCGGGCACCTTGCGGTCCGCCACGCTCACCGGCCAGGGTTTCCAGATATCGAAGAGCCGGAAGAGTGCAAAACCGGCGAGGATCCAGACCCATCCGGCCGGTGCGGCGACCATGGTCAGGAGGAAGCCGACCCATTCGTCCCAGACGATCGCAGACGGGTCTTTGGAGTCCAGGTCGCGGGCCGTGCGGTCGCAGGCCCAGATCCCGATGACGGTGAAGAAGACCAGCAAGCCGACATAGAGTGGCCAGGCAAGCGTGCTCAGGAGCAGATAGAGCGGAATCGCGGCAAGCGTGCCGGCGGTTCCGGGCGCGCGTGGGGCCAGTCCCGAGCCGAAACCGAAAGCGATCCAATGATCGAGTCGTCGCGGATTAAAGCCGGACTGAAAGCCGCGTTGAGGCATGCCGTCAGGTGTTGTTCGCGAAGTGGTCATAACCGGCACTCGAGAGGCGCATCGGGGCACCGTCAAGCCCCTTCAGGGACAACCCGGGTTCTGCATGGATGCGCCCGACGGCGGTCAGGGCGCAGCCGAGCCCATCCGCCATCGATGCGATCAGCCCTGTATGCTCGGACGGCGCGCAGAAACAGAGCTCGTAGTCGTCTCCGCTCGACAGCGGCAGCAACCAATCACCCTCGGATGCGATCCGGCTTGCGACGGCGGGAGACAGGGGCAAGGCCTCAAGGTCGAGCTCGGCCCCGACACCGGATGCCGCAAGGATGTGGCCGAGGTCCCCGGCTAGACCATCAGAGAGATCGATCATGGCGGTGGCGATCCCACGCAACGCCGAGCCGAGCTCGACGCGCGGGGCGGGGCGTTCCAGTCGCGCACGTAAGGCTTGATCGATCGGACCGCCCTCGCGCATGAGCCGGAGCGCCAACCCGGCATCGCCGAGGGTTCCGCTGACCCAAACGATGTCGCCGGGACGAGCGCCCTTGCGCCGCACCGCCGTGTCGGCGCGCACTACACCATGAACCTGCACGGTCACGCTCAAGGGACCGCGCGTGGTATCGCCACCCACCAAACGCACTCCATAGGCTCGGGCCAGGTCGCCGAAGCCGCGGGCGAATGCCGCGAGCCAGTCGTCGTCGCGCTCGGGCAGGGTCAAGGCCAACGTCGCCCAAGCGGGCGCAGCGCCCATCGCGGCCAGATCGCTCAGTCCGACGGCTAGGGATTTGTGTCCGATGGCCTCGGCAGCGCAGTCGTGAAAGAAGTGAATCCCGGCGACCAGGGTGTCGATGCTGACCGCCAGGCTCAGGCCGACGGGGACCTCGAGCAGTGCACAATCGTCGCCGACGCCGAGCAGGACGTCGGAACGGGGCGCGCCCAGGTCGGCGAAAAAGCGGCCGATCAGGTCGAACTCGGAGCGCGATCCTTCATGCATCGGCAGTGCCCGAAGGTCGGGTCGCGGTGGGGCGGGTCGGGTCGCTCGACCTGCCTCGACGCAACGTCGGATCAGCGTGCCGGACCCGCTGATGACCTGAAGAGGCCGGTGTCGCCATGCAGACCTAGACCGGCCGACCCGACGCCGCCGCATGTGTGCGAGCGACCTTGTCGAGCACACCGTTGACGTATTTGTGCCCCTCGTGGGCGCCGAGCAGCTTGGTCAGCTCAACCGCCTCGTTGATGGCGACGCGATCCGGAACGGAGTCGGAGAAGAGGATCTCGAAGGCCCCAAGGCGCAGGATCGCGAGCTCGACCGGATCGACCTGACTGATGGGTCGATCGAGGACGCGGTCGAGCTGCGCATCGATTTCGGCGACATGGATCGGGACGCCTGTCAGCAGTTGATCCAACAGCTCCATGTTGAAGTTGAACCGCTCCCTGGCATCGGGCGGCGCGGCGTCGTCCTCGTCCCCGTTCAGCGAGCCGGCAAGTGCATCGAGCCATTCGGGGTCATCGAGGAGATGGCGTTTGATCTCCATCGGGTCTTCGCCGGTCAGCCGCCATTGATAGAGCGCCAAGGCGGCATAGCGGCGTGACTGGCTGCGGGGGCTGATCGTCATCAATCGAGCTGCCGCAAGAGGTCGACCATCTCGATGGCGGACATGGCCGCTTCGGCGCCTTTGTTGCCCGCCTTGGTGCCGGCACGCTCGATCGCCTGCTCGATGGTATCGACGGTCAGGACGCCGAAGGCGACCGGGATGGCGTATTTGAGGCTGACCTGGGCCATGCCCTTGACGCACTCCCCGGCGACGTATTCGAAGTGGGGCGTGCCGCCGCGGATCACCGCACCCAGCGCCAGGATGGCGTCGAAGTTGCCCTTGGCGGCGATACGCTCGATGGTCACCGGCATTTCGAAGGCACCCGGCACCCGCACGATGGTCAGCGCCTCATCGGCAGCACCGTGGCGCTTGAGTGTGTCGATAGCGCCTTTTTCGAGCGCCTCGACCACGAAACTGTTCCAGCGCGACACCACCAGGCAGAAGCGTGCATTGTCGGCGCGCATGGCGCCCTCGATCGTCTTGATACTCATCAGTTGGCTCGTCTCGATTCAAACCGCAAAGACGCAAGGGCGCGCAGGGTTTCAAACCGAAGTCTTGGAAGCTGTTCTCATCGACGAGGTGCCTGCCGGTTGTGCATTGCGACCTCGTCATCCTTTGCGTTCCTTGCGTCCTCTGCGCCTTTGCGGTTCGCACTCTCCGTCTCGGAATCCGCCCTGGCTCAGGTCGCTGGACCGCTCTCCGGCTTCCCGCCGGTGTACTCGACGACTTCCAAATCGAAGCCCGAGATGGCGTGCATCGCCTTGGGCGCACTCATGACGCGCATTTTACGCACGCCGATATCGGAGAGGATTTGGGCGCCGATCCCGTAGGTCCGCAGGGCGTTGCGGTCTTGGCGGCGCGCGGGCACGACGTCGTCCTCGTCGTGGAGCTGAAAGTCCTTCAGACGCGCCAGCAGGTCGGCCGCACTGTCGCGGTTGCGCAGCACCACGATCACGCCCTCGCCCTCGGTCGCGACCTGCCGCATCACGTCCTGCAGCGGCCAACCGCAGGCGTTGTGACGCGTGCCGAAGAGGTCGCACAGGGTGTTCTGAAGGTGCACCCGGACCAGGGTCGGCCGTTCCGGACTGATCTCGCCCAAGGTCAAGGCGAGATGGATCTCGTTGTCGATACTATCCCGGTAGGCCACCAGGCGGAAGGTTCCGTGATCCGTGCGCAGCTCGCACTCGCACTCGCGCAAGACCGCTTTCTCGTGCCGAACCCGATAATGAATGAGGTCGGCGATGGTGCCGATCTTCAGCCCGTGTGTCTCGGCAAAGGCTTCTAGATCCGGACGACGCGCCATCGAGCCGTCCTCGTTCAGGATCTCGACGATCACCGCGGCGGGACTATAACCAGCAAGCCGGGCCAGGTCGCATCCGGCCTCGGTATGACCGGCACGCACCAAGACCCCGCCGGGTTGGGCCATGAGCGGGAAGATGTGTCCGGGTTGGACCAGATCCTTCGGCTGCGCATCCGGCGCGACCGCAGCTTGGATGGTCGTGGCTCGGTCGGCTGCCGAGATGCCCGTCGTCACGCCGCGCGCCGCCTCGATGGAAACGGTGAAGGCGGTCGAATGGGCAGCCTGATTATCGCTCACCATCATCGGCAGGCGCAGACGCTCGCAGTGCTCCTTGCTAAGTGTCAGACAGATGAGACCGCGCCCGTATTTGGCCATGAAGTTCACGGCCTCCGGGGTCACGCAATCGGCCGCCATGAGCAGATCACCCTCGTTCTCGCGATCCTCGTCGTCCATGATCACGACCATCCGCCCTTGACGGAGCTCTTCGATGATCTCTTCGATGCTGTGAAGCCCTGAATGTCCCATGACTCAAATGTCGTCCGAGCGAAAAGCCGGTTAGTTTAGCAAAGTCGGTGCCCAGAAACGCTCGACCACCATCGCTTAAGACGATGAACCCGTGGATCGCACAAAGCCATGCTCGGCCAGAAAGGCCATCGTCAATCCGGGCGTCGCGCCGCTGGAGCCGGCCGCGGCATCGCCCAGCAGCAACCGTTCCAGATAGCGTGCGATCAGGTCCACCTCGAGGTTGACTCGGGTACCGCCGCGATAGCCGCCGATAATGGTCTCTGCGAGCGTATGGGGCACGATGTTGAGCTCGAAGACGGCGCCGTCCACCTGATTGACCGTCAGGCTGGTGCCGTCCACGCAGATGGAGCCCTTCGGCGCGATATAGCGTGCCAGCTCCGCCGGGGCCTGGATACGCAACCGCCAGGATCGCGCATCCTCGCGCTGCTCGA
Organism: Thiocapsa bogorovii; assembly: GCF_021228795.1. Classification (NCBI taxonomy): domain Bacteria; kingdom Pseudomonadati; phylum Pseudomonadota; class Gammaproteobacteria; order Chromatiales; family Chromatiaceae; genus Thiocapsa; species Thiocapsa bogorovii. The sequence goes on from NZ_CP089309.1 coordinate 299,847, forward strand.
TGATCTGCCCGACGCCGTCGACGTGACCGCTGACCAGGTGTCCGCCGAGCGGGGTCGCCAATGTGAGCGCCGGCTCAAGATTGACGGGGCTGCCGGGCGTGAGTGTGCCGAGCGTCGTGAGGGACAGGGTCTCGCGGGAGACATCCGCGGAGAAGCCGTGCGCATGGAGCTCGACTGCGGTCAGACAGACGCCGTTGACCGCGATGCTGTCGCCGAGCGCTGCGCTTGCAAGATCGAGCTTCCCGGCATCGATCGACAGGCGCACGTCGCCGCCGCGTGGCTCGAGCCGCTGGATGCGGCCGATGGATTGGATGATTCCGGTGAACATGTCGATGACGAGTGCCGAATAGTCTGAGTGGTGAGCGATGCCGGGCGGGCCTAACTCGGCGCGCTGGCGGTCGGCTCAGGGCGGGCCGTGATACGAAGATCTCGCCCGACGGAGCGCACATCGGTGATCGCAAGCGGGATGCGATCGCGCATCCGATCGAGTCCGGGCAGGCGAAACAGACCGCGTCCAGCGTCGCCCATCAGGTGCGGAGCCAGGTAGATCAGAATCTCGTCGACCAGACCTGCCGCGACGGCAGCCCCGGCGAGGGTCGGCCCGCTCTCCAGGAGCACCTCGTTGATCTCGCGCCGACCCAGCTCACTCAGAAGTGCACCGAGATCGACCTGCGCCGAGTCTCCCGGGCACAAATACACCTCGACACCTGCGCCCTTCAGCTCTGCCATCCGCCCGGGGTCGTCGACCGCGCCGACGATTAGGGTCGTCCCGGCCAGGGTCAGGATGCGGGCACCGGGCGGGGTGCGCCAGCGGCTGTCGAGGACAACCCGCAGGGGCTGGCGAATCGTCTCGCCCGGACCCATCCCCGGCAAATCCTCCGTGCCGAGCCTTACGTTCAAACTCGGATCGTCCGCAAGCAGCGTTCCGATCCCGGTGAGGATCGCCGAGCTGCCGGCGCGAAGACGCTGAACGTCGCGGCGCGCCGCCTCGCTGGTAATCCATTGACTCTCGCCACTCGCCATCGCCGTACGCCCGTCCAGGCTCGCCGCGAGCTTGCATCGGACGTGGGGGCGGCCCTGCTCCATCCGCTTGATGAAACCCGGGTTGAGCGCGCGCGCCTCGGCCTCAAGCAGGCCGGTCTCGACCGCGACGCCGGCCTCGGCGAGCAATCGCAGACCGCGCCCCGCAACCAGCGGATTCGGGTCGACCATCGCGCAGACGACCCGCGCGACCCCGGCCTCCAGCAGGCCGTCTGTACAGGGGGGCGTGCGGCCTTGATGACAACAGGGCTCCAGCGTGACGTAGGCAGTCGCTTCGCGGGCGCGCTCGCCCGCCTCGGTCAAGGCATGACGCTCGGCATGCGGCTCGCCGGCCCGCCGATGCAGTCCCTCGCCGACGATGCGACCGTCGCGCACGATCACACAGCCGACACGCGGATTGGGGTCGGTCGTGAAACGCCCGAGCTCGGCGAGCTGAATGGCGCGCGCCATGTAAGCATGATCGGCACCCGGCCGCGTGGCACCGCTGGTCTCGACGTGGGACACGGACGTCAAGGCTTGAGCTCCAGCTCCTGAAGCAGATCCAACTGCTGACGCTTCACCTCGGGCGTGGGCTGCTGCTCGAGCCGCTCGATCTCTTCGCGGAAGGCGGCGACATCCTCGAACTTTCGATACACCGATGCGAATCGCACGTAGGCGACCTGATCGAGCTGGCGCAGTTCCTCCATCACCAGCTCGCCGATGCGCAGGGCCGGGACCTCGCTCTCGCCGCTCGACATCAGCTTGCGCTGGATCCGCCACATGGCGCTGTCGATCTCGTCGGTACTGACCGGCCGCTTCTCGAGCGCCCGCATCATCCCGGAGCGCAACTTGCGCCCGTCGAAGGGCGCGCGACTGCCGTCGCGTTTCACGACCCGCGGCAGGTTCAGCTCGGCCGTCTCGAAGGTCGTGAAGCGTTCGTGACAGACGACGCACTTGCGCCGCCTGCGCACCTGGTCACCCTCACCGGAAAGACGCGAGTCCACCACCTTGGTGTCCTGGGCGCCGCAGAAGGGGCAGCGCATTCAACGCTCGTAGACGGGAAAGCGTTTGCAGAGCGCCAACACCTTGGTTTTGACCGCATCGATGGTGGCTTGATCGCCCCGCGCATCGATCAGGTCGCACATCCAACCGGCCAGATCGCCGGCCTCGTCGGTCCCGAAACCACGCGTGGTGATGGCCGGCGTGCCGACACGGATGCCGCTGGTGACGAAGGGCGATTGCGGATCGTTGGGCACCGCATTCTTGTTGACCGTGATGTTGGCCGCGCCCAACCAGGCGTCGACGTCCTTGCCGGTCAGACCCTGCTCGATAAAGCTGACCAGAAAGAGATGGTCGTTCGTGCCGCCCGAGACCACATCGTAGCCTCGCGAGAGAAAGACCTCGGCCATCGTCTGAGCGTTCAGAACGACCTGCTGCTGGTAGACCTTGAAGCTCGGCTCCAACGCCTCCTTGAAGGCCACCGCCTTGGCAGCAATCACATGCATCAGCGGACCGCCCTGGGTGCCCGGGAAGACCAGCGAGTTGAACCTCTTTTCAAGCTCCGGATTGGCCTTCGCCAGGATCAAGCCGCCGCGCGGACCGCGCAGGGTCTTGTGGGTGGTGGTCGTGGTCACGTCGGCGATCTGCACCGGGCTCGGGTAGACGCCGGCGGCGACCAGGCCGGCGACATGGGCCATGTCGACCATCAGATAGGCGCCGACGGCATCGGCGATGGTCCGGAAGCGCGCCCAATCGACGATCCGCGAGTAGGCCGAGAAGCCGGCGATGATCATCTTCGGGCGATGCTCCCGGGCCAGACGCTCGACCTCGGCGTAATCGATCTCGCCGGTCGCGGGATCCAGACCGTACTGGACCGCGTGGTAGATCTTGCCCGAGAAGTTCGGCTTGGCACCGTGGGTGAGGTGACCGCCGTGCGCAAGGCTCATGCCGAGCACCGTGTCGCCGGGCTCGCACAGGGCCATGAAAACCGCCGCGTTGGCCTGGGAGCCGGAATGCGGCTGGACGTTGGCATAGTCGGCGCCGAACAGTTTTTTGGCGCGATCGATCGCCAACTGCTCGGCCACGTCGACATGCTCGCAGCCGCCGTAGTAGCGCTTGCCCGGATAACCCTCGGCGTACTTGTTGGTCAGAACGCTGCCCTGAGCCGCCATCACGCGCGGGCTGGCATAGTTCTCCGAGGCGATGAGCTCGACGTGCTCCTCTTGGCGACGCTCCTCGTCCTGGATTGCACCCCAGAGCTCAGGATCATAGTCGCTGATCTGCATGCTTTTTTCGAACATCGTTCATTCCCCCGGCGGCACAAAGCCGCACAGTGTATCGAGTTTTCGGTTCTGCGTCGCTATCCGGACCGCACAGAGGTGTGGAAATGAGGGATGTCGTGAGGATTGGCAATCCCGCGGACGGTCGGGTTTGAACGGAATCGGTCTCGCCCCTGGGGGGTATCGGATGTCTAAACCGAATCGCGCGAAACACGGTCTAGTCGGCACTCTCGTCGCCCGGAAAAAAGTCAGCAGCCAAGATGTCATCGAGCAGGTAGGGGCAATGTTCGGGAAGCTGCCGGCGATCGATCCCGGTTTCGTCCTCGGCCTTCAGCTTGGCTTTGTCGTAGGCCGCTTGCAGCTTTTCGACCATGAAGGGACGCAGGCTGGGACTGTCGTCCAGCAACTCGGAGATGTCCATACGCTGCGCGAGGATCGTCGTACGCCAGCTGCGCGACCGCTTCGGCGCTTGATAGTGCCATTTCAGGAGATGCATCAGGAGAATGGCCAGACGACTCAAAAGCTCGCGTTTTTCGCTCTTCGCCATAGCCTCGAGTTCCTCTGCGATGTGTTCGACATCGATCCGATCGAGTTGACCGCGGCGCATCAAGGCCACGTTGTCGGTCAGCCATCCGTAGAAGTCTTTGTTGTAGCTTTCAGGTGTGCTCACGTCGCTGTCCTTCGATGGTGTCTCGGGCGGGGAGGGCCTCCGCCCCCGGATAGTCGACTATCCCGTGGGTGTCGGCGTTGCGAATCGAGAATGGTGAATCCGTACCGGTCGAGATGACATGACTATAGATTTAGGAAGCGAAGGCGGCAAATCCTACCGGCCAGGACAGGAATCACGGCCGCCGCGTCGGCTGGACCGTACCATGCCCGGCATGCGAGATTTCGAGACCCTTCCCTACACGCTCGAAGAAATCCTTTCGCCCGGCTTCTTGCCCGAGAGCGGCCGACGCTGATCCGACGCGACGCTTCGCGGTGTAGAATTGCGGCCCGATCAGACCGACATGGCGATCATGGACATGTCGACAGCACACCGCCGGGGCCGCAGACGATGACCGAAACCATCCACAACGTCGATCACGCCGAGATCAGCAAGTTCGAGGAGCTCGCCTCGCGCTGGTGGGATCCGCACAGCGAGTTCAAGGCGCTGCACGAGATCAATCCGCTGCGCTTGGGTTATATCGAGCGCGCGGCGGGCGGGCTGGACGGCAAACGTGTCCTGGACGTCGGCTGCGGCGGCGGCATCCTCTCCGAGTCGATGGCGCTGCGCGGCGCCGAGGTGACCGGAATCGACATGGGCGCCATGCCGCTGCGTGTCGCCGAGCTTCACACCCTGGAGAGCGGCGTGGAGGTCAGCTACCGGCGCGTACCGGTCGAGGTGCTCGCCGCGGAGCAGCCGGACAGCTTCGATCTGGTCACCTGCATGGAGATGCTCGAGCACGTCCCCAGCCCGGCCTCGATCGTCGATGCCTGCGCACGTCTGGTGCGCCCGGGCGGGACGGTGGTCTTCTCGACCCTCAACCGCAACCCGAAGTCCTACCTCTTCGCCATCCTCGGCGCCGAGTACGTCATGGGACTCCTGCCCAAAGGCACGCACGACTACGCCCGCTTCATTCGTCCCTCCGAGCTCCACGCCTGGATCCGCCCCACCGATCTGCGCACGACCGATATGACGGGAATGACCTACAACCCCCTGACCCAGACCTATCGACTCGACTCGGATGATCTCGACGTCAATTATCTCGTGACCTGCGTACGCGATTCCGATTGATGCCGGGCTCGCAGGCGGAGACCGAGTGGGCCTTCCCGAACCCCGCGACCCCGCCGGGCTCGACCGCGTATTACAGCCTTCGCTTTGCACCGGCCCGACTTCGCGATGACCTTGCCGCGTTGCTCGGCTGGCGTCATCTGGTGCGTTCGGTCTTCGATGAGGTATCGGACCGCGGTGTGGCGGCACGCAAGCTCGAATGGTGGAGCGACGAGCTCGAGCGCATCGTCGCAGGCACGGGCCGGCATCCCCTAGCGAGCCGGCTGAGCCGGCTGATCGCGAGGGCCAATCTGCCGCAGCAACCCTTCATCGACATTATCCTGGGGACGAAAGCGATCCTGGCCGATCGACGGTCGCAGGACACCGCCGCACTCGCGGACCTGGCCGACCTGGATCTCGGAGCGCTCAGCGAGCTGATCGCGCGCGCCCACGAGGAGTCCACACCGGCCGGTCTGGCCACTGCCCGACGCGCCGGGAGCTATTGCGGCTTGGTCGAGCTCGTCCGGGACAGCGGCCGCCTGCTCCGCCGGGACCGCTGCGGCTTCCTGCCGGAGGACCGGCTGAAGCGCCACGGGATGAGTCACACCGGACAGGGACCGACCGAGATCCGCAAGCACCTCTCCCCGCTGCTCGCCGATCTCGCCGAGGATCTGGATCGCCATCGCGCCGACCTGAGCCACGACCTCCCTCGCCTGCCCGCCACGATCCGGATCCGCGTCCGTCTTGCGGATCGCCTGCTCGCCGAGATCGCGGCCAGCGACTTCGAGGTCGCTGATCAACGCATCGCACTGACCCCGATCCGCAAGCTCTGGAACGCCTGGCGCGAGAGTCGGCTAAACCGCGCCCCGCGCGGTATATCCTGTTCTTGATGGGGATCGGCCGCGGCGGACTTGACGACCGTCGGAGCCGGCGCGGTCTAGAAGATCCAAAAAAGATTGTTTTAAACCGCGTCCCCGCAAACGTCTTTTGATGCACCGAACGTCGAGCGCACTCGAAAACGAGCATATCGCTCCTGACGCGGTTTAATCGTCAATGCCGCTTCGCGCGATCGCGGCGATAATCCCGAATCTTTACAACCCAGCAAGAGGCATTTGAACCCATGGACTATGGACAATCCGACGCCGATCGACTGGACGGGCGTGTAATTCTGGTGACAGGCGCAGCCGAAGGCATCGGACGCGCCGTTGCGCTTGCCTGTGCTGCTGCCGGGGCGACCGTCGTTTTGTCGCAATCGAAGGAGTCGGATCTCGCCGAGGTCTACGACCGAATCGAAGCGGACGGCGGGCCCGAGCCGGCGATCCTACCGCTCAACCCGGAGACCTCGACCGAGGACGACTTCCTCGCCGCCGCCACCGTCCTCGGCGATGCCTTCGGGCGTCTCGACGGACTCGCCCATTGCGCCTCCTACGCACCCTTCCTCAGCCGCATCGACGACTATGACGCGAGCGAATGGGATCGCGTGATCCGCATCAATCTCACCACGCCCTTCCTCCTCACGCAGGCCTGTATGCCCTTGCTGCGCGCCTCCGAAGACGCCTCGGTGGTCTTTACCTCCGACCGCGTCGGTCGTCAGGGGCTGGCCTACTGGGGCGCATACGCTGCGGCGAAGTTCGGCATCGAAGGACTGATGCAGGTCCTGGCCTCTGAGATGCGCGAAAACGGGAAGATCCGGTCCAACAGCATCGACCCCGGCGTAGTGCGGACCGCCTTGCGCGCCCGCCTCTATCCCGGCGAGAACGCGCTGAACAACCCCCTGCCCGAAACCGTCACCGGGATCTACGTCCACCTGCTCGGACCGGCCGGACGGGGAACGAACGGCGAGGCCCTTCAGGCGCAAGGCCCAGGTTGAGAGCCGCGCACCCGAACGCAGCCGATGCGCCCGCCATGAGCCCCGACCGCGACCAAGCCCTCGACCCCGCACTCGACCGACTCCGGGCCGCGGGGCTCTATCGGCGCCGTCGCGTGCAGGACCGTCCGCAGCAGCCGGAGGCCATCGTGGACGGCCGCCCCTTGCTGAGCTTCTGCAGCAACGACTACCTGGGGCTCGCGAATCACCCCGAGGTCATCGCGGCACTGCAACGAGGCGCGGAGCGTTGGGGCGTCGGCAGCGGTGCCTCCCATTTGGTCAACGGACACAGTACCGCCCATCATGCCCTGGAGGAGGAGCTGGCGGACTTCACGGGGCGGCCCCGTGCGCTCCTCTTCTCGACCGGCTACATGGCAAACCTCGGGATCATCGCGGCACTGACCGGCCGCGGCGACACACTCTGGCAGGACCGGCTCAATCACGCCTCGCTGCTCGACGGCGCCCTCCTCTCGCGCGCGAAACTACGCCGCTATCCCCACGCCGATGCCGCCGAGCTCGACCGCCTGATCGGCGACCGAGACACTCGCATGATCGCCAGCGACGGCGTCTTCAGCATGGACGGCGATCTCGCCCCCTTGCCCGCGCTCGCCCTGCTCGCACGCCGCGCGGGCGCCTGGTTCCTGGTGGACGATGCCCACGGGCTCGGGGTGCTCGGCCGAGAGGGGCGCGGGACGCTCGATCATTTCGGGCTCGGTGCCGAAGAGGTGCCGATCTTGATGGGCACCCTGGGCAAGGCGTTCGGGACTTTTGGCGCCTTCGTAGCCGGCCCCGAGACGCTGATCGAGACCCTGATCCAGCGTGCGCGAAGCTACATCTACACCACCGCGACACCCCCGGCGCTTGCCGAGGCGACACGCACGAGCCTCGCGCTGGCCCGCCGCGAGGACTGGCGACGCGAGCACCTTCAGGCGCTGATCACCCGATTCCGCGCGGGAGCGAACCAGCTCGGTTTGCCGTTGTCGGAATCGCCGACACCCATCCAGCCGCTGATCGCCGGGAGTAGCCACCAGGCGCTGGCCTGGGCGGCGCAGCTGGAATCCCGCGGGATCCTCGTCGGCGCCATTCGTCCGCCCACCGTCCCCGAGGGGAGTGCACGTCTGCGGGTCTGTCTCTCGGCCGCCCACACAGAGACCATGGTCGACCGGCTGCTCGACGCGCTCGGAGCCCTGCGACCCGCGACGCCGAGCACATAGCCCGGAACAAAGGCGCACGCACCTGCAGGTCGGACGAGCGTCGCGAATTCCGACAGTCGACCTCGTGGGGGGAACGCCGGCGCCGTGCTGCCGTTCCGACGGAGCCAATAGGTTAAAATCGAGCGCCGAGCCGTGCGATCCCGAGGAGACCGACGCGCGACCCCCATTTTCGAAAGGTTGACCAAGCACCGAATGACCCACCCGACACACGCACCGAACTCTGACCGTCAACTGGTCCTCCTCCATGGATGGGGGATGAACAGCGCCGTATGGGACAATCTCGCCGGCGATCTCCCGCCCGGCGTCATCCCCTGCCCCATTGATCTGCCCGGCCACGGCGATCGCGCTTTCTCACCCCGACTGGACAACCTCTGGTCCTGGGCTGATGCCTGTCTGGAAGCAGCGCCCGGGCGCGCGATCTGGTTGGGCTGGTCGCTCGGCGGACTGGTCGCCCTGGCAGCGGCGGTGCGTGCGCCGAAGCGGGTCAAAGGGTTGATCCTCATGACCGGCACGCCGCGTTTCGTGCGTGCGGCGGACTGGATGCCGGCCATGCTCCCCGAGACACTGGACCAGTTCCACGCCGACCTGCTTGCCGACCCTGCAGAGACACTCGCCCGCTTTCTCGCACTCCAAGTGCGCGGCAGCGATGCCGCGCGCGAGACCCTGCGGGGCCTTCGCCGGCGTATCGCCGAGCAACCGCAGCCGGAGCCGGACGCACTCGCGGTGGGTCTGGATATCCTGCGCGACGAAGACATGCGCGGTCGGCTCCCCGACATCCGCTGTCCGGTGCTTTGGATCTTCGGCACCCATGACACCCTTGTGCCCCCGACCGTGGCCGAGCGTGTCGAGATCCTGATGCCGGGCGCGCTCACCGCCATCGTCCAGGGCGCCGCCCACGCGCCCCATCTCTCGCATCCGAATCGAACCGGCGAGATCGTTCGGGACTTCCTGACTCAGCTCGAGGAACCGGAGCTCGGTCCGAGCGCGTCTCGAGCCCTACCATGAATCCAATCGGCCACAGGATCGACAAAGACCGAGCCCGGCGGAATTTCGAGCAAGCCGCAGAGCATTACGACAGTGTCGCCGTGCTCCAGCGCGAGATCGCCGATCGGCTGCTGGAACGCCTCGACTACGTGCGCCTCGAACCCGCGCGCGTGCTCGATCTCGGGGCCGGCACCGGCTATGCCGTCGAAGCGCTGTACCGACGCTATCGCAAGGCGCGGATCATCGCGTTGGACTTCGCACACGGCATGCTGATGCAGGCACGCCGACGCGGTCGCTGGCTCAGGCGTCCGCTCTGCCTCTGTGCGGATGCCGAATCGCTTCCGCTCGCGGACGGTGCGGTCGATCTCATCGTCTCGAACGCCACCTTTCAATGGTGCAACGGACTGGATCGAACCTTCGCCGAGTGCCTGCGCGTCCTGCGTCCGGGCGGACTCCTGATGTTCACGACCTTCGGACCCGATACCCTGAAAGAGCTTCGCCAGGCCTGGGCACAGGTCGACGGCGCCTCGCACGTGAGCCCCTTTCTCGACATGCACGACGTCGGCGATGCCCTGGTACGCGCCCGTTTCGCAGACCCTGTCATGGACGCCGAGCGGATCACCCTGACCTACCCCGCCATCCGCGAGCTGATGAAGGACTTGAAGATCCTTGGCGCGGGCAACGCAACCGCGGATCGTCCGCGTGGTCTCACGGGTCGTGCCCGGCTTGCCGCCTTGGACGCGGCCTACGAGATCCACCGCAGCGACGGTCGACTACCGGCCAGCTACGAGGTTGTGTATGGCCACGCCTGGGTGCCGGAGCAAAAACCCGCGGAGGGCGGCATCGCCGTCCCCGTAAGCGCAATCGGACGCCGCAATCGCGAGATCTCCCCCGCGGATCGCGCCGTCGAGACCGGGGGCTGACCCCCGAACGGAGGATCGCATCGCCATGCACGGGCTCTTCGTGACAGGAACGGATACCGGCTGCGGCAAGACCGAGATCAGCCTCGGGCTGATGGCCGCGTTCCAGGCAACGGGGCTGAAGGTGCTCGGGATGAAACCCGTCGCCTCCGGTTGCGCGCGTGGACCCGACGGATTGCGCAACGACGACGCCCTGCGACTGCGCATGCAGGGCAGCTCCGAGGCGCCTTACGGCTTGGTCAATCCTTACGCCTTCGCGCCTCCGATCGCGCCGCACATTGCCGCCGGAGAGGCCGGCATCGAGATCGGCCTTCCGACCATCGAGCAAGCCTACCGAGCGCTCGCCGGCGAGGCCGATCAGGTCATCGTGGAGGGCGTCGGCGGCTGGCGCGTCCCCTTGGGGCCGACGCTCTTCGTCAGCGACATCCCCAAGGCGCTCGGACTACCGGTCATCGTGGTGGTCGGCTTGAGGCTCGGATGCATCAATCACGCCCTGCTGACGGTCGAGAGCATCCAGAGCACGGGAGGCGTCCTGGTCGGCTGGGTCGGCAATCAGATCGACCCGACGATGCTGTCTCGCGACGCCAACCTCGCCACACTCGCGGCCCTGATCGATGCGCCCTGCCTGGGTGTCCTGCCGTGGCTCGAGACACCGACCCCGAGCGAGTTAACCGAATACCTCCATCCCGAGCTGATCGACCTACAGCCCAGACATGCCGCCAAGCTCGCCACGACGCGGACTCGGACCGAGGCGCGGAAAGGCGAAGGAGCTCGGACAGCAAAGCGACGCGCATAGCCGGGCGTTGTCGGCTATCCTTGGGCCTCGAGACCTCGCACCCCTTTCACCCACATCGGATCCGGAATGATCGCCCTTTCAATGCCGTCTCAAAGCAGCCGTCGCCCGCAATCGAAGGTCCCCGCCCTGGTCACGTTTGCGATCGCCACCCTCATGGCTGCGCCGACGGCCCTTGCGGATCCTGTCGCCCAAGTCCGGGCCCTGCCGCAAGCAAGCCTGCTCCTGCAAGAGAACGGCCGTGATCTGATCGCGACGCGTGCCGATACACCGCGCATCCCGGCCTCGACCATGAAGGTCCTGACCGCGTTCGCCGCGCTCGAGACCTGGGGACGCAACCACCGCTTCGAGACCGACTTCTACACCGACGACGCCGGCTGGCTCTGGGTCAAGGGCTACGCAGATCCCTATCTGGTCTCGGAGGAGCTCGACAAGGTGGTGAGTGCGCTCTCGGCCAAAGGCCCGCGCCGGATCACCGGCATCGGGCTCGACGACAGTTTCTTCAGTCCGGACGTCGAGATCGCCGGACGCTCCTCGACCGACAACCCCTACGACGCACCCGTAACCGCCTTGGCGGCCAACTTCAACACGGTCAGCCTGGTTCGCACCGGCAACAGCGTCAAGAGCGCAGAGCCCCAAACCCCGCTCACCGACTCGGCCCGGCGCTTCGGCATGGCCGGAGCCGCCGGCAAGCAGCGCGTGAATCTGCGCGAGCGCGACAAGGCGCTGCGCTATTTCGGCGAGCTGCTCGCCGCCAAGCTCGAAGGCGCCGGCATCCAGGTCGGAGAACAACAACGTTTCGCGACCATGCCGCGCGACGCCAAGCGCATCTACCGCCACGCCAACAGCCGCACCCTCGCCGAGATCGTGTCGCCGATGCTTAAGTATTCCAACAACTTCATCGCCAATGCGCTCTTCCTACGGCTGGCCGATCCGAAGGGCACCGGTCAGGTCACCATAAGCGGCGCGAAACGCGCCATGACCGATTTCTCGCGCAAGCGCTTCGCGTGGCGCGACTTCACGATCGACGACGGCGCCGGTCTCTCGCGCGCCAATCGGCTCAGCGCCCGCCAGCTCGTGGAGCTGCTCGACGCCTTCGTGCCCTACCGCGATCTGATGCCCCAGCAGGACGGCAACCCCTCCGTGCGCGCCAAGACGGGAACCTTGCGCGGGGTCAGCACCTATGCCGGCTATGTCCGCCGGGGCGGGAGCTGGGAACCCTTCGCCCTGATGATCAACGAGCCGGTCGACGGCGCCATCAGACAACGGGTCGCCAGCAGCTTGGCGCGTTGACCGTTCGCTCGGCTCCATTTCATCCCTTCGACCATCGGGAGCTCGCCGTGGAATGTTCGACAGCTGCCCCTGGGCCCCGGCGCGGAAAGGGCTCGATCGCGGCGTCGGCGTTCGTTGCGCTGCTCGCGACGGGTTGCGCAATCTCGCCGAGTACCGACCGCGAGTCGGGCCTACCGACCACGATCGCAGGCGCCCCGGTCCTCGGCACCGCCTCCGGCTTCCCGTCGCTCGCGCCGCTGATGCGGCGTGTGACCCCTGCGGTGGTGAACATCTCGGTCAAGTCCGAGGTTCCGATGGAGGATCATCCCTTCCTGCGCGATCCCGAGTTCCGCGCCTTCCTCGATCGCTTCGGTCTGCCCGCGCCCGAGGAGGGCGAGATCGAACAGCGCCAGAGCGTGGGCTCGGGGATCATCGTCGATGCGGGACGCGGCTATGTGATGACCAACGATCATCTGTTGCGCAACGCGACCGAGATCCGGGTCACGCTCAAGGACAGGCGCAGCTTTCGGGCGCGGCGACTGGGCTCGGACGCCGCCTCGGACGTTGCCATTCTCGAGATTCCGCCTGTAGACGTGCGCCCGCTCAAGCTCGGCGACTCCAATCGACTGGAGGTCGGCGACTTCGTCATCGCCATCGGCAATCCGTTCGGCTTGGGCCAGACCGTCACCTCCGGCATTGTCAGCGCGGTCGGGCGCAGCGGGATCGCCGGCAACCGTCTCGGCGAGCTGATCCAGACCGACGCATCCATCAATCCGGGCAACTCGGGCGGCCCTTTGATCAACCTCGCCGGCGAGGTCGTCGGCATCAACACCGCGCTGATCGGACCGAACGGGGGCAATGTCGGGATCGGGTTCGCGGTGCCGAGCAACCGCGCCCGGGTCGCCTTGGATACTGTGATGCGTGGGCGATGACCTTGCTGCTTTCCTGTTCAGCGCGTCGTTCGGGGGCAAGGGCGCTGTAGGTGCGCCGAGACCGCGCGCAAGACGATGGAGCCCGACAGATGTCACCGGTGATCGATGCACGCGGCCTTCTCAAGCGCTACGGCACATTCACTGCGGTCGAGGACATCTCGTTCGAGGTCGCCGGGGCGCGCTGCTTCGGCCTACTGGGCCCCAATGGAGCCGGCAAGACCACAACCCTGCGCATGATCCTGGGCACGACGCCGATGAGCGCCGGCCGGCTCGATGTGTTCGGCCTGTCGATGCCGGCGCAGGGCCGCGCCATCCGCGCGCGCACCGGCGTCGTGCCCCAGACCGACAACCTGGATCCGGACTTTCGCGTCGATGAAAACCTCGAGATGCACGCCGCCTACTTCGGCATCCCGGCGCAGGAGGCCCGCAACCGCATCCCCGAACTGCTTGAGTTCGCCGCCCTAACGGAGCGCCGCCACGCCAAGACCGACACCCTGTCCGGGGGCATGAAGCGGCGTCTGACCATCGCTCGAGCCTTGATCAACCGACCCGAACTGGTGATCCTGGACGAGCCCACCACCGGCCTGGATCCGCAGGCGCGCCACGTCATCTGGGCCCGTCTCGCCGAGCTGAAGGCGCGCGGCACGACCTTGCTGCTGACCACGCACTACATGGAAGAGGCCGAGCGGCTGTGCGACGAGCTGGTGATCATCGACCGGGGACGCATCCTGGATCAGGGTTCGCCGCGAGCGCTGATCCGCCGCCACGTCGAGCCGGAGGTGATCGAGATCCGCAGCGGCGACAGCGTGGCCTTCACGGTCCTGGCGGAGCGTCACGGCTGCCGATTGGAGCGCCAAGGCAGCAGCCTCTATTGCTACGGACGCGACACGGCGCCCTTGATCGACTTTCTGCTGCGTGACCCGGAACTGATCTACTTGCATCGCCCGGCGGGCCTGGAAGACGTCTTCCTGCGCCTGACCGGGCGCGACCTGCGCGACTGATGCCCATGCGAGACCACTGGATCCTCCCCCGACCCGGCCACGGCGCGCTGGCCGTCTGGCACCGCAACATCCGCGTCTGGCGCAAGCTCATCGGTCCCGCCGTGGTGCTGAACTTCGGCGAACCGACGCTCTACCTGCTAGGGTTGGGATTCGGCCTCGGCAGCTTCATCGGCACCATGTCCGACATGCCCTACCTGGCATTTCTGGCCTCGGGGATCATCGCGTCCAGCGCCATGACCACGGCCAGCTTCGAGGGCATGTACTCGGTTTTCACGCGCATGGACGTGCAGCGCACCTACGACGCCATGCTGGCCACACCCTTAACGCTCGACGACATCCTCGCCGGCGAGATGCTCTGGTGCGCCACCAAGGCGCTGTTCAGCGGTGCGGCGATCCTAACCGTGGCCGCCTTGCTCGGCGTCGTCGCCGGTCCCGGCGCCCTGTTGGCCCTGCCCGTGGCCTTCCTGATCGGGCTCTGCTTTGCCGGACCGGCCATGATCATGGCGGCGTTGGCGCCGAACTACGACTTCTTCAACTACTACTTCGTCCTGGTCGTGACGCCGATGCTGATCCTATCCGGCGTCTTCTACCCGATCGACACGCTGCCCGTCGCTATGCAGACGGTCGTCCAACTCTTCCCGCTGACCCACGCCGTAGCCCTGACCCGCCCTCTGGTCGCGGGCCAACCGCTCGACGGTGTGCTGTTGCACCTCTCGGTGCTGGCCGCCTATGCCGCGGTCGGCTTTTATCTCGCCGTCGCATTGACCCGACGCAGGCTTTTGGTTTAGCGCCCCGAGTCAAACCCGCAATGCGGCCGGATATAGTCGATCAGCGCTCGGGCGACGTCCCGCCGTCGAGGATTCGACGCATGTTGTCGATGACTTCGGCACGGTCCCATTCCAGCGGCCCCTGCACGACATCGACGACCTTGCCGGTCCCGTCCAGCACATAGGTGGTCGGCAAAATCTTGCCGCCCCAGCGTCCAAAGACCGTAGCGTCCTCATCCAGCAGGACCGGGACATCGATCCCCAACTGCTCGACCCAGTGGGCGGCCCGTCGCCGGCTCTACCCGACGTCGTCATCACCATCGTGTACCACGTGCGGGCGGCATCCGTGCCGCCCCCGGCTTCAATCGCGCCTGGAGATTCAGAACGTTACCTGGTTCCCGCAAGATCTCTACTATCGGATCGCCTGCTTCCGCGTCACGCGAGATCGGCATGGGAATTCCCAAGACACCGGACCAGTCGCCTGTCGTGACCTGCCATGCGGCCCCACCTGCTCCCGCCCATGTCGAGATGTCGCAGGGCCCCCTCGCCCGCAGCCTGGATGCCTTCGAAACCGAACAGCTCGCACGCCTGTTGAGCAAGCACAATGGCAACCGGCGCGAAATCGCGGGAGCGCTCGGTATCAGCGAACGGACCATCTATCGCAAGCTGAAGCGTTTCGGTCTCGGCTAAACCGCGTCCGGTTCCAACGCCCGATTGGCCGGGGCGGAGGCAGGCACCGAGGATACGGTCGGGCCGTTTCTTGACCCCCGCTTGGCCGCCAGTGTGGTCTGCACGTCGATGTCGCGCGGGACACTAGTACCCCGTTCCACCCTATTTTGCATGCTCAGAGCCCCCCCAAAAGCGCCGGGGCAAGGCACAGGCCGCGGGGAATAGTGGATCCTATTTCCAAGGGCTGTAACGCCGCCCCGGCGCTTTTGGGGGGCTCCCGAAGGGGCGAGGCGAGAAGCGTTCGGCGCCGTTGTTGCGCGAGCTTGAAAGAGGACCACTCTTCCTTCACTCGCGCGCCTAGCCGCCGAACGCTTCTGCCTCGCTGAGCACGCAAAATAGGGTGGAACGGGGTACTAGGACATCTGACGTCCCACCCGCCGGGTGACGGCCGTTCAACTGCTGGATCTAGTCAAACCGGGTGTCAGTCGCCGCCCTCGCCGTAATAATTGCCGATATAGTTCTCGAACTTGGTGTATTTGCCGAGAAAGGTCAGTCGGGTTGTCCCGATGGGGCCGTTGCGCTGCTTGGCGATGATGATCTCGGCGACACCCTTCTCCTTCGTGTCCTCGTGATAGACCTCGTCGCGATAGATGAAGACAATGAGGTCTGCATCCTGCTCGATCGCGCCCGATTCCCTCAGATCCGACATCACCGGCCGCTTGTTCGGGCGCTGCTCGAGACTGCGATTGAGCTGGGAAAGTGCGATCACCGGGACGTTGAGCTCCTTGGCGAGCGCCTTGAGCGAGCGTGAAATCGCGGAAATCTCAGTTGCCCGATTCTCGCCGACCCCCGGGGCCTGCATGAGCTGGATGTAGTCCAGCACGATCAGACCCAGGTCGTCTTGATCACGTTTGAGACGCCGTGCACGCGCCCGGACCTCGGTCGGGGAGAGGGCGGGGGTGTCGTCGATGAACATGGACGCTCCGGCCAGGATGTTGACCGCGGAGGTCAGGCGTGGCCACTCGTCGTCCTCGAGCCGCCCGGTTCGGACGCGGTGCTGATCGATGCGCCCGAGCGAAGACATCATGCGCATCGCCAGCGCATCGCCCGGCATCTCCATACTGAAGACGGCCACAGGGCGTTTGGACTGGATGGCGACATGCTCGGCCATGTTCATGGCGAAGGAGGTCTTGCCCATCGAGGGCCGTCCCGCGACGATGATCAGGTCCGCGGGCTGCAGCCCCGAGGTCATCATGTCGAAGTCGGTGAAACCGGTCGCCAGTCCGGTGATGGGCTCGTCGCGCTGATAGAGTGCGTCGATACGCTCGACCGCGCGCCCGAGCAGGGTCTTGATCGGCTGGAACCCACCTCCGCCGCGCGCCTCCTGCTCGGCGATCTCGAAGACGCGGCGCTCGGCGGCATCGAGCAGCTCGGAGGCATCGCGACCCATGGGATTGTAGCCACTGTCGGCGATGTCCGTACCCGCGGCGATCATCTGGCGCAGCACCGAGGTCTGGCGGACGATCTTGGCGTAGGCCTTGATATTGGCCGCGCTCGGGGTCTCGTTGGCGATGGTGCCGAGGTAAGGAAGCCCGCCTGCGCCTTCGAGCTGCTCGGTGCGCTCGAGGGTCTCGGCGAGGGTCACCAGATCGAAGGGTTGGTCCTCCGCGGCCAGTTTGGCGATGGCGCGAAAGATGAGGCGGTGCTCGCGTCGATAAAGGTCACGCTCTGTGACCATGTCGGCGATGCGGTCCCAGGTGCTGTTGTCCAGCATGAGACCGCCGAGCAGGGATTGTTCGGCATGAATGTTGTGCGGCGGGACACGGAGCTCGTCGAAGTCCGCGCCCGGCGGGCCTTGGGAATCCGAGTCGAACATAGACCACCTCGGCCGAATGATCCGCGAGAAAGCGGGGCCTCGCCAGAGCTTCGGCCAGACCTTCGAGTCGATTCACGTGACGTGCCCGACGCCTCCGGGCGAGGCGCGCCGGCGATCCGACGGACGCTCGCCGCCGGATCGCCGAGGAACGGTCATCTCAGTCCTCGGGAACGACATCCACGGTGATGGTGGCATCGACCTCCGGATGCAGGTGCAGCGTCACCTCATACTCGCCCGCGGCGCGGAAAGGTCCTCCGGAGAGTTTGACCTCGCCCTTCGACAGCGTAAACCCGGCGGCGGTCACTGCCTCGGCAATGTCGCCCGTGCCCACCGAGCCGAACAGCCGCCCCTGCTCGCCGGCACGGCGCGCGATCGTGACGCTCATCCCTTCGAAGTGATCGCGCCGAGCACGCGCCTCGGCAAGCTGCTCCGCTGCAACCTGCTCAAGCTCCGCACGCCGGGCCTCGAAGGCTTCGAGATTTGCATCGGTCGCCGACACGGCGAACCCGGAGGGGATCAAATAGTTCCGACCATAGCCCGGACGGACACTGACCTTGTCGCCGAGCGCTCCTAGGCGACCGACATTCTTCAACAGGATGACTTCCACGTGTGTATTCCTCTCAAAAGTTCTTCGAGATCAGGGTTTTGCACCCTCGATCCTCGGGTGATCCCCCGGAACGGGCGGCGCATGCGCCGGGACCTGATTCATCCGGTCAAGATCTTTCGGCCAAACGGTCTTGCCCGATCCGTACGGGTCAGGTCGCCGGCCCGCTTGTGCCGGAACCCGGCGGCGGCGATGGTGCAACCCGAGACCGGATATCGGCCCAGATGTCCACCAAACCGATACAGGCGATCAGCAGCAGTGCCTGCGGCATGAAAAACACCACCAAGACGTAGAGCCCCACCAACCACGCCTGCCGTGCCTGCTTGAGCGCTCGCACCTGATGGGCGACCGCGAGACCCTGAAACAGGAGCAGGACGCCAGGCACCAGCAATAGATTCGCCGTCAGGCTCGCGCCGTCGCTGAAGGGAAGAAGCGCCAGCAGCACGACGACGAGGACCCCGAAAGGACGACTCAAACGCAGCTGCCGAAACTCCTCGCCAAACCCCCCCGGGTTGTAGAGCAGCGCCTGCCACCAGCGAGCAATAAAGAGCCCGAACAGCAACTGTGCGACCAAGGCCGCTGCAAATGCGCCGGTCATCCATCCGGCAAGCTCGGCGAACACGGCGGCACTCGCCGGATCGTCCAGCACGCCGTCTTTTACCAGCGCGTCCCGGAACGGCTCGAGGAGCGTCAGCCAGGTGGCACTCGGGTCGCCCATCAGGCCGTACGCCGACAACACCAGAAGGACGCCCAACACACCTGCCACTTGCAGCGTCAGCGCCAAAGACCGGCTGTATCGCAGCAGCAGTGCCAGGGCCAGAATCGGCACCCAGAGCATCAACAGCACGCCGAGCGCAGGCAAAGGCGAGCCCAAAGCCAACCAGGCGATGACGCCCATTCCGAGGGTCGCCGCCGCACTCACGAGCAGCCCGTAAATAGGACCGCTTCGCAGAGCGACCAAACCGATCGAGCCGGCGCTGAGCAGCCCCAACGGCGGGACTAGGATCGACAACAGGGCCGTCGCGGCGGCGACCAGCGCCGCCTGCGACGGACCGCGCATCACGAAGGCCGCAATCGCCTTCATGCCGCGGATCAGTGACCGTCGGTGTACGGAAGCAACGCCAGGTAACGGGCGCGCTTGACCGCTTGCGCGAGCTGACGCTGATACTTCGCCGAGGTTCCGGTGATCCGACTTGGGACGATCTTGCCGGACTCGCTGACATACGCCTTCAACAGGTTGAGATCCTTGTAGTCGATCTCGGTGATGCCTTCGGCGGTGAAGCGGCAATAGCGCTTGCGACGGAAAAAACGTGAATTGCTGGATTCCATGGATGGCGTCTCGTCTTAGTCGCTCGAGGAGGTGCTGTCGGGGTTGCTGCTGCGAGCGGAATCTTCCCGCCGGCTGGCGCCCTCGGGAGCATCCGAGCGCTCGCGCTCTTCGCCCGTCTTGACCAGCGGGGAGGGTTCCGTCACGGCATCGTCGCGGCGAACGATCAGGTTGCGAAGGACCGCGTCGTTGAACCGGAAAGCGCTTTCGAGCTCGTCGATCGCCTCTTGGTCGCACTCGACGTTCATCAAGACGTAATGCGCCTTGTGCACCTTGTTGATCGGGTAGGCCAACGGCCGACGCCCCCAATCCTCCATGCGGTGGACGACGCCGCCACGCTTCTGCAGATTCGTCTGGTAGCGCTCGATCATGCTCGCCACCTGCTCGCTCTGGCTCGGATGAACCATGAAGACTACTTCGTAATGTCGCATTGAAGCTCCTTTCGGATTGACAGCCTCCCGCGACGGCAAGATGGCCGAAACGGTGAGACAAGGAGTTCCCCGGAGTGCGGGGAATCGCGCATTATACGGGGTACGGACGTTAGGTCAAAGGTTTGCGGACGGCGACTCGCGAGCAGTACCCGCGGCAGAGTGGTCGGCGCGCCTCAAGCGGCGGCACCGAGCTCGGATTCGATGAGGCCTTTCAGGTTGCGCGTGACGCGCTCGGCACCATCCTGCGCAGCAACCCGAATCAGCTTCTCGAACGGCCGAAGCGCCAAATTGAGCTGCGCGAGCTCGAAGATGAAGGTGAGATGTGTATGCTCGCCGAGGGGATCGAACCGATACTCGATCACGTAGGGGTCGGTGGTCCCCTTGAAGGACACGCGCCGGCCAGGCTCGAGCGCGACGACCCGGAACCGACTGTCGGTGCGGCGGCCTTGATCGACACGAATCTGTCGACCGATCCAGCCGACCCGGATCGGACCTTGGGTCACCGCCTGAAGACTCTGCACCTCCGGCGACCAGCGGGGGTAGTTGCGGAGGAAGTCCTCCACCACGAAGCTGAAGACCTGCGCGGGCGGAAGACGAATTAGTGTCTGTACTTGGGTCTTGACCATGGATGATACCGTCCCCCGATGCGCGCTATTGATCAGGTAAGCAGGACCGAACATGGATCTTCGCAGACAATGGGGTCTTACGGAACCGGCCCAAGACCTAGATGCATCGAGGCGACGCGATTGAGTCGTCCCTCGACAGACCGGAATCGCGCGCTCGACGGCATCCGCGGTCTTGCCATCCTCTGGGTCTTCGCCTTTCACGCAAACGCCCTTTTGGTCGGAGGAACAGCCGACGCGCCCATGGGCTGGGGCCAATCACTGGCCGAGAAGGGCATGCTCGGAGTGCAGCTCTTTTTCGTTTTGAGCGGCTTTTTGCTTGTGCATCCTTGGATAACGGCCGCCGCGTCCGGAGCACCCTATCCGTCCACCGGACACTTCTTCGCGCGCCGGGCTCGGCGCATATTCCCGACCTACTGGCTCCATCTCGCCCTGTTGATCGGGTTGATCCTTCCGATCCTGCGCGGCAGCTTTGCCGTCTTGGGCTCCGAGATCGGACAGACCAACCTCTGGCTACATATCCCCCTGCTGCACTTTCTGCACCCGGGGAGCTCCAGCTCGCTCGGGCTCAACATGGCCCTTTGGAGCCTGAGCATCGAGGCCCAATTCTATCTGCTTCTGCCATTGCTGGCCCCGTTGTTCGTCCGAAACCGGGTCCTGATCGCACTCCCGGCGGCCTTGCTGATCGCGCTGTTGTGGAAGACCTACGCGCCCGGCTTGCTGATGGAGTGGGTCTATCTGAACGTGCCCCCTTCCCGATTGGTCTTCTTCGATCCGGTCTCGGGACACGCCGGCCCCTTCCCGCCCGAGATGATGCACTTCTTTCTGGAGCGCCAGCTGCCGGGCGAGATCATCGCCTTTGCACTCGGGATGGCGGGAGCCAACCTCTACACCCGGGCGCGCTCCGGCGAACCGACCTCGCAGCCGTTGCGCTTCCTCGACCTCACCGCATTCGCCTTCCTGCTCCTTGCGACGCCGACGCTGATCCACCTTTCGTTCGGCGAAATTCTGACGGGGGTCGGGTGGCGACTCGTCGGAATGCCGCTCTTCCTCGTCGGCTGTACCCTGGTCGTCGTCGCCGCCGCGCTTCGGACCCCGTTGATCGACTGGATCTTGGCAAACCCGGTCCTGGTGCCGATCGGCATCATCAGCTACAGCCTCTTTCTGTGGCACGAGCCCGTGCTGCGGTTGGTCGCGACGGGTCGGCTGCTGCCTGCTGCGTGCGACAGCTCACCCTGCCGAATCGCAGTCGCACTTGGGCTCGCCCTACTCGTCGCGGCGGCTTCGTACATCCTGACCGAGCGACGCAGGTCGCCACGCGTGTAGATCTTCCGGTTATCCTCGCTGGTGCAGCACGGCCGAGGGTTCGACCGCCTCGCGCACCGTGCAACCAATTGCGTGATCTGAGGTTTAATCCTAAACCGCGCCAGCTCCGAGCGTCGTCGATTCAGCCCCAAGCCGATCCAACCCGAAAACAACGCAAATAACACTCTGCGCGGTTTAGTCGCCCAGCAATAAGCGTTTGGCCTCGTTGATCTTCGCGGCCAGATAGTCCGACCCGCCGCGATCGGGATGCAGGCGTTGCATGAGCCGCCGATGGGCTGTGCGGATTGCATCGGCATCGGCGTCCGGCTCCAAACCGAGAATCGCCCATGCCTCGGTCTTCGTGAGACGCTCGCCGTGGGGCGGCGCACGACCGGTACGGCCGCTTCCTTCGTCGCTTGCGCGCCAGTCGGCCTCGCGCTCGCGATCGAGATAGGCCTCGAGCACCGCCGCCGACTGTGCATCGGCGTCGCGATAGAACTCAAGGATGCGAATCAGCTCGTCGAGCGTGAGATCCGACAGGCGGCGATCCTTGAAGGGGCCGTCGAGGACTTGGCCGTCCATCGTGCCGGTCCTGTGATCCAGGCTCATCGCGAGGAATTTCGTCCGAATGCTCGAGGCCTGAGCGCCGCCGCCGGCACCGGCTCCGCCGGGTCCAGCCAATCCACCCAGACCGAGACTGCGCAGCACCTGCTGGATGGCGGGGAAGAGCCGCACGACGGCGGCCGCACGCAGCACCAGCGGGATGGCCGCGCCGACGGCCGCGAAGATGGGGCTCAAACGTCCGGTCGCTGCGGCAAGGACCAACACGCCGATGATGCCCCAGAACGCAGCCTTGCGCAGAACCTGACCGACCCGGTGCGCAGGAGTAACGCGAAACCAGTGAAGAAACCACAGCACTGCGCCCAGGATTCCGAGCAGGATCAGCAAACGCGCCATGCGAACCTCAAGTCCTTTTCTTCGTCATTTGGTGGGTCAATTGGAGGACGGCTCCACCGTGGGTCTCGCCGTAGTGCGTCAGCGCAGCCCGACCACCGGCGGCATAGACGGCCACCGCGGCAAGCAAATCGTGAAGCGTCCGGGGGCTGCTCGAGTCGAACGGACACCAAGCGCCGCCACTCAAGCGAGCGATCTCGCGAAAGCTGCGCTCGGTCGCCGGATCGCGGCCTTCCTGAAACACGAATGCCGGCACGCCCGAGAGCCCGAGCCGTCCGGCCAGGTCGGCAAGACGATCGCGACTCTCCTCCATGCAGTCGCCGACGAACACCAGGGCATCGACGCGCCCTTTCTCGGCCTCGTCGAGGGCGTGTTTCAGGACACGACCGATCTGGGTCAGACCGGCCTCGCAGAAGACCCCGTTCATGCGTTTGAGCAATGCCTCCGAATCCTGGAGCCAAGGCGACGCCGAGAACTCCCGGAAGCCGCGATAGTAGCAGAGCTGAACCTCGAGTCCGCCCAGGTCGCGCGTCTCGATAAACATGCCGGACTGGATCTGCGCCGCCCGATCCCAGGTCGGCTCGCGGCTTGCCGTGGCGTCCATCGCGAAGATGAGCCGCCCGCGTGCGCCGGGCGGGCCGACACGCGGTGTCGCAGCGACCTGGCGCAGGAAGGCACTGACATCTTGGGCATTGGCGGGTGATTCGAGATCGGTTCGTTTCGAGGTCATCTGAGATCGTTTCCGTCGTCATGATCGCGGCGACACCCTCTCGCGCACCGCGAATCCCGAGCGTTCGACCGGTGCACCGGGCAAGCATTCCCGTGGGGGCGGTCCTGCCTGCTGCCCTCTGGTGGTTTCGGTCTATGGCGTCGTTGCGCCGTGAGCCGGTTCAGGGGAAATGCCGGCATCGTCGGCCTCGATCAAGCGTGCGGAGGTCAGACCGAGGCCTCCAGCGGCGCGACTTGCGCCGCATCGGCTCGGTCCGGCGCGTCATCGGGCTGCGGCACGGCCTCGAAAAAGGCCCTCACGTCGTCGATCGATCGGGTGCGGGCCATCGCCGGCAGGCTTTCCAGGAAGCGATGGCCGTAGGATCGCCCCAGAAGACGCGGGTCGCAAACCACCAGGACCCCGCGATCCTCGCCGTCGCGGATCAGACGCCCGGCGCCCTGCTTCAGCGCGATGACGGCCTGCGGAAGTTGATGGTCGTTGAAGGGATTGCCGCCGCGACGACGCACGGCGTCGATCCGCGCGGCGAGCACCGGATCGCCCGGGGAGGCGAAGGGCAAGCGGTCGATGAGCACGCACGACAGCGCATCGCCTCGGACGTCGACTCCTTCCCAGAAGCTTGATGTTCCCAACAGGACGGCGTTGCCGAGCGCACGGAACCGCTCCACCAGATCGGCCCGGGGTGCCGTACCCTGGACCAGGATCGGATAGGGGATCCGGCCTTCCAGACCCTCGGCCGTCTCGCGCAATGCGCGATAGCTCGTGAACAGCAGGAAGGCGCGCCCGCGGCTGTAGCCGATAACCTCGCAGGCCAGCTCGAGCAGGTGGCTGTTGTACGCCGGATCGGACGGCTGCGGCAGGCCCCGCGGGACGAACCAAAGCGCCTGCCTCGCGTAGTCGAAAGGACTGTCCCAGCGCTCGGTTTGCGCCTCCTCGATTCCGAGCTGGCGGGCGAAATGATCGAAGCGCTCACCCACGGCGAGCGTCGCCGAGGTGAAGACCCAGGCCGTTTGGGGTCTCCCCATCTGGGCACGGAAGGGTTCGGCCACCTCGAGCGGTGTCTCGTGCAGCCGAAACCCGCGTCCCTGTGTCTCGAACCAGCGCACGGCCTCGGGCGGCTCGACCGAGGTCAGGCGCTGCAAGGCGTCGCCGAGATCCACGGCCCGCCCCAGGCAGGCGTCCAGACCCTTGCCGCGACCCTCGACGGCCTTCAGACCCTCGGTGACGGATGTCAGACGCCGCACCAGGGTTTCCAGCGCCTTCAACACCTCGGGCGCGCCCGCGAGCTCGCTCCAGGGTCCGCGGCGATCGATCTCGCCGAGGCCCAGGCGCATGTCCTGAACGGCTCGACGCAGCGCCCCGAGACGCTTCGGCAGCTCGGGCATGTCCCCGGCCTCGCGACGATATTCGAGCTCGCTATCTCGGACCAGATCAAGCAATTGCCGAGCGCTGACGCGGACACCGAAGAAGCTGGTCGCCGTCTCGGGCAACTGATGCGCCTCGTCGAGCACGAAGCAGTCCGCACCGGGCAGGATCTCGCCGAAACCCTCGTCTTTGAGCGCCAGGTCGGCGCAGAAGAGATGGTGATTCACGACCACCAGATCCGCGCCTTGGGCCTCGCGGCGCGCGGCGACCAGATGGCAACCCTGCCAGTCCGGGCAGTCCTGGCCGAGACAGTTGTCGCTTGTCGAGGTCACGATCGGCCAGACCCGGGCGTCCTCGGGGATCGACAGCTCGGCGATATCGCCGCGTGTGGTCGACTTCGACCAGTCCTGAACCTGCTTGAGACCGCCGCGCGACTCGGGATCCAGGTGTGTGATGTCGTCGATGGCGAGCTTCAGGCGATGGCGACAAAGATAATTGGCGCGCCCTTTCAGCAGGGCGGCCCGCACCGGAACGCCGAGCGCGGCCGCCACGAGCGGCAGATCGCGATGAAAGAGCTGATCCTGGAGGTTGCGTGTGCCGGTCGAGATCAGCACCTTGCGTCCGGAGAGGATAGCCGGGACCAGATACGCAAAGGTCTTGCCGGTGCCGGTGCCAGCCTCGCAGATGAGTGTCCCGCCCTCCTCCATGAGGGCCGCGATCCGCTCGGCCATCGACTGTTGTTGTGCCCGGTGAGCGAAACCCGGCAGTCGCTCGGAGAGCCGACCGCGCGGACCGAAGATATCGCCGAGATCGGGCATGACAGAGGCGTGGGCGCCCTGAGCGAGCCGACTCGGGCCGCTCAGTTGCCGCTCGCGCGCTGCTCTGCCGCGGTCGCGCCGGCGATGTCCCCCGAGCGCCGCTTGGACTCCGCGATCACGCGCCAGTTGTCCTGCTTGATCAGCGGCGTATCGCCTGCGAGGTCGTTCGAGCGCGAGGCGAGATTGCCGGCCTGACCAGCCTGTCCCTGCTCCAAGCGAACCCGGGCAAGCCGGTTCCACAGATAGGCCTCGCGCGGCGCGATCCGCAAAGAACGCTCGAGCGAGGCCGCTGCACCCGCATAGTCACCCGCCTGGCGCTGTTGCTCGGCTTGACGGGCCAATGCGTCCGCTGCCGGCGGCAGACCCGGCGCTGCCAGCGCCGGTGCCGGCGGGACCGCGGCGACCTGGACCTCAGGAGCAGGCGGCGCGGCGGGCGGTTCGACGGCCGGCGCCGGGGCGGGCGGAGGCGGCGTGAGAGGCACCTCGGCACGAGCGGGCGCAGGTGGCGCCGGCGCCTTGGCCTCGGGCTTGGGCGGCGTCTGCGCGACCTTCGGCGCAGGTGGAGCAGGCGTGGGAGGCCTCGCTGCTGCGGGGGCGGACGCGGTGCCCGGGGCCGACCCGGCGGCTCGCGCCTGAGTCGGCGGCGGCGTGGCCTCTGGCGCCGACGGCGTCGGAGCCGCTGCTCGAACAGACCCTGTCGTTTCCCCTGCGGTCGCCGCCTTGGAACTTGGCTCTGGATCAGGCTCGGGTGCGGGCTCGGCGGCCGGATCCCGATACGCAAAGACCCTGGTCTGCTGTTTCTTCGGCGCTGCAGGCTTTTCGGGCTCGGGCGGCGCCGCGGGCTTCGGCGCCTCGACAACGGATCCGCGCGGAGTCACTTGGACCACGGGCGCGGCTTCCTCGCGTTGTGCGGTCGCACATGCAGTCAGAACAAGCCCTGCAATCAAGATGGTCGGCACTCTGGTCATCAGTTGTAGAAATCGCTCATGAAAAGATTCTTACTGGACGACGCCTTGGGCGCCGCCTTCGCTTCGACCGCGGGTTCCGGATCCGCCGCCGGCTTCGGCTCAGCCTGCGCGATGTCTTGCTCGTCCCCGCCTTCGCGGCCCGTCTTCTTCTTCTCGCCGCCGGTTCCCGCGGCCGGAGTCGTCCCGGCAACATACGGGGCCTGGTCGCGGCCGGCGAGAACGACACCGTCGGGCGGGACATCCGAGAGCGGCTCGTTGGGGATGGCGAGCATGAAATCGCCCCACACCCGCAAGGCGCCTGTGCCTCCGGCGAGCCCCATCGGCTGATAATCGTCCCTGCCGACCCAGACCACAGCTACCTTGTCCCCGCTGAATCCCGCAAACCAGCTGTCGCGCATGTCGTCGGTCGTACCCGTCTTGCCGGCCATCGTCATCCCTTTCGGAAGCTTCGCGCCGAGCCATCGAGCCGTACCGTGCGTGACCACACGCTGCATCGCCCAGGTCGTCAGATAGGCCGCCCGGGGATCGACAACGGCCTCGACGGCCAGCGGATAGCGGTTGAGCGGTCGACCGTTGGGATCCATGACCTCGCGAATGGCGCGCAGCGGTGCCCGGTATCCGCCTGCGGCGATCGTCTGATAGATCTGAGCGACCTCCAAGGGCGACAAGGAGACCGCACCGAGCAAGATCGCGGGGACTTTGCTGATACGTCGCTGGGCTCCGAGCCGATAGAGCGTCTCCGTCACCTCGGTGATGCCCAGACTCAAGCCAAGATTAACGGTCGCCAGATTGAGCGAGCTGCTGAGCGCACGATGCAACGGCACGGCCCCGTTGACGCGGTGGTCGTAGTTTTTGGGCGCCCAGATCTTGTCGCCGACCCGCATGCTGACCGGAGTGTCCTGAATACTGGTGGTCAACGAATAACGCTCGGGTTTGGACAAAGCAGCCAGATAAACGGCCGGCTTGACCAGCGACCCGATCGAGCGTACCGAGTCAAGTGCCCGGTTGAACCCGGCATAGCCGGCCTCGCGACCGCCGGCGAGCGCCAGCACCTCGCCCTGAGCGACCGATGTCACCACCGCAGCGGCTTCGAGCGAGCCGGCCTTCATGCGGCGCTTCTTTTCCAATTCGGCGAGACGCGCCGGGAGCGCCCTCTCGACCTCGGCCTGCACGGAAGGGTCCAGTGTCGTGAAGATGTTCAGTCCCTCGGACCTGAGATCTTCCTCGCGATAGTCGCGCTGCAACTGCCGCCGCACCAACGAGACGAAATTCGGATACTCCCCGACCGCCCGTCCGCCACCCTCGGCGACCCCGAGCGGAGCGGCCTTCGCAGCCTGCGCCTCCGCGGTGCTGATCACCCCGTCGCGGACCATGAGATCCAGCACCAGATTACGGCGCTTGAGGGCAGCCTGTGGATGGCGACGCGGATCCAAGCTCGACGGCGCCTGGACCAATCCGACCAGAAGAGCGGTTTCGGGGATCCCGAGCTCTTCGAGCGGCTTGTTGAAGAAGAAGTCGCTCGCTAGGCCGAAACCGTGAATGGCCCGGCTGCCGTCTTGGCCCAGGTAGATCTCGTTGGAATAAGCCTCGAGGATCTCGTCCTTGCTGTAGCGTCGCTCGAGCAGCAGGGCCATCAGTGCCTCGTTGATCTTGCGCTCGAAGGTCCGGTCCGCGCTGAGGTAGAAATTCTTGACCAGCTGTTGCGTGAGTGTACTCGCTCCCTCGACCACGCCTCCGGCGCGCAGGTTGCTGAAAGCCGCACGTGCGATCCCGCGCGGGTCCACCCCGAGATGCCGATAGAAGCTGCGATCTTCCACCGCAATCAGGGTGCGCACGAGCAGGTCCGGGATCTCCTTGCGACGCACCAGAACACGGTCTTCGTTGTGCGTCGGGTAGATGCTCGCGATCAACATCGGATCGAGCCGCACCAACGCAGGGGCGGGGGAGGAGCCGTCGGAGGCGTCGGCGAGCTCCGCCACCCGACCGTCGGCAAGGTTGACCTGCAAGGTCCGCCCGGGTTCCTCGCCATCCCAGAACCTAAAGGATCGCGTGCGGATGAGAAAGCGCTCCCCGTCTCGACTGTAGCTCCCGGGAGCGGCAGGGGTCTCGACACGCCGGTAATTCAGACGATCCAACTCGGCTTGAAGCTGATCGCCGAGAAGAGGCCGATCCGCGTAGATCTCGAGAGGGCGTGCATAGACACGTGCCGGAAGCGCCCAGCGTTGCCCCTCGAACTTTCCGCGCACGATCCGATCGAGATGGACGCTGTAAAGGGTGCCGGCGAGACCGACCCCGACGACGACCAACAGAGCCCAGCGGAACATGAGTCCGCCGAACCCGCGGCGTTTGCGCGCAGGTGCGGAACGTGGGCGTCGGGCCACCTCAGCGCCTCCGCTCGGGACGAGAGCCGATCACGAAAACCGCGCACGGCAGCGGGTCGTTCAACAACGAAGACGGTACGAAACGCGAGCCGGAAAACATCGAATGGCCGGTCCTTTTCTGGAAGTTTCAGGTGCTTATGGTCCCACTTGCTGCAGAAGGATACAACCTGCGCAGATCACGAGACGGGCCTGCGGGCGTACTTTCAAGCGGTTGGAGCCGAGGCCGCCGGAGCACGGGGCAGACGCTCAGGTCTTGATGCCGACCCCGCGACGCAGCAGATGCAAGCTGAACACGCACAGCACCAGGATGAAGATCGCAATGATCCCGAACGCAATACCCACGGGGATGTCGCTGACCCCCTGTAGTCCGTAGCGGAAGGCGTTGACCATGTAGAGGACCGGATTGGCGAGAGACACGCCTTGCCAAAACCCCGGCAGCAGCTCGATCGAGTAGAACACCCCGCCCAGGTAGGTCAGCGGCGTCAACACGAAGGTCGGCACGATCGAGATGTCGTCGAAGCTGTTGGCATAGATAGCGTTGATGAAGCCTCCCAGCGCGAAGAGCACCGCCGTCATCGTAATCACCAGCACGGTCACCGCAAGGCTGTGAATGTGGATCTCGGTGAAGATCATGGCGACCAGCATGACGGCCAGCCCGACCACCAAGCCACGGGCGACACCGCCGGCCACATAGCCCGCCAGGATCACCCAATTCGGCGCCGGAGAGACGAGAAGCTCCTCGATGTAGCGGGAGAACTTGCTGCTGTAGAAGGACGACACGACATTGGAATAGGCGTTGGTAATGACGCCCATCAAAACCAGACCCGGTACGATGAAGTCGAGATAGTCCAATCCGCCCATGGTGCCGATCCGATCGCCGATCAGGCGCCCGAAGATCACGAAGTAGAGCGTGGTCGTGATGACCGAAGGCAGAATTGTCTGGACCCAGATCCGGGTAAACCTCAGGATCTCCTTGACGAAGATTGTTTGGAAGCTGATCCAGTAGCGATACCAGCCCACACCCTGCCTGCTCAAGCAATCACCTCGCGCCCGGCATCGGGCGCGGACGCCGCATCCGAGCTCGACCATCCGGCGCCGCCACGGCGGTCGACCATCTCCAGAAAGAGCCGCTCGAGGCGATTCTGCTTGTTGCGCAGGCTGATCACCTCGATGCCGTTACGCGATAGGGCCTCGAATAAACCGTTGATGGTATGCTCGCGGCTCATCTCGACCTCCAGCGTGCAGTCGTCGAGGTGCTGGAGCACGAAACCGCCGAGTTGAGGCAGCTCGGAGAGCCGGCCCTTGAGGTTCAAGACGAAGGTCTCGGTATGGAGCCGGTTGAGCAACGCGAGGATGCTGGTGCGCTCCGCAATCTCGCCGTGGTTGATGATGGCAATATTGCGGCAGAGACTCTCCGCCTCTTCGAGATAGTGGGTCGTGAGAATGATGGTCGTCCCGCCGGCGTTGAGCTCGCGCAGGAAGGTCCACATCGAGCGTCGGATCTCGATATCCACGCCCGCCGTCGGCTCGTCGAGGATGAGCAGCCGCGGCTCGTGCACCAATGCCCGCGCGATCATCAGGCGCCGCTTCAGACCGCCGGAGAGCTTGCGCATCTCGGTGTCGCGCCGGTCCCATAGATCGAGCTGCTTGAGATATCGCTCGGCACGCACGCGAGCCTCGCGTCGCGGGATGCCGTAGTAGCCGGCCTGATTGACCACCACCTCCACGACGGGCAGGAAGAGATTGAAGTTGAACTCCTGCGGCACGAGGCCGATGAATGACTTGACCAGCTCAGGCGTGCGATCCTGATCCTCGCCGAAGACGCTCACGCTGCCGCCGGTCTTGTTCACCAAAGAGGCGAGGATGCCGATGAAGGTCGACTTGCCTGCCCCGTTCGGTCCCAGCAGGGCGAAGAAATCCCCCTCCTCGACCGTCAGGTCGATTCCCTTCAGGGCTTGGAAACCGCCTTTGTAGGTCTTGGTCAGCTGCTGTACGTCGAGTGCGGGCATCGTGTTGTCGGCTCGGGTCGTCGGTATCGGAACCTGAATGAAGGGGCGCAGATTGTAACCAGGCTATTGGATTTCAACCTGAACGGCGAGGACGCAGACCCGAGTGGATTCCCCCGAGATTGCCTTGATCCTGTTCGGCCTCGCGCTGCTCGCAGGCTTTGTCGATGCCATCGCCGGCGGCGGCGGACTCATCACCATCCCTGCCCTGCTCTGGGCCGGTCTGAGCCCGGTCGAAAGCCTGGCGACCAACAAGGCGCAAGCGGTGTTCGGCAGCGGCAGTGCAACCATCCACTTCATGCGCAAGGGCATGATCGAGCCGCGCAGCGCGGCCTTCGCGGTAGCATGCACCTTCGTCGGCGCCGCGCTCGGCGCGATCCTGGTTCAGCAGATCGACAGCGCCGCGCTGCAGCGCCTCATCCCGATCCTGCTGGTCGGGTTCGCGCTCTACTTTCTCTTCTCGCCGCGGGTCTCGGATCTGGACTCGCACCAGCGGCTTTCGACGCCGGCCTTCGCCTTGACGGTGGGAACCGGCGTCGGCCTCTACGATGGTTTTTTCGGCCCCGGCACCGGGACCTTCTTCGCGATGGGGTATGTCGCGCTGCTCGGCTACAACATGCGCCGCGCCACGGCTCACACCAAACTGCTCAATTTCACAAGCAACTTGACTGCGTTGATCTTTTTCATGGTCGGCGGACACGTTGTCTGGATCGTCGCCGCCTCGATGGCGGTCGGCCAACTCCTCGGCGCTTGGTTGGGCTCGCATCTGGTACTCAAGCACGGCGCCGTCCTGGTGCGACCTATCCTGGTCGTGTCGTCGGTCCTGATCTCCGCCAAGCTCCTGTTGGATCAATTCAACGGGGCCTGATTGGGGACGCGGGCGGCGGCCTGTCGAGCGATCGCCGCGCGGGAAAGCCAGAGCAAGGCCGGGTCGTCCTCACGCGCGAGCTCGCCGTCGCGCATGATCAGCAAACCGTCCGGCACCGTCCAGGTCGCGACCCCGTCGCCGGTCATGTCGCTCGCCCGCGAGGTCGGCGGATCATCGGACCGACCGACACGCCCATCCACCCAGTTGCGCACCAGCGGATGGTAGATCCGGCGGTAAGAGACCTTGACCGCGCGGAGCCCGTCGCCGACCAGAAACAGCGTCACGGAGGATGCCGGCATCCCGTTGAAGGCACCGATCTCTGCGGCGCAGAGACGGTCGCCGAAGGGATTCGCCCCGTCGGCACACTGAAACGCGAGTTTCGGGAAAGTCTCGCGGATCTGCGCCTCGGTCAGAGCACTGGTGAAGGCATCCAAGCCCGCATTCAGATCTGGCTTGCCGAGGAGGAACATCAGGGCCAGATCGGTACGCCGTTGACCGTCTTCGGTGAAGGCCAACCAGTAAAAAGGGCCGAAGACGAGCGCCAGCATGAGGAGCGTCTTGTAGAGCCGGGGAAGCTTGAGATCATTTCGCATGGCGGCATTCTAACGAGAAGTGCGGACCGAGACCCAACAACCTTCGTTTGGCTCTCGGATCCGGGTTCAACGCAGGGGACCGTGCCGGCAGCGACTGGCCGGGGCCTCACATTCGCAGGAACGCGACCGATACGGTGCCAGGCTTTCCGGACTCGCCGCGACATGTGGACTTCTCCAGCAGCGGATCGTCGATGTCGGAATCGGCGGCCAAGAACGCGGCCGACTCGGCGACCGCAGGACACCGATACCCTACGCCTTTCGCAAAGGTTACTCTCGACGGAGGATTAAGATGTTGTTCAAACAGTTGTTCGAGCCGGTTTCAAGCACCTACACCTATCTGCTCGGCTGCGAGGAGACGCGAGAGGCGATTCTGATCGACCCCGTGCTGCCCACCTGGCAGCGCGACCTGACCGAGATCTCCAAGCTCGGATTGAAGCTGGTCTACACGCTCGATACGCACGTCCACGCCGATCACATCACCTCCGCACGCACGCTCAAGCGCGAAGCGGGCAGCCGGATCGCACATCCCGCAATCGACGCTCTCACCTGCGTCGATGTGCCGATCGAGGAAGGGACACCGCTCGCGGTCGGCAGTCTACGTATCGACCCTCTCTTCACACCCGGTCATACCGACGGACATCACGCTTACCGGATCGGTGAGCGGATCCTCACGGGCGATGCACTGCTGATTGACGCCTGCGGTCGCACCGATTTCCAAAGCGGCGACCCGACCGCCTTGTATCACAGTGTGGCCGGCAAGCTCTTCTCGTTGCCCGAAGAGACGCTGGTCTATCCCGGCCACGACTACGAGGGACGCTGGGTCTCGAGCATCGCGCAGGAGAAGACCCGCAACCCGCGGCTCGGCGGCAACCGCTCACTCAAGTCCTTCGTCGAGCTGATGAACGGGCTGAATCTCGCCTACCCGAAGTTCATCGACTATGCGGTGCCCGGCAACCGGGAATGCGGCGTCTGTCCGCCCGGAGTGCCGGACAACTTAAGCCAATATTGCGACCAGATCGGGGAAAGCAGGCAGGGCTGAGTGCCCCTCGACGCGTACTGCAGGCAAGCGGCTGCGCGAAGTCCGCGAGACCGCCTGGTGTTGGAGACGACACACCCCCCAGCGCTTCGTCGTCTCGCAGGACCCAGGCAGAGAAAGGGCATAGCACCCGGCGACCCAACGGGGGCAGAGGTCGGAGCCTGACAACCGAACACGGGGCTCTGGTAGACTCAGGAAGGTACCACAGTCGCTCTTCGCCATCGGACATGACCACGGAATCCCTAAAAGAAACCATCAAGCGAGAGCTGCCGACCTGGCTGCGCGAAGATCCCGCGTTCCGGACCTATGTCCTCGAATTGACACGAAACGAGTACGCCGACCGAAGAGAGACCGGAGATCGATTCTACGAGCTGCTTGGCGAGCTACGTCGAGACCGCGAGAAGCAGGAGCGGAAGTGGGAAGCGAACCAGGCCGAGCTTGAGCGCATGCACGAGGAGCAAGCGCAAGAATGGGAGCAGCAGAACCGCCGTTGGGACGAAAACCAAGCCGAGTGGCGCCGGCTTTGGGACGAGAACCGAGCGGAGCAGAGTCGTCTTTGGGAGGAGAGCCGCGCGGACAGCAATCGCCGCTGGGACGAGAACCAGGAAGAGCTGAAGCGCCTGCATAACGAGGTCATGGCGCAGGCGCAGAAATTCGATCGCGGCATCGGTGCGCTCGTCTCGAGTTGGGGGCTCCAATCGGAGAAGGCGTTCCGCGATGCCCTGGCCGCTATCCTGGAACAGAGCTTCGACGTGCAGGTGGTCAACGTCACCGACTACGACGACTCGGGCGAGGTTTTCGGCCGTCCGGACCAGATCGAGCTGGATGTCATTATCAAGAACGGCCTGCTGCTGATCTGCGAGCTGAAGTCCTCGATCGACAAGGCCGGCCTGTACATCTTCGAGCGCAAGGCGCGTTTCTACGAGCGGCGCCACGAGCGCAAGGCCGATCGCCTGATCGTCATCTCGCCGATGATCGACGCCAGAGCCCGTAAGGTCGGCGAGCGGCTCGAGATCGAGATGTATGGGGACTCGACCGAGGTCGAGGCCTTCTGAACCGCGTCTCCCGGCCATCCGGGATCTTGTTTGCGACGGCATGCGTCGCCGGATATCAAGCGCGCGGTGCCGGACGCGGTTCAGGAATTGAAAAGCATTGGGTCCTGAAGATGCGTCGATCCGGACTCGATCCGGCACCGGCATCATCGAGCGCGCGAGCGAATCCTGCTCGTTCCGTGCGGTCCTCGCGGTACGCCCTCCATCGACTCACACTTCAGCGTCTTGCAGGCCATGGATAAACCAGATCAGAGTGCACACACCCCGGTGATGCAGCAGTACCTCCGCCTCAAGGCGGAGTATCCGGACATGCTGCTCTTCTATCGGATGGGCGATTTCTATGAGCTGTTCTTTGAGGACGCCGAGCGCGCCGCGCGGCTGCTGGACATCACCCTGACCAAGCGAGGGCAGTCGGCGGGTCGGCCGATCCCGATGGCGGGCGTACCCTACCACGCCGCCGAGGCCTATCTGGCGCGCCTGGTCCGCAAGGGTGTCTCCGTGGCGATCTGCGAGCAGATCGGTGACCCGGCCAAGAGCAAGGGCCCGGTCGAGCGTAAGGTGGTACGCCTGGTCACCCCGGGGACCCTGACCGACGAGGCCTTGCTCGACGATCGGCGCGAGAACCTGCTGACGGCGATCGCCGAAGGGCGTGACAACTATGGCCTGGCGTTTTCGGAACTGTCGAGCGGGCGGTTCTCGGTCCTGGAAGTGGCCACCCGCGAGGCTTTGGCGAGCGAACTGGAGCGCTTGAAGCCGGCCGAGGTCTTGGTCGGAGAGGACAGCCGGCTACCCGAGTTGCTGCGCATCGACCGAGGTGTCACCCGCCGCCCGAGCTGGCACTTCGACCGCGACACCGGCGAACGTCTACTCTGCGATCAGTTCGGCACCCGCGATCTGAACGGCTTCGGCTGCACGGGGCTGGATCTCGCCATCGGCGCCGCGGGTTGTCTG
Organism: Thiocapsa bogorovii; assembly: GCF_021228795.1. Taxonomy (NCBI): domain Bacteria; kingdom Pseudomonadati; phylum Pseudomonadota; class Gammaproteobacteria; order Chromatiales; family Chromatiaceae; genus Thiocapsa; species Thiocapsa bogorovii. The sequence goes on from NZ_CP089309.1 coordinate 335,203, forward strand.
CTGCAATATGTCCGCGACACCCAGTTCGCCGCCCTACCCCATCTGCGCGGGCTCACCACCGAGCAGCGCGACGAGGCCCTGATCCTGGACGCCGCGACCCGTCGCAACCTGGAGATCACCGAGAGTCTCGGCGGACGGCCCGAGCACACGCTGGCCGGCGTGCTCGATCGGACCGCGACTGCGATGGGCAGCCGTCTGCTGCGACGCTGGCTCGGTAGGCCTTTGCGCTCGCGATCGGACGTGCAGTCGCGTCATGCCGCGATCGGCACCTTGATCGACACGGGCGTCCAAACCGACTTGCAGACGGTCCTCGCCGGGATCGGGGATCTCGAGCGCATCCTCTCGCGTATCGCACTGCGCTCGGCGCGTCCGCGGGATCTGGCCGCGCTGCGCGATGCCCTGGCCGTGCTGCCGGATCTGCGTGCACCGCTCGACGGCTGCGACGATCCGCTGCTTCTGACTCTCGCCGAGGCGATCGGCACCCACCCCGAGGTGCTGGATCTGCTTCGGCGCGCAATCATCACCCAACCCCCCATGCTGATCCGAGACGGCGGCGTCATCGCATCCGGCCTCGACCCGGAGCTCGATCGGCTGCGTGAGCTCTCGAGCAACGCGGACCGTTTTCTACTCGACCTGGAGACCCGCGAGCGCGAGCGCACCGGAATCTCCGGGCTGAAGGTCGGCTACAACCGCGTCCACGGCTATTTCATCGAGCTCGGTCGCAGTCAGGCCGATCAGGTCCCGGAGGACTACATCCGCCGCCAGACGCTCAAAGGCGTCGAGCGCTATGTCACGCCCGAGCTCAAACGCTTCGAGGACGAGGTGCTGAGCAGCCGAGAGCGCGCACTGGCCCGCGAGAAGGCACTCTACGAGGATTTGCTAGGCACCCTCGCCGGGTCGCTCGCGCCCCTGCAAGCGAGCGCCGAGGCTATCGCGACGCTGGACGTGCTGGCGAATCTGGCCGAGCGCGCGCGGGCACTGGACTGGACCCGTCCGCGCCTGACCGACGAGGCGATCATCGAGATCGAAGACGGACGTCATCCCGTGGTGGAGACGGTCCTCGACGACCCCTTCATCGCCAACGGACTGCGTCTGGATCGCCGCCGTCGCATGCTGGTCATCACCGGGCCCAACATGGGCGGTAAATCCACCTATATGCGCCAGAATGCCCTGATCGTGCTGCTCGCCTTTAGCGGGAGCTACGTCCCGGCGCGCACCGCGTCCATCGGCCCAATCGACCGCATCTTCTCGCGCATCGGCGCCTCCGACGACCTCGCCGGCGGACGCTCGACCTTCATGGTGGAGATGGAAGAAACGGCCAACATCCTCAACAATGCGACCGCCCAGAGTCTGGTCTTAATGGACGAGGTCGGGCGCGGCACCAGCACCTTCGACGGGCTTTCGCTCGCTTGGTCGTGCGCTGTGGAGTTGGCCACGCGCATCGGTGCCTACGGTCTCTTCGCAACCCACTATTTCGAGCTGACGACATTGCCCGAGGAATATCCGGGTATCGCCAACGTCCACCTCGACGCGGTGGAGCACGGTGCCCGCATCGTCTTCATGCACGCCCTACGCGAGGGCCCGGCCAATCAGAGCTACGGCCTGGCGGTCGCCGCACTCGCGGGCGTCCCGACCCCGGTGATCGCGCGTGCACGCGTACGATTGCGCGAGCTGGAAGCCGGCGCGCGACGCCATGCGGAGCGCGATGCCGTGCAGCTCTCGCTCTTCCCGCCCGATCCCGAGCCCGCCGCGCCGCATCCGCTTTTGGAGGTTATGGAGACCATCGAGCCGGACAGCTTGACGCCTCGAGCAGCCTTGGATCTGCTGTATCGCCTGAAGGATCTCTCGGCCGATCGTCCATCTGTCGCTTGACCGCCGTGGATGTCAGGGTTCGGCCCACTCCTCGCAACCGAAGCCGTGCATTAGGCGCCATCAAGCGACGGAGCGCCGACCCGCAGCAGCGCCAAGGTGATGTTGTCGTTGCCGCCACGCTCGTTGGCGAGACGCACAAGCGCCTCTGCAGCAGGCTCGAGATCGTTCCCGAAGCTCGCGGTCAGCACTTGACACAGCCAGTCTTCCGGGACCATGCCCGTTAGACCGTCCGTACAAAACAAAAAGATGTCGCCGAGCGCGAGATCGGAGACCCCGCAGGAGACCTTGACCTTGGGCGACGACCCGAGTGCTCGGGTCAGGATGTTCGCCCCGATGCCGTAACGGCGGGCGTCCTCGCGCGTGCTGAAGAATCCTTGATCGACCACCTCTTGGATGAAGGAGTGGTCCCGCGAAAGCTGCTCCAATCGCCCGTTGCGCAGCCGATACAGTCGCGAGTCACCCACGTAGCCGAAGGCTAGCCAATCTTCCCCGACGGCCCCCACAACCACGGTTGTCCCCATCCCGGAGAGATCCGGCTCGGCTTTGCTCAGCGTCCAAATGGCGACATTGGCGTCCTGGATCGCCGTCTCGACGAACCCCTTCGCCGCGTCCGGATGCAGTCGGTAGGCCATCTGCTCTCGAAAACGCGTGGCGATGAGGTCCGTCGCCAAGGCGCTTGCGACCTCGCCGGCCTGAGCGCCGCCGATACCGTCCGCCACAATCAAGAAGCCGAGCTCAGGGTCGACGGCCACGGCATCCTCGTTACCCGAACGCACGCGACCGCGGTCGGTTCGCCAGGCATATTCGAAGGTGAGAGCGGTCGTAAGGGCGCCACTCATCGCTTCAGCATCATGGCCAGCGCTCGACGTTCGAGGCTCAGGATCCAGGCGCGCCGTTGAGCTGGGCCGCCAGACGCTTGGGCTCCACATAGCCCGGAATCAACTCGCCGGTTTCGGTGAGGATGGCCGGGGTGCCGCGCAGACCGAGCTCCGCGCCAAGCGCCATGTGCGCGTCGACTGGGTTCTCGCAGGTCTTATCCGGGATCGGCTTACCAGCCTTCGCGTCGGTCATGGCCGTGCGCTGGGCGGCGGCATCCCCGGCACACCAGACCGATACCGCCTCGGTATAAGCGGGACTGCCCTGGCCCGCGCGGGGATAGAAGAGATAACGGACACGAATCCCTTCTTTGAGGTAGTCGTCGATCTGGCTATGCAGTTTGCGGCAGTACCCGCACTCGATGTCGGTGAAGACGGTCACCGTGTGCTTGGCGTCCTCCGGCTCGAAGACGACCATCTTGGACTCCCCAACGCCATCGACCAAGTCCTTACGGACCGTTGCCAGACGCGGCTCTGTCAGATCCTCGCGCGTCTTCAGATCGACGATTCGTCCGTCGACGAAATAACGACCGTCGGCGGTGACGTACATCAACTGAGTGCCGACCATGACCTCGTAGAGCCCCTGCACGGGGGAAGCCGTCACGCTGTCGATTTCAATGCCTGGAACGATCTTGCCCAACGCCTCGCGAATGGTCTTCTCGGGTGACGCCCACGCGGACTGCGCGGCGAGCATCAGGGCGGCTAGGGCGAGCGCGGAAACTCTGGCTTTGGTCATTGGATACTTAATCTCTGAAGTTGGTGAACTGGATCGGCAGACCCCAGTCTTCATCGCGCAGTAGCGCGATTGCTTCCTGGAGGTCGTCACGCTTTTTTCCGGAGACACGGACCTGGTCCCCCTGGATCTGAGCCTGCACCTTGGTCTTGCTCGCCTTGATGGCCTTGACCATGCGCTTGGCGGTCTCGCTGTCGACACCCTGTTTGAGGGCGATCTCCTGCCGGGCCGCGCTGAGATTAGAGACCGGGTCGCCGGGGTCGAGCGACGAGAGGTCGATTTTCCGTTTGACCAGTTTCTGCCGAAGGATATCCATCATCTGCTGCAGGTGAAATTCCTGCTCGCCGATCATGAGGATCTTCCCGTCGCTCAGCTCGAAGCTCGCCTTTACACCCTTGAAGTCGAACCGGGTGTCGATCTCGCGGTTGGCCTGGTCGACCGCGTTGCGGACCTCCTGCAGGTCGATTTCCGAGACGATGTCGAACGATGGCATAGGCTTTCTCACTCCGCACGCAAATCACCGAAGACGGCCATTGTGCGAGAAATCCCGCCAAAAGCGAACCGCCGCGCATCATCCGCCCCGGTTCCATCCGCAATCCATACTCACCCCCGCGGATGGTGGCGTGCGTGGAGTTGCTTCAAACGCTCACGCGCAACATGGGTGTAGATCTGCGTGGTTGAAAGGTCGCTGTGGCCCAGGAGCATCTGCACGACGCGCAAATCCGCGCCATGATTGAGCAGATGGGTGGCGAAGGCATGGCGCAACGTGTGGGGCGAGAGGGGTTTGAAGACGCCCGCCTCCAGCGCATAGCGCTTGATCAGCAGCCAGAACGCCTGGCGCGTCATGCAGTCGCTGCGGCAGGTTGGAAAGAGATAATCGGTCACGCGACCGCCGAGCAGCTCGGCGCGCGGTCCGCGCAGATAGTCGAGCAACCAGGATGTCGCCTCCTCGCCGAGCGGCACGAGCCGTTCCTTGTCCCCCTTGCCGACGATCCGCACGACGCCCTGCGTCAAACCGACCTGCCCGGTCGTCAGGGTCACCAGCTCGGTGACCCGCAGACCGCTCGCGTAGAGCACCTCGAGCATGGTGCGATCCCGGTGACCCCGCGCATCGGCGGTATCCGGCGCGCCGAGCAGGGCCTCCACCTCGAGCTCGCTCAAGCTCTTCGGCAGAGGTCGACCGAGCTTCGGCGCCTCGACACGGGCGCTCGGATCGTCGCGGATCACGCCGCGACGCAGCAGATACTGATAGAACTGGCGTAGACAGGACAACAGACGCGCACTCGAGCGCGGCTTGCGGCCCTCCTGCGAGAGAACGACCAGATAATCCAGCAAATCCAGTCGCTGCGCCTCGATTAGCGAGCGTCCACGCTCGCGTGCGACCCAGGCGGCGAAGGCACGCAGATCCGACTGATAGGCCGCCAGCGTATTCGGACTCAGACCCCGCTCGAGCCAGAGCGCATCGGCGAAACCCTCGATGACCCCCAAATCGACGGGCATCAACACGCGTCTCCCGCGCCGCGCGAGGGCATAGGCCCGGACCGCCCTTGCAGCTGCCCACCACCACCCGAGCGGACGCGCTTGAATTGATTGACTTCTTTTCGCTTTTTCATCTAAACCGCGTCGGGCATAAGGCTTCCAGGCTCCTCCGCGACTTGCTCCAACGCAAGCCCATATTTGGACTACGGACGCGGTTTACGGGATTCGTGGCCAAGCAGCCAGCGTTTGACTGCGAGCTTGCGTCCGTTCGTGTCTCCCGAGAAACCGCCGAGGCCGTCGACGGCGACCACCCGATGGCAGGGCACCACGATTGGACAGGGGTTGGCACGACAGGCTTGTCCGACTGCGCGTGGGCCGCTCCCGAGTCGCCGCGCGATCTCCCCGTACGTTCGGGTCTCGCCCGCCGGAATCCGACGCAGCTCGGCCCAGACCCGTTGTTGGAAATCGGTGCCGACCAGCGAGACCGGGAGATCGAACCCGGTCGACGCCTGCTCGAAATAGGCTCTAAGCTGCAGCCGAATGGCCGACGGCATACCTTCCGCCCCCAGGTGTGCATGCGTAGCCGGCGGGTCCAGATCGACGCCGGTCAATGTCTCGCCGTCCCAGTGGATAGCGATCCGGCCAATAGGGGTATCGATCCGAGTCTGCGGCATGAGGTCTTCCTCCAATGGTGTGCCGGAATCCGCTCTTCGGCCGAGGCAACGTCGGATTCATCTTAGCCCGCACCGCTGCGCCGGAAAAGGCAGCGACACCCTGTGGATAAGTCTGTGGTCAAGTGGTGTGGTGTAGAATGAGAGCAGTCCCATGTCACTGTTTTTTCGAAACTCACCGACCGAATGTAAGCGTTTGATAATAACAAAAACAACGGATTAAACGTTTTCCCGGCAGATGACCGAGCGGGCTCGCATCTCCCGAGTGACCCTTCGGGCGACGCTTGGCCGTGTGCATAACGTCTCTTCGGCTCGATCCGGGGTTCGCGAAAAGTCAAGCCCCGACCGGCGAACACCGGTCCGAGATCCGATCGACGACTCGCTCGATGCGGGTGCATCGACCGTTCGGATCGGTCAAGATAGCCAAAATGAGTGAGCTGTGGACATGCCCGACATGAGCGAACCCGATCAAGGCCCCGTTGAGGGAATGGAGAGATTCTGGGAAACGACCCCGCTCGCTGCCATGACACCCGAGCAATGGGAGTCGCTCTGCGACGGCTGCGCGAAATGCTGTCTCGAAAAGTTCGAGGAAGAGGAGACCGGTGACATCATCTATTCGCGCGTCGCCTGCGCGCTTCTGGATCTCGACACCTGCAGGTGCGGCGACTACGCCAATCGAGCGCGGCGTATGCCCGATTGCGTCACCCTAACGCCTGCTGCACTGGCCTACTCGCGGTGGCTTCCCGAAACCTGCGCCTACCGGCTGTTGGCCGAGAGCAAGCCGTTGCCGACCTGGCATCCGCTGATCACCGGCGATCGGAATTCCGTCTTGGAAGCCGGGCAGAGCCTGTACGGGCGAGCCATCAAGCCGGGGCCCAAGACAGATCCGCTGATGCACCTGATCGACTGGATCCGCTGATCCTGGATCCGGTGAGCCTGGACGCCGCGTTGTCGTGGGTCATGAAGAGATCCGGATACGCCCGATTGACGACGTGATCCCGGACCGGAAAAGGTGCCCCGATGCCCTAGCCTTTACCCCGGGTCCGCGTCTTGCCCGAGGCCGCATTCTTCTCGATGAATTCGATGATGTTTCCGGCAATATCCTTTCCCGTCGAGCGCTCGATCCCTTCGAGCCCGGGTGAGGAGTTCACCTCCATCACCACCGGGCCATGGTTGGAGCGCAGCAGATCCACACCGGCGACATTCAACCCCATGGTCTGCGCCGCGCGCAACGCGGTGGAGCGCTCCTCCGGCGTGATACGCACGAGGCTTGCCGTGCCGCCCCGGTGGAGATTGGAACGAAATTCGCCCTCTTTCCCCTGGCGCTTCATCGCCGCGACGACCTTGTCCCCGATGATGAAGCATCGCAGATCGGCGCCGCCGGCCTCCTTGATGAACTCCTGCACCAGGATGTTGGTATGCAGACCCATAAAGGCCTCGATCACGCTCTCGGCCGCCTTGTGCGTCTCGGCCAGGACTACGCCGATCCCTTGCGTGCCTTCCAGGAGCTTGATCACCAGCGGCGCCCCGCCAACCATCTTGATCAAATCCTGGATGTCGTCCGGCTTGTGCGCGAAGCCCGTGACCGGCAGACCGATTCCCTTCCGAGAAAGCAGTTGCAGGGAGCGCAGCTTGTCGCGTGAGCGTGTGATGGCGACCGACTCATTCAGCGGAAATACCCCCATCATCTCGAATTGGCGCAGAACAGCTGCGCCGTAAAAGGTGACCGAGGCCCCGATGCGCGGAATGACGGCATCGAAACCCTCAAGCTGCTCGCCCTTGTAGTGGATCTGCGGGCGCATCGAGGTGATGTTCATGTAGCAGCGGAGCACGTCGAAAACCCTGACGTCGTGGCCGCGCGAGCCGGCGGCTTCAACCAAGCGCTGCGTGGAGTAGAGCTTCGGGTTTCTGGATAGGACCGCTATCTTCATTGTTGACCTCGCAAGCGGTGGAATGGAATCCGAGATACGGCTCGCGCGACAGGGTCAGCCGGGGGCCCCGCCGGCCGAGAGGCAGTTCCGATCGATGCGCAGGGAGTTCCTGGCCCCGGAAGCCTCCGCACCGACATCGGAATGTCCCACCATAGTCGCAGGCGATCTGGGCGTCCATCGCAATCAGGGCCTTGGCATCGCGAATGTCCCCAGCTCGGCACTCGCCGGCCGAGGAATCGCTCAGGAGCTCATGACGCTAAACCGAACACCCGCAGATTTTGCAGTGCACTGCACATACCGTTCGCGCCGGGCCGCGATGCACCGTATTGCGACGCGCACGATACGCACTCTGCTGTGCGGAAAACGCGGGGGACTTCCCGTGTGCGTTCGGATGTAGAGAGATTTACCTTCGGTGGTCGATCAGATTGCGGAACAGCTGTCCCGAGAAGGGTTCAAATCGGGGTTCAGGACCCGGTGAAGTGCTCGGGTCAGAAGGGCATGGCGCTCCGGCGTCGAAGGTACCCCCGGGGGGACCGGGATGCGCACCCTCCATCCGTCGCCGGGTGCGAGTTGAAGCTCGGCGTCGTCGACGCTTCTCATGCTCTCCAAGCGGAAGCGGTGATTCCCGGCCGGGGTCAACAACTCCAGCTCGTCACCCACCGCGAAGCGGTTCTTGACCGTGACGTCCACCCAGCCGTCGCGACTGCCGGTGACCTCGCCGACAAAGATCTGCCGCTGGTTGCGCGAGGCCCCGTCGTCGTAGTTCTGCAGCTCGCTCGGCGCGTGGCGCCGATAAAATCCCTCGGTGTAGCCACGGTTGGCGAGCCCTTCCAAATCAGTCAGCAGAGCGCTCCGGAACGCACGCCCGGCGAGCGCGTCGTCGATCGCGGCACGATAGACTTGGGCGGTCCGGGCAACATAATAATGCGACTTGGTCCGGCCCTCGATCTTCAGCGAATCGATGCCGATCGACACCAGACGCGCGACATGCTCGACGGCGCGCAGGTCGCGCGAGTTGAGGATATAGGTCCCCTCCTCGTCCTCGAAGATCGGGAGATAGGAGCCCGGGCGCTCGCGTTCTTCGAGCAAATAGACCTCGTCGGCAGCCGGATGCCGTGTCGCGCCCGTGATCTCGCCGCTCATTCCGCCCGTGGCGTCCATGGCTGGGTCCGAGGCGGCCGCGAGAGGCTCGGTCGATGCCGTACTCGCCACCCGATAGTCCCAACGGCAGGCGTTGGTGCAGGCGCCCTGGTTGGCATCGCGATGATTGAAATAGCCCGACAGCAGACAGCGCCCCGAGTAGGCGATACAGAGTGCGCCGTGTACGAAGACCTCGAGCTCGACATCGGGACAGGTGTCCCGGATCTCGGCCACCTCGTCCAACGACAGCTCGCGCGAGAGGATCACCCGCGAGATCCCCTGCGCTGCCCAGAAGCGCACCGCCGCGGAATTGGTGGTGTTCGCCTGGACCGAAAGGTGGATCGCCTGATCAGGCCAGCGCTTGCGCACCAGCATGATCAGGCCGGGGTCGGCCATGATGAGTGCATCCGGAGCCATCGCAACGATGGGCTCCAGATCTGCGATGAAGCTCTTGAGCTTCGACCCACGGGAGAGGATGTTCGCTGCGAGGTAGAAGCGCTTGCCCTCTGCATGCGCCTCGGTGACCGCGCTGCCGAGCGTTGCCCCGTCGAAGGCATTGTTGCGCACCCGCAAGCTATATCTCGGCAGTCCGGCATAGACCGCGTCCGCTCCGTAGGCGAAAGCGTAGCGCATGGCGCGCGGCGAGCCTGCAGGCGAGAGGAGCTCCGGTCGCGGAGGGCTCAATGCAGCTCTACCTGGAAACTCAGTCGCTCGTCGGCCCCGAGCGTGCGCTTGCGCAACACCTCGACGGGCATCTTCTCGCCCGGCCCCTTATCGAGCAAGGCGATGCGCACGTCGGCATAGGCGCTCACCGGCTGATCGCCGATCTGGACGATGCGGTCCCCTTCCTGGATACCCGCGTCCTTCGCACCGCTCGTCTCGGCGAACCCCTGGATGACCGCACCGCCGCGATCGACGCCGGATTCGAGCATGACGCCGAGCAGACCGGAGGCGGGCAAAGCGACCTCCTTCGGATACAGAAAGAAATCAGCCGCATCCGGATCCATGGGGCGCTGTGTCCCATTGAGGATGATTGCCGTCGGGACGTCGAGACGCCGCGTCAGCCGGCTGGGGATGCCCTGACCGTACTCGACATGACCGGATCCAGCCAGGACGACAAAGGTGCGCTCCGGGTTCTCCTCGAGATAGACCGCAGCGCGCTCGGCCATTCCTTCGTCCCAGAGGAGCTGGACCTCGAGGAAGTTCTCCACATCCTGCTGGCGCTCGCTGGGGTGCATCGCGAATACGGCTTCGATACGCTCGCGATAGGTCGGATCGCTGCGATCGATTTCGGCCGGAATCCGGGCGCGCTCGGCCTCGGTCAGACCGGCGATGCCGACCTCGCCGACGCGCCGAGTCAGCTCGGCCTCGAGGTTTAGGGCGATGACCGGGATACCGTGCTCTCGCGCAAAGCGCAGGATGGGACGATAAAGCCGATAATCGAAGCGCCAGCGGTCGAAATATTCCGTACGGCGCAGGAACTCAGCCTCGTCGACATCGCCCGCCAGATAGGCGTCGATCGCGGATTGATAGGGCTGCTGAAAGAATTCCATCCCGATCGCCAGGGGCTTGCCGCGTGCGTGCAGCCCTTCGATCACGGCGAGTTGGTTGAGATGGTCCTCATAGCGATCATGGCTTTCGCCGACGAAGACAACTCGCCGATCGGCTATGCGATCGAGCAAGTCGCTCATGTCCGAAAGGGCGCCGAGATCCAGGACACGGGTCCCCGGATCGGGCGCCTGCGTAGCTTCTGTTTGTGCTGGGGGTTCCTGCGCGGGCGCGGGATCGGACCCGGCGCCGGCGCCGGAGACCAGCGCAGCGGTGACGACGAACATCGAAAAACGAAGATACGACACGACGGAATCCTCTCTGGTCATGAGCCGATTGGGCCCGCATGTTGACGTACCCGGTACCGGATGCACCGGGTATAGCTTGGCGCAATGCGGACTGCTCGCTCGCGCTCCCGACCTTTCAAACGATTGGAACCTAGACTGATGCGAAACCGGTTCGTTTCAAGCCTCCTGCTGACGATCTCCACACTGCTCGGGTCGACGCACATCGCGGCAGGCTCAGCGCTCGTCGCGCACGACCTCCATGCACGTATCGACCCTGATGCGGGCACCCTGCAGGTGCGAGATACGCTGACGTTCCCGGACGACAGACCGGAGTGGTTGCTGCTGCTTCACGCCGGGATGGAGCCGAAAGTCACCTCCGGAAATGCGCGGATCGACGCCGCCGAAAGCCTCGAGCATCTGACGGGCTATCGGCTTCGCATCACCGCGCCGGGCCCCGTCACCTTGACCTACGGCGGGTCGATCCGTCACGCGCGCGAGCAGATCGCCGAGGGCATGGGGCGTGCCCGCGAATGGTCGCGCGGCACCATCGCCTCGGAGGGCGTCTTTCTCGACGGCAACAGCGGGTGGTATCCGCGCATCCCGGACAGCCTTCAGACCTTCACGCTCGCGGTGACGCTCCCGAACGGATGGACCGCAGTTTCGCAAGGGGAAGGTCCCGGCGATCCGGCAAGCGGCCAGTCCCGCTGGCGCGAAAGCCATCCGCAGGATGACATCTATCTGATCGCGGCACCTTTCGAGCGGTATATCGACCGGGGTCAAGTCGGAGACACCGAATACGAGGCCCAAGTCTACCTGCGTGAAGCCGACGCCGCCCTCGCTCAGCGCTATTTGGACGCGACGGAGACCTACATCAACCTCTACTCCGCGTTGATCGGCGACTATCCGTTCGCCAAGTTCGCGCTGATCGAGAACTTCTGGGAGACCGGCTACGGCATGCCCTCCTTCACGCTACTCGGCCCCCAAGTCATTCGCCTGCCGTTTATCATCCACACCTCCTACCCCCATGAGATCCTCCACAACTGGTGGGGCAATGGCGTCTATGTCGACTACGCGGCGGGAAATTGGGCGGAGGGGCTCACGACTTATCTGGCCGATCACCTGCTTCGCGAGCGCGCCGGCGAGGGTTGGATTTATCGGCGCGAGATGCTCAAGGGTTATGCCGATTATGTGCGAGACAGCAGCGATTTCCCGGTCGTCGAGTTCCGCGGCCGGCACGGCGCAGCCTCCCAAGCAATCGGTTACGGCAAGAGCGCCATGCTCTTCCACATGCTGCGGCGCCAGCTCGGCGACGATGTATTCAAGGCCGGACTTGCGCGCGTCTGGACCGACAACCGTTTCCGTGTCGCCGACTTCGACGATCTGCGCCGCTCGTTCGAGGCCGCGAGCGGACGGGATCTCGGAGACTTTTTCCGGACATGGACAACACGCACCGGAGCGCCGCGACTCCGCCTCGCGGAGGTCGCGGTCGTACCCACGGGCGTGGGAGACATCACGGGCTACGAGCTGACCGGCCGGATCGAGCAGACCCAAGGCGGCGAGCCCTTCCCCGTGCGTGTCCCCGTAATCGTTCACCAAGAGACCGGCGACCCGGTCAGTCTCGTCGTCGAGGTCGGCGGGGCGAGCGCTGACTTCAAGGTGCGCCTGCCGTCCGCGCCGATCCGGGTGGCGGTTGATCCCTGGCTCGACGTCTTCCGCGAGCTGCTTCCGGGTGAGACACCCGTCGCACTGAGCAACCTTTTCGGTTCCGAGCGCGGGCTCATGATCCTGCCCGCCGCGGCACCCGAGGCATTCAAGGACGGCTACGAGCGACTGGCCGAGGCTTGGAAGTCAGGCCATCCGGGCTGGGATGCTCAGTGGGACGACGCACTCGAGGCGCTTCCGGAGGACCGAGCGATCTGGGTGTTGGGCTGGGAGAACCGCTGGATCGATCAATTCGCTCGGGTGGCACGAGGATTTGCGCTGGAGCCGGCGCAGCGCCGTCTCCGACTCGGCGGCGGGGAGGAGCTCGAGGGCACGCACGTCAGCGCGGTCCTGACCGCGTGGCGCGACCGACAACCTCTCGGCTGGCTCGCCGCAAGCGACCCGACCGCCATCCCAGGTCTCGCGCGCAAGTTGCCGCACTACGGAAAGTACAGCTACCTCGTCTTCACCGGCAGCGCGCCCGAAAATCAGGCGAAAGGCCAATGGCCCTCGGGCGACTCCGAGCTCATCGTCTGGCTCGGCCCGAAGCGCACCCTGCCGCCGCTCGCCGAACCACCCGCGCTGGTACCCTAAGAAAAAAAACGCTCAGAGCGGGCCGCACGCATCGGATGGACAACGCGCAGGGTGCGGTGAGGGACGAACCGCACCCTGCGACGATCGCAGCGGACATCGGTGCGGTTCCTTCGTCACCACACCCTACACGACGGCTCGGACAGGGCGCATCGAGGTGACGCAAACGGGTCAAGCATCGGCGACCTCGACACACTGGCCCTGCGGACACCCAGGTAGAGCCGGCGGTCACATCGCTCGCGAGGCTCCCGCCTACCCTCCTTGAAGGCGAACGCCAATCCAGCGTCAGCTGTCACTAAAATCTCCGGCAGCAGTTCGGTCGCATCCTACGCGCGTCGCTGCGTCAGACCGACATCGCCGGCCGCAACTGCGTCGCGTTGGCCCGAACCGGCTGAGTCGATAGCCGGATCATCTCAAGTAGACCCCGTCCTCGCCGATCTTGCCCGGGCCGTCCAGGACATAGATTCCCGCCGAGTTGGCCTTGACGTGAAACAGCAAACGACCCTGGCAGTCTTGCTCCCGGCCGGTCACCGCGTCGCGATAGACACCGGGTCGGACCCCGTCGATCCCGATCTCTTGATCCGAGCCGATGGCGAGACCGACCACCACATAGGTGCCGCTCTGCGGATGATCGCGCACGAAACGCATCCCGCTGCCCCATTCGGCGAGGTGGCTCAGACCTGCCTTCTGGAGCGCAGGAATCGCACGGCGGATCAGATTCAGGCGCTGGATGTGCCGATAGAGCGGATGGGCTTGGGTCTTGGCGAGACGCCCGTCGCTCAAGTGGTCGCCGAAATAGGCGCGCCCGGTCTGATGCAAGGTATCCCGCTCGCCCTCGACATCTTGGGGCGCGCCCTTCATGAACTCGATCTCCTCGCCGAAATACAGACAGGGAATCCCGCGCACGGTCCAGATCAGGTTGTAGGCTGCGGCGGCCATCCACTGATCGCCCTTGAAGCGGTACTTGAAGTCATTGTCCGGGCCGACGTCATGGTTCTGCAAAAAGGTGACCAACTGGGTCACGTCGCCGTAGATCCAGTCCATGCCGAGGATCTGAGCGGTGCCGGAATAGGTGCCCTTACTGACGGTGTCGCGGAAGGTCGAGAAGAGGCCGAAATCGAGCTGCGGGAAGCCCGAGTCCCCGCCGGATTCCGGATCTTGAGGGTCATGGCCGATTCGCGTGTACCACCAGGGTCGGATCTGCGAGGGACCGTTGTCGCCGCCGCCGAGATCGCCCCAGCCATAGCCTTTCACCAGATTCTCGCCGAACACGAAGAGACCCGGCTTGTGTGACTTCCATGCGTTGACGTATTCGAGCAGATTGTCGCGCTCGACATGCTTCACGGTGTCGATGCGCAGCGCATCCACACCCATGTCCAAATAGCGGTTGATGGAACCGATCAAATAGTCCTTGACGTTGTGGCGCTCGGTGGCCAGGTCGATGCAGTCGCCTGCTAGGTGTTTGTGCTGCAGCGGATGCGGGCTCTCCCAATCGCCGCCGCAGATGAAGCCCTCCTGGTGATACCACTCGGGATCCAGATCATGGGGGTCGACACCGAAGAAACGCCCCGGGTGATAGCCGGGCTTGGGCACCGTCTCGCCGGTCTTGTGATCGACCAGCGGCTCGATGCCTTCGGGATCTCTGCCATGACGCTCACGGTACCATTGGGGAGCAACCGGGTTGTCGATGTCGTCGCGATTCGGCCACGCATAATTGCCGAGATGGCCCTGGTAGGGGCCGTGATCGACCTTCCCCTGCTCGGAGCCCTGGGGAACGTAGTATTTGATCGGAAGATGGTCGACATGCACCTGCCCGCGGATGCCGTACTGGCAGGAATGGTTCACGACGACATCCTGGATGATCTTGATGCCCTTGGCATGGGCGACGTCGATCAGGTCCCGATAGGTGGCTCCCGGCGACTCCAGGCGCGGATCGATCCGAGTCCAGTCGTACGGGTGATAGCCGTGATAATCGAGACCGGAGCGGTTCTCTACGGGCGGCGTGATCCAGATGGCCGTGAAGCCGAGGTCCCGAATGTAGTCCAGGCGCTGGATCAGGCCCTTGAAATCGCCCCGCCAATGGGGATCGACCGGATTGCCGTTCGCGTCGAATTGGATGCGGTCGCGGCAGAAAAAATTGTTCGAGGGATCGCCGTCGTAGAAGCGCGTGGTGATCAGAAAATAGATGGTCTCCTCGCGGAAATCGCTCCGCTCGGCGACCGGGCGCAGCTCGGTCTGGAAACTCGGTACGGGCCGGGAATCGGGGGGCGCCTCGGCACTCTTTACCGAGCGCACCCGATGGCCGGGGCGATGATCGTGCCAGTGACTCCTGGCATCGAGCCAGCCGTCGGCATCGCGAAAATGATCGTGTGTCTGGTGACCTTCACCATCGGTGAAGACCAAATGCGCAGAGCGGGTTCCGGGCAGACTGATCCGATACCAGTCGTCGTCGAGCGCCTCCATCGGCACACCGGGCCAATCGGTGCGAGGCCCGATCGGCTGGGCATCCCAAACATAGGCTCGGACGATCGAGCCCCAGCCGGGACGGCGCTCGAAGTGGAGGATCAAATCGGACATGAACAAGACTCCGTGTCTGGGTACGGTAAAGACGCAGCGCGCGTGGACCCCAACGACGCGTGCAGGTCAATCGGGTTCAAACCTGCGGCGCGGGTTCTTCCGTCGACGGCAACGCGTCGGCCTGCTCGGCAGACTCTGACCCTGCATGCAGCCAGGCGAGCAAGAGCTTGTAGCCGAGCACCAAGACGACCGAGCCGACGAAGAGCCCGATGATGCCGGCACTCAGGAACCCGCCGATCGCACCGACGAAGATGACGGCCATCGGGACATCGACCCCGCGCCCGAGGAGGATGGGTTTGAGGATGTGCTCCAGACTGTACACGAAGAGACTCCAGACCAGAAACCCGAGGAAGGTCAAGGTTCCGACGTGGAAGAAGACATAGACAAGGATGGCTACCGTGATCGGGAGGATCCCGATCTGCACCACACACATCACCAGCGCCAGCAAGGCCCAGAGCCCGGCTGCGGGGACGCCGATCGCCAGCCAGCCCAGCCCGGCGAGGAGCGACTGTATCAAGGCGACGCCGAGAATGCCGCGGGTCACGCTGCGAATGGTGGCCTCGGAGAGCCGGGCGAATTCGACGCCCCGCGCCCCCGCCAACCGCCGTGCAAAGGCCGCGCTCGCGCGCTGTCCGGCCTCCGCCTGAGCGAGCAAGAAGCCCGCGATCAGAATCGCGACGAGAATGTGAAGGAGGCCCACACCGGCCCCGCCGGCCACCCCGATCGTCCAGTGCAACGCGACCTTGAGCTCGGGCTCGGTCTCCATGAGCACCGCCCTGAAGTTCGATGAGCCCTGGTCCCAGATCCGCGCGATGTCGTCGCCGATCAGCGGCAGCTGTGTAACGGCATCGGGCAAGGGCGGAATCTTTAGCGACTCGTGGCTGAAGGCAGCGATGACCGTGTGCACCTCCCCGACCAGCGACGCACTGAGCAACAAGGCCGGCACCAGCAACAACGCAAAGCAGAGCAAGGACATGATCACGGCGGCCAGGATTCGCCGTCCGTGCAGGACCTGCGTCAGTCGTTCGTAACCCGGATAGAGTCCGATGGCGATGATGATCGCCCATGCGAAGGGCACGATGAAAGGTCGTACGATATCGAAACACCAGGCGACCAGGATGGCGATGATCGCAATCCGGATGAACGCCTCGATTGCTCGATCCAAGAAGACGCGATCCCCCTCGCGGCCCTGTTGCATGCTCGGTCCCCCCGTTTAGCTCTAAAGCCACTAAGGCCAGCGCTATTTGCCCGGCCATGCTCGGGCCCAACGATACCCCAGCCCGCCCCCGAGCGCGACAGGGCTCGACGCGCCTCTTGGCTCGCAGCAGCCAGATACGCTTTAAAGATCACTCCACATGCGCACGAGGTTCGCGTAGGAACGGTCGACGTAGGCGGTTGTAGCCTCTGCGTGTGCGGTTTTGAGCAGATGCTCGCGGGCGAGATTCAGCTCGTAGAGAAGCTCTCGGCGTGCGGGATCGCGCACGTAGCTCTGAATCCAGGTCAAGGCAACGAGTCGCTCCCCCCGCGTGACCTCCATGACCCGGTGCAGGCTCGATGAGGGATAGACGACGGCGTCGCCCGCGGCCGGTTTGATCGTCTGTTCGCCAAATGGGGTGCGGATCGACAGCTCGCCGCCGTCGTAGGACGCGGGATCGTTGAGAAAGATCGTCATGGAGACATCCGAGCGGAAACGCGGCCCGGTCGTCCCCATGATGGGATCGTCGACATGTTCCCCGTAGGCCATGCCGGGGGTGTAGCGCGCGATGATGGGATCGGCCACACGATGCGGCAGGACGCCGAACCGAAATCTTTCGTGATGGCCGAGACTCGCCATGATGATGCGAATAAGCCGCTGCATGCGCTCGGGTTCCGACCGCATCTCTTCGTTGTGCTTGACCCGACCTGCGGCGAAGCCGGCGGTCAACTTGCCGTCGACGAAGGGCGCGTCGGCGATGGTCTCGTGGATCTTGGCGATCTGGGCGGTGTTGAGAAGCGCCGGGATGGTCAGCAACATGGTGTGCTCCGAGGACGACCCGACGAGCGTTTGAGTCGTCGCAGCCGCAAATTGAGATCGATAGACTTGAATCGCGTCTCGGCATCGGACTCCCCGAGGCCGCGTCGACACAAAGACGCCCAAAGTACCCCGACCGCGATTGATGCAGAGCCCACGTGGATTTTCCGGAAAGCCGGGTGCGTTCCGCGCGCGCCGATACGAAGGCGTGCCGACGAGGTGTTACGGCTCCTAACGGCGAGGAGGGGCAACGCCGGTCCAAGGTGCGCGGGGCGTGCAATGCCGCGGAAATCCCACGTGGGCTCGTTATACTAGCCGAGACCATCACCAACGACGCACGAGGCGACCGGATGCTTCTGAAAGCCATCATCGACGATCGGATCTACGAGCTCAACGTCCCCGATGCCCTGATCGGTCAAGCTCAGCCCTTCTTCGAGAAGCTCGACCAAGACATGGATGCCGGCTGGCAGATGAGCCGGGAGTGGGTCGAAAAACCGGATCGTCTGCAGCGTTGCCAGATCGTCGCCGATAAGCTGCTCACCGCGCTCGAGTGCGAGAACCAGAAGCTCGGGATGATGATGGCCGGCTATATTCTCGCGCGCTTGCCCGGGGTCGAATCGGTCGAGCTCGACGTACAGGGCGAGATCCAGAACAACCGCTTCAACCTGACCGAGCATCGACCGACCGAAGAGACGCCGCGCCCTGCGACGCGTTCCGGCGGCCTCGGTCGGCTCGGTAAGCTCGAGGCGATGGAGCAAGCCGGCAAGGACGTGACCAAGGTCTTCAAGGTCGGTCGCGGATGGCGGTTCTCGGTCTTCGACCACGTGACCGGCACCTGGCAGGACTCGCCGCTCGCCCCCACCGAGGATGACGCCTCGCGGCTGCGCCAAGAGGCCTTTAAGGCCCGCTACGAGGCCCTGCAACGGGGTCGCGATCACTGAGCGGGTGCGGGCTTTTCGAACCGGACGAGACGAATCGACCGATGGCCGACCTCTTCAGCGTCACTGCACCTTTGACCCTGCGCTGCCCGAACGGCACGCGAAAGGTCATCGCGGTCTGTTTTCCACATCCACGGGGCCTGCTCTACCTGGACCTCTTCTGGCATCGGCGCACCCCGCGGGAGGCCGCCCATCTGATCGACGGAGAGCTGCAGGGCGAAGGGCCGTGGAAGATCGGCGGCTGCGTGATCACCGTCTTGGGTTGTCATCACACGGATCCTGAATTGGCCGCGCCCTATACGGAATGGCGCGCCTATCTGGAATCCGACGAGGGCGTAGACTACCCGGGCACCGAGCAGATCCGTGCCATCGCCCGTCGTCTCGGCGCCGCGGTCTGATCAGCCGATGAGTACCGTCATGCAACTGGGGTGGGAAGGCTGGTTCAGCCTGGGCATCGTGGTGCTCTGCTTCGGGCTTTTCGCCTTCAGCCGCGCCGCGCCGGATGTCGTCACCGCCGGCGCACTGACCCTGCTGCTTCTGTTCGGTATCCTGACCCCGACGGAGGCCCTGAGCGGCTTCTCCAATCCGGGCATGTTGACGGTCGGCGTCCTCTACGTGGTCGTTACAGGCCTTACCCAGACCGGTGCCGTCGGTTGGATCGGACCGGGGCTGCTCGGACGCCCGCGCGGACCAACCGATGCGCGTCTGCGACTCATGTTGCCGGTCGCGGGTCTGAGCGCCTTCCTGAACAATACGCCGGTGGTGGCTATCTTCATCCCGGCCGTGCAGGACTGGGCCAAGCGACACCGCCTGGAGCTTTCGCGCCTGCTCATCCCGCTCTCCTTCGCCAGTATCGTCGGCGGCACCTGTACCCTGATCGGCACCAGCACCAACCTGGTGGTCAACGGGCTCTATACGGAGCGTCTCGACGGCGAGGGCCTGGGCCTCTTCGAGCCGATCTGGGTCGGCCTGCCCATCACGGTCGCGACACTCATCTTCATGCTCACGGCGGGGCACTGGTTGCTCCCGAAACGCACCTCGGCGGCCGCCAGCTACGAAGATGTCCGCCAATACACCTCCGAGATGCTCGTCGAGCCGGACAGTCCACTGATCGGCAAGAGCATCGAGGACGCCGGTCTGCGCCAGCTCCCCGGACTCTTCCTGATCGAGATCGAGCGCGGCGAGCAGGTGATGGCGGCCGTATCCTCGCAGGAGGTGCTCCAGGCGAACGACCGGCTGGTCTTTGCCGGGATCCTGGATTCGGTGATGGACCTGCAGCGCACTCGCGGTCTGATCCCGGCAACCGATCAGGTCTTCAAGCTCAACGTGCCGCGCCCGGGGCGCTGCTTTGTCGAGGCCGTGCTGTCGGACAAATCGCCCCTAGTCAGCAAGAGCGTGCGCGCCGGGCGGTTTCGCAATCGCTACGATGCCGTCATCATCGCGCTCGCGCGCAACGGCGAGCGCGTCGACCGCAAGATCGGCGATATCGTCCTCGCGCCGGGCGACACACTCCTGCTGGAGACCCGCCCGGATTTCGTGGAGCAGCAGAAGAACTCGCGCGACTTTCTGCTGGTGAGTCAGATCGGGGATTCGCATCCGCTCAAGCACAAGCACGCGCCGATCGCGATCGCCATCGTTGTCGCGATGGTGGCGGTCGTCACTGTCGGATGGCTCAGCATGCTGGAGGCCGCACTGCTGGCTGCGGGGCTGATGATCCTGACGCGCTGCACCGACAGCCGCACCGCACGGCGCTCGCCGGACTGGCAGGTGCTGGTGGTGATCGCCACCTCTTTCGGCATCGGCGCCGCCTTGGAGAAAACAGGCGCGGCCTCGCTGGTGGCCGGCGGTCTGATCGGGCTGGCGGACGGGGATCCCTGGGTCACGCTTGCTTTGGTCTTTACCGCGACCGCCCTACTGACCTCGCTTGCGACCAACAACGTGGCCGCGGTGCTGGTGTTCCCGATCGCCGTGCAGGCGGCTCAGGCCATGGAGGTGTCGCCCGAGCCCTTTATCCTGACCCTGATGGTTGCGGCATCCGCCAGCTTCGCGACACCCATCGGTTACCAAACCAACCTGATGGTGTTCAATGTCGGCGGCTACCACTTCGGGGACTTCGTGCGGATCGGAGTCCCCTTGACCTTGGTGGTCGGGTTGGTGACGGTCCTCGTGGTGCCTTTGGTCTGGTCCTTTTAAACTGAACCGCGTCCTGTTCTCGAACCGCGGCGCCCGGTCGTCGCGGTGACCTCGAACGTGCCTCGAGAACGGCATCGACGCGATTCAGGCAATGAATCGTTGAAAATCGTAAACACAGGAACCCACACATGATCCGTGCACTTGGGGTAAGAGACACGAGACCGGTTCGGTATGCTTCAATCGCCGGTGTTCTCTTGCTGATCGCCGCGAGCGCCGGCGAAGCGACACCTTGGGCCGAGGTTGCAGCGCCGAGCGCTGGACCTGCCGAGGTGATCGGCGGTGTGTCAAACGGATGCATCGGCGGTGCCGATGCACTTGCGGAGACCGGTCCCGGCTACGTGAGCATCCGTCGCTATCGCAATCGCTATTATGGTCACCCCGATCTGCTTCGCTTCGTCGAAGACATGGGACGCGCTCAGCACTCACGCGGCGAGCGTCTGATCATGATCGGCGACCTGAGTCAGCCGCGCGGCGGGCGAATGTCGTCTTCCCATCGCAGCCATCAGAACGGATTGGATGTCGACATCTGGTTCACTCTCGCGGACTCTCCTGCCGCAGCCCGGCGCCTGATGGACGATCGCTCCGATCCCCAAAGCATGGTCGGAGCCGGCGGGCGCTCGGTGAGTGCGGCCTGGGGGCCGTCGCAGCGCAACCTGATCGAGACGGCTGCCCGACATCCGCAGGTCGATCGGATCTTCGTCAACGCGGCGATCAAACAGGCGCTGTGTCGAGACAGCGGCAGCGGAGATCGGGATTGGCTCCGCAAGGTCCGCCCCTGGTGGCGTCACGATGCGCACTTCCATGTGCGGCTGCGCTGCCCGGACGGGAGTCCGGATTGCCAATCACAAGCCCCGCTGACCGGCGACGACGGCTGCGGGAAGGAACTCGCCTGGTGGCTGAGCGACGAGGCACTCAAGCCCTCCAAGGGAGGAAGCGGGTCGAAACCCGAACCGCGGATGCCGCAAAGGTGCAGTGCGGTGCTGCGCGGGTTCTAACGGCGCGACCTCGGCAATCCGACAAAATCAAGCGGTAGAGTTCGTCGCAATCAAGTGCCGGGAATGGGTTGGGCACCGAATCCAATCATTGTCGTTGTCTTTGTCGTTGTCGTGAACGACAACGATGGCGGAGGTATTCATTGTTCGAACTGCTTTACTCCTGATTGGATGTCGGATGACGCATCGCTCATCCGACCGACAACCGATTCTCCTTGTGCCTTTGCGGTTCTTGCAGTCTAGGCGAGGGCCCGACGCAAGGCCGCCTCGACCCTCGCAGGCTCGATCGGAAAGGCGATCGCCTCGAAGACCGGAAAGCGTGCGGTCATGGCGTCGAGCTTGTGTCGGTACTCGCTCTGGTAGAAACAGATCACCTTGACCTCGGGATGACGCTGCAGCCGTGCCATCAGGGTCTCGAGGTTGCTGGTGCGATCGCGAAAGTCGGACTGGAAGTTGTATTCGGCAACGATCACGTCCGGAACACGGCGCTTGAGCGCCGCCTGCGCCTTGCGCTGCGAGGCGACCACCTCGACCTCGAATCCCAGGCTGCGGTACAACGTCGTCAGGTTGGGATAACCGCCGAGCTCGACGATCGCCAGGAGGGTCGGTGGCGTATCGCGCATCAGGCGAAGACCACCCAGGTGGTGGCGATGTATTTCACGCCGGTCTGGATCACCGCCGCCCGGTGCTCGTGTGTCCAGAAAGGCGGAAAGAGCACCAGCTTGCCGCGCTCTGGCCGCACGGCGACGTCTTGATAGAGAAACTCAGTCTCCCCGCCCGGGCCCGGCACGTCGTTCAAGTACCACAAGACCACCAACTGGCGTTGACTGAGCTCGTGACTGCCTCCGTCGACGTGCCAATGATAGTACTCGCCGGGGCGGTAGCGCTGGACCTGGTAGCCTTCGTCCTTGAATGGCCCTTTGAAATAGGGGTAGGTCTCGCGAAACTCCTTGATCGCGGCAGCAAGTGAGCCGAAAAACATCTGGTCGACGTCCTTCCAATCCGGCTTGTTGCTCACAACCAGATCCGTGGTGCGCTTCACGCCCGGATCCTCGGTGCGAAGCTGCCCGACCCGCCCGGCATATTGGTATTCGGGCTGGGCCTCGAAGCGCTCGATCACCGCATCGCAGAAGGCGGGCGGCAGCGCCAATGGCCGCTCGAAGATGAAGCTCCCGGCTTTCACCTCGCGGATCGTGGGCAACGGGGGCACGGTACGTTCGGCGGCGGAGGTCATGGCGGCGGATGAGTCGTCTCGGAGATCGGTCGGCCTATTGTCCGGACCCGATGCGGCCGAGGTCAAACCCCGAGCTGTGGTACGCATCCCGATCCGGCGGCTCGCAGGCCGCGGAGGTTGACGCAAGATCGAGCGGATCGTTCCTCCGAGGTAATATTCACCCGCAGGCTTGAGTCGGAGATCGGAGATGCGATATGAGGGAGCCGGGTATCGGTGCGGAGACCACTCCGGCCTGAGACCAACCCCTCACGCGATCGTCCCCGGAGTGTGAGGTCGGCGTCCAACGGACTTCAACCTGGATTCGGTCGCTCAACCGAGATCGAAATCATCGCCATGCCGAAGACAGACACCGGTGCGCCATCGGCGCTATTCCGGACCGCCCGATCGCAGCCCCTCCAGTGCAGCTGACACGACGGCATCGCCTCGCCGATTGGGTCATGCTGCTGTCGCTGACCCTGATGTGGGGCACCTCCTTTCTGCTGACCAAGATCGCGGTCGGGGGGCTACCGCCCGATCTGGTCGTGGCGGGGCGTCTGATCGTGGCTGCGTTGCTGCTCGTCCCCGCGGCCTGGATGCTCGCGACCCGACCGGCCGCCGGCGCGCGCCTCTGGGTCTTCTACGTTCTGATCGCCGTGTTCGGCAATGTCCTGCCCTTCTCATTGATCTCGTGGGGCCAAACCTTTATCGACAGCGGCCTGGCCGGCATCCTGATGGCCGTGATGCCGCTGGCAACCCTCGGGCTCGCCCATTTCCTGGTGCCCGGCGAGCATCTCACCCGCTATCGCGCGACGGGCTTTTTGCTGGGGTTTGGCGGCGTCGTCGTGCTGGTGGGACCGAATGCCTTCGCGGATCTTGGCAACGGCCAAGGGCATCTGATGCCGATGCTCGCGGTCTTGGGCGGGGCATTCAGTTATGCCGTCTCCTCGATCCTGGCGCGGCTCCGGCCGACGAGCGATGCGCTTTTCAGCGCGGCCTCCACCATCTCGCTGGCGTCGCTGATGATGGTGCCGATTCTCTTCATGAGCGGAGATGTCGAGGTGCAAGTCGTCCCGGACACGCTGCACCTGATCGCCGTCGGGCTGCTCGGCGTTTTTGCGACCGCGATCGCAACCATCGTCTATTTCAGACTGGTGAAATCCGCCGGTCCGTCGTTCGTTTCTCAGCTGAACTACCTGATCCCGCTCTGGGCGGTCGGCGTCGGGATGCTCTTCCTCGGCGAGGAGCCCGAGCCGAACCATCTTTACGCCCTCGGCCTTATCCTGAGCGGCATTCTGATCACCCAACTGGAGCGCCGCGGCACCCCGTCCGCAAGAAACCCGGCTCCGCGTCGATCGGGGTAGTCAGGTCAGCGCAGCCTCAACCGACCTCACTCGAACAGGTCGCGGAATGCCTTTGAGAAACGCTTGTAGGCATCCCATCCATCCTTGTCCATCACCTGATCGATGACCCAACGGTTCTCCTCGCCCGGTCCCATGAGGGACTGGATTTCGAAGCCGAGGTGGCGCAGGAAGGCGTAGCTCGGCCCCTCGTCGTCGAATCGGTAGTCGGCATACTCGCCAGAGCGCGTGTTGAGCCGCGCGATAAAGGGCCCGCCGTAGTCGCCCGGACCGAGCAGGTCCTGCGTGTTGTCCTGCACATGTTCGAAGACCTTTTTTGCAAAGGCGGTGATGAGGGTGCGTCGGTTCTCGTCCTCCAAGATGCCGTGTGACATCCGGTCCGCGATCTGGATCAGGAAGACCAGGTACTCCTCGATCACGTCCAGGCGCTGACGATCGCTCTCGTAGAGGAAGCGCTCGCAGTGCAGATTGATCGCCTTATCCACGGCGATCCGCCAGGCGATGAAGGCCAGCGCGCTCGCAATCTCCGGGAGCGAGCGCTCCTGATCGTCGTTCCACCAATGACTTTTGATACGTAATGCCACGTCCGACTCCTGTTTCGCGACTTGTTTGGACCGGCGCCGCCCCGAGATTGGCAGGGCGGCGCGAAGCTGATAGCTTGATGTCCTATCATTCTACTCAGAAAAAAGACCCTTCCGGCTCGAGGTGTTGTGATGCCGAATGCTTCAATCAGCGTGCTGGCCGAGGCCGTGCAGTACAACTGTCACGTCTCCGATGCGCGGCACGGCGCCGATGACTCGCTCTGCATCTATCTGATGAAGATGCGGGAGTACTTTCGTTGGGAAAAGCACCTCCCTTATGGTGCGTTCTTGGAGCGTGAGCAAGTCGGCGAATGGCTCCAGGCGCGCGAGCAGCTCTGGGAGGAGCTTGAAGAGGCCGAGATGCGGCCCATCGAGATCGACGGCGAGCGTTACGACCCCTTCGATGCGGAGTCGATCAACAATCGACTCGCCCCGCTCGGCCTGGTCTACAGCGGCGGGCTCGGCAACCGCGCCAAACCGCACTTCGTTCTCGGCGCGCTCGAGCAACACCGAGTCAGCGAGGGCTGTTCGGTCTTCGTGGTCGCCGACGAGTATGCGCGTGATCTGACCGCGCCGCCGGCCATGACACTCGGGCGAACCATCGTCGTTCGGCGCGAGTCCCTGCGGCGCTATCTGTGGGAGAAACTCGAAGGCTGGCGCTGGCACCGCCCCGACAACGCACTCGGACGCGCCTTCGCCTGCTACGACTTCGACGGTGCACTCGAATCGTCACTCGATGCCATGACCGAGCACGAGATCAAGGCGTTGCTGCTGCACGAGCAAGGCGAGTACGAGGCCGGACAGCGTCTCGGAGAGGATTGGAACGCCATGCTGGCGGCACTCGCCCACACGCCGGCAGAGCTCATGGCTCGCGCGGTGCGCGATCACCTCGCCGACTGTCTCGTGACCCTTCCGGCCCTGGCCGAGGCGAGCGACCCAGCCTCGCTGCACTTTTACATCGGCACCTTGACCGGCATGCGTCTCCACCTGTTTCCGGCGCTAAAGGACGCCTACGCGACCTGGATGGAGGCCGACTCGACAAGCGCATTTGCGTGCATCGCGGATCAAGGCCGCGCCCATTGGGAGCAAGTGGCAGAGGCGATGCTCGAGCTCTATCGGCGACACGACGGCGTAACGCCCAACGCAAACCCTGATTCGAGGCCCGACAGGAACCGGGCCGCGAGCTCCGATGGCATCCCGGGTGCGATCGGGCATCTGGTCGAATCCAATCGACTGTAGCACCCGTCATAAGGAATCCATGCCACAAGAACCCGCGTTGATCGACACCCACTGCCACATCCTCCCCGGGCTCGACGACGGTGCGCACACCTTCGAGACGGCGATCGATATGGCCAGGGCCGCTGTCGCGGGTGGAACACGCGGGATCGTCTGCACCCCGCATCATCTGAACGGGGTCTACAAAAACCCCGGCGACCTCGTCCGTCACGCCTTGGCGGACCTGCAGCAACGCTTGACCCACGAGGGGATCCCGCTTTGCCTTTATCCGGGCGCCGAGATCCATCTCGTCCCCGAGGCGCCGAGTCGCGTGCTCGACGGCAGTGCCTTGACCTACAACGACCGCGGCAAAGCCGCGCTCGTCGAACTTCCGAAGAACGCCGTTCCGCGGGGTACCGACGTCCTCTTGGGGCAACTGCTGCGGCACGGCGTCACACCCGTGATTGCTCACCCCGAGCGCAACCTTGTGTTGGCGCGACGCGCGCACCGCCTGGCTGAATGGATCGATTGGGGCTGCAAGGTCCAAATCACGGCGCAAAGCTGCAGCGGTGATTTCGGCGATCGCCTGCAAGGGCTCAGTCGGCGCTGGCTGGAGCTGGGGTGGGTTCACCTGATCGCCTCGGATGCCCATCGCCCGACGGGGCGCAGTCCGGACACCCTGCTCGCGGCCCGCGCACGCGTCGCCGCTTGGCTCGGTGAGGAGGCCGCAACCCTGCTGACCCTGGACAACCCTCGACGACTGCTCGAAGGAGAGGATCTCATTGCGCTCCATCCCTGCATGACGGCGAAGGCGACACCAGCCGAAAACGACTGGCTACGCTTTTTTCCGTGGTCTCGCCGAGCACAGTGATTCGCTGGAGCGCAACGCGCGTGCGGACAGGTGCAACGACCACCGCAACGCGAGGTCGCTGCGATGAATCCGCAGACGGCCCCGCCGATGACTCGACTGCGCGAATCGATCCTACCGGACGTGGTCGCGCTGACCGGTTGTGGAATCCGGACCCAGCGTTTATGGTTGCTCGCCGGCCTCGGCCGAAAGCCGAGCAAAAGCGGACTCGACGGATCCGCGGTGCGATCCAGCGGCCGGCGTCTTCGGACTCATTCACGGAACCCCTTCAGTATCCATGCTCGAGGTGACACAGCTTCAGTGCAGGCGAGGCGACCGTCTGCTGTTCTCGGGTCTCGACTTCGCTGTCGCGGGGGGAACACTCCTGCACGTACGCGGCGCGAACGGCAGCGGTAAGACGACGCTCCTGCGCTCTCTGTGCGGGCTGTTCACGCCGGACTCGGGCGAGATCCGCTGGAACGGCGAATCGACGCGTCGCCTCGGCGAGGACTACCGGCGCGATCTCCTCTATTTCGGCCATCTAAACGGCATCAAGGGCGACCTCACCGGCATCGAGAATCTTCGCGTCTCGGCGACATTGGACGGAGACCCTATGGACGCGTCTGCGATCTGGGCGGCTCTGGCGCGGATCGGTCTTGTCGGTTTCGAGGATCTGCCCACGCGTATGCTCTCGCAGGGCCAGAAAAAGCGCGTCGCGTTGGCTCGGCTCATTCTCAGCAACGCGCCGCTCTGGGTGCTCGACGAACCCTTCACCGCCTTGGACGTCAGCGCCGTGGATCTTCTGGAGACCCTGATCTCCGAGCATGTGGCACACGGGGGCATCGTCGTCCTGACGACTCACCAGGAGGTCGGCCTGACCTCCGGTCAGGTCGAACGCCTTCACCTCGGGAGCTGACCGACCGTGCTGCGTGTCTTCTGGTGCGTTTTGCTGCGTGATCTGACGCTGGCCATGCGGCGACGCACCGACGTCTTGACCACGCTCTTCTTCTTCATCATCGTGGTGAGCCTGTTTCCCTTGGGTGTCGGCACCGAACGACAGATCCTGCAGATCCTCGGTCCCGGGGTGGTCTGGGTGGCAGCCCTGCTGGCCTCGATGTTGGCGCTCGAGCGCCTCTTCGCGGCGGACTACGAGGACGGCACGCTCGAGCAGATGGTCTTGACGGCACAACCCTTGTCTTTGCTGGTGCTGGCGAAGATCACGGCACACTGGTTACTGACCGGGCTGCCGTTGGTCCTCATCGCCCCGCTGGTCGGCATGCAGTACCATCTCTCGGACGACGCGATCCTGATGATGATGGTCGCCCTCTTGCTCGGCACACCGGTGCTGAGTCTGATCGGAGCGATCGGTGCGGCACTGACCCTGGGGCTGCGCGGAGGCGGTATCCTCTTGTCGCTGTTGATCCTGCCGCTCTATATCCCGGTGCTGGTCTATGGGGCCGGCGCGGTCACGGCGAGCGGTATCGATATGGCCGACACGCGACCTTATCTCGCCCTTCTTGGGGCGTTTTTGGTTGCAGCACTGACGTTTGCGCCGCTGGCATCGTCGGCTGCGCTTAAGATTTCAATCGAATAATTCGAGGGAAGACCCCTTCACCAATGGCTTCGAACTGGTTTAAATTCGCCGCTCCGGCCTCTTTCTATCCGCTTGCGGGACGACTGATCCCGATGTTTTGGATCCTGGCCGGCATCTGTCTCCTCGCCGGCCTCTACTGGGGGTTTTTTCAAACGCCCGATCAACTCGGCGGAAGCAACGCGCAGAAGGAGTATTACCGCATCATCTTCATCCACGTCCCGGCCGCTTGGATGTCGATGTGGCTCTATGTCGTGATGGTGGGCTGGGCGGCGATCGGGCTGGTGTTCAACACGCGGCTGTCCTTCATGATGGCCAACGCCGTCGCACCGACCGGGGCCATCTTCACCTTCCTGGCGCTCTGGACCGGGGCCTTTTGGGGGCGTCCCAGCTGGGGCACCTACTGGGATTGGGATCCACGCCTCACGACGGAGCTGATTCTTTTCTTCATGTACGTCGGCTACATCGCGCTGCACTCGGCGATCGACGACACGCGCCGTGCCGACCGGGCCGCGGCCCTCCTGGCGATCGTCGGACTGGTGATGGTCCCGCTCATCTTCTGGTCCGTGAACTGTCCGGATCCGAACCAATGTGCCGCACTCCATCAGAGGTCCAACCTGACGCAGATCGAGGGAAACATCCTCTTTTCCATGCTGGCGGTGACCTTCGGGTTCTGGATGTACTCCTTCGCGACAACACTGATGCGGCTGCGCAGCATCATCCTGACCCGCGAGGCCGACAATACCTGGGTTCAGGAACTTCTCGCCAAGGGGAGCCGAGCATGAGCGAGTTCTTCTCTCAAGGCGGTTACGCCTTCTTCGTGTGGGGCGCCTACGGCATGGTGCTGGTGCTGCTCGTGGCGGAAATTCTTCAATTGCGCGCTCAACGGCGAACCATTTTGGCCCGTCTTGGTCGATTGATCCGGATGCGCGACTCTGGAGTGAATCAATGAAAGCAAGACAGAAACGTTTGGTGTTCGTCGGCCTCGCTATCGTCGGTGTCGGCGCGGCATCGGCCCTGGCCTTGAGTGCGCTCAACAGCAATATCTCGTACTTTTTCAGCCCGTCGCAGGTGATGGCCAGCGAGGCCCCGGCCGAGCACGTCTTCCGGCTCGGAGGCCTGGTGACACCTGGAACGGTGGCACGCCAAGAGGACGGCTTGACGGTCAAATTCGACGTGACCGACAACGCCGAGACGGTGACGGTCGCCTACACCGGAATCCTCCCCGATCTCTTCAGCGAGGGTCAAGGGGTGGTCACCAAGGGTCGACTCGGTGCCGATGGCGTCTTTTATGCCGAGGAGGTCCTCGCCAAGCACGACGAGGAATACATGCCGCCCGAGGTCGCCGACACACTCCAAACCGCCCATGCAGAAGGCATCGTCGAGTCGATGGGCACCCGCGGAGCTTCCAACTAATGGTCCCCGAGCTAGGTCACTTCGCGCTTGTTCTCGCGCTCGTCATCACGATCGCGCAGGCATCTGTCCCGCTGCTCGGCAGCTTCGTCGGAAACCGCCGCTGGATGGAGATGGCTCGACCGCTCGCCCGCGGCCAGCTGACCTTCATCGCAATCGCCTTCGTCGCGCTCCTGCATGCATTTTTGACGGACGACTTCTCGGTCGAATATGTCGCGGGTCACTCCAACACCCTGATGCCGGTTCTGTACAAGGTCTCGGCGATCTGGGGCGGTCATGAAGGATCCTTACTGCTGTGGGCCCTGATGTTGGCCGGCTGGGGTGCTGCCGTCGCGGCCTTCAGCAAGAATCTGCCGTTGGCGATGGTGGCTCGCGTGGTCTCGGTCCTCGGGATGGTGGCGATCGGCTTCCTGCTGTTCATGCTCTTGACCTCGAACCCCTTCGACCGGCTCTTCCCGGCACCGCTCGAGGGCCGCGACCTGAATCCGCTGCTGCAGGACTTCGGTTTGGCGATCCACCCGCCGATGCTCTATATGGGCTATGTCGGCTTCTCGGTCGCCTTCGCCTTCGCCATTGCCGCACTCATCGGCGGCAAGTTGGACTCGGCCTGGGCGCGCTGGTCGCGGCCCTGGACGACCGCGGCCTGGGTCTTTCTCACCATCGGTATCGCGTTGGGCTCCTGGTGGGCCTATTACGAGCTGGGCTGGGGTGGCTGGTGGTTCTGGGATCCGGTCGAGAACGCCTCCTTCATGCCGTGGCTGGTGGGCACGGCGCTGATCCATTCGCTTGCCGTCACGGAGAAGCGCGCAGCCTTCAAGAGTTGGACCGTACTGCTCGCCATCTCGGCCTTTTCTCTGTCGCTGCTCGGGACCTTCCTGGTGCGCTCGGGTGTTCTGACGTCCGTCCATGCCTTCGCGACGGATCCGGCACGCGGCACCTTCATTCTGATCTTCCTCTGCGTCGTGATCGGCGGATCGCTGGCACTCTATGCCTTGCGCGCGCCGACCATTGCCGGCGGCGGTCGCTTCGACATCCTCTCGCGCGAGAGCTTCCTGCTGGTCAATAACCTGCTCTTCGCGACTCTGACGGTCCTGGTCTTGTTCGGCACCCTCGCCCCGTTGATCTACGAGGCCGCCGGGTGGGGCAAGATCTCGGTCGGCTTCCCCTGGTTCAACAAGATGTTCGTGTCACTCTCGCCCTTCCTCATCGTGGCGATGGGGATCGGACCCTTGACCCGCTGGAAGCACGACGAGCCGCTGCGCCTCGTGCGCTCGCTTTGGATCGCGCTTGTACTCGCCATCGCCGTCTTCATCGTGGCTCTGCAGCCGATGTTCGAGGACGGCGGCCTCGCGATGGCCTTCGGTCTGAGCATGAGCGCCTGGCTGGTCGGCACGCATCTGATTGCCCTCGCCGAGCGCCTGAAGAACAAAGGCGGTTTCCGGGGCCTGGCGGCCGACTTCAACGCTCGCAATCTCAGCTACTACGGCATGTGGACCGCGCATGTCGGGATCGCGATGTTCATCGTCGGCGTCACCATGGTGTCGATCCACGGCTCCGAGACGGACGTGCGGATGTCGCCGGGCGACGTGCACGAGGACTCGGGCTACCGCTTCCAGTTCAACGGGGTTCAGGCGATCACCGGACCCAACTACCTGGCGCAGCAAGGCGAGTTTCTCGTCACCAAAGATGACCGACAGATCGCCGTGCTCTATCCGGAGAAGCGCTCGTATTTCTCGGGCGGCATGCCGATGACCGAAGCGGCCATCAACGCCGGCTTCCTGCGTGATCTCTACGTCTCGCTCGGCGAGCCCGTGGGAACGGACGGCGACTGGGCGCTGCGGGTCTACTACAAACCATTCGTGCGCTGGATCTGGCTCGGCGCGCTCCTGATGGCACTCGGCGGTCTCTTGGCGATGGCCGATCGGCGTTATCGCACGGTGCGGCGAACCGCGGATGTCCCGGCCGGGGCGCTGGGGGCACGCTCATGACGGCGACCACCACCCCGTCGAGAACGGCAGCAACAAGAGCGAAGAGGCGCGCGCTGATCCCGCTCGTCGTCTTCATTGCGTTGGCCGCGCTGCTGTTCTACGGCCTTCAACTGGACCCGCGCAAGGTCCCCTCGCCGCTCGTGAACAAGCCCGCGCCCGTGTTCGAGCTCGAGACACTGGACGACCCGAGCCGCACGGTGACCAACGAGATCCTCATGGGAAAGGTCTCCTTGGTGAATGTCTGGGCCTCTTGGTGCCCCTCATGCCGCCAGGAGCATGGCGAGCTGATGCAGATCGCACGCGAGAACGATGTCCAGGTCGTCGGGTTCAACTGGAAGGACACACGACCCGAGGCGCTCGAGATGCTTAGACGCTACGGCAACCCCTACGTCGTGAGCGCCTACGATCCGGACAATCGCTACGGTATACACTGGGGTGTCTACGGCGCTCCCGAGACCTTCGTGGTCGACGGCGAGGGCATTATCCGTTACAAGCACATCGGGCCGGTCGACCGCAACGTCTGGGAGACCACGATCCGCCCCATCGTCGAGCAGTATAGACCTCAGCCATCATGATCCATCGCGTCCGCAAACTCTCTTTCAGTCTCGCGCTGCTCGTCGGAACACTGGCGTTCGGAAACCTATCCGCCTACACCCTCGAAGAGTTCAAGTTCGAGCAGCCCGGCCAACACGAGGCGTTTCGGGACCTGATCGCCAAGCTGCGCTGCCTCGTCTGTCAAAACGAGTCGCTCGCCGGCTCGCAGGCCGGCGTCGCGCAGGACCTGCGCGAAGAGGTTTATCGCATGATGCTCGAAGGACAGAGCGACGAGGAGATCGTGACATTCCTCGTCGATCGCTACGGCGACTTCGTGCTCTATGAGCCTCCGATCAAGCCATCGACCTATATCCTCTGGTTCGGCCCTTTCATCTTCCTCGGCGTCGGTGGTTATCTGCTGTTCCGCACGCTTGGACGCAAAAAGGACGAACCCGAGGAGGACCTCACCGAGGCCGAACGCGCCCGTCTTCAACGACTGCTCGCCGCCGGCGGCGATAACCAAGAAAACATCAAATGATCATCTTCTGGATTCTGACCGCCGGGCTCATGGGCCTGGCGTTGCTTTTTGTCGCCCTTCCGCTGCTGCAACCCGAGAAAGCGACCGAAGCACCCGAGCAGGACGAGTTGAATCTCACGGTCTTCAAGCAGCGGCTCCAAGAACTGGATGCCGATCTCGCCGGTGGATTTCTGGAACAGGACCAGTACGCTGCGGCTCGACGCGATCTGGAACGAGACCTCCTGCGCGACATCCCGGGAGAGCTCGCAGCGTCGGGGCGCCGCGGCGCTTCCGGCGGGCGCTGGCTGGCGCTCGTGCTTGCGATGGCGGTGCCGACCGCGGCAGTGCTGATCTACAACGAGGTCGGCCACCGCGAGATCATCGAGCGCATCGAGGGCGTCGCCCTGAGCGCCGAAGCACCGCAGACCCTGATCGGACCCGATGGCGAGGAGCTCCCGCCGCTTGAGGTCCTGGTCGAGCGCCTCGAGGAGAGGCTGGCAGAGGATCCGAACAACATCGACGGATGGCTGATGATCGGCCGGACCTACTTCACCATGCGCCGCCCGGGTCAGGCACTCGACGCCGTCTCGAAGGCCTATGCCTTGGCACCGGAGCGTCCGGATGTGATGCTCGCCTATGCGGAGGCCATGGCTGCCAACAGCAACAACAGCCTTGAAGGCGAACCGGCCGCGCTGATCGATCGGGTTCTAAAGGCCGAGCCGGACAACGTGAGTGCCCGCTGGCTTGCCGGGATGCTCTACTACCAGCGCGGGCAGTACACTGCCGCGGCAACGGCTTGGCAGCGCATCCTCGACGAGATGGATCCCGCGTCGGAGGACGCCGCGGACATGCGCGAGATGATCACGGAGGCGCAGACGCGTGCCGGCGCTCCCGCAAACGCAGCGACCGCAAACCAGCCCGCTGCGGCAGAGCCAGCTGCCGGAACATCCCCAACGCAAACCGGATCGCCCGCCGCACCCGAGCCCGCCGCCGGCGTCTCGGTCACCGCAGACGTCAGCCTGGATCAAGCCGTCTCGGCCGGTGCGGCTCCGGAGGATACCGTATTCGTTTTCGCGCGCGCCGTCGCCGGGCCGCCGATGCCGCTCGCCGTTCAACGCATCAAGGTCAAGGACCTCCCGACCCGTGTCACCCTCGACGACAGTATGTCGATGATGCCCGCAATGCGCCTTTCCGCCTTCCCGCAGGTGATGATCGGCGCACGCGTGGCAAAAAGCGGCCAAGCGACACCGCAACCGGGCGACCTTGAAGGAGAAACCGGGCCGATCGACAGCGCCGGAAATACGCAAGTCGCCGTGACCATCAACCGCATCAGGCCCTAAACCGCGTCCGGCGCGACAAGCGCCGGTTACGGATCGTCTCGATGTCTTATCGACCCAGACGCCTCGCGGCAGACGCGGTTTAGAAACGATAAAAAATGAATCACTTAAACCGCGTCCGCTGCGTCGCTCGCGTTTTGGTGTTACGCCTCGCCCGCCTGAAACCCTCTCATAGACCCACAAGACGCGGTTTAACGTTTCTCGTAGATGCCGACCAGCTCGGTGCGGCCGAGGATGTGGTCTTCCATGGCAAGCAGGAGCTCATCCTTGGTCGGGGTTCCCAGCTCGTTCGGCAGGCGGACATCGAGCGCATAGAGCCGGTGGAAATAGCGGTGACAGCCGATCGGCGGGCAAGGCCCACCGTAGCCGACACGACCCCAACTATTGATCCCCTCGCCGGTGCCGCCGGGTAGACGATCGGAGGTCATTCCTTCGGCGAGTGAGGCCTCGGGCGGCAGGTTATAGAGGATCCAATGATCCCACACCATCCGCGGAGCTGCGGGATCCGGGGCATCCGGATCATCGACGATCAAGACCAGGCTAGCGGTACCTCCGGGAAGATTCTTCCACGACAGAGGCGGCGAGACATCATCACCTTCGCAGGTATAGCGAACGGGGATGGGTGCTCCGTCGACAAAAGCGTCCGATTCGAGAACCATTGACATCTTTACGTCTCCACAGATGTGCTAACCTATGGGGCATCAGCGCCCCGTCTTCTCCGTTTCGACAGCGAGACGGGTCACGGAGTTTGACCCGAGTGCAAATCGCTAGGCGATACCGATCAAGCCCAAGCTTCCGGGCCTCTTTTTAAGGATAACGCGAATACAGATCCTCGAGCACACAGATCGATGCGTCCGAACATCCGGACACGATCACCTCGAGATTGCCTTTACTCTCAATAGCTGTGCGTCCTTCGGCGGCCGATCGGCCGCCTTTTTTTTCCGCGGATCCGGCTTGCAAGTCAAGCCCACGCAGCGGGCATGGGTACCGTTCCCCTCACGGCTCGCGCCCATTCGCCACGCGCACATCGACCCGACATCACAGCTGCCAATTGATCCGCGACAGGCCGAGACGTGAATTCGGACCGATCCCCAATCAGGGTGACACCCGAGTTACGGTATAATTTCGCCCCGTCAATACACCTCGACGGGAAGCCGAACAACGCCCCGCATCTCACCCAAACGCCACTACAGGATCACCGATGTCTGATTACAACGCCGAGGACGTCCGCAACATTGCCCTGGTCGGTCACGCCGGATCCGGCAAGACCACGCTGGTCGAAGCGCTGCTCGCCGCGACCGGTGTGATCTCGACACCCGGCAGCGTGACCAAAGGGACCACGGTCTGCGACTTCGATCCGATGGAAAAGGAGCTGCTCCACTCGCTGGACGCCTCCATCACCAGCTTCGATGCACACGACAAGCACGTCAACCTGATCGACACCCCCGGTTATCCGGACTTCCTGGGGCGCTCCATCTCGATCCTGCCGGCCGTCGAGACCGCTGCGATCGTGATCAATGCGCAGTCCGGGATCGAGCCGATGACCCTGCGGATGATGAAGGCGGCCGACAACCGCAACCTCTGCCGCATGATCATCGTCAATCAGATCGATGCACCGGAGATCGATCTGGCGGAACTGACGGAGCAAATCCGCGAGACCTTCGGCGCGGAATGCCTCCCGATCAACCTGCCTGCCGAAGGCGGCAAGCGTGTCATCGACTGCTTTTTTCAACCCAGCGGCGAAGGTGCTGACTTTTCATCCGTCGCAGAGACCCATAGCCGCATCATCGACCAGGTGGTGGAGGTCGACGAAGCCTTGATGGAGATCTATCTCGAGCAGGGTCAAGAGCTCAAGCCCGAGCAGCTGCATGACCCCTTCGAGGCAGCCCTGCGCGAGGCGCACCTGATCCCGATCTGCTACGTATCGGCGGCGACCGGGGCCGGCGTGAATGAACTGGTCGAGATCATCACGCGCCTCATGCCCAACCCCTCGGAAGGCAATCCCCCACCCTTCCTCAAGGGCGAAGGTGCCGACATGAGTCCCGTGACCGTCGATCCAGACCCCGGCAAGCACGCCATCGCCCACGTCTTCAAGATCATCAACGACCCTTTCCGCGGCAAGCTCGGGATCTTCCGCATCCATCAAGGACGCATCACGGCGCAAAGCCAACTTTACATCGGCGACGCGCGCAAGCCGTTCAAGGTCAACCATCTGTATCGCCTCCACGGTGCCGAGCAGATCGAAGTACCCGAGGGTGTTCCCGGCGACATCCTAGCGGTCTCCCGCGTCGACGAGATCCATTTCGACGCCGTTCTGCACGACTCCCACGAGGAGGATCATTTCCACCTGTCGAGCCTGGAGTGCCCCGTTCCGCTGTTTGGTCTCGCGATCCACCCGACCAAGCGCGGCGACGAGCAGAAGCTCACCGACGCCCTGCATAAGCTCGAATCCGAAGACCCCTGTTTCCATGTCGAGCACAACGCCACGGCCAACGAGACGGTCATGCGCGGGCTCGGCGAACTCCATCTGCGCGTCCTCTTGCGCCGACTCTCCGAGCAGTATCACGTCGAGGTCGAGACCCATCCGCCGAGCATCCCGTACCGCGAGACCATCACGGCACCTGCCGAGGGACATCATCGCCACAAGAAGCAAACCGGAGGTGCCGGACAGTTCGGCGAGGTCTATCTGCGCGTCGAGCCCATGGAGCGCGGTGCCGGCTTCGAGTTCGTCGATGCCGTCGTGGGCGGCGTGATCCCGAACAACTTCATCCCCTCGATCGAGAAAGGCGTGCGCCAGGTGCTCGAGGAAGGCGCCATTGCTGGATTTCCGATGCACGACATCCGCGTGACGGTTTACGACGGCAAATTCCACCCTGTCGACTCCAAAGACATCGCCTTCTCGACCGCAGGGCGCAAGGCGTTCATCGAGGCTGTGGAGAAGGCTCGCCCGGTCCTGCTCGAACCGATCGTGAAGATCCGCATCACCGCGCAAGGCACCGCGATGGGCGACCTCGCGGGCGATCTCTCCAGCCGCCGCGGCCGCATCAACGGCAGCGACAGCAAGAGCCGCGGCCGGATCGTCATCGAGGGCGAGGTCCCGCTTGCGGAGCTCAACGGCTACGATGCTCGCCTGAAGGCCCTGACGGGCGGTGAAGGCACCTACAGCATCGAGCTGAGCCACTACGACACGGTGCCCGCCAACATCCAGAAACAGCTCGCCGACGCGTACCAGCGCGCCGAAGACTGAACCGGCCCAACGCGGACCGGCGACACACGTCGGTCCGTGCTCCATCGCGGGAGACGACACCCCGCCGCCATGACCCCTGCTTCGGGATCCCCCCGATCTTGTCGACGCACCCTCGGCGATGCCGCAAGCCGATAGGCATCTCGGCTTTTCGGCAACGTTGAGCACCCGGGTCAACAGGTGGACCTCGTCGCTCATGGCGTGTCGGAGCACCCACGGCCCCTTGAACACCAGCGCTGACATGACTCGCGAGAAAAAAAAGGGCTTGCGGCGATCAACCGTAAGCCCTTCTTTTATTTGGTAGCGGGGGCGCGCTCACGACTATTCGCCACATCGACCGACGTGAATGGGCGCGCCGGGTTATGCGCCCGACCCAGCAGCATTAGTAGCCCCACTCTTCATGCCCCAAGGGCAGACCATTGAGCAGGTCCCGCGACTGCTGCCACTGCGGCAGATGGCGGTCCATCAGCTCGACAAACCGAGCGTTGTGATGGCGTTCCAGCAGATGCGTCAGCTCATGGACGACGATGTACTCCAGGCACTCCGCCGGCTTCTTGGCGAGCTCGGTATTGAGACGGATCGTCCGAGCGTCGGGATTGCAGCTTCCCCAGCGGGTTTTCATGCGCTGCACGAACAGGCGCTGGACGCGGACGCCGAGGATGGGTTCCCAGGTTCGCATCAGGGTGGCCGCAGCATCCCGGACTTGCCGGCGGTACCAGTCTGCCATGACGGCGTCCCGCTGCGCTTGGCTCGTCCCCGGCCGAATCCTCAGCACCAGCGAGCCGGGATTGATCGTCACGGTCGGCGCGGTCTCCTCCTCAACCAGGCTCAGCAGGTAACGCCGGCCCCAAAGATAGTGGCTCTCGCGCTCCAGAACCTCGCGTGGCGTTTCCCGTGCCTGCGCATGAAGCTTTTCTGCTGGGTCCTGATCCAGCCGAGCTTGGACACGGCAAAGACCCGCAGGGTCTCCAGGCTCATGTGCGCGGGTGCGGCGAGGCGCACCCGACCGTCGGGCGGATAGACACTGAGGTGGACGTGCTTGATGTCTTTGAAGATGACATCGACCGCGATGTCGCCGAGCTGAATCCGGTCGGTCATCAGTATTCGGTCTGCGCCTTGATGATCAGAAAGACCCGCTCGACCTCGCTCGTGTCCTGCAATACGCCATAGAGCGCCGCCTTGATGACCTGCTCGCGGGCCTGCACACCTCGCCAGCCGTCGGGACGCACGGTCTTGGCCACCTCGTCGATCTTGAGCGCCAGATCCACGGCCACGGCAGCGGGCGCATAGGCCCCTTGATCATCGGCAGCCGGCAGCACCGCCGGAGTTGGAGCGGCAATGGACTTCAGGTTGTTGAAGAGGGCCCGCTTTCCCGGTGTATCCAGTGCCGCCGGGGTGTCTTTGGCCTGGCCGGCTGCGACCCGCTTCGCAAGCTCCGCGATCTTCTGCAGATACTCTTCGTAGGCGATCGCCTTCGCCTTGCGCTGCGCGATGATCTCCTGCAACTGGGCGGAGATCTTGGCGTAGAAGGCCGGATCGGTCAGATGCTCCTTGATGATGGTGCGGCGGACGTTGTTCTCGATCGTCTCGGCGATCGCGTTCTTGTTACCCTGCATGCCGCCCAGGCGCATGGCAATCGCCTCGGCAATGCCGCTCTTCACGATCAGGTCCAGCAGACCCAGGTTCTCGAAGGGGGAGATCCGACGCGGATCATCCGCCTCGATATAGGTATCGATGAGATGGCGCATGTCGGCCTCGTAGGGCTTGAGGTCGAGCGTCTCGCCGCTGGCCTGTCGGACCAACTCGCGCAGCTTCAGCGCTTGGTCGAGCTGCTGCTTGATGCGGGCCATGTCCTCGCCGCTGTAACCGGCCTCCTCCAGCTCGTCGGCCATGTTGGCATAGGCCCGGACCAGGGCAACGGTCGCCATGTAAAGCGCGGCCCGTCGCGGCTCTCGGTCCTCGAGATCGCCGGGGATCTCGGTATTGCCGCAAAAATAGTGAATATGCTCCAACTCGCCCTTGGGCGGCTTTACCGGCCCAGAGGAGTGCGAAGGTTTCCAGAGCCGTGTCCAGACGCTCCTTGCCGGTCTCGAGGCGATCCCGCAAGAGGACCTGCGGATCCGCGCCGCCGGCGCTGCGGTCCAGCTCCGAGGTGTAGACCGCGATGCTGTTCTCCACCTTTTTGAAGAGATCCTTGTAGTCGACGATATAGCCGAAGTCCTTGTCGTCCCCGTCCAGCCGATTGGTCCGACAGATCGCCTGAAACAGGCCGTGGTCCTGCATGGATTTGTCGATATAGAGATAGGTACAGT
The DNA here is from genome assembly GCF_021228795.1 of Thiocapsa bogorovii. NCBI lineage: Bacteria > Pseudomonadati > Pseudomonadota > Gammaproteobacteria > Chromatiales > Chromatiaceae > Thiocapsa > Thiocapsa bogorovii. The sequence goes on from NZ_CP089309.1 coordinate 374,892, forward strand.
GCGGCGCATCGAAGCCGGTCAGCAGCTTGTCCACGACCACCAAGAGCTTCATGTTGGCCGGCTCTTTGACGAACAGCGTCTTGGCCTGCTGTTCGAAGGTCTCGGTTTTAGTCATCTGCGGCTTGGCGACGATGTCCTTCAGCAAGCCCTTGTAGACCTTGTAGATGAACTGCTTGTCGGTCTCGGTGTTGGCGCCGACCTCCTCCTTGGTGACATCCTTCGCCTGCGGGTTGTAGGAGGTCACGACCGCACACTTGCCCTTCAGCGGCGTCTTCTGAAACAGCATGAAATACTTGCAGGCCTCGTAGATGCTGGAGGCCACCAGCATGGCGTTGCCGCGTTGGCTGGACAGGCGCGGCTTGAGACTGAAGTCGAAGACGATGTCGCTCACCACCCGATCCATGCGCGAGCGCGAGCTGAGCACGCTTTGCAGGGTCACCCACCGGCCCTTCAGCTCTTCCTTCTGCCAGTCGTTCAGACCCTTCGTTTTGATCTCGAACCAGGCGTCGATCTTCTCTTTGGAGCCGAGCCGCTGGTCGATGTCGCGCGCCTCGTAAATGAGATCGAGCGCCACCTCATCCTCGACCGCCTCGCTGAACTTGTAGGTGTGGATGTAGCCGCCGAAGACCTCCAGGCTGGTGGCCTTGTCCTTCTTCAGGAGCGGCGTGCCGGTAAAGCCGATGAAGACCGCGTTGGGCATCAGGGCCTTCATCACCCGATGCAGCTTGCCGCTCTGGGTGCGATGACACTCGTCTACGAAGACGAAGACCTCGCCGACCGTCTGGCTGGGCTGTCCCTCGAGCGCCTTGATGAAGGCATCGACGTCATCCACATCGCGGCGGCCGAACTTGTGCACCAGGGAGCAGAGCAGCCGTGGCTTGGCCTGGCCGAGCCGGGCCATCAGATCGCGCCCACTGTTGGTGCGATAGATGGATTCGCCGGCCTGGCTGAAGACGCCCTCGATCTGGCTGTCCAGCTCGTCGCGGTCGGTGATGATCACGACGCGTGCGTCGGGAAAGGTCTCCAGGATCCAACGCGCCAGCAGCACCATGACAATGCTCTTGCCGCTGCCCTGGGTGTGCCAGATAATCCCGCCTTGGCGCCGCCGCACATGGCCCTGCGCCGCCTTGACCCCGAAGTATTGATGGGCCCTCGGCAGCTTCTTGATAACGCCGTCGAAGAGCACGAAGTCGCGCATCAGCTCGATCAGGCGCCGCTTCTCGCAGAGCTTGAGCAGATACTTGTCCAGCTTGAAACGGCTGTCGTCCGCCTCGTCCTCCTTCCAGGCGAGGAAATAGTTCTCGGGCGTGCCGATGGTGCCGTATTTCAGCCCTTGCGAGTCGTTGCCCGCGAAGACGAGCTGTATCGTGCTGTAGAACCAGGCGTTGAACTCGGGCTGCTGATTGGACAGGCTCTGGCGGATGCCGTCGCCCATCGACACCCGACTGCTCTTCAGCTCCAGGGTGCCGATGGCGAGGCCGTTCATGTAAATGACTGCATCGGGTCGCCGTTCGGCGGCGTCCGGCGCGTGGCCCTTGAGCGTGACCTCCTCGGCAATGGCGAAGTCGTTCGCCTCCGGCACGCTCCAATCGATCAGATGGACGGTCTCGGTGACCTGACCCGCCTCGATCTTCACCGGCAACCCATAGCGCAGCAGGCTGTAGACCGCCTCATTGTTGGCATACAGGGTACGGCTTGGGTTGTCCGCCTCGGTGCGCAGGCGGTAGAGCGCCGTGGCGATCTGCGCCTCGGAATAACCGCGATCGGTCAGCCAGGCCGACAGCAGACCTTCCTCGATGTTGCTGTTGCTCGCCCGATCGGCCCAGTCGCCGAGATGCCGATAGCCCAACTCATCGCGGAACAGGGCGATCACCCGGTTCTGGGTGTCTCGTTCGGATTGACCGACGCTCATGCCATCGACTCCTGAAACAGATCCATTGTGATCAGTCGCACGGCCGCGGATCGTCCTTTGACTTGGCGACGAGACGGACACCGACCGGATCATGCATGACGTCGCTCCGGCAAACCGGAGACGAGCAGTCAGGGCGAGTCAGGTATACCCGCCGTCGGCGATGCGCGCCAGATAAGCCTTCACGGCCTCGGTCCGGCCGGTCTTCACTAGCTCCTCGGCGGTCTTGTCCCCGAAGGAGTGCAAGGGCTGATTGCGAAACCAGGCAAAGGCAAGTCCCGCGGAACCTGCCCAGCCCGTGGCGCGGTTGATGATCTCGACAGTGTCACGCAGCCGCGCCTGGGTCTGACGCGATCGCAGCCGACTGCGCCTGGAGACCGCATCGCGCGACAACCCGGTCGCCAAGGCCAGCTCGGTCTTGGTGACGCGTAGCCGATCGGCGAGACGATCGGTCGCGAGCATCCCGTCGTCGGTGATGACGTCATTGAGCAGCTCAGCAGGAAGCGACATGATTCTACATCGGCAACTTGAACGATTCAGGGTTAGATGATGAGCATCGCCCGGCGGCAAGAGTCAAGACCTGAGGTTTGAAGCACGCTCGGCACCAATCCGGGTGTGCCACGCAACGGTTGGCGCTATACTCCCTACTCTAATTCACGGATAAAGAGCATCGCGATGGAGACCAAACCCATCAAGAAAATCCCGAGCAAGAAGAAGATCCTGCGCGCCGTTGCGAGCTCGACCGCGATTGAAACCGGCCAACCCGTCGAGCAACTCGAACGCCTGCTGCGGAGGAAGCGCAGTCCATTTCGGCACCTGACGCTGGCTGACTGATTGATTTTTCGTTATTGCCCCATCGCCTGATCGACCAAGCCGATCATCGCGTCGTAGTTCCGTGTCAACCCAGTTTGGATTGCGCTGAAGTAGGATGGCTTATCGGAATCCCAAAGACTGTAATCCAACGGATCCCGTCCGGCCTGCACGGCCATGACATCCGCCAATAATCGGGCGAGCCGTCCGTTTCCTTCACGAAAAGGGTGAATCAGGATCAACTCGACGTGCGTTACCGCGATTGCATAAGCCAAACGGGCAGGTGCAATCGTGCGACAGGGCGTCAAGCAAGCCAGATAATCCCGTTCAAAGACTTCCAGCAGCCGTGGAATCTGTGCCGCTGCCGCGAAGTGGAAGTCACCTTTGCTGAGATTGACGGATCGTTCCTCGCCGGCCCAATCGTATAGATTGCCCAGCCAGCGACGGTGCCAGGTCTTCAGATCCTGGATCTCCAGTCGTCGATCCGGAAAGGCGTCGATTAGCACCGCTTGATACAGCTTTTCCAGCAGGACCAACTCAACCTCGGCGATCTCCGCTGGATCGAAAATGCCCAACTTATTCGCCAGAACCCGATGATTCGATCCCGGCTGGAAGGTTCCCTGCGGGCCATCGGCCTGGTAGCGATCACTGTTCAACGGTGCCTTGCTCGATGCGGTCGGACTCCGGTTCCGCTGGTGCATCGGGTCCGATGCAGACGGGGCGGTCGCCCCGCCATACGACGGCATATTGACCCGACCGACGCTTGCGCTCCAGCGCGCCGTCCACAGCCTTCCTCAAAGCACTTAGGGCATTCGTCTCGTAGTCTGGTGTCTGCATCATGTCGATCTCCAGCCGGATAGTCGCTCCTTGATCGCGTGCCGCAATGACGGCCTTCCGTGCGCACCACACGCCGAGTAAGCAATCCGCACAATGGCTTTGACGATCAACGTCTCGTTGAAATCTTCGCTGATCATTAACCATTTTGACCGAACCGGGGCGGTTATTCCGACACCGCGGGCCCTTCCGCCAGAATCTCCGCCTTCACATAGCGCCGAAACTCCGCGATCCCGTTGAAGCAGCGAAAGCCGGCTTGGCTCGCAATTGCGATGGTTTCGGCGGTCTCGTTCAGCAGAACGGCGACCGGCTGGCTCAGCTCTTCCTGAATGCCGCTCGGCCAGGCCAGGTCGAGGACGGCCTTCTGCTCACCGGTATCGGGGTCCGCAAAGTCGTAGGGCAGCATGCCGCGCGGCAGGCCCATTGTCTCCATCCAAGCATTCAAGGCTTCAAGCTGGGTCTCTTCCTCTTCGCTCGTGATCCCGCCGGGCACCGTCGAGGGCTTGGGTGCCATGACCGAAGAGCCGGACAACCATCCGGTATCGCCGTGCAGCAACTCTTCCATGCGCTGGTTGACCTCGGCGGCAAGCAACGCCTTGCGGGCTTCGAGGAAGTCGCGGAAATTCGCGATCTTCCACAGCTCGGGATCATCTGGAATCCACTGCGACGCCAGCGCGCCGGGGTGCGCCTGCTCCACCTCTGGGAAGTAGACCTCCGGGAGCCGATCGCGGATGTCGAGGTTGGTGTCCTTGGTCAGGAAGCAGAAATTGCCCAGCGCGTTGACCTCCGGCCGCTTGAAGTCGCGCTTATAGAGCTGCGCCTTCGGGAAGATGTGATGCACCTCCAAACGACTCATCTTGCCGAGCAAGCTCGACTTGAGCGGCAGCCCGGTTCCCCAGTCGCGTGCAAGACCCATCCGGGTGAGCAGATAGAGCACGGGATAGAAGCGTGCCCCGAGGCTCCAGCCGGTGAAGTGGCCCGGCTCGACGCGCAGCCCGCCGTGCCACAGCCGCAATTGCTCCAAGAGCTTGTCCAAACCGCCATCCGAGCCTTCCAACGCCGCCAGATCCTGGTCGATGAAGGATTCGGTCGAGCCCGAAAAACGCCCCCACATGCCCGCTTGCACAAACCAGAACAACAGTTTGTCGCGCTCGATCTCGCCCATCGATCCGCTGCGTCGGTCCAGGTAGCGCACCATCACCGGCACTCCGAAGCGGCCGAAGAAGACCTGGTCGTGATCCAGTCCCAGCCGTCCACTGATCAGGTTCAGGCTGGTGTCGATGTGCTTGATCGCGCGCTTCAGACCCTCTTGGACCTCGGCTGCATTCTTTTCATGCAGGTATTGGAACTTGGCTTCACCCGTGAGGACCGTGTTGACCGAGCGCAGAAGCCAGTCGAGGCTGAAGTGATAATCGGCCTTCGCCCATTCCTTCAGCTTTGCCTTCATGGTGTCGCGCGCCTCGGGCCACTCGGCGCAGATCTTGGCCAGAGCCAGGTCGCCCTTGGAGAGCTTGGTGCCGCCGCTGTTGACTCGATTGAAGATGTCGACCACCACGTCGAGTGACTTGTCGGCGCCGGTCACCTCCTCGGTATGCAGGTCGATATCGGTCACACCGAGCAGACGACTGAGCCGACCCACATAATCGCCGACCTTCGCCGCCAACTCAGGCTGAGCAGTCAAGCGAGTCACGAACTGCCCCAGCCCGGCCGTTCCCTTCTGCATCAACTCGGTCACGTCGATCCAGAGCGGATCATCCTGCATCTTCACGGGCTGATAGAAGGCGAAGGTTTCGTTCTCCAGATGGAACCGCAAGCCTGTGAAGGTCTGGGCGTTGCCGTCGAAGAACTTGGGTGGCTTGCCGCGCACCACGCCGTAAAGCGATGTCATGCGCTGCTGGCCATCGAGCAGGAGCTTCACCACGCCAGCGGCCAATGGCCCATCCCCGCGATGCGCGGCGGTCTTGGATTCGGTCGCCCAGACCAGCAGGCCCCCGATCGGATGACGCCGGTAGAGCGAGTCGAACAGCCCACGAACCTGATCGCGATTCCAGACATAGCCGCGTTGAAACTCGGGCAGGGCCATGTGGCCGCTGTCGATATGGTCAAGGATGGTGGAGATCTTCATATCAGTCGGGTTCTCCCTGTCAGCAATTCCTGCATCATGCCCTGCTTGATCCGGCGGGCCTTGGCGAGCTTGTCTTCGAGTGCGGTGATCTCGGCGTCCATGTCGGAGAGGATGGTTGCGATGGCGGTTTGTTCGGCTTGATGGGGCAGCGGAAGCCTGATCTCTCCAAGGGCAGATGCACTGATATGGACGACGGCATCACCTTGCCCGCGGCTTGCTTTCTGTCGATTGATGCTTGGCGTATTGAGTGCGTACCCGAGGAATAGTGCGTCGACGGCACGCGGCCTCAGAATAACGAGATCGCCTCCGGCGTAGGCTTCGCAGTCCGAAACGAAGGCAACACACTTGCCGATTTCTGCTTTCGTTTCCCCCGAACCTGCAAAGAGAATGTCCCCATTCTTCAGAAGAGTAGCTGTTTGTGCGACGTCCTGTGAAATCCAGGAACGGAATGCCTTGATGTAGTCGTGATGTTTTGTATAGATCTCGCCGTAACGCACGCATGGGATCGGCCCACTCTGGGCTTGTTCTCGGGTGATTCCGCTGCCTTTCCGGAACTCGCCCAACTCATCGAGTCGCCTAATTTTCCACTCCACATCAAACCCCGGCAACCGTCTCCTGCCGGTCAGCAGCTCCTGCATCGCGCCTTGTTTGATCTGGCGCTTCTTGGCGATGAGCTGCTCCAGGGAGTTGACGAAGGCATCCGCATCGCTCAGCGCCTCGGCGATCGCTTCCTGTTCGGCTTTGGTGGGTGGCAGGCGAACGACAATCGTATGAAGGTCATTACGATTGACTCCCGGCACTCCGCTCTTGCCGCTATGGGTGTGGAAGTCGATTGTGAGCAGCAAGTACGAGACGAAGAGAGGATCATTCCCATGGAAATCGCTCACATAGAGCGTTGTATTCAAAGGCCAGAAATCTTGACGGACGAAGAATACTTCTCCGATGGTGCCATAGCGCCCCGTGACAACGCCTGGGGCTTTGACCTTTGCCTCGGAGTGCGTGTCCTCAATGCCTGATGAAGTGACGATCGGAACCGTCCCCACCTTGCGAATCCGGTGTGGAAGATCAAATCCGCGCTGAAGCGTCGCGACGTTGCCAAGAGATATGGACTCCCATTGGGCGCTCATAACGAGAACCCCATCCGCTCCAAGTGCCCGTTCACCCTGGCCTCCAGCTCCGCCACCCGTTCGCTCATCTGCGGCATCGACGCCTCATAGCGCTCGGCCAGCTCCTTGACCCGCCGGGTGAGCTGCTGACTCACACGGTCCATCTCACCCTGGACAGCCGCCTCGATGGCCGCGAGCCATTTATCGTCCACGACCAACGACTTTATCGCGTCCTCGGTCAGCTTCAGATAGTGCGCGTAGGCCTTGGCATCGAGCGCCGTCTCAGCATCCTTCAGGCGTTTCTTGAGCGCGGTCTCCTCCAGGTTCAGCGTGAGCCACCGGTCGAGCACGGCGGCCTCGTCCCTGGCCTCGGGATCGCGTCCGATCTCCTTGAGACGCGCGGCGACGCTGGCCTTGTTGACCCGGTCCAGCTCGGCGAAGGCGCCCTCCTCGCCGCCGTTCTCTTCCTCCAGCTCCGCGAGCCGTGCGGAGACGGTCTCCAACTCGGCGGCGAGCCCGTCGAGCGCGGCCTGCTCCGCGGCGAAATAGCGGGCGACGATGAGCGCCTTGGGGATCAGATCGCAGGTCCAGCCCTTGTCGCGGGACTTGCCCTTCTTGTCGGTCTCGATGATGCGGTACGTCTTGGCGGCCCAGCCGTCCGCGGCGATCAGGTAACAGTCGTCCTGTAGGGTCTCGTCCCAGTAATCGAGCAGGTGCTGATAGATCCGGAGAGTCGCGTGTCGCTCGTGAATCCGTCCGGGGGCTCCTGCCGCCGGACGGACTCGCTCCTTGGCGACGACCTGTTTTGGCCCCGGTTCGCCCCGCTCCGGGCCGCGCTGCGCCACGACGTGCGCCCGAGGGGCGCGGTCGGGCTGCGCACGGCCCTGCGACGAATGGCTCGACGGCGTGTCGGATGCGCTTTGCATACCGCCTTCGCGGCTTCGCGACCACGGCCGCTTCGCCACTGCGGCGGCACGCACGCGCCGACGCCTACCGGGGGCCGCTCGGCTTCGCTCCGCTCTCCATGCCTCGCGGAGTCGTAGGGGTCGACGAGGGGCTGATCCCGGTAGTGCGCGAGCAGACCCTCGGAGAGCCAGCCGATGATCTGCTTGGGATGGCAGCTGGGTTCGAGCGCCTTGAGCTTGGCGGCGCTCGGGCCACGCCAGGCGGAGAAGTGGGCATCCATCCCGGCAATGAAGGCGGAGAACTCGGGGTGCGCGTAGATGAGGGTCCTGATGGCGGTCTTGTCCGCTGTGATGGCGGGCGCCAGGTCGAGATAACCGGGACGGTTCGGGCTGAAGAGCGTGTCCCGGAGCCCGGGGCAGACGGTCCAGTAGGCGGCGAGTGCGTCGACATCGGCGACCGGGATGCCGCCCTGAAGATGCGCGGCGATGTCCTGCACGTCCTCCGGGGTCTGGCTGTCGATGTAGCGCGGCAGGTTGAGGTTGAAGTCGTTCTTCTCGATCTCGTCGAGCCCGACCAGGCGCGCGTAGCGCGGGACCTCGATCCGGCGGTTGAAGATGTCGACGATCTTGTGGATGTCTTGGGCGCGCAGTCGGTTCTTGGGGCCGTCCTTCATGAAGCCGGTGCTGGCGTCGAGCATGAAGATGCCGCGACGTGCCTGGGAATCGCGCTTGTCGATCACGACGATGACGGCGGGGATGCCGGTGCCGTAGAAGAGGTTTGCGGGCAGACCGATCAACCTAAAAAGAGCAGTTAAACCTTGCCTCGAGTGATCCAAGCCGCTGAAATATCGGCGCAAGGAGGTCCCCATGAGCAACCCGATCCCTCACCCGCAGGGTGAACCCGAAACCACCGCATTGGTACCGCATGCCGGCCCGGTTGCGGTGGACACCTTTGGCGGGCGCGTCCACGTCGAGTGGGATGCGCAGGCGGCGGTCACCCCGCTGGGGCAGCTGCCGTTCTTCACCGAGCTTTTGCGCCTGGGCGGGCGCCCGGAGAGTCGCGTGTCGCTCGTGAATCCGTCCGGGGGCTCCTGCCGCCGGACGGACTCGCTCCTTGGCGACGACCTGTTTTGGCCCCGGTTCGCCCCGCTCCGGGCCGCGCTGCGCCACGACGTGCGCCCGAGGGCGCGGTCGGGCTGCGCACGGCCCTGCGACGAACGGCTCGACGGCGTGTCGGATGCGCTTTGCATACCGCCTTCGCGGCTTCGCGACCACGGCCGCTTCGCCACTGCGGCGGCACGCACGCGCCGACGCCTACCGGGGGCCGCTCGGCTTCGCTCCGCTCTCCATGCCTCGCGGATTCGATGCCTGGGTCGAGAGCTGCCCGCTGAAGCTGACCAGCCCGAACGCCCCGAGCACGCGCGACGTTCTGGGTACCGCCATCCTGGCGGTGCTGTCCGGGCATCAGCGCTATGCCCACATCAGTGCCCTGCGCGGCGACACCATCAACGCCGCCCTGCTGGGCATGGAGGCGGTGGTGAGCGAGGACTCGGTGCGCCGCAACCTCGGCAAGCTCGATGAAGCCGACGGGGTGGCCTGGTTGCAGAACCACCTGGACGCCTGCGTGGCGCCGGTGCCGGGCGTGCCCTGGATTCTCGATGCCGACGTGACGGTCAAGCCGCTCTACGGGCATCAAGAGGGTGCGGTCAAAGGCTACAATCCGCACAAGCCGGGTCGGCCCTCGCACACCTACCATACCTATTTCGTCGCCGGTCTGCGTCTGATCCTGGACGTGGAGGTGCTGGCCGGCAACCAAACCGCGTCCAAGTACAGCGCGCCGGGGCTGTGGGAGTTGCTCGCGCGCCTGCCGCGGGCGCACTGGCCGCTGTGCATTCGCGGCGACCGCGATTGGGGCACCCAAGCCAACATGGCGCGTGCCGAGCAGGAGGGGATCCCGTATCTGTTCAAGCTGCGCATGACCTCCAAGGTCAAGCAGACCGTCGAGCGCCTGATGCGCGATGCCGAGTGGTGCGATGCCGGTCAAGGCTGGCAGGGGGCCGAGACGACCCTGCGTCTGTCGGGCTGGAGCCGTGCCCGGCGCGCCGTCGTGCTGCGCCGGCGCATCAAGGCCGACCTGGCCGTCGTCGAGCAGGGTGATCCCGAGCAGCTGCGCCTGAGCTTCGCCGAGCTCACCGACGAGACGATCGTCTACGAGTACGCCGTGCTGGTGACCTCGCTGCCCCATGAGATCCTGAGCGTGGCGCAACTCTATCGCGATCGCGCCGACGCGGAGAATCCCTTCGACGAGCTCAAGAACCATTGGGGCTGGGGCGGCTTCACCACCCGCGACATCAAGCGCTGCCGCTTCATGGCGCGCATCACCGCCTTGACCTACAACTGGTGGAGCCTGTTCGTGCGCCTGGCCGACCCGACTCGGCACACCGAGGCGATCACCAGCCGCCCGCTGCTGCTCAGCGCACCGGCACGACTGACCCGTCACGGCGGGCAGAGGCGCCTGACCATCAGCCATCCCCATGCCGAAGCCGGGTGGGTGGAGGCGACCTGCCGCGAGATCACGGCCTTCTTCAACACGCTGCGCCGAACTGCGGAGCAGTTGAGTCCCCTGCAACGCTGGTACCGGCTCCTCTCGCGGGCGCTGGTGAAGTATCTCAACGGCCGCCAATTGCAGCCGCCGGCGGTGTTACCGGCGCCGGCGTAGCCGCCGAACCGCCGGTATGTGTACTCGCCCGCGGGCCGAAAACGCTCCGCGACGGGCGCTAACTGCTCCTTTTAGGATCAAGCCGGCGATATAGCCTCGGCGGACCAGATTGCGGCGGATCTCGGCCTCGGCATTGCCGCGGAACAGGACACCATGGGGCAGGATGCAGGCCCCCGTGCCGGTGCTCTTGAGCGAGCGGACGATATGCAGCAGGTAGGCATAGTCGCCCTGCTTGGCCGGCGGCGCGCCGAAGTGGCTGAAGCGCTCGAAGGGATCCTCGAGGGGGTTGAGTCCGGTGCTCCAGCGCTTGTCCGAAAAGGGCGGATTGGCGACGACATAGTCGAAGGTCTTCAAGCTGCCGCCATCGCGGAACTTGGGGTCCGTGAGGGTGTTGCCCTGCACGATGAGCGCCGTGGGGTTGTCGTGCAGGATCATGTTCATGCGGGCGAGCCCGCTGGTCGCCGCGTCCTTCTCCTGACCGTAGAGCGTGACCGGGGTGCGCGCCTCGTCGGAGACCTTCAGCAGGAGCGACCCAGACCCGCAGGTCGGGTCGTATACCGTGGTTGCGGCGCTGGTGGGCGCATCGCGAATCCCCAGGATCTGCGCGATGACCCGGCTCACCTCGGCCGGGGTGAGGAACTGCCCCTTGCTCTTACCGCTGTCGATGGCGAAGTGACGCATCAGAAATTCGTAGGCGTCACCCAGGATGTCGTCGCCCTCGGCGCGATTCTTCGAAAAATCGAGCGCCTTGTGCTCGAAGATGGCGATCAGGTTGGTGAGCCGCTCGACCATCTCCTTGCCCGAGCCGAGCTTGGAGGGGTCGTTGAAGTCCGGCATGGCGGACAGCCGGTTGGCGTTGGCCAACGGGGCGATGATCCGCTTGTTGATCTGATCGCCGATGTCGGGCTTGCCCTTGAGCGAGACCATGTCACGGAAGCTCGCGCCTGGCGGGATGACGATCGGGGCGTAGGGCTGTCCGGCGTACTTGTCGCTGACATACTTGATGAAGAGCAGCACCAGGACGTAGTCCTTGTACTGACTGGCATCCATGCCGCCGCGCAGCTCGTCGCAACTTGACCAAAGGGAGGAATACAGCTCGGACTTCTTCAGGGCCATGGGCAGTTTCCTTGCTGCTCGGAGGAAAACGCGGCGGCGGTTCGATGACACGACATGTCGCCCTGCCACCTGGCGATGACGTCGTCCGGGGAAATCGATTTCCCTCCTGCGCCCGCGTTCCCGTTGATCCGCGTATCAGATTTTCGGCGCCATAGTGGCTACATAAAAGTGACGCAACAAAAAAGGGCTTGCGGCGTTTAACCGTAAGCCCTTCTTTTTTATATGGTAGCGGGGGCAGGATTTGAACCTACGACCTTCGGGTTATGAGCCCGACGAGCTGCCTGACTGCTCCACCCCGCAACTGAGTCGACAAGGTTACAGTGGAAGAGCCGAAAGCGCAAGCCCTTTCGATCGTCGATTTGCTCGAACTGCATCCAACCTCCCCTTCGGGCGCTTCACGATCTGCATTCGAAGTCAGGATGCTGCCGAGGGTCGCGGCTCAGTCTGACCCTGGAGACACCGCCAGCTTGCTCGGCTTGAACCGCTGCATGTAGGGGTTGTCGTGGCGTCGCTCGACGATGAGATAGGGGCGCTTGGCTTTCTCGTGACACTGGTTGCAGGCACCGAGGAGCCGGTTGTAATCGGCATCGACGAGGGCCTCGTCGCCTGATTCGAAGGATGTCTCAAGGGTTTCGAAGCTCGGTACGAGGATCTCTTTGACGAGATTGCCGATGGGCACGCCATCGGCCTCGTCGATGTCTTCGATCTTCTCGATCACCTCTTCGACCTCGTGGATGTAGTAGGCGATGAGCGGCTTGTTTCCGGCATCGACGGAGAGACCGAGCTTGTGCGCGTAGTATTGGAGGCGGCCCATCCAAGTCACCAGTCCGAGATCATGCTCTTCGTCGCCGGCAAGGACCGGCAAGGGTCCGGTCAGGAGGGCGGCGGCCAAGATCACCGGGATGCTTGTCGTTCGGATCATGTGAGGTGTCCTCTTTTCTGATGCGTTGAAGGTGTTCCGACGGCCTAAGCCGCGTCCAGAGCGAGACGCTCATTTTCGAGCGAGATCGAAGTTTGGCGCATCCACGACCCTTAGCGGAAACGCGGCTTAAAATCATATATTTTTTAATATCTTAAACCGCGCAAGTTCCAGCATTCGTCGAGTGCTACCGGGGCCAATCCCTTCCCAAAACATCGCGTATCGCGCTGGGCGCGGTTTAAAGGGTCTTGAGATACTCGAGCAGCGCCAGACGCTCGGATTCGGTCAGATCGTCGCCGAAGGTGTGGCCCTGATTGCCGTAGCCCGGGAGACCGGTGTCGTAGATGTGGTTGCGCTCCTCCCAGCTCATGGCGCCGGCCTTGCCGTGGTCCAACGTTCGATAGGCCCAACCTAGACCGACTTCATCATAGAGGGGCCGGTCCTCGCCTTCCCGGTCGAACCGCCAGAAGGTCGGGCGCGAGCGGCTGTCGAGCAAGGATGCAATCGTCGGCACCGAGCCGTTGTGCAGATAGGGTGCAGTCGCCCAGACCCCGTCGAGCGGCGGTGCGACATACCCCAGCGCCGGTGCGGCCTGCGAGAGCTGGCCGTAGAAGGATCTTCCGAACCACTTCAGGAAGCGGTCGGCATCGCTGAAACCCTTGCGCGCGACCTCGGGATCGGTCTCGACCTTGCCGAGCGCAATGACGCGATTGGGATAGGTCGGCTGCTCGCCGTAGGTCCCGTGACACTCCTTACAGGTCTTGTCGAAGACCGCAGCGCCGCGTTCGGCGAGCGCCCTATCGATGACGAAAGGGTACTCGGGCGGCTGTAGGCTTGCCAGATAGGCACGCACGTCGACGAACCAAGCATCGATCTCGGCGGCCTCCTCGACAGAATCGGTGCAGGTGGTCGAGGCGAGGATCATGTAGCGGACGTGGTCGCCGCGCCCTTCGCCGTTGTAGAACATCGCGTGTTTTTTGCCCATGTTCCACCACGGCGGAACGCTCACCGGCAGCGGGTTCTGCGGCGGCGGCTCGATGAGAGGCGTGTCGGACCAGGCCAGCGTCTCCGGGTCGCGGTGCGCCATCAAGGCCAGAGTCAGGTTGTTCGCGGAGTTTACGCCGACGGTGTCCGTCATCATGTAGTCGGCGATTGCACCGATCCGATCGGCCCAGCGCCGCCACTCCGTCGCTTCGGGTCCGTCATCGACCAGCGCGGCGGACGCCTCGATCCCGATCAAGGGATCGATGGTCAGATCGAGAAACGCGTTCCCCAGACCCATGATCAGCTCCCCGTTGAAGGTCGACGCATGGCAGGCCAGACAGTTCGAGGTCACGATCTCGACACCCGAGGCGGCCACATGGGAGGTCAGCATGTACGGCAGCCCGGCATTGCGTCCCGTGCGGCCCGGGAACTGCGGACCCGCATCCTGCGCGGCACCTCGGGTCTTGAGATAGGCGTTGTAAGGCAGACCACAGGTGACGACCGAGCGGTTGAGGAGCGCATCGTAACCCTTCTCGGGATCCCCCGGACGCTGGGGCGATGCCGGAATCTCCCCGACCTCGGCCTTGTAGACGCCGTCCTTCTCGGTCGGACCGCGATCGCAGCCGAGCAAGGACAATGTCAGCAGGATCAGCGGGACGTGAATCGACGGATACCGGATATTAAATAGCATAGTGACCCGGTTAAACCGCGCCCGGTACGGTATGCGCAATGTGTTGGAGTGGCTTGGCCGCACCGGCTCCGAAGACTCTCGGAGCCGGCGCGGTTTAACATACTCGAAAATATTAAGTTCTAAACCGCGTCTCACTGGAATCAAGGATATCTCCGAAGCCAAACGCACAATGAAAATGACGCATATCGCTCTGGACGCGGTTTAGGATGACCCGGCTGTGATGATCGGGTTCGATTGAAAGGACAAGATCAGATCCCGGACGGCGCAACCACCTCGGCCGTCGTCTCGATCCGCCCGTGACCGGCGATGGCCTCTTCGCCCAGAAGACCCTCGGCGCGCACCGCACCGCTCCAGAGTCGGACCCTATCGTCAGCCTCTTGATCCCGCGCCAGAGGGACAAGCTCCAGATCAAGATCCAGGATCGGGATGCTCAACCTCCAAGCCACCGGGTAGCGCGCCCCGCTGCGCGGGCTCAGCCAGTGCTCGACCGGCTCAAGCCGGATCTCGCGGCGCCGAAAACCCTGCACCCGCCCGTCGGCGAGGATCAAGGCGCAGGCCGGGATGGGTGTACCCGTACCGTCTTCACGGCGCAACTGGAGACAGACCAGCTCGCGGTCCTGGTCGAGCTGGATCGCGAACCGGTTCAAACCGACCTGCCCCCCGCTCGTCGGCAGCATCCCCCAAGCATGATCGAGCCAGACCTGCCCCTTCATCGACCGGGGCTCGCCGTTCAGGGTCAGGGTACCGGCGGCCGCCATGCGCGGAAGCAGATACGCCTGCAGCCCCGACGCGCCGATATCGCGCCCCAAGAGGCCCAGATCGGCGAAGGCGACCGGGGGCTTCACGGCGACCAGATCCAAGTTCAAGGCCGGCCCCTCGCCCCCCATGACCAGACGCATCCGCGGCCGGTCCGTTTCGCCGTCGGACAGCGACAGAGACCAGTCCTCGACCCAGACCGACCCGAGCCGCGCGTCGGCTCCGGCAAGTCCAGAGGCAGCGCGCGTCAACCGCTCAGCCGAATGCACCTCAGGCTCGTCGGCCCGAATCAGCGTGAGTCGACCTCGGAAAACGGCGTTGGCCGCCCAGGCAGATGCACGCGGCGGTGGATCCGCAGCGAGCGCAAAACGTGTGATGCCGAGCTGAAAGTCGTAGCGCCGCCCCTCGGCGTCGGTGAGCTGTCCGAACAGATTCCACAGCTCACCGGGATACTCGGAATGGGCGCCATGATCCGCGGGGAAGTGCAAGGGCTTGTCCTCGACGACGTCGACAACGCCGTCCGCACCTGGATCGAGATCGAATAGCGCATCCAGCGAAGACCCCGGCAGCGATTCAGGCCCCCGAGACCCGAGCGTCCAGAGGGAAGCGAGGCCCGCGAGCAGAGCCAACAGACCGATCAAGACCAAAAGAGGCTTCATGACCGCATCAACGCCGTGCGGCTTCATATTCAGCGATCGCCTGCGGGAGGAACCGCCGGATCTGCGCGATGCGTGCATCGTCGAGCGGATGCGTGCTCAGGAACTCCGGGGTCGAAGTACGGCTGCCCCGGTTTTGTGCCTGAAAGCGCTCCCAGAACCCGACCGCCTCGGTCGGATCAAAACCGGCTCGGGCCATATAGAGCAGTCCGACTCGATCGGCCTCGTACTCCTGGGTGCGTGAATACGGAAGCATCACACCGACCTCGGTGCCGACCCCGTAGGCCTGCATGGCCAGGTCACGGGTGACCGCGGGTTGGCTGCCGAGCGCCGCGGTCAGTGCGGTGCCGCCCAGCTGTACGAGCAGGTCCTGAGACATCCGCTCAGCCCCGTGGCGGGCGGTCACATGCGCGATCTCGTGTGCAATCACGGTGGCGAGTCCGGCCTCGGTTTGCGTGATCGGCAAGATGCCGGTGTTGACGCCGATCTTGCCGCCGGGCAGCGCGAATGCATTGGGCTCGTCGGACTCGAACAGCACGAACTCCCAGTCCGCATTCGGGATGCTCACGACGCTCGCGATGCGCCTGCCGACGGATTGGAGCTCGGCATTCGCGTGTCGGTCTCGCGAGACGGGCGTTTGCTGCTTGATCTTCTGAAACAACTGGAGACCCAGTTGAGCCTCTTGCGCACTGTCGATCAAGAGGACCTGGCGTCGACCGGTCTCGGGCGCTGTGGCGCAACCGGCAACCGCCGCCAAGATGCAGGACGCGACCAGGAGGCGATGTAATTGCAACGACGCGAGCTGCCGCGTCGCCGCAAGCGCACTTCGACGCGGTTGGCGCGTGCGAGGACCGCGGCGCACGCATCGGCCGGACATCCGGCGGGCTTGCAAGAAGACTCGTGTACGGCTTCGCGATTCCATGTCCGGAGAGTGGGGGCACGCCACTCGGCACACCAGAGGCTCGGCCGAGCGCACTGCGCATCGGCGCCCGATCAGGTCTCGGGCGCGTCGTAGTAGCTCAGGTCGAGCCAGCCGGCAGAATCGCCGCGGTGCTCGACATTCCAGCGATTGATCCAATCGTAGAAGGGCCAAAAAAGCGCGCTGTCGCGCAAGATCCCGTAGCACGAGGCAAACCGACTCCAGTCGTCTTTGCTCTCGACGGCACGCAGATCCGTCAGGAAGCGGCCCGCATCGGCAAGGTCCAGATCGATGAAGAGGTTCGGGAAGCCGTTGACTAGGGTCGGATAGATACTGAGGGTGTCCTCGTCCGGGAGCGCCTGGCCGTTTTGAAACACGAGGGTATATTGGGACTTGTAAACGCGGTTCGCCACCAGCGAATAGACCCGATGGCGATCCTGCGCCGCACCCTCTGCACCGTTTAGTCTCAGCACCAGGACGCTCGGGAGCTGAGGCACGAAGTGCTGACCTTGGACCGCCGTCAGCCTGGAGACGGCCGCTTCCCAGTCGTCGAAGTCCTTGATCGGCGCATCGACGGCGAGCTCGGGCTTGACTCGAGGGTTGAGCCGATCAGGCAGACCGCTGATGCGCGGTCCCAGGCGGCGAGCGATCTGCTCGACCAGGTCGACCAGCGGATCCGGCCCGTGAACATCGACCCGGGTCGGCTGGTTTGCGGTCTCGAACGGGATCAGGCTCAGGGCCACCGAGCCGATACCGCGCGTCCATTGCCGGCGGATCCGCTCGCGTTCCTCAGGCGGCAGCAACCCGAGGAAGCCGTCCTCGAACTCCTGGCGCAGCATGTTGAAGAACAGCAGGGTTTCGAGCTTCCGCCCGTCGCCGGCCCAGTATTCGAAGCTGGCCACGGTGTCGTAATAGAGCCGCTCGAGGCCGCTGTAGCCCATCAACCAGAAGGTCTGCGGAAGACCTCCCTGCGCACCCTGAAGCACGGAGACGTTGGTCTCGTGGCGCAGCAGGGTGAGCCATGCGTTGCGGTTTTCGCCCTCGCCGTCCCAGATCGCATCGAGTGACCATCCCTCGGGATCGAGCCGTGCCCGAGTCTTGGCATAGGCATCGAGATAGGCCGCGTTGCCGTCGAGCGAACGGTCCATGAAGAGATCCCAGTCGTCGAGGCCCAAACGGGGATCCCGCACCGAGATGTCGTATGCGGGATCCAGGAAGAAGACCCAGAACTGATCCTTGACCGCGTAGGTCGCGATCTGACCGTTGCAGACCGGCCCATAGGTGATCCCGCCGACGATGACCTCGGCATTCTCGAGCAGGAAGCGATAGCGGGACTCGGCAGGGATCGCCGCGAAGACGCGAAAGGGATTGCCGATATCCCAAGGCGGATCGAGATCCGCATCGGCGGCCCAATCAGGCGACAGAAAAAGATCGGTGAGATCCGCCATGTCGTCCCGCGAGAGCCGCCAGACGAAGAGGCTCTTCTGCACCGGTGCCGTCGTCACCTTCTGCAGCCTGTACCAGAAGCGCTCGACGCCGGGATCCCCGTAGGGCAGCGCCGTCGAGATCAGCTCGATCGGCGATCTCTCCACTACCGAGGGACCGGCCCGGCCGTCGTCGAGAATAGGCGCGGGCGGTGTGGCGGATCGCACCAAGCGGAAACGATCCCCCGGACTGTCTTCGAGAACGATGGTGGCGAGGAAGACGTGCTCGAAGATGAAGCGACTGACCAAGGCTTGGCGGGGATCCGGGCCGTTGAAGAAGGACTCCCATGCGGCGACGGCCGCCGGGTTGGCGACCTTTTGCGCTCGAGCCTCCTCCGCCTCGGTCGGGCCGGGCGAGCCCTGTGCGATCCAGTCCCGCAAGATCGCAAAGTCGGCCTTCGCGAGCGCCGGCAGGCCGAAGGGCATCCCCAGACCGGGGTGCTCCTGCAACCTGGCCGCGAGCGCATCGGCGCTCGACGGACAGGTCCCCGCAAAGCGCTGCAGCCGAAACGGATCCACGGACGCGCGCGAGAAGCCGGGGTCGTTGTAGCGCATGCCCGCGTCGATCATCCGATAGAGGATGGAGTCGTCGAGATTGGTCTGCGCCGACGCGGTACGCGCCAGGATGGGGTAGAAGCCGCGCTCGCGCCATTCCGCCGTGGAATCGGCAGCGTCCATATCGGTGCGCGGATCCGCGGTCAAACGCGCAGAGTATGGGTTGTGACCAAAGCCGCCGCGGTCGACGCCGCGGAAGGAATCCAGCTTGACGTTGCAGGGAGAGCCCAGACAGCCGTGGCACGCGATGCAGCGGCGGTCGAAGATGGGTTGGACTTGCGTGCTGTAGTGCGGCGTCTCGGAGCCCACAGACTCGGCCGCAGCATGGTCTAACGACTCGCGGGCGGTGTCCTGCGGCTCCGCTGCGCGGAGCGGCGAAGCGAGCAGCAGCACCGCGAAGGCGATGGTGAGGGCGACTCGAGAATGCCGTATCGAGCCTTGGGTTCGTGCGTCAAGGTGCATCCGACAAACCTCGCAACGGGTGCCGTCGGAACCCTCGGCTGATGCGACGGGCCGGCGGACGGGATCGTGATCAGTGTTTCCGCCGACGGGCACCATGTCGGTGCAGGCCATGCGAGGTGTGCGCTTCGCTGAGCCTATCCGGCCTAAAGACCGGCGAGTCGAGTACAACCCGCACATCACGGGGCAGGAGTCGCGAAATGGCTCAGAGTTCCCGCAGCCCGAGGACGTCCTGCATGTCGAACATCCCGGGACCGCGCCGTGCGATCCAGCCCGCAGCCCGAACGGCTCCCCGCGCGAAGTTCATCCGGCTCGATGCCTTGTGGGCGATCTCGACCCGCTCGCCGTCGGCGACGAACCAAACACTGTGCTCGCCGACGATGTCGCCGGCCCGGATGGTCTCGAAGCCGATGGTACGGCGCTCGCGCGGCCCGGTCTGCCCCTCGCGTCCGTAGACGGCGACCTCGTCGAGGTCCCGTCCCAAGGCCGAGGCGATCACCTCGCCCATGCGCAATGCCGTGCCGGACGGCGCATCGACCTTGTGACGGTGGTGCGCCTCGATGATCTCGATGTCGACCTCGTCACCCAGAACCCGTGCGGCGATGTCCAGCAGCTTGAAGCAGAGATTCACGCCGACGCTCATGTTCGGCGCGAAGACGATTCCAATCTCCCGAGAAGCCGCGGCGATCATGTCGCGCTGCGCTTGGTCGAGCCCGGTCGTTCCGATCACCATGCACTTGCCGGCGGCACGGCAGATCTCGAGATGCGCGAGCGTCGCCGCAGGCGAGGTGAAGTCGATCAGGACGTCGAAATCGTCCAGGCTCCCCGCCAAATCAGGCGCAACCGACACGTGCAGACGCCCGACCCCCGCAAGCTCGCCGGCATCCGCCCCGAGCAACGAGCTACCCGGCCGCTCGGTCGCCGCGCCCAACACAAGTCCCTCGGTCTCGTTCACCGCCTGCACCAGCGTGCGGCCCATACGCCCGCCCGCCCCGACCACGGCGATCCTGATCTTCTGCATCGTAGCTCCTGAAAAAGTCGTGACCGATCGCGGGAACAGCGATCGACCAGAATGACTGCCCGCTTGCCGCTGTCAGGCGATTTCCGAGGACAGTCATCCCGACTGCCCATGACCGGAAGACCCAAGGTGCTTTGCATGCGAATCAATTCGCACCTACGCGCTGCCGGATCCCTGCCCGGAAATCACCTAGGGTCACCGACGCCACCCGTGCCGAGTCGTTAGGGCGGACCCGGAAAGCCTTGGAACATGCCCTCGAAAAAAATTCCTGAACCGCGTCGACGCCAACGCCGACCGATGCGAACGCGACCGACACCAGACGCGACCTGATCAAGGAAGCGCCGGACGCGGTTCAGCTTTAGAGCCCGATCTTGTCGATGAAGCTCTTCACGCTGTCCAACCAGGAATGCGACTGCGGACTGTGCCGTGAACCGCCCTCCTGCACACTGGCCTCGAACTCGCGCAGCAGATCCTTCTGACGCTCGGTGAGGTTCACCGGCGTCTCGACCGTGACGCGACAGATGAGATCACCGATCGCGCCGCCACGCACGGGTTTCACCCCCTTGCCGCGCACACGGAACATCTTGCCCGTCTGTGTGCCCGCCGGGATCTTGAGCATCACCTTGCCGTCGAGTGTCGGGACCTCGAGCTCGCCACCGAGTGCGGCGGTCACGAAACCGATCGGCACCTCGCAGTGCAGATGGCTGTCCTCGCGGGTAAAGATCGGGTGCGCCTTGACCTGGATCTGAACATAAAGATCACCGGGCGGTCCTCCGAACTCGCCGCGCTCGCCCTCACCGGCAAGGCGAATCCGGTCGCCGGTATCCACGCCCGCGGGCACGCGAACCGAGAGGGTCTTCTCCTCCTGGATCCGACCCCGACCCCGACAATGTCCGCAGGCCTCCTCGATGACGGTTCCCGTCCCCCGACAGGTCGGACAGGTTTGCTGAATCGAGAAGAAGCCCTGCTGCATGCGCACCTGGCCGCTTCCTCCGCAGGTGGTGCAGGTCTTCGGCTTGGTGCCCGGCTTGGCCCCGGTTCCCCCGCAGAACTGGCAGTCCACCTGAACCGGGATGCGGAACTTGGCCTCCTTGCCGTTGACGGCATCCTCGAGACTGAGCGACAAGTCGTAGCGCAAATCCACTCCGCGCTGCGTGCGTCGAGCACCCGAGCGACCGCCGAAGATGTCCCCGAAGACGTCCCCGAAGATATCGGAGAAGGCCCCGCCGTCCCCGCCGGGACCGCCGAACCCGCCCGCGCCGGCATCCACGCCCGCATGGCCGAACTGGTCGTAGGCCGAGCGCTTCTTCGGATCGCTCAGGACGTCGTACGCCACCTTGGCCTCTTTGAACTTGGCCTCGGTATCCGCGTCGCCGGTGTTGCGATCCGGGTGATACTTCATCGCCAGGCGGCGGAAGGCCTTCTTGAGGTCGGCCTCGCTCGCATTGCGCGAGACGCCCAAGACCTCGTAATAATCGCGTTTTGCCATTGAATCCTAAACCGCGTCCAGAGTCATAACCGATGGTGTTCCAGGAACGGCCTCTTGAGGGTACGAGAGGTCGCGATGCATGACGCGGCTTCGATCGAATCCGAAAACGACGCATACCGCTCCAGACGCGTCTCTACATCGGCCGATTCATGCAAAGACGAGCCGGTTCGGAAACAGCATTTGCGCCCTCGAAGCGGCGATTCCGCGTCGAGGGCACTGCAGCGTGACCGGTGACGGAGCCGAACATCTTGCCGAAACCGTCGAGCGCCTGTCGAGACGCGCGCGTCTCGGTCGTGGTTTCGAGCCGTCGGCCGCTTGATCTACTTCTTGTCGTCTTTGACCTCTTCGAACTCGGCGTCGACCACGTCGTCGCGCGCCGGCCCCGCCGAATCCTCGGGAGCCCCGCCGGCCGTCGGGCCCGCACCCGGACCGCCGCTGTTCTGCGCATAGAGCCGTTCCGCCATCTTCGCGGAGGAATCGCCGAGCGTCTTGGTCAGGGTCTCGATGCGATCCTTGTCCTCGCCCTTCATGGCCTCCTCGAGCTCTTTGATCGCCGCCTCGATGGAGTCCTTCTCGCCGGCCTCCATCTTGTCGCCGAGCTGCTCCATCGACTTGCGCGTCGCGTGGATCATGGTGTCGGCATGGTTGCGGGCGGCAACCACCGCGTGGAACTGCCGGTCTTCCTCCGCATGCGCCTCGGCGTCCTTGACCATCTGCGCGATCTCGGCATCCGACAGACCGGAAGAGGCCTTGATAATGATGGACTGCTCCTTGCCGGTCGCCTTGTCCTTGGCCGAAACATTCAGAATGCCGTTCGCGTCGATGTCGAACTTGACCTCGATCTGCGGCACGCCACGCGGCGCCAACGGGATATCGCTGAGATCGAAGCGCCCGAGCGACTTGTTGTGGATCGCCCGCTCGCGCTCGCCCTGAAGGACGTGCACGGTCACCGCCGTCTGATTGTCGTCCGCCGTGGAGAAGACCTGCTGCGCCGAGGTCGGGATGGTGGTGTTCTTCTCGATCAGCTTGGTCATGACGCCGCCGAGGGTCTCGATGCCGAGCGACAGCGGGGTGACGTCGAGCAGCAGGACGTCCTTGACCTCGCCGCCGAGCACGCCGCCCTGGATGGCGGCACCGATCGCGACGGCCTCGTCGGGGTTGACGTCGCGACGCGGGCTCTTGCCGAAGAACTCCTCGACCTTCGCCTGCACCTTGGGCATGCGGGTCTGACCGCCGACCAGGATGACCTCGTCCACCTCGCCCGCGGTCAGCCCGGCGTCCTTCAACGCGATCCGGCACGGATCGATCGTGCGGTCGACGAGATCCTCGACCAGGGATTCCAGCTTCGCCCGCGTCAGCTTCACGTTCAGATGTTTCGGACCCGTCTGATCCGCCGTGATGTAGGGCAGATTGATGTCGGTCTGCTGGCTCGTGGACAGCTCGATCTTGGCCTTCTCGGCGGCCTCCTTCAAACGTTGCAGCGCCAGCGGATCATTGCGCAGATCCACTGCCTGGCTCTTTTTGAACTCGGCCACCAGGAAGTCGATGATGCGCAGATCGAAGTCCTCGCCGCCGAGGAAGGTGTCCCCGTTGGTCGAGAGCACCTCGAACTGATGCTCGCCCTCGATCTCGGCAATCTCGATGATGGAGACGTCGAAGGTGCCGCCGCCCAGATCGTAGACCGCGATCTTCTGATCCCCGCGCTTCTTGTCCATGCCGTAGGCGAGCGCCGCCGCGGTCGGCTCGTTGATGATGCGCTTCACCTCGAGGCCGGCAATCCGGCCCGCGTCCTTGGTTGCTTGGCGCTGCGAGTCGTTGAAGTAGGCCGGAACCGTGATGACCGCCTCGGTGACCTTGTGGCCCAGATAATCCTCGGCGGTCTTCTTCATCTTCTGAAGGACCTTCGCCGAAATCTCCGGGGGCGCCATCTTCTTGCCGTTGACCTCGACCCAAGCGTCGCCGTTGTCGGCCTTGACGATCTTGTAGGCGACCATGTCTTTGTCTTTGCTGACGACACTGTCCTCGTATCGGCGCCCGATCAAGCGCTTGATCGCGAACAGCGTATTCGCCGGGTTGGTGACCGACTGTCGCTTTGCGGACTGTCCCACCAGCACCTCGCCGTCACCCGTGTAGGCAACGATGGAGGGCGTGGTGCGATCGCCTTCGGCGTTCTCGATGACCTTGACGTTGTCGCCTTCCATCACGGCGACGCAGGAGTTGGTCGTCCCGAGGTCGATACCGATGATTTTTCCCATGAGTCTCTTCTCCAAAAATAAGGTGTCTTGTGTCGCCGAACGGCCTCTAAGTTGCCTCTGAGGTTGGGGGAAACCCCTATCCGTTCAAGCCGATATCAGGAGGCCTCCTGAGAGACCATAACCAGTGCCGGACGCACCAAGCGCCCGTTGAGCGTGTAGCCTTTCTGCATGACCGCGACGACCGTGTTGGGCGGCAGGTCCGAGCGGGGCTGCATCGTCATCGCTTGATGAAACTCCGGGTCGAAGGGTTGCTCGATCGGATCCACCGGGACCACGCCGAACCGCTCCATGACGTCCCCCATGAGCTTCGATGTCAGCTCCATACCTTCGCGAATCTTGGCGATATCCGCCCCTTCGGCCAGGGCCGCATCGTGACCGAGGTCCAGGCTGTCGCGTACCTGCAGGAGCTCGCGCACGAAGCTATCCAGGGCGTATTTGTGGGCCTTCTCCAACTCGACGGCATGGCGGCGCCGGAGGTTCTCCATCTCGGCACGCACCCGCAGTGCCTGATCGCGGAGCGATTCCGCCTCCGCGCGGGCAGCGGACAGTTGCGACTGGAGATCCTCGAGCGTCGGCGCCTCCGCAGCACTCGCACGATCGGCCTCGGCCTCACCCGCACGGAACGCCGAGGCGTCCTCGAGAAGGGCCTCCTCCTCCGCCGCTGTCGACGCGTTCGATTCGGTCTGTTTTTCTGATTCCGTACTCATTACCGTCTCCCGTATCCCGGTTCGCCGCCTTGCCGCGACGCAATTCGGCGTCGCGGCCGCACACGACCGATCCAAAGCCTGAAACTATTGTCTGAGCGCCGCCGCCAGCAGTCGAGCGGTGACGTCCACGATCGGGATGACGCGCTGATAGTCCATACGCGTCGGGCCGATCACGCCCAGCACCCCGACAACCTCGTCGTCCACCCGGTAGGTCTGGGTCACGACGCTGCAGTCGCCTAACAGCGAATAACCCGACTCCTCGCCGATGAAGATCTGGACGCCGTCCGCGGCGATGCACCGATCGAGGATGTGCAGAATCTCGCGCTTCTCGTTGAAGGCATCGAAAAGCTGCCTGAGCCGCTCCATGCTGGCCAGCTCCCCGAACTCCATTAAATTGGTCTGACCGGCGATGAAGCAGTCATCCTTGCGCTCGGCCGACTCGACGACCTCATGGGCCAGCATGACCGCGCGCATCATGAGCCGATCCATGTTGCGATGCGTGCTCTTGAGGTCCTCGACGAGGCGCTTGCGCACGTCCTTGATGTCTTGGCCGGTAAAGATCTCGTTCAGGTAGTTTGACGCCTGCTCCAATTGCGAGGCGCTGAAGGGGCGCTCGGTCGCAATGATGCGGTTGTGGACTTCGCCCTCGCTGGTCACGAGGATGGCCAAGACCCGCGTCCCCGACAAGGGTAACAGTTCGATTTGGCGAAACACATTGCGCTCGTGCCGCGGCAGCATGACGACACCAGCCAGGTGCGTGATACCGGACAAGAGCGTCGATGCCGTCTCCACGAGCGATTTGGCGTCGGACCGGGTATCGAACCGGGTGCGCAGACTGGCGATGTCATCCTCCGACGGCGGACGCACGGTCAGGAGGGTATCGACGAATAAGCGATACCCGGCGACCGTGGGAACCCGCCCGGCGGAGGTGTGGGGCGAGACCACAAGTCCCAGATCCTCCAGATCCGCCATGACATTGCGGACCGTGGCGGGACTCAGGTCCAACCCGGTGTCCTTCGCCAAAGTCCGCGAGCCGACGGGCTGACCTTCCCGAATGTATCGCTCCACGAGCGCCTTCAGGAAATGGAGCGCACGTTCGCTGACCTGGCCCTCGGTATTACGTGTCTCGCTTGACAAGGTGCGTCTGCCATGAAGCCGGCGGTAATAGGGATCTCGACCACGTCGAGCCACATCGTTCGGCCGCACTCGGCCGGACCGGAAGTGTCTGTTCCCGCAGAACACGCGCTCGGCGGGTCTGCTCGTGATCTCGCTGTTTCCCGAGACCGCAGTCGAGAACGACTCTCGACAACGAGCCGAATCTCAACAGAATCCGCCCCCGCGGTTCGGCGCCGATCGGCCTCGAGCAGACCCGAGTCGCCCGTGGCGTGTTTTAGCACTCACCTCAGCAGAGTGCTAACACGGCAATTTAGGGATTCGGGCCAAGCCTGTCAAGGCTGGTCGGCGCGCCTATTGGCGCTACCCCTCGCCCATGCTAGCTTTAACCTTCGATCGTCCTTCCGGATCCCAGCCTCTGACAGACCTCATGCCGCAATTCAGCACCGTCGGCATCATCGCGAAACAAGGCGACCCGGAGAAGGTGGTCGGGACGTTGCGTCATCTCGGCGCCTACCTGCGTTCTCGACGCCTCCACGTGCTCCTCGATGCCGAGAGCGCCCATCTGCTCGGCGCGGAGGTGGGAACGGCGGTCCCGGTCCCGGACCTCGGCGCGCAATGCGATCTCGTCATCGTGGTCGGCGGAGACGGGACCCTGCTGCACGCCGCGCGTATGATGGCGGCCTACGGGATTCCGCTGGTCGGGATCAACCTCGGACGGCTCGGGTTCCTGGTCGACGTCTCGCCGCAAGACATCGAGTCCGCGCTCGACCCGATCCTCGCCGGTGAATACCAATCCGACCGCCGCGCCATGTTGTCGGTGCGCGTGATCGCCGACGATGGGCTCGAGCGCAGCTACTCGGCCCTGAACGACGTCGTTGTACACAAATGGAATACGGCTCGTATGATCGAGTTGGAGGTGGACATCGACGGCGTCTTCGTCTCCGCTCAACGCTCCGACGGTCTGATCATCGCCACGCCGACCGGGTCGACAGCCTACGCGCTCTCAGGCGGGGGCCCGCTTGTGGATCCTGCCCTAAATGCGCTCTTGCTGGTGCCCATCTGCCCACACGATCTCAGCAACCGACCCCTCGTGGTTCCAGGCGATCGGCGGATCGCAGTCAGGGTGCGCGGGCTCGATCAGGGTCATGTGCAGGTGACCTGCGATGGACAGGCGGACCTGCAGCTGCCCCCGCGCGCGACGATTCAGGTGGAGCGACATCGACATTCCGCCCATCTGCTCCACCCGCGGGGCCACGATCACTATCAGATCCTGCGGGCGAAACTCGGCTGGGGCGGCCATCTGACCCCAATCGGGGCCTGAGGTGCCGGCGGACGTTTTTCGATGTTGACACACATCCTTGTCAAAGACCTCGCCATCGTCAGCTCGCTCGAGCTCGAGTGCGCCTCGGGCATGACGGCGCTCACCGGCGAGACAGGCGCGGGCAAGTCGATCATGATCGATGCCTTGGGTCTCGCGCTCGGCGATAAGGCGGACGCCGCGATGATCCGCGCGGGCTGCGAGCGCGCCGAGATCGTCGCCGGTTTCGACGTGGCGGGGGTCCCCGGCGCGCGCGCCTGGCTCGCCGAGCAGGATCTCGACGAGGACGGTGATT
This sequence comes from Thiocapsa bogorovii, assembly GCF_021228795.1. Classification (NCBI taxonomy): domain Bacteria; kingdom Pseudomonadati; phylum Pseudomonadota; class Gammaproteobacteria; order Chromatiales; family Chromatiaceae; genus Thiocapsa; species Thiocapsa bogorovii. The sequence goes on from NZ_CP089309.1 coordinate 402,037, forward strand.
GTCTGGTGCGCCGCTTAATCGTGCGCGACGGACGCTCGCGCGCCTATGTCAACGGTCGACCCGCCACCGGCGCTCAACTGCGCGACCTCGGCGACCTCTTGGTCGACATCCACGGACAGCACGCGCACCAATCGCTCCTGCGAGCGAATGCGCAGCGCGACCTCTTGGACGCCTACGGCGGTCATGCCGACCTCGCGCAAGCGGTCGCGTCGGCGTTTCGCGACTATCGCGCACTCGATCAGCAGCTCGGTGCACTGGAGGCGGCGCGACAGGAACGGGCCGAGCGGCTCGATCTGCTGCGCTTTCACGTCGAAGAGCTCTCGGCACTCGGACTGAGCGCGGCGGAGATCGAGAATCTCGATCGAGAGCAGCGACGCTTGAGCCACCTGGGGCGCCTCCAGGAGACCGCGGCGCGTGTCCTCGATAGTCTCTCCGAGGCCGAACCGGCGATCTGTGATCAGCTGCGCTCGGCCGGCTCCGACCTGGCCGATCTGGCCGAAATCGATCAGACCCTGGTCGAGCCCCGCGACCTGCTGGAAACCGCGGCAATCCATGCCGGCGAGGCCGCCGCCAGCCTGCGCCACTATCTCGACAGTCTGGAGGTCGATCCGGCCGCCCTCGAAGCGGTCGAGACCCGGATCGCACAGATTCACGACCTCGCGCGGAAATTCCGCGTCCTGCCCGTCGATCTGCCGAACGCCTTGGCTGCGCGTCAGGCGGAGCTGGAATCACTTGAACAGGCCGATCTGCGCCTCGGCGACCTGCGCGCTTCGCGCGACACCGCGCTGCATGACTTTCTCGATCGAGCGCGCGCGCTCGGGGACGCAAGGGCGGAGGCCGCGGAACGCCTGAACAGGACCGTCACGGAAGCCATGCAACAGCTCGGCATGGCGGGCGGTCGCTTCGCCGTGGACATCGAGGCACTTCCTCCGGAACGCGCCGGCACTGGCGGTCTAGAGCGCATCGCTTTTCTGGTCAGCGCCAATCCGGGACAACCGTTGCAGCCGCTCGCAAAGGTCGCCTCGGGCGGCGAGCTCTCGCGTATCAGTCTCGGCATCCAGGTCGCGACCGCCGAGTGCGGAAGCGTCCCGACCCTGGTGTTCGACGAGGTCGATGTCGGCATCGGCGGCGGGATCGCAGAGATCGTCGGACGCCTGTTGCGCCGACTCGGCGACTCGCGCCAGGTGCTCTGCGTGACCCATCTCCCGCAGGTCGCCGCCCAAGCGCACCAACAACTTCGCGTGCGCAAGGAGACCCTCGACGGCCAGACCTACACCCGCATCGAGACACTCGACCCGGATGGGCGGGTCGACGAGATCGCCCGCATGCTCGGCGGCACCAAGATCACGGCACGCACCCGTGACCACGCCTGCGAGATGCTCGGCTTAGACATGATGTTTTGATCTGCCCGTCCTCAACGCACGTGGGTTATGTTGAGGACGGACATCCACCGACACAGAGCCACATTGAGGGGAGCAGGTCATGCAAGAGTTTAGCGCAGTGGAGCATCGGATTGAGACGGCATCGGCGCCGGCAGCGCTGTCGGCGGCGAGCGCGTCTGGCGAGGCGAAGCAGCACGCGGCCTACATCGGCCTGGACGTGCACAAGGAGACGATTGCGATCGCCGTGGCCGAGCCGGGACGCGCGGAGCCGATCTACCGCGGGGAGATCGCCAACACACCGAAGAAGGTCGAGAAGCTCATCGGCCAGCTGAGCGAGCACTATGATGGCGGGTTGCTGTTGTTTTGCTACGAGGCCGGGCCGTGCGGCTACGGGCTCTACCGCCAACTCATCGGCAGCGGTCACGACTGCCAGGTGATTGCGCCGTCGCAGATCCCGAAGAAGGCGGGCGATCGTATCAAGACCGACCGGCGGGATGCGCTGAAGCTCGCGCGGTTGCTGCGCAGCGGCGATCTCACCGCGGTGTGGGTGCCCGACCGGGAACAAGAGCGCATGCGCGATCTGAGCCGTGCTCGCGATGATCTCAAGGCACAGGAGTGCAAGGCGCGCCAGCAGCTCAACGCCTTCCTGCTGCGTCACGGCCAGCACTGGCCCAAGGGCAAGAGCCGCTGGACACCGGCACACGAGAACTGGCTGGCGGGGTTGAAGATGGACGACCCTTGGGAGCAGATCGTGTTGCAGACCTATATCGACGCCGAGCGTGCCGCCGGCGAGCGTGTTGCCCAGCTCACCGATCAGCTCATGCGCGCGCTGCCCGAGTGGTCGCTGGCGCCGGTGGTCGGCTCCCTGGTGGCGCTGCGCGGCATCGACAAGCTCGCCGCCATCGTGCTGCTGGCCGAGCTCGGCGACATCAGCCGCTTTGAGTCGCCCAAGCAGCTGATGGCCTTCCTCGGGCTGGTGCCCAGCGAGCATTCCTCGGGCGGGCGGCGACGCCAAGGTGCGATCACGCTCACCGGCAACAACCATGCCCGGCGCATGCTGGTGGAGTCGGCCTGGAGCTATCGTTTCCCCGCGCGCCAGACCAAGCATCTCAAGTCCAAAGCGGTGAATGCCTCGCCGCAGGCCAAAGGCATCGCCTGGAAGGCCCAGGTGCGCCTGTGCGGGCGCTATCGCAGCATGACGCGCGCCGGCAAGAACACCAAACTGGTGTGCGTGGCCATCGCCCGCGAACTCGTCGGCTTCCTCTGGGACATCGTGCGCGGGGAGATGCCTCGGCTGACCCAAGTGCAGGCGGCGGGGATGAACGCATGAGGGGTTGTGCTTCTTGGACCGCCTCGCGTAGCGGTGATGACCCCCAACCGATCGGGCGATGAGACCGACAACAGACACATTGACTCAGGGCATCCGCGGCCGGTGTGGAGAACCCTTGTTCCGGCTATACCGGTGGCGCACGGGAGAATCCCTGCACGGGCATTCCGCGCGCCGATCCCTGCTTTTAGAGAAAGGCCAGCTCCGCGACGCAGTGAAGTCCGGTGGTACCCAATCCACGTATATCAGCATGATCCACCGTCGCAGTCTGCCGCCGGGTGTCCTGAGCCAATGTGTTTGCACCGACGATACCGTCGGCCTATGGATATGTGGACGAGTCCGCATCCCTGCGGACCGGCCCGAGCTAAAGCCGTATGGACAACCCATGGACCGCGCCGAGGCCTCGGCGCAAGACGCCAGCATCGCGCAGGCGCGGCCCACAGGTTGCCCACACTCTCGGGCCTCTCGCCCACATACCCACAGGCCCTGCAACAGATTGCTGAACAGTAGAAAGAAGAGGTGCACTACGAGAAACCAGTGCCGATAGTTGACAGGTCAAAACATATGAGCTGGTTGATTTTGGATAAGGTGCAAACTGCCACGTGAAAGGCGAAGGTTGCGAGGATCGCCGTATGCGGGTGATCGACTCCGGTCGCCCGCCAGCACACGGGAAGCGCGATGGCTCGAACTTTTGCGTGTCGAGTCGCCGCTAAAGCACCTTTTTAGAGCCTTGGCCTCGATCCACGGACGATCCGCTCTTCGCTGCCCGCCTTTCACCTTATTTCCGACAAAGAATTCAGGAGTAGACGCATGAAAGTCATGGTGACCGGCAGCGCCGGTTTTATCGGCTCGGCCCTGTCCCTACGCCTCCTCGACCGCGGCGACGCGGTGATCGGAATCGATAATCTGAACGACTACTACGACGTCGCGCTGAAGGAGGCACGACTTGCCCGCACGCTCTCCTTCGAAGGCTTCCGCGACGAGCGCGTCGACATCGAGGACGGTGCACGCATGCGCGAGCTCTTTGCCATGCACCGCCCGAACCGGGTCGTGCACCTCGCCGCGCAGGCCGGCGTGCGCTACTCCATCGAAAACCCGATGGCCTACGTCAACACCAACCTGGTCGGCTTCGGGCACATCCTGGAAGGCTGTCGAGATGTCGGCGTCGAGCATCTGGTCTATGCCTCGAGCAGCTCGGTCTACGGCGCCAACACCTCCATGCCCTTCTCGATCCATCACAACGTCGATCACCCCTTGAGCCTCTATGCCGCCAGCAAGAAGGCCAACGAGCTCATGGCCCACACCTACAGCCACCTGTATCGGATCCCCACCACCGGCCTGCGCTTCTTCACCGTCTATGGTCCCTGGGGACGGCCCGACATGGCGCTCTTCAAGTTCACCCGCGCCATCCTCGCCGGCGAGCCGATCGACGTCTTCAACTACGGCAAACACCGTCGTGACTTCACCTTCGTCGACGACATCGTGGAAGGGGTCATCCGCGTCCTGGACCGAGTGCCGAGCGGCGATCCGAGCTGGTCCGGCGCACAGCCCGATCCCGCCACGAGTCAGGCGCCCTATCGCATTTACAACATCGGCAACAACAAGCCGGTTGAGCTGATGGACTACATCGGCTTCCTCGAGGAGGCACTCGGCCGCAAGGCCCAGCTCAACCTGCTGCCCCTGCAACCCGGCGATGTTCCCGACACCTATGCCGACGTGACGGATCTGGTGCACGACACCGGCTATTGCCCGGATACGCCGGTCGCGGAGGGCGTGGCGCGGTTCGTGGAGTGGTATCGGGGGTTCTACCGGATCTAAACCGCGTCCAGAGCGAGATGCTCACTTTCGCGTGAATTCGACGTTGGGTGCATCCACGGCTCTTAGCGGAGACGCGGTTTAGAATTTTATATTTTTTAATACCTTGAACCGCGCCGACTCCGACACTTATCGGAGCCGGCGCGGCCAAGCCAATTCAACACACTACGCAAACCGCGCTGGGCGCGGTTTACGTGATTCTTTTTTGTTCGGGCACGGCGCCGGGAAGGCCGCCTGGCGTCACCCTGGATTCTACGAGAGAAGACAGCCACGCAGGACCTCCGCAGACACTGCCGCGCCGACAGGCTCGATTCGAGGATCCAACCCATGCCCCGTGTGCCCAAGATCGACATGGCCGAGGTCACCCGCCTCACCCGTGAAGGGCGGCTTCAAGAGGCGATGGGGTTGCTGCGCGGTGCAACGCTCGATGCGCCCGGATCGGACGGCGGGCGCACAGGCTCGGCGCCCGATTCCGATCGCGACCCGAGCGCCGAAGAGCATTCGGCCGAGCATCGGAGTATCCCCGGAATGCCGGAGATCCCGCCGGCGCTGCGCGGACTGCTGGATCGAATGAAGCAACGTGTCGGCGAGCACATCCCCGGGCGGATCGCCCGACCGCCGATCGCACCCGAGCCGGCGGCTCTTCCGGAGGGGGCCCGATTCGAGGAGCATCTCTATTCCGACGCGGCGGGCACGCTCGTCTACAAGCTCTACATCCCGAGCGGCTACCACAAGCAACCGTTGCCTTTGGTGGTGATGCTGCACGGATGCAACCAGTCGCCCGACGACTTTGCCGCGGGAACCCGCATGAACAGCCTGGCCGAGCAGGAGTTGTTCCTGGTCGCCTATCCGGCGCAATCACTCTCGACCAGCGCAACCAAATGCTGGAGCTGGTTCAACCCCGAAGACCAGCAGCGCGGTCGCGGCGAGCCTGCGCTGATCGCGGGCATCACCCGCGAGATCATGCGCGATTACGCTGTGGATCCCGATCGCGTCTACATCGCCGGACTCTCCGCAGGGGGTGCTGCCGCATCGATCATGGGGGCCACTTACCCGGACCTCTACGCCGCCATCGGAGTGCACTCAGGACTGGCTTACGGCGCGGCCGACGACATGGCATCGGCACTCGCGGCGATGCATCAGGGCGGAATGCCCACATCCTTCGCGGATCAGCGATACCGCGGATCCGACGGCACGGCGCCCTTGGTCCCGACCATCGTCTTCCACGGTGATTCCGACAGCACGGTCAACCCGGTCAACGCCGATCAGGTCATCGCCGCTTCTCCGGGGGTCGCGCAGTTACGTGAATCGCGCATTCCGGGTGAATCGGCCGGGGGAATCCGCTACACCCGCAGCCTCTACACCGACGAGAACGGTCGCGCGCCGCTGGAGCAGTGGATCCTGCACGGCGCAGGCCATGCTTGGTCGGGGGGCAGCCCCGACGGCTCCTATACCGAGCCCCGAGGATCAGACGCAAGCCGGGAAATGCTGCGGTTCTTCATGCAGCACGCCCGCAGCGCCGCAGCCTGAGCGCAACCGCGCTCAGGCTGCGGCGCTGCGGGCGATTGGAATAGACCTTTTGCGGCACGAACCGGACCAGCTTATGCCGCCGGTGATCAGCGGTCGGTTTTCGGCGATCGGAAGGAACGAATTCCCTTGCCCCGGACTGTGCTTCTGCCGAGCCGTGCGAGGCACAAAGTGCTCTTCCTAAACCGCGTTCCCGCTGAGCGCCGTGGATGCACCAAACGTCGAACTCACGCCAAAGTGAGCATCTGGCTCTGGACGCGGTTTAGGTTCACTCGACCCACGGCGGCGGCTCCGCCGACGAAGGTGCGCTCACCGCGGGCGCCGTTTCGGTCTGCGGAACCGGAGCCGGCGTGCCCCCTGCATCCTCGTCGCCGACGAGGCCGAAGATCGCGTCCAGCCGTGCGATCAACTCGCGCAGTTGCAGTGAGAGGATGGCGAGCTCGGCGTCCATGCGCGCCGCGGGCTCGAGGTCGCCGTCGTCGAGCTCGTTGAGCAGGGCATCGCCCACGCGCAGGCGTTTCAGCGACATGTCCTCGGCCAAGACGAAATCGAGCCGCTCGTCCCAGCTCAGAGCCAGCTTCAGCACCTGCTTGCCGACACGCAGATGGGCGAGGATCTCTTCGCTGCCGAGATCCTGTCCGCGACAGCGGATCAGGCTCGCCGTGTCGCTGACGTCGCGTAGCTCGCAGGCATCCCCGATCTGAAAATCACTCGGCGCATCGCCGTTCAGCAACCAACCGGTCATCACCTTAGGCGGCTCCATCCGAGGAGCAGGGGGACGGGCCGGAAGGGTCTCGATGGTCTCGCGCAACAGCGAGATCACCTCCTCGGCCTGCCGATCGCTCCCGGAGTCCACCACGAGCCAACCCGCCTCGGTGTCGACATAAAGTAGCGTGCGGCGTGAGCGTGTAAAGGCCCGCGGGAGCATTTCGGCCATGATCTGCTCGCGCAATCGACGTCGTTCGGCACGGCCCACGTCGCGAGCCTCCGCCGTCTCGAGATCGTTCACACGCTCCTCGAGGGCCTCGGCGACCGCGGCCGAGGGGAGCAGGCGCTCCTGCTTGCGCGCGCAGATCAGGAAACAGCCCGAGACCGCATGAACCAAGGCCGTCGAGCCATCGCCGAGCGGCGCAGACCAGCCCATCGTCGCAGTCTCGAGGGGACCGCAGGGCCGAAAACGACGCTCGTCGAGACGGGTCTCGAGTGCGTCGGCATCCAGACCGAACGGGCGTCCCAGTCGATACAGTCGTACATTCTTGAACATTTTCAGCCCCGGTCAAAAAGGCCGGGATTATGACCGAGCCTCGCCGAACTGCAAGCGCCGGGGCGTGCTGTCGGCGCAACGGGTCGCCAATCCGCGCAAGCGACCGGGATGGCGATGGAGGTCGGAATGCGGGTGCACACCGACCCGAAAACACGGATTCACAACGCGCCCGGCATGCCGTGTTGAAGCCGGTATACTGTGTCCCAGATCGACCCATCGCCAAGCTCGGAATCCAAGGTGGATGAACTCTCGTTACCCGGCCTGTTTCTCGCGTTGCTCCTGTTGCTCATGCTCTCGGGCTTCTTCTCCGGATCGGAGACGGCCCTGCTCACCATCAACCGCTACAAGCTCAAACACCTGGCGGACGGCGGTCACCGGGGCGCCCGCATGGCGCGCGCGCTGTTGGAGAGACCCGACCGCTTGATCGGGCTCATCCTGCTCGGGAACAACTTCGTCAACATCATGGCATCCTCCCTGGCGACCATCATCGCCTTGCGTCTCGGTGGCGAGGCAGCGATCGGAATCGCCGCCGGGCTCTTGACCCTGGTCATCCTGATCTTCGCCGAGGTCGCGCCCAAGACCTATGCCACGCTGCATCCGGAGCGCCTCGCCTTTCCGGCGGCCTACGTCTACAAGCCGCTCCTCAAGCTGCTCTATCCGATCGTCTGGTTCGTCAATCTCTTCACCAACGGTCTGCTCCGGCTGATGGGGATCACGCCGGAAGGCGCACCGGGCACGGCGCTGAGCCGCGAGGAGCTACGGACCGTGGTCAGCGAAGCCGGTGCCATGATCCCCGAGCGCAGCCGCTCCATGCTGCTCGGCATCTTGGATCTCGAGCGCGCCACGGTCGAGGACATCATGATCCCGCGCAACGAGGTGGAAGGGATCGACATCCAGGACAGCGAAGACGAGATCCTGCACGCCATCGGCAACTCCAGCTACACGCGGATGCCGCTCTTCGACGGCAGCATCGACAATGTGATCGGCGTCTTCCACGCCAAGCATGCCCTGCATGCACTCCTCGAGCAGGGCCTGGGCAAGGAGCATCTGCGTGCGATCGCGCGCGAGCCCTACTATGTCCCCGAAGGCACGCCGCTCTACCAGCAGCTACTCAATTTCCAGCGCGGGAAGCGGCGCGTCGGTCTGGTGGTCGACGAATACGGCGATTTTCTCGGACTCATCACACTGACCGATCTGCTCGAAGAGATCGTCGGGGAGTTCACGACCGACCCGGCGGACAGCATCCCGGAGATCCATCGCGCCGAAGACGGCAGCCTCTTGGTCGACGGCAGCATCACCGTGCGCGATCTCAACCGGGCGCTGCGCTGGACACTTCCCACCGACGGCCCCCGAACGTTGAACGGGCTGATCCTCGAATACCTCGAGACCATCCCCGAGCCCGGTACCAGTCTCAAGCTGCACGATCACCCGATCGAGATCCTGCAAACGGCGGACAACGGGGTGAAGACCGTGAAGGTCGTCACCCGTCCGGCCCGCAAGGCGCGGACGCTCGTTTAAACCGCGTCCAGAGCGAGATGCTCACTGTCGAGTGAGCTCAAGTTACGGTGCATCCACTGCCCTTAGCGGGGACGCGGTTTAATCGCCTCAGACCCCGTCGAGGGCCTCGGCGAGGGTCTTCACGGCCGTGATCTCCAACCCATCCACACCCTCTTTGGGAACATTCCCGACCGGTACGATGGCCCGACGCACACCGTGCTTGGCTGCCTCGCGTAACCGATCCGGACCATTCGGGACCGGACGCACCTCGCCCGAGAGGCCGACCTCGCCGAAGACCGCGAGGTCCAACGGAAGCGGCCGGTCCCGATAGCTCGACAGCACCGCCATCACGAGCGGCAGATCGACGGCGGTCTCGGTGATCCGCACCCCGCCGACCACGTTGACGAAGACATCCTGGTTGAACATGGCCACCCCGCCGTGACGGTGCAGCACCGCCAGCAGCATCGACAGGCGGTTGCCGTCGAGCCCCAAGGCCACCCGTCGCGGATTGGCGAGCGGGCTCTCGTCCACCAGCGCCTGCACCTCGACCAAGAGCGGGCGCGTCCCCTCGCGGGTCACCATGACCAGACTGCCCGGGACCGCCTCGTCGTGGCGAGAAAGAAAGATCGCGGAGGGGTTCTTCACCTCGCGCAGGCCGCGGTCGCCCATCGCGAAGACCCCGAGCTCATGCACCGCGCCGAAGCGATTCTTCACCGAGCGCACCAGGCGAAAGGCGCCGCCGGGCTCGCCCTCGAAATAGAGCACGGTGTCGACCATGTGCTCCAACACTCGCGGTCCGGCGAGCGTGCCGTCCTTGGTCACATGGCCGACGAGGAAGACCACCGTATCCCGCTGCTTGGCGAATCGGACCAGCTGCGCCGCCGCCTCGCGCACCTGCGAGACAGAGCCGGGGGCAGACTGCAGCGCATCGGTATAGAGGGTCTGGATGGAATCGACGACCAGCACCCGCGGCCGTTCCTGCGACGCGGCCGCGAGGATCGACTCGACGTTGGTCTCGGCAAGCAGACGGATGCCCTCGCCCGCCAGTCCGAGCCGATGGGCGCGTAGCCCGATCTGCTGGGGCGACTCCTCGCCGCTGACATAGAGCACCGGCAGGTGGCGTGCAAGCGAGGCACTCGCCTGCAGCAAGAGGGTCGACTTGCCGATCCCCGGATCCCCGCCGATCAAGACCACCGAGCCCGTCACCAGGCCGCCGCCCAACACGCGATCGAGCTCGCCGATCCCGCTCTGGATGCGCACCCGATCTTCGGGGCTGACCTCGGCCAAGCTCTCCACGCGCGGTGACTCGGCCGCGCCCGCGTAGCCGCCGCGCACGGCGGGACGTGCGATCTCCGCGGTCTCCACCATGCTGTTCCAGGCCCCGCAGTCCGGGCACTGACCCGCCCACTTCGGCTGACGCGCACCGCAGGCGTTGCAGACATAGCTGCTGCGGGTCTTTCGGTTGCTCATCTGAGAGGTCCGTTCGGATCAATGCACACGCGCCATTGTAGGCCGATTCGGCTCGGCGAAGCCGTAGACGGGTTGACCGTCCGGCGCGCTCGGGGTGAAACGGCCCCGAGCCGATCTCACCTCCGCGCGCTGCGCCGTTCGGAAGCGCTCTTCGCGATCCTGTTCGCCCGGCACGACCCTTGACCGAAACCCTCCCGAACACTACTTTTTTCCACGTAAAGACTTTGAATTCCCCGTCCTTTACACGTCGGCGGCAACGCCCGACCAAGCGCGAGGATATGCAACATGAAGTCTGACAAGAACCCATTATCGAACGGCGCCGCATCGGTCGATCGGGGCACATGGACAGACACCGACAGCGTATGGCCGATAGAGACCTGGCTGTTCAATCGATTCATGCAGCTCATCGGGGAACCCGCCATCAGCGTCGTCTTCTGGGATGACCGGGAGCACTACCGGTGTCCTCGGGCCAACCCGGTCGCACGCATGCGCTTCGCCGACCGATCCACCTTTTGGCGACTCTTCGCCAATCCGAACCTGGAGTTCGGGGACGGCTACAGCTCGGGGCGCATACGCATCGAGGGGGACTTGGTCGCCTTCATCGAAGCGCTCTACGAGGCCAAGATCAAGCGGACCCGGCCCGGCATCCTCCAGCAGTTCGTCAAGCGGGGATTCGTCCGAGCGCGACGCAACAGCCTCACGGATTCGCGAGACAACATCCAACATCACTACGATCTGGGAAACGACTTCTATCGACTCTGGCTCGACGAAGAGATGGCCTACACCTGCGCCTATTTCGCCGATCCGAGCGTCACCCTCGAGCAGGCCCAGGCCGCGAAGCTCGACCATATCGCGCGCAAGTTACAGCTGCGACCCGGCGAGGAGGTGGTCGAGGCCGGCTGCGGTTGGGGCGGCCTTGCACGGCACTTTGCGCGTCGTTACGGCGTTAGAGTCCGGGCCTACAACATCTCGCCCTCGCAGATCGCCTATGCGCGCGAACGGGCGAAGGCCGAGGGGCTGGCCGACCGGATCGACTATATCGAGGACGACTACCGCAATATCCAAGGGACCTACGATGCCTTCGTCTCGGTCGGCATGCTCGAGCATGTCGGTGCCGAGCACTACGCGACCTTGGGCCAGGTTGTCGATCGCGTCCTCAAGGACGACGGACGCGGCCTGATCCATTCGATCGGCCAAATCCGCCCCGAGCCGCCCAGCGCCTGGAACGAACGGCGTATCTTCCCCGGGGCCAACCCTCCGACGCTGCGCCGGATGATGGACATCTTCGAGGGTCCGGGTCTCTCGGTGGTCGACGTGGAGAACATCCGACTCCACTACGCCAAGACGATCGAGCATTGGCTGGCCCGTTACGAGGCCCATGAGGCGGAGGTCCGCGAGATGTTCGACGACTTCTTCGTCCGGGCGTGGCGGCTCTATCTGGCAGCGTCGATAGCCAGCTTCCGCGCCGGCGCTTTGGAGCTCTATCAGGTTCTATTCTCTCGCCCGGGAAAGAACGACATGGCCTGGACACGTGCTCACCTCTATCGGGATTAAACCGCGTCCAGAGCGGCACGCGTCGTTTTCGCTGTGCGTTTGGCTTCGGAGATATTCTCGATCCCTGTGAGACGCGGTTTAAAATTTCAGATTTTGAATGCCTTAAACCGCGCCAACTCCGAGAGCCGTCGGAGCCGGTCCGGCCAAATCACTCCAACAAACGACGCATATCGCAATGGGCGCGGTTTAAGCGTCCGCGCATCCGGCAGGCGGCGACCGACCCGACAGAGGAGATCCTCGCGAGGACGGCTCATGATCAAGACGAACGTCATCATCGTCGGCGGCGGGCCCGCGGGCTCGTCGTGTGCCTGGCAGCTGCGCCGGCGCGGTCTCGATAGCCTGATCCTCGACAAGGCGGTCTTCCCGCGACCCAAGCTCTGCGCCGGTTGGATCACGCCGGAGGTCGTCGCGGATCTGGAGATGGACATCGCGGCCTATCCGCATCGCCTCCTGACCTTCGAGGTGACCCGTGCACACCTGTTCGGCATCGGTCTGACGATGCGATCGCCGCAACACTCGATTCGCCGCGTCGAGTTCGACCACTGGCTGCTCGAGCGTTCGGGGGCCGAGGTCATCAGGCACCAGGTCAAGCACGTCGAGCGCACGCCGAACGGCTACCGTATCGATGACCGCTTCGAATGCGTGGCACTCGTCGGGGCCGGCGGCACGGCATGCCCGGTGTATCGATCGCTGTTTCGCGAGATCAATCCGCGGGCAAGGGGGCTGCAAGTCGCCGCGCTGGAGCAGGAGCTGCCCTACACCTGGCAGGATCGCGACTGTCATCTGTGGTTCTTCGAGAAGGGCCTGCCGGGCTACAGTTGGTATGTCCCCAAACAGGACGGCTATCTGAATCTCGGCGTCGGGGGCATGACGCAGCGTATGCAGGATACAGGCGCGAGCATTCACCGACATTGGGAACACTTCGTCACCTCCTTGCGCCGGCGCAAGCTGATCGACGAGGGGTTGGCGCTCGAACCCTGGGGCTATTCCTATTACCTGCGCGACGGGGTACAGAAAATCCGGCACGAAAACGCCTTCCTGGTCGGCGATGCCGCCGGGCTCGCCACCCGCGACATGGCCGAAGGTATCGGTCCGGCGATCCGCAGCGGGATCCTGGCGGCCAACGCCATCGCCGACGGCGGCGAATACAGCCTGGAATCGGTCTCGCCCTACAGCTTGGGTGCAGGTCTGCCGCGCCGTGCGTTGGAATACGGGCTGTCGAGGCGGTGGGCCGCGAGTCCGGCCGCCAAGGTGCATGATCCAGGTTAGAATTCCCTCACCTCAACCCAAGCGACGAGATCCCATGGCCGGGGCCAGCCTGCTGACACTGCTCGACGATATCGCAACCGTCCTCGACGACATCTCGGTAATGACCAAGGTCGCCGCGCGCAAGACCGCGGGCGTGCTCGGCGACGATCTGGCGCTAAACGCCCAGCAGGTCCTCGGGATACGCGCCGAGCGCGAGCTGCCGGTGGTCTGGGCAGTGGCCCTCGGCTCGCTCAAAAACAAGCTGATCCTGATTCCGGCGGCGCTCCTCATCAGCGCCGTGGCACCCTGGGCCATCACGCCGCTCCTAATGCTCGGCGGGGCCTTTCTCTGCTACGAGGGCTTCGAGAAGCTGGCCCACGCCTTTCTGCATGCCGAAGAGGAGGATGACCGTCATGCGGAGCTGACGCGGACCCTCCTCGACCCGACCGTCGACATGGCGGCCTTCGAGAAAGACAGGATCCGTGGGGCAATCCGCACCGATTTCGTGCTCTCGGCCGAGATCATCGTCATTACGCTCGGGATCGTCGCCGGCGCCTCGTTCGGCGTGCAGGTCGCGGTCTTGACCGGCGTCGGTTTCCTGATGACCGTCGGCGTTTACGGCCTAGTCGCGGGCATCGTCAAGATGGACGACGCAGGGTTCTACCTGCAGCAACGCATGGGCGAGGATATCGGGACGCGAATCGCGCGTCGGTTCGGTGGTCTGCTTCTTGCCGCTGCACCGCGCCTGATGCGCATCCTTGCGGTCGTCGGGACCGCAGCCATGTTCCTCGTCGGAGGCGGGATCCTGGTCCACGGGACCCCGGGAACCCACGACATCCTGCATCTCTTGAGCCATGGCGCTGCCGCTGTTCCGGCGATCGGCCCATTCCTGGAGGTCCTGGCCGCACCGCTGTTCAATGCGCTGGTCGGCGTGCTTGCAGGCGCCGTCATCCTCGGAGGCATCACCGCGGGCTCACGCGTCGTCGGTGCTTTCCGAACCTGAGTCGGCGACCGTCCCATTCGGAGAACGCAGAGAGAAACCCGCGATGCTGTCGACACCCCTGATGCGCACTCGGCTTTTCGGATACCGCAGCCGCTGTCTCCTGTTTGCGGTCCTTTGGGGGATCCTCGGCTCGGCGGCGACCGCAGCGCAGGATGTGAAGGACGTGGATCTTGCCGCACACATGCGGAACGGCGGTGCGGTTCTGCTGCTGCGCCACGCCTCCGCGCCGGGGACGGGTGATCCGGAAGGATTTCGTCTTGACGACTGCGCGACCCAGCGCAACCTCAGCGACGCCGGGCGCGAGCAGGCAAGATCCATCGGGGCTTGGCTGCGCGCGCGCGGGATCGAGCAAGCGCGGGTCTACTCAAGCGAATGGTGCCGGTGTTTGGAGACCGCCGAACTGTTGGGGCTCGGGCCGGTCACGCGGCTACCGGCCCTCAACTCCTTCTTCGCGCGCCAAAAGGATCGCGAGCCAAATCTGGTCGCACTCGAGGCATTCCTCGAAGACCAACCCCCGAACGGCGAACCCATCGTGCTGGTGACGCATCAGGTGACGGTCACGGCGCTTACCGGCATCTATCCCGCCTCGGGAGAAGCGGTGCTGATGCGGCTGTCCGATCAGGATCCGGGCAAGCTCAAGACGCTCGGACGGATGAGCTTCGGTCCCTGACCCCGACACAACACGACCAGGGGCCAGTATTCATAAGAGCGGCCCGTCGGAATAAGCGCCCGGGGTGGACGAACGGTGTAGGGTGGACAAGCGCAGCGCAGTCCACCAGCGTCGGTGCAGGACCGCGTGGACTTCGCTCCCGCTCTTCCACCCTACGGGCGCTCGCCCACCCTAAACCGCGCGAGTCAGGCCGCAGCCGCCAGCCCGTCCGGACCCAGGCGCGCCTTCAGCTCCTTGATCCGCCTCGGGACGGACTCGGGGTGGCTCTGCGCGCCCTTGAGCTGCTCGGCGAAGAGCTCGGTCTCCGCCCGGCCAACCTGCGTGAGCAGTCGACCGAAGATCACGTTGACCTCGCCGGCCTCCAGCTCGTTCGTCACCTTGAATGCCTCTTCCAAGTTCATCTCGGGGACGCGGTGCTCGACCTCGCGCAACGCGTTCAGTGATTCGCGCATCTCTTGGTCGCGCACACTGGGCACGAACTCCACCTCGCGGTTCACGGCGACCTGGTGGAGACAGGCGAGCATCAGCCGCCCGTGCTCCATCTCCTCGTCACGCAGATCCAGGAAGAAACGGTGCACGTCGGGATTGGATTTGAAGCGCTCGGCCATGGCCGCGTAGATATGCGCCACTCGGAACTCGAAGAGTGCCGAAAGCTTGTAGGCGTTGCCGACGGCACCGGGCATGGGCACGCGCCGCGCCTGGTACTTCTCGGCGATACGCTGCAGCAGCGTCTTGTCCTTGCTCAACAGCATCCCGACGAAGACATCGAGTCCGAACAGTTGAATGATCTTGACGGGGTGTTTGAGGCAGAAGCCTCGGTCGATCACGGCTTGCATCTGGGATCTCCGGTCTCGGTTCCGATTCGCCCGTTCGGCGCGGTCTGTCCGGACGAGTCGACGGGCGGACAGCCGTCCGTGTCGGATTGGGTTGTCCTCGAATCAGGATAGCCGATTCGCGCAAGGCGCATGAGCCGAATCATTCCCGGCCGCCGGCCCGGTCGCCATCGAGCCGCAGCGGTGCCGGCAAGCCCTCCGCTCGATAGCGGCGATAATCCGCCAGCACCAGGGCGTGGTCGAAAGCCAAGACCGGGGGAAGCGCATCCGGTGAAAAGATCTGCAGGGCACGCGCATCGTCCAGCGCCCGCGGCTCGCCCCGCGCCTCGGCCACATAGACCGCGGTGACCGTATGGCTGCGCGGATCACGCGCCGGATCCGAATAGAGCCCGAGCAAGGCACGCAGGGTCACCGCGAGCCCGGTCTCTTCGGCGGCCTCTCGGATCGCCGCCGCCTCCATGCGCTCGCCGACATCCACGAAACCACCGGGTATGGCCCATCCGAAAGGCGGATTGAGACGCTCGATCAGCACGACGGGGCGGCCGGGTCGGTCGATCAGCTCGATGATGGCGTCGGCGGCAAGCAAGGGGGTGACGGGAGCAGACATCGGGGCTTTCCTGGCAATCGGGTCAATCGTGATGCGGCCACTGTAACGCGTGCCGCGACATCGTCCAACGACTGTGCCTGTCGGGGCGAGTCCGGTTTCTCCCCATTGAATACCCCACGCATCGTCACCCCTCTGCACCCGGGGCTTCCAACCCGAAGCCGGCCGCATCCACACCGGTCAAGGTTCGACCACCGCCGAGATCGGCTCCGCTCACCCGCGGCTTAGCCGATGCCCGCACAGCTTATCCACATGGGCAGACACAGGCCCCGGGGACAATCGGTGAAGGGTCCGATGCCGCTGCGTCTCGATACAACTGACACGGATCAATGCCGGAAGGCCCCGCAGCGGCTAGGGTCCGATCCCCGACACCTTGCGGAGATCCCGGTGAGCAACCCCTTCGACCTCGACGACGATCATGCCTATCAGCGCTGGAAAGAGCGCAAGCTCGCCGCCGCCCCGACCGCACTGAAGGACCTCGTTGTCGAGATCGGTGATCCGCGCGCGCTGAGCGACGCCGAGCATGCAGCCATTCTCGAGCGCTGTCGCCGAGCCAACATGGCCATCTACATCGGCACCACCGGCGACGACCCGGACAAGGCGATCCCGATCACGCTCGGCGCACGCTTCGGCTTGCACCGGCTCGACCACAACCGCGGGGCCGACGAGGATGCCGTCACCTCGCTCACCGTGCAGACCGACGCCGCGCACCGCAACTACATCCCCTACTCCAATCGCCCCATCGCCTGGCACACCGACGGCTACTACAACAGCCCGGAGCGGCAGATCTACGGCCTGCTCCTGCACTGCGTCCAACCCGCCGAGACGGGCGGCGAGAACGCCCTGCTCGACCACGAGATCGCCTATATCCTCATGCGTGATCGCAACCCGGAGCATCTCCGCACCCTGATGCACCCGGCCTGTATGACCATCCCCGCCAATGTCGTCGACGGTGTCGAGCTCCGTGCTCAGCAGACAGGACCCGTCTTCTCGATCCGCCCGGACGGACGTCTGCACATGCGCTACACGGACCGCAGCCGCAACATCTCCTGGCGTGACGATCCTGCGACCGGAGCTGCCGTGACCTGCCTCAAGGAGATCCTGCGGACGCAGTCGCCCTGGCACCTCGAAGGTCGACTCGAGTCCGGCTGGGGTCTGATCTCGAACAACGTTCTCCACACCCGCACCGGCTTCACCGACGGTCGGACGCCACGCCTGTTGTATCGCGCTCGCTATTACGACCGTCTCGCCGAGACGTGACGAACGCGCATAGCGGCAGAGTCGACTCCCGTTGACGCCTAGGCCGCGATGCGGCACCCTCGCCTATCCCCCGATAGGACGCCGTAACGGGGCCATAAAAAAACCTTGGGGTAATTACAATGGCGCAATCGGATCAGTCGCTCGATGGCCTGAACAGCGAGGAGCGCAAAAAGGTCCAGGAGTTGATGCAGAAGGATGCAAAGGCGGAGCGACGGGTCCGCGGACCCTGGCTCTGGCTGACATCGCTGTTGGGTGCGGCGATGGTGTTGATCTATTTCTACGGCGCCGGGTTTCAGGCGCTCGACACCCAATATCACTTGGGCGTCTATGTCCTCATCACCTTTGTCCTGGTGTTCCTGCTTTATCCTGCGGGCGGACGCTTTGCCGTCGGGACCATGTCCGTCTGGACCGCCGCGATGCTGGCGGTCTTGGTCAGCTGTTTCTGGGTCTTCGACTCCCCCACCGCCTTCTACGACCAAATCACCCTCTTTCGCGAGACCTGGGAATACGACGGCTTCGCGAAGGCGTGGGCCGATGACTTCGGCGCACTGCGGACCTCGCTGATCCTGGTCCTGCCGTTCGCCGTCGTCCTGTTGCCGCTCGATCAATGGCTGGCCCGACGCTTCCGGCAAAGCCCCACCGCGAGCGATGTCCTGATGGCGGCGATCGTCGCCGGCACCGTGGTCTATTGGATCAGCCAGTTCGAGGCGCTGAACTACCGTGCCGGTGCCGAGAATCAGGTCGACATGCTGGTGAGCATCATCGGGTTGATCTTATCGCTGGAGGTCTGCAGACGGGTGCTCGGTTGGTCGATCACCTTGATCGGCATCGCCATGATCGCCTTTGCACTGTTCGGACCTTACCTGCCCGAGCTCTTCGCGCATCGCGGCTTCCGTTTCGAACGACTGGCGACCTCGCTCTTTCTCACCACCAACGGGGTCTTCGGGGTGATGGCGAGCGTGCTCGCCACCTATGTGATCCTCTTCATCTTCTTCGGCGCCTTTCTGCAGAAGTCCGGAGCCGGCAAGTTCTTCATCGATCTGCCATTGGCGCTGACCGGACGCTCGACCGGCGGACCCGCAAAGGTCGCGGTCGTCTCCTCGGCGCTGTTCGGCTCGGTCTCCGGCAGTGCGATCGCGAACACCGTCTCCTCGGGCTCCTTCACGATCCCCATGATGAAGCGCGCGGGATTCAAGCCGCATGTCGCGGGGGCGATCGAGCCGGCTGCTTCCATCGGCGGCATGTTCCTGCCTCCGATCATGGGTGCGGGCGGCTTCCTGATGGCGGAGCTGACCGGGATGCCCTACTCGCAGATCATGCTCCTGTCGGTCGGCCCGGCCATCCTGTATTTCCTTTCGGTCTTCTTCATGGTCCATTTCGAGGCCAAGAAGCAGGGTCTGGTCGGTATCCCGGGCGAAACGATCCCGGACTGGAGGCCGGTGCTCAAGAGCGGCTGGTTCTACGCGCTGCCGTTGGTGATCATCACCGCCTTGATGCTGATGGGCCGCTCGCCCGGCAATGCCGCCTTCTGGGCCACACTGTCCTGCATCCTGGTGAGCTGGGTACACCCGAGCACGCGGATGGGGCCACGCGCGATCTGGGAGGCCATCCAGCTGGGTGCGCGCAACACGCTGATCATCGGTGCAACGCTGGGCGTGATCGGCATCATCGTCGGCGTCATCTCCCTGACGGGGATGGGGCTGAAGTTCTCGGATCTTGTGATCTCGATGGCCGGCGACAGCCTGTTCCTGGCCCTGGTGCTGATCGCGATCGCCTCCTTGGTGCTCGGCATGGGCGTGCCGGTGACCGCCGCCTACCTGATCGTCGCGGTGCTCGCGGTGCCGGCACTCGGGCATTTCGGCGTGGCGGCCATCGCGGCGCACATGATCGTCTACTGGCTGTCTCAGGACTCCAACATCACCCCTCCCGTGTGTGTCGCGGCCTATGCGGGGGCGGCCATTGCGGGGGCCGACCCCTGGAAAACCGGCTGGACGGCCTTCCGATTCGCCAAGATGCTCTACGTCATGCCGCTGTTGTTCGCCTACGTGCCAGCCATTCTCCTGGACGGAACGACCTGGGAGATCGTCAGTGCCTTCTTCTCGGCGACCTTGGGAACAATCGCGTTCGGTGCCTTCGCCATGGGCTTCCTGCGCCGCAGTACCACGCTCGTCGAATGGGTGGTGTTGGGGATCGCAACCTTCTTGCTCTATTGGCCGGGATTCGTCACGGACGCCGCCGGGTTGGCGCTGGTTGCACTGGTCTGGTGGCTGCAACGCGATGCCGCTTCAACACCTTTGAGCCCCGCCGTAAGGACCTAGATGAGCGGGAGAACTGCGCGCAAGACCAGAACACGGGGTCCTTCGCCGCGGAGGTCTTCGCCGGCATCGGCGGAGACACGTCGCGTTCCGAAGACCCGATCCGTTTTCTCCAACCGCAGGTGAATCCCGATGGCCGAGATCAAGACCCTACTCTTCGCAACCGATTTCTCGAAAGGCTCCGCCCGCGCATGCGATCTCGCACGCTCCTTGGCGGATACCTGCGGGGCGTCCCTGACGCTCCTGCATGTGATCAACGAGTTTTCCGATCGTAATGCACGCAAGGTCTCCGCCGAGGTCTACGAAAAGCTCGCGGCGGAAATCGAGAAACATGCCGTCGAGGACATGCAGGAGTTTCGTGACCGCTATTTCAAGGACATGCCGGTCACCACCGCGATCGCGGTCGGCAAGAGCCACGAGGAGATCATCCGACAGGCCAAGAAGATCGGCGCCGACTTGATCCTGATGGGAACCCAGGGCCGCGCGGGAATCGAGAAGATGCTGATGGGCTCGACGGCCGAGAGGGTAGTTCGCAGCTCGCCTATTCCGGTATTGACGGTCCGGGAATAAGATTGAGCGGCAGCACGAGTATCAATTCACACCAATGAGGAAGCGACGAATGAAAGAGACCAGAACCCAAACACGCAAGCTCAAGGCCTTCACGGGTGTCGCCGTCGCCGCAATGGCCGTCGTCATCGCAACCGCGCCGATCGCGCAGGCGACGGTTCAACGCCTGGCCTTCTCGGGCGGCCCTGACGGGGGCACCTTCCAATTCTTCTCCAACGGGATCGCGACGCTGCTGTCGCGCAACGTCGAGGGCGTCGACGTCTCCAATATGGCCTCGGCAGGCTCGGTCGAGAATCTGCGACGCGTCAACTCGCGCGATGCAGACTTCGGAATCGTCTACTCGGGCGACCTCTATCTCGGCCTGAAGGGTGAATTGACCAACGACACGACGAAATACCGCAACGCACGTGCGGTCTCCTTCCTCTACGGCGCCCCGGCCCATCTCATCGTTCTCGAGAGCTCGGGGATCACCGACGTCGCCCAACTCGAAGGCAAACAGGTCGCCGTCGGACCGGCCGGTTCGGGCGCCGCGGCATCCGCTCAGCGCTTCTTCGAGAGCCTGGGCCTTTGGGACAAAATCCGTCCGCAGTTCATCGGATACAACCAAGGCGCATCCGCCTTGGGCGACCGCCAAATCGACGCGCTCTGGGTCTTCGCCGGCTTTCCGAACGCCTCCGTCATTCAAGCGGCGACCAGCAACAAGATCCGCCTGCTTCAGGTCTGGGAGGCCGCCCAACAAGGCAGTCTGCCGCAGGATCATCCCTACTACGTAAAGGTCACCATTCCGGCCGAGACCTATTCGGGCGTGGACTACGACGTCGAAACCATCTCCGACGGTGCGCTCTGGGTCGCCGGCCGCCATGTCCCCGACGAGCTCGTGTACGAGGCGCTTGGCGAGGTTTACTCCGAGGACGGTCTCGCCTTCATGCACAGCGTCTCCAAGGCCGCGACCGCCATGACCCTAGAGAGCGGCTTGGAGGGCGTGGCCACACCCGTGCACGCCGGTGCGCAAAAATTCTGGACCGAGAAAGGCAAAACCCTGACCATCGCCCAGAAGTAAGCCGCACTGCTCGGTGCGCTGCCGCCTCAAGCGCGCACCGAGCAGGAGGTCTCGAGGACGGGTCATCCGAAGGGTTTCGCGCAAACCCTGCAAAGTGTATGGTTACGCCGCGTGACGACGTCACGACAGTGTCGAGTCGGTTCGCCCTCAAGCACCCAGGCGATCGGAGGGCGCATCGACATCGAATCCTCACAGACCATCACTGCAAGAGGTGCCTCGCATGGAATTAACCAAAAACATCGGTGAGAAAGACCGTAAGATTCGACTTGCCGCCGGCGTCCTGATCATGCTCTGGGGCGTGTTCGCCGGCACCTGGCTCGGCCTCCTCGGGCTGGTCCTGATGGGAACCGCATTCGTGCGGTCCTGCCCGGCCTACAGCATCATGACGATGAGCACCGTCGAGAAGCAATAGATCGCTCTCGTCTCGCGCGTCGCTTTCCCGCGGCGCCGCGCAGGGCCCGACTCCGCTCATCCGCCCGCCAATCCGAGCCAGTCCAATACAGAAGGCAGCAGCGCGGCAGTCAAAAAGGCCGACAGCGCCATCGCCAGACCCGAGAAGGCACCCATCGTCGGGCTGACCTGGAACGCCCGTGCGGTCCCGATACCGTGCGAGGCGACGCCCATGGCGACCCCTTTGACCGCATCGTCGCGAATCCGCAGCAGTCTCAGCACGCCGGTGCCGAAGACCGCGCCCACGATGCCGGTACTCACCACGAGAACCGCCGTGAGCGACGGGATCCCGCCGAGCTTCTCCGAGATGCCCATCGCCACCGGTGCCGTGACGGATTTGGGTGCCAGAGAGATCTGAGTGGCGGTGTCGGCACCGAGCCAGGCTGCAAGCCCGATTGCACTCAAGCTCGCGGTCAGCACCCCGACCAGCAGGGCCGCACCGATCGGCACGGCCAGGGCACCGAGCCGCTCGCGCTGTCGATACAGCGGGATGGCCAGCGAGACCGTCGCCGGACCGAGCAGGAAGTGGACGAATTGCGCGCCGTCGAAATAGACCGCGTAGGGCGTCCCGGTCAGCGTCAGGATCCCGATCAAGAGCGCGACCGCCACCGCAACCGGATTCAGGAGCGGATTGCTGCGCCCGAGCCGATACAGCCGGTCGGCCGCCAGATAGCAGACCAATGTCGCCGACAACCACAGCAGCGGCGAGGCCGCAAGATAGACCCAAATCTCGGTGAAGGGAGCGTCAGTCACCGACGGCACCGCGACGACGTCGGCTGACCGTCGCCAGGAGCCGCTGCGTGCCAGCCATCGTCAAGGCCGTGACGGCGAGCGTGACGAGTGTGCCGAGCAGCAGCGCCGCTGCGATTGCGGGCCACTGACCCTGAATACGCTCCCAGTGCAACATCACGCCAACCCCGGCGGGGACGAACAAGAGCGAGAAATGCGCGAGCAATGCATCGGCCGTGCGCCCGACCTCCTCCGAGACCCCGCCGCGCAGGAACAGCCACACCAGCAGAAGCAACATCCCGAGCACAGGCCCCGGGACGGGCAAACCGGTCAGCAGCACGACGGTCTCACCGGCGAGCTGGCAGAGTAGGATCAGGGTCAGGGCCTGCAGCATCGTCCTATCCGCGTCTCGACCGATCCGCGTCTCAACCGGGCTGAATCGGAAAGCCCGTGCGCGGACCCATCTCGAAGCGATCGCGGTTGAAGAGCGGCGGACCCTGCATATAGACGCTCACGAGCCGAGCGAGCGACTCCAGCGCATCGAAGTGGATGCGCTCGTACCCGTGCGAGGCATCGATACCGAAGGTCACGAGCGCGGTTCGCACGTCGTTGCCGGCGGTGAGGGCTGCGGCACTGTCGGAGCGATAGTATTTAAAGACGTCGCGCTGATGCGGAATCGCGAACTCCTGGCAGAGCTGGATGATGCGATGAGTCAGGTGATAATCGAAAGGGCCGACCTCGTCTGCCATGGCGATGGTCACGCCGAATTCGCTCGAATTCTGCCCCGGAGCCGTCGTACCGTTGTCGATGGTCAGCATCTCGGCCACGTCCTGCTGGAGCGCGGCCGACGCCCCGGACCCCACCTCCTCTGAGATGGTGAAGAGCGGATGACAGTCGACCGGGAGCTCAAGCCCCTCGCGCCGCACCGCCTCGATCGCCGCGAGCAGGACCGCGGTGCCGGCCTTGTCGTCGAGATGGCGTGAGTTGATGAAGCCGGTGTCGGTGATCTCGGGATTGGTGTCGATCGCCAGGAAATCGCCGACATGCACGCCCAGACGCAGGAGGTCGTCGATATTGCGCACCCGCGCATCGATGCGAAACTCCACGAAATCCCAGCCGCCGGGCTGATTGTCGATCTCGGGGGCGAAGGTGTGGCCCGACGCTTTGAGCGGCAGGATGGTCCCGCGCCACTGGCAGTTGTCGGTGAAGAGCGTTGCACGCGCGCCCTCGGCAAAGCGCGCATTCCAGTGCCCGACCGGCACCAGTTGCAGACGGCCGTTCTCCTTGAGCGACTTCACCATGGCGCCGAGCGTGTCGATATGGGCCACGATGGCGCGGTCGGGCTGGGAGACGTCGCCGCGCAGGGTCGCGCGGATGGCGCCCCGGCGGGTCAGCTCGAAGGGGACCTCCAAGCGCTCGAGCTCCTCGCACACCAGATGAACCACGCGGTCCGTATAGCCGGCGGGACTCGGCGTATGCAGTAGCTTGAGCAGGATCTCGACCAGGTATCGCGTATCGATGGCGGGCAACTTCAAGACTTTCACTCCCGGGCGGCGGTCTGAGGGAACAGTAGGTCGACGAAGCGCTCGGCGGTCGGTTGGGGCTCGTGATTGGCCAAGCCGGGCCGCTCGTTCGCTTCGATGATCACATAATCGGTCCCGCGCACCGAAGGCACAAGGAAGTCGAGACCCGTGACCGGGATCGCCAGCGCCCGGGCCGCGGCAACGGCGGCCTTGCCGAGAACGGGGTTGAGTTGTGCGGTGACGTCGTGGATGGTCCCGCCGGTGTGAAGATTCGCGGTCTTACGCACCGCCAGCACCTCGCCCTTCGGCAGGATCGCCTCCAGGTCGTAGCCGGCGGAGACGACGCATCGCTTGGTCTCGTCGTCCAGCGGGATGTTGCTCTCCCCGCCCGTTGCCGCGCGACGGCGTCGGCTTTGGGCCTGAATGAGGTCGCGTACGCTATGCTGACCGGTTCCGGTCACCTGCGCCGGTCGACGGATCGCGGCGGCAACGACCTTGTTGTCGATGACAACGATGCGCAGGTCGTCGCCCGCGACATATTCCTCCAGGATGACCTGATCACAGACCCGCCGCGCCGCGGCGATCGCACGCTCGAGGGTCTCGGGATCGCGCACGTCGACGCTGATCCCGGCACCCTGCTCGCCGCGCACGGGCTTGACCACCACGCGGCCGAGCTTGGAGAGAAACGCCTCGGCCTGATCCAACGCCTCGAAACGCGTCTGCTCCGGGACCCGCAGACCGGCGTTGCGCAACAGCCGATGGGTGACCGCCTTATCGTCGCAGCGACTCATGGCCACCGCGCTGGTCAGCTCGCTGAGACTCTCGCGACACACGATGCGGCGTCCACCGAGCACAAGGGCGAAATAGCCGCCCTCGGCATCCAGCACCTCGACCGCGATCCCCCGCCGTCGCGCCTCGTTGACGATGATGGTGGCGTAAGGATTGAGCTTGGTCTCCGGCTGCTGACCCATAAAGAGCGGCTCGTTGTATGCATTCTTGTTCTTCAACGCAAAGGCCGGAATCCGCTCGAAGCCGAGCTTGCGGTAGAGCCGGATCGCCCGGGTATTGTCGTGAATGACCGAAAGGTCCAGGAAGCCGCGACCGCGCGCCTGATAGTACTCGATCACTTGTCGCACCAAGGCGTCGCCCACGCCCGGGTATGGCGACTGCGCATCGACGGCAAGTGCCCAAAGGCTTGCACCGTTCTCCGGATCGGAAAAAGCCGCCACGTGATCGACGCCGTTCACCGCGCCCAGGATCCGGCCGTCTTGCTCATCCTCCGCCACCCAGTAGCTGAGGATCTTCGAGGTGCGTTCCGACCAAATGAAGTCCGCACTCGGCGACACCATGCGACGCATGATGTAGAGCCGATGAATCGCCTCGGCATCTTCACGGTGATTGAGCAACCGGACATGAAACCCTTTAGGCCGACGCGGCGAGCACTGATAGCGCTCGAACCAGAGCCGAAAGGTATGTGACGGATCGAGAAACAGGTCTTGAGGCGCGTAGGAGAGCACCACGTGCGGATCGCTCAAATAGAGCGCGACGTCGCGTTTGCCGCGATGCTCCTCCTGAAGCGCCTCAGCGATGGCCTTGGGGTCAGTGAAGGTCTGACCGAAGAGCAGACGCCCCCATCCGCAGTCGACGATTGCGGGCTGACCGAGCGCCTGATCCGCGCGCGGCCGGCGGTCCCAATTCTTGAGCGACGGAGCACGACTGCGCTCGAATCGATGACGCATCCGATCTCTGCTCATGAGTGTCAGACCCCTTGTTCCTGCAGCCACATCTCCAACAGCGCGACCTGCCACAACTTGGAGCCGCGCAGCGGGGTTAGATGATCGTCCGGCGCCGCCAACAGCTCCTCGATATAGGCCGGTTGGAAGAGACCGCGCTCGCGGGCGCGCGGGGAATGCAGCAGATCGCGCACGGTCTCCAAGACCTCACCGCGCAAGTACTTGAGCGCCGGCACCGGGAAATAGCCCTTGGGCCGGTCGATGACCGACGTCGGAATCAGACGTCGACCGATGGCCTTGAGCACGCCTTTGCCCTCGTCGCAGAGCTTGTGCTGATCGGGCATGCGCGCAGCCAGCTCGACCAGCTCATGGTCCAGGAAGGGCACACGGGCCTCCAGCCCCCACGCCATCGTCATGTTGTCGACACGCTTGACCGGGTCGTCGACCAACATGATCTGCTGGTCGATCCGCAGCGCCTTGTCGACCGGCGCATCCGCACCGGCGCAGGCGAAATGCGCGGCAATGAAGGCGCGGCTCGCGTCCTCGCCGTGAAAGCGCGGATCGACCGCGCGCCGATAGTCCTCATGCGTGCGATCGCAAAAGGCCTGCGCATAGTCGGCGACCGGATCCGTGCTGCCGAGCATCGGCGGATACCAGTGATAACCGGCGAAGACCTCGTCCGCACCCTGCCCGCTCTGCACCACCTTCACATGCTTGGCAACCTCTTGGGAGAGCAGATAGAAGCCGATGACGTCGTGGCTGACCATAGGCTCTGCCATGGCACGCACGCAGTTGGGCAGCTCGGGCAGGAGACGCGAGGCCGAGTCGACCCGGATCTTGTGGTGACGGGTCGCGAAGGTGTCGGCGATGATGTCCGAGTACTGGAACTCGTCGCCCACCTCGGAGCCGACGGTCTCGAAGCCGACCGAGAAGGTGTTGATGCCGCGCTGGCCTTGCTCGGCCAATAGGGCCACGATGAGGCTGGAATCCAACCCGCCGGAGAGCAACACGCCGACATCGACATCCGCCACCAGACGGCGCGCCACCGCGGTGCGCAGCGCCGACAGAGTGAGCTCTTGCCAATCCTCGAAGGACAGATCGCGTTCTTCGGGGCGCGGCACGAAGTGGATATCCCAGTAGCAACGGTCACGTTGGCGCCCGTCCCGCTCGATGGTCCGAATCGTCGCAGGCGCGAGCTTGCGCACGCCGCTCAGGATGGTATGCGGCGCCGGAACCACGGCGTGGAAATGCATGTAATGATGCAGGGCGACCGGGTCGATCTCGGTGGAGACGCCCCCGCCCGCAAGCACCGCCGGCAAGGTCGATGCAAAGCGCAGCCCGCCCGGCACCTCGGCGTAATAGAGCGGCTTGATCCCGAGGCGGTCGCGGACCAGGGTCAGTCGTCCGGAGTCCCGCTCGGCGACGGCGAAGGCGAACATGCCGTGGAAGCGATCCACGCAGGCATCGCCCCAGGCATGAAACGCCTTCAGGACCACCTCCGTGTCGCCATGCGAGAAGAACCGATAGCCTTTGCCTTCCAGCTCGGCACGCAGCTCTTTATAGTTGTAGATGCAGCCGTTGAAGGCGACCGAGAGCCCCAGCTCGCTGTCGACCATGGGTTGCGCCGCATGGTTGCTGAGGTCGATGATCGAGAGCCGGCGATGCGCAAGCGCGACCCGTCCCTGCTGCCAGAGGCCGTTGCCGTCCGGACCGCGCGGGATGATGGCCGCACTCATGGCGCTCAAGGCGCCGAGGTCGATCGGGTTGTCGTCAAAGCGGATCTCACCGCAAAGTCCACACATGAGGCTCTCCTGAAGGTCCGGAGTACAGGAGGCCATCGGCTGGAAGACGCGGGAGCACGCGGACGTGCGTCGGCGTCGCCCTGGCTCGGTCGCTGCACTCGGATGGCACGAAATCGATTCGGGTGGGGCGGTTTATGGGCGAGAGGCGCTTAGGGATCGAACCCGACGCAGGGATCGGAGACACAGGACCGGCGCCGTTTGAAGGCGATACTGAAGCGGGGTGGAAAGACCTGCGGAATCGGCATCGTCGTTTGTCCGCTGATCTGGAAATTCACGATGAACACGCATAGATGATACCGAATGCGGGCGCTTCTGGCCACCGCGCGACCACCAGGGAAGCGCCGGAACACCCGCCGAACGAACGCGGCGGATCGCCTCGTGCAGCACGGCAGATGTGCGGAGACCATTCGTAGTCGTTGTCGTCATCGTGGTCGCACCGATGGTCGATGACGACAGCGAGAATGACAATGATCTTGGACGGTCTCGGAGTCTCTTCACTGCTCCACGCGTTCCATTTGTCCGGCGCGGCCCCACCCTCTTGTCCAGAATCTGTTCAAGTCGACATCCGGCGAGCGCCGAGTCACATCACCAGGACCATTTAGGCAACACCATGGCAGAGAAACCCAAGCTCACTCAGGTTTTCACCAACAGCCATTACGCCGGAAGCTTCGAGGCGGAATCCGACGAGGAGGTCTACGACGCCCGCAAAGAGTCGCTCGTGAAAAGCATGCTCGGCGAGATCGGCGAAGACCCGAACCGCGAGGGTCTGCGCCGCACCCCCTTGAGGGTCGCCAAAGCCATGGACTTCCTCACCAGCGGCTACTCCATGTCCGCCGAGGAGATCATCAAGAAGGCCCTCTTCGAGGAAGACGTCAGGGAGATGGTGGTCGTGCGCGATATCGAGTTCTACTCGATGTGCGAGCACCACATGCTGCCGTTCTTCGGACACGCACATGTCGGCTATCTGCCCAACGGCAAGGTCGTCGGTCTGAGCAAGATCGCCCGCGTGGTCGACGTCTTCGCGCGACGGCTGCAGGTCCAAGAACGCCTGACCAGCCAGGTCGCCGATGCCCTCATGGAGCACCTCGAGGCGCACGGTGTCGCCGTCGTCATGGAAGCCAGTCACACCTGCATGATGATGCGCGGGGTACAGAAACAACGCAGTTCGACCGTCTCCAGTGCCATGCGCGGAACCTTCGAGACCGATCCGCGCACCCGCTCCGAGTTTATGTCGTTCATCAAGGGCTGATTGCGGTGCGTCGGACCTGAGTCCGACCCGGCCGGCGGCTGTCCTCGGCGACCCTTGTCGGGCTGAAGCCCGACCCACAGGCGGTTGCGGGGCAATCCCTGAGCCGGGGGATGCTCGAACCGATCGGGTGAATCGCGTAGCGTTCAGATCATGCGGCGCGACAAAACGGCGTCGGGCAGCGCTGCGTGCGCGTCGCGGATCATCCGCTCGGTCGTCGCCCAGTCGACACAGGCGTCGGTCACCGAGCAGCCGTATCGCAGCTGATCGAGATCCGGCGGGATCGACTGCTGCCCGGCCTCGATGAAGCTCTCCACCATCAGACCGACAATCGAGCGGTTTCCGCCGTAAATCTGATTCACGCAATCGTGCATCACCAGCGGCTGAAGCTCCGGTTGCTTGAAGCTGTTGGCATGAGAACAGTCGATCACGATGTTCGCGGGTAGACCCGCCTTGCTCAACGCCTGCTCGGCCATCGCGACACTGACGGTGTCGTAGTTGGGGCGATTGCCCCCGCCGCGCAGCACCAGATGTCCGTAGCGGTTGCCGCGGGTCCTGACGACGCTGGTCAAGCCTTGCGCATTGATGCCGAGAAAGCTGTGTGGCTGTGCCGCCGAGAGGATCGCGTTGATCGCGGTGTCGACCGAGCCATCGGTCCCGTTCTTGAATCCGACCGGCGTCGACAGCCCGGAGGACATCTCCCGATGGGTCTGCGACTCCGAGGTCCGCGCACCGATCGCCGTCCAACAGATCAGGTCCCACAGATATTGCGGGGCGATGGAATCGAGCGCCTCGGTCGCGGTGGGCAGACCAAGCTCGGTGACCTCGAGCAGGAATTGCCGCGCCTTTTCCATGCCCTCGGCGATGCTGAAGGTATCGTTCAGGTTCGGATCGTTGATGTAGCCCTTCCATCCCGTGGTCGTGCGCGGCTTCTGGAAATAGACCCGCATCACCAACACCAAACGGTCCGAGACCGCATCGGCCAAGGCCTTGAGCCGCCGCGCGTAATCCAGACCGGCGACCGGGTCATGGATCGAACAAGGCCCGACGACGACAAAGATCCGAGGATCACGCCGACCCAGGATCGCCTGCAGGGTCTCGCGACCTGCAAGCACGGTCGCCGATGCTGCATCGGAGATCGGCACGGCACGATGGATCTCCAGCGGAGAAGGCATCGGATCGAAGCCGCTGACGTTGAGATTTTCCGTTTTCTGCACGGGCATTCACCTTGGAATTCAAACGAAGGGCCGGGGTCTCGTCGACCCAACGGCCGGGCACGAGGATTCTCCGCGGTAGCGCGGATCCCTGTCCATGAGAAAACCGGCCTTTGACCCTCAAGCGCCGGGGCATTGCGCAATCCACCTCTCTGGCGGATCCTGATCGCCGCCGGAAAATGGCTATAAAGCCTCTTTCAGGGCCTCGCTCATTCAACCGAGCCCAGTACGGTATACGTCATGCGTTGGACGGGTTTGGCCGCGCCAGCTTCAGCAGGATGACCACCCAATCGTTCTCGCGCTGTAATCCTGTGTCGATCAATACGCGATCGGCTGAAAATCCGCCGGAACATCGAGCTCGAAAACCTGATCATGGATGCGGGCCACATAGAAGCCTTCGCGCAGCGCCCGCTCGCGCAGCTCGGCCGAAAGATCGACGGCGGCGAGGATGCCGTAGAGCCGTTTGTCGCCATGCTCGGGGAAAAATTGCCGAAAACGCGTCAGCAACGCCTTCATTTGGGCGATCGACTCCTCGCGCGCGTGGCTCTTCACCTCCACCACGTAAGCCGCATTGATCGGACCGTTGGCATAAGAAAGCACATCGATTTCAAGGTGCCGGCCGTCTTTGGTGACGCGCACGCTGGGGCTGACCACCTCCATGCCGAAGCGCGTGCGCAGGATGTTTTCCATCGAGGGCAAGGCCAGACCTTCGGTGGAGCTGCCGAATTTCTCGCCTAAGCCGCCAATCTGCTTGCCGAGCTCTCTGATCTGATGATCGGTGTCTTTCATGCGGCGATCGGTCTCCTGCTGCGATTGAGTCAACTCCCGCAACAAGCTCCAAACCTCCTCTGGCGTCGTCGCCATGATCAGTGCCCTCGCGTCGATGCGGCGATGAAAACTCGGAACTGCGCTCCGCGGACCTCGCCGCTTGGGGCGGCGCGGGAGGCGCGGGAGGCGCGGGAGGCGCGGCCCCGAGACCGCAACCCGCTGCGATCGTGGTCAAGACGAGTGCTCGAGCTCGCTTTCCGACTCCCGTCCATTGATATAGCCTAGCAGGATCAAACAAAGATCCCGATGCTCGCCGAACCCACGACGCAAATTAGCCAGGAATAAGGTGTTGTCGTCCTTGGCCATCAACAGCAGCAGTAAGTCCAGCATCGCGAGATCCTCTTCGGCGTCGATCCAAGCCCAAGCGCGCTCGGTCAGGGTGATGCCGGCACCATTGATCATCTCGATGAGCCTACGATGACGTTTTTGCACATCGGACTGCATCGCGTCATCCAACTGAGCACGCCATGACGCCCAGGTTGACGCAATCGCCGTCCCAAGTTGACTCAACATCGCCTCCTG
Source organism: Thiocapsa bogorovii (assembly GCF_021228795.1). NCBI lineage: Bacteria > Pseudomonadati > Pseudomonadota > Gammaproteobacteria > Chromatiales > Chromatiaceae > Thiocapsa > Thiocapsa bogorovii. The sequence goes on from NZ_CP089309.1 coordinate 433,480, forward strand.
CACGGTCGAGAGCACATCACCGGGCCGATATCGCACGAAGGACTCTCCGTCGCCGGTTTCCACGTCCCGCTCTGAAGCCCGGGTGGTCCGTTCGGCCCATTGCCCGAGTCCTCGCAGATCCTGCGCCAGTGCAGCAGTCTCACGGTCGATGACCTGCGCACAGGTTTCGGCATCATCGGGAAAGTGCTGCCGCAAACAGGCGATCACGGCATCCGCGCCCAAGCGGTATCGACAGTTGCGCGCACTCAGGCCGGCCATGTCCAGGAAGGCGTTCCCGAACTGCGAATAGACGCTGGACGAAACGGAGTCAGGCAGGTCCAGTCGATCGAGTCCGTCGATCGGTTCCGGCTCCCGCGTAAGACCCGTCGCCACCAAAGCGGATGCGAGTTGAGCGGGCGTCCACCGCGGCCCGGCATCATGGAGACAGGCCGCCTGGATCAATCCGTCGAGATCCTGCGTGCTGTCGATCCAGATTCTGAAGGTTCTTATCACGCCAAGCGTGACATTGCCGTCATACGCAGCGGCCTCACGCGCCAGCCATTCCACGAGGATGTCCAGTGCGAGCCGCTTGTGCAACACCCTCAGGGCATCCTCGGTGTCGATCACGGTGCCGAGGTAACGCCCGATCGACTCGACGCTTGGCTCCGGCTCGACCACGGCCGAGCAGAGGCGCTCCGCATCGAACAACAGGGGAAGCGAAGGTCGTATCCCGCAGTGCTCGGCCAGCATTGCGATGGACTCGACGCATTGGGCTGCGTTGATATCCCCGTTAACCAGGGCCCGTTCCGGGAATCGCCACTCGCACTTCACGCCCATGATGAAGCCGATGGTGAAGGTCGAGGCGGCCGTGCGGGCGCGCGGTGAAACGCTCGCCGCGTTTGCGAGCCGCATCGGTGTTCGAAGTCAGGACATCAACAACTGGAAGACACGCGGCATTCCCCGAACCAAGCAAAAGCGGGTCGCGGACGCGCTAGGCTGGACATTGGACGACCTCCTGTCCGAGGACGACACCCTGGTGCTCGAGCCGAGATCGTCGGCGAGTCCCACTCGCCACCCCGAGATCCGCGAAACCGCAACGGGCTATCCGGCGCCAGGCGGTCGATGGCTCCGTTTGCCGCAACGTCGGATGACCGTCGATCCGGAAACCGGATCGCTGTCGCTCGATGACACAAGCGCAGGGCCGACCTGTTCGGAGCCATGGGTCGCACGAGCAAAGGTGTGCACCGAGAATCTCGCGTTGCTCGAAGCCCACGGCGACACCATGGCGCCCCTGATCCGGGATGGCGATCTGCTCGTCGTCGATTTGAACGATCGCGAGATCGCAGAGGGCGCCGTCTTCGTCGTTCGTTATGGGGGAGCCTTACGATCTCGGCGGATTGACCTGCGCTACGACGGCTCGCTCATCCTGCGCTGCGAAGATCAGGCCCGCTATCCGGACGAGCTGGTCCCCCGCGCCGATCGCGACCGCCACGTTCAGGTCATCGGCCGTGTTCTGTGGCGCGCCGGCGCCATCTGAGCGCGAACGGCCAAACAAGTGTCGAATCCGTTAGAACCGCCGCCTTGCCGGCACGTACACCCGGTGGCATAGTCATGGCAAGCGGATCAACAAAATCATCCCATGAGCTCAAGTGTCGCCCTCTATGACGCCCTGACCAGCGCACCCGACGATCGCGCCCGCGCGCGCGTCATCGCCGAGGCGTTCGAACGTCTCGAAGAGCGTTATCCCCATCTCCCGGACCTCGCCACGCAGGGACATGTGCGCGAGTCTGAGTTGCGGCTGCAGAAGGAAATCGAGCAAGTGCGGGCCGGGCTACGCGAGACCGAGCTCCGCCTAAAGAAAGACATCGAGCAAGTACGCGCCGAACTCAAGGCGGACATCGAGCAAGTACGCGCCGAGCTCAAGGCGGACATCGAGCAAATCCGTGCCGATCTACAAACTACCGAGTTGCGTCTGCTCAAGGAGATCGAGCAGGTCCGTGGCGAAATCACCCGCACCAAGCTCGATCTGCTCAAGTGGATCGTGCCACTGATGCTTGCCCAGGTCGCGGCCATCGCCGCGCTCGTGAAATTACTCTGATCCGCGCCAAGGACGCGGGTCTCGCCGAGATCACGTACCTGAGAAGCCGGCTCAGGCCAGCGGTCAAAGCCAGTATCGCTGACCGAAACGCTCCCCGGCCCGGTGGTCGAGGTACAGATCCATCCTTGCTTTTCTTCTGGACAGGCCGCTTTTGGACCCGACCGAGACTCGGCGATCGCGATCCGATCGCCCGCGTCCCGGTCAGACACAATGTCGATGCTCGCGCAGCAGATCGCGGTCGCCACCCCCGTCGTGATCCTGCTCCGAAAGGCATCCCCTCGCGCCACCGATCGGCGGCGTCACGGCTCTTCCGATGTAGGGTGCGCCGAGGGAACCGCACCGATGTCCGGTCCGATCGTCGCACGGTGCGGTTCGTCCCTCGGCGCACCCTATGCGCTGATCTCGATCGCACCAGACCAGGCCCCGGCCGCGATTGGCGCTTGCGTCGGCTACCGAACCGGCGATACCTACCCTGAGACTCCGCACCCGTCGATCGGGCTGACCGGAAGAAACGCGACAACCGCCGGCGGTGCGTTGTGACCCGCACGAATCGGCGCGCCCTCCGGCTCTGAGGCAGTTGCCGGCTCGCGTCGAAGCCCGCAGCGCATCCTCTATACCCGGGCCGACATCTACAGCCAGCAACTGCACTGCGGCCAGGGCCTCGCCCGTAAGACCGGCCACCCGAAACATCATGCGCTCGTGACACCCGCTCTGCGGTGTCACGCATGCCCTTGGCGCTCTGCGCCACGTGCCACGATGGCACCGTCACAGGCATGCGGGACGATGCCGAGACCGGTCGGAGTGATGTCCGACCCCCGACCACATGGGGTGGACGCGTGGCTTGCCCGTGCTCAACCTCGCGGATTGCAAGACCGGATGGCGTCGGGAGCCTGCGTGATTAGAGCCTGGCGCCTTTTCTCACATGGCCTTTTTCCTCCGGTCCCAAGCGGATCGCTCGGCAGCTCGCGAGGCCGATTCGTCGCCGATCGCGATGACCGTGGTAGGAGAGTAAGCCATGAGCACCTTGACCGCCTTCTCCGAGAAAGACCGCGCCTATCACGCCTACCGGGCGCGTCAAGAATTCCTGCGCCAGCAGCTCTCCATCCAACAGGCGCTGGAGGAAGAACGGGCCGCCGAGGAGGCAGAACGCCAAGCCAAAGAGGCAGCACTTCAAGCCAAGGAGGCCGAGCGCCAAGCCAAGGAAGCCGCGCTCGCCGAGGTCGCGCGCCTGCAGGCGCTCCTGGACCAATCGCGCGACGCCTGACTGCCTGCGATCACGACGTCTGAAATGGGTCGGGCTTAGGTTGAGCGTTCTTTGAACCAGACCCCTTATCCCCGGCCGAACTTCGTCGGGACACCAGCATGCTATGCTTGTATAGCGCTTTAACTTAGGAGACTGATCATGCTGGCCATCCGACTCCCCGCCGACGTGGAGCAGCGGCTCGAAGCCTTGGCACGGGCCACGGGGCGCACCAAGACCTTCTATGCCCGCGAAGCCATCCTTGAGCATCTGGACGACCTTGAGGACGTGTACTTGGCCGAGCAGCGGCTGATCGACATTCGCGCGGGCAAGACTCAAACCGTGCCGCTGGATGAATTGATGACGCGCTATGGCCTGGACGATTGAGTTCGATCCGGCCGCCGAACGCGAGCTTGGCAAGCTCGATCCGCCCATCGCCCGCCGCATTCTGGCGTTTCTGCATGGGCGTGTCGCGCCGCTCGATGACCCGCGCCATCTCGGAGAAGCCCTCAAGGGGTCGAGATTGGGGGATTTATGGAAGTACCGGGTCGGTGATTATCGCCTTATCGTGAGTATCGAGGATGACACGGTGCGCCTCCTCGTGGTCCGCCTCGGTCACCGCCGGGACGTGTATCGGCGGTCAGTCACGCCACGCGCCTGGCAAATAAATCTTTCCCCTTTTGGCGCAAACCCCTGTGATGAGGCAAGCCATGAACACGGCATTTGATCGAATCACCATCAACCCCGGCTCGATGAACGGACAGCCCTGTAGCCGCGGTATGAGACTGACCGTTCGCCGCGTGGTTAAAGCCGTGGCCGCTTATCCGGACCGCGACGAGCTGAAACAGGACTATCCTGAAATCGACGACGAGGACATTCGACAAGCGTTGGAATTTGCGGCCATCAGCCTTGACGATCAAATCCTCACCTACCGCTGCAGCCCGTGAAGTCCAATCTCTGAGCCTGCAAATATCCGCACCCTGACCGCCTTCTCCGAGAAAGACCGCGCCTATCACGCCTACCAAGCGCGTCAAGAGTTCCTTCGCCAGCAGCGCTCCATCCAACAGGAGCTGGAGAACGAGCGCGCTGCCAAAGAAGCCGAGCGACAAGCCAAGGAGGAAGCACTTCAAGCCAAGGAGGCGGAGCGACTAGACAAAGAGGCAGAACGCCAAGCCAAGGAAGCCGCGCTCGCCGAAGTCGCGCGATTGCAGGCACTCCTGAACCAATCGCGCGACGCCTGACTGCCGGCGATCACGACGTCTGAAATGGGTCGGGCTTCAGCCCGACAACTCCGCCTCAGGCCATCCGGCGCTCGGCGTCGAGCGCAACACCCGCGCTGCGAGATGACGCCGAGAGCAGGTCGGACTGAATTCCGACCCACGGGGGCCGACCTTACGTTGAACGTTCTTCGAACCGGACCCCTTTTCCCCCACAGCGGTCTAGCTGTCACCCCGAAGGTGCTTAAAATAGGCACAGGGCACAAGTCATGACCTGACACCGATGTCTGCGAGGCTGTCGCAAAGGTTCTGCACGACGCAGCCTGAGCCGGCAACCGACTCGGATCGATGTTCTCGCGACACCCGCGCCGCGTTGTCACGCATGCCCCCGGCGCTCCGTGCCGGCCCGGCTTAGAGTGACGAACAGGGCCGACGTCGCCCTCGATGCGACATTCGACCTACTGATACTCCGCACCTATCGGATGGGCTCTCGGCATTGCCCACGTTGCTCGACGACCGTACACTCTTCGCATGCAACACAGCATCAATCCGAAAGTCGACTGTGTCTTCAAGGCCGTGCTGGGCTCGGAGGAGAACCGCGCGCTGCTCATCGACTTTCTAAACGCGATGCTGACCGAGACGCTCCCCAGTCCGGTGGTCGAGGTGCAGATCCTCAATCCCTACAACCCGCAGGAAACACTCAACGACAAGCTCACCATCGTCGACGTGAAAGCACGCGATGCCGCCGGTCAGGTCTTTCAGATCGAGATCCAGTTGTTGGTCTATGCGGAGCTGCGCGCGCGCATCCTCTACGGCTGGGCAGATCTGTACCGCCGGCAACTGCGCAGCGGTGAGGCCTACAGCGCACTCAAACCGACCTATGCGATCTGGCTGCTCGATCAAACCCTGCGCCACGACACACCGGCCTATGCACACCGCTACCGAATGCGCGATGATCGGGGACAGGACCTGATCGACCACGGCGGCATCTGGATCTTCGAGCTGAACAAAGCCGCCGTTCAGCAGGTCATAACCGAGCAAGACCGCTGGTTGAAATTCTTCAACGAGGCCGAGACCCTCGATGACGAGACACTCCCCGAGTGGATGCAAACCCCTGTCATGAGGCAAGCCATGAGCACCTTGACCGCCTTCTCCGAGAAAGACCGCGCCTATCACGCCTACCGGGCGCGTCAAGAATTCCTGCGCCAGCAGCTCTCCATCCAACAGGCGCTGGAGGAAGAACGGGCCGCCAAGGAGGCAGAACGCCAGGCCAAGGAGGTAGAACGCCAAGCCAAGGAGGCAGAACGCCAAGCCAAGGAGGCAGCACTTCAAGACAAGGAGGCAGCACTTCAAGCCAAGGAGGCAGAGCGCCAAGCCAAGGAAGCCGCGCTCGCCGAGGTCGCGCGCCTGCAGGCACTCCTGAATCAATCGCGCGACGCCTGACCGCCTGCGACAAACCGGCCCACCGCGGCACCTCACTCCCGAGACCGGCAAAGACGCGTCAAGCGCGAGCCCGAAATCGTCGAGTTGAACCCGACCCGCTGGCCGTCGGGCCAGAGTCGGATGGCGACTGCAAGTCGCCGATCCCAGGGCGAGACGCTCCTGCTCCCGATCATCCCATGGCGAACCCGTCGGTTGCGCTCACGATGGGAAGCGCAACACCCGCCGACGGTTCGTTACGCCTCCCAACGCTTGGAACAAGATACGGGGCACCGGATCCGCATCGCGGATGCAATCCGCAACCCGGCGATCGCGATCCGGTCGCACCGCCTCCCGGTCACGGCGCACACCAAACGTCGATACGCGCACACCGAATCGCGGCCACCACCGCCGCCCTCATCGTGCGCCGAAAGATATCTCCTCACGCCGACGCTCCGCGGTGTTACGGCTCCTTACATTCTCGGTGATGATCGCCTTATCGTGAGCATCGAGGATAAAACGGTGCGCTACCTCGGTCACCGCCGAGACGTGTATCGGCGGTAAGGCGCACCACGTGACTGGAGAATGAATCCCTCCCCTCGCGACGCCTCCCAGGCGCCTCCGGCGAACCGATGCGTGGATCTCCCTGGTGACCGAGTACTCGTCGCTGCTTCAGGCTCCCTTCTGATGGAGTTCGCTCCGAATGGCTTCGCGCACGACATCCGCGAGCGTCTGCCCTTCAACGAACTGGCGCAGTGCATCGTTCATCAGCGTTTGATAATTGCTGCCCATCATCTCGGCGCGCGCCTTGAACGCGGCCAAGATCCTGTTGTCCACCCGCATCGTGACCTGGGACTGGCTTCCTAGCTCGGCCTGCAGACGGGACAACGCCGGCACCTCGGAGACGGGCTTGGCATCGGTAAAATCAAGGTCGGCATAGTCGTCGAAAAGTGGATCAGAACTGTTGCTCATAACGTCGCCGTTGGGATTAGTTAGCTTTCCAGGCGGAAATCAAACGAACGCGATTCCCACGAAGCGTCCACACCGCCACGAGGACACGTCCCTATCCACCCATGCCGAGGGTTACGAACCGCTGTTCGCCGCTTGCGTCTACGTCCTCGCGTGTCAGCGCGAAGGGATCAAGCAGCACATGGCGTGCTTCATCGAAAGTCACACCGTCGTGGTTGACCGGATTGGCGGCGGCTTTGTCCGGGTCGAATTCGATCTCCATGGGGCGACGTGAGGCATGTCTGCACGGAATTTCAAGTCGTGGCGCCGAGATAGGGCCAATTTGTCACTTCTCACCTTCATTTTTCCGATCGTGATCCTAACCGAGACGCTCCCCGGTCCGGTGGTCGAGGTGCAGATCCTCGATCCGTATCACCCGCAGGAAACCCTCGACGACAAACTCACCATCGTCGACGTGAACGCCCGCGATGCCGCGGGCCAGGTTTTTAAGATCGAGATCCAGCGCGACGATTGGACCAGACATCGGTGCGGTTCGTACCTCACCGCACCAGACGCGCCTACACAGTCTCGGAGCTTGGGAGCGAATACCGGGGCTCCCGCGTGAGCGAGTCCACCGCTCCCCGGTCGCGCGCCCGGCACGACTGTGCGTCGGCGCCGGAATCGCATCAAGGATGCGCCGGCCCCAAGCGGTTCGCTCGGCAGCGCGCGGGGCCGATTCCTAGCCGATCGCGATGACCGTGGGACGTCCCCGGATTCTGCACTATGTCGACCTGATGGTCGATGTCGATGAACTGGGGTTCAAGAACGGAGGCGGGGCAGGTGATGCGGGCCAACCCGCTTACGATCCGGCCAACCTGCTCAAGCTCGACCTCTACGGCGATGAAATCGTCGGTGCATGCTAGGGTCCAATCAAGGCGCACAACATTCGGTAACCTCATGACTGACTACACTGAAAACTTGGTCCTGACCATCCTGAAGGATCTCCATTCTCGGATGAAACGGTTGGATGATCGCATCGCCAACCTTGAGCTGCGGATGACCGCCCAGGAGCAACACCTCGGCGCGCGTGTTCTCTGTCGCTGCCGTCGATCCACGACCTCCTCGATGTGTTGATCAGACGCGTGGAGCGTGTGAAGAGCCGATTGGAGTTCAAAAACGCGGACCCCAGCGGCGAGCTGGAGGTCGGTCTATTCCCCGACAACCCTCTCGAAGCGCTGTCTGGCGATCGTACTGGCCAGTATTCGGTTCGCATCAATGACCAATGGCGGATCTGTTTTCATTGGACTGACCAAGTTCCAAAAGATGTCGAGATGATCGACGACCACTGATGAAGCGCAACACTCGCCGGCGGTGCGTGATGCCTCGCACCGATCAAAACATCACGCGCTCGTGACACCCGCTCTGCGGTGTCACGCATGCCCCTGGCGCTCTGCGCCACGTGCCACGACGGACGGAGTATGCTCATCGGTATTCTCTGCGTGACGACCAGGGGCGCCGGCTCGTCGACCACGGCGCCATCCGGCTCTTCGGGTCGAGCACATTCCAGATCGCGCGGGTGGAAACAGGCGCCGAACGTTGGCCAAAAGTCCTCGAGGACGGTGAACATCTCGATCCCGAGCATCTCCCCGAGTGGATGCAGCATCCCATCATGACGCAGGCCATGAGCATCTTGAGCCGCTTTTACGAGAACGAGCGCGACGATCATCGCGAACGTTCCCGACAGGAGGCGCTGCGCGTGCATTGCACCATCCAGCGCTCGCTGGACCAAACATGCGTCGCCACGGAAACCGCACGCGCGAACGAACAAGCTGCACGCGCGGCCGCGGGCACCGAGCACATGGCTAGGGACGAGGCACGCGCGACCATGGAAGCCGAGCGCCGAGCCAAGGAAACCGCCTTCCAAGACAAAGAATCCGCGCTCGCCGAGGTCCTACGCATCAAGGCGTTCCTACAGCAGCACACCGACCGCTGAGCCCCTCTCAGATCCAGGCCGCCCCCTCATGGGGGTCGGGCTTCAGCCCGTCAAGCCCGCCGCGAACAACCGTACGGCCGAGCCGGACTCCAGTCCGACCCACAGCACGATCCGCAACCCGGCCGTCTTCATCCAATCCCCCGACCCGCCCGAGCGACAAGAACGGCCACCTCGAACCTGCCCCGTTTCGTCACCTTTTGACACAGCGGGTCCCAACCGAAGGCCCTGTCCCCGCGTCCGGCCGATTCGACGAGCCGTGTCGGGCGAATCTCGCACGACCCTTACCCTGCGGACTAACGGTTGTCGCGCGCCGGGGCCTTGGGTAAAGATTTGCGAAAAACCTTGCTACGGCAGGAAATTCAGGATCTTGGCTCGAGGCTCCGATCCGCTAAAGCGTGATGGCCGTCACGGCGTTCGACGGGGACTTCCTTTAGTCCCGTGCGCGGCGTCTCAGCGCATAAACCGAAAGGTCACTGTAGCCCGGCGATTGGCCCGAAAGGTGCTGGATCAACGTCGGGACACCCAGGGCCGCGACGCTAGAACACTGGCAGTACCCAACCGCCGGGATCGCCCGGACCATCACACAGCAACGAGAGTACAAACATGAAAAAGCAGCAATCCGGTTTTACACTTATCGAGCTGATGATCGTCGTGGCGATCATTGGTATCTTGGCGGCGATTGCGTTGCCGGCTTATCAGGACTATACGAATCGTGCTAAGGTATCGGAAATTGTGCTAGCTGCTAGCTCGGCGCGGACCTGCGTAACCGAGATCGTCCAATCCAACGGCTTCACGAACGGCAACCTTGTGAGCTGTGGCAGCGGCTTCGTACAGACGCAGTATGTCAGCGACTTGGATATTGCAGCCGGCACAGGAGTGATCACAGCCGACGGTAAAGGCTTCTCAGAAGCTGTAGAGATCATACTGACCCCCACGACTGCAACAGAGAACAGCATCGGCGGTTGGATTTGCACCGGCTCACCGCAAAAGTGGATGCCGGGTTCTTGCCGCTAAACTCTCAGGCAGTTGTTTAAATCGCCAGAATAGCCCCGCATGCGGGGCTATTCATTTGCTCTCGCTACGAAGCCGAGCACCCTCCGGACACACAGCTAAAAAACTCAGCAAACTCTCACGAGCCCCACCCTTCATCTTCAGTCCCTCACACTGGCACACCGTCCAGGGGAAACCTAGAGACCGCAACATCCCAAAAACCAAGAACAACTAATCTCCCTAAGCTTGCACCTATACCCGTCGACACCGTGACTACCCTGAGCGGATTTCTTCTCCGACACAAACTCCCTTTAGCATCCCTTTGCCTAGAATAACCAAACCCTAGCTTCAGTTCCGCTTTAGACTATCTGCACCCGCATCTAACAATCGTTTTCTTTAACTTACAATACTTTGCAAACCATTAGAACTCTAATCCGATTCCTGCGGACTCGTCGCAAAGCGGTCGAACGATCCTTTCTCATCCATTATAACTCGAAAGCTTTGTTAAAGCCGCAGAATATACCTGCGCCGAACCCAGGCCGGCACCTACAAGGCAATCTGTTAATGACTACTCACCAACGCCTTGCCTTCCTCTCGTCTACCCTGCTTGCACTTGTAGCGATCTTCGCGCTTTATCTACCGGGTACTTATGGAGCGCTTTACTACGACGACTACAACGCTTTGAATGGAATGTCTGCCGTCGAAAACTTCGACGATGCCAAACGTTTCATACTTGAGGGTACAGCTGGCCCGCTGGGCCGGCCGATTTCCCTCCTCACCTTTCTGGCGCATTCCAAAAAGTGGCCCGAGAATCGTCATGCCATTCTCAGAGTCAACGTAATTATTCATATCGCCAACGCCTTTCTACTTGGGGCTATCGCTGCGATGATCCTCCGGCTGCGCGGAGTCACGCCGATTAGGGCCTATTGGACCGCCTTCGGCGCAGCGACGCTCTGGGCGACGATGCCAATCCTTGCCTCATCTAGTCTTATCGCCATTCAACGCATGACAACACTTGCCGCCTTTTTCGGACTTCTTGGAATCGCTGGATTCGTGGTCGGATACTGGCTACGACTGAAACGACCGCATTTTGCGTTTGCACTGCAATTCGGCTCATTAGGCCTAGGTACATTATTAGGATTGTACAGCAAAGAAAGTGCGGCACTTATACCGGTTTTCGTCCTGTTGATCGATACGCTGCTCTTGGGAAATCGGCGTTTCCACGGCCATCTGCATTTCGCATCACGCACCCTGCTCTTTTCTGCACTCGCGCTTCTATTATGGTATCTTTCCCCATTACGACTTGACTGGTTCACAATCGTTGAACTCCGCGGTTGGTCGCCCTGGGAACGGCTTCAGTACCAAGTGGTTATGTTATGGGAATACCTTCGCCTAGCGATCGCACCATTGCCCACTGCGTTCGGACCATTCCACGACCACCGCAATGTCATTGATTTCTCGGCCCTCCAGTGCCTGATCGCCGCCACTGCTTGGGCGATCGTCACTGCGCTATCTGCTTGGATTTATGTTCGGTTGAAAAATCCGTGGCCGCTATTTGCACTCTTGTGGTTCTTCACAGGGCATCTTCTCGAATCCACCGTCTTGAGCCTCGAACTTGTATTCGAGCACCGTAACTATCTGGCCGTTTTCGGAATCGCGTTTGCATTATCAATCGCCACCACTCACGCACCTGGAAAACTCGCGCGCGTCGCGCCCATGTTATTCGTCTCATTACTTGCAATCAACGCGGCCTCCCTATTTGCAATGACAACTCTTTGGGGCGACCAGAGGCATGCCGCGGCGCAATGGGCCAACCGAAACCCTGAGTCGCCTCGCGCTGCCTTGCACGCAGCATTTATCGAGACGGGTGTATCTGACACTGGGATTGCCGACGCGAATAACAGGTTTATTCATGACGAGCGGAAACGCTATGCGATACAGATTCTCGACAGGACCTCACAAATGTGTGCAGATTGTGCAGATGTACGAATCCAAGCTCTGCTGCACGCATGCAAAGTCGAGGATGAAAGAGCGATTCGTGAGCGCTTCGAGAATTTACGCATCTCGCTAGAGAACACGGGTGAAGTAAATATATCGGTCGTAGATGGCGTTTTCGTGCTTGAGTCATTACTCGAACATCGTGCGTGCCCTCCGCTGCAGACCGACGACCTTCTGAAACTAATTGAGGCGATCAACTATCGAGAGGATCATATAGACACCAACTCTCAGACGCGCATGCTCTTCGTAGCGGCAAAAATATGCTACGCCAACAACCGACATATGGATGCTTTGGACATCCTTTCGCAAGCGGAGCGGATCGCGCCGCATGCGCTGCCGGTCCTGCAGTTTCAAGTTCACATTTATGATCTCCTCGGCGATACAAACTCTGCTCAAGCCTCGATTGCTCGGCGCCGGACAATTAACCGCTCAAATACGGCGATGACCGATCTCACGCTCGACATCCTGGAGCGCAAGGTGCAGGATAAAGGATTAAATCATTCTGAGACGGACAAAGAAATCTTTTCTACACCATAGCCCAGAGTCACCCAGATAATTAAAGAGCATTGAAGAAATGAACGCCCGCCCATCTCTCAGCACTGCGTCATTCTTTGAAAGCCTACCTTTTTTTTCCATCCTTTTATTTCTTATCCTAATACTGGGATTGATTGTCCGTCTTCTGTCCTGGCCGACATGGCCGTCTCTCGACGCTGGCTCGTTATTGACTTTGCGTCCCCTTCCCGGAAACGCGGATGGATATTTCTATCTTGGACTTGCCCGTGATCTGGTCGAGGGAATTTATCACAATACAGATTCCCTAAGGGTGTTCCCGGAGCGTCCTCCGCGCCCGAATCCGATTCCGATGCTGTCCTTGATGACAGCCTCGCTGGCACGCTTTACTGGTCTGCCGCTCGAACTCATCGCCGGTATTCTCCCGACCGTTTTAGGGACGCTTGTCGCACTACCTGCTGCCATCATAGGGCGAGAGCTTGGGGGCCGCTTGGTTGGGGTCGCTGCAGCGGCTTTTGCGGTGCTGATGCCCTACTTTGTGCAACGAAGTTCACTGGGTTGGTACGATACCGATACATTAAATGTAATTCCCCCTCTTTGCCTGGCAGCCGTCGCAACAGTGTTTTTGAATAAGACACTCCGTGCGCGCGCCGTCGTGTTTGGTTTCTTGATCTACTCTGGCTCGGTCGTAATGTTGTTTCACTGGTGGGACCAGGCGCCGAATGTAGTGGTACTGCTTTCCGTATACCCTGCCTTGCTCATGGTCGGATTTCGTTGGCCTAGTCGTCCTGTTCGCTATGCAAGCTTTGGCATACTGTTGCTCATTTTCGCAGTCATGCCCATTAGTTTCTCTGACATCTTCTCCAAAAGCCTTGGAAGCATTCGCTATGTGAACGATCAAGGTGGAGGCGTATTTTCACCGACTGCTATCGCAATTGGGGAGCAACAGGATCTCGGGTTTTTTCAGTCCGCAAGCTTAGTCGCAGGCAGTTGGCTGATGCTCGTATTGGCTTTTGTTGGATTAACATACATCGGGCGCAAGCGCCCGGCGCTAATTCTTCCGCTGGTGCCTTTAATTTTCATTGGCGGATTTGGACTCTTTCAAGCCGAGCGCTTCATAATCTTTCTAAACCCCACTGTCGCTATTGGTCTAGCTGGACTCCTCGCGCTGGCCCGTGGACAATTGTCGCGCACATCTGCATTCGTGATCATGACGTCTATGTCCTTCGCCTTCGTCCTTGTACTCTTCATGGCACGAGACTATAGGGCCGCAGCGCCAATTGTACCTATGGATGTGGTAAAGCACATGATGCAAATACCAATGAAACTACCGGCGGATGCTGTCCTGTGGAATTTATGTGACTACGGTTACGCTCTAGGTTATTGGGGGCGGCGGGCCACAGTATGTGACGGGTCATCCCATTCGAGCGCACTAAGGACGTTCACCGCGGCACCGTTATATGCCGATACACCGCTCCAGTCCGCCCGAATTGTGCATTTTTTTCTCGCGCATGGACAATCGGGGATGCAAAGGCTTCTGGATCGCAACGACCATGACTGGATGCGTAGCCAAGCTTTCTTGAACGAGATATATAGTATGACCCCGAAGGTTGCCCGCACTTGGCTTACGGAGCAATGGAGAGATTTACCCATCGAGACTCTCGACGGGTGGATCACGTTTTTGTTTCCATCAGAAACGTGCCCCGCCTACTTAGTACTCGACCGGCAAACGATGCGCAACACTCACTGGTGGTTTTGGTTTTCCAGCTGGAACGCCGAACGCGGCGCTGGCATCCACCCTAACTACATTTTGTTTCCTAAGATGCCGCTGGCGGGAGAACACGGAGGAATCGTCGATCCCGATGGTCTGTTCACTATCGATATGAACGAAGGGGTCGTTCAGTTTCAGGGCAATACGGTTATGCTAAAACGCCTTAATCTAATCAGCGAACGAAGTGAAGACGCCATCGATTTCGCACACGAAGGACACTGGATCATGGACATCAATACCACAGATCACTATGGAGTACTTCATGATCCATTCACCCACAACAAAGTGGGAAATCAACTCTACATGCAAACGATGCATGATCCATTGTTCGAGCGTGTTTATATTGCCGGCGCGGAATTCCAGCTCTGGCGCGTACATCATCCTGACGACATCGCAACTCACGCACCTTTTTCCGAGTAAAGGACCCGACCCGCACGGTTGAGGCGCTTCGGCACAACCAGGTGTCGGAGTTCCAGTGCATCGGGTAGAGTAGAGAGCAGTAAGCGTCCGGCGAAATACATCTACCCCGCGCACTGCGCGATCTGCAAGATGCCGCCATGTTCCACGCACGGAGGGGAAGAGCATGGCAGAGAAGCGGCGCAGTCGCGAGCAGTGGCGGGAGTTGGTCCGGGGCTGGCCGGGCAGTGGTCTGACGCAGGCACAGTACTGCGAACGTCACGGCATTTCGACCGGTAGCCTGTCGCGGTGGCGGGCCGTCTTCGGCCGGGAGCACCAAGAGTGCGGCGGGCCGGCGTGATCCCGCGCCGAGACGCCATTACGGTTGCTGCCGGTGCAGTTCGGGGGCATCGCGGTCAGGTCTTGACTTTTGACACTCCCCGTCAGTTGCCCATTGCAAACGTCTCGCGCAACTCTGGCCGTCGCGGCGACTTACCATGCGGCACCGACCGAGGCCTCGGCCTATGCTGCACCATGACAACACAAAGTCCACAGAACGGAAGACATCGGCGAGGCGATCTTGAGCAACTCTCTCTCTCCGGAATACCCGGCAGCCACCACGACACCCCTGTCGGTCATCCTACCGGCCAAGAACGAGGCCAAATCGCTCAAGGGCCTGCTGACTCGCTTGCGCGCGACGCTGCCTCAAGCCGAACTGATTCTGCTCGACGACGGCTCGACCGACCAAACGGCCGAGGTCGCCCGCGCTCACGGCGCCCACGTCGTCTCGCACCCCTACAGCCTCGGCAACGGCGCCGCCGTCAAATCCGGGGCGCGCGCGGCGAGCGGCGACGTCCTGATTTTTATGGATGCCGACGGCCAACACGATCCGGCAGACATCCCGCGCCTGCTCGCCAAGCTAGACGAGGGCTACGATATGGTGGTCGGCGCGCGCGGCGTCGGCTCCCAAGCCAGCGTCGGCCGATCGCTTGCCAACAGCTTCTACAATGGGTTCGCGACCCTGATCACGGGTCACACGATCCTCGACCTGACCTCCGGGTTCCGTGCCGTCCGCGCAGAGCGGTTCAAGCGCTTTCTATATCTGTTGCCGAACGGATTCTCTTACCCCACCACCATCACGATGGCGTTCTTTCGGTCCGGTTATCCGGTCGGCTATGTCCCCATCCATGCCGCCAAGCGCCAAGGCACCAGCCACTTACGCCCGTTTCGGGACGGCGTGCGCTTCCTGCTGATCATGTTCAAGGTTGCGACGCTCTACTCACCCCTGAAGGTCTTTTTTCCGGTCAGCGCGGCCTTCTTCGCGACCGGTATCGGCTACTATCTCTATACCTTTGTAACCCTAGGTCGCTTCACCAACATGAGCGCATTACTGCTCACCGCCGCGATCCTGGTCTTCATGATGGGTCTGATCTCGGAACAGATAACTGCGTTGAACTACCGAGAGGGAGATTGATGAACGCGGAGTCCAGGACGTCCGATGCCGATGCGCAGACAACGCGAAGGTCGACCAGCGATATGAATGGCTGCCCGCGATGCCCAGACCTAAGCCGCGCCTGCTGGTTCTGACATCGACCTTTCCGCGCTGGCGCGACGACGTCGAACCGCCGTTCGTCTTCGAGCTGAGCCGGCGCCTGACCGACGCCTTCGACATCACCGTGCTGACGCCGCGCTCGCCCGGCAGCTTGGAGCGCGAGACCCTGGACGGGCTGCGCGTCGTCCGCTTCCCTTACTTTCTCCGGAGCCGGGAGAACCTCGCCAGCCATGGGGGCGGTATCCTCAACCGCCTGCGCGCCAACCCGCTCAACTACCTGCTGGTGCCACCCTTCCTGATCGGCCAGTTGTGGGCGCTAGTCCGAGTGCTGCGAGATGACGAGTGGGATCTGATCCATGCCCATTGGCTGATCCCCCAGGGCCTGGTGGCACTGCTCGCACGCAAGTTGGCCCGTCGCCCGGTCGCGCTGGTCTGCACGTCGCATGGCGGGGATCTGTTCGCCTTGCGCGGCTCGGTATTTCGCGCCATAAAGCGTGCCGTTCTGCACGAAAGCACGCGAGTGAGCGTGGTGAGCGAGGCCATGCGCGACGCAGTGATCGCCCTCGGCATTGCTCCCGAGAAGATCGCGGTCATCCCCATGGGCGTCGATCTGCGCGAACGCTTCACCCCTGACCCGCGCATCCCTCGCGAGAAAAACCAGTTGCTGTTCGTGGGACGACTGGTCGAAAAGAAGGGTATGGGTTTACTGTTTACTGCTCTACCACGGGTGTTGCGCGCGTTTCCCGACACCCGACTCACTATCGCCGGCGGCGGTCCGCTGGAGTCCGAGCTGCGACAGCTTGCAGCGTCGCTGCGCATCAGCGACCACGTCGACTTTAAGGGTATGGTGCCGCAGTCCGATCTGCCCGCCCTCTACCGCCGCGCGATCCTCTTCGTCGCCCCTTTCCTGGTTGCAGACAGCGGCGATCAAGAGGGCTTCGGTCTCGTTCTGGTCGAAGCGATGGGTTGCGGTTGCCCGGTGATCTGCGGCGACGTGCCGGCAGTTCGGGATATTGTTCTGGATGAGAACACCGGGTTTCTGGTCAATCCCCGAAACCCCGTGGAGCTGGCCGACGCCATCGTGGAACTGCTCGCCGATCCGATCCGACGCGATCGCTACGCCGTAAATGCACGCGACCACTGCGCCGAGGCCTTCGATTGGGGGACAATCGCTCTGCGGTATGGCGTGTTATTGTCGGAACCGCTCAACGAAGATCCCGAAAAGACCTGACTTAGAAACAACACCGATCGATCCAACCCATGCGGCTGACCACCGACCAAGTTGAGACCATCCACGAGGCCGCCGAGAACGCATTCGGTCGGGGAACCCGCGTGGCCCTGTTCGGCTCCCGCGTCGACGACAAGAAGCGCGGAGGCGATATCGACCTTCTGATCACACCCGCAGCGGGCGATGATACTCTGCGCCGAAAGATCCGCTTTCTGGTGCTGTTGGAGCGCAGGCTCGGCGAACGACGGATCGATGTGCTGATCGCCCAGCCTGACGATCCGCGCGACATTGTCCGGATCGCCCGCGAAACGGGGGTTCTTCTATGTGCCTGGAAGCCGAGCGCCTGGCGTTGCAGCAGGCCCTGACGCTATGCCAGGCCCATCGCGCCGAACTCTCCGATGCGCTGGCAGACCTGGCGAAACGGCCGCTCCAGATTCAGGACCTCGCCAACATCGGCAAAGAGGACCGGCGCATCCTCGATCAATTCGCCTACCGCAATACGCGACTCCAGGACGATATGGGCGCGCGACTTTTCCCGGCAGCGTTGCGGGCGCTTGGCGAGGACATTCACCCGATGTCGGTCTTGGATCGACTGAATCGCCTGGAGCAACTGGAATGGCTAGCCTCCGCCGAGGAGTGGATCGAACTACGGCGAATTCGCAATGAATTCACCCACGACTATCCCGAATTGGCCGTGGAACGCTTCGACCGACTGCGGCTCGCGATCCGATCTGCTTGGCGATTGCTAGACATTCTGAATACCTTCGAGCAGTCCACGAGCGACTACCGCTTAAACCTCGATTCACATGACGACGCTGCGGCAGATCCATAACACGATCAGAGCGAATACGCGGCACGGATCCACGCCGAGCGCAACGGCGGATTGGCGACACTGAGGCCAAAATTGGTTTACATAAGTGCCATCGACACTGGCATCCGTACTGATCATCAGCTTGTCTCGGAACCTGCGGGACGCAAGCCTAAACTTGCAGATATCGGATGCCGGGTGTACCCGATCCGCGCGTGAGACCAAGCTCATGAAAAATCGATCCAATCAACGATCCAGCCATGCGTCCTGCGATCAGCCTCATCGCCTACTCAAGGCTGAGAAGATTATCCGCATCCTGGAAATTTTGCGTCCCCTGGCGGGCCAACACGTTCTGGAGATCGGCACCGGCTCCGGCGTCATCGCTGCAGCCCTTGCAGAACAGGTTGGACAAGATGGGGCAGTCACATCCGTCGACGTCGCTGATCAACGAATAGTTCAGGCCGGGTTCCAATTTCTGAGAATCGACGATGCCCATTTACCCCTGTCGACAGCATCCTTCGATCTCGTCATCTCCAATCAGGTCATCGAACACGTCGGAGACCGAACCGCACAACTGACCCATCTGCGGGAGATTCATCGTGTGTTGAGAGTTAACGGCATCGGTTACCTCGCTGCTCCCAACCGCTGGGCCATCCTGGAGCCGCATTACCGGCTTCCGTTCCTGAGCTGGCTACCGCAACTGCTGGCCGACACCTACGTGAGAGCCGCTAGGAAAGGATCCTTATACGATTGTTACCCGCCCGGCCCACTAGAACTCCGCCGCATGCTGCGAGCCGCCGATCTCAGGTGGGAGACGATGGCTGGTCAGGCGGTCAAGATCATGGCGGCGATTGACGACGGGCCATGGCTGAACCGGGTTGCGGCACAAATGCCAGCGGTCGTGATTGATTCGCTGTCCGGCCTACTGCCAACAACGATTTTGATTCTAAGAACAGCGCAACCAACCTCATCATGACCAACAAAACACCTCCGTCACCAGCTATTTGGTTTCCTGCTGTCCGCACCGGCACTGGAACGGACGTCTTCACGATCCGCCTGGGGGAAGCATTGAACCGACGGGGCATCCGCTCCGAAATCGCTTGGCTACCCCGTCGCGCAGAGTACATGCCTTTGACAGTTAAATCGCCGAAGCCACCGACCTGGGCAAACATTACACACGTCAATTCATGGCTTCATCCGCGCTTTCTTACTAAAACTTTACCGTTAGTCGTCACCGTTCATCATTCAGTGCACGATCTCGCTTTAACTCCATATAAGAATCTCCCGCGTCGGCTATACCATCGCATCTGGGTCATGGCATGCGAAACCTCTAGCATCGCGAAGGCCAACGCCGTTACCACTGTAAGCCAATACACAGCCAACCAGGTTGTGCGGACATTTGGACGATCCGACACCGTTGTCATTCATAACTGGATCGACCTGGAACACTTCGCACCTGACCAGCGACAGACTCCTCACCACCCGTTTCGCCTTCTCTTTATCGGTACAGTGAGCCGTCGAAAAGGGGCTGATCTGTTGCCGGAAATCATGCGTAGGCTTGGTGGTGATTTTGAGCTGCTCTATAACGCCAAACCCGCGGATTTCGGTGCTGGTGCCAATCTCCCGATCAATATGATCGGTCTCGGGCGTCTTGATGGAGATAAAGCGCTCATCGATGCCTACCGCAATTGCGATGCCCTTTTGTTCCCGACCCGCATTGAGGGATTCGGTCTGGTCGCGCTGGAAGCCCAGGCTTGCCAGCGCCCGGTTATTGCAACCGATGGCTCTGCGTTACCGGAAGTTGTCGAACAAGGCCGAACGGGTATCCTTTGCCCCATCGATGATGTCGGCGCCTTTGTTGCCGCGGCGAGACGACTCTGTGAGCAGATTACCGATTGGCAGCAGATGTCAGAAGCCGCGAGGGAGAGAGCAGTCCTAAACTTTGGGGAGGAAAGAGCGATTGATGCCTATATCAGTATGTATCGTCGACTGATCCAGACAGCCTGAATGCTTGTCATGAAAAAGATCAGGCGTTACGCGAGGCGTCATTTTAATGGGTACGTTCTCCGGCTTGTCATACGATAGTCAGCAACCGCGGCGTGCGTCCGTGGGAGGCAAGACGTTACCGTTCCGCCAGCAATCGAAATTTATCGACTGGGACCTACTACCCATGCCCTCTGAGGCCGTCATAAATATTACCTATGCACAGACCCAACGTTACATGCTGCGAGTTGGGTTTGCACTTGAAGTGATGAAAGCGAAACAAGCGATCAACGACTTCGGGATTTTGGAGCAGGTGTGAACTATTTTTTGGCGAACATGCTACGCTGGCGACCAGGCGCCTATCTTCGATCTAGCAGCGAACTCTTCGGCTGGCTCCTGCTCCGCGCAGCCGCGCAGATCACGAGTGTAGTGCTCCTCGCGAAGACACTTGGGGCAGAAGATTACGGGCTGTTCGTCACCGTGCTCGCCCTCGCCTCATTCTTCCCGCCGCTGGTTATCCTGGGCACGCCTGGTGAGCACGGCCACCTTCCCTGATGGTTATTTCCCCTTAAATCGTCATCTTTCATGAGGGCGAGCGGTGGGCCTCCCTCGGGGTGCTTGAACAACAGCACCCGTCGGGAGAGTCTCTTGTTTGCGAAGACAAAGAGACGCCATCAGTGTGCCACGCCGTCCTTGAAAGCCCCACGTTTTTCGCCTTGTTGCTGCACATCGACGAGGATCTCGCCGAGGCCGCCCGAGAGGCCGGTTGTCCCGCCTGCGGCGGCACGCTGCATCAGGCCGACTACCCCCGTAAACCGCGCGGCTGTCCGGAGCCATGGCGCGAGGCGTTCGCCACGCGTCGCAGCTTTTGCTGTGCGCAGTGTCGGCGACGCCTGACGCCGCGCTCGGTGCGGTTCTTGGGCCGGCGGGTCTATCTCGGCCTCATCGTCGTGGTGGCCTGCGTGCGCCATAGCGGACATCACCCCAAAGCGGACGCCTTGGCCGCGACGTTGGCGGTCCCGATCCGCACCCTGCGGCGCTGGCAGACCTGGTGGCGGGAGCAGTTGGCGCAGACCCCGCTGTGGTGCAGCGCGCAGGGGGCTTTGTCCCGCCGGTGGATCTGCAGCAGGCGCCGGGGAGTCTGCTCGAGCGCTTCCTCGGCGATGCCGCGGACGCCCTGGTGGCGTTGCTGCGCTTTTTGAGTCCCTTGACGAGTCGTTCGTGCAGGCTGCACGAGGGCGGCTGACGCCACGCAGAGGATGCAGCTCGAAGGCGCCGGGGCACCCGGCTAGGCTGGTCGCGAAGGTGTCGGAACCCCCGGCGCCGTGGCCGGGAGACCCCTATGCCGACCCCCGTGGAGGTTCCGCAACGCGAGCGTTGGGCCCGCGTGCGCTTTGCGATCATCGGACCCTTGCTCGCCGCCCCGCCGTCGGACGGCGAGTTGCAGGCGGCACTCGCCGCCTTGGCCGCCAAGACCTGGCGCCATCCCGTCACCGGCCTGGATGTTCGGTTCGGTGTGTCGACCCTCGAGCGCTGGTACTACGCCGCGCGCGCCGCGCCCGATCCGGTGGCGGTGCTGCGCAATCGCGTGCGCGCCGATCGCGGGGCCTTCCCGAGCGTGCTGCCCGCCGCCCGCGAGGCCCTGCAGGCGCAGTACCGCGATCATCCCGGCTGGACCGCCCAGCTGCATCGCGACAACCTGGCCGCGACCCTCGCCGGCACCGCCACCCCGGTGCCGTCCTATCCGAGCGTGCGGCGCTACTTGAAGGCCCACGGGATGGTGCGCCGCGCCACCCCCAAGCGCGACACCGCCGGCGCGCTGGCCGCGCGCGATCGCCTGGAGCAGCGCGAGGTGCGCAGCTTCGAGGTCGAGCACGTCTCGGCGCTCTGGCACCTGGATTTCCATCACGGCTCGCGCAAGGTGCTCACGGCGGCCGGAACCTGGCTCACGCCGTTGCTGTTCGGGGTCATCGACGATCGCTCGCGCTTGGTCTGTCACCTGCAGTGGTACACCAACGAGACCGCCGAGGTGCTGGTGCACGGGCTGTCGCAGGCGTTCATGAAGCGCGGCCTGCCGCGCGCCCTGATGACCGACAACGGCGCGGCGATGCTGGCCGAGGAGACGACCGCCGGATTGGCCCGTCTGGGCGTCCTGCATCAGACCACCTTGCCCTATTCGCCCTATCAGAACGCCAAGCAGGAGGCCTTTTGGGGCCGCGTGGAAGGCCGCCTGATGGCGATGCTCGAAGGCGAGTCCGGGCTCACGCTGCAGGCCCTCAACCACGCCACCCAGGCCTGGGTCGAGCAGGAGTATCACCGCAGCACCCATTCGGAATTGGCCACTACGCCGCTGGCGCGCTATCTGGAGGGCCCGACCGTGGCGCGCCCCTGCCCGGACGCCGCCGCCTTGCGCGCGGCCTTCCGCATCGAGGTCGCACGACGCCAACGCCGGGCCGACGGCACCGTCAGCCTGGCCGGCATCCGCCTGGAAATCCCCGCACGCTACCGCGCCCTGGAGACGGTGCATCTGCGTTACGCGCGCTGGGATCTGGCCCATGTCGATCTGGTGGATCCGCACAGCGGTGCGATCTTGAGCCCCCTGCGTCCGCTGGATAAGGCCGCCAATGCCGGGGAGGCCCGCCGTGCGCTGGTGCCCGGCGCACCGGTGCCGCAACCGAGCACACCGAGCGGGATGGCGCCGCTGCTGCGCCAGCTCCTCGAGACCCATGCCGCGACCGGCTTGCCGCCGGCCTATCTGCCCCTGAACACCGCCGAGGACACCCGATGAATGCGCGACTGCTCGCCCTCTACGGCCTGAAATGGCATCCCTTCTCCTCGGAGCTGCCGATCGAGGCGCTCTACATCCCCCCGCGCGTGGAACACTTCCTGTGGCGCATCGAACAGGCGCAGATCCGCGAAGGCGGGTTTGCGATGATCCACGGCGAACCGGGCACCGGCAAAAGCGTCGTGCTGCGTCTGCTCGCCGAGCGTCTCGCCCGGCTCCCGGATCTGAGCGTCGGCGCCATCGATCATCCGCAAAGCAGCCTCGGGGATTTCTACCGCGAGCTCGGCGAGCTGTTCGCCGTGCCGCTGCGTCCGCACAACCGCTGGGGCGGTTTCAAGGCGCTGCGTGCCACCTGGCTCGGCCATCTGCAGACCACCCGCCGGCGCGCCGTGCTGCTCGTGGACGAGGCCCAGGAGATGAGCCCCGCCGTGCTCAACGAGCTGCGCCTGCTCGCCAGCGCCCGCTTCGACTCCCAACCGCTGCTGTGCGTCGTCCTCGCCGGGGATACCCGCCTCACCGATCACCTGCGCCGCGAGGAGCTGCTGCCCCTGGGCTCGCGCATCCGCACCCGTCTGGCCACCGAGCATGCGCGCCGCGAGGAGCTGCTCGCCTGCCTGCAACACCTGTGCGCCAGCGCCGGCAACGCCGCCCTCATGAGCGAGCCCCTGCAACACACCCTCTGCGACCACGCCGCCGGCAACTACCGCATCCTCACCACCCTGGCCGCCGAGTTGCTCGCCGTCGCCGCCCAAACCGAGCGCCCCCACCTCGACGAGGCGCTCTTCCTCGAGGTCTTCACCCCGCCCACCACCGCCACCCCGCGGCGGGCCGCCCTGCCACGTTGACCGACTCGGAGCACCACCATGCCGCAGCCCGACACCACCCTGCAGCCATTCTTCTGGCCACCCCTGTCCGATGACGCGGTCCTCGCCATCCGGGAGGTCCTCTTCCGACTGACCGATCAGTTCGAGACCCGCTACGCCTCCCAAATCCGCGATGCCGAACGCGACGACAACCGGCCTCGCGACCACCAACCGGACCTGTTCGACGGACCGGATTTCGACGATCCCCTGTTGTTCTGAGTCCCGTCACCGCGCTTGATCCACCTCGCGCCGCCGGCCCATACCCCGGCCGCGCGAGACCGCGGGAGCGCTTCGCCGACCCCCATCACGCAACTTGATCACGCCACCATCAAAATCGCTGACCGCACTCACCTGGCATCGTCCTGCGTGACGGTGCCCGACTGCCCGAGGCTCTGCCTGCACTCCTTCATGCATCGGTTGACGTGTGGAGGCATACCCTGCTCCTCTTCACCCCGCTTGCCCTCGGAATCGTCTGGCTGGCCCTGCCGCAGACGGCACACTTCCCCGCCATCGCGGCCTTGGTTACTGCTGAAATAGCGAGCGGCTCACTGACAGAGCTAGTCGGCCGCGCAGAACAGGCCCGGCATCACACCCGAAATTTCGGTCTTATCAGCGCCGGGCTAATTCTGACTCGGCTCGCCGCCCTAGGCGTCTACCTAATGCTGGCCACGCCATCCCCACAAGGCTGGATGCTCACCTACGCAGCAGCGAGTCTCCTTTTCACTGCGGTGCTTTGGGGGTGGATGAAGCGCCACTACCCTGCATCCGACCGCGAGAGGCTATATTCCCCTTTGACACTCATACGAGACGGCCTGCCCTTCCTCACGGGGGCTCTATCATTTCGCCTGCAGGCTGAATTCAACAAGCCGGTGTTGGCCCAACTAGGCTATGCTCAGGCCGGGCAGTTTGGCTTGGCGCAACGTGCCATTGATTTGGCGAGCCTTCCGCTCGTCGCCCTGCAGGAAGCCTTGTGGCCGCGGGTGTTCGTCAGTTCTAATCCTAAGCGACGTTTGCTCGTTACCGGAGCGGCACTGGTTGCTATCGCTCTCTGCGGAGGCGCGATACTGGTTCTGCTCGCACCGTGGTTACCGCGGTTTTTAGGCGACGACTTTGCGCCCGCGGCAGAGATTCTGATGTGGATGGCTGGCCTGCCGGCGCTGCAGGTAGTGCGCAGCTTAAGTCATGTTTATCTCTTGACTAACGAATGCCATATTGCACTGACAGCTAGCCTAATCGCTGGCACCTTGGCCAGCATTTTCATGACAGCGTGGTTAATCGGCTCACATGGTTTGCCTGGCGCCGTTATTGCTTTTTATGGTACGGAGATCGCCTTATGCTTGACCGCTTGGCTATTTCCTCGTCTTCCCAAGAAAATTTGAGGTTCCATGAACGATACGTCGAAAGAATTATTTCAACAGTATGCTCGCCACTACAAAAAAATGGCATTTCGTGAACGCCTACCTGACGATCTCGAACGCATAAAAAGGGATCGCCTACCGCGCTGGATTGACACAATCCCCCACGAAGCACGAATCCTCGATGCGGGATGCGCCCAGGGCCATCTATTGACAGCGCTTTCCCGCGTCGGCTTTAGAGATTTGACGGGCGTGGAGATCTCCAATCAATTGCTCGAAATAGCAACGATTCGACTGCAAGACCGGGCGAAGCTAATTCACGCTGACTTGATAGATTTTCTAGCCGATGCTCCACCAAAATCTTTCGATATCGTATTTTTTCACGACGTATTAGAGCACATTCCAAGAGACCGGACTGTAGAAACGCTGCGCCGTTTTTATCGGCTTCTTGCACCGCTTGGCCGCCTAAGTATACGCACACCTAACCTTGCTTGTATCGTCGGCCCATTCGATGCTTCCCTCGATTTCACTCACGCCACTAACTTTACGGAATTTTCTTTAATACAGGTATTAGAAGCAGCCGGCTTTAATCCTGACAACATCGTCCTAGAATCCCAGGCACCACGTCTCTTTTGGTCGTCTAGAAAACCCCACCGAGCGTTGCTTCGCTTGCTCAATCGGGGACGCTGGCATTTGAACAATGCATCCCATCGTGGTATTTATTTTCTGAACGATTTCCCTTCCCCTACGGTATTCGACCCAAACCTTTTGGCAGTTGTCTGTAACTCGACTTTGGCCATTTCCGGGCCCCGGCGGAAGCGCCGCGAGGCGCCGGGAGCGACGGTGACAGACCCGATTGATGTGGCGGCAGAGGGCCGCGGACGGTATCGTCCGATGTCGACCAAAACCTCGGACCTGCCTGCGGATGTTCCCTCTGCCTGCCGCGATTGTATCTGTTCTGCAGCCCTTTGCCTGCCTGTTCACCGCGCCGACCCTGGCGCATCTGCACGTCTTGCTGACGGGAACGCTGCTGGCGCAAGGGCCGCGCACGGTGACGGCGGCGCTGCGGGCGATGGGGCTGAGCGCGGAGCGGCGCTTCGAGCGTTACCACCGGGTGCTGAATCGGGCACGCTGGTCGTCGCGCCAAGGGGCGCGGATTCTGCTGGGGCTGTTGCTCGGGATGTTGCCGGCGCAGGTGCCGATCGTGGTGGCGGTCGACGAGACACTGGAACGGCGCAAGGGCGCGCGCATTCGAGCGAAGGGGATGTATCGCGATGCGGTGCGCTCCTCGCGCAGCAAGGTGGTGACCTGTTTGGGGCTGGAGTGGATCTGTATGGCGTTGTTGGTGCCCGTGCCGTGGAGCACGCGGCCTTGGGCGCTGCCCTTTCTCACCCGCTTGGCGCCGTCGAAACGGGCCGACGAGGCGGCCGCGCGGCACCATCGCACGGTCGTGGAGCTCACCATCGGGATGGTCTGGCTGGTCTCGCGCTGGCTGCAGCAACGCCGCTGGATCCTGCTCGGCGACGGCAGCTACTCCTGCATTCAGCTGGGGTGGGAAGTGCTGGCCGCGCAAGCGACCCTGGTCACGCGCCTGCGCCTGGACGCACGCCTGTTCGCCTGTCCCGAGCCGGTGCCCGCCGGGCGGCGCGGCCCCAAGCCGAAGAAAGGCGGCGTACTGGCCAAGCTCGCCACACGCGAAGAAGCGGCGCGCACCCGAGGCGAGGAGGTCGCGATTCAATGGTACGGACAGCCCAAAACGCTGCGCCTGCTCAGCGAGGTGTGTCTGTGGCACACCGCGGGATGGCCGCCGTTGCCGATTCGCTGGGTGCTCGTGGTCGATCCCGAAGGCCGGCTGCCGACGCAAGCCTTCTTTACCACCGACCTGAACATGGCGCCGGCCCGCGTCGTGGAGCTGTTTGTTCAGCGCTGGTCGCTCGAGGTCACCTTCGAGGAAGTCCGTCGCCACCTCGGCGTCGAGACCCAGCGCCAGTGGAACGATCTGGCGATCGCACGCACCACGCCGATGCTGATGGCGCTGTTCTCGCTCGTCTGTCTCATGGTCTACCGGTGGCGCGAGCGCTGGGACGCCCTGCCGCGCTCCACGGCCTGGTATCTGAAGTCCCACGCCACCTTCTCCGATTGCCTGGCCCTGGTGCGGCGCACCATCTGGGCCGAGGAGAATTACGCCTACTCACGGTCCGAGGGGGAGATGGTCCTAATTCCGTCCAAGCGACTCGATCGCCTGCTGGAACAGCTCGCGGCGACCGCCTAGATTGGCCAAAGTCGAGTGTAAATGAACGCGCACAAATACAGAATACTCATTATTACCGCCGACCTAGGCATGGGTGGCGCTCAACCTATGAACGTGCGCCTCGCGCACAGACTCCGTACTCGCGGCCATACGGTTCGCATCGTCAGTCTTTTCCCGCGTGCAGATGCGATCAATGCCGAAGCGATTGCCGGTCTAGAAATTCTGCGAATGAATGCACGAGGATTCCTGCAAAAGTCAGTTTTACCGTTTCGCCTGGCCAGACTAGCCAAGCTATGTCACATCATCATCGGGGGCGCTGAACATGCGGCGACCACCTATGGCTATTTGGCTAGTCAAATCGCTAACGTACCTTTTGTGTCCTGGACTCATATCGCACTCAGCGAGCGAATAATCGACGAGGGCAAACCTATCGATAGTGCTGTCTCGATGGCGATTTATCGCCGTTTACGCTACGTCGTCTTCCCTTCGCAGGGTGCCTTGGACGATCTTCATCATCTACTCGGTCAATTTCCGCGCAATGCCGACTGGCGCGCCATTCCAAACTTTATCAACAAACCGGCTCCTCTTTTCAAGCCACCTCTCCCAGATGCACCAAGTTTTTCCAAACCTGTCGTACTAAGTGCCGGACGCTTCCAGTCACAAAAAGCCTTCGACCGCCTGATACGCGCGCATGCTGTGTTGAGAGGGGAAGGGTTAGATCATCATTTAGTGCTTCTTGGCGACGGTCCGTTGCGTGCTGCATTGATGGACGAAGCGCGCGCACTCGGAGTTCAGGATAGTGTCTTTTTTCCCGGACATAAAGCCGACGTCTCTGCCTGGATGGCGCACGCCTGCGTCTTTGCATTGTGTTCGCGCTATGAGGGATTTGGACTTGTAATCCTTGAAGCTCTTGTTGCCGGCACGCCAGTCGTTGCGATGGACTGCCCTTCCGGGCCGGCAGAGATACTCGACGACGGACGTTATGGCATCCTGACTCCACATGACGACGAAGCGGCGTTTTCCGCGGCCATTGGCCGACTGCTCCGGGACGCTGGCTTACGCAAAGCGTTGTCGAACTTAGGTCGCGAAAGAGCTGAGGATTACAAACCGGAGAAAATCGTGCCGCAGTGGGAAGTGCTCTTCGACGAAATAAGTTCAGTGCAGTCTTGGGGTTGAATCGGTGGGCAAGGCCGGTCGTGCCAAACGCCAACCTTCACGCAACGCGCCTAACGGCACGAAGCTCCGATACCGCGCCGCCCGCAATACAGCGCGCGCGCCCAAGCTTAACGCACGGCCAAGTATCAGCGCAATGAAGTCCAGACGACTTCGCGCGATCTTGCGCGCAATGACCAAGTGGCTTGCCACCAGGCACGTTTCGTAAAAACGCGAAGCCATGCGGCTGCTAGCCGATCCTTCATGCCTCACCCAGACCCCTGGGGTATAGGCTAGCCGCCCGGTATTGCGGTGCGTCCAGCCAAGGAATGCGTCTTCGCCGTACATGAAAAAGTCTTCATCGAATAAGCGCGTCGGCCAGCGCTCCGGGGAAAAGATAATGGCACAGCCGCTTGCGTAGGGAAAACTGCCCGGAAGCGGCGCTAAGGTGATCAGCGCAAACCAGCGCTGGTAGTAAATCGGACCCAGTAATCGACCTCCCTGATCGATGTCAGGGTAGGCGAGAATAGCCTGCGGACGGGCAAGCAATGTACCATGCAATGTGTGCAAGGCCCCCGGCAAGACAGTCGCATCGTTATTGATCAGGAAGATCAATGCTCCGGGATGATGCGCGCGAATCCAATCGATCCCCCGGTTGGCGCCGGCGGCAAAGCCAAGGTTTACCGAGCTATCTTCGATCGAAACACGCGACTCGCCCACCCAATCATCACGAAGTGCCGTAGCGCTTTCGCCGCAATCGGCAGAGTTGTCCCACACCAGCACATGCGCCGCGCCGTCATCAAGCAGACTTTGAACACAGCGCTTGGTACGCCCAGCATCGCGATAATTCAGCGTCAGCCCAACGATGATCGGGTGCATTTCGGCGACTGCGGACATGATATCAAGCTTAACCTCTCTCTTCTAACGGCAGCAACCTATGCTTTTTACAGCACATTTTACAATCTCAGAACACCCGCCCGCCGATTTCACCTTGACGAATGTTCAGTAGAATCTACCTCACGATAGGGAGAGCCCATCTTGTCTCGAATCGTCTGAATCCGGGCACGCACAAACCGATCCGTCAGATGCTGACTGTCACGAAACACCAGCAAACCATCCTCGGTCACGGCGTTGCAAATCCCTTCGGGGCAGACGAGATCGTTCAAGTCCAGAAGACGGACATTGTCGAATCGTTCCGCACTCCGCCCTAGATCCCGCGTGACCCACAACATGCGCTTGGCGGTCCGTCGCCCCGCAGGCAGTGCGGCCGATCTGTCCATCCGCCGACAGGCTTCGCGCCACACAGCCGGGGCCGTCGAAGGGCAGGCTCGGTGTTCCGGGGATGACGATGACGGTGGCGGCGGCCTTGCTGAGCCGCGAGAACACCCGGGCGCTGCCTTCAATCCACTGGGCTTCGGTGAAGTCGTAGGTGGCTGCGCTGCCGGTGATCACCACATCCGGTCGAATACGCTCGATTTCTTCCAGAACCGCGTCGCGCCATTCGTTGCAGACAGTGTAGACCTGTCCGATCCTCGGGTAGAAATAGTCTTCATCGACCATCGCGCAGGCGGATTTCGTCAAGACGACGATACGCCAAGCGGGTGCCGGAAACAGGGCCGGCACCATCGAAAACCATTGTGCCAGGATGCTGTCCCCCACCAGAACAACTGTGCGGGGCGCGTCGTCCGGTCCGAAGATGCATGGCTCCACATCGGCGTGGTGGTACCAGGCATCGCAGGGCATCCGGTAGATCACCGGAAGATCCGTCTGCCATTCGGTCATGTTCGCACCCGGCATATCGTCGCTCTTCGGCGCAAGTCCTCGCCAGAGGTGGAAGAGCACGGCGATCAGGACGGCCATGATCAAGAGGCTCACGAGCAGAATCCTTCGCGGTTCCGCGTAACTGAAACGGCCTTTCCAGATGGGGTACTCGACTAAGCGGTAGCTGAGGATCGCGGCCAGGAGCGACAGCAGCACCAGACCCAGAGTCGGGATGGGCTGACCTTCGAAGCCGAGGGAGAAGCCGAGCATCAGCACCGGCCAATGCCACAGATACCAGGCGTAGGAGCGATCGCCCAACCAGACGAGCGCGGGATGGGCGAGCGGCCCGGCCTGCCCACCGGCCAGACCGTGTCCGGCGGCGATGACGAGGGCGGTTCCCAAGGAGGGGATGAGCGCCCAAAACCCTGGATACCCGAGATGCGGATTCAGAAACAGGGCGCTCCCCACAATCATGGCCAGTCCGCATCCGAGCGCCGGCCAGGCGATGATCCCGGTGGACTGAAGTGACCGGATGCGTGGATGGTCTGCGACGCGTGGCGCGTTGAGCGGTGATGTCTCGAACAGGGCCAGGAAGACGACTGCGCCGAGCGCGAACTGCCAGATGCGCGACGGCATCAGGTAGAAGGCGTAGCCGGGTGCGGTGGATGTCCAGAACAGCGCGAGGGCGAGGCTGGCGACGAGGAGCAATCCCAGGCCCCACCACCAGACGCTCTGTCGACGCCCGGAGCCCGCAGCGCTGCGAGCGATCAGGAAGAGCCCGAGCAGGATCGGAGGCCAAATCAGATAAAACTGCTCCTCGACGCCCAGAGACCAGGTGTGCAGGAAGAGATCACGCGCGGCCAGCTCGTTGAAATAGTCCACGCCGAGGAAGGCGAAGTAGAGGTTGCTGGTCCAGGCCGCGGCGAAGGGTGCGGAAGCCAGTTGCGCACGCGCTTCGAGCTCCGACAGGAGCCAGAGCGCAACGGCGGTGCCGACGACGATCATCGCCGCGAGGGCGGGCAGAAGGCGTTTCAACCGCCTGGCGTAGAAGCGCAGAAAGCGGATGCGGCCGGTTTAGCGAAGGTCCCGGATCAGGAGCCCGCTGATCAAATAGCCGGAGAGGACGAAGAAGACATCGACGCCGATGAAGCCGCCCTGTG
Organism: Thiocapsa bogorovii; assembly: GCF_021228795.1. NCBI lineage: Bacteria > Pseudomonadati > Pseudomonadota > Gammaproteobacteria > Chromatiales > Chromatiaceae > Thiocapsa > Thiocapsa bogorovii. The sequence continues at coordinate 464,937 of NZ_CP089309.1, forward strand.
CGAACGGCACGTTCGCATGTGCGAGAACAACGAGCAGGATGGCGATGGCGCGCAATTCTTGAAGGTCAGGGCGGAAATCCGGTCGATCCGAGGTCGTGGACATGGGCGTACGCTCCGTGCGAGTCGGGGGCATGGTACACCGATGGGGGTATCATTTTTGGGAAGCCGGTTGGGATTCAGAGCTGGCGTCGACGTCTTCTCGCTCCGCGCTCCGGGGACGATCTCGCTTGACGATCATGCCGCATGGCGTTGGGCTGATGAGGCAGAGTCTTTATCGTGTACGATCGAGTAAGATTCGCAACGACACGAAAATCTGTCCAAGGGGATGCGGCAACTGAACGGTGTCTACACGCAGCATGTCAACCAGACCCCGTGGCCGCGTCGGACATCTGTTTCAGGGTCGCTTCAAGGGGATTTTGGTCGAGAAGGAGTCTCATCTGTTGGAGTTGGCACGTTACGTCGTCTTGAATCCGGTCCGCGCCGGGATGTTTGCGACGCCGAAGGACTGGCGCTGGGGCAGCGATCGTGCGACTGCGGGACTCGATGCGCCGGCGCCCTTTCTGACGACCGATTGGCTGCTGCGGTCGTTCGGCGAAGCGCGCGCACCGGCCGAGGCGGGGTATCGGGGTTTCGGCGCCGCGGGTATCAACACGCCCTGCCCTTGGGATGCCCTGAAGAATCAGATCTTTCTCGGATCGGAGGCTTTCGTCGCTCGGATGCAGGCGATGATCGACCCGGATCGCGCACTGCTAGAACCCCCCGGCAGCAGCGCCGTGCGGCGGCGAAACCGCTGGCTGAGTGTGCTGCGCGATATCCCAAGCGTGATCAAGCGATGGCGCAAGCCTACCGAAACGGCGAGTACAGCCTGCAAGCCATCGCGGACTTCTTCGGGGTCGGGCGGATGACGGTGAGTCGCGCCGTGAAACGAGGCGGCGCGCGAACCTGATGTCGTCGAAAACAGCGCCCAGTGCTCTGGACGCGCGCTGCAGAGCGGCGTTCAATCTTCTCAAGAATCTTCTCAGATGACAGTCCACCGCCCAATGACGACCAAGCATCGACTGGCCCGAGATCGGTTGAGAACGGTTCTCGCCCATCGCGCGGCGATCAAGGCCGCTGACCTGGCGAAGGAACTCGGGGTGAGCGTCCCAACCCTGCACCGGCTGTTGCAGGAAAGCCCCGAGCCGATCCTGGTTGCCGGAAAAGCCCGCCGCACACGCTATGCGTTGCGCCGTCCCCTGCGTGGTGACACAGCGGATCTGCCCCTTTACGCCGTCGATGACACCGGTTGCGCGTCGCTGCTGACGCGGCTTGTGACGGTTTTTCCGTCTGGCTGCTGGATGCCGCTGCATGACACCGATTGGCCACTGGCCGACGACCTGCACGATGGGTGATGGGACGGCTTGCCCTATCCACTCTACGACATGCGACCGCAAGGCTTCATGGGACGGCAAGTGGCCCGCGGTGCGCACCAGTCACTTGGTGTTCCCGAAAACCCGACCTTGTGGACCGACGATCACATCCTGTTCGCGCTGAGTCGGATCGGCACCCGATCTACCGGGCAATCTGATCCTGGGTGACTCCGCCTGCGAGCGCTGGCAGCAGGACTGCCTTCGCCCGGCCGATCCGTGGCGCAAATCCGACACACCCATCCGTTATCTCCAAGCCGCCGAAGCGGCATTAGCCTTGGGACTGGCGGGTTCCAGTGCCGCCGGTGAATTCCCCAAGTTCACCGCCCTGCGCGAGTTGCCCGGAAGCCTGACACCTCATGTCCTGGTCAAGTTTTCCGGGACCGATGCGTCGCCAACCGTCACCCGCTGGAGCGATCTCCTGACCTGTGAGCAGCTTGCCCTGGACTACGCGCAACGCCTGCCAACTGTGGTCAGCGCCCGCAACCGTATCATCGCTCACGGCGGACGGACCTTTCTGGAAGTCGAGCGGTTCGATCGACACGGCCGTTTTGGCCGCAGCCCGCTCATCAGCTTGGAAACGGTCAACGCGGCCCTGTTGGGCAAGGATCCCAGCGACTGGCGTCCATTGGCCGATGCGTTGGTCGCCGCCCGCCTGCTGAGTGTCGAAGAGGGCCGTCGCATTCATGTGATCTGGTGGTTTGGCCGCTTGATCGCCAATACCGACATGCACCTGGGAAATCTGAGCTTTCGCCCGGACAAGGGTCGCCTATTCTTGGCGCCGGTCTATGACATGCTTCCCATGCTCTATGCTCCTCTGGCCGGGGGCGAAGTGCCGACGCGCACCTTTGAGCCACTCTTGCCGCTGCCCCGCGAGCGCGACACCTGGCTCATCGCCTGCGAAGCCGCTGCCGGCTTTTGGGATGGGGGCAGCGCGGATTCGCGCATCAGCGCCGATTTCCGTGTGATGGTTCGGGACCACGGGGCGCGGCTATGGGCAGCCTGCGAGCGGGATTGGTGCAGTTCCGGTCATCGATCGCAACTTCAAGCCGACGTATCCCATGGATTGAGCACCTTGGCGCCAGTGGGCACAAAGTGTCGGAGATTACGCGTCGCGACGGTGAGGCCGTCCTCCCGAGCCGTCGCGGCAATCAGAACATCAGCGCTCTCATGACCGATCTCCGCCGAGAGCCGCCCCCAACGGCGTGCCGCGGCCGTGTCGATAGCGAGTATCCGATCAGCATATCAATGCAGGATCGTTTCCAACCATCCCGCTAAGGTCGATGCAAGCGGGACGTTTTTGGTCTGCTGCAGCAGGATGCCGCGCTCGATCTTGCCGATGTTCACCACGCTGAGAAACAGCTCGGAGGAGCGTTGGCTCGCAAGCCAATTGACCACCCTCGGATTGCGCTCACGACGGCGGAGTTCGGAAAGAACAACGGTATCCAGCAAATACCTCAGAACTCCACATCGCGCTGGCGCAGCAGCATCCGCTCGAAAGGTACATCGTCTTGAGGCAAATCCAGCAGAGAGCCCGTGAACGACGGTGCTGCCGCTCTCTCAAACGCTTAGGAGCACGCAGCGAGGACTCGCGAGTTGCGTGGCCGTGGTGCATGCCGAGGTCTCGGAGTGGACCGATCAGCCGGATCGGTTACCCGGCAGCCGAGACAGCTGGAACCTCAGTCGGCGCGACGCGCGCAACCCATGCTGCTTCACACTCGGCAACGGCGCCGCCGTCAAGGCAGGGGCACGCGCAGCGACCGGCGACATCTTCATTTTAATGGACGGCGACTTCATGGACGGCGACGGACAGCACGACCCGGCCGACATTCCGCGTCTATTCGCCAAACTCGACGAGGGCTACGACATGGTCGTCGGCGCCTGTGGCGACGGCTCGCAGGCCAGCGTCGGCCGTTCGTTGGCCAACGGCTTCTCTAATCGGTTCGCCACCCTCATCACCAGCCACAAGATCCTGGACCTGACCTCCAATTTGCCGGCAAGCGGGTGAAGCGCTGGGGGCCCGATTTGATGCAGCAAGCGCAACGCAAGCTTGCAATGTTGAACTGCGCGGGATCGCTCGACGATCTGCGCGTGCCGCCGCGGAATCGACTCGAAACCCTGAGCGGCGATCGGGATGGCCAATGCAGCATCCGCATCAACGATCAGTGGCGTCTGTGCTTCGAGTGGCGTGAGGGGCAGGCGTGGAACGTTTTGATCGTCGACTATCATTAGGAGAATCGGACGATGGCAATTGCCGTGGAAGACTTGGGTCAACTGGATTTTTCGGATGTCGCAAACGGCGACCTAGCGCCCGTCCCGCCGGGCGAGATCCTGGCGCGCGAGTTTCTGGAACCACTGAACATTTCCCCTTATCGCCTAGCGAAGGCCCTCGGGGTACCGCAACAACGTATCGGCGAAATCCTGGCCGGTCGACGGGCGATCAGCGCCGATACCGGGCTGCGTCTGTCGCGCGTCTTCGCCCTGAGCGATGGCTTCTGGGTAGGATTGCAGGCCGACTACGATGCGGCGAAAGCGCGTCAAACGCTGGGCGCAACCTTGGAACGCATTACGCCTTTCATACAGCGCATCGAACCGCATCGGTGACTGTCTTCGTGCTCATAAACAGGGACGGCAAGATCACATTACCTCCTGCGGCGGAACAACTTCAGGGTCTTTCGTTGCACGCCTGATCGGACATCAAGGTCCTCGGGATCGTGGCCGGATCGCCGCGACTTGAGAGCTCCCCAGGCATACCGGCGAGGAACAAGTCAGGATCTGCACCCGCCCTCCCGGCCGTCTTCCGCGTCGCGGCGCTCTCCAACGCCTTGCGTTTGCTGTTTCCCAAGCTAAGGTACATACACTGTACATCCCTGATCGCGAGCTGCTCATGCGCATCACGAAAGCGTTTAAAAATGGTCATTCGCAAGCCGTGCGGATCCCCGCCGAGCTGGCTTTCGAGCGCATGGATATTGAACTGGAGATCGAAAGATGCGGCGACGAACTGCGTATTCGCCCCGCACGGCGGTCATTGGCAGGGGTATTGACCAAGTTTGCCCGATTCTCCCCTGACTTCATGGCGGACGGTCGCGGCGAGCAAGAGCAGGACGGTCGGGATCGCCTCTGATGCCGCGCTACATGCTCGATACGAACATGTGTGTCTATCTGATCAAGCATCAGCCCGAGATCGTCGCCCGACGCTTTGCCCAATGTCATGTCGGCGATGTCGTGATGTCCGCGATCACCTTCGCCGAGCTGGAATATGGCGTCGCGGTCGCGGCCCATCCGGAAACGGAACGCGGTTATCTGGACAGCCTGATTCAAGACATCCCGGTTGCACCCTTCGATGTGGCAGCGGGCCGAGCCTATGCGTCCGTTAGACTCGCGACACGCGACAGCCGGAAAAACGCTCTCGACAAGCTGATTGCGGCCCATGCACAGTCGCTCAACGTCACGCTCGTCACAAACAACACGAAAGACTTCGCCGGATATCCCGGCGTCATGATCGAAAACTGGCTGATGCCAAACACCTGAAACCCTGAATCCCCCCAGGTCGGATTCCGGGGGCGATCCGGGCCGGCCACAGCGCCCGGGGCCAAAGGGTTACCCTTAACTTACGCCTTTTCCGAGCTATCTTCGGAGTCATGGCCAGACCCCTGCGACTTGAGGTTTGCCGGTGCACTCTTTGACGTCACCTCGCGCGGTGACGGACGGGAGGACATCGTTCGAGACGTCGAGAACCGGCGGCGGTTTTGCGACGTGCTTGCAGGGGTGTGGGAGCGGTTCAACTGGGTCATCCACGCCTGCTGCGTGATGACCAACCATGACCATCTGCTCGTCGAGACGCCCCACGATAATCGCTCCAAAGGAATGCGCGAGCTCAACGGTGTTTACACAAGTGGAATCCGCTGGCCACCCTCGACTTCTCCGCGCGCCGGGGACGATCTCGCTTGAAGATCATCCTGCTTGGCGCCGGGCTGATGACGCGGCGACTTTATCGTGTACGATCGGGTAAGATTCGCGGCGACACGAACACGCCACGGAGAGGCCCATGCGCAAGCCCGCCGCCGATCGCGACGATTATGATTCCCCCTGGAAGGATCTGCTCGAGCGTTGGCAGCGGCCTTTTCTGGAGTTCTTCTTCCCGACGATCGCGGCCGACATCGACTGGTCGCGCGGCTTGGAGTTTCTCGACAAGGAGCTGCAGAAGGTGACGCGCCGCGCCGTGGTCGGTCGCCGTTATGTCGACAAGCTGGTCAAGGTCTGGCGCTTGGGCGGCGAGGAGACCTGGGTGCTGATCCACACCGGGGTGCAGGGCGAGCCGGATCCGGGGTTTGCGCGGCGGCTCTACACCTGCCACTCGCGCCTGATGGACCGCTACGATCGTCCGGTCGCGACCTTGGTGATCCTGGCCGATGAGCGGCGTAACTGGCGCCCGGAGCGCTATCGTCATGCACTCTGGGGCTGCGAAGCGGTGCCGGTGTTTCCGGTCGTGAAGCTGCTGGATTTCAAGACCCGCACGGCCGAGCTGGAGGCAAGTGCCAATCTCTTCGCGCTGGTCGTCCTGGCGCAGCTAGCCGCCACCGAGGCCAAACGCGACCCGACCGCGCGCCTGGATCGCAAGATCGGGCTGACTCGGCGTCTGTACCGTTCCGGACTGAGCCGCGACGAGGTCTTGAGTCTGTATGCCTTCGTCGATTAGGTCATGACATGGCCCGCACCCTTGGAGGACGACTACCATCGGGCTATTGAAGCCATCGAAGAGGCGGAATAGATGCGATACGTGACCACGGCCGAGCGAATCGGCATTCGGAAGGGGATGGAGCGTGGGATAGAGAAGGGTCTGGAATCCGAACGTGCATTGCTGCAGCGCCAAGCTCGGCGACGCTTCGGAGACGCCGTCGCCGAGCGCGCCGCTGTTCTGTTGGCGATGATTCGGGCGCCGGAGACCCTTGAGCAGCTCGGCGAAACCCTGCTCGATGATGACGACGGCGAGGTCTGGTTGACGGCGGTGCAGGCACAGGCTGAACGCGCGGACAATCGCGTCGATGCCGCGGGAGACGCCTCGCCGGCAGGATGAAGGCGTGGTCGCCCCGGACGGCAGCTCGATGGAGATGCTCGAAGGTTCCAAAGGCTGGGGGTCAATCTTCTGGGGCGTGGGTGTCTTTCTCCTCCGTGCTCGGCGGACTTCGGGGCGACGGCATTGACGAGCACGGGATCCAGTGCAACACTGATTTACGTGTTCCACGCTCGGATCAGGAAACGACCAATGGCCAATGTTAACTTTACAGCCGCGATCGACCGCGATCTGCTCAAGCGGGCTAAGGTGCTTGCCGCAAAGGCAGAGACATCGGTCAATGCACTGTTTAACGCCGAGCTGCGTTATTTGGTGGAGACATTCGATGCAGCCGAGGCGACGGGAAACCAAAATTTCCTCGTCTTGCTCGATTTTTCCTTGGGCCGTCGCGATGGCCGGGAAACAATGGATGCGCTCGGCATCGACAGCGAGGAAGATTTGTTCTTGTTGATGGCCCAGGCACATCTGCCCACGCCACGTTTGCCGGAATCCGCGACACGCGGCATTGTCGACGAGTTGAACGCGTTGGCGGACTAAGTGGCCGTGCCTGCGGCACATGGCCCGGTGGTGCTGCCCGATGCGGGGCCACTGATCGCGCTGGCTTATGCCGATGCCTTGGACCTGCTGCTCAAACCGGGGTGGCCGGTACGGATTGTGGACATGGTGCTGCATGAGGTGACGCGCAACGACACCCCTACCAGCGCAAAAATCGGGGCCTGGGTAGCGGAACGTTCGATACCGATCGAGTCGACCCGGACTTTTGCGCACTATTGCGACGCCCAGGCCGAGTCCCTCAGCCAGGTGCGGAAGGCGAATCTCGGCGAGATCGCGGTGCAGGAGGCGATGAACGCACTGGCATTGGCCGCCCCCGGCACGACTGGCGTTTTCCTGTTCGAGGACCACAAGATCGCACGTCCCAGCTTTTTGTTGCCGGACAATTGCCGCAAGGTGAGCACGCGCGCTTGGCTGCTCTTCCTGGAGGGGAAGGGCTGGATCGATTCCGCCGCCGATATCGAGCGCGCGGCGATCTCGAATGGCCGTAGCTTTTCGCGCCTGCGTTTTCCTCGCTAGACTGTTTTCATCGCGCTCGTTCGATCGCGAGTCCAACCGAAAAAGTGAGTTGCCCACGTTTCAACGCCCCCAGGCATGCGTGACAGCACGGAGCGGGTGTCATGAGTCTCTGTAAGGTTTGGATGGTCGACATCATGAGAGAGACCGCAGATCGCCTCGCCAGGCTGCGAGGCCGGACCCAAAAGGAGATTGATGATCCATTGCCCTCGCCGTTGGAGGACGACTGCCATCGGGCCATTCAAGCCATCGAAGAGGCGGAGCAGGTGCGATACGTGACCACGGCCGAGCGAATCGGCATTCGGAAGGGGATGGAGCGAGGCATGGAGCGCGGGATAAAGCGAGGGATGGAGAAAGGCCTCGAATCCGAACGTGCGTTACTGCAGCGCCAAGCTCGGCGGCGCTTCGGAGACGCCGTCACCGAGCGCGCCGCTGTTCTGTTGGCGCTGATTCGGGCGCCGGAGACCCTTGAGCAGCTCGGCGAAGCCCTGCTCGACGATAAAGATGGCGAGCTCTGGTTGACGGCGGTGCAGGCACAGGTTGAACGCGCGGGCGATCGCATGGATGCCGCGGGAGACGCATCGCCGGCAGGATGACAGCCCGGTCGCCCTGGACCGCTGCCGCGCCATTGGGCCGACCGCGCCCGGCCCGAAGGATCGCGGCAACGGAATCACATTGCCGGCGCTCACCCGCCAAGATCGTGCAGCGGAACATGGTCCCGAGAAGCCGATTCCGAGGGTCCGACCGGGGAGATATCCGATGCATGAGAAAGAAGGCGACTTCTGCGTCAAGCTAAAATTGCCTCACCGTCAGGCCCATCGCCGAGGCGGCTTCGGCCATCACGCAATCCGCGGTGGCCAGTACCTCAACAGCCAGATGATTGGCCAGCGCCAAGTGCAGCGCGTCGAGTGTGCGCAGCGGGTGCTCCGGATAACGGGTCATCAGGTTCACGGCTTGGTCGAAGCAGACGTCATTCACAGGGTGATCCTGCAGCCAGCCGCGGGCGATGTCGTCCAGGAACGCGGCATAGAGGACGGATTCGAGCTCAGCGCTCAGTTCGCCCATGCGCCGGCGACGGCTCAGCAGTGAGCGCATCTCGGTGCGGGTGAGCCGGCTGATGACGGCAACATCGACACCCTGCAGGTATTCGGCAAAGACATCGGAACCCGGTTCGTTGAGATACCACTTTGCCAGGGCGCTGGTATCCAGGTAGACGCGATCATCCTCGCTCATCACGTTCGGCGCGGATCAGCACTGCCGAGGAGGTCGACAGCCGCCGGGTACGGGCGCGCAAGTCGGCATGGTCCGGCCGCCGCCGCTTCCCGGCAATTGGCAGGATGCGGACGATCGGCCTCCCGCGGCGACTGACGATGATCTCGCCGGCCTCCTCCACCAACTTGTCGAGCTGACCCATCACTGCCCGCATTTCTCTGACATTCAGTTCTTTCATGGCGTTCGTTCCCGATGTGCTGCAATTACTGATAGTGTGGCACATTCGGCGAGCGTCCTCTTGAAAGATTCTCATATGGAGAAAGGCCTCGAATCCGAACGTGCGTAATTGCAGCGTCTGGCTCGGCGTCGCTTCGGAGACGCAGTCGCCCAGCGCGCCGCTGTGCTGTTGGCGCTGATTCGGGCGCCGGAGACCCTCGAGCAGCTCGGCGAAGCCCTGCGCGATGATGACGATGGCGAGGTCTGGTTGACGGCGGTGCAGGCACAGGTTGAACGCGCGGGCAATCGCGTCGATGCTGCGGGAGACGCGTCGCCGGCGGGATACGAGCGGAGTCGCTCGTCGCGGGGTCGCAGGGTCTTGGCGTTTAAGGACCTCAGTCCGCCGCGGCACACGCATAGCAGATCGGCCCAAGAGAGGCTGTCTCATCGACAAATCCTAGACAAGACAAGGACATCGACGGTGAAACCACATCAGCAAGGATTCAACCTGATCGAGCTGATGATCGTCGTGGCGATCATCGGCATCCTCGCCGCTGTTGCGGTGCCTCAGTACCGCGATTATGCGATTCGCGCGAAGGTCACCGAGGTCCTCCTCGAGGTCGGCAGGGTCAAGACCGATCTGAGCCTTTTCTATGCCAATCATGGTCGGTTCCCGATCGACTCCGCCGAGCGAGAGCAGTTCGAGATCGTCTCCACCGATGACCACCCCACCATTCGCCGGCTGGAGCTCAAAGGAGTCGGGGCCTGTAATGCCAACGCGGGCTGCGCGAAGGCCCGGATGGAGGTGATGCTGCGCCGCTCCGTCTACAACGGCATCGGCGGCGATGCGAACAGTCAGCTGCGCCTCGAAGGGCATGGCGGGCCAAACGGCGGCGTCGTGACCTGGCTGTGCGGACCACGTGATGTCCAACCACTCAGATTGGAATGGCTGCCTGCGACCTGTCGGCATCCGCCGTCTTGAGGAGCGGTGCGGCTTGGATTCAAACACCGGGGCGCCGAGTTGGAGCGAAGCCGAATCCCGCGAGAAACCATTTGGATCTGGAAATCAAAACGTTGCTGCAAATCAGAAGGGGAGCCTTGAGAAGGCCGGCGGATCGGTCGGACCGAGGCACACGAGGCGTTTTGTTGCCGAGACGCCGTGTCCGAGGGCCCGCGACCGGGGAGACATCCGATTCAAACCTACGAAGACGATATCGTTGCGTGGGCGAACGAGCAGGCTCGGCTCTTGCGGGAAGGACAGTTTGACCGATTGGATATCACGCACATCGCCGAGGAGATCGACGATGTGGGAAAGAGCGAGCAGCGCGAGCTGGCGAGACGAATGGCCGTGTTGCTCGCCCATCTGTTGAAATGGAGGTACCAACCGGAGCAACGTGACCCCTCATGGGAAATCACCATTTGCAATCAGCGCAATGGGGTCCGGCGTCGTCTGGCCAAGACGCCAAGCTTGAAGGCAGACCTTGGGGACGCCGAGTGGTGGGACGACGCAACCATCCGGGCGGTTCAAGAAACCCGGTTGACCGGATTTCCCGAACACTGCCCTTGCAGGTCTTGAATCCGGGATTCCAACCCGATTGACAACACGGCGGCATCAGCCGTGCCGACGTCATGCACCGCCCGGATGCTCGGCTGGTCGCGTACAACACACCGGTCCCACGAATCGTGCGGTCGCTGGGGTTCGGCACAATCCGGCGATGTTCGAAAGCGACTCTCGACGGGACGTTCAGGCGCGGACTTGTCGTGCGCGAACGACCTCCTCGCGCTCGAGCTCTTCAAGTGCGGACTCCACTGCTCGCAGGGTCTCGTCGATCTCGGGGAGGAGGACGTCTTCGAGTGCGCGAGCGCGACGGGCGGTGCGGGCGTAGTCGGCACGCAGGCGTTGGAGATTGCCGACCATGGCAGCGAGACGGGCGATGCGCGGGATCAGGGCCTGGAAGGCTCGCCGACAACGATCGGCCTCGGGGCTGTCGGAGACGCTCGGCGGAGGCGATTGCGGCTGCCGGTCGCTTTCGACCAGATCGTGCAGCGTCACGCCGAGGACGCGCCGCGGCGCGAGCCGGCAATCGGTGTCGAGCGGCGGTGCCGGCGGGTGAACGGCGAGTCCTTCCAGGCCGTGACGGGCGACGGCGCCTTGGAGTGCAGCGACGGCCTCGCGGTAGTCGGCTCGAAAGGCGGCCAATTCATGCTCGTAGCGGCCGAGCTCGGCGAGGATCTCGGCGGCGAGGATGAGCCGCTTCTCGTCGAGGAATCGATACCCTTCCCGCATGCCAGAGCGCTCTTCCTTGAGCTCGAGGAAGGCGCTGTGGGTCGGAACGACGGCGCGCTCGGTCATGAGACGGGCTCTCTTCGCGGGGCTTGATCGAGCAGATGCTCGCGGATCTGGCGGTCGTCGAGTCGATGGAGCTCGCCCGCCGGTAAGCCGCGCAGTGCGGACCAGCCGGCGGCCATGCTCTCTTCCAGCGTTCGGGCATCGACGCCTTGATGGATGACCTTTTGCTCGAAGTCGTCGCCGAAGAGGAGCAGCTTGCGATCGTCTTCGGAAAGACCGTCCTCCCCGACCACACCCGCCAGCACCCGTGTCTGCTGGGCCTGGCTGTAGGTGGCATAGAGCTGGGCGGCGAGCGCCGGATGGTCGGCATGGGTGCGGCCTTTGCCGATGCCGTCCTTCATCAGGCGCGAAAGACTCGGAAGCAGGCGGATCGGCGGATAGATGTCGCGCCGATGCAGATCCCGATCGAGCACGATCTGGCCCTCGGTGATATAGCCGGTGAGATCCGGGATCGGGTGGGTGATGTCGTCGTTCGGCATGGTCAGGATAGGGATCTGCGTGACCGAGCCGGGCTTCCCGCGGATGCGACCGGCGCGCTCGTAGAGGGTCGCCAGGTCCGAGTACATGTAGCCCGGATAGCCCTTGCGGCTGGGGACCTCGCCGCGGCTCGCCGAAACCTCGCGCAGGGCCTCGCAGTAGTTGGTGAGATCGGTCAGGATCACCAGGACATGCATGCCTTCGACGAAGGCGAGATATTCGGCCGCGGTCAAGGCGAAGCGAGGGGCGAGCAGGCGCTGGGCGCTCGAATCGCTGGCCAGGTTGAGAAAGAGCACGGTGCGGGCGAGCGCCCCGCTCTTCTCCATCTCCTCGCGAAAGAACTCGGCGCTGTCGTGCGGGATGCCGATGCCCGCGAAGACAATGGCGAACCCTTCCGCCTCTTCGGCATCGCCCGGCAGGCGGGCGTTGCAGGCGATGTCCACCGCGATGCGGTCATGAGGGAGCCCGCCGCCCGAGAAGAGCGGCAGCTTCTGTCCACGCACCAGGCTGTTCATGAGGTCGATCGAGGTGAATCCGGTTTCCAGGAACTCGCTCGGCGCCTCGCGCGCGGTCGGCTTGATCGGCAGCCCATCGACTCGGTAGGCGTGCTCGGCCGCGAGCGGCGGTCCACCGTCGAGCGGTTTGCCGATGCCGTTGAAGACGCGCCCCAGCAGCCCCGGACCGACATGGAAGCGCAGCGGCTCACCGAAGAAGCGCACGCGCGTACCCTGCAGGGCGAGGCCGGCGGTGTCGTCGAGCATCTCGACGGTAATGGAGTCCTCGTCCAAGGCGGCGATGCGCCCAAGTCGCACCGAGCCGTCCGTACCCTCCACCTCGACCGCCTCGTTCAGACCCACGTCGAGGCTGCGGCTCAAGAACAGCAGCGGACCCTCGGCACGATTGGCGATCTCTTCTCCGACGAGTCTGGCGTATGTCATTGGCGTACCTGCTTGCGTGCGATGGGCGCTGGAGGCTCCTGCCTCCTGCTATCAGCAATCGTCAACTCCGTGGTGGTGGCTGATGGCTGATGGCTGATGGCGCGAAGCTATCCTCCGACCTCTTCCCGCGCCTCGTTGATCAGCCTCCGAATCGTTGCGGTCAGCTCCTGATCAAGCGCTGAGAAGGCCTCCCAGTCGCCCTCTTCGATCTCCTCGCCCATGCGCATGAGGCGACGGAAGACGGGTTGATCGCGGATCGCCTCGGGTGCGACGCCGGCATCGAGCAGGCGTTCGGAGCCTTCGATGAAACTGCCGATCAGGCGCATCATGACCGCTTGGCGCGACGGGCTGGCGTAGCGGTCGTTGATGGAGTACGCGGACTGGCGCAGGAAGCACTCGTTGACGAGTTGGGCGCAGATGAGCACGAGCCGCTGACGCGCGGGCATGGCGTCGCGACCGATGATGCGGGCCATGCGCTCCAGGCGGGCCTCGTCCTCCAAGAGCGTTAGAAAGCGTCGACGCAGCTCCTGCCAGCGTGTACATCCGGTGGTGTGCCACCAGCGCGCGAGGTTTCCGGCGACCAGGCTGTAGGATTGCAGCGGGTGAATCGCCGGATAGAAGCGCGCTTGGGCACGCTTGGCGTCGAGGCCCCAGAGCGAGCCGACGTAGCGCCGGGTATGCGTGGTCACGGGTTCGGAGAAGTCGCCCGAGGGCGGACTGACCGCGCCGAGCAGCGTCACCGATCCGGTTTCCCCGCCCAATGTGCGCACCCGTGCTGCGCGCTCGTAGAAGTCGGCCAAGCGACTGCTGAGATAGGCCGGATAGCCGGCCTCGCCGGGCAGCTCGCCGAGTCGGCCGGAGACCTCGCGCAGGGCCTCGGCCCAGCGACTGGTGGAGTCCGCCATCAGGGTGACGTTCATGCCCTGGTCGCGGAAATACTCCGCCACCGTAATGCCCGTGTAGATACTGGCCTCGCGTGCCGAAACGGGCATGTTCGAGGTGTTGGCGATCACGACGGTGCGCTCGAGCAAGGGGCGCCCGCTGCGCGGATCTTCCAGCTCGCTGAACTCGGCGAGCAAGCCCGCCATCTCGTTGCCGCGCTCGCCGCAACCGACATAGACGATGACATCGGCGTTGCACCACTTACCGACGGTCTCGAGCAAGACCGTCTTGCCGGTACCGAAGCCGCCCGGAATAGCCCCGGTGCCGCCGCGCGCGACCGGGAACAGACAGTCGATGACGCGCTGCCCGGTCAACATCGGCTCGTCCGAAGGCAGACGCGCCTGTACGGGCCGCGGCACCCGAACCGGCCACGCGTGAGTCATGGCGACCGCGAGACGTCGACCGTCGGCGGCGTCCATCCAGCAGATCGGCTGGTCGTCCGGGTACTCGCCGGCGTCGGCAATCGCGGACACACGCCCGCCGGGCAGATCCGCGGGCACCAGGCAGCGCTGAGCGATGCCCGTCCCGTTCGCAACCTCGCCGATCGCTGCTCCGGGACGCAGGGAGTCGCCGACGCAGATGCTCGGGGTGAAGTGAAACCGCCGGGCGGCGTGGACCTGCATCCCCGGCTTGACGTAGGGATCGGCGATATCCGCGATGGGGCGCAGCAACCCGTCGAAGATCCCGGCAAGAATGGCGGGCCCGAGCCGGATCGAGAGCAGCCGACCGGATCCCGTGACCTCGATCCCGGGCCTCAGGCCGCTGGTGTCCTCGTAGAGCTGGACGGTGATCTCGTCGCGGGCGATCCGGATCACCTCGCCGAGAAGTGCCTGATCACCGACGGTGACCGACTCGCGCAGACGGAAGGCTCCGTCGGGACGTGCCCGCAGGACGGGGCCGCTGATCCAGGTGGTTTCCGCCGTGCTCATGTTTCGACCCCTGCACCCTTCGGGTGCCGTGCCAATACCGCCAACAGGCGCGCCTCCAACCGTCGGCGGTCACGCATCAGACCTTCGAGGCTTGCATCCAGCACGGCGCCCTGTGTCTCGATGACGAGGCCGGCAGACACGGCGCCGTCGGCCCGAAAATGCGGCGCCTGACCCAAGACCTGGGTCAGCTCGGCCTCGAACGGTTCCCATTCGGCCGCTGACCAATCGGGCGGATGGCGCACCGTCCAAAGGCCTGTCGGGAGCAGTCGCTGCGCTTGCTCGATGGCATGCCTCGACCAGATCGCGCGCGTCTCTTTCACCGCCCAGCGCCTGCTCAGCGCCTCGTGCAGACGCGGCCACGCCAGATCCAAGAGTCGCGTGTTGGCCCGATCGCCGCTCGCACGTAGACGGGTATCGCGCTCCGCACGAGCGGCGTGGAGCCGGGACCGCGCATTCGCCCGTTCCGAAACGACGCGCTGGTGAAGCTGCGCGCGTGCGCGTCGGTAAGCGTCGGCGAGCAGGGTCTTCGCCTCGGCGCGCGCCGTCTCCAAGAGCGTCCGGCACTCCGCGTCCCGATACTCCTGAACCAGGGTCAGCAAACCACGTTCGCGCTCCTCGAGCTTCATTCGGCCATCCCCAAGCGGCGCCGCACATCGGCGACGAGATCCGGTGCAGCAACGCGGTTGCGTACGTCCGGGACGACGAGGACCAGCGGCCAGGTCGCCAACTCCGCCTCTCGCAACTGCTCGGGCGGCAGTGTGGCCGCAATCTCAGCCGTCATGACGATGACCCGGGACTCCTCGCACAGCCGCTGAAAGAGCGCACGCACATCCTGAGGCTCGGGGCAGTGAACCTCGACCCCCGCGAGCCGGAACCCGAGCCCGCTGACCTCGTCGCCGAGAAAGGCACAGGTCACCATCGCGATCCGCCCCTCAGCCGAGCCGGTTGAGGATCAATACCGAGATGATCAGGCCATAGATGGCGATACCTTCCGCGAGCCCGACCAGGATCACCATTCGTCCGAACAGTTCGGGCTTCTCGGCCAAGGCGCCGACGGCCGCGGCGCCGATGGTGGCGACCGCATAGGCCGCCGCAATCGAGCCAGCCATGGTCGCGAGAGCGGCCGCCAGATAGCCCCAGCGCAGCACATCCGGATCCAGCGGCATCACCTCGAGCGCGACGACCTCGGAGGCAAACGCACCCGACTGCCAAAACACCACGCTGGAGATTCCGGCGAGCAGAGCAACGCCCAGCACCATCACGCCGGCGAACAGGATTTGTCGATTCATGACTTCACTCCTTCTTAAACCGCGCCCGGCGCGGTGTGCGATGTGTTTGGATGGGATCGGCCCCGGCAGACTTGACGGCCGTTGGAGCCGGCGCGGTTTAAGTCATAAAAAATAAATCCCTTCTCAACCGCATCCCCGCGAAGGCTCGTGATTGCACCCAATGTCGATCTCACTCGAACATGCGCGTCTGGCTCTGGACGCTGTTCAGCGCGCGTGGAACCGCCGACGGACCCAGGTCCGCTCACGCCGCATCCTGGACGGCCTCCCGCACAATGGGCGGCGGCGCCGGGAGCGGCCGGAAGACCCTCCCGGTGCCCTGCAGGAAGCGGTTGAAGAACTCGAACAGCACGAGCCGCGTGGTCTGAATCGAGACCACCAGCCCTTCCAAAAGGATGATCAGGAGATTGCCCAGGATCATGATGAGGATCCCGGCCCAGAGCGGTACCGCATCCGCCATCGTCACCACGGCGACCGAGAGTGCCGAATGCGCCAACGCAAAGGCGCCGACGCGGGCGAACGAGAGCGTATTGACCAGGATCTGGACGCCCGACTCCAGGAGGTGGCCAATGGCGGCGAGACCGCCGAGCAGGGCGCGATGGACCATGAAGGCGCCGATCAGGTACCACGCCAAACCGAGCAGCGCGACCCAGCCGAGGCCCGGGCGGAAAACCGTCGCGATCAACCCCAGATAGAGGACCAGAAAGCCCAGATCCTGCATCAGCCAGCGCCCGAGCTCGCCGCGCCAGAGTGCGCTCAGGCCCGATAGAAGATGGCCCAAACTCAACAACACGACGGCGAAGAGCAGAGGGACGCCGAGCAAGGTCAATGGATCATGCAGCGGGTGCATCCAGAGTGCGGGGATGATGTCCTCGCGACCGAAGAGGCTCCCGAACAGGACCCCGAAAACCATCGCAGAGCCACCGCCGAGCACCATCAGGCGCGCCTCCGGCCAGCGCCGCTGCAACCAAAGCCCGACGCCGACCAACACCGCGCCCTGCCCCACGTCGCCGAACATGTAGCCGAACAGCAGGGGCACCACGACGATCAGCACCGGCGTCGGATCCGCCTCGTCCGAGCCCGGGACACCCAAGGCTCGCGCGAACAACTCGAACGGACGCATCCAGGGCGGATTGTCGAGGATCTGCGGCGGACGCTTGCCGGGCGGAGGGTTGGTCAGGCGCAGCAACGCGCGGGTCCGTCCCGAGTCGAGGGCCGCTCGGAGCCGCTCGCCGCCGAGATCGTCGGTCCAACCCGTGACCCAAACCAGAAGCTCGCCGGCGCGTTCCAGACAGCCGACATGTTCGGCAAACCAAGCCAGCCCGGCGACCTCGCCCAGCGTGTCGCCGAGATCGTATTCGTCGAACAGGGTGTCCAGCTCCGCCTTCAGATAGACGACCCGCGTCGAGAGAAACTCCCGCCGCGCACCGATCCTTGCCAGCGAATCGCGCGCATCGCCCTTCAGCCAGGGCGGCCGCTCGATGACCCGTCCCTTGGCCGCCTGCACCAAACGCTTAACCGCGTCGAGCCGATCGCGCGGACCTAGAATCATGGCGCAATATTCGTCGCCCCAGGGGATCTGACGCGGAATGACGTCGTCCGGCAACTGCGGCCGCGCATCCCTCGGCAAGATCGTGCAGAAGGTCCCGAGAACCGGTCCGCTGCGCGCCACCGCGCCGAAGTCGAGCGGACTGTCGATGATCTTGCCGATCACTTGCGCCAACCATTTGAGCCGGGTCAACTCCTCCTCGCAGGACTGGAGGATGTCGATCAGCGGATCGGCCTCGTGCCGCCACGCCCCGATCCGCGCCAGAGCGCGCTCCAAGACGACGTCGGGCGACTCGACCAACATCTTGCGGCGCAGCCGTGCGCGCTCCCAATAGCGTGCGTAGCGCACCCTCAGCGCCTCGTAGACCCCGAGCCCTTCGGAGAGATACTCGAGCGAGAAATCCCCGCAGACCCGATCGCGGATCTCGATCTCCACCGCGCCGGTGCGCGCGAGCTCGGTCACGGTGCGCACGCTTTCGCGCCGTGGGCACAGCACTTCGAACCAGCGCGTGGAAGCAGGACGCAACATCAGGAATCCAGATGCCCCCCGTCGAAGAGCGCCCGACTGATCAGGGCCCCTCGCAGCCGCTCGAGATCCAAGAAGACGATCGCGAGATATGCGAAGAGTGCGACGGGCTGAACCGGATGTTGGTGGAAATAGGCACGCAGGCGATCCCGCAGGGCTTCGCGCAGCTCCCACGCGGAGGCGGCAGGCGCACCGCGGAAGCGATCCAGATGGTCTTGGACCAGCCGCGAGAATCCGTCCAGATCGCGCCGGCAACGGCCTCCACAGGTCGGCCAGCGCTCGCGCCAAGCCGCTTGCCAGCGCTCGCCGAGATCGCGCGACGCACTGCTCGCCTCGGTTTTCGCCAACAGCGCGGCGAGCCCGTGCGCCTCCCAAGCCTGCGTATCAAGAGCACCATCCTCGCCGACCAGTCCACGCAGCCGGACGTCCAGGGTCGACCAGTCCGGCAGGGTTTCGCGGCGCGCCAAGTGCTCGAGCTGCGACAACCAAGGCAGCCAGGCCACCCATTCGATCGCTGCCCGCCAGCGCTTGGGCGACCAGTCGGCGACGTGCACTGCCGTATCCAGCGCCAGGGCGCGACAGCCGCGATCCAGCTCATGGGCCTGACTCAACCCGGAGAAGGACCTGACCCAATCGACCAGCCCGGTGACGCGCGCCTCTTCCAGATAGGCTGCCAGGGTGCGTGCGCTGGACAGGCGCTGCCAATCCGCCGCGGTAGGCAGCCGTGAGAAACGCGCTTGAAGGCGGGCCTGGGCGTAGGCGAGACGGGGGCCGGGGTTCATCGAGGAGCGCCCTCGCGACCCACGAAGCCGACCGCAGCTCCGATCATCTCGTCGGCGAGAGCGCCGATGGCTGCGTCCAATCGAGCATCGTCGGCGGCGTCGAGGCCCTCGCCGAGCGGCTCGACCACACGGTCGAGTAGCTCGGAGAGCGCGTGCTGCAGACTCGTGTCTGCGATCCGCTGAACAGCGAGGAGGCGTCGGTCGGTCCGCTCGACGAGGCGACGCGCATGGTCTTCGGCATCGGCCAGCAGTCGATCCGCTTCGATCCGACAGGCCGAGACCGACTCGCGAGCGGCTGCCTCCGCGGCCAGTGCTCGGTTGAACGCGGCATCGATCCGCTCCAGGTCAGCATCGGAGGGCTGCTTGATCACGCCGCGTCTCGCTCCATCGCGCCTCGACCGCGTTCCCGGGATGGCGAGGACCAAAGCCATCGGGCCTCGACCGCGCCTCTCCGTCCCTCGTACCCGTGCATTCCACTCGGGAACCGGTTTCGTTAGAATACGATGATATTCTAGTTCAGGCATCGCAGGATGCGGGGCGACGGCACTCGTTGGATTTGATCCGTGTCAGCTTCGTGACCGATTGCCTCGCCGGCGTGTGCGCATCGAGGCCGATCGAGGGACAACACCTCGCATCGTCGCGCGCATTTTGCCCGGTCTTCGGTTAAGGTAACGCCCCGTACCTCTGTTGTTCTGGCAGGTAGACCACGATGGACGACACCCTCCAACGCCTTCTTGAAGCCGAGATGCGCGCCGAGAAGATCGCTCAGCAGGCCGAGGCCGAGCAGGAGCGGACGATTCAAAAAGCGATGGCGGATGCCAAATCCGAGAACGATCGCTTCACCGCCAGGATCCCGGATCTGCATCGGGGCTTTATCGCCAAGGCCGAGGAACGCGCCGAGCAGAACGTCGCGGAGCTTCGCCGTCGATACGACGAGCGTCACGTCCAATTGCGCGACCAGGCCGAGCGCCGCGAGGGCGAGGCGTTGGATGCCGCCTTTCAGGTCTTGATCGACCCCGATCGCTGAAGGTCGGATACAGGCCTCAACGACGCGCCGACCCACCGGCAGCTTACCCGCGGTGTCTTCATGACCATCATTGCCGATCATGCCTACCTCAACACCCGCGTCTCCGTGATGGCGACGCAGCTGTTGGAGCCGACAGAGATCGCGGCGCTGGCGCACCTGCCCTTGCCCACCCTGGCGGAGCGTTTCGGGTTGACCGCCATCCTCGACGCACAACAGTCCACGCGCGCGCGCAGTCGGGCGGTCGAGCAAAGTCTCATCCAGGTCTTACTCTCGGAGCTTCTCATCTTGGTTCGGCCGATGAATACGGCCGAGCGGGCTCTCGTCCTCGACTGGGGCCGCAAGTACGCCCTCTTCAACCTCAAGACACTGATCCGCGGCAAGCTCTACGACCTCGATCAAAAGGAGATCCACGACAATCTCTATGAGCTCCCGGAGTACATGCGATTGTCGGAGGATATGCACACCGATCTCTTCCGTGCCGAGAACGTGCTGGAGCTCCTGCGGCAGCTGGAGGCCGGGGCCCATCGCACGCTGGCCCGCCAAGCGCGCGAGGTCTACGAGCAACAACGCGAGCCTTTCGCCTTGGAGGCCGCGATCGATCAGCGGTATTACGCCGCGTTGCAACGGCACGTGATGGCTTTCGGCGACCCGGATCTGGCGCCCTTGAAGCGACTTGTGGGCGCTGAGCTGGATCGCATCAATTTGTTGTGGCTGCTGCGTTTTCGGTTCTCCTATCAGCTCTCCGCCTCGGAGACCTTCTACCATCTTGTCCCGTCGATGCGTCTCCTGACGCGGGATCGGCTGCTGAATCTGGCCAATATCGAAACCTTCGAGGGTATCCTCGCGACATTGCCCGCGCCGCTGGATCGGCTGCTTGCCGGCAGCAAGAACATCGTGGAGATTCAGAAGCGCATCGGCGCCTACGCGGCGCACGAGGCGCATTGGGTCCTGCACCGCACGCGATCGGGCGTCGCGCGCGCATTGGCCTACCTGATGCTGCGTGAGCGCGACCTACTGTTGTTGTTCGCACTGGCCCAAGGCCAGATCCTGAATCTCCCGTCCGCCGCCATCGAGATCGCGGTGGAGCTGGCCGAGCCCGGATGTCCCTGGGCAGGCGGTCGAGCCGCCTGATGCGCACCCCGATTCAACATCCAACGCAGAGGGGCTGACACATGTTGCGGTCGACACCGATGAAACATGTCCGGCTCCTGGTTCTTACCGAGGATCTTCCGCAGGCATCGCTCGCCTTGGCGGACATGGAGAGCTTTCACCCGGATACCCGCCCGCCGACCGAGGCCCGACTCGCCGGTCTGCCGGGTCGCGAGTACCGCGAGGTCTTCGCCCAGGCCAATGCCCGTCTCGAGAAGATCGGCAAGTTGATCCCGGTGCCGGCGACTCCCGAGATCGAGCAAGTCCGTGTGGTCGATTTCGCGGAGCTGCAAACCTTGAACGAATGGCTGGGCAAGGTCTGGAACGAGACATCCAGCTACGAGGAGGATCTGCGTCGTCTCGACGACGAGGAGCGATTGGTCAAGGACCAGCAAGCCGCTCTGGCCAACTTCGCGCATCTCAACATCGATCTGGGGATGCTCCGCAGCAAAACGCGTTTCCTGGACTTTTACGTCGGCCTGGTCCCGCGCGAGAACCTGCGCCAACTGGAAGGCGCCATCGGCCTCGCCGGATACATCCTGCACCTTTATATGCAGCAGGGCGAAAACGCCCATGTCGTGATCGTCGGCCCCGCCGGAACCAAAGAGAGCCAGCTCTCCGCCGTGCTCGACGCCGCAGGCTTCCAAAACTTACCGATTCCGCAGGAGCTCGACCGCAACCCCGCGGAGCTGCAACGCGACCTCGATGCCCAGCGCCGATCCATCGACACGCAGCGCAAGACCCTGCTTGAGACGCTCGAGCGGTGGTCCGATCCCTTTGCCGGCCCTTTGCTGGAGGCGCGCCGGACCCTCATGCTCGCCGAACCCTTGGTTTCGCTCGATCCCTCGATCCGCAGCGCGGGCGCCCTCGCCTACCTCGCAGGCTGGGTCCCGGCACGTTCGGCGGAACGTCTCGAGGCACGCCTGCGCGAGTCCCTGAACCATCCCTTCGAGATGAGCGTGCGCAACCCGACGGCGGACGAGCGCGCCCTGGTGCCGACCGTTCCTGTGAAGAGCCGTCTCCTCGCACCCTTCGCCATGCTGGTGAAACAATACGGCGTGCCCGAGTACGGCGAGGTCGATCCCACGCCGCTCTTCGCGGTGACCTTCATCTTGATGTTCGGAAGCATGTTCGGCGACATCGGCCAAGGCGCCGTGATCGCCTTGGCCGCCTGGCTCCTGCGCAAGAAGCTCGGGGGCTTTTGGCCGTTCGGATTGATGGCCGGCCTCTCCTCGATGTTCTTCGGGGTCCTGTTCGGCAGCATCTTCGGCAAGGAACACCTGTTGCCCGCGCTCTGGATGAGCCCGCTCAGCGACCCGCTCCTGATGATGAGGATCGCCTTGGGATGGGGTGTGGTCTTTTTGACCATCGCCTGCCTCCTGGCAATCTACAATCGACTGGTGATCCGCAACTGGTCGGGTGCCGTTTTCGGACATCACGGCGTCGTCAACCTGATCTTCTATCTCGCGCTGATCGGCGGCGCAGTGAACATCGCCACGGCCGGTGAGAGCACAGCCGGGGTTCAGGCGAGCGCAGCCGATACGTTCGGAACGATCCCACTATTGCTGGTGATCGGCTCGCTTGCCGCGCTCGCCTGGCACAGTTGGCAGCACCAGCAGGCGCCGATCAGCGAGAAGATCCTGGTGGTCGTGATCGAGACCCTGGAGACCGTGATCGGCTATGTCTCCAACACCTTGTCGTTCCTGCGTGTCGCCGCCTTCAGTCTCAATCACGTCGCGCTCTCGATCGCCATCTTTACCCTGGCCGGCATGATGGGTGCATTCGGCCATGTCGTGACCCTGATCTTGGGCAACATCTTCGTCATCGTCCTCGAGGGCGGAATCGTGATGATTCAGGTGATGCGTCTGCAATATTTCGAGGGGTTCTCGCGTTACTTCTCGGGGAACGGCCATGAGTTCGCGCCCTTGAAGTTCCGGCGTGGATCGGTCTGAGCCGGTCGTGCATCGGGAGTAAGGCATGGGACTCATCTACGCGGACATCGAACTGATCAACCCAGCGAGCCCGAATAGACCGACGGCAGTCGTCAAGTCTGCCGATCCGTCCGGTGAACCAAACCCTTAATCGCACCGACTCCACGCGCACCGCGAGTCGCCGAAGAAACCTATCGTCACAACCGAAACACAACACTGGAGCATGCAATGTACTGGCTCGTCGCCCTCATGACCTTTGCCGTCCTCGGCCTCATCCTGCTCGGACTCATGCTCGAATTTCGACCGAACCTCGCTACCCGGGCCCGGCCTTGGTACAAACCGGCGATGGCGACCCAGCTGGTGGTCTTCGTCGGCGCACAGCTCGGCTTGCTGGTGTTCGGTATCAGCGACGCGTTTGCCGTGGAGCCGGGCATGGAGGGCGTTGCCGCAGCGGGTGAGTTATCCGTCGGCATGGGCCTGGCCATCATCGGTGCCGGCATCCCCACCGCGCTTTCGACCATCGGTGCCGGTATTGCCGTCGGACCGATCGGCGCCGCGTCGCTCGCCGCCATCACCGAAAAGCCCGAGAACCTCGGCCGCACCCTCATCTATCTGGGCCTGGCCGAGGGTATCGCCATCTATGGGTTGGTCATCTCGATCCTGTTGCTCAACCGGATCTGAGCAGGCTCGGCGTGGACGCGCAGCAGACCTACGATTACGAACGGCCCACCCGGATGGTTTTTTTGGGCGAGGATCGGCTTTCGGACGGCTTTCGACTCATCGGCTTCGAGACCCATCCCAATCCCGATCCGGAGCTCGTCGACCGAACCATCCGGGAGCTCCTGCGCGGACGGGAGAAGGCCTTCGTGGTCGTCGACGATGCCGTCATGCAGCAGGACATCCCAAGCCTCAAGCGTGTGCGCCGTGAGGGAGGCCGCATCGTCGTGATCGCGGTGCCGCCGCTCGGCGAGCAGCCGCAGCTGGGTAGCGATGTGGCGCGACGCCTGGCGGCCCTGTTCGGCAACGCCGTGGTAAACGCCAAGGCAGAGCCGTGAGCCGCCGGGTCTCGCAAGTCGGCGGGTGCGCCCGTGAAGACCTTGGTTGTCATCGAACAGTATTCATTCACTTAAATCGCGTCTGAACCGTCGCGCCCTGGTGTCCACAAGGCAGCAGCAAGCGACAAAACGATGTTTTTCGCTCCGGACGCGATTTAACGAGGGTCGATCGTGAATCAAGTACAAGAGCTTGAGCAGGCCATTCTGGCCCGCGCGGAACGGCTGGCCGGGGAGTATCGCGATCGCGCCAACCGCAGCCGCGACAACATCCTGCGCGAGGCCGCGGAACGGCTGCGCATGCGCGAGAGCCGCGAGGAGAGCATCGCCAAGACGCTCGCGGACCGGACCTTCCGCCAGCACGTGCAGGCCAGCGAGCTGAAGATGCAGACGCACCTGGACCGCATGCGCTGGAACCTCGTGCAGGATGTCGAACGCGCCCTCGCCGGACGCATGAAGTCGTTCAGCGAAGACCTTCAGCGCTACGACCCCTGGCTGGACGGCCTGATCGCGCGCGCAACCAACCTGATCGAGGAAAACGCTCTGATTATCTCCGCGAATGCGCGCGATCAGAAACGCCTGGCCGAGCGCTGGGACGCCATCCTCGAGACCCTGCCGAGCCACAAGAGCGCGACGCTCTCCAAAGAGCCGATCGAAACCCTCGGCGGGGTGCTCGTCACCAGCCGCGACCAGCGCATCCGCGTCGACAACACCTACGAGGGCCGACTCGAGCGTCTGCGTCCCGCCGTCCAACAGGTCATCCTCGAACGGCTGTTGCCGAGCGGGTTCGACACCGGCAACCTATTCAGCGGATGAGGCCATGAGCGAAACCAAGAGAACAGGGATCATCCGAGACATCAACGGTCCCATCGTCACCGTCGAGCTGCCGGGTGTGCGCAGCGGCGAGCAGGTGAAGATCGGCGACCTGGGTCTCTTCGGCGAGGTGATCTCGCTTCGGGGTCAGCTGGCGGTCGTGCAGACCTATGAGTCCACCGACGGGGTGCGCCCGGGCGAGCCTGCGCTGGGCCTGGGCTGGCCGCTTTCGGTCGAGCTCGGTCCGGGTCTGATGGGCGGCATCTTCGACGGCGTGCAGCGTCCGCTCGAGAAGATCGCCTTGGAATCCGGCGACTACATCCGACGCGGCATCTCGGTGCCCGCGCTGGACCGGGCGCGCGAGTGGGAGTTCGAGCCCAATCGTGAGCTGAGCCCAGGCGCCAAGGTCGGGCCCGGCGTTGTCCTGGGCACCGTCCAGGAGACAACAACGGTCCTGCACCGGATCATGGTTCCGCCCGGGGTCGAGGGCGAGTTACTCGAGGTGGCGCCGGCTGGCGATTACGACATCGAGTCGACCATTGCTCGGGTGCGCGATCCACGCGGCATCAGTCACCGCCTGAGCATGTATCAGCGTTGGCCGGTGCGCAAACCACGGCCTTACCTGCGTCGCGACGACGGCATCTCGCCCCTGATTACGGGCCAACGGGTCATCGACACCTTCTTCCCGCAGCTCAAGGGCGGCAAGGGCGCGGTGCCCGGACCCTTCGGTGCCGGCAAAACGGTCGTACAGCAGCAGATCGCGCGCTGGTCGAACGCCGACATCGTCATCTATGTCGGCTGCGGCGAACGCGGCAACGAGCTGGTCGATGTGCTCGAAAGCTTCCCCGAGCTGGACGACCCCTACACGGGGCGCAAGCTGATGGAGCGCACACTGCTGGTCGCCAACACCTCCAACATGCCGGTGGTGGCGCGCGAGGCGTCGGTCTATGTCGGCATCACCATGGCCGAGTATTACCGCGACATGGGCTACGACGTGGTCATGCTGGCCGACTCCACCAGCCGCTGGGCCGAGGCCCTGCGCGAGGTTTCCGGGCGACTCGGTCAGATGCCGGTCGAGGAAGGCTACCCGGCCTACCTGGCCTCGCGCCTCGCTGCGGTCTACGAGCGCGCCGGACGTGTCGAGACCTACGGCGCGGGCTCCGGCTCGGTCACCCTGATCGGCGCGGTCTCGCCCCCGGGCGGCGACTTCTCCGAGCCCGTCACCAGCCACACCAAGGACATCATCGAGACCTTCTGGGCACTCTCCAAGGAACTGGCCGACGCGCGGCACTATCCTTCGATCGACTGGGTGACCAGCTTCTCCAAGCACGTGCACACCGCCGCGCAGTGGTGGCACAAAGAGATCGACCCGGATTGGGAGAAGCGTCGCACCGCCGCACTCGCACTCCTCGCGCGCGACGCCGAGCTCTCCCGAATCGTCAATCTGGTCGGACCCGAAGCACTCTCGGATGCGCAACGCTGGGAGCTGGAGGGCGCCTCGCTGATCAAGGAAGGCGTGCTCCAACAAAGCGCCCTCGACGAGATCGACACCTTCTGCTCACCCCAGAAACAATACGCCCTGCTCGATCTCGCGATCACCATCTACAAGCGCGGCGCCGCCCTGATCAAGCTCGGCGTACCGGTCTCGGAGCTGCAGCATCTACCGCTGATGGCGAAGATGCGACGCCTCAAGTCGATGTACTCCAGCGAGCAGCTCGATCAGCTCCTCGCCTTCCGCGAAGAGGTCAATCACGCGATGGAGTCGGTGCGGATCGAATACGCCAAACACGGCGAGCAGAGCTGAACCGCGTCCGGAGGGGGATGGGGCGTTTCCGGGCGAGCTTAAACTTGTCCCAAACAATGGCGACGGTAGGACGCGGTTCAGGAAAGTAAACATTTTAAGAGACTTGAACCGCGTCTGCGCCAGCGGTCGTGGGCTGAGACGACATCGGATCAACATGAAAAAAATGCATATCATGCGGGACGCGGTTCAATGAGCATCAAAGAATATCGCACCGCAATCGAGGCCCGCGGCGGACTGCTGGTCGTGAAGGACACCGCCGGAATCGCCTTCGGCGATCGCGTGCAGATCAAGGACCACGCGGGCAACACCCGCAACGGCCAGGTCATCCGCAGCGCCGACAACGAGGTCTTGATCCTGGTCTTCGAAGGCACCGACGATCTGGACCTGGAGAACACCTGGGTACGCTTCCTCGACGAGCCGGTCGAGATCGCACTCTCGCCCGAGATCCTCGGCCGCGAGTTCAACGGGCTCGGCGAGCCGCGCGACGGTCGCCCGCCGGTGCTCTCCAACATCCGGCGGCCGGTCGGCGGATCGGCCATCAACCCTGCCGCCCGCACCTATCCGCGCGAGTTCATCCAGACGGGAATCTCCACCATCGACGGGCTGAACAGCCTGGTGCGCGGTCAGAAGCTGCCGATCTTCTCGGGGTCGGGTCTGCCGCACAATCGGCTCGCCGCCCAGATCGGACGCCAGGCCAAGCTGGTCGACCAGGAGTCGAGCTTCTCGGTCGTCTTCGCGGCGATGGGTGTGTCCTACGCGGACGCGAAGTTCTTCCGCGACGAGTTCGCCAGCTCCGGCGTACTGCGCAACGTCGTGATGTTCATCAACCTCGCCGACGACCCGCCGGTCGAGCGCCTCACGCTACCCCGCACCGCCCTGACCGCCGCCGAGTATCTGGCCTACGATCTGGATCGGCACGTCCTGGTCATCCTCACGGACATGACCAACTACGCCGAGGCGTTGCGCGAGGTCGCAACCGCTAAGGGCGACGTTCCGGCCCGCAAGGGCTACCCGGGTTATCTCTATTCGGACCTGGCCGAGATCTACGAGCGCTGCGGACGCATCCACCAGCGTCACGGCTCCATCACCATGATGCCCGTAGTCTCCATGCCCTCGGACGACATCACGCACCCGATCCCGGACCTCACCGGTTACATCACCGAGGGGCAGATCGTGCTCTCGCGCGAGCTACACAACCAGGGCATCTATCCGCCCGTGCACATCTCGCCGAGCCTCTCCCGTCTGATGAAGGACGGCATCGGCAAGGACGACACCCGCGAGGACCATCCCCGCGTCGCCGGCCAGATCTACGCCCTTTACGCCCGCGCCCAAGAGACCCGCAACCTCGCCTCCATCATCGGTGCGGACGAGCTCTCCGAGCGCGACCGCCGCTATCTCACCTTCGCCGACGCCTTCGACGAACGCTTTGTCGGCCAAGGCGAATCCGAAGACCGCTCCATCGAGGCCACACTCAACCTCGCCTGGGAGCTGATGAGCATGTTCCCGCGCGACATGCTCACGCGCGTGAAGGAAACGGACTTGGCGAAGTATTATCAGGGGACCGATTAAAGCGACGCGGAAGCGGATTCAGAAACCTCAACCGAGCTTCGACTCTTACAGGCAGCAGCCCAGGATCAACGCCTTCAGATCTGCAATGCTCGAGCAGCCGTTCAGGGCCAGCGCGTCCAGGCAGAGCTTCGGCCCCTCGTCCGTCACGCGGAACACCGCCGGAAGCGTGGCCGCGAGGCCCGGTTCGCGTTTGTGGAACTCATCGCGGTGCAGAAACTCGCACTCTGCGTCGATGGATGAGACGAACTCTCGCCATTCGGCCTTTTCGCTCAGAAGGCCGTATGTGATGGCACACAGCCGGCAAGCGTAGGTCTCGGGCGAGAAGATTTTGTGGCCGATGTCGGCCATGGCATTGAAGAGTCCGCTGTCGGCGTTGTAGACGAACAGCAGTCGAACGCGGCTTGTCTTAGTCACGCGGCTTCTCGCGCAGCGGCAGCATCAGGAGCTGAAGCGGCGTCTGAAACTGCGGGCCGTCGAAATAGCCGATTCCGAAGCGGATCCGGGCAAGGTCGTCGCGCAGTCGGAAGCTCCCGAGGAGTCGATCCCAGAAGGAGAAGATGGTCCCGTAGTTGGAGTTGGTCTCGGCGATGATCTGCGAATGATGGACACGGTGCATCGAGGGCGGCACGACCAGGATGCGCAGTCGCCGATCCCAGGCCTCGGGCAGGCGGATGTTGCTGTGATGCAGGAGAATGACAACGACCATCAGTGATTTGTAGAGGATCAAGGTCCCGAGACCGAGTCCGAGCCCGAGGATCACGGCGGCATTCAGGAGGGTCGAAAGGGCGATCTCGCCGGGATGAAAGCGAAACGCGGTCGTCGAGTCCATCCGCGGGTCGGTGTGATGGACACGGTGGAGCCGCCACAGCAGCGGGATCTCGTGGTTGGCGCGGTGCCAAACATACATCCAAAGATCGAACAGCAAGAGGCCCGCAACCACCGCGATCGGGGCCGGCACCTCGATCGCGTTCAGGAGGCCCCAGTCGCGGGTCTGCGCGAGCACGATCGACATCATGATCAGTGGCGCCATCAAGGCACCGACGAGGCCGGTCATGAGGGCGAGGCCGATATTGCGAGCCGCGTGGGACCAGCGTCCGGTGGCCTGATCGTAGAAGGGGATCACGCCTTCCAGGGCAAACAGCGTCGCCAGAACCGCGAGAGCCACCCACTGGTCGATGCTCATCCTCGATCTCGCTCGTAGAGCTCGGCGAGCCGCGTCGGGGCTGCGCCGAGCAGATATCTCAGGATAAGCCCCGCATTCATAAGCTGCTGGCGGACCATGCCGTTGCGACGAAAGCGCACGGCGGAGGTCGTCACCACACCGGGAAGCTTGAGAACGCGCGCGCGGCGTCGGGCGCGACGGAGCAACTCGACATCCTCGAACAGGGGCCACTGGGGAAAACCACCGAGATGGTCGAAGGCGCGTCGCCGGATCAGGATCCCCTGGTCGCCGAAGCTGGTGAGGACCGAGTCGAACCGCGAGAACCAGCCGTAAACGCCGAGCAGCCAGTGGGCGTCGTCGAAGCGCAGCCGAAAACAGGCCAGCTCGACCTGGTCCGAAGCGAAGGCGGACTGCGTCAGCGCGGCGGCTTGCCGCGGCAGGATACTGTCGTCATGAAGAAAAAGCAGAAGATCGCCCCGGGCCACGGAAGCGCCGGCATTGCATTGCGGACCGCGCCCCCGGGTTGCGGAAAGGACGTGTGTCGCTCCTTCGATCGGGCCCGGCAGACCTAGCGGATCTGACTGCTCGACAGGTTGAACAGAGTCGGCTCCCGCAGAGGCCACGACAACAATGATCTCGGCGCCTGGGAGGGAGCGTCGACAGGCATCGAGACAGGGCTTGAGATGAGGACCGACGCGCCTGGTCGGGATGACGATCGAGAGGCTTAGCATACTGTGGACTGCGTCGGCGCACCTTTAGCGGGGATAGCATGGATCTGGCCCGCCCGACGCCGAAATCAACCCGTGCGGCCGTCAAGGAAACCCGAGCAGCTTGTGGGTCTGGATGCTCAGACGCCAGCGCGGCCTGGCTTGGCAGTAGGAAATCGCCTGGCGGGTATGCTCTTGCAGGTGCAGGCCATCCATGGGCTGAAGGAAGAAGTGATCGAACGCGAGGTGTTCGAGATCGTCCGGCGAGAGGCCGGGCTGGGGGAAGACGAGCTTGAGTTCCGAACCGTTCTGCTGGAGCAGATCGGCGCCGGCCTTCGGGCTGACGCAGACCCAGTCGATGCCGTCCGGAACGTGCCGTGTACCATTGGTCTCGACGGCGATCTCGAAACCCACAGCATGCAGCGCGTTGATCAAGGCAACGTCGAGTTGGAGCAGCGGCTCGCCTCCGGTCAGCACCACGAAGGGCCGACCACCAGCGCCGGCGTGCTCGGACCAGGTTGCTCCGATCCGTCCGACCAGGGTCTCGGGGTCTCCGAACAGTCCCCCGCCTGCGCCGTCGGTGCCGCGAAAATCGGTATCGCAGAATCGGCAGACCGCCGTCGCACGATCTTGCTCGCGTCCGGACCAGAGGTTGCAGCCTGCAAATCGGCAGAACACCGCCGCTCGTCCCGCCTGCGCGCCCTCGCCCTGCAGAGTGTAGAAGATCTCCTTGACGCTGTAGCTCATAGCGGAAGCGCCGGCCCCAACGCGCCCCAACAGAGCACGGCGCCGCAGCCCGGGGTTTCGTGCAGGTCGATCCGATCCAATCGCGGTAACGTCGCGGTGACCTCTTCGCGGATCCAGAGCAGCAGGTTGGCCGGATCGGCTTGGCGCAGCCGCGGTAGCGCGTCGAGCCGTTGATGGTCGAGGCGGTCGTAGATCGGCTTGAATTGTCTCTTCACATCGCCGTAGTCGATCGTCCAGCCGAGCACCTCGTCCAGCGGGGCAGTCAGATGCAGGCGCATCAGATAGCTGTGGCCGTGTAGGCGGCGGCGCCGATCGTCCTCCGGCGCCTGCACCAACTGCAGGGCGCTCTCGAAGCGTTGCTCCTTCCAGATGCGATAGTGCACACCGTCGTAGTGACAGCCTGCGGTTGCCGTCTCGTAGACCGTCACAACGGACAACTGCGGAAAGACCGGTTGGAGTCGCTCCCAGATCCAACACGCCAACATCTCGCTGGTCGGGTTCTCCAGGCCGGGGATCTCGTTCAGGCAAGCGTGGTCGAGCTCTGCGAACAGAGGCCACCAGATGGCCTCGAGCCGATCGAAATCGATGCCCATGTCGCTTCCGGCAAGATCCTGATTGGCATGAAGGATCACCTCGAATCCGTGGCCGTGCATACGCCCGCACGGGTGACCCTCGGGCACATTCGGCAAGCGGTGGGCAGCCTCGAAACGAAAACGTCGCCAGACATGCGCCTGCTCGATGCCGTCCAGGTCGACACCCTGATCGCGGGTACTCTGGACACCGACCGAAACAACCCCGGGAACGACGAGATGCGCCCGCACCCAGCGTGCTAGATTCTCGTCGGTCGGAATCGGCAGGTGTTCGTTGAGGTCGCTGTAATCGAGCGGGGCGATCGCTTTTGTAAGCGCCTGTGCGAGGGCGTCCGTCTCCCCACCGGGAAAGTGAGCCCAATCGATCGGGAGCTCCGCGCGCACCTTGGCGACGAAGCCGTGGCCGTGCAGACGGCGCGACCGATGTCCGGCAGGCAGGATGGAGACGCGCCGCGCGGCCTCGAAAGGGATTGCGGCGACGTGAAACAGCTGTTCACTCATGGGACGACAAGACCGAACCGAAGGCTGAGAGGATCCGGGCAACCTGCATCCGCGAAGCCCTTGGCGCGAAGCAAGCAGGAATCACAGAGACCACAGGGACGACCGTCCGTTCCGGGATCGTAGCAACTACTGGTGAGGCCGTAATCGACACCGAGCGACAGACCCCGGACAATAATCTCGGCCTTGGTCATCTGCATCAAAGGTGCGTGGATCTTGAGCCTTTGACGCCCTTCGACACCGGCGGCGGTCGCGAGATTAGCCATGTTCTCGAACGCCTCGATGAACGCCGGCCGACAGTCGGGATAACCGGAGTAATCCTGCACGTTCACGCCGATGAAGATGTCCTCGGATCCGAGGGTCTCCGCCCAGGCGAGCGCAAAGGACAAAAAGACGGTGTTGCGTGCCGGGACATAGGTGACCGGAATCCCCTCGCCGATCGCGCCAGCGGAACGTCCCTTGGGGACCGGGATGTCCGCCGTCAGCGCCGAGCCGCCGAAGCGCCGCAAATCAATATCGACGATCGCATGCTCCACGACGCCCAGCGCCTCCGCGACACGGGCAGCGGATTCGAGCTCGACGCCGTGGCGCTGGCCATACCGAAACGACAATGCATGGATCGCGAATCCTTCGGATTGCGCAATGGCCGATGCGGTTGCGGAGTCCAAACCTCCGCTCAAAAGAACGACCGCCGGTTTCATGGTGCTGGAACGCGGAGCATCGCGGCAGGGCGCATCGGACCAGGTCCAAGCCGGCACTCGACGCTCAGTTGCGTTCGCCCGTCGGTCGGACAATCGAGCGGATTCGGGCCAGCGCCGTGTCGCCGACATCGGAGAACTCGATCCCGAGCAACCAGCGCTCCTCGGACGTGCTCGGAGACACCCACGCCACGGAGCCCACAGCTTGGATGCCTTCCGGGATTTCCGGCGCCTCCATCTCGACCAACAGGCGAGAACGCACGGCGAACATGCGATCGGCCCAGACTTGCAGCCCGCCCTCGCTGATGTTCCGCCCGAGCACCGGGTGCATGCCCGGGGCACCGCCACCCGCATCGCTGCCGAGTTGCATCAGGCGGGCGTGGCAATCCCAGGTCACCCGCTCGTAGCTCCGTCGGTCCGCATCTGCTTCGCTGGCCGCCATAAACACCCCAAACGGTCTGATTGATCGAAACGCCTCGCGGCACCCCGGCATCGCGGCAAGCGGGACGACGGTCGCGGGCAATGTGGCACGAATCGCTTTAACGCTGCGCGGTGCTAAGGATAGCGCTCGTTCGGGAGACTGTCGACCGACGATGCGGACGCTCGGAAACGGCAGCAGAGGGATCGGGGATCCCGCATACAGGCCAATCGAGTCGGGATGGGGATGGTTCGTCGAATCGGAAAGAGCGAGGGCGGTGGCCCCAGGCAAGACGCGTGATCGAAGCGCAGACGATCGGTTTTGGCCATGCTCAACGGCACGAAACCGGTGAGCATGTCACGATCCCCGAAAACGCGATAGGCGATAGGCGATAGGCGATAGGCGATGTTGCACGCGAATTCGATCCACGGATGGACACGAATTCGCGTTTCCTTGACTCGGCTCTAGAGCATCGGTTCCGGGGAATCGGTTCTAGTGGTTCAATTCCAGGGGTTCGGATCAGGCCCAACCAAAGCCCATCTGGAACACGACAGCGTGGAGCACCAATGCAATGATCAACAAGAGAAAGAAGATCGGCATCAGCCATGTCGCGGGATTGAGAACCAGCCACACCTTCCAATCGTCTTCCGGGTTCTTCGGCTTTGCAATCTGAACATCACTCATAATCTTGATCTCGTCGAAGTCGAATTAGAACCAGGGATTGGCAGCGATCACGAAGAGGTGAACCAATGCGGCGATCCCTACGTATGCGGTGTAGGTCACCTTGAACTGTTCATGAAACTCTTTTGCTTGTTGGTCGGTAAGGCCGGACAGAGACTGTGCCATGATTCAACTCCTTTGCTGGGTTTTCCTCGAGCGCTACACGCCAAACTGACGCCAGGCGAGCGAAGAGGCTTAGGCTGCCTCGGGAACCACGATCACTTCCACCGGAACCGGCACGACCGCGGGCGCACCTTCTTCGGCAGCAGGTGCGGCTTCGACCGGCGCGGCCTCGGCAGCAGGCGCGGCTTCAACCGGCGCTTCCTCAGCAGCAGGTGCGGCTTCGGCCGGAGCGGCCTCGGCAGCAGGTGCGGCTTCGGCCGGAGCGGCCTCGGCAGCAGGTGCGGCTTCTACCGGAGCAGCCTCGGCGGCAGGTGCGGCTTCGGCCGGCGCTTCCTCGGCGACGGGCACGATCTCCTCGACGACGACGATCACTTCCTCGACGACGGGCGCCTCGGCAACCGGAGCAGGCTCGACGGCCTTGCCGGGCTCCCATGCGTTACCCGGTAGGGAGAAGGCATACAGGTGCACACCCAATGCGATCACGAGGAGGGCCGCCAACATCGGCACCAACCAAACGGCCGGGTTGATCACCAGCCAAATCCGGTAGTCCTGCTGGCTCGGGCTGTAATTGAGAACGTTGCGGAAAGCATCTTGAAGCATGAGTGGGGCCTCCTTGACTTAGAACCAGGGGTTGCTCGCAATGATGAACAGATGCACGAGTGCTGCGATCCCGACGTACGCGGTGTAGGTGACCTTGAACTGCTCGTGGAATTCTTTTGCTTGCTCCGGGGTGAGCCCGGACAGGCTCTTTTCTTGCTGCTGCGCGACGGCAGGCTTAGCTTGTCCGCGCGCTTTGCCGCCGGTCGATGGTGCGGCGGGAGATTGCTGCCCAGCCATTGGGTTGGCCTCCATACGGGTTGTGCCGAGGTCGCCGCCCAGAATTTGTGCGACGGGGGTCGATTTGGTGAGCACCGACGCGGGAGCGAGCCACTCTGCGCGATGCTTCAAATACCACGGGATTTACATGTCATCCCAAGTGTCATATTAGCTTGACGCTTGGCAATGTCAACAAACTTTGACACATAAGCCGTGGGGGCATGGAGGATTCGCCTGCCGCCTGCCGCCTGCCGCCTGCCGCCTGCCGCCTGCCGCCTGCCGCCTGCTGCGAGCGTTCTGACTTTGGTGGCGGGTTGCGCGGCGCTTCCTCAATCGATGGCGTATCGACGCTTCGGAAGCGCGCATGATTTGGAGTCTCGCGCAAATGCTCACCGGGCCGCCTGTCGAGGGCTCTCGGCGATGATCTGAAAAGGCACGAAAAACACTTCCAGTTGCGGCCCGAAGGCCCTAGGCCGAACGCTGGAAGCCGACGGACGCTATACGGCCGCTGGAGGCTGGAGGCTGGAGGCTGGAAGCCGAAGGGTGGTGGCTGGTGGCTGAAAGCTAACGCATCAGCCCGGCCGCGATCTGCCGAATCCGCTCGACCATTGAGACGAGACCGTTGCGGCGGGTCATGCTGAGGTGCTCGTCGAGACCGAGACGGCTGAAGAAGGCTTGCGCATCGAAGGCGAGGATGGCGCCGGCCGTTTGGCCGGAGTAGAGCTGCTGCAGGAGGGCGATGAGGCCGCGGACGATGTTGGCGTCGCTGTCGGCGAGGAACTCGATGACGTCTTGCGAGCCGGGCCGCACGCGTGCCGCAAGATGAACACGACTCTGGCAACCGGGGACAAAGGTCTCGGGGGTCTTCAATGCATCCGGCATGGGTGTCAGATGCTCGCCGAGATCCATGATCTGCTGATGGCGCATGGGCCAATCGGGCAAAAGCTCGAAGATCTCGGCGATCTCTTCCGCGGCCGACTCGGGCGATTCCGCTGCTGCCGCCGGATAGACGACCTCGTCGACCATCGAGCCGGTCACCGCCTTGCGGACGGTCGTAACGCGAGCACCCGAGACGATCTCGGCGAGCGCATCGGCAAGCCGCTCGACTTCGGCCTCGGTGTTGTAGACACCGAAGGAGGCGCGCGCGGTCGAGGCGACCCCCAAGCGCTCCATCAGCGGCTGGCAGCAATGGTGGCCGGTGCGGATACAGATACCCCGAAGGTCGAGCTGCATGCCGATATCGAGGGTTCCGATCGGTGGATCGACGTTGACCCAGGAGACCACGGCAGCCTTATGCGCTGCGGTGCCTTTGATCACGAGGCCGGGGATCGCCGACAGCCGCTCGGTAGCCAGCCGCAGAAGACGCTGCTCGTGCGCGCAGATCCGCTCGAAACCGACCCCTTCGAGCCACTCGATGGCCGCGGCCAGACCGACCGCGCCGGCGATATGGGGCGTGCCGGCCTCGAACTTGTTCGGAATCTGGGCGTAGGTCGTCTTCTCGAAGGTCACCTGCTCGATCATGTCCCCGCCGCCCTGATACGGCGGCATCGCCTCGAGCAGGGTGCGCTTCCCGTAGAGCACCCCGATGCCGGTCGGCCCGTAAATCTTGTGTCCGGAGAAGGCATAGAAATCGGCGTCGAGCGCCTGGACATCGGTCGCACCGTGAGCGACCCACTGGGCGCCGTCGATCAGCGCGAGCGCTCCCGCAGCATGGGCCTCTTCGATGATCGTCTTGACCGGGTTGATGGTTCCGAGTGCATTGGAGACGTGATTGACCGCGACCAGCCGG
Organism: Thiocapsa bogorovii; assembly: GCF_021228795.1. Taxonomy (NCBI): domain Bacteria; kingdom Pseudomonadati; phylum Pseudomonadota; class Gammaproteobacteria; order Chromatiales; family Chromatiaceae; genus Thiocapsa; species Thiocapsa bogorovii. Next base: position 501,304 of record NZ_CP089309.1, read on the forward strand.
GTGCGCGGGGAGAGCAAACGACGGTAGGCGTTCATGTCGAGCTCACCGGCATCGTCGATCGGGATGACCCGGATGCGCGCACCCGTGGCCTCGCAGGCCATCTGCCACGGGACGATGTTGGAGTGATGCTCCAAGTGAGAAAGGATGATCTCGTCGCCGGGCTTCAGGTTGGCCCGACCCCAGGAGGCGGCGACCAGATTGATGGACTCGGTCGTCCCGCGCGTAAAGAGACACTCGACCGGCTCGGCGGCGTGCAGGAAGTGCGCAACCATCTCGCGCGCATAGTCGTGCATCCGTGTCGCATTGCGCGAGAGCTGGTAGACGCCGCGATGGATGTTGGCATGGTATTGCTGGTGATAGTCGCTGACCGCCTGGATGACCTGGAGCGGCTGCTGGGTGCTCGCGGCGTTGTCCAGATAGGCCAAGCGCTGGTCGTGCACCCGGGTTTCGAGGATCGGAAATTGGGCGCGCAAGGCCGTCAGATCCAAGGGCACGGAGGGTGCGGGGGTCGGGGAGAGTCGCGGAGTCATCTCGGTTCAGTGCACTCGGATATGGTCATAGATCTCCAGGTACTGACGTGCCGGTCGGCCCCATGAGCGATCCACACGCATCCCGTTGATCTGGAGCTGGCGAAAATACTCGCGGTGATTGCGCCACAGATCGATCGCGCGCTCCATGGCGGCGGCCAGGGCGGACTCGGTCAGATCGTCGAAGAGATAGCCGTTGCGCTCCTCGAAGGGACGATCCGAGTAGTTGGCGTCGAAGACCGTATCGGCGAGCCCCCCGACACGCCGCGCGATCGGGACCACGCCGTACTTCATCGCAATCATCTGGGTCAACCCGCAAGGCTCGTAGATGCTCGGGATGAGGATCAGGTCGGTGCCTGCATAGATGAGATGGGACAACTCCTCGTCATACGCAAGGACCAGGCGGCAATCCGGGTGCCCCTCGGTGTCTTCTTGAAGGCGCCGGAACTGATCGGCGACCACCGGGTCGAGCGCAGCCCCGAGCAGCGCGAGCTGGCAGTCGCAGGCACATGCGTGCGCGATGCCGAAGCGCAGGAGATGCACGCCTTTCTGATAATCGAGCCGGCTGACGACGGCCACGATGGGCTTCTCGTTCTGAACGAGGCCCAAATAAGCGCGCAAGGCCTGCCGATTGGCCTCTTTGCCGTCGAGCCGATCGGCATCGAAGGGCTCCGGGATATGCCGATCGGTCGCGGGGTTCCAGACCGCATCGTCGATACCGTTCAGCACACCGCCGAACTTGCCGTCATGGGTCTTCAGAACGTCCTGAAGACCCATCCCCTGCTCGGTGTTCTGGATCTCCCAGGCATAGCGCGGCGAGACGGTGTTGACGAAGTTGGAAAAAACGATTCCTCCCTTCATCAGATTCACCGCGCGCGGATTGCCGGGATCCTGGAGACGATCCGGCGTGATGAGCCGAGCCGGATCCAGTCCGACCTGCCGCAGGATGGATTCTCCGACGACACCCTGGTAGCCGAGGTTGTGGAGGCTGTAGCAGACGCGCACGTCGGTCATTCCGAGCCGTTGGTACCTCTCGAACAGGAGGACGGGGACCAGCGCGGTCTGCCAATCGTGACAATGGATCACCTCCGGACGCCTTCCCGAGATCAGCATGAATTCCAGCACCGCCCGACAGAAGAAGGCGAAGCGATCCGCATCGTCCGCCTCGCCGTAGATCCGGCCGCGCTGAAAAAACCGATGGGGCGAATCGGACTCGATGAAGAAGCAGCTGATCCCGTCGACCTCGCCCGCATCCACGCGACAATCGATCCATTGGTCGTAATAGGGGACGCGCAGGTCAGGGTAGACCTCGCGGCGCCCCTCGATCAGGTCGTGCCGCAGCGAATCGTATCCCGGTAAAAAGACCTCGACCCTCTGCCCGAGCGCAAGAAGCTCCCGCGAAAGTCCGTGCACGACATCGCCGAGCCCGCCAGCTTTTGCGATCGGCGCACACTCCGCGCTGACCATGGCGATATACATACCCTGATTCCCGATTGGCATTTTTGAATGGCGGACAGGCCGAAACCCTCGACCTGCCCAGGCGCGATATTGCCCCGCACGCGGGACGATCCGGATAACCCCCGGTCCGGTCTTACGACGGCTCGTTCCCGCCGCGCGCCGCGATGTATTCCAACGCCTTATCGATACGGCGCAGCGTCGCGTCCTTGCCGACCAGCCGCAGGGTCTCGTCGATACCCGGCGAGGCGGCACGTCCGACGATAGCCACGCGCAGGGGCTGAGCGACCTTGCCCATCGCGGTCCCGAGCTCCTCGGCGACCCCTTCGACGACGTGCTTGAGCCCCTCGAGCGTCCAATCCTCGTAGGCCATCAGCTCAAAGGCCGCGCGCAGGCGCTCCAGCCCCTCGCGGGCCACCAGGCGCAGATGCTTCTTCGCCGATGCCTCGTCGAAGGTCTCGAAGTCACGATAGAAGAAAGCGCTGATCTCGGCCAGCTCGGTCAGCGTCTTGGCACGCGCGGCCTGGGCCTTGACCACCTCGACCAGGTCCGGGCCGGTCGCCGGATCGATGTCGAGCCGCCCCATGTGCGGGCTGAGCAGACGGGCGATCCGTGCCGGATCGGCGTGATGCAGATACTGCTGATTGAGCCAATCAAGCTTTTCGGTGTTGAAGGCGGAGGCGGCCTTGTTGACGTCGCCGATCTCGAAGAGCTTGATCATCTCTTCAAGGGAGAAGAGTTCCTGATCGCCGTGCGACCACCCCAGACGGACCAGATAATTGAGCAGGGCTTCGGGAAGATAGCCTTGATCGCGATAGGCGATGACGCCTACGGCGCCGTGGCGCTTGGACAGGCGCGCCCCGTCGTCTCCTAGGATCATCGGGACATGGGCGTAGCGCGGCGGCTCGTGGCCGAGCGCACGCAAGATATTGATCTGACGTGGCGTGTTGTTGATATGATCGTCGCCGCGGATGACATGGGTGATGCCCATATCCGAGTCGTCCACGACCACGCTCAGGTTGTAGGTCGGCGCACCGTCGCTGCGTCGGATGACCAGGTCGTCCAACTCGGCGTTGGCGAAGACGATCCGCCCGCGGATCATATCGTCGACGACCACGACGCCGTCGGCGGGATTCTTGAAGCGGACGACGTGCGGCTCGTTCGGGTCGATCTCATGGCCGCGACAATGGCCGTCGTAGCGCGGTTTGAGCCGCTGCGCCATCTGGTCCTCGCGCAGTGTCTCCAAGCGCTCCTTGGAGCAAACGCAGCGATAGGCCAGGCCCTTGGCGAGCAGCTCGTCAATCACCTGGTTGTAACGCTCGAAGCGCTGGGTCTGATAGAAGGGCCCCTCGTCGTAGTCCAAGCCGAGCCAGGTCATGCCCTCGAGAATGGCGTTCACGGACTCCGCCGTCGAGCGTTCCAAGTCCGTATCCTCGATCCGCAGCACGAACTGCCCTCCGTGCTTGCGCGCAAAGAGATAGCTGAAGAGCGCCGTGCGGGCACCTCCGACGTGCAGATAACCGGTAGGGGACGGGGCGAATCGGGTACGGACGGTCATGGGGTTCCGGATCGGTTGTATGAGACGCGTGACGCGATTCTAACAGAGCCCCTTCGACCTGCCCGCTTGTTCGCTCGCCTTCGTCCCTCACCTTGTTCGCGCCTCACCTTGTTCGAGCAAGCGGCATTCGGTTATGTTCGCGCCATGAGATTTTCCGAAGCAGACGGCAGCAGCGGTCAACTGATCGACGCCTACGGGGACGACGGCATCCTGATCGGGGGCCGACGCTTCACCCGCGGGCTGATCGTGACGCCCAACCGGGTCGAAGAGGGCTGGGGTCCGGCGCACCCGGCCGATTTGACGGTCGAGCACTTGGATGCACTGCTCGCGATCGAGCCCGAGACCCAGGTCATTGTGCTCGGCACAGGCGAGACACAGGTCTTCCCCGATCCGGCGCTTTACTTTGCCGTGATCGGGCGCGGTGTCGGCTTCGAGGTCATGGATACAGGTGCCGCCTGTCGGACCTACAACATCCTAATTTCGGAAGGACGGCGCGTCGTCGCCGGCCTGCTGCCCCTGGCGCTGAACCACGCTGAACCGGGCTGAACCGCATCCGGCGTGATCAATGCTGTTTCAGCGATGCGTCGCGTTCGGCTTGGCCCATTCGACTTGGAGTCGACGCGGTTCAGGTGATTTGTTCGGTCTTTTCGGGCTCGAATCTTTACGCCCCACGGGTCGGCTTAAATCTCGCTCGATCGTCATCGCATCATTCGGAGCGCTCTATATCCATGGATCGACAGATTATTCTCTCCGTCCTCGGCGTCGCCGTCTTGGGCTTTTTGGGCGTTCTTCTCTTGATGCCCTCGTCCATCGAGGACGGCCCGGATCGCTTGCCTTGGCGCGTCTCGCACGACGTCGCCGGTCGCACGCAGGTCTTTGGCTTTACCATCGGGGAGACCACGTTGGCGGAGGTTCGCGCGCTCTTCGGAGAAGACGGCAAGGTCAACCTCTTCCAAGACCCGTCGCAAGCCGAGCCCTACGGCGTGGAAGCCTTCTTCGACCAGATCCATCTGCAGCGCCTGCGCGCGGACTTCGTAATCACGCTCGATGTCGACCAGGCCACGCTCGCCGCCATGTACGAGCGCGGTCTGCGGATCAGCCAGGTCGGGAGTGGCAGCCGCAAGGTCAAGCTCGACCCGAACGATGTCGAGACCCTGGCCTCCCTCCCGATTCGGTCCATCAGTTACCTCCCGAAGGCGCGACTGGACAACGATCTGATCGAACAACGCTTCGGTACACCCGAACTGCGCCTGACCGAGCCGGAGACCGAGATCGTCCATTGGCTCTACCCGGAACGCGGAATGGACATCGGCCGCAGCCCGAACGGGACCGTGGTTATCCAATACGTGAACCCGGTCGACTTCGACCGGCTCCTGAGCCCACTGCAGGATGCCGCCCCCGCGGACGAGACGCAGCCGGAGACCTGAGCATGTCGAAGCACGCACTGATCTTCGCATTGGCCTTGGTGGGTTTCGCGTTCTCAGGGTCGACGGCGGCCGCCGACCCGACCAAGATCCGTTTCGTCACCGACTGGAAGGCACAGGCCCCCCTGGGCGGCTTCTATCAAGCCAAGGCGCTCGGGCTCTATGCCGAGCAGGGACTCGATGTCGAGATCATTCAGGGCGGCCCCTCGGTGAATGTCCCGCTCTTGTTGGGCTCCAACCAGGTCGATTTCGGGATCGGCTCCAACAGCTTCATCCCGCTCAATATCGTCGAGTCGGGGATCCCGGCCACGGCCGTCGCGGCCATCTTCCAGAAAGACCCGCAGGTCCTGATCACGCACTCGCGCGAGGATATTCGATCCATCGCCGACATGAAGGGCAAACCGATCATGATCTCGGATGCCGGCGTCGGTAGCCACTGGATCTGGCTCAAGGCCAAATTCGGATTCACGGATCGGCAGATCCGCAAATACACCTACAATCTTGCCCCCTTCCTCGTCGACCCGAGTGCGATCCAACAAGGCTACGTTACCAGCGAGCCCTACGAGATCGAGAAGGCGAGCGGCATCGCGCCGCAGGTGTTTCTGCTCGCCGACGAGGACTACCCCTCCTACGGGACCCTGATCTTGGCCTCGGACGCGCGCATCCGAAGCGATCCGCAGCAGGTCCGGGCCTTCGTCGCGGCCTCCATCGCCGGCTGGGAGGACTATCTCACCGGCGACCCGACACCGGGAAATACGCTGATCAAGGCCGACAATCCGGAGATGACCGACGAGGTGCTCCGACACGCCATCGCCGAGATGAACCGCAACCGGCTCGCCACCGCGGGCGATGCCGAGACCGCCGGGATCGGCGTCATGACCGACGCGCGCTGGCAGGCCTTCTTCGAGACCATGTCCGGCGACGGGGTCTATCCGGCGAACCTGGATTGGCGGCGCGCCTATTCGCTCGACTTTCTTCCCACGGCCATCCCCTCAAGGCCGTGAGCAGGGAGCTGCGCCTCGACGGGCTGAGCAAGACCTTCCCCAACGGTACCGCCGCGTTGGGGGAGCTGAGCGCCGACATCGAATCCGGCGCCTTCGTCTCCCTGCTCGGTCCCTCCGGATGCGGAAAGAGCACGGTCCTGAGGCTCATCGCAGGGCTGGAGGAGCCCACACGGGGTCGGGTCGACTGGCCGCAGTCACGCGGCTCACTCGGCTTCATCTTCCAGGAACCAACCCTCATGGCCTGGGCGAGCGCGGCCAAGAACATCGCCTTGCCGCTCGAGCTTGACGGTATAGCCAAGACCGAAGCGCGTGAGCGAGCCTGTATCGCGCTGGAGAAGGTGGGCCTCGCGGGCTTTGCCGATGCCCTGCCCCGAGAGCTCTCGGGCGGAATGCGCATGCGCGTCTCCATCGCACGCGCGGTGGTCGCCGACCCCGATGTCTTACTGATGGACGAGCCCTTCGCGGCACTCGACGAATTCACCCGCGGCAAGCTCAACGACGACCTGTTGCGCCTCTGGGCCGAGCGCGGCTTCACCGGGATCTTCGTCACCCACTCCGTCTTCGAGGCCGTGTATCTGTCTCAACGCATCCTGATCCTTAGCGGGCGTCCGGGACATCTGGTTGCCGACATCGAAAACCCCGCGCCCTACCCGCGCGAACGCGGCTACCGGACATCCGCCGGCTTCAGTGCGACCGCGCGCGACATCCTCGACACGTTGGAGGATGTCTCGACATGCTGATGCGGGGCCTGCGGATCATCCTGCCGATCGCGCTCTTCCTGGGATTGATCCAATTCTGGGAGTGGTCCGTCGTCTATTGGGAGATCAAGCCCTTCATCCTGCCGCCGCCGAGCGCCATCCTGGCGGTCTTCGCGACCGACGGGGCCTCTCTGCTCGGCTCGGCCTGGACCACCTTGGGCACAACGTTGGCCGCGTTCGCTCTGGCAGTGGTCTCGGGCACGGCGCTCGCGACGCTCTTCGCCTCCAGTCGCATCGCGGAGGCGGCGCTCTCGCCCTATGCCGTGATCCTGCAGGTCACCCCGATCATCGCCATCGCCCCCTTGATCATCGTCTGGGTCGGGCTCGACAACGCCTGGCTCGCCGTGCTGTTACTCGCTTGGATCGCGGCCTTCTTCCCGGTCCTCGCAAGCGCGACCGCCGGTCTCAAGGCTGTCGACCCCAATCTACGCGACCTCTTCAGGCTCTATCGCGCGGACTTCCGGCAGACCTTCGTCAGGCTCATGGTTCCATCCTCCCTGCCCTATCTCCTCGCCGGCATCAAGACAGCGGGGGGACTCGCCCTGGTCGGCGCGGTGGTCGCCGAGTTTGCCGCCGCCTCAGGTAACACGAACGGTCTGGCTTGGCGCATCCTCGAGGCCGGCAATCGGCTGCAGATCGCCAAGATGTTCGCCGCCCTGTTACTGCTCGCAATCATGGGCGTCGCCCTCTACGCGATCCTGAGCTTCGTGGAATGGCTGCTCCTGCATCGTTGGCACGGGGATCAGCGGCGGGCGTAAGGTAGCGTGTCAGATGTCGGTTGAGCACCGAATCTAATCGTTGTCGAATGCGATTACGACAACGACAACGGTGGGAAAAGTCTTCGCGATCAGAGTTTTTTTCCGGTTCCAAGTGCAAAAGCGCAGCGGTTTCGCTTCGGTATTCGCGTGCGGCTCCAACGAGGGTGCCGGAGCCTTCAAGTGAAGAGGGTCAAGACGCCCGTATAGCCGTAGAGACGGTCCTGCGAGATCTCGCCGTTGGCATAAAAACCGACGATGGGCACATCGCCGAGTGCGGCTTGGATCTGCTTGAGCTCGGCCGAATCCGGACCGAACAGGTTGACCCCGCGCCCCAAACAGGAGACGTAGACGCCGCCCCTGGGCGGAGCGGTCAGGCGTCCCTTGATGCCGTTGAGCATGCGGTCGAGATCTTCGCGCGCGGTGTCGGCATCGCGCCTGCAGAACATCAGCTCGCGTCCGGGCTCCACCAAGTCGCCGATCGCGACGAGGCCATGATTGGGATCGATGCCGACCAGATTGCGCACCAAATAATCGCCTGTATCCGAGCCCTGAATCGGCAAACCAGCAAAGATGTAGCCGCCGAGACGCGACAGATCGCGGGCCAGGATCTCGCCGATATCCTCCTTGAGAACATCGAGCGCGGGCTCGCCGTCGAGCCGCATCAGGATGTTGCGTTGGCCTTCGGTGATCAGATGGTGCGGGCCGATCGGCGAGCAGCCTTGGCTAAGCCGAGTCAGGATCCCGACCCGCTCGGAAAAGAGGACGCCGGACAGACCGCCGCGCGTCACTCCGTCGGCGATGGTCAGGGCGTCTGCACGCGCGCTGGCGAGGCCGCCGACAAGAAAACCGGCGGTCGTGCGCTGGGCGAGTTGTTGGATCAGGGTCTCGGTCAGGCCGTTGGAGGGGTCGCCGTGGACCAGGCCCAGGTACGGCGGGTTGGCACGCATCCAGTCCCCGTGGCGCAGGTCGAAGTCGTCGAGATCCTCGACCAGGCTCGGGAAAACGCGAAAATCATCGCTCGGAAACTCGCCGAGCATGACCGCGATTGCGGGCTCTTCGTAGTACTCGGCACCGGTCGCACAGATGCCCATGCCGACGCTTCCGACCCACTGATCGATGCCGGTCGCTTCGCGAAAGGTCCGAAGGATCTCGTCCAGCGCATCGGCGAGGCTGTCCGTCACGTAGAGGAATCCCAGGGTCGCCGTCGCAGGTACCGGGCCAATGCAGGTCAAGCAGAGGTCGGCGGCCTGACGCCAATCAGGATCCGCGGCATGTCCGAGGCGGAATGGAGTCATGGTGATTTTGTTACCTCGGGTGGTCATGTCGAACCGCACCAACCTTGGCCTAAACCTCGGCGAGGTCGCCCTTCTCCTGTAGCCAGGCTCGTCGGTCGGATGCGCGCTTCTTCGCCAGCAACATGTCGAGGAGGTTGTTGCTGTCGTCCTCGGCTTCAACCGTGAGCTGAACCAGGCGCCGGGTATCCGGGTGGATGGTCGTTTCGCGCAACTGGCCAGGATTCATCTCGCCCAATCCTTTGAAGCGCTGAACATTCACCTTGCCCTTGATCTTCTCGGCCTCGATACGGTCCAGGATGCCGCGCTTCTCGCTGTCGTCCAGGGCATAGAAGACCTGCTTGCCGACATCGATCCGATAGAGCGGCGGCATGGCGACGAAGACGTGGCCTTCGGCGACCAGGCGCCTGAAATGACGCAGAAAGAGGGCACACAGAAGGGTTGCGATGTGCGCACCGTCGGAGTCGGCGTCGGCGAGGATGCAGATCTTGCCGAAGCGCAGCCGGGCGAGATCGTCGCTGCCCGGATCCACGCCGATCGCCACGGCGATGTCGTGCACCTCTTGCGAACCCAGGACCTCGGCCGGATCGACCTCCCAGGTGTTGAGGATCTTACCGCGCAGCGGCAGGATGGCCTGGAACTCGCGATCGCGTGCCTGCTTGGCCGAACCGCCAGCGGAGTCGCCCTCCACCAGAAAGAGCTCACCGCGCTCGGGGTCGGTCGTCGTGCAGTCGGCGAGCTTGCCCGGCAGGGCCGGCCCCTGCGTGATCTTCTTGCGGGTCACGGTGCGGCCGGCACGCAGCCGTGCCTGGGCGGCACCGATGACCAGCTCGGCGATCCGCTCGCCCTCGGCCACATGCTGATTCAGCCAGAGGCTGAAGGCGTCCTTGACCACGCCGGAGACAAAAGCGGCACACTCGCGCGAGGACAGGCGTTCCTTGGTCTGCCCGGAGAACTGCGGCTCGATCAGCTTGACCGAAAGGATATAGCTGACCCGACCCCAGACATCCTCCGGGGCGACCTTCACGCCGCGCGGCAGCAGGTTGCGGAACTCGCAGAACTCGCGCACCGCCTCGGTCAGCCCGGTGCGCAAACCGTTGACGTGGGTGCCGCCCTGCACCGTCGGGATGAGATTCACATAGCTCTCGGCGACCGCCTCTCCGCCCTCGGGCAACCAGCCCAGCGCCCAGCTTGCGGCCTCGTTGGCCCCTTCCAGATCGCCGACGAAGAGCTGCGACGGCAGGGTCTCGGCACCGCTCAACGCTTGCAGGAGGTAATCCTTGAGACCGTCCCGGTAGCACCAGACCTGCTCGTCCCCGCTCGCCTCGTCGCGAAAGCGGACCTCGAGTCCGGGGCAGAGTACGGCCTTGGCCTGCAGCAGGTGGGTCAGCGCACGCGTGGCGATCTTGGGTGTATCGAAATACTTCGGGTCCGGCCAAAACCGCAATCGGGTGCCGGTGTTGCCGCGCCCGACGCTTCCGAGCTGAATAAGATCGCTCGCCTTCTCTCCGCCTGCAAAGGCCATGTGGTGCTCGTGACCGCCGCGTTTGACCCAGACATCCAGGCGTTGCGACAAGGCATTCACGACCGAGACGCCGACCCCGTGCAGCCCGCCTGAGAAGCGATAGTTGTCGCCGTTGAACTTGCCGCCCGCGTGCAGCTTGGTGAGGATGACCTCGACGCCGGGCAGACCCTGCTCGGGGTGGATATCCACCGGCATGCCGCGCCCGTCGTCGCTGACCTCGAGCGAGCCGTCGGCGAAGAGCACCACATCGATGCGGCGGGCGTGCCCGGCGAGCGCCTCGTCGACGCTGTTGTCGATGACCTCCTGAGCGAGGTGGTTGGGGCGGGTTGTGTCGGTGTACATCCCGGGGCGCTTGCGCACCGGGTCGAGGCCGCTGAGGACCTCGATGGCTGAGGCATCGTAGTGGCCGGTCATGGGGACTGTAGGTCGATCCTATGTGGTGTCGTGATCGGGTGGAACTGAATGGGTTTGCGGACGAGCGCGCGGCCGCTGCCCTGCTTGCGCGCCGGGATTGCTCGGCCGCCCGCCCGTCTAAGACGCGATGCCGCGCACCACGGGCAGGTGCAGAAGCCTTCCCGCGCGAATGAATCCGGCATCGAGCGTCAAGATCGTTTCGGCGCCTTGCCCCGCCGCGATCGCCAAGTGCAGCGCGTCGCCGGCGCGCAGACCGGTCTCGGGCGTTTCCAGATATCGTGCGGCGAGGTCAAAGTCAGCCGCGGTCGGCACGAGCAACACAAACGACTCATCCAGGACCTGTGTGAGCTCACGGCGAACCGCCTCGGCCTGGGTCTCGGACAACTCGCCGATGCGCCGCTTGCGCGAGATCAGACTCGCCAGCTCGACCCGGGTCCAAAGACTCGCTGCAAGGTCGCCCGGACGCAATGTCATGACGAATGCCTCGACCGCGTCGCTGGTCTTCTCGGCAATGACCAGCGGCGCGATAAAGCTCGTATCCAGGTAGACCATCAGTCGTCTTCGTCGCGCAGCTCTCGAATCAGCTCCGCGCTCGATCGACAGGCCTGCGGCAGGCCGGCACGGAACTGCAAGCGCGAGCGCAGTGCCTTCTTCGGCTCGACGATCGGGACCAGCCTGGCCACGGGCTGCCCGCGACGGGTGATGATGGTCTCCTCGCCGCTCTCGGCCTTGCTGACGAGCTCGCTCAGATGCGCTTTGGCTTCCGCCAGATTGACTGCACCCATGGCCGGCTCCGAATGGTCACATTGTTGGTCATCATTGTAACGCGGATCCGCCGACGACGAGTGCCGGGTGGCGTCGAGCCCGGCGCAACGGCGCCGGGTGAGGCAAGGTTTGCGGTTTGACCCATCCCAGGAGCTGGGGTAACTTACGCGGATACCCGAAAGTCCTCAAACCGCGTCCGGCCAGAACCCGTTGGATTCAACCGAGCGGCGTGATCCAACGAAGCATCGGTATCCGTTCAGGACGCGGTTTAAGCGAATGAAAAAGCCAGTCGCTCCGCCCCCGCCTTCCTTCGAGCAGTCGCTCGCCGAACTGGAATTAATCGTCGATGCCCTCGAGAAGGGCGAGATGAGCCTCGAAGAGTCACTGTCCGTTTTCGAGCGTGGCATCGGCCTGACCCGTGCCTGCCAGCAGGCGCTGGATGCGGCCGAGCAACGCGTGCGTATCCTCACCGACACTCGGCCCGAGGCCGGACCTCGGTCCGATTCCGGCGCCGATCTAGAGCCCTTCGAATCCAATGACTGACGCCACTCTGGACGACTTCCGCGCGCGATGCTGCGCCCGGGTCGAAGCCACGCTCGACACGCTGCTGCCGTCTGCAAGCGTGCAACCGGTCCGTCTGCACGAGGCCATGCGCTACACGGTCCTCGGCGGCGGCAAGCGCATCCGTCCGCTCCTGGCCTACGCCGCCGGCGAGGCACTCGGTGTGGATCCCGCCCTGCTCGACCGCCCTGCCTGTGCCGTCGAGCTCATCCATGCCTACTCCCTAATCCACGACGACCTCCCGGCGATGGACGACGACGATCTGAGGCGGGGGCGCCCGACCTGTCATCGCGCCTTCGACGAGGCGACCGCGATCCTGGCCGGCGATGCACTCCAGACCCTCGCCTTCCAGGCGTTGGCCGAGTCGCCCGGGCTGGATGCCGCCAAACGCATCGACATGGTCGCAAGCCTCGCGCGCGCGAGCGGGGCACGCGGCATGGTCGGCGGTCAGGCGCTCGATCTAGCTGCAGAAGGCAGCGTCCTGGACGTCGCCATGCTCGAGCACATCCACATCCACAAGACCGGCGCGCTCATCAGGGCAGCCGTGCAAATGGGCATACTCGCCCACGATGCGCCCGACCCGGATCACGCCGAACGTCTCGATCGCTACGCCAAATGTATCGGTCTTGCCTTTCAGATTCAGGACGACGTCCTCGACGTCGAGGGCGACACCGACTTGATCGGCAAGACGGCCGGCCGCGATCAGGTCCTGGAGAAGGCGACTTACCCTGCCCTCGTCGGGCTGCCCGAAGCCAAGGAGATGGCCGCTACCTTGATTGCCGATGCCCTTGAAAGTATAAAGATTTTTTCATCCGGTGCCGAGCCCCTGCGCTGGATCGCCGGCGCGCTGATCGGGCGTAAGCACTGAGACGCGCATCGTCTCCGCAAAGGCGACCTCACCAAAGTCTGGCACCGCAGATCGGCACGGGTAAGCCGCGCCGGTTTGTCTTGTCGGCCTCAGCCCCCAAATCTCGGGTTTGAGACCAAAGACGATCCATCGAGAGAAGTCACATCATGGAGCAAGTGCTCGAGCCCAACTGCTGCGCCGCACCCGACAGCGCCGAAATTGCCGACGTCCAGGGGAGCGCCGACTCTCGTCGGATCGCCATCGACAAGGTGGGGATCAAGGACATCCGCCACCCCGTGCGGGTGAGTGATCGCAGCGGCATCGAGCAGCATACGGTCGCCAATTTCAACATGTACGTCTACCTGCCGCACGACTTCAAAGGGACCCACATGTCCCGGTTCGTGCAAATCCTGAACAATCACGAGCGCGAGATCGGCGTGTCCTCCTTCAAAGAGATGCTGACCGAGATGTCGCAGCGTCTGGAGTCCGAAGCGGGACACATCGAGATGCGCTTCCCCTTCTTCGTGAACAAGAAGGCCCCCGTCACCGGCGTAGAGAGCCTACTCGACTACGAGGTCACCTTCATCGGCGAGATCCAGAGGGGCCTCCCGAGCCTGGAGATCAAGGTGATCGTGCCCGTCACCAGCCTGTGCCCGTGCTCGAAGAAGATCTCTGCCTACGGTGCGCACAATCAGCGCTCCCACGTGACGGTTCAGGTTCGCTCGCAGGGTCACATCTGGATCGAAGAGCTCATCGAGATGGTCGAGGCCGAGGCATCCTCGGAACTCTTCGGATTGCTGAAGCGACCGGACGAGAAGTACGTGACTGAACATGCCTACGATAACCCCAAGTTCGTCGAGGACCTGGTACGGGACGTCGCCACACGCCTGAACGAGGATGACCGGGTCACCGCTTACGTGGTCGAGGCCGAGAATTTCGAGTCTATTCACAACCATTCGGCCTACGCCCTGATCGAGCGCGACAAAGACCGCGAGGCCCGCATCGCCGAGGCGACGCTCTGATCCTGTTGCTGCACGGGTTTACCGGCAGCAGCGAAGACTGGTGGGCCTGCTGCCCGCGCCTGAAAGGGCGTGCGATAGCCATCGACCTGCCCGGACATGGCACCCACACGGCACCCGTTCGGTCATTCCGAGACAGCATCGGCGACATTCTCGGCGCCCTACCCGAGGGTATCGACGAGGTCGTGGGTTATTCGATGGGCGGACGATTCGCGCTCGGCATGATGGCGCTCGACCCGGAACGCTTTCGCCGTGCAACCGTCATCTCCGCACATCCGGGCCTCGAAGACGCATCGCAGAGGGCCGATCGGCTCGCAGGTGACCAGGCGTGGATCCGACGACTTCTCGACAACGGGATCGAGGCGTTCGTCGATGCCTGGGAGTCACAACCCTTGTTCGCAACCCAGGTCGGCCTGCCGGCCGCGGTGCTGGAACGACAGCGTCGGCGGCGCTTGAACCAACGCCCGACGGGGCTCGCGGCCTCTCTCGAGCAGCACGGGCTCGGGCGCATGCCGAGCCTTTGGGAGCCTGCTGCGGCCTTTCCGGGAGAGCTGACCTGGATCGTCGGAGCTTCCGATACGCGCTTTCTCGGGATCGCTCGGGAGGTCGCGTGCCGGCGTCCCGCGACAAGACTGCATGTCCTTCCGGGCGTGGGCCACAATCCGTTGCTCGAGTGCCCCGAGATCTTGGGCGATCTTTTGGTCTAAACCGCGCCCGTTACGGTATGCCACGAATGTTGGTTGGCTTGGCCGCGCCGGATCCGATCACTGTTGGAGCTGGGGCGATTTAAGATATTAAACAATATCGACTTTTAAACCGAGCACCCACGAAAGCCGGAAAAGTTCTCAAGCCCGACACCACATGAAAATGACGCATTTCACTCTGGATGCGGTTTAGAATCACGTCTCCGGCATGGTCTCACGGATGCGCCCCCCGGAAACCCGATCACCCGGGGATCGCTGCCCGCGAGGCGACATCGCCAAGAACCCATCGAACCGACACCTCGACCCAAGCCGGAGGAGGCATCCATGCAACACACACCGTCCGAGCCGCAACCGGCAACACCCATGTCCGGTCAAACGCCGGGGACCGACCATGTCCGATCCGAGGACAGCAACCTGACCGTCTTCTTGGGTGAGTGGGGCTTCAAGGCCTTGTTCGCGTTCCTGGGTGCCGCGGCAACGCTGCTCAGCCTGCTCGCACCGCGTCGGCGAGAGCGTTCCTGAGCGACCTCCTCCACCAGGGGTTCGGATTCGACGACTTCCGGAGCAGGCGCTACCGTCGCGCCTTGGAGATCGATCCGATGCCGACGCTCGCGATAAGACCTGAATTCCGAAATCCCTCCGTCGAGTCGGTTTTTTTCGCTCGACAAGTACATTGCAATTCCTGCACCCTTTGATCCTCGCCAACACCTGCTATGATTCAGCGGCAATGTTTTGCGGAAGGCCGTAGATTCTGCGCGGCGAGACGCGGGATAATGTAGGAGCGGACCGAGGGAGCGCCGGGAAGGGAAAGATCCTTTGCCGAGCACGTCTCTATAGAAGCCCGGTGGTCGGCGGCGACTGCCGATGCAAGGCAAGACGAGTCACTTCAGTCCGGAGAATCCAGTGTCCGGCCGCGGCAGTCGATCGACGCCGAGGCAATGGGTCTGAATTGTCCGATTCGTGCGACCAGTAAGGAGAAGAAGCAAGTGAAAACAAAGCAAATCCTGTCCAGTTCTGCTGCGGCACTCGCCATTGTTCTCGCCGGCACTGTTGCCGCCGAGCAGCCTGCCACGCCGTTCGTCTCCGGCGATACGCCGATGAATGTCGGACAAGAGGCCCAGGTCAAGAATCCGACCCCGAATGCCGCGGAACAGGCGGCAACCGAGAAGATGCTCAAGAACGAGAGCGAGGAGCTGACCGGCGAGTATCCGACCGACATGGGCGATCAGAAGCAGATCAAGAATCCGACGCCGAATGCCGCGGAGCAGCAGGCAACGTCCAAGATGCTCAAGAACGAGAGCGAGGAGCTGACCGGCGAGTATCCCACCGACATGGGTGATCAAAAGCAGATAGACCAAAAGGACTAAGACTCCACTTGCACCACCGGCGGCCTGGGCGATCAGTCCGGCGCGCGATGTCCGGGAGGCCGCAACGGCCTCCCACTCCACCGGGACCAAACTTGTTGACCGCGTTGTGACCATGGGTTCCTTTTCACACTGGACAGCGGAAACGGACCCGCATTGAACCAAGTCGTCACTGCACGACCTGGAGCGCGTCGCGCGGATGGAAAACCCGACATGGATTCCACGAATCAAATCACTTGCGAGACCTGTGCCGCCTGCTGCTGCCGCCTTGAGGTCTGGTGCGTGACCGATACCGGCGTCCCCGACCATCTGACCTGCACCGACCCACTCGGCGGAACCCTGATGGATCGCCTCGACGACGGCTGGTGCGCCGCACTGGACCGCGACACACTGCTATGCCGGATCTACACGCATCGCCCCCTCGTCTGTCGGGAGTTGGAAGTCGGCAGCCCCGAGTGCCTTGTCGAGCGCGGCCAGATCTACAGCGGCACCTGACCGCCGCGATATCGAAGCTGCCGGGCGGCGCGATGTCGCGGCTCAAGTGTCGGGTTTGCAGGAGGCCACCCTGTCGGCGACGCGAAGCGGCGGTTTCCTACGGTGTAAACGATTTCCGACCCCGGGGTCGTCAAAGCGGATGGGCGCCGCACCAAAGAGCACCCGCGAGCAGTCGAGAATCGCTATGGCACAACAACTGATCAAGGTTCCGCCGACCAAGAACACCCTCCTCCGACTGAAGAAGCAGGAGAAATTTCTCGAAGAAGGCCACGACCTGCTCGAGCGCAAGCGCGAGTTGCTGACGCGTCTGGTCTACGAACGCATCGGCGAGTACCGTCGGCTTCGGGACGCGTCCGAAAAGGCACTCGCCGAGGCCTATCGCTGTCTCAGCATCACACACTTACGCATGGGCAGCCGCGGGATCCATCAGGCCGCCCTCGGCTCGGAGCTGGCCCTGACGGTCGACATCCTGCCGCGCCGAGCGCTCGGCGTGGAATATCCCGCCGTCACCAGCGAGCGGATCCCGCTCAAGCCGGTCGGCCTTTTGGGGACGGACGCGAGCTTCGACACCACCCGCGAGAACCTCGCCAACGCCTGCGTGCTGCTCGCCCGCCTCGCCGAGGTCGAGACCGCGCTGCACCGCCTGATGGAGGAGCAGCGCAAGGCCCAGAAGCGGGTCAACGCGCTTAAGTACAACATCATTCCGCTCTATCGGCGGACCATCCACTTCATCCAATCCTCGCTCGAAGAAGAGGAGCGCAACACGCTCTTCCAGGTCAAGTTGCTGCGGCAACGGGCCGAGGCTTAAAGAGCCGTCCACCATGCCCGAATTCCCTCGAAAGGTCCTAGGCCTGCTCCTGATCCTATCTGCCGTCGGCATCGCCTCTTGGCAGGCGCTGGCGGTTTCCTGCTCGTCTCCTGCCGCTGCCGCCGAGGCCACCCGGCACGCCGTCCCGCCACGCTGAGCACCCGGGAGCCACGTCCATGATCCGCGTGCTTGCGCTTGTCGTGATCCTCGCCACGATCGCTGTCCTGATCCCGGTCGTCCGCTCCAAACTCGTCGGCACCGCTGAAGACGAGCCCGCG
Organism: Thiocapsa bogorovii; assembly: GCF_021228795.1. Taxonomy (NCBI): domain Bacteria; kingdom Pseudomonadati; phylum Pseudomonadota; class Gammaproteobacteria; order Chromatiales; family Chromatiaceae; genus Thiocapsa; species Thiocapsa bogorovii. The sequence continues at coordinate 518,860 of NZ_CP089309.1, forward strand.
GTTCCGAATCAGCCGAGCCCAGCCAAGGGGCTCTTGATGTTCCTCCTGACGCTGCCGGTCTTGATCGCCGCGGTTGTCGCCATGGCGCGCGGGCTCTTGATGCCGATGATCGGCAACGCCGTCGGTTACGGGCTGCTGCTGGGCGGGGCCTGGTTGCTGTGGCGCGGGCTGGTCTCGGAAGCCGCCTACGCGCGCCGGCTCGTCGCCAAGACCCCTTGGCCGCTCAAGACCTCGGGCGGCGTCCTGATCGCTTTAGGCACAGGTCTGACCGCCTGGCTGGGCGTCGGACACCATCCCGGCATCGCCTTCGCCTTCGGTGTCGTGGCACTGCTCGGGTGCCGACTTTTTTACGGGGGCGATCCGGTTGCTCCCAAGCGTGTGACGGCAGCCTCCGGGCTGGACACCACGGAGCAGGTGCTTGCCGCCTTGGCGCAAGCCGAGCACTCGATCGCCGCCGTCGAGCAGTCGAGCCGCGAGATCCGACAACCCGAGCTCAATCAGCGTCTGCGGCGCGTCGCCGCGCTCGCCCGCGAGATTCTAACCTTGCTTGAAGAAGACCCACGCGACCTGCGACGCGCCCGCAAATTCTTGAACGTCTATCTGGATGGTGTGCAGCGCGTCGTCGAGGGCTACGCGAGGACGCACGCACGCGCCGCTTCGCCCGATCTCGACGCCAACTTCCGTCGGGTCCTGACGAGCATCGAGGAGGTGTTCAACGAGCAACGTCAGAAGCTCTTGGAGTCCGACATCATGGACCTAGACGTGCAGATCGAGGTGCTGACGAGCCAATTGAAGCGCGAGGGGATCATATGAACCGCGTCGAGGAGCGATCCTGAAACGTCGATGCGCTACTCAGCCTTACCGCATTCCAAAAAGGTCGAGGCGACGCGGTTCAGAGGGTAAAGCCGAGAGCGGAAAAGACGCATCGATTTCTTGGAAACGCGTTCGCCGAGCCGATGATTCATGATCTAAACCGCGTCAACGAAGCCCTCTTTGGCTCATGCCAGGTCTAGACCGGATTGAAACCTTGCCTGTCGCTCCGGGCGCGGTTTAAGCGACATCTCGATCACCCTCGCCACGGCGGCGAACCCGAACGTCGCTGTCACGAAGCTTGCCGACCCATAGCCGAGCCGACAGTCGAGCGAGACGCCGCTGATGCCGGGCTTTTGATGGCTGACACATCCATCCGCCCGCGGATACACCGGCTGCTCGAGCGAGTAGACGCAGTCGACCTTGAAACGCCGTTTCGGGTCTCTGGGAAATCCATACGCCTCGCGCAAGCGGCGCCGCACCTTCGAGGCGAGTGGGTCATGCTCCGTTCGGCTCAGATCGGCCACCCTGACCGCGGTCGGGTCGCGGCGCCCGCCTGCCCCCCCGGTTGTGACGATCGGGAGCCTTTGCGCCGTGCAGTAGGCAATTATTGCCGCCTTGAACCGGATGCTGTCGATCGCGTCGATGACCGCGTCATAGCCGCGGCTCAGATACGCCTCGAGCGTCCGATCGGTCACGAAGTCGCGGATCGGCTCGCACCGGCAAAGCGGATGGATGTCCCGGATACGGTCGGCCATGACCTCAACCTTCGGCCGATCAAACTGGCTGGTCACGGCATGGCTCTGCCGATTCACGTTGCCCGGCTCGATCGTGTCGTCGTCGATCAAGGTAATGGCACCCACGCCCGTGCGCGCGAGTGCCTCCGCCGCCCAAGAGCCTACCCCGCCCACGCCGACAACACAGACATGCAGCTCGGCGATCCGCGCGCTCTCCGCCGCACCGTAGAGCCGAGCGATCCCGCCGAAACGCGCCTCGCGCCCGACCGAAACCTCCGAATCGAGCTGCGCATGAGTGTCCAATGTCTCCATCTCGGCATCATCCTCGATCTATGCCCGGACTGAAAGCGTCCGCCCAACGCGACCCCGAACCCTCAAACCGCACCCGATTCTCCGAAATCCCGAATCTCCTGAACCGCACCCCCCGACAGCCATTGAGAAGCAAGGGGTCGAAATCACCGACGCCGGATCGGAGGACTCCGAACGCGGTTCAGCAGCGCTTGACATCCGCGGATTTTTCTCTAGATTGTTAGCACTCGATCCGACCGAGTGCTAACAGCCCGTCGAGATCGCGAACTTTCGCTTTCTTCGCTCAAGGAGTCACGTCGTTTATGAACCTACGTCCTTTGCATGACCGTGTCGTCGTTCGCCGCAAGGAGGAGGAGCGCACCTCCGCCGGTGGAATCCTGATCCCGGACTCGGCGGCCGAGAAGCCGATCGAAGGCGAAGTGATCGCCGTCGGCAACGGCAAGCTGCTGGATAACGGCGATATCCGCCGCCTGGATGTGAAGGTCGGCGACCGCGTGTTGTTCGGCAAATACTCGGGCACAGAGGTCAAGCTCTCCGAGGAGAAGCTGCTGGTGATGCGCGAAGACGACATCATGGGCGTCATCGAATAGCGGACATCCGCCCGCTTACGCCACATCCCCCATTTCGCTCTACCGAGGCAAGCCATCCATGAGTGCAAAACAGATTTCCTTCAGCGAGCAAGCCCGTGCCCGGATGCTCCACGGCGTGGACATCCTCGCCAATGCGGTCAAGGTCACGCTGGGTCCCAAGGGACGCAACGTCGTCATCGAGAAGTCCTGGGGCGCCCCCACCGTCACGAAGGACGGTGTCTCCGTGGCCAAGGCGATCGAGCTCAAAGACAAGCTCGAAAACATGGGCGCCCAAATGGTCAAGGAGGTCGCTTCCAAGACCTCCGACATCGCCGGCGACGGCACCACCACCGCCACCGTGCTGGCGCAGGCGATGGTCCGCGAGGGTCTCAAGGCGGTTGCCGCCGGCATGAACCCGATGGACATCAAGCGCGGCATCGATAAGGCCGTGGAGGCCTCGGTGACCGAACTGAAGACGCTCTCGCGGCCCTGTTCGACCAACAAAGCGATCGCGCAGGTCGGCACCATCTCGGCCAACTCGGACGAGTCGATCGGCCAGATCATCGCCGAGGCCATGGAAAAGGTCGGCAAGGAAGGCGTGATCACGGTCGAGGAAGGCAAGTCGCTGCAAAACGAGCTCGACTTGGTCGAAGGCATGCAGTTCGACCGTGGCTATCTCTCTCCCTACTTCATCAACAACCAGACGAGCCAAAAGGCCGAGCTGGACGCCCCTTACATCCTGCTCTACGACAAGAAGATCTCCAACATCCGTGATCTGCTACCCGTGCTCGAGGCGGTCGCAAAGGCCGGCAAGCCGCTGCTGATCGTCGCCGAAGATGTCGAGGGCGAGGCACTGGCGACCCTGGTCGTCAACAACCTGCGCGGTATTCTAAAGGTCTGTGCGGTCAAGGCACCGGGCTTCGGCGACCGTCGCAAGGCCATGCTGCAGGATATTGCCATCCTCACCGGCGGCACCGTAATCTCCGAGGAGGTCGGGCTGTCGCTGGAGAAGGCGACCCTGAACGATCTGGGATCCGCCAAGACGGTCCAGATCGCCAAGGAAGACACCACCATCATCGACGGCGCCGGCTCCCATGACGATATCAAGGGCCGTTGCGATCAGATCCGCAGTCAGATCGAGGACACCACCTCCGACTACGACCGCGAGAAGCTGCAAGAGCGTCTGGCCAAGCTGGCCGGCGGTGTCGCGGTCGTGAAGGTCGGCGCGGCCACCGAGATGGAGATGAAGGAGAAGAAGGCGCGCGTTGAAGACGCACTGCACGCCACCCGCGCGGCTGTCGAGGAAGGCATCGTTCCCGGCGGCGGCGTGGCCCTGATCCGTGCCATCGGCGCGGTCGTGGGGCTGAAAGGCGCCAATACCGACCAGGATCTCGGCATCGCCATCGCGCGCCGCGCCTTGGAAGAACCGCTGCGTCAGATCGTCACCAACGCCGGTGACGAGGCCTCCGTGGTCATGAGCAAGGTCGCCGAAGGCACCGGCAGCTTCGGCTACAACGCCGCTACCGGCGAGTACGGCGACATGATGGACATGGGCATCATCGATCCGACCAAGGTGACCCGCACGGCGCTTCAAAACGCCGCGTCCATCGCCGGCCTGATGATCACCACCGAAGCCATGGTGGCGGACGAGCCGAAGAAGGATAAGGGCGGCCCCGCCCCGGGCGGCGGCATGGACGATATGGACTACTAAGCAGAACCACCGGGCTTCCGTCTTCGTTTTCCCCCGAGAAGCCCGAAACAACGCGCCCCGCAAGACAGCGGGGCGCGTGCACAATCCGCACCCTGAACGGCCTGCCGATCACCGCAGCCGATTTTGACCAACCACCTCACTCCCCATCGACCTTGCGCTGTCGAGATCCGCTCGGCGGGAGGACGAACGAGCGTTGCCTGCAGGTGGAGCCGACATGTCGTGCCTCGCCGTCGGGACTCTCCGAAGCCCGCAGGCCATGCGGATCAGGTGGGCCAGGCAAAGCAGGCGCTGATCCGGATCGCCATACGCCCAAGACCCCGCCGCTCATCATCCAGCCACGTGGCGTTGATGCCCCTTACTCACCTAAATCCTTCCGAAACGAAGCGACAGCTATCACGACCCCGGCCGCCTTAGCCGAGGGACGATGGGCAAAACTGCCGAATTCAGGTTGAAATCGGCGCCCACGCTCCTGACTCTTCTCCGTGGAACGACGAACTGAAAACGATGCGGAACCACAAGAGGAGTCGCCTGAATGAAGAAGAATGTCTCACGACTGTCGCCCATGGCCCTGTTGATCGCCGCGGGCTTAACCCTTGGCGCGCTGAACGCTTTCGGTGCAGTCGAACGAACCCCGGCACCCGAGGGCGCCCGTGCGTATATCATCACTCCCGAGGACGGTGCGACCGTACCCCAGACCTTCGTGGTGCGATTCGGGCTGTCGGGAATGGGGGTTGCACCGGCGGGCGCCGATCTACCCAAAACGGGACATCATCACCTGTTGGTCGATATGGACAGCCTTCCCCCGCTCGATCAACCGATGAGCGCGGATATCCTGCATTTCGGGGGCGGACAGACGGAGACCGAGATCACCTTGCCGCCGGGCGAGCACACCTTGCAGATTATCTTGGGGGACAAGAATCATATCCCGCACGATCCACCGATCGTCTCGGATCGGATTACCGTCACGGTCGAGTAGGCAACCCGCGGACCCTGCGTGCGCTCCGTCTCAGCGCATTGCGGGTCTCGCATCACCTGCAGACGGCGAAACCGTCTTCGTTGCTGTTCGCGCCCCCCGAGACGCTCGACTAACGATCGCTGTCCATAATCAAACGTTCGATGTCTGCAATTCGAATCTCTCTACCGTCGGCGGTCAAGAATCGCCGGCCGTCGACACTCCCGCGAAGGACCTCGTACCGAGTCACCTCGCCCGTATTGGCATTGACGACCTGAACAGGGATGATCTCCCGATCGCGATCCCAGTCCCGAACGAGATAAGCCACGCTGCCGATCAGCATGACGGCCAATAGCCCATACGCCAGCGGGCGAATCAGCGCCGGCGGGATGAGAGGCGGTCGTGACGCGATCAAGCCGGCGGCTTCGCGAGAGCGCCGGATGCGTGCCCGGATCACCAGGTAGGCCACGAAGATGACAGCTGCAGTGAGGAGGAGTTTCGAGATCATGGCGGTTACGTTAGCACGACCGACCCGATGCAGCAGCCCGCAAGCGCCGCCCGAGAACGAATGCCGAGCGCAACCCGATGCCCCTCGGCAGCGAAGCCGGGCCGAGGGCGTCAAGCGTCGCTCGGGCCGCGCTCTGATCCTCCTCGCGGCCCTCTTCCTCACGGGCTGTACCGAGCCCGCCGAACCGACGGTAAATCTACACCGAGCAGTCGAGATCGGGGACATCGATCAGGTCTCGCGTCACATCTACTGGAAGAGCGACCTCGGTGAGCCCGACGCACACGGCGACCCGCCCCTACACGTCGCCGCGCGCGCCGGGCGTGTCGCCATCACGCGGGAGCTCGCCCGAAACGGCGCGGATCTCGAGGCCCCCAACGCCGCGGGAAAGACCCCGCTGCGCGTCGCACTCGAGAACGATCGCACTCAGGTCGCCGACATGCTCATCAACCAAGGGGCTCCGCTCGATGCGCAGGGCATGCTGATCGAGCTTGTGGGGGCGGGGGCGATCAAACGCGAAACCCTGGATTTCCTCCTTCATGCCGGCGCGCAGCTCGACGGACGGGGCCAGAGCGGGGATGCCCCCCTGCACGTCGCCATTCGAAACGGGCAGCTCGAGACGGTCCGACAACTGATCCTCGCCGGTGCCAATGTGAATCAACCCGCCGACGACGGTCGCTTGCCGCTGCGGATTGCGCGAGAATCGGCGCCCGGGCGCGACGCCCGATTTATCGTCTCGACCCTCGAGCGCAACGGTGCAAGGGTCGTCCCACCCCCCTGACAGACACGCAGAGGTGCGCCGCATGACCGAACGGATCGAAGATCTGACGGTGAAGTACACGGAAGACGGTATCGATACAACCAAGGAGATCGGCAAGGTCGTACTCTCCAAGGGAAGTTGGACCACCATCCTCTTTCGCTACCAAGATTGGGACCGCGTAAAAGAGGCGTACGGTCCGGACAAATATACGATTCGCCGCTATCAGAAGCGCAACGGCGAGTACCGGCAGCAGTCAAAGTTCAATATCTCCAGTCGCGCGCAGGCCCAGGCTCTCGTCGAGGCATTACAGGGTTGGCTGACCGACGACTGATCGCGCGAGAGCGGGAGATCACCGATGACTCGGACTGGTCGCTGAAGCCGGGGGCGGAACCATGACTGCAGACACCCGGACGCGCCGATGGTACGACCTGAGTGTCGCCGAGACGACCGAGGCGTTAGGCGTCGATCCCGCCCGGGGCCTGTCGAGCGCCGAAGCCGAGCTGCGACGTCAAGGTTACGGCGACAACGCCCTTGACGAAACCAAGTCGCGCCCGCTCTGGCAGAGATTCCTGGACCAGTTCAGGAACCTTCTGGTGATCGTGCTCCTCTTCGCCGCCGCACTGGCGTGGACGGTCGGGGATCTCAAAGACGCGGTGGTGATCCTGGTCGTCGTGATCCTGAATGCCGCGCTCGGCTTCTATCAAGAGCACCGCGCCGAGCGCACACTCTCCACCCTCAAGGCGATGGTCGCCGTCCGCGCGCGCGTGCGTCGGGATGGTCGGATCGGCGAGGTCGAAGCGACCGAGTTGGTGCCCGGGGATCTCGTCCTGCTCGAGGCAGGCGATCGCGTGCCTGCGGATGGGCGGCTCCTTACGGCGCTCAACCTGGAGGTCGAGGAGGCCGCCCTGACGGGTGAGTCCCAGCCAGTCGGGAAATGCACGCAGGCCATGGAGGAGGCCGATCCACCGCTGGCCGAACGACTGAACATGCTCTACATGAATACTGTGGTGACGCGCGGCCGGGCCGAGATGCTGGTCGTCGACACCGGCATGACGACCGAGATCGGACGGCTGGCCGGGCTGATCGCCGAGACGCCGGAGTCCGAGACACCCCTGCAGCGGCAGTTGGATACGCTCGGTAAGCGGCTGGCGGCAATCGCCGGAATGATCGTCGCCGCGATCTTCCTTCTCGACCTGACGCGCGGACTGCCCTGGACGCAGGCCGCGATCACCGCCGTAGCCCTTGCAGTGGCGGCGATACCCGAGGGGCTGCCGGCGGTCGTCACCGTGACCCTGGCGATCGGCATGTGGCGAATGGCCCAGAATCGGGCGATCCTCAAGAAACTCTCGGCGGTGGAGACCCTCGGGTCCACCACGGTCATCTGTTCGGATAAGACCGGTACGCTCACGCTCAACCGGATGACCGCGCGCGCCGTCTGGTTTGCGGGCCAACGATTCAATGTCGACGGCGACGGCTACGGGGCCGAGGGCGCGATCCTTCGGGACGATCCGAGCGACTCGAGCGATCGGATCGATCCAATCGACTTGGCCCGTCCGATGGCGCTCTGCAACGAGTCGCGGGTGCGCGACGGCGAGTTGATCGGAGACCCCACCGAGGGCGCGCTCTGGGTTCTCGCCCGCAAGGCCGGCCTCGACCCCGAGTCCGAACAGGCTCGCCGCCCGCGAATCGGCGAGATCCCCTTCGACTCGGCCCACAAATTCATGGCGACCTTTCACCGCGCCGGCGACCAGGTCGAGTTGTTCGTCAAAGGTGCCCCGGACGTCCTGCTCGCCCGCGCGTCGCACTGGCTGGCCGCAAGCGGCGAGCAACCACTCGATGCCGCGACCCGCAAGCGCATCGAGTTCGAGAACGAGCACCTCGCGCGTCAAGCCCTGAGGGTGCTCGCGGTGACTCGGCGGATCATCCCGGCCCGTGATTTCGACCCTGCAGAGGATCTCTGGCGATGGGCCGATGGCTGGACCTTCCTGGGGCTTGCGGGCCTGATGGACCCACCGCGCCCGGAGGCGGCCGATGCCATCGCCCGCTGTCGTCGGGCCGGCATCCAGGTGAAGATGATTACGGGCGACCACAAACTGACCGCGGAGGCGATCGGGCGCGAGCTGGGGCTGACCGGCAAGGTCGTTACGGGAGCCGAGCTCGACGCAATGGGAGAGGCGGATCTCGGGCGCCGGATCGAGGACATCGACGTCATCGCCAGAGTCTCGCCGGCCCACAAGGTCAGGATCGTGAAGGCGCTCAAGGCGCGCGGCCATGTGGTCGCCATGACCGGCGACGGTGTCAACGACGCACCCGCGGTCAAGGCAGCCGATATCGGTGTTGCCATGGGTCTGAACGGCACTGCGGTCACGCGCGAGGCCGCCACCATGGTGCTGATGGACGATAACTTCGCGACCATCGTCAGGGCGGTGGAGGAAGGACGCGTCATCTTCGACAACATCGTGAAGTTCGTGCGCTTCCAGCTCTCGACCAACATCGGCGCCATCCTGACGGTACTGACGGCAACCCTGATGGGGCTTCCGACACCCTTCACGGCGATCCAACTCCTGTGGATCAATATCATCATGGACGGCCCCCCTGCGATGACGCTCGGTGTCGAGCCCGCGCGCCCCGGCATCATGCAGGCCCTGCCCCGCCGACAGGATTCTCAGATCCTCACGCTCAAGCGCTCGGCCGTCCTCGGACTCTACGGCACCACCATGATGGTCGGCACCCTCTGGCTGTTTCAGGATGCTTTGACCAGCCAAGGCGAGGCCTATGCCCTTACCCTTGCCTTCACCACCTTCGTGCTCTTTCAGTTCTTCAACGTCTTCAATGCCCGCAGCGAGCATGGCAGCGCCTTCAACGTACACTTCCTCGCAAACGGCAAACTCTGGCTGGCGCTCGGCGCCGTCCTGGCACTCCAGGTCTTGGTCGTGAATTGGCCCGAGGCTCAGGATATCTTCGCGACCACCCACCTGAGCCTCGAGGACTGGCTCAAAGCCGCGTTCGTTGCATCCAGCGTGCTCTTGCTCGACGAGGCCAGAAAAGCCGTACAGGCGATCACATCCAGGATCAAGAGCGGGGGCGATTCAACCTAGATCCGGCAGCGGCCGGCACCCGGCAGGTGGGGCGTCAGATGTCCAAGATCGTCAACCGCGTCGAACCCTTGCATCGGGCACAAAGCGGTCAACTGCCGGCTTCAGGTTCAAGAACAGAACGAACAGCTGATCCAGGCTAAGCGTCACGCCGGTCTCAGTCGGGCGGATCTTCAACATGGGCACCAGACGCTCGGTCTGTCCTGCTCCAGGATCAATGTCCGCTCGGCGAGCGATTCGCAGACACCGCGGATACTTGCGCCAACCAGATCGGGATGGTTGTTGGTCTCGCTGACGTGGGCCACGCAGAGTCGCGCGATGGCGCGGTGCGGCAAGGCGTCGAGCAGGCGGGCGGCTTGCAGGTTGCTGAGATGGCCGAAGTCACCGGCGACACGTCGCTGCAGGCTCGGCGGATAGGGGCCGCGCCGCAGGAGTTCCGGATCATGGTTGAGTTCCAGGATCAGCGCGTCGCAATCCTGAAGAACCTGCGTCATGTGGGGTGTCACACAGCCGGTATCGGTCAACATCCCCAAACGACGCCCATCGGCCTCGAACAGGAACTGACAGGGCTCGCGGGCGTCATGCGGAACCGGGTAGGAGCGGATACGGAGGCCATCGATCCTGACCGACTGCCCCTGACCGGAGAGCAGCCGCAACCTCGGGATCTCGGGAGCGCCAACGGCCCGCCACGTCCCGGGTGTTGTCCAGACCTCCACGCGATGGCGCCTCGCGAAGGACCAGACACCCTTCACATGGTCGCCATGCTCGTGGGTCAGGAGCAGAACATCGATACTGTCCGGCTCCACATCCGCCGCGAGCAGACGCTGATGCAGCTCGCGTAGGCTGAAGCCATTGTCCACCAGAACGCGGCAACCCGCACTTTCCACCAGCGTGGCGTTGCCGCGGCTGCCGCTGCCGAGAGAGCAGAAACGCACGTCGGGGCAGGTCTAACGAATCTGTTCCTTCATCAGCGTCAGGATCCGTTGGCTCGACTCAGATGTATCCGGTTTCCCGCTCGCATCCAGCACGGTGACACGAGATTCGGTCTCGCCCCCTTGCACACGTACCTGATACTGCTTGACGGGATCGACCTCGTTCTTCTTCCAGAAGGCCATCCGGGAAAGGAGTCCGGGGCTCTTCCTGTCGGAAGCGCCGTCCTGCCCTGCGTATCGGACATAGTAGACGCCTTGACTGAGATCGCGGTCCTCAACCGAGAATCCGGCGCGATCCAGGGCCGAACCGGTGGTTCTCCAAGCGCGGCGGAAATCCTCCTGAATCACCAGCGCTTGAGAGCCTCCCTCGGTGACAAGTCGAGCGCTGACAGGCTGGATCGCAAGACCTCCTCCCGCACGGCCGGAGCTGGCCCCGGACGCGGGGCTCACCGCCGCGGCCCGCTGCTCGGATGCACCAAGGAAAACCATGAGGCGCCGCAGCATCTCGGCTTCCTTTCCCGAATCGGTACCGCTGGGCTCCCAAATGGTTCGGCTCCCGTCACCGATCGCGTTGGTCACGAGGCGTTCTTCCATCCCGCGATGCGTGAGATGGATTTCGGTGGTTCCGGGGGACGTACCGGGCTCGATACGAACGCTGTACTGATCTCGCGTCGAGGTCGCATAGACCCCTTCGACGACCTTGCTGATCATCCGCGTCACGAAATCACGCCGGATCTCAGCGCGATTGTCCAACCAATCCGTGCGCATCACACCGACGGTCGGATTCTGTTCGACCAGGAGGATACCCTGCTCCCGCCAGAAGGAGATGACCTGCGGCCACACCTGCTGCGGCGAGGCCTGGACCTCGAGCCAGCGCTCGTTGTCACGCCGCTTCAGCTCCACATCGGGTGTTTCGGGGAGGACCTCGCCCGAGGCCGCGACCCGCTGGCGTTTAGCGCGACTCCCGCTGTACTCCGAGTAGGTCGCCCCGCCGGCTGGCGGAATATCCAGGGCATCATCGAACGTTCCCGAGGTCAAGTCCGGCGGGATCTCCAGATTCTCCCCGGCCTCCTGCTGCTTTTTATAGGCAAGTCGCTGGTCGGGGATCGCGTCGTTGATGACGTCCGAGCCGCAACCGGACAGAAGCAAAGTCAGCGCCAGTCCGGCGCAGACGCCGCCCGCCAACGAAAAACGTGGTCTCAAGGTGAGCGACCTCTTTAGTCGATTGAGCATACGCAGCTGCTCGGGCGCGTCGACGCGGCCAACGGCGTCAAAGCACACCCGCCAGCTCCATCGCAGCGCGGACGCGTGCATGATGCTCTTCGGAGAGCCAGGTGAGTGGAAGGCGGATACCTTTCGCGCATAACCCGATCTCGGCAACACCCCATTTTACCGGGATCGGATTGGACTGCACGAACAGGTCGTGATGCAGTGCATCGAGTCGCCGATTGATGGCCTCGGCGTTTTCGCGATCGCCCGCGAGCGCTGCATCGCACATGTCCTGCATCAATCGAGGCGCCAGATTCGAGGTCACCGAGATGACCCCGTCGCCGCCGGTCAGCATGAACTCGCATCCGGTTGCATCGTCTCCGCTGTAGAGCGCGAATCCGTCGCCGCAACCGGCCCGCAACCGCGCGACACGGGTCAGATCGCCCGTCGCGTCCTTGATGCCGACGATATTCTCGATGGGCGCGAGCCGAGCCGCCGTCTCGGGCAGCAGGTCGCATGCCGTCCGACCGGGCACGTTGTAGAGGATCTGCGGGATGTCGACGGCCTCGGCGATCGCGCGATAATGGAGATACAACCCCTCTTGAGTGGGCTTGTTGTAATAGGGCGTCACCAGAAGGGCCGCCTGAGCGCCGGCCTCTTTGGCGCAACGGGTCAGGTTGATCGCCTCGCGCGTCGAGTTGGCCCCCGTGCCCGCGATGACGGGGATCCTGCCACCGGCAAGCTCCAGCGTCCGGCGAATGACGGCGCAGTGCTCCTCCTCGTCGAGCGTCGCCGACTCTCCGGTGGTCCCGACAGCGACGATGGCCGTGGTCCCCGCGTCGACATGGAAGTCGACGAGACGCGCTAGGCTCGCGTCGTCGATGCCCCCGTCCTCGTGCATGGGGGTGATGAGGGCAACGATGCTGCCGCGAAGCATGTCCGACTCCGTTAAGCGAAAACCCCGATGGTAGTACGCGAGACGGCGCCGACACAACCGAGATGATCCGAACCGGGGTGCGCGGACCTCGGGCGCTCCAAGCCTAGAGGCTTAAACAAAGACACTTTGGCACCAGCTCAAGAGGGTCGCCGGGAAGAGGCCGAGCACCAAAAGGGAAAGACCGTTGAGACTCATGGCGACGCGCACGCCGCTGCTGGTCGTCAGGACGGGCATGTCCGGGTTCGGCTTGTCGAAATAGATCACCTTGACCACGCGCAGGTAGTAGAAGGCCCCGATGATCGAAAAGGCGACGGCAACAAGTGCGAGCCAGACGAGGTCGATCCGAACAACAGCCTCGAGCACCAGCAGCTTTGCCATGAAGCCGACTGTCGGCGGGACACCGGCCATCGAGAACATCACCAATGCCATCATGGCCGCATACCAGGAATCTCGGTCGTTCAGTCCCTTGAGGTCGTCCAGATTCTCCGCATCGAAGCCTTTGCGGCTCAGGATCAGCAGGATGCCGAAGGCGCCGGTCGACATGACGGCGTAGACGATCGCGTAGAACATCGCCGACGCGTAGCCTTGAGCGGAACCGGCCAAGAGCCCGAGAAAGATGAACCCAACGTGCGAGATGGTCGAGTAGGCCAGCATGCGCTTGATGTTGGTCTGCGCGATCGCGACCAGGTTGCCAAGACCCATGGAGAGCACGGCGAGAATCAGGAGCATGCCCTGCCAATCCGGCTGGATCGCCTCGAGGCCATCGACCAACATACGAATCGCCAACGCGAAGGCCGCGATCTTCGGCGCACTGCCGAGCAACAGAACGGCCGGCGTAGGCGCGCCCTCGTAGATGTCGGGGACCCACATATGGAAGGGCACGGCACCGAACTTGAAGCCCACGCCGATGACCAGGAAGACCACGCCGAAGACCAGGACCTTATTGTCCATGCCCTGCTCGGCCACCGCCTGTGCGACCGGACCGAACTCGATCGAGCCGGTGGCGCCGTAAATCATGGAGACGCCATAGAGGAGCATTCCCGAGCCGAGCGCGCCCAGCACGAAATATTTCATCGCGGCTTCGGCGCCCTTCTTCGAGTCGCGATCGAAGGCGACCAGGGCATAGAGACAGAGCGCTTGGAGCTCGAGACCGAGATAGATCGTCAGGAAACTGTTGGCCGACACCATGATCAGCATCCCGAGGATCGCAAAGAGCCCCAAGACGTAGAACTCGCCGACGAAGAGTCCGCGATCCTTCAGCCACGGGCGTGCATAGACGAAGGCGAGCAGGCTGACGACCAGGATCGCGCCTCTGAGCAGATCGGTCAGGCCGTCGCGCACGACATTGCCGTCGAAGATGATGCGCGCCTCGCCGCCGCCCACGGCACCCGTCAGACCGATCGCGACCAGCAGTCCGATCAGGGTCAGGGTATGGTTGATGTCCTTGTCCTTCTCCTTGAGATAGAGATCCAGCACCAGCACGAGAGTGGCGGTGACCAGGATCGCGATCTCCGGCAGGATAGGGAACAGATTGGCGGCGTCGAATGGCATGTGAGAATTCCGATTAAACCGCGCCCGGTGCGGCATGCTTCGTTTGTTGGATTGGCTTGGCCGCGCCAGCTCCGACGTCTGTCGGAGGTGGCGCGGTTCAAGGTATTCAAAAATATGAAGTGAGACCCGCGCCCGAGCGCATCCTTACGGCTGTCCGGTCAAACCAGCCACGGATGCGGGCACCGCAAGGACGCAGTCCGCCGCCTCGGAGGCCGGCAACTTGCACTCGCTGACGTGGGCGACCAGGTTCTCGACCGAGGCGTGCATCACCTCCATCAAGGGCGCGGGCCAGACCCCGAGGGCCAGGACAGCAGCAGCCAGTACCCCGAGATTCAGCGTTTCGCGGCGGTTGAGGTCTTGCAGACCGGCTACCTTCTCGTTCTTGACCTCCCCGAAGATCACCCGTTTGACCATCCAGAGGGTGAAGGCCGCCGCTAGAATCAAGGTGGTCGCAGCCAGGAAGGCCCACCAGAAATCGGCCCTGAAGGTCGCGAGGATCACCATGAACTCGCCGACGAAACCGGAAGTCCCGGGCAGACCCGCGTTGGCCATCGCGAAAAACACCACGAAGGCACCAAACCAAGGCATCGTGTTGATCACACCGCCGTAGTCGGCGATCTCGCGCGAATGAACCCGGTCGTAAAGCACGCCCACGCAAAGGAAGAGCGCGCCCGAGATGAATCCATGGGAAATCATCTGCACCATACCACCCTCGATCCCCATGACCGACCCGCCGGCGACCTCCGGGTTGCGGATGATGGTGAAGACGATAAAAAAGCCGAGCGTCACAAAGCCCATGTGCGCGATCGACGAATAGGCGATCAGCTTCTTCATGTCCTGCTGAACGAGGGCCACGAATCCGATGTAGACCACGGCGATCAGGGACAACGCAATGATCAGCCAATCGAGCGAGGCGCTGGCGTCCGGTGTGATCGGCATGGAAAAGCGCAGGAACCCGTAACCGCCGATCTTCAGCATGATGGCCGCCAGGATCACCGACCCGCCGGTCGGCGCCTCGACATGCGCATCCGGCAGCCAGGTGTGAACCGGGAACATGGGCACCTTGACCGCAAAGGCGAGCAGAAAGGCGATGAAGATCAGAATTTGATCCGTCATGCCCAATTCCAGATCGTGGAAGTCGAGGATGCTGAAGCTGTCGGCCTGGAAGAACATGTAGATCAAGGCGACCAACATGAACACCGAGCCGAAGAAGGTATAGAGGAAGAACTTGATGGTCGCATAGACCCGATTCGGCCCGCCCCAGACCCCGATGATGATGAACATCGGGATCAGCATCGCCTCCCAGAAGACATAAAAGAGGATGGCGTCGAGTGCCGAAAATACGCCGACCATCACGCCTTCCATGATCAGGAAGGCCGCCATGTAATGGGACGGTTTATACGTAATGACGTCCCACCCCGCGATGATCACGAAGATGGTGATGAAGGTCGTCAGGATAATCAGTGGCATGGAGATGCCGTCGACACCGAGGTAGTACTCGACGTTGAAGGTCGGGATCCAGGCCGCGCGCTCGACGAACTGCATCTGCCCGTTGCCGGCGTCGAAACCTGTCCAAAGGCCGAGGCTGACGGCAAAGGTCAGGATCGCAAAGGCGAGCGCGATCCACTTGGAGATGTCGGAGGCCCGATCACCGCTCGCCAGCACGGCGATGCCGCCGATGATGGGCAACCAGATGACCAGCGTCAGGAGAGGTAACTCGTACATGCGGGGCGTCTCCTTCCGCTTTAGAGCACGACGAAGAACGTCAAGAGCCCGACGAGCCCGACGATCATCGCAATCGCGTAGTGATAGAGGTAACCGGTCTGCAAATGCCGCGCACGCTGCGCCAGCGCTGCAACCCCATGAGCCGATCCGTTGACCACGCCGTCGTCGATGATCGCGCGGTCACCGCCGAGCCAGAGCACCTTACCCAGCCAACGGCCGCCTCCGGCAAAGACCTTCTGATTGAAGTCGTCGAACCCGTATTTGGCCTGCAGGATCTTGGTGACGGGGCCACCCATCGCCTGCAGTTGCTCGTCGATCTTCGGATTCTTTGCGAAGGTGAACCACCAGACGACGGCGGCCAAGACCAGCCCACCCATCGCCAGGAAGAAGGGCGGCATGGTCATGCCGTGCAGGACGAAGGCCCACTGGCCGTGCCAATGCTCGCGCAGGGCGTGCAGGGTATCGTGCTCGGGCGCCACGACGATGGGGTTCCAGTCGCCGGTGGCGAACCAATTGGTCACCAACAGCGGCTCGATGACCAGCCAGCCGAGCACCACCGAGGGTATCGCCAGAAGCACCAGCGGTAAGGTCACGACCCATGGGGTCTCGTGCAGATGGTGTCTGGTATGCTCGTCCATCCGCGGCTTGCCGTGGAAGACCAGGAAATACATGCGAAAGCTGTAGGCCGCGGTCACGAAGACACCGATCGTCAACAGGAGCGAGGCATAACCGGAACCGTAGAGGGTCGAGTGACCTACCGCCTCGATGATGGCGTCCTTCGAGAAAAAGCCGGAGAAGGCCGGGAACCCGATCAGGGCGAGCGAGCCGATCAATGCGGTGATCCAGGTGATCGGCATGTAACGGCGCAGGCCGCCCATCTCGCGGATGTCCTGCTTGTGATGCATGGCGATGATCACCGAGCCGGCAGCCAGGAACAGCAGCGCCTTGAAGAAGGCGTGGGTCATGAGATGGAACATCCCGGCGGCGTAGGCCGAGGCTCCGAGCGCCGTCACCATATAGCCGAGCTGCGACAGGGTCGAATAGGCGACGACCCGCTTGATGTCGTTCTGCACCAGACCGATCAGGCCCATGAAGAGTGCCGTGGTCGCGCCGATGATGAGGATGAAGCTGAGCGCCGTCTCGGACATCTCGAACAGCGGCGACATGCGCGCCACCATGAAGACGCCCGCCGTGACCATGGTCGCGGCGTGAATCAAGGCCGAGATGGGCGTGGGGCCTTCCATCGAGTCCGGCAGCCAGACATGCAGGGGAACCTGCGCCGACTTACCCATGGCACCGATGAAGAGCAGAATACAGATCAGGGTCATGAGCGAGACGCCGCCAAACAGGGCGAGCTGGGTGTCGGCGTGGTCGGGCGCAGCGGCAAAGACCTCGACGTAATCCATGCTGTTGAAATACATTCCGATCGCAGCGATGCCCAGAATGAAGCCAAAATCGCCGACCCGGTTGACCAGGAAGGCCTTCATGTTGGCAAAGATCGCCGTCTCGCGCGTCGACCAGAAGCCGATGAGTAGATAGGAGACCAAACCGACCGCCTCCCACCCGAAGAAGAGCTGCATGAAGTTGTTGGACATAACCAACATCAACATGGAAAAGGTAAAGAGCGAGATGTAGCTGAAGAAACGCTGATAGCTGTTCTTGCCGGTCAGCGCACCGTGCGGCCAGTTGTGCTCGTCATCGGCCATGTAGCCGATCGTATAGATGTGGACCATCAAGGAGACGAAGGTTACGGTCGCCATCATGAGCGCCGTGAGCCGATCGACCAGGAAGCCGATCTCGAAGCGGATGCCGTCCGACACCATCCAGGTATAGACGGCCTCGTTGTAGACCGGCAGATCACCCCAGATAAAGCGCGCGAGCACCATGAGCGAAAGCGCCGTAGAGAGCCCGACGCCGGCAATGGTCACCGCATGCGCCCCCTGTCGGCCGATTCGGCCGCCGAAAAAGCCGGCGATGATGGCGCCCAAGAGCGGCGCAAGCACGATGGTCAGGTAGACGTTTTCCACTGTTTAGTTCGCTCTTTCGCTTGATGTGATCCGGATCGACCCGCGAGCCGCGCAGACGCCGTGCGCGCTACCCCTTGAGGCTATCCAAATCCTCCACGTTGATCGTCTGCCGATTACGGAAAAGCACCACCAGGATCGCAAGCCCGATCGCAGCCTCGGCCGCCGCCACGGTCAGAATGAAGAAGACGAAGACCTGACCCGTCATATCCCCGAGAAAATGGGAAAAGGCCACGAAATTCATATTCACCGCCAAGAGCATCAGCTCGATGCACATCAGCAGCAGGATGACGTTCTTGCGATTCAGGAAGATCCCGGCAACCGCCAGCATGAAGAGCCCGGCAGCCAGGATCAAATAGTCGGAGAGCGCGATCATTCGGTCGATTCCTGTGGTGCAGCCGAGGCGGCGACGGCCGGAACCGCGGCACTCTCTGAAGGCATCTTGACGATACGAATCCGGTCCGGACCCTTTTTGACCCTGACCTGCTTCCCCGGATCCATATATTTGGAGTCGGGCCGACGGCGCAGCGTCAAGCGAATCGCGGCGACGATCGCGACAAGCAGGATGATGGCGGCAATCTCGAACGGATAGACATAGAGGGTATAGAGCAGGAGACCGAGCTCTTCGGTATTGCTCGCCTCGGGGCCGGCCGGCACGGGCGACGGGAAATGCTGCAATCCGAAATTCGCCGGCCCGACGATCAGGAAGATCTCGAGGGCCAGCACGACCGCAATCAGCGCACCGATCGGCAAATAGCGAATAAAGCCGGCACGGAGCGTCGCGATATCGACGTCGAGCATCATCACCACGAAGAGGAAGAGCACCATGACTGCACCGACATAAACCAGGATCAGCACGATGCCGAGGAACTCAGCCTCGAGCAGGATCCACAGGGCCGCGCTGCTGATGAAGGCCAGCACCAAATAGAGGACGGCGTGGACCGGATTGCGGCGCGTGATCACCATCCCTGCAGCAATTAGGGTTATGGCGGCAAAGACATAGAAGAGGAATTTTTCAAAGCCCATGATTCATCCGAATGCCGTGGTTAGGCGCAATGGTCAAATGAGCGCCAACGGAGCGCCCGATCGGCGCCTGATCACCTTGTGATCGATCGAGCCCCGACGCGCCGTAAGAGCGGATCGACGAAAACCCCGGAACGCTGCGCACGAAGGCACCGATCCTCCAGCGTGCCTTCACCCACCGGCTGCGGTCCCTGCGATCCGGGGCCCATCGCGTTCAGCGGTAGGGCGCGTCCGCCGCGCGAGCCGCGGCGATGTCCGCCTCGTACTTGTCACCGATCGCGAGGAGCTTGTCCTTGGTCATGATGTTCTCGCCGCGATTCTCGAAGTGATATTCGTAGACCCCGGTCTCGACGATCGAGTCTACCGGGCAAGACTCCTCGCAGAAGCCGCAATAAATGCACTTGAAGAGGTCGATATCGTAGCGCGTCGTCCGCCTGGATCCGTCCTCGCGCGGCTCGGCCTCGATCGTGATGGCCAGTGCCGGACAGACCGCCTCGCAGAGCTTGCAGGCGATGCAGCGTTCCTCGCCGTTGGGATAGCGCCGCAAGGCATGCAGGCCGCGAAAACGCGGCGAGATCGGGGCCTTCTCCTCCGGATACTGGACCGTGAATTTGCGCTTGAACAGATAAGCGCCCGTCAGGCTCAAGCCCTTGAAGAGCTCGACCATCAAAAGGCTTTGGAGGTATTCGCGTGTGGCTTTCAACATCGGTCGTCTCCGGGTCAGGCGGACCACCAAGGGGGCAGCTCGGCGAGCACCGCAAGCGCCACCACCAGGATCCAGACGATCGTGATCGGGATGAAGACCTTCCAACCCAGACGCATGATCTGGTCGTAGCGATACCGCGGGAAGGTCGCCCGTAACCACAAGAATACGAACATGAAGAAGAAGGTCTTGAGCAGCAGCCAATGGAAGCCGTCACCCAGGATCGGAACGCCTTCGATCCAGCCCTGCGGGAAGGGCGATAGCCAGCCTCCCATGAAGAGCAGGGCCGAAAGTGCCGAGATGAGGATCATGTTCGCGTATTCGGCGAGGAAGAAGACCGCGAAGGCCATCCCGGAATACTCCACATGGAAACCCGCGACGATCTCGGACTCGCCTTCGGCGACGTCGAAGGGCGCACGGTTGGTTTCGGCAATCCCCGAGATCAGATAGACGCCGAACAAGGGCAACAACGGCAGCCAGAACCAGGTGAGGAGGTTACCCTCTTGGGCCGCGACGATGGCGCCCAGATTCAGGCTCCCGGCCGCGACGAGAACGCCGACCAGCGCGAAGCCCATCGCGATCTCGTAGGCGACGATCTGAGCGGCCGAGCGCATAGCGCCGAGCAGGGCATATTTGGAGTTCGACGCCCACCCCGCGATGATGATGCCGTAGACACCGAGAGAGGTCAGCGCAAGCAAATAGAGCAAGCCGGCATTGATGTCGGACAGCACCAGCCCTTCGTCGAAGGGGAACACCGCCCAGGCAGCCAAGGCCGGCGCGATCGCGATCATGGGCGCCAACAAGAACAAAGCTTTGTCGGCCTTGGTCGGGATGACGATCTCCTTCATCATCAGCTTGACCGCATCCGCAATCGGCTGCAGCGAGCCGCGCCAGCCGACCCGGTTGGGTCCGATGCGGACCTGGATATAGCCGATCACCTTGCGCTCGGCCAAGGTGTAATAGGCGACCATTCCGAGGAGCGGCAAAACGATTGCGATGATCTTGATCAGGATCTGGATCACCACGGGAAGCGCATTCCATAGTTCGATCATCGTTGACTCATCCCGCCTCGCTGCCCGTCTCGCCGAACCACGGCCTGATCTCGACCGGGCCGATCTGCGCGCCCAGCCGCCCGCTTCCGGTCACGGCTGCCGGGATCCGCGCACAGCCCATCGCGATAGCGTCGTCCAGGAAGACATTGGCCTCGACCTCGTGGCCGTTCTGAATGATCAAGACCGTCTGATCGGCAATCAGTCCATCGCCACGCGCCTGCTCTGGATGCAGATAGACACCGAAAGCCGCGCCGTGCACGGGTGTGCGCTGCAGGGCCGGAGCCCGTCGGACCAGCGGATCCAGGGCATAGATGGGCACGCTCCCGAGCCGCATCAGGCCGGCGGTTGTGCTGGGTGTAGCCGTCGGATAATCCCTGCGCGGGGTGTTGTCGAGCGAGGCATCGCCGCACAGCCCGTCAAGCTCGTCGCGCACCTGCGCCGCATCCCGATACTCGAAGCCCGGAAGATCCAGCAGATTGCCCAGCACGCGCAACACCTTCCAGCCGGGACGTGCCTCGCCGGGGGGCGCGACCGCACCCTGAAACCGCTGCCACAGCCCCCCCGCGTTGACAAAGGTGCCGGAGGTTTCGGCAAACGCACCGATCGGAAGCAGGACGTCGGCAACGGCCTCGAGCGAAGGCGAGCGAAAAGCCGAGCAGGCAATCACGCGATCGGCCGATTCGCACATGGCCATCGCCCGCGCGGGGTCGATGAGATCCCGATCCGGCTCCAAGCCCCAGAGGACCAGCGTGCTCGGCGGCGCACTCAGCATCTCGCCGACCCCGCGGCCCTTCGACTCGGCCGCCCGACCGCCGGGCAGACCCTGGGGCACGGCGCCGGCCAGATGCGCGCCGATGCTGTTCGCCGAGGCCGGCAGGAAACCCACGACGGCGCCGCTCAATTTACCGATCCGATAGGCCAGCGCCTTGAGCAGCGCGTAGTCCGGATGAGCGGCGGCCAGCGCGCCCAGCAAGACCGCGCCGGCAGACTTCTCTCCCGCAGCACGCAGGGCCTCGGCGATCGCCTGATGGGCGTCGTCGGGCTTGGCCGCGCCGATGACTGTCTTGAGTGTCTTCGACGCCTTGGCACCCAGCGCCTTGGCGATCGCCGCGAGGTCCGCGACCATCTGCGCAGGCGTCCCGACCAACTGCCGGGCGGGATGGGTCAGCGCCAGGGTCAAGGGATTCACGCAGGCGACGGTCGCACCCTCCAGCGCAGCCTTTCGGATGCGGTGGGCCAACAGCGGCTGCTCTTGGCGGATCTCGGTTCCGATTAGGAGGATCGCCTCGCGGGTCTCCAGGTCGGCGATCGGCAGACCCAGCCAAGGCAGCATCGGATCGGCGTCGTCACCGCTGAAGTCCTGCTGGCGCAGACGATGATCGATATTGGCGCAACCCAGGCCGCGCGCAACCCGCTGCGCCAGATAGAGCTCCTCGAGCGTCGCGTTCGGGGCCATCAGCCAGCCCATGCGGCTCGCATCGGCGGCCTTTAGATGTTCGGCGACCGCAGTCAGGGCCTCTTGCCACTCGACCTCGCGCCAGACCCCGTCGATCTTGATCATGGGCGCAGTCAGGCGATCCTCGGCATTCAGACCCGCATAGCTGAAACGGTCGCGATCCGAGATCCAGGTCTCGTTGACCGCCTCGTTGTCGCGCGGATGCACCCGCATGACCCGCCCGCCGCGCACATGCAGACGAATGTTCGAGCCGACCCCGTCATGTGGGGCAATGCTGTCGGCGTCGGTCAGCTCCCAGGCCCGCGCCGTGAAGCGGTACGGCTTGGAGGTCAGCGCACCGACAGGGCAGAGATCGATGATATTGCCCGAGAGTTCGTGGCTCACGGTATGGGCGACGAAGGTCCCGATGCGCATATCTTCGCCGCGACCCGTCGCGCCGAGCTCACGTACGCCGGCGATCTCTGCGCCGAAGCGTACGCAGCGGGTGCAATGGATGCAGCGTGTCATATCGGTGGCGATGAGCGGCCCGAGATCCTCGTCCTTGACAACCCGCTTGCGCTCGGAGAAGCGCGAGACGTCGCCGCCGTAGCCCATCGCGACGTCCTGTAGCTCGCATTCGCCGCCCTGGTCGCAAATCGGACAGTCGAGCGGATGATTGATGAGCAGGAACTCCATCGTCCCCTGCTGGGCATCGATGGCCTTGGGCGAGCGCGTCTGGACCTTCATGCCCGTACCGACCGGAGTGGCGCACGCGGGTACCGGCTTGGGAAAAGGGCGACCGCCCTGCTCCGCCTCGACCAGACACATGCGGCAGTTGGCCGCGATGGACAGCTTCTTGTGATAGCAGAAACGCGGGATGATGATCCCCTCGCGGTCCGCGACCGCGATGATCATCTCTCCCGGTTCCGCCTCGCAGGTGCGGCCGTCGATCTCGATCGTGATCTTATCCGTCATTCAGCTCTCTCGATCGGCGCCCTTGGGCCGGGTGTCGCGCACCGGTGCGGCGCACGTTCTCGGACCTGCTCGCTCGCGCGAACGGGGCCATTCTACAAGTTTGCGATTCCGGGGCGAGGACGGCGAGCCGCGCCCGCCCCGATTCGGATCAGGCCGCAGGTTTCTAGGCTGCCATGCTTTGGCCGTGCTCGATCAGGTGCTCGAATTCGTGTCGATAATGCTTGAGAAAGCTCTGCACCGGCATTGCGGCGGCATCGCCGAGGGCACAAATGGTCCGACCGCCGATCCGACCCGCGACACTGTCGAGCAAATCCAGGTCGCCCGGCCGGCCCTTGCCGTCCAGGATGCGGCGCAGCACCCGCTCCAGCCAACCGGTACCTTCGCGACAGGGCGTGCACTGACCGCAGGACTCGTGCATGTAGAAGTGCGCCAGGTTGTGAAGCACCCTGACCATGCAGGTCCCCTCGGCGATCACGATCACGGCGCCCGAGCCCAGCATCGAGCCGGCCTTGGCGATCGAGTCGTAGTCCATGTCCACATCCATCATGATCTCGCCGGGCACGACCGGGACGGACGATCCGCCGGGAATCACGGCCTTGAGCGCACGGCCGTCTTTCATCCCGCCGGCCAGCTCGAGCAGATCCCGGAAGGGTGTGCCCAGTGGAATCTCGAAGTTATCCGGACGCGCGACATGCCCGGTGACCGAGAAGAGCTTGGGGCCGCCGTTGTTCGGGCGCCCCTGCTCCAAGAACCACTGCCCGCCCTTCTCCAGGATGACCGGGATCGAAGCCAGCGACTCGGTGTTGTTGATGGTGGTCGGACGCCCGTAGAGACCGAACTGGGCCGGGAACGGCGGCTTGAAGCGCGGCTGTCCCTTCTTGCCCTCGATCGACTCGAGTAGAGCGGTTTCCTCGCCGCAGATGTAGGCGCCGGCGCCAAGATGGTTGTAGAGGTCGAAATCCACACCCGAGCCCTGGATGTCCTTGCCCAACAGACCCGCCGCGTAGGCCTCGCGGATGGCCTCCTCGCACCGTTCGATCGGCTCGTAGAACTCGCCGCGGATATAGTTGTAGCCGACCGTTGCGCCGATGCAGTAGCCGGCGATCGCCATGCCTTCAATCAACTGATGCGGGTTATAGCGCAGGATGTCGCGATCCTTGCAGGTCCCCGGCTCACCCTCGTCGGAGTTACAGACGATGTACTTTTGGCCGGGCGCCGTGCGGGGCATGAAGCTCCACTTCAGGCCGGTCGGGAAGCCCGCACCGCCGCGACCGCGCAGTGCCGAGAGCTTGATCTCTTCAATGATGTCGGCCGGATCCGGACGCTCGCGCAGGATCTTTTCCCATTGCACATAGCCGCCGAGGCTGCGATAGGCATCCAAGGTATGCCGGGTCGTCGCATCCAGGTGCATGTTGCGAAAACAGACGCTGTTCTGATTCGGGACCATCGGCCTACTCCAGCTCGTCGATCAACTTATCGAGCGCTTGGGGCGAGAGGTTCTCGTGATAGGTCTTGTCGACCAGCACCGCCGGCGCATGCCGACACGCACCGAGACACTCCACCTCTTTGAAGGTGAAGCGACCGTCGGCGGTCGTCTCGCCGAGACGCACGTCGTACTTGTGCTCGACATGCTCGATCAGCTCCTCGGAGCCCAGCAGCAGGCAAGACACGCTGTTGCAAACGCACACCTTGTGTCGACCCTGGGGCTCCAGATCATACATGCCGTAGAAGGTCGCGACCTCGTAAACGGACACCTCCGGCATATCCAGATAGGCGGCGACATCATTCATGAGCTCGGGGGTCAGCCAGCCGCCATTGGCATCCTGCACGATGGTCAGCGCGGGCATCACCGCGGACTGTTTCCATTCGGCTGGATACTTGGCGATCCACGCATCAATCTGCTCGCGAATCTCGGCGGTGAAGAGGGTCGATTTATCGCGATCGTGAATGACCGCAAGCGGCGCGTTGCGAAAGCTCATCAGCGATCGATCTCCCCGAAGACAACATCCAGCGTCCCGATGATCGCCACGACGTCGGCGAGCATGTGGCCTTGCGACATCTCGTCCAATGCGGCGAGATGCGGAAAGCCTGGCGCACGGACCTTCAGACGATAGGGCTTATTGGCACCGTCCGAGACGATGTAGCAACCGAACTCGCCCTTCGGGGCCTCGACGGCGGCATACACCTCGCCGGGCGGCGGACAATAGCCCTCGGTAAAGAGTTTGAAGTGGTGGATCAAGGCTTCCATGTCGTCCTTCATGTCGGCGCGCGACGGCGGCATGACCTTGTGGTCATCGATCGCGACCGGGCCGGGATTCTCGCGCAGCCATTGCACGCACTGCTTGATGATCCGATTGGACTGGCGCATTTCCTCCATACGGACCAGATAGCGGTCATAGCAATCGCCGTTGACCCCGACCGGGATATCGAAGTCCATCTTGTCGTAGGCGGCATAAGGCTGCTTCTTGCGCAGATCCCATTCGACACCGGACCCACGCAGCATCGGACCCGTAAACCCAAGCTGGAGCGCACGCTCTGGCGAAACGACACCGATCCCGACGGTGCGCTGCTTCCAGATCCGATTATCCGTCAGCAGGGTCTCGTATTCGTCGACATGAGCCGGAAAGCGATCGGCAAAATCCTCGATGAAGTCGAGCAGCGAGCCCTGACGCGGTCCGTTGCGCTTTGCGATGGTCTTGGCGCTGTGCCACTTGGAGCTTCCCGAGTACTGCGGCATCCGATCGGGCAGATCCCGGTAGACACCGCCGGGGCGATAATAGGTGGCGTGCATCCGCGCGCCCGAAACCGCCTCGTAACAGTCGAGCAGGTCTTCACGCTCGCGGAAGCAGTAGAGGAAAACCGTCATGGCCCCGATGTCCAGACCATGCGCGGCGAGCCACATCAGATGATTCAGGATGCGGGTAATCTCGTCGAACATGGTGCGGATGTACTGAGCGCGCTCCGGGGCCTCGACCCCGAGCAGCTTCTCGATCGCCCGGACATAGCCATGCTCGTTGCACATCATCGACACATAGTCGAGCCGATCCATGTAGCCGATGCTCTGGTTGAACGGTTTGGACTCGGCAAGCTTCTCGGTCGCGCGATGCAGCAAACCGATATGCGGATCGGCCCGCTCGATGACCTCGCCGTCCATCTCGAGCACCAGACGCAGAACGCCGTGGGCCGAGGGATGCTGAGGCCCGAAGTTCAGCGTGTAGTTGCGAATCTCAGGCATCCGATGACTCCGAGCTCACGCCCGTCTGCACGTATCGACTGTCGGAGCGGATCACGCGCGGCACCAGGACACGCGGCGGGATCGAGACCGGTTCGTAGATGACCCGACCTTGCTCCGGGTCGTAGCGCATCTCCACATGCCCTGATAGGGGGAAATCCTTCCGAAAGGGATGCCCGACAAAGCCGTAGTCGGTGAGGATTCGACGCAAATCGGGATGGCCCCGGAAAAGGATCCCGAAAAGATCGAAGGCCTCGCGCTCGAACCAATTGGCCGCCGCCCAGACGGGGACGACCGAGTCGACCATCGGCTGACTGCTCCCCGTATAGACGCGCAGACGAACCCGCCGATTGTGTACGAGCGACAGGAGGTGGTAGACGACAGCAAAGCGCTTGGGGTCGTCGACGGCCAGCTCCTGGTCTCGATCGACGCCTCGGCCGAAACCCGTCGTGGATGCCTCTTCAGTCGCCCACTCGGACTTGCCGTAAGCGGCGTAGTCGACACCGCAGAGGTCGATCAGCTGCTCGAACCGCAACTGTGGATGGTCACGAAGGATCCACGCCACGTCGGTCAAACGCTCCGACGGCACGATCAGGGTGACCTCGCCGAGGTCCGTGACGGTCTCGCACCCCTGGCCGAGCAGCGCCTCGCCGAGTGCATCGACGAGCGCGGTCAACCTGGCGGGGTTGGACAGGATGTCTTTTGCCATTGGAATAGGGTACGACTCTAGCGAGCGATGGTATTGGTACGGCGAATCTTGTTCTGCAACTGCAGGATGCCGTAAAGCAAGGCCTCGGCAGTGGGCGGGCATCCCGGCACGTAAATATCGACCGGAACAATCCGATCACAACCGCGCACGACCGCGTAGGAATAGTGGTAGTAGCCGCCGCCGTTCGCACAGGACCCCATCGAGATCACCCACCGCGGCTCGGCCATCTGGTCGTAGACCTTACGCAGCGCCGGAGCCATTTTGTTGACCAGGGTACCCGCAACGATCATGACGTCGGATTGGCGGGGGCTGGGCCGAAACACGATCCCGAAGCGGTCCAGGTCATAGCGCGCCGCACCTGCGTGCATCATCTCGATCGCACAGCAGGCCAAGCCAAAGGTCATCGGCCACAGGGATCCGGTTCGGGCCCAATTGATGAGCTTGTCGGCCGTCGTGGTGACGACGCCTTCTTCGAGGATGCCCTCTATTCCCATTCTAGCGCCCCCTTCTTCCACTCGTAGATGAAGCCGACCACTAGGATCCCGAGGAAGACGAACATGGCCCAGAAGCCGTACATGCCGAGCTCGTCGAGCACCACCGCCCACGGGAAGAGGAAGGCGATCTCCAGATCAAAGACGATGAAGAGGATCGCAACCAAGTAGTAGCGTACGTCGAACTTTAAACGCGCACTCTCGAAGGCCGCAAACCCACATTCATAGGGGGAGTCTTTCTCCGCGTCCGGGCGGCGAGGTCCCAAAAGGTAACCCAATACGAGCGGGCCGACACCGACCAGGATCCCGACAATAATGAAGATCAGGATCGGCAGATAATTGTCGAGCATCAGTCCTCCCGAATTTACTTATTCTCTGACGTCGAGCCGGACGGAGAGTCTAGTGCAGCCATCACGGCACTGTCAACCCGCGGCTCTATTCAAATTATTAGGCTTTTCAAACCTTTGCGCAAAAAAAAGGCATGCCGCGAGAGCGGCATGCCGTTTGCTTTACTGAACTTGCAGATGGTGCCGACGGCCAGACTCGAACTGGCACGGCTTACGCCACTACCCCCTCAAGATAGCGTGTCTACCAATTTCACCACGTCGGCGTTAACTCTCTAATTGCCTGTCGCCGGGTCGGCGCTCACGTCCTTATTCTGCTCTTCGGGCGCACTCCCGTCGAGAGTCGCCTCGGTTGTGTCGACCTCGACAGCGCCCTCTGGCGTCTCCTCGATGACCGTCTCCACAACGGTCTCGGTCGACACGTCGGCAGCGGGTACCTCCCCCACCGGAACATCCGAAGAGGATACCCCCGCTCTTTCAACCTCGCCCCCGGGGATCGCCGGGATATCAGAGGTCGGCGGCACGGCTGCGGGCGGGGGAACAAGGATCGTGCGCTCGTCCACACGGTCCATGATCGTCACCGGCTCTGACCCCTTCGTCGCATAGTACGCTAGAGCCATGCTGGTGAGAAAGAACATTGTGGCCATGATGCCCGTGGTACGCGTCAGGAATGAACCCGACCCGCGAGCACCGAAGACGGTTGCGGACGCGCCACTTCCGAACGCCGCACCGGCATCAGCACCCTTCCCGTGTTGGATCAGGATCAACCCGATCAATCCAAGCGACAGGAAGACCTGCATGACGGTCAAAATGGTTTGCATACGTGTCTCGTTGCCGCAGCATTAGGCCGCGAGCTGTTCTCCGGCCTGACAAATCGCTAGAAAATCGTCGGCGCTCAGCGACGCGCCGCCGATCAGGCCGCCGTCGATGTCCGGCTGCCCCAGCAACTCCGCGGCATTTCCGGGCTTCATGCTTCCTCCGTAAAGGATGCGCAACTTCTCGGCGATCGGACCCTTGAGCGCAGCGATCCGTCCGCGGATGAAGGCGTGAACGGCTTGGGCCTGCTCGGGCGTCGCCGTCATTCCGGTGCCGATCGCCCACACAGGCTCGTACGCGATCTCGATCCCGTCAAAGGCATCGATGCCGATGCGTTCGATGATACCGTCGATCTGAGTGCCGATAACCGACTCCGTTTCGCCGGCCTCGCGCTGCTGGAGCGTCTCGCCGACACACAGGATCGGCGTCAAGCCGCTCTCCACCGCACGTACCATCTTCTGCGCGATGGATGCCTCGTTCTCGCCATAGTACTCGCGACGTTCGGAATGACCACAGATCACGTACCCGCATCCGAAGTCAGCAAGCATCGATCCCGACACCTCGCCCGTGAAAGCGCCACCGGCTTCCGTACAGAGGTTTTGGGCACCTAGCCGAACCGAGCTTCCGGCAAGCAACGATTCGCCGAGATAGAGGTACGGATACGGGACGCACACTGCAACGTCGGTCTTGGAGAGACCGCGAGCGCCTGACACGACGCCGTTCAACAGCGACTCGGCACTGGACTTGCTGCCGTTCATTTTCCAGTTTCCGGCGATCAGCGGCTGGCGCATGGGACCCTCCAGGTAAGTCGAGCCCGCAAATTTAGCCGGCCTCCGTGCGGAAATCAAGCCTCGTTTGATTTACACTTTGAAATGCGTCCGGTGCATCCTGTCTTCTCCGAGCCCGTCGGCCACGCTCGGAGCCAGCAACGAGCGCCGTCCAGACGCATTTCAATCATTTTTTATTCTTAATAAGCCGCGTCCGACGCGAGGCTCGCGTGGGCCTCCCCAGAGCGGCCTCCGATCCGAACGTGGGTTTTTGACTTCCGGGACGCGGCTTATGGCGAAAGGAAAGAAGAAGAACGATGGCGGCTCGACCATCGCGCTCAACAAGAAGGCCGGGCACGAGTATTTCATCGAGCAGCGCATCGAGGCCGGCCTTGTCTTGGAAGGCTGGGAGGTCAAGAGCCTGCGAGCCGGCCGCATCCAGCTCAAAGAGGGTTACGTCAAGATCCTGCACGGCGAGGCGTTCCTGATCGGCGCACACATTTCCGCCTTGGCCGCCGCCTCTACCCATGTCAATCCGGATCCGACGCGCAGCCGGAAACTGCTGCTCAAACGCAGCGAGATCAACCGCCTGATCGGCCAGACCGAGCGCGCCGGCTACACGCTCGTCCCCACGGCCATGTATTGGAAGCGCGGCAACGCCAAGCTCGAGATCGGGCTCGCCAAGGGCAAGAAACAACACGACAAGCGCGACACCGAGAAGGATCGCGACTGGCAACGCGACAAGGAACGCCTCTTCAAGACCGGCTGAGCTTGCCGCGGAACCCCGGTTACTCTAGAGTGTCTGACTCGTGACTTGGGGGCGACATGGTTTCGACGTGGGTCGCAAAACCTGAGGTGCATGCCGAGGTGCGGGTGACCTCGTAAATCCAACCGCAAATCTATAGTTGCCAACGACGACAACTACGCTCTCGCGGCTTAGGCCAGCGAGCCTCTGACCGTTCCCTGCCTATGGGGGGCGGATTCCAGGGGTAACATTACATGGGATCGCGGTGACGGGGGCTCGGACCTGATCCGCTAAAACCTAATTCGAGATCGCCGACTGATCGCCCTGCCCTTCGGGCGGCGGAAGGCTAAAAACAATAGAACGGGCTAAGCATGTAGGGCCAATGGCAGAGGGCTTGCGGACGCGGGTTCGATCAACGCAAAGGTCGCCTTTGCTCGTGAGGGCAAAGTGAAAACGGGGCTCACATCGGCGAACCCTGCAGTCGGCTCAGACCGACACGGCAACGCCGAGGGGTAGGAAGAGGGCCAACCTCAGACCTGCCCTGTAGAGACTCATAGAGACGCTGATCCGGCAACGGTAGAGCGTTCACTAGGATCCGCGGTAACGCGGATAACACGCCCCGCATCCGGACCCCATCGGGTCGTATCCGATACGGATGAAGGCATAGTCCAGGCCTCACCGAAAGGTGGGGAATCACTGTCCCGCCGCCTCCACCAATCAGCGGGCCTTGGAGTCCACTCCAAGGCCCGTTTTCTTTTTGTGTTCAGAGAATCCGTGGCGAATTATGGCAAAGTCAACACCTTGAGCGGCATCGACTCAGCCTATATCGCCGGTTTGATCGACGGGGAAGGCACGGTCTCCCTGCTGCGAAAGCACAAACAGGACAACCGCCAGGTCGTGGTCTCCATTTCCAACACAGACCGCCCGTTGATCAACTACCTGCTCGAGGCCATCGGAGCCGGCAAGGCGACAAGCAAGCGCACCTATTCCGAGCGGCATACGCCGAGTTTCATGTACGCCATCACCAACCGTCACGCGCTCGATCTGCTCCGGCAGGTCGCCCCGCACCTGGGACCTACGAAGCCCGGCGAACCGAGCTGCTCCTTGCCGACGACATCAGGCTCACCCCGCGCAATGGCCGATACTCCCTGGGTGTAGCATTGGAGAGGGATGCCTTCATCGACGCCTTCTTCGCAATCGAGCCGTAGTTTTCCCGAGATGGACTTGGCCCGGCCCGATCCGGAACTTCGTGGTACGCCAGACGTAAGCAGGTCATTGATGTCTTAGAGGGACTTGCCCGGCGAACATCCGACCTTGATCTTGGATAGACCTGAGTAGCCGGTGGGAAACAGCGCGGCGTGCCAGCCGAACAACCGCTCGCGCGTCACCGGCGCACGGCAGTCGGCGGTGGCATCAAGCACCATCTCGACCACGCCTTCGACGTGGCGATCGACCGGGGCCAGGGCGCCGATGTCCACGCCAAGACGACGGGCGATGGACGAACGCACGGATTCGACATCGAGCTGCTCGCCCTCGATCTCGCTGGTCTTCACCACGTCCGCGGTGAGCGCGCCAAGGCTGGCCTGATCGCGCAGCGCGATCCCGACATCGGCCAGGTGTCCCAGCAAGAAACCCGGGGCGCGACTCACGTCCGCCATCGGACCGGCCAATGCCGTCAAGGCAAAGCGCCACCTCGGCCAATCGTTGGCCTGCCAGATGTATGTGTAATCACCGATGTTCATGCGGAAATTGTGGGCGGGATTCCCCGCATGCTCAAGTTATTCGGGAGACGTTGTGCAGTGAAAGTGCGCGCGATTCGCCTTAGTCGGTGGTCAGTCACTCCTCGATGCCCTATCCTGTGATATCAAGATTCATCTTGACGGAATCGCCCATGTCCACCACTGCTCGAGAGAAGTTCTCTTCCCAAGCTGCGCCCGAGGTCCTGGCAGCACTGCGTCAGATCGCCGAAGCCCAAGGGCGCCAATTTCAATCCGTGTTGGACGAAGCCCTGCGCGAGTACATCGACCGCCAGCAGAAAGAGCGGCCGCGACGGCATGTCATGAACGCGTTCGCCTCCAGTCTCGACGAGTTCGACAGCCTCTATCGCGAACTGGCCAAGTGACCGACCGCGATTTTCCAACCGTAGCCGACGTCCTTGGCATGCACACTGTCTTGATC
The DNA here is from genome assembly GCF_021228795.1 of Thiocapsa bogorovii. Taxonomy (NCBI): domain Bacteria; kingdom Pseudomonadati; phylum Pseudomonadota; class Gammaproteobacteria; order Chromatiales; family Chromatiaceae; genus Thiocapsa; species Thiocapsa bogorovii. The sequence goes on from NZ_CP089309.1 coordinate 551,156, forward strand.
CGGCGCTACGGCGGTGCGCTCGGCGTACGCGATCCAGGCGCGCTGGAATCCGCACTGTTCCGGCCGCAGACCGGTTACTACGACGACATCGTGGCCGAGGCGGCCGCATTGTTCGAGAGCCTCGCCATCAACCACCCTTTCGTGGACGGCAACAAGCGTGTCGCCTTTGCTGCCGTCGACGTCTTTCTGCGCATCGACGGCTGGCACTTACAGCGCTCTCCCATGCAGATCCACGCCGAGATGATTCAGATGTTCGACACCGGCACATTCGACATCGCCCATCTCGATCCCTGGCTACGGGACTTCGCCACGCCCGACGAGTCGAGTTGAGACCTGTTTGAGCCGGGCCCCTCACCCTTCCCGATGACAACGCGTACCAACAAGCCGGACGCAGACGCGATGTCGGGCTTGACATTCGCATCGCTCAAGGCGGCCGACTCGCGGGGCAGCGGAACGGAAGCAACAGCGACTGGCACGGAAGCCCGCGCAGTGCCACACTAAGCCTTCATTGACACGTCGGCGGTCGGTATGGCAACCACTCCTTCCAGCAACGAGATCCAGATCGGCGCCCAGGGGCGGCTGGTGATCCCGGCGGCGCTTCGTAAGGCGTTGAACCTGAAACCGGGCGATCGGCTGGTGGCCCGGCAGGACGGCGAGGCGCTCGTGCTGGAGCGGCGCGAGGCCATCGAGAAACGGTTGCAGGATCGCTTTCGCCACATTCCGGGGGAGGTCAGTCTGGTGGATGAACTGATCGCGGAGCGCCGCGCCGAGGCGGCGAAAGAGGCGCTCGAGGAGTGACACTCGTCCTCGATGCATCGAGTCTGCTGGCGTTTCTGCACGACGAGCCAGGGGCGGAGCGTGTTCGGTCCGCATTCGCGGGTGCGCTGGTTTCAGCCGTGAACTGGTCCGAGGTTGTCCAGAAATCACTGCAACGTCAAGTCAATGTCTCGGGGATGCGGCAGGAATTCATCGAGGTGGGCGTCATTTTTGTCCCTTTCACGGAGGAGCAGGCCGAAATCGCCGCCTATTTGTGGAATCAAACCCGTCATCAGGGATTGTCGCTCGCGGACCGCGCCTGTCTGGCCCTGGCCATAGAACGCAAGCGGCCAATCCTCACGGCGGACCGGGTCTGGTCCGAGCTGGGTCTCGATCTGGATATCCTGCCAATCCGCTGAGATGCGCCGATGGCGGAAAGTCGGTCTGGGACAAACCGCGCGTGATCGGCTCTGCGGAAAGCGATCCCCGGCATCGCGCGCTACCGCGCGGATGCCTCGACCCCGCCCTGAAGCCGCTCCAAGCCAACGGTATTGGATCGCGGAGGACGATCGCATGATCTGATCCGCGGTCTGCGCCCTCGGTCCATCAAAGGTCGCAGACGATCCGGTCCTGAGGCATCATCCGCGGACCATGGACTTCACCACCCTCGACACCCTGCGCACCCACCACCCCGCATGGCGGCTGCTGCGCTCGGATCATGCACCGCTGGTGGCGAGCTTTCTGAACCGCGTCTTCGTGCAGCCCAATGTCCGCGTGATGGCGGCGGCGGATCTGGCCGAGGCGCTCGAAGACGAGTTGTATGCCCTGCGCGAGCGTCTCGGCGAGGGCAGCTTCCCCAAATCGGCGTTGGACTATCTCAACGACTGGGCCGGCCCGGATAAAGGTTGGCTGCGCAAGTTCTACGCCCGTGACTCGGACGAGCCGCAATTCGATCTGACCCCGGCGACCGAGAAGGCCATCGCCTGGCTCGGCACCCTCTCGGAGCGCAGCTTCGTGGGGACGGAGTCGCGGCTCTTGACCCTGTTCGAGCTGCTCAAACAGATGAGCGAGGGCAGCGAGGCCGACCCCGAGAAGCGCATCGCGGAGCTCGTCAAGCGGCGTGACGAGATCGATGCCGAGATCGCGCGCGTGCTGGGGGGCGACGTGCCGCTGCTGGACGACACGGCGCTGAAGGATCGCTTCCAGCAGTTCATGCAGTTGGCGCGCGAGCTGTTGACCGATTTCCGCGAGGTGGAGCACAACTTCCGTCTGCTCGATCGGCGGGTGCGCGAGCGGATCGCGCTCTGGGAGGGCGCGAAGGGTGCGCTCTTGGAAGAAATCATGGGCGAGCGCGACGCCATCGCCGACTCCGACCAAGGGCGCAGCTTCCGGGCCTTTTGGGATTTCCTCATGTCCAGTCGCCGGCAGGAGGAGCTGACCGAGCTGTTGGACCGGGTGCTCGCCCTCCCCCCGGTCGCAGACCTGAAGCCTGATGCGCGCACCCGTCGGGTACATTACGACTGGCTCGAGGCCGGCGAGCACACCCAACGCACGGTTGCGCAGCTCTCGCAGCAGCTGCGGCGCTTTCTGGACGACCAGGCGTGGCTGGAGAACCGGCGCATCATGGACATCCTGCACGGGATCGAGGCCAAGGCGCTGGCCCTGCGCGAGCATCAGCCGACCGGCGAGGTGATGCGCGTTGCCGAGTCCGCCGCCGCGGTGGAGCTGCCGATGGAGCGCCCGCTCTACAGCCCGCCGCTGAAGCCGGTCATCGCGGATCTGGAGCTCGAGGCAGGCGACGCCGATCTGGACGCCGATGCGCTCTATGCGCAGGTCGTGGTCGACCGCGCGCAGCTGGCCCGCCACATCCGTCATGCCTTGCAGGATCGCGCCCAGATCACCCTGCGCGAGCTGACCGAGCTGCAGCCCTTAAAACAGGGCCTCGCGGAGCTGGTGGCCTATCTTCAGCTGGGCAGCGGCGCCTTCAGGACGACCCTCGACGAGGCAACCCCTGAAGTGATCGTCTGGGAGACGCGCGCCGGCGACGGCATGGCGGTGCGAAAGGCCGCCCGACTGCCCCGCGTCATCTTTGTCAGAGAGAGGTGAGGATGGACGACGACCAAGGACAGGCCAGGGACGTCCCGGCGCTCGCGACCGGGGCGGAGCTGTCCGCGTTGGTGATCGGCCTGCTCAAAGGGGTCATCTATCGCGAGGGCGACGAGCGACTCTGGGGCACGCTGCTCGACCTGCAGGCGCGCGTGCGGGACTATGTGTCGGTGCTCGGGCTGGAGCTGGTGCTCGACGAGGCGGAAGGGTACGCCTTCCTCAAGAGCCGCGCCCAGACCGCCGAGGACGAGGCCGCGCCCAAGCTGCCGCGTCTGGTCGCGCGTCGGCCGCTGTCGTTTCCGGTCAGCCTCTTGCTGGCCTTGCTGCGCAAGAAGCTCGCCGAGTTCGATGCCGGCGGGGCCGAGACGCGGCTCGTGCTCTCGCGCGACGAGATCGTCGAGCTGGTGCGGGTCTTTCTGCCCCAAAGCAGCAACGAGGCGAGACTCATCGACCAGATCGAGACCCACATCAACAAGGTCGTCGAGCTGGGCTTCCTGCGCCGTCTGAAGTCTGCCGGCGGCTCAGCCCGCGGCCCGGACAGCTATGAGGTGCGGCGGATCCTCAAAGCATTCGTCGATGCCCAGTGGTTGGCGGACTTCGATGCACGGCTGGCGGTCTATCGAATGCAGGTCGATCCGGACAAGAGCGCTTGAGCCGTCAGGGGCGACGGCCTCGATCATCGTCTCGGCCACATCGGCAGTGTCCAGATCGCCGGAGTTTGGCATCCGGTCGGGGAACCCGAGGGGCCTGGACGAGGGGATGGGCCAAGCTGGGGAGACGAACGCAAGGGGTTGAAACCATGCGACAATCGCGTGACGATGTGACGATCATGCAACGCGAAGGGTGTCAGGAAAGCGATGACAGCGCTCTATGAGCAGGATTTTTCGGAATGGGCCGAGCGCCAGGCGAGCCTCCTGCGGCAAGGGCGGTTCGATGACTTGGATGTTGCGCATCTGATCGAGGAGTTGGACAGCATGGGGGCAAGCGAGCGGCGCGAGTTGATCAACCGTCTGGCGATCCTCCTGGCGCATCTGCTGAAGTGGCGCTATCAGCCGGAAAGACGCGGCAACAGTTGGCGTTTGACCATCAAGATCCAACGACTCGATGTCGCTGCTTTGCTCCGCGACAATCCGAGCCTGCGCGCCCGCCTCGATGGGTTTCTCCCCGACGCTTACGCCAAGGCCACACTCCAGGCCGCACGGGAGATCGGCGTCGAGGAAACACTGTTTCCCGCCGTATGCCCTTTCACCGTCGAACAGATACTAAATGATCACTGGCCCGATGCAGCCGCTTGAATCGCTCGACCTAGACTTCGTCGCCGACGACCGCCTATCCGGCTTTCGTCTGTCGCGCCTGGAGGTCTTCAACTGGGGCACCTTCGACGGGCGCGTCTGGACCCTTTTGCTCGACGGCAAGAACGGGCTGCTGACCGGGGATATCGGCTCGGGCAAGTCGACCCTGGTGGATGCTGTGACGACCCTTTTGGTCCCAGCTCAGCGCATCGCCTACAACAAGGCCGCGGGTGCGGACAGCAAGGAGCGCACGCTGCGCTCCTACGTGCTGGGGCATTACAAATCGGAGCGCAACGAGGTGACCGGGGCGGCCAAGCCCGTGAGTCTGCGCGACCACAACAAGTACTCCGTCATCCTCGGCGTCTTCCACAACGCCGGCTACGACCAGACCGTGACACTCGCGCAGGTCTTCTGGATGAAGGAGGCGCAGGGTCAGCCGGCCCGCTTCTTCGTCTGCGCCGAGCGTGATCTCGCGATCGCGACCGACTTCTCCCGCTTCGGGACCGACATCGCCCAACTGCGCAAGAAGCTGCGCGGACTCGGCGCCGAGATCGAGGACGGTTTCCCCAAATACGGCGCTTGGTTCAGGCGCCGGCTGGGTATCGACGGCGAGCAGGCGCTCGAGCTCTTTCATCAGACGGTCTCGATGAAATCGGTCGGCAACCTCACCGATTTCGTGCGCGGACACATGCTGGAGCCCTTCGCGGTGGAGCCCCGCATCAAGGCGCTGATCGCTCACTTCGACGATCTCAACCGCGCGCACGAGGCGGTGCTCAAGGCCAAGCGGCAGGTCGACATGCTCACGCCCTTGGTGGCGGACTGCGAGCGTCACGCCGGCCTGACTCGGGAGGTCGAGGACCTCAGAGGCTGCCGCGACGGATTGCGTGTCCACTTCGCCGGTTTGAAACTGGCGCTGCTCGGGAAACGTCTGGCGCATTTGCAGGAGGAGCGAGAGCGCGTCGATGCCCTGGTCAAGCGCCTGGAAGGCCGCCGCGAGGATCAGCGGATCCAGGTCGACGAGCTCAAGCGCGCGGTGGCCGAAAACGGCGGGGACCGACTCGAACGCCTGGCCGCCGAGATCAAGAAGCTGGAGGCGCTGCGCGACGCCCGGCAGACCAAGGCACGACGCTATGCCGAGCTGACTGCCGGTCTCGACGAGAGCCCGGCCGCGGACGAAACGGCCTTTCTCGCGCAACGGCGTCGGCTCGGGGAGATCCGGGAGGGTTTGCAGGCTCGCGACATCGATCTGCAAAACGCGGTGACCGAGCATAGCGTGACCCTGCGCCAAGGCCAGCTCGAGCACGATGCCCTTCAGGCCGAGATCGAGAGCCTGAAGCGCCGCCGCAGCAATATCGACGACCAGCAGATCCGGATCCGTGCCGCGCTCTGCGACGCCCTGGGTCTTTCCGAGGAGTCGATGCCCTTCGCGGGCGAGCTGCTGCAGGTGCGCGACGAGGAGCGCGACTGGGAAGGTGCAGCCGAGCGACTGATGCGCGGCTTCGGCCTGTCCCTGTTGGTGCCGGACACGGCCTACAAGACCGTCGCCGAGTGGGTCGACAGCAGCCAGTTGCGCGGTCGTCTGGTCTATTTCCACGTGCGCGCCCGGGTACGGACCGGGGGCCGAGGCGACCTGCCCGAGCTGCACCGCGACTCGCTGGTGCGCAAGATCGCCGTCAAACCCGACTCGCCCTTCTACGACTGGCTCGAGCGCGAGCTGGCGCATCGTTTCGACGTGGCCTGCTGCATCACGCAGGAGCAGTTCAGGCGCGAGACCCGCGCCATCACACGCGCCGGCCAGATCAAGGACCCGACCGGACGGCACGAGAAGGACGACCGTCACCGCATCGACGACCGCAGTCGCTATGTGCTGGGTTGGACCAACGCGGCCAAGATCGAGACGCTGGAGGCCAAGCGTCGCCGGCTCGAGGCGCATCTCGCCGAGATCGGCGCACTCACGAGCAAGCTCCTGTCCGAGCGAAAGGCGCTCGGTGATCGCCTGAACGCACTGGCGCGACTGGAAGAGTTTGTCGACTTCAACGAGCTGGATTGGGCCTCCGTCGCAACCGAGGTCGCCGCGCTGATTGACGAGCGACAACGCTTGGAATCGGCCTCGAATCTCCTCAAACAGCTCAATGAGCGCCTGGGCGAGGCCGTCCAAGCACTCGCGGTGATCGAGGGCGAGCTGGAAGAGGCGAGATCGAAACGCGCCAAGATCGAGCAGAAGCAGGAGGATGCCGAGGCGCTCCGAGCTCAGACCCAAGCGATCCTCGCGCCGAGTGGGGACGAGGACCGTCCCGCGCCATCGGCCGAGCTGACCGAGCGGCTAGAGGCCATGCGCGCCGAGGCGCTCGGCGAGCATCAACTGACCGTGGAGTCCTGCGACAACCGCGAGCAGGACATGCGTGCCTGGCTGCAGAGTCGGATCGACAGCGAAGAACGCAAGATCAAGGGTCTGCGCGATCGGATCATCACCGCGATGGTGGCCTACAAGGACGCCTTCAAGCTCGAAACCCAGGAGCTCGACGCCAACGTCGAGGCGGCCTTCGAGTACCGACAACAGCTCGATCAGCTGGGACGCGACGACCTGCCCCGCTTCGAGGCGCGTTTCAAGGAGCTGTTGAACGTCAACACCATCAACGAGATCGCCAACTTCAATGCCCAGCTCGCCCGCGAGCGCGAGACCATCAAGGAGCGCATCGGGCGTATCAACGAGTCGCTGACCCAGATCGACTACAACCCGGGACGCTACATTGCGCTCGAATCCCAGACCAGCCCTGACGCCGAGATCCGCGACTTCCAGTCCGAGCTGCGCGCCTGCACCGAGGGCGCCCTTACCGGCTCCGAGGATGCGCAGTACTCCGAAGCCAAGTTTCTGCAGGTCAAGACCATCATCGAGCGCTTCCGGGGACGCGAGGGTCAGACCGACCAGGACAGGCGCTGGACCGCCAAGGTCACCGACGTGCGCAACTGGTTCCTATTCGCCGCGAGCGAGCGCTGGCGCGAGGACGGAACCGAGTTCGAGCACTATTCGGACTCAGGCGGCAAATCCGGCGGCCAGAAGGAGAAGCTTGCCTACACCATCCTGGCCGCCAGCCTCGCCTATCAATTCGGGCTGGAATGGGGCGCCGTGCGCTCGCGATCCTTCCGCTTCGTCGTGATCGACGAGGCCTTCGGGCGGGGCTCGGACGAGTCGGCCCAGTACGGTCTACGGCTCTTTCAACAGCTCAACCTGCAACTGCTGATCGTCACGCCGCTGCAGAAGATCCACATCATCGAGCCCTTCGTCTCGGCCGTGGGCTTCGTGCACAACGAAGGCGGTCGCGAGTCCAAGCTGCGCAATCTGACGATCGAGGAATATCGCGAAGAGTCCAGGGCGCGCAAGGCCGAGTCGGGGGCAAGCGTGGCGGCATGAGCTGGACAACGGCGGCGGATCTCAAGGCGCAGCTGAACCGACTCTGGGAGCGCGGCGATCTGCTGCGCCCTCTGGTCACGGACGACGTGGCCGGCGCGAGCGGATTCCCGCTGCGTCTGCGATTGAAGGGACCCGGCTCCGCAGATCTGGCCGATCGGTTCGAGGCGGTGCGGGCTTGGATCGCCGAGCTGACGGCCGTCCCGCGTCTGCGGATCGAATGGCGCGCGGTCAATCATCGCGTGCTCGGCCCTCAGCGTCTGCCCGAGACCCTCTGGGTCGACCGACTCGAGGACGCGCTCGCCCTGATCGGCCGACGGGGCGATGCGGCCCGGTTCAGGCGTTGCCTGGAGATGACGCGATCGCGACAGCCGGCGCTGCTCGATTGGCTCGCCAAACGACCCTTGCAGGCCATCGCGCTCGCCGAGGACTGGGAACGCCTGCTGGCGGTGGTGGACTGGCTGAGCCGCCACCCGCGCCCGAGGATCTACATCCGGCAGGTCGACATCCCCGGCGTCCACAGCAAGTTCATCGAGGCGCACCGCGGCGTCCTCTCGGAGCTTTTCGATCTTGTCCTGCCGGCGACCGCGGTCGATGCCGAACGCGTCGGCGTCGGTCGGTTCGCCGCCCGCTACGGCTTTCTCGACAAGCCCAACCGGATCCGGTTTCGCCTGCTCGATGACGCCGTTCCCTTGCTGCCTGGACCGGTGCGAGCCGACATCACACTGGATGCCGAGGGTTTCGCCCGGCTCGCGATCCCGATTCGGCACGTCTTCATCACCGAGAACGAGACCAACTTTCTCGCCTTCCCCTACGCGGCCGCCTCGCTGGTCGTCTTCGGTTCCGGCTATGGGTGGGAAGCGCTATCCCGGGCCGAGTGGCTCGGGGCCTGCACCCTGCACTACTGGGGCGACATCGACACCCACGGCTTCGCCATTCTCGACCAGCTCCGCACCCGATTCCGCAAGGTCGCCTCCTTCCTGATGGACCGCGACACCCTGGTGGCGCACGAGGCCTTCTGGGGCGAGGAGTCCGATCAGGTCATGCACGATCTGCCGCGCCTCTCGGCGTCGGAGCGGCCCCTGTTCGATGATCTGCGCGATAACCGCATCCGCAAAGGGCTGCGTCTGGAGCAGGAACGGATCGGGTTCACATGGGTGGAGACGGCGCTCGCGGATGCGCTGCTCGACAACAGCGGCCGGGCGGTGGAGGAGATCGACACGATCGCCGCACCGATCAGGCGTTGTTCATCATCCCTGCCGTAGGACGAGCGAGAGCGAAGTCCACCGGCCCCCGCGCCGGCGCTGGGGGACTGTGCTGCGCGTGTCCACCCTACGGCGACGACCGGCGACGTGGCCGAGCTCATGAGCACGCCCACCGATCAACTCACTCGGGACGCGGTTTCGGATCGTCTACCGGAGCGGCACCGTCTTGCCGTTGACGGTCAAGAGCCCGTCGCCCAGACGCAACGCCGAGGAGATCCGGGTATCGCGCCGGGTGACCCAACCCTCGCGGATCCATCCTTCGAGCAGGGTCTCCGCCTCCTGGCGCCCGGCTTTCTCGGCCGAAGGCTCCGACGTCGGGAGAGCCCGATCCTCGATGTCGGGTCCGAGCACGCGGGCGATCCAGTCCAATGCGACCGCTTCGGGAAGCTCCAGGTCACCGTCGGCTCGCAGGAGGACCAGCCAATCGACGACACCCGAGGTCAGCCGGCTCTGTGAATCGTTGCCTGGGTCCAAACGCAGATCCAGGCGCCCCAAGGCAAGGCCGTCGGGGGTCTCGATCCGGATTGGCTCGACGCCGATCCGGGTCCCGCTTGCTACGAAACGCGGTGCCAGACGCGCGATCAGCCCGCCCGCAATCAGACCGCGCATCTCTTGCCCGACCTGGTCGGAGGCCAGCAGGCGGATGCCCTTTCCCAGATCGGCGAGGGCCTCGGCGTCCAGACGCTCGGCCGAGAGGCCGAGCTCCGATCGACCGTAGGTCATGGAGGCGGTGGCGAGTTGCTGGGCGGCGAGTCCGAGGCGCAGATCCAGGAGACCCTCGCGAAGCGCGTGCGATAGGGTTGCCGAGAGGCCCTCAAGCCGCAGTGCCGGCGGTGCAGATGTCGCCGAGACCACCGCGCCCGCGGCACCCTCGAGCTCGACCGATGCAACCTGCAAGCGACCCGTGCCGGAAGCAGCATCGGGCCGATCGGCCTTGAATCGGAGATCGGACAGGCGGACGAGCGGTCCCGTCGGCGTCGTCAGGACACCCTCGGAGAGCATCAAACGAAACTCGATGGCCTCCTGACCCGGCGCAACAAGCAACTCCCCGTCGAGCGATCCGTAGCGCAGCCCCATCACCTGCGACGTCGCTAGGGTCTCCCCCGGCGGCACCCGCAGCTGCATCCGACCCGAACCGTCCGCATACAGATCGATACTCACCGGCAGCACCGGCAGGGCAACCGGGAACCCCTGGACCTCGATCCGGGTGTGGACACGACCTAGGACGGGGGGAAGGCGCGTGGTGAGCCAGGTCCAAGGCCCTTGCTCGATGCGACTGTCCAGTCGAATCCGAGTGGGGCGCAGCGGCGCTTGGGACGCCGAATCAGGCGGGATCAGCACCTCGAATGCGGCGCTGGAGTCAAACCAGCCTCGATGGAAGCTGTTCTCCAAGATCTCCCGGTCCGGCAGATCTTTCATGAGATCGGCCAGGAGATCCTCGTAGCCGACCTTGGCGAGATATCCGAGCGCCAGAGGTCCGACCGCGAGAACGAGGCCGAGCAGGATCGCGACCGTGAGGACCGTCCCGCCGAGAAATCGCCTCATGCGGCGCCGGCGCCCTGGTGTCTGACCCGTGCGCCGCCCGCGGACTTCGCGTCCGCGACCGCCGACAGGTCACGATCGGGAAACCGAACCCCGTAGGCGTCACGCACGGAGGCAAGAATTCCGTCGGCATCCAAACCGCACGCGGCGAGCTGTTGGGCATGCTCGGCATGATCGATATAGCGATCCGGCAACCCGAGATGCACGCACGGGATATCGATGCCCTCTGCAGCCAGCCACTCGGCCACGCCACTCCCGGCGCCTCCGGCGATGCTGTTCTCCTCGACGGTCACCAAGAGATCATGGCCCTCGGCCAGCGCCCGGATCAGCGGACCATCGAGCGGCTTGACGAAGCGCATATTGGCCACTGTCGCGTCCACGGCCTCTGCTGCCGTCAACGCGGGCGTCACCATGCTGCCGAAGGCGAGCAGGGACACCCGGCTCCCCTGCCGGACGACCTCGCCGCGACCGATCGACAGGGCCGGCGTCTCGGGGTCGATCGCCACACCGGGCCCGTTGCCGCGCGGATAGCGAACCATGGCGGGCCCCGGATACTCATACGCGGTCCGAAGCATGGCGCGACACTCGTTCTCGTCTGCCGGGGCCATAATGACGAGCTTGGGAAGCGGCCGGCCGAAGCTCAAATCGAAGCTGCCGGCATGGGTCGCCCCGTCCGCGCCGACCAAACCGCCGCGGTCGACCGCGAAGGTGACGTCAAGACCCTGCAGACAAACGTCGTGGATCAGCTGATCGTAGGCGCGCTGCAGGAAGCTCGAATAGATGGCGACCACGGGTTTAACGCCCTCGCAGGCCATTCCCGCCGCCAGGGTCACCGCGTGCTGCTCGGCGATCCCGACATCGAAAAAGCGCTCGGGAAAGCGTTTCGAAAAGACCGTTAGGCCGGAGCCTTCGCACATCGCCGGAGTGATGCCGACCAGGCGCGAATCCGCCTCGGCCGTGTCGCAGAGCCAGCTCCCGAAGATCTGCGTGTAGGTCGGGCCCTTGGAGGCACCCTTGCGCAGCTCGCCGGTGCGTCGATCGAACGGGGTCACCCCGTGATAGGTGACCGGCTGGCCCTCGGCAGGTTCGTAGCCGTGGCCCTTCTGGGTCACCACATGAAGGAAGCGTTGACCGCGCATCCCCTTGATGTTGCGAAGGGTCTTGACCACCGAATGCACGTCGTGGCCATCGATGGGGCCGATGTAGTTGAACCCGAGCTCCTCGAACAGGGTACTCGGCATCAACATGCCTTTCATGTGCTCTTCCCAGCGACCGACCAGATGACGCAGCTGCGGCATCCCGCGCAGGGCGGTCTTGCTGCCCTCGCGCATGGTCGTATAGATCTTGCCCGAAAGCAGCCGCGCGAGATGGTTTGTAATGGCGCCGACGGGCGGCGAGATGGACATCTCGTTGTCGTTGAGAATGACGACCAGATCGATATCCATCGAGCCCGCGTGGTTCAGTGCCTCGAATGCCATGCCTGCACTCAAGGCCCCATCGCCGATGATGGCGACTGCGTCGCGGCCTTCGCCTTGTTGTCTCGCAGCCAACGCCATCCCGAGCGCGGCACTGATGGAGGTGCTGGAATGGCCGACGCCGAAGCAGTCGTAGTCGCTCTCGCAGCGCTTGGGAAAGCCGGAGAGTCCGTCTTTCTGGCGCAAGGTGGGCATGCGATCGCGCCGCCCGGTCAGGATCTTATGCGGGTAGGCTTGGTGGCCGACGTCCCAGACCAGCCGGTCGTCGGGGGTGTCGAAGACGTAGTGCAAACCGACCGTCAACTCGACCACGCCGAGACCGGCAGCAAGATGACCGCCGGTTTGCGAGACAGTGTCGACGAGAAAGCCTCGCAGTTCGTTGACGACCGAAGGCAACAGATGCTCCGGCAAGGCGCGAAGGTCCGCCGGGGAGTTGATCGAAGCCAGCAACGGATAGCGGTGCAGGGTGATACCGGTGTCACTCGAAGGGCGGTCGGGCATGGTCGGCATTCGCGCATAGCTGAGACGGTCGGCTAGTTTAGACGAATCCCCGCGCGGCTGCGAAGCGGCAGATCCTTTTCACCCCCTGTCTTATCGTGGTAGCGAGCGGGCAGACGCAGACGGTCAACGACCGAACCACGGCGCCGATCGACGGGATCCGACCAACCCACCGGTCTCAAGCGGCGGTCTTACCGAAGATGACGACGAGACTGGTCGTCCCGAGTGCGAACAGCAGCAGAAGTATGCCGACGCCCGGATGGACGAGCATCTCGGGGGCAAGGAGCATGACAGCCCCCAGCCCCAGCATCATCAGGCCCGAGAGAAGCTTCAGGATTCGCCCCTGGCGCTCGGTGAGTTTCTTTGCCCCCAGCGTGAAGGTAAAGACAAGAACGATGGCCAGAAGCGGCAGAACGTAGATCAGATTGTAGAGTGCCAGATACCCGTAATAGGCGGGCGCGGAAAGGTCATGTAGCGTCAGCACCCGCGTGTAGACCATCGGGAACCCCGCGGTGCAGAGCAGCTCGTAGCTGTTCGCCGCCAACGCCAAGACGAGCGTTCCGATCAACATGGCCCCGAGCCGATCCGCCGCCAGCAGAACGCGCATCCGCGCGAAGAGTCCGGGCTTCGCATGGTCGGGGATCGACAGGCTCGGTCCCCGGCGGAAGAAGAAATAGTCCTTCACGTTCAGCCCGCCGACCAGCAGCGCGACCAGCCCGGCGACCGTCGTCACCACCGCCGCCCCGCCGACGACCAGGAAGAGATTCAGCCAAGCGGCCATGAACAGGAAATAGACCAAGCCGGAAAAGAGCACGAAGGTACCGCCGATCAACAGCATCCGCGTCCGGCTGCGGGCATGGACCATCAGACTGAGCAGGAAAAAGAGGACAAAGAAGGCGCAGGGATTAAAGGCATCGAGCCCTGCCAGCAGCAGCGTAAAGACCGGCACCGACATGGCCCCGGGATCGAGATCTCCCAAAAGCGGCACACGGATGCCGTCGAACGGCGGCGACACGGGAGCCTCGGCATCGAGCGCGCCGCCCTGACCCGCGACCTGACGACAGACGCGCGCCAGACCGACCAGCTGCGCCCCGACCCCTTCGGCGTCGTCGAATCCAGTCAACATGCGCCCGCACACGAAGAAGGCCGGCACCGAGCGAGCCTCTTCGCCCAGAGCGGCCGCCATCTCGACATAGCGCCGGACATGCGCGCGATCGGCCGCAAGCTCGTAGGAACGGACCTGGATCCAGGGCGTCTCCTGGCGCAACCTGTCCAGAAAAGCGAGGGCCGCTTTGCAATGCGGACAGGTCCGGGACCAATAGACGTAGAGCGGTACCCGGATTTCGCCTTCGGCGTCGGTCACGACCCAATCCGGGACGGGATCGGGGAGCGGATCGGCGTGCCGATCGGACGATGCGGCAAAGACGATGCTCGGCACCACCGACAGCGAGGCCAGAAAAAGAATCCGCAAGAAGCCCGACAAGAACTTCCTCAGCACCGGACATGGGACCCGCGGCGCGGGTCCGCCGCGGCCTCGTGCCCAACGGAAGACCTGCTTTTTCACGCATGTCTCAGGCGGCATCAGGCGCCACCTTCCGACAGCCGAGAAAGGCTTTTGGGCGCGGCGATGAGTGCGGCCTCCGTCAGCACGAACTCCCGAAAGGCGTTGGCCGCAGGCGAGAGGCGCTTGCCCCGGCGATAGACCAGATACCACTGCCGCTGGTCCGGGAAGCCCTGCACATCCAGCATGACCAGCCGCCGGGTCTCGAGCTCCAGCTCGATGGTATGGAGCGACACGACACTCAGCCCCAGCCCGGAGCGGACCGCCTGTTTCACGGCCTCGTTGCGGGTCATTTGCATCCCGTGGCGGATCGCTAGACCGCGCTCGCCGAAGAAGCGCTCCATCGTCTGCCGCGTACCCGAGCCGGGCTCGCGCATCACGAAGACCTCCTCGGCCAGCTGCGCGAGACTGATCGCCGGCTCGCTCGCGAGCGGATGACCGGGCGGCGCGATCACCACCAACGGGTTTGCCATGAATGCCTCGGACTCGACATCCATGTCAGTCGGAGGCACCCCCATCAACACGAGATCGACCGTGTTGTCGCACAGCATGCGCACCAGTTGCTCGCGATTGGTGACGTCGAGCTGCAAACCGATCCCCGGGTAGCGCTGATGGAAGATCGCCAAGAGGCGCGGCGCAAAGTAGTTGACCGTGCTCGCGACCGCAAGGTGCAGCCGACCTCGGCTGACCCCTTTCAGGGACTCGAGCACCTCCTCCATCTCCTGCAATGCGCTGTTGATGGTCCGGCCGTAGTCGTAGACCTCCCGACCGGCCTCGGTCAGCAGGATGCGATTGCCGAGACGCTCGAACAGGGACAATCCGGCCTCCTCTTCGAGCTGCCGCACCTGCATCGAGACTGCCGGCTGACTCAAATGCAACTCCTCGGCGGCTCGCGTGTAACTGAGGTGGCGCGCCACCGCCTCGAAGACCTTAAGTTGCCGGAGCGAGACGTGCACGAGTAGTGTCCTCTTTCGACTGAGCCGTCTGCCGCCTGCCGTGATCCTTGAGCCCCGCGCACGGCTGAGCCCGGACCGTGGAAGCCGGTCGCATGCCATCTGCTGGCGGCTGGCGGCTGGCGGCTGGCGGCTGGCGGACGAACCATAGACATAAGTCTATGCTTATGACGACTATAAGCAATATTAACTAGTAATTATAGGGTTTTTGCATATACTGCCGCCTCAAGTTCCAAGCGCGCAGCGCATCATGCGGGACTGCGGACCAGCACAGAACTGGACCGGCGAATTTCTTCACAATTTCCGAGGACAAGCGAACATGGCAAAGACCTACAGCGCGGGCGTCAAAGAGTATCGCGAAACATATTGGATGCCGGAATACACCCCGTCGGAGACCGACCTCCTAGCCTGTTTCAAGATCACCCCGCAAGCCGGCGTTCCGCGTGAAGAGGCCGCTGCCGCCGTTGCCGCCGAGTCGTCCACCGGCACCTGGACCACGGTCTGGACCGACCTGCTGACCGACATGGACCACTACAAGGGCCGCGCCTACGCCATCGAGGACGTCCCGGGGAACGACGACGCCTTCTATGCCTTCATCGCCTACCCGATCGACCTCTTCGAAGAAGGCTCGGTCGTCAACGTCTTCACCTCGCTGGTCGGCAACGTCTTCGGCTTCAAGGCCGTGCGTGCCCTGCGCCTGGAAGACGTGCGTTTCCCGATCGCCTATGTGATGACCTGCAACGGCCCGCCGCACGGCATCCAGGTCGAGCGCGACATCATGAACAAGTATGGCCGCCCGATGCTCGGCTGCACCATCAAGCCCAAGCTGGGTCTGTCGGCCAAGAACTACGGCCGTGCCGTCTACGAGTGTCTGCGCGGCGGTCTGGACTTCACCAAGGACGACGAGAACGTCAACTCGCAGCCCTTCATGCGCTGGCGTCAACGCTTCGATTTCGTCATGGACGCGATCGACAAGTCCGAGCGCGAGACCGGCGAGCGCAAGGGCCATTACCTGAACGTCACCGCACCGACCCCGGACGAGATGTTCAAGCGTGCCGAGTATGCCAAAGAGATCGGCGCGCCCATCATCATGCACGACTACATCACCGGCGGCTTCTGCGCCAACACCGGCCTGGCCCAGTGGTGTCGCGACAACGGCGTGCTGCTGCACATCCATCGCGCCATGCATGCCGTGCTCGACCGCAACCCGAACCACGGTATCCATTTCCGTGTGTTGACCAAGATCCTGCGCCTGTCCGGCGGCGACCATCTGCATACCGGCACCGTCGTCGGCAAGCTCGAGGGCGACCGCGAGTCGACCATCGGCTGGATCGACCTGCTGCGTGAGTCCTATGTCAAGGAAGACCGTTCGCGCGGCATCTTCTTCGATCAGGACTGGGGCGCCATGCCCGGTGCCTTCGCGGTCGCCTCCGGCGGCATCCACATCTGGCACATGCCTGCGCTGGTCAGCATCTTCGGCGACGACGCCGTCCTGCAGTTCGGCGGCGGCACCCTGGGCCATCCCTGGGGCAACGCAGCCGGCGCCGCGGCCAACCGTGTCGCGCTCGAAGCCTGCGTCGAGGCCCGTAACCAGGGCGTCCAGATCGAGAAGGAAGGCAAGGAGATCCTCACCAACGCCGCCAAGCACAGCCCCGAGCTCAAGATCGCCATGGAGACCTGGAAGGAGATCAAGTTCGAGTTCGATACCGTCGACAAGCTCGACGTGTCGCATAAGTAAGCTGTCAGCGATTAGCTGTCAGCCATCAGCTACGGGCTATCGCCGCGAAGCGCCGGCCTTACGCTGAGAGCTGACGGCTGAAAGCTCGACGCCAGCGACGCTTGCGATCGACGTTCCAACCGATTTTCACCACGAACCCAGTTTCGGAGCCACACCCATGAGCACCATGCAGGACTATCAATCCAGCCTCGACGATCCGAGCAGCCGTAAGTTCGAGACCTTCTCCTACCTGCCCGAGATGGACCAGGCCCGCATTCGCAAGCAGGTCGAATACATCGTCTCCAAGGGCTGGAATCCGGCCATCGAGCACAGCGAGCCGGAAAACGCCTTCGACCACTACTGGTACATGTGGAAGCTGCCGATGTTCGGCGAGACCGACGTGGACACCATCCTGGCCGAGGCCGAGGCCTGCCACAAGGCACATCCCGACAACCATGTGCGTCTGGTCGGCTACGACAACTACGCCCAGTCCAAGGGCGCGGAAATGGTCGTCTTCCGGGGCAAGCCGGTCTGAGGATCGGTTTTCGCTTGGGCGAAAACCGATGATCCAACAACGGATTGACGGAAGAAGCCCCTGTCCTGACGTGCGGGGCGGGGGCTTTTTTGTCGTCGGCTTGTAAACGAGAGAGCAATGAAATGAGCGAGATCGACCGCAACCAATATCTGATCAAGGACGAGCCCTATTACCGCCCCGTGCAGAACGAGGTCGTCATGTACGAGGCGGCCTACGACGCCCGCATGCCGGTGATGCTCAAAGGACCGACCGGATGCGGTAAATCGCGCTTCGTCGAATACATGGCCTGGAAGATCGGCGCCCCGCTCATCACGGTTGCCTGCAACGAGGACATGACCGCCTCCGACCTGGTCGGGCGTTTTCTGCTGGACATCAACGGCACCAAATGGCAGGACGGCCCGCTCACGGTGGCCGCACGCATCGGCGCCATCTGCTATCTGGACGAGGTCGTCGAGGCCCGCCAGGACACCACGGTCGTCATCCATCCGCTAACCGACCATCGCCGCCAGCTTCCGCTCGAGAAGAAGGGCGAGCTGGTGCACGCGCACCCCGATTTTCAGATCGTCATCTCCTACAACCCCGGCTACCAGAGCCTGATGAAGGATCTGAAGCAATCGACCAAGCAGCGTTTCGGTGCCCTGGACTTCGACTACCCCTCGGCCGATATCGAGACCGAGATCGTCGCCCACGAGGGTCATGTCGACAAGGCGACCGCCGAGAAGCTGGTCCAGGTCGCCCAACGCAGCCGCAATCTCAAGGGTCACGGGCTCGACGAAGGCATGTCCACCCGCCTGCTGGTCTATGCCGCCCAACTCATCGGGAAGGGCATCGATCCACAATCCGCCTGCCGGATGGCGTTGGTCCGACCGCTGACCGATGATCCGGATATGCGCGATACGCTGGATGCGGCGGTGAGTACATATTTTTAGCTATCAGCTATCAGCTATCAGCTATCAGCTATCAGCTATCAGCTATTGGAGCTCAGCTTCGGGCGGTTAGAAGTTTAACTCATGCAGGATTTCCGCGACCTCTTGGTCTGGGTGAAGGCGCATGACGCGACGCTCGCGGTCTATCGTTACACGCAAACCTTCCCATCGGATGAGCGGTTCGGGCTCACATTTCAAATTAGACGGGCCGCCGTTTCGGTAGCTTCCAATATCGCGGAGGGTTCCGGAAGGCGAAGCGACGCAGATTTCGCGCGTTTTCTTTCGATTGCGTTCGGCTCTGCCTCGGAGGTGGAGTACCAAGCACTACTGGCAAGGGATCTAGGCTATATGAGCGATTCCGAGCATCAGGAAATCCGCGACCGACTCTCGGAAGTCAAACGAATGCTCTCATCTTTGATCAAGCGGCTAACCACTGAAAACCGATAGCTAATAGCTGATCGCTGAAAGCTCAATCAAATCATGATCGACTTCTCCGAATACCTCTCCTGCCTTAAGGCCGACGTGGATCACCCGCACACCCAGGCGTTGGAAGCGAGCTACCACGAAGCCGCGCGCGTCATGTCGCCGCGCGGACTGGAGCATTACCTGACCGGCATCAAGGCGATGTGCGGCCTCAATAAAGGCGCCGATCTGGTCCTGACCTATGTGCAGGAGATGCCGCGGGTCGCCAAGGAGGTGGGCGAGGACATCACCCCCGAGGTGGTGAGCGCACTGATGAAGCTGGCATCGCACACCTCGGGAACGGTGGTGGCACTGATCATGGCCAGCATGCCGCTGGCCGCGAGCCGGCTCGGGGATGCGGAGGTGCTGCGCGGGTATCTCAACCTGCTGCATCAGCTCTCGGGCAAGTCGCCGCGGGGCCTGCGCCCGATGATGGAGAACATGGACGAGCTGCTCTCCAAACTCACGCTCGGCGGTTTGCGACGTTGGGCACTCTGGGGCGCTCAGGCCCATGCACGCGATCTTGACGGTCAGATGGCCTATTTCGGTCTTCAGACGGAGTCCTCGCGCGCGGTGCTTCAGAAGGAACGGCGCGGGACCCTGCTCGTCGACAACCAACGCAAGCTCAACTTCTATCTTCGCGCACTCTGGGCCCGGTCGTTCTTCATGCGCCCGACCTCGGGCGACTTCGAGTCGCGCCAAGGACTGCGACCCTTCATCGAAGACTTCCAGATCCATCTGCCGGACGCCTTCGACAGCTTCCGTGGCATCTCCGGGATCGAGACCTACCGCGCTGCCGCCGCCCACTGCGCGGCCCACATGGTCTACGGCACCCGTGCAATCAGCGCCGAACAGCTGATGCCGGCACAGATGAAGCTGATCGAGATGTTCGAGGACGCGCGTGTCGAGGCCCTGGCGATCCGGGATTTTCCGGGACTCAGAAAGCTCTGGCTGTCATTCTTCACGGCGCAGCTCGGGCCGATGGACGACGCCGTCGATCCGCATCCCATGATGGATCTGATGCTGCGCCAGGCGCGCGCCCTACTGGATCCGGACTATGTCGACGGACTCCCGCTCATCGACGACACCGCCGTCGCCTTCCGCGCCGCACTGGCCGAGCGTCCGCACGACAACCGCATCAGTTGGGACGCCGGCGTCACCTTCTACAACCAGGCCATCAAGACCGTCGCGCTGCCCAATTTGCGCATCCTGGAAAGCTGGCCAATCCCCTATCGGGACGACAATCGCTATGTTTGGAACTGTGGCGAGAACCTCTTCCTGAGCCGCGGCGTCGACTATCTGCCCGCCTCGCAGCAACAGGTGCGCAAGTACGTCTCGGCGACGGAGATGGCGAACGAGGTCGATGTCGAGACCGCCGGGGACGACGCTCAGGAGATCTGGGTCTGCGCGACGGAGTTCTTCCCCTACGAAGACGAGGGCGTCTCCTTCAACGCGATGGAGGGCAAGGAGCCCATCTCGGACCCCTACCACTATCAGGAGTGGGACTATCAGGTCCAACTCTTCCGCCCGGATTGGGCGACCGTCATCGAACGGCGTCAAGGCCGCGGCGACCCGGCGCTTATGGACGAGATCCTCACCAAGCACAAGCCGGTCGCGAGCCGCATCCGCCGTCTGATCGACGCACTCCAGCCGCAGGGCAACGTGCGCCGACGCGGCTACGAGGAGGGCGAGGAGCTGGATCTGAACGCCGCCGTGCGCGCCATGATCGACGTGCGCCGCGGCACCATGCCGGATCCAAGGATCAATATCCGCATCACCCGCCATGTCAGGGATCTCGCCATCGTGGTGCTCATGGATCTCTCGGAATCGACCAACGAGAAGGTCGGGGTCAAGAAGGACGACCCGGATTACGCAACGGCACCGAGCATCCTCAGCCTCACCCGCGAGGCGACCGGGCTTCTGGCCTGGGCGATCGACGGCATCGGTGACCGCTTCGCCGTGCATGGCTTCGCCTCCGACGGCCGACACGACGTCCAGTACTATCGCTTCAAGGATTTCGACCAGTCCTACGACGACAACGCCAAGTCACGCATGGCCGGCATGAAGGGCGGACTCTCGACCCGCATGGGTGCGGCGCTGCGCCATGCCGGCTGGCACCTCACGCGCCAACCGGCCCAAAAGCGCTTGGTCCTGGTGATCACCGACGGCGAGCCCGCGGATATCGACGAACGCGATCCGCAATACCTGCGCCACGACACCAAGAAGGCCGTCGAGGAGCTGCGCATGCAGGGCATCCACAGCTACTGCCTCACGCTCGACCCGCAGGCCGACCGCTATGTGGCCCGGATCTTCGGCGAGAACCAGTACTCCATCGTCGATCATGTGGAGCGCCTGCCCGAACGGCTACCGGCAGTCTTCGCTGCGCTCACCGGATAGGCCGGGAGCGCGAAACCGAAGGCTATTCCAGTTGCGCCGCGAACGACACGACGGCATCGGCCGCCATGCTCAGATTCTGCTCAAGTGTGACCCCGGATGCCCGACGCGGCTTGAAGCTGTGCTCTCCGTCCGTGATCCAGACGATCTCGATCGACGGGCTCAAATCATAGCGAACGATCTCCTCCCGGCTCCCGAAAGGATCGCGCTCGCCTTGGCAGATCAGCGTCGGCGTGCGCAGCCCGGACAGATGCGCGACTCGCGTGCGCTCCGGGCGACCCGGAGGATGAAAGGGATACCCCAGACAGGCCAGACCATTCACGCCGGCCTCGTCCGCAATCAGACTGGCGATACGCCCGCCCATCGATTTGCCGCCGATCAGCAGGCGTCGATCCGCGCCATGGGCAGCTTTTTGCTCGGCGATCACCCGCAGCCAGGTCTCGATCAGGATCGGCTCGCGATCGGGAGGACGCCGCCGTCCGTCCACCTCGCTTCGCACCATATAGGGGAACGAGAAGCGAACGACGTGCAGCCCGGCGGCTGCCAACGCATGGGCAACCGCGCTCATGAAGGGGGAGTCGGCGCCCTGCCCTGCCCCGTGTGCCAAAATCAGACGGCAAGACGCATCGGCCGGACCATCGACCAGCAGAGGATCCATCATGCAAGCCCTCTTTTTCGCAAAGCTCTATCTCCTGACCGTTCCGGTCTTCTTCGCCATCGATCTGCTCTGGTTGGGCGTCGTCGCGAAGACCTTCTATCGCGACAACCTCGCCCACGCCCTGAGCCCGACGGTGAACTGGCCGGCCGCATTGAGCTTCTACCTCATCTATATCGCCGGCATCCTCTATTTTGCCGTCGCTCCTGCGCTCGCGCAGGACTCGCTCGGCCGGGCCTTCCTCAACGGCGCACTCTTCGGCTTTTTCACCTACATCACCTACGAGCTGACCAACATGGCCACGCTCCCGAACTGGCCCATCAAGGTGGTGATCGTGGATACACTCTGGGGCATCGCGCTCTGTGCCAGCGTCGCCGCCGGCAGCTTCATGATCGGGAAATGGCTCGGTGGGGTCTGATGGTCCAACCGGGTATACAGCACCGCCTTCGAGCGCCCGCCCGGTCTATGCTTTTCGCCGAACTGCTGCGCCAAGAGTCACCAAATCACCTCCACGTCATAAGGCCCCATAGCCGCATCAGCGGTGACCAGCGCCATGCCTTCGAACTGAGCCTGAGCAACCAGCATCCGGTCGAAAGGATCGCCATGATGCATCGGCAGTTGGCCGAGTTGCACGATATGGGGCAAAGAAACCGGCAATATCCGCAAGCCATTCTGCGCCTGTTGCACATTCAACATCTGTTGCCAGGATACCTTGAGATCACGCTTGCCCAGCTGATGCTTGATCTGGAGCTCCCACAGGGAAATCAGGCTGAGAAACAGGGGGTTTTTCGGATCCCGGCAGGCGTTCAACGACACGGCGCCTAGCTTCTCAGGCTGACCGTTGAGCCAGAGAAAGCAATGGGTGTCGAGCAAGAGCCTCATGGATGGCCTCCCAGCCAGAAATCATCCGGCAAGGGCGCATCGAAGTCATCGCTCATCCAGATCTGGCTGCGAAACTGACCGAATTCCCTGGATGACTTGGCGGCATCGTGTTGAGCCGGAATGTCCCGGTCGGTCGCAGACTCGGCCTCCTCGTACAGCACCACGACCCTGGCCTTGCGCGCCCGGATCGCCTCCGGCAGTTTCAGGCGGATCTCGTGGTTTTCGTCGATTTCGGTCTCGAGTTCGATGGCTTGCATGGCATTCACTCCACTGGGTTGGTTGGCGGCTGACCGAGAGAATCGGCAGAAAACCAGGAGAGGAACAGGGTTTCCTGCAAGGCTCGCCCGGCCGCGCCCTGCTCAACGATGCACTCTTCGGCCTACTCACCTAAATCACCTTCGAGCTGACCGGCACGACCACGCTCCCGGCCTGGCCCGTGTAAGGTCGAGATCATCGACACACTCCCCGGGGTCGCAATCTGCGGCAGTATCGCCGCCGGCAGCTTGATGATCGGGAAATCGCTCGGCGGGGTTTGATGTTCCGGTCGACATGCTAAACGCTGCGCAGCGAAAACGCCGGCGCATGAAATTGCCGGCTTTGTGGTTACCAGCGCCGCCTATGGCCGGTAACCGAACCTCGTCTTTCGTCGATGGTCTCGGGTTTGAGGGATTCGTACCGAGGCCCCAAGACTCACCGATTGCCCCGCCTGTTACCCCATTTCAGAATCGAGGTCTTGCTGGGCCGTCGGCAACTTCATCCAACGGCGCCGTCGTGGACGAGTTTCTTCAGTGCCTCAGGAGCCTCTTTTTCGATGCAGGCATCCGCGACTGACGAAAACTCGGACGCATAATCCCTGAGTCGAATCAGCTCCGCTTTCGCGGTGGTCTGCTGTACGAGCTTGAGTGATTGTGCTCTGAATGTCCTGTGGGTGCTGACATAATCCGAGATGTGCCGAAGGCAATCGTCCAACTTCTCCTTGCGCTTTCGATTGAGCTGGTCCCGAATATTGAGGCCAAGGATTTCGATCGTCTGCTTGGCCCGGATGCGATCCTGGTCGTCGTTCCCTAAGGCGGGCACGGCGCGGCAACCGTCCTCGTCGTCTCTTGGCTGAAAGCAAGAAACGACTCCAGTTGACGTCGGGCGTCCCGGTGCCGCAGGCCGCTGAGGATCTCGTAGTAGGTCCGGAGAGTCGCGTGTCGCTCGTGAATCCGTCCGGGGGCTCCTGCGGCCGGACGGACTCGCTCCTTGGCGACGACCTGTTTTGGCCCCGGTTCGCCCCGCTCCGGGCCGCGCTGCGCCACGACGTGCGCCCGAGGGGCGCGGTCGGGCTGCGCACGGCCCTGCGACGAATGGCTTGACGGCGTGTCCGATGCGCTTTGCATACCGCCTCCGCGGCTTCGCGACCACGGCCGCTTCGCCACTACGGCGCCACGCACGCGCCGACGCCTACCGGGGGCCGCTCGGCCTCGCTCCGCTCTCCATGCCTCGCGGAGACGATACTGAACGTGACGATGTCGTATTGTGCGGTGTAGTCGCCGAACCGCTTGACGACCTGTCCGTGTCCTCGAAAGAACCGCGAGAGGACGTCGGTATCAATCAGCGCCGGTTTCATCGCGACGCCTCGATGCGAATGCCGCGTGCCGGCGCTGGCGCAGCTCGGCCTCGACTCCATCCGGATCCTCCATGTCCTCCCAGGCACCGGCAAAACGCATGACGTTGGAAACGGTTGTCGTAGGCTCGCGCTCCAAGCCGAGTCGAAAAAAATGAATGATGTCGAACACCTCTTGTAAGTGCGAATCGAGAAGCTCCCGGATCTCGTCTCGCAGTTTGTTGCGTAGCTCGCTTGTCGTCATGGTTTGAACCTCGCAAATCGGGTCTAGGCCGTGTCGCGATACAGGCGATGCTCTAGCTCGCTGAGAGCCTCGGTAAATTTGTCGGGCCGGCCGAAGACCCGTCGCCGAATCTGTGTTTTGCTGCCGAGCCGACTGAAGGGCGGCAGCTCCAACACTTTGGGTCTTCGATCTCGGTGATGCCGTGGTCGGCATACTTGTCCAGCAGAGCCTCCAGGACGGCGCGCGCGTCTTCGCCATACTTGCCGAAATAGTTGCGTTTGCGCACCTTGTCTGCACGTTCCTTGCGTCTCAGCGGCGGCTGGTCGAAAGCAATATGCGCAGCTAGATCGAAGGCGTCGAGATCGTCGCCGCCCGGGACCGCCTCTCGCAAGACGGCCAAGGGAACGCCGATCTCTGCCAGTTCATCGATTAAGGCCTGCTTTCGCTCGGATCCGTTCCAGCGGCGCAGGAAATCGTCCAACGATGCGAACTCGTGCCTGAGGCTGCGCTTGAGCTTGTTCTAGAGTGGAGTCCGATAGTACTCGGTCACCAGCCTGCCGTTGGCATCGAGATACTGACCCCGTTCGATCGCCGTCCGACCCTCGACATCTTCAATGGTGTCGCGGAGGCCTGCGGGCGGCGACTGGGGGTTCTCAGGCTGACCTTCGGGGCCAGACTGGGTCGTAGCACCCTCGTCCCCAATCCCCTGACCGTCGAACACCCCTGTCTCCTCGATCTCGGCGGCGTCTGCGCTCCGGTCCTCTGGCGGTACGATCGGCTCGCTCGGCTTCGGTTCATAGACCGTGATCGGTTCACCGTCGAACTCCGGATCCTGGAAAAGACGAGTCGCGTTCTTGAAGTCCACGATGGTGAAGTAGAGCTTGTTGTAGTCCTCGCGAATACGCGTGCCCCGGCCGATCACCTGCTTGAACTGAGTCATGGAATTGATGGTCTGGTCCAGCACGATCAGCTTGCAGGTCTTTGCGTCGACCCCGGTCGAGAGCAGCTTGGATGTTGTGGCGATGACCGGAAAGGGCTCGTCGTTGTCGATGAAGTAGGCGAGTTGGGCCTTACCTTCCTTGTCGTCGCCGATGATGCGCACGACATAGCGCCGGTTGGCGGCGGCCTCCGGAAACAGGTTGACCAGGGCCTGGCGCATGCGCTCGGCATGGGTTTGATCGTCGCAGAAGACGATGGTCTTGGCCATCGGGTCGGTCGCCTCGAGGTACTCCCAGACCCGTCGAGCGACCAGTTCGGTGCGTTTGGTCAGGATCAGTGTCCGGTCGAAGTCCTTCGTGTTGTACTGACGCTACTCGAAGAGTTGGCCGTCCTTGTCGCGCTTGTTCTGCTCCGGCGTGTAACCCAAGGCATCGGCGTCCGTCACGACCCGGATGACCCTGTAGGGCGCGAGGAACCCGTCTTCGATCCCATGTCTCAGCGAGTAGGTATAAATGGGGTTTCCGAAGTATTTCAGGTGGCCATGACCAGCAGGATTCGCTGTTGTCCGCGGGCAATCGCCTCGATCGTGCGGTTGATCGCGACGCGCTGATAGTAACGGGGCTCTTTGCCGCTTCCGTCAGTGTGGTAGGGCTGGGCGACGAGCGCGATCTGAGGTACGGACTGGATTCCTTTCCACTGACGGTAGATGGCCCAGAGATCGTCGAAGGCGGGAAACTCGTCAAGTCCGAGCTCGCGTTCAGCAGGCTGGGTGATGCCGGTGCGGTCGTGGCGTAGAAATCCCTCGCCGTTGGAGCTGATGGCGATCGGGGCGTCGAGCATCTCGGCATACTCGAGCGCCTGTTACATGCCGGCGCCGATCGCATAGACGGCGCGCTTCACCTCGATGACGGCGATCGGGATGTTCCCTCTGGCGTAGATCACGAAATCCGCGCGTTTTGGCCCGCCTTTGGCCGTCGCCTTACTGATGCGGTAGGCAATCTTGCCGCGCACGATGACACGCCCGGCGGAAAGTCGGACCTCCTCGCGGATTTGGCCCTGAGTCCATCCGGCGGTCAGAAGTGCCGGGGTGATGAGCTTGGTGCAGATGTCGCGCTCGCTAAGATCCTTCTTGTTCACAAGACCGGCATCCTCCGGGTATCGCCGAACACGGCAGATGAGAACAGGGTCGCCAACGCGACCGGCCTCGGTTAGGGCTTGAGGCTAGCCGCGGAGCGGGGGCCGGTCAATCCAGCAGTGACGAGACTCAAAGAACACCCGGATGAGGAGTTTCGAAACCCGGAGCCAGGCGCGTAAACGGCTCGGGTAAGATCGGCGAACCCGGGCGGCACTTACCGCCCGGTCCTTTCTTAGTCCTTGTTGCCTTTAAACATCTGCATCGGGTTCGGCATCATCTTCATCGGGTTCATGCCGCTTCCGCCGCGATCATCCTCGCCGGGTCCGTAGCCGGGTCCGTATTCGGGGCCATAACCCTGCCCGTAACCCGGTCCGTATCCCTGCCCGACGCCAGGGGGCGGGGCATAGCCCTGGTCATAGCCTTGGCCGTAACCTGGCGCGTAACCCTGGCCATAACCGGGCGTGTAACCCTGGCCGTAGGCAGGAGCGGGCGGATAGCCTTCTGCGTTGCCTGCTCCGTAACCGGGGACTTGTCCGTAACCCGGCGCTCCGCCGTATCCCTGCGGGGGAATTTGCTGCATCGGAGCAGCCCCCGCTTGCGGGTCTGCGTAGCCGGGCGGAGGCCCGTAGCCTTGGCCGGGTGCGACGCCGTAACCCGGCTGCGTGGATCCGTAGCCCGGTGCCGTTCCGTACCCCGGCGCACCACCGTAACCGGGTCCGCTTTGCGGGTAATAACCCTGAGGCGGCGGATAGTCACCCTCCCCGCGGCGTTCCTTGTTGCCGCCCATCCATTTGGATGGATTCATCATGTCGCCCATGTCGACTGCGACGGCTGGTCCGTTCAGGACCAAGCTCGCAATCCCGGCTGTCACTGCTGCCTTGATGATGTTCATAGCTCTTCGATGCGCTCCTCGTCTGTTGTCGTGATGTTGTCGTCCCACGAGACAATTATGGACCCCGCGAGACCGGATGCCATCACCCGTCCACGGGCTCGGCGCTGTTTGCTCCGCCGTCATGGTGCGACTCGCGGGAAGCTGGGGTACGATTGCCCCGTCTGAAAAGGGCAATGGGAAACGCCTTGGCTCGGCCGCGTTCGAGATGCCGGCTCAAGACACCATCGACCGGCCCCAATCACCCGAGGATCCGACACGATGAGCAACGTACTGAGCGGTTTCAGTCCACCCGCGCGCGGACTCCTCGTCGCGGGCGCCTTCGCGCTGGTGGTCGGCCTCATGAAGATCTCGGCGCCTATCCTGGTGCCGCTCCTGCTGGCCGTATTCATTGCCATCGTCGCCACGCCGGCGCTCAAATGGATGCGGCGGCGCGGTGTCCCGAAATGGGGCGCGCTGGCGATCATCGTCTTCGTGCTGCTGGATGTCGGGAGTCTCCTGGCTCTCGTCACCACGGGGGCGATAGAGGGGTTCCGGGACAGCCTGCCGACCTATCAGGAGCGCTTCATGCTCCTGAGCGATCAGCTCGGAGGCTGGATGGAGGGCGTCGGCGTCGGCGGCTCGCGCGAGGCGATCCCGGATTTGCTGGACCCCAACAAGGTTGCGATCGCCGTTCGGTATCTCTTGTCCAACGCCAGCGGGTTCTTCGCCACCGGGCTTCTGGTGCTGCTCGCCGTCGTCTTCATTCTGCTCGAGGCCAATGCACTTCCGGCCAAGCTGCAGGTCGCCTTCCGGATGACGGAGGCAGGCAATGCGCGCCTGAAACGGCTGTTGGACGCGATCAAAGGCTACATGCTGATCAAGAGCCTCACCAGCCTGGGGACAGCCGTGTGCGTCTGGCTCTGGCTGTGGTTTCTCGGCATCGACTTCGCCATCCTCTGGGCCGTGCTGGCCTTCTTCCTGAACTTCATCCCCGTTGTCGGCAACATCGTGATGATGATCCCGGCGGTTCTGCTCGCCCTGGTGCAGGTGGATGTGTCCACCGCCATCTGGGTGGCGGTGGGCTATCTCGTCATCAATACGGTCATCGGCAATGTCCTGGAGCCGCGGATCATGGGCAAAGGGCTGGGGATCTCGACGCTGGCCGTCTTCATCGCCTTATTGTTTTGGGGTTGGTTGTTCGGCACGGTCGGCATGTTCCTGGCTGTACCGCTCACCGCTACCCTGATCATCGCCCTGGACGCGAGCCCGCATACGCGTCCGATTGCCATCCTGCTCGGTCCCGATATCGAGACCGCAGCCGAATCGGAGTCAGAACGCTAGCGCACACCGCCCCCGAGACGCTCTGCCGATCGGCGCGCAAAACGCGGTCGGATACCCTCAAGGTAACCTTATCGCGTGGAACATGCGTCCGTCGCCGCGTTGAACCAAAACCGCCACCGATCGACCGGACGGTATCGCCTCGAGGATCCTGTTGAAGCCCGCCAAATCCTGCACCGGCTGGTTGTCGAGCATCAGGATCACATCACCGGAGGTCAGCCCCGCCTGCTCCGCAGGCCCGCGCTCGACGCCCTCCACCAGCACGCCACCGCCGGTGACGGACAACTCTTCGCGCTGCTCCGGTGTGATCTCGCTGACGAAGAGACCGATCCGATTCGCAGACGCCTTCTCCGGCTCGCTCGGCCGCGCGGCGAGTTGATCTTCCTCGGGCAGCTCGCCGATCTCGACCTCGAGATCGACCAGCTCGCCGCCCCTGAGCACTTGCAGCGTCACCCGATCGCCGACCGGCGTAATCCCCACCATCGGAGGCAATGCGCTCGAGGTCAGAATGTCGCGTCCGTTGTAGGTGACGATGATATCGCCGGGACGGACCTTCGCCCCCTCGGCAGGACTCCCCGGAAGGATCTGGGCCACCAATGCGCCGCGGGGCTGCTTCATACCGAAACTCTCGGCCAGCTCGCGGGTCACGTCCTGAATCAACACGCCGAGCCAACCGCGACTGACCCGACCTTTGGTCTGCAACTGGTCGACCACGTCCATCACGACGTCGATCGGGATCGAGAACGAGAGCCCCATGAAGCCTCCCGTGCGGCTGTAGATTTGGCTGTTGACACCGACCACCTCGCCGTCGAGGTTGAACAGGGGCCCGCCCGAATTTCCCGGATTGATGGCCACATCGGTCTGGATGAACGGGATATAGTTCTCGCTCGGGAGGCTGCGGCCCTTGGCACTGACAATGCCGGCCGTGGCCGAGGATTCGAACCCGAAAGGCGAGCCGATCGCCAGCACCCACTCGCCGACCTTGAGGTCTTGAGCGGCGCCGATTTTGACCGCCGGGAGCCCCTCGCCCTCGATCTTGAGCAATGCAATGTCGCTGCGCTTGTCGGTTCCGACCAGGGAGGCCACGAATTCGCGCCGATCGCTGGTGCGCACGATGATCTCTTCGGCACCCTCCACGACATGGGCGTTGGTTAGGACGAATCCGTCGGTCGAGACGATGAACCCGGATCCGAGCGAGCGCGACGGGAGGCTATCGTTCGGCAGCTCGCCGTCCTCGCCGAAGAAATGCCGAAAGAAATCCTGCAAGGGGCTCTCTTCCGGGAGGTCGGGAACGGAAAACTCCGGCAACTGCTCGACCGTCACCTGCGCCTGTTTCGTACTGATGTTGACGACGGAGGGGGCGTTCTCGGCGACCAGATCCACGAAGTCGGGAAGCATACGGCTGGCCGCAAGACCCGGCATGAGCGCGCCGCAGACCAATGCCGCGAGGGCGAAGGAGAAGGTTGGTATGGGACGCATGAATGCTCCGGGATCAGTGGATTCGATCGGCTGGCCGCCTCGATGACGGCGTTGCCGGACGTGGCGGAAAAAGGATTTGGAGGGTATCTAAACACGCTCGACCGCCGGGCCGGACCGGCCCTGCGTTTTGTGTCGCCGAACGCTCGCGTCGACGGTCGTCTCGGGGTCGATTCGGATCAGGGCCCCGGAAGGATCTGTACCGGCACGCCCTGCTCGATCCGGGACACCACCGCTTGCTGCTCCGGACGGCTCCATGAGCGCGCACTGTAGCCGCGCAGCCAGAACAACGCCAGACCGAAGCCGAGTGCAGCACCGACCAGAGCCCCCGCATCCGTCCAGGCGCCTTCGGCGACTCCGGTAAGCAGGGCATCTCCCGCGAACGCACCGCCGAGCAGACCGACCAAGGGTGCAAAGTAGACCGCGAAAGACGCCGAAAGAAGGCCACGCTCCGAGATCGCGAGCATCACCCGCTCGCCGACCGATGCGTCCACCTGATTCAGCGCTCGAACCTGCATCGAGCCGCGCCCGAAAAAGCGCTCGATCAAAGATGTACCGCAGGCGCCGTTTGCGGCGCAACCGCCGCAGACCGAGCGCCGCGTGATACGGACCCAGGCATAACGGCCTTCGGTCGAGACGACGACACCTGATTCCTCGATCATCGGCGGATTAGTCCGACGGATCGTCGACGCGCCGTACACTGAGCACGGCCGCTTCGACGGTCTCGGGCGGAACCTCCCCGACGGCCGTAATCTGGTAGCCGTCGATCTGCCGCCCGGCCGCATGTACGGCACCGATGTGGGTCGATCCACGCAGCCCGTCGCGGGTGTCGTCTTCGATATAGATCGAGTACGCGGAAAGCCGATCGGTAAAGAGGAAGTGCTCGACCAGCGCGCCACTCGGATTGTCCATCACGCCCTGACTCACCAATTGAAATCCCACCGGAGGCTCGTCGAAGCGCCAGCGGCCTTCGACGGGGGCCACGGGGGCGCCCCGCAGTCCGGATTCCTCAACCCGCGCAGATACGGTCGGGGTATTCCCGTCGACTGTGATGGCGGTGAACATCAACTGCTCCAGCGATGCACCGTTGCTGTCGATCAGATCCGACTTCAGCGGAAGAAAGGTTTCCTGATCGACATAAAACCGGTACCCGTACCTCAAATCATCGCGCGGAATAATACCGACCACCTCGGTATCACGACCGGCGACCCGCGCGATACCCTGGATCTCGATGCGATAGTGATCACCGAGATGCTCCGGGAATATTCCGTCGGTATTCAAGAGTCCGCCTGCGCCGGATGGACGTTTGACCGAGATCGGATGCCCGTCGGGCAGCACGCACATCACCCGGTCGGGTTCGCGGGTCACGGCCCGCACCGGGCCGTTCAGGGAGAGTAACCGCTCTTGAACCTGTCCCTCCTCGTAGCGGTGGACCAGGTGAAGGGCTTCGAGCCGGTTCTCGTGAGAGTAAACCAAGGTTCCTTCGTAGTTGAGCGACTTCAGCGCATCGGCCATCCTTTGAAGCAGATCACTCGCGCGCTGGATCACGTCATCCGCAAGGCTCGCCTGGACCACGAGCGCGAGCAAGAAGAATATGCCCAACCGGGCCGGGAGCCATGAATCAGCGACCCGCTTCATAACCGACAAAGGTCGCATAAGGCAGCATGCCCTTGGCCCCGGTCGTCGGGGCGGTTTCTTGGTGGGTAACGAGGAAAAGATCGAGCTTGTTGGCCAATTCGGGGTGCTCCAAGTCCCAGCGCTGCGCCGGTATCGCCACAACTCCCGGTTGCGCAGCGAGGGTCGGCGCCGTGCGGACGCTCGGGAGTGGACTCACGCCGTCGAACAGCCCGGGGACGACGAAAACCGCGAGAAAGGCGGCTGCTGCCGCGAGCGCCACGGCTGCGACCGGCCTCTTGGCCTTCGGCGGCTTCGCATCGCCGCGGGGCGGGGCCAAGACCGTCGGCTCATGCGCGATGCGTTCGCGAACCACATCGGCAACACCTCGACGGGTTGCGTGAACGGACTCGCCCCGAATCGCCAGACCAATCGTATGGTAGCGCTCCCATGTACCTCGCAGGCCCGGATTGCCTGCCATGGCATCGACCAGTCGCGCGGTGCCGGCGGGATCGAGCTCGCCGTCCTGAAGCTCGGAAATGCGTTGTCGTAGCTCGTCGCTCATTGCTTCATGCCTGGGCTGAGAAGTCGTGTCGTTGGGATGGCCGTCGTCGCGCCCGGATCTCGAGATCGCGGGCCCGGCGAGCTGGCCGATGAGGAAACCGCACCGCATCTGGAGCAATCGTCCTCGCTGCCTGTTTGACGCGTCGGGATCATCATGGTTCGAGGAGCGGCCTCAACCGCTTGTCGATTGCGTCGCGGGCCCGGAAGATGCGTGAGCGCACTGTACCGATCGGGCACGCCATTGCGGTCGCGATCTCTTCGTAGCTCATACCCTCGAGCTCGCGCAGAACAATGGCCGTGCGCAGATCGTCGGGGAGGTCGTCGAGCGCGCGCTGAACCGTTTGTGCGATCTCTTCGGTCAGAGCGAGCCGTTCGGGCGTCCCCGAGTCACGAAGGCGAACGCCCATATCCATTTGCTCGGCGACCTCGGCCTCGACATCGTCTCCCGGAGGACGACGTCCCTGTGCCACTAAGTGATTCTTTACCGTGTTCACCGCGATGCGATACAGCCAGGTGTAAAACGCACTCTCGCCGCGAAACGCAGGGAGTGCGCGATATGCCTTCAGGAAGGCATCCTGACTGACGTCCATCACCTCGCTCGGGTCGCGGACGTAGCGGGAAATCAGGTTTGCCACCCTCTGCTGATACTTCAACACCAGCAAGTCGAACGCGCGCTTGTCTCCGTTCTGGGCGCGCGTCACAAGCTCCTGATCGGCGGTGCGCTCAGACATGGACACGAGCCTTGGCGCTGCTGACCAGCAATCCCGTTGGCATGGACAATTCCCCGATTCGGAAGTTCGTGAGCCTCCTCAATTGCGGCCGAGGCCCCCTAAAAAAAGCGACAAACCTTGATCCCGCCCATGAAATGGGCGAGTTTACGGCGAACCGCGCCGATCACCCAAACTCAACCCGATCACGTTGGGGATCGAAGGGTCGCCAAGACGTCGAACCTCAACACGTCGCCGACCTCGACGCCCGTGAGATCCCCAAACGAAGGTTCCGATCATGCCAACCACGCCTTACCGCCACGACGTCCTGATTCTCGGCAGCGGCGCCGCGGGACTAAGCCTCGCACTGCGACTGCACGAGGATCTGTCGGTCGCCGTCATCTCCAAGCGCGAGCTCAAAGAAGGAAGCACGCTCTATGCGCAAGGCGGCATTTCGGCCGTGCTGGATGCGACGGACTCGATCGAATCGCACGTCCAGGACACCCTCAAGGCCGGCGCCGGGCTCTGCGACCGTCGCGTGGTTAAGCACATCGTTGAGCGCGGACCGGACAACATCCGCTGGTTACTCGATCAGGGCGTGGAGTTTACACGCGATGAGGCAAGCGCATCGACAGGCGGCTATCACCTGACCCGCGAAGGGGGCCACACCCATCGCCGCGTCATCCACGCCGCCGACGCAACCGGCCGAGCAGTGTCGACGACGCTCGAGGCACAGGTGCGTAACAAGCCGAACGTCACGCTGTTCGAGGAGCACATCGCGGTCGATCTCATCACCTCCAAACATCGCCCCGGCAAGAAAGACCACCGCTGTCTAGGCGCCTACATCCTTGATCTGGGCACGGGACAGGTCGAAGTCCACCTTGCACGTTTTGTCGTCTTGGCGACCGGGGGCGCAAACAAGGTCTATCTCTACACCAGCAACCCCGATGTCTCAACCGGCGACGGCATCGCAATGGCCTGGCGAGCCGGGTGTCGGGTGGCGAACATGGAATTCATGCAGTTTCACCCGACCTGCCTCTATCACGCCGAGGCGCGTTCCTTTCTGATTACCGAGGCGCTGCGCGGGGAAGGCGCACGTTTACTGTTGCCCGACGGAGAGCGCTTCATGCCCCGGTTCGACCCACGTGCCGAGCTCGCCCCGCGCGACATCGTGGCACGCGCCATCGACCATGAGATGAAGCGGCTCGGGACCGCTTGTGTCTATCTCGATATCTCGCATCGTCCCGCCGATTTCGTCATCGAGCACTTCCCGACCATCCACCGTCGCTGCCTCGAGCTCGGCATCGACATCACAACCGACCCCATACCGGTGGTCCCGGCGGCACATTACACGTGCGGCGGCGTGATGGTCGATGACCGAGCCCGTACCGATCTACCCGGCCTCTACGCCAGCGGCGAGACCGCCTACACGGGCCTGCACGGGGCGAACCGGATGGCGAGCAATTCCCTTCTCGAGTGCCTGGTGTACTCCGAGCTGGCGGCCGAAGACATCGCACGCCTGATGAACGACATTCCGCAGCCGCCCGAGGTGCAGCCCTGGGACGAGAGCCGGGTCACCGAGCCGGATGAAGAGGTCGTGGTAACACACAACTGGGACGAGCTGCGTCGCTTTATGTGGGACTACGTCGGCATCGTGCGCACCAACAAACGCCTGCGCCGCGCCAAGCGCCGTGCGGACTTGCTCCAACAGGAGGTCATCGAGTACTACAGCAAGTTCAGGGTCAGCAACGACCTGATCGAGCTGCGCAACCTGCTCGAGGTCGCGGACCTGATCATCCAATCGGCGCTGCGCCGACGCGAGAGTCGCGGGCTGCACTACACCCTGGATTTTCCGGACAAGGACACGACCCAGCGCACCCCGACCATTCTGATCCCGGACACTTACAGACCACGACACGGCGAGTGAGCAAAAAGCCACCGCCGAGCTGTTGACTGAACCGTTTGTGTCACCCCGACGCGCCCTGCCGGGGCCGTGATGTGGATGTGGTGACGAAGGAACCGCTCCGATGCCCGGTGCGGTCGTCGCACTACCCGTTGAGCACGGTGCGGTTCGTACCTCACCGCACCTACGCGCTGAGTCAATCCTCAAGATTGACCCAGGTCGAAGGCGGCCGTTTTCGAACTAGGCTATATTGCCTCGTTACGTCGGAACGATTACAGAGTCTGGCGCGCACCGGGTTTCGCTGTCCAAATGACGATGCGCCATCCCGGATCGAACGTCGAGCACCCGCGGCACAACGGCACTGCCCGGCCCCGAAGCGGTTCCTAGGAGTTCCGCCCGACATCCTCTGAAACTGGAGAACGATCAAGATGACCGACTATGTCCGCTGGCTGAGCGAGCTCGGAATGGACGACGTCCCCGTCGTCGGCGGCAAGAACGCGTCGCTCGGCGAGATGATCCAGAACCTCACCGACGTGGACGTTCAGGTGCCGGGCGGGTTCGCGACGACCGCCGACGCCTACCGCGAGTTTCTCGCCAAAGACGGACTGGACGAGCGCATCCAAACGGTCCTCGACGCATTGGACGTCGACGACGTCACGGCGCTCTCCCAAGCCGGTCCACGCATCCGCGGCTGGGTCATGGAGCAGCCCTTCCCGGCGGCACTGGAAGCGGCGATCGACGACGCCTTCGCCCGCCTCACCGCAGAAGCCGGCACCGCTGCGGTCTCCTGGGCCGTGCGCTCTTCGGCCACCGCCGAGGATCTGCCCGACGCCTCCTTTGCGGGTCAGCAAGAAACCTTCCTCAACGTCGAGGGTCTGGACAACATCAAACACCGGATTAAGGAGGTCTTCGCCTCCCTGTTCAACGACCGGGCCATCTCCTATCGCGTGCACCAGGGCTTCGAGCACCGCAATGTCGCCCTCTCGGCCGGCATTCAGCGCATGGTGCGCAGCGATCTGGCCGCCTCCGGCGTCATGTTCACCCTGGATACCGAATCGGGCTTTCGCGACGCCGTCTTCATCACCTCGAGCTACGGACTCGGCGAGATGGTCGTACAGGGCGCGGTCAACCCGGACGAGTTCTACGTCCACAAGCCGACGCTGGCTGCCGGCCGTCCCGCGATCCTGCGACGCAGTGTCGGCGACAAGGCGATCCGAATGGTCTACGACGACGCAGCGGGCGCCAAAAGCCCGGTGCGCACCGAAGACGTCCCGGATGCCGACCGCCCACGCTTCAGCATCACCGACGCCGAGGTCGAGCAGCTCGCGCGGCAAGCCGTTCTGATCGAGCAGCACTACGGCCGCCCGATGGACATCGAATGGGCGAAAGACGGCAACGACGGCAAGCTCTACGTCGTGCAGGCGCGTCCCGAGACCGTCCAGAGCCGCTCGGGCAACATCATCGAGCGCTACGTCCTGCGCGAGAAGGGTCCGGTGCTCACCACCGGACGCAGCATCGGCAGCCGTATCGGCGCCGGCGCGGCCAAGATCGTCTCGAGCATCGCCGACATGCATCGCGTCGAGGCCGGCGACGTCCTTATCACCGACATGACCGATCCGGATTGGGAGCCGGTCATGAAGCGCGCGGCAGCGATCGTTACCAACCGCGGCGGGCGCACCTGTCATGCTGCCATCATCGCCCGCGAGCTGGGTGTACCCGCCGTGGTCGGCTGCAACGACGCGACCGAGGTGGTGAAGGATGGCCAGCTCGTCACCGTCAGCTGCGCGGAGGGCGACACCGGCCTTATCTACGACGGCAAGCTGGCGTTCGACTACAAGACCGTGGAGCTCTCGGCCATGCCCGAGATCCCGGTCAAGATCATGATGAACGTCGGCAACCCGGACCGCGCCTTCGCCTTTGCGGCGACGCCGAACGCCGGTATCGGTCTTGCGCGTCTGGAATTCATCATCAATAACATGATCGGAATCCATCCAAAGGCGCTGCTCGAATTCGACCAGCTCCCGGCAGACCTCAAGGCCAAGATCGCGCCACGGATCGCCGCCTACGCGAGTCCGCGCGAGTTCTACATCGCCAAGCTTGCCGAGGGCATCTCAACCTTGGCAGCCGCCTTCGCTCCCAACACGGTCATCGTGCGCATGTCGGACTTCAAGTCCAACGAGTACGCCAACCTGGTCGGCGGAACCCGCTACGAACCCGAGGAAGAGAACCCGATGATCGGGTTCCGCGGGGCCGGACGCTACGTGGCGGAGAACTTCAAGGACTGCTTCGAGCTCGAGTGCGAGGCGCTCAAGCGGGTGCGCGACGACATGGGTCTGACCAACGTCGAGATCATGATTCCGTTCGTGCGGACGCTCAAACAGGCCAAAGCGGTCGTCGAGGCGCTCGCCGAGCAAGGCCTGGAGCGCGGCAAGAACGCGCTGCGCCTTATTATGATGTGCGAGCTACCCTCCAACGCCGTACTGGCCGATGAGTTTCTTGAATATTTCGACGGTTTTTCGATCGGCTCCAACGACATGACCCAGCTCACGCTGGGCCTGGATCGCGACTCGAGCCTGGTCGCCGAGAGCTTCGACGAGCGCGACCCGGCCGTGAAGAAGATGCTCTCGATGGCGATCGCCGCCTGCCGCGCCCAAGGCAAATATGTCGGCATCTGCGGTCAGGGTCCGTCGGATCACAAGGACTTCGCAGACTGGCTCCTCAAGGAAGGGATCACCAGCATCTCGCTCAACCCGGATACCGTCATCGATACCTGGATCTACCTCGCGGAACAGGCAAAGACGCTCTGAGGCTGAACCGCGTCTCGTTGCGTGCATGCCGGTGCCGAGGTCGATAGAGCCTCGGTCAACTCCTGCGACCTCGAGCGGACGCGGTTCAGGACGTCGGGGCGGATGAGCGATCGCGTCATCCGCCGCACGCCCTCGGCGGTCCGTGACGCCAACATGTAGGCCGGGGTGAGCTTGCGAACCCCGGCAGGTCACCGACGCCGCGGATTCCGGCGTTTGCTCTGCTCACCCGGGCCGACCCGTCGATCAAAGGTGTTCACCTTATTTGCGAATCGTTACCGAATTGCTTGCCGGGCTGCACGATGAATAGGACCGGTTACCTGCGGGCACGCACCTCGACCTTGACCAGCGGATGCGCCGCACCATCGCGCACGACGGCGCGATTCCAAGGCACCAAGGCCGTCTGAATCGCCTCGCGAAATCGCGCGCGCTCGGAGCTGTCCAGATCCACGGTGATTAGACAGCGATAGCCGCGAATCCCGAAGCCGTCGTCCGGACGCAACTTCAGATCAAAGCCTGCGGCCGGGATGATGCCTTCCCGACGACAGTCTGCGATGACTTGAATGATGCAGGCCGTCATCGTCTCGGTGTTCAGCTCGGCGTTATGCCGAGAACCCGTCCATCCGAGTGCTCTCGCGCGCATTGCCTCGTCGGGCGCCTCGAGAAGCTGCTGTCGCCGCTCCGTGATCCACTCCCCCGCCACCAACTGCACGGCCACCGAGGCCACGCACTCCGACGCAAACCGTTGACCTGCCAGCGCAACAACCGGGCGCGGAACAAAGGTGCCGTAGAGACGCATCGTCCGATTCATGCACGGCGCCCCGGCCCCGCGATCGGCCAGCACATACCAACGCCGGGCCTCGGCCATCGCATGGGTGTCGCGCACCGCCACCTCGCCGCCGGCACCGAGCTCCCATCCGTCGGGCCAGAGTGCGACCTGATAGGCCGGTAAGGCCGCGACGACACGGGCGGCCCGATCCGGGTGCCCTCCCGCGCTGGCGCCCGCGACCGATCGCTTGAGCCGCAACGGCGACAGGGACGCAAACAGTCTCGACGGACCGGCCGCGAAGGATCGGCTCGGCACCCGCTCAGGACCTCTTGGTGCTGGAAAGATCCCAAAGCGCCGGCGAGTGGAAGAGCCGGGCAAGCTGCAGCTCGCGCTCGCTCTCGAGCTCGCGTGGCATGTGGTCGCCGAAGCGCGTGAAGAGCTCCTCCTGATCGTGGGTCTCGAGTCGAGCCGATTCGCGATCGATATTCATGATCGAGTAGAACCGCTCGCGATCGAAATCCAGCCCGTCCCAGTTGAAGGCCTCATAGTCCGGAATCCAGCCGATCGGGCTCTCGACCGCCGAGCCGTCGTCGTTGCAGCGTTTGACGATCCATTCGAGCACGCGCATGTTCTCGCCGAAGCCCGGCCAGATGAAGCGCCCGTGCTCGTCCTTGCGAAACCAATTGACGCGGAAGATCCGCGGCGGGGTGGAGACGCAGCGCCGACCGATCCGCAGCCAATGCCGCCAATAGTCGGCCATGTTGTAGCCGCAGAAGGGCAGCATTGCCATGGGATCGCGCCGCACCGCCGCCTGCCCGATCGCCGCCGCAGTCGCCTCCGACCCCATGGTCGCGGCCAGATAGACCCCGTGTTCCCAGTTGTAGCTCTGAAAGGCGAGCGGGAAATGCCGACTGACCCGGCCGCCGAACAGGAAGGCACTGATGGGCACGCCCTTGGGGTTCTCCCATTCCGGATCGATCGAGGGGCAGGCCGAGGCGGGTGCGGTGAAGCGCGCATTCGGATGGGCCGCGGGCCGACCGCACCCCGGAGTCCAATCCTCGCCCTTCCAATCGATCAGGTGGTCGGGGGGCTCCTTGGTCATACCCTCCCACCAGACGCCGCCGTCGTCGGTCAATGCGCAATTGGTGAAGATGGCGTTCTCACGCAGCGCCGCCATGGCGTTGGGGTTGGAGTCGTCGTTCGTCCCCGGGGCCACGCCGAACAGGCCGTATTCGGGATTGATCGCGTAAAAACGCCCGTCGGCGGGATTGGGCTTGATCCAGGCGATGTCGTCGCCCACCGTGGTGATCTTCCAGCCCTCGAACCCCTTGGGCGGGATCAGCATGGCGAAGTTGGTCTTTCCGCAGGCGCTCGGGAATGCCGCGGCCACATAGCGCTTCTCATGCTCGGGCGACTCCACGCCCATCACCAACATATGCTCGGCCAGCCAACCCTCGTCGCGCGCCATCACCGAGGCGATGCGCAGCGCGAAACACTTCTTGCCGAGCAGGGCATTGCCGCCGTAACCACTGCCGAAAGACCAGATCTCGCGGGTCTCGGGGAAATGCGCGATGTACTTGTCCTCGATGCTGTTCGCGCAGGGCCAGGGAACATCCTGCTCGCCGGGTTGAAGGGGTGCGCCCACGGAATGCACGCAGGGCACGAAGTCGCCGTGATCGCCCAGGGTATCCAACACTCGCTGGCCCATCCGGGTCATGATCCGCTGGTTCACCACGACATAGGGCGAATCGGTAATCTGTACACCGATATGCGCGATCGGCGAGCCGATTGGACCCATGCTGAACGGGATCACGTAAAGCGTGCGCCCGCGCATGCAGTCTTTGAACAGACCCTTGAGCAGGGCCTTCGCCTTGCGCGGCTCGAGCCAGTTGTTGGTGGGGCCCGCGTCTTCCTCGCGAAGCGAGCAGATGAAGGTGCGGTCCTCGACGCGGGCCACGTCGCTCGGATGCGAGTGGGCAAGAAAGCTGTTGGGATGCTTCTCGGGATTCAGCCGGACGAAGGTGCCGGCATCGACCATCTCGGCGCAGAGTCGGTCGTACTCTTTTTGAGAACCGTCGCACCAGTAAACGCGATCGGGTTGGCACAGCTCGGCCAATTGCGTCACCCAGTCCAGAAGATGACGGTTCTGAGTACGGGTCTCCCCGTCGTGCCTGGTAGTCATGCCGGACTCCTCATTGTTGAAAAGGTGCGCGGAACGGGTGCGAATCGGGGTGAGGATACCTTCAGGACGACCACCGCGCATCGTCGAATGCTCGGAGGAACGGTTTTTCCGATCTCGGCATCGACTCGGACTGAATCCTGCGCACGGTGCCTCGAGGGTTCGGCAGCAGTCTTCCTTCGGCATACGCCGGTGCTCGGCTCGGATGCTGGAACCTCATGACGAGCACGCGTAAGATCGAGATCGATCGCGGCAATTTCCCGACGTCCCTGCCACGGCCGGACCCGTGATGCGTCATGGGCAATAGCGAGACTCCTAAGGTTATGAGGGACCTTGTTCAACCCTGATTCGGCGACGCTGCTCACACTGCGCGACCGCCGGAATCGACGTACCGAGATCATCTTCGACGGTGCCGGACTCGACCGACCCGGCGCGGATTTCACCTCGAGACCGGGATGAAACCTAGCTCATCACGGCAATCAGGATGCGACATGAATGCCTCACGCGACCGGGTGGCCCGACAGGGAGCCCAACTTCACCCCGATCAATCGCGACCGGCCTCGACAACCGGCCCTGCATCGACGACAGTCCGGGCTGTCCGCCTCGGCTGGTCGCTCGCCCTGTGGCTCTGTCTATTCGCGTTCGGGGCGAGCGCCGCCCCGGCCCCCGAGGCGATCGCCGAGCCGGTCGGCGATGCCCTGGACATTGATCGCGCCGAAGCCTCGGCGGATCGGCACGCCTGCCTGCGCTGCCATGCCATGTCGACCCTTGCGTACCGCGATCCCGATGACGGGGAGATCGTCGATCTCTCGATCGATCGCGAGGGCCTCGCGCACTCGGTCCACGGCGAGCTGGCCTGCATCGACTGTCATCGCCGCAGCTATCGACGCTACCCGCACCCGAACCGGCCTGCTCCGGGCGATCTGGACTGTATCGGCTGTCACGAAGACGACGACCACGACCTGAGCCGAGGGTGGATCGACATCGATGCCGAGTTCAAACGCAGCGTCCACGCCGTGTCGGACGCACCGGAGGCCTTGGGTTTCAGTTGCCACTCCTGTCACGATCCGCATCGTTTCCGCCCGGCGGTGGTAGGAGAGCCCATCGCCCGGATCGTACGGAACCACAACGAGGTCTGCCTGTCTTGCCATATGCAGCTGGTCGGGCCGTCGAGTACAAGCCACGACTGGCTGCCGAACCGAGACGCTCACTGGACATCGGTGCGTTGCGTGGACTGTCACACGCCCGTCGCCGTGTTTGCGCATCATGAAATTCTGCCCGCCGAGGACAGCGAGCAGAATTGCGTGAGCTGTCACTCCGCCGACCCGCAGCTCCTCGCGCGGCTCTATCAATTCCGATCGGAGGAGGATATCGCCCGCCGCGGCTTGCTCGCCAAGGCCGTATTCAACGAGGCCTATGTGGTCGGAATGAGCAAAAGCCCGGCGCTCGACCGACTCAGCTTGGTGATCATGGGCCTGATGGTCCTGCTGCTTGCGGCGCACGGCCTCGGTCGCTATCTCGCCCGTCGGGCAAACAGGAGGGCATGATGACATCGCTGTATCTCTATCCGGCTTGGCTGCGGCTTTGGCACTGGATAAACGCGCTCTTGTTCCTGGCCTTGATCGCCTCCGGGGTCAGCATGCATTACGCCGGGGCCGATTGGCTGATGCCCTTCGCCACCGCACGCGTCGTGCACAATACAGCCGGGATATTGCTGACCATCGCTTGGATCGGATTCGTCGTGACGAATGCCCGAAGCGAGAATGCACGCCACTATCGCGTCCGGTTTCGCACACTCATCGGGGATTTGATCGCCCAGACGCGCTACTACATGATCGGAATCTTCCGGCTTGAGCCGCATCCGTTTCACGTCACCGAGGCCATGAAGTTCAACACACTTCAACAACTCAGCTATCTCGGCGTCATGTACGGCCTGATGCCGATCCTCCTCATCAGCGGCTGGGCCTTCCTCTATTCGGTCTATCTGCCGGAGACCCTATTCGGCCTCGGAAGCGTTTGGGTCGTCGCCATGACCCATGTCGTCGTCAGCTATCTTCTGGCACTCTTCCTCTTGGTGCACATGTACATCATTACCACCGGCGAGACGGTCTTTTCGAATCTCCGCGCGATGATCACCGGATGGCATCGCGAAACCGACCCTCCCCGTCCCGAGACCCCGGCTTCAGCCCCGCGTGAGACGCCATGAACGCATTCGCCAAAACCCTGTTGACACCCAAGAACGCACGCCGGCTTCTCGTCACGGTTGCGGTGGGACTGCTCGTCTTGTTCGTGCTCTACAAGGTCGTCTATCCGATCGCTTTCGACGCCTACGTGGGGAAATCAAACGCACCTTTGACCTATGCCAACAGTCAGCCGATCACGGAGGAGGAGCTCGAGGCGATGGCGAACGAGCTCTCTATGAGCGCTCGCCGCGCGGCCGCCGAGGCCATCGTCGGGCAAGACGACAACGCCTTCGCGCGACGGGTCAAGGTCGAGATGCTGATGAACACGCAGTCCTTCATGCGTGAGCACGAGCCGACGCACATCAAGTATTTTCGTGATGCGAAGATTCTGCAGTACGAAGGACCCGAGACCTGCCTGCAGTGCCACGCCACCATCACCGTCCGGCATCACGACGGGCGTCTCTCCGAGGTCGACACCCTCGACGACATCGTCAACTCGGTCCATTTCAAGTTTCAAAGCGACGGCGGCGGCGGATTCTCGACCTACGGCTACGACGGACGCCAGGTGAACGCAGAGGGCAGCCGTCCGATCCCGGTCGGCAAGATCAACCGCGCCTGCGGCATCCCCGGCAGCTTCTCCTGGACCGGCTGGGCGGCGCTGGTGGAGAGTAGGCCAGAATCAACGCATGGCGAGGTTGAGTTACGCAGCGAAGGCTGCGGCCAATGCCATATCGGCGGGAACTATCAGCCGGCGACCGAAAAGATGATGCCGATCGGCGACGTGCCCGATGTCGCCAAAGAGGGGATCGACTGTTTGATCTGTCATTCCAGCAAATACGACATGAACCAGCGATACGTGATCCGCGACGATGTCGGACTGCGTTGGAATCAGGACCGCACGATGCGAGCAGCACTCACCGTGGGGCGCTCGACGACCAAGAACTGTCTGAACTGTCATCAGCACAATATGGGCGGGGATGCCTATCTGCACAACGAGGCCGCAAAGGCACTCGGAGACAAGCACCAGCGCCTGCTGCATACGGGCGCCAAACGCGGCAACCCCTTCAGCCCGCAGGACGACGTGCATGCCGCGGCCGGTCTGCAATGCACCGATTGCCATGTCCCGGAAGGCCACAAGATCCCGCGCGGCCGAATGGGTGTCGATCTCGTCGCCAACGACCTGCCGAATGTCGATGTCTCCTGCATCACCTGTCACAGCGTCGCACCGCACAACCGCTCCGAGCACAAGGCGCTGCTCAACGGGCATCTTGATCGGATCGCCTGCGAGACGTGTCATATCAGGGAGCTCCAGGAGAACAACGTCGTGCTCCGCGACTGGGTTCACCCGACGTGGGATGCGGAGGAAGGCATCTTCACGCCCACCGACATCTATCGCTCCGGCGAGGTCAACAAGGGCTTCACCTTCCTCTGGTTCAACGGCAACGGAACCTTCCTGGCGAACGCCCTGGGCAACAACCCCAATGGCTCGACCGAATACAATCCGCTCATGCACCAACTGGCCCGGATCGATGACCCGGAGGTCGTCGCCGCTGTACGCGAACGAGCGATCGAGCTGAAGAAGACCTATCCGGATATCGATGTGGATGCCTATGTCGAAGCCGCGACCGATCCGCTCTCCCAACTCACGCCCGAGCAATTGGACGAGCGGCGTCGAATGCTGGACGAAAACCTGCGTGCGCACATGAACAACGGGGAGAGCCGTATCTATCCCTTCAAGCTCTTCAACGCCATGATGTACGAGGATATGGGGAATCAAGGTCCGTTCGGCGCCATGATCCTGCCGTTCGATTACGCGACCTACTA
Source organism: Thiocapsa bogorovii (assembly GCF_021228795.1). Classification (NCBI taxonomy): domain Bacteria; kingdom Pseudomonadati; phylum Pseudomonadota; class Gammaproteobacteria; order Chromatiales; family Chromatiaceae; genus Thiocapsa; species Thiocapsa bogorovii. Next base: position 595,722 of record NZ_CP089309.1, read on the forward strand.
CGAGACGGGAGACACGACCGCGTCCGTGAAGCAGGCGATCCGTGACCCCATCGTCCAGCGCATGTACCAAGAGCCGTTCAAGCTCTACATGATGGACGAGTTCATGGCCTACTTCGGGGTCAGCGGCGGATGGAAGACCGATTACCCGCTGGTCGACGGCACCCTCGAGAACGTCGAGCCTAAATGGATGCGACAGATGGGCTCGCTCATGGTCAATCACGGCATTCAACCCGTGGGCCGCGATTGCGTCGAGTGCCATTCGCCCGACGGCATCCTCGATTATCGTGCCTTGGGCTATTCGGAGGAGCGTGCAGCTGAGCTCGAGACTCTCGACATGGTCGAGAATCTCCGCCCCGCGGCAAAGCTCTCCGCAAAGGGCGACGGGTGGTCCCGAATCCGGTAACGACCTTGCCGACTCGGAAGCCCGCGATGGCGAGCCGTCCGGTCCAATTGAGTCGAGGAGCAACGCATGGGACTCGCCCTGAGATTGTACGAGAACCTGACCGAGGCGCCGGACGACGCAACGCGCTTTAGGCTGATCGTCGAGACGATCGATGCCTTGGAGCAACAGTGGCCGCGCGCCGGCGATGTCGCCCTTCGGTCGGATGTCCGCGAGTCCGAGCTGCGGATCCAAAAAGAAATCGCCGAGCTTCGGGCCGAGGTAAAACGGGATATCGCCGCGCTTCGGGCCGAGGTCCAAAAGGATATCGCCAATGTCCATGCCACCATCGAGCGAACAAAGGTCGATCTGCTGAAGTGGATCGTACCCTTGATGCTGGGCCAGGTGGCCGCCCTCGCGGCATTAGTCAAGCTCCTCTGAACAGACCGCAGGACTCCTGCTGTACCACGTTCCCCCAGGTCCGACAGCCCCGCCGAGCACGCCGGTGACTTCCGTGCCCGGCCTATAGACAGGCATCCCTCAGCGCCTTCATGTATTCAAGTCCCTTCTGGCGGGCGAATGCAATATTACGTTCGGGGATGCCATCCGGATCGGGATAGTGTTGCAGCACGCTCTCGATGCTCTCTTCGCGGAGCAGATGCAACATCGGATACGGGGATCTGTTCGTATAATTTGCCGGATCATCCGCGGGCGCATCCGCAAACCGATAATCGGGATGGAAGCCGGCAACCTGATAATGACCTTCATAGCCTTCCGCTTCCAGAAGCCCTTCCGCCAGCGCAACCAAGTCCAGATAGGCCTCGAAATCCGGAAAGGCTCCCGGCAGGATCAACAGTGTTGTTTCAATCGACGGAGTCGTATCAAGGCGGCGGCATTCCGAAAAAAACGCTTTCAAGCAGGATTCCTGATCGGAGGCGTCCCCGACTTGGTAATGTATCGCGCCGCGATTGAACTCTCGTGCCGCAAAGGGACATAGACGACACCCGATCACGACCTCTGAGATCCATTTTTTGGTCCGCACGATCGCGTCCTCGGATTCACTCATCATCTGTTCCATTCATTCCGGCGAGTCGGTATCTGTATTCGGCGCGGCTCGGGAACCCGCGAGACACGGGTGCAGTATACGCATGCCCCGGCACACTCGATGGAAATCCATCGCAGACGGGCTCGACGACGCTGAAGGGCGCGATCTCCCGCAGTCCCATGCGCGGCTAGGATGGCCGCGACGAGCGGATACGGGTGAACTGCAAGGTTTCCTTGCAAGCCGTCACCGGAAATGCCTGAAAACTTTGCAGTTAGGATTGAGCGCATGCCCAAGAACACACCTAAAATACTGTTTTGATGGACTATAAAGCATGTGGTACAGCGATTGCGTTGTATCGCCTCGACCGTCCGGCTCCATTCAGGCGCCGACGCACAGCGGGGACGACAACCAGATGCCAACCACCGAAACCTATTACGAGGTCATGCGGCGCCAGGGGATCACGCGCCGCAGCTTCCTCAAATTCTGCAGCCTGACGGCCACCGCGCTCGGGCTCGCGCCGACCTTCGCCGGGAAGATCGCGCACGCCATGGAGACCAAGCCGCGGATTCCGGTCGTTTGGCTGCATGGGCTCGAATGCACCTGCTGCTCCGAGTCCTTTATCCGCTCCGCCCATCCGCTGGTGTCCGACGTGATCCTCTCCATGATCTCGCTCGATTACGACGATCTCATCATGGCGGCGGCCGGGCACCAGGCGGAGGCCATCCTGGAAGAGGTGCGCCACAAGCACGCCGGGAACTACATCCTCGCCGTCGAGGGCAATCCGCCCCTCAACCAGGACGGGATGAGCTGCATCATCGGCGGGCGTCCCTTCCTCGAGCAGCTCCTGGAGATGGCCGACAGCTGCAAGGCGGTGATCTCCTGGGGCTCCTGCGCCTCATGGGGCTGCGTTCAAGCGGCCCGTCCCAATCCGACACGCGCGACCCCGGTTCACGAGGTCATCCGGGACAAACCCGTGATCAAGGTCCCGGGCTGTCCGCCAATCGCAGAGGTCATGACCGGGGTCCTGACCTACATCCTGACCTTCGATCGGCTGCCCGAGTTGGACCGCCAGGGTCGGCCGCTGATGTTCTACGGTCAGCGCATCCACGACAAGTGCTACCGACGACCGCACTTCGACGCCGGCCAGTTCGTCGAGTCATGGGACGACGAGGGTGCGCGGCGCGGCTACTGTCTTTACAAGGTCGGATGCAAGGGACCGACCACCTACAACGCCTGCTCGACGATCCGATGGAACGGCGGGGTGTCCTTCCCGATCCAGTCCGGGCACGGCTGTATCGGCTGCTCCGAGGACGGTTTCTGGGACAAGGGCAGCTTCTATCAGCATGTCACCGACACCCACGCCTTCGGTATCGAGGCCAATGCGGACCGCACCGGCATCGCCGTCGCCACCGGCGTGGGCGCCGCCATCGCGGCGCACGCCGCGGTCAGCGTCGTCAAACGCGTTCAACAGAAGAAGGAAGAGGACCAGTCATGAGCGTCACCACGGCCAACGGCTTCGAGCTCGATACCGCCGGGCGACGCCTCGTCGTCGACCCGGTCACCCGCATCGAGGGGCACCTGCGCTGCGAGGTGAATCTCGACGAGAACAATGTGATCCGCAACGCGGTCAGCACCGGGACCATGTGGCGCGGACTCGAGGTCATCCTGCGCGGCCGCGATCCGCGCGACGCCTGGGCCTTCACGGAGAGGATTTGCGGCGTCTGCACCGGGACCCATGCCCTGACCTCGGTGCGCGCAGTCGAGGATGCACTCGGGATCCCGATCCCGGAGAACGCCAACTCCATCCGCAACATCATGCAGCTCACGCTCCAGGCACACGATCACCTGGTGCACTTCTATCATCTGCATGCGCTGGATTGGGTGGACGTGGTCTCCGCACTCGGGGCCGATCCCAAGGCGACGAGCGCACTCGCGCAGAGCATCAGCGACTGGCCCAAGTCCTCCCCGGGCTATTTCCGAGATGTTCAGAATCGGCTCAAGCGCTTCGTGGAGTCGGGTCAGCTGGGACCCTTCATGAACGGCTACTGGGGCAGCCCGGCCTACAAGTTGCCGCCCGAAGCCAACCTCATGGCGGTCACGCACTATCTGGAGGCGCTCGATTTCCAAAAAGAGATCGTCAAGATCCACACCGTCTACGGCGGCAAGAACCCGCACCCGAACTGGCTGGTCGGCGGGATGCCCTGCGCCATCAACGTGGACGGCACGGGCGCGGTCGGCGCGATCAACATGGAGCGGCTGAACCTGGTCAGCAGCATCATCGACCAGACCATCGCGTTCATCGACAAGGTCTATATTCCGGACCTGATCGCGATCGCCTCTTTCTATAAAGACTGGACCTACGGGGGCGGACTGAGCAGTCAGGCGGTGATGTCCTACGGGGACATTCCGGATCATGCCAACGACATGTCCTCGAAGAATCTGCTCCTGCCGCGCGGGGCCATCATCAACGGCAATCTCAACGAGATCCACGAGATCGATCTGCGCAACCCCGAGGAGATCCAGGAGTTTGTCGACCACTCCTGGTTCAGCTACAAAGACGAGACGCGTGGCCTCCATCCCTGGGACGGGGTCACCGAGCCCAATTTCGTGCTGGGGCCCAACGCCGTCGGCAGCCGCACCCGGATCGAGGCGCTCGACGAGCAGGCCAAGTATTCCTGGATCAAGGCCCCGCGGTGGCGCGGCCATGCGATGGAGGTCGGTCCGCTGGCGCGCTACGTCATCGGCTACGCCAAGGGCATCCCCGAGTTCAAGGAACCGGTCGACAAGGTGCTGACCGATCTCGGACTGCCGCTCGAGGCGATTTTCTCGACCCTCGGGCGCACTGCCGCACGTGGCCTCGAGGCCTCCTGGGCGGCCCACAAGATGCGCTATTTCCAGGACAAGCTGGTCGCCAACATCAGGGCCGGCGACACCGCAACCGCCAACGTCGACAACTGGGATCCCAAAACCTGGCCGAAGGAGGCGCGTGGTGTGGGCACGACCGAGGCCCCGCGCGGCGCGCTCGGACACTGGATCGTCATCAAGGACGGCAAGATCGACAACTACCAGGCCGTCGTTCCGACGACCTGGAACGGCTCGCCGCGCGACCCCGCCGGGAACATCGGTGCCTTCGAGGCCTCGCTGCTGAACACGCCGCTGGCCAAGGCGGACGAGCCATTGGAGATCCTGCGGACCCTTCACAGCTTCGATCCATGTTTGGCCTGTGCGACACACATCATGGGGCCTGACGGGGAGGAGCTCACTCGCATCAAGGTCCGCTGAAACGCGTCTCGAGGTCGCTTGACGGCCTCGGGGTAAGTTTGGCCTCGACACCGCATGCGGACCTGGCGGGGACGCGTTTCAGGTGATTATTTTTTTGTGAGAGAAGGGGATCAACGGGGTTTGCATGCTCGCGAGACCGTTCCTGCGATGTCGCGAGCTGCGTCGCGCCTCGCGCCGGGTGCGCCGACAGCCGAGATCCGCCTGACCAACATCCGGGACAACGCCATGAACACCAGCCTTCCCAACGTCAAACAGACCGCGGTCTATGTCTATCAGGCGCCGCTGCGAGCCTGGCATTGGATCAATGCACTCTCGATCACGATCCTGGCCATCACCGGCTACCTCATCGGCAGCCCGCTTCCGACATTGCCCGGAGAGGCGAGCGATCACTATGTCATGGGTTATATCCGATTTGCGCACTTCGCCGCGGCCTATGTCTTCGTGATTGCCTTCATCTTCCGGATCTATTGGGCATTCGTCGGCAATCGCTATTCTCACCAATTGTTCACCCTGCCCTTCTGGCGTGCGAGCTTCTGGCATGAGCTGATTCACGAGGTCCGCTGGTATGCCTTCAAGGAGACCGAGCCCGCGAAATATATCGGCCACAATCCGCTGGCTCACCTCTTCATGGTGGTCATCATCACCGTCGGCGGTTTGGTGATGATCGTCACCGGCTTCGCTCTCTATTCCGAGCAGACCGGCCTCGGCACTTGGCAAGACCAGCTGTTCGGCTGGGTCATCCCCTTCGTCGGTCAGAGTCAGGACGTGCGTATGTGGCACCACTGGGGCATGTGGGTCATCGTGATCTTCGTGATGCTGCACGTCTATACGGCGATTCGCGAGGACATCATGTCGCGTCAGAGTCTGATCAGCACAATGGTCAGCGGCTGGCGGATGTTCAAGGACGATCGGCCATGAGCCCCGTTGGCATGAGCCCCGACGCGACGGGGCCTGAGTCGATGCGATCCGATCCGGAGATCCTTGTCCTCGGCATCGGCAATCTCCTCTGGGCCGACGAAGGCTTCGGCGTGCGCGCGGTGGAGGCCCTTCAAAGACACTGGGTGATGTCGTCCAACGTGCAGCTGCTCGACGGCGGGACACAGGGGATCTACCTGGTTGATCGGGTGCGCAAGGCCGATGTACTGGTGGTCTTCGACGCGGTCGACTACGGGCTGCCGCCGGGCACCATGAAGCGGGTCGAGGACGACGAGGTGCCGCGCTTCCTCGGTGCCAAGAAGATGAGCCTGCACCAAACCGGCTTTCAGGAGGTGCTCGCGCTTGCCGCCATGCTCGGCGACTATCCGAAGCATCTCCTCCTGATCGGCGTTCAGCCTGTCGAGTTGGATGACTTCGGCGGTAGCCTCCGCCCGCAGATCAAGGAGCGGATCACCCCGGCGATCGAGATGGCATTGGAGTATCTGGCGCAGTTCGGTGTCGTCGCGCGGCGGCGAGAGGATTCGACTGTCGACTCCCCTCATCTGCCACACCCGTCGCTCGATTTGATCGCGTACGAATCCGGCCGACCGGGACCCGAGATCGCCTGCCGCATCGGCGACGAGCGCGTCCTGACGAGCCTGTCCGCCCGGACCGTCCAACCCGGAAATCCACACGGAGATCGTCAATGACCACACCGATAGACCTCACCGAGACGCGGCGGATGCCGGGAACGACCTTCAGTGTCGTGGTCGACGACGGCCCTGACTATCTCTCGATGCCCAAGGGGATGGCGACCTATCAAGCCCCGCTGCTGCCCGAGCCGGAGTTGCTCGAGGGCTGCACGGCCGGACTGGAGCTGTTGCGGCAACTGCAAAGGTCCCTGTCGCGACATCGCGTCGGCCGGCCGGCCGATGTCCTGGATCTGGGCCCACTCGACCTCGTGAATCGCCGGCTTGTCGACCAGACCCTCGGCGAGGGCGAGGTCAGCGTGATTGAGCAGGGTCTGCAAGGAACCCGCGCGCAGGAAACACGCCTGGCCGGGGTCTGGCGGCTAGAGGTTCCCGCCTCGGGCGACTGCGCGGGACGCGAACTGATCGAGGTGGCGGAGATCCCTCGCTTCGTGCGGGAGAGCGCCTTTATCGGCACAATCGAGACGATCGGACCCGTCGCCGATCTCGCGGACGGTGTCATGAACGCGCCGGCGCTGATCGCCGAGATCGAGGCCAAGGTCGCCGAATGGCGTCCCGGGGACTCGGCCCACATCATCAATCTGACCTTGCTCCCCATGACGGAGCAGGATCACGCCTATCTCGACGAGCGCCTCGGCCGAGGGCACGTGACCATCCTCTCGCGCGGCTACGGGAGTTGTCGGATCGTCGCGAGCGGCATTCGACAGGTCTGGTGGGTGCAGCACTTCAACTCCGACGATCGTCTCATCCTGAGCACACTCGAGGTCACGGATGTCCCGATCGCCGCGCTCGCTGCACAGGAGGACATCGACGACAGCCGCGACCGGTTGGCGGAGATTCTGGAGGCATTGGGTTGAATCCTAGCCGAGGCATCGACGGGCCGGATAGGGATCCCGTTGATGATGGTGAACGCGACGGCGATCCGCGCATGGAATGCCGGATCTGCTGGTCCATCTATGACCCGGCCGCGGGAGATTCTGTCGGCGAGGTGCCGCCAGGCACCGCCTTCGACGGCCTTCCGGACGCTTGGCGATGCCCCCGTTGCGACAGCGATAAGTCCTATTTTCTGCCCGTCACCTAAACCGCGTCCAGAGCGAGATGCTCGCTTTCGGGGGAGCCGGACCCTTGTTGCGTCCCTGGCCCTTAGCGGGGACGCGGTTTAAACTTTTTATATCTTTTAATATCTTAAACCGCGCCGACTCCAACGCTCGTCAAGGCTGCCGGGGCCGATCCGATCCAAAAACATCCCATACATCGCTGGGCGCGGTTTAGTCCTGAAGGCCGGATCAGCGCAGTGCATCTCGACAGGCGAGCGCGTAACCTTCTGCCGGCGTCGATGCCGGGTGTCGAGGCGCACCGGCTTTGACGTTAACCCGATGCGGGAACCGGCGCGCGTCATCCGACCCGTACCACGATCACCGAGAGACCTTGCGCGCTAGGCTCCTTTCCGGTTCAAATCCAGGTCGAACCCTCATCGACCGCGACGGAATCCCCACCCGGAACGATGCCCAAACCCGAGACTCCGGCATGAGCGCCGCCCGCCCGACCGTCCTGCTGGTCGACGACGAGCCGCTGTCGCTCGAGACCCTCACCCGGACGCTCGACGAGCCGTTCGAGGTCCTGACGGCGACCAGCGCCGCCGCCGCCGAGGAAATCCTCGCGGAGGAATGGGTCCAGGTCGTCGTCACCGATCAGCGGATGCCCGAGACCACCGGAGTGGAATTTCTCTCACGGGTCAGGGAGCGTTGGCCGGACGTCGTGCGCATCATCATCTCGGGCTACACGGATCCTGGAGACATCATCGACGGTATCAACCGCGCGGGCATCTATCAGTACATCACCAAACCCTGGCATCCCGACACTCTCCTGCTGACCGTCGGGAACGCCTGCCATCTTTATCGCCTCCAGCGCGAGCATGAGCTGCTCTCGCTCGAAACCCGCCTCACCGCCGCGACCCTGGAGCAGAAACTCGCCGCACACCGCGCGCGACTGAAACGGACCTTTCGGCTCGACGCCATCGTGCGCAGTCCCGGCGGCCCTCTCGACGCGGTGTGCGACCTGGTTGAACGTGTCGCACCCTACGACATCCCGGTGCTGTTGACCGGCGAGTCCGGCACCGGGAAGGAGCTCTTTGCGCGCGCCCTGCACTACAACAGCCACCGAGCCGACAAGCCTTTCGTCGCGGAGAATTGCGGCGCCATGCCGGATCAACTCCTCGAGAGCGAGCTATTCGGCCACAAGAAAGGCGCCTTTACGGGCGCCGTGAACGATCGAATCGGTCTCTTCGAGCAGGCGGACGGCGGTACCATCTTTCTCGACGAGATCGGCGAGGTCTCGCGGGCGTTTCAGGTCAAACTGCTGCGGGTCCTGCAGGAAGGCGACGTGCGCCCGCTCGGAAGCAACCAGCGTCGCCGCGTCGACGTGCGTGTGGTGGCAGCCACGAATCGGTCGCTGGAGACCGAGATCGGCGAAGGCCGCTTTCGGGAGGATCTCTATTACAGGGTCGCCGCGGTGCGCCTGCATCTGCCGCCGCTGCGCGAACGCCCGGACGACATCCCGGTGCTCGCACGTCATCACCTCGCGGCGGCCATGACGGCTTTCGGAAAGCCCGTGACAGGACTCAGCGACGATTTGATCGACCGCCTCCAACGCTATCATTGGCCGGGAAACGTGCGGGAGCTGCAGAACGAAATCCAACGAATGCTGGTCATGTGCGACGGCAACCAGCTCGGAGCGGACTTGCTCGATCCCGGCATCCCGGGTGCCGATTCGCGCTCCAGGCCCCCGATCCCGGAGCCGTTCCCGGGCCAAACCCTCAAGGCCCGAATCGAAGCCCTCGAGGCCGGCGTCCTCGTCGAGACACTCGAACGCAATCGCTGGAACAAGTCAAAGACGGCCGTCGAGCTCGGCCTGTCGCGCGTCGGCCTCAGTGCAAAGATCGAGCGTTACGGGCTGGAGAAACCGCCGTAGAAGGCTCGACGCGATCCGCACTGAGAGACCGCCGGGCCGGTCGTAGAACCCGTCTCGAAGGTCTGCCCTGTCGCCCGCGAACGCTCGGCGTCAGCAAAGAAGGCATGCTTCGCCCTGGTGCGCGTCGGGCAGTTCACTGCCCGACGCCCGTCTCCGCTAATGCGTATGTGCCTTCATCATCAGCTTCAGAATCTTTAGATTGATGACGATGAAGCGATAGAACTGCCAGACGAGCGATGTCCGCATGTATCGCGTGAAGCCTGTAGGCACCGGCGGATAGTAAGCCTGTTGATAGGGCTCTCGGTTCTTGGCGGTCATGGACGTGTTTCCTCGACGATCTGAAGGTTGTTACCGAGCGCGCCCGGGGCTTTCGCCGCATGCGCACCCGGGGCAGGCCTGCTCGGTCCATCAATCGGGCAGCATCGACCAACCGGGCCTGAGCTTCGCCTGATAGATAAAGACGTGGTGCAGGATGTATTTCATCCAATGCCCCGCCAAGCCGATCTCGCCGAAGGTCAGATCCATGTCGCGACCGTATTCCGGGTATTTGTCGTAGTCCGGCACCACCGGAAACACGGTCATGGTGGCTGCAGTCCCTTTGAAGATGTCCGATCCGGTCGAGGCCACGCAGGCCGCACCGATCTCGGCCATAGACGCCGTCTGCGTGGGAGCGGATGCACCCTTGATCATGTCCCGAATGCTTGTGGCTACAGCCTTTCCGATCGCGGCTGACGGCATGCCCGTCCGTGGCGGCGTCGGGTTGATCGGGGTGCCGTTTGCGCTCTTCATGGGCTTGCTGATCAGGTGCGGGGGCGCAAAGGCGATCCCCACGGCGAACATGTTCTTGTACAGCGGGGTTTGATAGGTCTTCGGCCAGTCCTTCGGACCCCAATCCTCGTAGGGCTTCGGCTCGTAATCGGCGTCCACCTTCATGAAGCCGTTCGGCGCGAAGATCTTGCTCGTGATGTCCTCGCCGGATTTGTCGAACGCCTTCAAGGGCTGTCCGGCAAACGGCGGGATCAGCATGGCGAAATCGAAGTCGATCTCGTGGAAGCTGCCGTCGAGCATTTCGTAGTGGACCTTACCCGGCTCGACCTTCGAAACGGCCGCGCGCGTGATCCATTCCATGCCGCGCTCGACCATGAGCGATTCGGCGAAGACCTTGCCGTTCGTGACGTAGCCGCCGCGGTGGATATGCACGCCGCCCATGCCGAAGTCGCCGAGCTCGTACTCGTTGCTGATCCAGATCAGCCGCCCCTTATCGCGCACGCCGGCCTCGCGCAAGGCGTGGTCGACGTTGTAGATGTATTCGAAGGCTGCGCCCTGGCAGGTGCACATACCATGACCGGTGCCGACGACAAAGGTCTTGGTGGCGCCGGCCTTCATCTCCGCGATCATCTTCTGCAGATGTTCGTTGGCCTCCTTTGCATGGTCCGGGGTGCAGACCGAAAGGCTATGGCCGCCGTCCGGGCCGAGACCCGGGGTCGCGCCGAAGTTCAGCTTCGGACCGGTCGCGTTGACCAAGTAGTCGTATTCGACCGCTTCGGTCTGACCGGCTCGCTCAGCGTCCGTGTACTCGATCGTGACATAAGGATCGTTATGCTCGGCACCACCCTCGGGATGGATCGAAACAGCACCCGCCTGGCGAAAATCGACACCGAGCTTCTTGTAGATGGGGGCCAGCTCGAAGGTCACCTGCTTCTCGGTCATCTCCCCGACGCCGACCCAGATGTTGGACGGGATCCAATTCCACTTCGGTTTGGGCGAAACGACGGTAATCGAATGCGACTTGCCGAGCCATTTTCCGAGATATCGGGCAACCGTGTGCCCGGAGATTCCCGCTCCGAGGATAAGGATTCGTGCCATCTGTGCAGCCTCGTTATGGTGGTCAAGCCACGAACGCTAGCAAGACGGTCGAGACCTGACAAAGACCTGGATCAATGGAATCGACATCCGTCAGGGGCTCGCCGAGGGCTTGCCCCGATTAGCCCCGCACTCGATAAAGATCGGCTTCGGACAGGTCGCGCAGATCGACTTGTCCAGTTTCTGGTAGATCGCGCGAATGGCCGCGTTCTTGGCCTGAAAGACATTACGTCCGCCGGTCGCGTCGATACAGCCGCAGCGCTCGAGCGCCTCCCAGAGGCCGGCCTTGACATTGATCAGATAGAGCCCGCCGCCCTCGGCTTGGCGCCGCTTGGCCTCGCGCACCAAGGTCTCGCCGCCCTGCAGATCGACAAAGTTGATGCCGTCGGCGAGGATCGCGAGATGCTTCTGCTCGGGATGGGTCGCGCGCAGGCGATCGAAGGCGCTCTCGACATGCGCGACCGAACCGAAGAAGAGCGAGCCGTCGATCCGCATAATGCGCAGCTGCGGGCATTGCGCGACGTCCGGCTCGGAGGAGAAGGCTCGATTGGGCAGACGCGAATCCGGTGCCAGCTGGACGATGCGCGGCTTGGATGTACGATCCAGATAGAGGACCAGCGATAGCAAGACACCGGCGAAGATCGCAAACTCGAGCTCCAAGAAGAGCGCCGAGAAGAAGGTGACCGCCAAGACCGAGGTCTCGCGCTTGGAGGCCTTGAGGATATGCCCGATCTCCTTGAAATCGACAAGCCCCCAAGCGACCAGGAAGAGCAATCCGGCCATCGCCGCCTTCGGCAGATAACTGGCATAGGGTGCAACCAAGGGCACGATCCCGATCAGCAGCACGCCCGCGAAGATAGCCGCCAACGGCGTTCGTGCGCCGGCGGCATAGTTCACGCCGCTGCGGTTGAAGGAACCGGTCGCAACGTAGGCCGAAAAGAAGGAGCCGGCGATGTTCGATAGGCCTTGGCCGATAAACTCTTGGTTGCCGTCGATGCGGTAACCCCCGCGCGCCGCGAGAGAGCGGCCGATCGACACCGCCTCGGTGAGTGCGAAAAGGGTGACCGCCAAAGCGGTCGGAGCCAACTCCTTGATGTGGTTAAGCTCCAAGTCAGGGACCGACAGCGGCGGGAAGCCCGCAGGCAAGGCCCCGACGGTCGCGATCCGCGTGACCTCGTTGCCGAGCCAGGCGTCGAGCCCGACGGCGATCAGACTGCCGCCGAGCATGGCGGCGATCATGTAGGGAATCTTCGGCAACCAAAGTTTGAAAGCGATGCCGATCAGCAGGGTCGAGACCGCCACCAGGGTGGTCGCCGGGTTGATCTCGAGCGCGTGATGACCGAACTGGATCAAGATGTCGTGCAAGTGTCCCCCGCTGTCCATCTCGATACCGAAGAAATGCTTGAGCTGCTTGGCCGCAATCAAGAGCGCCGCGCCGGCGGTGAAGCCCACGACCACCGAATGCGAGATGAAGTTGACCAAGGTCCCCATCCGCGCGAGACCGAGTGCAAGCTCCATGAGGCCAACCATGAAGGTCAAGGTCAAGGCAAGGGTGACATAGTCCGGCGAGCCGGGCATCGCCATCACCGACAAGGCCGAGAACAGGACGACCGAGGCCGCCGTCGTCGGCCCGGAAACCAGGTGACGCGACGACCCGAACAGCGCCGCGATGATGGCGGGCACCATCCCGGCATAGAGTCCATATTCCGGTGGCATGCCTGCGATGGTCGCGAAGGCCACTGCCTGCGGCAGCACGACCAGGGCACCGATGGCGGCAGCGAGCGCATCCGCCTTCATCTCCGCGCGCCCGACCGCGGGCAGCCAGGACATGAAGGGGACGAGCCAAGACCAGCGATGCGAGACCGAGTACGACATGATGGCAGCATCTCGAAAGGCGTATCGAAAGCGGCGGCCGGCAGGCGCCGCGCAAGTGGCCGCAGCGACTGAACCGCGGCTCGGCGATCGGCACAGGCCACATGCGCCGCGCACCAACCCCCCGGATTGTACGCGATTTACCACCGGCACCGTCGCGCCGATCGCGTCGAGCCGGCGAACCGACGCGCGCTCTGCTTCATGTGCCGACCAGCGCGAGCTCGCGCTGGTCGGCTATCGATTGGCGAAGGACACGCACGTGGTGATGAAGCGGCGCGATGCACTGCGCCTCTCGAAGAGCGCGCGAGCATAGGCGGTTCTGCGCGTGAAACACCTGGTCGACACCCTGGAGCTAGCCGGTCTGAAGGCGGACGACGACGTGTATCTCATCGCGGACCCGGCAGAGCTCGCCGAGCTGGGTCGGCTCTTCATCGCGAGCGCAGCACCCGCGCGCTCGTCGAATCAGGTCTTCTTCGGGGAGTACGTTCTAAACGGCGAGTCGCGGTTAGGCGATCTTGCGGCCGCCGACGGACTGGATCTACCCACGTCGGACCATGCCCTTGATTCGGATGTAATCGGCCGGCGCGATTTGGACATGGCTCACCCGGTCGTGGGCGACAGGCTCCGACTCAAGTCGGTCGAAGCCCCGCCTCACCAGTCAGACGACGCATTCAGTGCGGCCCGGGCCTCCTCGCTCGGAAACAGGACCACGCCCGCCTCGTCGATCAGCGAGATCGCCAAGGTGGGACAACCCTCTGCAGCAGCACGCATGATGTGCTGGTCACCCAGCCCGCCCGTCGGGAGTGCCTTGAGGTCGTCCCCGATATCGTGCTCTTTGAAGGCTTGGGGGCAAGCGACCCAGCAGGTCCCGCAGCCGATGCAGGCGACGTCGATAACCTCGATTTTACTGATCATAAGTGCGAGCAATCCGTATTCAGAGTCGTTGGGCGGCCCGGGCCGCGCGCGTCGGGCGGAAAGATTACGCCGCACGCCGCCATGGCGCAACGATGCAGGGTAAGGACCTGAGCCTGACGAATCACGCCCTTCGGTGTACCTTACGCGATCCTCAAGATTCAGACGAAACCCAGGAGACGCTTCATGTCAGATGCCCCGTTCGAGCTCGTCGATGCCAAAGACAGCTTCGTCGACAGCGACTGGTTCCATCACTGCCGCGAAACCCGCACACCCTTCGTCGTCGTGCGCAGCGGCGAGCACTCTGCCGATGTCCTCTGGGATTACATCACGTTGCCGCCCGAGTGCGACGCGGCGCTGCAGGAGAACCTGCCCGCATTGGAGCGTGACGCCCGCGCGATTTTCGATCGCTACGCCATTCCCGAGTCCTATCTCCGCGTCAAGGCGACCCTGATCGGCTTCGATCGCCTGCCGTTCGATCGTGCAAAAAGCGCCGCGGCGGATCTCTACTCACTCATCGCCGCCTACCTTCCGGCCGCAGAGGCTGGGGGCGTCGCTGCCGCCGGCGCGCCGCCCGACCGACACACGGAAAACGACCCGCGGGGCGACGCTCCTGCGTCGACATCGCTCCGACTCTGGGTCGAAGCGGTCAGCACTCCGTCCGCAGCCTGAGATCCATGAGGTGCGCGTGAGCACAACATAGGGTCTTTGGCTTCCGATTCGCCCACAAGATCTTGTGTCCTGGTACTGGACATCCGTGACGAATGCCCTAAACTCACGAGTCACGAACGGACGAGACCGACCACCGACATTTTCGGCCGACGGCCGTCGGCAGCCGCCCGAATGCCGATCAGGTCAACCGAATCCCATCGAGGAGACACACGATGCTGAACTGGGACGATCCACTCGCCACGACCGGACCCGCCGCCCGTGATCAGGGAAGGGCATTCATCGTCGATCCGACCGAAACGCCCGACGACTGGGCCGCCGACCGGCAGCCCGACATCGACACCGCGACCCCGGCTCGTGCGACCCTCGAAACCGCGCATGTGCGCCCAGGCCACGGCCTGGTCAGCAATGCCGACCTGATGTCTACCGCCGGCGCGGCCCCGGTCGTCGACCCCAACCCCTTCCCCGCATCCGCCTCGCTCCAGAGCGAGCTGCCGATCGGGGACACCCTGGTGCCCACCGAGCCCCGGCTGCAGACGCAGCATTCGGACGAGGGCATCGTCGGCGGCGCCACCGGTCTCGAGTCGCTTGAGATGGGCGCGGGGCGGGTGCGCGTCGACGACAAGAAGATCATCAACTGTCACGCCGATCTGAACCAGCTCGTCCCCTTCAAATACGAGTGGGCGTGGCAAAAGTATCTCGACGCCTGCGCCAACCACTGGATGCCGCAAGAGATCAACATGAACGCGGATATCGCGCTCTGGAAGGACCCCAACGGACTGACCGAGGACGAGCGCACCATCATCAAACGCAACCTCGGCTTCTTTTCCACGGCCGACTCCCTGGTCGCAAACAACCTGGTGCTCGCGGTCTATCGCCACATCTCCAACCCCGAGTGTCGGCAATACCTTCTGCGCCAAGCCTTCGAGGAGGCGCTGCATACCCACGCCTATCAGTACGTCGTCGAGAGCCTTGGCCTGGATGAAGGCGAAATCTTCAATATGTACCGAGAGGTCCCCTCGGTGGCGCGCAAAGCCGAATGGGCCCTACCCTATACCCAGCACCTTGCCGACCCGCACTTCAAGACCGGAACGCCCGAGAACGACCGCAAGTTGCTGCGCGAGCTGGTCGCCTTCTACGTGATCTTTGAAGGCATCTTTTTCTATGTCGGATTCGTGCAGGTCCTGAGCATGGGCCGGCGCAACAAGATGACCGGCACCGCCGAGCAGTTCCAATACATCCTGCGCGACGAATCCATGCACATGAACTTCGGCATCGACGTGATCAACCAGATCAAGATCGAAAACCCCCATCTGTGGAGCCCGGAGTTCAAGCAAGAGCTCATCACCATGATCCGCGATGCGGTGACCATGGAATCGCGCTATGCCCACGACACCATGCCGCGCGGTGTCCTCGGGCTCAACGCACCCATGTTCGAAGAGTATCTGCAATTCATCGCCAATCGGCGTTGCGCACAGATTGGTCTGCCTGAGCAATATCCTGGCGCATCCAACCCCTTCCCTTGGATGTCCGAAGTGCTTGACCTGAAGAAGGAAAAGAACTTCTTCGAGACCCGGGTGACGGAATATCAGACGGGTGGTGCGCTGAACTGGGATTAAACCGCGTCTTAGTGGCCACTCGCCGGGTATGAGCGGACACCAGCCACAGGAGCATCAATAGACCTTGGCGTCACGCGGTTTAAGATTTTAAAATGCAGTGATGGGCCTCGCTCATTAGACCAGCCACACAAGAGTCAAGGGACTCGTGACACCCGCTTCGCGGTGTCACGAATGCCCGGAGTTGCGGACAAGACACCGTTTGAGGACTTAAACCGCGTCTGCTCCGAGAGTGGCTGGTTTCTATGGCGCTCACCCGGCGCGCATCGGGCGCATATCAAAGGGAGACGGGGGTTAATGCGCACTGAAACGAGCGTTTATGTCTCGATGACGGACGAGGAGAATCTGCTCTCCGCCGTATCGCCTCGACCCTTCTCCCTCGACGGCGCCGAATGGCCGACAGCCGAGCATTATGTGTTGGGCATGCTGTTCGAGGATCCCGCGCTTAGGGCAGAGATCCGCTCGGACCCCGACCCGCAGCAAGCCCGCAAGCTCGCCAAGCGCCACAAGCGCAAGATCCGCAGCGACTGGGACTCGGTGCGACGCGTCTACATGACCCGCGCCATCTATACCCTTTGCCGGAGCCACCCCGCGTCCGCACAGGCACTCCTCCAAACCAGCGACAAACGCATCGTCGAGAGCAGCCTCTATGATTACTACTGGGGCTGCGGCCGTGACGGGCGTGGACTGAACACCTATGGGGAGGTGCTCATGGATGTACGGCAGAAGCTCAGGTCGGCGAAGGTGGACTCTCCGGGCTTATCGAACGGTCAAGCTCTTGATTCACCGAGGCAAACTTGACCGAGGGTATCCACAGTATGCTCATTCAACGACGGAGCTGATGCAGCATCGCGAGATGCAAGAACCGATGCTCGCCGAGAAGCGTTCAGGAGCTCAGTTTCCCGATATGGCCCAAAATGATCACACTTGAATCGATGGAGCTCGGTCTGAGACGGGGTGAGTTCTTCCTCGAGTATCTACCTACGATTTCCCTCGCGAATGGACGCTGTACAGGTGCCGAGGCCCTCATCCGCTGGCGGCGTCCCGATCACGTGATCATGCCTCCCGGGGACTTTATCCCCATTGCCGAGAATACCCGCGTTTCCGGGCTCCTCACCTATTGGGTGGTCGAGACCGTTGCAGCGGAATTGAGCGACTGGCTCAGGGCCAACCCGGACGCGAATCTCGGGATCAACGTACCGCCTGAAATCGTGGGCCGCGGCGGGATACGTTATGCCGCAGATCGCAGCGGCCTCAGCGAATTCACCAAGCAAATCATCCTGGAGATAACCGAGCGGGGCATACCGGACATGATGGCGGTCACGGCGATCAACGACTATTTGTCGATCGGCGGTCGCGTTGCCCTCGACGACGTCACCTTGGTCGGCGGCGGCAACCTGGCCGTCCTCGCGCGCTGCAGCATCAGCATCATCAAGCTCGACCGGTCCCTCGTCTCCCAAATCGTCGAACAAAACCCGGCGCCCGCTTGGCTGGATAGCGTCAGGGCCTTGCTGGGTTCCTCGCAACTGAAGGTCGTCGCCGAAGGGGTCGAAACGCAGTTTCAGCTTGCCTCAATCCGGACCGCCGGCATTCAAGAGGCACAAGGCTTCTATTTTTCCCGCCCCATCCCAGCGGCTGAATTCGTGGCCTTTCATCATAAGACTCGCGGTTATGAGTCACTTGACCGCTGGGCTCAATGACCTTGACCGAGATTTCTCAACGCACGAGATTCGCATGGTCCTCCGGCGGATCGAACAGGTCGGGACAGACCATCCCTTCCGAGCGCTCGATCCCGACCTCGGATCGGCCGTTTTAGATTCGATCCGGGATCTCTGAACTTAAAGCCCGACCGCGATCGCGAGCAAGACCCCGACCTAGGGCAAGACCGAGGCCATCGCCGCCACCCTGGCCAACAACAACGACAACGACTTCAATGACGCCACTGGTCTGGTCGTCGAAAACGGGTCCCGTGACTCATGACCGCCCTGCTCCCAAGCCCCTCCGCACGCGACTCAGCCTGTGCGGCTTTCTGTACCGACCGGACGAAAAGGGCCGCCCGGCTCGGGCGGCCCCAATGCCCGCTTCCGCGAGCAGCGCTCTCAGTCCTCGCCGCGAGTCAGGCTCAACCCCCGCTCCGGCCGCGAGAAGTTGTGACAGGCGGAACAGTCCTTGCGCTCTTCCTGGACATGGCGGCTGTGCACGGACGCAAAATCACGATCTTCGGATTCATTCTCATGACACTGGGTACAGATCGTGTTGAGGGAGCCGTTGAGCGCGGCCCTGCGCGTCCCGATCACGACGCTCGGCAAGGTCCGCAAACCGTAACCGAGCCCCTGCATATCCAGCCGCGTCGGACCGCCACGGAGCGCGCCATGGCAGGAACCGCAACCCGTCGCCTCTCCGCCCAAGGCGTTGGAGTCGGGTTCGACCCCATGGTTGATGGTCTGGTAGGTGAAGACCGGGACCGTGGTCGTTCCGACGGGCATCTCGGTATCGCCCGGGGTGCCGTTGCAGGCGAGGTCGGGATCGTCGCCGAGACCAACCGCCACCGCGCGGCAGAAGCTGCCGGTTCGGAAGAACTCGAAGGTCGAGTGTCCGACCAGGCTTTTTTCGGGGTCATTGCGGTCATTGCGCGCCAGTTTTCCCCAGTGCTTCTTCATGGGATAAAGTTTGGCGGTCGCGCTCGTGACGTCGCCATTGGGCATCCCGAGGGCGTAAGCCGGGCTGCCGGCACTGAAGCCGCCGACGAAATTGGCCGCCACCGCGGCATCCAACGGGACCGTAGGCACGCCGGCGAGCGATTCTTCCAGATAGACCACCTCGGAGGTACCGTCGAACCAGGTGTAGCTGGGGATGAGCGACGTGGCCCCCAGGCCACCCTTATCCTCGCGGGGGAGCCAGCCGCCGCGGCCGTTGCAGGCCGCATCCGACGGATGTGGATCCTGCCAGTCGCGAGCGATCTCGGTGCCGACCGCCGCCTTGGCATAGCTCGGGATGTGGCATGTCTGGCAGGCGACCTTCATGGCGTGCTTGTCCTTGCTGGAGCCTCGGGTGTTGCTGAAGTCGCCATGCGGACGGGTGTCGTGGCAGCCGCCGGTCTCGCAGGTGAAACGCTCGGCCACGTCGTTGGGCCGCAGGTCGAGTCCGCGACCGCGTATGCGATGGCTCTCGCCGTTGTTTCCAATGGCGCTGTGGCAATCCGAGCAGGTCAGATCGGCGCCGTCCGGACTCATATGCAGGTCGTGCGTGACGCTCGGGTTGATGTTTTCCTTCGACAGATCGCCGCGCTTGGCGCCATCCGCCCCGGCCGCCCCGGCATGGCAGTTGAGACAGGACTGGCGGGTGGTGGCATGGACGTTCTGCGCCGCCGCCAGGGTGGTCAGCGGCATCGGCGTCATCGGGACGGACGCGGGCAGTGTGTCGAGGCCCGCCGGCTTGAACAGGAAGTCGCCCGCCGGGCTCACATTCGGGATGCCCTGGAAGCCGGTACGCAGCACCGAGTTGCCGTCGGAGCGGATCAACGCACCGGTCGTGTCCTCGGCCAGGTTGAGCAAGCTGAAATCGCTGAAGCCCTCTCCCGAGGCGGTCCAGTCCGGGAAGCGTTTGTAGACCTCCTGATGGCAGGTTAGGCAGTCGATGTTGGCGAGTTGCGCGTGGGCCCCCGCGGACGCCGGATCAAGCTGCTCGAACAGCGACTGGGCCATCGGAAACCGCCCGTTCCCGACATGACAGCCGGCGCAGGTGAAGCGCGGCGAGTTCTCGTGTGTCCCGCAGTAGGTATTGACGCCGGTCGCAACCAGATCGCCCGCCGCCTTGGCGGGTCGCTCGCCGGCCGCCGCGAAGTCGACCGGGATGTTGGTGACGAAGTCGAAGGCCCCGCCCTGCTGGTAATGCACCGAGCCGTGCATGTCGCGCGCCTCGTCCCGGTGGCAGGCGACGCAGACCTCGGGGCCGCTATAGGCGGTGATGTCGCAGTGATCCTGGATGGGCGAGGTACATCCGACCTGGGGTGAATCCGAGATGGTGGCGGTCGTGGTCGAGGGCGCGGACGTCGCGCCTGCGTTGTCGGTCACCGTCAGGGTGACGCTGTAGCTGCCGACCGCCGCATAGACATGGCTGGGATTGGCCTGAGTGCTCGTCGCGCCGTCGCCGAAGGTCCAGGTGTAGCCGGCGATGCTGCCGTCCGGATCGGTCGAGCCGGCGCTGCTGAAGCTGATCGCCGTGCCGAGAAGGCCGCTGTAGGGGCCGTTGGCGCGTGCCGAGGGGATTTGGTTCCCGCCACCCGGCGCCTTGGGTGCACAGTCGGATGGCGCCTTGTCCACCGCACGCTCGGCCGTCTTTCCGTCCCTTTGGACGGCGCGCACCCGGCAGGGCACCGGCCTGGGCCGCTCTTCACGGATGGACCAGGCACCGTCGCGTTCATCGGCTTCGTCGTCGTCGAGCTTTTGGGCAGGGCATACGCATTGACCAGGGTCACCTTCGCTCGGGGCGTGCCATGCCCGGAGACGCGCAGGCGTCGCTCGCGGCTGTCCCAGGAAGCACTGTCGATGCGTAGCGGCGATGGGGAGGAACCACGCTCGTCATCGTCCTCGCCGTGACGATCCCGGTGGTCGTCCGCCAGGACGAGACCGGCGGCGAAGAGGCAGATCGCGCCCAAGAGGCACGCGCTCGTCCAGCCGTGCCGCATCTGTCCAGGATCGCGTATCGGGGGTGCGCCAAGGGCGCTCGGCGGTTCGAACGGTGTCATCGCTTACCCTCTTGCTGAAAGGCATCGGGCGAACATGCGCGCGCGCCTTGCGTTCATCGAGCCGACTGACCCGACGGAGCGCCCCGGCAAGCCCAAAGGGCCGGCCCGGTCGAAGAAGTGGACACGGCGGTTCGGGAAAGCGGGGCTTATTCCACCCCGACACTAACCCGCCATGCCTTAAGCGAACCTTAAGGCGGCCTTCCGCCCGGGAAGGGAAAATGCAGTTTTGTGACCGACGTCTCACCCCTACGCCACCTTGCGAAAACGCACCTCGACGCGCAGGCCCGGCCCATCCCGGGCGTCGAGCAACTCGATCCCGGCGTCATGCAGCTCACAGATGCGCCGCACGATCGCCAGACCGAGCCCGGCGCCGCTCTCGGTCTGACCGGCGGGGCGATAGAAGCGATTGAAGACCCGCGTCCGGTCCGCGGGCGGGATGCCGCGCCCCGCGTCCTCCACGCAGAGCAGGACGCCATCGCGCAGCGCACTGACCGTCACGGAGACACGCCCGCCCGCCGGGCTGAATTTGATCGCGTTATCCAGAAGGTTGCCGATCAAGATCGCCAAGGAATCCGCCGCGACCTCGGCCAGACACGGTTCGCCTTCAGGGATTTGGCACACTAGTTCGACGGCTTTGGCGCTCGCCGTGCTCCGTCTCTCCGCCACCAACTGCTGCGTCGCCTCGGCCAGCGAGGAGGTTGGGTGCCCGCTGCCGTCCGCCCGCGGTTGCAGCCGGGACAGGGTCAGCAGCTGGGCGATCAGATGCGTCGCCCGGTCGACCCCGCGGATGAGCGCATCGAGCGCCGCCGCGCGTTCGCCGCGGTCGGTGCTGCGTCGCGCAATCTGGGCGTGGGTACGGATGATGGCGAAGGGGGTCCGTAGCTCATGCGAGGCATCGGCGGCGAAATGCCGCTCCGTGTCCAAGGCGGATTCAAGCCGATGCATCAGTCCATCGAGCGCCTCGATCAATGGTTGGATCTCGGTCGGCGCCCGGCTCGCGTCGAGCGGCGCCAGTTGGTCCGCCGAACGCTGCCTGATCGCGTAGGCTAGCCGGCTCAAGGGGCGCAGTCCGTCCGTCACCGCGAGCCAGATCAGCAGCACCGTGAGCGGCAGCGACCAAAGGATGGGTTGCAGCGCATGGAGGGTCAGGTATTCGCTCAACTCCTGCCGGATCCCGTGATTCTGCGCCACATAGACTATCTCGCCGGAGCGCCCCGTCGGGAGCCCGAAGACGCGCCACCGAGTCGTTCCGATCGTCTGATCCGAGAATCCCGGCTGCACTGCCAGCGGTTCCGGCGGCGCCGCCCCGAAGCTCCCGATAAGCACCCCGTCCCGCCAGAGCTGGAAACTGATCATGGATTCGTAGGGATGACCGATAGGCGAAAGGGTTTGGGGCGTGCCGGCGATGGTGGGCAGGTCGCCGGCCAGCGTGATTTGACGCAGCACATGGGCGGTCTGCGCCAATTGCGCATCCATCAATTCACCGACCTCATGCCCCGAGCGGTTCCAGGCAATCAGGGCCACCGCGATCCAGATGACGGTCCAGACGACGCTGAGCGAGAGCAGCAGACGACTGCGCAGCGAGCTCACGGCTGCGGAACCGAGACCAGCCGATAGCCGACCCCGCGGACGGTGAGGATGCGGTGTTTCCCGAGCTTGTTGCGTAGATTGTGGATATGCACTTCCAGTGCATTGCTCCCGATCTCGTCGCGCCAGCCATAGGCCGTTGCCGCCAACCGCGCGCGCGGCGCCACCCGGTCGGCATTGGCGATCAGCGTTTCCAGCAGGGCGTACTCCCTGGGCGACAGGGATAGCGGTCGATCGCCGAGACTGACCTCGCGGCGCACGGTGTCCAACGCCAGGTCGCCGGCCAGCAACCGGGGGGTCGCATGGCCGTCGCGGCGACGCGTCAGCGCACGAATCCGCGCGCTCAGCTCATCGAGATCGAAGGGTTTGACCAGATAGTCGTCTGCGCCCGCGTCCAGCCCCGCCACCCTATCCGCCACCGCATCGCGCGCGGTGAGAATCAGAATCGGCAGATCGATCCCCTGGCTGCGCAGAGCGCGCAGCAGCGAGAGACCATCGCGTCCCGGCAGCCCCAGGTCGAGCAGCAGGACATCGAAGTGCTCCGCCCGCAGCGCGTGCTCGGCCGGGTCGGCGCTGTCGACCCAGTCTGCCCGATAGCCGTCCTGACAGAGTCCGGTGCGCAGGCCCGCGCCGAGGAGCGGGTCATCTTCGACGATCAGGATGCGCATGAATCCGTCAGCCGAGTGCAGCACGGCAGATGTGTCGAGACCGCTCGTTGTCGTTGTCTTTGTCGTAATCGACCATCGATACGACCACGATTGCGACAACGACAACGACAACGTGAATGATCTCGGATGGTCTCGGATTCTCTGCACTGCGCCACTAGGCCGCTTCCCGCCTGTCGTGATCACCCCCGGAGAGCGCCCGGAGAACGCACTTCGGACCTAGGCCGCCCGCGGCCGCTTCCAAGTGTAGACGGCCGTCACCGCATAGTTCCAAACCGCGCCGACCAGGATCCCGGCGAGCGCCGAGAGGAACCAGCCGGAGTGCCCGCCTTGGAAGAGATAGTCCGCGATGCCGACATTGGCCAGTGCACCGACGCTGCAGGCGGCGACGAAGGACAGCCACCCTCGGATCAACTGGCGACCGCGCAGACGCATGTCGCGATAGGTCAGGATGTTGTTCAGAAAGAAGTTGCTGGTCATGGCAACCAGTGTCGCAACGGACTGGCCGATCAGGAAGGCGTCCGTCCCGAGCAGGGTCAGCATGGGCCAGAGCACGGCCATGTGCACGAAAACACCGAGCCCGCCGATCGCCGAGAAGGCGATGAAGCGCACCGGGATCACCGGGCCGATCAGCTTCTGAGTCAGCATCAGCAGGTATTCCCACAGGACCGCGTTGTCGAGCTTGCTGCTGCCGGCCTCGCGCGCACGGAAGGTATAGGGCAGCTCGCGAAAGCGCAGGGGCTGCTCGGCTTCGGCGAAGATGTCGAGCAGGATCTTGAAGCCGACCCCGCTGAGACGCCGCACGCACCCCTGAACAACGGAGGCACGCACCAGAAAGAACCCGCTCATCGGATCCTGCAGGTCCGCATGGATCAAGTACTGGCCGATCCGCGTCGCGAACCGGCTCATGGATTGGCGACGGGCATTCCAGTCACCCATGCCGCCGCCGGAGACGTAGCGACTTCCGACCACGATGTCCAGGTTTTCCGCCTTGATGACCTCGAGCATATTGGGCAAAAGGGTCTCGTCGTGCTGGAGGTCGCCGTCCATCACTGCCATAAAGGGTGCGGCGGTGGACATCATGCCTTCGATACAGGCCGACGAGAGTCCGCGTCGACCGATTCGCTGAACCAGCCTGACACGCGAATCCCGTCGCGCAATCGCGCGGACCCGGTCCGAGGTCCCGTCGGGCGAGTCGTCGTCGACGAAGATCAACTCCCAGTCGATCCCCTGCAACACCGCCTCGACCCGCCGGACGACCTCGTCGACCATATCCGACTCTTGGTAGGTCGGTACGATGACGGCTAACTCGGGCGGAGGGCAGTTGTGTTGGGGCATCGGCTGATCGGAGATCCTGTTGGCCATGAGCGAAGGGTCGATTCGTCGCGGGAAGGAACGTGCGGGGCGCGCCTTTGAAGTAGACTGCCGCCCGCGGACGCCGGAACGGTGACGAGAGCGCAGAGCCGTGCTCCGAAGTCGTTCTATTCTAAACCGCGTCCAGAGCGACATGCGTCATTTTCATGTTGTGTTGGGCTTAGTGATTTTTCCGACCTTTGCGGAGACGCGGTTTAGAATTTAATATTTTTTAATCTCTTAAACCGCGCCGACTCCAACGAAAGTCAAGTCTGCGGGCGCCGATCCCATCCAAGAACGTCGCATACCGCGCTGGGCGCGGTCTAACGCGATCGCGTCCCCTGCACCTCGACCGATCGCGACCGAGCTCCGCCGCATCAGATCACCGACCGAGTCACTGGACCATGGAAACGACCCGAGGCATCGATACACCCCGTCAAGCATGGGGCCTACTGCTCGCCCTGATCGCGGCCATGACGGCTTGGCGGATGGGCGTCGCCGGAATCCTGCCCGTTACGCAGGACGAGGCCTATTATTTCGACTGGGCCCGCAGCCTTGCCTGGGGCTATTTCGATCATCCCCCAGGTGTGGCCCTGCTCGGCATCGGCACCTGGCTCGCCCCGGGGTCCGCGCTCGCAGCACGCACGGGGACACTGATCGCCGGCGCACTGACCCTGCTCATCCTTGCACGCTTCTTCCGCAACTGCGGCCTCACGGCGACGCGCGACCTGGCCTTGGCGTTGGTCCTGGTCTTCGCGACCATTCCCGGATTCGTCGGCGGCGTCATCACGACGCCCGACACCCTGCTGGGCCTGGCCTGGGCGCTCGCCCTGCACGAGAGCGAGCGCGCGCTCGCAGGTCAGAGTCGGCGCTGGCTCACCGCCGGGGCAGCGGTCGGTCTCGGTCTGCTCGGGAAATACACCATGGTCCTGATCGGGCCGGTGCTACTGTTGGCCATCCTTTTCAGCGACCCGCATGCGCTGCGCACACGTTGGCCTTACCTCGGCGGGCTCGTCGCACTGCTGGTCTTTGCGCCGAACATCCTTTGGAATCAGCAGAACGAGTGGCTCACCATGCGCTTTCAGTTCGGCCACGGCTTCTCGACCGAGGTCGGGGCGCTGCCAGTCGGCACGCCCGGTTCCATCGAAAACGCCGGCCCCCAATCGGTCGGAGAGCGTCTCGGCAGCCTTTCGGGTTATCTGGGCACCCAGCTCGCGTTTTGGGGATTGATCGCGATTCCCCTTCTTCTTGCGCCTTTTCTCAACCGGGCGCGAGGTAACAAACCTAGCCAGGAGATGACCGGGACACTCGCTCGACACGCCAAACCTCTGCTGTGGGCGGCGACACTCTTCCCCTTGGGATTCTTTGCGCTGGTCGCAACCGGCAGCGACGTGGAGCCGAACTGGCCGGCCGTCTATTTGATCTCGGCAGCGCCCTTGGCAGCGCTGCTGCTCCGCAATCTGCGCCCTTGGGCCATCGGCGCCGCACTGGGCAATCTGCTGCTTCTGAGTCTCTACGCGTTCCATGCGGCAACCGCGGCACTGCCGCTCGGAGACAGCCAGAATCGCGTCCTGCGCGAGACCCATGGGTTTCGGGAGTTGGCCGAGATCGTCGCCACGCTGGGGGAGCCCGTCTTTGCCGACCGGTATCAGACGACGGCGATGCTGCGGTTTTATACGTCGGGCTTAGACACCACGACCCAATGGCCCGGCCTCACCCGACCCTCCGAGTATCTGCGAGGACAGATCGCACCGCGAATCAACCCGGAATCCGTCGACTCCGCCTTCTGGCTGGTCTCCGGATTCGGGGCGCCGCCCGCCATCGCGGGTTTTCGCAGCGACACCCATCGCCGGCTCTTCGATTGCGCCGGGCAGCCAGTGAGCGAAGCCGCGGAAGCGCCATGCCCGCGCCCGGTGCACACTTGGAATCTGTATCGGTACCTTCCGGAGGGATGAGGCAAACGGTAGGGAGAGGGTGCACGCGGGATTTGTTAAACGACATCGAACAACCGCGTTGTCATGCGCGCCGTCGTTTTTCCTAGCCCGGACAACGTGGCGCGGAGCGCCAAGGGAGGCGTGACACCGCCGGAGCGATGTCACGAGTGTTTTCGGAGAGCGGGTGGCCAGTTGAACGAGTCGTGCTTCAGCATCTAACCCGAAGCACCCGACTGCAGCATTTCACGGACCTCATCGATCGAACGCGTGCATCCTCCGAGATGGATATCGGGTTTCGATTGATCCCTGCATCGTCGCACATTGCAACGATATTCTGGATCTTCATGCTGATTGATGAACGACTGCGTGATTGCAGTGCGTGGATGGTCTCGATGCCTCCGATCTCGGCGATGTCGTATCGCGCGGCATAGATGCAGAGCACGATTTCATCTCGGGTGAAGCGCTTACGAGTTGCCATTGGCGTCTTTCATGTCCCACCGAACCTCTTCGCATCGAAACGTGCCTTTCATAACGCCGCCCCGTAGGATGGACGAGCGAGAGCGAAGTCCATCAAACCCTGCG
Organism: Thiocapsa bogorovii; assembly: GCF_021228795.1. Lineage (NCBI taxonomy): Bacteria > Pseudomonadati > Pseudomonadota > Gammaproteobacteria > Chromatiales > Chromatiaceae > Thiocapsa > Thiocapsa bogorovii. The sequence goes on from NZ_CP089309.1 coordinate 622,823, forward strand.
ACTCCGCCGGTGGCCTGCGCTGCACTTGTCCACCCTCCGATGAGCAACGTGGTCAGGTTGATGAGCGAGCCCGACGGGCAAGCAATCAGGAGCGAAGCTCAACCCTCGGGAGCGATGCGGTTGGCTGGATCACCGCATCCGACCGGATGGGTGTTCGAGACGGACTAGGTCGATCAATGATCCTCACCGCGATTGCTCGCCTTGTCCGCCGAGATCCGATCCATCAACGCGAACAAGACACCGGAGACCACGAAGGTCATGTGGATGCCGACCTTCCAGGCCAGCTCCTCGTTGGTCAAGCGATCGACGTACATGAACGCCTTGAGTAGCTCGATGCCGGAGATGGCGACGATGGAGCCGATGAGCTTCATCTTCAGCTCGGCGAAGCCGACATGACCCATCCAGTTGGGTCGGTCCTCGTGGCTTCCCGTATCGATTCGGGAGACGAAGTTCTCGTAGCCGGCGAGCACGATAATGAGAACAAGGTTGGCGATCATCACGACGTCGATCAGTGAGAGCAGCCCGATGATCACCTCGCCGGCCTCGGCATTGAAGACCAGCGGGACGAAGTGGATGAACTCCTTGACGAATTTGACCAGCAGGAGCGCGATCGCGAGGACAAGGCCCAGGTAGAAGGGCGCAAGCAGCCAACGGCTGCTGAAGATCACCAATTCCAGGAAGTGTTCGATCCGTTTCATGTCGAGGTTCCGGTTTGCGTGCAAGCCATTGAGTCGGGGTCCGGCGATTGCGAGCTGCGGACACCGGGACGAAAGCGGGCGGGATGCTACGCGGGCCCGGCCGTCACTTCAACGGCGCGCGGTTGTTCAGCCCTCGAACCTCGGCTTGGGCGTGCGCTCAGGTGACCGGCGGCTCCTCCTCGAAGCCGATCCGGACGATCATGCACGCGGAAAGCGTGCGATAGACCGGGCTGTGGGCGGCGATCCCGAGCAGACGGGTCCGTTCCTCGGGCGTGAGTGCGCCGAGGATGTTCAGACGCACCTCGATCCTCTCGACCCTGCCTTCCTCTTGGTCGCAATCGCGGCAATCCCGACCGTGCACCCGGTCTTGGCTCAGACGCACCTCGACGTCGTCCAACGCAAGCCCTTGGTGCCTGGCGTAGGTCCGCACCGTCATGGAAATGCACGCGCCGAGCGACATGAGCATTAGATCGTAGGGCGTCGGTCCCAGATCCGAGCCGCCGACCGACTTGGGCTCGTCGGCCAGCCATTGATGGCGATGGGTGTAGAGTCCGCGCTGGAAACGGGTATCGAGCTCGGTGACCAGGACCTCTTTCTCGGCCACGCGAGGTGCGGTCCCGATGCTCTGCTCGAAGCCGTGCTGGCCGAGGCCCAGATAACGGCTCGCCCAAGCGACCAGGGTCTCTGCGACGTACTCGGCATCTTCGCGGTTGCTGAGCAGATGGTCGGCCTTGTCGAGCGAGATGAAGCTCTTGGGATGGCGCGCCGCTTGGAAGATCTTGCCGGCCTCCCCGATCGAGACGATGGTGTCGAGCGGCGAGTGAAACACCAGAAGGGCGCGGTTGAGGTGACGGATGTGATCCGCCGAGGCGTATTGATCCAGGTCTTCCAGCAACTGTTTGCGAATGCGGAAGCGCCGCTGCCCGATTTGCACCTCGGCCTCGCCCGTCTCCTCCAACTGGCCGCGCGCCCCGCTGAGGAGGTGTTGAACATGCGAGGCGGTGGCCGGGGAGGCGATGGTCACCACCGCCTCGACGGACGGGAGCGCATGCACCGCGGCCAAGACCGCCGCGCCGCCCAGGCTGTGTCCGATCAGGAGCGCCGGGGCCTCGTACTCCTCCTCGAGCTTGCGCGCCGCGGCGAGCAAGTCGGCAACGTTCGAGGAGAAATTGGTGTTGGCGAAGTCGCCGTCGCTGTTGCCGAGCCCGGTGAAGTCGAAGCGCAGCACGGCGATCCCACGCGCAGCCAGGGCTCGACTGATCCGGGTCGCAGCGGCGATATCCTTACTGCAGGTAAAGCAGTGCGCGAAGAGGGCATAACGCGACGTCGGCACGCGATCCGGAGGGGTCTCTAGCAGACCGACCAGCGTGTGCCCCTCGGGATTCGGAAATTCGAGCTTGATACGAGCCATGCCAGTTCCTCTCGTTGGAGATCCATCGGTTCGGAAAGAGCCTCCAGCTTCCAGCCGCCGGCCACCAGCTTTTTTTGTTTATCCAATGGATAGCGTCGGGATAAGCCGGGCGATTGCCGATCGGATCGGTGGACAAACGCAGCGCAGTCCATCAATGCCGGCGCGGAAATCGGTGGACTTCGGTCTCGCTCGTCCACCGCCTACGGGCTGGAAGCTCTTTCCGGATTCAACCACATCGGCACACCCACAACCGCGCCCGCGGATTAGGCGACGTACCCGCCCTCCCCCGCCCGGCAGAGTGCCTGAAGGCGATCGAGCTCGACCTCGTCGAAGCCGGCCTCGCGACGGGCCGGGAGGTTGAGCGGACAGCGAATCTCGGCACGCATGTATTCCCGCAGTAGCTCGAAATAGAGCGGACCCGGGTCGAGACCGCGGTCATTGCACAGACGCCTGAACCAACGCGAGCCGACAGCGACATGACCAACCTCGTCGCGGAGGATGACACCCAGGCAGGCCGCCGTTTCTGGGTCGCCCGCCGCTTCGAAGCGCGCGATCATCCCGGGCGTCACGTCCAGACCGCGCGCCTCCAAGACACGCGGGACCAATGCCATTCGCACGAGCGGGTCATGTGCGGTTGCGCGTGCCATCTCCCAGAGACCGTCATGGGCGGGGAAATCGCCGTATGCGTAGCCGAGATCTTGAAGTCGGTTGCGCATGAGTCCGAAATGCTCCGCCTCCTCGGCCGCGACCTGGATCCAGTCGGCGTAATACTCCGTCGGCATCTCGCGGAAGCGTTGTACCGCGTCCAAGGCGAGGTTGATGGCGTTGAACTCGATGTGTGCGACCGCATGGATCATGGCCGCCCGGCCCTCGCGGCTCTTGAGCTTGCGCGCCTTGAGCGCACGCGGCGGGACCAGCTCGGGTCTCGCCGGACGCCCGGGCAGATCCCGAACGGGGGACGCATCCGCGGCGTCCGCACGCAGCCCCCCGGCGCGCCATTGCTCGGCCGCCGCCTGCGTCGCGGCCTGCTTTCGGGTCGGATCCGGCTCGCCGAGACAGGCGGCTGCAGCATCGAAGAGGTTGGCCTGCACAGGCGTCATCCTCGCCACCCCAAAATCAGATCCATCACGTTGGTCCCCGTCGGTCCGGTACGGATCAGGTCGCCGCTCGCCTCGAGCAGCGTACCCGAATCAGCCCCTCTCAACCCCTGCTCGGCGTCGAGTCCGGCGTCACGAACCCGTTCCAGCGTGGTGCCGTCGACCAAGGCCCCAGCGTCGTCGGTCGGGCCGTCGGTTCCGTCGGTCCCCGCGCTCAGCAACGCGACATCGGCATGACCGGCAAGCTCGATTGCCGCGGCCAGGGCGAGGTGTTGATTCCGACCGCCCCGTCCCGGAGCACCCGGCAGACGCAGCGTCGTCTCCCCGCCAGCGATCGAGAGACCCCCCGGTCCGGCCAACACGGCGCGAGCCAGGCGTCGACCGGCGAGGGCGGCATCGCCTTCTACCGGCTGCGCGTCGACCCGGACCGCGACACCCGCACGACGCCCAGCCTCGGCCGCGGCGGACTTGGCGGTTTCTAGGGTCGCGACCAGCTCGACCCGCGGACCACGCCTCGGCAACGGACCCCCCTCCGTCAGACCGCGCTCGACCCAATCCGACAGCCAAGTCGGCAGATCAAGCCGAGCAATCGCCTCGGCCAAGCCGACCTCGGGAACCAACAACCCGGAGCCGATCACGCCCGGATCATCGCCCGGCACATCCGAAATCGCCAACACGCGCGCCGGCCGCCCCCCGAGCTCGCTGAGCAGCCCTCCGCCCTTGATCCGAGAGACCGACTTGCGCACCCGATTTACCGCGTCGATCGGCAGACCGCTGCCGAGCAACCATTGGTTCATGCGCTGCAGATCGGCGAGACCCAGTCCCGCGATCGGCACCTCGACCAGACTCGAGGCCCCGCCGGAGAGCAGGAAGAGCACCTCGGCCTGCGACGGCAGTGCGCCGAGCGCGACGATCAAGCGCCGGCCGGCCGCCAGACTCCCCGCATCCGGCAAGGGATGTCCGCCGATTAGGCTTTCGATCCCGAGCCCGGCAAGTGCCGGGGGATGCAAATGACCCGGCTTGGTGATCAGTAGTCCGCCGACAACGCGCGGACCCAGTGCATCGCAGACTCCGAGCACCATGGACTGCGCGGCCTTGCCGATCGCACAGATCCACACCGGGCCGTCCAAGGGTCGCGCGACGAGCGCCTGCCCGACAACCGCACGCCCCTCCGTCGCGCGCAGGGCCGCGGCAAAGACCTCGAGCAACAGACGACGCGCGAAGGCGGCGTCAGCCATCGAGACCAACCCGAGCGAGGGGTTGGAAAACAACAACCCAAGCCTTCAAATTGACAATTCTCAATGTCATCGAGCGAAAAGAAATGTCTAAGTGATGATTAGAAAAGAATCCGGCAGCAAGGAAAGGGACGTAGACGGCCGAAACCCGAGAACAAAAGGACCTACCACTGAAACCTATCCGAACGAGTCCAATCCATGAAGCTGTGCCCGAAATGTAGTCGTTCCCCGTTGCCCTTCGTCATGGTCGTGCTGATCTCGAGCGTGCTCGCCTTCATCACCTGGCTCGTGCTGGGACTCTCCCAGATCGAGCCCACTGTCAGATTGGCCGCCGGCGCGGCGGTCTTCCTCGCCGTCGGCGGCACCCTGGTCCACTATGTGATCACTTGTCTCAAGCGTCATTGCCGGCACGACCACGAACATCAACAGGTCCAGCACGGCCAGACCTTCAGCCGACCCGCGTAACGCGATCCCGCAGATAGACGGGTGCCGCCAGCTCGGGCGGCACCCCATGCCCCGCGGCAAGCTCGGCGGCGCCGAGTACGGCCAGATCCCGTGCCTCGCAGATCGCCTCGCAGAAAGAGGCGTTCGGCGATACGCGGGTTCGCCGGGCAAGCTCGGCGCCGTACACGGACCAGCCCGGCCCCACACCGAACCATCCCTTGCCGTCCGGAGCCTCGACCGCCTCCGGAGGACACACGCGTTCCTCGCAGCGGGCCACCGCCAAGCCGCTGTCGTCGATCTCGAAACACCCCCAGTAGACCTCGCCCATCCGCGCATCCAGTGCCACCAGGAGACGCCGTTCACCGCTGCGCCGGAACGCTCCCTGCGCGATGGCGGCCAGCGTCGAGATCGGCACGAGCGGCAAACCGGCGCCGAAGCCGACCCCCTGCGCGACGGCGACCGCGATCCGCACTCCCGTGAAGGATCCGGGACCGCGCGCGAAGGCGATCGCGTCGAGTTCGTCCAGACGGGTTCCGGCGCTCGCCAGAACCTGCTGAATCATGCCCAGAATCAGCTCGCCGTGCCGACGCGGCGCGGTCTCGAGCACTTGCTCGATCCGCTCGCCCGACAGCAGGGCCGCCGAGCAGGCGTCGCCCGAGGTATCGATCGCGAGAAGAGTCGTCATAAGCAAAGAAGGGAATCAACGCTGCCAAGGGATCGTTGGCAGCGATTCTATACGGAGTCGGCGGCGCGCTGCGGATATCCGACCGAATCGTGGCGCTCGGCATCGCTCTCCAAGCAACATCCCGGAAATCAGTCGAGCACCGAATCCCATCGGTGTGATTATCGTTGCCGTTGTGTTCGCCGTTGTCGGCGTCGAACTCGACAACAACAACCGCGGCAAGGATATTCTCTCGTCGAGCTGTTTTGCTTTTTGGAACCGTTCCTAGACGGGGGACGAGAGAGCACCCCGGTCGCGAAGCAAGGTCTCGGACAGACGCGCCGAGTCGAGCATGCGAACAAAATCCTCCGGCGGGAATAGGACCCAGCCACGAAACTCCGGGCCCAATGGCCCGGTGCACTCGCACGGCGGGGCGTCGTCTGCGAGATCCACGAGCCATAATCCACGCTGGCCGATCAAACCGAACGGATTCTCCAAGCGGGTTTCGACCGCCCAAGCGTGAAAGCCGTTCGCGCAATCCGGTATTGCGGTGACGGCAACCTGCGCGATGAGTCCTAGCAGAAGGACCTCCTTGTATCTCAGCTCGATCGACCTGACGCCCTGATGGCCGACCTCGCAACCGGCATCACGGGAACCGTCGCCCGCTCGCCGAGATCTGGCGCTCACCACGAGCCGCACCGACAGGGCATGAAGATCACGCCACGATCCGGCGGGGAGCGGGATCTGCAGGCGCGCGGCGTGCCGGATCTGATGCTGAAAGACATGGAACAAGTTACGGACCGCCCACGCGTTCAAATCGGCATCGGTAGCACGGTGTCGGTCCGCAGCCCTCTCGATGGCCGCTGCGAGGTTGCGGAACATCAGTCGATAGAGACGCCCCTCGAACACCGATCCGGATCCACCGCCGCTCGCGCCGGTCGCATCGCCGGTCCGCGAACCCGTGTCGACATCGGCGTGTTCGCAGGCATCCAACAAGGGAGCCTTGCAGGCATGGAGAAACCGCAGTCGTTGGGCGGCGTCCAAGTCGCTTGCCAGCAACGCCTCCAACATCTCCGTGAGCTTGGCGGGAGAGATCCGATCCCCGACCGACGGCAGAGTCCCGAGCAGGCTGCTTGCAGATTTGAGATGAGCGGAGGACCCTGAATCGCCGATCGCAATCGACAAGGTCATCCCGGTCGGAAAGCCGGGTATGGGTTGTGCAAAAGTCTGCAAGGTCATCGTGCGAAATCCGCGGGTCGATGACGAACCGCCGCGGATCTCTCGATCGACCAATCCGCGGAAACCCCCTCCCCTGGAGCAAGTCCGTACGCTGAGCAGAATCCATTGACTGAATCCTAGCCCCGGTGGACCCCCTCGAACTGCCGACCGCTCCGCAGAATCGGAACACGATCGATCAGATGTCGAAGCCTTTCAGAATCGCCTGTGTCTCATCGGCGGAAATCCGCGGACCGAGACTGGTCACCAGCTTGGCCGAAGCCGCCGATGCCAGACAGCCCGCCCGCGCAAATCCCCAGCCCTGGCTGAGCCCGTAGATGAAGGCACCGGCGAACATATCCCCCGCACCGACCGTATCGACGGCCTTGACCTTCACCGGCGCAATCTCGATCAGGCTCTCGCCGTCCCAGACCAAGGCGCCTTCGGGCCCGCGCGTGACGGCGAAGGTCCGGCTGATGGTCTTGAGATACTCCACCGCGACACCGAGGTCCTCGCTGCCGGCCATGCCCATCGCCTCGAACTCGTTGGCGAACAGCAGATCCACCCCGGACCCGATCATGTCGAGCAGGCCGGCCTTGAAGAACTTCACCATATTCGGATCGGACAGCGAGATCGCGGTCTTCACCCCCGCCGCGTCTGCGATCCCCTTCGCGAGAACGGACGCCTCGCGAGCGGCATCCGAGGTCACCAGATAGCCCTCCGTGTAGAACCACTCGGAGCCGCGCAGCGCATCCTCGACCAGCTCGTTGGCGGAGAGTGCACCGCTCACCCCCAGGAAGGTACACATGGTGCGATCGCTGTCCGGCGTCACCAGAACCACGCAGCGTCCGGTGTGGCCTTCATCCTTGCGGGTGTGGTTGTTGGTATCCACGCCGCCGCGGATCAGGTCGTTCATATAGAAGTTGAGCACGGCCACCTTCCCTGATGGTTATTTCCCCTTAAATCGTCATCTTTCATGAGGGCGAGCGGTGGGCCTCCCTCGGGGTGCTTGAACAACAGCACCCGTCGGGAGAGTCTCTTGTTTGCGAAGACAAAGAGACGCCATCAGTGTGCCACGCCGTCCTTGAAAGCCCCACGTTTTTCGCCTTGTTGCTGCACATCGACGAGGATCTCGCCGAGGCCGCCCGAGAGGCCGGTTGTCCCGCCTGCGGCGGCACGCTGCATCAGGCCGACTACCCCCGTAAACCGCGCGGCTGTCCGGAGCCATGGCGCGAGGCGTTCGCCACGCGTCGCAGCTTTTGCTGTGCGCAGTGTCGGCGACGCCTGACGCCGCGCTCGGTGCGGTTCTTGGGCCGGCGGGTCTATCTCGGCCTCATCGTCGTGGTGGCCTGCGTGCGCCATAGCGGACATCACCCCAAAGCGGACGCCTTGGCCGCGACGTTGGCGGTCCCGATCCGCACCCTGCGGCGCTGGCAGACCTGGTGGCGGGAGCAGTTGGCGCAGACCCCGCTGTGGTGCAGCGCGCAGGGGGCTTTGTCCCGCCGGTGGATCTGCAGCAGGCGCCGGGGAGTCTGCTCGAGCGCTTCCTCGGCGATGCCGCGGACGCCCTGGTGGCGTTGCTGCGCTTTTTGAGTCCCTTGACGAGTCGTTCGTGCAGGCTGCACGAGGGCGGCTGACGCCACGCAGAGGATGCAGCTCGAAGGCGCCGGGGCACCCGGCTAGGCTGGTCGCGAAGGTGTCGGAACCCCCGGCGCCGTGGCCGGGAGACCCCTATGCCGACCCCCGTGGAGGTTCCGCAACGCGAGCGTTGGGCCCGCGTGCGCTTTGCGATCATCGGACCCTTGCTCGCCGCCCCGCCGTCGGACGGCGAGTTGCAGGCGGCACTCGCCGCCTTGGCCGCCAAGACCTGGCGCCATCCCGTCACCGGCCTGGATGTTCGGTTCGGTGTGTCGACCCTCGAGCGCTGGTACTACGCCGCGCGCGCCGCGCCCGATCCGGTGGCGGTGCTGCGCAATCGCGTGCGCGCCGATCGCGGGGCCTTCCCGAGCGTGCTGCCCGCCGCCCGCGAGGCCCTGCAGGCGCAGTACCGCGATCATCCCGGCTGGACCGCCCAGCTGCATCGCGACAACCTGGCCGCGACCCTCGCCGGCACCGCCACCCCGGTGCCGTCCTATCCGAGCGTGCGGCGCTACTTGAAGGCCCACGGGATGGTGCGCCGCGCCACCCCCAAGCGCGACACCGCCGGCGCGCTGGCCGCGCGCGATCGCCTGGAGCAGCGCGAGGTGCGCAGCTTCGAGGTCGAGCACGTCTCGGCGCTCTGGCACCTGGATTTCCATCACGGCTCGCGCAAGGTGCTCACGGCGGCCGGAACCTGGCTCACGCCGTTGCTGTTCGGGGTCATCGACGATCGCTCGCGCTTGGTCTGTCACCTGCAGTGGTACACCAACGAGACCGCCGAGGTGCTGGTGCACGGGCTGTCGCAGGCGTTCATGAAGCGCGGCCTGCCGCGCGCCCTGATGACCGACAACGGCGCGGCGATGCTGGCCGAGGAGACGACCGCCGGATTGGCCCGTCTGGGCGTCCTGCATCAGACCACCTTGCCCTATTCGCCCTATCAGAACGCCAAGCAGGAGGCCTTTTGGGGCCGCGTGGAAGGCCGCCTGATGGCGATGCTCGAAGGCGAGTCCGGGCTCACGCTGCAGGCCCTCAACCACGCCACCCAGGCCTGGGTCGAGCAGGAGTATCACCGCAGCACCCATTCGGAATTGGCCACTACGCCGCTGGCGCGCTATCTGGAGGGCCCGACCGTGGCGCGCCCCTGCCCGGACGCCGCCGCCTTGCGCGCGGCCTTCCGCATCGAGGTCGCACGACGCCAACGCCGGGCCGACGGCACCGTCAGCCTGGCCGGCATCCGCCTGGAAATCCCCGCACGCTACCGCGCCCTGGAGACGGTGCATCTGCGTTACGCGCGCTGGGATCTGGCCCATGTCGATCTGGTGGATCCGCACAGCGGTGCGATCTTGAGCCCCCTGCGTCCGCTGGATAAGGCCGCCAATGCCGGGGAGGCCCGCCGTGCGCTGGTGCCCGGCGCACCGGTGCCGCAACCGAGCACACCGAGCGGGATGGCGCCGCTGCTGCGCCAGCTCCTCGAGACCCATGCCGCGACCGGCTTGCCGCCGGCCTATCTGCCCCTGAACACCGCCGAGGACACCCGATGAATGCGCGACTGCTCGCCCTCTACGGCCTGAAATGGCATCCCTTCTCCTCGGAGCTGCCGATCGAGGCGCTCTACATCCCCCCGCGCGTGGAACACTTCCTGTGGCGCATCGAACAGGCGCAGATCCGCGAAGGCGGGTTTGCGATGATCCACGGCGAACCGGGCACCGGCAAAAGCGTCGTGCTGCGTCTGCTCGCCGAGCGTCTCGCCCGGCTCCCGGATCTGAGCGTCGGCGCCATCGATCATCCGCAAAGCAGCCTCGGGGATTTCTACCGCGAGCTCGGCGAGCTGTTCGCCGTGCCGCTGCGTCCGCACAACCGCTGGGGCGGTTTCAAGGCGCTGCGTGCCACCTGGCTCGGCCATCTGCAGACCACCCGCCGGCGCGCCGTGCTGCTCGTGGACGAGGCCCAGGAGATGAGCCCCGCCGTGCTCAACGAGCTGCGCCTGCTCGCCAGCGCCCGCTTCGACTCCCAACCGCTGCTGTGCGTCGTCCTCGCCGGGGATACCCGCCTCACCGATCACCTGCGCCGCGAGGAGCTGCTGCCCCTGGGCTCGCGCATCCGCACCCGTCTGGCCACCGAGCATGCGCGCCGCGAGGAGCTGCTCGCCTGCCTGCAACACCTGTGCGCCAGCGCCGGCAACGCCGCCCTCATGAGCGAGCCCCTGCAACACACCCTCTGCGACCACGCCGCCGGCAACTACCGCATCCTCACCACCCTGGCCGCCGAGTTGCTCGCCGTCGCCGCCCAAACCGAGCGCCCCCACCTCGACGAGGCGCTCTTCCTCGAGGTCTTCACCCCGCCCACCACCGCCACCCCGCGGCGGGCCGCCCTGCCACGTTGACCGACTCGGAGCACCACCATGCCGCAGCCCGACACCACCCTGCAGCCATTCTTCTGGCCACCCCTGTCCGATGACGCGGTCCTCGCCATCCGGGAGGTCCTCTTCCGACTGACCGATCAGTTCGAGACCCGCTACGCCTCCCAAATCCGCGATGCCGAACGCGACGACAACCGGCCTCGCGACCACCAACCGGACCTGTTCGACGGACCGGATTTCGACGATCCCCTGTTGTTCTGAGTCCCGTCACCGCGCTTGATCCACCTCGCGCCGCCGGCCCATACCCCGGCCGCGCGAGACCGCGGGAGCGCTTCGCCGACCCCCATCACGCAACTTGATCACGCCACCATCAAAATCGCTGACCGCACTCAGAAGTGACCCAACTCGTCGTCGGCCACCTTGCAGGAGTAGAAGGCCTTGCCGCCGAACTGGCTGAGCGCGATGACCGAGTTCGCGGCCGATCCGCCCGACCCGCGCTGGGGTTGGTGATGTTTGAGGTGCGACATGATCGCCGCTTGCTGCGCCTCGTCGACCAGGGTCATAACACCCTTGTCGATCCCCAGGATGCCGAGATCCGCCGCATCCACCTCGTATTCCATATCCACCAGCGCATTGCCGATGCCGTAGACCTGATACTTCGCCATGAATCCTCTTCTCCTTGCTCAAAAGGCACCAGTGTATACCGAGCGCACGCCGGTTTTCCGTAAGGCAGGGTGCAGGTGACCGCCTCGGTCGATTCGAAGTGGCCGGGGTCGGAGGTGTCTTCGGAGCCCGGCGGAGCCGGCAGGGTTCAACGGCCCAGCCATCCGTCTGCGCGATGGGTCCAGAACCGGCCGGCGCGCTCCCGCCATGTCCAGGGGCCCTCGATGGTACCGTCAGAGCCGAGTCGCAGCTCGATCGCGCCGACAAGACCCGTGTCGAGCGTGCGGATACCGCGCGCCGAGACCCGCTCGCGGACCTCCGCAACGGGGAAACCGAAATGGTTGGCATAGCCCGAGGCGAAGAGGACCAATCCCGGCGCGACGGCGTCCAGAAAATCGGAATGCGTCGAGGTGGCGCTGCCGTGATGACCGGCAACCAGAACATCGCTCCCGATCGCCTCGCCCGACGCGCGTGCCAGGCGGCGCTCGACCCGCGCCTGGATATCGCCGGTCAGGAGAATCGAGCGCCCCCCGGTTTCGACACGCAGCACGCAAGAGGCGTCGTTGCCTCGGAACCCCGCGCCGTCCGGATGGAGGAACCGAAACCTCACGCCGGACCATTCCCAGCCCTCGCCTGCCCTGCACGGCACGACGTTTTGCACGCCCAGACGCATGGGCTCTCCGCTGTCGATGCGATCGATCGGGATACCTTCCGCGAGACCGGCCAGACCGCCGGCGTGATCCCGGTCGGCGTGGCTGACGACCAGTCGCTCGATCCGCCGCACCCCTTGAGCCGCCAGAAACGGCAAGACAACCGCACTGCCCGTATCGAACCCGCTCGGGAATCCAGGCCCGGTGTCGTAGACGAGCGTGCCCTCTCGGGTGCGCACCACGGCGGACAGGCCAAGCCCGACATCCAGCAGGGTGAACCAGGCATCCCCATCGTCCGGCTGCGGTGTCCGAAGAACAAACATCGGAACGACGAGCAGCAGGCCTGGCCAGCGCCCCGGCAACCCTCGCGGCGCGAGCATCAGTAGCACCCCGGCGCCCGCGGCCAGCCAGACCCAGAGCGGACGCTCGGGCAGCGCCATCGCGGCCCAGGGCCAGGCGGCAACCCGGGCGAGCCCGTCCAGACACCACCCGAGCAGATGCGCCGTCCACTGCAACGGCCACGCGGGGACCGAGCCGAGCCCGGGGATCAGGCTCAGCAGGCTCGTCGCCAAGACCAACGGCAGCAGGATCAGACTGAAAGCCGGCACGGCCACAAGATTCACCGGCGGTGCGACAAGCGAGGCACGTCCGAAGAGCATGAACAGCAGCGGCAGCAGGCCGATCCCGACCGCCCATTGAGCGCGACCCCACCGCGTCCAGAGATCGCGGCTCGGCAGCCGTTGTCCGAGGCTGAACAAGAGCGCCGCAACGGCGCCGAACGACAGCCAGAACCCGGGCGACAGGACCGCCCTTGGATCGACCAGCAGCACCCCGACCAGGGCGAGCACGAGGGCGTGGTAAGGCCGAAGCGTACGCCGCCAAACGAGCGCCGCGAAAACCACGGCGATCATGACGAGCGCGCGCTGGGTCGAGATCGCGAAGCCCGCCAGCCCGGCATAGCCGAGCGCGGCGATCATCCCGCCGATCGCCGCCGCGCGCGGTGCGGCAAGCGCGACGGTAAGGCGCGCACTGCGCGACCAAAGCCAACGCACGAGAAGAAAGATCGCGCCGGCAATCAGGCCGACGTGCAGCCCCGAGATGGCGACCAGGTGGTTGGTTCCGGTGCGCGTGAGCACGTCCCAGTCGTTCTGACCGAATCCAGAGCGATCGCCGATCACCAGGGCCTGCACGAGCGGCAGAGCCGGCGCGCCGTCCAAGACTCGGGCGAGATGCTCGGATAGGACCTGCCGCCGACGGTCGAGCCAGTAGCGGCCGGCCCCCGCATCGAGCCGCTGCGGCGGCTCGCCCCGACGCAGGTTGCCCGTCGCCTGTACACCCTGCTCGAACAACCAGCGCTCGAAGTCGAAGGTACCGGGATTGGCGAGACCATGCCTGGGCTTGAGCCGCACCGGCAGGCGCCAGCGCTCCCCGGCGCGCAAGGGCGGCGCGTCCTCGTACCAGGAGAGTCGGACCAGGCCGGTGAAGGGGATCAGCTCGCCCTCATTCCGGGCCTGCTCCACCTCGAACAGAAATCGCCGTGCAAGACCGGACTCGTTCGGGATCGAGGCGATGCGCCCCTCCACGACCAGCGGGGCACGGGCCAGATCATCCGGGAAGGGCGGGCACAGCAGAAGGCAGGCGTGCCAGTGCGCCCAGAATGCGCCGAGCAGCAGCCAGAAGGGCAGTCGGAGCAGGCGCCAGCGCCACGCGGCGACGCCCAAACCGGCAGTAACGAAGCCGGCGAGGACAAGCGGCGGCAGCCTGGGCAGCAGGTAAATGACGGAGACACCGGACGCGAACGCGAGACCGGCGCCGGTCGTACTTCCGATCACCGTCGCGGTGCCATGAGCGGTTTGTGATCGCCGCTCGACGGACCGCAACAGTCGCGACAATACTGACCAAGGCATCTGTCCATGACTGCTATATACTCCCTGCTCTTTCCCTCTGACGTAAGACCCCCCGGACTTGCGGCGTGAAACGATGGCTAAAGCGAAATCTACCCGCCGCCGGAGCCATCCGAGCCAGCGGCCGTTTCGGGGTTTTCGGCAAGCTCCTGCATGACCCGAACCTCTGGCATCTCAACCGGCATTCGGTCTCGGGCGCGACTGCGCTCGGAATATTCGTCAGTTTTCTGCCACCCTTCGGCCAGTCCCTGATCGCCGCCGGGGCCGCTATCCTCCTTCGGGTCAATCTACCGATTTCGGTCGCGCTGGTCTGGGTCACCAACCCGGTGACCATCCCGCCGCTGTTCTATTTCACCTATCGACTCGGCTGCTGGATGCTGGGGATCGAGCCCGGCGAAATCGAGCTCGAGTACTGGCTGAACTGGCATCACTGGCTCGCAGTGATCTGGCCGTTGGCGCTGGGCAACCTGGTGTGCGGAATCATTTGCTCGGGACTGGGGTATCTCACGATTCAGCAGCTCTGGCGCCAACGGCTGATGCGCCGCATCCGGCAGCGGCGTGAACGCTACCGGGCCTCGGCGTCGCGCGACAACCGCCCGTCGTCCAATCGCCAGACCTGATCCATGCGCCCGGCCAATTCCTGATCGTGGGTGACGATGACCAGACTCGTCCCGATCGCAGCATTGAGCTCCAGCATCAGATCGAAGACCCGAGCGGCGGTGACCCGATCGAGGTTCCCGGTGGGCTCGTCCGCCAGGAGACAGGCCGGATGGGTGACCAGGGCGCGCGCGACGGCCGCGCGTTGACGCTCGCCGCCCGACATCTCGCCGGGCTTGTGCCGTGCACGACTCCCCAGACCCACGCGATCGAGCAACGCGGCCGCACGATCGCGTGCCTCCGCCGGCCGGCTGCCGCCGATGAGCAGTGGCATGGCGACGTTCTCGAGCGCGGTGAACTCGGCGAGCAGATGATGGAACTGATAGACGAAACCGAGATGGCGGTTGCGCAGCAGGCCGCGCTTGGCCTCGGAGAGCCGGTTGGCCTCTTGGCCGAGCCAGCGCAGGCTCCCGCTGCTCGGGCGCTCCAGTCCGCCGACGCAATGCAGCAGGGTGCTCTTACCCGAGCCCGAGGCCCCGACAATCGCGATCCGCTCGCCGGCACCGACGCGAAAATCCACATCGCGCAGCACCTCGACCTCCAGCGGCCCCTGTCGGAAGGTCTTCGACAGGCCCTGGACCTCCAACACCGGCATGAGATCACTCATAACGCAGGGCCTCGGCCGGTTGGGTGGCGGCCGCACGCCAGGCCGGATAGATGGTCGCAAGCACCGACATCACGAAGGCCGCGCCGCCGACGAAGAGCACGTCCTTCAGATGCACGTCCGACGGCAGCGCGCTGATGTAATAAATGGTCGGATCCAGAAAGTGAACGCCGAAGAGCCCCTCGATCCCGGCGACGACGCTCTCGACATTGAGCGCCAGGATCACCCCGGCCACCATCCCGATAAGGGTCCCGACCAAACCGATTGCCGTCCCCTGCACCATGAAGATCCCCATAATGCGCGCGGGCGAGGCACCCAGGGTACGCAGCACGGCGATATCCGCCTGCTTGTCGGTGACCACCATCACCAGGGTCGAGACGATGTTGAAGGCGGCCACGGCCACGATCAGGAAGAGGATGATGCTCATCATGCGCTTCTCCATCGCCAATGCGCTGAAGAAGTTGCTGTGGACCTGGGTCCAGTCCAAGACGCGATAGACCCCGTCCAACTCGTAGGCGATGTCGCGCGAGAGCTGCGGCGCCAACCACATGTCGGTCAACTTGAGCCGAACACCCGAGACCGCGTCGCCCAGGCTCAACAGCTTGGCCGCATCGTCCATCTGCATGAAGGCGGCATTGCGGTCGTAATCCGCCATGCCGACCGAGAAGACCCCACTCACGGTGAAGCGCTTAAGCCGCGGCATGATCCCGACCGGCGTCGCGCTCACCTGAGGCGTGACGACGGTGACCTTGTCCCCCGGCATCACGCCCAGGAAATTCGCCAGATCCTGCCCGAGGATGATCCGAAACTCGCCGTCGACCAAGTCGTCCACCGAGCCCGCAACCATGTCTCTGCGCAGCTCCGCGACCTGGTCTTCCTCCGTTGGAATGATGCCGCGGATCAGGGCGCCGCTCACCTGGGAGCCGTTCACCAGCATCCCCTGAACCTCGACGAAGGGTGCCGCGCCGACGACGTCCGGATGGGCGCGAACCCGCTCCAGCACCTCGCGCCAGTCCTTGATACCTCCACCGTAGGGATCGGCGAGGGTCGCGTGCGAGGCCATGCTCAGAATGCGAGCTTGGATCTCCTTGTGAAAACCGTTCATCACCGAGAGCACCACGATCAGCGCCACGATGCCGAGCGTAATGCCCACCATCGAGGTGCCGGAGATGAAGGAAATGAAATGATTACGGCGCTTCGCTCGCGTGTAGCGCAGGCCGATGTAGATGGCGATGGGATGGAACATGGCGCGGGATTTAACCACAAAGGTCGCGGGCGCGCCCGAAAACCGTAGCGGGGTGCCGGCGAACCAGCCCGGAGGGTGGACGAGCGCCAGGTGGACGGTTCCCGTAGAGTGGACGAGCGTTAGCGAAGTCCACCCAGCTATCCGTCAGCTTCGCAAGACCGCGCTGCGCTTGTCCGCCCTACCCGGTTAGGTGTCGGTCTTACTTGCGGGGCGCTCGGTGGTTGCAAACGCGTAGGGTGTTCCGCGCATGTCCAGCAGCGCGATGGGGTGGATCAGCACGGCCAGCGGACTGCCGTCGGCGCGCACGCGTACGCTCTCGAACGTCTCGACGCGCTCGCCGCGCTGCAGGCGCTCGATCGTCGCCCGGTGGAGCGCCTTCGCCTCGGTCGGTATGAGTCGCTCCACCGACATCGCCAAGGCGTCGCTCTCGCGATACCCGTAGATGCGCTCGGCCGCCGGGTTCCAGGCACGGATGGACCCGTCGAAGCCCTGCACCGTAATGGCATCTTCGGCATCCTTCACCAGGGCCGCGAGACGTTGCTCCTGCTCCAATGCATGGCGTAGGCGAGCCTCGGAGGTCTTCACCTCGTCCACGTCGACGAAGGCGATCACCGCGCCCTCGATGCGGTTCTCTGCGGACTTGTAGGGGCGAATCCGCACCGAATACCAGTGGCCGTCCTTATCCTGAAGGTCCAGCGCCTGCGGGGTCACCTGATCGATGACCGCCTGAACCCGCTGTTCGAGATCGGGAATCTCGATATTCGGCTTGATGTTTCCGATGGGCCGTCCGAGATCCGAGGAGATCAGGTTCAAGAGCTGCTCGGCCTGCGGCGTGAACTGACGGATGCGCAGGTCCGCCCCCAGGATCAGCACCGGAAGATGGACGCTGAGGAGGAGATTACCGAGATCGCTGTTGGCCTGGGCCAAGTCGTTGTTGCGATTTTCCAGCTCGCAATTGACGGTCGCCAGCTCCTCGTTGGTGGATTGCAGCTCTTCCTTGGCCGTCTCCAGCTCCTCGATCGTGCTCTGCAGCTCCTCGTTGGCGGACTGGATCTCTTCGTTGGCGGACCTAAGCTGCTCGTTGTTGCGCTCCTGTTCCGTGATGATCGCTTGGAGATAGTCGCGCGTGGAGGTCAGCTCGCGCTCGAGCGCAACGATGCGCTCGTCCACCGGCATCGGGGGCTCGCTCGCGACGCCGAGCGCGGCGACCGAGCCCGGCTCGGCGGCCGCTGTCTCGTCGAACAGGACCAACAGCCGATCGGGTGCCCCGCTGCCGATGTCGATCGGCAGCACCTGCAGACCGACCCAGGCATCGGTTCCGTTGCGCCGATACCAGACCCGACTCTTGCTCACGGATGCGCCGCTCGTGCGCGCCTCCTGGATGGCCGCGCGCAGCTCCACGGCGAGCTCCCTGCGCGCGAGCTTGAGTAGATTCAGGGTTGCCGCACCCGGGATGGGATCCAGATAGCGACCGGTCTCGCCGCGAAACATCAGAATCTCCAGGTCGCTCGAAATCACCACGCCCGGCGGCCCGTAGTGCTCGAGGATCATCCGGTCGGCCGCTTCGGCGAGATCGATCGGCTCCTGAAGACCCTTCGCAGGGGAAACGACAGGGACATCGCCGGGGGTTTGAAACGCACGCGGCATGAGCGCAGGGTCGAGCCGAGGCGCATTGGATTTCTTGGTGTAGATCTTGTTCTTCTGGTCGAGGAGTGCGAAGAGATCGGCCCGCGCCCCGATGGATTCCGAGGAACCCAACATCAAAAACCGATTCGGCTCCAGGGCGTAGTGGAAGATCTGCAGCGCCTGCTTCTGCAGAGGCGGACCGAAATAGATCATCAGATTCCGGCAGGAGACCAGATCCAACTTGGAGAAGGGCGGATCCTTCACCAGATTCTGCACCGCGAAGATGCACAGATCGCGCACCCGCTTGGCGACCTCGTAGCCGCCGGCCTCCTTCACGAAGAAACGCTTCAGCTGCTCGGGTGCCAGGTGCGCGACCAGCGGGTCGGCGAAGAGACCTGTGCGGGCCTTTTCGATCGCCTTCGCGTCGATGTCGGTTCCGAAGATCTGAATGCGTGTCCCGGTCGCCCGATCTCCCAGATACTCGAGCATGGCGATGGCGATCGAGTAGGCCTCCTCGCCGGTGGCGCAGCCGGGCACCCAGACACGGACCGGGCGCTCCGCGTCCGGCTCCGCGAAGACGACCGGAAAGACCTTCTCGCGCAGGGCGTCGAACGCCTCGGGCTCGCGAAAGAATCCCGTGACGCTGATCAGCAGATCGTCGAACAGTCTCCCGATCTCCTCCGGCTCGGATTGGAGATAGCGCACGTATCCGGCAAACCGCTCGATCCGGTGCACGGCCATGCGCCGCTTGATCCGGCGCAGGATGGTGTCGCGCTTGTATAAGCTGAAGTCGTTTCCGGTGCGCGTGCGCAGCATCATGAAGATCTTGCCGAGATCCTCTTCGTTGCCGCTCGGCAGCTGCGCGATCGTGCGCGCAGGTTGGCGCAGATAGGGATGGCGCGCGATGCGCGCGAGCTCGCTCGCAATCTCCGGCGGAGCCAACACCAGATCGACACAACCGGCGGTAATCGCGCTGCCCGGCATCCCGAAGTGCTCCGCGCTGCCCTCGTCCTGGGCGAAGGTCATTCCGCCGGCCGCCTTGATCGCCTTCAGCCCCAGGGTGCCGTCCGAACCGGTCCCGGACAGGACCACACCGATGGCCTTTGGCCCCAAATCGTCCGCCAGGGTTTGCAGGAAGATGTCGATCGGCAGGTGCAGCCCGCGCTCCTCCTGGCGCGCCAACACGAGCAGCCGCCGATGATGCAGCCCGAGCGAGCAGTTCGGCGGGATGACATACACCTGGTCGGGCTGGACCGACTCGCCGTCCACGGCCTCCCGCACCGGCATCCGGGTCGCCCCGACCAGCAGATCGACCAGGAGGCTCGGATGTGCCGGATCCAGATGCTGGATCAGCACGAAAGCCATGCCGGTGCGCGTCGGTAGATGGTGAAGCAGACGACGGAAGGCATCGAGCCCGCCGGCCGAGGCCCCAATCCCGACGATCGGGAAGACGCCGTTCTCGGACTCGGTAACGCGGGAAGGGTCTTGGTAGAGCTCGGGGGAAGACTCCGGCGCAGTGTCATGCCTGGATGTTTGCGGATCAGAGCTCATCGGTGACTCCTCATGGTCGACCAGGGGATCAGTACACGGACGGGGCGGGCTGTCAACTCGCGGCGAGCAACCGCGTGCGATCGCGCGCCCGACCGGGGATCCAATCGATTCATCGGCTGGTCCGTAAGACTACTTAGCCAGCCCAGGTAAAGCCACAATGCAAGAATCCACAATTTACTCATATACTTGCGTTCGGTAAACGACAGGGATGCCAACCGGGCAACGCCAACATCGGAATCCTCGGCACGCAGGTGATCGGCCGGGTAGATTCCACGCGTCGAGGAGCCGGCGCTCGATATCGATTCAATCGGATTCAATCGAACAGGGCACGATGGGCGCACACATGGCAAGACATCCGGAATGGGACGGGGAGGACGCCGATCCATCGAGCAAATGGTCGTTGGAACAGGCGGGCAGCGAAGACGAGCTGCAGCGCCTCATGCACGATTTGAAGACGCATCAGATCGAGCTGACCCAACAAAACCGAGAACTTCGAGATGCCCAGCGTGCGCTCGAGATCTCGCGGGACCGCTATGCCCGTCTCTACGACCGGGCGCCCGTCGGCTATTGCACCCTGGATCGCGGAGGTATCATTCGCGAAATCAACCTGACCGGTGCATCCATGCTCGGTAAGGAACGCGAGCACCTCACGGGCACGCCCTTCTGGAATCATCTCGATGCCGGTCAAGCACGTGCGCTGCACGCGCACATCGAGGCAGTGCAAGGCAGCGCAGAGCACCGCTCCCTCGGCGTCCGGCTGACCCGGCCCCAGACCGGGCATGCCCGCGATCTCAGGCTCGAGAGCGAGCCCGCGCGGGGCGAAGACGGCGAGGCGGTCTGTCTCACCGTCATGCTCGATGTCACCGAGCAGCGACACCTGCTCGAGCAACTCCAGGCGCGGGAGGCGACGCTCTCGCAGCTCGCCCTGCATGACCCGCTCACCGGCTTGGCCAACCGCGCCTTGTTCTCCGACCGGCTCGATCAGGCGATCGCACGGGCGCAGCGCACCGGGGAGCGACTCGCGGTCCTATTTATCGACCTGGACCGCTTCAAGCTGATCAACGACAGCTACGGACACCTCTTCGGCGACGAGGTCCTCAGAGACGTTGCTGCTCGGCTCAAAGAGCAAGTCCGCAGGGACGACACGGTCGCACGCATCGGCGGGGACGAGTTCCTCATGCTCGTCGCCCCGGTGGACTCGCCGGACGCCGCCGCCGCGGTCGCGCGCAAGCTCATCGAGCTGCTGAGGCGTCCCTATGCCGGTCCCCGAGACGAGATCGCGCTGACCGTCAGCATCGGCATCAGTCTCTGTCCGGACGACGGCGCGGAGGCGGAAGACCTGGTGCGTCAAGCCGACACGGCGATGTACATCGCCAAACAGAGCGGTCGCAATACCTTCCGCTTCTACGCCGCGGACATGACCGCGCAGGCCTTCGACCGAATCCTGCTCAGATCGGGTCTAGCCCACGCGGTAGAGCGCGGCGAGCTGATGCTGGCCTACCAGCCCCAGCTCGATCTGGATACCCGTCGCATTCCCGGCATCGAGGCGCTCGTCCGATGGAACCATCCGGTGCTCGGCTGCTTGGCGCCCGATGGGTTTCTAGCCCTGGCCGAGGAGACCGGGCTGATCCGCGGAATCGATACCTGGGTGCTGCGGACCGCCTGCACTCAGCGCAAGCGTTGGCAGACCGAGGGGCTCAACGACGGAACTCGCATCAAGATCAATTTGTCAAAACGCGAACTTGAGCGGCCGGAATTTGCCGACGATCTCGAAGCTTTGCTCCGCGAGTTGGATCTTGATGCGCGACTGGTGAACCTGGAGCTGACGGAGACGGGACCCGTCTCGGACTCCGCCTCGGCACTGGAGACGGTTCGCCGATTGAAGGAGCTGGGGATCGAGCTCACGATCGACCATTTCGGCGCGGTCTCTTCTTCGCTCGTGGATTTGAAACGACTGCCGATCGGGGAGTTGAAGATAGACAAATCCTTGATCGACGGACTCCCGCAAGACAGTGACGATGCAGCAATCGCACGCGCGATCCTCGCGCTGGGCAGGACTCTGGGCATGCGCGTCGTCGCTCAGGGTGTCGAGACGCAGCATCAGGCCGATTTCCTCAAGCAGGCCGGCTGCAAGATCGCGCAAGGGTTTCTCTACACCCAGGCGCTGGGTCCGGACGAGCTGATGCGGTTCGTCAAGACTTGGACCTGAGGAGCCACTCGGCGAGGGCCGGAGCGGGTCCGCCGATCCGGGCCTTGTTGCAAGGAGGGCCGGCAGGGTGGACGAGCGAGAGCGAAGCCCACCGGTTCACGCGCCGATGTTGGTGAACTGCGCTGCGCTTGTCTACGATACGGCTCGATATTCGCGCGTCATCTGCCCGTGCCGATCAGCGACGGCGCCGCGCTGACGGGCGAGGACGCCGGAGGAAATCGGCGCAACACAGAACGATAATGAAGGGGAGGAGAACACCACCATGACACGACTCGACTCGATGCGCGCGCTGACGGCATCCTCGGCCTTGCAGGCTAAGGGCGATCAGGCGATCAGGACTTTCGGACTCGGCGATGACCGGCGCGGGGGCACCAAGCAAACGGGCAACCGTAACCCGAGGATTGCAGCCCCTGCCGCGGATCTCGATTACGAGATCGAGGACGGCCACCTGCGAATTCGGATCGACGGCCCGCTCGATTTGCGCTGCGCCTTTGCCTTGTCGCTGATCGGCCAAACGGTCGACGAGAGTATCGACGCCTGTACCTTCGACCTCACGAGCGTCGACCGGATCTTCGACTCCGGGATCGCAGCACTTGTCTTGGTCGCCCGGCAGCTTCAGGAAAAAGGCGTGGAGCAGATCCGAATCCACGGCATCGATCTAGACAGCGCGACTCTGCGACCCTTCTTGATGTGAGCATCCCGGTCCGCCGACTCATCGGCCATCGCCCGACACCTTACTCAACCCCAGCAGGTCATTGTTGCCGCACCGGAACGACCGAACACGGATCGGCCCGAATCTTCTAGAATGAAGGTGTGTGGAGAGCGTTTTCGCCGAGCTCCGGAGCTGGGCCGAGAGGCCGAGGGCGATTCCGTAAGGCATCGCAGACGGGCGAACCGCGAACCGCAAACATCGAACCGAAACGACACACCCCGGCACGGCAACACCCGAAACGGGTTTCGAGCACACTACCGAATACCGGCATCGGAGCCCAAACCGCCGGCAGCACAATGGAGGTGCCGCTCCAATGGCAAGATTCGACCAAGCAAGCGATGCACAACTGACGCGACTCTTGGCGGAGCTCGAGCGCGCAGGCAATGGGTCGCACGAGCTGACCCGCCTCGTGCATGAGCTGCAGGTCCATCAGATCGAGCTCGAACAGCAAAACCGCGAGCTGCTCGCAATGCGTGAGGTTCTGGAAGAGTCTCGCGAGCGCTACGCGGACCTCTATGATTTCGCTCCAGTCGGCTATCTCTCGATCGACGTCGTGGGCAGGATCCAAGACATCAACCTGACCGGCGCCAAGCTCCTCGGGCAGTCCCGAGACACTCTGATCGGCCGCACCTTGGGTGGTTTCCTGCTTCCGCAGGAGCGCACCCGCCTGCAGGCCCATATCGCCGATGTGCTGCACGGAAAGGAACCCACGATCTGCGAAGTACGCCTGAAGGCGGACGACACGGCCGACGTCGCGGAACCGCAGACCCTGATGCTCGAAAGCCGGCGCGAGGACGGGAGCACGCCGCCGCAGATCCGCGTCATTCTTTCGGATATCACCGAGCGCAAGCGCACGGAGCGCGAGCGCAGGCAACGCGATAGCGCAGCAGCCGCGGCGGAGTCGAGACATCGGCTGGTCAGCGGGCTCGAGCGGCTGTCGGCCGCGGCGACGGCGGCGTTCGACCCACAGACCGTCTTGAACGACCTCTTGCGGGTCGTGCAGAATCTCCTGCGGGTCGATCGCGCCTGGCTGCTCTATCCATGCGATCCCGACGCGAACGAAGTCCGTATCCTGGCGGAGGCCACCGTTCCGGGATGCCCAGGCGAACCCTTGACCGACCGTGCAGTCCCAACCGACGGCCCGCTGCGCGGCCTGATCCGCTCCGCCCTGAACACCTCCGACCCCGTGCAGGATCCGGATCCGCGCGCCGTCCCGATCCTCGGCGGTGGCTTCGCGCCGCGCTCGCGCCTGATCATCGCAGTGCGTCCCGAGGGTGATCGGCCCTCGCTGCTCGGACTGCATCTGTGTCGAGTCGAACGCACTTGGAACGAGGGCGACCTGACCCTGGCACGGGCGCTCGCCGGACGGCTTGCGGACATCCTCGACATCCTCGCGACGCGGCGCGCGCTCTCCGAAAGCGAGGAGCGTTTTCGCGCAACCTTCGAGCAGGCGGCAGTCGGCATCTGCCACCTCGACCAACAGGGCCTGTTTCTCCGCGTCAACCGCAAGCTCTGCAACATCCTCGGCTACACCGAAGAGGAGCTGCTCGCCCGAACCTGTCGCGGTCTGGTCCACCCGGAGGATCACGATGCATTGATGCGCTACATCGCGAGGATCGGCGAGGTCACGCCCTACGACCGGGACAAAGACCGAAGCGGAGCGCAGAGCCTGGAGCTGCGACATATCGGCAAGTCGGGCCAGGCCATCTGGTGCAACCTGACGATGGCCTCCGTGCGCGATTCGAGCGGCGACCTGCGGTATTTCATCGGCGTCATCGAGGACATCACCGCCCGCAAACAGCTCGAAGAGCGCGAGTCCAGACACCGCCACGCACTCTTCAGGGTCGGGCGCATCAGCACCATGGGGGAGATGTCGAGCGCCATTGCCCATGAGGTCGCCCAGCCGCTGATGGGCATCAGCACCTATGCCGGCGGGGCACTCGAGCGTCTCGAGAGCGCACCGACGGATGTCGAGCCGCTGCGTCTCGCGCTGCATGAAATCTCCAGGCTCGCCGCCCGTGCGGGCAGGATCATCGAGCGCATTCGGGATTTTTCCAAGCAGCACGCCAGCACGCCCCGACCCATCGACCTCGAGGCCATCGGCCGCGCCGCGGTCGCTATGATCGAGCCGGAGACCAGGGCGAACGGTGTGAAGGTCGAGATTCGCGTCGGCGCCGACGTTCCCTTCGCCAGCGGTGATCCGGTCGAGATCGAGCAGGTCTTGATTAACCTCCTGATCAACGGCATGGACGCGATGCGCGACACGCCACCCGCCGAACGCCGCTTGCGCGTCGCGATCGAGCGCGCCGACCCGAATCAGGTCAGGGTCGTCGTAGCCGATCGCGGTATCGGTCTGAGCCAGACCGAGCCGAGCCGCCTGTTCGATCCCTTCTACACGACGAAGGAAGGCGGTACCGGGCTGGGGCTTTCGATGAGCCGAACCATCGTCGACTCCTACGGCGGGCGTATCTGGGCCGAGCCACGGCCCAGGGGCGGCGCGGTGTTTACGTTCACGCTGCCCGCCCATCGTCCGGGCCATTCGACCGACGGATCACCCGCGAGCTCGGCCGATGGGCCGCTCGACAGTGCGCCCGACACAGCCATCGGAGACCCGAAATGAGCTCGAAGTCCACGGTGTTCGTGATCGACGACGACGAGGACGTGCGCGATTCTCTGCGCTGGCTCTTCGAATCGGTATCCATGCCGGTCAAGGTCTTCGAGTCGGCAGCCGGGTTTCTCGCCGATCCAGGCTGCGAGGGTTCAGGCTGCCTGGTCTTGGACGTGCGCATGCCTGAGATGGACGGACTCGAGCTGCTCGAGGTCCTGCGCACGCACCGCATCGGTCTGCCCGTCATCATGGTCAGCGGACACGCCGACGTGCCGATGGCGGTGAGGGCGATGCAGTCCGGTGCCGTCGACTTCATCCAAAAACCGGTCAATCACCAAGATCTCCTGCAGCGCGTGCGCAAGGCGCTCGCCGCGGACGAACGCTTCCGTGAGGAGATCGGCGACCCGCGGCTCATCGCCGAGCGGCTCGAGCAGCTCACCGCCAAGGAGCGCGAGGTGCTTGAGGCGATCGTCAACGGGAGCACCAACAAGGCGATTGCCGGCGCGCTCAATCTCAGCGTGCGAACGGTCGAGACGCATCGCGCGAACCTCATGCGCAAGCTCGGAGTCCATTCAACTGCCGATCTGGTCCGCCTAACGCTCGCGTGCCGGCTGCGGCCTTAAACCGCGCCCAGCGCGGTACGCGACGTTTTTGGCTGGGATCGGCCACGGCAGACTTAACGGCCGCTGGAGCCTGCGCGGATTAAGGTATTAAAAATCTCTCATTCTAAACCGCGTCTCCGCTCAGGGCCGTGGATGCTCCCAACATCGAGCTCACTCGAAAACGAGCATCTCTCTGGACACGGTTTGAATGTCAAAAGCACTGAACTGGGCCTAAAGGCGACCGCGCGGCATACAATGGATCGATCGACCACCTGCCGAAGTTGCCTGCCATGCGCCGATTCCCCGCCGAGTGGGAACCCCAGAGCGGGGTCATGCTCACCTGGCCTCACGAGGACACCGACTGGGCCGATCAGTTGGATCGGGTCGAGCGACTCTATACCGACCTCGCCGCTCTGATCGGGCGCTACGAGCCGTTGCTGAACGTCTGCCGGAACGCCGAGCATGCCGCGGCCATCCGCGCACGCCTCGCAACCGCCGGCGCCGATACCGACAGCCAGCGTTTCGGGGTCGCCCCGGGCAACGACACCTGGGCGCGCGATCACGGGCCGATCGGCGTTCGCACCGAATCGGGAGAACGCCTCCTGCTCGACTTCCGTTTCAACGGCTGGGGGGGCAAGTTCGCCGCCGATCGCGACGACCGCATCACCGAGACGCTGAGCGCAGGCGGTCTTTTCGGAGAAACAGCGCGCGAGCCCGTCGACCTGGTTCTCGAAGGCGGCGCGATCGAGACCGACGGTCGGGGCACGCTGCTCGCGGTCACCCGAACACTGGCCGACCCGCGCCGCAACCCGGGCCTGACCCGCGACGCAATCGAGCGGATCCTCGCCGAGCGTCTCGGCATCCGTCGTTTCCTGTGGCTTGAGCACGGCGCCATCAGCGGCGACGACACCGACGGACATATCGACACCTTGGTTCGCTTCTGCGCGCCCGACACACTCTGCTACGCCCGCTGCACCGACCCGACCGATGCGGATTTCGACGCGCTTCAGGCGATGGAGCAGGAGCTTCGAGGGTTTCGCGACCCGCAGGGCAGCCCCTACAGGCTGGTGCCCTTGCCGACCCCCGACCCCATTCTGGACGGCGACGGCGAGCGCCTCCCGGCCGGCTACGCGAACTTTCTCCTCATCAACGGCGCCGTGCTCGTGCCGACCTACGACACGCTCGCCGACACCGAGGCGCTCGACATCTTCCGCCGTCTCTTCCCGGACCGCGCCGTCTTGCCGGTCGATTGTCGGCCCCTGATCCGCCAAGGCGGCAGCCTGCACTGCATCAGCATGCAACTGATGGAGGGCGTGCTGGCTTAAACCGCCGCGTTCGTCGTCTTTCTCATCCAAACCGCGTCACAGCAGAGGGTCTCGGAATCCGCTAGCGTTTGAACACCCGACAGCGTTCAGGTCTTCCAGAGGACGCGGTTTGGATCATTCGATCTCGCTAACGTGCTAATGAGCTGCGCTGCATCAAATCAGGGCTGCAGCAAAGCGCCTAGAATCTCCAACAAGTAGGCCGAGGTGTGCAGAATGTCATTGCTGGATCAGATTCCTGTCGTAATCGAAACCGGCTCGGCCGAGACCGAGGTCGATGCGCAGTGGCACGGCAACGCCGAACCTGTCTTGCATGAAGTCCGCCATGCCTTGGCGCGTCTGGTCGCTAAGGGCGAGACGACGAAGATCGACCTGAAGGCAATGCCGTTTGGTCCGGGCGACCTGGAGCGCTTGCTGTCCGTGCTGGGCACGGGCGAGGTTCAAGCCAGCGTCGACGCCTTGGGTCCGACACGCGTCCAAGAGACCGCCATCCCCGGGGTCTGGCTGGTGGATTACCTGAATTCGGAGGCGCATCGCCTCGCCCTGCATCTCGAGATCGCGACCGTTCCCGAGATCCTGTGTCCGCAGCCGCAGGATCTGGACGACGCGATCGCCGCGCTCGACGCCCGATTGAACCCGGACAAGAGCGACCCGCCTCTCGCGTCCTGACATCTGAAGGAGGGACTATGGCTGCCCGTAACCCCACTGATAAAACACTCGGCGAGAGCCTTCGCGAACGTGGCGTCTCGCGCCGCGGCTTCCTGAAGTTCTGTGCCGCGACCGCCTCGATGATGGCACTGCCGCCGAGCATGGCGCCGGCGATCGCTGCGGCGCTGGAGCAGGCCAAGCGCCCGTCGGTCATCTGGCTGTCGTTCCAGGAATGCACCGGCTGTACCGAATCGCTGACCCGCAGTCATGCCCCGACGCTCGAAGACCTCATTCTCGACGTCATCTCGCTCGATTATCACCATACCCTGCAGGCCGCGGCCGGCGATGCCGCCGAGCACGCGCGCGAGCAAGCGATGGCGGCGAATCCGGGCGAATATCTGGTCATCGTCGACGGCTCCATCCCGGGGCCGGACTCCAATCCGGGCTACTCCACCGTCGCCGGTCACAGCAACTACGCCATGCTCATGGAGACGGTCGAGAACGCCGCCGCCGTCATCGCGGTCGGCACCTGTGCGACCTTCGGCGGCCTGCCGGGCGCCAACCCCAACCCGACCGGCGCCATGTCGGTCATGGATCTGGTGAAAGACAAGCCGGTCATCAATGTCTCGGGCTGTCCGCCGATCCCGATGGTCATCACGGGTGTCATCGCCCATTACCTCACCTTCGGACGTCTGCCCGAGCTTGACGCCTACAACCGCCCGATGGCCTTCTTCGGTCAGTCGATCCACGACCGTTGTTATCGCCGCCCCTTCTACGACAAGGGGCTGTTCGCCAAGACGTTCGACGACGAGGGTGCGCGGCTGGGCTGGTGTCTGTACGAGCTCGGCTGCAAGGGTCCGACCACCTACAACGCCTGCGCGACCATGCGCTGGAACGACGGCACCAGTTGGCCGGTCGAGGCAGGCCATCCCTGTCTGGGCTGCTCCGAGCCGAGATTCTGGGATGCCGGCGGCTTCTACAACACGGTCTCGGTGCCGACCTCGGCATCCGGCGTCAACGTGCTGGCCGCGGGTGCGGCGGGTGCGATCGTCGGCGGCGCGGTCGCGGCATTGGCCAAGAAGCAGACCAAGACGGCTGTTGCCCATCGCCAACCGGTGACGGTCGAAGAATTGGAGGCCAAGCTATGAGCGGCTCGATGGAGTTTCTGCTGTGGACCAAGGGTCCGATGTTCAATATCGCGATCACGATCTTCGCGATCGGTCTGCTGGTGCGCATCGCCGAGATCTTCATGCTGGGGCGCAAGAAGAACTTCGCCGAAGCCCGCGCCGGAGAGTGGGGGCCGGGTTTCCGGACCATGGTCACCCGCACCGTCGCGGACCCGGGCACCTTCGAGCGCGCACCCTTCAATGTGGTGGTCGGCTGGATCTGGCACATCGGTTTTCTGATCGCCCTGCTGCTTTTCCTGCCGCACATCGCGCTGATCGAGAGCCTGACCGGCCTGTCCTGGCCGGCGTTGCCCAACCCGGTGATCAGTCTGGTCACCTCCGTCACGCTGGTCGCGCTGATCGCCACACTCGTGCACCGGATGACGCATCCGGTGAAGAAACGCATCAGCACGGTCGAGGACTATGTGGTATGGGCCGTAGTCTTCGCGGTCGTGCTCACGGGCTGGTTGGCCTATTACCGCCTGGTCAATCCCTATCCGCTGGTTTTGGGCATGCACATCCTCTCGGCCGAGGTCATGCTGATCCTGCTGCCCTTCACCAAGCTGACGCACATCTTCACGACCTTCATCGCACGCTGGTACAACGGGGCCGCATTCGGCCGTAAGGGGGTTCAGTCATGAGCGAGCTGACACTTGAACAGGGCCGTGCGCAGTCTCAGGATGCCCCGAAGGCGAGCGAGCTAACACTCGAACGCGGTCTCGCGGCCTTTCGCGCCGAGGTCGACGGGCCCGTCGCGGCCTTCTTTTCGAGCTGCGTGCACTGCGGTATCTGTGCCCAGGCCTGTCCTTTCTACCTGGAGACCGGCGATCCCAAGTACACGCCGATCCTCAAACTCGAGCCCCTGCGACGCGTCTGGGAAAACGACTTCACCCTCTGGGGGAAGATCAAGGGACTGTTCGGCCTCAATCACAAGGTGACCGACGCGATGCTGGCGGAATGGGAGGAGCTGCTCTACGACTCCTGCTCCATGTGCGGTCGCTGCTCAATGGTCTGCCCGGTCGGCAACGATCTCGCGCTAATGATCCGCAAATCACGCGAAGGCATGGTGCAGGCCGGACATGCGCCGGAAGGCCTCATCGCCGCCTCGGTGCGCGCCATCCAGACCGGCAGCCCCATGGGGCTGCAATGGAAAACGCTGGCGGTGCAGATCAACCATGTCGAGACCAGTTCGGGGCTGAAGGTCCCGGTCGACCAGCCCGGCGCCGAGTATCTCGTGCTGCTCTCCTCGATGGAGATCATCAACTTCCCCGAGTATCTCGAAGCCATCACCAAGATCTTCGACCACGCCGGGGTGACCTGGACGCTCTCGACCGAGTGTTTCGAGGCGACCAACGCCGGCATCCAGATCGGCAACAAGGACATCGCCGCCCAACTGGTCGAGCGTGTCGTGGCCGCCGCCGAAACGCTCAAGGTGCCGAAGGTCATCAGTCCCGAGTGCGGACACGCCTTTACGGCCATCCGTTGGGAAGGCCCGAACCTGATCGGCCGGCCCTACCCCTTCAAGGTCTTCCACATCATCGAGGTCCTCGACGAGCTACGTGCGAGCGGTCGACTGAAGACCGAGGGAATGGAGACCGATCGGCTCTCGATGCACGACCCGTGCAACCTGGCCCGCAAGAGCGGTGTCATCCAGCAGCAGCGCAACCTCATGGGCCTGGTGGCGGAGAATTTCGTCGAGCTCAAGGAGCACGGCAAGTTCCAGTGGTGTTGCGGTGCCGGCGGGGGTGTCAGCTCCAACGAGCGCGCGGAGCCGCTCAAGATGGCCGCCTTCAAGCGCAAAAAGGCGCAGATCGAGGAGGTCAGCCCGGAACGCATGGTCACCATGTGCGCCACCTGCCGGACCCAGCTCGAAGAGGGTCTGGAGGAATTCAACATGGAGATCCCGGTGGTCGGTCTCACCGAGATGATCGCCGAGCACCTGGTGGAGAAGAACTGACATGAGCGAACGCATCGTCGTCGATCCCGTCACCCGTATCGAGGGCCATCTGCGCATCGAGGCCCAGATGGACGGGGAGAATATCGCCCAAGCCTACAGCTCCGGGACGTCGGTCCGCGGCCTGGAAACCATCCTCAAGGGCCGCGACCCGCGCGATGCCTGGGCCTTCGCCCAGCGCATCTGCGGCGTCTGCACCCTGGTCCATGGCATCGCCTCCGTGCGCAGCGTGGAGGACGCACTCAAGATCGAGCTGCCGCCCAACGCCCAGCTGATCCGAAACCTCATGATCAGCTCGCAGTTCGTGCACGATCATGTGATGCACTTCTATCACCTGCACGCGCTCGACTGGGTCGACGTGGTCAGCGCGCTGAGCGCGGATCCGAAGGCGACCTCGGATCTGGCCCAGTCCATCAGCAGTTGGCCCAAATCCTCGCCCGGCTACTTCGCGGACACCCAGAAGCGCATCAAGACCTTCGTGGAATCCGGCCAGCTCGGCATCTTCGCCAACGGCTACTGGGGCCATCCCGCCTACAAGCTGCCGCCCGAGGCCAACCTCATGGCGGTCGCCCATTATCTCGAGGCGCTGGCCTGGCAGCGTGATGTCGCACGGCTGCACGCCATCTTCGGCGGCAAGAATCCGCATCCGAACTTCGTCGTCGGCGGCGTGCCCTCCCCGATCGACATCGACTCGGATTCGGCCATCAACGCCAAACGGCTGGCCGAGGTGCAGCAGATCCTGCAATCCATGCAGACCTTCGTCGATCAGGTCTATGTCCCGGACACGCTGGCGATCGCGAGCTTCTACAAGGATTGGGGCGAGCGCGGCGAGGGCCTGGGCAACTTCATGAGCTACGGCGACCTGCCGGCCACCGGGACCATGGATCCGGCGCAGTTCCTGTTCCCGCGCGGTGTCATCCTCAATCGCGATCTGAGCACCATCCACGAGATCGACCTGCACGACGCCGGTCAGATCCAGGAATACGTCGCCCACTCCTGGTACGAGTATTCGGGCGGAAACGACCAGGGGCTCCACCCCTACGACGGCGAAACCAACCTGGAATACGACGCCCGCGGCGGCGTGAAACCGCCCTATACGCAACTCGACGTGAACGACGGCTATTCCTGGATGAAGGCGCCGCGCTGGAAGGGTCACGCCATGGAAGTCGGCCCGCTCGCCCGCGTGCTCCTGCTCTACGCCAGCGGCCACGAGCAGACCAAAGAGCTGGTCGAGATGACCCTCACCACGCTGGACCTGCCCGTGCGCGCCCTCTACTCGACGCTCGGACGCACGGCGGCCCGGACCTTGGAGACGAAGATCCTGACCGACACCGCACAGGACTGGTACAACCAACTGATCGCCAACATCAAGGCCGGCGACAGCCGCACCTTCAACGAGACCCTTTGGGAGCCGTCGAGCTGGCCCGCGGAGGCCCGCGGCGCCGGTTACATGGAGGCCCCGCGGGGCGCGCTCGGTCACTGGATCGTGATCAAGGACCGCAAGATCGCCAACTACCAGGCAGTCGTTCCCTCGACCTGGAACGCCGGCCCACGGGACCCGAGCGATCAACCCGGCGCCTACGAGGCCGCTCTGCAGGACAACCACCAGCTGGTGGACGTCAAGCAGCCGATCGAGATCCTGCGCACCATCCACTCCTTCGACCCCTGCATCGCCTGCGCGGTGCATCTGACCGATCCGGAAACGGGGGAGCAGATGGAGATCAAGATCACCTAAGACGATCGTTTTGAAGAGAAAAAGGCCGCTCAACGCGGCCTTTTTCTTTGGAATCGATGGAATTCATGAGCACCGGGACCGAGTTCAGGCAGCCAGACCGCCCGAGAGGGCCAACAAGAGCAAGAGCAGAAGCAGGATTCGACAAGCGCGATTCATGATGGAAAACTCTGATGCTGCGATGACACGAACGATGAGGTGCTAACCGGGACGGCCGCGCCGGCGCGGCTGGCTCGGCTTGGAATGCCGTGTTCCTCGCCGACTTCGCCGGCAGAACCGATTCCCTTCGGCGCATTGCTCGATCCGACGTGCTCGTGCCAAGCATCGATGATCCTCGTCAAGACGTTGGTCGAGCGAAAGCGATACCGCCGCTTCGCCGCCGCGACGACCAGCTGCTCGGCGACGACAAGAGGCCATTGCTATGAACCGTGACGACTCCGCACTCCTTCCCTGCAGCGCGAACGCCGGTTCTGTCGGCCGCAATCAGGCGCTGCTCGAAACACTTGGCTGGGGCCCCTTCTTCGCGCAACAGATCAGCGTGGAGGCACTGTCGGATTCGCCCGCGGTGCGCGTCGTCGCCGTGCATCGCAGCGGCCTGCACATCGTTGGCGCCGGCATCGACGAGATTCTCCCACCGCGCGCCGACGCGACCGTGGGGGACTGGCTGCTGCTGGATCGCGCGCTGCCTCGGGCGAGCCGCGTCCTGTCTCGGAAAAGTCTTATCAAACGACGGGCGCCGGGCACGAACCGAGAGGTGCAACTGATCGCGGCGAATATCGACACGGCCTTCGTCGTCACCTCCTGCAATCAGGATTTCAACCTTGCCCGGTTGGAGCGCTATGTCGCGCTCGCCTTCGAGGCGGAGATCACGCCAGTCATCGTGCTCACCAAGGCTGATCTGGCGACGGATCTGCAATCCTGGATCGACGCAGCCCGCGACGTCTCGGACCGGGTGCCGGTCCTCGCGCTCGACGCCCGAGGTGACGAGCCTCCGGAGGTGCTGTCACCCTGGTGCAAGCCAGGCCGAACGGTCGCGTTCCTTGGGTCATCGGGTGTCGGGAAATCGACC
Organism: Thiocapsa bogorovii; assembly: GCF_021228795.1. Taxonomy (NCBI): domain Bacteria; kingdom Pseudomonadati; phylum Pseudomonadota; class Gammaproteobacteria; order Chromatiales; family Chromatiaceae; genus Thiocapsa; species Thiocapsa bogorovii. The sequence continues at coordinate 656,504 of NZ_CP089309.1, forward strand.
CTGACCAACGCCCTTGCGGGCACCGATGCGATCGCGACCCGGGCTATCCGCGAAGACGACGCGAGGGGACGCCATACGACGACGCATCGCGAGCTTCACCTGATCCCCGGAGGCTGCCTCGTGCTGGACACACCTGGCATGCGGGAATTGCAGTTGACAGACGCCGCGTCCGGCATCGCCGATACCTTCGAGGACATTCAGATGCTCTCGGCTCAATGCCGGTTTGGGGATTGCCAACATGAAAGCGAGCCCGGCTGTGCTGTCCGGGATGCGATCGAGCATGGCCGACTCGACCCTACGCGACTTCTCCGCTGGCGCAAGCTTCTGGCGGAGGACACCTTCAACTCCGCGAGTCTCGCCGAGCGCCGGACAAAAGACCGAGAATTCGGCAAGATGGTCCGAAGAGTGATGACCGAGGCCAAGTCGCGCCGACGGTCCTGATCAAGGTCCGACTTGACGACCAGATCGGCGAGCCCCTCGCCGGCACAAGATCGAACATACGACGGTCAGAGCTTCATGGTCTCGAAGGCACTGGGCGTAAAGTCAGCCCGTGAGCTCGACGGTGCGGCGATCTGCATCTTGACGGGCACCACCACCGAACGAAATCGTGCGGACGATTCCCCACGCACGACATAGATCACGAACCGGCGGTGTTCGATCCCTCGGATCAGACCGACCGCGGCTTTGAGGCGAGCCGCTGCGACGCGCCATCGAGCGCCGCCGAACGAGCAGCAGGAGCAACCATGACGATCAAGCAGGTCATCACCGAGGGCGACACGCCGGTCAAGGTTTGGACCGAGGAGCTTGACCCACGCTCGCGCATGCAACTGGTGAATCTCTCCAAGCTGCCCTTCATCCATCGTCACGTCGCGGCCATGCCGGACGTGCACGCCGGCATCGGCGCAACCATCGGCAGCGTCATCGCCACCGACCGCGCGATCATCCCGGCCGCCGTGGGTGTCGATATCGGCTGCGGCATGGCCGCCGCGCGCACCTCGCTCGGCGCCGAGCAGCTCGACGAGCGGGCGCTGAAGAAGGTCTTCGACCAGATCAGCCGCGACGTGCCGGTGGGGCGTTCCCAGCACCGTGACGAGCGCGCCCTGACCGAGGCGGCCACGCCCTTCGCCGCACCCCTTGCCGCACTGACCGAGAAGCACCCGCAGCTGCTCAAGGCCTTCGGGCGCTTCTCCAACTGGGTCAACCAGATCGGCACCCTGGGTGGCGGCAATCATTTCATCGAGGTCTGTCTCGACGAGTCCGGGCGCGTCTGGGTCATGCTGCACTCGGGCAGCCGCGGCATCGGCAATGCCATTGGCCATTACTTCATCAAGCTGGCGCGGCACGACATGGAGCGCTGGATGATTCAGCTCCCCGATCGGGATCTCGCGTACCTGCCGGAGGGCTCCGAGCACTTCGACGACTACGTGGCCGCGGTCTCTTGGGCGCAGGCCTATGCGCGGACCAACCGCGAGCAGATGATGACTCTGGTGCTGGCCGCGCTCGCCCGGCATCTGCCGGCCTTCTCGGTCACCGACGCGGTGGTGAACTGTCATCACAACTACGTCGAGCGCGAGCACCACTTCGGGTCCAACGTCTGGGTCACCCGCAAGGGTGCGATCCGGGCACGCGCGGGCGATCTCGGCATCATCCCCGGCAGCATGGGCGCACGTAGCTATATCGTCCGCGGCAAGGGCAATCCCGAGAGCTTCTGCTCCCGCGCCCATGGCGCCGGGCGGCGCATGAGCCGCACCGCGGCCGAGAAGCAGTTCACGCCGGCGGATCTGGTCGCTCAGACGCAGGGGGTCATCTGCCGCAAGGACAAGGGTGTACTCGACGAGATTCCGGGTGCCTATAAGGACATCGACCAGGTCATGGCCAACCAGGCGGACTTGGTCGAGGTGGTGCATACGCTCAAACAGGTCGTTTGCGTGAAGGGTTGAGGCGGCATGACGATCGCGGCCGACCGAACCGGAAGCGCCCCACGGACGGCGGATGAGCTCGCCGACCAGCGCATCGACCCCAACGAAACCCATTCAGTGCAATCCGCCAAACTGCTCCGCGAACGGCGCCGGAAACCGCCGCTCCCGCGACCGATCGGCATTGGCCAAGCCCCCCGCGAGAAGCCGCCGGCATGGCGAATCAAGGCATGATGCGAATCACGTGCGGTGCACTGGGAATTGTTGCCGAACCCACAGCAGCGCTAGGCGCCGATCACCAGAACGGCCGAAATCGTCTCGGATCGCACGATGTCGCGAGAGTCGGCGCCCTGGGCACCGAGCAGGGCATCGTCGTAGTCGTCGACCAAAAGCGGGAACAGGTCACTGCGTTCGGTGCAGAACCCCATTGGGCTTGGGTCGGCAAAGCGTTGAATTGGCGCGCCCGACAGGATTCGAACCCGATTCTACGATAATCCTAGCGAGGCTTCGCCTCAGACCGACGAGTCATGGGGTGCGCTCGGGTGTCGGGCGGCCCCGGTTGAGCGACGGAAGGCTAAACTTCCGTTGGTAGCCGCACGTAGCGGCGTGTGGCGCGTGGCCAAGATGCCAACCGGGGCCTGCTGTGATGTTAGTCCAAACCGTCGGTGAACTCCTGAAAGATCGAGTCACGCTGGATATCGAAGGAATCGACCGGTTGTATCTGAACCTGTATCAGCCGCGGCTGCAGACCGGCGGCGGGGTGGCCAACTTCTTCAAGGTCCATCGCGGTGCCAAGGTCGCCTCCACGGTGCTGATGGCCCCGATCAGCCGCGCCTTCGTCAAGGCGATCGATCGGTTTGCGCAACGCGAGGGCGTGGAGATCGTGACCTTCGCCAAGGGACAGCGCAAAGACGACATGACCCGCGAGCGGCTCCGCGACTTCGCTCAACCGGAGGGTGTCCTGTACATCGGCAAGGCCCAGGAGCGGTTTGCCAGTTTTCGCATGATCAAGAAGATCAGCGCCCACACCGGTCAGCCGTACCCTTGGTTCACCCGCGGGACGGTGATGTGCAACCATGACTACTTTTATTTGGTCGACGCGGACTTCGGCCCCCTGTTCATCAAGTTCTGCTCCTACTTTCCCTACACCGCACGGGTCTGTCTGAACGGTCATGAGCACGTCAAGCGTCAGTTGGCCAAGGCGGGCATTCCCTTCGAGGCCCTGGACAACGGCCTGCTCGGCTGCGCCGATCCGGCCCTCGCGCAACGCATCCTCGATGACCTGAGCGAGGAGACGATCGCCGCGCTGGTGGCCAAGTGGCTGGGACGCCTCCCGGATCCCTTCACGGCGGAGGACCATGCCGCCGGCTACACTTTTCAACTCTCCATCCTGCAAGCGGAGTTCGCCCGCACGCAGGTGTTCGACCGGCCACTGTCCGGGCGCCATCTGTTCGAGGAGGTCATCCGCGAAAACCTCGATCTTGGGCGGCCCGAGAAGGTCAGCCTGATCTTCAACCGGAGGATCACCAAACGCACGCCGGGGAGCTTTCATACCCGCGTCATCACTCAAGGGGTTATCCCTTCGCTGCATGTCGGCTACAAAGCCTCCAAGATCAAGCAGTACTTCAAGGAAGGTCGGGCCCTGCGCACCGAGACCACGATCAACAACACCCATGACTTCGGCATCGGACGGAATCTCAACAACCTGCCTGCCCTGCGGGCCATCGGCTTCAACGCCAACCGTCGCTTGCTGGAGGTCGAGACGCTCGCCCAGGACTGTCTCCTGGCCGAGGAGGTGTTCGATCAGGTCACCCAACCGCAGGTGGTCGGCGGGCAACGCGCCCCCGGATTGCACTTGGATGATCCGCGGGTGCTGGCCCTCTTCACCGCCCTGTGTCTGTTCCTCACCCTGCCCGAGGGTTTCCGCCACGCCGGGATGCGCACCTGGATGGCCCAGGCCTTGGGGTTGCCGCTCGCGGCCTATTCACCCGGCCGGATGACCTACGATCTGCGCCGACTCCGGCTGCATGGCCTCATCGAACGGATCCCGCAGAGCCATCGCTACCGGGTCACCGATGCGGGACTGCGGGTGGCCCTGTTCTTCACCAAGGTCCACAGCCGCATCCTGCGACCCGGGTTGTCCCAAGTGTTCGACGGCTGTCCGAAGGCACCCAACCGGCCCATCGCCACCGCCATGAGCCGGCTGCAACAGGCCCTCGCGGACCTGTTCGAGCAGGCCAAACTTGCGCCGGTTTAAACTTGACTCACGCGCGCAGAAAGTTGTTCGTCAAGGAACCCTAGTCAGGTTGGGTCGAGAACGGCCCCTGCCACCGCCTCTTGGCCGCTGACGCTGTGCGCGAAGATCGGCGGAAGTCAGGCAAGCGAATCTTAGAAATCCTTGACGAGATCATGTTGGAAGCAACAGCACAGATGGCGGATCGCGCCCCTGGTTCCTCTGCCCCGCAAGTGGTTGCGGGCGAAGAGTGGTCAAGCTCTACCTCGGCGGATCGGGCTTTTTTACCTGCCGGCACAGCTACCGTCTCGCCTATGACTGCCAGCGGGACACTGCTGATCACCGCGCGATGCGGTGAGCGGAGAGCGTTCGGCGACGGCTGAGCTGGGAGCCCTGCATCCTGAACTTAACCGGAGAACGGCCGAAAGGCATGCATCGGCGCACCTTCGAGCGGCTTTGGAGCGAGTAAGACGCGCTCGTCAAAGAGTCGCTTGCGGGGATGGCAAAACGGCTGCGGTTGATGGAGAGAGGGCTGGGCGGGTTGCTCTGCGACTAGGATGTCGAATGGTGAATCTGTTTCGCAAAACGAGCCCCCTGCTCAAGAAACTCCCATCAAGCTTTTCCGGGGGTGGGGGTAAAAGTGGGGGTAATTTTCGACATTTCGCCATAACAGAAAAAGGCTCGGCACCATACTTGATGCCAAGCCTTTGTTCTATATGGCGCGCCCGGAAGGATTCGAACCTCCGACCACCTGGTTCGTAGCCAGGTACTCTATCCAGCTGAGCTACGGGCGCTTTGAGCATGGCGCTCCATCCGTGGAGGCTCTATCCAGTCCGGCATGCCTGCAGACTGTTTGAGCGCTGGTGGTGCAGACTGTCTCTGACACCACCGAGCAGCGTATCTTCCGGATCTGGAGGCCAGCTGTCAAGAGGCTCGATTCACCTCGGTTGACGCCGGAACTGTCGACCAATCGCGCCGGCGGAATTCTCTCTCGCGACGCGCTCGCCGACCGGGATGCCGTCGGGCAGAACCAGTTCCATTTACCGGCCGTACTCATCCTCGAGGGCCAGCTCGGAGGCCTCGCGCACCGAGACCGCTGCCTCGCGCACCACCAGCTCGAACTACCAGGTGATGGTTTGTTTCAGGATATCCCTAAAGACGTGAACCAACGCGAAAGACGTGAACCAACGCGCGGCAGTGCGCCCGAGATGGACCGTTGGTTGGTGGATCCGCTAACATGTCCGACGGCACTGTCGCGCGCACGGCAACCGGCGCAACGCAAACCTTGGTTCGGTCGCATCCCGTTTCGGACGCCCTGGCTCACAGAACCCGAGCCTCTCGACCATCGCAACGAGCTCAAACACTGGCATCGCCGCGACCCCAATGCGCATAGTCCTCATCCTGATCGTCGCCTCTTGGGGAATCGTCGCACTCCTGACGTTCGCAACCACGTCGCAGAAATCTCTGGACGCCAAGCTCACCGCCGGCTATCTCGTGCTCTTGCCGGTCTTGGCCGTGGCGCTGTTCTTGAACGAGCCTGTCCCACTGTGGCTCGCGGTGCCGACGTTTTTCGGATTTCTGCCGTGGTTCATGGCTGCACCGCATCTCTACGAGATCCTCAAGGATCCGACTCGCTCGCGCCCGGACGAGATCGTCGGCATTCCCCGCGCCTACTGGAAATGGGGCGGAATCGGCGCGATCTTGCTTGGAATCGTCTTCGACGGATTCGTGTATGGTTGCGGCTGAGGCTCGGTGCGCGGAGCGACTCCGTTTCGGCCCTGCGTCACCCGAAAACCGTCACCGCCCTTGACCGGAACACCCCGACCCTATGAACCGACACGACTCGATTGCCGACCTCATCGCCATCGTTGCGCGGCTGCGCGACCCTGAGGACGGCTGCCCCTGGGATCAGGAGCAGACCTTCCGCAGCATCCTGCCCTTTACGCTGGAGGAGGCCTACGAGGTCGCCGAAGCGATCGAGAACGAGGACATGAAGGAGCTGCGCGAGGAGCTTGGCGACCTGCTGCTTCAGGTGGTCTATCACGCCCGGATCGCCGAGGAGCAAGGCAGCTTCGCCTTTCCCGACGTAGTGCAATCGATCAGCGAGAAGATGATCCGCCGTCATCCGCATGTCTTCGGAGACGCGGAGCTCGAGGACGAGGAAGCGGTGCGCGCGAACTGGGAACGCGAGAAGGCCGCCGAGCGTGCAAGCAAACGCCAGCGACCCATCGGGAGCGTGCTCGAAGGGGTTGCCCAAGCCCTCCCCGCCTTGGTTCGGGCCGAGAAGCTGCAGAAGCGCGCGGCCGTCGTCGGCTTCGACTGGGACGAGATGGAAGAGGTCTTCGATAAGGTGCTCGAAGAGCTGCAGGAGTGTCGCGAGACGTTGCGCGCCCACGCCGAGCCGACCGAGCGGGTTCATGAGATCGGCGACCTGCTGTTCTCCTGTGTCAATCTCGCCCGCCACATGGGCGTGGATGCCGAGCAGGCGCTGCGGGCGGCGAACCACCGTTTTGAGCGGCGCTTCGGGCGGGTCGAGGTCTGCCTGCGCGCCGGGGGACAGGCGCCAAGTGTTGCTATGCGCGGGGAGATGGAGCGGCTGTGGAATCTCATCAAATCCGAGGAGCGCTAAAACCGCGCATTCTTGAGATCGGCTCGGTCTCATCGGGATCGAAGACTGGAGTCACTAACGGGCGTTGCAGCGGGCGCGGTTTTAAGATTTTTTTATCAACTGAACCGCGTCCTGCCGGGGCACTGGAGGGAGAGGCGGCAGGCGTGACCCGCATCGGTCGCATGAAATTCCAAGACGCGGTTCATCAATGAGCTATCTCGATAAGATCGATGCGTGCAACGCCTGGGAGCCGGCCGCGTTTATCCCCTTCATCCGACGGGGCGAACGTCTCGGGAGCCTGCGGCGCAGTGCTGCCCAGGTCCTTCGGCGCTGGCCGACACAGTTCCGTGTCACGGAGACAGCGGTCGAGTGGGTCGACACGCCGGATGACTTCGACGGCTGCACCGCGGCGCTGACCGAGGTGTCGCGAGGACTCGTCGACGAGGGCGTGATCCCCTATCTGCACGGCGAGCAGTACCCCGTCACCGCCGGCGGGCGCGAGGCGGCGCGCTGTCTGGTCGACCGGGCCTGCGCACCCTTCTTCGGGATGCGCGCCTTCGGTCAGCACCTGAACGGTTTCGTGCGGACCGCACGGGGCATCGAGATGTGGATCGGCCGGCGCGCCGCCGATCGCCGTCTCTATCCGGGGCGGCTCGATAACCTTGTTGCGGGCGGGTTGCCCCACGGTGTCGCTCTGGTCGAGAATCTGCGCAAGGAGTGCGCGGAGGAGGCCGGAATGGCCCCAGCCCTTGCAGATCGGGCGGTAGCCGTCGGGGCCGTCACCTACTGTCGTGATTCGGAGCGTGGACTGAAGCCGGATGTCATGTTCTGCTACGATCTGGAGCTTCCCGAGGACTTCGAGCCGCGCTGCACCGACGGGGAGGTAGAAACCTTCTACCGCCTGCCTGTGAAGGAGGTCGCGGAGATCGTCCGCGAGACCGATGACTTCAAGCTCAACTGCAACCTGGTCATCATCGATTTTCTGATCCGCCACGGACTGATCCCTCAGGACGACCCGCAGTATGTCGCGATCGTTCAGGGTCTGCGTTCCCCATTGCCCTCGTCGGATCGACGCCCGATTCCGACCAACTGACAGGGCCGCTGCGGCGGCAAAGGCACTATGAGCCCAATTCGACTCCCGATTCAAAGACGCAGAACCGTTCCGGTGCGCATCGGCCCGGTGACCGTCGGCGGACACGCACCGATCGTGATTCAGTCCATGACCAACACGGACACCGCGGACATCGCGTCCACGGTCCAACAAGTTGCCGAGCTGGCCCGCGCGGGCTCGGAGTTGGTTCGGATCACGGTCAATCACGAGTCTGCGGCCCGCGCGGTCCCGGCAATCCGCGAGGCGCTGGACGCACAAGGCTGCGACGTGCCCTTGGTCGGCGATTTTCATTTCAACGGCCACCGCCTGCTGACGGACTATCCGGAGTGTGCCGAAGCACTCGCCAAGTACCGGATCAATCCGGGAAACGTCGGACGCGGCGAGAAGAAGGACAGCCAGTTTGCGACCATGGTCGAGATCGCGTGCCGCTACGACCGTCCGGTGCGCATCGGGGTGAACTGGGGCAGCCTGGATCCGGACCTGATCGTCAGGATGATGGACGAGAACGCGCGCTCGCCCGACCCGCGAGACGCCGAGCAGGTGATGCGCGAGGCGATGGTGGAATCCGCCATCTCGAGCGCCGAACGCGCCGAGCAGGTCGGCCTGCCGCGTGATCACATCATCCTCTCCTGCAAGATGAGCGGCGTACAGGACCTGATCGCGGTCTATCGCATGCTGGCCGATCGCGGCGACTATGCCCTGCATCTGGGCCTCACCGAGGCCGGCATGGGGTCGAAGGGGATCGTCGCCTCGACCGCCGCCTTGTCCGTGCTGCTTCAGGAAGGCATCGGCGACACCATCCGCATCTCGCTCACCCCGGCACCGGGCGAATCGCGCACCCGCGAGGTCGTGGTCGCCCAGGAGATCCTCCAAACCATGGGAATGCGCTCCTTCGCACCCATGGTCACCGCCTGTCCGGGCTGCGGACGCACCACCAGCGACACCTTCCAACACCTGGCCCAAGATATTCAAGCCTACCTGCGCGAGCAGATGCCGGACTGGCGCACCCGATACCCCGGCGTGGAGACCATGCAGGTCGCCGTCATGGGCTGCGTCGTGAACGGCCCCGGCGAAAGCAAGCACGCCAACATCGGCATCAGCCTGCCCGGCAACGACGAGCGTCCGTCCGCACCCGTCTATGTCGACGGCGAAAAGGTCGCCACACTGAAGGGCGACGGGATCGCCGAGCAGTTCAAACGGATGGTCGACGACTACATCGAGACCCACTATCGGGCGCAGTGACGGAGGCGTCGGTCCGGTCGGCTGCGGCGATGTCGGAAAGGGAACGACTCGGTTGAGAGACGTCCGGGCGACGTATTGGCGGGCTGCGGCGATGTCGGAAAGGGAACGACTCGGTTGAGAGACGTCCGGGCGACGTATTGGCGACTTCAGTCGCCCGCACCTGTCCTGCACCGGGACCCTATCGAAATTCTTGGCTCCCGGAAATCACCTTGGACCAAACCCACACTTCCCGGCGCGATCGCCGATAAGGTTAAGCGGTCAACCAGTTTTCTTAAAAGAGGAGGAGATATGAAAAAAGCACTTCCTGCACTCGTCGCCGCTGCATCGATCTGCGGGCCGGCCATCGCCGATGATCCGATGGTCGTCCCGTTGCAGCGTCTCTCGATGGATTCTGCGGTGAAGATCGCCCAAGGGGCGATCGAAGAATGTCGCGAGAAGGGGATCCAGATCGCTGTCACCGTCGTCGATCGCGAAGGCACGGTGCAGGTGACGCTCCGCGATACCATCGCCGCGCCTATCACCGTGCCGATCAGCAAGATGAAGGCCTTCACCGCGGTCAACTTCAATGCCGCAACCTCGGCCATGGCCGATCGGGCGGATACACCGATCGGGCGTGTCGAGGGTCTCGTGATGTCCGCCGGCGGTGTTCCCGTCCTGGTCGGCGGCTCGTCGCTGGTGGCCGGTGTGGGCGTCAGCGGTGCACCCGCCGGGGAGACCGACGAGGAATGCGCCCTCGCCGGCATCGCCGAGATTCAGGACGATCTGGATATGGCGATGTAGGGCTGAACCGCGTCCGTTTTTTTTTCGGGTCGGGTCGCGTGAAGGTATGCGTCGGCTCGACACACGAGCTTGGCGCGACGCGGTACAGGATGCGAAATAACCCGAAAAATTCTAAACCGCGTCGTGAAGGGCGTTCCGGGGATCATCGCGGGTTTCGGCTCTGCGAAAACAGCGAATAGTCGAGTCGGACACGGTTTAGACCCACAACAGGATCGGGGGTGACAGATGCGTTTAGTGGAAGCCGAAGCAGCGCTTATCTCAGACCTGAAGGACGAAAGCGAGTTGATCGGTGAGATGCGACTACCCGCATTCAGCGTGGTCACCGCGCGCCACCCGACGCTCGGCAGACTGGTGATCATCGTCGCGCCGGACGGCACGGGTGCGGTTGTCGAGGTGAGCGAGTAGGGCATCAGGGACGCTCGGTCTGCGCCCGCCCCGCACCGGAGCAAGGCCCGGGTTTTCAGGAAAACCTCACTCGGAAAACCGACACCTAATCGTGATCCGACGGGGCCCGGCGCATCCGCTTGCTGCTGGATTGTTTACGCTTGGTCTCCAGACGTCGCTCGGTCGAAGCACGAGTCGGTCGGGTTGCGACGCGGGTTTTCGGCCGCACCGCTGCTTGGGCGATCAGGGCGGCGAGACGCGCACGCGCATCGGCTCGGTTGCGCTCTCGGGTGCGATAGCGGTGTGCCTCGATCATCAGGACACCGTCCGAATCGATCCGCCGTCCGCCGAGTCGCCTCAAGCGCTCGCGCACGTCCTCGGGGAGCGACGGCGAGCGTGCGACATCGAATCGCAACTGGACCGCTGTCTCGACCTTGTTGACGTTTTGACCGCCCGGTCCGGGCGAGCGAATGAACCGCTCGCTCAGCTCCGTCTCGTCGATGCGGATACGGTTGGAGATCTGCAGCATGATGCGATTCTATACGCCTTAAACCGCGCTCAGTGCGGTATGCGATGTTCTTGGACGGGATCGGCCCCGGCAGACTTCAGGACCGTTGGAGCCGGCGCGGTTTAAGATATTAAAGAATAAATTGTTTTAGACCGCGTCCGCGTGAAAAGCCGTCAATGCACGAAACAGCGAACTCACTCGAAAAGGAGCAACTCGCTCTGGGCGCGGTTTAGTCCACCCAAACGCGCGCATTGCGGAACAGACGCATCCAAGGACCGTCCGTGCCCCACTCATCCGAGTGCCATGAATTCTGAACAGACCTGAAGACGCGCTCGGGGTGAGGCATCATGATGGTGACGCGCCCGTCGAGCGTCGTCAGCCCCGCGATGCCCTCGGGCGAGCCGTTGGGGTTGGCGGGATAACGCTCCGCGGCCCGGCCGTCGTTCTCGATATAGCGCGTCGCCACGCTGGCGCGCGCCGCAGCGAGATGCTCGGCATCGCGGAACTCGGCCCGACCTTCGCCGTGCGCCACCGCGATCGGCATACGCGAGCCGGCCATCCCTGCGAGCAGCACCGATGGCGTCTCCCGGACCTCGAGCATCAGGGTGCGAGCCTCGAACTGCTCGGAGCGGTTGCGCACGAAGTGCGGCCAGTGGTCCGCGCCCGGGATCAGCTCGCGCAGGTTGGAGAGCATCTGGCAGCCGTTGCAGACGCCGAGCGCGAAGGTGTCGCGTCGCTCGAAAAAGGCTTGGAATTGATCGCGGGCCCGCGGGTTGAAGAGGATGGACTTGGCCCAGCCCTCCCCTGCGCCCAACACGTCGCCGTAGGAGAAGCCACCGCATGCGGCAAGTCCGCGGAAACGCGCAAGGTCGACGCGCCCGGCCATGATGTCGGATAGATGCACGTCCACGCACTCGAAGCCCGCAGCATGGAACGCCGCGGCCATCTCGACCTGACCGTTTACGCCCTGCTCGCGCAGGATGGCGATCGGCGGACGCGCGCCGCGCTCGACATAGGGTGCGGTCAGATCGTCGTCAGGATCGAAGGTCAGCGCGGCATGAAGGCCCGGGTCCGACTCGGGGATGCGCGCATAGGCCTCGGCCGCACACTCGGGGTGGTCGCGCAGGGACTGCATGCGGAAGCTCGTCTCGGACCAGACCTGCTGGAGCTCGGCCCGGCGCGCCTCGAAGAGCGGACGACAGCGGCGACAGACGCGGATCTGATCGCAGTCGTCGAGCATGCCGATCACCGGGCTGTACTCGGCCAAACCGTGATACTCCAGGATCTGCAACGCGTCGTCCGTCTCCGTATGGCGCACTTGGATCACGGCACCCAGCTCCTCGCTGAACAGGGCCGAGAGGTCGTCGGGCCCGACCGCGGCCAGGTCCACGTCGATCCCGCAGCGACCGGCAAAGGCCATCTCGCAGAGGGTCGTCATGAGCCCTCCGTCGGAGCGGTCGTGATAAGCGAGGATCAACTCCTCGTCTTGAAGCTCCTGGATGGCGGCGAAAAAGCGTTTGAGCAAGTCCGGCTTATCAAGGTCCGGTCCGACATCCCCGAGCTGGCCGTAGACCTGCGCAAGAGCGGACCCGCCGAGACGGTTCCGGCGCTTTCCCAGATCGATCAAGATGAGGTCGGTATCGCCCTGATCGGTTCGAAGTTGCGGAGTCAGGGTCGCGCGTACGTCGAGCACCGGGGCAAAGGCGGAGACGATCAGCGAGAGGGGCGCGGACATCGCGTGCCGCACACCCCTGGCACCTTCCCAGACCGTCTTCATGCTCATCGAGTCCTTGCCGACCGGGATGGCAATCCCGAGTGCCGGGCACAGCTCCAGGCCGACGGCGCGGACCGTCGCATAGAGTTGAGCATCCTCGCGCGGATCACCTGCGGCGGCCATCCAGTTGGCCGAGAGTTTGATGTCGCCGATCGAACCGATGCGTGCCGCGGCAAGGTTGGTAATGGCCTCGCCGACGGCCATGCGTCCGGAGGCCGGGGCGTCGAGCAGGGCGAGCGGCGTGCGCTCGCCGATCGCCATCGCCTCGCCGGTCACACCGCGATAGTCGCTGATGGTCACGGCACAGTCGGCCACCGGGATCTGCCAGGGCCCGACCATCTGATCGCGCGCGACCTGGCCGGTAATGCTGCGATCGCCGATGGTGATGAGAAAGGACTTGTCGGCGACCGTGGGCAGCCGCAACACGCGATCGAGGGCCTCGCGCAGATCGATCTCGGCGGCGCGCAGCGGTGCCCGCGGCGGCTGTCCGGTGATGGCATCCCGCTCCATCTTGGGAGGCTTGCCGAACAGCAGCGACATGGGCATATCGATCGGGGTGTTCACGAAGTGCGCATCGCCGAGCGTGAGGTGCTGATCGGCGGTCGCGGTCCCGACGACGGCATGCGGACAGCGCTCGCGCGCGCAGATCGCCTCGAACTGCTCCAGTCGATCCGCCGCCACGGCCAAGACATAGCGCTCCTGTGCCTCGTTGCACCAGATCTCCATCGGCGACATGCCCGGATCGGCGTTGGGCACCGCACGCAGCTCGAAGCGTCCGCCGCGCCCGGCATCGTGAACCAGCTCGGGCAGAGCGTTGGCCAGTCCGCCTGCGCCGACGTCGTGGATAAAGAGGATGGGATTGTCCTCGCCAAGCGCCCAGCAGCGGTCGATGACCTCTTGGCAGCGGCGCTGCATCTCGGGGTTGGCGCGCTGCACCGAGGCGAAGTCGAGATCCTCGGCCGAGGCGCCCGAGGCCATGCTCGAGGCCGCCCCGCCGCCAAGCCCGATCAGCATCGCCGGGCCGCCCAACACGATGAGTGGCGTACCGACCGGAAAACTGTCCTTGGCGACATGCTCGGAGCGGATGTTGCCGATGCCGCCGGCGAGCATGATGGGTTTGTGATAACCACGCAGCTCCGACTCGCCGTTCGGTCCGGGAATGGCCTGCTCGAAGGTTCGGAAATAGCCGGTGAGGTTGGGCCTGCCGAACTCGTTGTTGAAGGCGGCGGCGCCGATCGGCCCTTCGAGCATGATGTCAAGCGCCGAGACGATCCGTGCAGGCTTGCCGTGATAGTCCGCTTCGGGCGGCTCCCAAGGTTGGCTGAAACCGGGGATGCGCAGGTCCGAGACCGAGAAGCCGCAGAGACCGGCCTTGGGCTTGGCGCCCCGCCCGGTCGCGCCTTCATCGCGGATCTCCCCGCCCGAGCCGGTGGCGGCACCCGGATCCGGCGCGATCGCGGTCGGGTGGTTGTGGGTCTCCACCTTCATGAGGATCGCAATGGGCTCTTCATGCTCGCCGTAGATCCCGGTCGAGGGGTCGGCGAGGAAGCGGCGCCCCTCCCAGCCCTCGATGACCGCGGCATTATCTTTGTAGGCGGAGAGCACGCCCTCGGGCGAGACGTCCGTGGTGTTCCGGATCATCTGAAAGAGCGAGTGCGGCTGCGGCTCGCCGTCGATATCCCAGCGGGCGTTGAAGATCTTGTGCCGACAATGCTCCGAGTTGGCCTGGGCGAACATCATCAGCTCGACATCGGTCGGGTCGCGCTCGAGCGCCTCGAAGCTGCCGGCGAGATAGGCGATCTCGTCGGGCGAGAGCGCGAGTCCCAGCTCGCCGTTGGCTTGGGCCAGGGCCGCCTCGGGATCGGCGCCGAGCGCGACACGGCGCACCGGGCTCGGCTCAGCGTGCGCGAACAGACGCTCGGCATCGGCCAGGTCGAAGAGCGCGATCTGGGTCATGCGATCGTGCAGGAGTGCCGAGGCCTTCTCGACCTGACTTACGTCAAGCGCGCCTGCGCTCCCCGTCAAATAGTAGGCGGTGCCGCGCTCCAGTCGTTCGAGACCCGCGAGCCCGCAGTTGTGCGCGATATCGGTCGCCTTCGACGACCAGGGCGAGATGGTGCCCGGCCTCGGCACGACCAGCACGAGCCGGCCGACCGGCGCATGGCTCGGCAAGGCGGGGCCATAGCGCAGGAGTCGCTCCAGGATGCTCCGTTGATCGTCGGCCAAGTCACCCGCGAGATCCGCAAAATGGACAAACTCGGCGGAGACCTGGATCGGAACGCCGATCTGCTCGCGCAGTTTGCCGGCAAGCTTCTGAAGACGGAACTCGGAGAGGGCGGGCGCACCACGGAGGACGAGCATGGGACATGACTCTATGTTCGGGCTCTTGAACCCACATGATACTTGAGATCCGAGGCCGGGGCGCGCAGAGGCAGACGCGCGTCGGCCGCGCGACCCGGCGCTCCAACCCGAAATGACCACAGGTGGGCAATCCTTGATCGGATCGCAATCCGCCGTGCCCTACCCGCGGGTTAAGGCACGCGCGAACAGCTTATCCACATGAGCGGTCACAGGGGTTGGGGGTAAGGCGGCGGACAAGGTCCGAATGGCGTCCGCACTGACTTGGGATAGGCCAACGTCGCTTCCTTGAAACGCGCGCATGATGAAAAGGCCGCCAGTAGGGTGGACGAGCGAGAGCGAAGTCCACCGAATCACGCGCCGAGGCTGGTGGACTGCGCTGCGCTTGTCCATGACCCGGCGGCGTGAAGTTCACCCTCCGGCTTAGCACCGCGAGTATCATGACGGTCCTCTGTGCATCAGTCCCGAACACCATGCCGAAACACGCCCTTTCCGATCTGTTGACCACGCTCGATTTCGCTTGGCGGCGCGAACCGGCCACGCCCGGCCCCTTGAATAACATCCAATGGCGCGCGAACGCCTGCGATGCCGGCTCGATCCTCTTCTTCCAACGGTTCGACGACGGGCGCACCGACGCCGAGATCATCGAGCGCTATCTCGTCGATAGCGCCTGTTCCGTGCTGGTCACCAACCGCATGATCGAGGGCATCGAGCGACTGCCCGGCAAGGGCATCTATGTTACGCACCCAGGCGACTGGGCCGAGGTCGTCGCGCGCTTCTGCGATCGCGTCTATCCGCTGGACACCGATGGCACGGTCTTTCTGGGCGTCACCGGCACGAACGGCAAGACCACGACGGTCAAATATCTGGAGGCGATCCTCTCGGCACATGGGCGGCCTGTCCTCTCGGTCGGGACGCTCGGCCTCTCCTTGGCGGGCGAGCCGCTGGCCAACACCGGATTCACCTCGCCGCCCCTGATCGAGCTCCGCCGTCTGCTGCACGCCCATCGAGACCGATACGCGGTGGTCGCGATGGAGGTCAGCAGCCATGCCCTGGATCAAGGGCGTGCGCACGGCATCCCGCTGCAGAACGCCGCCTGGACCAACTTCACACAGGACCATCTGGACTATCACGGCGGCGAGGCGGCCTATTTCGCGGCCAAGGCACGCATCCTGGACATGATCGCGGGCGGTGGCCGTCTCTACACGACCAGTCCGGATGTCGCCGAGCGGTTGTCGGAGAATGGCCGACCGCGGGTTCCCGTCCAGGTCCTGCCAGAGGCGACGCTCGCCCCCGAGGCGCTCGCCGCCAAGCCCTTCCTCGCGCTGGCTCACAATCGCCGAAACTATGCCCTTGCCGTCGCCTTGGCCGACGGGGTCTTGGGGCCGGAGGCACGCGAGGACTGGCGCCACCTCAGCGCGGTGGACGGACGCTTCGAGTGCCGCGTCGTCGGCAACCGCACCCTGGTGGTCGACTTTGCCCACACACCGGATGCACTCGAGACCATCCTGACCGCGATCCGCGACGCCTTCCCTCAAGCGCGGGTCGCCACCCTCTTCGGCTGCGGAGGAGACCGCGACCGCTTTAAGCGCCCGCTCATGGGTGCGGCGGTGGCGCGTCATTCCGACTACAGCATCGTGACCTCGGATAATCCGCGTTTCGAAGATCCCGAACGCATCATCGCGGATATCCTCACGGGCATGCCCGACGCGGGTCGTGAGGTGGTGATCGAGCGACCGCGCGCGATCGCGCGTCTGCTCGACTTCCTGGCCGAGCGGCCCGAGGATGAGCCCTGGGTCGCCCTCGTCGCCGGGAAGGGTCACGAGCGCTATCTCGATGCCAAGGGCCACAAGACCCCCTACAGCGATCAGGACGAGGTCGAGCGCAACCTCATCCGTCTCGGCTGGGTCTAAACCGCGCCCAGTGCGGTATGGGATGTTTTTGGATAGGATCGGCCCCGGCAGTTTTGACGACAGCTGGAGACGGCGCGGTTTAAGGGAAAAAAAGATAAATCATTGTAAACCGCGTCCACGTGAAGGGCCGTTGATGCACCAAACGTAGAGCTCACTCGAAAGTGAGCATCTCGCTCTGGACGCGGTTTGACGCCGGTCATCGAGGATGGATATGCCGATCAATGTCCCCTTGCGCCGACTCTACTCGGTCCCCGTCGGTCTGCTGCTCGGCATCGCGCTCGCGCTGCTGGTCCCGGACGGTGCGCCCTACGTGGCCTGGATCGGGCAGATTTTCATCTCCATTCTCAAGCTCCTGATCCTGCCGCTGATTCTGGTCTCCATCTATGCCTCGCTCTCGGGCGGGCGCGAGCTCAGGCGGATCGGCGGATGGACACTGCTCTATTACCTGACGACCTCGGCCGTCGCGGCCGGGCTGGGGACGCTGATCGGACTCGCCCTCTCGCGCGATCTCCCCGCGGGACTGCTCCACCTAGAGCAGGTCGAGCCGGGCGCGGCGAGCTTCAGTGTTGAGCATCTGATCGCGAACCTCGTCCCGAGCAACCTCTTCGCCTCGCTCGCCGACGGGAACATCCTGCATATCGTCTTCGTTGCCATCGTGCTGGCCATTGCCTCGCGGCGGATCCCGGGCGACCAGCGCGAGACCCTGCTCGCCGGTGCACGCGCCACGGACGCACTGCTGATGCAGGTCCTGCGCGGGGTCCTCGCACTTGCACCCGTGGGCATCGCGGCCTTGATCTACGACGGACTCGCCGGGATGGACTGGGCGGAGGTCTTCCAGCTGCACGCATTCGTATGGGCGGTAGCCTTGGCCGCGGTGCTGCATGCGGCGGTCTTTCTGCCGGCCCTGTTTCGTCTGCGCACGGGGTCTTCGCCTTGGCGCTTCGTCGCCGCCTGCCGTGCCCCGCTAATGACCGCGCTCTCCACCGCCTCGAGCGCCGCGACCTATCCGGTCTCCAAGCAGGCATTGGAAGACACGGGCGTGAGCGAGCGTGTCACGGCCTTCAGTCTGCCCTTGGGCGCCACGCTCAACATGGACGGCTCCGCCCTCTACCAGTCGATCCTGCTCATCTTCATGTCACAGCTCGCCGGGGTCGATCTCAGCGCCGCGCAGGCGCTCTTCATCGTCCTGCTGACCATGGCCTCATCCGCCGGCACCGCAGGCATCCCTGGCGGAGGCATCGCCCTG
The DNA here is from genome assembly GCF_021228795.1 of Thiocapsa bogorovii. Classification (NCBI taxonomy): domain Bacteria; kingdom Pseudomonadati; phylum Pseudomonadota; class Gammaproteobacteria; order Chromatiales; family Chromatiaceae; genus Thiocapsa; species Thiocapsa bogorovii. Next base: position 674,577 of record NZ_CP089309.1, read on the forward strand.
ATGGCCTTCATGCTCGACCTGCTCGGCCTGCCGCAGACCTATCTGGCCCTCTATCTCCTCGTCGATCGTTTCTTCGACTATCCCATCACCGCCGTCAATGTCTGGGGGGACTTGGTCGTCGCCGCCCTTGTCGATCGCGACCTTCGGCGAGGCTGAGCTGCGGTCGCAAGGTGCGGTTCGTACCTCACCGCACCCAACGTGTGCGAGAACAAAGGTGTAGGGTGTGGTGACGAAGGAACCGCACCGATAGGCGGCTCGATGATCGCGCCGCGCGGTTCGTATCCACACCGCACCCGACATGCGCGAGAACAAAGGCGTAGGGTGTGGTGACGCAGGAACCGCACCGATAGGCGGCTCGGTGGTCGCGCGGTGCGGTTCGTATCCTCACCGCACCCTACGCGCCCGGGAGCGCAACATCTCGTGCATACCCGAGAGCACTCCCATCGCGCGCCCGCTCGGGATAGACTCGACACACCACGTGCCGGGCCGGTTCAGTCCATGTCGAATCCTCGCTCCATCCGATTGCTGATCCCATCGTTGGCCATCGTCGGTCTCTCCTTGGTCGGGGCCGTGCTCCCCGACACGGCGCAGGCCGCCGACGCTTGTCGAGAAGGCGAGGAGGTACGGATCTGGACCGCTCCGCTGCAACCAAGCCCGGGCGCGCCGCTGGAGATCATCGCGGTCGCCACGGACGCCGATCTCGACGAGGTGCTGATCACGGACCCCGCCGGCCGCCAAACCAGCCTGCGCGCCGCCCGCGCCGGCGGACCACCCTGGAGTCTCTACGGGACCCAGTTTCGTCCGGTCGCCGGGACCTACCGCATCGAAACCACGCGCGCAGGGCGGGTCGCGGCCTGCGCCGAGGTGACGGTCGGCGGCAGCGATCGCACGCAAGGCAGCGCCCGCGGCAGCGGCAGCAGCGAGTGGGATCTGGCGACGGAGGCCTTCTACTCGGCCTGGATCGAGCACCTCTTCGAGGCCCCGCCCGAGCAGTCCCTGAGCTTCGACTCGCTCGGCCCGGTGTTGCGCGACCCCTCGCGCAACCTGCTCTTCAACTATCTCGGCAACGGCGAGGACCACAGCCTCCCCGCCGAGCCTGATTGCGCCGACCTACCCTACTTCCTGCGGACCTATTTCGCCTGGAAGCTCGGGCTGCCGGTCGCCTACCGACCCTGCACGCGCGGGAGCCGGAGCAGCGCACCGACCTGCCAGGCGCCCGTCGCCGAGATGCGTTTCGTCGGCGCCTCCACAGACCAGGGCGCGTCCGCCGAGGTCTTTCGCGAGGCCAGCCGAGCGATGATGAACACGGTCCATTCGGGCAGCGCCCGCACAGCGCTGCGCGATGACGCCACCGACTTCTACCCGGTCGCTCTGGATCGCTCGACACTCTGGCCCGGGACCATCTTCGCCGACCCCTACGGCCACATCATGGTGATCGTGAAATGGCTGCCCCAACGCGGGCGAGAGAGCGGTCTCCTGCTCGCCGTCGACGCCCAGCCGGACAACTCGGTGACGCGCAAGCGCTTCTGGGAGGGCACCTTCCTGTTCGCCCAAACCCCGAGCGCGGGTCCGGGCTTCAAGGCGTTCCGCCCGGTCGTGCAAACAGGCAGCAGCCTGCGCCAGCAGCCCAATCGCGCACTGGACGGACGATCCGGTCTGGCCCCCTTCTCCCTCGAGCAAGCCTCACTCTCACCGGCCGACTTCTACGCCCGCATGCAGCAGCTCATCAACCCACGGGGCCTGGAGCCCGAGGCCGCCTATACCGCGACCCTGGACGCCCTGATGGAGCAACTCGAAACACGCGTCACCTCGGTCGAGAACGGCGAGGCCTACATGCGCAGCCGACCCGGCACCACCATCCCGATGCCGAGCGGACCCGCCATCTTCGAGACCACGGGCCCCTGGGAGGATTACGCCACGCCGTCGCGCGACATGCGTCTGCTCATCGCCATGAAGGTGCTCGCAGACCTGCCCGAGCGCATCAATCGCTACCCGGAGCTCTTCGTGCTGCAGGGCCGCTCACCGAGCGATGCCGCCGCGCGCATCGAGCGGCTCAATGCACAAAGAACGGGCGAGCGGTTCATCACCTACACCCGCAGCGACGGCACGCCATGGCGTCTGAGTCTCGGTGACATCTACAGCCGCCGCGCCGAATTCGAGATCGCCTACAACCCGAACGACTGCGTGGAGCGGCGCTGGGGCGCATCCCCCGGCACGCCGGATGAAGCGACCTGTCGGCGGCGTGCACCGGCGGACCAGCGTGCGCGGATGGAGGAGTATCGTCCCTGGTTCCGCGACACGGTCCGCCCGCCGCGTTAGCGCGACCTTCTCGATCGGCTGAACATACGCGCCCGACACCCACGCCCGGCTGCGCCCAAACGGAGTCCGTCCCATGCCCAGTTGTCCCTCCGTGCCATGCCGAACCGAGCAGGCCCTGCTCCGAGTCGCCTGTGTCGCGGTTTGCCTGACGTTGGTCGCCTGCGGGGCCCCGGGCCCGCGGCCCGGCGAGGCGCCCGGAACCTGGGCCGGACGCCCCATCGGCCAGGCGCCCTCGCCCAACCCCGGGCTCAAACGGGCGATGATCCAACGCGCGACCCGCGAGTGGGAGCAGTTCGATCGCCAGGTCGTGGTCTTCAAGGGCAACGAGGAAAGCATCCCCCACGTCGGCGCCTGGGAGGACGACTACACACATGTCAGTCGGGTCAACGTCTACTGGCGTGCCGTCAACAAGCCGACGCTCGACGGGTTGGACTGCCGGCAACCCTGGTCGGCCGCCTTCATCAGCTGGGTGATGCAGAGTGCCGGCGTACCGACGAGCCAGTTCCGTCCGGCGAGCGCCCACTGGGTCTATCTCTCATCGATGGTCGAGGAGGCGAGCTATCCGGGTCGCTACTTCGTCCCCCGGCGGATTCAGGACTACAGCCCCGAGCCGGGCGACCTGGTCTGCGCAGGGCGCGGCCGCACGCCGTTGCGACCGGTCGACGGCTATACCAGCGCCTGGATGCTCCAGGGAGCGGAAACCCACTGCGACCTCGTGGTCGGGAGGAACAGCCAGACACTGGAAGTCATCGGAGGGAACGTGCGCAACTCGGTCTCCAAAAGCGTCCTTGAGCTCGACGACCGCGGCCGGCTCAAGCCCGTGACGCGCCGGCCCTGGTTTCTGGTGATGGAGAATCGGCTCTGAGGTGGCGCTGCATGACGCTCATCCTTTAGGCAAAGCCCAGCGTGCCCCACCGACCTGCTCATGTTGCCTTGAATCGTTCCTTAATCAGGTCAGCGGAGGTGACCATGAACAACATCGAAAGACAGCCCTGGACAGCATGCCTCGGCGCCGTTCCCGCGATCCTTCTGCTCTTCGTCTTCCACGCCCATGCCGATGAGCCCTGGACAGCACCCCTGCAACGCGGCGGTCAGGTCGAGGTCGATCCACGCACCAACCGCCCGGTCCTCGATCAGAACGGTCGTCGCACGCAACTCTGGGACGGCGTACACCGACTGGAAGACGGCTCGGTCATCCGCATCGAAGGCGGCCGCGTGGTCCCGACGACCGATATGCTGGCGCCGAGCGGCGCGCCGAGCGAGCCGGCCGCCTCCGACGCCGAAGCGCCGGAGGCGGTCGAAGCCGACGAAGGCGCGGCCAAGCAGCCGACCGGCGGACGCCTTACGGGCGCCTCACCTTGCGAGCAACTGGTGCTCCGAGTCTGCGGCGCCGCCCGCACCTGTTGGCAGGAACCCGCTTGCGAGGCCGCGCGCCAACTCCGTCAAATGGAACAGGAGGAGTGGCTTAAAGGAGCCGATCCAGGCCGCGTCACGGAGAGCGGGGAACAGTGCGAGGAGGCCATGAGCAACGCATTCTTTGCGCCGTGTCTCTAAACCGCGCCCAGCGCGGTACGCGTATCAAGCGCGGCTTCGACACGCCAAAAACTGCTTCAGCAGCGTCGGTTGGATCTCGCCCAGCTCGCGTCGCCGGTCGATGGTATCGTCGCCGCTCACCAGCGCATGCAAGAGACGATATGCGGTCGCGCGATCGTCGCTGGACGCGTCACCCGTTTCGCGGATCACCGCAAAGGCCTTCGGATCCTCCAACAGAAGCCACGCGGGGAAATCCTCGGTCTCCAGTTCATCCTCGAGTCCGAGGTCGCCGAACGCCGACCAGAGATCGGCCAGACGACGATCCGGGAACGCCGGGTCACGAAATGCGCGCTCGGCCGCCGACGGATATTCGCGACAGAGCCACAACCAGTCTCGGCGCGCACCGCACAGATCGCGACCTCGCCAGCAGGCCTCCGCATGGAACAGGACCAGGACCGGATGATCGAGCCAGTCAGGCTCGGACTCGATCGTCTCCCGCGCGCGCTCCCAGCGCCCTGCCCGCGTCCAGGCAATCGCGGCGTGGAATTCGCCCGTTCCGGGGTCGAAGGGACGCCCGGCAAGGCGCTCGTCCACTCGCTCCCCCAGCCGCTCCGCGAGCGCCGCCCACAGGGTCCCGAGGAAATCGCGCGCCCGATGGCCCAGCAGTTGCGCGGCCAGAGGCCCGATCTCTTCGAGCTCGCGCCATCGCTCCTCGACACGTCCGTCGCGCCCGTTCGCATCCGCATCGTCGAGGGTCTGGATCAATCGGAGAAAACCGCCGAGCCGCGGATGCTTCGGATCACGGTGCATCAAACGGGCGACCTGATCGCGCGCACGATCCGTGCGGTGCTCGACCAGGGCGGTTCGGACCTCCTCCTCGAGCAGCAGCGCGGTGCTGTCCTGAAACAGGTCCAGCTGGCAACGCTCCGGGGGAGGCGCATAGGCGAGTGCGCAGGCGCGGGTCAGCTCCGGATGCGGACCGATCGACAAGGGACGCTCTCGATCGCCCCAAACCATATGCTCGAGCGGGACGGCGACGAGCTTCTGTCCGCGAGCATAGCCCCCTGAATCCTCCAGGAATCCAGCAATCGCCTTGGGTGAGGCACGCAGGGCCCCCTGCAGATCCGACCTCCCCCCGGTCCGCCAGGCGACATAGTCCTCGTAGCCAAGCAGGTCGGCCGCGAGCAGAAGCTCCAGCGGATCGAGCCGCCCCTGCTCGAGCAGCAGACGATCGACCAGCGGTCGCAGTTCTTGATCCGGGATCGCGTCGCGTACCGAGTCCATCAGGTCGCCCTCAAGCTTCGGTCGAATGGCCGTGAATATGGACGGCCAACCAAAGGCAGCGGGGCTCGGTCGACGTCTTGTTCACGCGATGCGGGGTTCCCGCCGGGATGAACCGATAGTCGCCCGAGTGCATGGTGAGCGTCTCTCCGTCGATCCAGAGCTCCGCCTCGCCTTGCAGCAGACAGACCCACTCGTCCTGGATCTGATCGTAGAGGACGGACTCGGGGCGATCGGTGCTCAGGATGCGCTCGATCCGAACGTTGGAGCAGCGCAACAGCTCCTCGAACGCCTCGCCGCGATCGATCCGGGGGAGGTCTTGATAAAGATTGCGCGGCATCCCGGTCAGCCCTCGTCGAGGAAGAATTCAAAACAACCGAACCTGAACTGCGTCTCGCCGAGTCAGAGATTAGCCTCAACCCAGGTCAAATGCAGTGGCCACTAAAGAGGCACCGGACGCAGTTCAGCCCTACAACAGGACGCGCTCGATTCCGCCGTCCCGCACCCGATCCAAGAACCGCTGCTGCCAGCCCTCGCCCAGCATGCGGTCGGCCAGCTCGACCACGATATAGTCGGTCTTCAGACCCGTGTCGTCGGTGTACTTGGCAAGACCCTGCTGGCAGGCCGGACAGGCGGTCAAGAGCTTGACCTCGCCGGCGCGGACAACGTCCTGCCCCGTCAGCGCCTGAATGCCCGTGGTCAACTCCTCCTGTTTGCGGAACCGCACCTGGTTGGCGATGTCCGGCCGCGAGGTCCCGAGGGTGCCCGCCTCCCCGCAGCAGCGATCCGAGAGCATCACCGACTGGCCGATCAGACTCGCCGCCACCTTGAGCGGAGCATGGGTCTTCATGGGCGAGTGACAGGGGTCGTGGTAGAGATACTGGACCCCCTCGACACCCTCCAGACTCACGCCCTTTTCCATCAACCACTCGTGGATGTCGAGCAGACGACAGCCGGGGAAGATGCGCTCGAACTCGTATTTGAGCAGCTGATCCATACAGGTCCCGCAGGAGACGACGACCGTGCGGATATCCATGTAATTCAGCGTATTGGCGACACGATGGAAGAGCACCCGATTCTCCATCGTGATCTGGCGTCCTCGGTCTTCGAGCCCGGCCGAGCGCTGCGGATAACCGCAGCAGAGATAGCCGGGCGGCAGCACGGTCTGGGCGCCTTGCTCGTAGAGCATCGCGAGTGTGGCCAGCCCGACATCCGAGAAGAGCCGCTCGGAGCCGCAGCCCGGGAAGTAGAAGACCGCTTCGGCGTCCTCCGCCGCCACGCGTGGATCGCGCAGGATCGGCACCTGGGTCTTGTCCTCGAGTTCGAGGATCTGGCGGAAGGTCCGCTTGGGCAGCTCGACCCGGATCGGGCGACTGACCAGATCCACCACCTGGGTCGCAAGCATCGGCCGATGCCCGGTCGCGCCCGGCTTAGCGGTGCGCTTCGCGGTCAGTCCAAACGCCTTGGCGACGCGATGGCCGAGATTCATCCCCGCAAAACCCCATTGGGCGAGGCCCTTGCGAAGCAGTCGCACGGCACGGGGGTCCGTGACGTTCAGGAACTGCATCGCCGCCCAAGAGCCTGCGTTGAAACGCTTTTGACCGCGATCGACCAGGATGCGCCGCATCCGCATGGTGACATCACCGAAATCGATGTTCACTGGGCAGGGATTCAGACACTTGTGACAGATGGTGCAGTGATCCGCCACGTCGTTCATGGCCTCGAAATGGCGCAGCGAGAGACCGCGACGGGTCTGCTCCTCGTAGAGGAAGGCTTCGATAATGAGCCCGGTGCCCAGGATCTTGTTGCGCGGCGAATAGTTGAGATTCGCCCGGGGCACATGGGTCATGCACTTGGGCTTGCACTTGCCGCAGCGCAGACAGTGTTTGACGTCGTCGTTGAGCGCGCCGAGCTCGGTCTCCTCCAGGATGATGGCCTCTTGCTGCACCAACCGCAGCGACGGCGTATAGGCCCCTTCCAGCCCGGAGCCCGGCATCAGCTTGCCCGGATTGAAGCGCCCGTGCGGGTCGACGCGCTCCTTGTAGGCGACGAAGGCGTCGAGCTTCTCGCGCTCCAGGAACTGCAGCTTGGTAATGCCGATGCCGTGCTCGCCCGAGATGACCCCGCCCAGATCTGTCGCCAGCGCCATGATGCGCGCGACCAGGCGATCGGCCTCGTGGAGCATGGCGTAGTCCGATGAATGCACCGGGATATTGGTGTGCACGTTGCCGTCGCCGGCGTGCATGTGCAGGGCGACGAAGAGACGCGAGTCGCGGACTCGAGCGTGAATCTCTGTCAGGCGCTCGCGCACGCGGGCCAGATCCTGGCCCGAGAAGATTTCATTGAGTCGATCGGCCACCTCGGCGCGCAGCGATTGGCGCAGATCGCGACGGAGCATCATGGACAGCAGCGTGTCGCCCTCGCGCATGCGGGCCTTCTCCGCATCGCCAAGTCGATCCAGATGCCTGACCGCCGGCTCGTCCAGCGCACTCAGGATGATCTGCCAGCGCTGCCGCGCGGCCTGCACGGCCTCGCGCGCCGCATCGCGCTTGGCGCTCAGGATGGCGACGGCCTCGGCCGAGTCCTGATACTCGCCCTCCCCGCGCGCCCCAGAGAGATCCCTGGCAAGATCCCCGGCCAGATAGTCGAGCACCGCCGCCATGATGGCGTCCTTGTTGCGGATCGACTGCTCGATGTTCATCCGCTCGATACCGCGGCTGTAATCGCCGAGCCGGTCGAGCGGGATCACCACGTCCTCGTTGATCTTAAAAGCGTTGGTGTGACGCGAGATGGCGGCGGTGCGGGCGCGGTCGAGCCAGAAGCGTTTGCGTGCCTCCGGACTGACCGCGATGAAGCCCTCCCCGTCGCGCGCCTGAGCGAGCGTCACCACCTGCGCGGCGGCCGTATCGACCAGGGCCTCGTCGTCGCTCACCAGGTCGGCGATCAACACCATCTTAGGCAGCTCGCGCCGCGACGCCTTGGTCGTGTAATCCACCGCGCGAACATAGCGCTCGTCGAGATGTTCGAGCCCGGCCATCTGCACGCCCGGCAGGGCTTCGAGATAGTCCTTGACCTCGACGATCGCCGGAACGGCCAGATCCAGATCCGTGCCGAAGAACTCCAAACAGACCGTGCGCACATGATCGGGCATCCGATGCAGAATGAAGCGCGCCGAGGTAATGATCCCGTCGCAGCCTTCCTTTTGAACGCCGGGCAGACCGGAGAGAAACTTGTCCGTCACGTCCTTGCCGAGACCGATCTTGCGCAGGGCCGAGCCGGCCATCTCCAGGATCTCGGGCTCGCCCTTGGGCGTCACCCCGTCGGGCAGGAAGCGTCGAATGCGAAACCGCACGAGCGGCTGCTCGTGGATCTTGCCGAGGTTGTGATCCAGACGCTCGACCTCGAGCCAATCCGCATCGGGCGTCACCATCCGCCAGGAGGCCAGATTGTCCAAGGCCGTCCCCCAGAGAACGGCCTTCTTGCCGCCCGCATTCATGGCCACGTTGCCGCCGATGCAGGAGGCATCCTGCGAGGTGGGGTCGACCGCGAAAGCCAGACCGGAGCGATCGGCCAGGTCCGACACCCGGCGCGTGACCACGCCGGCGCCACAACGCACTGTCGGCACGACACCCTCCACACCGGGCAGCGCGATACGCTCCACACCCGAGAGGTCTTCGAGCTTCTCGGTGTTGATGACGGCCGTCATCGCCTGAAGCGGCACCGCCGATCCCGTGTAGCCCGTACCGCCTCCGCGCGGGATCAACGTCAGACCGGCGTCGATACAGGCCCGCACGATCGGCGCAACCTCCGCCTCGGCGTCCGGCGAGATGACCACGAAGGGCATCTCCACGCGCCAGTCCGTTGCATCCGTCGCGTGCGAGACACGCGCCAGGCCGCCGAAGTCCAAGTTGTCCTTGTGCGTGATCCCGGCGAGCGCCTTGCGCAGGCGCGCGCGCTGCGCCTTCTCCTGCTCGAACCAGTCCGCAAAACGCTGCACCGCCGCTCGCGCCGCGGTCAGCAGCTCACCGGCCCGACGATTGTCGTTGAGCCGCAGCTCAAACTGATCGAGCCGATGCGCCAGCGCTTGAAGCAGCAGACGACGACGCTCCGGGTTGTCGATCAGGTCGTCCTGCAGATAGGGGTTGCGCGTCACCACCCACATGTCCCCGAGCACCTCGAAGAGCATCCGCGCCGAACGTCCGGTCCGGCGGCTGCCGCGCAGCTCCTCGATCAACCGCCACAGCGGCTCCCCGAGGAAACGGATGACGATCTCCCGGTCGGAGAAGGACGTATAGTTATAGGGGATCTCGCGGATCCGTTGCTGGGCAGCGGCGGTCATATCGAATCTGGTCATCGGCGGTTGTTTCTTGCACTGCACAAAATGGTACAGCAAAGGCCGCTGATCATGGCCATGCGGTTGACGAGGCTGCACGCAGGTTCGAGCTTTTTCGACGTGTCGAGAATGCGGTTCGAGACCGTTCGTTGTCGTGGTCGTTGTCGTAATCGTAGTCCTACTCGATCGTCGATTACGACAACGACAACGACAACGACCACGAGAATGATCTCGGACGGTCTCGGAATCTCTGCACCTCTCCACGTCTTCAGGATCTTCGGAGACGCCGATTGACCTTACGTTGATTTGGGTCAAACGGCTGCAGATCGATCCCGGTTAGGTTTGCCCGGATGTCCGCCCCCCCGACCCAACACCGCGTCCTCAGCGATCGCGTCAACACCTTTGGTCAGTATCTGCTGAGCCGCTATGGCCAGCGGGTGCACAAGCTCGCGCTGAACGCAGGGTTCACCTGCCCCAATCGCGACGGCCGGAAAGGCATCGGCGGCTGCACATTCTGCAACAACGTCTCCTTCAGCCCGAATGCGAAGGAACCGGCCCCGATCGCGGAGCAGCTTGATGGCGGGCGCGCGGTCCTGGCAAAGCGCACCGGGGCGCGGCGCTTTATGGCCTACTTTCAGGCCTACACCAACACCTACGACCCGATCGAGACACTGCGCGAGCGCTACGACGCGGCACTCGTCCACCCGGACGTGATCGGGCTCTCGGTCGGTACACGTCCGGACTGTGTCCCGGAAGCCGTGCTGGACCTGCTCGCCCGCTATCGTGCCCGCGGCAAGGAGATCTGGCTCGAGCTGGGCCTTCAATCGGCGGACGACCGCACGCTCGAGCGGGTGAATCGCGGGCACGACTTCGCGGACTTCCGAACCGCGGTTGCGGGCGCCCGCCGTCGCGGTATCCCGGTCTGCGCGCACCTCATCGTCGGACTGCCGGGCGAGGGGCGCGACGCGGCCTTGTCGAGCCTGGAGCGCGTACTCAAGCTCGGCGTCGAGGGATTGAAGATCCACCCGCTGCATGTCGTGCGCCAAACCCGGTTGGCGATCGACTGGCGACGCGGCGACTACACGCCGCTCGAGCTCGACGACTACGTGAATATCTGCGCCGACCTGGTCGAGCGCACGCCGCCCGAGGTGACCTTCCATCGCCTCACGGGTACCGCCTCTCGAGACATCCTGCTCGCACCCGCTTGGTGCAACCGCAAATGGGCGGTCCTGAACGCCATCGAGGCGGAGCTTTACCGACGCGACTCGCGCCAAGGCGATCATTCCGCGCCCGCTTCCCATCCAAAACTTGCAAGCACAGCCTGACCCTCGGAGACCACCCTGTATGGAGCTCGTCTGTCCCGCCGGCAACCTGCCGTCGCTTAAGGCCGCCGTCGACAACGGCGCCGATGCCGTTTATATCGGGTTTCGCGACGACACCAATGCCCGTCACTTCGCCGGCTTGAACTTCGGCGACAAACAGATCCGCGAGGGTCTGAAGTACGCACGCGACCGCAAGGTCAAGGTCTTCGTCGCGGTGAACACATACGCCCAGCCGAGCGGCTGGTCGCGCTGGACGGCCGCGGTCGACCGGGCCGCTGACCTGGCCGTCGATGCGCTGATCCTGGCCGACATGGGTGTACTCGACTATGCCGCCGAACGTCATCCGAACCTCAATCTGCATCTCTCGGTACAGGGCTCGGCGACCAACCCGGCCGCGATCGGCTTCATGCATCGCCATTTCGGGATCCGTCGCGTCGTGGTGCCGCGGGTGCTCTCGCTGGCCCAAGTCGCAAACCTGATCGAGAACGTCGAGGTCCCGGTCGAGATCTTCGGATTCGGCAGCCTCTGCGTCATGGTGGAGGGCCGCTGCCTGCTGTCCTCCTATGCCAGCGGTCAATCGCCCAACACCTACGGCGCCTGCTCGCCGGCCGCGCACGTGGAGTGGCGCGACACCCCGCAGGGTCAAGAGACCCGGCTCGGCGGCGTCCTGATCGAGCGGCGCGGCCACGGCGAGCCGGCCGGTTATCCGACGCTCTGCAAGGGACGTTTTGCCGTCGAAGGCGAGATCCGTCACGCCATCGAAGAGCCGACCAGCCTGAACACACTCGACATCCTGCCCGGCATCCTCGCGGCCGGCGTGAGCGCCATCAAGCTCGAAGGGCGTCAGCGCAGCACCCGCTATGTCTCGCAGGTTACCCGCGTCTGGCGCGAAGCGATCGACGCCTGCAAGCGCAATCCCCAGGCATTTCGCCCGAAAGAGAGTTGGCATCAAACCCTCGCCCAGGTCTCGGAAGGCGCGCAAACGACCATCGGTCCCTATCACCGGCCCTGGCATTAGACCGAGCCCGCATCGGCCGTCCCAGGCGCACGACCTGTAGGGGCGAATTTATTCGCCCCTAAACGCCGGTCGATTCCTGGAAAACACCTGAACCTTCGATGAGTCTTGATCCGGAACGACGATGACAATGGATTCCATGCAGAGCCAACCGCCACGCCCGCGCCTTTCACTCGGCCCGATCCTCTACCACTGGCCGCGCGAACAGGTCCTCGACTTCTATGCCGAGATGCTCGAGACCACTGTCGACGTCATCTATCTCGGAGAGACCGTCTGTTCGAAACGGCGCCTGCTGCGCCCGGAGGATTACTGGGAGCTGGCCGAACGCGTCGTTGCCGCGGGCAAGCAGGCGGTGATCTCGACACTGGCCCTGATCGAATCCGACGGCGAGCTCAAGACCCTCAAACGCATCTGTGCCGACGAGCGTTTTCTCGTCGAGGCCAACGACCTCGGCGCACTCGAGTTTCTCGAAGGGCGCCCCTTCGTGGCCGGCCACTCGATCAACCTCTACAACCAACGCACCCTATCCTTCCTCGTCGCCCGCGGCCTGAAACGCTGGGTCCTGCCGGTGGAGCTCGGCCGCGAGACCGCCGCCGACCTGCTGGCCGCGCGCGCGGACGGCGTAGAATGCGAGCTGTTCGCGTTCGGGCGCCTGCCGCTCGCCTATTCGGCGCGCTGCTTCACCGCCTACAACCGCGATCTGCCCAAGGACGACTGCCGATTCTGCTGCGCCGACTACCCGGATGGCCTACTCGTCGCCACCCAGGACGGCGAGCCCTTCCTGGCGCTCAATGGCATCCAGACTCAATCGGCCGGCACCCATAACCTGCTGCCGTCGCTTCAGGAGGTCACGCGCATGGGTGTGGATCTGCTGCGCATCAGCCCCCAGTCGCAAAACACCGCGGGCATCATCGATGTCTTCGCCGCTTGCCTGACGGGCGACATGGATCTCGCAGCCGGCATGTCGAAGCTGCGCGACTGGACCCCATCGGGCCTTTGCGACGGGTATTGGACGGGCCAGGCCGGGATCGCCAACAGCCCGATGGAGCGGCAGCTTTAGACTTGTCGATCCGCTCGGTTTAACTCGGGCCCTAGCGGTACATGGCGCGGAGCGCCATGGTCCATGCGTGACACCGCGGAGCGGATGTCACAAGATCCTTAGGTTTCAAGTAGGGCCGGAGGTTGTGCCGAGCCGTGCGAGGCACAACCGACCGTCGGCGCAAGTTGTGCTTCCTGTCGTCAGCACAACCTACGGGGAACTCGGCGGCCACGCTCAAAGCCTGGGAAACCGCGGGGCCGGAGGGTGTGCCGAGCCGTGCGAGGCACAACCGACCGTCGGCGGTCCCGCTCAACGTCCCGGAAAGCGCAGCCCCGCCATGCGATCGAGCGCCCGCGTGAGCGGCGCCCAGCGCGCCGGCGGCTCGAACGCGTCCAAGAAATTCTTCAAATAGAGCCCCAGCTCGGTATCCCCGGACATCCTCAGGCGGCGCTGAAAAAACAGCGTATCCGCATCCTCGCGCCGCGCGGCCAACAGCATAAATTCGCGCAAACCGCCGGCAACGCTCGCGTCAGGCGGCAGATCCTTGCCGTATCCGCGAATATGCCCGCCGCTCACACCCAGACAGTAGCGAACCCCGACATCATCGATCTCGATACCGACCCGTCGACCGTCCAGGAAATCCAGCTCGCCTTCCGCGAGCGACTCCTTCATGACCTGATTCAACACGGTCGCCAACGTTTGGCTGTGCAAAACACTCGGAATCAGGCGCAGGGGGAATGTCAAGGGAAAGAGTAAAGGTTGAGCAGCGGGCATAATTGATTTCTCGTGGCGTAAGGGTGATCGCGCAGCCGGCGATTATCAGCTCCACAACCTGACCCGCCGAATGATCCAAGTCAACGGGCGGGGCAGGCCATCATCTCCCTTCGCCTGAAAAGCGTGACCGATTTCGATCCAAGACACCGTGCGAGGCCGGGCGAGATACGGGAGCAGAAACTCCCCCTTCGGATGCGTGCGACAACCGGGGCGCGAGGCGAGACGTCAAGCGTGTCGCCGGTCCGCGACCTGCGGTCTCTGCGGTTGACGCCGTGTCCGAATCCGCCGTCGACTGACCGCTCCTTCCACCCGCTCCCCCCGTGGCTTGGGCCATTGCCGGGGTCACATCGATCCCGACGACCTCGCGCGCCCGCGCCGAGTAAGGCTGAACGCCCTTCTTCCGGAGATAGGACACCAGAACGGCGTGGGTATAGCGCTGCGTCTCGGGATAGGTGACAAATCCGCCGCTGCGTTCCAGGGCGCCCTCACCTGCGTTGTATGCCATGACCGCCTGTCCGATGGAGTCGTATTTATCGAGGAGCCGCTTGAGGTGTCGCATTCCGGTATGCAAGTTGGTTTCCGGATCGAAAAGTGCCTCGACTGACGTGACACCATAGTCGGCGCCCGTCGCAGGCATCACCTGCATCAACCCTACCGCCCCGGCGTGCGAGACCGCATGCGCGTTGTAGGCCGACTCAGCGTTGATCAGCGCGTGGACGAGATCGAGGTCGAGCCGATACTGCCCGGCAAAACGATCGATCGTCGCTTTGACCTGCCGCGGCGACGGCGGCACGGTTCGAGGGGGCGTCGGCAGTAAATGCGAAGACGCCTCGGGGGCAGCGCGATCGGAGCCCTCGCCGATAAAGACATCACTGCCTTCAGAGACGGTCAGAGGCTCGCCCGGACCATCAACGGGCCCGGCCGGATCCGCAACCAGCGACCCCGCCACCACCGCCAAACCGAACGCCAACATCCAATTCCGGTATTCAGCTCGATTCGCCGCCATCCGCGTCAACCTCATTCGAACGTACTCGACTGGAGATAGTCTCGACCGCAACGGCGGAACTACGCCCGGACATCCCCCGAGACGGCCAAAGAGGTTCCATCGCTGCGCCTCCGCGTGTAACATAGGGATTTCACCTACAAACACCTCGACATCTTAACTTGTAGCGCGCAGGTCCCGCTAATCGCAGGACCGCCTCAGGCAGTCTTTCGAGCCCGCTCCAGCGAATACCCGTATGCGACCACCAGCGGGACGCATCGGGATCACGCTCGACATGCATCGAAAAATCCTGAGATCCTCGGGTTTCAGCCTCGGACACAACACGTTTGCCGATCGTAGCTAGCCTCACGGGCCGCGCCTTCCCGTTTGATTTTCGCACACCCACCTTACAGCTTAAAACGCGAAACGGAAGCGCGACCTATTTTGTGGAGAGTTTCGATGGCCTGTTGTCCGCCACCCCTTTCGTTTGTCCGCAAAGTTCTAACGACTCCGTCCATCCCGTCCATTCTCGGACTCGCCCTCGCAGTCACGCTGCTGTCGTTTAGCCCCGTCTCATCGGCTTCGTCACTGACGCTGGCATGGCAGCCCGTAACGGGAGACTCAAGGATCGCCGGCTACGAGATCCATATCGGACGCGCCAGTGGCCAGTACGAATGGGTTCTTGATGCAGACCAAGAAGGCGCGGCGACCGACACAGTGGAGCTCGAAGGCGCCGAGCCCGGTGTCACCTATTACCTGACAGCACGGTCACGTAACCACGACCGAACCCAGTTCAGCGCGTTCTCCAAAGAGATCATCATCTCGCTTGACGGTCCTCCGATCGAGAGCGGAGAGTTGCTTGTAGACGACGCTTGGCAATGGGTCAGCTTCCAAACGGCGTTCACGGACCCGATCGTCGTAGCCACGGCGCCCAGCGAGTCCGGAGCGGATCCCCTAGTCGTCCGCATCACAGGAATCGAACCCGATGGTTTCTGGATACGTCTACAGGAATGGGATTATCTAGACGGTCGACATGCATTCGAATCCGTTGGCTTTATTGCGATGGAACGCGGACGCCATCGACTGCAGAACGGAGCACAGGTCGAGGCTGGACGATTGGTAACGGATGCGACGAAGACCCAGGTTCAAGCCGGGTTCTCCCAGACGTTTGCATCCGCGCCGATTGTGATGGCGGCGGTCACAAGCGACCAAGGCACGGAGGCGGTCACAACGGAAATCAGAAGTGTCGGCCGATCCGGCTTCAGCGTCGGGATGATCGAGCAGGAGGCTAGCGATCAGCAGCATCTCGCCGAACACATCGACTATATCGCTTGGGAGGCATCGAGCGGATCGATCAAGGGCATGCGGTACGAGGTCGGGCAAACACCGACCGAGGTTACCAACCGACCCTATGAGATCGTCTTCAGCACCGTGTTCGAGGAAGCACCGCTGCTGCTTGCCCATCTACAGACCGCAAACGGGGGCGATCCGGCAACACTTCGCTGGCAAACGAAAAGCGAAAAGTTCGCCAGCCTGCGCGTTGTCGAAGAACAGTCGCTCGACGCCGAAACCGTTCATATCGCCGAAACCGCCGGCTACATCCTGATCGGGCCATAAACGGGGCCGTAACACCACGGCCGATAGGCCACGTCCATCAAGGCCGGCCCACCAACCTACCCGTGACACCGTGACACCGCCGCGGCGGTGTTACGTCTCTCACCGTGGTCCGCGGCACACGCACTCTGACCCTGACGATGAGCAAGCCCGAGTCGGGTCCGCGCCTCGGGCGATCGGGAGCCGAGAACCCTGCGCGCCCGCAATCCCACTGCGCGTCGCCCCGGGACCGAGACATCTCGGCGCTGTCCGAGCCCGTACACCTAAACCCCGGACGATCATCTCAAGTGCTAAAATAGCCCCTGCGAAGCAGCTCGACCTTCGCCGACCGATGGACGCCGTGTTTCCAGGGGACCCTGAAGATGTACGAAGCCTTTTTTGAACTTCGCGAGAAACCTTTCTCCCTTCTTCCGGATCCCGGCTTCTTGTACTTGAGCCAGAAGCACCAGGAAGCGCTGACACTCCTCGAATACGGTTTGCTCAACCAGGCAGGCTTCATCATCCTCACCGGGGAAATCGGCTCCGGCAAGACGACCTTGATGCGCTACCTTCTGGATCGCCTTGATTCGGATGTCACGATCGGCTTGATCTCACATACGCATCAATCGCTCGGCGACTTGATGGACTGGATCTGCCAAGCGTTCGATATCCAGGCGGCCACGAACGCCAAACGCGATCTCCATCAGGCGTTCGTCGACTTTCTGATCAAACAATACGCAGCCGGCAAACGCGTGCTGCTCATCGTCGATGAAGCTCAAAATCTGGGGCTCGACAAACTCGAAGAGCTAAGACTGCTCTCGAATATCAATGCGGACAAGGATCTCGTTCTGCAGCTGATGCTCTTGGGTCAACCTCAATTGCGCGATCTCCTGCAGCGGGCCGAACTGGAGCAGTTCGTTCAACGCGTTGCTGCGTCGTACCATCTCGGACGACTCGACGCCTCCGAAACCGAGCATTACATCTATCACCGCGTCCTGATCGCTGGCGGGAAATACAAGATCTTCGATCGCGGAGCCTGCCATGCCATCCATCACTACAGCAAGGGCGTTCCACGTCTGATCAACCTGCTGTGCGATACAGCACTCGTCTACGCCTACGGCGCATCGGAAAAGACCGTGACGGCGAAGGCCGTCGACGAGCTGATCGATGTTCACGCGCCGCATCTACTCATACCCATCGAACGCGACACACTGGGCCGTCAAGCCCAGAGGGAGCGCTTGGCCTCGGAGGCGGAAACCGACGACGACGGCCTAACGCCTTTCCTTGCCCCTGATAGAGCGACGCCACCCGAACCCGAGATCGACCGTTCGATTCACTCGTCTCCGTCAGTGATCTCGAGCGGTGTCGCCCGCAACCTGAATCGCGAGCGCGAGGATGTCTTTCCATCGGTAGCCGATGCGTTGCAGGCAGAGGATGCCTCTTCGTCCGGGATCGCGGAACGCACGCCCGCGACACCCTCTCCGAGGAGCAATGCATCTCCTGAAGCAGGGCCTGCGTCGGGTGCTCGGGGAGTCGCCGAATCGGCGCCGATCCCGGCGGCGGAGAGAGTGACAACAGAGACCTCAAGCGACGTCCGCAAGAAACGTAGGCGCTTTCGGCCAGGCGGACTCTTAATGGCGTTGTTGATTCTGATCGCCGTCGGGGCGGCAATTGTTTGGCTCGGCGCATCGAGCATAAGCGAAGGTTTCCGCGCCGCCGTATTCAATCAATTCGACCGACAGGAACCACGGGCAACCGACCCCGCCTCGACACCACCCCCCGAGGATCTCTCCACAAACACAGCTGCGGTTGACTCCAGCTCGGCATCCAGCCCGGACGCACGGGTCCCGCCCGAACAGCAGCCCGAGGTACCCTCCGACCGGAGCTCATCCGAGCCTTCGGGGGGAAGAGGCATGATGGCGCCGGAGACTCCATCGGCGGAAGCAACCGCCGAAGCCGTGCCCCCGCTGTCGCAAGACCCGTCAACCGCAACCGACAACGAGTCGCAAGACGCGCCCGACCGGATACAGCTCGATCCGAAACCGGCGCGCTTAACTACAGAGATAGGTTTTTCGGCGCCGCCCGTTGATCTGACGGAGAGCGCACAAGCGCGCAACGGCAGCGCGCCCGCACCGCGTCGATCCGCGGTGATGGCGGATTTGGAACGTCGATTCCGTGCCCTCCCTGTAGAAATCAGCGCCGTTGACCAAGATTTCATCAAGGTCGATCTGGGCGAGTCGGTCCAGTTCCCCGACGGAAGCACATCCTTGGACGCAAGAGCCCGCGAGGTGCTGACCGCGATCGCAGAGGCGCTTGAAGAGACCGAGACGGCTATGATCAGCGTGATCGGCCATACCGACAGCTCGGGCGCCGACTCGATCAATCAGGCACTCTCGGCTCAACGCGCGGCAACGGTTTCGCGGTTTCTCGTCCGAAGAGGAATCCCCTCGGAGCGGGTGAGCTCCGAGGGCCGCGGTAAGAGCGAGCCGAAGGTCGACCCCGAGCAGGAACGGATTCTCGGCCCCGGGGTGAACCGCCGGATCGAGCTCGAGCTACGGGCGCCTCAACCGAACATGAATTGAGTCGGCGACGCACTTTGATCCGGGCAACACTGCCAAGGATCAGGGTGCCGCAGGACGTAGGTGTTGCGCAGCGCAAACAGTATCGGATCGATCCGCAACCCGACCTACCTCCAGATGCACCAAGGACGTGATGAAATATGTCGACGACTCGAACCATCGCGGCCGCCTCGTTCGCGGATCTCCGCCGAATGCCGCAGGCTTAAACCCAGCGATATGTCGGCGAGATCGAGGTCGCAGTATGAAGAACTGACAGTAAAGGTTGTGGCAAACCTCCCGGAGACCCGATCGATTTCATCAGCGGCGCACCGCACACCTTCTGGACATCGCGTCGCGAACGAACTAACCTTGCGGTAGGCGCAACAGTGGCAGGATACAGACAATCGAGATCGGCAAAGCAGGCCGAACTTCAACTGCTCGCCCCCTGACCGGCGCCAACGTCGAAGAGAAACCCGGTCCAACCCTGAGTGAAGATCCGCTTAGATCATCGGAGGATTACATCATGTCGCGCGCCATACCGTTAGTAACGTCTCGAGGCCTAGTTGCTGCTTTCATTCTCACGCCCGGCCTTTTGATGGCCGCGACGGAGGAGTTTACTGCATCAGGTACCTTCACGGTCCCTGCTGGGGTATCCAAAGTCAGCGTTCAGATGTGGGGCGGAGGGGCGGGGGGCCGTGATGTCGGAACCGCCGGTGCCAATGCCGGCGGCGGAGGCGGCGGCTTCGCCGCGATCAACGACTTTGCCGTCTCGGCCGGTGCAAATTTCGATGTCGTCGTGGGCCAAGGTGGGGCCGTCAATACACGAGGCGGATCCTCGGCGTTCGGCGGGACTGCGCCGGACGGATGCATCGGCACCACAGCCCCTGCCTGTGCGGCAGGCGGACAAGTCACGGTGCCGCCAGGGTCCTTCGGCGGCTGCGCGGCAGGTTTCGGAGACGTCTGTGTGGGTGATACTATCTTTGCGGGCGGAGCTGGCAACGGACCAGGCGGAAGCACGACGGGAGGAGGCGGAGGCGGCTCTGCATTCACCAATGCCAACGGCGGTGACGGCTTGGCCGGAAGCGCGGGCGGCACAGGCGGCATAGGACAAGGCAATGGCGGGAACGGAGGTACGGTCGGCCTTGCAGGGACTGCGGGCGTATCCCCCGGCGGCGGTGGAGGCGGCAAAGGAGCCGGCGCGGGGGTCGCTCCGGGGGCCGGTGCACCGGGCTTGGTTATCGTGACCTACGAGCTCGACCCGCCGCCACCCCCTGCGTCCGCAACAGCAATACCGACAGCCTCGACTTGGGGCCTGCTGCTTCTAGGCGGACTCCTCAGCGCGTTCGGGGCGCGAAGGCTTCGCTCCCAAAAATAACCATCCCCCAGCCATTGGCAAGCGACTCGACCGCACAGTCGATCCTCGCGTGCAAAGTCGATACCGACGCTGTCCGAGATACCTTGTCTCGGACAGCGTCATTCGGTTTCAAACGAAATGAATCGACTTTCCTGTTCCGGGAAGGCGCACCTTGCCGCTTTGCCTTCGCCACTCCGCGTCCTCGTTATCGGCTATGGAAAAACCAAACGTCACCATCGGCCTGCCGGTCTTCAACGGCGAGAACTTCTTGTCCGAGGCGATCGAATCGGTTCTAGGACAGGACTATGCCGATTTCGAATTGATCATTCGCGACAATGCATCGACGGATGGAACCGCGGCGATTTGCCGCGAAGCATGTGAAAAAGACTCTCGGATCCGCTATTTGCGCAGCGAGACCAATGTCGGGGCTGCCCCGAATTTCAACGCGATCGTCGGCGACGCCCGCGGCCAATATTTCAAGTGGCTCGCGCATGACGACCTGATGGCGCCGACCTTCCTGTCAAGGTGCGTCGAAAGATTGGAGCAGGACCACACCAGCGTCTTGGCATGTCCACGCGTCCGCTTCATCGACGCTGCGGGAAAACCGCTCGAGGACTATATCAGCCCGTTTCGCACAGCGGACTCGGACCCGGTCGTTCGATTTAAAGAGACCTTGTCGGGGCATCCCTGTTACGAGGTCTTCGGCCTGATCCGCCTCGATGAGCTGCGGAAGACCCGGCTCATCGGCAGCTATAAACACGGCGACGGTGTCCTTCTGTCGCATCTGGCGCTGCTCGGTCGATTCGCGGAGATTCCGCAATGCCTCTTTCTCTCACGACGCCACCAGAGCCAGTCGATGTATGTCTATGGCGTAACCAATCCTGATAGAAAGGAGGACCACGATGCCTACGCGCAATGGTTCGACGCACGCAATACGAAAACAATACCATTGAACTTCACGAGGCGCATCGCGGAGTATCGTTGGATGATCGGTCACACGTCACTTCGCGTCACCCAGCGAATCGCACTTTATAATACGCTTGTCGGGTGGTCGTACAGTCATCGGCACCGAATAAAAAAGGAATGGCTGAGCGCCGTGGGGAAAGTTTTAGGCGACTCTTCGGCGAAAACCAAGTACTGAGCTGCTGCAAATGGCAGCAGTGCACCAGTACGGCGCACGACTCCGAAGGCCGGAGAGCGTCAGTTAGGCAAGGTCGTCGGTAAAGTGGAGATCTGCGATGTCGACCGCGGTGACCAAAACCAGCAGCATCCGCATAACGAAGCAAAGCAACGATACCTGATCACCAACTCGCAAGTGCGCACGATTTTACCCTAAACTTCAGGGCCTTACTCCGAAAACAGACCTTATCCTGCGGATCACTGCTGCCACGGATGCTGCTCACCAAGCAGGAGGCTCATCCGTTCCATATGCGGCAAATACCTCTCCTTGAGCTTCGCACGCTCACCGGCGGCCACATCGATTTTCCAAAGGCTCCTTTCCTTTACAAATTTCGGCACCCGTCGTTTAATGAAACGCCGGACGGCATCTGGAAAGGGCATATGGTTAACCCTTACGTCGAAATCCGGTCGCTTTGCATTCACCTTATCATTAAGCCCAGTAGGTTCAAATGAGTCATCGACATCAAGGTGCCTAAATGTCCTTCGCAAAGTCGCGCGCTTAGACCGGTCGTCGCGGATGTCGGATTCATACCAAAGCACCAGAATTCTATCCAAGGGATAGTACTTCAGCCAATTCTCCAGATGGATATCGTAATAACCCATCGACTCGATTCCGTGCAGGTGTGCGACATCCAGGATGCGCTCCCCAGGCTTGACATTACCGGAACGGATCTGGTGAAAATACGAGGAAACCGCTCGGTCGACCGGGTCTCGAAGGGACACGACCAACTTCAAGTCCGGTAAAAGCTCATGGACCAGTCGGGGCACCTCTTCGTTCTGGAGAGCGACTCCTTCGCGATCGTTCTCAAAATACTTAGTGGTCCAGAAGTAATTTGGGCTGAATTCTCCAATCGCCCTCGATTCGGGAGCGACGCTAAAATTTCCCCGATACCAGTCGGCTCCCTTTCGGTAGTTAGCAACGTGATTGAAATAGTTGAGTTCCTTCTTCACCGACAGCGCGATCTGCGGATGCTGCCGAAGCATCCGAGCTAACCAGCTCGTACCACATTTCTGCGCCCCAATACCCAGAAAAGTGGGGTAGGTTTCGCTTCCTTTAAGCATTGGTAGCGACGCTCCTTGCCAGATAGATCCGCGGCAATCCGACCCCAAACAGAGCCGGATGCGGTTGGAAGATGCAAATGGCCATTGAACAGATCAGCATTCAAAAAACCGCGGGGCATTGGCCCCGCGGTCTTCCGTCAAACGTAGATAGACACCCTTTACGGACGGTTAGTAGTTAGACCAACCGCTGAACGTCTGACCCTTAGGGACCACGACAACCGTGAAGCGCATGTCGAGCGGATACCAAAGCTTCGGGTTCTCGCCATTCCAATTCCAGCCCTGGTAGTCGCTGACCGGATCACCCGAGCTGTTCTTGATGGCAACGCCGTAGCGCTGTCTCGGGTTCTTCCAGTCAATCGGTTTGCCTCCAAGCTTCCACATCTGGCCAACCGCCTGAGACCAAGTCACTTCTGTCCCCGATCGGCCCACTACACTTTGAAGGCTTGCGCAGTTCTCAAGGGAGAAGCTGTATTGCCAGATGCAGAATTGTAACTTCATCTTCTGGGGTTGCGGTTGGCTGCGTATCTGCACCCTCATCTGCAGCGTGCCGCCCGCATAGTTGACCGGTGATGTCCAATCACCGTTCGACCCCGCCAACATTGGGAAAATGCGCTTGGCAATGTTCGGGTTGGCGTCGTACTTGGGGAAACCCTTGTCGGCCTCGATGACCGGCATGTTCCAATCGAATACGACGAGTTCGTCCCCTTTACCGCCAGAAGGGGGCGGTGACGAACCTGCGCTGATGACCTTCGTAGCGGTTCCCTTGGCGCCCTTGTCGTCAATGACAGTGAGCGTAACAGTGAAGCTCCCCGAAGACGTGTACTGATGGCTCGGTGAAACCGCGCTACTCGAATCTCCGTCACCGAACGACCAGGACCTACTGACGATCGCCCCGTCGCTGTCCGTAGACGAGGACGAGTTGAAATTGACCGTCAGGGGCACGGAACCACTCGTAGGACTCGCCGTAAATGACGCGATCGGCGCTTTGTTGGTCGACCCTCCACCTCCGTCGGAACCAACCACGATTGTCCGGCTTGCTTCCGTGCGGGCGTTACCATCATCCGTTATCCGAAGCGTCACCGTATAGGTTCCGGACTCGCTGTAGATATGGCTCTTCGTCTTGCCCCATTCAAACGGACTGCCGTCGCCGAAGTCCCATCTGCGGCCCGTAATCCGACCGTCGGGATCATTCGAAGCCGTCGCATCGAGCTTCACTGTCAGAGGTGCAGCTCCGCTGGTGGGATTCGCGGTAAATGACGCGATCGGCGGCACGTTCCCAGTGTCGCCACCGCCACCGCCACCGCCACCCCCGGCGCCGGAGGATGGGCCGGCCTTGAAGTTCTTGATCCCGACAGCGTCGAGTACAACGGGGAGAATCCGGGCCTCGTTGATCTGACCCCCGAAATACCGTTGATAACTCCGGTTCCAGAAATAGCGGCCCAGATCCAACGGCTGTGGATTGCCCTGAATGGGCCCGACCGCGGTGGTCGTCCCGCCGACCACCTTGCCGTCGATGTAAAGTACGATCTTGGAAGATCCGTTCCCCACGTATTCATACGTAGCAGCCACATGCTGCCACTGACCCGCAACCAGCTGTACGTTGGACTCGACCGCCGTACCCCCACCGCTGCCGTCACCTTTGAAGACCTCGAAGTACAGTTTCTTGTTCCCTTCGTCGGTGCCGGCACTCAACATGAAGCCGCGGCGATTACCGGACACCGAGGTCCCCTGCTTGGACAAAATCGGGTTGCGAACGGATAGGTTATCGGGCCGAATCCAGGCCATCAGGGTAAACTGCTGAGGCCCGCCCGAGCTACGCGCCGGAATGCCGGTGCTCAGTAAATTGTTCGCACGATCGGCGTACGCACCGGACCCTGAGAGTTGCAGTCCGCCGTCGAAATCGCCCTGTGGAGCTGCCCATGCGGCACCGCCCCTGAGTGTCAGTGCATTGGTGCCGGCCTGGTCGGAGGCCGTCGTCCCGCTGCCGTCGCCGAGTGGCCAGTAGGCACTCGTAGGCTGATCACAGGCATCCCCGAAACCGTTGCCGTTGGAATCTGCCTGGCCTGAGTTCGGGGTGAAGACGCAGTTGTCGTCGGCATCCGAAATACCGTCGCTGTCGCTATCCGCCGTTTGCGCATACGCCGCCGGAAGTCCAACGAGTGCGAGCAGCAAGAGCAACGCGACCGGGACGGCGAACCGTCGGTGTCGGGCATGTTTAAGCATGATTTGAGAATCTCCAAGAGGGCTGGATGGTTGCTAAAAATTGAGTGTCATAGCAGCAATCGTTGACTTCGCCTCAACCGAGGCGAAAGGTTTGAGCGTGTTTTTCGTCGTCCGACGAGCACAGCTCAAGGGCACGTCCGACCAACAGCACGCCGCTGGCATCCTCAGGACATCCGATATCTCCGTCCATCCAGCTTCGATGCTCGAAACATTCGAAGACCGTCCAATACGGAGAAGGCATACCGCCGTTAAGGGTTTGATCCAAGGTCCCCTATGCGCTATCAAGTCCATTTTCGAGGTATGCCGGCCCTTTCACGGAGTTTATGTTCCGGGTCCTGATACCGGCCGTCAAGCGATCACCCGTCGCGGGAGACCCATCGCTCCTATCATCCGACGGGCGGAGACCGCGCTAACCCACACATGAATCAGGAGTCTTGAGTTGGCCTATCACCTCGCGATCTATTTGTCGGCCCACGGGTTCGGTCACATCGGCCAAACCGCCCCCGTCATCGACGCACTCGCCCAGCGTCTCCCGGATGTGCATGTGACAATCCTGACCGCGACTCCGGCATACAAGATCGCCGAGCGTTTCGGCCTGAACCACACCCTGATCCACAGCGAGAATGACGTCGGCATGCAGCAGTCGAATGCGCTCGAAGTGGATATCCCCGGCAGTTGGATCGCGTACCGGGCATTCCACGAAGCCTGGACCGAAAAGGTTCGAGCCGAAACCCGACGCTTGAAGCAACTCCGCCCGGATCTGGTGCTCGTGAACGTACCCTATCTCCCGCTGGCCGCCGCGCGCCTGGCCAAGATCCCCTCCGTCGCCATATGCTCGCTCGAATGGGGGGGGATATTCGCTCACTACTTCGCCTCGCGCGGCGAACCCGCCAAGCGAATCCTGGAAGAGATGCAAGCCGCCTACGCGAGCGCCCTTTGTTTCCTCCGGCCCGAGCCGAGCATGGCGATGCCCCATCTCGGCAACACCAAGGCGATCGGGCCGATCGCACAGGTCGGTCGAAACTGCCGGTCGAATCTCGAGAAACGGATCGGGCTCGAGCCCGAGGAGCGGCTGGTAATGGTTTCGCTCGGCGGAATGGAGTTTCGGCCTCCGATCGAAGCCTGGCCGGCGCTAGAAGGTTTACGCCTGATCGTCCCCGGGTCTTGGAGATCGCAACACCCGCAAACCGTTGACTTCGAGGCTCTCGGGATTCCCTTCATCGACACCTTGGCGAGCAGCGATCTCCTGATCGCCAAACCCGGCTACGGCAGTTTCGTCGAAGCCGTCTGCCATGGCATCCCCGTCTTGTACGTCGAGCGCACCAACTGGCCGGAAGCGGACGATATGATCGGGTGGATACGGCGCTACGGTGTTTGCGCACGCTTGAAACCAATCGATCTGAATCGCGGCACCCTCATCGATGCGGTGACCGAGATCCTCATGAAACCGCAAGCACCTCCACGGGCGCCCACCGGCGCGGCCGAGGCGGCCGAGGAGATCATCGCACTATTGGGGCAGAGCCACCCGTCATCGCGTTGATGTGGTCGAAGAGATATTCAGCAAAGGGAATCGAGCAGGTAAAGGCCGGCGATACGGCATTGAGCACATGGAACGAGCGATCATCACCCTCGAAGCGGAAGTCCATCTCAAGCTTTCGTTGGCGCTTGTCAAAGAGTTGAGCACGGATCCCCGGAGCGCCCCAAGTCCGGTAATGTTTCGGATCGACCCCGCTCACCAGGTCGCCGGCAAGTCGCACCATGCGTCCTTTGAAGTATTTTGCCAGCTCCTCGATTGCCAGGCCCCGAAAGCCGAAGTCGTCACGGACGAGTAAACCCGCCTCTTGCAGCAGAACCTCTCCGAGCTCGCGCAGATTGAAATTCTCGAGCCCGCGATAGTGCTCTCGCCAAAAAGCCGGAATAGCCGTCGGGCCGATCTTGATCTTCCCGGATGCCGTCAACGTAAAGTGAACACCCAGGAAAGGATTGCGCAGGTCGGGAACCGGATAAATGTTGGTCCTTAATGCGCCGGCGGGTTCGTTGCTGTAGAGATATAGCCCTTTAAACGGGATAATGGCATAGGCCTGCGCGAATCCGAAATCCTTGGCAACGCGATCCGCATAGAGGCCTGCCGCATTGATAAGGTATCCAACCGACCAGTCGCCGCGCGAGGTCCGAACGCCGCCATCACGAGGACCAAGGTAAGCGGTCGACGGGTAGAGACCGATCTCGCAATTGCGCGCATCCTCGAGCAATGCATCGAGGACGCGTCGCGGGTCGACCGAAGCAGTCGACGGGGAATAGAGGGCGCGTTCGAATGTCTTCGCACGTGGCTCGATCTCTCGGGCATCCTCGGCCGAGATCCCCTGAACATCGACGCCGTTGATCCGGCCGCGCCGCAACAGCTCGTCGAGCGGCCCAAGCTCGTCCGGGCCCTTCGTCACCACGAGCTTCCCGCAGCGATTGATCGGCAGATCCCGCTCGAGACAATATTCGGTCAGGCGCCGATTACCCTCGCGCGTGAAGCGCGCCTTCAAGCTATCCGCACTGTAGTAGAAGCCCGCGTGCAGAACGCCGCTGTTTCGACCGCTGGCGTGCTCTCCGAACGTGTCTTCCTTCTCGATGAGGGCCACAGCGGCATCGGGGAAACGCCGCTTGGCCTCCAATGCCAACGTGACCCCGATGATACCTCCACCGATGACCAGAAAGTCAGCCGTCGCTTGAGTCATACATCCATCTCTCGACCATGAGTTGCGCCCCATTCGTCGGCTTGGCGATTTCGTTCACGATCCTCCCACGATAGTGCTTTACCGCGTGGCGCGGAGCGCCGGGAAAGGCGTAAAACTGCGGAGGCCATGTCAGGAGCACTCTCGCGGCCGTCGGTCTTGCGGCAGTCGGACAGCCGATCTTCGGCCCATCGCCTTGTGAGTGCCCTCGGCACCCTCAGACTGCGCAAACGTCCGAGTCGACGCCCGATTCACGCAAGAGGTTCTTGATCTCGTCGAGATAGACCTTGTTCATGACGATGACCTGATCCGGCCGATAGCGCACGAGAAAATCCGCAGACACGACCTGTTGGCCGGTCCCCGGAACGTACTTTCCACGCTTATAAGGATTGAGGTCGACAATATAATCAATAGCCGCGGACTCTCGAACGATATTCAGGAAGGTCACCCCCTTCGACCCGGCGCCCCAAACCACCGTCTTCGTACCCGCATCTTTCGCATTCCGAAGCTGCGACTGCCATTCGCCAACCTTCGCGCGATAGCTCTCGGCGAACGCATCGACATCCAGGGTCACGGCGGCCAGCTCGCCTGGCTCCGGAAGAAGTCCGCTCTCCCCCGATCGCGCCGGCAAGGCTTCGATCGAAAGGAACTGCCCTTCGAAGGCATCGTCCTGCTCCACGACCCGAAACCCGCTGTCCGCAAACACCCGACGCAACGAACCCGGCGTGAAATAGGAGCAGTGCTCGTAGATCAGATCCCAAATCCCGAGATCACGCAGCGTGAAGAGCGCATTCGGAACCTCGAAATACACCAGCGTATCGGGGCGGCGATCCAGGGTCTTACGCAATCCCTCGAGAAAAGCCCTCGGATACTGAATATGCTCCAGGACATGTCTGCAGACCACGAGATCCGCCGGCCGATCGGCGAATTCCTCCGAATAATAGTCCTGCACGAAGGTGAGACCCGGATGGACCGCAGCGCCTTCACGTTCCGATTCGAAGCTCTTGTCGAAGCCCGTACCGCGATTCTCGCCCGCAGCACAGATCATCGCCAGGAAATCCCCCTTGCCGCAGCCGAGCTCGATGACATCCTTTCCGCGGATGTCGTAACGTTCGACCAGGCGATTCGCCAAAGCTGTCGCGTACGCATTGAACTTCGGCGAGAAATGGAGCGAGTTCTCGTAGCCCTCCGAATAGTCCATCAAGCCCGGATCGAAGACACGGTTGAAGACGTGCCCGCATTCCCGGCAAAACGCGAGATCGATGTCTCCGCGCGGAGCTTCGCGTGCCTCGTCGACGCTCGGCCAGAGCACGTTGCAATAGGTCGGCATCGCCTCGATCCGAACGCAGCCCGTTAGAGCCGACGAACCGCAAACCGGACATTCCGTCAACGCGACTTCTGCTTGGGCACGCTCGTTCATTCAATGACCTCTCGGGCTGAACAGGGCCTCGGAACCCTATACGGCGACGACATGCGGTGCGAGCCCAAGCGCGTTCAGGTCGCGGGTAATCTCGTCTTGATAGATCGCGTTCATGATTACCACGACGTCGGGCCGGTAGTTCTGAAGAAATGCGGGCGCGACGATCTCCTGTCCGGTGCCGGACATGAAGTAGCTCTGGCGGTAGGGATTGATGTCGACCACATACTCGATTTGCCCATCGGTATCGATCGATCTCAAGAAGGAAACACCCTTGGAGCCCGACCCCCAGAGCACCGTCTTCAACCCCTTTGCGCGCCATTCCGCGAAGCGATCTCGCCACATCTGCAATTTCGCATCGCAGCGCTGCGGGAACGACGCGACATAATCCTTGAGAAGATCCAGATCATCCTCTCGCGGCAACGGCGCGGTGACGTCTCCGGTCGCGGGTCGCGCTTCTATGGTCAGGTATTGATCCCCGTACTCGGTATCGACATCGAGCACGTCGAATCCATTCTGCCTGAAGAGGCGGGCGAGAGAGCCGGGGCTGAAGTAGGAGCAATGTTCGTAGTAGATGTCTTCGAACGCACAATCGCGCAGGATCCGGATGACCTCCGGGATCTGGAAAAACACGATCGTATCGGACCTGTCGCCGATCGCGCGCCGCACGGTCGCCATAAAGTCATGCGTCCGTGGGATGTGCTCGAGCGTCATCTTGCAGCAGACGAAATCAGCCTGATGCTCGGCGTACTTCTCCGAGTAGAAATCCTTGATGAAGGTCACCTGCCCCTCTTGGATCGGGATCTCTCGGTCCTCCCGATACCCCGGGTCGAATCCGATCCCGCGATTTCCCCCGAGTTGGCTCAGCAGCGCGATAAACTCGCCTTTGCCGCACCCGATCTCGAGCACTTCCTTGCCCCGCAGATCGTACTTCTCGATGAGCCGCTCCGCTAAGGCACGATGGAAGGCGTTGAAGGTTCCGGAGAACCCTTGCGTCTCCTCGTAGCGACCGGAATATTCAGTCAGCCTCGGATCGAAGGCGACATTGGAGATAAAGCCGCACTCCGGACAAAATCCGAGTCGGATATCCCCGCGCGGATACTCGGTCGCCTCTTCTCTGGAGCCGAGCAAGATACAACTGTTCGACGGAACGGCGTCGACCTCGTAGAAGATCTCCATCGCCCCGACGTGACAGCTCGGGCATTGGTGTGTCTGTTTCATACGCTACAGCACCTTAGGCTCGGGAATCGGAACGATGAACCGACCGCCGCGCTCCCGATATGCGGCCTGCTGCTCCAGGATCTCGTCGGCGAAATTCCACGGCAGGATCAACACATCGTCGGGCATGGACTCCAACAAACGCTCCGGGGCGTAGATCGGCAGGTGTTGCCCAGGCATGTACCGCCCTTGCTTATGAATGTTTCGATCGACGACGAAATCCACCAGATCCGGGCCGATCCCGACATAGTTGATCAATGTGCTGCCTTTTGCCGCAGCCCCGTAAGCCGCGATGCGATGGCCTTGCGCCTTGAGGTCGCGCAGCAATCGGGACAAGGCATCCTTGACGTGCTCGACGCGCTTGGAGAAATCCCGGTAATAATCGAGCTGATCGACCTTTTCGAGCCGCTCGGTCTCCAGAAGCGACCGCACTGCGGCGCCGACGTCTTCGCGTTTTTCCACGAACAAACGCAACGACCCCCCATGGATCTGCAGCCGCTTGACGTCGTTGAGGTAAAGACCGTGACTGCGGAACAGATGATCGAGAGCAGTCGCCGAGAAATAGCAAAGGTGCTCGTGGTAGATGGTGTCGAACTCGCAGTGATCGATGAGATCCTTGACGTAGGGCACCTCGATCACCGCAACACCGTCATCCTTGAGAAGACGAGCGACGCCCTCGACGAATCCATTGGTGTCGGCGACATGCGCCAAGACGTTGTTGCCGTGAACAACGTCGGCCTGTCGACCCTCGCTCTTTAATTGCTCCGCCAGCTCGAGCGTAAAGAAGGTGTTCAAAGTGGGAACACCGATCTTCTCGGCGGCCTTGGCCGGACCATCGGCGGGGTCAATCCCGAGCACCGAAATTCCGCGCTCGACATAGTTTTTCAGCAGGTAGCCGTCATTGCTCGCAAGCTCGATCACGAAGGATGAGCCATCAAGCCCCCTCCGAGCGATGATGTCGTCGACATTCTCTTTGGAATGGCGCAGAAGCGCGGGCGAGAACGACGAGAAGTAGGGGTAATCCTCGCAGAACAGCTCCTCCGGTGGCACGGTCTCCAGGATCTGAACCAAGGTGCAGCTCGGGCAAAACGCAACCTCGAGCGGATAGGTTGGCTCATGCTGAGACAACTGGGCCTCGGTGAGCAATCGGTCCGCGAGCGGCGTAACCCCCAGATCGAGAAATGACTGCAGGCCGCGACTCCCGCAGGCCCTGCAGCACGCTTGGCTTGGCATATCAATCAGCTCCTATTCCCGATGATGAATAGATCACTCTTAGACGTTCGAGCGCAGATCCGCGTCGAGTCGACCTTCGGCGACCAGCTTCTGGATATGTGCAATGCGCTTGAACTCGACTTTGGCCATTTCCGGGCCCCGGCGGAAGCGCCGCGAGGCGCCGGGAGCGACGGTGACAGACCCGATTGATGTGGCGGCAGAGGGCCGCGGACGGTATCGTCCGATGTCGACCAAAACCTCGGACCTGCCTGCGGATGTTCCCTCTGCCTGCCGCGATTGTATCTGTTCTGCAGCCCTTTGCCTGCCTGTTCACCGCGCCGACCCTGGCGCATCTGCACGTCTTGCTGACGGGAACGCTGCTGGCGCAAGGGCCGCGCACGGTGACGGCGGCGCTGCGGGCGATGGGGCTGAGCGCGGAGCGGCGCTTCGAGCGTTACCACCGGGTGCTGAATCGGGCACGCTGGTCGTCGCGCCAAGGGGCGCGGATTCTGCTGGGGCTGTTGCTCGGGATGTTGCCGGCGCAGGTGCCGATCGTGGTGGCGGTCGACGAGACACTGGAACGGCGCAAGGGCGCGCGCATTCGAGCGAAGGGGATGTATCGCGATGCGGTGCGCTCCTCGCGCAGCAAGGTGGTGACCTGTTTGGGGCTGGAGTGGATCTGTATGGCGTTGTTGGTGCCCGTGCCGTGGAGCACGCGGCCTTGGGCGCTGCCCTTTCTCACCCGCTTGGCGCCGTCGAAACGGGCCGACGAGGCGGCCGCGCGGCACCATCGCACGGTCGTGGAGCTCACCATCGGGATGGTCTGGCTGGTCTCGCGCTGGCTGCAGCAACGCCGCTGGATCCTGCTCGGCGACGGCAGCTACTCCTGCATTCAGCTGGGGTGGGAAGTGCTGGCCGCGCAAGCGACCCTGGTCACGCGCCTGCGCCTGGACGCACGCCTGTTCGCCTGTCCCGAGCCGGTGCCCGCCGGGCGGCGCGGCCCCAAGCCGAAGAAAGGCGGCGTACTGGCCAAGCTCGCCACACGCGAAGAAGCGGCGCGCACCCGAGGCGAGGAGGTCGCGATTCAATGGTACGGACAGCCCAAAACGCTGCGCCTGCTCAGCGAGGTGTGTCTGTGGCACACCGCGGGATGGCCGCCGTTGCCGATTCGCTGGGTGCTCGTGGTCGATCCCGAAGGCCGGCTGCCGACGCAAGCCTTCTTTACCACCGACCTGAACATGGCGCCGGCCCGCGTCGTGGAGCTGTTTGTTCAGCGCTGGTCGCTCGAGGTCACCTTCGAGGAAGTCCGTCGCCACCTCGGCGTCGAGACCCAGCGCCAGTGGAACGATCTGGCGATCGCACGCACCACGCCGATGCTGATGGCGCTGTTCTCGCTCGTCTGTCTCATGGTCTACCGGTGGCGCGAGCGCTGGGACGCCCTGCCGCGCTCCACGGCCTGGTATCTGAAGTCCCACGCCACCTTCTCCGATTGCCTGGCCCTGGTGCGGCGCACCATCTGGGCCGAGGAGAATTACGCCTACTCACGGTCCGAGGGGGAGATGGTCCTAATTCCGTCCAAGCGACTCGATCGCCTGCTGGAACAGCTCGCGGCGACCGCCTAGATTGGCCAAAGTCGAGTTGAAGCGCTCGCCTTCGAAATCATCCAATGCCAAACCGACCTGCTTGTAGGCCTGATAGAGCTCCTCGACGCCTCGCCGCGCCGTCCACTGTGGCTTGAACTCATGCAAGGTTCTGGCGATGTGGTTGCAGTCGACCCGATAACAGCGTAAATCCGGCCCGGCATCCGGGGCAAAACCGATCTCGCAGTTCGGCACGACGTCGTGGACGATCTCGGCAATCTCGCGAATCTGATAATTCTCGGTGGTCGTGCCCACGTTGAAGGCGTGATCGTGGATAAGGTCGCGGGGCGCTTGAAGGGCGGCGATGTAAGACAGGGCGATATCCTCGACATGGACGATCGGGCGCCACGGTGAGCCGTCGCTCTTCAAATAGACGCTCCCGGTCGTAAAGGCCCAAGCGGTCAGATTGTTGGTGACCAAGTCAAAGCGGATCCGAGGCGAAAGACCGTAGGCTGTCGATGCCCTGAGATAGGTCGGCGAGAAGTTGTCGTCCGCGAGCTCATGCAAGGCTTCCTCGACGCGCACCTTGGACACGCCATAGGGCGTGACCGGATTGAAAGCCGCATCCTCGGTCAGAAAATTATCGCCGGAGGCCCCGTAGTTGCTGCATGAAGACGCAAACAGGAAGCGAGCCACACCCGCATCCTTGGCAAGCCGCGCAACCTTCACGGACGCCTTGTAGTTGATGTCCTCGGTGAGATGCGGTCGATAATCGCCCATCGGGTCGTTTGACAACCCGGCAAGATGGATCACGGCCTCGAAGCCGCGAAGGTCCGCCGCCTCGACATCTCGGACATCCTTGCGAATGTTTTGGACGTCGGCCAGCTCGCCCGTAAAGGTACAGTCCTCGAACCAATCGGCGTCGAGTCCCACGACGTCATGCCCGCGTTTCAGCAGCATCGGGACCAGAATTGTCCCTATGTAACCCAAATGTCCGGTCACCAATACTCTCATCGTCTCGCTCCAAGGTCTCGGGGCAAAAAGGAGGCCTGCGCGAAGGTCGCGGGTCTCCTGCATGGTTCGTCGGCACGAACCAGCAAGGTACGTGCCCGGAATAGATGTCGCAAAAGGGATTCGCCTCGGTTCTGAACCCGATTGCGGCCGTGATTGAGTGTCTCGGCGAAAGCCATGTCAGCACCTCGCATCCGCTGCTCGGGCGTTGTCTAAGCAATTACCGTACACAAATTCCTGATCAACGTCGATCAGGGAGCCCCGCTCATGGATTCGACCCAGTCGGCATGCGGCGCAAGGTGTCTGGAGAAGCCTGACATTGCGGGAACCGGGTTACGAGCGCGCCAGTGATCCGGGTAGACGCCGTATGGGGATGTTCGATACGGGGGGCCGAGCAAGAACGCGCGCGGCAGCGCGCGCACCCGAGGGTGGAGCCGGCACTCGCTCCGCTCACGTCCAGACGGCAACGACGGTCAGGACCAACGCTTCCAAGGCGGATTGCCGTGCTGCCAAAGCTCCTCAAGGAGGTGCTTCTCCCGCAAGGTATCCATGCACTGCCAGAACGACTCGTGCCGATAGGCCATAAGTTGCCCGTCGGCCGCGAGCCGCTCCATAGGTGCGTGCTCGAACATGACCTCGTCGCCCTCGATGTAATTCATCACACCGGGCTCCAAGACAAAGAAGGCCCCGTTGATCCAGCCCTCGTGGATCTGCGACTTCTCCGTGAAGCTGGTCACGGCATCGCCGTCGAACTCGAGATTGCCGTACCGAGCCGGTGGCCTGACGGCGGTGACGGTGGCGAGCTTTCCGTGGGCGCGATGAAAACGCAGCAGCGCATCCAAATCAACGTCGGACACGCCGTCGCCCCAGGTCAACATAAAGGTTTCGTTGCCGAAGTACGGCTGCAATCGCTTGATGCGACCGCCGGTCATCGTCTTCAGACCCGTTTCGAAGAGGTTCACGGTCCAATCGGGTCGATCCCCGTCGTTCGACGTGGTGACCTGTCCGGTTGCTGTTTCGACGCGCATATCGCCGGACAAGATCCCGAAGTCCTTGAACCAGCGCTTGATGTAGTCGCCCTTGTAGCCGAGGGCGACCGCGAAATCACGATGCCCGTAGCTGTAGTAGTGCATCATGATGTGCCAAAGGATCGGGCGACCGCCGATCTCCACCATCGGCTTCGGACGGATCTCCGTCTCCTCGGCCAAACGCGTTCCCAGACCGCCGGCAAGTATTCCGACCTTCATGAAGGTAAACCTCGCTTCGGATGATGTTTCGCCTAGAGCTCACTTCCGATCCACATCGCTCCCGGCGGATGGCCGGGTGTCAGGCATGCACGACCTCCTCGTAGGCGCCTTCGCTGACCAATCGCCCCTTGTCGAGCCGATATAGCTTATCGCAGTGGGCAACGGTCGTAAGTCGGTGGGCCACGATAATAATCGTCTTGTTGCCGTGCAGAGCATCGACGGAATCCATAACGCCTCGTTCGGTCGCCGTGTCGAGCGCGCTGGTGGCCTCGTCCAGAACCAAAACCGCCGGGTCGTGATAAAGGGCGCGTGCGATGCCAATGCGTTGGCGTTGCCCGCCGGAAAGCCTGACCCCCCGCTCCCCGACCTGGGTATCCAAACCGTCCGGTAACGATCCGACGAGCTCGTCGAGCTGAGCCGATCTCACCGCAGCCCATACCGCAGCGTCGTCGATGTCCTTGTCGACGATTCCGAAGGCGATGTTGCGACGCAGACTGTCGTCGGTCAGAAAGATACTTTGGGGAACATAGCCGATCTGATCTTGCCAACCCCTGAGATTCGTTCCGATATCCATCCCGTCGACCAGCACGCGCCCGGAAGAGGGGAGAATCAGCCCGAGAATCACGTCGATCAACGTGCTTTTGCCGGCCCCGCTGCCGCCGATAAATCCGACCGATGCACCGATCGGAATCGCGAGATGGATATCGGCGATGGCCGCGACGCTCGCCCCGTCGTAAGTGAACCCGACGCCTTCAAGCCGAATTTCTCGGTTGAAAGGCAGGAGTCCGATTCGTGGCGCAGGAACCACACGCTCCAGCTCGCGTAACTCTGAATGCACACTGTCGACCACGGGTCCAACAAACCTCAACTCTTGGCTGCTCGTCGTCACCTGCCCCAGTTTGGGCATCAAACGAAAGGCTGCGGCGGCAAACACTGCAAGCGTCGGGATGATGGACTCGATCGCACGCCCTTGCGCCAACATACTGACCACCAGCGCCACCAATCCGAGCACAGCCAGAAATTCGAACCAGAGGCGAGGTAGGCCGTTGAGAAATTTACGTTTCCGCTCCGCTTGAGCGTTCCCGACAGCATGGGTCGCGAATTGAGCCAGAAAACTTTCTTCATGCCCCAGCAGCTTAATGTCCTTCACGCCGCCTAGCCCCTGCTGAAGGTGCTGGATAATCCGGCCTTGATGAAAGCGCCGCGCCTTGCCCCACCGGCGAATCCGTTGTTTGGTGACGTACTGAAGAAATGTCCCGGCCGTACCCAGGACGAGGAGAGCGACCAAACCGCCGATTGGCTCGACGAACAGAAGTAGTGCCCCGATTCCGATCAACACCAGTCCTTGGGTCGACAGCTCGATCAGGCTATTCAAACCGGACGTGAACTGATTGGACTCGACACTAACGTTACGGATTAGTTGCGCCGAGTTGCGCCTGAGATGAAAGGCGTAGGGTTGCAGCAGATAGGCGCGGAACAACCGGCGCGATAAGGTCGCCTGCGTCTCGGCAACGAACGCCGAGCGCTGCCACGTCATAAAGGCCAAGAAGGCATTCTTGACGGCGAAAAAACCGAGCATGCCGAACATTCCGAAAACGATGAGGGTTTTCTGGTCGGGATTCCCCAAGCGCTCCAGGTAAGGCGCCAGCGAGGGATAACGGCTGCCGATGTCGGGCTCGGATACCAGCGCCAAGAACGGAATGATCAGACCCACGCCCGCGGTCTCGAGGACCATCGCAACCAACATCAGGGCAAACAGCCCATAGGCCCGCGTCCGCTGTTCCGGTTTCAAGACTGCAAAGATTTTAGCGATGAGTCTCATGACAGCCTTGTGAAATGATACAACGTCATCGGAATTGCGCGGAGTCAACTCGGCCCGACATTTGCGTCTTGTCGAACGGCGATTCGGCAGCGTTACAGAGGAATCGGCAACCCAAGTCGGACCGATCCGACCCAAGGAGCCCTTTCGTCGGGTGCTCCCGTGCCTTCCCTGCCTCGTTGTGTATCATCGCGTGGAAGAATGAATGGAAAACGCCCTCCCGACGCACACGGCATGATGCATCAGGTGACGTTTCTTGCTTAACATGTCTTGCGACAGGGACAAGCGTTTCGATACAAGAAACACCTAGTCTGCATTGATCCCGAGACCAGGTCAACGCATGTGAGGGAAGCACAGGCGATCGCCGATCGGGTCGACCTCTCAAGTGGGGGTCAGCGGCGCGACCGACATCTTCCTCGAAGAACAACGCAGAAACCGAAGCCGTAAATGAGGTTCGCGATGCATAAGAAAGCAAAACCGACGCACCTGAAGATCCCGATGGCGCTTTTGCTCCTTTTTGTTCTCGCGCTGCTCTTCGCCGGCTCGATCTCGGCACAGACGTCTCCGACACCGGTTGCTTACTGGTTTCTCGACGAGACCGAAGGAGTGACCGCCGCCGATCAATTTGGCGGCAATGACCTCGCCCTAGCGGGCCCGACTCAGTGGCAGCCCGATTCCGGGTATGTCGACGGCGCACTCGCGCTGAGCGGGAGCGGCGCTTACGGAACGCGTGCCGACGCCCAGTTGGGCGCCGGCATTCCGGGCAAGCTCGGCACCCAAACTCGGGATTTCACGTTGTCGGCCTGGATCCACCCGACCAGCTTAGCCGACCGCAATCCAATCCTCGTCAAACAAGGTGCGCCGGAGCGGGGCTTGATGTGGAGCGCCGGCACGTCGGACGGCGCCGGCCGACTCTACGTCGAAGTCTACAAGAGCAACAACACGACAACCGGAAAGACGGAGCTGACATCGAGTATCCCGCTGACCGTCGGCGTGTGGCAGCACGTCGCGGCAACCTATCGCTTCCTCGCCGATGGCAGCTCGGTTCTCACCCTCTATATCGATGGAAACCAGGTCGGACAGACCACCACGGCCATCGGCCCCGTTCGCGCGAACGACCGACCTCTGGATCTAGGTCGGTACACCTGGAACACCTACCAGCGCTTCTTCAACGGACGTCTGGACGAGGTCCAGATCTTCGATGCCGCGCTGACGCCCACACAGATACAAGCCATCATCGACGAGGCCGAGCTGCAGGCAACGAACGCACCGCCCTTGGCCGCCATCGCGGCGACGCCGCAGGGCGGTCTTGCACCCCTTACGGTCAATTTCGACGCAAGCGCATCCTCCGACCCGGACGGTGTAATCTCCTCCTACGACTGGGACTTCGGAGACGGCGCCACCTCTTCGGCGATCGCGCCGAGCCATCAGTACTTGGCCCCGGGCGCCTACCTCGCGACCCTCACCGTCACGGACAATCTCGGTAAGACCGGAAGCGCGGAGCAAACAATACGGGCAACCGATCCTCTGAACATCGAGCCGATCGCGCGCTTCACCGCCCTCTGGAACGGCGTCACGGTCACGCTCGACGCGACCTCGTCTTCCGATGCCGACGGCAACATTGCCTCTTACCGATGGGATCTCGGCGACGGCACCGCCAAGTCCGGCCCGACCATCCAGCACGACTACGCACAGCCGGGAACCTACAACGTCAGCCTGACGGTCACCGACGACAGCGGCGGCATCGATACCCTCACGAAGGCCGTGACCTTCACCGCTCCGGAGCTCAAGGTCTTCGAGATCAATCGCCTCGTCACGACAGACGATCGCGGCTTCCCGTGGGATCAACCGCCCGCGGAAGCGGCCAACGGCGACTGGACGACGCCGATCAACTACGCCGAGGGCACCCTGCACATGCGCGCCGAGATCCGCGGACAACCCGTGGCTCAGGCGATGAAGCTCCAGTTCTGCATGTGGCAGTACGAGCTCACCCTGGAGACCTGCACCTCGACCCAAAACGTCCCCGGCACGAGCGGGACCGTGGCGACCTGGTCGTCGTACATCCCGACCATGTTCAAGAAGGACGGCAACCCCATGGACTGGGAGAATCCGCGGCAGCGCTACGGGCTGGCCATCAAGAACAGCGACGGCCTGCCCGTCAGCGACTTTCTCGACTGGAACTGGAACGGCGAAGATCCCGACGATTGGTATCCGCTCGACATCCGCTTTACCGTGGTCGCCGTCCCGCCCGGGGAGACCTTCGGGGGCTGGACGAACGACGTCTTCGACGCGGCACCGGGTTACATCACCGACAGCACCCCACCGGCGATCGGCCCTGTCAGCGTCTCCGCCGGACAAACCTCGGCGGTCGTGAGCTGGACGACGAGCGAGCCGACCACCGCCGTGCTCGTCTATGGATTGACCTCCGGCCACGGGACGGGCGAAGCCGAATCCCCATCCCTTTCGACCTCCCACAGCGTCACGCTCGGCAACCTGACGCCCGGGACGACTTACCACTATCGCATCGACGCCTTCGACGCGGCCGGCAACAGCAGCGCCACCGGGGATCTGACCTTCTCGACCCAGTCCGAGGACACGCCCTCGCCGGTAATCGTCTCGGACGATTTCAATGAGGGCACCCTCGACACCGACGTTTGGACATTCATCGATCCGCTCGGCGACGCCACCCTTTCGCTCAATGGCGCTCAGGCCGCCATCGCTGCGCCCGGCGGAACCGCGCACGACATCTGGAGCAGCGGCAACTTCGCGCCGCGCCTCATGCAGGCGGCACCCGACGCGGACTTCGAGGTCGAGGTCAAGCTGGACTCGCCGGTGACGCAACGCTTCCAGATCCAGGGTCTGGTCGTCGAAGAATCCCCGGGTCGCTTCATGCGGTTCGACGTCCATCACGACGGTACGGGGGTCCGGGTCTTCGCCGCCACCGTGGTCGACGGCACGGCGTCCATTCGACACAATGTCCTTACGGCGCTTTCGGGCAGTCCGATCTATCTGCGTCTGGCGCGTGAGGGCGATCTCTGGACCCCCAGATATTCCACGGACGGCATCACCTGGCAGACCCTCAACGCCTTCAGCCACGCTATGGACGTCGGCGCGATCGGCGTCTTCGCCGGCAATGCAGCCAGCAGCGGGAGCCCGGTGCCCGCGCATACCGCGGTGTTCGATCATTTCTTCGACACTGCCGCACCGATCGACCCGGAGCCGGGTGCGCCCGTCATCACCACACAACCGGCCGACCTGGTCGTTTCCGAGGGCGAGACGGCGACCTTCTCCGTGGTTGCCGAGGGCGATGCCCCGCTCGCGTACCAATGGGCCCGCGACGGCGTCCCGATCGACGGCGCGAACAGCGCCTCCTACAGCATCCCGAGCGCAAGCACCGCGGACGACGGGGCGCTCTTCGTCGTCACCGTGTCCAACTCGGCCGGCAGCGTCGCGAGCCGGGCCGCGCGACTGGATGTCGCCGCCTCAGGGGCCCCGTTGATCGATGTTTGGTACGGCCCCGAGCAATCCTTCGGGACCCTCGGCGTACCGCAGTGGGCGATCAACGTCCTGGGCAACATCTCAGACCCCGACGGTCTCGGACAGGCCACCTATTCGCTCAACGGCGGAGCAGCTCAGGCCCTGTCGGTCGGACCGTTTCGCCGACTGGAAG
The DNA here is from genome assembly GCF_021228795.1 of Thiocapsa bogorovii. Taxonomy (NCBI): domain Bacteria; kingdom Pseudomonadati; phylum Pseudomonadota; class Gammaproteobacteria; order Chromatiales; family Chromatiaceae; genus Thiocapsa; species Thiocapsa bogorovii. The sequence continues at coordinate 715,041 of NZ_CP089309.1, forward strand.
CGCCCGGCGACTTCAATGTCGAAATACCCTTCTCGAGCCTGATCTCGGGCGCCAATCTCATCGAAATTCGTGCCACGGACAGCCTCGGCAACGAGGCCGTCGAGACGGTCACCGTTCAGTACTCCCCCGGCAACGCCTGGCCGTTGGACTACGCAGTCGACTGGGCAACGACGGGTAAGATCCACGATGTCGCGCAGATCGTCGACGGGGATTGGGGCATTGTCGGCGGCGCGCTGCGACCGATTCAGCGCGGCTACGATCGCCTGGTCGCGATCGGCGATCTCGCCTGGACCGACTACGAGGTGACGGTCCCGGTCACCCTGCACGGCTTCGATGCGAAGGGATTCGAGAGGCCCAATTTCAAACCCGCCCTCGGCGTGATGCTCAAGTGGCCCGGACACACCAATTGGACGGAGACCCAACCGGCCTGGGGTTACTACCCGGCGGGCGGAGGCGCCTGGTACGAGTTCGAGCAAGACGGCTCCGGATCGCTCTACATGACGGATTTCGAGAACTTCGACGTCGTCGATCCGTTGGGCCGCACCCTGAGCACCGATGTCACCTACATCTGGAAGGTGCGGGTGGAGTCACTGATCGGCGGGAGCACCCGGTACAGCGCCAAGATCTGGCCGGCCACCGATCCGGAACCGACCAGCTGGGAGATCGTCGCGACGGACACCAACGATGTCGAGGGCGGATCGCTCCTCCTGGTCGCGCATTATGTCGACGCGAGCTTCGGCAACGTCGCGATCGGCCCCATCACATCCGATCCGAATGATCCGCCCCCGCCGCCGGTGCTGCACCATGGCGTGCTCGACGGCGTCGGTGCGAGCTGGCAGACCGTCACCTTGCCCTACGACTACACCAACCCGGTCGTCGTGGCCTCGGTGCGTTACCCGGACGCCTCCGTCACCCCCGTCGTGACCCGGATCCGCAACGCCTTCGGCAACCAATTCGAGGTGCGCGTACAAAATCCGAGCGACCAGCCACTGAACGGGACCTACAGCGTCTACTACACCGTCGTCGAGGCCGGCGTCTATACCGAAGCCCAGCACGGGATCAAGATGGAAGCGGTGCGCTTCACCTCGAACAACACCAACTATAGCGGCGCTTGGTGGCAGCAAGAAGCGCGAAGCTACGCCAACAGTTACACCGCGCCGGTCGTGCTGGGACAGGTCATGAGCGCCAACGACCCACGCTGGTCGGCGTTCTGGGCGCGCGGCGGCACCACGAACGACCCACCGGATTCGGCGCAGCTCTCCGCCAGCAAGCACGTCGGCGAGGATCCGATCACGACCCGTGCGAACGAGCAGATCGGCTACCTGGTCATCGAATCCGGCAACGGCGAGGTCGGCGGTATCGCCTATCAAGCCGGGGTCAGCGACGCCGCCATCCAGGGCATCGATGGTTCGCCGCCCTTCTCCGTGACGCATCAGCTTGCAGTGCAGGCGTCCGGGGCGATCGTCTCCTCCGCGGGCATGAAAGGCGGCAACGGCGGTTGGCCCGTCCTCTTCGGGTCCGATCCCCTCGCCAACGGTGGCCTCGCACTGGCCATCGACGAAGACCAGCTCGCCGACGCCGAGCGCTCTCACGGCGCCGAGCAGGTGGCCTATCTCGTGCTCGGAGGTGATGCCGGCCCAAGCGCACCGACCGTCACCGCGCCGCCGGACATCACCGCCGAGGCCACGGGGATCCTCACCGGTGTCGATCTGGGCACGGCCACCGCCAGCGACGGCAGTCCGGTGAGCAACGACGCGCCCACCGACGGCTTCCCGCTCGGCCTCAGCGTCGTGACCTGGTCGGCGACCAACACCGACGGACTCACCGGCACCGCCGAGCAGCAGGTCGAGATCCTCGACACCACCGCGCCGCAGCTCGCGGTGCCGCCGGACATCGTCACGGAGGCCACCGGCACCTTGACGCCGGTCGAGCTCGGCGAGGCCACCGCCACGGACCTCTTCGAGCCGGTGACGATCGTGAACGATGCGCCGAGCGAGGGCTTCCCGGTCGGCATCACCGTCGTCACCTGGACCGCCACCGACGCCAACGCCAACGCGGCAACCGCGGAGCAAAGCGTCACCGTGACGGACGGCACGGGCAACCTTGCCCCCCTTGCGGTCGACGACAGCGCGATCGTCGGGCAGGGCGGCGCCGTGACAATCGCGGTCCTCGACAACGACAGCGACCCCGACGGGACGCTCGACCCCGCCACGGTCGTCGTTCAGAGCGGGCCGGCGAGCGGGACCTTGAGCGACGACGGCACCGGCGTGCTCACCTACACCCACGACGGATCGGCCACGACGACGGACGCCTTCAGCTACCGCGTCGCCGATACCGAGGGGGCCGTCTCCAATATCGCCGAGGTCGCGGTCACGATCACCCCGCCGGATACCGCATCGGCGATCTTCCATCACGGTACCCTCACGGGCGTCGACGACACCTGGCGCACCGTCACGCTGCCGCGCAGCTACGCCAACCCGGTGGTGATCGCCGCCGTGCAGTACGACACGCCTCCGGCGCTCCCCGCGATCGCGCGGGTGCGCAACGCCGCGGGCAACAGCTTCGAGGTGCGGGTGCAGAACCCGGGCGACGCGGAGCTGGAGGCGGTCTATACGCTGTATTACACGGTCGTGGATGCCGGCGTCTATACACTGGCCGAGCACGGCATCCAGATGGAAGCCGTGCGCTTCAACTCCACCCAAACCAGCGGGAAAGGCAACTGGTCGGCCGGCAACACCCGCGCCTATGCCCAGAGCTACACCAACCCGGTCGTCGTCGGTCAGGTCATGAGCGCGAACGACCCGCGCTGGTCGGCCTTCTGGGCGCGCGGCGGCAGCATCAAGCAACCGCCAACCTCGAGCACCCTGGTGGTCTCCAAGCACGTCGGCGAGGACTTCGAGAATACCCGCGCCGACGAAACCATCGGATATCTGGTGATCGAGGCGGGCAGCGGCACGACCACCGACAATACCCTCTATGCGGCCGGTCTCAGCGCCCAAACGGTTGCCGGCGTGGAGGGCGCCCCGCCTTACGCGGTGCCCTACCCCGCCGGCATCGCCCCGAGCACCGCCGCGCTCTCCGCATCCGCCATGCAAGGTGGCGACGGCGGCTGGCCTATCCTCTACGGGCTCGCGCCCCTCGGCGGCAGCACGCTGGATCTCGCCTTCCAGGAAGACCAGCTCGGCGATCTCGAGATGACCCATACCAACGAGCAGGTGGCCTATCTTCTCCTTGAGGGCAACGCCGGCCCAAGCGCACCGACCGTCACCGCGCCGCCGGACATCACCGCCGAGGCCACGGGGATCCTCACCGGTGTCGATCTGGGCACGGCCACCGCCAGCGACGGCAGTCCGGTGAGCAACGACGCGCCCACCGACGGCTTCCCGCTCGGCCTCAGCGTCGTGACCTGGTCGGCGACCAACACCGACGCACTCACCGGCACCGCCGAGCAGCAGGTCGAGATCCTCGACACCACCGCGCCGCAGCTCGCGGTGCCGCCGGACATCGTCACGGAGGCCGCCGGCACCTTGACGCCGGTCGAGCTCGGCGAGGCCACCGCCACGGACCTCTTCGAGCCGGTGACGATCGTGAACGATGCGCCGAGCGAGGGCTTCCCGGTCGGCATCACCGTCGTCACCTGGACCGCCACCGACGCCAACGCCAACGCGGCAACCGCGGAGCAAAGCGTCACCGTGACGGACGGCACGGGCAACCTTGCCCCCCTTGCGGTCGACGACAGCGCGATCGTCGGGCAGGGCGGCGCCGTGACGATCGCGGTCCTCGACAACGACAGCGACCCCGACGGGACGCTCGACCCCGCCACGGTCGTCGTTCAGAGCGGGCCGGCGAGCGGGACCTTGAGCGACGACGGCACCGGCGTGCTCACCTACACCCACGACGGATCGGCAACCACCGCCGACAGCTTCACCTACACGGTCAACGACGACCTCGGCGCCACGTCCAATGCCGCCACCGTCGTTCTTGACGTCACATCCGGAGCGGCTTGGTGGAGCAACCAGCACGGATTCCGCGTGGAATTCGAGGTCAGCCCCGGTGCAACGGCCCTGACCGACAAGGTCACGAGCGTCCCGATCGACTTCACGACCTTGCTCGCGCAGGCCGGAGCAAGCGCTGCAACGCTCGATGCGAATTCGCTGCGCCTTGTCGAGGTCGATGCATCCGGTACCGTCATTGATCCGGCCGTGCCGTTCCAATTCGATCCGGCCGCGGATTACGCTCCGTCCGACAACGCCGTCGGCGAATTGGTGATTCTCCTGACCGGATCGACCCCCGCGAGCGGGAGCCGCCGATTCGCGCTCTACTTCACCGAGACCGGCATCGGACTGCCGCCCCCGCCGGTCCTGCCCCGCGTTTCAGTCACGGATGATCTGATCGACGAGGGCCAGACGAGCATCCGCACGCGCACGCTCGCGGGAGACTGGTTCTATCACAAGGAAGGGGCAGGCTTTTCGAGCCTGAATGACCTGGACGGGAATGACTGGATCGGCTACTCAACCGCGACAGGGTCCGCCGGCGAGTTCCGAGGCACGCCCAATCTCGTGCCTCCTGGAAGCGGCGGTCACTTCCATCCCGGCGCGACCACGTCTTCATCGGTCTTGCTGGATGCCGGACCGCTAAGGGCCCGCATCCAGTCGGAGACCTTGGACGGGGAATGGGGCGCGATGTGGGAAATCCTGCCGACGCACGCAACGATGACGGTCACGCGGGCACCCGAAAACTACTGGTTCCTCTACGAAGGCACCCCCGGCGGTAGCCTCGAGCCCAGCACAGATCTGGTCGTGCGATCGACCGGAACACAGAGCACCGGCGATACCAGTTGGGCACAAGATCTCCCCGGAGAGGAATGGGCATACTTCGCAGACCCCGGCGTCGGGCGCTCGCTCTTCGTTTCCGGACATCTCGATGATTCCGCCATCGACTCCTATCGGCCTCTTGACAACGTCATGACGGTCTTCGGCCTTGGCCGAAACCAGCTCAACGCCCTGCTGTCCGGGACATCGCGGCGCTTCTCCGTCGGTCTCGTCGACAGCACCGCATTCGCATCGATCGCGCCCGTTGTCCGCTCGGCATCGGCAGATGACGTCACCGCCAACTTCGGCCTAGCCGAGGCCCGTTCCTCGGGTTCTCAGCCCGTGGACGCCCGCGCGCTGTCGGACACGGTCTCCGGCCCAGCTTCATTGACGATCCAAGTCGACGGCAGCGCCTCGATCAGCAATGCGGGCAGCATCACCGGATACGCGTGGGATTTCGGAGACGGCGAGAGCGCAACGGGAGCGCTGGCGACGCACACCTATAGCCAAACGGGCATCTTCACGGTCACCTTGACGGTGACCTCCTCGAGCGGAGCAAGCAACACGGATCACTTTGCTGTCGCCGTAGGCGTCCTGTTATCCGAACCCGCCGCACAACCCCCGACCGTCACCCCGCCGCCGGACATCACCGCCGAGGCCACCGGGCTCCTCACCGATGCCAATCTGGGCACGGCCACCGCCAGCGACGGCAGCCCGGTGAGCAACGACGCGCCCACCGACGGCTTCCCGCTCGGCCTCACCGTCGTGACCTGGTCCGCCACCAACGCCGACGGAACCGGCACCGCCGAGCAGCAGGTCGAGATCCTCGACACCACCGCGCCGCAGCTCGCGGCGCCGCCGGACATCGTCACGGATGCCACCGGTACCTTGACGCCGGTCGAGCTCGGCGAGGCCACCGCCACGGACCTCTTCGAGCCCGTGACGATCGTGAACGACGCCCCGAGCGAGGGCTTCCCGGTCGGCGCCACCGTCGTGACCTGGACCGCCACCGACGCCAACGCAAACGCGGCAACCGCGGAGCAGAGCGTCACGATTCTCGGCAGCACCCTCAACGAGCCGCCGCTCGCCGCCGACGATACCGCATCGGTGGTGCGCGGAGGCAGCGTCGCGATCGACGTCCTCGCCAACGACAGCGACCCCGACGGGACGCTCGACCCCGCCACGGTCGTCATTCAGAGCGCACCGGCGAGCGGGACCGTGAACGACGACGGCACCGGCGTGCTCACCTACACCCACGACGGATCGGCCACGACGACGGACGCCTTCAGCTACCGCGTCGCCGATACCGAGGGGGCCGTCTCCAATATCGCCGAGGTCGCGGTCACGATCACCCCGCCGGATACCGCATCGGCGATCTTCCATCACGGTACCCTCACGGGCGTCGACGACACCTGGCGCACCGTCACGCTGCCGCGCAGCTACGCCAACCCGGTGGTGATCGCCGCCGTGCAGTACGACACGCCTCCGGCGCTCCCCGCGATCGCGCGGGTGCGCAACGCCGCGGGCAACAGCTTCGAGGTGCGGGTGCAGAATCCGGGCGACGCGGTGCTGGACGCGGTCTACACCATCCACTACACGGTGGTCGAGGCCGGCGTCTATACACTGGCCGAGCACGGCATCCAGATGGAAGCCGTGCGCTTCAACTCCACCCAAACCAGCGGGAAAGGCAACTGGTCGGCCGGCAACACCCGCGCCTATGCCCAGAGCTACACCAACCCGGTCGTCGTCGGTCAGGTCATGAGCGCGAACGACCCGCGCTGGTCGGCCTTCTGGGCGCGCGGCGGCAGCATCAAGCAACCGCCAACCTCGAGCACCCTGGTGGTCTCCAAGCACGTCGGCGAGGACTTCGAGAATACCCGCGCCGACGAAACCATCGGATATCTGGTGATCGAGGCGGGCAGCGGCACGACCACCGACAATACCCTCTATGCGGCCGGTCTCAGCGCCCAAACGGTTGCCGGCGTGGAGGGCGCCCCGCCTTACGCGGTGCCCTACCCCGCCGGCATCGCCCCGAGCACCGCCGCGCTCTCCGCATCCGCCATGCAAGGTGGCGACGGCGGCTGGCCTATCCTCTACGGGCTCGCGCCCCTCGGCGGCAGCACGCTGGATCTCGCCTTCCAGGAAGACCAGCTCGGCGATCTCGAGATGACACACATCGCGGAGCAGGTGGCCTACCTTTTGCTTCAATAAATCCCTATGCAGGCAGCACGCCGCGGCCGTCCGTGCAGCCTTTCGTAGGCCCGAAGACCACCACCGGACGTGCGGTTTTCCGCGTCCGACGATGGGACCCAGCCACCGTGATGCGGCGGCGAGATCCGATGGAAGCCACGGATGCTGGATGTTCCGGCCTTGATGAAAGGGGCGCGCCTTGGCCCAACGACGAATCGGCTGCTTGGTGACATATTGAAAGAGGGTCCCGGCGGTCCCCCGGCAGCAAGAACGCGAGCAGACTGTTCAACCCGGACGTGAACTGGTTGGACTCCATCCTCATGTTCCGAATCAGCTGCGCCGAGTTGCGCCTGAAATGGAAGGTGGCGGGCTGGAGGAGATAGGCGCGCAACAGGCGACGCGACGGTGCCGCCTGCGTGTCGGCGACGAATGCCGACCGTTGCCGGACCGTGAAGACCACGAACGCGCTCTTGAGCGCAAGAGATCCAAGCATGCCGAGCATACCGAACACGATCGGGGGCTTCCGGTCGGGATTCCCAATCGTTCCAGGTCGGGATTCAGCTATGGTGTAACGGCCGCCCATGTCGGTCTCCGACCCCAGTGCCAAGAACGGAATGATGCGACCGACACCCAAGGTCTCGAGCACCGCGGCGACCAACATGAGCGCAAAGAGCCAGTATCTGCGGCTGCGCTGCTACGGCCTCGAAACTGCGAAGACCTCCCGGATATATTCCATGCTGTAAGGAGAGAGCGATGAGATCGTCACATGAGGCCGGAGGGAAGACGCAGAGCAGGCCGTCGTCTTTCGCCCTATTGGTCGCAGCGACGTCGCCGAATGAGCCAAACGGCGCCCCACCACCCGGTGGGACAAGAGCAGCGCGTTCGTCGGGTGTGCGCGTGGTATCTCGCCCGACTGTGTATCATCGATCTTGACAACGGCCGACAACGGGCTTACGCCGCAAGGCGTGATGCGGTCGCAATCGATGTTTCGCCGCCAAACCATGGCTGATGGCACGAATCTCGGATCCGAGTCATGATGGTCTGGAGTCCGCGTTGAATCCGGGACGAGGTCGACGCATATTCCGGATTGCCCGAAGGGCGCTCCGCAATCCTCCCGAACTGCTCGCGGTCCGCACCACGACGGGACCGGAAATCATTGTAAACGCTAGGAATCGAAGCCGTACACGAGGTCACCCATGCACATGAAACGGATATCGGAACGCACCCGAATCGCGAAACGGCTCTCCTTCCTATCGCTGCTCCTATTGGTTTTCGCCTGCTCGCTCTCGGCGCAGACACTCCCCACACCGGTCGCATACTGGTTTCTCGACGAGGCAACCGGTCTGGCTGCACCCGACGCTGTCGCCGCAAACGACCTTACCCTCACCGGACCGGCGCAGTGGGCGCCCGACTCCGGGTTCGTCGACGGCGCCCTGGCACTCGGCGGGAACGGCGCCTACGCGACCCGCGGCGACGCGCTCTTGGGCCCCGGAATACCCGGAAAGCTCGGCGCGACCACCCGGGATTTCACGCTCTCTGCCTGGATTTTCCCCGACAGTCTGACCGACCGCAACCCGATCCTCGTCAAACAAGGAGCACCCGAGCGTGGCCTCATGTGGAGCGCCGGGACCTCCGACGGTACGGGCCGACTCACCGTCGAGGTCTACAAGAGCAACAATGCGACCACCGGCAAAACGGAGCTGACGTCCAGCGTCCCGCTGAGCGTCGGGGTCTGGCAACATGTCGCAGTGACCTACCGCTTCGTCGCGGACGGCACCTCCGTCCTACGGCTCTATATCGACGGCAATCAGGTCGCGGAGACCACCAGCGCGGTGGGACCGGTCCGCGGCAACGACCGCGCCCTGGATCTGGGACAGTACACGTGGAATTCCTACGCCCGGTTCTTCAACGGACGCATCGACGAGGTTCAGATCTTCGACGCCGCGTTGACGGCAGCGCAGGTTGAGGACCTCATCGACGAGGCGAACCTCCAAGCGACGAACGTCCCGCCACAGGCCGTGCTCTCGGCCACGCCGCAGAACGGCGATGCACCCTTGATGGTCTCGTTCGACGCGGGCGCCTCGTCAGACCCGGACGGCAGCATCGTTGCGTACGACTGGGACTTCGGGGACGGCATTGGCTCCACCGAGGTCGCCCCCGTCCACGACTACGTCTCCCCGGGCGTCTATACCGCGACGCTCCAGGTCACCGACAACCTCGGCAAAACCGGGAGCACCGAGCAGATGATTCGCGCGACGGATCCGTCGAGCACGCCGCCCGTTGCCCGCTTCTCCGCCCGCTGGAACGGCATCACCGTCACGCTCGACGCGACCGCGTCCTCGGATGCCGACGGCTCCATCGTCTCCTACCAGTGGAATCTCGGAGACGGTGCGGCCAAGTCCGGCCCGACGATCCAGCACAGCTACGCCCAGCTCGGGACCTACAACGTCAGCCTTACGGTGATCGACGACAGCGGCAAGCTCGACACGCGCACGCAAGCCGTCACCTTCAGCGCACCCGAGCTGAAGGTCTTCGAGATCAATCGGCTGGTCACCAAGAGCGACCGGGGCTTTCCCTGGGACCAGCCTCCGGCGCCGGCCGCGAACGGCAACTGGCTCACCCCCATCAACTATGCCGAAGGCACATTGCAGATGCGAGCCGAGATCCGCGGGCAGCCCGTGGCTCAGGCGATGAAACTCCAGTTCTGCATGTGGCAGTATAGCCTTACGCTGGAGACCTGCAGCTCGATGCGCGACGTCCCCGGCACCCCGGGAACCGTCGTGACGTGGTCGTCCTCCATCCCGACTATGTACAAGAAGGACGGCAACCCGCTGGACTGGGCCAATCCGCGCCAGCGCTACGCACTGTCCATCAAGAACAGCGCCGGACTGCCCGTGAGCGACTTCTCGGGCTGGAACTGGTACGGCGAGAACCCGGACGCATGGTATCCCCTCGATATCCGCTACACGGTGGTCGCGGTCCCGCCCGGAAAAACCTTCGGGGGCTGGACCGCCGACGTCCTGAACGCCGCGCCCGGTTACATCAGCGACGTGACGGCGCCGACCATCGGGCCCGTCAACGTCTCCGCCGGCCAAACCTCCGCGGTCCTGACCTGGACGACAAGCGAGCCGGCCACCGCTACCCTTGTCTACGGGCCGAGCGCGAGCTACGGCACGGGCGAAGCAACTTCGTCCACCCTTTCGACCACGCATAGCGTCACGCTCTCGAGTCTGAGCCCGGGGAGCACCTATCACTATCGCATCGACGCCGTCGACGCGACCGGCAATACCCGCGCCACCGGCGACCTGACCTTCGCAACCCAGCCCGCGGCCCCACCCGCCGCGGCAATCGTTTCAGACGATTTCAGTCAAGGCTCGCTCGACACCGCCGTCTGGACTTTCGTCAATCCACTCGGGGATGCGGCCCTCTCGCTCAACGGCGCGCAAGCCAGCATCTCCGTACCCGGTGGGACGGCGCACGACATCTGGACGGCCGGCAACTTCGCGCCACGTATCATGCAGGCGGCCCCGAATGCGAACTTCGAGGTCGAGATCAAATTGGACTCGCCCGTGACACAGCGATTCCAGATCCAGGGCCTAGTGGTCCAGGAGTCTCCAAGTCGTTTCCTGCGCTTCGACGTCCATCACGACGGCACCCAGGTGCGCGTCTTTGCGGCAACCCTGGTCGACGGCGCAGCATCCGTCCGGCACAACGTCGCCACGGCGCTCTCGGGCAGCCCCCTCTACCTGCGGTTGGCGCGTCAGGGAAATCTCTGGACCCCGAGGTACTCGACCGACGGCACCGCTTGGCAAACACTGGGCAGCTTCAGCCACACCATGAATGTCGCCGCGATCGGCGTCTTCGCGGCCAACGCGGCCAATTCGGGCAGCCCGGTGCCCGCCCATATGCTCGTGGTCGATCACTTCTTCGATACCGCGGCACCGATCGACCCCGAGCCAGGTGCACCCGTCATCACCACACAACCGGCCGACCGGATCGTCTCGGCGGGTCAGACGGCGACCTTCTCGGTAGTTGCAAGCGGCGATGCCCCCCTCGCGTACCAGTGGTCCCGCAACGGTCTCCCCATCGCCGGCGCCAACGGTGCCTCCTACAGCATCCCGAGTGTGACCACCGCGGACAACGGTGCGCTGTTCGTCGTGACCGTCTCCAACGCGGCCGGCAGTGTCGCGAGCCGAGCGGCGCGATTGGACGTGACCTCCGCGGGAGCTCCCGTCATCGATGTCTGGTACGGCCCCGAGCAACCCTTCGGCGCACTCGGCGCACCTCAATGGGCAATCAACGTCCTCGGCAACGTCTCCGACCCCGACGGTCTCGGCGCCGTGACCTACTCACTCAACGGCGGGCCGGCGCAGGCCCTTTCGGTCGGGCCGTTCCGTCGACTCGAGGCGCCCGGTGACTTCAATGTCGAAATTCCCTTCGCGAGCCTGATTCCCGGCGCCAATCTCATCGAGATCCGCGCAGCCGACAGCGGCGGCAACCAGTCCGTCAGAACGGTCACCGTGCAGCACTCCCCCGGCAATGTCTGGCCTCTGGATTACAGCATTGACTGGGCAGCAACGGGCAACCTCCAGGACGTCGCGCAGATCGTCGACGGGGAATGGGGGCTGGTCGGCAGCGCGCTGCGCCCGATTCAGCGCGGCTACGATCGCCTGGTCGCGATCGGCGATCTCGCCTGGACCGACTACGAGGTGACGGTCCCGGTCACCCTGCACGGCTTCGATGCGAAGGGATTCGAGAGGCCCAATTTCAAGCCGGCCCTCGGCGTCATGCTCAAGTGGCCCGGACACAGCAATTGGACGGGTTCTCAGCCCGCATGGGGCTATTACCCGGCCGGTGGTGGCGCCTGGTACGAATTCGAGCAGAACGGCTCCGGATCGCTCTACGTGACGGATTTCGAGAACTTCGATGTTCTCGATCCGCTGGCCCGTACGCTGAGTACCGGGGTTGCCTACATCTGGAAGGTGCGAGTCGAATCCCTAACCGGCGGGACCACCCGATACAGCGCCAAGGTTTGGCGGGCGACCGACCCGGAGCCGGCCGGCTGGGAGATCATCGCGACCGATGCAAACGATGTGGAAGGCGGATCACTGCTCCTGGTGGCCCATTACGTCGACGCAAGCTTCGGCAACGTGACGATCAGCCCCATCACCTCCGATCCGAACGAGCCGCCCCCGCCGCCGGTGCTGCACCACGGCATGCTCGACGGCGTCGGCGCGAGCTGGCAGACCGTCACCTTGCCCTACAACTACACCAATCCGGTCGTCGTCGCCTCCGTGCGCTACCCGAACGCCTCCGCACGGCCTGTGGTCACGCGGGTGCGGAATGCCGTCGGCAACCGATTCGAGCTGAGCGTGCAGAACCCGAGCGGCCAGTCGCTCGCCGGTACCTACAGCGTGAACTACACCGTCGTCGAGGCCGGCGTCTACACGCAGGCCCAGCACGGCATCAAAATGGAGGCGGTTAAGTTCACCTCGAACAACACGAACTCCAAGGGCTCGTGGTGGCAACAGGAGGCCCGCAACTACATCAACAGCTACAGCGCGCCGGTCGTGCTTGGACAGGTGATGAGCGCGAATGACCCGCGCTGGTCGTCCTTCTGGGCTCGCGGCGACACGAAGGACGACGCACCGAGCCCGACGAAGCTCTCCGCGAGCAAGCATGTCGGCGAGGACACGGTCAAGACCCGTGCGAACGAGCTGATCGGCTATCTGGTCATCGAATCCGGCACCGGCATGACCGACGGCGTGGCCTATCAGGCGGGTGTCAGCACGGCCGCCGTGCAGGGCGTCGGCAATTCGCCGCCCTTCGCCGTTCCGTACCAGCTTGCCACGCAGGCGTCTACCGCAGTCGTCTCCTCCGCCGGCATGAAGTTCAGCGACGGCGGTTGGCCGGTCCTGTTCGGTGCAGACCCGCTCGCCAACGGTGCACTCGCGCTGGCCATCGACGAGGACCAGATCGCCGACACGGAACGCACCCACGGCAGCGAGCAGGTCGCCTTCCTGGTCCTCGGGGGCGCGGACGGCCCGAGTGCCCCGACCGTCACCCCGCCGCCCGACATCGCCGCCGAGGCCACGGGGACTCTCACCTCGGTCGCCTTGGGCTCCGGGAGCAGCAGCGACGGCTCCCCGGTGACGAACGACGCACCGTCGGGCGGCTTCCCGCTCGGCACGACGCTCGTCACCTGGTCGGCGACCAACGCCGAGGGTCTTACGGGAACCGCCACGCAACGGGTGACCGTCTCCGACACCACCGCTCCACAGGTCACGGCCCCGCCGAACATCGTCACGAATGCCACCGGAACCCTGACTCCGGTCAACCTGGGCCAGGCCGCAGCCACCGATCTCTTCGAGCCGGTGACACTCGTCAACGACGCCCCGAGCAGCGGCTTCCCGGTCGGCACGACCCTGGTGACCTGGACCGCTACCGATGCGAACGGCAACAGCTCGAGTGGAACGCAGAGCGTGACCGTCGTCGCAGACGGAACCGGAGGAGGCATCGTCTCCGACACGTTCAATAGGAGCACGCTCGGCACCGGCGTTTGGACCTTCGTCAATCCGCTCGGCGATGCCACGCTGTCGCTCAACGGCGCGCAGGCCGGAATCGCCGTACCCGGCGCAACCGCGCACGACATCTGGACCGCCGGCAACTTCGCGCCACGTCTCATGCAGGCGGCACCAAACGCGGACTTCGAAGTCGAGATCAAATTCGATTCGCCGGTCACCCAGCGCTTTCAGATCCAGGGTCTGGTGGTCGAGGAGTCGGCCACTCGATTCGTGCGATTCGACGTGCACCACGACGGCTCCCAGGTCCGAGTCTTCGCCGCCACACTGGTCGACGGCACCCCGACGATTCGGCACAATGTTGCCACCTCGCTCGCGGGCAGCCCGCTCCATCTGCGGTTGGCACGCCAGGGCAGTCTCTGGACGCCGAAGTACTCGACCGACGGCACAAACTGGCAGACCTTAACTGGCTTCAGCCACTCCATGAACGTCAGCGCTATCGGCGTCTTTGCCGGAAACTCCGGCAGCCCGGTACCCGCGAATACGGCGCTCGTCGATTACTTCGTCAGCACCGCCGATTCGATCGAGCCGCGACCGCCGATCGCCGTCGACGACACGGCATCCGTCGTGCGCGGAGACACCGTCGTGATCGACGTCCTCGCCAACGACAGCGATCCGGACGGCGATCTCGACCCCGGCACCGTCGTGATTCAGAGTCTGCCCGCCTCCGGCACGCTGAGTGACGACGGCACCGGGCGCCTGACGTATATCCACGACGGCTCTGCCACCACGACCGACAGCTTCAGCTACACCGTCGCTGATGCGCTTGGGACCGTTTCGAATGTCGCGGAGGTGTCGCTCACGATCACCGCAGCCCCCGCAACGGCCTCGGTCTTCCACCACGGGACGCTTTCGGCAATCGACGACACCTGGCGTACCGTCACGCTACCCCGCAGCTATACCAATCCGGTCGTCATCGCTGCCGTCCAGTACGACGCGCCTCCCGCATTCCCCGCGATCGCGCGGGTGCGCAACGCCATCGGCAACAGCTTCGAGGTGCGCGTACAGAATCCGGGGAACGAGCCACTCGACGCGACCTACACCATCCACTACACGGTGGTCGAGGCCGGCGTCTATACCCTCGCCGAGCACGGCATCAAGATGGAGGCCGCCCGGTTCAGCTCGAACCAAACCAGTGGAAGCGGCAACTGGTCTGCAGGCAACACCCGCGCCTACGCGCAGAGCTACACCAACCCGGTTGTCGTCGGTCAGGTTATGAGCGAGAACGACCCGCTCTGGTCGGTGTTCTGGGCGCGCGGCGGTACCATTAAAACGCCACCCACCTCCAGCACCCTCGTCGTCTCGAAGCATGTCGGGGAAGACTTCGAGAAGACCCGTGCCAACGAAACCATCGGTTATCTGGTCATCGAGGCAGGCAGCGGCGTGGCCGCGGACACCCGTTATACGGCCGGCCTCAGCGCCCGAACGGTCGCGGGGGTCGAGGGTATCCCGCCCTACGCTGTGCCGTACCCCGCCGGCATCGCTCCGACGACCGCCGTGCTGTCCGCTTCAGCCATGCAAGGCGGCGACGGCGGCTGGCCCATCCTCTTCGGGCTCGCGCCCCTCAGCGCCGGAGCCCTGGATCTCGCCTTCCAGGAAGACCAGCTCGCCGATCTCGAGACCACCCACACCACCGAGCAGGTGGCCTACCTTTTGCTGGAATAAAGCGATTTCCGGAAGATTCCAACGCGGTAGGTTGTGCTGACGACACGAAGCACAACTTGCACCCGCGGTAAGTTGGCTCGCAGGGCTCGGCACAATTTGCGGTCCCGGTGCGAGCCTGCCGCAGTCGGTCGCGCTGGATTCACCGAGACGCCGGAGCGCCGCCACACCATGGCGGGCGCTGATGGCGTTTAAGGATTGCGTCGAAGGCGGGCCAGGCGCCCGCAAACCTTGTAATGACACGACTTGACCGATTCGGCCGAAACTCGGAGCCTATCGGCCGACAGGAAACCCTTGCGCCTAACCGGTTCATGAGACGAAAAATGGACAATAAAATCCAAGCACGACGCACAGTGACACGACCTTTCACCGCACTCACACTCCTTTGTCTGCTGCTCATGGGTCTGGGCGGGGCTTCCCGGACCGCATCCGCCGACGACTGGTGGAGCAATCTCCACGAATACCGCGTCCCGCTCGAAGTCGCGGCGGGATCCACCGCACTCGTCGACAAGATCGTTGCCCTTCCGATCGACTTGACGAGCCTGCTCATGCAGGCCGGCGCCGGATCGACCACCCTGGATGTGCGATCGCTCCGAGTGCTCGAGACATCAAGCGCCGGCGTGGTGCTCAACCCCGCCGCGCCGTTTCAGTTCGACCCGGCGCCGGATTTCGACCCGAGATCGAATGCGACCGGTGAATTGGTCCTCCTGATGGAAGGCGCGACACCCTCGAACGGACGACGGTATTACCAGCTCTACTTCGCGTCCGGCGCATCCCTGCCGGCAGCCCCGGTCCTTCCTCGAATCTTCGTCACCGACGGCGCCATCGACGAGGGCCATCCGAGTGTCGCCGTGAACACGCTCATCGGCGACTGGTACTACCACAAAGACGGCGCCGGTTTCTCCAGCCTGGTGGACACGAGCGGCAACGACTGGATCGGCTACTCCGCCGCGAGCGGTGCAAGCGGCGAGTACCGGGGCATCCCGAACATGGTGCCACCGGCGAGCGGCGGATACTTCCACCCCGGACCCGGCACCGCGCGGTCGAGTATCATCGATCGCGGCCCCCTGCGCACACGCATCCACTCCGAAACAGCGGACGGACGGTGGTCCACGCTTTGGGAGATCCTTCCGACCCACGCCACCATGACCGTCACCCGAGCTGCCGGCAACTACTGGTTCCTCTACGAGGGCACGCCCGGCGGAACGCTCGATCCGGACACCGACCTCGTCGTTCGCTCCAACGGCACCCAGACAAAGGCATCTGCAAGTTGGAAGCTGGATATTCCCGGCGAGGAATGGGTCTACTTCGCCGATCCAGGCGTCGGACGTGCGCTCTATGTTGCGAGCCATCAGGGCGATTCGACGATCGACTCCTATCGGCCTATGGATGGCGCCATGACGGTCTTCGGCCTCGGCCGCGATCGCCTCAATCCCTTGCTTTCCGGCGCACGCCGCTTTTCGGTCGGCTTGGTCGACAACACAAAACTCGCGACGGTCTCACCCCTGGTCCGCTCCGCAGCCGCGGACAACGTCACCGGCACCCTCGGCGCCCCGGAGTCCCGTCCGCAGGACGACGGAATCCCGGTTGCACGCGCCCTGGCCAACCGCGTCGCAGGTCCGGCCGACTTGACCATCAACGTCAACGGCGGAACCTCGAGCTGCGCCTGCGGGCCCATCACCAGCTACGCCTGGGACTTCGGCGACGGCGGCACCGCCAACGGCGCCTTAGCCAGTCACACCTTCGCGCAGGAAGGCATCTTTACCGTGACCCTCACGGTGACCTCCGCCACCGGCACGACCGCGACCGATCATTTCGCCGTCGCCGTCGGGGCGCTCCTGCCCGGTGAAGGACCGCAGGCCGTCTTGAAAAGCAACGTGGCGAGCGGCTCCGCACCGCTCACGGTCGAGCTCGACGGAACCGACTCGACGGATCCCGATGGCGGCACTCTGAGTTACAGCTGGGATTTCGGTGACGGCGCGACCGCCTCCGGACCCTTTGCGAGCCACACCTTCACTCAACCCGGGACTTACACAGTTCTCCTCACAGTCACCGACAGCCAGGGCAGGATCGGCACCGACAGTGCCGCAATCAACGTCATCCCGGCCGTGGGCAGCGCGCCCCCGGTCTTCCATCACGGCAGGGTCGAGAACGTCGGCGAAACCTGGAAGACCGTCGCCTTACCCTATGACTACAAGGATCCGGTCGTGATCGCTTCGGTGCAATATCCGGACGCAGCGGTACAACCCGTCGTCACGCGCGTGCGCAATGCCTCCGGCAACCAATTCGAAGTGCGCGTGCAGAACCCGAGCGATCAATCCCTCGCCCGAACCTACAGCGTCGATTACACGGTCGTGGACGCCGGCACCTACAGCGTCGCCGAGCACGGGATCAAGATGGAGGCGGTCAAGGCCACCTCGACCAAGACGAACGCAAAAGGCGCTTGGACGGCGAAGGAAACTCGCGCCTACACCAACAGCTACGCCACACCCGTCGTCCTGGGCCAGGTCATGAGCGCCAACGACGCGGGCTGGTCGGTCTTCTGGGCACGCGGCGCCACCAAGGACAGCCCTCCGAGCCCAAGCGCACTCTCTGCCGGCAAACACGTCGGCGAAGACACCGACAAAACACGCGCGAACGAGGCCATCGGCTATCTGGTGATCGAGGCGGGAAGCGGCAATATCGGCGGCGTCGCCTATCAAGCCGGCGTCAGCGCACCGGTCGTCGCCGGGATCGCTGCGGGACCTTACTCGATAGCGCTCTCGAGCGGCTCAACGCCCTCGACCGCGGTCGTTTCCGCCTCCGGCATGCGCGGCGGCGACGGCGGCTGGCCGGTCTTGTTCGGCGCAAATCCGCTCGCCGCCGGTGTCCTCGGGCTCGCGTTCGACGAAGACCAGATCACAGACACGGAGCGGTCCCACGGCGCCGAGCAGGTCGCCTACCTCGCGCTCGGAAACGAGGGCGGCGGCACCGGGAACCTTCCTCCTGTTGCATCCTTCACCGCGAGCCCGACCAGCGGAACGGCGCCGTTGACGGTGAGCTTCAACTCATCGACGTCGTCGGACGTCGGCGGAGCGATCGTGAGTCGGACTTGGTCCTTCGGCGATGGCGGCACAAGCACCGCAGTCTCGCCCGGGTATACCTATACGGCGGCGGGAACCTACACGGCGACCCTGACCGTCACCGACAATGACGGAGCAAACGCGACTGCGTCCAAGACAATTACTGTCGGATCCGCTCCTCCTCCGGGGGGCACAGGCAAGGAGCTTAAGGTCTTCGACTGGAATTGGCCGGTCATCGAGGACGACAGAGGTTTCCCGAAGGCCGAGCCGGTCGCGAAGCCGCGTAACCGGATCTTCGAGATGCTCGCCGGCTCCAACGGCGACTGGACGTCGCCGGTCGACTACGCGAATGGCACCCTGCACATGCGCGTACAAGTCAAGAGCCAACCCGTTCCACAAGCCATGAAGATTCAGTTCTGCGTGTGGCAGTGGGAAACTCCGACCTCCGGATGGACGACTTCCCGAGAGACCTGCACGCCGACGGCGAATGTTCAGGGTACGACCGGGAATCAGGTCATTTGGTCCGCCGCGATTCCGACCATGTGGAAAAAGGACGGGAAGCCGATTGTGTGGACGGACCCAAGGACACGCTACGGTATCGCGATCAAGAACACGAACGGGGTGCCGGTGACCAACTATGACGGATTCGTATTGTGGGCAGGCGAGGATCCGAAGGAATGGTATCCGCTCGATGCGCGCTTCACGGTCGTCGCGGTTCCCAAAGGCGCGACCTTTAGCGGCTGGTCAAACTACTAAGGTGATTTCCGGAAAAGGATTTCCCTGCGTGTAGGGGCGAATTTATTCGCCCTTGCTGCCTCGACAGGTCTTCCGGGTATGCACCGTCGGAATGCCCATCATGAGAATCGCCTAACCGTTATGCCGAACGCGTGACCCGCGCTCCGCGGTGTCAATCATGCCCTGCGGCACCACGAGTCCTTTGTCGCCTTAATGACCCAAGACCCTTCGATAGACATCCAATGTCAGTTGGCTGACCAGCTCCCAACTATACCGATCAGATACCCAGCCCCGAACCCGATCCGAGTACGCCGGATCCCTTCCCGCATCCGCGAGCTCACGCAACCGCTCAGCCAAAATCACGACATCGCCTAAAGGAAAGTAATGTTCGGCCGGCAAACCGATCTCGAGATTCGCGGGAATATCACTCGCCAGAACCGGCAACCCGAAGCTCAACGCCTCCAGCAACGCGATCGGAAGACCTTCATGAGATGACGGAAGCACAAAAACCCCCGCGTGCGCAAAGAGTTGCCTCAAAACATCACCGGTCTGAAACCCCGCCATAACCACTCCGGGCGTCGCTTCCGCCAAGGCCTCGACGCGAGCCGAGTACTGATCCGGATGATCCGCACAGCCTACGATGACCAATTTCCATCCCGGAAGGCCCGCCTTCGCGAATGCCCCGATGAGGTCATCATGGCGCTTCTCCGGCACCAACCGGCTGACCAACAACACGTATCGCCCGGCCGTGAGCCCGAATCCAGCGAGCGCGTCCTCCTCGGCAGGGATCACCGGAAGCGTGACGCCGTTCGGGATCCGGACCGAGTCCAACCCGTACGCATGACGCACGTGTGCCTGAATCGTCTCCGAGATCACGATGCGTTCGTTTGCGAAACGCATCCCCCACGATTCGCCCCGCTTAATGACCCACTTGGCGAGACGTCCCCACTTCTGCCGATCGTAATCCGGCCCGTGGTGAGTCACGACGACCCGAAGCCCGAGCAAACGTGCGAGCGGAGTCATAATCGCAGGACCGATCGCCTGGATGTGCAGAATTTCCGGCCGTCTGATTCCGGCATAAAGCACTCCCAGAAAGGTGTGCACGAACGCCTCGAGATTTTTCGATCTCGGCGCCCAGAGTCGCGTCATCCGAACACCGGGAACCCCGACATTTTGCGTCGGCAGATAACCGGCCCGCCCGATCACCTCAACGGTGCAGCCAAGCTCGGCGAGCCGCGGACAGATCTGCTCGGCATGCGTCTCCACACCACCCATCACGCCGGGAAAACCTCGAAAACCGAGCCAAACTACATCCATTGCGTCGTCCTTCACCTAGCATTTCTCGGACAAGGGCAGCGCCGACCAAGCCGTTTCCACCCCGGATCGCCGACCCCGCAGATCGCAGGGTCGATAAGCGCAGCGCATCCACCGACCCCCAACCCCGCCAAAATTGTAGGGTGGATAAGCGCAGCGCATCCACCGACACGGCTTGGAGGGCAGTTCGAACGCTTGCCTCTCAGATGATGTAAGATTTCGTCTAGGACGACGAACCTCCGGCGACGTCACTCGTCATCTCGCCGAGCAAGGTTCCGACATCACCCGACAACATCTCCCGTGGCACCACTCCAGCCGTGTCACAGGCATTGCCAATAAACCCGGCTACGGCGCCGAAACGAGCCGCAGGGTAGGTGAGCGCAGCGCATCCACCAAGTTCGGTATAGGGCTCGGTGGACTTCGCTCTCGCTCGTCCACCCTACCGGCCACCTGTCTGATCAACAAGCACGTGTCACGTTGGTTTTAGGCGCTCCGCCGGCATGAGCGGCGATGGCAGCACTTACGACCAAAACGCCGGCCGAGCACAGACAAACTGGATTTCCGAGTCAGAAAAACAGCGCCGAAGACTCGACCAAACGGCATCGACATCCATAGAGGCCCACTGTGCCCCGATTATTGGCCATCAACAACTACTACTACCGTCGCGGCGGCGCAGAAGTCGTGTTTCTGGAGTCTGCAAAACTCCTCGCCGATGCCGGATGGGATGTCGTCCCGTTCGCCATGAAACATCCGCAGAACCTGCCGTCCCCGTGGTCGGAATATTTCGTCGACGAAATCGAGTACGGCGAAGACTATTCCTTCCTCGAGAAAGCCGCCCGGATCCCGAAGGTCATCTATTCGTTCGAAGCACGCCGCAAGATTCGCGACCTGATCCGTGTTGCCAGACCTGATATCGCCCATGCCCACAACGTCTACCATCACATCTCACCCTCCATCTTCGGGGCACTCAAAGAGGAAGGCATCCCGACGATTCTGACGCTCCATGACCTAAAGCTTGCTTGCCCCGCCTACAAGATGCTGACGCACGACGGAATCTGCGAGCGATGTAAAGGCGGCCGAATTTGGAACGTTGTCGCACACAAATGCGTTAAAGATTCCTATGCACTCAGCGGCACCATCGCCTTGGAGACCTTGGTCCACCGCGCCCTGC
This sequence comes from Thiocapsa bogorovii, assembly GCF_021228795.1. Lineage (NCBI taxonomy): Bacteria > Pseudomonadati > Pseudomonadota > Gammaproteobacteria > Chromatiales > Chromatiaceae > Thiocapsa > Thiocapsa bogorovii. Next base: position 736,567 of record NZ_CP089309.1, read on the forward strand.
AGCTGTACTCGCGCAACGTCGAACGATTCGTCGTCCCGAGCCGGTTCTACCTGGAAAAGTTCGTTGAATGGGGTTGGAGCCGAGACAGATTCACCTACCTCCCCAACTTCGTCGACACCACACGGTTTACACCCGACCCGACACCCGGAAAGGCGTTCGTCTATGTCGGGCGCTTAGGTCATGAGAAGGGGCTTAGAACCTTGATCAAGGCAGCCGCGCTGGCGGATGTTCCGCTACGCATCATCGGCACCGGCCCTGAGGAGGAAATGCTTCGCGCACTTGCAGAGCAGACCGGCGGCCAAGTCGAGTTTCTAGGCTATCTTGCCGGAGAGGATCTGCAAAAAGCCATCAAGGCGAGCCGCGCCCTTGTCCTACCCTCGGAATGGTACGAAAACGCCCCGATCAGCGTCCTTGAAGCGTACGCACTAGGACGCCCTGTGATCGGAGCAAGGATCGGCGGGATTCCCGAACTGATTCGTTCAGGTGAAACTGGGGATACCTTCGAAAGCGGTGACGAGGAAGCCTTGGCTGCGGTCTTGCTGAAGTTCGCAACTCTCAACGCCTCGGAGGTAACAGAGATGGGCATGGCAGGCCGATGCTGGGTTGAAAATAACTTCTCCGACGCCCGCCATCGTGACAGACTCTCTGTACTCTACAGATCCCTTGGCGTTGTTTAGCTGCAACAATCAACAAAACCAAGCGAAATTCCCCGAGGAAGCCTCCGACTCGCTCACAAGGCGGCCGGTGCGGGCGCCTATGACTGCACGCCAAGGTGGAAGCCCTCGGAATGGCGGACGCAACCCTTCGCTTCGCAGCCTTCCGCCCTCGCGTTCCGTGCGATTGAACCGCAGCCGTGCCCGAGCAGCCATAGCCAGTACCTATAGGGCGGAAGGAGGCGAGATTCTCTTCCAACAACGGGCGGTCTTTTCAGCGCGGGTAAACTCTCATACACTCGGCGACAAGCCTTGTGGGATGATACGGTACTCGGACCTCTAGCTTGTTGGCTTCAGAGGTTCGCGGTGATACGACATGCACACAACACCAACACAGATGCGCTGAACTCGCAAACTTCCTGAGCCCGCAACTTGCGTGCACATGCAGCAAGAAGGCGAATTCAAGTTGTTCTTGTCGCTCGCTCCATGCAGTAACGTCTGCGTTAATAAAGACTTAACCACGATACCGAAACCCTGGACTGACAACGCCGCATGGATGCAGCGGATGCGCTAGGTTACCCATGTCCGAGCAGCCTCCAATACTTCGGAATCCGATGGTTTGAAACTCTGAGCCGACGAGGCTTCGGACCCCTACTTCAAGCACGGTGGCCGCCCATGCAGTCTGATACGATTTTCGCACCTAGTCGCTCTCTGGCCAAAAAGGCCGTCCTGACCGCTGGCTTCTTAGTGGCGACTTGGCTGATCCCCGGTACGGCCATCTCCGATGCCGGCCTGCTGAACATCGCTGACTCGGTCGGAATCGCTGAAACGTCGCGTTCTTATGGCGTATCGGTTGAGGACTATGATGGCGACGGACTGGCCGACTTCCTGTACAACCGAGCCTGGATGCAGGAAATGCGACTTTACCGAAACCTCGGCGGCAGATTCTCGCAAGACCGAAAAACGAACTTCGGCCTTGCCGATCGACTCGACTGCCAGTGGGGAGACCCAAACCAAGACGGCTTGCCGGACCTCTACTGCATCGTCGGCGCCAATTTCGGAACGGCGACGAAGGCCAACCAACTGTGGATTCAGCAACAGGACGGAACCTTCCTCGACCAAGCATCCCAATGGCGTGTCACCGATCCTTACGGGCGCGGTCGCCGTGTGGCCTGGTTCAATTACAACGGTGATGAATTCCCCGACCTTTTTGTGGGTAACGACTTCCCGCGCAAAGATGGCATCCCGAGTCCGAACCGCGTCTTCGTGAACCAAGGCGGCAGGCGCTTTACCGAAGCCGTCATCAGCGGTCTGACCCAAGAGCTAGGAGCTTGGTGTGCCCTCGCTGTGGACATCGATCGAGACGGTTATGACGACCTGTTCGTTTGCGGCAGCAAGAGACTTTACGTTTACCGCAATCTTGGAGGAAATGGATTCGAAGACGTAGCACCGGCTCTTAACTTGGCGAAATACTACAACCATGTCGATGCCGCTGATCTCAACGGGAATGGATATCTCGACCTGATCTTGGTCGGGAACGGGCGCGCGTGTATACGGCCGGGAACCGGGTTTTGGAGCTTCGGCCCTCAGCAATGTTATGGCACCGAGGTCAAGCGCACCGTCACCGTTGATACCGACGGCAACGGAATCCTCGACATCTATGTCGGCCGCGGCGGTCAGTCACCGAACCTGCCCGATCTGCTCCTGCGGAACAACGGCGGCGGACAGTTTACCGCGGTCCAAGTCGGAGCCTCCACGGCCGAAGGAACCGGAAACCGCGTCAGACTTGCCGCACTCGACCACGACAACGACGGTCGCGAAGGTGTGCTAGTCGTCAACGCCACCGACGGCATTGCAGGACCTCTGGAATTCATGAATCTCGACGGGCAGACAAACCGACCACCGGTGGCCCGTAACGACAGCGCCGGCATCACACAAGGCGGTGTCGCAGTTGTCGACGTGCTCGCCAATGACACCGATCCGAACGGGGATGCTACGATCGATCCGATGAGCCTGCGGATCGTCACGCCGCCGCGCGCCGGAGTTGCCACCGCCAACGAAAACGGCTCGGTCACCTATCGGCATAACGGCGCGACAGCCACCGCCGATTCCTTCACCTACACCGTCGCCGATACCGCCGGAGCGGTCTCCAACGTCGCCACCGTCAGCTTCGCAATTACTCCCGGCGGTCAGTCGCTCATTCATCATGGCACCGTCTCCGGCGTCGGTGACATCTGGCAAACAGTCACGCTGCCCCGTACCTTCACCAACCCGGTCGTCATTGCCTCGGTACAGTACGACGCGCCGCCGGCCTTGCCAGTGGTCGCCCGGGTGCGCAACGCAGCTGCCAACCGTTTCGAGGTTCGCGTGCAGAACCCCAGTGGGACGCTTCTCACCGAGCCATATACCCTGCACTACCTGGTCGTCGAGGCCGGTGTCTATACCCGCGCAACGCACGGCATCACGATGGAGGCCGTACGAGCGACCTCGACCCAAACCAGCCGCAGAGGTAATTGGTCAGCGGGTAACGCCCGAAACTACGCCCAGCCTTACACCAAACCGGTCGTCCTTGGCCAGATTATGTCCGAGAACGACCCGCGTTGGTCGGTATTCTGGGCCCGCGGCGGCAGCCCCAAACAGGTGCCCACCGCCAGCAGTCTGGTCATCGGCAAGCACGTCGGCGAAGACTCCGTCAACACCCGTGCCAACGAGCTCGTCGGCTATCTGGTGATCGAGGCCGGCAGCGGCACCGTCGGCAGCCTCGCTTATCAGGCCGGTGTGAGCACCGCCCGCGTCGGCGGAGTCGACAATGCCCCGCCCTTTTTGGTGCCCGCCGCACTCGCCTCGCCGACGGCAACAGCACTAATCTCCGCCGCCGCCATGCAAGGCGGCGACGGCGGCTGGCCGGTCCTTTACGGCAACAACCCTCTCGCCAATGCCGCTCTGCACCTCGCCTTCGACGAGGATCAGATCCGCGACCCAGAGCGTATTCACATCGGAGAGGCCATTGCTTACATCATCCTTAATTGAAAATCAGGATTTCGGCTTACCCCCGCCAACTCCCTTGTGAATGCACCGGTGGTGAGCGAAACGATCCACCGGAACTTCACAATGCGGGTGGCGCCGCGACATAGTCCCTTTAGCCACGGGTTGCCGGAGCGACGCGCGCGGATGGCCGCATCAGAGTGGAATCTTTCGCCGGGTCGGCCTGGAAAACCCATTACGTTGCCGTAGGGAGCTGTACTACGCGCTACGCATCCCTGATGTTAGCGCGCGTTGTATCAATTTTCTGCGCGCAGCCCGGAAGCATGGGATTGTACTTCGCGAACAGGTCGGCCGCCGATCGACGCTTCAGCCACGGCCTTGGACTCGATCCACATCACACGACCGCAATATCTATTTAGCGACGAAAGAGCTTCCGACCCGTTCTTCTTAGAAAACGGTAGTCCACCCCGGCTTTTACGAGCAAACCCACCAACCCCTTCTGTGCGAAATTCAACTCCATTTGTTTACTGCGAGGATTCGCGTGAGGGAAAGGAACATCGGGAACAGGGTAACCCAAGAACGGGCACAACTTCTCCCAACCATCACCGCCGCCGAAGTCCAGCGTCAATAATTGCCCCGCCTTCTCTCCTTCAAAGTATTTGGAGACTAGAGCATGATGAGTTTTGTAAACCCAGCGGTACCGATTCTCATTAAAAATACTGCACCCAAAAAGCAATACGCGCTGAAAGTCTCGGACCGAGCCAGCCTTAGGTGTCGCATAGGCTTGATTGAAACCCGCGCGCCGTGATGACTCTAGCCACTTCTCGATCGGCCTTATGGTTAATATGAACTTTGAGCCCGGCCAGGCTTCATCTAGTTGCGCAAAAATGCCGGGGATAGGGTTATCAAGAACGGCATCGTACCGTTCCAGGATCGACAGGCGGTAATTCGCCATTCGCACTTCCTCCGTCGTACGATCATCCGGGTAATGAATCGACCGGATACCCAAAATCTTAAGTGCCTCATGGAGACTTGAAGTCCCTGATTTCGGCAACCCAATGCCAAATATCTTATACAATTACCACCTCGCCGAGTTTGCACATTGATCCGCACGAACAAAGCCACACTTAGATGCCGGATAAAAATGACGTGACTTATACCGCCTTGAGAAATCTAGTACCCTTACAGCAAAGATCACTGCAAAAAAACCATCGTATCGCCGAACTTTAGTAAACGTCGAGAACGACATTGGGACTCTGGAGCCTCTTCGAAACAGCGCCAGTTGTCTCGATGTGTCTTTAACTGGCTCCATCGCGAACTTGTTGCTCTGGATACTGCTCCACGTCAGCCTTTACTAATCCTAAAGTAGGTAAAGCCAGGTTCTGCTATAATAAGAAACATGAAATGCAGGCGCAAAACCGACGGCCGTAAGATGTCGAGTGCGGGCAAAGAAGCACTTCGCCTGCGGGTAGTCCATCTCATCGAAGATGGCGCCAGTCCGGAAGTCTTGGCGAAAACGCTCGATATCAATCCGCGAACCATCTATACGTGGCTGGCGAAATATCATTACGGCGGCGATGATGCGCTCAAAACCCAGCCGAAGCCAGGTCGCCCGCCGAAACTCGACGGACCGCAATTGTCGCGCCTGGCGTCGATCATTCGCGAGAAGAACCCGCTCCAACTCAAGTTTCCATTCGCCTTGTGGACGTTGGAGCTGGTCCGCGAACTGATTCGACGCGAGTTCGGCGTGAGCCTCAGTGCGGTTTCGGTCGGGCGTATCCTGCATCGTTAGGGGCTGACTCCGCAACGACCGCTGCGCCGGGCGATCGAGCAGGATCCGGCCCTCGTGGAGCGCTGGCGCAACACTGACTTTCCGGCGATTCAGCGCGAAGCGAAGGCATGCAACGCGCTGATTTTCGTCGGTGACGAGGCCGGCATTCGGTCTGATTATCACCGCGGCACCACATGGGGCAGGCAAGGCCGGACGCCGATCGTGCCGCGCACCGGGGCGCGCTTCTCGGTCAACATGCTCTCCGCGGTCAGCGCCCAAGGCGACATGCGCTTCATGGTGCACGAAGGCACCGCGACGGCCGCGACCTTCTGCGACTTTCTCGAGCGTTTGGTGACCGGGATGGAGCGACCGATCTTCCTGATTGTGGATCGACATCGTATTCATCGCGCGAAAAAGGTCCAACGCCTGGTCGCGCAGCTGGACGGCAAGCTCAAGCTCTTCTTCCTTCCGGCGTATTCACCGCAGCTCAACCCGGATGAATGGGTTTGGAACAACGTCAAACAGCGTGTCGCCAAAACCTTCATCACCAGCCGCGAGCAGCTGATCGCATCCGCTCGCTCGATCCTTCATTCACTACAGCGTACGCCCGCTAAAATCATCGGATTTTTCAGGGATCCGGATTGTCATTATGCGTTCGCGTAAATTATGTGGCTTTATTAACGTTAGCCTTAGTAACACCGCTTACGCGGCGTGAGAGTGTCACTGGATATTCTTTTGAGAAGGCATGATGTGTTCCTCGTACTGCCGCCTCATAGACGCGGCAGCCGGAGTGCCGCGTGTCCCTCGTGATAACGTCCGGGATCATTCTGGTGCTGGGCGGAATGGCGCTAACTCAAGCCGGCATGCTTATAAAACAGTGATTTCCCGGAATCCTCCGGCGCCGATCCGCGACAGTGCTGGCGGTTACGTGGGCCGAAGCCATTCGGAGCGGCGTCCGGATCGGCCTCCCGCTTGTATTGCAAGCGCGATAAGTAGCTGATCTTTCTTCGGAAGCCCCCTAAGTTAAATCACCCCCGGCAAAGCCGGGGGCTTACTTGGTGACCGCCTCAAAGGCGGAACAACACCGGGAGCCGCCCAAGGCGGCTGACTAGACTCCGAGTTTGATCTGGTCGTAGCGCTCGTCTTCTTGCTCCTGGTTTCGGATGTAGGCCCGAACCATGTTCTCGTCCAGACCGACGGTCGAAACAAAGTTGCCGCGAGCCCAGAAGTTCTCGCCGGTAAAGTTCCTTTGCCGACCGGCGAACTTCCGCGCGATGTGGATCGCACTCTTGCCCTTGATGTCGCCGACCACCTGCGCGACCGCGTACTTCGGCGGAATTCTGATGCACATGTCGACATGATCCGACATCAGATGGCCCTCGATGATCTTCGACTCCCGATGACCGGCCAGCTCATGGAAGATCTCGCCGAAATGCTTGCGCAGCGCCCCGAAGATGCGCTTCTTGCGCCGCTTCGGGATGAACACGATATGGTACTTACAGTCCCATCGCGTATGACTCAGACTTTGGTACTCTTTCATGCGTGAGTTTCCTCTTCTCTTGGCGGAGAGAGAAAATTCACGCCGACCGCGGGAACGGTCAAACCTCGGTGAGTCCCCCGGCAGAGCCGGGGGCTTACCTCACTGAGTTAGCGCCATTCGGTGCTGGGCGGACTCGCTCCTCGCGGAGGGCTCATTTTGCCCCCGACCGAACTCCGCGGTCTCCCGCCGGAGCCGACGCACATTGCTCGCACGGCCCTACGCTACCCTTTAATGGGTTGCCAGCGTTTCGAATGCGCTCTGCAGGATGCCTCCGTCGCCTTCTGGCCTGTGCTCCTTCCTCATTCCTCAATTCGCCTACCGACGCGCGCCGATTCCAACCGGGGCCGCTCGGCTTCGCTTCGCGCTACTTGCCTCGGGCGGGCAAAATTTAGAGCCCTAGAGCCCTAGAGCCCTATTCACAGCCCAACTTAATAAGCAACTGCCTCTCAAAGAGCCACTCGCTCGTAATTAAACCATTATCATCTGCAAGGAGCAATCAACGTAGGACATTTTGATTGTAATCCTCCCGCCGGGTCATTCGGGAAGCGCTGGGGAAGCTTCGACCACAAAGCCTTCACGTTGGCCCAATACGGGTCTCTAGGCGTCCAGGTAGCGAAGTTTGTTTTCAGCGTATCCTTATGCAGGCCGAAAAGATCCTCGATTGGGACAGGCTCGCCGGCAGTTGGACCCTTCTCCCAGCCAAGATAATTCCTTGTCTGAATCGAATACATTAAAGGGACAAGACCGCGCAGACGGATCGCCATATCATACGTACCGGTTACGGTCTGTCCGTATTCCCATGCCGTCGGAATCGTGTCCGGCCCACCGTGACCATTACCTGATTGACGAGCGGAATTCTCGAACGCCGGTAACCAGCTCTCAGGGGAGTTGGCATAAGATAGCGTTGGGGTCTCTTTGAAAACCGAACGGAGATATGGCCCAAGCGAAGCAACGTAGTCTCTTGTCGCCGCTTGCTTCTGAGACCAGTCCAACATATCCGGCGGAGGAGAAACGGCAGACTCGTTGATATTGATGAGCGCAATTGCGGGGTGTGCGTCAACGGCCGCGGCCAAAGCTGTAATTAGCGCCGTGTATCGCTCTTGGACTTTTGGATGCCAGGAATTCATCATCCAACCCCCAGAATTAGACCCGCCAATCTGAAAATGACCGCCGTCATATTCAGCCGTCTCCATGTAGGGTGGGACAACTTTCTGCCCTGGAACAAAAGTTTTATGCTGCAACTGAATAATTAACTTCTTACCGCGCGCATGAAGATAATCCGCATCTGCAAGGATCTTATCGAAACGATAAGATCCTTTTGTTGTTGGCTCCAGCTCACGCCAAACATATCGGACTTGAGAACCTCTTATAATTTGGTATGGCGCATAATCATTATAGGTTCTGACTAGCTGATCGGGCTCATCATCCATAAAATACTTTGAGCGGTTACCAATAAATACGTAATGCCCGGGATACCACTTGACACCTTCCTCTGGGCGATTCGGAGGGCCTTCTCCTTCCTTCAGGAACCGCAGTTCGGTTGGTGCATCCAGCGACGCGAGCATTAGCGCGGAAGGCTGGTGCAGATCGAGCGGCCCTGCAGAGAGCGCGCCTGTTACGCAGAGTAGCGCGATGGACGCGCCGATAGCGACTCGATTCAAAGATTTCATCGTATGGAACTCCAATAGTATTCAGCGCCGCGAAGGACGCGCAAGCACGCCGGTCCCCAAGAGCTGATCGATAGCCGAACCTAGAAAGAATGACAAGTCTCGCAAATCCTTAGCTTACTGTGGCTGTTGTCTTGAGTCCCGACTTGGCTCTCACGGCCGTCTAATGTTGGATAGCTGCTCGCAGCCCTGGCGTAGGCCTGTCAACGAGCGTCCCGAGACTTAGTGGAATCGTCCGCTCTGCACTGTGAGCCACCAAGACCGCTACCCTCTCTTCGGTAGGCAAAGGGTGACACTTTTGAAAGGGACCGGCTGTGTCGACCCTCACAGATTGCGAAAGGACGACACGCAAAGAACCGATGCCCTTCCCGTGCCCAGGCGATCTAGGCAGGACGTGTTCCTAACGTCGGCATATTTCTTGCTTTAACGTCGAAGGGGAAAAGCCCAGAGCAATTGACCAGTTCCAGCTCAGTGTTCGGTGGACTTCGCTTTCACGGGTCCACCCCATCGGACGTTTTCTTCAGCGAGGTCCACTGGGAGCCCCGACCAGCGAGGGTAAAACTACTAAACCTCATGCAAAGTTGCCAGACAACCTGACTGCGACCTTCGAACGACGGCACGATATCCCTCAAGCATCATATGATACCATTTGTAAGGACACTCGACGAAAAGACCCGTTCCGGCACGCGGTATCGAACCCTGTGAACGTTTTGCTGCCAGCCTTGTCGAGAAACCGGGTAATTGACTCCGTCACCTGCGCGTCTCGTAAACCTTTTCCGGCCACGTGGGTTGGTTGGCGGCTTCAAAACTGACCGGACACCGCCCGGCCAGATCCGCGCAGCGAAGTTCCTCAGGGAACAGCGAACCTACGACGTCGGTTCTATATACACTTCAATGACAGACTAAATGCAGGCTCACAGCATGCGGGAACGATGATGGAGCACACCAGATGACTCCCAAACGACGCGTCGCAGTCGTATTGCCTGAACACTGGTCTACATCCAAGGGTGGTGCCGAGTACCAAGCACACCAGATCTGCACTCGACTCGTCGAGACCGGGAACGCCGAGATCCATTATCTCGCCAAGGCTTTCGGGTCCTCGCCAAGCCAACACGAATACCGGTGCACCGAAGTAGGGAGTCGGCTCCCTTTGCGCGCAGCAAAAGGCACACTCCTCGATTCGCTTCGGCTTTGGTCGGCGCTGCGTCGGATCCGACCGGACGTGATCTACCAAAGGGTCGGTAGTGGTTACACGGGGGTATGCGGACTTTACGCGAGGTGGCATGGTTGCCGCTTCGTTTGGCACATCGCACATGATTATGACGTCACTCCAGGGAGGTTCGCCGGCTCTGGTAACCGGCTCAATCTGGCGGCCCATAAATGGCTCTTGGAAAGAGGCATCCCAAGGGCAACGCACGTCATTGCGCAAACGGTCAGGCAGGCTGATTTATTAGGCGAACACTACCGGAGGCACGACGCAATCGTCATCCCGAACTCACATCCCCCCCCCGAGCCGACAACCACTGCGGCCCCACGCACGAAGATCGTCTGGATCGCTAACCTTAAACCGATTAAACGACCGGAAGTGTTCATTCGACTCGCAGGTTTACTCTCCGCCCTAGAGGCTGTCGATTTGGTAATGGTCGGAAAACCATCGTGGAACCCGGGGTGGCAGTCCGCCTTAGAAAAGGCAATCGCTTCAACACCGAGGCTTTCCTATCTTGGCGCGATCACGCAGGACGACGTGAATGCACTCCTTAAGGAGGCGTTGGTTCTCGTCAGTACCAGCGTCGCGGAGGGTTTTCCCAATACCTTCATTCAAGCCTGGATGCGAGGCGTTCCGGTCGTCAGCTTCGGGGCCGACCCGGACGGGGTGTTGGAGAAACACGAGATCGGGTTCGTTGCTGATACTGAAGACCACTTGGCGACGTTGGTTCGAAGGATTGTCGAGGATCCCGCCCTGCGAGAGCGTCTTGCCGCGAATGCTCGAACCTATGCGCTGGCAAACCATGGCCTCGCGAATTTTGACCAGCTGGTGAGTCTTTTGCTCGACGACCGCGACGCAAAGGCTTGACGAAACCGAGAGGCAAGAACAACCGATCGTATTGCCCGCCGGTAGCCCGCGGCAGCCTACGGCACAGGTGGCGTGCGCTGCGATTGTCCACCTTACCGCTCCAATCAGCGACGTGGCCGGGTTCCGGATCGAGACGCGCCAAGACGTCCTAGAGACGTTCATTGGGGCTTTTAGCCAAGCCGTAGGAGACGGCGTACGACAGACAAAGTTGCGGAGCCCAAGGGAAATGTTACCAACCTTCATGATCATCGGCGCCCATAAGGCCGGTACCACATCGCTCGCGGAATGGCTCCGAAACCACCCGGAAGCATACATACCGGCACTAAAGGAGCCTCGGTTCTTTGCCTTCGATCCTGTTGATCCGGTCTTTATCGAGAAGCCACGGCATATCTTCTCGATCCGAACCATGTCCGAGTACGAGCAGCTCTTCAGCGATTCCGTGGGCCACAAAGCGGTCGGCGAGGCCAGCCCCCAGTACTTGACCTCCGCATATGCCTGCAATGCCATATTCAGCGCACTCCCCAGCTCCCAAATCGTCGTTAGCCTGCGGCATCCTGTCCTACGCGCCTATTCCCAATACTGGATGCGAGTGCGCCTCGGCAGGGAAGCCCGAACATTCGAGGATGCATTCTCAAGCTCGGAAGAATGGGTGATGACGAGTTTCTACTACGAAAACGTCAAACGGTACGTCGATCGGTTCGGCCGGTCACAGGTCCTCGCACTGGTCTTTGAGAAACTGATCGCCGATCCGCAATCAGAGCTAGTTCGGCTCTCAGATTATCTGGGGATCGATGTCGCGCTTGGGACAGCTGCGCTCCCTTCCGAGAATGTGGGGCGAATCTCCAGAATACCGGCACTCAATCGACTCAGCGATAATCGTCAACTTTCTCTTTTATCCCGAAAATTTGTACCCCGCTCAGTCGTTCGGGTTTTCCGATCGGTAACCAGTAAATGGTCATCTCCGACACCTAAATTGCCGCCAGATCGGACAGCCGCCTTGACCGCTCGATTCCGTGAGGATATTCAACGAACCGAGGACCTCCTACAGATGGACCTTTCCAGTCACTGGCTGCGCTGAACAGATTCCGAATCATCAGAGGGCGCAACAAAAACGAGACGACGCTCACACGCCCTTTAAACGACTTCGTGCGCGTTTTACAGTCTCCACTAGGACGCGTGGGTGACCTAACTGGGTTGCCAGATCTCGTAATCCGCGGAAGATCAAATGCCGTTTCGTTACGCGCACGTCTCTCAATGATGCCTTGATGATGGCTAGTCCCTCCGGAAAATTGCCGCGAAACATTGCACGTAGAGCCTCATTGACCCATTGCTTCGCCAGCCACAAGGATATCGTGTCGTCAGTCAGATAGCATTCGGGGATTCCCATATCATCGAAGTACCGCTTAACCCCGTCCGGTCGCTGCCAACCCTTCACAGGCTTCTGCCCGCCCGTTTCTAAGACACGCGATTGATCCTGAACTCCGTCGTTCGAGATACTCTTCCCACGCACACGATAATGGCAAACCAGACTTGGCACTTGAATGATACCCGTAAGTTGCCCCTCGTACAGCTCGGCGCTCCGCTTGAACAAATGCGCATAGAAACTGGAATCTTGACCGCGATAATGATACGGAATGAAAGGTACCCCTTTCCGCACCATAAGCGTCTGGAAATGCAGCACCCCGTGGTTACCGAGCGCGAGATTTTTCCAAGTCAAGGAACGACTCGCCTTCCAGGCGTAGCCGCCCGTTATTTTCTTGACCAGCTCTCCCGCTGGCTTCATCGCTGCGCCTGACTCTGAAATCCAATCATAATCCCCGTACGCTGCGAAAGCTCGAGGATGATTTTCCAGGCTCGCCTTCAAAGCCCCGATCGCATTTGGATCTGCATAAAGATCGTCCCCATCCATGAACGTGATATAGCCAGCGTTCTTTGGAACAAGGTTATATAGTGCCACGTTTCTACTGACGCTCGGCCACCCCACATGAGGTATCTGCAACAGGCACGCCGACATCACGGATGAATGCGCGTTCAAATCCTCGAGGGCGATCGCATCGGTTCCGTCAGAAGAGCCGTCATCAACGATCAGGGATGTAATATTCGGATCCGTTTGCCTCCTTATTGACTCCAAGGTAGCGCGAACAAATCCCGCAATATTATATGTCGGTACAACGACCGCCACATTAGCTTCACCTGGCTCCTTAAGAAGATACTCAAAATGTTCCGTCGTGTAGAGAGCCAGCGAGACTTCCGAACAGCTCTGGAGCAGGCGCAAGAGCGTTTCGCGCCGGGGGGTATCCCGGATAGACTCCACGTCCGGGAGTAGCGATATAAGAGGCAGACCATCGAAATTTCTGCAGAACAGATGCGGGTAACTACAGCCTGCTGGCGGCAAATCAAATGGCGAAAAAGCATCGTTGACGTCACCTATCAGCATGTTCCATGGCTCCCAATTATCTGTTGGACCATCGTGGCGTCGGACTATTCCGCCTGCCTATGACTCACCGTGACCGCCGGTCGGAGTTCCCGCCCGCGCCTCGCTCGGATAACCGAGAACTATCTTCGTTCGTGTCTTCTGTCCCACCGTCACTTCGCGTAAGGGCATTCCCCGCCAGCCACAAACTGGAATGTCGAGTTACGTTTCGCGAACCCAACCTAAATCGATGGACTGAGTTCCAAATGACCCCTACCGGGCGTCGCAGCGATATGTTGGATTTGCCGTGCAGAGATCCATCTCCTACGCTTTACTCGCCATAACCGTAGCGTGCTAGGTGTGAATCAAGTATCCGCTCAAGAATGGTCACTTGCTGTTGACTCAGATCCCTTCGATATGCCGAATGACGTGAGGACGAAAAGCGATAACCTTCGACAATCTTGAGGAACTGCGGGGTCATCGGTAAGTCGAGGAAATCCAGCACAAGCTGGAACGACGCACAGGGGTCGCTGGTGAAATCCTCGAAACGCAGAATGAGATACCGATCGGCAGGCAGGGCAGGTTCTGCTGCGCGCGCTGCGTCCATTAAGAGCTTCCAAGCGATCCCGGCCAACGCTACAAACGATCGCCCTTCACGCTCCCATTCACTTCGATACGTTGCCGACAGAGGTCCCCACAGCCAACTTTCCGGGCCAAGGTACCCATTCCACCACGGCATTTGCAGCCAAGAGTTAGCGACCGCTCGGCCGTCACGAACGATATGGATAAACCTGGCATCCGGAAAGATCTCATTGAAGAACAGCAACCGCGGCCAACCGGTGTATTTGTGGAGAAAGAGCTCACGCCGTTGGGCGACCGCACGTTCGCTGAAGAACCTTTGGAATCGATCCCTCATCCAAGGGGTCACATCTTCCGCCACCAAGTCGCGACAGCTATTGACGTAGATGGGAGAGACCTCCCGGCCGATGATCCTGTACCCTTCAGAGGGTGCGAACCGCACTCCGCCCTTGCGTGTCGGTATCGCGATCGGCGCACGATACAGTAGATTGTTCCAACACCCCAGGCGGTTCAACCCGCCAAGATTGTCTTCGATATTCGACAGAAATCCGAACGCGGGATGCCGCGCAAGGACCTCATGGACGACCGTGGAGCCACAACGCCCCGTACCCATCAGGAATGCGATCCTCAACTGCACCTCCCACTTAAGCTATCCATAGAACGTCCAACCCCGGATTGCAGAAGGGATCTCACCTTGTCGAGCATCACCTACATGGCTCGCACCCTGCGACACTGCGTCTGCGGCAAACCGCGCTCATACGGAACGCAGCCTCTTGTCCGGGAGGCCAGTCGAGCCTCCTAGCCGATACTACCATCCGGGCGCGGAGCTCCCTCGGGGCATCCAAACAACTCAAGGTACTTTGCCTCGAGTAGGGGGGTCATTGCTTCATAGGACCGATGACGGCGGACATAATCCGGACCCAGTTGGCCCATACGCTCCGCATCAGCGGGCGATTTCAGCAGCGTCACAACCGCGTCTGCAAAGCGCCGAACGTCATAAGGAACAATAAGCCCGGCGCCGCTCTCGCGAACTACCTTGGATTGGTCAGGCTGATCGTTTGCGACAACGGGGCAACCCAAGGCTAGATACTCCATGACCTTCGTCGGCGACCCGGCGTCCAGCATGGGACTCGGCCGTAGCGGCGATAGTCCCAGCTTCGCGGCCTTGATCAGACTCCATGCCTTTTCCATCTGAACATGCCCCGTGAAATGCACGTAGTCCTGAACGCCTCGCGTCTCAATCACTCGTTCGATGAACGACATATCGGATATCGACCCGTCTCCCACCAGAACCAACAATACGGTGGGGCATTCGACGCGTACGAAATCGAGGACTTCAACAAGAAAATCCAGACGCCTTGCCTTGACCAATGTCCCGACGTAGACGATTACCAGACGATCCTGAAGCCAAGCCTCGTCAGCAGGGGCGACCTCGGACCCTCCGATCTTCGACCACTTAACCCCCATAGGAACCGGCGTCATCTTCGAACGTGCGACGCCCCTCTCGGCGAGGTCGTCCTCCATCCGATCACTCTGGACAAAGATATGGTGCGCGCGCGGTAGAATCACACGATATAGAACCTGCGCGGAGACGTACCCACGGATGAACAGCATAATGCGCTTTGCGAGAGAGAGTCCGAGAGTGTTATCCCGGGCTTTGAAGAGATCGGCCTCGACATATCGGAACGACATCCAAAACACAAAAGGCCGCCGTGCCAGCGCGCACCCGATGACGGCGATCAGGGCCCCGAGAATCTGATCTCGCACCTGCACGAAATCATAGGGGTTTTGCTTGATCAAGCCAATGAGGCTCAACGTGTGCCCTAGCCTACTCAGCGAATTTTCCCACCGCGCTCGTACTGATGAGCTTGGTTTCTTGGCACAGAGGAATACCCGTTCGTTCACCCCGACCTGCCGAACCCCACCGTCAGAGATTTCGGCGGGATGCATGTGCCAATCGATCCGGTGACCTCGGTCGGCGATGCCGGAAGAAAACAACTCCGTCAAATCGACACGATCGTTCGGAAACTCTTCGAATGTCGAATACAGAAAGTACAACTTTCTCATTCCGTTACCTTCGATCCTATTGTCGTCCTGTGTTGGAGCCAGAAGAGGAGGCCGAACGTACTCATCAGCAAGAACATCATATTCCCGGCATAGGGAACGTCGCTTCGATAGAGAACCGCGACACCGAACAGAGGAAAACTCGGAACAAGCGCTTGGGCCAGCGCCCGCTCGAAACCGCCGAACGTCTCGTTCGCCATCAAACGAGACGCCATCAGAGATGCAGACAGCAACAAGCCAAAGAAGGTCACCGCGCCAATCAAACCAACCTCCCACAGCAATAAGGCCAATCCCGTGCGATCGATGAACATAGGATCCTCCTGTTTCGCCACCCACCCTGTCGCTTGGCCGCCTGTTTTCGCGGACCCCAGACCATGCCCGAAAAGCATCTCACCGAGTCCTGCATCGAAATTTTGGCGTGCCCAATAAACGACTGCCCCAGGACGGGTCAAATGTCCGGTGGATTCGTCGTGCTCGCTCTCCACCTGAAAACTATACGCGAACATGTGCGTCGCATCCTTGCCCCGATCATCCCAGTGGATCGCTTGATAAACGGCGAGTAGACCAGAAAGGGCGATCGCAACCACTCCGACGGTCAAAGCAAATGCGAGGGGCCGACGGTAAGCGTAATCTCTGAACAATACCAACGCCCCTAGCGGCACGTACAAAAAAACGATCTTCTCTTCCATGAACACCAGCGGGAGCAGAACGATCATCAGCAACAAGCTCAGCCGCTTCGCGTTGATCAAAGATTGGCGCCAGGCCGACAAGAGCATCAGGGCGATCAACACGAGAAATAGCGCGAGCACTGGAGCCAGCCCGCCCTGGCCAACGCCTCCTCCGAAGGTGCCGGTGACGGAATCGCCCGAGAACATGCCAGTGGCTGCTTTTTGCCGGCCGCCAACGACAAACCATTGGTACAGAACAAGCAACGGCTGCAGGAACGCGATGCCGAGCCAGCCGTAAAACCATGCCTTCAGAGAGGCCAAAGGAATCGGGTACACTGCGAGGAAGACCCAGACACCGCCGAAGAAAGCCCAAGTCTTTATCGACGCCAATAAGAGTCCGGGTGACGGTGGGTAAAAGGACCAGGAAACGACCACCGTAAGCAAGAACACAGTCAACCAAAACAGGACCCATGTCGACGCTGAGCGCTGCTGAAAGCGGGCTTGACCTCCAGCGAGTACCGCGAGGGCCGGCAAATAAAGCAACGCGCCTAACCCGTAGGAAATCCACTGCACGCCCCCTACTCCTGCGATGAAGTATTTCGCGAGGCCGACCACGACGAGGGTCAGGATCGTCACGATCCAAAGTAGTGCAATCGGATGAAGGAACAGCACCGACGCAACAAGCGCACCCAAAGCCGCGGCACCGATCACAGGTGCAGACATCTTCGCAACAAAGGGCTCAAGACCCAATGCCACGATGGCGCTTGTGGCCGCAATAGCGGCCAAGACGAACGTGACACCAACAAATTTCAGCGGGCTATGCATCGGTTTGGCCAAAGAACGCTTCAGTCACAGCTCGCCGATGGTCCAGTAATCGGCCGGCTTACCATAGAAAGCGAGAAACTTTTCCATATCCGGTGTGACCTTTTCGATCGCGTGAGCGCGGATCGCTTCCGGCCATTCGGGCTTCTTCTCAAGCCTGAAGGTCAAGAAAGGTTGAATCGCTGCTCGCAGGCTCGGGGGAAGCTTTTTCCAAAGGCTCAGGCTACCCGGCACCTGTCTCAGGGCGCGACCCGAGCCTTTGTCGGCCCGTCGCCCGAGTGAGCGGTTCTGCGCCTCGCGTGAGTCGGGAATGACAAAGGTTTCGTCTACACCGAGGAATGCGAAGCAGTCGGCCAAAACCATGTCCGGGTCTTTGACGTAGTCTTCAAAAAAGACGACATGGATTCTGTCGTCCGGGAAGTTTTCCCGATACAGGCTGATCTGACGCCAAAACAAAGAGGCGTCCAGCATCCAAGGAACTTCTCGATAGGTTCTCTCGAAATCCCACAAGGGGTTTCGCCTCAAGCGACGTCGATGTAACCAATGCGTCTCCATTCGACGCAAAGGGTGTCTGACCATGTAAATTAGACGTACATTCGGGAGATGGCGATAGATCAGGTCAGGCGCATCCGGCTGATAGACGTTACGGGAATATGTCGTACTCCCTTCGCCGATGGCGGTCTCTGTGGTGACGGTCTTGAAATGCTCCTCGTACCAGCCCCATCCCCTCGCGAACACCTTCGGGTCCGAAAAGAAATGGAGCTCTTTCGGGTTCGTCATAAAGACGTCCGGGTGCTTACCCAGATTCGCACATAGGCTTGTCGTGCCGCAATTCTGTGCGCCGATGACGAGATAATTCGGTCTCATGGCTTTATTTCTTCATCCGTCGACAAATTTTGTGTGAGGCATCCCACATGCTCGCTCGTCACTCGGATCAAGCCTGCACGCGGCGCAGAGCGCCGCTGGGCATGCGTGACACTGCGGAGCGGGTGTCACGAGTACCTTGTGATTTGGAGGGCCGAACTCATGGGCGAGGTCGCGTCCTGCCACTGACTCCAACGCCTCTTTGTGATTCTCGATGACTTACCGTAAAGGACGAGGCGCTTGCTTGTGGTCCGGTTTCTGGGTATGGCTTCCGAAACGCTGAGGCGTGCTCTCAATGATTTTCGTCATACGGAAACGCCGTTTTTGGTGAGCACGCTGTGCGCCCGCCGCAACATACGAATCGGAGCCAGCATGGTATGCCGGGTGCGGTAAGAACGTCGCGTGCGGGTTCTAAATATTCGCCAGCGGGGATTCTCCGGATTATCGAGCTCAGCACTCGTGTATCCGAAGGCGTGTGCCATTTCGCGCACGGACGGAGCAAGCTGGAACCCGTAATCGCGATCGTCCTTCCACTTGCTGAACGATCGGGCGTGGAGATAGTCGGCCGGAACCTGGTCTCGGGTCGCTCCGACGAATCGGATGACCGGATCAAGGGTATCGAGGTCGCTGACCATGTCTTCGTACCGGACGACGACGAGTCGATCATCGAGCCGTTCGCGCAGACACTGGAGATTGCGGTAGGCGAGCTCCCACTCGAATTGGGCCTCTTCCGGAAAGGTTCTCCATCGCGACCAAGCCGAGTATAGGACATCCATCGGGTTTCGAATCAGCCCGATATAGAGAAACTCGGTCGAATCAAGGCGCGCTTCACATTCGAGCATCAGCTCGAGTGCGGACCACTGTACCAGGTGGTGAGGCGATTTCTCGAGGAACACCGGGCGATGAGACTCGCAGAGTTTTTCCCAGCCGAGGAAGATCATGTCGCGGGGATCGGTCGGGATGCGGAAGTCACGGGTGTTTTTCCGGAGAAAAGACACGAGCTCGCGCCGCGCCCGCCTAGCCGGAATCGGGACCTCGCTGTCCAGCATCTTGATCTGCGGGAGACCGAGGACGGATGCCGCCTTTGTCCAGTAGAGGGTCTCGGACTCGCGGTGACGTGTATGACGGACGTGGCGCGCACCGGCCAGACTGCCGATCAGCCGTTGGATCGCACTCGAACCGGATGACTTCGTCGACAGAACAATGACGCATTTGTTCTTCCCCGGTTCCTGCGGGTGTCCGGGACCGCGCACTGTCGGCGTCATGGGTCGATGCTCCTTTCGGATGAGGCGCGTTCGCTCACCTGGCGATAGAAGTCGACGTGGCGCTCGGCGATACGGCGCCGATCGTAACGTTCGGCAAGAAGTCTATTCTCGCGTCCGAGATCGGGATTCTCACGGATCCGCCGGCCCATCTCGAGCAGCGCCGCCCCGAATGCCCCTGGATCGCGATCCTGAACAAGCATGCGGCTGTGGGACTCCGAGAGGATGTCGCGGGATCCTTCGGCATCCATCGCAACCACGGGGAGCCCGGCCGCGAATGCTTCGACCGTGACGAGCCCGAAGCTCTCGATCAGCGAGGGCATGACGAAGCAATCCGCGGCGTGGAAATAGGTGTCGGTGTGGGGTGGATCCGTACCGGGGCCATCCTGCAAATCGACGCCGACGGGCGGCGCAGGCCCGAAGAGAAAGACCTTGTCAGTCAATTGAAGTGAATCGACCTGCGGCTGCAGGTCTGGCACGCGCGCTCCGACGATGACGCAGATCATCTCTGGATCCTGTTCGGCGACGACCTTCATCGCATCGATCAGAGAAGAGAAGCCTTTCTTCGCATGGTTCCGGCCGACGGCCAAGAACGTGATCGGACCCTGCGGGAGGCCCGAACGCCCCTTGGCCTGCGGGTCTCTGCGCGCAAGCAAGGCGGCGTTGATTCCGTTCGGAAGGTCCGCGACTCGGCTAGGAGATACGCCCAACTCCAGGTATTCGGCTCTCACGTCCGATCCAATCGCGATCAGACCCGAGGCACGCCGGACCGCGTCCGAGATCAGGCGGTCGAGATGCGGGTCCAGGCGCATGCCGTATCCAATCTCGGGAAGCTTCTGAATATCGTCGCCGTGGCAGGTCAGGACGAAGGGCATTCCAATGCGATCACAGACCTCCGCAGCGATGTGACCTGCCGGATAGGCGACGTGCGCGTGGACGACATCAGGCTTGAGGCGCCGGACAAGGCGGTTGAGCCGATGCCGCCAGGCGGGAATGCGCAATCCGAGAAGCCCCATCAAGGGTGGTGGTGCGAACCAATGGATGGTGTGGAGCGCGTTAACCTGTCCAGCGCCGGCGCCGCGACGCTTGGGCGCCAGGAGGTGAACCTCATGCCCGGCTTCACAAAGCCCTTCCGCCAGATTGTGGACGGCAAGCTGCACGCCCCCGATTTTCGGGAGATAGTGCGAGGTGACCAGAAGGATCCGCATTAAACCGATCCGCCTCCGCTCGCCGCGCGGCGCGGAGCGTGGTCGGGCCAAGCTTCTGATTCCGCACGCCGGTTCTCGGGACTCTTTTCCGTCAAGGTCTGGAAGCGAAGAAACGTGCGGAAATTCTCCTCGACCCAGTCGGCTCGATACTCGATACGCGGGTCATCGAGGCGATAGTAACGATAGCCGATGTCGTACTCGAGCGCGTTCCGGCCCGTATGCTGCCTGCACTCCACGATCGGAAGCGACTTGGACATGATGGCCTCGTAGAAGCGCATGCTCCACGGCGCGTCACCGGCCGGACACAGGGTAAATTTGCTGGAGCACATGAGACGAAAATAGTCGTCGTCGAAGAAGTCGCGTTCTTTGACGGGGCGCTCCTTGGGGACGAAGCCGGATTGCTTGAAGGTTCGGTCGTACGGGCCGAGGATCTTGTGGCGGCGCTGCAGGAGCCAGTTACGGCGCCGGGCGTTGCGATCCGTGACCTGGAAAAAAGACGATTCCGTGAAGTGCGCCTTCGCGAAATCGAGGACCCACTGGCGGTTTCGTTGCGTGACCTCGTCGATGTACAGGGCACCGCGGAAGTTGAAATCGCGGGTTTTCGCGAAACCGAGTTGCTCGACGCGCTCGATGAAGCTCGCGGGATAGAGTGCGATGCGTGGTTCCGCGTAGGGATCGGGGATGGCGTCGAGGCCGAACCCGGCTTCCAGATGGCTCTGGTTCCAGAGCATCACGAGTCTGGGTGAAAGCCGAATGTTGTTTTGTATGTCCGTCAATGGGCTGGTCCGGAACGTCGGTTGGATCGGGCTCGCGCTTGGCGTTTGCGTTGTAACTCCGGTGCGCCGGCGCGTCGCATCTCGCGCGGGTCGGGCCATGACGCGTAAGGCTGGATGGTGGATGCGCTTCGCTTATCCACCCTACGGCTTGTCGCGGGCTGGTGCGCGGGGGCGTGGTTCATGGGTTGGATGGTGGGTGCGCTGGGCTTATCGACCCTTCGGATTCCTGTTGAGGCTTGACCTGGATCCCGTGAGCTATTCGGTCGGCGGAAGAAGACGACTGCAAGTCGTCGATGCCGGGAGGTTGGCGATCCGCGACGATCGCCGGCGCTTTTTCCAGCGAGTGCTACAAACACGGCCGATGCGCGGGCATCAGGCGTACGCATAGGTATCGTGGTCGCCGACCGCCTTATTCAAGACGGTACCAAGCAGCTGCGACGCACCCAGTGTCTCGTAGGCCCGACGAAGATCGTCCTTGGTTGTGACGCCGTCTTCCACCACCAGAAGGAAGGCATCGACGTTCGGGGCAAACGCCATGACGTCGTCGCCCGCAAGAACGGGCGGGAGGTCGAACAGCACGAAGCGATCGGGGTAACGCGTCTTCAACTCGCCGACCAAGTCGCGGACCAGCGGGCTAGAGAGCTTTTCCGACGAGTCGACCATGGGCTCGTTTCCGGGGAGGACGACCAGACGCTCGATACCCGGATTGAACAGGATCTCGGAGATGGATTTTTCGCCGCGCAGATAGTCGCTGATGCCGGGGACCGGTTCGTCGAGAAGATAACGGGCGACCGCCGGATGACAGAGGTCGAAGTCCGCCACCAGAACGGTCTGGTTCATCTCACGGGCTAGACTGATCGCGAGATTGAGCGTCGTCAGGGTCTTTCCGTTGCCCTGGCGCGCGCCGGTCACGCCGAGTGTGTTCCAACCGTTGGCTCGCATCTTCTGGAGCACGGTGGTGCGCAGCACCTTGTAGGCGGCCTCCGCGGGGTCACGCATGGAGGGTGTGACGATGCGTCGGTCACGAAGTCGGCGCGGATCGATCTCGATGCCGCGGGTCTGCTGGTAGACGACGTCCCGAGTCTGCGTTGATGTCGACCGGCTCGGCTCGCGGGCACGCCCGCCCGAAGACGCCAGCCGTTCTGTCTCGCTGGGTTTGCCCTGCGCCCGTTCGGCGCGAGCGCGGTCCAATGCCTGCTTCAAGCGTTCCATGATCCGTCAATTCCTCACATCCGCATGATTTTAGGAGCGGTGTTCATGTTTTCTCGCGGCGTTGCTCGCCCGGCGTGCGCGGAACGCACCCACCCTGCATTCTCCTCGCGAATCCGCTGCACCTTTCACGCCAACGATAGTCGGCCGATCCATGCGCTGTTGGACCGGCATCGGTCTGCCGTTGCGGGTCGCATTCTGACAATCTGCGGGGACCGAACTCATTTAGGAACGATTCAAACGCAACCGAACTATGTAGGATGAGTAGAGCGCAGCGGAACCCATCCAGGCCGCGCCAAGGGCATCAGACCGAAACCCGGCAACGCGGCGGTTGGGGGATGGGTTTCGCTCCCCCTACCCATCCTGCTGGTCAATCAAGATGTTTGCCTTGTTTCTTGTTGTGCCTCCTATCGTCAGCACAACCTGCGGGTGTGTGATTGTACGTAAATCGCCTTGTTGCTCGACGGCTGCTATTGTTCAACAGCTGTGCTGGTTTCGGACGGATCCGATGCACCGGTGAGCGTTGCGGCAATGTCGCCTAAGGGCATCACGAAGAGATGAACGAGCAACACACCCAAAGCGATTGCGCCCGCGACGGCGCCACTCAGCATCATGACTCGTCTCGAGCGCAGGCGCTGATCTGCCTCGGTCTCGATGAATGGAATCACGGCGAGGGGCGATGAGCCGATGATCGATTGAACGATCTTGGGTCCGTAGATGCGTTTATCCATCGCCTCGCGAACCACGGCATGCCCCATACCACCGCCGACCGAAAGCACGAACCCCAGGAAAAGCAAACCCAGCCGGTTGGGCTTGTAGGGTTTGCGTGGGAGAGGCGGCGGCTCGATCAGCGAGAAGCGCTCGCCTCGACTCTCGGTTTCCAAGGCCTCGGCCAACCGAGCGGCGCTCAGCTTTTCGAGAATATCCTGATAGCTCGTGACGGCGTTGTTGTAATCACGGGTCAACGTCTTGTATTCGCGTTCGATTTGCGGACTATCCGTGATCCGCTGCTCATACTCCTTCAAGCTGGCCAGAAGCTCGTCTCGCGTGACGCGCGCCGAGCGTAGATCGGCTTCGATTGCCGCCAAGCGCGTTTGAAGCTGAACGTACGAGGGATTGTTCGCGTCCGATACGCCGGGGACCCAATCGCTGGCGCCATTTCCTTGCTTGCCCAACTCCGCACGCGTCGCCGCGACGGCCCGTTGGAGACGTTTGACGTCCGGATGCTCCTCGGAATAACGATCAAGCGCGGACCGAAGCTCGGCCTGTTGCTGCACGAGTTGACGGCCGAGATTCTCGGTGTCGGAGGTACCGACGGCCTTGCGCAGTGCCGCCAGCTCTCTCTCGACGCGGACTCGATCTGGGTGTGTCGGCGAATAGCGAGCGGCTAGACTGACATACTCGGCTTCCAGGACGCGCAGACGATCGGCCGGTGTCATCACCCGCTCGCCCGTCGAGGAAAACATCGCAGCATAAGGCTCGGTCGAGGCGAGCTCCGACTGAAGATACATGCGCTGTTGCTCGAGCGTGCGGATCGACTCCTCCTGATTCCGCAGACGTTCCTCCGTGCTCTTCATGCGCTCGAGGTTGAAGTTCATCAACTCGGGCAGGCGATGGCCCTCAGCCTCCTTGAACTCCGCGAGCTGCTTCTCGAGCACGTCGATCTGTCCGGAGAGCTTACGCGCCTCTTGCTCGAGGAAGTCGGACGTCTTCTGTGCCGTTTCCTTGCGGTCGCGAACGTTCTCCTCGAGGAACAACTGAATGATCTCGTTGGCTACGGCTTGCGCGACCTCCGGTGACGGGTGATCGAACGACAGCGAGAAGGCGATCGCAACCTGCTGAGCGCGCCCTCCGCGCGCGTCGGCGACATTGGCGCTGATCGTTTCGAGCTCGATGTCCTTCTGCATCTCGCGCACGGCGTACGCCAGGCCGAAATCGCGCCTGATATCCGAATAGAGATCGTAGCGCTCCATGATCCGACCGAGGTTCTCGGCGGTCATCACCTTTTGGCTGACGATCTGCACGCGCTCGCCGGCGTAGCTCGTCACGGTCGACTGGACGAGATCGCTCGGGATCTCTTGCTGCTCGATGAGGATCGTCCCTGTGGAGCGGTAGACCGCGGGGAGCCCGACGGCGACCGCGGCGGCAGCGAGGAAGATCACCAAAGCAGGCACGATGATTTGCCATCTGCGCCGCTTCAGGGTCGCGACGTAGTCGTCGATGTTTTGGGTTTGGTAGTGCTCGGCCATCGTGCGTCCCTACCGTAACGTTGAGAAACGGCGGAGGGGTTCCCTCGGCCACTTGTAGTTGACGCTCAGGAAGATAGCATTCGACACCGCATCCTCGGCGATGATCTCGCGCTTCTGCCAACGGAGACGATAGCTGAGATCAAGACTCAGGGATTCGCTTAAACGACGTCCGAGTCTTGGCGACACGTCGACGTAGTCGCGGTCGTTCCCGGAGATCTCACCGCCCGGATTTCGGTTGCGATAGGCGCTAGCGTTCAGGCCGAACGTCCACAGGGGGCTGATGGGATAGTCGAAGCCCAGCGTGATGCCGGTGGTATCGAGGAGGGTGCCTCGGCCACTCGGCAGCAAGGATCGCTCCGCCAAGAGCTCGACGCCGCCGACGATGAAGTCTTTCGTCCATTCCAGTTGAAAAATCGGCCCGAAGCTGTCCGTGTCGTCCACGCCATCTTCGATCGGCGTCTCCGCATCCGAATGTCGAACACCGGCGAGTGCTCTGATGGACGAGGTCTCCGACAGTAGATATCGCAGACCCGCTTCCACCCCGACGCTGGTCGTCCGAGTGCCGTCGGCAGTGGATTCGTAATTGTCGTAAGCTGTCTGACCGACGAGTTGCATACGCTCGCTGATCTGGTAGCCGATTGTCACATTCGCTCTTGCAAAGGTGTAGTTCGACAACGGGATTTGGTTGACGTCCTCATAGGAGACGTCTTCGTAGCTCAGCCCTGTATCGAGCGTCGCGCGCTCGGTGATCTGGTAGGCCCAAGTAGGCCGAACCACGAACCGGCTCCGCCGCTTATTGACCTGCACGAAACCTGTTGTCGCCTCTTCGCTGGTCAGCGTCGAGTCGTAGTCGAGATCCGCATTTAACCCCAAACGATGACGGTCAAGCTGGTAACTGGAGATGAAAGCGAGCGAGCCGTTCGTTCGGTCGAGGTCTGACGCATCCGCGTATTGCTTGCTGTTGACCGTCAAACCCAGGCCGATGTCGCTGACCTCCGTCCGGCGCCCCGCCGTCACCGTACCCCTCAGGACGGCACCGAGCGAGCTCTCGGGATCTCTCGTGGAGAGTCGAACGTTGTCGTCGTAAAAGGTGCGGATGCCGGCCCTGGGTTCGACATACCAGATATCGGAAAGCGCTTCGGACGACATGCAGGTGAGAAGCGCTAGCATCACGGCGGCATGGCCGACGAGACGCGGCTGAAAGGTTTCGTTATTCAAGATCTCACCTCAGGCCGTAACACCTACAGCATCCTTATACGCCGCGACGGCGAATCCGAGGGCATCAGGGCACGACAATGACGTCGCCGGCCTGCAACGGGATATTTTGCTCGAGGTCTTCTCCGCGGCGTATCCTACGGTAGTCGAACGGAATCGAACGTTGTTGACCGTTTTCCACTCGGAGGACTTTGATCTTTTTCTCGTCTGCGAACGGGGTTAGCCCACCAGCCATCGAAAGGGCCTGCATGACTGTTACATCCCGGGCGATGATTGCAAAATCACCGGGCTTGTTGACCTTCCCGATGACGTAGATGCGGTTACCGGGGATTTCCTGAAGCGTCACCGTCACGACAGGGTCCGGGATGAACTTTGAGAGGCGCTGCTTAAGTACCGCGCCGAGCTCCTCCAGGGTCAGGCCTTCGGCCCTTAGATCGCCGGCCAATGGAAAGGATATGCCGCCGTCCGGCCGGACGAGCACGAGTTGCTCGAGACCCGGCTCTTGCCAGACCGACACGGCGACGATATCGCCGGGACGCAGCTCGTAACCCTGTTGCGGCACGGCCGCATCGGCGATGGACGCAGCCGCGATGCCGACCAGCATGAGCATGGCGCAAAGCGCTGTTCCCACGTCAGCAACGCGACGAATGCACGGCAGTTCCAGTTTCATGGGCCTTCTACCTCGGGTCCTGGGAGATCGGTGTCTAGTCGTCGGAAAGTGTTGATTTCGACGAAAGTGGTTTCGATGGAATCACGCGAAAACAAGCACGCGGTGACTGCGTCATTAGATCAGGTCTCTCAGGGTTTTTCTACCCGACAAGACCTCGGCGATACAGCCGGATTCCAGATTAGGGCCCCAAAAAAAAGACCGCCGGCGGCGATCCGTTTCGGGTCGCTGAACGGCGGTTGAAGCTCGTCGGAAATCAATGCCTCAGATTACTTCAGGGTGACTGGAAGAGCGGGGTCCCTCCCGCTCCGTCAGCACTCGCCTACTGGAAGACCGCCCAGCCTACGCTCTCTGCAACGTGGTTGGTTTCGGCGTCCTTGGACTGCTCTTCTTCAGCTCGAAGCTCCACGTCGCTCGCACTGAGGTTGGCATGGCGCAGTGCCGTCGGGTCGCCGCCGTTGGCCGTCTGCATGTCCGCCAGAAACACCGGAGTCTCGGTGAAGCCGGCGCCGAAGCTCAGGGTCGAGGGTTGATCGGTCACGGCGTTGGCCTTGATACCGACCGCGAACTGCAACCCGTCCACCGTACCCTTCGAAGGCTGCCAGGCGATGTAGCTGATGCTCTCGGCGCCATGACCGGCCGTGAACGACTCTTGCTCGTCCAGCCGCAGCCGGAAACCCTGCGCCGTGATGTCGCGGACCCGTGCCGATACCGCCTTGGCATCATTAACGCTGCTCACCGAGGCGAACACCACCGGCACCGTCGGGAAGGCTTCGGCGAACCCGAAGCTCGAGTACCAGCGACCGGACTGCGTCAGAGTACCCGCCTCGATGCGTTCGCCGCTCGGCAGTACGTGACTGCCCTTCTCCATCGCCACGTAGGTCACGGTCTCGAAGGCGTGTTTTCCGTCGAGGTAATCCCATTCCTGGATGCGGACCCAGAAGCCGTCCGACTCGATACCGGAGATGCGCACCACGACCGGTTCGCTGCCGTTGAAGCTCGGCGGATTGGCCACGACGACCGGATCGACGAACGACCGACCGAACTCAACCCACTGCCAATTGTGATCGACCACGACCTCGCCGACTTCAATGATCGCCGGAGTCTCGTCTGCGGCTTGGAAGATGGCCCAGCCCACGCTCTCTGCAACGTGTTTGGTTTCGGCGTCCTTGGACTGCTCTTCTTCAGCTCGAAGCTCCACGTCGCTCGCACTGAGGTTGGCATGGCGCAGTGCCGTCGGGTCGCCGCCGTTGGCCGTCTGCATGTCCGCCAGAAACACCGGAGTCTCGGTGAAGCCGGCGCCGAAGCTCAGGGTCGAGGGTTGATCGGTCACGGCGTTGGCCTTGATACTGACCGCGAACTGCAACCCGTCCACCGTACCCTTTGAAGGCTGCCAGGCGATGTAGCTGATGCTCTCGGCGCCATGACCGGCCGTGAACGACTCTTGCTCGTCCAGCCGCAGCCGGAAACCCTGCGCCGTGATGTCGCGGACCCGTGCCGATACCGCCTTGGCATCATTAACGCTGCTCACCGAGGCGAACACCACCGGCACCGTCGGGAAGGCTTCGGCGAACCCGAAGCTCGAGTACCAGCGACCGGACTGCGTCAGAGTACCCGCCTCGATGCGTTCGCCGCTCGGCAGTACGTGACTGCCCTTCTCCATCGCCACGTAGGTCAGGGTCTCGAAGGCGTGTTTTCCGTCGAGGTAATCCCATTCCTGGATGCGGACCCAGAAGCCGTCCGACTCGATACCGGAGATGCGTACCACGGCCGGCTCTGCATCGTTGAAGCTCGACGGATTGGCCACGACGACCGGATCGACGAACGACCGACCGAACTCAACCCACTGCCAGTTGTGATCGACCACGACCTCGCCGACTTCGATCGGCAGGGTTCCGTCTTCAGGCTTTACTTCGACAAAGCCGCTCTTGGTCATGACGTGATCGCCATAAGGCCCTGTGACCGACAGCGTGACGTCGTAGCTACCGGCCTCATCGTAGACATGGGTCGGATTGGGTTCGCCGCTGGTCTGCCCGTCGCCGAAGTTCCAGGTCACCCGCGAGATTTCGCCCGAGGACAGATCTCGGAAGGCCACGCTCAGCGGCGCATTGCCGACGCGGCTCACCGCGTCGAAGTCCGCGACCGGGGGAGGACCGGCAACGGTTACGAGGTTGGTCTTGGTCATGACGTCGGATCCGCCGGCGCCGCTAACCTTCAGAGTGACCGAATAGGTTCCCGGCTCTTGATAGGTCCAAACCGCTTGCGATCCCGTGGCACGCCCGCCATCGCCGAAGTCCCATTCGCAAGCACTGACGTCGCCCCTGGACACGTCGGTGAAGACCAGTGACATCGGGGCAACGCCGCTCGTGGCACTCTCACTGAAACCGGCGACCGGAGGAGGAACCACAACGCTGATCTTGGCCGTCGCTGCTTGCGCGGAGACGCCTCCCGCGCCCTTCACGCGAAGACTCGCGAGGTATTCACCCGCTTTCAAATAGACATGATTCGGTGAACGTTCATTGCTGGTGTTCCCGTCGCCGAGATCCCATTCCCAGGAATCGATTACGCCGGTGGAGCGATCGGTGAATTGAACGGCAAAGGGAGCCTGACCGGCACTGGCGTTCGTTTCGAACGCGGCGAACGGCGCCGGAGTGGCAACCGTGACAACGGCCTTTGCCGGCTGCAGCGCCGCGCCGCCGGGTCCGCTGACCATGAGGCTTACGGTGTAGGTGCCGGGTGTCGTGAAGGTGTATTTCGGCGAGGACTGGCTGCTGGTGGCTCCGTCTCCGAAACTCCACTGCCAGTTGTCGACCTTGCTGGTGGAGGTGTCGCTGAAGGCCACGGTCAATGGCGCCACACCCGAGCTTGCACTCATCGTAAATCCGGCTTCGGGTGCCGGATAGGGAATCGTGGTGCTGACCTCGTTGGAGAAGGCGCTGTCCAGCGAGCGATCGGAGTTGAATGCCTTGACCGCGAAGTAGTAGGTCTTGCCGGCCTCCAGCCCGCTGACGGACTGACTGTTGGTCGAAGACTGCACTGATTTGGAATAGTTTCCGCTCGCTTCGCCGTAATGCAGCTCGTATCCTGCGACACGGGAGTCATCGACCCCGTTCCAGGCCAGGGTGAGATCCGAAGCTGTAACGTTTGCCGACATGGCGAGGATAAAGAGCATCGCCCAAAGGCCGAAGCTCCATTGATAAAATCGCGATTGAGCGAGAGTGGCTACCCGTAGTGTATGCTGAGTGTTCATCGTGTCACCTTTAGTCCGACGTGATCGGCTCTTTCAGGTGTCACAGCTGAGCTCTATGCTGAGCCTAGAAGGCATCGGCGACCGCACTGCCGAGGTCTTATGTGTTGCCGTGTTATACCTGGAGAAGCCAAATCGCCCTGCGTAGCTAGATCCGATCGAGCGATATTTCTGCGTACGCTGTGACTCTAGTGACTTGAGGTAACCGAATCCGTGACGTCATTCCCATCATCGCGGGATGCCCCTTTTCGCGATGCGGTCAATGAGCAAAACGTGAAGCAGATCCCATTTCGGAGCTGATATGAAGAACGGAATTGGAGCTGCGGATTGGCGTTGAATCATTGAATGGATTTGCGTTCCGTGAACCGGGTCACGGAATCGACATCGCGGGGGGCAAGAATTGAGGAACAGAGGTGCGGAGAGCGGCCGGAGAGGGTGAGTCTCGATCGTGACTCAGGTCGAGCCTGAAGCTGGCGACGGGCGCCGGGGGGCGGCATGCTTGGCACCGCTGAGAGTGTGTCGCACGTTTTTTCTGGCGAGCTCTCTCCCGAGACTCTGCCTGATTAGAAAGAATCGTCCGCAAGGCTCACGGAGTGAGCACCGATCAGCGCGGACTCTTCCCAGATCCACCGTCCGATGGAGCCTACCCTGGCCATGAATCGATGCCGGTGGTTTCCGGCTGCCCCGACGGGGCTCACCACGCGAGCCCAGGGCAACGCCCCGGGACCACGACCCCCGTCCAGCCTGAGCCCTGAAGGGGCGGCCCAACGCTTTGATGTGTCGCTCTTAGGGGCGCGTTTCGGGAGGGGCCGAACGGTGACAACGCCCCGGTAGGGGGCATCTCTTGACCGCCCTTTCAGGGCTCAAGGATTTTGGTTGATTGAAACCCGGGGCGCTGCCCCGGGCTGACATCGGTCGCGCCGTTGGCGCTCGACACAAAGTGCCGCAACGCGGCTCGCCAGGCCCGCCCTCGGTGGTTTTGGTTGCTTGATACTCGCGGCCCTCCGCTCAATCGCGGATTCGGCGCGTAGCTGAATCTCCTTACTGGTCAGTAGACCCTGTCAGGTTTGGGTGGCCGGTCTCTGAGCGAGCACCCCGATGGGTGCTATCCGTCAAGCATCCATTCGTATGGCGTTGCGGTGAGATAGGATTTTAGGTCGGAGAAGTTGACGACGATCTCGGAGAGGGTAAACGGTGTCGTTCGAGACAAGCGAGGTGAAACCTCGGCAGGGGTGATGTTCAGGAAATCGCAGAACATGCGATAGGCGCGTGTCGGGTCGGTTTCGATATCCCTTTCGAACTCGAGGGAGAGCATGCGTTCTTGATTCAACTCGGTTCGCAAGCTGTCGTAGCCTGCCTGCAGATAATCGAGCCACCCGATGAGTGAGACCGGATAGTCTCCGCGTGCATCGTGAACGACGTTGCGCTCTTGATCGGTTTCCAGGAATTGGAGCATGGCCGTTTCGAGGTCGATTTCGATTCCTTTGAACTCAGGCTTGGTTTGTCCTTTCTTCTGCCACACACCCGATTGGCGTGCATTGAGTGCCGAAATGACGAGACGGACCAGGTTACGCCGCTCCAGCATGGCGAAGTGAGTAAACCCGAGCTGCTTGAGCTGCGCGATGAAGTCCGGCAGCTCGAATCCGATCGGTTTGAGCTGATAGAGCTGCAGATCGAACCCGTAGAAACGGCGTCCGGCATAGAGCATACGTCCTTTGAGCTTCTTTACGGCATCCTGACGGCGCCCCGGGAAGTGATGGAAGATCTCGCCTCCCCACAGAACCTCCGGATGCTGCCCCATCAGATCGGCGAGCACGGAGCTGCCGCTGCGCGCCTGATGAAAGAGCACGACGTTTCCTTTGCGCAGCGGCGAGGTGGCGGCCCCGTATACCCAGCGCACCCCGTTCTCAAGCGTTTTTCTCGGGTTCATCGCGACAACCCTTATCCGGCGGGAGTTTTACCCAGCAGTTCATCGAAGTAGGCAATCGTGCGCTGAAGTCCGGTGGCAAGAGGCACCTCAGGCTCCCAACCCATTGCGGATCTGGCGAGGCTGATGTCCGGCTGGCGCTGTGTGGGATCATCGCTCGGAAGCGGCTTGTAGGTCAGCTCCGAGCGGGAGCCGGTCAACTCGATGACCTTGGTTGCCAGTTCGAGGATCGTGAACTCGTTCGGATTGCCGACGTTCACGGGGCCCGTGAAGTCGTCCGGCGTATCCATGAGCCTCACGAAAGCCTCGATCAAATCGTCGACATAGCAGAAGGATCGGGTCTGGGATCCGCCACCGTAGATGGTGATGGGTTGATTGCGAAGGGCTTGGACGATGAAGTTCGAGACGACCCGTCCGTCGTTGGGGTGCATCCGCGGGCCGTAGGTATTGAAGATCCGTGCGACCTTGATGCGTAGATTGTGTTGCCGGCGATAATCGAAGAAGAGGGTCTCCGCGCAGCGTTTGCCTTCGTCGTAACAGGAGCGCAGTCCGATGGGGTTGACGTGTCCCCAGTAACTTTCGACTTGCGGGTGCACCTTCGGATCGCCGTAGACCTCGCTCGTGGACGCCTGGAAGATCTTCGCCTTGATGCGTTTGGCGAGCCCCAGCATGTTGATCGCGCCGTGGACCGAGGTCTTTGTGGTCTGCACCGGATCGTGTTGATAATGGATGGGGGATGCAGGACAGGCGAGATTGTAGATCTCGTCGACCTCGACATAGAGCGGGAAGGTTACGTCGTGGCGCAGGATTTCGAAGTGCGGCCGATCCAGCAGGTGGATGACGTTGTCCTTGGTGCCGGTGAAGAAGTTGTCCAGGCAGATGACGTCATGGCCATCGGCGAGCAATCGCTCGCACAGATGGGACCCCAAAAAACCCGCGCCACCGGTCACCAGAACTCGCTTTCTCAGCCCGTAACCCATTACCCTGCCTCCACTTTGATCTCTAAGTCCGTCGCGACGGGGATGCCCCGACTCGTTGTACACGACCCGCCTTATTTCTCACTCTATTGCACGTCCCGCACCCTGCGTTGCAATGATTCCGCGCGTGACGGGGGTCGACTGGATCCCTGCGAGTGCACCGCGACTATGCCAGGACTTGGCGTGGCGGGAAAGCCGCACGGCCCCGATGTTCGCTGGTCGACTGCCTGCTCGGCGGCGTCAGGCTACGGATCTTGATTCGACCATGAAGCGAGAAAGGGCCCCGGCAACCACGGAAACCGCAAAACGTGTCTCGATGCAGGCTCGAGCAGCCCGGCCGAGCTCGGCACGAAGCTCCGGCGCCTCGGCCAAGCGGGACAGGGCGTCTGCAACACCCGTCGAATCCTCGCAGTCGACCAGAATGCCGCCCGATGCCTCGCCGTCGCGGAAGATGTCCGGCAAGCCATGTGCTCGGCTCGCGACAACGGGCAAGCCGCAGGCCATCGCTTCCAACGGGGCCACCGGCATCCCCTCGACGCGCGAGGTCGTCACGTAGATGTCCGCGGCCGAGAGCCAACGACGCAACCTCGGGCGATCGGTCGAATAAGCGTTTTCCCAAATGATGCCTTTGGCGCCGGACCGGTCGATGGCCTCGCCGAACGCAGCTTGGTCCGGTCCCGAGCCCAGGACGACGAGGAGTGCTGGCGGATGCTCGTCCGAGAACGCCGACCAAGCCGCAAGAAGGACATCCAATCCCTTGCGATTCATGTCGATGCGACCGTGATTGACGACCACCAGTGCCTGCTCCGGCAGCCCCAACTCGGACCGGCACTTCGATCGAGAGGACGCGCGCCACTCGTCGGCGTCGATCGGGCTCGGAATATCGGCGATCCGCAGGTTCGATGCCTTATAGGTCCGGGCCAGGCGCTCGCGCTCACGTGTGGAGGGCACAATGAGGCCCTGCGCCAGACGCAACGTCCATGGCCGAGTGCGCGCCTCCAAACGCGACAGTGTCAAATCCCCGCCCTGAAAGGTCGCGAACACCGGCAGACCAAACAGCCTCGAGAGCAGAGCGAGCGCGTCGAAGCGCGCGTACTCGTACTCCTGCACCAAGACGATCGAGCAATCCTCGGCACGCAGGATCCGCCCGAAGGCACGCCAAGGCGTGCGTAGGATCTGTCGCGCGCTTTTGATCGAGTCGCGACGGGCGATGCTGCGACGCCCGGGTACCGCCCAGATGGCGGCACCCGTCTCGGCATGGGTCAGGCACCGGGGGGTTGTCAGCCGCTCGGAGGCGCAGACAATGACGGCATCCCAGCCGAGCGACCGGAACGCCGCGACATAGCCGAAGAGCCAGCCGCCGGTCATCCGATGCGCGAAATCCTCGAGGTCCAGCCCGATTGGATCGAGGAACTCCTCCACCACATCGCCCCAGGGGAAAATCGCAACCTTGGGAGGAGCGCGTGATGTCACGTCCTTGCTCCCTCGCCCGCCGTGTCGGGCTTTTGCCAGGCCATCGCGATCTCGGTGCCCGGCGTTTTCCGTTGATGCAGAAGGTAGCCGAGGAGCGTCATCGGAGCCGCAACGGCGTAGAGCAGCCGACGTTTACGTCGACCCAGATTCGAAAAGGCGATGTCGTGATAAAAGACCGTGAGCGGGTTGATGAAGGTCGCGGAGGCTGTGGGCTTTGCGCCGAACAGTACGGCGAGGACGTCCTTGCGGTAGCCGCGACGCACGTGACCCCACTCCTGCATCAAACTGGACTCGGGCGGACACCAGCGACGCATGACGCGGTAGTAGGGATAGTGCCAATCGGCTCCGGGGGTGGACAAGAGAAGCCACCCGCCCGGACACGTGACACGTAGGGCCTCGCGCGCCGCTAACGCATCGTCTTCGATATGCTTGAGCACGTCGAAGAGGGTCACGACATCGAATGCGCCGTCGGGAAAGGGCAGCCGACAGGCATCGGCGCACACCGGATCGGCCGTGTCTGCAGACGGACCCTGCCCCAGCAACGAACGATCTCGGTCAAGCGTCGTCGCCCGGGCGTCGGGATAGAGCAGACTCGCGAGACCGCTGCGCCCTCCCCCGATCTCGAGCACCCTCGCGGGCGTGCTCCCGGGACCCGACCGATCGGGCGCAATGCGATGGATGGCACGCATCTTCTCGCGGTAGAACAGGCCGTCGGTCAAGCCGTTCGGAAACGGATTTCGGGCGAGAAACGCGCTTAAGGGCGTCTTCTGAATGCGCCTTAGCTCTCCTGATCGGGCGGCGGGGCGAGCGTCGGCACCGCACGGCGCGAGCGCCATATCGGATTGAAAAGAAAGAGCACGCCGCCGAGCCAACCGCGTATCTCTTCAAGCAGCACACGTCCGCGATGGGGCTTGCCGTTGCGCACGATGTCGAGAGCGGTCCGCATGAAATAACGCGGGAGCTGCACGAGGATACGATGGATGTTCCCGCCATGACGATAGCGGTCATGCTGGACCACCAACGCGGCGACATGACCGCGCATGTAGGCGCGCATCTGTCGCTGCAGGCCCGGCCAATCCTCGCGATGGTGGTGGTGAGCACGGCCACCTTCCCTGATGGTTATTTCCCCTTAAATCGTCATCTTTCATGAGGGCGAGCGGTGGGCCTCCCTCGGGGTGCTTGAACAACAGCACCCGTCGGGAGAGTCTCTTGTTTGCGAAGACAAAGAGACGCCATCAGTGTGCCACGCCGTCCTTGAAAGCCCCACGTTTTTCGCCTTGTTGCTGCACATCGACGAGGATCTCGCCGAGGCCGCCCGAGAGGCCGGTTGTCCCGCCTGCGGCGGCACGCTGCATCAGGCCGACTACCCCCGTAAACCGCGCGGCTGTCCGGAGCCATGGCGCGAGGCGTTCGCCACGCGTCGCAGCTTTTGCTGTGCGCAGTGTCGGCGACGCCTGACGCCGCGCTCGGTGCGGTTCTTGGGCCGGCGGGTCTATCTCGGCCTCATCGTCGTGGTGGCCTGCGTGCGCCATAGCGGACATCACCCCAAAGCGGACGCCTTGGCCGCGACGTTGGCGGTCCCGATCCGCACCCTGCGGCGCTGGCAGACCTGGTGGCGGGAGCAGTTGGCGCAGACCCCGCTGTGGTGCAGCGCGCAGGGGGGCTTTGTCCCGCCGGTGGATCTGCAGCAGGCGCCGGGGAGTCTGCTCGAGCGCTTCCTCGGCGATGCCGCGGACGCCCTGGTGGCGTTGCTGCGCTTTTTGAGTCCCTTGACGAGTCGTTCGTGCAGGCTGCACGAGGGCGGCTGACGCCACGCAGAGGATGCAGCTCGAAGGCGCCGGGGCACCCGGCTAGGCTGGTCGCGAAGGTGTCGGAACCCCCGGCGCCGTGGCCGGGAGACCCCTATGCCGACCCCCGTGGAGGTTCCGCAACGCGAGCGTTGGGCCCGCGTGCGCTTTGCGATCATCGGACCCTTGCTCGCCGCCCCGCCGTCGGACGGCGAGTTGCAGGCGGCACTCGCCGCCTTGGCCGCCAAGACCTGGCGCCATCCCGTCACCGGCCTGGATGTTCGGTTCGGTGTGTCGACCCTCGAGCGCTGGTACTACGCCGCGCGCGCCGCGCCCGATCCGGTGGCGGTGCTGCGCAATCGCGTGCGCGCCGATCGCGGGGCCTTCCCGAGCGTGCTGCCCGCCGCCCGCGAGGCCCTGCAGGCGCAGTACCGCGATCATCCCGGCTGGACCGCCCAGCTGCATCGCGACAACCTGGCCGCGACCCTCGCCGGCACCGCCACCCCGGTGCCGTCCTATCCGAGCGTGCGGCGCTACTTGAAGGCCCACGGGATGGTGCGCCGCGCCACCCCCAAGCGCGACACCGCCGGCGCGCTGGCCGCGCGCGATCGCCTGGAGCAGCGCGAGGTGCGCAGCTTCGAGGTCGAGCACGTCTCGGCGCTCTGGCACCTGGATTTCCATCACGGCTCGCGCAAGGTGCTCACGGCGGCCGGAACCTGGCTCACGCCGTTGCTGTTCGGGGTCATCGACGATCGCTCGCGCTTGGTCTGTCACCTGCAGTGGTACACCAACGAGACCGCCGAGGTGCTGGTGCACGGGCTGTCGCAGGCGTTCATGAAGCGCGGCCTGCCGCGCGCCCTGATGACCGACAACGGCGCGGCGATGCTGGCCGAGGAGACGACCGCCGGATTGGCCCGTCTGGGCGTCCTGCATCAGACCACCTTGCCCTATTCGCCCTATCAGAACGCCAAGCAGGAGGCCTTTTGGGGCCGCGTGGAAGGCCGCCTGATGGCGATGCTCGAAGGCGAGTCCGGGCTCACGCTGCAGGCCCTCAACCACGCCACCCAGGCCTGGGTCGAGCAGGAGTATCACCGCAGCACCCATTCGGAATTGGCCACTACGCCGCTGGCGCGCTATCTGGAGGGCCCGACCGTGGCGCGCCCCTGCCCGGACGCCGCCGCCTTGCGCGCGGCCTTCCGCATCGAGGTCGCACGACGCCAACGCCGGGCCGACGGCACCGTCAGCCTGGCCGGCATCCGCCTGGAAATCCCCGCACGCTACCGCGCCCTGGAGACGGTGCATCTGCGTTACGCGCGCTGGGATCTGGCCCATGTCGATCTGGTGGATCCGCACAGCGGTGCGATCTTGAGCCCCCTGCGTCCGCTGGATAAGGCCGCCAATGCCGGGGAGGCCCGCCGTGCGCTGGTGCCCGGCGCACCGGTGCCGCAACCGAGCACACCGAGCGGGATGGCGCCGCTGCTGCGCCAGCTCCTCGAGACCCATGCCGCGACCGGCTTGCCGCCGGCCTATCTGCCCCTGAACACCGCCGAGGACACCCGATGAATGCGCGACTGCTCGCCCTCTACGGCCTGAAATGGCATCCCTTCTCCTCGGAGCTGCCGATCGAGGCGCTCTACATCCCCCCGCGCGTGGAACACTTCCTGTGGCGCATCGAACAGGCGCAGATCCGCGAAGGCGGGTTTGCGATGATCCACGGCGAACCGGGCACCGGCAAAAGCGTCGTGCTGCGTCTGCTCG
Source organism: Thiocapsa bogorovii (assembly GCF_021228795.1). Taxonomy (NCBI): domain Bacteria; kingdom Pseudomonadati; phylum Pseudomonadota; class Gammaproteobacteria; order Chromatiales; family Chromatiaceae; genus Thiocapsa; species Thiocapsa bogorovii. The sequence goes on from NZ_CP089309.1 coordinate 774,422, forward strand.
CCGAGCGTCTCGCCCGGCTCCCGGATCTGAGCGTCGGCGCCATCGATCATCCGCAAAGCAGCCTCGGGGATTTCTACCGCGAGCTCGGCGAGCTGTTCGCCGTGCCGCTGCGTCCGCACAACCGCTGGGGCGGTTTCAAGGCGCTGCGTGCCACCTGGCTCGGCCATCTGCAGACCACCCGCCGGCGCGCCGTGCTGCTCGTGGACGAGGCCCAGGAGATGAGCCCCGCCGTGCTCAACGAGCTGCGCCTGCTCGCCAGCGCCCGCTTCGACTCCCAACCGCTGCTGTGCGTCGTCCTCGCCGGGGATACCCGCCTCACCGATCACCTGCGCCGCGAGGAGCTGCTGCCCCTGGGCTCGCGCATCCGCACCCGTCTGGCCACCGAGCATGCGCGCCGCGAGGAGCTGCTCGCCTGCCTGCAACACCTGTGCGCCAGCGCCGGCAACGCCGCCCTCATGAGCGAGCCCCTGCAACACACCCTCTGCGACCACGCCGCCGGCAACTACCGCATCCTCACCACCCTGGCCGCCGAGTTGCTCGCCGTCGCCGCCCAAACCGAGCGCCCCCACCTCGACGAGGCGCTCTTCCTCGAGGTCTTCACCCCGCCCACCACCGCCACCCCGCGGCGGGCCGCCCTGCCACGTTGACCGACTCGGAGCACCACCATGCCGCAGCCCGACACCACCCTGCAGCCATTCTTCTGGCCACCCCTGTCCGATGACGCGGTCCTCGCCATCCGGGAGGTCCTCTTCCGACTGACCGATCAGTTCGAGACCCGCTACGCCTCCCAAATCCGCGATGCCGAACGCGACGACAACCGGCCTCGCGACCACCAACCGGACCTGTTCGACGGACCGGATTTCGACGATCCCCTGTTGTTCTGAGTCCCGTCACCGCGCTTGATCCACCTCGCGCCGCCGGCCCATACCCCGGCCGCGCGAGACCGCGGGAGCGCTTCGCCGACCCCCATCACGCAACTTGATCACGCCACCATCAAAATCGCTGACCGCACTCAGTGGAAGACCAGGGCGCGGGGCTCGTAGAAACACTCCCCTCCGGTCGCGAGGATGCGATACCAGATCTCGGAATCTTCCGAGCAACCGGCGGCACCGGCGCCGAGCCGCTCATCGAAGCCTCCGATACGCTCGAACAGGGCCCGGCGAAACGCCATATTGGCACCGGCACCGACATGCCAGACCTGTGTGCCGCGATGACGGGTCTCTTCGAAAAAGATCCGACCGAAACGCGTCGGCAGGCAATTCGCTCCGAAACCGCCCATCTCCATCTGAAAGACCCGCTGCGCTTCGGTATCGAGCGTCGCGGAAATCACCAGACCCGTTACCGATTCAACATCCGATTCCTCGAATGCGCGGACGATCTCGCCCGACCAACGCTCGTGGACCTCGACGTCGTCGTCGGTGAAGGCGACGAGTGGACGGGTCGCTGCAGCGACACCGCAATTGCGGGCGCGACTCAGTCCGGAGCTCGACTCATGCAGATAGCGCACCCGAGGGAAGTCGAGACACACCGAGGCGGCCGTGCGATCGGAGGAATTGTCGACCACGAGGATCTCGCCCGGGGGCGCCTTCTGAGCCGACAAGGCATTCAGGCAGGTCCTCAAGGGTCCGGGCCGATCGCGTGTGCACACAATCACCGACAGGTCGTCGGCTTCCGAATGAACAGGCCGCTCGAGCTCGGACAACAGAGCCGGAGTCACATGGGCCTCCCGCACGTCGGTGAAGGGGACCTGCACTAGCGCCCGACCGTCGTAACGCGCGAGCGGCGGACCGCCGAATCCGGCGGCGCGGCTGGCGACCTGCTCGGAAAGGAATCGGGCCGCGAGCGCAAGGAGGCGGTCTCGCCGCAACGGGAGCTCCTCGGGGGCGTAGGCGCGCGCCCAACGGCAGGTCTCCCCACCAGTAGACGACGTAAAGGGGAGAAGCGCCGGCCTCCAGGACGCAGGGCGCCTGCTTGAGATCCAGATGGACGATATCCCAGCTCATGCGACCTGCTCGCGGATTCGGCGGCTGCGTGCCAGGGAACGATCGTATTCGCCGAGCAGACCCTGGATTGCGCCGCGTAATTCCGCAGCGAGGTCGCCGGTGCGCCTCAAATCGAGGTCGCGTAGGGCGCCTATCAACGAGAGCAGCTTGTCGCAGAACCACCATCTCAGCATCGCGTCCTGACGCCGCCGCAGGCCGGGATCCGTGCGACGAGCCTTCTCCAGAAAGGCCATAAAACCGAGGCCCCAGGACCAGTACTGACGTCGCAGCTGCGCCATGCATGGTCTCGCGATGCTCATGGAACACCGCGTAGCGCGGCTCGTAGACGATGGCATTCCCGCTGCGCAGGACGCGATAGAAGATGTCGAGATCGCCCCCGCCCTGGAGCGGCGCTCCCGTATCCAGGGCCTCGTCGAACCCTCCGAGATCAAACAGCAGATCCCGGCGAAAACACGTGTTCGCACCCGCCCCGACAACCCCGGCGCCCACAGGATGGAGCGGGTTTCCGAGCTGAGCGCCTCGATGATGGATGCGCTCGAAACCACGCCCGAATCCACCTTCGCGCTCGAACCGGATCTGCGCAGGCGTCTCGAGCCGATACCGCAGAACCAGTCCGGAATAGCCGCCGGCATCCGGGCAGTCGGCCCAGACCCGGTAGAGCCCCGACAACCAGCCGCGCTCCACGACGACATCGTCGTCCAGGTAGGCGATCAGGTCACCGCTCGCGGCCTCGAGGGCGGCGTTGCGCGCGAAGTCGAGGCCGGTTTTGGGCTCGAAGCGATAGCGTACGTCGGTTCGCGACTCGACGACCTCGCGCGTAGCGGAATCGACCGATGCGTTGTCGACGACCAGGATCTCGAGCGCTCGGAACGCGGACGCGCCCCTGATCGCCTCGAGCGATTCGAGCAAACGGGTCAGGCGAGCGGCCCGGTCTTTGGTGCAGATCGCGATGGTCAGCGAAGGGGGCTCGACCACAGGCGTCGCGTGCCAGCGATCCGCGAGTGATGCCTCGAGCTTGATGGCCAAGATGCGCAGCGCAAACTCGCGTTCGACGATGTCCAGAAGCGCATCCTGCTCCATGCGGAATCCCTCGGGCGTCTCCTTCATGAGAAATCCGATGATGCGTCCCTCCCAGCGCACCACGATGGCGTAACCCGTCTCATGCGATGCGAGGGCGAAGCCGGCAAGCGGCCGGGACAGTTCCAGATCCATCATTCGATACGACACGGACGTCATCCCTCCAAGGCAACCCCTGTCGAAACATGCAGGCGATGAAGACGGGCGAATGGCCCGTTCGCAGCAAGCAACGCTCCGGGCGAACCGCACTCCACGACACGCCCGAAATCGAGCATCACGACCTGATCGGCGTCTTCGACCGTCGTCAGGCGATGGGCGATGGGCGATGGGCGATCACCACGAGCGTGCGGCCCTCGCAGTAGGTCCGCAGTGCACTTTGAAAAAGTCGCTCGGACTCCGCATCGAGGGCGTTGGTCGCCTCGTCGAGCAACAGGATATCCGGATTGCGAAGGATCGTCCGGGCCAGCGCGATGCGCTGACGCTGCCCTCCAGAGAGACGAAACCCTTCATCGCCGAGCAGGGTCTCGTAGCCGATCGGGAGGGCCTCGATGAACCCTGCCGCACCGGCAATCTCGGCGGCGCGTCGGATCTCCTCCCGCGCACCGTTCGCCTTGCCGTAGCCGATATTGGCGGCGACGCTGTCGTTGAGCAGGTAGACGGCTTGAGACATGATCGAGAGCCGCTCGCGCCAACTTCGGATCTCGAGCCGAGACAGAGGAACACCGTCGACCAGAATCTCGCCCTCGGTCGGATCTCGGAACCGGAAGAGAAGGTCCATCAGCGTGGATTTTCCCGAGCCGGAGCGACCGACGATCGCAGTCGTCTCCCCTTTCGGGATCCGGAGCGAGACGCGATCGAGCGCGGGCGAGTCACTGCCTGGGTAGCGAAAGGTGACGTCGCGAAACTCGACGCCGTGTTGCAGGTGAATAAATCGTCGGTCGCCGTCGACCAGAAAGGGCTCGGCGGTCCGTTCCAGGTAATCGGCGACATCCTCGACCGCGGGGAATCCGGCGTCGAAGGCGACCCGCGAGGACAAGACATCTCGGACCGGTCGCTGCATCCGGTAGAGCAAGGCGAGAAACGCCGCCAGCGCGGGGATCCCCACCTCCAGCCGATACCCGACAGGATGAGGATACCGATCAGGACCGCCCCCGAGATCTCGGAGACCGGACCCGGCACGCCCCAGAGCACGTCCATCTTGAGAATCCTCCGCCGCAGCACGTCGGACGCCTGATCGAAACGATCGATCTCGTCGCACTCGCGAGAAAAACTGCGGATCAGACGCAGTCCCCCGAGGCTCTCCTACATGCGCAGCCCGAATTCCTTGTTCTGATCGACGACCTCTTGGCCGAGACGTTGGGCGCGACGCGAGATCAGCATGACGATCAAGGCGGTCGTGCCGAGAAACGCGGCGGCGATCAGCGTCAAGAGAGGCGAAATCATCATCAAGAGGACGAGGAAGACCAGGATGGCCGAGCCCGAGACCGCCATCTGATGGAGCTGAGTCAGGGCACCTCCCACCTTCCAGGTGTTGGTGGCGATCGTGTTGACGATATCCGATCGGCGGTTCTCCACCCGATAGTCGATGCAGGAATCGACTGTTTGGCGAAGGACGCGGGCGCGTAAGCGGTGGGCCACCAATCCATCGAAATAACGGGTCACGATGTGATTGGCCTGGGCGACCAGGTTCTTGAGGATGACCGCGACACAGAGGCCGATCACCAAGGCGGGGATCCGCTACCCATCCGGAATCGGCGCCAAGACGTGCGCGAAGGCGGCCGAGACCGCGGACGCACCGCCCGATGTCGCGCCTAGACTTTCAAGAAGCGGGCTGAAGAGATACATGCCGGCGCCCTCGAGGAGAGCCGCGGTGATTCCAAGCGCAATAATCAGGGGCGAGCCCCACCGAGGCGCCTGTGCGGTGCGCGCGAGTCGGGATATCCGAGCGGTGATGGATCGAACCACGATCAAACGCTCCGGGTGTTGTTGCGACGCGGCGACGCGATGGTCGACCCGCGGGCCGAACGCCTTCGGCTCGAGACGCCGGGCATCACGTATTCGCGGCAGCCGATTCGGAACAATCCGGATCGTACGGCACGGGCCACACGAGCGTCTGCTGCAACCGCGCGAGTTTTCGTTTCCGACTGCGCCAGATCCTGTCCCAGACAACAGCCCAGACGGGAATCGAGCGTGTCGAAAGCAAGATGAGCTCCTCGACTTTGGCCATTTCCGGGCCTCGGCGGAAGCGCCGCGAGGCGCCGGGAGCGACGGTGACAGACCCGATTGATGTGGCGGCAGAGGGCCGCGGACGGTATCGTCCGATGTCGACCAAAACCTCGGACCTGCCCGCGGATGTTCCCTCTGCCAGCCTCGATTGTATCTGTTCTGCAGCCCTTTGCCTGCCTGTTCACCGCGCCGACCCTGGCGCATCTGCACGTCTTGCTCACGGGAACGCTGCTGGCGCAAGGACCACGCACGGTGACGGCGGCACTGCGGGCGATGGGGCTGAGCGCGGAGCGGCGCTTCGAGCGTTACCACCGGGTGCTGAATCGGGCGCGTTGGTCGTCGCGCCAAGGGGCGCGGATTCTGCTGGGGTTGTTGCTCGGGATGTTGCCGGCGCAGGTGCCGATCGTGGTGGCGGTCGACGAGACGCTGGAACGGCGCAAGGGCGCGCGCATTCGAGCAGAAGGGATGTATCGCGATGCGGTGCGCTCCTCGCGCGGCAAGGTGGTGACCTGTTTGGGGCTGGAGTGGATCTGCATGGCGTTGTTGGTGCCCGTGCCGTGGAGCACGCGGCCTTGGGCGCTGCCCTTTCTCACCCGCTTGGCGCCGTCGAAACGGGCCGACGAGGCGGCCGCGCGGCACCATCGCACGGTCGTGGAGCTCACCATCGGGATGGTCTGGCTGGTCTCGCGCTGGCTGCAGCAACGCCGCTGGATCCTGCTCGGCGACGGCAGCTACTCCTGCATCCAGCTGGGGTGGGAAGTGCTGGCTGCGCAAGCGACCCTGATCACGCGCCTGCGCCTGGATGCACGCCTGTTCGCCTTTCCCGAGCCGGTGCCCGCCGGGCGGCGCGGCCCCAAGCCGAAGAAAGGCGGCGTACTGGCCAAGCTCGCCACACGCGAGGAAGCGGCGCACACCCGAGGCGAGGAGGTCGCGATTCAATGGTACGGACAGCCCAAAACGCTGCGCCTGCTCAGCGAGGTGTGTCTGTGGCACACCGCGGGATGGCCGCCGTTGCCGATTCGCTGGGTGCTCGTGGTCGATCCCGAGGGCCGGCTGCCGACGCAAGCCTTCTTCACCACCGACCTGAACATGGCGCCGGCCCGCGTCGTGGAGCTGTTCGTCCAGCGCTGGTCGCTCGAGGTCACCTTCGAGGAAGTCCGTCGCCACCTCGGCGTCGAGACCCAGCGCCAGTGGAACGACCTGGCGATCGCACGCACCACGCCGATGCTGATGGCGCTGTTCTCGCTCGTCTGTCTCATGGTCTACCGGTGGCGCGAGCGCTGGGACGCCCTGCCGCGCTCCACGGCCTGGTATCTGAAGTCCCACGCCACCTTCTCCGATTGCCTGGCCCTGGTGCGGCGCACCATCTGGGCCGAGGAGAATTACGCCTACTCACGGTCCGAGGGGGAGATGGTCCTAATTTCGTCCAAGCGACTCGATCGCCTGCTGGAACAGCTCGCGGCGACCGCCTAGATTGGCCAAAGTCGAGGAGCTCGTCCCAAGGCCCGTTCTCCGAGCTCGGAACCGCACGGCGCGGTCGCAGGTCCGCGAGCAGCGATCTAGCCAGGATGCGCGCTACCCGCCGATCCAACACATGGACCGGATCGATCGAGATCGCTCGGAGCAATAAAAGAACTGTCAAGCCGATGCGACGAGCCTGTGCAGCACGATCTGCCAGGTAGAGTAAGTAGGACGCGCGAGACCACCGGTGAAACCAAACTGGAATTTCCGCGCCCCGCGGACTGAGCTTGGACATCATCAATTCATAGGACCGCATCATTTGCTCGACGTCCACCGACATGTTCCCGCGAACCTGGCGATAGCCGTTGAGGCACTCGGGCTGGCAGAGGAACCGAAACCGCCGAGCGATCCTCATATAGAGATCCCAATCCTCGCAACCCTGCGCGCGCTGCACGAAGTACGCCTCGTCGTAGAGACCGACCTCCCGAAGGCAATCCGCCTTGATCAGGCAGGTGCTCGCGCTTCCCGAGAAATTTCCAAGCATCAACTGAAGCCAGACAATGCCTTCGAATCGCTCTCTGTCCATGCAGGGAGAAAGCCGGGCACCGGTTTCGTCGATCGTGATCCACGGGGAATACACCAGGCCGACATCGCTCGGTGCGTCGAACAAGCAGCGCAACTGCTTGGAGATCCGCTCCGGGTGCCAGATGTCGTCGGCATCCAGCGGGGCGACGAAATCGCCGCGCGCGGATCGAATCCCGAGATTTCGTGCCGCGGCGACCCCTTTGTTCGCCTGCTGCAGGATCCTGATCCGCGAGTCGTGACGCGCGAAGCGACGCAGGATCTCGGCGGTTCCGTCCGTGGAGCCATCGTCGACGATAAGGATCTCCAAGCTTCGATATGATTGCTCGGAAACGGATTTAAGCGTGGAGCCGATGTATTGCTCACCGTTGTAGACCGGGATGACGACGGAAACGAGCTCGTTCATGATCGAGGCGTCATTCGCACCCGGCCGTTACAGCCAGCCTCCCTTCGACCGCAACAACCACCGTGCGAGCGCAACGCTCGGCCCCTTCGGCAAAAACCAGATCACGGCAAGCAAAGAAGACACGACGAGCGCCTTGAGCGGACCGGCTTGGCCTCGACCGTAGGGCGCGGAGACGAAATCCCGCCAAGAGATCCCGCGCCCGGAATCGGACATGCGGTTCAACGTCATCTCGATCAGCATATCGCGCCAGGACCGTTTATACCTCCGCCATCGCAGAGGATCGGTCGGATAACCCCGCTCACCCATAAACGCGACGAGGTAATCGATATTGCGATTGACTTTGTCCACTTAGTCTTGCATGGCCTGACGTGTGAGGACGCGACTCCCGTACCATGAATTATTGCCGTGGATACGGTATTCGACGACCGTTTCCGGTAGGGACTCGATCCGTCCGTGCAGCGGCGCCAGGTCGTGGAGGTAGTCGTCGAGCCAACCGACCGTCGGGAGCGGAAAGACCTGCTGAAGGTAGCGCCTCGACCAGGCATTGCCGGAGGTATAGGCAAAAGGGAGCGGCAGCAGACCGTGCCGCAGCGTAAGCGCCCGATAATCGCCCGAATCGGGTAGCCGCCCGGGGATGCGCTCCCCCATCGCTTGCCCGTCTCGGTCGATCACCGACATGTAGCCCTGGACCTTGACGACGTCCGGACAAGCAACGAAGGGATGACACATACGTTCGACCGCATCGGGTAAAAGCACGTCGTCGGCATCCAGGAAGATCAGGATATCGCCTTGGCTTCGCCTGAATCCCTCAGCGCACGCGCCGATCTGACCCTGATGCTCGACCTGCACACACTGGATCGCGGGCAGAAAACGCGAGATCTCCTCCAGCGAGCGGTCGGTCGACCCGTCGTCCACGACGATGACCTCGACTCGCGGGTAGGTTTGCGCCAGTGCGCTCGCAATCGCGGTACCGATAAACTCTACATAATTGAAGTTCGCGATGATGATACTGACGAGGCGAGGGTCCGCCTTCGCACTATCGTCGACGGATCGGTGTGATGCGGTAGAGGCATCTAGCACGTGTGTGCCGTCGGTCCGCGCTTGAGGCGTATCACGATGCTCTCTCGGGGCCGATCGTCCGGGAGACGGGGGTTCTCGGCCCCGTATCTCGATCCCCTGGCGACGGTTGCGAGCAAGGTGCGGCGCTTTCGTTCGAAGAGGCCGAGTCGAGAGGCGCGACGAGCGAACGACGGCCTCGTGGAGCACCATCGGACGCACGGAGCCCCGATTTGAACCACGACGACAGCCAGTTATCTGTTTCATCAAAGAGGGTTCCGCTCGAATCAAACACCGGAGCTCGGCGCACCATCCCGATACCAACACCGACAACCTTCGATGCAAGACTGACCCACTGCACGAGATAATAGACGCCGATACGATCACGGATGACCGGAAGCGGCACCTCTATCCGACTCTTCGGCATCATGCTCGACGTTCTTCACAGACATACGCATAGGTCAAGCCACTGGGACCGGACATCGCGGCAATTGTCGGACCCGATGTTCCTACGAGGGACATCGATACCGTCCTCGGATACCGTCTTCGTGATTCCGGCCTCTAAACCACCCGCGCTCGCACGGTGTCGTCGCGATGCCCCGCCGCTCGGATCGCTCGGCCACTGTGCCCGAGCGATGAGTAAGGTTGCCCTCGGTGCACGGACCTATCTTGAAAAAAGGGTAATATCCTGACCAGAATTCGCACACAGGGACGAGGATCGAGTTGATGCTCAAGCATCTCGCTGAACGTTCCACAACAACCTCGGCACTCTTACTCGCGTGCCTGTCTGCCGACGCGGACAGCCGACAAGAGCGGAGCTGGCGATCGGTCCTTGATCGCGGCATCGACTGGGATCTCTTACTAACGCTCGGCGAGCATCACGACCTGCTGCCGTTGTTGTTTTCGGGACTGGAGCACGCCCCGCCTGAATTCTTGCCGCAGTCCCTGTTGCCGCTGCTGCGCGACCACTTCCAAGCCAACCATCTGCGAAATCGCTTGGCGCTGCAATGTTTTCTCAGCGCCGAGTCAGCATTGGCCGAGACGGGCGTCCCGGCGCTTGTCTTAAAAGGCTTGGCACTCGCAACAACCGTCTACGAGCACCTCGCGGCTCGACAGTTCGGCGATGTCGATCTGCTGATACCTGAGAACAAGGTCGTTCAAGCCCGCTATGTCTTGGAGCGTCTGGATTATCGGCCAGTCTATCCGCCGAACATGCTGCGCGACCTCAACATACAGCAGCTCACGCCAAGTCAGGAGCGTATCTATTCAGCGTATTACCATGAGCTTACGCTACAAAGCCCGGACGCACTCTTTCAGCTCGACATGCATTGGGCATTGGTACCGCAACATTTTCCGATCATCTCGGATTGCAAAGCAATTTGGCAAGATGCGGCGCGAGCGACATGCGACGGGCGATCCATCGCTACCCTGTCCGCGGAACATCAGATCATTCACACCTGCATCCACGCAACGAAGGACCGCTGGCGCAAGCTCAAGTGGGTCGTGGACCTCGACCGGATCGTTCGCGCCGATTCACGGCTCGGCCGGGCACCACTCGACTGGGAACGACTCGTTTGGTACGCCAAGACGTGGAGGGCGCGGCGCATGGTGATTACGGGGCTCGGGCTCGCCGAAAGGCTGCTCGCAACGCCGATCCCGGAAAGCGCGTCACGGCTATTCGCCCATGCTGCCTCCGAGACGGACCTGTCGACAGTCATAAAGACCCTTCTCAACCCCGAGATTCACGAGCCGCGGGTGCTCAGATGCCTCGGAATCAACGCCACATTACTCCGGCTCTTGGATACGGACGCTTGTCGGCGGCGCTATCTGCTTCAAGCGCTGACCATGCCGAGACCCGAGGACGAGGCCCTGTTCGGACCGGGACCGCCGAACGGCGCGCTGTGGAAATTTCGCCGCCCGTTTTGGGTCCTGGCGCGTTGTGTCGGACGCATCGGGCGGCCGCGACGCAACGATTATCATCGGGTCGATCTCGCGCGGAGCACACCCGACGGCGACTGAAGACCATGCGATATCATGTCGCCGCGAGATGGGATTACCCCGACCCCGGCGATTCGTGTCACCCTCAAAACGCACAAAGGAGTCCAGTCACTTCCTGCGCGGTCTCCTCGAGGGCCGCGGAAGCCAGGTACCAGCATGGCACGGAGCCCGTCATTCGGATCACGTCGTCAAGCCCCATGGAGTGATGCGCCAAGGCGTTGAGAACATTGGGATAAAGGCGGGATGCAGCCTCTGCGGCAGAGAGCTTGCGGAGCGCAGGCACGGAGTGACTCGACGCGTAGTCCACGAACAGGATCGCACCGATCGGAGCGGATTCGGTCGCCGGTGCGCTCGGCAGGGCATCGATCGGGACATAGTGCGAACGATGCGTCGTGAGGGTCGATGCCGGCAGAGGACAGCAATACGGAGGCCGCGCCTTCAATGTGACGGCCAAGGGAAACGGCTTGATCCTGAGTGTCGCGGGATCAACCGGCGCGAGCTCGTCGCTCATCAGGCGGAAGCCATGATGCAGCATCGCCCAACAGAGGGTCGATTTGCCGCTTCCGGACGGTGCCGCCAAGACAAACGCCCGACCGCCGCGCTGGACGACGGCCGCGTGGACAAAAACGAGGTCAGGGCGCAGACATTGAATGCCGACGACGATATCTTGCTGGAGCGCGAACAGAAGTTGCGAAGCGTCAAGGCCCCGGTTGATCACTGCCCCGTTCCGAACGAGGCTGAAACAGGCGTCTCCCGACTCGGAAACGATTCGATAGGACAGAGCGGCCGGCTGGCTCGATGCGCACGGCTCGAAGCCGTCGAAGGCTGCGCAAATCATAGGGTAGAGGCAATCAGCCTCCCACGCGACATCCACGACGCGCTCAACGACACTGAACCGGCTTTGGTTCATCGGCGAGCGAGCCCCGCGCACCGCCATCCGAGCACGACCGGGGCAGGAAAGCCTTCCCGCGGCCCCCCGATCACCCTCCCGACTTCCACAACTTACTGGATAGTTCACGCAGCGCATCGGCACCGGACCGGGCGACGGCCTCGTCGCTGCATGCGCCGACGGTCACCCTGGGCGCGCGGCTTCCGGCCTCTCTGGACGCGGCTGAAGCGGCTCTGGGCAGACCGTAGCGGTCGTCATCGACGGGCTCACATGCACTCGGACCGCCGGTCGACGCGGCATTCCCGAATTCCGGTAGATCAGGCCCAGACGAACTCCCTCCGCCTGCACCACGGCCTGCCGAACGCGGACTCGCCGCCGGCTCCGTGGCCGATGCGATCGTCGGATTCATTGCCTGAACATCCGGCTTCAGCGTCTGAATGCCGGCCTGCGGCGGACCGACCGGAACCGATCCCGGGCGCGCAAACGAGGGTGCGGCATGAAAGCTAAGGAGAAGCGGGGGAACGTAGGTGGCTTTCTTCAGAAAGTCTCGTCGTGAGCTATCGTGTGGCATCTCTTTGCCTCCATTATCCCGAGGATTAAGTGCATCCGGAACATCGTAGTGTCGGACTTTTCTCCCGACCGCAAAATTTCGTCTGCGCGCTCGGCGCCTTCGAAAATCAAGGTGTGCGTCGCGGCAATCATCCTCTAAGCAAACAGGGTTCCGAACGGCCCCCATCGAGAGCGAAATGACCGGCAGGGCTTGAAACCGTGCTCGTTCCGCAATATCGACCTACTGATACGCGTTCTGTTCCCGAACATCGAGCGCGGTCTCGAATCGCGGGAAAGCCTAAGCGATCGGTTCCAGGAGACCGGCACGTTGCAGTTGCTCGACAAAGCCGAGCACATCGCGTCGCGCCTCCTCCGCATCGAGATCGAACTCATCCGAGAGACGGGTCTCGATGGACTCGATCGATGTCCCTCCGTCGAGCAGTCTCCAAATCAAGGCGCCGGTGGGATTCATCTGGTGAATATAGCCCGTCGCGGCATCAAGAACGATCAACTCGCCATCGAGGTCACGATATGTCAGTCCGGCCTTAAAAGATCCCATCGTCACTCCGGGTCCAGTCCGATCAAGATTGCTAAGCACGCAGAGAGCGAGCATGGCCGAGACGACCGATCGTCGACGACTCGCGCTCCATGAGGCCACCGCAAAACGCACGCCAGATTCGTTGCGCTGGATGCGGCGAGTCACGATGAAACAAGAACGAGAGCTGGATGAGGAAGGCCGAAGGCAGATTGAGACCTGCTCGCGGAACGATGGCGAGGCACTCGCGACTCTCCCAACTCAGGACCGAACTTGCCTCGGCGCGCACCGATCGGTGCCGATTCGGATCCGACCGAGAGAGCCAGGTGACAAGAAGTGTCACCCGACATAGGCGCGATCCTGACGCTCAGCGACACCCAATTGGATCGGCGCCCGATCCATCGTCCGGGATATCCGATGCCGAGCGGTGAAGGGATGGAGGTAACGAGACCGGAATCCGTCGGGAAACGGGACGACAATGTCGCCGAGCGGATCTGGTGGGCCGTCTAGGATTTGAACCTAGGACCAAGGGATTATGAGTCCCCTGCTCTAACCGCTGAGCTAACGGCCCGTCTTGCGATGGAGTGGTTGTTGCGGAAACTGCGCCATCCATGGCGACTGGACTGCCGGTTTAGTCGGCGTCGAGGAAGCTGCGGAGCTTATCCGAACGCGTCGGATGCCGCAGCTTGCGCAGGGCCTTGGCCTCGATCTGGCGGATGCGCTCGCGCGTCACGTCGAACTGTTTGCCGACCTCTTCGAGTGTGTGGTCGGTGTTCATGTCGATGCCGAAGCGCATGCGCAGCACCTTGGCCTCGCGCGAGGTCAGGCTGGCGAGCATGTTCTGGGTCGCTTCGCGCAGGCCTTCGGCGGTGGCGGAGTCGACCGGGGAGATGACGCCGGAATCTTCAATGAAGTCGCCGAGATGCGAGTCTTCGTCGTCGCCGATCGGCGTTTCCATCGAGATCGGCTCTTTGGCGATCTTCAGGACCTTGCGGACCTTGTCCTCCGGCATGTCCATCCGGTGCGCGAGCTCTTCCGGAGTCGCCTCGCGGCCCATCTCCTGGATCATCTGGCGTGAGATCCGGTTGAGTTTGTTGATGGTCTCGATCATGTGGACCGGGATGCGGATCGTGCGCGCTTGATCGGCGATGGAGCGCGTGATCGCTTGGCGAATCCACCAAGTCGCATAGGTCGAAAATTTGTAGCCGCGACGGTATTCGAACTTGTCCACGGCCTTCATGAGGCCGATGTTGCCCTCCTGGATCAGGTCCAGGAACTGCAGACCGCGGTTCGTGTATTTCTTGGCGATCGAGATCACCAAGCGGAGGTTCGCCTCGACCATCTCCTTCTTGGCGCGGCGTGCCTTTGCTTCGCCGATCGACATCTTCCGGTTGACGTCCTTGACCTCGCTGATGGTGAGGATGTTCTCCTTTTCCATCTCCTGGAGCTTGCGCTGCGCGCGGCGAATATCCGTGGCGACCTCGGCGAGACGTGCGGCGTAGGGCTTGCCGCTGGCCAGCTGTTGCTCGAGCCACTGCGGATTGGTCTCGTTCTCCGGGAAGGTATCGATGAAGACCTTGCGCGGCATGCCGGCCTGTTCGACGCAGAGGCTCATGATCACGCGTTCTTGACCGCGAATCCGCTCGATGGTGTGACGCAGAAGCTCGGCAAGCTCCTGAAAGACCGGAGCCACCAGCTTGAACTGAAGGAAAACCTCGGAGACGCTTGCCATGGCCGCGCGCGAACGCTCGTCGTCGCGCCCGTATTGTTCCAGTGCCGAGCGGAGCACGGCGAAGTGCTCCCGCAACAGCTGCGCGCGCCGCGCCGCGTCCTCGGGGTCGGGCCCGGTGTCGACGACGGCTGTCTCATCGTCGTCGTCGGTGTCGGCATCGCTATCGTCCTTCGCCTTCTCGCTGCCGACGACGTGCGGGGTGGCGACCGGTTCGTCGTCGCCGTCGTTGAAGCCCGAGATGACGTCGGTCAAACGCGTCTCCTCGCGCTCGACGCGATCGAAGATCTCAATGAGCTTCTCGACGGAGCGCGGATAGACCGAAAGCGCGGAGAGGACCTGGTTGAGTCCGTCTTCGATCCGCTTCGCGATCACCAGCTCGCCTTCGCGCGTGAGCAGCTCGACGGTGCCCATCTCGCGCATGTACATGCGCACGGGATCCGTGGTGCGGCCGAATTCGCTGTCGACCGTTGCTAATGCAGCGGCGGCGGCCTCGGCGGCCTCGTCGTCGGAGACGGCCGAGTCGCTCAGGGTATGATCGACGACATCCGGGGCGGTCTCGTGGACCATGATCCCCATGTCGTTGATCATACGAACGATGTCCTCGATCTGATCGGTCTCCACAATCCCGGGAGGCAGATGATCGTTGACCTCGCTGTAGGTCAAGTAACCTTGTTCTTTGCCCTTGGCAATCAGTTGCTTCAGCTGGGACTGTTGCTGTTCTTGATCCATGGGATACCCTGATTGATACGACGGATGGCGCGTGAAAGGCGAACTACGTAGTTTAGCACGTTGAGCCCGACTTATTCTAATCTGTGGCCGCCTGTCCGGGCGCCGACCTCCTCTTCCGGCTGCGCCCGGTCCCCCTCTCGCGCGACGCCCTGGCCGGCGACAACGGTGCGCGGCTCGGTCAACGGCCGGCGACGTTCTTCCTTGAGAACGTCTTCACCGATTCGCGTCAAGGCACCGATGAACTCCGCGGCAACCCCGTCGGGGGGAATACCTTGGAGGAATGGGGCGACGCTGAGTCGCTGGAGGTACACGAAGTGCTCCCGATCACGCCAACGCTCCACTAGACCGCCCTTGCTGATAGTTGGGTGCGCTGCAATCGTTTCAAGCAGTTGCGCCAGAATCGCGACGCCCGGACTGGGCGAGCGCCGCCAATCGTCAGGGGCATCGACAACCTCCGCCGCAAGCTCGGGATGATCGAGAAGCAAAGCGATCGCCTGTGCGACAAGGCTCGGCCGGGTAGGATGCGCCGTCGGCGTCCGAGCACGCCTCACCGGCCGCCGCGGTGACATCGGCAGTCCGGCCAGCGCAGCCATGCGGTCGGCCAGCATGTCGTGATAGATCCCAGGCGGAACCGCCTGAATAAGTGGCTGCGCCAAGATGGAGAAACGCGCGCGTCCGTCGATGCTCGACATGTCGACCTGATTGCAGAGCTGCTCGAACAGAAATTCCGACAGAGGCTGCGCCTGTGTCATGCGTCCCCGGAAGGCGTCGGCGCCCTCGGCTCGCATCAGGGTGTCGGGATCCTCGCCGTCCGGCAGAAACAGAAATCGAATGGATTGACGGCCGGTCGCCGACGGCAGCGCGCTCTCCAATGCCTTCCAGGCGGCGGCGCGCCCGGCGCGATCGCCGTCGAAGCAGAACACAATCTCGGGCGTCGTCCGCGAAAGCAGCTGGAGATGCTCGGAGGTCGTCGCCGTGCCGAGCGTCGCGACGACGTTGGTCACCCCAAACTGCGCCAATGCGATGACATCCATGTACCCTTCGACAACGAGGACGACATCGAGCTTGCGATTGGCCTTCTGCGCTTCGAACAGGCCGTAGAGCTCGCGACCCTTGTGGAAGATCGGGGTCTCGGGCGAGTTGAGGTATTTCGGCTTACCCTCGCCGAGCAACCGCCCTCCGAAACCGATCACACGGCCGCGCCGATCTCGAATCGGAAACATGATCCGATCACGGAAGCGGTCGCGTCGCCGCCCCTCCTCGTCGTAAATCAGCCCGCAGCTGAGCAAGCGCTCGCGTTCCGACGGGCTCGCCCCGAGGCGCGACAGGAGCAAACGACCATCGGCCGGCGCGAAGCCCAGCCCGTAATGCGCCGCCACCTCGCCGGTGAGACCGCGTCCTTTGAGGTAGTCGACGGCACGCCGTCCGTCCGGATGGATCCGCAGCTGCTCGCGATAAAGCTCGGCGGCCTGCTCGTGAAGCGCGTACAACGGCCCGTGATCGGGACCGGCGGGGCCCGTCTCGGTCGCCCCGGGCACAGTCAATCCCACGCGCTGGGCCAGTTCGTCGACGGCTTCGCGAAAGTCGAGGCGGTCGTATTCCATGAGGAAACCGATCGCCGTACCGTGCGCGCCGCAGCCAAAACAGTGATAGAACTGCTTGTCGGGGCTGACGGTAAAGGATGGGGTCTTTTCGTCGTGGAAGGGGCAGCGGGCTTGGTAGTCTTTGCCGGCCTTGCGCAGCTGGATCCGTGTTCCGACGAGGTCGACGATGTCGGTTCGCGTCAGAAGCTCGTCGATAAATTCGGGGGGAATGCGACCGGCCATGTGCCTCGACAGACCGTTGAAGGACGACGCCGGAGTCAGCCTCCGAGGCGCTGCTTGACGCGGGCGCTGACGCTGCCCACGTCGGCCCGGCCTTGAATCTGCGGCTTCAGCAGACCCATCACCTTGCCCATATCGCTCATCGCGCTCGCCTGAGTCGACGCCATCGCCGCATCGATCAAGGCCGTAAGCTCTTCGTCCGTGAGCGCGCGCGGGAGATACGACTGGATGACCTCGACCTCGAATCGCTCGATCTCCGCGAGATCCTCGCGACCGGCCCCACTGTATTGCGCGATCGAGTCGCGACGCTGCTTGAGCATCTTGTCGAGTACGGCCAGAACCTGAGCGTCGTCGAGCTCGATGCGCTCGTCGACCTCGCGCTGCTTGATCGCCGCTAGGATCAGCCGAATCACCCCGAGCCTAGTCTTGTCGCCCGCCTTCATGGCGGTCTTCATATCACTTTGGATTTGAAGCTTGAGCATGGTAGGGCGTTGAAACCAAAGCGGAAAGAAGATAGAGCCTTGCGAATGCGCCGCAAGTCAGGCAGCCGCCCCGATCATCGCGGGACCGACATCGACGATCCGTCCTCAGTACGGGCGCTCCCAGCGGCGAGACTCGCGCTGCAGCTTCTTCTGATGCCGCTTGACCGCAGCAGCCTTCTTGCGCTTGCGCTCGGATGTCGGCTTTTCGTAAAACTCGCGGCGACGGACCTCGGCGAGTACGCCTGCCTTTTCGCAGGACCGCTTGAAACGCCGCATTGCGACTTCGAAAGGCTCATTCTCTTTGACACGCACGCTGGGCATGGATGATCCCTAAGGTTGGCTCCGGACAAGGGCGGATGGTCAAGGTTAAGCGCCGGGATTCTAGCGGAACCTCGGTGCTGATTGCAAAAATTTCGGCGTGATGCTCGAAATAGATCGGGCGGGCTAGAAACGATCGAGCGATCGCCCTATACTTCTCGGCTTGTTGCCGATGTAGCTCAGTTGGTAGAGCAACGCATTCGTAATGCGTAGGTCCGCGGTTCGAATCCGCGCATCGGCTCCAGATACTCTACGACATCCCCAAAAGCCGGCACAACGCCGGCCCTCGTTGTTTGTGTGTGATCCAAGCGTGGACCTTACGTCGAGCTGCGGCGTTTCCGTGACGGTGCAGCGGCGCAGTCGCGCCGGGAGCCCGCGCGCGAAGGCGACGTTCAGAGGCTGGCCTCTCGCTCCGGGGTATGGCACGCTTCGTATCAACTGTGGTGCCGGCGGTTGTGACCTTCGAAAACTGCGTTGTGTCGCCTGCGGTATCACGCGTTCTTTAGCTTGAGGGTTTGACGTGAACCTGCGCCCCGCTATTTTGATCTTGACCCTGACGACGGCCGGCCTGCTGCAGATCGGTTGCGCCGGTGACCCCGGGAGCCGTGCGTACGACCCGCAACCCGGATCCTTCGCGATCGGGGATCGTCCGCAGATGGAATTTCCAGGCGCAACCCGCGCGGAGGTCCAAGCCTTGGCGATGGGATCCGCAAGGAGCCGGGCTTGGGTCATCGCCGAGTCGACCGACGGTCGTTTGGTCGTCCAGCGACCGCTCGATTCGAGCTCCGCTCGCGCTCTCGGGGCGCAGGCGGCGCCGGGCAGCCTGGTCGAGGTCACATCCTACTTTCTCGAAGACCGCAACGGTGTCAAGGTCGCGTTGGACTCGGCGCTCGTCTCCACGACCCCTGCAGGCCAACCGACCCGCATCGACACCACCGAGACCTTTCGCCCGTCTCTGGAGGATTCGCTTCGCTCCCTACAGACGTCCTGGTCGCGTAATCGCGCTCGGATCGCGCGAGCGGCACCCCCGGTCAGCGACCCGAGCACTCAAGAAACGGACGCAGCCGACTCCGACAGCCTTGGCGCTTCGGGTGCCGAGCTGGCCGATTCCGGCTCATCTCCGCCTCAGGCGGGACGGGGCGCCGACGCGTCCCCTGCCGCGCCGGCGGCTGCGGCGACATCGGATCGGGCGCCGGGAGCAGCGGCATCTGCTTGGAGCGCACCGGCGCAAACACCGCAGGCAGCGCCGGCGGCAAGCGTCGTCGCTGCCACGGCGCCTGTACCGGAACCGCGCCGCCCGGCAGGCAGGCCCGCGCCCATCGTCGACACCAGACCTGCCCTGACGCGCGCCCCGCCAGGCGCGGCCACGCAACCGATGTCGCTCCCCGAACCGCTCTCCGCACCGCTCCCCGAGCCGATCGTCGAGACGATCCCGGAGAGTGAGAACATGATGGCGCTCTCGCCGTCGTCGGAGGATGTCAGCTGGACTTACTACGCAGAGCAGTATGCGCGTCTTCGGGGCTGCAACGTCGAGCCTACCGGGTCAATCCTCATCGACTCGCGCAGCGACGGGGAGATCCACAAGGTGCCCTGTGTGGATGCGGACAGCGTCCTGGTGCAGTGCCAAAACGGCGAGTGCCGCGGTCTGCTGTAGCGCCGCCGACCCGGCGGCGTCGATCCGAATCGCAGGTGCCCACGGCCGGATCCGATGTCCTGGCGATGGAGACACCAGGGCCCTTACCCGAACGACCGCTCGGCTGCGACGCCCACGGCCGTGCCCCATCTCGCGCGACCAACCGATCGTCTCCCGCACTGATGTTTCGAATCGGCCCGATCGCGTTCGGATTTCTCGCGATCGGTTTCGCTGCCGCGTCCGTCCCCGGCGTGCTTCTCTTCGGGGCGACCCCCGAGCAGGCCAGAGACTTTGCGATCGCCTCGGCCTATAGGCGCGGCTGGAGTGTCCCGGAGGTCGCTGCAACCGCAGCCGGGTTCGAGCAGGTCCTCGAAGAAAGCGATCCCGACGATCCTCTCGCCGAACGGCATGTCATCCGCATTTCCGCGTCTTTCGTGGAAGAGACCGCAGGTACACGTGTCCTGTTGCGTGCTCGCGAGGTACGGATATCCGCGACGGGCGACGAGTGGTCGACGGATGTGACCGAACGCTATGCCGAGAATCTCGGGAACGCCTTGAGCTCGCTCAGGAAGCACTGGGATGAACAGCGCGAGCCGGCTGGGGTCCTCCCACGAGAGCCCGATCGATCCAGCGCACTCCGCCCCGAATCGCCCGACCGCCAGGCAGGGACCGTGGCGGTCGGCACTTGGGCATACTATGCCGAGCGCTACGCGGAGAGTCGCGGTTGCCTCTTGACCGACACGGGCACGCTGCTCGAAGCCTCGGGACCGGAGTGGGAGCAGCACAGGGTCAAATGCCGGGATGGCCGATCGCTGAGCGTGTATTGCCGCTTCGGCGACTGCACGGCGCGCGAATAACCATGCCGTATATCGAAAGCCCGCGGCCCGCGCGCTCGCTTCGAAAAGCGCCAACGGCGGTCGTGCAGCCGGGGAGCGACCTTCAGGATGGAGGCGGGGGATCGTCGTCGTTCGATGAGCGGCTGTCGCTTCCGGCCAAGAACAACGCCACAACCGCGAGCGCGATGAGCAGCAGCAAAGACACTGCGATGAGGGATGCGGCGAGATTCATCGTGTCTATCGTTCCTCCAGAGTCGATGCGCGCCTGTCGGCAAGGACTCAAACCGTGTTGATCGATCGAGGTCGGCCGATGCGTCGGGGCACACGATGAAGCTCTTTGCCGTTCAAAAGGTCCTCGGCCTGCTGTTGACGCTGTTCAGCTTCACGATGCTCCCGCCCGTCGTGGTCGGATTGATCTACCGGGACGGTGAGGTTTGGCCTTTCCTGGCGGCCTTTCTACTGATTCTCGGCGTCGGCTTGCTGACCTTTCTCCCGGTGATGCGGCTCCGCCAAGAGCTTCGCATCAGGGACGGGTTCCTCGTCGTCGTCCTATTTTGGACCGGCCTCGGCTTGGCCGGTTCCTTGCCATTCCTGCTCGCCGACGAACCCATGCTCTCGGTGACCGACGCCATCTTCGAGTCCATGTCCGGGCTCACCACCACCGGCGCAACTGTGATCGTCGGGCTCGACGACATGCCCAAGGCCATCCTCTTTTACCGTCAGCAACTCCAATGGTTGGGCGGCATGGGGATCATCGTGCTCGCGGTCGCCGTGCTGCCGATGCTCGGGATCGGCGGCATGCAGCTTTTTCGAGCCGAGATGCCCGGCCCGGTGAAGGACGCCAAACTCACGCCTAGGATCACCGAGACCGCCAAGGCACTCTGGTACATCTACGTCTCGATGACCGTCGCCTGCACCCTCGCCTATTGGGCTGCAGGCATGACCTTCTTCGATGCCATCGGCCATGCCTTCTCCACCGTCGCCATCGGCGGCTTCTCCACCCATGATGCCAGCATGGGTTACTTCAACAGCACCCTGATCGAGATGATCGCGGTGCTCTTCATGCTCCTCGCGGCGATGAGCTTCGCCTTGCATTTCGTCGCCTTTCATCGACTCGATCTCGGCGTCTACCGGCGCGACAGCGAGCTGAGGTTCTTTCTCTTCATCATGGCCTCCGTCACCGCGATCACGACGCTGGCCCTTTTCTACAGCGACACCTATATCACTTGGGACGATGCCTTCACGAATGGCCTGTTCCAAGCCGTCTCGATCGGCACCACCGCCGGGTTCACCACCGCGGAGTTCTTTTACTGGCCTCCGTTCATCGAGATTCTTCTGCTTTTCGCGAGCTTTGTCGGCGGGTGTGCGGGCTCGACCGCCGGAGGTATCAAGGTGATCCGCTTTCTCCTGCTCATCAAGCAGGGGATCCGCGAGATCGAGCGCCTCATCCATCCCAGCGCCCAGATCCCGGTTCGCGTCGGCGGAAACAGCGTGAATCACCGTGTCGTCGATGCCGTCTGGGGGTTTTTCTCGCTCTATGTCGCGAGCTTCGTCATCATGTATCTTCTGCTCGCCGCCACCGGCCTGGACCTGCTGACGTCCTTCTCTGCGGTTGCGGCCTGCATCAACAACCTCGGGCCCGGACTGGCTCAGGTCGGCCCGCATTACGCAAACCTGCACGATCCCGCGAAATGGATCCTCTGCGTGGCGATGCTCCTGGGGCGCTTGGAGATCTTCACACTCCTGGTCTTGCTGACGCCGGCCTTCTGGCAGCGCTGATCGAGCCGGGCGGTATTACATGGACCCGAATCGCGCCGGGGCAGGGTCCGGTTTACAAGTGGGCGCCAGTGATTACCGACAGGGCGGAACGACACGATGAGCATCGTCGACAACCTCGAATCCATGCTGAAGCGGGGACAGGATTCTGCCCTGCTGCGCTACAGCCTGGGTGCCGAATATCTCAAAACAGACGAAACCGAACGCGCGCTCGAGCATCTCGCCGAGGCCGTTCGGCTCGACCCCGACTACTCAGCCGCCTGGAAGCTCTACGGAAAAGCGCTTACGGCAACCGGCCGCCACGCCGAGGCCATCGTCGCCCTCGATCGCGGCATCGCGGTCGCCGAGACCAAGGGCGATATCCAGGCTGCAAAGGAGATGAAGGTCTTTCGAAAGCGCGCCGATCGTGCACTCACGGCCGCCGACTGAATGGCGCCCGGCATAGCCCGGGCGGGGATCGCCGTTCGGAATCGCGGTGCGCTTGCCTGCTCTGCGTGCACGGATATAATGATGTCCATAAGCATTCATCGATATACCTTGGAGAAAGGCGATGCCGACCTATGATTACCGCTGCGAGGCCAATGACCGAGTCCTCGAGGTCAACCACCGCATGAGCGAGAGCGTGACGAGCTGGGGTGAGCTGTGTGCCCGCACCGGAACCGCTCTCGGCGACACCCCGGCCGATGCACCGGTGCATCGTCTCGCGACCGGCGGAAACGTCATCTCAAGCAAGAGCCTCGGCAGCGGAAACGCCCCTGCCTGCTCGACCGGGGCCTGTTGTCCGGGCGGGATGTGCGGCCTGAACTGATCCGAACCGACCCGAGCCAATCAAAGCTTCTCAGAGGCCTGAACCGCGTCCGCTGCGAGCTGCTCGGGCTCGCAGAACGCCCAGGTCGACCCGCAACGCAGGAAGACCCCGGGCGACGCGGTTTAACCGAGCACGACCTCGACCTCGATCATCCGCCCATTGCGGAAAACCCGCAGCTTGACTTTATCCCCGATCCGATAGGCGTCGAGCAGGTCGATCAGCCTCTCGACCGAGTCGACCTCACGCCCGTCTACCGCAACGATCACATCGGCGGCAGCCAGATCCCCGTTCCTATTGATGATTGCGTCGCGCAGCCCGGCCCGCGCGGCAGGCGAACCCTCTTGGACCTGAAGGATCACCACCCCGGCGACGCCGACGGTCTCGGCGAGGCGCCGGCTCAGATCGCCATCCGTGGTGACGCCGAGCGAAGGCCGCACATAGCGACCGTAGGCGATCAGGCGCGGCACGACGCGGTTGATGGTATCCACGGGCACGGCAAAGCCGATCCCGGCAAAATTTCCGGACGGGCTGAAGATGGCCGTATTCATACCGATGACCCGCCCGGCGCTGTCGATCAAAGGGCCGCCCGAGTTTCCGGGATTGATCGCCGCGTCCGTCTGGATCAGATGTTCGATCTTGCGCCCCTCATCCGAGGGAATCGTCCGATCGAGCGCCGAGATCACGCCTCCGGTGAGCGAATAGTCCAGTCCGAACGGGTTGCCGATCGCAAAGACCTTCTGTCCCACCCTCAGGTCGTGACTCGAGCCGATCGCCACCGGCGGCGGCCCGCCGGCACCGGTATCGATCCGCAGTACGGCAATATCGTGCTCCGGACTGACGCCGACCAACACCGCCTCGTAAACGCGTTGACTGGAGAGCCGAACATAGGCCGCCTGCACGTCGGCAACCACATGATAATTCGTCACGACATGGCCATGACGGTCCCACATGAATCCGGATCCCGTACCGCGCGGGACCTCCAATAGATTGCGCGACAACAGATCCATGACCCGCCCGGAGGTCGTGATATAGACAACCGACGGACTGACCGACTCGAAAATCGCAATGGTCGTCTGCTCGTCCGCGGCCAACTCTCCGCGAGCCATGATCGCGCGTGGTTCGGCTTGATAGCGAATGAACAGATCCTCGATCCACGGCCGGCTCGCCAGCGCGAGCAGAAAGAAGATCACGAACCAAAACAGGAATCGACTGAGGGCGAAGGCGTGCATGGGTGCGCCGTAGCGTTGGACGGGCTTGGATTGTATACCGAGCGCACGTGGGTTTTTCGGAAAGCCGGGCGCGTCCCGCGCGCGTCGGGACAAGGCGCGCCGACGAGGCGTAGCGGCCCCTACGGCGGGGAGGCGCAACGCCGGCCCGGCGGGCGCGGGGCTTGCAGCGCGGCGAAACATCCAGGTGTGCTCGGTATGGACCGAGCGTGCGGGTCTCAGGCGAGCGCGTCACCCGGGTCGTCGGGCGGAATGGGCCAGACCGTAAGAATGGCCTGAACCAGGGTTGCAAGCGGGATCGCGAAAAACACGCCCCAGAAGCCCCAGAGCCCGCCGAACACCAAAATCGCCACGATGATCGCGACGGGATGCAGATTCACCACCTCGGAGAACAGCAGGGGCACCAAGACATTGCCGTCGAGTGCCTGAACGATGAAGTACGCGACCGCAAGCCAGATAAAGGTGGGAGTCCAGCCCCACTGGAACCAGGCGACCAATAAAACCGGCACCGTGACCACTGCAGCCCCGATGTAGGGAATCACCACGGAGAAGCCAACCAGCAAGGACAGAAGCATCGCGTATTTGAGCCCGAAGGCCACGAAGGTGGCGTAGCTGACCAACCAGACGATCAGGATCTCCCACGCCTTTCCCCTCACGTAGTTGGAGATCTGCCGATCGACGTCCCTCCAGATGTCGTTCACGATCGTACGATGCGTCGGCAGGAACCGACGAAACCATTTCATGATCAGCTCCTTGTCCTTCATGAAGAAGAACACGAGCAGCGGCATGAGGATGAGGTATACCAGGATCGTGATGATGCCGACGACGCTCGCGAGTGACCAGGAGAGCACACGCTGACCGAACATCACGGTCTCGGCTCGGATCGCCCCGATCAACTCGGCGACTTGGGCCTCGGTCACCAACTCCGGGTAGTGCTCGGGCAGATCCAGAAGGGCCGTGGTCGCAGCCGAGATCATCGACGGCAGTTGCTGCACCAGCTCGGTAATCTGCAGCGACACCGAGGGTAAGACGCCCACCAACACCAAGACGACGAACACCAAAAAGGCCACGTAAACCACCAAGACGCTCGCCAACCGCGGCAACCCGCGACGCTCGAGCGACCCGACCAGACCCTCCAACAAATAGGCGATGACGATGCTGGCCAAGACGGGCATGAGCATGCCGCCCATGGTGATGACCACGGCGAACAGGATCAGCAGCAGGATGGCCAGGAAGATGATCTGGGGGTCGGAAAAATAACGCCGAAACCAGTTCGCGACGATTCTCATGTGGACTGGATCAACCTTCCGAGGGGAATTTGGCTCGGTAGTCGCGATAATGTCGGGCGAACAACGCCTCGAGATCGTCGATGACCTCGCTTGCCGAACGACCCTGCAGGACGTGCGCGGACATGAGCGCCGAGGTCTCGTTGAGCATCGGTCCGCGGTCGAGCATCGCGTAGGTCTTCGACAGACGTTTGATCGCGGCGACCACGCTTTCCGTGCTCGGACGCGGGGCGGGAACCGGTTCGCGCGGCCCGCGATGCGGCTCAGGCGTCGCAGCCCCGCGCTGTGCGAGAAACTCGGCGAATGCGAGCAAGGTGTCACGCTCCGCGGCAGCAAGCGCACGGAACGAACGCACGAGACGCCGCTCCGACTCCGATCCTTGAATTCGACTCATCACGGGGAAACGCTCAGCGGAAGATGGAGGGTCGGATGCAGGGCAATCCGTCATA
Organism: Thiocapsa bogorovii; assembly: GCF_021228795.1. Classification (NCBI taxonomy): domain Bacteria; kingdom Pseudomonadati; phylum Pseudomonadota; class Gammaproteobacteria; order Chromatiales; family Chromatiaceae; genus Thiocapsa; species Thiocapsa bogorovii. The sequence goes on from NZ_CP089309.1 coordinate 800,302, forward strand.
GATGGTCGGCGCCCAAGTCGCCGGAGCAAGAGCCGTCACGAGGTCCATCGTACTTCGGTGTCAGTCGTCGTGCTCACGGCAATAGGAACGCGCAAACTCAAGCAGCTCCTCCATGACGCGCAGTCGAAACTTCTGCTTCTGATGAACGAACGAGAAAGGGCGATCCAACGGCGGATCCAGGTTGAGCGCAACCAGAGTGCCCAGCTTGAGCTCTTTCTGAATCGTGGCCCCCGAGACGACCGACACACCCATTCCGGCCTCGACGGCGCCCTTCACGGCCTCGGGACTTCCCAGCTCCATCGAGACCTTCAGCACCGAATGACAGTCGTGCTGCAGGTTGAGGTAATCGTTGATCACCTCGCGGGTTCCCGAACCTTCTTCGCGGCAGATGAAGGGATACTCGAGGAGCCGCTCGAAGGTGACCATCTCGGCACCGGCAAGCGGATGACCCGGGGGTACGATCGCGAAGAGTTGATCGCGCTTGCAATGCTCGACGACGAGATTCTTGTTCCCGACCGGCGCCTCGACCACCCCGAGATCGATGGCATTGTTCTCCACCATCGAGACGATCCCGTCGCTATTGGAGACCTTCAGGTGGATGGTCACATCCGGATAGCGTTCCTTGAAATCTCCCAAGAGGGTCGGGAGCATGTACTCGGCGATGGTCGTGCTCGCGCCGATCGCCAGCGCGCCGGTGATCTCCCCGGTGATCTCGCGTACGGCGTTCTCCATCTCGGAATAGAGCTCGAAGATGCGATCCGCCGAGGCGAACACGGTCTTGCCGGCATCCGTTAGGCTGATCCGGTTGTGCGTCCGGTCGAACAGGCGCGTGTTGAAGTGTTCCTCCAGCTGTCGCACCTGAAAGGTCACGGCCGGCTGGGTCATATGCAGCACTTCGGCCGCCTTCGTGAAGCTGAGCAGCCGAGCGACCGTATGAAAAACCTGGAGTCTGCGATCTGCCATCCGGAGACCACGTCGAGATGACGACAGCGAAATAAAGCCGGTTTATATCACAATCACGGGATGCGGGGGTAGCTCTACGGGGTCATCCGATGCCGGCCGAACGAAGGCCGGAAACACGGGATTCGGCGCGATCAGGCTCCTCGAAATTTTTCCGCAACAACTCTGGATAAATGTGGCACCTTCACCTAAAGTGTGGCGCAGAAAAACAACGGACACCGACACGACGAGGAGCCATCCGCATGAATCAACAGATCGCTCGCGCGATTGCGACCGCCATCGCTGCCGGAGCATGTGTCGCTTCCGCCCAATCGTTCGCCGCGGGCTTTTCGCTCCCCGAGGTGTCGACGGCCGGCATCGGACTGGCAAACGCCTTGGTCGCGAATCCCGAGGAAACCGGTGCGTTTGCCTATAACCCCGCTGCCATGGGGTTTCATGATGGGTCGAGCGTCGCTCTGGGCGGAATCCTGATCGGCCCCAACTTCAGCGTCCGGACCGACTCGGGGCAACACGACAGCCAGGGTGCGGACTGGACGGCAGCCCCGATGATCCAGGCCGCGTTGCGGGTCAACGAGGATTGGCGTATCGGACTGGGGATTACAGCCCCTTTCGGGCTTGAGACCCGCTGGGAAGACGGAACCTTCCCCGCGCTGAGCGGCACTGTGCGCATACCGGTTCCGCCTCCGCTGGATCCGAACGTCCCGCGCGGCCAACCCACGGCAAGCAAGCTCGAGATCCTCGACTTCTCGCCGACGGTCGCCTATCGCGTCAACGATAACCTCAGCCTGTCCGGCGGCTTGGATATCTACTGGGTCAAAAACGCCCAGCTCGACTCCACCGCAGGGCGACTCAGCGGCGACGGAGCCGATGTCGGCTTCAACCTCAGCGCGCTCTATCGCTACGAGGCATGGAGCTTCGGCGCCGCCTTTCGATCCAGCGCAACCGTCGGCCTCGAAGGGGATTACCGGCCCTTGAGCCGCACCCTCGTGGCGATCGGCCGACTCCCGCCGGCACAGAGCGCCGAGGTGGACGTCGACCTGCCCTGGCGCCTACAGCTGGGCGTCCGCTACGCCGTTACCGAAGCACTGGCGGTCGAGTTCGATTGGACGCGCACGGGCTGGAGCTCCTTCAGTAAGCTCGAGGTCGAAGGCACAGGCACCGGAGAGACCATCTTCACCGATACGAACGACTGGAACGACAGCAATGCGTACCGACTCGGCGTCACTTACCAAATCCGACCGGACACCCAGCTCCGATTCGGCTATTCCTACGACGAGACCGGACAGGAAGATGCGCACTTCAGCGCACGTGTCCCGGACAACGACCGGCACCTCTTCGGAATCGGGGTGGCGCACCTCTTCGGCGACGGGCTCTCGATCGAATTGGGTTACATGTACGTCAAGGCGAATGATCGCACCATCAACAGCAGCACCCCGTATCGCGGCGGAGGCGTCAACGGAACGGATGCGATCGACGGCGATTACGAGATGGACGCTCACCTCATCGGGCTTGAGATCGTCAAGGTCTTCTGAACCGCGTCTGGAGCGATTTGCGCAGTTGGCGGACTGAATCGGCTACGGCCGAAACGACGGATGTCGGAGTTGACGCGGTTCAGGATGATCAGGAACACACGAAAAACGCCGCCCAGAGGGCGGCGTTTTTCGCTACAACCCCGTCTTCCGGCTGTAGCGTTGGGGTAAGCTCAAAGCGAGACCGTCGTAGAGTGCGCGAAGCGCACTCTAGATGTACAGACAGATGTCGCTTTCCCCCGCAAACTCAAAGAAGGCCGCGGCGCCAGCATACTCGATCCCGTCGATGAAATCGGCTGTGTCCATATCGAAGAGGTCGACCGTCATCTGACAGGCGATCAGCTTGACCTCGGCCTCTTGGCAGAGATCACGCAGTTCTTCCACGCTGGCAACGCCCTTGTCCTTCATCTTCTTCTTCATCATCGAGGTCATCATGCCCTGCATGCCGGGCAATGTCAGACCCAAGACCGGGAACCACTTGTCCATGCCCATCGGCATCGGCATTCCGGGGTTACCGAGCGGGGTCACCTCGAGGGCGAGCTTCTTCTTCAGGAGCTGGAGCCCGTAAAAGGTGAAGAAGATCTGTGTCTCGTACCCGAGCGCGGATGCGGTCGAGGCGAGGATAAAGGGCGGGTAAGCCCAGTCGAGAGAGCCTTTAGTGGCGATAATGGCGAGTTTCTTTTCTTCCATCGTGTCCTCCTCGCGGGTCGATCGCGGCGCGGGTTGATTGGTTTGAGCGAGACGGCTCTGACCGTCAGCCCTTCTTGATCAGGAAGTGGAATTTCCCGCCATCTTCCTTCGACTCCATCAGCTCGTTCCCGGTTTGCTTGGCGAAGGCATCGAAGTCCTTGACGGAACCCGGATCGGTGGCGACGACGTGAAGGACCTGGCCGGAATCCATGGCGTTTAGCGTCTTCTTCGCGCGTAAAATAGGGAGCGGACAATTCAGGCCGCTGGCGTCGAGCTCTTGGTCAAAATCTGCCATGGAGTACCTCCGGTCGGGTGCTGTTTTAGAATATCAGTAGACACAAGAATTCGGTTTTATAGGCGAAATAGGCCGAAAAGGCAAGACACCGAGAGCTGTCTCCCGGGGGCGCACTCGACGGTCGCGACCGTCGAGCTGCGGGAAGTGCGACGGCTCATGCGATCGGGTAGCCGTGACGGGCCCAGGCGATAATGCCGCCCCGAAGATTCAGAACGCGCTCGTAACCCTGCTGCATCATGTAGGCACAGGCTTGATACGAGCGCGCACCGCTGCGGCAGTACAGCACCACATCCCGATCCTTAGGCAACTCACTGATCCGAATCGGGATCAGATGCATGGGCAGCTGCATGGCATCGGGGATAGCGCCTTGCGCGACCTCCGCGGGCGTGCGGATATCCACAAGCAGCACATCCTCGCCGCTCGCGATCCTGCCGTGCAGGGATTCGGAGTCGATCTCGTTGATCACGTCGTTGTCCTACCACAAACCTAAGTATTTAAGTATATTAAGGACTTTTGACGGCCAACTCAACGACCCTTGCGGGCCATACAAACTGAAATGACCATGGAATTCCTTCCGATCTTTCAAGATGTCCGGGACAAACCCTGCTTAGTCGTCGGCGGCGGCGTCACCGCGGCCCGCAAGGTGGGCAGCCTGCTGCGAGCCGGCGCTGCCGTCACGGTCGTCGCACCCGACCTCGTCGATGCGCTGCACGATCAGGCCGCCGCGGGCGTGATTCGTCATCTCGCACGACGCTTCGAATCCGGCGACATCGAAGGCAACCGCCTCGTGATCGCCGCAACGGACGACCGCGGGGTCAACCGTCGCGTCGCCGAGCTCGCCCGCGAGTACGACATCCCGGTCAACGTCATCGACGACCCGGATGCCTGCACCTTCTTGTTGCCATCGATCGTGGATCGCTCCCCCGTCGTGGTGGCGATCTCGACCGGCAAGGCGTCGCCCGTGCTGGCGCGACTGCTGCGGACCCGACTCGAATCCATCATCCCGGCCGGTTACGGACGGCTCGGTGAGCTATGCGCCCGCTATCGCGACCGGGTCAAAGAGCGTTTCAGCGCCCTGCCCGATCGGCGTCGATTCTGGGATCGCGTCCTGGAAGGCGCTGTCGCGGAACGCATCTTCGCCGGCCAATTCGCCGAGGCCGAGGCGGTGATCGAGCGCGAATTGGCCCCCGATGCGCTCGAATCCGATATGGGCGAGGTCTACCTCGTCGGCGCCGGCCCGGGTGATCCCGACCTCCTGACCTTCCGCGCCCTGCGTCTGATGCAACAGGCCGATGTCGTCGTTTACGACCGCCTCGTCGCCGAGCCCATCCTCGAGATGACGCGCCGCGACGCCCGCCGCATCTACGTCGGTAAACAGCGCAACCACCATGCGATGCGGCAGGAAGAGATCAACCGACTGCTTGCCGATCTCGCCAAGGACGGTCATCGCGTTCTGCGCCTGAAGGGCGGCGATCCCTTTATCTTCGGACGCGGGGGCGAGGAGATCGACACCCTCGCCGCGGAGGGCGTGCCCTTCCAGGTCGTTCCCGGCATCACGGCGGCCGCCGGCTGTGCCAGCTATACCGGCATCCCGCTGACCCACCGCGACTACGCCCAATCCGTAACCTTCGTGACCGGCCATCTCAAGGACGGCACCATGAACCTGAACTGGCACGCGCTCGCGCAGCCGAGCCAAACGGTGGTCTTTTACATGGGCCTTGCGGGCCTGCCGATCATCGTCGACCAGTTGATCGCGCACGGCGTCTCGCCGCAGATGCCTATCGCGCTCATCCAGCAGGGAACGACCCACTTGCAGCGGGTCTACTCGGGCACGCTCAAGACCATCGTGGAGCTGGTCGAGGCCGATCCTCCGGAGCCGCCGACCCTGATCATCGTCGGCGAGGTCGTGAAGCTGCGCGAAAAGCTGAGCTGGTTCCGCCCGCCGGACGAGCCGCAGCTCGGAGCCACGACACGCCTGGTCAGCTGAACTAAACTGCGCCTCGCTAGGTCATGCACCGTTCTTGGTCGATCGCGACCTTTCGCTCCCCCAGGACGTCGGAGCCGCCGCAGTTTAGATCATTAGATTGGTCTTTTTTTTATCCTAAAACGCGTCGACTCCAACCTTGAAAATATCGTCCAATGTCGACGCAACACGACAAGAGCACATACGGCAAGGGACGCGGTTTAGCAGCGGTTTAGCGCGTGATGCGGTCTTCCGTTCCGCTGATCAGGTTTCGGATATTGCTGCGGTGCCGCCAGAAGAGCAGACCCGTGATGATGAGCTGCATCCCGATCAAGACGTTGTCGGGCCAGAAGATCCACACGATGACGGGTGCGAGCGCCATGGAGATCAAGGCAGACAACGAGGAGATCTTGAGCACCTTGGCGACAAAGAGCCAGATGGCGGCCACCGAGAGGCCGATCGGCCAGAAGAGCCCGATCTGCACGCCCAGGGCCGTGGCCACACCCTTGCCGCCGCGGAACCCGAAAAAGACCGGATAGAGGTGGCCGATGAAGGCGGCCAAACCGATGCCTGCGAGCACCGCCGGCCCGGCGCCGAGGAGATGGCCGGCCACCATCGGGATGATACCCTTCAGGCTGTCGCCGACGAGCGTGATAGCAGCGGCCTTCTTGCCGCCGATTCGCAGCACGTTGGTCGCACCGGGATTGTTGGAGCCCTGCGTGCGCGGGTCGGGCAATCCCATCAAACGGCAAACGATGATGGCGCTGGACACCGAGCCCAGCAGGTAGGCGGCGACGATCAGGAGCGAGGCTGTAATCATGGGCGGCAATTGGACATGGGAAGCCGGTACAGGTCAAGCGAATGGCAGACCTCCGCGGCAGCCCCGTTCAGTGGGTCCAGCCAACGCCCGTGCAGCGCGGTTTCTTAAGATCGGCGGATTGTCGAGTTGAACTCGATGCCGCTGGCGGTCGGGTCAGCGAAAAAAGACGACTGCAAGTCGTCGATCCCGGGGTGTTGGCGCTTCGCGGCGATCGCAGGCGTCGCTTCCGGCAGGGTCGCATAGGGCCTGCGGCGGTCCGCACTCGCTGAATTGAAGACGACGAAACCTTCGGATGGAGCTGGTCCAACATGAAGAAAGACAACATCCTAGACCGCGTTCGCGACAACGGCGGCGAACCCCTCGGACCTCACGCCGACACGAAACCATCACATGTCCCGCCGGACGCGGTCTAGCGAGCATGGACAGGGTATTCATTCGCGGCCTGAAGATCGACACCACCATCGGCATCCACGACTGGGAGAGGCGCATCCGCCGACCCGTCGTTTTGGATTTGGAGATGGCGAGCGACATCGGGCGCGGCGCCGCCACCGATCGCATCGAAGACGCACTGGACTACGAGACCGTCACCCGGCGCCTGGAGCAATTCGTCTCCGAAAGCCGCTTCGAGCTGGTGGAGACGCTCGCCGAACGCTGTGCGTCCATCCTGATCGACGATCTCGGGATCCCCTGGGTGCGGCTCACGCTGAGCAAGCCAGGTGCCGTCGGCGAAGGCGTGGACGTGGGTGTGGTGATCGAGCGCGGCGATCCGGGCTAGTACCTCGTTCCACCTTATTTTGCATGCTCAGAGCCCCCCCAAAGGCGTCAGGGCAAGGCACAGACCGCGGGGAATAGTGGGTGCTATTTCCAAGGGCTGTAACGCTGCCCTGGCGCCTTTGGGGGGCTCCCGAAGGGGCGAGGCGAGAAGCGTTCAGCGCCGTTGTTGCGCGAGCTTGAAAGAGGGTCACTCTTCCTTCACTCGCGCGCCTAGCCGCTGAACACTTCTCGCCTCGCTGAGCACGCAAAATAAGGTGGAACGAGGTACTAGGGCCGGGAGATCATTTCGCAGGGTTTCCGGTCACCTCGACATCAATGAGGACCTCGTTGCGACGCAGAAAGCCAGGCGTGAAGGGATCATTGTAGTAGGCATAGACTGCAGGACCTGCGGGCGTCAGGCCGCGGGAGGCCATCCAGGTCCGCAGCGCCGCCTCCTGCTCCGCAATCGCGGCGTCGGAGGTCGAGCCGCTGAAACGAACCGCCGCGCGTCGCTGGGCAGGGATCTCGCGCAGTCGGACCTCGGATGAACCCGGCGCGGGTAGCTCGTCCAGACTGTACCGGGAAGGCATGATGAAGCGAACCGACCAGGCGTCCTCCCCCGTCGGCGATTGGATCACCGGGGCCGTCATGGCGATCCGCTCGACGCGCGTCTCGGGGCGCTGCTGGATCACGGGTGCGGTCATCGCGATCTTCTCCCCTTCACGCTCCTTGGCAAAAATGTAGCGCGCGAGCGGCCCGAACCCGGCACCGAGCGCTTCGCGACGGGCGCCGCTACGCGTCGTCTCCGCGACGACGAGTGCGGGATAGTCCCGGATCTCGAAGGCACCGTCACTCTCCACCGCCACATAGTCGGGCGTCTCGACGTTTTGAACCACGAAGACGAAGATGGCCATGGCGACGATGCCGAGCGCCAACACCACTCCGACGATCAGTAGGAGTGTCTTCATCCCTCGCCCCGCGAGGCCAAGCCACCGATGCGCAGCAGTTGAGTGACCAGCTCGCCCGTGTCGTCCGGCTGATCGGCTCGGCCTGCCGGTGTCCAGGAATAATCCGTCTCGAGCCGGTAGGATCCCAGAAACTCGTAAGGGACCTCGCCGCCCCACTCGGCGGGTGACAGCATCGAGAAAAAGGGCTCACCGACCGCCTTGCGGTAGAGGTGATAGGTCCGGCCCGGGATGCGTTTGAAGGCACACTGCGCACGCGTCAGCGTCTGTTCCTCCTTGGCATCCGCAAGGACCTTACGCGCCTCTTGTTGAAGCAGCTTGATCTGGTCGGCGATGACCCGGAGCTTCGCCCCCGTCCGGGCGCCCAACATCGACTCCGCCAGCGCGACCTCTTTGGCCAGCTCGCCGGAATCGAAGGCCGGAGCCAAACGGCTCACCGGATAGGGCGAACTGTGCGCGGCGCCGCGGTGAAGCACGCCTTTGTCGTCGTTGCTCATCTGCGTGTCTCTCTTGTTTTGTCGTCCGTCCGAGGATCGACGGTATGCCCGGTATATAGTGTCGAGGTGCGAAAAGCACGAACGAGGATTTCACGATGGACGACACGACCGAAAGGAGCGGCGACACCGACCGCACGGGGGCGACTGAGGTCTCGGCCCGCCTCGCCGCGCAAATCCGTGACGAGATCGCGGCCGCCGGGGGCCGCCTGCCTTTCGACCGCTTCATGGAGTTGGCACTCTACGCACCGGGCCTCGGCTACTACGTCGCCGGTGCCGTGAAGCTCGGACGTGACGGCGACTTCGTGACCGCGCCCGAGATCTCGCCACTTTTCGGGCGCTGCCTTGCCGTCCAGTGTGCCGAGGTGCTCGATCGACTCGGCGGCGGCGATCTTCTCGAGCTCGGTGCCGGTACCGGCACACTCACGGTCGAGGTACTCTGCGCCCTGGAGCAACGCAATGCCCTGCCCCGCCGTTACCTGATTCTGGAGCCGAGCCCGGATCTTCAAGAGCGCCAGCGTGCGCTGATCCAAGAGCGGATTCCGCATCTGGCCGAACGCTGCGCCTGGCTATCCCGGCTGCCGGCGACGCTGCGCGGGGTCGTTCTCGCCAACGAGGTGCTGGACGCCATGCCGGTGCATCGCTTCAGCATCCGAGATGACGGCGGGATCGACGAGGTCTTCGTCACCGAGCGCGCCGGCGCGTTCCTCGAGGTCACCGCGCCGGTGCGTTCACTCGGACTCGCCGACGCCCTCGGCGCACTGCACGCCGAGGGTTTTGCGAAAACGCCGGGGTACAGCTCGGAGATCAACCTGCGCCTGCCGGCGTGGATGAAGGCGTTGGGCCGCGCGCTGGATACCGGTCTCGTCCTGCTCGTCGACTACGGCTATCCGCGCCCCGCCTACTACCAGCCCGACCGGACCATGGGGACACTCATGTGCCACGTACGCCACCAGGCCCACGGCGACCCCTGCGCCCATATCGGGCTGCAGGACATCACGGCGCATGTCGATTTCACCGCGGTCGCAGAGGCCGGGGATGCCGCAGGCTTCGAGCTCGCCGGTTTCACGACACAGGCGAACTTCCTGATCGGCTGCGGAATCGACCGAATCCTATCCGAATCACCCGACGCCTTCGACCTGACCCCGGGCGCGAAGCAATTGCTCCTGCCGACGATCATGGGGGAGCGGTTCAAGGTCATGGGGCTGACGAAGGGGATCGACGGGGCACTGTGCGGATTCTCGATCCGAGACCTGAGTGAACGGCTCTGAACCGCGTCGGTCACACCCGGTGCAGACGTTGACTCGGTTCGAGCGCGGACCCACTCATCGGCGTCGGAGTCGACGCGGTCCAGAACAAGAAAACGAAAAATTCATCACTTGAATCGCGTCCCCGCAACGGCCGCAAGTCCCGCAAGCCGCGAACTCGATCTCGACTTTCCGTATCCCAAAAAGACGCGATTCAATGCTGAATAACGGCGAAGATGGCGCCCTGCGGATCGCCGAGGAAGGCGAACCGCCCGACGTTCGGGACCTCCATCGGATCCATGACGACGCTGCCGCCCAAGCGCTTGGTCGTGTCGATGGCGCGATCGCAATCCTCGACCCCGAAATAGATCGACCAGTTCGGCGGCATCGAGCCCCATTGGGCATCGAGCTCGATCATCCCGCCGACCTCCTTGCCGTCAAGCTCGAACAGGGTATAACGCCCGTCCATCAAGCTCTTGCTGGTCCGTGCGGTCCAGCCGAAGAGGTCCTGGTAGAAGCGCGTCGCGGCCTTGGTGTTGCGGGTCTGCAGTTCGCTCCAGCTACGCGCGCCCTCGGTGTTGTCGATCTCGGCACCGAACAGCGAGCCCGGCTCCCAGAGGCCGAGCACGGCGCCGGTGGGATCCTGAATGAAGGCCATGCGTCCGAGCTGCATCACATCGACCGCGGGCATCACCAGGCGGCCGCCCAGCTCGACGGCCTGCTCGGCGCTCGCCTGAACGTCCATCACCCGGACATAGCTCGCCCAATAGGGAAAGGCGCCTTGCTCGGGCGCCATCTCGTAGAGTGCGGCAGCGCGCTTGCCGTTGCGCTTGAGGATGCTGTAAGGCACCTCGTACTCGGTCGCGAGGTCCTCGGAGGTCCAGCCGAAGATCTCGCCGTAGAAGGTCTTCGCGGCCTCGGGCGCATTGGTCGCCAGATCGACCCAGCAGAAGGTCCCGGCTGGGTAGCTTGTCATCTCGGCCATGGGGCGTTCCTCGTTTCGGATCCTGGACTCGGATCCTTCAGGTTGAATGCTGCGAGCTCAATCGCCATCCGGATCGCTGCGCCGGCCTTTGCGGCCGGTCAAGCGGCGCGGCGGCGGATCGCCGTCCATCATCATGAGCATGCGCTCCTCCTCGGCGAGACGCTTGGCCGCGAGATGTTTCTCTTGGCGCACCCGGGCGGTATATCCGAGCGCGGCACCCCCTGCCGTCGTCAGGGTGAGCAGCCCGAGCGTGACGAACTGAGCCAACATCATGGCCACACCGAGACCGACGGCACCGCCGACCACGACACCGGTCTTGAGGTTCGCACCCATCGAACCCCGGTGCCGGACCTTGGCCTGGAGGACCGCGTTGTCGCGACCGACCTTGGCACGGATCTGCTCGGCCTTGACCCGGATCTTCTCGCGCTCCTTGGAAAAGCGCTCGCTCACGCGCGAGACGGTACGATGGCGGTCCGCCGCAACGATGGTATTGAACCAAAAGGCGACCAACGTGCCGATCGAGCCGCCCAAAAGCAGGAAGAGCGGCCAGGTCGTGTGCCAATCGGTGCTCAAGGCCGTGTACACCAGGAGACCCGTGACACCCTGGAGTAGAAAGATCCCGATCAGGAAGCGGACCAAGCTACCCACACCGGTTGGAATGATATTCATCGTCTTAGTCTGCACTCCCTGGCGTCGAGCGGGTCAGGCACTCGGCGGCTCGTTCTTCAGGATGCCCGCAACGCCGGGGATCAGCCGACCGATGGCCGCACCGGTCTCGGATTGGCCCGATCCGCCCAGCATGAACAACCACACCGGTTCCACGGTCGCCATTGTCCCCGCATGATCCGATTGTGGCGCCCCGACGTCCCGGAGTCGATCGCGGATCGTCGCCAGGCTCTCAGGTCGACCGCCGAGCGCCGGGGCAATGTCGCGATCGAAGGCGTCGACAACCGCGTACAGGTACTCGATCCCGAGGCCGGAGAGATCCGCAACGAGCCGGTAGTCACCGGGCCCTCCATGCAGTAGATCCGGACCGAGACCGGCAACGAGGAAGGGACCGGATCCCTTCTGCAGACGCGTCGCGAGGGTCGCCTCGCCCCGTTCGCGCAGTTCCTGGATCAGCTTCCCGCGCATCCGATCGGAGAGATCAGCGGCGACTTGATTGAACAAAGGCATCCCTCCGAGCTCCGCATCGACTGGGATCAAAAAAACATGAGCATCGGGGCGCGGTGCGGGCTCGGCGTCGTCGCCGACCGCCGAATAGGTCTCCACGAGTCGAAATAATTCGCGGTGACGGTCCTGATCGGTCTGCGCAAGGCGCTCGACATTCGGGCCGATCATGACGAAGGTGTAGACGCCGAAACCGGGTATCGCACGCCGATACAAACGATCGACGCCGTTCGAGCTCCCGATACGCACCGCCGATCCCGCCGACGGGAAATAGGCCATCGCGTGGTCGCGTGCGAGACGCGTGGGCCCGCTGCTCGAGCCGTTCAACTCGAGATGGCGCGTGAGCCCGTCGGCTGCCGCCGTCTCGATCGCGCGTCGCGCCTGAGGCGCACTCAGAGCGCGGGCGCGCTCCGCAACCGCAGGCATGGCCTGGTCCCCGCCCTTTGCGACCATCTCACGCACGATGTCCGTCGTCGGAGCGCAGTTACCGAGGATCAGCGCCTCGGTGCCTTCGGCCGGGTCGATCACAGACGAATACAGGCTTGCCACCAATGCATCGAGCCCGTCACGCGTCGAGACCGACATGGATCGTGCAGACAAACACTCGGCCGCCACCTCGGCCCGAAGAATCGCGGGATCTTGGCTGAAGAGCACCGGTGGCGCGCCGGGATCGTTGAACAACACACCGTCGACCGGACGAGGCTCGGCCGCAAGCGCGTCGGACGGAACCACCCCGCCCGTCGGCGCTTCGGACGCAAGGGAATCGTCCAAGCCCTCCCATCGTGGAGGCTCCGTCGCCCGAGCGACACCAGGGTCCGTTGTCGACGCGGCGCCCCCCGGGAGATCCGGTCGCACACCGGCACAACCGGCGAGCGAGACGGCGAGCCCGAGCAACCCACACGCCGCGACGGCTCGCACCCGCGGGGCCGCCCGAATCGGGCGAGCCCGGAGCGCAGGCCCCGCGAGGGTGCGGTGCAAAGGTGTCTCCACGATGTGACCGTCTCCGATATCGGGTCAGTAGGAATCCACTCGGCGCCGGACTGCGCGCCGGCGACGCTCTTGTCCATGCCCGCGTGCCTCAGCGCAGAGGGGACCGCGCGGTATGCAGCATAACGGATCGCGCGGACCGATCCGATGCAATTTCGATCCGTTGCGATGCGAAACCGGTTGTCGATCGACCCGTGCGCCCCGACGTCCGGACTGCTCGGAGTGCGACATTGCATCGCGTATGGCCGGAACATGCGAGCATTGCAGCCCCGATTCACCCCCGAACGGCAAAGACCATGTATCCGATCGACAAACCCTACTCGGAAGCCTGCGAAGAAAACAAGCGCCCGATTCTCGACGTGATCGGCCCGCTTTTTCAAGAGGCCCGTCACCTTCTCGAGATCGGAAGCGGCACCGGTCAGCATGCGGTCTTCTTCGCCGCTGCCATCCCCCATCTGATCTGGCAGACCAGCGACTGCGCGCACAATCTTCCGGGAATCCGGGCCTGGCTGGACGATGCCGCCCTGCCCAATCTACCGCCCGTCCGCGTGCTCGACGTGACCGGCCTGTGGCCGGAGGAGCGCTTCGATGCCGTCTTCAGCGCCAACACCGCACACATCATGTCGGAATCGCAGGTGGAGGCAATGTTCGAGGGCGTCGGCCGAGTCCTGATCGATGGCGGGCACTTCGTGCTGTACGGGCCCTTCAACGTTGGCGGTCGCTACACCAGCGAGAGCAACGCACGCTTCGACGCCATGCTGCGCTCGCGCGACCCCGCGATGGGCATCCGCGACCTCGACCTTCTGATCCGAATGGCCCGCGACAACGGCATGGAGCTGATCGCGGATCACCCGATGCCGGTCAACAACCGCACCTTGGTTTGGCAGCGTATCCCTTAAACCGCGCCCGGCGCGGTCTGCGATGTCTGCGGACAGGAACAGCCGCGGCAGACTTAACGACCGTTGGAGACGGCGCGGTTTAAGATATCGAAAAGTTAAATTCTAAGCCGCGTCTCCCCAAAGGTCGGAAAAGACCCTAAGCCCGACCCTCGATGAAAACAACGCATTTCACTCGGGACGCGGTTTAGTCACAATCCAGAAGAAAGCTGAGCACCACACTCTACGTCGTAATGGTTGTGGTCGTCGTTGTCGAGAACGACAACAACCAAAACGAAAGATATTCTCTCGGCGAGTCGTTTTCCTTATTGATGAACCATTTCCTGGTGAGATCCCATGCCCGAGATGCCGACAGACGACCCCCGGATCGCACGTGCCCGCGCGGCATGGCGATTTCGCGGGCAGACACGACCCGACTTCGCCATTGAGCCCGGCCCTGATCAAGAGTCCGTCTGGGACTACCCTCGTCCGCCCGCGATCCGCCCCGAGCCACGACCCGTCCGAGTCCTCGCCGGCACGGTGACCCTGGCCGATTCCAACCGTGCGGTTCGGGTCTGCGAGACCGGCAGCCCGCCGACGCTCTATGTCCCGCCGCAGGATGTCGCGATGGCGCTCCTGACGGTCTCGCCGACGCGCAGCTTCTGCGAATGGAAAGGCCAGGCACGCTATTTCCGGGTCAAGAATGCCGCCGGCCCCGCGATCGACGTCGCCTGGTGCTATCCGGAGCCTCTCGCGGGCTTCGAGCCCCATGCGGGGTGGATCTGCTTCTATCCCGGACGGGTCGCGTGTTTCCTCGACGGGGAACGCGTGATTGCGCAGCCCGGCGGCTATTACGGCGGATGGATCACCGCCGACGTCGTCGGTCCATTCAAGGGCGAGTCCGGGACCTCGCACTGGTAACGGAACCGATGCCGAAAGCACCCGTCACGCAAGCCGTCCGCGCACTGCGCGCCGCCAAGGTGGACTTCGAAGACCACCCCTACACCTACGTCGACGGAGGCGGAACGGCGCAGTTTGCGCGCGAGCATGGCGTCGACGAGCACCTGGTCGTGAAGACCTTGATCATGGAGGACGATCGGGGCAACCCGATGATCGTGCTGATGCACGGGGATCGGCAAGTGTCCACCCAAGCCCTTGCACGCGCCATCGGCGTAAAACGCGTCCAACCCTGCGCGCCGGAGATCGCGGACAAGCATTCGGGTTATCAGGTCGGCGGCACCTCGCCCTTCGGCACGCGGCGCGCCATGCCGGTTTACTGCGATAGCGGAATCGCCGCACTGCCGCGGATCTACATCAACGGAGGCAAGCGCGGCTACATCATCTCGCTTGCGACCGCCGATGCACTCGCGCTCCTCAAACCCACACTGGTCGAGATGGCGACCTGAACGAAGTCGACCGTCGAGCTGGACCGTCGGCCGTTCCGCGAACTCTGGCCGAGGCCTCCGGAACAGTCCGAAGGCGGACCGATCGGCCCGTCTGGGGCCTGCGCCGGTTCGAGCCCCGCCACTCAAGAGTGCCGAACCAGCCCCTCGGCCAACCCACCGCGACGCCAGAAGCGCCGGGCCGAGGATCGCGTCAGCCGATAGACGATCCCCTCGCAGGGGTCGAGCCGGACCTCGTCGAGGCCCCGGCGTTTGATCCGCGCTTCGAGCACGGCGATCGTTCCCTCCAGCGCCTCCAATGCGGTCGACCAGCCCGCGAGATCCCGCTCCAGCAGCGCCGCACCGAGCCGGTCCCAGAGCACGAGTTGGCGCCGCCCCGGGAGCGACTCCTGCGGCGACCATCCCTCAAGCGAGCGGTGCGCAACCCCACACCATCGTGCCAGACCCGCGGTCAGCGGATCATCCCCGATCACCGCGTCCGGAGGCTCGCCCGAGCGCTCCGGCAGCACGCCGCCGCCCCAGGTCCAGATGCCGCTGATCGCCGGACGCCGGACCTGCTCGCGGAGACGATTGACCTCACTGCCGTAAAAGAGCATCTGAACCTCGTTCATCAGGCCACGCCAGCGCCGGGCATCCGCACCGCTCGGGAGATCGATCGGGACAGGCCCGCCGACGACGCGCTCGAGGGTCTCGGTGCGCAGGTCCAGGATCCGATCCGATTTTAGATACCACCGATTCGGGTGTGGCGCGGTGAGGCGCAGCCCATCTGCGGCGAAATGGCTGTTGAAGAGTGCAACCAGGGCATCCGCCTCTGCACGGTCGGGCGCGACACCCTCGCCGGCAAAGAGCAATAGGCGGTCGCGATCCGGGCGCAGATGCACCGGATCGGCATGCATCCAATAGCCGTCGCACCGCGCATCCGATGCCTCGCCGAGGAGGCTGAGCGAGGCCGTCGGGGCGTCCTCGTCCGGGTCGATCGAAACGCCGACGTCCCTCAAAAGTGCGATCCCAGCGCTGTGCCCGCCGGCCGGGATAAGATCCGCGCGCGCGAGCAGCCGATCGATGGCCGAAACCTTCGGGAGTGTCTCCGGGGCCGCCGGGATCGGGCCGAGGAGGCCAGGGCAGATGAGAGTCAGCATGATGATTCCGGAACGGCGGAGACGGCGACAGCCTGAGCCTCAGCGACGCCCCGACAGCCTCACGGACACCCAGCCGAGACCGAGGAGAAGCACGGCCAGCAACACCGGGAGCGGTCGTTCCGCCGCAAGAAAAAGTAGGCTCGCCAGACTGACCAGGATAAACACCAAGGGCGGCAGCGGATACCAGGGCACCCGAAAGGGTCGCGGCAGGTTCGGCTCGCGCCGACGCAAACGGACGACACCGGCGACGGTGATGACCGCGAAGAGTGTGAGCGTGAAACCCGCAAAGCTCAAGACGCCCTCGAATGAGCCCGTGAGGATCATCGCAAGCGCCAAACCCTGTTGCAGCAACACCGCACGGGTCGGTGCGCCGCGCCGATTGCGCACACCGAGCGGTCGGAAGAACGGCAGATCTTCGCCGATACGCTCCAAGACGCGCGGTCCAGCAAGCACCATGGCGCTGACGGTCGAGACCAGCAAGAGGGTCAGCACCAAGCTCATGAGATGCCCGCCGACGGCGCCGAAGATGGTCTCGGCGGAGAGCGCACCGACCTCGACGCGACCGACCAAGGCGCCGTAGTCGACGGTGCGCAGGAAGGTCAGATTGAGCAGAAGATACAGCAGCGTGACACTCAGCGTGCCGAGCAGCAGCGCCCGAGGAACCGCACGGTGCGGGTCCTGGACCTCGTCCACCACATAGGCGGCGGCGTTCCACCCGGAGTAGGCATAGGCGACATAAATCAAGGACACGGCGAATGGCGCACTCCAAACCGCCTCGAGCGTCATTGCGGAGGGCAGCACTGAAAGACTGCCCGAGGTCGCCGGCAGAGCAAGCCCAACGACACAGAACAGCAGGATGACAGCAATCTTCAGCCAGGTGGCGACGACCTGCACGCGCCGCCCCAGATCCAGGTCGAAGGCGTGCACGGCCGTGATCAGGACCAAGGCCGTCACCGCGATCGCCGTGGGCGGCGCCGGAAGGACGGTCGCGGCATAGTGACCCATCGCCATCGCTGCCAAGGCCACCGGGGCCGCGAAACCGACCGTCACGGACACCCAGCCGGCCAACTGGCCGAGCAGCGGATGAAAGATCCGCGATAAGAAGTGGTACTCCCCGCCCGAGCGTGGCAAGGCAGCGGCCAACTCCGCGTAGGAGAGTGCACCGCAGAGCGCAATCAGGCCGCCGATCAGCCAGAGCAGCAGCAAGGCTGCGCCGTCGGGGATTCCGGCCGCCTGGAGGCCGAGCGTCGTGAACACGCCTGTCCCGATCATGTTGGCGACGACGATCAGGATCGCGGTGCGTCGGTCGATAAAGCGGGGTCTGCTCATGGCTACGGCATCGCAGTCCGTGTCGTCGTTGCCTCGAATCGATCGCAATCGAATCAACGAACAAGACGTGGATCAAGATCGAAGGATTCGAGCGTTGCCGTCGCGAACACCGCGCCTGACGCCGCATGACCGGGATTCAACACAAAGTTGCGTTGCTGCGGAATCAGGACACTCGGAACCGACAGCGCGAGTGATTGGCCGCCGGCCAACCAGGCGCTTCCGATCGCCGCGGTCGAGACAGGTGCGGGATCGTCTCGCCAATCCTCGGGCAGTCCGGCGTCGTCCAGAACCAGCACATCCTCATCGGGAAGATCGAGGGTCACCAAACAATACCGATTCAGCACCTCGCTGCGATGCAGATGCACCAGAAGCTCGAGAGCCGCCAGCGCGATGCTGTCCAAGGTGTACACGGCCGCATTACCCTTGCGATTCCAGCGTCCGCCGTAGACCTTCGCGCCCGAACCGTCCAGGGCGTTGTCGGCGAATCGTTCCTTGACGAGCCGAAAGACCCGCATCAGCTGTAGACGCCATGCTCCAGACGCCCGATGAGGTCGTGCACCTGCGTGGCGCCGGCCTCGGTATCCAGATGCTCGATCGGCGCCGTCCCGCCCAGCGCCTTCGCCGGCTCGCCGAGCCACCCGGACGCGGCGGAGGCGTCGCCCTCGAAGAGATCCACCGCATCGCCGAACGCAGCCGCGATGCGGTAGACACGATCGCTCTCTTCCGGAGACAGGCGCCCGTCGGGGCTGCGCCGACGCCGGGTCAGAGTGGACGGTGCAATCTTGGCGATTCGCAGCAGAGTCTGCTGCGGCCGGTCGAGGATCTCGGCCAGCCGCTCGATGACGGTCACCGGAAAGCCACGGCGGCTCTCGGCGACCAGACCCGCCCGATCGGTCGGAAGTCCGAGGCGCAGAAAGACCGTCGCCCCACCTCCGGGAGCGATCTCGGCGTCGGCGGCACCGGAAGACACCGGAATCCGGAAAACTCTCGCGTGCGACTCCATCACAGACCCTCGAAATGCGATATGGCATTAAGAGTACACCCAAACGGCAATCACGCAAGCCCGGGCTCAGCGATCGCCCCGTGGCCGGCCCCACTTGGGACCGCGCGCGAAGGGGGACTCGCCGCTCGGTCGTTTGGACTGCCAAGGTTTTGCCCCGGGGCGGATCTGTCGGCGCTTGGGCACCGGGGGCGTCAGACCGGCCAGCGCCATCAAGGTCTTCTGCTCGTCCTCGGACAAGGGTCGCCAGTTTCCGGTATAGAGGCGTCGCCCGAGCTCGATATTGCCGTAGCGAATGCGGATAAGCCGACTCACCTGGCAGCCGGCGGCCTCCCAGAGACGGCGCACCTCGCGGTTGCGACCCTCGCGCAGGACGACATGAAACCAGCGATTCGCGCCCGTGCCGCCGCGCTCTGTTACGGCGTCGAACTTGGCGAGCCCGTCTTCCAGGTCGATGCCGGCGGCAAGACGTTCGAGCGTTCCTTCGGGCACCTCGCCAAGGATACGCACGGCGTACTCGCGCTCGACCTCGCGCGAGGGATGCATGAGCCGGTTTGCCAACTCGCCGTCGGTGGTGAAGAGGATGAGTCCGGAGGTATTGATGTCGAGCCGCCCGACCGCGATCCATCGGCCCTCTTTGGGTTTGGGCAGGCGACGAAACACGGTCGGGCGCTCCTCGGGATCGCGGCGCGTGACCAGCTCGCCTTCGGGCTTGTGGTAAGCGATGACTTGAGAAATCTTATCTCGCCGCCCCTTGAGCTTGACGTCTTGCCCGTCGATACGGATCCGATCCCGGCTGGTGACCCGATCGCCGAGCTTGGCGAGATCACCGTTGACCCGGATCCGCCCCTCGCTGATCCAACCCTCGATGGTTCGACGCGAGCCCAGTCCAGCGTCGGCAAGGGCCTTCTGCAGGCGCACGGGCTCATCGGCAGGTGGCGGCGGAGGGGAACGTCGGTCGGTTGTCATATCGGGCTCTCGGGTTTATCGTCTTGGGCGGTCAGCGTCCAGGGGCTTGCTTCCTGCTTCCTGCTTCCTGCTATCGGCCTAAAAAGAGTCGTTGAACCGCAAAGGCGCAAAGGACGCTAAGGCGTTCAATGCCTTGCTTCAATGACGCTATTCACGCGAAAGGCGAACATCGTCATTGCAAATTTTTGTTTTCCTTTGCGTCCTTTGCGTCTTTGCGGTTCTCAATGCCGGATTTAGGATCGGCCATCAGCTATCGATTCGGTTTGCGGCTTGGATTCGGTTCTCAGACGGCAGAGTGAAGCTGGCGGCTGGCGGCTGGCGGCTGGCGGCTGGCGGCGATCCTACGATCATACACCAGCGTCGTCTCGGGGCTTTTTATCCGCGGCATCGTGGGTGGGAGCCTCCAGCGCCAATGCCTCGTCGATCAGGAAATCCGGGGCGCGGATCTCGGCGAGGGTCGGCAGCTCGTTGAGGGACCGAAGACCGAAATAATCCAGGAACTTGCGCGTAGTCGCGAAGAGCGCAGGTCGGCCGGGAACATCACGATGGCCGACCACACGGATCCACTCCCGCTCGGTCAGGGTCTTGACGATCTGCGTGCTGACGGCGACCCCGCGGATGTCCTCGATCTCGCCGCGTGTGATCGGCTGCCGATAGGCGATCAGCGAGAGCGTCTCGAGCAGGGCGCGCGAGTAGCGCGGGGGTCGCTCGTCCCACAGGCGGGCCACCCAAGGGGCGATGCTCGCGCGCACCTGAACACGCCAGCCGCCGGCAACCTCGACGATCTCGAGACCGCGCTCGGCATAGTCCTGCTGCAGTGCGCCGATCGCCGCGAGCACATCGGCACGCGACGGACGTTCCTCGTCCAGAAAGAGCGCCAAGAGCTGGTCCGCGGTCAGCGGCCCGCCCGCGGCGACCAGAGCGGCTTCGACGATCTGCTTAAGCACCTGCCGCCTCGTCGAGGACTTCGCCCGCCGCCGTCTCGCGCAGACGCACATGAATGGGGGCGAACGGCTCGGCCTGGACCAGCTCCAATGTCGCCGCCTTGATCAGCTCCAAGAGCGCGAGAAAGCTCACCACAACGCCTTGGCGTCCCTCGGTGATATCGAAGAGGTCCGTGAAGGCGAGGAAACCGCCGTCGCTCAGACGCTCGAGCACCCACGACATGCGCTCGCGCAGCGACAAGGACTCACGCTCGACGCGATGGCGCGTGAAGAGATCGGCGCGGGCCATCACCTCGCGCATGGCGAGAAGCAGCTCGCGAAAATCGACATCGGGTGGGACGCGCTGAACATGACCGGGCGGCACCTCGGCCCGGACGGCAAAGACGTCCCGCTCCAACCTTGGAAGTGCGTCCAGATCCTGCGCAGCCTGCTTGAACCGCTCGTACTCCTGGAGCCGACGCACCAGCTCGGCGCGCGGATCCTCGCCCTCCTCCTCCGCGGCCTGCACACGCGGCAGGAGCATCCGGGATTTGATCTCGGCCAACATTGCAGCCATAACCAAATACTCCGCTGCCAGTTCCAGGCGCAGCTCGGTCATGAGATCGACGTATTCGATGTACTGCGCGGTGATGGCCGCGATCGGGATATCCAAGATGTCGAGATTCTGTCGCTTGATCAGATAGAGCAGTAGATCCAGCGGTCCTTCGAAGGCATCCAAAAAGACCTCGAGCGCGTCCGGCGGAATATAGAGATCCACAGGCAAGGTCAGGAAAGGCAAGCCCCGCACCATGGCGAAGGGCGCCACCTCGAGCGGCATCTCCTGCTGTTGCCCCGGCGGCGGCTGCCGGTCTGTGCCTTCATCCGCCATACTTGAGTCCCTAAATTTGGGTGTTCTAAACCGCGCCCTGCCGTCGCCGACCGACGGCTGCGACGCCGAGAGCACCTCTGGCCAACGCCCGGACGCCGAGCGCGGTTTAGCTCATCACCAGGGACATCGCGTGCCGAACCTCTTCAAGCGTCTCGTGTGCAACATCGCGTGCACGCTCGCAGCCCTCGTTGATGACGTTGCGCAGGAGCTCCGGCTGGGCCGAGTACTCCCTGGCGCGTTGCTGCATCGGCATCAGCTCGGCGAGCACACCGTCGATCACCGGCTGCTTGCAGTCCAAACAGCCGATGCCGGCCGAGCGGCAGCCCTGCTGCACCCAGTCGCGAACCTGATCGTTCGAATACACCAGGTGGAACTGCCAAACCGGGCACTTTTCCGGATCGCCCGGATCGGTCCGGCGCACCCGCGCGGGGTCGGTCGGCATGGTCCGCAGCGCCTTCTCGACATCGGCAGGCTCGTCGCGCAAGGCGATGGTGTTACCGTAAGACTTGGACATCTTTTGCCCGTCCAGCCCCGGCATCTTCGAGGCCTTGGTCAGCAGCGGCATGGGTTCGGGCAGGATGACCCGTCCGCCGCCCTCGAGATACCCGAGCAGTCGCTCGCGATCGGCCAGGGTGATATTGCCCTGCCCCTCCAGAAGCGCATGGGCCACGCTCAATGCCTCCTGATCGCCTTGCTCCCGATAGCTGCGCCTCAGCCGATCGAAGAGTTTGGCGTTCTTCTTGCCCATCTTGCGCTTGGCCTCCTCCGCTTTCTCCTCGAAGCCGGGCTCGCGACCGTAAATGTGATTGAAGCGCCGCGCGACCTCGCGCGTCAGCTCCACGTGGGCGACCTGATCCTCTCCGACCGGGACCTGCCCGGCCTTATACATCAGGATGTCCGCGCTTTGGAGCAGCGGGTAACCGAGGAAGCCGTAGGTCGCAAGATCGCGCTCCTTGAGCTTCTCCTGCTGGTCCTTGTAGCTCGGCACCCGCTCCAGCCAGCCCAGAGGCGTAATCATGGAGAGCAGAAGATGCAGCTCGGCATGCTCCGGAACCCGCGATTGGATGAAGAGTGTCGCCGAGCCCGGATTGATCCCGGCGGCCAACCAGTCGATCACCATCTCGCGAGTGCTCGTCGGGATGATCGAAGGATCCTCGTAGTGCGTCGTCAAGGCATGCCAATCGGCGACGAAGAAGAAACACTCGTATTCGTGCTGAAGCTCCAGCCAGTTCTTCAGGACACCGTGATAGTGTCCGAGATGGAGACGGCCCGTAGGACGCATCCCGGAGAGGACGCGCGAGTGGTGTGCGGAGACGGAAGTCAAGGTTTGGCAGCCTCGTAATCAGACGAAGAAGAGCTCTCTCACGATCGCCGAACCCGGGAGCAGGCCCACGGTCCCGATCACGAGGGGCAGCAGAACCGCTCCGAGGAGCCCGGTGATCAGCAATGCCAGCAGGATGATCAGCCCGAAAGGCTCCAATCGCGAGAACTGCGCGGCCAGTTTCGGCGGAAGCATCGCGTTGAGCACCCGCCCGCCGTCGAGCGGCAGCAGAGGGATCAGATTCAGAACCATCAGGAAGACGTTGATCAGGATTCCGGCAGCGCCCATGTACACCAAAGGAAGGGCAATCCATTGGCTGATCGGCAACAGGAGGATACCCAGCTTGATCATGCCTCCCCAAAAGAGCGCCATCAGCAGATTCGCCCCCGGACCCGCGATCGCCACCAGGGCCATGTCTCGACGGGGGTGATGCAGGTTGCGCCAATTGACCGGCACAGGTTTCGCCCAACCGAAGAGGAATCCCACCAGGAAAAAGGTGGCGAGAGGAACCACGATGGTTCCGATCGGATCGATATGCTTGATCGGATTGAAGGTCACGCGACCGAGCATCAAGGCGGTGCGATCGCCCAGCTTGCTTGCGACCCATCCGTGTGCGGCCTCGTGGACCGTGATCGCAAACAGGACCGGGATGGCGAGGACGGCCAGCAGTTGGTAGGGGTTCAGGGCTTCCATCGCGGCATTATATACCGAGCGCACGTGGGATTTTCGCCGACGCGCGTGCGACGCACCCTGCTCTCCACGGAGCCGTTCCGCGCGCGGCACAGCCGCCGCGCAACGTTACCGCGGCTCATTCCTCGAACAAGGTCGCATCGCCCTTGCCGAGACGCATCAGGCTCGGCGGCTCCGCGGTCATGTCGACCACGGTGGTCGGCTCAACCCCGCAGAACCCCCCGTCGATGATGAGATCGACCTGCTTGTCGAGCAGCTCCCGCATCTCCTCGGGGTCGGTGAGGGGTCGATCGTCACCCGGCATGATCAGCGTGGTGCTGAGGATCGGCTGGTCGAGCTCGCCGAGCAGTGCACGACAGATCTCGTTGTCGGGCACCCGGATGCCGATCGTCTTGCGCTTGGGATGCAGGAGACGCCGCGGAACCTGCTTGGTCGCCTCGTGGATAAAGGTGTAGGGACCGGGGGTGAGTGTCTTCAGCAACCGAAAGGCCTGATTGTCGATCCTGGCGTAGGTCGTGATCTCGGAGAGGTCTCGGCACACCAACGTGAAGTTGTGCTTGTCGTCGAGCTTGCGGATCCGGCGGATCCGCTCCATCGCGGATTTTTCGCCGATCTGACAGCCGAGCGCGTAGGACGAGTCTGTCGGATAGAGGATGACGCCACCCTCCAACAGGATCTCGACCGAGCGGCGGATCAGCCGTGCCTGAGGATTCGCGGGATGGATCTGAAAGAACTGCGCCATGGCCCGCGATCAACCGGCAGCGACTCGAGGCAAGCTCGATTCGGCGTCGAGATCGGGCCAGTCGTGCCAGATCGGCGTACACGCCTTCGGTAGGGCGGGCAAACGTCCCAGATCGATCCAAGGGTTCTCGGGGCCGTGATAGTCGGAGCCGGCAGAGGCAAGCATCTTTTGGTCGCGCGCGAGACAACCGAAATTGAAGATCTCGTCACGGCTGTGGCTCCCGGAGACGACCTCCAGACCCACGCCACCGCACTCGCGGAACTCACCGAGTAACTTCAGCAGGCGGGTGCGCGTGAGCTTGTAGCGCGCCGGATGGGCGATGACGGCCTGACCTCCCGCGCCCGTGATCCAGCGGGTCGCCTCGTCGAGGGTCGCCCATTCGCCGCTGACATGACCGGGCTTGCCGTTGACCAGATAGCGGTTGAAGACATCCCGAAGGTCGTGCGCATGGCCCTGCGCGACCAGGAAGCGGGCAAAATGGGTGCGCCCGATCAGACGACCGTTCGAGAACGCCTTCGCGCCATCGTAAGCGCCCTCGATACCCTGCCGGGCCAGGCGGCGCCCGATCTCCTCGGCGCGCCAGCCTCGATAGGCGAGTAGTCGACTCAGGCCCGCCTGTAGGGCGACATTCTCGGGATCGACATTGAGACCCACGATGTGAACCGTGCGGCCGCCCCAGGTCACCGAGATCTCCACCCCCGGGACGAGCCGAAGACCGAGTGCCTCGGCCGCGGTGCGTGCCTCGGCGAGGCCCTCGGTGGTATCGTGATCGGTAAGAGCGATGGCCTGTACACCGGACGCGCACGCGCGTTGCATCAGCGCATCGGGGGTCAAGGTGCCGTCGGAGGCCGTGGAATGACTGTGGAGATCTGGGCTTTTTCTCATCGTGACTAGTCTAACCGATCCCGCGGATGCATGCCTCGGGCCGACGTGAGACCGCGCACGAGACGGGTATGGTCGCTCTTGCTATATTTTCCAGGTAAGGCGGTCGGAGTCCGCTTGCAACGACTCGATGCCGCGCCGCTGCAGGACGCAGGCCGGATCGGTCGATCCGACCTCGGTTTCTTTCTGTTGCCAGGATGATCAGCCCATGCTCCCGAAGGTCGACCTCAGCGATATCGCGGATGAGCTCAAGCGACTCGGCGACGAGATCCAGCGCGCCTACGACGACTCCGAGCAGACAGTCGAGCCCGCACCGCAGGTGTCGCTGAGCGGATTCGCGCAACTGCTCGACGCCGTGCGCGCCGGCGAGGCCGAACC
This sequence comes from Thiocapsa bogorovii, assembly GCF_021228795.1. Lineage (NCBI taxonomy): Bacteria > Pseudomonadati > Pseudomonadota > Gammaproteobacteria > Chromatiales > Chromatiaceae > Thiocapsa > Thiocapsa bogorovii. The sequence goes on from NZ_CP089309.1 coordinate 825,700, forward strand.
GCGCGGCGAGTCAGCACAGGTGTCGCGCCCGGTCACCGGCGCGGAACCCGAGGCCCTGCTCGAGCACGGACTCGGCCTGCTTCGCGAGCTCGGCGATGTCGCGCGGCGTCTGAGTCTCGAATCACAGGCGCAAGCGGTCGAGGTCCTCGCAGTCCCTTTCGCATGCTGGATGTTGCGCCGAGGCGGCGAGCTCCAGCACCCGGAGGATGTCGTGAACGCCCTGGCCATACTCGCGAATCGGTTGAGCCGACCCGAGGAGCTCGCCGAGCTTTACGGCCTGATGGGCGAGATTGCAGAGGGCATCGGCGCAGACCGCGTCCAGGGTATGGACCCGACCGACCCGACCGATCCTTGGCTCGTCCTCCTGATCAACCGAGGGATCGTCGCCACGCGCAGCCAGCAGCCCGCCCTGATGGAAGAGTCCTTCGCCGCTATCGGCGAGCAACTGCCCGACCACGCACCCAATTTCTTCCGCGAGGGCATGGGACAGATGGAAGCGCTGAATTACCCTGCACCTGTCCGCGAGGTGATGCAGCGTTACTTCGACAAGTGGTGCAGCGGTCAGCGTTTACACTGAACCGCGCTGAACCGCGTCGGAGGTACATGCATTCTTTCGAGAATTCTTTCGGCGTGGCGCAGTCCACTACCGCCGGCGGAGACGCGGCTCAGAGATTATTTTTCGATCTTCTAAACCGCGTCCGGCGCCGACGCGCAGACACGGTTCCGACCGTCGCCTCAGATTGCAACATCGCCGGACAGCACGGGGACGCGGTTTAGCCGCCGATAATGTGTTTTTGAAGGCGATACAACAACGTATCTCGCGTCAACCCGAGCAGACGCGCGGCCCGACTCTTATTTCCGCCGGCCAGCGAGAGGGCTTGGCGGATCAGCTCCGCCTCGAGGTCGTTAAGATCGATCCCGTGCGGCGGCAGCGAGAAACCGATGTCCTTCTCCGACTGCGGCGCACCCCGTATCACCTCGCCGGGTAGGTTCTCGGGACCCACCTCGGTGCCCGGAAGGAGGATCACGAGACGCTCGCACAGGTTGGCGAGCTCGCGCAGATTGCCCGGCCACGTATACCGGCGCAGCAAGCGCTCCGCACCGGATTTAAGCCGCGGCGGATCGAGCCGATGCCGCGCCGCCGCGGTCGTGATGAAGTGCTGCGTCAGCGCAGGGATATCGAGCGCCCGGTCACGCAAAGGCGGGACCTCGAGCGGAACGACACAGAGGCGCAGATACAGATCGCGCCGAAAGACCCCTTCCTGTACGAGCCGATCGAGGTCCAAAGCCGAGGCCGCGATGACCCTCAGCCTGACTCCGGAGCGAGACCCGTCGCGAGGGGCGTCCTGCGCAACGATGGCATGCAGCAGTCGCGCCTGATCCGCCGCATTCAGCTCACCGACCTCGTCCAGGTAGAGGGTCGCCGGCGCATCCTGCGCAAACGCAGCCAAACAGCCCTCGAGCGCTTCGGGCGGCGCTCCCGCGCAGGCGAGCACGCCGAAGGGACCATCCCGACGTGCGCTGCACGCATGGATCTCGCGCGCCAGGGTCTCTTTTCCCGTACCGGGCTCGCCCAACAGGAGAACCCCCACATCCGTAGCGGCAACCAGCGACAGGGCATTACGAAGTCGGGTAAAGGCGGGGGACTGGCCAATCAGAGTCGTCATGTGACTACGTCCACAATCGTTTGGGTTGTACTCAGGGTCAAGAGTCCGAGCAGGATGACACCGATACCGGCCGCCGCCTGGAAGCGTCTGTCCTGACCGAGCCGGTAGAGCTGACCGGCGAAGACTCCGCCCAGTGCCAAAACCGGCAAGGTTCCGGCGCCGAACAGGGTCATGTAGAGTGCCCCGGCCAGGACGCCACCTTGCGCAGGCGTGCTGAGAAGCATGCTGTAGACCAGCCCGCAAGGCAACCATCCCCAGACCATACCGAACAGCACGGAGCGCGGCAGCGTAGTCACCGGCAGGAGGCGCCGCCCGAGCGGCTCAAGCCGACGCCATAGGGGCATGCCCAAGCGCTCGATCGTCGCGAACCGGGGAAACCAACCCCCGATGTAGAGACCGATGCCGATCATGATACCGGCGGCCAGCACGCGCACGGCTTCGAAGATCCAAGGCGATGCGCCTGAACCGAGCAGTGCCGCCCCGAATGCACCCGAAAGGGCCCCGGCCGCAGCATAGCTGGCGATCCGCCCGAGATTGAAGGCGAGCACGAATAGCCCGAGCCGTCTGCGATCGTTGCGTGTCTCGGGTGGCAGCGAGTAGCTCAAGGCGCCGGTGATGCCGCCGCACATGCCGATACAATGCATGGCACTGAGCAGCCCGACGACGAATGCGAGCGCGTACGCGGAGCCCGTCATCGCGGGGAAACCCGTCCGACCCGATCGCCCGTCATCCTGCCCGACTCCATCGCCACACCTCTCGCCGGGATGAAGATCCCGAACCGAGACCAGGCTAATCCGAAGACGCCCCACCCGCGATGACATCGATCAGGCGCCACTGGAGATTTCTCGCCCTAACGCCTTATATTGTCGGTTCAGTGTCGACTGAAATACTGAAATAACGAGGACGGGACTCATGGCATCACTGAACCTGGACCACATCCAACCCCTGCAGGAACAGCTCAACGCACATCCGATCTACAGCGCCATCGAGCGCATCGAGGACCTCCAGGTCTTCATGAGTCATCACATCTTTTCGGTCTGGGACTTTATGTCCCTAATCAAGTACCTGCAAGCGCGAGTTGCACCCATCGCGGTACCCTGGATGCCGCATGGGGACGCGGGTGTACGCTATTTCATCAACCAGCTTGTCCTGGAAGAGGAATCCGACAGCCTTCCGCTCCCGGGCGGCGGCGTCGAGTACGCCAGCCACTTCGAGCTGTACTGTCGCGCCATGAACGAGATCGGCGCCGACGGCGAGATGCCGAAGCGCTTTCTCGACCTCGTCACCGAGCAAGGTGTCGACAAGGCCCTTTACGCGCCGATGGTGCCGCTGCCATCGCGCTATTTTTCCGAGACCACCTTCTGCTTCATCCGCGAGGACAAGCCGCATCTCGTCGCCGCTGCACTGGCCCTCGGACGCGAGAAGCTCATCCCCGGAATGTTCCGGCAGTTCCTCGGACAGATGCACATCACCGAGGCGCAGGCACCCGTTTTTCATCATTATTTGAACCGGCATATCCACCTCGACGAGGATTTCCATGGCCCCCTGTCGATGAAACTCCTCGAGCAGCTCTGCGACGATGACCCCAAACGGCTCGGCGAGGCCGAAACCGCTGCCGAAGAGGCGATCTGCGCCCGCATTCGGTTTTGGGACGGCGTGCTGGAGGCGATTCAGGCGGGCCGCGGCGGCTGACGAGCGGTCGGACGAGCAGGCAACCAACGCCTTGTATCGATTCGCGTCGCCACCACTATTCTATTGAACTTTTCAATCCTGATCAGACCACTTCCCGGAGTCGTACCCATGACCGAAACACTGAGTGTTCCCTTGGACAATGAAGGATTTCTCGTCAACCGCGACGACTGGAGCGAGGAGGTTGCGATCGAGCTGGCCAAGGCGGACGACTTCGAGATGACCGATCAGGTCATGGACTTCATCCGCGAGGCCCGGGCCATGTACGAAACCGACGGCGTCGTGCCGCCGATCCGCATCTTCGCCAAAAAGCAGAAGGTCTCGACCAAAGACCTCTACAACATCTTCAAGAAGGGACCCATGAAGTTGATCTGCAAATGGGGCGGGCTGCCGAAGCCGACCGGGTGCGTTTAGCGCGCCCTGAGCTTCGACGTCTGAATGGACGTCATCGGTTGGTTCCCAGGCGTTTCGAACCGGGGCTTTCTTAGCGAATGTGCTCTTGGCACAGGGTGAAGCCCGGCACTCCGACACCCCGCCGCCCCCGGGCGGGGCGCGATTCGCTCGCATCGGTTCGACCATCCCGGATGGCTTCCTGCGCGCTCGCCGGGACGAATCTCGGCGACACGTTACCGCGTTCCTTCATGCGAAGCGCGCATCACTCCACGCTCGTCCCCGCTGACCTCCGACGCCTCATCACCACCGGGTCACTCCGGACGCAGAAAAACCCGCTCGGGATCATGTGCAGCCGTTGAAAAAACTGCTGAAATAGGACATGTGGCGAGCCGTCTTGTCGGAATCGTCTTGCGGTCGTATCAGGGCGGAACGTCGCCCCGACACTGCCTCGCGTTGAGAATCATTTGCAACTAGATTAAAGCTGGGCTAGCATTTGAATCAGGCGTCAGGCCTGCCGGGCAAGCGCTCGCCGCAACCCCACGACAAGCCCATCCCGATGGTCCGTCTCGGCGCTCGACCCACCCTGCGTGCGCCATGTCGCCTTTCAGCCCCGACGACGTTCCCGGATCGGGCTCTTTGAAACGGAGAATCAACCATGTTCGGTCAACACGGCCTGTCAAACCCCATCGGCCACGAGCCACTGATGACGAGTGGCCCACCCGTGAAAGGTTTTCCGCTCATGATGGCCGACGAAGGGGCAAGCCTCCGAATCGTCGCTCTAAACGGCGGTAAAGGCTTGACGGTGCGTCTGACGGAGCTTGGCCTGAACGTGGGATCCGAGGTCCGTGTCGTACAACGTCAGGGCGGCGGACTTCTGGTCGCCCGCGGCGAGTCGCGCATCGCGCTCGGCGGCGGCATGGCCGCCAAGATCTTGGTTGCACCGATCCAGTGACAAGGCGCATTTGGCGCAAGCCCTCCGGAAACCGATCTTTTTCGATTCGCAAGTAACGTATCAGCGCTCATGACCACCCTCAGAGATATGAAGTCCGGCGATCACGGCCGGGTCCAGGGCTTTGACGCCGGCACGCCCGCGTATCGCCGCAAGCTCCTTTCGATGGGGCTGACCCCCGGTGCAGAGATCCAGGTGCTCCGGGTCGCACCGCTCGGTGATCCCGTGGAGATTCGGGTACGTGGCTGCTCGATTAGCCTTCGCAAGGACGAGGCGGCCGCTCTGCTGGTGGAGCGACTCTCGTGAGCATCCTCCCGAGCGACACCAAACCGGGAACGGGGAACAAAACGTTGAGCAAGCCCTTGACCGTCGGCGTGGTCGGCAATCCGAACTGCGGCAAGACGACCCTCTTCAACGCGCTGACCGGGTCGCGTCAGCGCGTCGGGAATTGGCCGGGTGTGACCGTGGAGCGCAAGATCGGGCGCTATCGTTTCGAGGGTGCCATCGTTCACCTCGTCGATCTGCCCGGCACCTACTCGCTGGATGTCTCGGACCATGATCTCTCGCTCGATGAACGCATTGCCCGTGACTTCATTCACGATCGCGAGGCCGATCTCGTCCTGAATATCCTGGACGCGACCAACCTCGAGCGGAATCTCTATCTGACCACCCAACTGATGGAGATGGGCCGCCCTCTGGTCGTGGCACTCAATATGATGGACGTCGCCCGCGAGCGGGGTATGCGGATCGACGTCGCAGCCCTCGCGAAGCGTCTAGGCTGTCCGGTTGTCCCCATCTCGGCGGCGACCGGAGAAGGCATCGCGGAGCTCAAGCACGTCCTGCTCGAGAGCCAAGCGACCCATCCGATCCCGCAGGTCGAGATCCCCTATCAGCCGGTGCTCGAAAAGGCGATCGCTGCGCTCTTGCCGCGTGTTGCGACCGTCGCGCGCGACAACGGCGACTCGCCGCGCTGGCTTGCGGCCCGTCTGCTGGAGGGTGACGATCTGGCGCAGCGTCTGGTGGGCGACCACCTGCAGCCGGGCGAGGTCCAGGCGCTGCTCGGCGATCAGGCGGACGATATCGACATCCTGATTGCGGATGCCCGCTACAGCTTCGCCCACGCCATGACCCAGGCCACCGTGACCCAGGTCGGAGAGGTCTCGCGCAACCTCTCCGATCGCATCGATCGCGTGATGCTTAACCGACTGCTCGGCATCCCGATCTTCCTGGTCGTGATGTATCTGATGTTCATGTTCACGATCAACATCGGGGGGGCCTTCATCGACGCCTTCGACCAGGCCGCCGGCACGCTCTTCGTGGACGGGACGGCCCATGTCCTCGCCGCTCTCGGCGCACCCGGGTGGCTCGTCCTGTTGCTGGCCGACGGCATCGGCGGAGGCATTCAGGTGGTGGCGACCTTCATCCCCATCATCGCCTTCCTGTACATCTTCATGTCGATCCTGGAGGACTCGGGCTACATGGCCCGCGCAGCCTTCGTGATGGATCGCTTCATGCGCGCCGTCGGCCTGCCGGGCAAGTCCTTCGTGCCGTTGCTGGTCGGCTTCGGCTGCAACGTGCCGGCGATCATGGCGACACGGACCCTGGAGAACCAACGCGACCGGACCTTGACGGTCCTGATGGCGCCCTTCATGTCCTGCGGTGCGCGTCTGCCGGTCTATGTGCTCTTCGCCGCCGCATTCTTCCCGGTCGGCGGTCAGAACATCGTCTTCGGGCTCTACCTCATCGGCATCGCGGTCGCGGTGCTGACCGGCTTCGTCATGAAGAGCACCCTACTCAAGGGCAACGCCACGCCTTTCATCATGGAGCTGCCGCCATATCATCTGCCGACGCTAAAAGGTGTCGCCTTGCGCACGATCGACCGCACCAAAGGGTTTGTGGTGCGCGCCGGGCAGGTCATCGTCCCCATGGTGCTGGTGCTTAACGTCATGAACAGTGTCGGCACGGACGGATCCTTCGGCAACGAGAACAGCGACAAATCCGTCCTCGCCGAGGTCGGGCGCACGCTCTCGCCTGCCTTTGCACCGATGGGCCTGGACGCGGAGAACTGGCCGGCCACCGTCGGCATCTTCACCGGCATCCTGGCCAAAGAAGCCGTGGTGGGTACCCTGGATGCGACCTATTCGGCCCTCGCAGTCTCGGACGCCGGCGAGGCCGAAGAGGAAACGCCCTTCGATATGAAGGCCGGACTGCTCGGTGCCTTGGCGACGATTCCCGCGAACCTTACCGATGCAATCGGCAGTTGGGAGGACCCGATCGGCTTGAACGTGGGCGACCTCACCGACACGGCCGTCGTGGCCGAGTCTCAAGAGATCACCACAGGTACCTTCGGGGCCATGGCCTCGCGCTTCGACGGAGCCGCCGGCGCCTTCGCCTATCTGCTCTTTATCCTGCTCTACGCACCCTGTGTGGCGGCGATTGCGGCCATCTATCGCGAGACATCGCCGGGCTGGGCGGTCTTCACGGTGCTCTGGACGACCGGGCTCGGCTATATCGTCGCCACCGTCTTCTATCAGAGCGCGATCTTTGCGCGCGACCCGACCAGCTCGGCGGCCTGGATCACCGGCATGTTGGCCCTCTTCGCCGCTGTGGTCATCGGGATGCGGCTCAGTGCAGAGCGCGGAGGTCCGCGGCCGTCCGGGCTCGTCCGCGAAGGGACCTGATTCCCGTCTCGGATCGACGCCCTCGACCCCCACATCATCAAGGAGATCGTGCATGATCCTATCGGAGCTCACCGGTTATCTCGAGCAACACCATCGGGTCGGCTTGATGGATCTCGCCTATCGCTTCGAGTCCAGCCCGGACGCATTGCGCGGCATGCTGAGCATTTTGGAGCGCAAAGGCCGAGTCCGTCGGATCACGGGTTCGGCCGGATGCAGCTCGGGCTGCAGCAAATGCGACCCGGCAACCATCGAAACCTATGAGTGGATCGGCGAGGGAGCTCATGCAGCGGAGGGCTGAGGTCGGCGTGAGAGGATTCATCCGCCGTCGGCGATGAGCTGTCGGTTATCGGTTGTCGGCCAAGAGCACACAGATCGGAGGCGATAGCGGCTTGGATCACAGACGAGATGCCCATGCAGAAACACGACATCAGCGACTGGGATCATAGCCACGACTTCTCGACCGCCGACCAGGCGGATGCCGAGCGTCGAACGCGCTGGGTCGTCGGTCTTACGCTCGCGGCGATGTGCGTGGAGTTGGTGGCGGGCTGGATCACCGGCTCGATGGCCCTACTGGCGGATGGCTGGCATATGGGCAGTCACGCCGCAGCGCTCGGTATCGCCGCCTACGCCTATGCCTTCGCGCGGCAGCGCGGCGCGGATCCTCGCTTCACCTTCGGGACCGGCAAGGTGCCCTCGCTCGCAGGCTATACGAGCGCGCTGCTGCTGGCCGCCGGTGCCGTTTGGATGGTGTTCGAATCCTTGAGCCGACTGATCGATCCGGTCGAGATCCGCTACGAGGAAGCGATCATCGTCGCCGTCTTCGGTCTGGCCGTGAACCTGCTCAGCGCCTGGTTGCTGGGTCATTCCGGACACGATCACCACCATCACGAGCATGCTCATCCGCATGAGCCTAAGCATCCGCACCACCACGCTCACGAGCAGCGTCACGGATTGGCAGACATCCAGGATCACAACCTCAAGGCGGCCTATCTGCATGTGATCGCCGATGCCCTGACCTCCGTGCTGGCGCTGGTTGCACTGGGGATGGGCATGCTCTACGGCTGGGCATTCATGGACCCTTTGATGGGTATCGTCGGCGCCATCCTGGTGGGCCGCTGGGCCTGGGGGCTTGCGCGCGAGAGCGCGCAAGTGCTGCTGGACGCCGGCGATCACGGCGAGATCGAGCGAGAGATCCGCACACGCATCGAGTCCGACGCCGACAACCAGGTCTCCGATCTACATGTCTGGCGGATCGCTCCGGCTGGTCGCGCCTGCATCCTGTCGCTCGTCACTCACCATCCGCGCCCCGTCGAGCACTACCGCGGGCTGCTCTCCGGCATGAAGGGCTTGCTTCACATCACGGTCGAGGTCAATCAGTGCCGACAGCCGGCATGCGGGGGCGAGTCAATAACCCTCGATCCTGCAGTTGACCGCTTCACGCCCCATACAAGTATTTGACACGGTCGGCGATCTTGGACAGCGGACGCCTCACCCGCCGGGCTTGATGATCGCGCCGTATCCAACGGCGGACCGATCACGAGCGACACTGTCGGCGGTCGAAGCGGAGCGCGACGCATGGCGAATCAGGGGATGCGCAGCGAGCCGTCTCGAACGTCTGGCTGCTCCGGGGCCGGCGGCTTGGGTTTCGGGAGCTGCTTCAGGGTCACGGCAACATCCCGGCTGAAATCGCTCAACGTCTCGCTCATCGCCGCGATGAGTGCACCCTCGTCCTTCGGCTCGGCCAGCGGGCGACGGTAACGCGTTTCCTCGACGCGTAAGACCTGATCCGTGCGGTGGTCGAGCACGATCCAGCGCGCCCGCAGCACGGCATATCCATCGTAGGTCCCTTCGAAGGCGAGAACGTCGGCCGTCACCCGAAAATCCAACGGATAGCGCACCTCGCCGGGAACGGCGAAGACGCTGGTCGTGCCCAACAGGGCGGACACGTTCTCGATCCAGACCCGCAGAAAGTCGTCCTGGATGGTCCCGCCCCAGCGATGGAACTCGTCGATGGCCAATCGATTTCCGGCATCGCGCGTCACGATCTGGGGTCTGTCCAAGAACCGAGGAAAGTTCACCGGACCCAGTCCGACGCTCGGCGCCGTGCTCGACGAACCACCCGCATCGGGCAAACCCCGCATCGGCGTCAGGGTATAGAAGCTCGACGGCGGCGTGGTCGCACACCCCGTGGAGAGCAGGACAGCGACCGCGACGACCAGCCCAAAACGCCTCACCTTCATCAACCTCCTCCTTTACCCCTCAGCAGGGCTTCCGGGTGACGCTCGAGATAGTCCGTCAGGACCCGCAGCGATCGCGCCGCGCCCGAGACCTCGTTCAACGAGCGTCGCAGCTCGACGGAGATGGGCGATCCCTCCTCGATCAACTGACGGACACTCCGCAAGGTCGCAGTGGTCTGACGCAGGGTTTCGGTCAACTCGGGCGCAATGCCTGTGTTGAGCTGCTCGGCTAGCCCACGAATCTCGGTCAGCGACGCTTCAAGCTCCACGATACCCTGTTTGAGTGCCGGGGAGTTCACGATCTCGCTCGCTCCGGAGAGCGTGTCGGTCAGATCCTTTCCGATCCGATCGAACGGAAAGGCATCAAGCCGGTCGAGGATCGCAGTGACCTTGTTGGTCAACGCCTCGAGCGAGCCCGGGATCGTCGGCAGGACGTCATAGTCGCCCTCCTTCGCAAGCACCGCCGGCGGTGTATCCGGGTAGAAATCCAACTCGATATAGAGCTGGCCCGTAATAAGGCTGCCCGTCTTGAGCTGAGCCCGCAAACCTTTGGCGACCAATTGCCTGATCATACCCGTCTCGTCGAACGCGCCTCGATCACCGCGGACCGCAACCCGTTCAGGCTCCAGCTCGATCAGGACCGGAATATGGAACTGAAGGTCTTCGACGCTGAGCTGGAGTTGGATATCGAGGACCTTCCCGATCGCAATCCCACGCAGCATCACGGGTGCGCCGACACTCAAACCCCGCACCGAGCCCTCGAAGAGGAGGAGATAGCGCTCTTTGTGCAGGTAGGTCTTCTCGTGGGCGTTGTCGCGGTTCGCATAGAGCGGAAACACGTGATCCGGGCCCGGGGGCTCGCCCGGCGCATCGATGGTATCGGGCGTATCGAAGGCGACACCGCCGATCAAGACCGACATTAGCGACTCGGTATCCACCTTCACACCGGCCGCACTCAAGGAAAAATCGATCCCGCTGGCGTTCCAGAACCGGGTACTCGTCGATACCAAGCGGTCATGCGGCGAAAAGACAAAGACGTCGATACTGACCGCTTCCCCGTCTTCGTCGAGCGAGAAGCCCGCAACCTGTCCGACCTGAATCTGGCGATAGTAGACCGGCGCACCGATGTTCAACGATGCCAAGGTGGGCGAGCGCAGCGTGAATCGCGTCCCCGGCTCCGAGGTCGTGAAGAGCGGCGGCTCCTCGAGACCTTTGAAGTGACGCACTTCTTTACCCCCGAGCACCGGATCGATCGCGATAAAAGAGCCCGACAGCAGGGTTTCCAGGCCCGAGACACCGCTGGCGGTCACCCGCGGGCGCTCGACCCAGAAGCGCGTCTTCGCGGTCAGAAACTGCTCCGCGCCGTGCTTGAGCTCGGCCGTGACGATGACGCTCTTCAGATCAGCACTCACATCGATGGAGGTGACCTGACCGATGTCGACATCCTTGAACTTCACCTTGGTCGTACCGGCTTCCAGCCCCGACGCCGTCCCGAACTCGATCTTGACCGTCGGTCCCCGTTCGGCATACGTCTTTACCGCAAGCCAGCCTCCGATCAACAGGGCCAAGATCGGAATCAGCCAGACGAGCGAGACACCGCTGCGCCCCCTGACGATCGCCGCAGGCGGGTCCTCAAGGGGATTCGGCAAGGGCGGCCCCGAACCGGTGTTCTCGATCTCCGACATGTCCCTGCTCCATTGCGTCCCAGATCAACCTGGGATCGAACGACATGGCCGCGAGCATGGTCAAGACCACGACCGCGCAAAAAAAGACGGCGCCGAGCTCCGCTTGGACGCTCGCAATATTCCCGAGCCGCACCAAAGCGACAAGGATGGTGACCACATAGACATCCACCATGGACCAGCGCCCGATTGTCTCCACGACGCGATAGAGCCGGGTTCTCTCGCGTGGCCGCCAGTTGGAGCGCCGCTGGACCGAGACGAGAAGGGATAACAGAATCACCAGCTTCAACAGCGGAACGAAGATGCTCGCAGTAAAGATCACAAGGGCCAGGGGCCACATTCCGTGATCCAACATGAACCATACTCCGCTGAAGATGGTATCCGATTGGCTGCTTCCCAGCGAAGTCACCGACATGATCGGCAAGACGTTCGCCGGGATGTAGCAGACGATCGCCGCAAACAACAGCGCCCACGTCCTCTGCAGGCTTTGGGGTTTTCGTCGGTGCAGGACATCCGTGCAACGCGGACAGCGCAGACGATTGCCGTCGCGCATGGCTTCGGAGGGCCGAACCACCAGCTCGCAGACATCGCAGGAGACGTGATCCTCGCCATGGCGCAACGGGCGCGCGCGACCGCCTGTGATCGGCACACGCGACCAGACGAGATCGGGATCCAGAGCCGATTGGGCAGCCGCCAGGACAAAGATGAGCGCGACGAGCGCAAAGAGCGAGGCACCGGGAACAATCGACGCCAGGTCGGCGAGCTTGACCACCGCCACAAGAATTCCGACCATGAAGACGTCCATCATCCCCCACGGGACCAAGGTCCGGACCCATCGAAAGAGTGTCGGCAACCAGTGTGGCATTCGGTTCATCGTCAGCGGAACCAGGACGACCAGCAAGAGCGCCAACTGCAGACCCGGCGCCAGAATGCTGGTGAAGAGCACCACCGCGGCGATCGGCCAATTGCCTCCTTGATAGAGATCGACCACGCCCGTCATCAGCGTGGTTTGCGTCCCCCTGCCCTGCATCTCGAACGAGAGAAAGGGGAAACCGTTGGCGATGATGAAGAGGACGAGCCCGGCGATCGTGAGTGCCAGAGTCCGGTTCAGGCTATCCGGTCGATGACGGTGCATCACGCCGCCGCAGCGCACGCACTGCGCCGATCCGCCCGACGGCACCTCCGGGATGCGCTGGAGCAGACCGCATTCCAGACATGCGGTGAGCGGGTCTTGGGCCATGGTGCTCGGTCGTCTGTTCGGTGTTCCGTGCGAATCGGCGCTGGATCGGTTGCGTGACGCGCGCGACGCGTCACCCTGCGAAGAAGGGTTAGGCTGCCGGTATACTACACCGAGCACACGCGGATTTTTCGCTGCATTGCACGCCCCGCGCGCGCACGCCGGGCCGGAGTTGCGCCTTGTCCCGACACGCGCGGTGCGCACCCTGCTTTCCTAAAGACCCCAGTGCTCGGAATAGCCCCCTAGTCGGAAGGCGGAGAGGTCAATTCCCGGCAACCCCGGCACCGCAGCCCGCATCGCCCACGGAGCAGCGCGCCCGAGATCAATGAAATCAAATCAAGGCTCAAGGCGCTTCGACGACGCTGATTTGGGATACATACAAGGCCGGACCCGAACGACAACAGACCATGCCACATCAGACGCGCCTTAATCCATGACCCGAATCGACTTCTACAGCCTCGACGGCAACAGCGGCGGCGATCGCTTCCTCCTCGTCTGTCGCCTCGTCGACCGCATCCGTGCAACCGGCGCGCGCGTGCTGATCCACTGCCCCGATCCGGATCAAGCTCAGCATTTGGATCGTCTGCTCTGGACCTTCCGAGAAGACAGCTTCTTGCCCCACGGACGGGTCGGCCGCACCGATCCGGAACTGACTCCCGTCCTCATCAGCGGCGACGGCTCCCCCGACGAGGAGGATCAGGTCTTGGTCAACCTCTCGAGCGAGGTCCCCGAGTTCTTCGGCCGCTTCGAGCGTCTCTGCGAGCCCATCGACCACGACCCCGCCGCCCGCCTCGCCGGCCGCGAGCGCTTCCGCTATTACCGCGATCGCGGCTACCCGCTGGAGCACCACGAGATTCGGCTCTAAACCACCCCGCAAGACGCGTTGCAATCGAGCTTTGTTGGCCGGGGTGAGCCCCGGAGCCTCGGCATCCGCGAAACCCTGCATCAAGCCGGGTTCGCGGACGCACTCCACCCGGCCCCTTCCCGTCGGTCTCTCATTCCTTCGGTAGCGTCGAGCCACAGGCGGACGAGCCGGCCCGCTTGCGCGCTCGCAATCAGGGGGTTGACGCGCCGTCAATTCTGACTATATTCGTAGGTGAGAGAGCAGTTAATGTCGGCATAAGAATTATTGATCCACCAAAGACCAAGGATAATCACGATGACCCAAACCGCCGTCCGCACCCAGACCCCGCCCAAACATCGACCCCTACCCGTCGACGAGGACGGATTCCTGATCGACCCGACGGATTGGAACGCGGGAATGGCCCGTGTCATGGCGGAGCTCGACGAGATCGGGCCGCTTGGCCCCGACCATTGGTCCATCATCTACTACCTTCGCGAGCACCGCATGACCTACGGCTCCATCCCGCCGGCGTCGCAGATCTGCCGCACCCACGGCATGAAGCGCGATGCAGTGCATCGGCTCTTCGGATCCTGCCGCCAGGCGTGGCGCATTGCGGGTTTACCGCATCCCGGTGATGAAGCCTTGAGCTATATGAGCTAAACCGCTTCTGGAGCGGGATGCATCGGGCCGGGAGTGATCAGCTACGGCAGAAACCAGACCTGTCGTCGCTGACGCCGTTTAGGGTTCGAAAACGATCGAAACACCAAGCACCTCGCTCTGGACAGGGCTTTCAGCCGCGTCGGTAAAACCCTGCCATTCAAGTCAATCACCTGTTTGTTGCCAGCGAAGGGGCCGCGACAAGGTTCACGGGTCGGGCTGAAGCCCGACCGACAGCGGATCGGGTCGTGCGCGCGTCGGATTTGGTCTTCGCCCAGCCGGCCTAGATCACCGATAAGGCTTCAACTCGTTGAAACCCGCGCGGCAGCAAACGCCCGCGGCGCCCGCGTTCGCCCTGGTAGACATCCAGATCGGCCGGCTTCAGGGTCAAGGTCCGTTTTCCCGAGAGCAACACGAGACTCCCGCCCTCCGGGACCACGGCGAGCGCGGTCACCATCTCCTCCCGAGCCGCGGCGCGGGCCGACGGGATTCCGATGATCTTGTTCCCCTTGCCCCGCGGCATCTCGGGAAGCTCCGAAACCGGGAACAGCAGCAGATGCCCCGCCGTGGTGACGGCCGCAAGCCTGGCGCCCTCGAGGCCGCCTTCCTCCCCGGTCAACGCGACCGGCACCAAGACCTCGGCCCCCTTCGGCAGACTCAACACCGCCTTTCCGGCCCGAGACTTCGCGTAAAGATCCTCCATGCGGGCGATAAAGCCGTACCCTGCGTCGGAGGCCATCAGCACACGACTTTCGGGAGGCTCGCCGAGTACCGCGACGAAACGCGCACCGGATGGCGGATCGAGTCGGCCGGTCAAAGGCTCACCCTGCCCACGCGCGGACGGCAGGCTATGGGCCGGCAAGGAATAGCTGCGCCCTGTCGAATCGAGAACGACCACGGCTTGACTGCTGCGCACCCGCACCGCCATGAGGAACCGATCTCCGGAGCGATAGCTCAGCCCGGCCGGATCGACCTCGTGCCCCTTGGCCGCGCGCACCCAGCCCTTCTCCGACAGGACCACGGTCACCGGCTCGCTTGGTGTCAGATCGACCTCGTCGATCGCCGCCGCGCCGGCGCGTGCGACCAGAGGCGAGCGCCGCGGATCGCCGTACTTCTCGGCATCGAACGTGATTTCCTCGGAGATGAGCCGCTTCAGTGCCGCGGCGTCGCCCAGGATGGCTTGCAGCCCGTCGCGCTCCTCGGCCAGCTCCGCTTGCTCGGCACGGATCTTCATCTCTTCCAGACGTGCGAGCTGACGCAACCGGGTGTTCAGCACGTAGTCCGCCTGGGCGTCGGAGAGCGCGAACCGCTCCATGAGCACCGGCTTGGGCTCGTCCTCCGTGCGGACGATGCGGATGACCTCGTCGATATTGAGAAAGGCGATCAGCAGGCCGTCCAAGAGGTGCAGACGTTCCAGGACCTTATCCAGACGATGTTGCGAGCGCCGCCGGACCGTCTCGGTGCGGTAGGCCAGCCACTCGACAAGGATATCGCGCAGGGTCATGACCCGCGGCCGACCGTTCAGCGCGATCACGTTCATGTTGACCCGGTAACTGCGCTCCAGATCGGTCGTGGCGAACAGGTGCGACATCAGGCGATCGACATCCACGCGATTGGAGCGCGGTACGATCACCAATCGGGTCGGAAACTCATGATCGGACTCGTCGCGGAAGTCCTCGATCATCGGCAGTTTCTTCGCATTGAACTGCTGCGCGATCTGCTCCAGAACTCGGCTGCCGGAGACTTGATAGGGCAAGGCCGTGATGACGATCTCGCCGCGCTCGACCTCGTAGACGGCACGCTGCTTCAGGCTCCCGCCGCCGGTCTGATAGATCTTCGCAAGATCTTCGCGCGGGGTGACGATCTCGCCGGCAGTCGGAAAATCCGGCCCCGGAACGAAGCGCATCAGGTCCTCGAGTGTCGCGTCCGGATGATCGAGCAGATGGATGCAGGCACGTGCCACCTCACGCAGGTTGTGCGAAGGGATGTCGGTCGCCATGCCGACGGCGATCCCGGTCGCCCCGTTGAGCAGAAGGTTCGGCAGACGCGCCGGCAGCAGCTTCGGCTCCTCGAGCGTCCCGTCGAAGTTCGGCTGCCAGTCCACCGTCCCCTGATCGACCTCGTCGAGCAGCAATCCCGCGTAGGGCGTAAGACGCGACTCGGTGTAGCGCATCGCCGCGAACGACTTGGGATCGTCCGGCGAGCCCCAGTTGCCCTGTCCGTCCACCAGCGGATAGCGATAACTGAAGGGCTGGGCCATCAGCACCATCGCCTCGTAACAGGCGGAATCGCCGTGTGGATGGAACTTACCCAGCACATCGCCGACGGTGCGCGCGGACTTCTTGAACTTGGCTGCGGCGGAGAGCCCGAGCTCCGACATGGCATACAGGATGCGCCGCTGCACGGGCTTGAGCCCGTCACCCACATGGGGCAGGGCACGGTCGAGGATGACGTACATGGAATAGTCCAGATACGCCTTTTCGGTGAAATCCTTCAGCGGCAGGCGCTCGAGGCCCTCCGCGTTGTAGGTCGTGATTTCCGTCATACCGTCGTCTTGCGCTCACTGAATCCGCGGTCGGGCATGATGCGGCAAGATGCGGCTCGGGACAAACCCGGGCCGAGGCCCGGACGACGGGATTTCCAGCATGGCGCCCCCGAACGCAGCCCGATCATTGATCCTGAACCCCGCCGTGGATCCCTTTCTGCGGCACGCATCCTACTCGAAAAGATCGAGCTGGCTCCCCGGGAGCAGCGGCCGGCGAAAGCGGGACGCGTCGAGATCCCACCCGCTGTCCTGTCGGTCCAAGCCGAGGCGCCGCGCGGCTAGGCGAAAGCGCTGAGCAAGCAGTTCGGCCACTGGACCTTTCCCCGTCATCCGAGTCCCGAAGTCCGGGTCGTTGAGACGTCCGTCTCGGCATTGTCGAATCAGGCTCAGGACCCGCTCGGCCCGATCCGGGACATGCACCCGCAGCCAGGCATCGAACAGCTCCGCAACCTCGCGCGGCAGACGGACGAGCAGGCAGCCGGCACGGGAAGCACCCGCCGCAGCGGCGCGCTCCAGGATGCGTTCCAGATCCGCATCCGTCAGCCCCGGGATCAGCGGCGAGACCAAGACGCCTACGGGCACGCCGGCCTGTGCGAGGGTCTGCACGACCTCCAAGCGCCGCGCCGGAGACGCCGCCCGCGGCTCCAGCCGACGCGCCAAGTGTGCATCGAGCGTCGTCACGGAGATCTGCACCGCGACCAGTCCAAGCTCGGCCATCGGGATCAGCAGATCCAGATCGCGCAGGACCAGGGCCGACTTGGTGGTGATGGCGACCGGGTGGCGACAGTCATGCAACACCCGAAGTAGGGAGCGCGTCAGCGCAAGGCGCCGCTCGATCGGTTGATAGGGATCCGTGTTCGCCCCGAGCACCAGGGTCGCGGGGCGATAACTCCGGGCGGCCAGTTCCTGCTCGAGCTGGCGCGCCGCATCCGGCTTCCAGAAGAGGCGTGTCTCGAAATCCAGGCCCGGAGATAGGCCCAACCAGGCATGTGTCGGACGCGCATAGCAATAGATACAGCCATGCTCGCAACCGCGGAATGGATTCACCGAGCGATCGAAGGGGATGTCGGGCGATTGGTTGTAGCTGATCAGGGTGCGGCTCGTGTCCACCCCAAGCTGCGTGCGAAGGGGCGGGAGCTCAGCGTCGACCGGCCAACCGTCGTCTTCGGACTCGCGTCGCGCGGCCGAATAGCGCGAGTCCGGGTTTAGGGTTGCACCGCGTCCGTCCGGCTTGGTCGGTCGAATCATTCCAAAAGACACCGCCGGCCGCCAGCTTCCAGCCACCTGCCCTTCAAGATCCCCGAATGCGCTCGTCTTGACGGACATTGATCCCGGCTCATCGCGGTCAGGCCCACGACCAAACGATCCCGCATATCACTGCCGGAACCCGGCGACGGGAGGCCTGCGGCATTCTCCGACATAATGGGACCCACCCAATCACAGCAGGCGAATGCATGTCCTTCACCTTCGCACCCATCGGCCACATCCGCTCCCCCTACACCGACAAGTTCGGGATCCCGCGCCAGCCCGGATTGGTGACCGCCGCCGAGGCGCGTGTCGAGCTGCTGCCCGACTTCGCGCGGGAGGAGGCATTCAAAGGGCTCGAAGGCTTCTCGCATGTCTGGCTCCTCTTCGTCTTTCACGAGGACTGCCTGATCGCCGGCTGGAGCCCGACGGTGCGACCGCCGCGTCTCGGCGGCCGCGAGAGCGTCGGCGTCTTCTCGAGCCGCGCGCCCTACCGGCCGAACCCCATCGGGATCTCCGCGGTCGAGCAGCTCGGACTCGTCAAAGACGGACGCGGACTCGCGCTCGAGGTGCGCGGTGTCGATCTCTTGGATGGCACCCCGATCCTCGACATCAAGCCCTATGTCCCTTATGCAGACAGCATTCCTGGAGCCAGAAGCGGCTTCGCCACGGCGCCCGAGATCGTCGCCGCCGACGTCGACTTTTCCGCGGAGGCCCTCCAAGGCATTGCCGAAGCGGATCCGACCGGGGCGCGCCGACTGCGCACGCTGATCGAACAGGTCCTCGCCCAAGATCCGCGCCCGGGCTATATGGGCCGCTACCCCGAACGCCGCGAGTTCGGCCTCCGGCTCTACGATCTGAACGTCCGCTGGAGGATCGACGGAAACACCATGTGCGTCGTCACCGTCGAACCGCTTGTCGACACCGCCGCCGGTGGCCGGATCGGCGAAGCCTAATCCGACAGGCCGCCCCGGACGCCCGATACGACCACGCCGGCCGCGGTCGGCTCAGGCCCGGCGCTGGCGCAACGCCTCGTAGAGACAAACACCCGCGGCGACCGAGACATTGAGACTCTCGACGGCGCCGCACATGGGTAGGCGGACCAGCCGATCGCAATGCTCGCGTGTGAGACGACGCAGGCCGGTGCCTTCGCTGCCCATGACCAGGCCGAGCGGCCCTGTGAGGTCGGCGGCATAGAGCTCGGTGTCCGCATCGCCGCTCGTTCCGGTGAGCCAGATCCCTCGCTCTTTGAGGTAGCCCATGGTCCGGGCCAGATTGGTGACCTGCACATAGGGCAGGGTCTCGGCGGCACCGCTGGCGACCTTGCAAACGACCGGCGTGAGACCGACGGCGCTGTCCTTCGGCGCGATGACGGCATGGACGCCGGCACCTTCCGCGGTGCGCAGACAGGCCCCGAGATTGTGTGGATCCTGCACCTCGTCGAGCAGAAGAAGAAACGGCGGACCTTCGACGCGCTCGAGGAGTCCATCGAGATCCTGCTCGGAGCGTGCCGCCGGAACACGCACCCAGGCCAGTGCGCCCTGGTGATTGGCGCCCTCGGCTGCGCGCTCCAGTTCGTCGCGCTCGACCTGGCGGACCTTGACGCCCGCCTGACTCGCGAGATCGGCCAACTCCGCTAACCGCCGGTCCCGACGACTGCGGTCGAGCCAAAGCTCACCGACCCCTTCGCTCCCGAACTTGATCGCGGCGCGCGCACTGTGAATACCGCCGACCGGATGCAGCCCCGCCGTCGGGCGCCGCACCTCGTCACGGCTCCCGACGAGGCGTCGCGCAGTCTTCATGGTCAGGAGGTCGGGGCCGCGCCGGCCGGCTTGCGTTTGCGCCGGTTGCGCGAACGCGGCTTCTTGGCGCCTTCGGCAGGTTTGTCTGCCTGAGCCGGAGCCGCCGACGAGCCGGCCGCCTGAGCCGTCGGCTTCGCTTTCGGCTTGGACTTGCGCCCGCCCTGTCCGCCCTTAACGCCCTTACCGCTCGCCTCGGCGAGCACAAAGTCGATCTTACGATCGTCGAGGTTTACGGCTGCAACCTGCACCCGCAGGGGATCGCCGAGACGGTAGACGGTGCCGGTGCGCTCGCCGTGTAGACGATGGCCGATGGGGTCGAAATGGTAGAAGTCGTTGTCGAGCGCGGTGATGTGCACCAGGCCATCGACATGGACCTCGTCGAGCTCGACGAAGATGCCGAACGAGTTGACGCTGGTGATGATGCCGTCGAACTTCTCACCGAGCTTGCCCTTCATGAACTCGCACTTGAGCCAATCGTCGGCGTCACGGGTCGCCTCGTCGGCGCGCCGCTCGGTGCCCGAGCAGTACTCGCCGATCTGCTGAAGCTCCATCTTGGAGTAGTCCAGGTCGGCCGCGGTCCCGCCGCGCAGGAGGTGCTTGATGATGCGATGGACGACCAGATCCGGGTAGCGGCGAATCGGGGAGGTAAAATGCGTGTACGCATCGTAAGCCAAACCGAAATGGCCGACGTTGTCCGAGCTGTACATCGCCTGCTGCATGGAACGCAGCAACACGGTCTGGATCAAGCCACGATCCGGACGGTCTTTGACCAACTCGAGCAGCTCGGCATAGTCCTTGGCGGTCGGCTTCTCGCCGCCCGGGAGCTTCAGCGCGAGCTGTCCGAGAAACTCGCGCAGGTCGCTCAACTTCTCCGCGTTCGGCAGGTCATGGATGCGGTAGAGCGCCGGCATCTTCTTGCGCTCGAAGAGACGCGCGGCGGCGACGTTCGCGGCGAGCATGCACTCTTCGATGATCTTGTGCGCCTCGTTGCGCACCAACGGCACCACGGCGGCGATGCGTCCCTGCTCGTTGAAGACGAACTTGGTTTCGACGGTGTCGAAGTCGATCGCACCGCGCTCTGCGCGCGCTTGGTGCAGTGTCTGGTAAAGGGCGTAGAGCTCGTGCAGGTGGGGCAGCAGGTCCGCGTGCTTCTCGCACAGATCGGCATCACCGTCGATGATCATCGCGGCGACCTGGTCGTAGGTCAGCCGCGCATGCGAGCGCATGACACCCTCGAAGAAACGGGTGCGGGTAACCTTGCCTTCCGCGTTGATGTAAAGCTCGGCGGTCATGCAAAGCCGATCGACATGCGGGTTGAGCGAGCAGAGCCCGTTGGAGAGTACCTCCGGCAGCATCGGGACGACACGGTCCGGGAAATAGACCGAGTTGCCGCGCGAATAGCCTTCGGCGTCGAGTGCGGTACCCGGAACGACATAGCTCGAGACGTCGGCGATGCAGACCAGCAGCTTCCAGCCCTTAGGCTTGCGCTCGCAATAGACGGCGTCGTCGAAGTCGCGCGCATCGGCCCCGTCGATCGTCACCAAGGGGATCTTGCGCAGGTCGGTAGGGCCCTCCTTCGCCGCCTCCGGGACCTCGCTCCCCAACCCCGCAATCTCGGCCTCGACCTCCTGGGGCCACTCGATCGGAAGATCGTGGGCGCGGATCGCAATGTCCGTTTCCATCCCGGGCGCCATGTGGTCGCCGAGGACCTCCAGGATCCGACCGATCGGCTGGGTTCGCTGGGTCGGCTGATCCGTGATCTCGGCGACGACGATCTGGCCCTGCTCGGCCCCCGCGATCCGGTCGCTCGGGATGATGATGTCGTGCGTCAGCCGCTTGTTGTCGGGCGCGACGAAGCCGACACCGCTCTCCTTGTAAAGCCGCCCGACCACGGTCCGGGTCTTGCGTTCCAGGATCTCGACGACCGCACCCTCGAGCCGACCCCGTCGATCGCGCCCTGCGACACGCACGACGACGCGGTCGCCGTGAAACAACGCACGCATCTCTTTGGGATAGAGGTAGAGGTCGTCGCCACCCTCGTCCGGGCGTACGAAACCGAAACCGTCCGCATGTCCGATGACACGACCGGCGATCAGATCGCGTCGGTTGACCAGACAGAACGCCTGGTTGCGATTACGCACCAACTGACCGTCACGCACCATGGCGCCGAGTCGGCGCTCCAAGGCGATCAGATCCTGCTCGTCGGTGAGGTTGAGCGCTCGGGCAACCTCGTCGGCACCGGCCGGTGCACCGAGATTGGTGAGTGTTTCGAGGATAAATTCGCGACTGGGGATGGGGTTGGCGTACTTTTTCGCCTCGCGCTGGCGATGGGGATCCGCTTCTTTGGCGGCTGTCGAATTTCGGCGTCTTGTCACTTGGGCTCGTTCTTGTCCGGAAAAGGTTAGTGTAGCCTTGACACCCTTTGGTTGTCTCACTAATATTCGCGCCTTGCCACGGGGACGACCTTCTTCAAGAGATCCCCGGAACCTCATGCCGAGGTGGCGGAACTGGTAGACGCGCATGGTTCAGGTCCATGTGGGCGAAAGCTCGTGGAGGTTCGAGTCCTCTCCTCGGCACCATCTTCTCGGCCCCCTGGATCCCCTCGGTCTCTTCAGCCCGCTACGGGCGCTCAACCCTTAAGTACAGCGGCGACCGGAAAGACGGTCGCGCCAATCGCTACATTCCCGCCTGGAATTCATCGCCGGTCTTCACCGAGCAAACGCTTTTCCGGCTCGGGCGAGCGCTGCTGTTCGCCACATGGGCAGGTACAGCATCTTCGGCGAATCACGGCAGGCGAGGAAGCCGAAGCGCCGATAGAACCGCGCCGCCGCTTCGTCCTTGGCATCGACGGCGATTCCGGCACTGCCGACGGATTGCGCCGCGCCACGGGCCCGATTCACGGCATCCGCCAACAGGATCCTCCCGAGCCCCTGCCCCTGGATGTCGAGCCGAACTGCCAGGCGACCAAGGCGCGTCACCGGAATCTGACGCGGATAACGCTTCGCCAACCCAGACGGTAAGGCTTCGACAAGGACGATGGCCGACGACAGGGCATAGAACCCCAAAATGCTGGATGAGCCGACACCTGCGTAGCCGTTGCGCTGAAACGCCTGCGCCGCCTCGTCGTCGCGCGGGACTGCAACGAATGTCCGCGAGATGCCTTTGCTCTGATGCTGTAGAGCGGTTTGCCTCAACCAGGAATCGAGGGCCCCAACGCCGGAGTCAAACCCGCTTCGGTCGTGGCGCCCAGTCAAGGGTTCCAGTGTGATCATCACGTCGCACCGCGTAGTCCTGAAGTGCCGCCGTCAAGGTCTCGTTGGGCGGCAGCGGGTTATCGAGCGCACGCAGAAAGGCATCGGCGTCACGTTCGGACAGACGAATGACCCGCTCCTGCTCGATAATGCGCTCGGCCTCGCGCAACGCCGTTTGGACGATGAACTGGTTGACCGTCGCGCCCACCATGCCTGCCGCAATCTCCAGTGTCTTTTGGACGTCGGCGGGTACACGGGCGGTAATGCGGCCGCGGTCGATCGATGCTGTTGACATGAGAATATCTCCTGATCGCCTGACACAAGCATCTTAGCAAAGTGGTGACATTTTGTCACCTCACGCGATTGCGACGCTGCGCCGGCTTCGGCGATCGATGGAGCTGCGAAACATCCGTGGACCTCACGGCGTCCGTTTCGTCGATGATCCTGTCTGCGGACTCGACTCCTTTGTTCGGGTTCAATCCTCGATCCGCCGAACCCCATCGAAATTCTCAACGACCGGATGATCACCGAAGTGCCAGGTCACGCCTTCGCGGCGCAGGGCGGTCGTCGCCATCCCGGCATCGCTGGCGGCATCGAGCTCTTCTCGGATGTCCGAGAGGAAGAGGATCTCTCCGGGCGGCAGACCGATCTCGGAAGCAATGGCACCGTAGGATTCGGGCTCGCGCTTCACGCCGATGCGCGTGTCAAAGAAGCCGGAAAAAATCGGCGTGAGGTCGCCGTAGTCGGTGTGCCCGAACAGTAGCTTCTGAGCGTGCACCGATCCCGACGAATACACATAGAGCCGCAGGCCAGCGCCATGCCAGGCTCGAAGGCGACGGACAGCATCTGGGTAGATGTGGCCCCGGAAGTCGCCGCGGGCATAACCCTCCTCCCAAATCAGCCCCTGCAGTGCCTTGAGCGGGGTGATCTTGCGGTCGGTCGCGATCCAGTCGAGCAACTGCCTGATCAGCGCCTCGTCGTCGCCGGATCCACCCGCGGCGGCGCGTGCATCTTCGAGCAACTGCGTCACCTGCGGATCGTCGCGATGCGCCCGCACAAAGTCGGGCAGCCGCTCTGCGGCGTAGGGAAAGAGCACGTCCTTGACGAACGAGAGGCTCGAGGTCGTCCCCTCGATGTCGGTGAGGATCGCCTTGATCATGTGGACTGACTACTCGAAGCGGGGAAAGCGCGACGCGATGTCGCTGCCGGTGAAGTTGGCGACCCAGCCTTCCGGGTTGGTGAAGAGACGGATCGCGGTGAAGTGCGGACGCGGGCCCATGTCGAACCAGTGGGTCGTGCCGTCGGGGACGCTGATGAGATCGCCCTGCTCGCAGATCACGGCGTAGACGCGGCCGCCGGTATGCAAATAGAAGAGACCGCTGCCCTCGACGAAGAAGCGCACCTCGAACTCGGTGTGGGTGTGCTCGTTCAGGAACTTCGCGCGCAGGGCCTCGCGGTCGGGGTGGTCCGGCGTCATGCGCAGGACATCCACCGAGCCGAAGCCGTAGTCGGAGATCAGACGGTCGATATCGGTGCGATAAGCGGCGATGACGTCGTCGGGCGTCGCTTCCGGCGCCAGGACGCGGTCGGCCTGCCAGCGCTCGAAATTGACACCGATCGCGTCCAGCTCGCGCCGGATGTCGGCGAAGTCCGTAAAGACTGCATCGGGGACGGGGCGGTCTTCGGTGTGAATGCGCAGCTCGCTCATCGGCTCATACTCCTCGTGAGGGTTTCGCATTCGAGCAGGAACTCGAACGCCTCGATCCGCCGACGCGCTTCGGCGACGTTGCTGCCCCAGGTATAGAGGCCGTGACCGGCAATCAAGTAGCCGGACAGATCCGGCGTGCGCTCCAGCGCCTGCTCCACCTCGAGCGCCAGACGCCCGATATCCTGGTCGTTGGGGAAGACGGGCAGTGCGAGCCGGGTCTTGTGGGTCTCGATCCCGGGCAACGCCTTCAAGACCTCGTAGTCGGAGAGCATCAAGGCGTCGCCGGCCAGGCGAGAGAGCACGGTGGCGTTGACCGAGTGGGTGTGCAGCACGGCACCGATGGCCGGATCGCGTCGGTACAACATCAGATGGAGCTCGGTCTCGGCGGACGGGCGACAGCCCGCGGTCAGGATTCCGCCTCCGAGATCCATCGCCATGATCCCGCTCGCGTCGAGCTCGCCCTTGTGACGCCCCGACACGGTGATGGCGATGCGGCGCTTATCCAGACGCGCGGAGAGGTTTCCGGAGGTCGCCGGCAACCAGCCACGCGAAAAGCAAAAGTGCCCGACGTCGATGAGCTCGGCGGCGCGCTGTTTGAAGACCTCGGGATCGTCCATCTCGGTTCTGCCGGACAAATCCGCAATCTAAGGCAGAATCCGGATGAGGTCCAATGGTGGAGGCAGATTCAACCGCCGCGATGCGATGCGATGCAGCCCGCCCGGCCGAACCGCCGGGCGGACCGAGTCGGTCCCGCTCCTTATTTCACCAAGTCGCGGTAGGCATGCCAGGTCGCATGCCCGAGCAGCGGAAAGATCGCCACCATGCCGACAAGGAAGGTCGCGAACCCTATGGCGACCAGGATGACGATCAGGGCGGCCCACAGGATCATCGCCGGCAGATCGGCAAGCGTGACACGGATGCTGGTGCGCACGGCTGTCGGCGAATCCACGTGACGGTCGATGATGAGCGGGACCGCGACGACCGATCGCGCAAAGACGACACATGCGAGAAGACCGCCGACCACGGCGTAGGAGATCATCTGCGCCCGGGTCAACTGCTCGAGCACGCCACCCCACATCGTCGCCTCGACGCCCGGACCGGCACTTCCCAAGGCCAGATACAGCATCAGCGTGGAGGCCGCAAACCAGATCGCACCGATCGCCAACAGCTCGGACGAGAACCGAATCAGGGCCGTGCGATGCTCCGCAAGGACCGAGAGCGAGGTGTCGAAATCGGCGGGCTCCCCGGCCGCGAGACGACGCGACAGCTCGCACAAGCCCGCCGCAAAGAGCGGCCCGACCAGCAGGAAGCCGGAAACGGCTGCGGCGATGAAATACGGATGCCGCCAAAAGCCGAGGATCACCGCACCCAGCACGGAGACAAGCAATCCGTAGGCGAGGCTGGCGCCGGGGGTCCGGCGGAGATCCTCCCAACCTCTGCCCAGCCAGACGAAGGGTTTTGCCAAAGAAACTTGCATGACAGGCAACGCATGGCCGCCATGTCCGCTCAGGTAGGTGACGAGACTCATGATTCTTCCTCCCGACGGTTGTCGTGTCTACCGACAGGGGTTGCCGGAACGGCGGCGAGGATCTTCACGGCATCGCGAAAGGATGCGTTTGAAGGTGGCTCGCTGGTCTGGATAAGATCCGATGCACTGCCTCCCGGAAACCCGATCGGCGCGGACTTCAAAACCAACTTTTGCGCTTGGTCTTCAGTGAGAGACTAGTCGCGGGAGGATTGGTTCGCAAGTCACGTCGATGACGTGTATCGATGATTCGAGTCGCTGACCTGGCTCGACAGCGATTAC
This sequence comes from Thiocapsa bogorovii, assembly GCF_021228795.1. Lineage (NCBI taxonomy): Bacteria > Pseudomonadati > Pseudomonadota > Gammaproteobacteria > Chromatiales > Chromatiaceae > Thiocapsa > Thiocapsa bogorovii. The sequence continues at coordinate 852,094 of NZ_CP089309.1, forward strand.
GACTCCGGGAAACGCCGGTTGAGACAGGCGTCCGGACAGGACGTCGCCCAGAGGCGTCCCGGCCTCGCGGCGTGAAAAACCGGCGGGAATCCTTTCCCGCCGTGCGCGGCTACCAGCTCAGAACCACGTAGCGCTGCATATCGTCCTTACGGACCAGCAGCAGCACCCGTCCGGTCTCGCGCCCCGCCTTCACCGCTTGCTGAAAGTCCGCGACGCTCTTCACCCATTCGCGATTGACCTGCAGGATCAGTGTGCCCGGCTCGATCCCCGCGGTTGCGGCGATCGATCCCGGCTTCACCTCCGTGACCAGAACGCCCTCGCCGGCCTGACCGCCGAACTGCTCGGCAAGCTGCGGCGTGAGATTCTGTAGGGTGAGACCCAGTTCCTCGCTGGTTTGGGTGGGCGAGGAGGATGCAAGGGCTTCGGCGTTCAGCGTCCCGATGGTGACATCGAGGGTCTGCCTTTGCCCGTCGCGCACGATGGTGAGCTCCTGACTGCTCCCGGGCGGCGTGAGGGCGACGCGGTTTCGGAAGTTGCCGACATCCGTCACGGGCTCGCCGCGATAAGCGACAATGACGTCGCCTTGGCGCAGACCGGCCTTCCCGGCGGGACTGTCTTCCGTGACCTGTGCGATCAGAATCCCCTCGCCCTGCTGCATCCCGAAGGATTCGGCAAGGTCCGCGGTCAGCGGCTGGATGACGATGCCCAGGAATCCGCGCGTCACCTCGCCTTGCTCGATCAACTGGTTGGCAATGGCGTTGGCGAGATTGATCGGGATGGCGAAACCGACGCCCATATAGCCGCCGCTGCGACTGAAGATGGCGGTGTTCATGCCCACCACGGCGCCGTCGAGATCGACAAGCGGCCCCCCCGAGTTACCCGGGTTGATAGCGGCGTCGGTCTGGATGAAGTCCTCGTAGTCGTTGATGCCGAGGCTGGTACGCCCGGTGGCGCTGACCACGCCGACCGTGAGGGTGTGACTCAGCCCGAAGGGATTGCCGATCGCGACCACCCATTCGCCGACCTCGAGTTTCGCCGAGTCGCCCAGAGCGAGTGCGGGCAGGCCGCCGGTCTTGATCTCGATAACGGCCACGTCGGACTGAGGGTCACGGCCGGTCACCTCGGCATCGAATTCACGTCCGTCCTGAAAGGTGACGCGGATCCGCTCGGCACCCTCGACGACGTGATTGTTGGTCATGATGTAGGTCTTGTCGGTGAGGAGACCACTCTCTGCGGCGAACACGAATCCCGAGCCCTGCCCCATCGAGCGCGGCTCGCTGGGCGGGGCTCCAGGTCCTTGGCCGCGCGGGATTCCCGGAAAGCCCTCGCCGAAGAAGCGTTTGAAGAATTCGTCCCCGAAAGGCAGCTCATCGCCGAAGGGCAAGCCGAGGGGAGCCTGCGCGGTGGCCTGCCGTTGGCCTTCGACTTGGACGAAGACCACGGACGGAGACACCGCCCGCCCGACCGAGGCAAACGCCTTGCCGGTCTCGCGCAGACTCTCGACACCGCCGTCCAAGGCCTGCGCGGGGCCCGCGAGAATCGCCGCCGAAAGTATCGCTACACTCACAAGATGCCTTTTCATCGTTGTCTCCAATGAATTGACTTGTTCAATCGAAATCGCTCGATTCTCCCACGTGCTCCGACGCCGCTCGCCTCTGCGATGCCGTCGGCTGATCGCTCGATCGCCGACGCGGCAATCATCCGCGAGCTTACGCCTCGGCCCAACCGCGCCACCGGTAGACCCACCATCCGACATACTCCTTCAGGGCACGCGTGCTGTCCGACAAGGCTTCGGCGTCCGGGAGCCAGCGGATGAGATGAGCAGGCTCGGGCATCACCTCGAAATCGGTCGCCGCCGGCACCGCATCGATCCCGGCTGCGCGAAAGGTCGCCAGTGCGCGCGGCATGTGCAGAGCCGAGGTCACCAAAAGGACGCGATCGAACCCCTCCGCGCTTAGGATCTCGCGAGTATAGAGCGCGTTCTCGCGGGTGTTTCGACTGCGTCCCTCCAGCAGGATCGCAGCGGACGGCACACGCAGATCGGCGAGGAAACGCAGCATCGCATCGGCCTCGCTGCGGCGCTCGCCCGCCCAAGGCATGGAGCCACCCGAAACGATGACGCGCGGGGCCTTCCCCGCACGATAGATCCGCGCCGCGTGCCAAACCCGGTCCGAGGCCCGCCCCAGATCCGGGTCCGGCCAAGCGGGCGGGCCGCCGCGAATGCCGCCTCCGAGGACGACCACGGCATCCGCCTCCGGCAAGACGTCCACCGGCTCATGCGGGAACCGGCCTTCCAGCGAGAGGCGCAAACCGTCCGAGACGATCGGAATCGACCAGAAACCGAGCCAAAGGATCCCGACCGACAAGGCAAAAAGCCCCGATCGGCGCCGGCCCGCGACGAGAAGCACAAGCGCCAACAGCGCCAGTACGATCGAGAGCCCGAGCGGATAGGCCAGTTGGCTGAGCACCTTATCGAGGTAAAGCATGAGGTCGATAGCTCCGATCGCCGGGATCGTTCGGCCGATCCGGATCCGTGCTCAGGCGGCTAACCCAAATAACCGGGTACCACGGCGTCGACATCGGTCGCCACGATGCCGAGCCGATCGAGTCCATCCTCTCGACAGAGGCTGTCGATCTGAAGGGACAGATAGTTATCCGTACTGAAGGGTTTACCGGGAAGCTTCTCGAAGATGCGCGCCTGAAGTCGGGCGAGACGATCGCTCAGGGCGACCACTCGGACCTTGCGCCCGATCCGGCTTCCCGTGTAGATCAGGATATCGCGCAGTGCGAAGGTGCGCGGTCCGCAAAGCTCATAGATCTGTCCGCGGCTCGCCGGATCTTGGAGCGTGCGAAGCATGGCGGTCGCGACATCGCCGACATAGACCGGGGCGAATCGCGCGTCGGCACAGGCGAGCGGGAATGGCCCCGGAAGCAAACGCAGCAGCGATGCGAACCGATTGAAGAGTCCATCGCCCGGCCCGAAGATGACCGAGGGACGAAACACCGTCACCGCCAATCCCTGTTCGGCCGCCGCCAAGGCGACCGCCTCGCCCCTGCCCTTGCTGCGTAGATACTCGCTTGGACCGGCCGGGTCCGCATTCAGCGCACTCATGTGCAGGTACCTGTCGATGCCGGCGGCGAGCGCCGCGCGTGTCGTCGACTCGACCATCCCGACATGGGTTTGCTCGAAGGTGCGCCCGCCCCCCTCGTTGAGGATGCCGAGCAGATACACCACCGCGTCGCATCCGACCATCAGATCGGCCAAACCGGCTTCGTCCCATTGGTCGAGCTGCACCAGCTCGCAGCCCGGAACGAGCCGTAGGTGTCGATAGCGATGGGGATGGCGCGTCGGCACACGGGTCCGATATCCGGCGCCGGACAGGCGATTTAGGAGATGTCGACCGACGAAGCCGGTTCCCCCAATGACACAAATGCACGGATGTCTCATGATGTCGTCGTGACTCGTCTGGGGCGTCTCGGCGCCCGTGGCCAGACTAAACCGCGTCCAGGTGTGATGCTTTCACCCCGAGGAGCGCACGGCCTCGCCGCCACGTGCGGCGTTGGCGAGACGCGGTTTAGGAAACTCAAAAAGCCATGAAGCTCGCTGCGCCTGTGGATTGACTCTGCCGTGACCCGGGCGAGTCCGTTAGCCGGATGCGATCGAACCCGGCCGGGCGACATTGGCACAAGTCATGCGGGACGCGCAATGCGCGATTCATCCATTCGTTGCGGAGTCATGTCGAAGACAGCCCTGGCCGCCCTTCAGCCATGCCGGCCTTCGATCGTTCAGGACGGAATCCAGTGCTCGAGCTCCTAGCCTATCTCGCCATCGGCGCCGCCTCCGGAATGTTGGCCGGCCTTTTCGGCGTGGGCGGCGGCGTGATCGTCGTCCCGGCACTGATCCTGCTGTTCACACAGATCGGCATGGGATCGGAGTGGATCCCGCATCTCGCCGTCGGAAGCTCACTGGCCGCCATCGTCGGGACGGGAGCGGCGTCGACCTATGCACATCACCGGCGCGGTGCCGTGCGCTGGGATCTGGTCGCCCGACTGGCACCCGGCATCGTCCTCGGCGCCTGGCTCGGCGCCGCCTTGGCCGGGATCATCCCCGAACTTTGGCTGACTCGTCTCTTTGCCGTCTTTCTGACCTATGTCGGGATCCGAATGCTGATTCCCCGGAAGATCCATCTCGAGCACACCCTGCCCGGCTCTCCGGGGATGTGGGCGGCGGGCGGAGGCATCGGGACCCTCTCGGCGCTGGTCGGGATCGGCGGCGGCACCCTGACGGTGCCTTTTCTCGGAAACCGCGGAATCGACATGCGCAAGGCAGTCGGGACCTCGGCCGCCTGCGGTTTGCCGATCGCGCTTGCCGGCGCCATCGGCTTCATGGTCGTCGGCTGGGGACGCGAGGGATTGCCCGAGGCCAGCACGGGTTTTGTCTACTGGCCTGCAGTCGGGGCCATTCTGCTCGCCAGCATGCCCACCGCCCCCCTCGGCGCATCCCTTGCGCATCGTCTCCCGGTTGCCCTCTTGAAGCGGCTGTTCGGGGTGTTTCTGCTGCTGATCGCCCTGCGCTTGGCCTATTGAACCACGTCCGGGTGTCCGATATGCGAGGCTCGCCGACTTGGGCTCGCGTCCGATCGATCCGCAAAGCTCGGAGTCGACGCGGTTCAAGAGTTTTTTGGATTGATTCTGAACCGCGTCTTGCCCAGGTTCTTTAGATCCTCGACGGCGCTTCCAACGACGATATGGCGGATTGCGCCGGACACGGTTCAGCTGCCCTCGAGGACGAGACGGCGATACAGATAGATCTGGCCCTGGCGGTCGCGTAAGACCAAGCGGCCTTGGTCCAAGGCGTACTCGAAGTCCTGAGTGAAGCCCTCGCGCCGATTGGTCAGCTCGACACGGTCTCCGTTGATGCGAATATCCCCGTCGATGTAACCGCTCAAGGGCGCGTAGAGACGGTAACGTCGGCCCTGCACGATCAGGAGTCCATCGTCGCTGCCCTCCCAGATTCCCTCCAGCGGACCCGCGGCCCAGGGCATCGCGCCCGTCATGGCGCTGCCCGGATTAAAGCGCTCCATCATCTGGCCCATCTGGCCCATTTGACCTGTCGGATCCATTTGCGACCCACCCGGAAAGGGCATCGAACCCGCGCCCGGAACGCCCGGCATAGCCCCGAACCCCGACGGCCATCCGGACATGCCCATTGGATTCGGCACGCCGGGCGAACCGCCGGACATAGCTCCGCCGGCGGCGCCGAAGAGACCCATCGCCTCCATCATGCGCACCATGGCATCCGCCATGGCCGAGCGCGTATCGGCGAGCACGGGCGGAGCCGCCAGCGAGAGCCAAATCGCGATACATGCAAGACAAGTGCGGACGACGTTCGACATCAGTGTTTCATTCAGGACTCGAAAAAATCCGCGCCGGGCACGGGGGGGAGCCAATCGGACAGGCGTGTCGGCGGAAGACCCAAACGCTCGCCGTAGATCACCCGATAGGCGAGGACACGTTCGACATAGCGACGCGTCTCGCGGAAGGGGATCGACAGGATCCAGAGATCGGCCTCGACACAGGCGTCCGGCAGCCAGCGTGCAACGCGCGCCGGACCGGCATTATAGGCCGCCGTGGCCAACGCGGCGTGACCAAAACGATCGCGCATGCGTGTGAGGTATGCACTGCCCAGCGCGATGTTGACCGAGGGGTCGAGCAGATCCCACCGTGACGGCGGATCCAAATCGAGCGTCTGCGCGACCTCTCGTGCCGTCGTGGGCAGGAGCTGCATCAGACCGATCGCACCGGCGTGGGAGGCCAGGGTGCCGGCAAAGACGCTCTCTTGTCGAATCACAGCGAGGACCCAGTCCGGCTCCACGCCACGCTGCCACGCCTGCTCCTCGACCAAAGAGCGATGAGCGACCGGGAAGCGCAACTGGATGTCCTCCCAGTAGCCGGACCGTGCCGATGCCTGAATGGCCTGGTCGTGCCAGCGCATCACGTCGGCCACGTAGGCGGCCGCCAACAGATCCGGGCCGCCCAGATGCTCCATCAGCTCGCGCCACTCGCGGCGCATGTCCGTCTCCCGACCCAGTCGGCTGAGCTCGCGCATGCGTGCGAAGGTAGGGCCGCTCGCCAAGGCGCGGATCCGCTCGGGCTCCGCGGGCGTCCCGACTTGGTCGAGTTGATAGGGCAACCCCAACCGATCCGCCGCCAGGAAGGCCCAGAGACTGCGCCCCCCGGCTGCCCGCATCAGGGTGGCGTGCGCGTCCTCGTCGCGCCCGAGCTCGGCCTCGGCACGCCCTTGCCAGTAAAGCCAGCGGTCACGCTTGACGGCACCTTCGGGCATTCGAGCCACCCAATCGGCGACCCGTTCCCAGGCCTTCAGGTCGACCGCCGCGCGCAGGCGAACCTCTTGCTCGGTCAGGGTGTGCTCGGTCGCGCGCACACCGTCCCACACCGCAAGTCCGCGTGGATCCCCGGCGCGGGTCAATGCCTGTCCGATCGCCGCATGGGCGCGATCGGATGCCTCTCCATTCGTGCGCAAAACGTCCGCGAGAGACGCCAGCGCGTCGGCCGCCGTCCCGGGCGAGAGACGCGCCAAACCGACGAGCCCGTGCGCCAGGATCGCAGCGCGTTGGGGATGTCCGTCCTCGACGGATGCCGGATCCAAGACCAGCGACGGATCGGCGTCGACCGCGCGCCAAGCGGCGTAACGATGCTTCTCCGAATCCCGTAGGAGCCCGCCCAGATAGCCGGCGACACCGCGCTCGCCTGCCTCCATCGCCAGGCGGATGCGCTGGAGGACAAGCTCGGTCGTGAGCCCGCCGACATCGCGCCACGCCGCGAAGACGGGATCGCAGGCATCCGGCTGCGACCGGGCCGAGAACCACAGAGGCTCGACCTGAGCCAGCGCCTCGTCGCGCCGCCCCGTCTCGATAAGTGCGCGCAGGTAGAGACAGCGCCGCTCGGGCGCCCGGTCCGGCCGGTAGATCCGCGCGTAATCCGACCAGCGCTCGGCTGCGGCGAGGCGTGCCAGATAGGCCAGGCGAAGCCGGGTCCCAAGCTGTGTTTGCGGGAAATCGCTCAGAAAGCGCTCGATCTCCTCATCCGAGGTCGCCGCGAGATCCCGGGTTAAAACGGCAAAGCGCAGGTAGGGGTAAAGGGGGTGATCGACGAGACCCGCGGAGAGACGGCCGAAGGTCTCGAGGTCATTCGCCTCGAGCGCGCGCTCGGCAGCCAGAAACGCGGGGCGATCGTTTGCGCCGGGCTGACCAACCACAAGGCACGCGACGAGGAACAGGGCCGTCGAAGCGCAGATCCGGAAGACAGCCGACGCGGCACGCGAAGAAGATGGACTGGCGAACATGGACGTGGAAAACATCCTGATACCGAAAGATCCTGATACGCTTGTCGGCACCCGCCGAGTCGGCGACACTTCGGGCTCCGACCCGCTCCGATCGCAGTCGCCGACGGCACAGTGGATAGGATAACGCCGATGCACCTTCGACACCCTGACCTGGCCTTCATACGTTTGAGCGTCGCACTCTTGGCTTCCGCGGTCATCTGCGCGGCTGCCGAGGCGGCGAAGCTCCAAGGCATCTACTCCAACATGGAGCCGTCGGTCGAGCAAGGGGAGCTGATCGGCATCGAGGTCTTCGTCGTGCCTCATGTCGAGGATGACGAGGTCGCTTACGTCGCCTTGGTCCAGTTCTCCGATGGCCTGCCGACGCGACCTCAACTCGTCGATCTGGCGATTCAGGATGACGGCATTTCCTTCTCCGCCGTCCATCCCATCGAAGGTGAGATCGGATTCACGGGGAGCATCGACGCCGAAGGGTTGACCGGACGCTTCGACGCCCTCGGCGAGGTCTCCTTACCTCGCGGAGAGAGTATCTGGCAATGGGGCGCGAGCGGGCGCTGACCTGCCGACGCTATCCGCCAACTCCGACATTTTATTTCTCAAAGAGAGACGTCCATGAAGACTTTCATCCTCGCCCTAATCTTTCTCTTGATCGGAAGCGCCGTCGGAGGTTTCCTCGCGCTTGGCTTCGGTGCCGGATTGGGTGCGGCAAGCGGACTGGTGATCGGATCCCAGGCCGGTGCCTGCCTGGCGGTCGAGACCGCCGAAGAGAGCGGTCTCGTCACCGATCCCGCCCAGATCGACGCGCTGATCGCAACCACGATCGGGAAGATCCGCGACAAGAGCGGCGCCGTGCCGGCCGAGGCCGGATTGCAGTGGATCAGCAATGCCGCCGAGTGCCGGGACATCATCCGTCAGTTGGTCGAAGGCCCCGAGGCGGTCGCCCAGGCACCGGCCGCCCCGCGAGCGGAATAAGCCGACCCTCCGGGGTCGGAGCGGCGGGATCAGGATACCCGCCCGCGCTCGGCATCCTCGGCCCGACCGGCCCGGATCCATTCGTCGGAGAGATCGGCCTTCCGCAGAGCGGGTCGGCTCTCCAACATCGACCACCGGGATAACCGCCTCAAACACGATTCACACCGTACCACCTGTTTCGTCCTCCGGTCGATCCGATGGCACGACCGCCCCGCACCGCACGCCCTCGACGCCGCGCTTCTCCCGTGGCGGCTCCACCACCAGCCGTTTTCCGCTGATCAGGGCGTCCGTCACCTTGCGTCGCGCCTGCGCGAGGGTTCGCGACAAGGTGGTCCGCGAGATCCCCATCTGCACCGCACACTCCTCCTGATACAAACCTTCGAGGTCCGCGAGACGCAAGGCTTCAAGCTCGTCGGCACGCAGGGTCACGGACTCCAGACCCCGTCCGGGTCGACCGCAGGGTTTGAAACAGAGAAAGCCCGGATCGAATCCGATACAGCGGGCGCGTCGCTTTCGACCCGGCATCAGGCATCCTCAGGTTGAAGAGTTCCGATTCGCGGGCTCAGTAAAACGCACATATGTCCGTTTCACATTGACGGATATCAGAGTCATGCCCCACGAGAACAGGGGAGAATACGGATCACCCAAGTCGGAATACGACTTTCATCAGCCGCGACGGTCGAAGACGCCACGCCCGAGAACCCCGATTAGCCCCCAATGAACCCCGAATGACCAGCCGATCAACCAGGAGAGTGAAGATGAAGATCGCCATTAGCGCCGAATCCGGCCAGGGTCTCGACAGTCAGGTCGCCCAGCACTTCGGCCATGCCCCCTACTTCATTGTCGTGAACGTCGAAAACGACGCGGTCACCACGACGCTGGACATCGCCAACCCCTTCGCCGAGGCGCATCAGCCGGGACAGATCCCGGACTTTATCAAGCAACAGGGGGTCGATGTGATGTTGAGCGGCGGCATGGGCGGTCGCGCCATCGCGTTCTTTACCCAAGCCGGCATCAAAACCGCGACCGGTGCGAGCGGCACGGTGCGGGCGTCGCTGGAGCGCTACTTGGGCGGTACGCTCGCCGCCGCAGCGCCCTGTGCCGAGAGCGTGGCGCATGGGCACGCTTGAGGGCGCTCGCGCCTCGACGAGCGATCAACACGCGGCGCTGCGGGCGGGTCGATGCCCGGAAGACGTCCGCACGGCCGCGCCTCTCGCCTCGACGAGGAGGCGCGGGTAAGGCAAGTTCTACACGGAATGACCTCGATCGGAGGAACGCATGACACCTCCCCCACGCCTGACGATCCTGTTCGACAACGAACCGGGACTTCCCGCGCTCACACGCCTTTGGGGATTCGCCGCACTGATCCGCGTCGGCGATCGGACCGTCCTGTTCGACACCGGCAGTCACGGGCGCGTGCTGCTGAAGAACATGGCCGCTCTCGGCCTGAGCGCGGAATCCCTTGATCTGCTGTTTCTCTCCCACCCCCATTGGGACCACATCGGCGGATGGGATTCGGTTCTGGAGTTGAATCCGCGGCTGACCGTCGTGGTGCACGAGGGTTTTTCAAAGCACCTGATCCGAGATCTGCGGGGTCTGTGCGGCGACCTGATCGTGGTCGGAGCCGATCCTCGCCCGCTCGCCCCGGGGCTTTTTTCCACCGGGATGCTCGACAGCAACCCACCGGAGCACGCGCTGGTGATCGATACCGTAGAGGTCACCGCCGCAATCAGCGGTTGCGCGCATCCCGGGATGGAGCGAATCGTCGAACGCGGTGTCGGCCTTCTCGGCAAATCGGTCGACTGGGCGATCGGGGGCTTCCATTTGATGGACGCAGACCCGGTTCGCATCGAGCAATCCGTCCGGAACCTCAAGGCGCTCGGGGTGACCGGCGTCGTCCCGACACACTGCACGGGAGACGCCGGTAAGGCGGCGTTTCGACGTGCCTTCGGCGCAGCCTGTCTCGATGGGGGTGTCGGCAGGGATATCGGCGCATGATCGGTGATCCTCGGCAACGACAGCGTCTTCTCGATGCCTTCCCGTTTCTTCAGGCGGCATCGGAGGAGTTCCAAGCCGAGGTGTTCGCTCACGTCACCTTGGTCCGCCTGCCGGTCGGGCAGCTGATCTCCCACGACGGCGACCATTGCACGCAGCTGCCCTTGGTGCTGACCGGAACAGGGCGCGTCTACAAGCTCGGCGAGAACGGTCGAGAGATCACCCTGTACCGCGTTCATCCCGGCGAGAGCTGCGTGGTCACCACATCCTGCATCCTCAGCGGACGGGCCTTTCCCGCCTTCGCCGTGTGCGAGAGCGCGGTCGAGGCGGTCGTCGTTCGACCGGCAGAGGTCCGCCGCTGGATGTCCACCTCGGAGCCTTGGCGGGAATATATCTTCGGCCTGATCGCCAACCGCTTGCAGGAGGTCTTCGGCGTTCTCGATGCGGTGCTCTTCCAGCGCCTGGATCAACGTCTGATCACCCATCTCCTCGGCCTTCGTGCAACCGGCTCGGGGCCGGGCATCCAGATGACGCATCAGGCCCTCGCGGTCGAGCTGGGATCCTCGCGCGAGGTCGTCAGCCGTGTTCTCAAGGGCCTGGAGTCACAGGGACTGCTGCGCACGACGCGCGGCCTTATAGAGTTGCTGGACATTCCCGCGCTCGAGGTGCGGTCCCAGGAGGGCTGAGCCGGCGCAAACCCGTCCCTCGGTGACAAAGTCACTGAATCGCCAGCTCGCCCCGATTAGTCTTGCACCACACACTCGTCGGATCGGCCGAACACGCCGGTCCCCACAACAGCAGAGAGCATCCTATGACCCCGAATGTCGGAACACTCGACCGCACCCTCCGTATCCTCGCCGGCGTCGCCATTATCGGCTGGGGCGTCTATGCCCAAAACTGGCTCGGCGCCATCGGGCTGGTGCCGCTGGCCACCGGGCTCTTGCGCTGGTGCCCCGTCTACCTGCCCCTCAAGCTGAACACCGGCAAATAGGCTCGGATCGCGGGACAACCGCCGGAACGGCCCGCTCGGTCACCAAGGCAAGCGGCTCTTCGACGGGCCGGCAACACCGGTCCGAATGAAAGCCGCCAACGCGACCTAAGGCTGCTCCGGATCCGGAGCAGCCTTTTTTTCTTATCCGAAATTCGGCCATCGGAACCGCAAAGGCGCAAACGATGCCTATAAAAACAGAGACTTGCTTATCAGCCCCCTTGTTGTTTCCAACATACCCTCGTCGCAGATTTCTAGGATTCGCTCACCTGACTGCCGCCGATCCTTCCGCACTGCGGAACCGGAGGAGAGTCAGCGGAAGGGGCAAGTGTCGAACCGTTGCAGACGCAGGTGCTTCGCCGGCCGGGGTCCGCAGTCGAGTCGGCAGCGGACACTCGCCGTAGCCATGAGTTACAGATACTGTCCACGGAACTCGAAAAATGGGCGCGAATAGTCGAAGACGGGCTAAGTCGCGCCGGATTGATCTGAGCCCAAGACCCCGGGATCGCCCGGCCTCTGCAACAACTCCACCTGCAGCGGCCTGGAGGTATCCATATGCAGATCGCGCTGCGGAAAAGCGATGACGATCCCGGCGTCCGCGAACTTGCGATTGATCGCCTTGTGCAGATCGGTGATGGTGGCGATCCGATAGTCGATCGAGCTCAGATAGGCGCGCAAGATCAGCGTGAGGGAGTTGTCGCCGAAGCCCTCGAAACTCAGAACGGGGGCGGGATCGTCGAGGACGTGCTCGTGCTCTTGTGCCGCCTCGCGCATCAGCGCCAGGGCCTTGTCGACATCGCTGCCGTAGGCCACGCCGGCGACGACGACCACCCGCGTCATCTGGTCGGACAGGGACCAGTTGAGCAGTCGTCCGGTGACGAATTCCTTGTTCGGCACCAGGAGCTCTTTGCGGTCCCAGTTGCGAATCGTGGTCGCCCGAATCTGGATCTTGGTGACGACGCCATCGGTATCGCCGACGGTGACGATGTCGCCCACCCTGACCGGACGCTCGAACAGGATGATCAGCCCGCTGATGAAGTTGGCGACGATCTCCTGCAGGCCGAAGCCGATGCCGACGCCGAGCGCTGCCACCAGCCATTGCAGCTGAGACCACTGGACGCCGATGAGTCCAAAGACCACCAGCAGACCGACGGTGATGATGGCATAGGTGGTCAAGGTCGTGACGGTGTAGCGGCTCCCGGCCGTCACGTCGGCGCTCCGCAGCAGGATCATCTCCAGCACCGCAGGGAGCTGCTTTGCGAAGACGAAGGTTGCTACGCCGATGACTAACGCGAGACCGAGATCGGCCAGGGTGATCGGGTCGAGCCGTTCTTCGCCGTCGACGTTAACGGTCTGTTGCCAAAGGCTGACGTTGTCCAGTACACGCAACGCCGGGATGACATCGGACCAGATGATCCATAGACCAACGACCCCGGCCGTAACGACGGCGGTCGTGATCAGACCGCCGGTCGTATCGCTGAGGGCGTCGAGATCGACCTCCGGCTCTTCCACCTCCGTCAGCCCGGCACCGTTGTCGCCATCACGTTGTTCGGCGTCGCGTTGGCGAGCTGCCTCTGCGGCTCGGCGGCGCTCCATCGCCTTGTTGAAGGCGATGCGCCGGCGTGTGACCTTGACCCAGCGTTGCGCCAGTGCCGCCAGGAGGAGCAGCGCGACCACCATCCAGGTGCTCTGAACGTACCGGCCGAGGAGGATTTGCGCCGTATAGAGGTACCCCAGCAGCTCAAGTACCCCGAGCGCCAGGGGAGCGATGACGAGCAACGAATACCAGAACGGGTACAGGAACGGCAGCTTCCGCTCCTCGGAGCGTCCCGCCGCGTGCGCGAAGACGCCCGACCTCGGGTGCAGCAGGCGGAAGAACGCGAAGGCCAGGGAGACGGCGAGAATCACAAAGGCGACGCGCCCCACCGCCCAGCCGTTATTGAGCGGATCGAGGTGGACGATGACCAGGAGCACCCCGGCCGCCGGCAGGTAGGTCCAGGACAAGCGGTCCAGCTCGCGTCGGAGTAACCGGAGGTTGGGCTCTGGCCAGCGGAAGTGGGCCGCCGCGAGCCCTCGCGGGATGCAGATGAGCCGCAGCGCACGCAGGAAATAGAACTGCATGGCCAGCGCGACGAGTGCCCCGCCCACGGCCATGGAGAAGTCGGTGGCCCGGGGCGAGACCCGAAGCTGCCAGCCCGCGACCGCCGCGACCAAAGGCCAGGCGGCAGCAGCGACAAGGGTGACGACGAGCACCTGCACGCTGTAGGCGAAGCGGTCGGTCGTCGGCTTGCCAAGCCGCTCGCTGGTGGTCTCGATGAACCGGATCAGGTGCTTGCGACCCCACAGGAATGCGGCAAGGACAACGCCGAGCAGGACGAAGACGGCGGAGTGCGTGGCCTGATGGGCGAGCACGCCGGCGACCCCGGTCCAACCGCTCGGCGAAACGATCCGCCAGACCTGATCGGGCAGTGCCCCGAGCTCGTCGAGCTGGGCGCGGGAGGCACTGCGCACCCAGAGCAGGTTCACATCGAGCAACTCCTCGAAGCGTTTGATCGTCGCCAGGAGGTCCGATTGCGCGTTTTCGAGCTCGCCGAGCTTGCGCAGCATCACGTCCTCGGACTCGATGGCCTTCTCCAGCACGGCCTGGCGCTCGTCGACGAGCGCAACGAGCCGTGCCCGCATTGGCGCCAGCGCATCATCCGCACCCGCTTCGGCCAGCAGCGTGCCGAGGTAGGCGTCCGTGTCCGCCAGTCGCTGCTGCTCGCGCCGGTTCAGGACGCGCTTGACGCCGATCTCGCTCGCCTTCTCCTCGCGCTCCCGTGCCGCACGCTCGAACGTGCGCAGGTCAGGCAGGGATTGACGCTGCTGCCGCAGCAGGTTGCCAAGCTTGCCACTGAGGTTGGCGCCGCCGATCGCGATGACCTCCCGGGCGCTCTCGAAGTCACCGTCGAGTTGTTGTTGCAGCCGCCGGGTCGACTCGGTCTGAAGCCGGATCTCGTCGAGGTGAGCGACGGTCTCGGCGACATCGCCGGACAGAGCGGCATTGCGCTCGGCGAGCCGCACGACCAAGGGGTGTCGGCCTTCCGCTTCCAGGCGTGTCGCCTCCGCTGCCACCTTGGCGCGCTCAGCGTCGGCTTGCCGCCGCTGCGTGATCCCTTCTTCCAACTGCGCGACTCGCCGACCGATCGCTGCTGCATCTCGCGCCGCCTTGTCGCGTTTCGCCTCCAACAGCCCGGTCCGGGCCGGCTGGCTCAGGAGCTCCTGACGGAGCATGTCGATCTCGGCGGCCAAGGCTTCGGCATGGGTGTCCAACGCCCATCGCCGCGCCTGCGACTCCGCGGAGGCCTCCCCGGAGGCCGCCACCAACTGTCGCTGGGCAAGGTTCTCGGTCTGTTCCGCTTCGGCCGCTTGCAGACGCTGACGGATCGCGGCGGAGCGGGCGGCCGCCTCGTCGAGTCGGTTCGACAGGTCCGCCAGCCGCTTCTCGGTCAGCGCGAGATCGCCTTTATCCTGTTGCAGGAATGCCTCCAAGTCGGGAAGCGGGACCGAATCCTGTAGCGGCGGGGTGTCCTCGGCGACGGCCGGCTCAGTCAGCGTCTCGCGAATGGCCTGCGCCTCGGCTGGCGCCGTCTGCAATGTCTCCCGAAAGCTCTCCGCGGCGGCTCGATCCGCCATCGCCTCTTCCAGGTTGCTCAGCGCCCGTCGGTAGAGGGAGAGCAGCCGGTTTTTGGGCTCCTCCGGCAGACCGGACGCCGACTCGGTCTCGGCGATCTTCGCTTCGAGGGTCTCCACCGTCACCGGGACGGACGCGTCCTGGATCGCTTGCTGAGCGGTGGCGAGCGGCGCAACGCTGGCCAGCAGCCAGAGACCGAGCGCCGGGAGGCGACGCGGCTGCCGGGGGATTGCGGCGCGGCGCCGCCGGAGGTCACCATTCATAGCCGAGCTTGAGGCGCACTGTGGTATCCGTCGTCTTGGCCTCCACGGCCGGATTGCTGTCGTAGTCGTATTCAAGCTCGATGGCACCCGTGAAACCGCCGGCCAGAGGCACGCTCACACCCGTCCAAGACTGCCAGAAAACCTTGTCTTCGCTGTCGAGGGCCACGTAGCCGAATTGGCGGTGGTAGGGCTGCAGACGGTCCTGCCAGACGAGCTGGTCGTAAAGCAGGAACCATGCCGCGCCCGAAGAATTTTGGTCGGGCTGACCGTAGAAGTCCTCCTGCAGTGCCGCCGGACCGGCCTCGACGGCGAGGTTCAGCGCGTCGCTCTCGAACACCAGATTGCCGAGGACGGGTCCGCCGACGCTCCGCAGGCGGAGGTCCGAGAAACGATCATGCTCCAGCGCGAACCAGGCTGCGCCGTACCAGCGGGACGGGAAGACCCGACTGTATTGATTGAAGGTCGCCCACTTGTCGGTGGTCTCCTCCTCGTCGTCGGTGTCGAATTCGAGCGCCCCACGGCTGTGGAGACGATGCCAGCCGTGGCGGTATTCGACCTGGTAGTCGAAATCGACCTCGCTCTTGTCCGTGTTGCCCTGATCCTGGCTCAGTGCAAAGTTGACGCGCCCGCTCCATTCACTTCCGGGCGTAAAGGGTGATGACCTTGCAGACTCGGCGCGGGCCGGCATGGGTGACGGCTCCGTGGAACGCACCCTTGTCGCGTCGTGCTCATTGGCCGTCGAGCCGTCTGCAATGGGCGTGGTCGTGGCATCGGGGCACTCCTGCGCGACCCGGCGCGCCTGCGTCGCCCCACGGCGCAGCGATCGGACCTGACTGCGCTCGATCCGGACGATGCCGGCGTAGGCGGTTTTCAGCAGGACGCGATCGGCATCGGTCTCGATGATCGTACCACTGAGGCGGTCGCCGTTGGCCGTGATGATCTCGTCGCCGAACGCCGCATCCGACGAGAGCACACCGAGAAGAACGATGGTCGGAGCTGAAGCGATGGCCCCTGAACCTAAAAAGAGCAGTTAGCGCCCGTCGCGGAGCGTTTTCGGCCCGCGGGCGAGTACACATACCGGCGGTTCGGCGGCTACGCCGGCGCCGGTAACACCGCCGGCGGCTGCAATTGGCGGCCGTTGAGATACTTCACCAGCGCCCGCGAGAGGAGCCGGTACCAGCGTTGCAGGGGACTCAACTGCTCCGCAGTTCGGCGCAGCGTGTTGAAGAAGGCCGTGATCTCGCGGCAGGTCGCCTCCACCCACCCGGCTTCGGCATGGGGATGGCTGATGGTCAGGCGCGTCTGCCCGCCGTGACGGGTCAGTCGTGCCGGTGCGCTGAGCAGCAGCGGGCGGCTGGTGATCGCCTCGGTGTGCCGAGTCGGGTCGGCCAGGCGCACGAACAGGCTCCACCAGTTGTAGGTCAAGGCGGTGATGCGCGCCATGAAGCGGCAGCGCTTGATGTCGCGGGTGGTGAAGCCGCCCCAGCCCCAATGGTTCTTGAGCTCGTCGAAGGGATTCTCCGCGTCGGCGCGATCGCGATAGAGTTGCGCCACGCTCAGGATCTCATGGGGCAGCGAGGTCACCAGCACGGCGTACTCGTAGACGATCGTCTCGTCGGTGAGCTCGGCGAAGCTCAGGCGCAGCTGCTCGGGATCACCCTGCTCGACGACGGCCAGGTCGGCCTTGATGCGCCGGCGCAGCACGACGGCGCGCCGGGCACGGCTCCAGCCCGACAGACGCAGGGTCGTCTCGGCCCCCTGCCAGCCTTGACCGGCATCGCACCACTCGGCATCGCGCATCAGGCGCTCGACGGTCTGCTTGACCTTGGAGGTCATGCGCAGCTTGAACAGATACGGGATCCCCTCCTGCTCGGCCCGTGCCATGTTGGCTTGGGTGCCCCAATCGCGGTCGCCGCGAATGCACAGCGGCCAGTGCGCCCGCGGCAGGCGCGCGAGCAACTCCCACAGCCCCGGCGCGCTGTACTTGGACGCGGTTTGGTTGCCGGCCAGCACCTCCACGTCCAGGATCAGACGCAGACCGGCGACGAAATAGGTGTGGTAGGTGTGCGAAGGGCGCCCCGGCTTGTGCGGGTTGTAGCCCTTGAGCGCACCCTCTTGATGCCCGTAGAGCGGCTTGACCGTCACGTCGGTATCGAGAATCCAGGGCACGCCCGGCACCGGCGCCACGCAGGCGTCCAGGTGGTTCTGCAACCAGGCCACCCCGTCGGCTTCATCGAGCTTGCCGAGGTTGCGGCGCACCGAGTCCTCGCTCACCACCGCCTCCATGCCCAGCAGGGCGGCGTTGATGGTGTCGCCGCGCAGGGCACTGATGTGGGCATCGCGCTGATGCCCGGACAGCACCGCCAGGATGGCGGTACCCAGAACGTCGCGCGTGCTCGGGGCGTTCGGGCTGGTCAGCTTCAGCGGGCAGCTCTCGACCCAGGCATCGAAGCGCCCGCCCAGGCGCAAAAACTCGGTGAAGAACGGCAGCTGCCCCAGCGGGGTGACCGCCGCCTGCGCATCCCACTCGACGTGGACGCGCCCGCCAAACGTGTCCACCGCAACCGGGCCGGCATGCGGTACCAATGCGGTGGTTTCGGGTTCACCCTGCGGGTGAGGGATCGGGTTGCTCATGGGGACCTCCTTGCGCCGATATTTCAGCGGCTTGGATCACTCGAGGCAAGGTTTAACTGCTCTTTTTAGGCTGAAGGTCTGACGGTCACTCGGAGTTCGACTCCTCGTCCAGATAACGGCGAACGATTCCGGCGTCATCCAGCATGCCCACGTGATCGGCAAGGTAGAGGTTGATCCAGCGCAGCAGATTGGGCGCGTCGGGGCGCACCGCGATGCGGATGTCGCTGGACTGGCGGATGTCGGGGTCGACGGCGACGTAGATCGCGGTCGCCGGGTTGCGGCGCATCAGGTAGTCGATCTGCAGGCCACCGTGCAGTGCGGCGAATGTCTCCCCGCTTCTCACCGCCGCCATCATCTCATCGAGGCTGTCGAACTCACGCAGCGGAGACTTCGGAAAATCGCGTGCGAGGTTGGTTTGATACACACTCCCCGCAATGACGCCCACGCTCACCTCGGAGGCGGCGGGTGTATCCTCGATCGCCCGCAGCTCCGTGATCCCGTAGTGACGCTTGAGCTCTGCAAACCGGGCTCGGTTGTAGACAAATCGGCCGCTTTGCTGGATGTAGGGCCGCGAAAACAGCACGTAGCGCGCACGCAGCATGCCGCCGGACAGGTACGAGACCGCAATGTCGGCCTCTTTTCGGGCGACTACCTCGACGACACCGTCGTAGGTGTCGGCGGTGCGCACGAACGTGACCGCCACCCCCAGCTTCTTCGCCAGATCGCGGGCCAGATCGGGCTCGGAGCCCGCCGGTTCGCCGTCCGCATCGGTCATGATCATGGGCGCGGCGTCCCTGGCACGGAGCGCGACGCGGATGCTTCCGGCGTCGAGGATACGCTGGATGTCCGGAAAGACAGCCGGCTCGTCCGCGGCCGCCGGGTGGAGCACCGAGGCCAGACCGAGCACCAGCCCGGTTCCGATGGCGATGGTTCGCAGCAGCGTCGTGCTCATGCCGCCTCCGATGATCCGGAAGCGGCCTCCAGCGCCGGCTCCTCGGGCATCTCGTGACCCGGTCGCGCCGTCATGGCCGTCAGCGTGATATTCGCCTGCAGTGTCAGCACCGTGCGCACTGGCCCGATGATGTTGTCGGTGGTGGCGAGCACGACCAAGGCGAGGGAAATGGGGATGCCCACGGCGCCGAGGATCGGTGCCACGGTGGGGATCAGCACCGCCCCGCCGCCGACCGCGGTGGCACCGGCAATGATCGAGCCGATCGAAATGATCACGAAGTCCTGAAAGCCCAGATCGATGACATAGATCTGCGCCAGGAACACGGTCAGGAAGGACAACAGGAACACCGCGCCGTGCTGATTGGCAAAGATGCCGAAGGGGATCACGAGGTCCGGCACCCGACGATCGACGCCGTAGTCCTTCTCCAGCGTATCCAGGGTCGCCGGCAGCGCGACGATCGGGTTGTTGGTCATGAAGGCCAGCACGTTCGCGTTGCTCAGTTTGGACAGCGTCGCGACGACAGGACCGCGCACTGCAAGCCAGAACAACACCAGGTAGGCGACCATCAGGATCACGCCGCCGACATAGAAGGCGACCACGAACTTGGTCAGCGCAAGCAGCACCTCGGCGTCGATCTGTGCCACGAGCCCCGAGATGAACAGCAGCAGCCCCGGGGCCAGCAAGAGGATCGCCCAGCGGAACAGCTGCATGAAGGCGTCGTAGATGGCTTTGAAGAACCCGAGCGCGGGTCCCGCGGTGTCGCCCTCGATCAGCCCGAGCGCCAGGCCGAGACAGACGCTCAGGAACACGATGCTCATGACCTGGTTACCGCTCAGCGCCTCGAACGGATTGGTCGGGATAATCTGGCCCAGGAAACCGAAGATGCCGCCGTCGGCCCTCTCGGCCGCCGGCGACTCGATGATCAAGGCGCCGATGCTTTGTTCCGCCTCGGGGCCCAATCCAGTGCCGGGCGCGAGCGCGAGCGCGGTGGCGATGCCCACGACGCAGGGCAGGACCAAGCCGACGACGTAGAGGCCGGCCATGGGCTTGAACAGCGGCCTCGTGTTGTCATCGCGCAGCAGCCCGGCAATGCCGATGACGATTGCCGTGATTAGAATCGGCAGCAGGCACATCGACAGGAAAGCGATGTAGAGGCTGCCGATGGGAAAGAGGGCCGCGCCGACCGGCTTGGCGAAGAGCCCGATCAAGAAGCCGCCGGCGACGGCTACGAGAACCGATTTCGGGTCGGTCAGGATGCGTTTGAGAGTCATGGCGCTCCGTACGGCTTGTCCAGGTGCGGAACGAGGCGGTGAATGCAGGATCGGACGCGCCGAAATCGTCTCGCCGTCGCACCTTGAGTACCGATTCGGACGGTTGCACACGGCAGCGCGGCAGGCGATCCCGCATGAGTCCGCTTCGCCATTCCCGACAAGCTTATGGGCTCTCGGCAGGAAAGGAACCGACTAGGCGCCCAGAATGGGCGGTTACGGCAGACCCGAAGCGCATGTCAGGGCATCATGCCAACAGGGGCCGCGATGCCGACCAGGCCCGGACAGTTGTGGCGAGCAACGGGGCCAAATCACCCGAGCCTAGGGGATCGATCAGCCCTTTCCCAACGCTGTCGCGGCGGGGATGGACAGGGTGACCGGCTTCAATCGAGCTCCTGGATGCCGCCGCCGGAGACGGTCAGGATCTGCCCGCTGATCCAGGCCGCAGCGGGCGAGCAGAGGAAAAGCGCGGCGTTGGCCATGTCCGCCGGCTCACCGAGACGCTTGATGGGCGTGTGCTTCAGCATGTTCGCCTCGATCTCCGGGGTCAGAACGGTCTGGAGGGCATGCGTCCGGGTCGCGCCGGGGGCGATGGCGTTGACTCGGATGTTCTTCGGGCCGAGGTCGAAGGCGATGTTGCGCGTCAGGTGGTTCTCGGCGGCCTTGGATGACGCATAGGCGGCCATGCGCAGATTCGTGTTGGTGCCGGCCATGGAGGTGATGTTGAGGATGGCACCGCCGCCCGCCTGCTCCATGTGCGGCGCCGCGAGCTGGCAGAGCCTGAAGACGGAGAAGAGGTTCAGCTCGAAGGCGAAGCGCATGTCTGGCATCGGCATGTCGAAGGGCTTCGGTCCGCCGCCGCCGGCGTTGTTGACCAGGATGGTCAGGCCGCCGAAGGCGCCCATGGCGAGGTCCACCGCGGCGGCCAGGTCCTTCTCCCGGGTGACATCGCAGGGGCCGCCTACCGCCTTCCCGCCGGCGCCAACGATCAGGTCCGCGACCCGCCGGGCCGCGTCGGCATCGCGGTCCGTCACTGCAACCGAAGCACCGGCGCCGGCGAAGGTCTCGGCGATGGCGCGGCCAATGCCGCCACCGGCGCCGGTGATCAGGGCGACGGCGCCGTCGAGTCGGAAGGACCGGGGGTCGTACATGGTGTGACGGCTTGCGGCTGGCCTATGGATCGTGCGATTTGACCCGAGGCGCGGACGCGCCGCAAGCAGCCGGGTGCCCAGATTGGGTGTTGGCGATGTGTTGCAGTGCCGTGGCGGTAACCCCCAATGATGGACGAGCGCTACCGGTCCGTTCCCCGTCCTCGGTTGATCATTCACAGACTTGCGTTCCGCTCCGAATCCTGACGCCGACGACGAGCCTAGGAGCCCGATTTCTGCTCAGATATGGCCTCTCTCCACGCGCCGACGACGGCGAGCAAGTAGCGCATGGTCGCCCGGGTGGCAGGCTCAAGATCCACCGCCGCCTTGGCGGTGGCGACCAGATAACCCTTGTCGCGGCGTGTGATCCAGCCCGCCCGCTCCAGGTCGTGGAGCTTGCGGCGGACCGTCTCTCTGGGAATGCCGCTGTAGTCGGCAATGGATTGGAGATTGATCGGAGCGGGCTCGTCGGCTCGTCGGCTGTCCATGAACTGGTCGTAGCTCATGCGGTCGATGCGGCCCTGGGACAGGGTGCGTGAGCCGATGACCGCGAGCACCAACATTCGGTCCAGATCCCCACCGAACTGCCGGCGCAGCGTCACCAGCAGTTCGCAGAAGGCGTCGTTGTGCACCGGCCAGATGCGGCCGAAGTGTGCGGTCAGGCTGTCTTGATCGAAGGTCATGGCCGTTCTGCCCGGGTCGCTTATCGCTGGGTCGGAGGCGCCAGGTGGCGACCTCCTGTCGTCCGACAGTATCGCCGATATTCGGCCCATTTTGGGCGATGTGATCGGACAAGCTCCCGTCTCGATAGGCATACTGACCGTTTCCGCCCTCGATTCAGGATGCACCAGCACTCCATGAACGATGACTACCTCGGGCGGCTCCCGAGGCCGCTGTATCGCGCTGGCAGTGGTTGCCCGACGGCCGTCACCCTCTTGCGCTCTATCGCTCTTGCCGGCTGCGAGCAGCCCGCGCCGCCGCCGAGCGAGCCGACCGACATTTCTCGCCCCGCGCAGACGGGCAACCTGCCGGCGCGCCCAGAGCCGGCGGCGTATCGGACGGCGCTGGACGTGGCTCAGGCGGAGCTGGACGCCGCCGCCAGCCGCGCCCGCCGGGTGGTAGTAGGGGCGCACACAACGATCCTCGGCGTCGCGCCACCCCTGTTCGACCAATCGATCAAGAGCATGGCCGTGACCATCATGTTCGGCCTTGCCTCCGCGACGCTCTTGACGCCCATCGTCGTGCCCCTGCGCTATGCCGCGCTGCTCCGGATACAGAATCGTGCTCCAGCCTGAATGCCCAGCCGATGCCGCACCGGTCGCGGACCGGTCCTCTCCTGCTCCCGTGCGCAGCGACAAGCGGCTCCTTGCGCCAACCGCGCACCCGGCCGGGTCGCGCAGGTCTCCGGCCGCTGCGGGCGGGCTCCTGCTGGCGGGTCTCATGCTGTTGTCGGGCTGCGCCGCAGTGCCGCAGCGCCCTGCGCCGCTGCCGGCGGCGCTGGCCGACGACGCGATCATTCCCGGCATCGTCGGCGGCCGCTATTGGGGTGACGAGCGCCCGGCCGCATTGGAAGACTGGCTCGCCCTGCCCGAGGCGGCGCTGCGCGAGCGCTACGGCGGCATCATGAACCGCCCGCACAACTACCTCGTGATTTCCGGCGGCGGCGGCGACGGGGCCTATGGAGCCGGTCTGCTGACGGGCTGGACCGACACGGGCACCCGGCCGGAGTTCCAGATCGTGACCGGCATCAGCACCGGCGCGCTCATCGCACCATTCGCCTTCCTCGGGCCCGCGTATGACCCGGTACTCCGGGAGGTCTACACCCAGTTCTCCACCGACGACCTGATGGAGCCCCGCGGTCCGCTCGAGATCGTCCGCGGCGATGCCGTCTCCAACACCCGGCCGCTGCGCCGCAAGATCGCCGAATACCTGAACAAAGACGTGCTCGCGAAGATCGCCGCCGAGGGCCGCAAGGGGCGCAGCCTGCTGGTGGGCACCACGAACCTGGACGCGGGCCGACCGGTGGTGTGGGACATCACCCGCCTAGCCGCGAGCAATGCCCCGAACGCGCCGGCACTGATCCACGACGTGATCCTGGCCTCCGCGTCTATTCCCGGTGTCTTCCCGCCGGTGTTGATCAAGGTCGAGGTCGCCGGACAAGGCTACGACGAGCTGCACGTGGACGGCGGCGTCACCGCACAGCTCTTTTTCTCGCCGGCCGGTGCCGACTGGAAGCGCATCGCCGAGCGACTCGACGCCCGGGGCAAGCCCCGGCTCTACGTCATTCGCAATGCCAAGCTGCGCCCGCACTGGCAATCCGTGAAGCGCCGGCTCGTGCCCATCATGAGCCGCAGCATCGACACCCTGATCAGAACCCAAAGCATCGGCAACCTCGCCGAGCTCTACATCGTCGCCCAACAGCAGGGCCTCGAATACCGGCTTGCCTACATCCCCCAGAGCTTTTACGCCGTCGCCAAGGAGCCCTTCGACAAAGATCACATGAACAAGCTGTTCCAGCTCGGCCGCGAGCGTGCGCTCGCAAACCAGGCATGGCTCACGCTCGATGAGGTTGACTGATGCCGCCAACCGGCACTTCGAAGCCTCCCGCAAACCTCAGCCCGACCCTGGCCACAGCATGAGGGCAGTGGTCATGTCGATCGCTGACCTCATACCTCTTGCGCCGCGTTTGCGGGCAAGTTGACATGCACTCGTAAGAGGCCTTGAGCTTCAGCAGCACTCCATTACGAGGATCTCTGCAATCGGCTGCCGGTCGGAGGTGAAGGTTCTTTGGACTCATTGTGCTTGCGCCGGAATGTAACCGCCGCATCCAACATTAAGAATCACTTCGTTTGTGCCGAATGATTGTCCGCTTCTGGCCGTTATGTAGAGCGCTACATAATAGCCGGAAGCCGCCGTTAGAGCCGGCTGAGCCGATCCAAGACCGGCCGAACCGCAGTCAGCCGCAAGAGCGATGGACGCATCCGGTCGGGTCAGCGCGGATTATTCTGAGAAGTTCGCGTGGAATAAAGTGATCGACAACACCCCGCACGCTAAAAAGAGCAATCGAACCGCTTTGTGTTCTTTGCGGTTCAACTGTTCGCGGAGCGGACGCATCTGCCCGATACGGCGTTTCGCCGGCTCGCTCCAAGACCTCGTCACGGACCACCTCAAGCCTCCGCGTCGAGTACCCGTTCGGCCCACTCGGCGAGGTCTTCGAGGATCGCAAGCTTGACGGAATCACCGGCGTATTGCTCGGCCAACGCACTGAGGCACTGCTCGAATTGATCGATCACGATGCTGCCGCCTGCGGCGGGATCGGTGAGTCGGGCGAGGCGGAACAGGTCCCAGTCCTCGCGCTCTTCGGGGGTCAGCGTCTCGGGCCAGTTGCGAGCGCGGTAGCGCAACAACATCTCGCCGAGACGCGGGTCTTGAAAGCTCGGCGCATGATCGCTCAACTCGGCCGGGTCAAGTCCTTGGATCGCGTCCATCGCACGACGATCGGCGTCCGAGAAGAAACCACCCGAGTAGATCATCAGGTCGGGGTCGGTCTCAGTCGGTCCATCAGGGGCGCAATGGGCCGCACGCACCTTCTCCTCGATCGCCGCGGCGGCCTCGCGTAGCCGACGTGCGTGATCGGCGACGGTACCCGGATCGATCGACCAACGCGCCGCGGCGCCGGGCTCGAGGGTCTTCATCGGAGCCAGAACCGGCGCGCGGTTGACGTGGATCGTCTTGAGCGGGACCCGTTCGACACCCTCCGGGAGTGAGCTCGCAGGAGTAAAGAGTCGCGTCCGTATCTCCTCGGCGGAGAGCTCGATCAACAGCTCCGGGGGCGCGCGCAGATCGACACAGATCACGCCGTTGCCGTTGAGCGGATGTGCGCAGAGCGGCAGGATCGGCGCGATGCAGCCTTGGGCGGCCGGGTAGCGCGCCGAGGCATGCAGGAGCGGCACACCTCGATCGAGCAGCTCGCGCACGCGTCGCTTGTCCCGCAGGGTGAGGACATAGTCGAACAACTTTGGCTGGGCGTGCCGCAGCCGGCGAGCCAAGGCGATGGTCGCTCGCACGTCGGCGAGCGCGTCATGGGCCTGACCGTGGTCGATCTCGTTGTCGGCGGTGAGATGCTCGAGCTTGAACGACGTGGTGCCGTCCTCGCGCGTAGGCCAAACGAGACCTTCCGGGCGTAGGGCATGGGCGAGACGCAGGGCGTCGATCAGGTCCCAGCGTGAATTGCCGTTGCGCCACTCGCGCGCATAGGGGTCGAGAAGGTTGCGGTAGAGCAGATTGCGCGTGACTTCGTCGTCGAAGCGCATGCTGTTGTATCCGACCCCGCAGGTGCCGGGGACGCTCAGCTCCGCGTTGACGGCGGCGGCGAATTCGGCCTCGATCAGCCCCGTGCGCTCGGCGAGCCGGGGTGTGATGCCGGTGATGAGACAAGCCTCGGGATGCGGGAGGAGATCGGTCGAGGGACGGCAAAAAAACATGCTCGGATCGCCGATCTCGTTGAGATCGACGTCCGTGCGGACAGCGGCGAACTGGCACGGCCGGTCGCGACGCGGATCCGAGCCCCAGGTCTCGTAGTCGTGCCAGAGGAAGGTCGGCGCGTTCGGGCGACCGGCCACTCGCCTTAGATCTTCTCGCGGATACGGGCGCTCTTGCCGGTGCGGCCTCGAAGGTAGTAGAGCTTGGCGCGACGCACATCGCCCCTGCGCTTGACTTCGATTCCGGCGATCACCGGGCTATGGGTCTGGAAGACGCGCTCGACCCCTTCGCCGTGGGACATCTTGCGAACCGTGAAGGCCGAGTTCAGGCCCCGATTGCGGATCGCGATCACCACGCCTTCGAAGGCCTGCAGACGCTCGCGGGCGCCTTCCTTCACGCGGACCTGCACGACAATGGTATCGCCCGGTGCAAACTCGGGGACTTCGGTCTTCATTTGCTCTGCTTCGAGCTGGAGAATGATGTTGCTCATGGTTTCCTTCGGCTCCTGTTCTCAACCGGCCTCATCGTCGTGATGTGACCGGACAAATTCATCGAGCAGCGCCTGCTCGTGCGGATTCAAACCGCGCCGCTCCAACAGATCGGGGCGACGCAGGTATGTTCGCCCGAGGGCCTGCTGCAACCTCCAGCGCGCGACCGCGGCGTGATCGCCGCCGATCAAGACTTCAGGCACCCGGCGCCCGTCGATCTCGGGCGGGCGAGTGTAATGCGGGTAATCCAATAATCCGTCGCTGTGCGAATCCCGGGCAGCCGAGTCGGCATGCCCCAGTGCACCGGGAAGCAGTCGGATGACCGCGTCCATCACCACCATGGCCGCCAGCTCTCCGCCGCTCAGGACGTAATCGCCGATCGACCATTCCTCGTCGACATGGCCTTCGAGCAAGCGCTCATCGACGCCTTCGTAACGCCCGGCGACCAAGATCCAACCGGGCCGCCGCGACAGCTCCACCATCGCAGCCTGGTCCAAAACCCTGCCCTGCGGCGAGAGGTAGGCGACCCGACTCTCAGGCGCCTGCGCGCGTGCGGCGATGATGGCGTCACGCAAGGGCTCGACCTTCATCAACATCCCCGGGCCACCGCCGTAGGGGCGGTCATCGACGGTACGATGCCGATCCTGCGTGTAATCACGCGGGTTCCAGAGGTGCAACTCCGCCACACCTCGGGTCAGCGCCCGACCCGTGACGCCCTGATCGAGCAGGACATCGAAGAGCTGCGGGAAGAGGGTCACGACGTCGAAACGCATTAGCGACACCGAGACGGGCGTCCAGTCACCGGACCGGACCGGCAACGACGCACTCCCAGCGGCTCGCTCGCCACACCGCGCCTTCGGCAGGGGGCGCAAGCGCTAAAACGACGGATCCCAATCCACCAGCATGCGGCGTTGCCCGAAATCGACATCCTTGACCACGTCGCCCCAAACAAAGGGCAGCAGATGCTCCCGATCGCCCCTGACGACGACGACATCGTTTGCGCCGGTCGAAAAGAGGTGATCGATCGAGCCGAGTACGACGCCCTCGGTCGTCTCAACCGAGAGTCCCTCAAGATCGACCCAGTAAAATTCATCAGGCGACGCCGGCGGAAGCTGATCGCGAACGACGGCGATATCTTGCCCGACGAGTGCAGCCGCTCGATCGCGGTCGTCACAGCCGCGAAGGCTGACGACGAGGCCCTTGCCGTGTCGTTTGCCGTCTGTCACCGTCCAGGCCGCTGCGTCTGCGCCGAGCAGCCAGGGCGAGTAGTTCAGGATGCCCTCAGGCGGATCCGTGTCCGACATCACCTTAAGCCATCCGCGCACGCCGTACACGCCTGCGATGTGCCCGACGACGATGTGCGTCGAATCCGGCTGAACGGCCATCGTTCCGGGCGGTGCGAGTCGGCGTCGCGAGGTGCGAGCGTTCGGACTAGGCAGCGACCGCGGTTGCCGACTCTTCGCGAGCCGCTTGCTTCAGAAGCTGCTTGACACGGTCCGTCGGCTGGGCGCCGCGTTCGATCCAGTGCTGCGCGCGCGCGCGATCGACGCGCAATCCAACCTCGCCGCCTCGGGCGAGCGGATTGAAGAATCCGAGGCGCTCGATATAGCGCCCATCACGCTTGGCGCGGATGTCGGCGACAACAATCTGATAAAAGGGGTTCTTTTTGGAACCACCCCGAGACAAACGAATCGTAACCATGTGCTGTCCTGGACCCAGACGATTTGACGTTGCGGGAATGGCCCCGCAGGTAAACGCGCAAATATACAGAATCCGGCGGAAAATGGAAGTGGCGATCCGGCTTACGGACCAGAATCGCGGGAATGCATCACCCGAGAATCGTCTTCAATCCCGGCGACAGCGCGGCGAGCAGCGTGTGATGATCAGGAAACAAGCCCCCGATGTGCTCCGCCGGAGACTCTTTTCGGCGCAAAAACCCATCGATCCAGACATCCAAGCTCGCTATCCATCGGACCGACGCGCGCTCGCCGAGGTCAAGGTGCGTCGCAGATCGGCCTCGAGACGCTCGAGCTCTTGGCTGGCGACGGCGCGGGCGCGCTTCCCCTCGTCGGCAATCGCCAAGCTCTCCTCGATCGTCTCGATCAAGGTTTGGTTGGCGTGCTTGACCACCTCGATGTCGAAGACGCCGCGCTCGATCTGGCGGCGGGCCTCGGCGTTCGCCGATTTGAGATTGTCGGCATTGGCGCGCAGCAGGTCGTTGGTGAGATCGGTGGCCGCCCGGATGGTGTCGGCCGCCTCGCCGGAACGGTAGATGGTGACCGCCTGAGCCAACTGCTGCCGCCACAGGGGCACCGTGTTGACGAGGGTCGAGTTGATCTTGTTGATGAGACCCTTGTCGTTCTCCTGGACCATGCGGATGCTGGGCAGGCCCTGCATGGTGACCTGGCGCGTCAGCTTCAGGTCATGCACCCGCCGCTCCAGGTCGTCGCGTGCGCCGCGCAGATCCTTTAGACGCTGGACCTCCACCATGTCTTTGCTGGTCTCGACCTGAGCGGCCAAACCGGGGATGGTCGACTCGTCGAGCTCAGCCAGCTTCGCCTCTCCTGCCGCGATGTACTGCTCCAAGGTTCTGAAATAGTCCAAATTGGCGACGTAGAGTCGGTCGAGCGCGGTCACGTCGGTCAGAAGCTTGGTCTTGTGCCGCTCCAATTGTCCCGAGATGGTCTCGATCTGATCGCGTACCGCCTCGTACTCCTGAAGGAACTTGACGACAGGCCGACCTTTCCCCGTCAGACGCGCCAAGAAACCGGGCTTGCGGTTTGGATTCAGGTCATCGACACGAAAGCCTTTGAGCGTCGTCACCATCTCGCTCAGCGCGGCCCCGGCGGGGCCGACGTCTTTTGCCCGTACGCCTTCGAGCATTTGATCGGAGACCTCGGTGAGGCGCTCTTGGGCCTTGGAGCCGAAGAAAAGGATGGAGTGGGTGTCGTTCAGATCGAGCTCCTGCAGCAGGCGTCCGAGCTGCGCCTCGTCGATCTGCGGCACCTGAGCCTCCTCGGCAACCATGAGCGGCCGCTGCGCCGCACGCTGCGAATCGGCGAGGGCGATCTCCGCGACGGGCTCGGCTGTCGGCGCAGGCCGCGCACCCGTCGCTTGCCCCTGCGCGTGAGGATCCATCGCTGCAGCATCGCCTCGGTCTTGCTCGCTCACTCAATCTCTCCCGATGGATTTAAACCGCGCCCGACGCGGTATGCGTTGTTTTTGGATGTGATCGGCCCCGGCAGACTTAACGGCCGTTTGAGCCGGCGCGGCTTAAGATTCCAAAAAAATATTATTCTGAACCGCGCCCCGCCGAGGCCATTATTCACAGCGACGGAAGACCGACGCGGAGGCGTCGCATGTCACCCATGGCGCGGTTTAGTCACTGAATCCCTTCGCGCTCGAGCTGCTTCTTCAGCACCTCGATCTGGATATCGAGGTCCATCACGTCGGTCTTCAGAAGCCGCTGGTGTTGCTCGTCGAACACCTGCTCGACCGTCACCAGGACATTTCGAAAATTTTGCTCCAACTCGCGCGAATCCGCCAGACGATGGGTCCGCGCGTAACCGTCGGCGACCTGCTGGACGCCGTCGAGATAGACGCTCAGAAACTTGCGTGCGCGAAACAAATCGGTGGGCCGATCAGCAATCTGATCGAGGATCGACCGGCCCTGCGATCCGATACGTTGAAGGCGGATCTTCAGTTCCGGGTTGGCGATGGTCTTCGCCGCGCGGTCCAGGTCGATCAGCTTGCGCTCGGCTTCCGCCAAGGCCGCCGCGATCTTGCGCGAGCGCTCGTCGTTGGTCGCGAATGCGCGTGGACGACCCAGCGGCTCGAATCCGTAAAGAAGGTGGAACCCGAGCATGGCGACCGCGGCATAGGCGAGGCCGAGACCGAGCCCCTGATGGACCGAGACCACGGCGGCAAGACCGGTTGCCAGGCCCGTGAGCAGCCCTCCGATGGTCTTCAGAGGAACTCGCTGCAGACGTGTGAAGCGCAGGATCTGTTGCGCAGACTCGGCCTTCAAGCCGCGTCGAGTCAGGTCTGCCGCCGCCATGAAGATCGCGAAAACCCCGCCGTCTGCGAGAACCACATCCAACCGCCCTGCCCCGAGCCCGATCAAGGCGCCGATCAGGAGCGGGATCGGCAGGACATACAGCAGGGTCCCTCTTGCGCGCGGTCGCCTCGCCCACCCCGCACTCTGCTCCGAACCGCTCTGCCGAACGGGCTTCACCCCGAGAATAAGCTCGGTGAGACCTAGGGTACGACGTTGCTCGGGGGTTGTTCCCGTCGGATCGACCATCAGAGGATCCACATCGCCTGGCACGAGACTAAGCCCACGCTGAAGGTCAGCAAGACGCCGCCGAGCAAGCGGATACCCCACGACGGTCGCGTCGGTGTTTGCGGTGCAATTTGTGATTTCTCGGTCATCGTTGGAACGTCTTGCTTAGAGCAGCTTCACCAGCGCCGCCATTGCGCCGACCTGTGCAAACATCAGCGGAATCAGCCATATCAGCAAGATATTCCGGCTGCGCTCGATCTCGGCCTTGACCTCGCCGCGCAACTGTTCAATCTCGGTCTTGACCTCGCCGCGCGACTGTTCGATCTCGGTCTTGACCTCGCCACGCAACTGTTCAATCTGGGTCTTGACCTCGCCGCGCAACTGTTCGATCCGGACCAACAGATCGGCGCGCACCTGCTCGATCTCCTTCTGAAGGCGCAGCTCCGTCTCGCGTAACTGCTGCCGGGTGACCAAATCCGGCAGATGCGGATAACGCTCCTCCAAACGCTCGAACGCCGAAGCGATGACACGCGCACGCGTTCTGTCATCGGGCGCGCTGGCCAATGCCTCGTAAAGTTCGACAACGGAGCTCATCGGATTCCCGTGATTGCTTGCGTCCGGTGAAATGCCCACAGTCTATCTCAGATTCAAAATCGCGGTGGTTCCCGGGAGCCGGGCCAGTGCCTGCGTCAGCCCGTGTTTCGCATCCCCGCCGCGATCGCATTGATCGAGCGCAGCAGAGGATCGAGCCATTCTTCGCGTTTCTCTTCCTCGCGCTCGTGACGATAACGCTCCAGAAGCGAGACCTGGATATGATTCAAGGGGTCCAAATAGATGTTGCGGCGGGCAAGGGAGCGCTGCAGTTCCGGCGTTTCCTCCATCAGACCGCGCAGACCGGCGACGTTCAAGACCTGGACCAAGGTGCGCTCGTACTCGGCCTCGATGATGCCGTAGATCGCCTCGGCCTGCTCCTGGTTCTCGGCGAGACGGGCATAGGCCCGCGCGATATGCATCTCGGCCTTGAAGAGCGACATCTGGGTGTTGGACAGGAGGGCGCGAAAATAGGGCCACTCCTGATACATTTTCTGGAGCTTCACGAGACGCTCGAGATCGTTTCCGCGATACCGCTCGATGGCGTAGCCGATGCCGAACCAGGCGGGCAAGGTCTGACGCGACTGGGCCCATCCGAAGACCCAGGGGATCGCGCGGATAGACTTCAAGGAGCGATCGGCCTTCTTGCGATGTGATGGGCGCGAGCCGATGTTCAACAGCGCGATGCCGTCGAGCGGGGTGCACTCGTAGAAATAATCGAGAAAGCCATCGGTCTCCTGCGTGAGCGCCCGATAGGCATCCTCGCCGTAGCGAGCGAGCTCGTCCATGACACCGAGATAGTCCTTGCGATCCTCGGGCGGAGGCTCGATCAGACAGCGGCTGGCCTTGATGAGCCCGCTGATGCCGAGTGTCAGCTCGTAGCGCGCGGTCTCGGGATTCGCGTAGCGGTAGGAGAGCACCTCGCCCTGCTCGGTGAGCTTGATCTGTCCATGCACCGTATCCGTGGGCTGAGCGAGAATGGCCTCGTGGGTCGGCCCGCCGCCGCGCCCGACCGTGCCGCCGCGTCCGTGGAAGAGTCGGCACGAAACGCCCTCGTCGTCGGCGAGCTGGATCACCCGGCGCTGCGCCTCGTAGAGACGCCAGCTCGAGGCCAGAATACCGCCGTCTTTACATGAATCCGAATACCCGAGCATCACCTCCTGCTGATTGCCCGATGCCTTCAGCAGCGCGCTGTAGGTCGGATCCTTGAACAGCCGCCCCATCACCTCGCCGATGCGATTCAGGTCGTCGATGGTCTCGAACAGGGGCGAGATCTGGATCTTGCAGAACCAACCCCGGCAGTCTTTGCCGGCGAGTCCGGCAAGCCGCGCCAGCAGCATGACCTCCATGACATGACTGGCGTAATGGGTCATCGAGATGACGTACTGCCCGAACAGACTTTCGCTGATCTCGGCACGCATTCGCGCCATCACCTCGAAAACCTCCAGCGTCTCGCGGGTCTCCGGGGTCAAGGTTGCCTTGTCGATCACAAAGGGGTGCGGATGAGCGATTGCCTCCGCCAGGGCCATGAGGCGCTGCTCCTCGTCGAAGGCCTGATAGTAGGGCGCACCGGCCTGGCGCGCGAACAGCTCGGTCACAGCCTCCGTATGGCGAACCGATTCCTGACGGATGTCGAGATGGACCAAGTGAAAGCCGAAAGTCTCGGCGAGGCGGATGAGATCCTGCAAAGGGCCGGCAGCAGCGTTGGCATCGCCATGGTGATGCAGCGAGTCACGGATCAAGTACAGATCGGCGACAAAGTCGCGCTCGCTCGCATATCCGGCCGGCTGCGTCGGATCGTATCGCCCCGCGATTCGGGCGCGGATCCGCTGCAGATTCGCGCTCAGACGATGATCCATCATCGCCAGCTTGCGACGATAGGGCTCGTGCACGTAGCGTCGCAGGCTTTGGCCCATGGTGTCGACCCAATAGTCCTCGTCTGAATCGAGGCTGTCCATGAAGGCCGGCGACGGCTGGCAGATGGAGCTGGCATGGCTGAGCATGCGGTGCAGCTTGCGGATACGCTCCAGATAGAGCTCCAGGACCAGCTCGCCGTGCATGCGAACAGCGAGCTCGGTGGTCTCGGGCTTGACGAAGGGGTTGCCGTCGCGGTCCCCGCCGATCCATGAACCAAACCGGATGAAGCTCGGAACCTTGATCCCGCATTGCGAACCATAGACCCGGCGCACTGCCTTCTCCAGGAAGCGATAGACCTGTGGCACGGCCTCGAAGAGGGATTCGCGGAAGAAATAGAGCCCTTGCCGGACCTCGTCGGTCACCTGCGGCTTGTGGATCCGGACCTCGTCGGTCTTCCACAGGATCTGGATCTGGGTCAGGATGTCCTGAAGTCGGTCCTCCAGCTCCTCGTCGTTGAGCTTGCTGCGGTGCAGATCCTGCCCGACCAAAAAGATCCGCCGGAAGGTCTCCAAGGTCGTTCGTCTCTTGGCCTCGGTGGGATGCGCGGTGAAGACCGGAAGATAGATCAGATGTTCGAGCAGGCTTTGGAAGTTCTCGGGGCTGACCCCGTCGTCCTTGAAACGGCGTGCCAGATCGTCGAAGGAGCCGACCCAGAGCCGTTCGCCCGCGGAGATCAGATCCATGCGCGCGAGATAGGCATTCAATTCCTCGGCCGTATTGACCAGGCCGAAATAGATGTTGAAGGCGCGAATGACCTCCGACAGGGTCTGAGCGTCCAGACTCTCGATCCGCTTCATGAGCTTCCCGCGCAGCTCCGGGTCGTCGCCTTCGCGCAGCTGCATAAAGCCGTCGCGCAGACGCTCGACGATCACCAGCACGCGTTTGCGACTGTGCTCGCGCAGCACCTCGCCGAGCAGTGCCGTGAAGAGCTGGACGTCGCGCTCCAGCGCCTGGTCTTGCGAAACATCGTTCATCGGGCGTTACTCTGTGCGGACAACCACCATCGGCGGCCGTCACGAAGAAGGGGCGAGTCGAGACGGAGATACTACCTTGCCGGAGCCCGGCCGACAAAAGCCCCAACGAGTGTCGTGGACATTGCGCGCATGAGTGTGTCGGCAAGCAGCATCTGAGAAACGATCATTATGACCCTATCGAGACTCCCGCCCGCGGCCCTAGCCCAGCTCGCCGCGGTGACCGACGGTCACTTCCGCGCCGGTCCGTTGTTGGGCATTCCCCAACTGCTGAGGTCCATGGGCCAGGATCCGGACGCGGTGATCCACGCCTCGGGGCTGGATCCGCGCTTTCTCGATGATCCGGAGACAACGATCGATTTCCACGCCGGGGGCCGGCTCCTTGCCCATTGTGCCGCCATCACCGACTGCCCCCACTTCGGCCTTTTGCTGGGACACACCTCGGGTCTGCATTCGATCGGCGTGATCGGGGTACTGGTGCGCCACTCGCCGGATACGGAACGCGCTCTGCACAACCTGGTCCTGCATCTTCTGTTGCATGATCGGGGGGCCGTGCCGAGCTTGACGGTGGAAGGTGCGCTGGTGCTGCTGGGCTACGCCATCTATCAACCCGGAGTCGAGGGCACCCGCCAGATCTACGACCTGGCGATCGCGACTGCGCGCAACATACTGAAGACCCTCCGCGGCTCGGACTGGAGACCATCCGAGGTCCTCCTGCCGCATCGCGCCCCACCCGATGTCAAGCCCTACCTGCGCTTCTTCGAGTCGGCCGTGCGCTTCGACGCCGAGCGCGCTGCCTTGGTCTTTTCCTCCGACTGCTTTGCGCGCCCGGTGAGCGGTGCGGACCCGCGTCTCTACGAGGTGGCACGTGAGCGCGTCGCCGCATTGGAGGCATCGGCGAGCTGCGATATCCTGGCGCGGATTCGCCCGGTCCTGCGTAACCTTCTGTTGAGCGGCGAGGCGTCGATCGGCGAGGTGGCCGGAGTCTTCGAGCTCCACAAGCGCACCCTCAATCGGCGGATGCGGGAATGTGGACTGACCTTTCGGGAGCTGGTGGAGGAGGTGCGTTACGATCTCGCGCGACAGCTCCTGCGCGAGACCGATCTGCAGGTCGTGTCCATCGCCGAGGTGCTCGACTACGCGGACGCCGCCGCCTTCACCCGCGCCTTCCGGCGCTGGTCCGGGACCACCCCCGCCGCTTGGAGGAAGAATCAAAGCCACGGTTGAGGTGGACGATGCCCCCGAGAGGATTTGAGGGAGCGTGCGGCCGGAAGACTACCCCCGAGCTGACGCCGTGGGCGGCGGCTTACACGGCACATTGACGATCTACTTTGACCCGAGCCGTGCCGCAGGCGCCGAAGCCCTCGAAATTCACGCCTGATTTCGCCTGCCATCATGATATTCTTGGCCCGTGTCCCATGCCTCGAGACATCATGGCGGGGGACACTCGGTTGATCCTGTTTTCGCACCCGACAACACATGAAGTTATTCCCAATCATCACTCGGAGATATCTCGAATGACCATGAAACAGTCTATCGTCCTTGCCGCATCCGCCCTCGCCTTGGTCCTGTCGGCCGGAGCCATGGCCGAGTCGGCGGCCAAACTGGAGAAGGCGCACGAGAAAGCAGAAGCCGAATTGACGCTCTCCCCGGAGCATGCGAAGGCCGAGGCCGATCTCAAGAGCATGGACGCGAAGGAGAAGTCGAAGATGGAATCCGCCGAGGAGAAGGCCGAGAGTGATCTGAAGAAGATGGACGCAAAATAAGCGGTCTCGATCGCGATTGATCACGCCCGATGCGGCAACCCCGCCCGCCCGGCTCGCGCCGGCGGGCGGAAATCACGTGCGACCGCGGGCCCTGACCCCGGCCGGCTAAGCATCCAAACAGCATGTAAGGTGACAACGATGAAGAAACTCGCCCAATTGACCTTGGCGGGCACGCTCGCGCTATGCCCCCTTCTGCTCTCGGCACAGACCGCGACCGACAACGTCCCGGTGGCCGCGGGGGCGACGGTGAAGGAAGTCGAAGGCACGGTCGTGGTCGTCAATACCGAGACCCGAATGCTGACCATCCGCAAGCCAGACGGCGTCTTTCAGGTCATCCATGTCCCGCCCGAGGTGACACGACTCGACGAAGTGAGGATCAACGACACGCTGACGATCGCCTACATGGAGGCCGTCGCGATCGATCTGCAGAAGGGAGACGCCGCTGCCGGCGCGCCGGCGGCCACGGCAACCATGGATGTGGACCGTGAAGCGGGACGTTTGCCCGCCGGCTCCATGTCGGAAACCGTCCGAATCGTCGGTATCGTCGAAGCCGTCAATCAAGCCAATTCGACGGCCACCATCCGAGGCCCCGAGAACACGATTACGGTCAACGTTCGCGATCCCGCAATGCTCGAGGGTGTTCGCGCAGGTGACAGCGTCACCGTAACCTACATGAACGCGGTCGCGGCCCGGGTCGATCGAGGGAGCAGCGCGACAAGACCGATGCGGCCGGGTTCGCAATGATCGCCTGCAAATGACACGCGGTCCGGCATGATCCCGACGCCGGGCCTTGCTGGACCGGCCGGCGCCTCGGCGCCGGTCAACCCCGTCCAGTGAGCCTCTTGGACCCCACGTTACCGAGCCCGGTCACAAAACGGCCTTTGTTTCGGGACTTGCGCAGACCCCTGACCGACTGGATCAAGATCCCCTGGCCGCTCTATTTCGCCGCGGGCCTGGTCGGGGCTCTGGCCGGGCTTGCCGGGGCCGCCTTCCACGCCGTCCTCGACCAGGCCGACCATGGCCGTGAGGTCTTGAGGGCGAGTCTGGGCTCAGCGCCGCTTCCGGGCTGGCTTGTGCTGATGGGCGCGGGTGCGCTGGTCCTTGTTCTTGCACTCTGGATCGTGCGCCGCTTCGCCCCCGAGACCGCCGGTAGCGGCGTCCAGGAGGTCGAGGCGATCCTCGCCGGACAACGCACAATGCGTTGGCGGCGGGTTCTACCAGTCAAATTCGTCGCGGGGACCCTGGCGGTGGGCTCCGGCCTGGTCCTGGGACGCGAGGGCCCGACGATCCACATGGGCGCCGCCCTCGGTCAGATGGCCTCCGAGCGGATGGCGCAGAACAATGGCCAAGGTCGCACCCTGATCGCGGCCGGCGCCGCTGCAGGTCTCGCCGCCGCCTTCAACGCCCCGCTCGCGGCCATCGTCTTTGTGACCGAGGAGCTACGCGAAAACTTCGAATTCAGTTTTGCCGCGATCCAGTCGGTCATCCTGGCCTGCTGCGCAGCCGTGGTGGTCAGCGGCTGGATCCTGGGGCAAGGACCGGACCTTCCGATCCCGAATCTCGTCATGGCCCCGCTTTGGGCGCTTCCCCTGTTCCTGATCCTGGGCGTCCTGATCGGAACCCTGGGGGTCATCTTCAACGGCCTGCTCTTGGGATCGGTGCACGCCTTCCGCGCCCTGCCCAAAAATCTGCCGTATCTGGCCGCAGCCGCGGTCGGGATGGCCTTGGGAGCACTCCTTTGGCTCGTCCCCGACGCGGTCGGAGGCGGCGAAGGATTGGTCGAGTCACTCCCGGGGAAACAGACCGGCATTCTGCTCTTGCTTGGTCTGCTCGCGGTGCGCGTGCTCACGAGTGTCGGTAGCTACGGGGTCGGACTGCCCGGCGGCATCTTCGCGCCAATGCTCGCACTCGGCACCATCGCCGGCGCACTGTTCGCCGATCTGGTGGCCCTGCTCGCGCCGACCCTGTCCTTGGCGCCCGGCGTCTTCGCAGTCGCTGCCATGGGCGCGCTCTTCGCCGCCACCGTGCGCGCACCCTTGACCGGGATCATCCTCGTGATCGAGCTGACCGGCGCGGAAGCGCTGGCGCTGCCGATTATTCTCACATGCCTCACGGCGACCTTCACCGCCGAGGCCATGGGCGGCCACCCCATCTACAGTCTCCTGCTTGGCCTTGGCGATCGCCCTGCGCCGCGGGCCCCGGGACGCAGAATCCTGGCCGTCGGAATGATTCTGGCCGCGATGGTGGCGGCGGATCGCCTGCATGTCTCACGGGAGACTGCGGATATCGCGGCACTCCCGCCAACCACCGACGCGGGCCAAGCTGTCCCGGCATCGACGCCGGATGACGAGGGCACGCGGACCGTGACGCCTTCGAGCCAAGCGCAAGCCCGCACGGCCCCGTCCTCGCAGGCGCAGATCCGGACGACGGATCGTCCCCCCGAACCGCAACCGCACGGGCCTGCGATCGCGCGCGAGATGCCCGAGGTCGGCTCGCCGGCGCCTCTCGCCAACGCGGCGCCACCCGAGGCCGACCGAACGACGCGCGTGCAAGACGTGACGAGCACCGGGATGGAGGCGCCGGCACCCGTCACCGAACACCCTGCCCCGGAACCCGCTCCGGTCGTCGAGCGGGTCCGTTACAGCATCCAGCTCATCAGCTTCCGCAAAGCATCGAGCATGGCCCCCTTCGCACGACGCGAAGGTGTCCTGGATCAAGCGCGCACACTGGACGCGGATGCGAGCCGTTCAAGCTGGCATCAGGTCTTGATCGGGGACTTCGGGAACCGCGATGAGGCCGAGGCCGCGCTTGCGCGGTTGCCCGATCGCCTGCGCGACCTCAAGCCGATGATCCGTGCCCTCTCGCCAGAGGAGCGCCTAGCGCCCCTTCGATAAGACCTCGGGTGCGCTCGGCCGCAACGGACAGCGGCGCGTTTCCAAAATCGCCATACCCGCCGGAACGTCCGGCGGAACCCTCGATCCCGTCAATAGATGACGGCACGCCGGAAGCTCCGACGACCGACACCGGCGACGGATAACGGTGTGAGCGGCATCCCGATGATGTCGATGAACAGAGATGCCGATCCGCCCGTGGCCGGCAACTCGCCTTCGAGAAGCGTGACCCGATAGGTTAAATCCTCTCCGTCCAAGACCGGATCGTGGAGCACGACGACAACGTCGGCAAGATCCTTCGCCTCCAGAAACGACAGGGTCGCGTTCGGTGGATCCGCGAGGAAGCTATCCCGACCTTCGCTCCAAAAGGGTACAAAGCGCGCAGTGGTCATGTGCCCGGCAATTCGCTCGGGGCGGTCGGAAAACATTACCGTGACCGGATTGACGCCTTTGAGCGTCAACCGATCGTCGGCAAAGGCGATCGCTTTGGCGTTCTGTACGAATAAGAAGTCAGCGGTTTCCGACTCTTTGGCCGTCGCGCGAGCCCCGGTTGGGGTCACGGCGAGCGACAACGGGGCCAAGGCAACCGCTGCGGCAAGGATCTCTCGTCTAGAGTGCATCACTCGATCTCCGGATTTAGGCAGTGGCGTGAATTCCAGGTTCCATGCGGAAACAAACGTCCGGCCGGGCGACCGGCCGTTCGCTTGAGACCAACCCGGGTCTAGGATCATTGGGGGATCTTGATCGTTGCTCCGGCCTTGATCTCATTTCCCTTCATGCCGTTGAGTTTTTCGATCGACGCAACGCTCGTGCCGAATCGATTGCTGATCGCATACAGATCATCGCCTTTCGCGACCTTGTACGTTCCGTTGTCCGGGTTATAGCGGCCTGTCGCATGCGCCGGCGGAATATAGATCACCGATCCCACCTCGATCTCTTCGGCCGTCTTTCCATTGGTCACCAAGATATCCTCGACGCTGACATCGTAAGTGCCTGCAATCGTCTCGATGTCTTCGTTTTCGGTCACCGTGTAGGCGACTGCGCTGTCGGATGCGGCGTACACAGACGTCACGCTGATGGCCAGAGTCGCAGCAACAGCAAGGGTCTTGATCGTCATAGTGTTCTCCTAATGGATGGATGATGGCGGGTCATTCGCTTTATTTCGGCGAAGCCGGGTTGATACCTGAATGCAGAGTTTCAAGTGAGTGAAAAAGGTTCACGCATCCCCAACCCCGATGGCGATGCCGTTTTGTTCGAAAGAATACACCTTCTCTATTGATCGATGTCGTCATGACGCACCACTGCCCGGACGAGTGACCGGTTGAAGAGGCCTCACCAACGGAATCCTACGCCCAAGGCCGGGCCCGACAAGGTCAGCTCGGCGTCGTTCCCGTTGAATTCGTAACCGATGGCGCGCCACGCCAATGTCGCCTCGCCCCAATCGAACCGATATCCTAGCCCCAGAATAGCTTGCCAGGTCAGATCGGACGAACCGGTCCCGATGTCCGCGTAAAAGGGTACGAACCAGGGGGTATTCCGGACCGAGTATTCACTGCGGATCCCGATGATACCGTCCCAATTGCTCTGATCCATCGACGCCTTGGTCGAGCCTAATAACTGACCGCGCTCATCCGTGAAATCAACTGTCAAGTCATTGTTCAGTTCAAGGTATCGAAATCCGCCGATTAAGTCCAGGCTCCAAGGCGCTTCGTCCGCCACACGATAGCCGCCGGCGAATGTCCAGATGATCGAATTCATATCCGTCTTGGTATCGCGGGTGACCCGCGGAACGGCACCAAGAGGTCCGGTGACATTGCGAATTCGGGTGTCCTGACTTCCCAAGTCGGCGTAAATGATATCGGTCAAGATCGCCCAATGTCCCTTGCGTGCCTCGCCGGTCAGCATGAACGCCATATCCAGATTACTGAGATAGTTATCGGGATTGACCGTGCCGCTGACCTCCAGTCGTCTCGGCGTCCCGCCTAAGGGTCCGGGAAGGCCGTCGACGGTGGTGTCGATGCTCCCGGTGACGGCGGGGAACCAGAGATACGGCATGAGATTGAACTGCCAACCTCCGTCTCCGGATTCGGCGGCCGCACCGCTTGACAGCCCGAGCGCCGCACAAGCACACGCATAGGGTCCGAGAGTCCTGAGTATTTGACGCATTGGTGTCCTCCGCCTGAACTGATCATCGCCGTGACGGCGCCCGGCCTCCGACCTCATGCCCTCCGGCAAATCCCCCGCGGGCTCGGCGCGAGGACTTGCCGAAACCAAAATTGAAGCGAACGGAAGTATGCGCATTCCACAGCTCGACGTCTTGACATTTCGCGACACGACAACCGGCATTCGGCGCGTGTGCGGTTCGCTCGGTCATGAATCTGCGGCCTTAAACCTGATCGGACAGTAGGCCGCATCAGACGAGGTGGCGCGTCCAGATCGCCTGAATAACGACAAACAGAAACGCGGTCGAACATCCGAATTTGAGCAGTCCGGCAATCGCGATGAGCGGACCCAGCATGCGCCAGGGCGGCAGAAGAACCACATCCCCGTAACCGAGGGCGGTCACCGTGACGGCCGTGAAATAGATTCCGTCCGCATAGGTCCGCGTCAGCCCTTGCCCCCACACATAGAGGCCCCACACGGCAGCCTCTGCGAGGTGAGCGGCAAACAGCATGGCGAAGCACCCGAAGATGATCACCTTTCCGGCTCGACCTGCGCCAAGGTGCTCGATCAGCGGATCGACGTTGCGCAGAACCAAAGCGGCCGACTCAAACAGCAGGCTCGTGTGGAAAAAGAACAACACGCAGGCGACGAGGACCGCGAAGCCGAATACGCGGCGGACCCGGCGCCGCCCTGTCCCTTCTGCTCGATTCGACATAACACCTCCTCGCTCATACGACAATCCCGGCAAATCATGAATCCAAGCGTTCCACCGAGAATAGGGATCCGAGCCCTATTCATACACAGAATGACAGCGCCGATTGATTGTGCGTTGTGGTCAACGATCGACGGGGCTCGCGTGCTCGATCTGCACCCGCAGCGGCTTGATGGTGTCCAGATGCAAGTCGCGCTGCGGGAAGGCGATGCTGATGCCGGCGGCATTGAACTTGTCGTTGATGGCCACGTTCAGCGCGCTGATGGTGCTGACGCGCAAATCGATGGAATCGACGAAGCAACGCAGCAGCAGGCCGAGTGAATTGTCGCCGAAGGTGTCGAAGATCACCGTAGGGGCCGGGTCATCGAGCACGTTGGGGTTCTCTCTTGCCGCCTCCTCCAGCAGATCCATGGCCTGGCGCACCGGCGATCCATAGGCGACGCCTATAGCGAGGACCAGTCGCGTGGTGCGATCCGACAGCGACCAATTGAGTAGGCGCCCGGTGATGAACTCCTTGTTCGGCACCAGCAACTCCTTGCCGTCCCAATTACGGATAGTGGTGGCGCGAATCTTGATCTTGGTGACGACGCCGTCGGTTTCGCCGACGGTCACGGCATCGCCGACACGGATCGGTCGCTCGAACAGGATAATCAACCCGCTGATAAAGTTGGCGACGATCTCCTGCAGGCCGAAGCCGATGCCGACGCTGAGCGCCGCCGCCAGCCATTGGACTTGCGACCAACGCGCGCCGAGCGTGCTGAGCACCAGCAATAGACCCGCCGCGACGACGACGTAAGTCGTCAGCGTGGTCACCGTATAGCGGCCGGCAGCGGTCGTCTTGAAGCGCTGCAGCAGCACGATCTCCAGCAGTGCCGGGAGGCGATCCGCCAGCACCCAGGTGCCGATGGCATACAGCAGCGCCAGACCGAGGTTCCCCAGCGTGATGGGCAGCGGCTGCTCCGCGCCATCGACGATGACGGTCCCGTGCCACAAGACCACCTCATCGAAGATCTGCAGCGCCGGCAGGGCGCTGAACCAGATCAGGTAGAGCCCGAAGATGGCGGAGGTGAGCATCAGTATCCGGATCAGCCCGCGCGTCTCGTCGCTCAGCGCCGTAATATCCACTTCCGGTTCTTCGAATTCCAGCTCACCCATCTCACCGAGGGCCTCTTCCTCTTCGGCCTCCTCTTGCTCCGCGCGTCGACGTTCCATAGCG
This sequence comes from Thiocapsa bogorovii, assembly GCF_021228795.1. NCBI lineage: Bacteria > Pseudomonadati > Pseudomonadota > Gammaproteobacteria > Chromatiales > Chromatiaceae > Thiocapsa > Thiocapsa bogorovii. The sequence continues at coordinate 894,829 of NZ_CP089309.1, forward strand.
GCCTCATAGGCGAGGCGCCGTCTGGTGACCTGCAGCCAGCGCAAGGCGAGTGAGTTGCCGAGCACCAGCGTCAACAGGAACCAGAGCGTCAGCAAGAATAGATAGGAAAAGGCCGTGGCCGTGTAGACGTAACCGGTAAAGGCAAGGGCGATCAATCCCAGGGGAGAGGCGACGAGCAGCGGGTACCAGATGAGGTAGGTACGGAAGATCATCGGGTAGTCGCCGCCTGATCGCAGGTGCGCAAGCACGCCACGCCGGGGATGCAAGACTCGGTAGAGGAACCACGACAGTGGCAGGTAGCCAAACAGCAGACCAAGCTTGGCCAAGGTCCCGCCGCTCTGGGCCTGGTCGATACCAAGCGCGACATCGACGATTAAGGCCGCGGTCACGAACGGCCAAATGAACAGCATGAGCTGCGTTCGCAACAGCTTCAGATTGCGCTCCGGCCAGCGAAAATGTGCCGCCGCCAACCCCCGCGGTCGGCAACCGGCGATAAAACCGAGCAGAATGGCAAAATGCAGGGCGGCCCGCGTCAGTGCTTCGCCCAGGGCGTGGGACAGCTCTGTCGCGCCGCTGTCGGTCTGAAGCTGCCAGCCCGCGGCCGCCAAGAGCAAGGGTAGCGGTGCCGCGAGCATCAGGGTCAGGCCCAGGACCCGCCCGGTATAGTTCATGCGGTCCGTGGTGGGTTTGCCGATACGGGGCGCGACCGATTCGATGGCGGCGATGATCGCTCGGCGTCGCAACAGTAAGACGCCAGCGCCGACCACGGCCAGCCAGAAGACGGGGCTGCGCCAGAGCTGCTGGCCGATCAGGCGCGGCAAGTCCGGCAGACCAGCGGCCGCGAGCCGGGCACGGAGTTCGCTCGGCATCGTGCGGATGTCCTGCAGTTGGATCGGTTTGGCGTTACGCAACCAGGGGAGTTGCTCGTCCAAGAAGGCGTCGTATTCAGCGGCCGTTGTGAGCAACGCCTCCTCCGCCTCGTCGAGCTCCCGCAGCTTGCCGAGGTAGGTTTGATCGGTCTTCAATGCCTGGTCGAGTAGTTCCTGGCGCTGCTGCACCAGCTCTTGCAACTTGACCTTCTGTGCCTCGGTCCACGCATGAGCCGCAGCCTCGGGCGTCCCCGACGCATCGGCCTGGAGCGCCAGCGCAAGCCGCTCGACGGTGGCATCCGTATCCTCGATGCGTCGCGCCTCGGCGCGATGCTGCAGCCGGCGCACGTTGAGGTCGGCGATTGTCTGCCTGCGCTGTTCGTCGTTCTGAACAAAGGCCCGCAGGTCTGGCAGGGCCTCGAACTGCTGCAGCAGGGTTTTGCCAAGATCGTCGTTGACCTCACCGGACTCCAGCGTTTCACGGGCATCTTGGTAATCGGCGCCAATCTGCTCGACGAGTTGCTCCAGGTTCTGCCGCACCAGATCCTGCGCCTGAAGCTGCTGGGTGGTGTCGTTGATGGCCCGGGACAGTGCCGCGTTTTCCGCGGATAACTCGGCCAAGACCGGGTTCGTCCCCGCGAGCTCGCGCTGGGTCTGCTCGGCTTCCGTCGCTGCTTGTTCCGCCGCTTGGCGGCGTTTTCGGTCGAGCAGGTCGTTGAGTATCTGAATGCGCTCGTCGATGCCTTCGACATTCGCCGCTTCCCTATCGCGCTTTGCCTCCAGCAATTGCGTCCGCAGCGGCAGGGTCGAGAGTTCCTGCTCGAGCATCGTGGTCTCGGTGTTCAACGCCACGTAGCGCGTTTCCAGCACCCACTTTTGGGCCTGCGCAAACGTGGGCCCTACATCATCCCCGACCGGGGTCTGAATCTGCGCCGAGGCCTCTTCGCGTTGTTGCGTTGCCTCCGCAAGGCGCTGGCTGATGGCCGCCGGGCGCTGATCGAAAATGGCCAGACGGGACTCGAAATCCACGCGCCGCGCATCGGCCGCGGTCAGGTCCGCTTGTTCCTTTTGCAGTTCTTGTTCGAGTTCGGGCAGCGGGGTATTCGCATCCGCCTCTAAGCTGTCGAGTGGGTCGCCCTGGGCATCCGGCGTAAGCGCCGCGCGGATGGACTGGATCTCGGCTGGCGCGCGTTCGGCCCTGCGCTGGAACGTGGCGGCCGATGCGGCGTTGTCCTTTGCCGCCTGCAGATTGCTCAACGCCTTACGGTAGAGTTCGAGAAGCCGCGTCTTCGCCTCCTCGGTCCTGTCGGTTGCCGCCTCCGTTTCCGCGATCTTCGACTCCAGCGCCTCCGAGGTGACCAACGATCCGGGCAACGCGCTGTCGACCTCCTGAGCACAGGCGGACGACGGCCACGTTGCCCATAGCGCGCAGGCGGTGATGACAAAGACAAAGGTTCGCATGTTCTAGGGCCAATCGGGATCTTCTAAGCAGAGAGAAAACAGGGACGGATCACGTCAGTCCTCAATAGAGTTGTTCCAGGTTAATTAGGGGGTCTTAAATGATCGGGCTTCCATCACATGGAGGTGCCTGTGAATGATCTGCGCTATCGCCACATCGGCGCCGCACGTGGCGTCATCGTCAATACCCCGCTGCATGGGATGGAGAAATTGGTCAGCAAGTATCCCCTGCGTGGGGCGCTATTCAAGCTGAACGAAAGCGGATCGGCCGCGCGAGCTTGCGGCGCTGGTGCGCGTGGATCATGACGGGGGCACCGAGAACAATAGTCAACGCTGAGAATAGGGAGTGATGCCCTACCTGTTCAAACGGCGCCTAAACCGGCCTCTTTCATAATACCGACCACGTCGGCTGCCGACTGCGTAGTCAGGCCATCCTGGCCTGACATAATCAGCGCCGGAAGCCCTGACGACGAACTGTTTGTCAGCCACTAGCCGGGACTAAGTTCAAGGCCCCTGAACCCATCTCTACGGAAAGACTAGCAGTTGTAAGCGCCGACTGCGCAACGTCGCACCGTGCGACGCCCTACCCCGGCAACGCTCACTGGTGTGAGTGGCCGTCCGACGATAGCTTCGGCCGTCGGGATCAAACTGTGAAAACCGGGGATTGAAAGCCGCTCACCAAATTCTGAAGCGCCAATCACGATGACCACGGCAATCACACTGACAACAAACCGTTTCGACGCCTTCATTCGGCTTCCCCTATCTTGAAATGTTCCGGTAATTCCTCTGTACCCTCGAGATTCTTCAGGTCTACTTTCTTGGCATCCGTCGGGTTCTTGAAGCTGAAATCGGTTGCGGTGACCTCAGCGCCTGCCTTCCAGTTCCTGATCTGAATGCTGTACTGAGGTTCCCCCTTTATGAACTTGGAGGTAATGGTGAATCGGCACGGATAAGGACGCTCTCCTTGAGCAATCCAGATCTGCCAATCGACTTCCTTTGCCCGAAAAGCGAGGTAATCGCATTCGACGCCACCGATCACGCCGCTGCCGAGATCCTTGACGTCGACGACGTCCAGCATCAGTGTATCGTAGGGGTCCATCAACAGCAGATCCGCGGCTGGGAGGGGCCGGTTGCGATCCCGCAACTCATCGACCAGATTGTCGACCGTCCCGGGCACGTCCTGCTGCGCGTAGATGTTCAGGTTCTTACCCAACAAGGTCAGCGTCTTCCCGTCAAAAATCATCTCGACATCCGCGAAGCCGCTGGACCGCGTGGCGCGGATCTTATCGGGCCGATTGAGTATCAGCGTGCCCGAGCTTGCCAGCGCGAGTCTCTGTTGATCATTGGTAATGGCCTCGAGGGTGGCGTCGTAATCGAATGAGATGGCCTGCTGCGCAGACAGGTAATCGGACATTGCCTTCAGCAGCCGCTTGGCATCTTCTTCATCGGCACTCACACCGGTGGATATGGCCAATGAAACGACCATGGACAACGCAATCGTCGGCAAGCTGCGCACCGAACGCTTCACAAGGATTCCCGATGTCTTCATGTCAATGCGCCTCTTCGAGCCGAAATAATCCACAGGGTGATTTTCATTTTCGATCTTCGCTTGTTCGAAAGTTGCCTACATCCGGAAGTTTACGCCTTCTTGCTGCGGAGTTTACTCCAAAGGAATCCTAAAAGCCCTATTTGGGAAACATCAGCTGAACCTGGGCCCGGACCTGCCAGTCGGCGCCGTTGTCAGGCGTCACCGCATTGTAATAACCCGACAATGGCATGTTCACCGGCAGCTTGCCGAAGTGCACGATCTTGCCGAAACCGGGTTAGCGCGTTCAAAATGGACGTCGTACTTTTGCTGTGCGACCGCCTGGTAATAGACGCCGTGGAGGACGTCGTTCGCGGGGTCGTAGGTGAGGGTATAGGTGGACCCGTTGTAGCCGCCGGCACGCAGCTCGAGGAAGACCTTGATCACGTTGCCGACGCGCGACGCCTCCGCCTGCGCGAAGGGGAGCGGATTCGGATTCCGATAGGCGGCGTCGAGACTGCCGTCGGCGTCGACGCCCTGGATGGTGATCAGGTAACCGCCGTCGGGCCGCACCCATCGGCCCACCAGGAGGTCGAATCCAGACTCGGCTGCCACGGTCGGCGCCCCAGCCGCTTGCTCAGGCGCTGCCGTCTCCTGGGCATTGGACGATCCCGCGTGCGCGCCCAAGACGAGCGTGAGCATCGACAGGAACGGCGCTCGCAGTCTTTTCATTGCCTTCTCCGCGGATGGCTTTGCCGGCATGGACTCGTCCCTGAATTCGACCGGCCTCGGCAACGGGCTCGGCCCGTTCACCGAGAGCGAATGTCTTGGCCTTAGTCCAGATGGCCCTTGAGATGCTGATCGTAGAGATAGCCGCCCAGGGCGCCGACCCCGACACCGATCAGAGCGCCGGCTCCGGCCTCGGCGGTCAGTGAACCGATGGCGGCACCCGTGGCCGCGCCCATGAGTGCGCCGCTCGCGGTCCGGGTTCCGGTGGTCGTGCCGCAGCCGCCCAGGGCGATGGTGGTGACCAAGAGGGCGGGCATAATGAGATGTTTTCGGGAATAGGTTGGCATCGGGGAAGCTCCATCGAGTGACCGAGCTCGGCGGCCTGGCCGCTGCGAGCGGTCGGGTGAACGGGTCAGTGCGTCAGCCCTTGCAGGGGTACTTGGCGGCGAGCGCGCGGATCAGGCCCACCGCCGGTTCCTCGCCCATCAGTTTCGCGTCGCCGGTGTTGGCCGCGGCCCAGGCGTTGAAGGCTTTTACGCCGTCAGCGACGGTGCTGCCCGTGGGCATGCAATATAGGCGCTTCATCCGGCCTTTGCTGACGAGGTCGTGGTATTGGGCGACGCCCTCGATAAAGGCTCGGCATGCCTGGCTGGTGACCGGATACTCAGCGGCGCTCGCGGGCACCGAGCAGACCGCGTAGAGGTCGCTGGTGCTGTCGAGCCGAAGGTCGGAGTCCTGCACGGCGAGAGCGAGGCCCGAGGTCAGGCTAAGCGCGGCAGCAATCGCGAGCGCATTTCGGCTCGCGGATTGGCGTGTCGATTCTAGGTCACGGGTACGGGGCCAAAACGTCATCTTGGTTCTGGTGCCTCAAGGTTAAGGTCGCGGTCGATGGAAAGGCAGGATCGCCTGGTTTATGAAAGGCGCTTGAAGCGACCTCCAGTAGCATCGCTTCAAGCTGATTGCATTGATAATACCGTGGGTCGCGCCCTTTTGAAAGCGGCCCCACGGGGTTTCACGACTGGCTTAGCGGATCGCCTATTCGCGACCCGCTTCCACTTTCGTCAAACCCTCCTCAAGCTTCTTGATCTCCTCCGGCGACAGCACCGGCCGATCAACCTTGATCGCCAGCTTATTCAACTCCGCCGTGAGCGGGAACGGCGGCAGGTAGTCCGCATCGTTGACGCCCGTGATGGTGTCGGAGCCGACGTCGAAGCTCTCGTCCCACTGCAGGATGATCGGGATCGTCTTCTCCATCTCGATGGTTTGCACCTCTTTGCCATCGACCTTCAACGTGCCGGTGCCCGAGCGTCCGATGCCGCTGAAGTTATTGAAGGCCATCGTTTCCGCGCCGAGGCCGTCATAGGTGAAGGCGAACTCAATGCTGTGTTCGCCGGGTGCGAGGGCTTCCGGTCCTTCCCACTTGATGCGCTCGAGGTCGAGCAGGTTCCACAGGAAGACCGGCTTGCCCTCAAGTAGGTAGAACCCGAATCCAGCGAAACGTCCGCCCGAGGTCACGATCATTCCCTCCGCGCCACCCTCGGGAACGGTGATGTCCGCCGTGATCGTGTAGGAGGTGTTGAGCAGATAGGGCGCATCGCCCTGCGGCAGACCGGTCATCGGTGACGTGTAGATATACTCGTTGCGACCGGCGGTGAGGCTCGGACGTGGGGCGGCCACGCGCGCGCCCACCGAGGCATCCAGCGGCAGGACCTGATACTTCTTCGCCTCATCGAGGAACATGGCGCGCATTTCCGTCACCTTGTCCGGATGCTGCGCGGCGATGTCGTCGGACTGGTTCCAACTGGTGTTCAGGTCGTAGAGCTGGAACACCTGGTTGTTCAGCGGGTCCGGGTTGGCTGAGGAGAAGGCATCCCAGGGGGCGCGGTCCACCTTGGTGCTCATCAGCCAGCCGTCATGGTAGATCGCCCACTGGCCCATCATCTCGAAATACTGGGTGGTATGACGCGAAGGTGCCTTGGCATTGGCTTCGTCGAAAGTGTAGGCGTAGCTGGTGCCTTCGATGGGCTTCTGCTTGATGCCGTCCACGACCTCGGGGGCTGCGATGCCGGTGACTTCCAGGATGGTCGGCACGTGATCGATGACGTGCATGAACTGCTCACGCAGGGCGCCCTTGTCTTTGATGCGCGCCGGCCACTGGATAACCATATTCTGGTTGATGCCGCCGAGTCGGGAGGCGTTCTGCTTGAACCAGTCGAACGGCGTGTCGAAGGCCCAGGACCAACCGGCCGACATGTGGTTGTAGGCCAGTTCGGTGCCCCAGGCATCAAAGAACTTCATCTGCACGTCCACCGGCGGCTTGACGCCGTTGAAGAACGCCACCTCGCTGAAGGTACCTTCCGGCCCGCCCTCGGCGCTGGTGCCGTTGTCGCCGTTCTGGTAGATGACGAGCGTATTGTCGAGCCTGCCCAGGTCCTCGAAATGCTGGATCACGCGACCGATTTCATAGTCGCTGTAGGCGACGTAGGCGGCAAACACCTCGGCCTGCCGGATAAAGAGCTTCTTCGCATCGTCCGAGAGCTCGTCCCAGGGCGTCAGGATCTCCTTCGGCCAGGGAGTGAGCTCCTGATCCGGAGGAATGACGCCGAGCTTCTTTTGATTCTCGAAGATCCGCTCGCGCAGCTTCTCGTAACCGTCGTCGAAGAGGTGCATCGCGCTGATCTTGTCCACCCATTCTTTGGTCGGGTGGTGCGGCGCGTGCGAGGAGCCGGGGCAGTAGTGGAGGAAGATCGGCTGCGTGGGGTCGGTCTGGTGAATCCGGTCCATCCAGGCAATGGCGTCGTCGGCCATCGCGGTGATCAGGTTCCAGGAACTCTCTTTACCGGTCACCGGCCAGATCGCCGCCTTTGGATCGGAGCGATCCATCTTCAGGGTGCCCTCGTGCCCGATCCAGGGATAGATCTGCGTGGTGTTGCGGAACAGGTTCGGCCCCCATTGGTTGGCATCGCCGCCGACGAAGCCGTAGAAGTAGTCGAAGCCCATGCCCGTCGGCCACTGGGTGAAGGGTCCGGCCTGGCTGGCCTCGTAGGTCGGCGTGTTGTGGTTCTTTCCGAACCAGCTGGTCGCATAGCCGTTGTCGCGCAGGATGCGTCCGATGGTCGCGTTGTCCGCACCGATGACGCTGTTGTAGCCGGGGAATCCGGTCGCCTGCTCGGCGATGACGCCGAAGCCCACCGAGTGGTGATTGCGCCCGGTGATCAGCGCCGCGCGCGTCGGCGAGCAGAGCGAGGTGGAGAAGATTCGGTTGTAGCGCAGACCGTTCTCCGCGATGCGGTCCATCGACGGCGTCGGGATGACGCCACCAAAGGTGCTGGGCACACCGAAGCCCGCGTCGTCGGTCAGGATCAGCAGGATGTCGGGCGCATCCTTGGGCGGCACGATGCGCGGCGCCCACCATTGCTTGGATTGCAGCGCGTCGTCTTTGATCACGCCGCCGAAGGCCGGCTGCGGCGCGGGGAGTTGTGTCCCGCTGATCGTGGTGGTGGCGCTCGGCGAGCCAAGGACGCCAGTGACCTGCGGGGTGACCCGAGGGGTGACCTGGCGAGTCGCCTGGGGGGCGCCTGTTGCCGCGCCCTCGGTCGCGGTGGCGCTGGTGGTCACCACCAGTTCCTGACCGATATCGATCAGGTCCGAGTCGAGCTTGTTGGCTTCCTTGATGTCTGCGACCGGGACACCGAAACGTGCGCTGATCCCCGCCAGATCGTCGCCCTTGACGACCTCATAGCGACCGGTAGCCGCATCGAATGCGCCCCCTGCGTGATTGCGGGGCCCGTTATCCGCGGCTTGAAGGGCGCCGGAGCAGAGAAACACCGCGACCGCTAGGGCTGCGGCGAGTCGTCGCCATGGGTGCGGCGCTGGTTCCGAAAAGTTGACAGCCATTGTGGCGTTGTCTCCTGTGGTGGGTTGGAAGTTGGAAGGCTCAGGTCGCACGCGGTGCGGGCGAGCAACCGGGTTGAAGGGCGCCAAGCGCCCTTAGGATTGCGGCGCGATCTCACCCGGTCGCCAGGTCTGATCGAACCAAGGCTCCAAGGGACCGTACAGGCGCAGGATCATGAACCAGCCCTTGCCGGGAATGGTCTGAACCCAGTTGCTTTCCTTGCCCGCGGGGGCGTTCGGGCCGAACCAGACGTCCACCGAGCCGTCCGCATTGATCTGGATGTCCTTGTTTTGGCTGCTGACGCTCGGGGAGCGCTGGTCGGTCTGCAGCATCGAGCGGGTCTGGGTGTCGTAGACGATGACCGACCAGAAGTCCTTGACCGGGATGTTCGGCGGCAGGTGCAGCTTGTAGGTCTTGGCGCCGTCGAACGGATTGCCGTTGGCGTCCAGGGCGGTCCACGGGTACTGTGAGCCCTTGCCGACCATCTTCTCCTCCATCGCGGGGGTCACCCCGGTGGCGAAAAAATAGAAGAAGGCCGCGCCGTCGAGGTTGGCAACGCCCGGGGCGACCTCGAACTTATAGCCGCCGAAGAAGGGCAGACGCCACTGGCTGTCCGGATAGAAGTAGGCATCCTGCTCGCGCATCTTGAACGCCAGGCTGCGCGCGGTCGCCGCACCGATGTTGGCCGCATCCTCCAGAATCGCCTTCATCCGCGCGTCGGGCGCGAAGGGCTTGCCTTTTTCGATGCCGATGGCGGCAAAAAGACCCAGGGTGGTCGGGTCCGAGCCACTGGACGGCTCTTCCTGAATGACCTGGTTCAACAGCTCCCAGAAGCTGTAATCGCCGGGGAAGACGAAATTCGACGGAATGCCCGAGGCATTGGCGAACGTGATCGGCGGAGCCTTGGCCTCGTCGCCGAGGCGGTAGATCTTCAGGTGTTGCTTGACCAGGTCGACGCCGGGCTTCGGCGAGCCGTCCACCAGGAACGAGCGGAACGGCATCCAGGTGCCATAGGTGCTCGGCCGCACGACGAAGTAGCCCTCCGGCACATTGCCGTCGTAGCCGGGGGGCAGGATCAGATACGTGCCGCCCTCGCCCTTGTCGGGGCCGGTGATGCCGACGTCGGCGACCCACTTGTACCAAAAGTCGTCGATCAGCCCGAGGACCTTCGGCGGCACCTCGACGACCAACGGACCCTCGTGCGTATCGAGCCAGATGAAGCTGTAGACGGTGTTGTCGTTCGCCGTCAGCTCCACGGTCTTGGCATCGACGAGGTTTTCCCAGATGACGTCGGTCTGATTGACCGGACCGAACTCCTGCAGCGAAGCTCGCATGCTCGCCTGGTTGACGATGGGGATGCCGAGCAGATAGGCCTGCAGCGCCCGGGAGCGATCCAGGTTGTCGTAGATCGTCTCGATGCTGTCGGCCGACGGAACGCCGTCGCGCAGGCGCAGCGTCCCGATGGAGGTGTCGAGGGTATCGGGTGTCGCGACGCCAGGTGCGGTAGGGGTCGTCATCGCGTATCGGGCGGCGGAAGGACCGGCAGCAGAACTGCTCGGAGCATGTGTAGCGATCACCAAGGTCTGGCCGGTGTCGATCCGGTCCGAGACGAGCTTGTTCTCCGCTTTCAACTCGCTCACGGTGATGCCGAAGCGTTCGGCGATCCCGGCCAAGTCGTCGCCTCGGACGACAACATAGGTCGCCGTGGCGGCGTCATATTGGCCTTCCGCGAACTTCAGCGGCCCGCGATCCTCGGCCCGGGCGCCACCGAGGGCAAAACAGGCAACCAAGGCCCAAGTCGAAATGATCAGGTGTCTCATCATGCGATTCCCCGAGATGGGATTTCAGAGCCCGCCCACGCGTCCCGGTCCGGTCACGGCCGCAAGCAAAACGCCCTCGTTCCAACAGACGAGTCGAGCGACTCACCTTGCAATTCCGGTCAAGAGACCGCGCGATGGACCTGCCGCCTCAGGGGACGACAAGGGCTCGACAGCGAACACGGGTGCGTCGGGTGTCTCCATTCGATCTGCTCGATCGCGCTGGTGGCGAACGCCACATCTCCAGCGATCCGATGACCGGCCAAAAGGACCAAGAAATCGACCAATCAGATGTTTCTTATCGTTTGAATCGGACGTCGATCATGGTTCCGCCACGCGTCGTCGCGCAGCCCCCTCGGGCGAAGCGCGGGAGCCCCGCCGCGGTGTGCGGGCGAGTCCGCGAGAGGCGAAGACGGGCTAACGGCAATCTAGCAGATCGGGGCCCGGTTCCGTCTTGCATTTCCGGCCACATATTGATCGAACGCCACAAACTGATCGGACCGATGTACAGCCGAAGGGATCCTGAAGATGACAAGAGAAGAGAGGCCGGCGGCCGGTTTCAACGCACTGACCTTGGCGACCGCCAGTCAGGCCGGCGATATTCGGATCGCACCCGTCATTGCGCTTCCCGCCGTCTTGACCGAGCTCGGGGTCAAACCGCAACGCGCGTTCACCAAGGCAGGTGTCGATATCGGGTTGTTTCAGGACCCCGAAGGCCGTATCGCTTTCGAAGCCCTCGGACGCCTGCTCGAGACGTGCGTCGAGCTGACCCAGTGCGCACACTTCGGTCTGCTGCTCGGCGACCGCTTCGACCTAACGTGCTTCGGCCCGCTCGGCTATCTGATGCGCAATTCGCCGACGGTCGGCGCCGCCCTGCGCAGTCTCCTGATGCATCTCCACCTGTACGACAGAGGCGCCACGCCGGTTCTGCGCGCAACCGAACCCGACCGCGTCATTCTCGGCTATTCGATCTACCGTCACGCAACGCCGGCAAGCGATCAGATCTACGACGGGGCGATACTGATCGGGTGCCGGATCATGCGTGAGCTCTGCGGTCCATCCTGGAGGCCGCTGCATGCCCATTTTGCACACGGCCAGCCGGAAAACATCGACGTCTACCAACGCCTCTTCCGATCCAGCGTCAGCTTCGACGCCGATCTCTCAGGGATACAATTCCAGTCGTCCGTGCTCCAGCGGCCGATCGACGGCGCCGACGCGACGCTCCATGGCTTTCTCACCAAGGCGATACTGGAGGCGAACGCGAACGGTCCGATGAGCTTCGCCGAACGCGTCGAAGCCGTGCTGCACCAAATGGTGCTGAGCAACACCGCATCGACGGACGCGGTCGCGCGTCTGTTCGGGATCAGCGAGCGGACCCTGCGCCGCAGACTCAAGGATGAGGGCAAGAACCTGATGCAACTGGTCAACGCCGTGCGCTTCGAGCTGGCGCGGCAGCTCCTCGACAACACCGATCTGCCGATCTCCGAGATCGCGACCGCATTGCAATATACCGATCAGAATGCCTTTTCCCGAGCCTTCCGTCGTTGGGCAGCACTCAGCCCATCGCAATGGCGCATGCGACGGTCTCCCGCCGGCTAGGGTGACGACCCAGGATCCGGCGCATCCCGCCTCAAGACCTTCTCGCACGGGCTACCGAAGGCGCTTAGGCGACCGATGATCTGATCGGCCACCAGGCTCAGGCCGCTGGTCGCCCAGGCAGCGGCGCCTTGGACGAGGAGATCGCCGGTGTCGATGGTTGCACGCGGGGCCTTCAGGGTGCCGGTGACAATGATGAAACGGTCGGCGATGCCGAGCAGACTGAGCCCGACCCCCGTGCGTTTGGCGGCCTTGAAGCGCAGGGCGATCTCGCCCGTCTCCAGCTTGATGGCGCCGCCGCCCATCACATTGAGGTTGTCGGTTTGGAGCGCCAAACCGCGCTTGCTGGTCGCGATACCGTCCGCTACATCGAACTGCAGCACCGCGCACCGGAGGCTGACGAGATCCCGGCGGATGTCGACCGTGGCGAGTCGAGCCGGATTGAGCGTGTCGAGCAGACTGAACACAAGGCCTCCCAAGGGCAGCTTGGAAGCCTTTCGGTCGAGCTGTCCGGCACCCAGGATCAGCTCCACGCGGCCGTCTGCGGAACGCAGCAGCGCAGGAATCGAGGCACCGACACCGCTCAGGCGGATCTCAACGGCGGCTGGCACGCTGGAGAGTACCTGTTGATTTGTCGACCTGATCAACCGACCGAGGTCGAGATTGCCCTTGTGGTGCAGATCGAACCGCCAGTCGGTCTGGCGGGACCGCAGCTCCAGGTCCACCGACATGCGGTTCTGAGCGGCATCGGCCGAAAGTACCAGATGCCCGGCGTCGAGCTGAGCATCGAGCGTGCCGTTGTCGATCCCGAAGTCGCCGAGTTGAACTTGACCCGCACGCAACTTAAGCGATCCGTCGATGGCTTTGAGTCCGTTCAACGGCAGCGGCTGCTCGTCGATGCTGTCCCGCCCGACCCCGGAAACGCCGCTGTCGTTCGCGCCGCTCGGCTCGCCGGCCCGCCGCGGATCCGGGTTCGGCGCCATGAACGGCGTCAGGTCCAAGACCTCGGCGATCAGGTCGGCGTCGATTCGCGCGCGCTCGCCGAGACCGATGCGGGCCTGCCCGGCGAGATCACTTCCCGCGCTGCTTGCCTTCAGGTCCAGCAACGTGATCTGCCCGGCCTGACCCTCGACACGCGCCGTCGCCGAGAACGGCTGCGCAGGCAGCCCGGGATGCAATGCCTCCAGGCTCTTCGCCGCGAACCGCGCCTGAAGTTGGTTTCCCGCCAGGCCGTCGAGTCGGGCGAGCTCGCCGGTTAGGGCACCGGTCAGGCCGGTGTCGTCGGCCACGGTCAGGTCGAGCATCAGACCACGCCCGGTGCGGATGGCCGCCAGCGGTCCCAGATGGCCGCTGATGCTCAGTCGGTGGCGATCGATGCGAGTCCGTGCGGTGACGTCGATCCGCGACCAGGACCGACCCGCGGGCAGCAGGTCGGCTAGCGTCCCGCCTGTCAGCGTCAGGTCCAGAGCTCGCCCTGCCATCGTCAAACCGGTCTCGAAGCTCATCGCCTTGCCGGCATCGACGTGCAGGTTGGGGCCGCTCAGCTCGATGGCCGTGGCCTTCCGGCCTCGCTCGACGGGCGGGAGCAGCCGGGCCGACTTGGCCTTCAGTGTGCCGCTCAGGGCGCGGATCAGCGCTGCCGGCGTTGCCCCGCTGGCCCCGGCGTCCAGACCCACGCCGACGACGCTTCCGCCCAACTTCGGGCTCTGGTCCAGCATCGACAGGGCCTGTGCCAAGTCGATGCGATCCGTGTTCAGCTTGAGTGTGAGCGCAGGCGATACGGGGCCGGCGTCGATCACCGCTTGGCCGGTGAGGGTCAGTCCGGGAAGCACCAGTCTGACCCCGTCGAGCTGAAGCCGGCCGCCGCGGAGTTTGGCCCGAGCCCTCGGCCCGCGCATGGTGATGCGCTGCCAGGTCAGGGCCTCGGCGGCGAGGGTCAGGTCGGCATCGAGCCGGGTCAACATCTCGAACGGCAGCGGCGTATCGAGCCAGGTCGGGGGGGTCGTCGGGTGGGTTTTGGTTGCCGCGGGCCCCAGGGCAGGATTTCCATCGCGATGAGCTGCTTTACCCTGCCCGGTCCCCTCGAAGCTGACCTTTCCGACCTTGAGCGTGCCGCTAAGCAGCGCCCGCTCGTCACCCGATGCCGGCCGCAGCTCGCCGTCGAAACTCCCGTCGGCGAGCGTTGCCTTGATCGCCAGGTCGCCGGTCGTCCGGGTACCGGCTTTCGGCGTCAGTTGCAGCGTCCCGAGCCGATCGCCGAGACTCCCCGCAATCCGCAGGGACCAGGGACCGTCCGCCGAGACGCTGATCTCGCCATCGCTGACAATCAGCGGCGCGGGCAGGACATCGGCCTCCGACGATCCGCTGATCGCACTGGCCTTTAGGGTCCGGCCGTCCCAGGTCAAGCCCGTGTCGAGCCGAAAGGGCCCCGCCGGCAGCCCATGGATCCCGGCGATCTGCCCAAGCGGAGTCGCCGTCGGCCCCTGCACTTGGAGCTTGGCGTCCAGCCCCGTCGGATCAAACGGCGTGGGCGCGCTGCCGTTCAGCTCGACGCGGGTGTCCGCGCTGCGGGCTTGCACCTGGAAGGGCCAGCGGGCGCCGGCCTGAGAATCCGCGGCACCGGCGCTGGCGTTCAGAGTCAGCGGGGTCTCATTGATGACCAGTTCAGCCTGAAGCGCCAACGGTTGGACGCCCAGCCCGTCGAGCTGAAGCCGCGTCACATCGGCGCGTCGCACCAGCCCCTTTGCCGCCGAAAAGGCGATCTCGGAATCCAACACCTGCACCGTCGGCACCAGCAGGCTGATGTCGCCGGTGCCCTTGCCCTTGGCGGCGCCGAGCTGCCAGTTGTCGCGACCATCGGCGGTTCTCTGGAGCATCAAGCGCGCACCACGGATCACCAGTTGATCGATGTTGACCTGTCGGTGCAACAGCGCCCCCAGGTCCAACGACACGTCCACCCGCTTGGTCTCAAGCACGTGCGGACCCAGCGCCCAGTCGGCGACCGGGTCCGGATTCGCCACCCGCAGCCCCGTGAGCACGATCGACAAGGCCGGCCGTGGATGCACCAACCAACCCAGCGTCACGCCGTCGATCGTAACCGGTCGTCCAAGGACCTTGCCCGCGGCGGCCTCCAGGTCCGCCTTGTGCTCATGCAGATAGACCGGCAGATAGGCGATGGCGCCGACCAGCAGCAAAGACGCAGGCAGCAAAATCCAGGCGAGAACGCGTAAGGCTTTCATTCAATGGTGTAGGCGAGTTGAATCTGGAAACTGTTGAAGAATGCAGCCTCAAACGGACGCTGGAGCCTAGCCGCAACCGAGGCATCGTCCCATTGAGGTTCTGGTTCCTTTGCGTCCTCTCATTGCCGCCCGACGGAATCCGGCCCTAACCTGTCCGGAGACGGCGAGGGCGGCGAGCGCGCGTAGTAATCGACGGCAGCCGGATGCAGCGGAATGGTCAGTCCGATCCGGGCGCTGGCCCGAGTGATGAGCGAGCCGGCTGCGCTGCCGGCGCGCAGGAAGTCGATGCGGTCAAACAGGGCCGTGAGCACGCGATCGACGTCGGCCTTCGGCAAGGCCTCGCCGCTCGCGAGCAAGGCGGTCACGGCGACGGTGGGTACCGGCTCACGTTGACCTGGATACGTGGATGCGGGCAGCTCGATGGGGACATAGCCCGTGCCTTCTCGCGTCAGCAGGTCGCGCAGCTCGGCGCCGAGCGGCAGCAGCCGAATACGGCCTTGAGCGGCTGCCTGCTGCAGCGCGCGGGCCGGGGCGCCGATGGTGGCGATGACGGCGTCGGCCTCGCCCCTGTCGAGCAATTCCAGCCCGCCGGCAAGACCGGTCTCGTAGACGGCGCCGAGCTCGGCCGGATCGATACCGGCCGCGGCGAGCAACGCGACGGCATTCAGATGAGAACCGGAACCGGGGTTGCCGATATCCACCCGCTTGCCGACCAGCTCCTGCACGCTGCCGATGGGCGAGTCGGCCGCGACGAGGAGGTGCAGCGGCTCCGGAAACAGGCTGGCCAGGGCCTGGAGGTCGTACTGTGGGCCAAGCGCGGCGAACGGCTCGCCGCCAAGCATTGCCTGGGCCGCGACGTTGTTCTGCACCAGCACGATGTCCACCTTCCCGGCACGCAGCAGTTCCAGATTTTCCTTGCTGCCGCGGCTCTGCACGGCGTTCGAGAGCGTCCCCTCGGCGATCAGTTCGGCGGCGAGCAACTGCGCCACGCGAGCGTACTCGCCGTCCGGCGAGCCGCCGGCGATGATCAGGGCCCGATCCAGCCGGTCGAGCCGCAGCGTGATGTCGGTGTAGGCGCTGTCGAGCACCTCGGTGATGATGCGCTCGCGCTCCCGGGAATGGTCGCCGGCCTTCGCCAACAGGGCGTTGATTTGCTCGATGATGCGGCGCGACTCCGCAGCGCCGGCTGGGCCTGCCGTGGCGACACCGACCTCCGGGCGGAAGACATCGACCGGCATCCAACCCTCGGCACCGCGTTCGAAGCTGACGCTGCCGCGGACATAGACGCGGTCGCCGGCACGGTTTCCGTCCTGTGCGAGGCCCTCGATGCCGCGCTCGGTGGCACCGAGCAGAGTGCTGAAGGCGGCGACATTGAGCGTGTCCCAGGACGAGAAATCCAGATCGCGACCAAAGGTCAGCACGGCGTTGTAGTAAACGATGCGGCGTTGACGTCCGTCCGCACCGGGGTCCAGCGGGCCGCTTCCGAGACGTCGCAGGCTGGTGATCTCCATGGCGTCGGGACCCAGTGCCTGAGTCAGGCGCTCTTGCACCACTTGGGCGACGCCGGACTCATCCGGCCCCTCCACGCAACCGACCAGGAGCAGCGCCAGCAGGGCAGCGCCGAGAACAACGAGGATGCGTCTTGATATCGGCATGATCAGAACCCGAACCAGGGCAGCGCCAGGAAGCCCTGAATGACCAGTGCGTTGCAGATGTCGATCAGGAAGGCGCCGATGATGGGCACCAGGAGGAAGGCCATCGGCGATAACCCGTGGCGACTGGTCACGGCTTGCATGTTGGCGATTGCCGTGGGCGTCGCACCGAGCTGAAAGCCGCACTGACCGGCGGCAATCACGGCGGCGTCATAGTTGCGTCCCATGACATTGAAGGTCAGGAACACGACCAAGAGCACCGCGAGCAAGGCCTGGGCGAGCAGGATGATCAGGATCGGCAGGGCCAGGTTGACCAATTCCCACAACCGCAGCGACATCAGCGCCATGGCCAGAAACAGCGACAGACTGACGGTGCCCATGAGCTCGATGGTGGGACCGTCGATGCGGTACAGCCCGCTCAGGCTCAGGGCATTGCGCAGGATGATCCCCACCAGCAGGCACCAGACGAAGGTGGGCAAGGTGATGCCGGGGATGACCAGATGCTCGGCCAGCAGTGTGCCGACCCCCATGCAAAACATCAGGATCAGGATGGTCTCGATCAGCGATTCCGGGCTCAAGGCGCGGCGCTCGTCACGCGGCACCTCGCCGGGGCCGAGCAGACCCGGTGTCTGAGCCCCCGGCTGCAGCCGGTGCCGGCGGATCAGCCATTGCGCAACCGGTCCGCCGAGGACACCGCCCAAGATCAGCCCGAAGGTCGCGCAGGCCATCGCCACCTCGACGGCACCCTGCAGGCCGTTCACCTCACCGAACATCTGTCCGTAGGCGGCACCGGTGCCGTGCCCGCCGGCCAGCGTCGCCGAGCCGCCGAGGATACCCATCAAGGGGTTCAGATCGAGCCCGATCGCGATAGCGACGCCGACGACGTTCTGCAGCACCAGCGCGACCACCACCGCACCCAGCAGCAACAACAGCTTGCGCCCGCCCTGCCCCAACGTGCGCACATCGGCGCCGAGCCCGACGGTGGAGAAGAAGATCAGCAGCAGCGGCGATTGCAGCCCCATGTCGAAGGACAATTCGGTACCGGTGCCGACCCGCACGGCCGTCAGCATCAGGGCAACAATCAGCCCGCCGACCACCGGATCGGGGATGCTGTAACGGGCCAGGAAGTCGATGCGCCCGATCAGCCAACGGCCGACCAACAGCACCAGGATGGCGAACACCACGGTCAGCGGCAACGGGATTTCGATGGCCATGGCGTCTGACACCTCTGCGACGGTGATGGATAGAGAGCTTTGCCTACTCTTGACTCCGAGTCTATCGGACAAAGCTGTTCGGTGACCATCCGTTCGCGATGGTGATCGCGACACATTGGCTGCCCCGCGCCGGAGTCACCGGCAGTGCCTGCGGAACCGCGGTTCGGCGTGCTGCTGCTGTTCAACCGATGGCCGGACGATCCTGATCGGCAAGGGTCGAGGACGGGCGGGGCATGCCGAGGCGGATGTCGCCTAATGTCAAGCGCGAGTGCCCGCGCCTCTGTATCCTTCGCTGGCCTACATTGCGCCGCGCGTCGAAGCACGCGCCTCCCACGGGCGAGGCGCCTGCTCCGAAACGAAGGGCTTGCACATTGCGGGTGTACAATGCCGGTCGACCCCGATCGAAGCCATGTCCATCGACAGCCCGATCGGGCTGTCTCAACTCTATCTCGAGATCCCTGGCCGTTCTTCCGATGTCGCCAAGCCTGTCACCCTCACCGCGTTCGATAGCCGATGTAGTTGCCTGCCCGGGCTGCGATCTGCTCCAGAGCCTGCCGCCGATTCCGCCCAAGGCTCGGGCACGCTGCCCCAGGTGCGGCGAGGTCGTGGCAACGACGCCTGTCGACCCGATCGAGCGCCCCCTCGCCCTCACCCTGGCTGCCGCAATCACCTTGATCGTGGCGAACGCGATGCCGCTGATGACGCTCTCGGTGGTCGGGCGCTTCGCCGAAACGACCATCCTGGGCGGGGCCGAGGTGATGTGGAAACAGGGCCAACCCATCACGGCCACGCTCGTGGCGTTCTGCACCGCGGTGGCACCGACGACCTATCTCGCATTGATGTGCACGCTTCTGGTCGCGGCCCGCCGCGCGCCGGCCCCTGCCTGGGTCGGCCCGATGCTGCGGCTTGCGGAACATGCAAAAGCCTGGTCGCTGCCGGAGGTGATGTTGCTCGGCATCCTGGTCGCGCTGGTCAAGATTGCCGATCTGGCGACGGTCGAGCCCGGAATCGGGTTGTTCGCCACCGGAGCCCTCCTGGTGCTGCTGGCGTCCCTCTCGGTTCAATTCGATCCCGAAACCATCTGGCATCGAATTGCCTGGGTCGATCCGGTCGCCTCGCATCATCGGGGTCAGGGCATCGCGGCGCTACCGGACAGGGATCTGAACGGGTGAGCACGACATCCCTAACCGCGGCCCGGCTAGGTCTAGTTGCCTGCGACACCTGCGGGCTGCTCTCGCGCCCGGCCGGTCCCGGCGCGGCGGGTTTCTGCCGACGCTGCGGTTCCAAGCTCCATGGGCGGCACCCCAACTCACTTCAGAACACCTGGGCTTTGGCGGTGGCCGCGGCGGTCTGTTTCCTGCCCGCCAACGCCCTGCCGGTAATGGTGACCAACGCGTTCGGGTCCTCCACGCCCGATACGATTCTCGGCGGCGTCGTGTTTCTGTACACCTCGGGCTCTTGGCCGTTGGCCCTCATCGTGCTGGTTGCAAGCTTCATGATCCCGCTGGGAAAACTGATCGCCCTCGCCTGGCTTCTCATCTCGATCCACCGCCGCACGCACGGCGGTGAACGCCAGCGCATGCGGCTCCATCGTGCCGTCAGGGCCGTTGGACCCTGGTCCATGCTGGACGTCTTCGTCGCCACCTTTACCGTTGCCCTGGTGCAACTCGACCCGCTCATGTCGGTCGAGCCCGGGCTCGGCGTCTTGTTTTTCGCCTCGGTCGTGGTGCTGACCATGCTGGCGGCCGAATCTTTGGATCCCAGACTGCTCTGGGATCTTGATCCAGCGGATATCAAACGTGCCTGACCCGATTGCCATCGATGCGCTCCCGCAAGCCAGCCTCGACCCTCCGCGGCGTCGGGGCCCGTCGTTCATTTGGTTTATCCCGATCCTCGCCGCCGCGGTAGCCATCGGGATCGCCGTGCAGCGTGTGATGACCGAGGGGCCCACCGTCACGATCCTTTTCAAGCAGGCCAGCGGGGTTCAGGCCGGCAAAACCTTCGTTAAGTACAAGGACGTGGATATCGGCCAGGTCACGGCCGTCGAGCTTGCGGACGGCTTCTCGAAGGTGAAGGTCACCGCCAAGATGGACCGCAGCGCCGCGGGACTCTTCGTGGAAGACACGCGGTTCTGGATCGTCGAGCCGCGGATCACCTTAAGCGGCGTGACCGGCCTCGGCACGCTGATCTCGGGAAATTTCATCGGCCTGCAACCGGGCAAATCGACGAAGGACGAGCGCGCCTTTGTCGGACTCGACACACCGCCGCCGATCACGGACCAGCCAGGCAAGCGCTTCGTCCTGCAGGCGGCCGATCTCGGCTCGCTGGGGACGGGCGCGCCGCTTTACTTCCGTCGGCTCAAGGCCGGCGAGGTCCTGAGTTACGCGCTCGCGGCCGGCGGAAGCGGCATCGACGTCACCGTCTTCGTCAATGCCCCCTACGATCAATACGTGACGTCCGAGACCCGATTCTGGGATGCGAGCGGCATCGACGTTTCACTCAATGCGGAGGGGCTCGCCGTCCGGACCCAGTCGCTGGTCTCCGTATTGGCCGGTGGCGTGGCCTTCGACCTCCCCTCCTTCGCATCGACGGAATCCCCGGCGGACGAAGGTGCGACCTTCACCCTCTATAAGGACCAAACCAGCGCGATGAAGCAGCCCGACCCCGTCGCGCGGCGTTTCATCCTCTACACCGATTCGATGCAAGGGCTGAGCGTGGGCTCGCCCGTCAAGCTCTTGGGCGTGACCGCAGGGGAGATCGCCGGTGTCGATCTGACCCTGGATCCCGAGACCCGAGCGTTTCGCCCGCGCGTCCTCATCAGCTTCTTCCCGGAGCGCTTGATCGCCCGGTTCATCCCGGAGCAGACTGCCCTTGCCGAAGCCATCGCGCAAGGGGACGAGGCGGAGCGGCTCGCGCTGATCCGGCATCAATTCGACGACCTGGGTCTGCGTGCTCAGGTGCGCACGGGTAACCTTCTCACCGGCGAACGCTATATTGCGTTCGACTATGACCCCAAGGCACCCAAGGTCACGATCGATTGGAACCAAGATCCACTGGTGCTTCCCGTGACGCAGACTGGGCTGGATGACCTGGAGTCCAAGGTCACCGGCATCCTCGAGCAGGTCCGCGCGATCCTCGCCACGGTCGAGAAGATGCCGCTCGAAGGCATCGCGGTGGACCTCGACGGGGCAATCAAGAAAATCGACCGGCTGCTCGCCGGTATCGACACCAAGACGCTGCCCGAGCTCGATCAGGCACTCGGTGCCATGCGCCGCGCCATGACGACGGCCGATCGGGTGCTCGAGGGCACGAATCAAACACTATTGGGAACAGACGCCCCGGGCCAACAGGAATTTCGCGACGCGATGCAGGAGATCGTCCGAGCCGCGCGATCCGTTCGCGTGTTGGCCGACTACCTGGAACGTAACCCGTCGGCCCTGATCCGCGGCAAAGGCAAGGAGTAACCGCCATGACCCTCGAAAAGGCAGTCCGGTGTTCCAAGACCTTCATCCTCGTGCTGTGCGCCCTGGCGACCGGCTGTGCATCGGCGCCGACACGCTTCTACACTCTGAGCAGCACGCTGACGCCCACCGGCGGATCCGACGCGCTCTCGGTATCGGTGGGACCCGTCTCGATCCCCGCGCAGGTCGACCGGCCCCAGATCGTGGTGAGCGAAGGCCCGAATCGAGTCGTCGTCGACGAGACGAGCCGTTGGGCCTCGCCGCTGAGCGACGCAATCGCCGGCGTGGTGGCCGCGAACCTGATCGCCCTGCTCGGAACGCAGAAGGTGACGCTGTTTCCGCAGGTCACGTCTGCGAACGCGGACTATCGCGTCGCGATCGAGGTACAGACGTTCGAATCAGCACCCGGCTCGACGGCTACCCTCTCCGCCGTTTGGAGTGTCCGCCGCAAACAGGACGGCAGGACGCAGTCGGGCCGAACCAGTGTTCGCGAGCCGGTCTCCGACACCGGCTACGAGGCCCTCGCAGCCGCGCACAGCCGAGCCCTAACGACCTTGAGCCGAGACATCGCCGACGCCCTCCGAACCCTCAGCCGCAGCCCGGCTACGCCTCCGCCGACGTGAACCTGCGGCGTCTCATCCGGACGTGCAATATCAACTCTCCGAACGCTCGCTCACGACCCGCAGACAGTGCACACTGAAGAGCTGTTGCTCATCGGTCCAGACCTGTTCGGCGACGAAGCCGGCGTCGGCAGCAAGCCGATGGAAGGCGTCGATCCCGTACTTGTATGAATTCTCGGTATGAATGGTCTCACCGGCGCGGAAATCGAAGCGCTCTCCCGCAACCTCGACCTGCTGCTCGACCCGACTGACCAGGTGCATCTCCACGCGATTGCGCTCGGTGTCGAAGAAGGCCCGATGGGAAAAGGCATCCAGGTCGAAGTGACCGTCCAGCTCACGATTGATGCGGGTCAGTAGGTTGAGGTTGAAGGCCGCGGTGACGCCTTGGGCGTCATCGTAGGCCGCGTTCAGGATCGCCGGATCCTTCGGCAGGTCGACACCGATCAGGAGCCGCCCGCCGGCACCGAGCAGGCGAGCGACACGCCCGAGGAGACGACGCGCCTCGTCCGGATCGAAATTGCCGATACTCGATCCCGGAAAGAAGGCGGCCAGGTCGGTCCATTCCGGTTCCAACGGGAGTTGGAAAGGGGCCGAATAGTCCGCACAAGCGGCACGGATCGACAGACCCGGGAAGCGCTCTGCAAGGGCATGCGCAGATTCCAGCAGATGCTCCTTGGAGATATCCACGGGCATGTAGACACTGGGTTGCAGCGCGGCAAGCAGGGTTTGGATCTTGAGACTACTGCCGCTTCCGAGCTCGATCAGGATGTTGTCCCGGCCGAGCAGGTCGGCCATCTCGGAGCCGTACTCACGTAGAATCCCGATCTCGGTTCGCGTCGGGTAGTACTCGGGCAACTCTGTGATCGCGTCGAAGAGCTGCGAGCCGCGCTGGTCGTAGAAGAGCTTCGGCGACAGACGCTTGACCGGACCCCCTAGCCCTTCCAAAACCTCGGCGCGCACGTTCGCCGGGGTCGGGCGATAGTCGAAAAATCGGATCGAGCCCGGGGTCTGCAGCGACCGGCGTGCGCTCGCGATTTCCCGCTCCGTCATCTCCCGGGAGAATAGCTCGACCTCGGAACGTTGCAAGGCGCTGAAATGGGTCATGGTGTCGTCTCCGCGAGTCGAAATCCCTTGAACTGCCAGCGCTCTTGGGGATAGAAAAAGTTGCGATAAGTCGCCCGTAGATGGTCCTGCGAGCTGGCACAGGAACCGCCGCGCAGCACCATCTGGTTGCACATGAACTTGCCATTGTACTCACCGAGCGCGCCGGCCACCGCCCGGTAACCCGGATACGACAGATAGGCGGACGCCGTCCACTCCCAAACATCCCCGAAGAGTTGCTTGAGCTCTCCTGCGCCCTGCTCCGCTGCGAGCCGCGTGGCCGGGCGCGGATGCAGATACCCCTCGTCGACGAAGTTCCCTTCCACGCGGACACCTTCCGCTGCATGCTCCCACTCGACCTCCGTCGGGAGCCGCTTGCCGGCCCAGGTCGCGAAGGCATCGGCCTCGTAGTAGCTGACATGACAGACCGGCTCGGCCGGATTGAGCGGGCGCATCCCGCCCAGAGTCATGATCTGCCAGACCCCGTCGACCTCCTCCCAATAGAGCGGGGAACGCCAGCCCTCCTTGCGGACCGTTGCCCAACCGTCGGACAACCAAAGGGCCGGATCGCGATAGCCGCCGTCATCGATGAATTGTCGAAATTCACCATTGGTTACGGGTCGATCGCCCAGGGCGAAGGGTTCGAGAAAGCTGCGATGCCGGGGGCCTTCGTTGTCGTAAGAGAACCCCCGCGAGTCCGCGCCGATCTCGACCACCCCGCCCTCGAAACCGACCCAGTGCAGCGGCTCCGGATCGGCCGGCGGGGCTTGCGTCAGGTCCTTGCGGTAGGCGGGGCGCAAGGGGTTGTATGCGAAATTTTGCTTGATGTCGGTGACCAGGAGCTCTTGGTGCTGCTGCTCGTGATGCAGACCGATGTGAAGGCGTTTCGCGACGGTCGGCCAGTCGGTCGTTGCACACTCGGCGATCAGCGTCAGCATCGCCTCGTCGACATGATGACGGTAGTTGTACACCTCGGCGACCGTTGGCCGGGACAAGAGCCCACGCTCGGGCCGAGGCCAGAAGCCGCTTCCGGTTTGCTCGTAGTAGCTGTTGAAAAGGTAATCGAACCTTGGGTGGAAAACCCGGTAGCCGGGCAGAAAAGGCCGCAGCAAGAAGGTTTCGTAGAACCAGGAGACATGAGCCAAGTGCCATTTAGGCGGGCTCGTCTCGATTCGCGTTTGGAGGATGTAATCCTCGATCGCCAGCGGCGCGCACAGCTGCTCGGTCAGGGCGCGAACGCGCCTGAAATCGCCCGCCAGGTCGGCGCGGACGGCGTCCTCGTGGTCGGCCCTTGCGGGTTGAAGGGTCATGTGAGCCTCGCTCTCGGTTGTTGACGGATCGGGTTCCATAGACACGTGCAGCCGAAGCGGTGACTCCTCGGGGTTCAGGGCCTCCCAAACCGCTACCGGCCTCACCGCCAAGCCCGAGATGTCGCGGAAGATTCGCACGCTAGCGTATCAACGTCTTGCCGACCGCGATCATCAATCACCCGCTCGCTGGCAATGGTGCGTCCAGGTCGTCGGATTTCCAGCGTGGAGTCGAAGAATGACTGATTCGAGCATGTGCAAGAGTCGTCCACCCGAATCATGGCTTTCTTTTTCGCCTGACGACACCGGCGGAGAAGCGGCGGAAAGGCCGGGTTCGACTGCGGGTCGTTGATGCGAACCGGCTCAGCGACGCTTAAGCCCCGGGAAAGATCCGCGCCGGTTGCTCGCAACCCATC
Organism: Thiocapsa bogorovii; assembly: GCF_021228795.1. NCBI lineage: Bacteria > Pseudomonadati > Pseudomonadota > Gammaproteobacteria > Chromatiales > Chromatiaceae > Thiocapsa > Thiocapsa bogorovii. The sequence continues at coordinate 919,728 of NZ_CP089309.1, forward strand.
CAGGTCAAAGAGGGTGAACCGATTTTCGGCTCCGTATGCGCCTTCAGTCTGCAACGCTCGAGCTTGCTGGTCACGCTCACAGTCCTTTCGTGTCCACGCGTGGCTCGTGATGACCCCGGGCGGGAGTCCCGCTCGCTCGAACAGCCGGCCTTGCCGGGCCGCACCGTCCCCGCTCCCCGAGATCGGCGCGCCAAGGCATTGCGGCCAGCAAATGCTCGTCAACGGGAGTCCGCGCGGACGGCCGAGGTATCTCCGTTGACAGCGCACGGAAGCGCTTCTAACGTCCGCAGGGTCGGCATCCCCAACGGCGGCCGATAGACCATAACGATTCGGAGGAGAAAACGATGACTCTCGCGATGAAGCTGATGGCTCCCTTGCTTCTAACGGTCGCAGGTGCCGCTCTTGCCGGGCCGCCGAAACCTGACCATCCCTGTTACGGAGTCGCCGACTGCAAGACACAGGGGTCTCAGGCCGACTTCTCGGCCTGTATCAAGGCCAATAAGGATCTTGCCGACAGCGATGCCGCCTGCGCGTCCTTCCGTCAAGACAAGGATGCCTGGCTGAAGGAGCATGGGTTCGCAAGCGTGACTGATCTGTTCGAGTCTTGACGAAAATCTTACGCGGGGCGCTGCTTCTCGGCGATGCCCCGCGGGGACTCGACGCGCGTGCCCAATACTTCAGTTGAACGAGGGTTGCCCGTGAGGCAGGGGGTCACGAGCCTATGAGCCACGCCATGGATTCACCGTGGCGCCTTGACACCATAGCCCTCGCGGATTCGGCACTCCTCGCGGGTACGCTCCTCCTGGCGGCGCCGTTCTTCTCGGCCTCGGCGGAGAGCGAGCCCGTCTCAGTCGGCGCCTTCTCGACCGCGCCTGCAGAAGCCGGCCTACCCGCCGGTTGGCGACTGGTGCAGCTGCCGGGAATAGCCCCCACAGAATTCCGTCTCGTCGAGGACGCAGGGACGAGGGTCGTCAGGATCAATGCGGATAGCGCTGCCGCATCCTTGGTGCGCCCTTTGCGCGTCGACCCGGCAGCGTATCCCTTGTTACGTTGGCGCTGGCGCGTCGACAACCTGATAGAGGGTGCCGACTATCGCCGCAAGGACGGCGACGACTTCCCCGCACGGCTCTATGTGATGTTCGACTATCCGCTGAGCCGACTGTCCTTGTTCGACCGCGGCAAGATCGAGCTGGCCCGACGCCTGGCCGGCGTCGAGGTGCCAGCGGCCGCGCTCTGCTACGTCTGGGACAAGGACGCGCGCGTCGGCACATCCGTCTGGAGTCCCTACACGGAACGAGTCAGGATCATCGTCTTGCGCAGCGGCGCGTCCAGCGTCGGCCGCTGGGCTTCGGAGCAGCGCGATCTCGCCTGGGATTTCCGCGACGCATTCGGCGAGGACGCCCCGATGATCTCCGGCATCGCCATTGCCGCGGACACCGATCAGACCGGCGCACAGGCGACCGCCTGGATCGGCGACATCGAGCTCAACACTCGTCCCGGCACATCTCAGTCTGGCGCTCCTCTTTCGCCCTTGCATGCCGAGTGAAGCCGCCCTGAAGGAATACGTCCTGCCTGGGAACGAACTCGCATTGAGCAGTAACCAGCAACATTCGAGCGTATTTATATTCTTATCCTACAGAGTATATAAGACGATCGTGTCAGTTGGTCTTGTTCGCCACACGGATCTCGGCTAGTGTCCTCCAGAGATCGGCCTGGGTGCCTTTGGATTTCCTGCCTCCGGCACCGATGCTTGCCCGGCGCCTACGAAAACGTGACGTCCCAAGGCGCATCTTCTTCATCCACATCTTAAGCAAGAGAGCAATGCCATGAGCAAGTTTTTTATTTTCTTGGCCGGGCTAGTGGTTGGCGTACTCGGCATCGCCGCCGTAAGCGTCGCATTCGCGCCCTCCATGATGATTCACGAGCATCAAAGCCCTTACGGTCTGGACGAAACGGTCGAGAAGATCAGCCAAAACGCCATTGCTGCGGGATGGGTCGTCTCCGGCGTCAAACAATTGGATAAATCGGTCGAGAAACACGGCGGGGGCAAGATCCTTCCGGTTCGTCTCATCGATTTATGCCAGGCGAATCACGCGGCGAAGATCCTTAGCCAAGACGACGAGCGATTCGTCTCGGTCATGATGCCCTGTACCATTTCTGTCTATGAGAAACAGGATGGTAAGGTCTATATCGCTCATGTGAACGCCGGACTCATGGGTCGGCTATTCGGCGGAACCATTTCCGAGGTCATGGGGGGTCCTGTGTCGGACGAGCAAAATCAGTTCGTAAGCTTTGCTCATTAATAGACGTCCGCCGCGCTGAATCTTGAACCTTCTCGCCGGCCCGCAACTGCTCGATAAAGTGGGGTGGTTTTCGCCGGATCATCGCGAGCGGATGTTTCCACCGACCGAGACCGGCGATGTTACCGGCGCAGTCGCTCTAGGCGGATAGCGGTTGCCGGCAGGACGTGGACAGTGCGGCCCTCACGCGCTTGATTGCCGGCATGGCGCCGTGCAGCAGCAACACCGCGGCGTACTGCAAGGACCGCGAGTGGCTGACGCAGGCCATGGTCGAGACCTTGGCTTAATTCATCGGTTCGATTTCAGTTGGCTGCCAGGACTTGTCGAAGAACGACGGCAGCGGGCTGTAGAGGCGCAGGATGGTGAACCAGCCCTTGTTCGGATCCGTTTGGATCCAGTTGCCGCGATCGACGCCATCAGGTTGCTCGGGGCTGAACCAGACGGTGGTGGTGCCATCCTCAGCCGCCTTCGCCGCCGGTGAGGGATAGCTTTGCGAACCCGCACGCGGGTATTTCTGCGGCGTCTTCAGCATCGAGCGTGTCTGGTTGTCGTAGACCGTGAATGACCAGAACGCCTTGGCGGGAATGTCTTTGGGCAATGTCACCTGATAGGTCTTGGCACCGTCCATCGGTACGCCGTTCGCATCCAGAAAGCCCATCAGATACTGCGATCCGACACCGGGGATGGTCATGATCATGCCGGGGCTGTCGAGCGTGTAGCCGTAGTAAAAGGCCGTGCGTGAATCGAGTGTGCGGGCGCCGGTCGGGGGCAGCGGTTTGAACACCCCATCCTCAAACACCGGCGGCGGGGTCTCGAAAAATGCGCCGCCATCCCAGAGCATGTTTCCCCACATCGACCCCTCGTAATAGGCCCATTCCGGATGGGCGCCGTAGGGGCGCCAATTCAGCACCCGTCCGGCCGCCTGCCCAACGGCGGCGGCGTCGGTGAGGATCTTCTTCATCCGCTCGTCAGGCGCGAACTCCTTGCCTTTGACGATGCCGATGGCAGCGAGTTGTCCGGAGAGCTCCACGTCATAGCTGGTGGCGGGTTCGGCCTGGACGTTCTCGTCGATCCACTCATAGAAGCCGAAATCGCTGGGCGGGATGGTGTTCATCGACAGGGTGCTGGCCTCGACGAACCTGGTGTCGGGGATCTTCGGGTCTTGCCCGAGGCGAACTGCGCCGGTCAACGCCTGCGCGATGCTCGTGCCGAAGGCACCCTCCGCATAGGGGTAGATCTTCATGTTGGCCTTGACGTTCGCGACTGCCGGCTTGGGATCGTTGTCCACCAGATAGGCGCGCGAGGCATAAAGGACCCGGTTGGTCTTGGAATGGGCGACGAAGTATCCGCCCTCGGGCAGTGGCCCGTCGTAGTCAGGTCCGACGATCAGATACTTGCCGCCCCGACCGCGATCCGGCCCTGGGCCGCCGACGTCGATGATCCACGAGAACCACATGTCGTTGATCGTGCCGACGCCATCAGAGGGCTGTTCGATCACCATCGGGCCTTTTGAAAGATCGATGACGGAGATGTAATAAACGGTGTCGGCGTTGCCGGTCAGGAAAAGGGACGCGGAGTCGAGCAGTTCAGACGTGATGACGACGTCGTTGTAGTCGGCGCCGATGCTCTGGAAGCCCTTGTGGAACCCCAGGGCGGACGCCCCGCGAAAGCTGTTGTTGTAGACGTTCAGCGCGCGCGTGAAGTCGAGCGCATCGAAGACCTTCTGAGCGGTGTCGGCGCTGGGAGCGCCGTCTTTGAAGTCCAGCGTTCCGATCGAGGTCTCGACGCTGTCGGGCGCGCCAAGGGATTCAATCGTCTCTTTCGCCACTTCGGCCTGCGCTGCGCCGGCCAGCGACATGGCCAGCACAAACCCGCAGGTCATGGGAATTCGGGGCATGGTGTGATTCCTCTGGATTCTTTAACTGATGTCCGGTGCGTTCATTGAGCCCGCAGGTGTCGATCATCCTTTCGGCCATTGGCAGTCGACGGGCGGGACTTCTGCCTCAGTGCAATCGATGATCCTGTTCCCCCCAGCCATTTATTGCACGAGTTCGATCTCGCCTGGCCGCCAGGCCTTGTTGATCCAGGGCTCAAGCGGGCCATACATCCGCAGGATCGTGAACCAACTCTTGCCCGGGACGGTCTGAAGCCAGTTTCCTGCTTTCCCTTCGGGGGCATGCGGCGCGAAATAGAGATCATAGGACCCATCCGGGTTTTGGGTCATGCCCTTGCTTTGACTGCCGGCCGTGGGAAAGCGCTGGCTGGTTTGCAACTGCGAGCGCGTCTGGGTGTCGTAGATCGTTACCGCCCAAAAATCGTTGACCGGCACATCCTTGGGCAAATGCAGCTTGTAGGTCTTGGCGCCGTCGAACGGCTGCATGTTGGCATCGAGCAGCGCCAGCGCATAGTCGGACCCTTTGCCTGCATGCGTGGTGGCCATGGCCGGGGTTACGCCGCCCGCGTTGAAATAGTAGAGCACGCGTGCATCCAGACCCATCGTCCCGTCCGCCTCAAAGCGCGTGTTGCGGTTGGCGAATGCGGTGGACCAGACGCTTTTGGGATCGTCCGGATAGATCTTCACGCCGGCGATCCTCGGGTGGTAGGTGATGGCGCGAGAGGTGGCGTCGCCGATGGTGGCGGCCTCGGCCAGCAGCGCTTTCATCCGCTCGTCCGGGGCGAAGGGCTGGCCCTTGACAATGCCGATGGCGGCGATGGCGCCGCGCACCTCGGGACTGATCGCATCGATGGGCTCATCCTGGATGACTTGATTCAACGCCTCGAAGTAGCTGAAATCGCTTGGGAATACCGTGTTGAATGCCTTGCTCGACAGGTTGAAGAATTCGGTCGCCTCCGGGTTTGCGGCATCTTTCAGCGGATAGACCTTCAGATTGGACGTGATATTCTCAACCGCGGGCTTCAGCCCGTCCTTGATCGAGCCGCGCAGGAACAGAAAGTTCCGATTTGTCGGCGGCTTGAGCAGGAAGTAGCCATCGGGGATCTCGCCGCTATAGCCGGGAGGGATCACCAGATAGTTGCCGCCCTTGCCCTTGTCCGGGCCCGTGACGCCCATGTTGCCGACATAGCGCTGCCAGGCGTCGTCCAGAAATCCCAGCATGCCGGGCGGGACCTCGATTACGGTCGGGCCGTCCTGGGCGAGATCGGTGTAGGTGTAGGCGTACAGCGTCGACGTGTTCGCGGTGACGACAAGGGTTTGAGAATCCAGCAACTCTTCGAACAGGGCGATCTTGTTCGCGCCCTTTGCACCGGCATCGGCAAGGCCTGTGCGAACCGCGTACATCGAAACAGCGCCGATGTTGTCGAGGAACACGACCGTTCCCCGCATCCGGTCGAGGTTGTCGTAGACGGCGGCAACGGTGGTGTCCTTCGGCACGCCATCGAAGAACTCCAGGGTGCCAATCGAGGTTTCGACCTTGTCGGGGATCGAGATGGAAGCCAGGGTTTCGGGAGAGACCTGCGCGAATGCCGGTCCAACCGCCAAGACGAGTGCAATCGCGCAGGCGGACGCCATCACTTGAGTCACCGTCAATCCACCTCTGCGAGTTTGATGTTCGCTCTCAACGCTACCTGTTGTCCGATGCCTGTTTTGCCCATTTCACGCCAAGTTTCCGGGGCGCGGCGGGAGGCGAGATGGGTAGCCCGAGGGGGAGGCGAGGGTTGAGCCCCAGGCTCGCGATCGTCAGGGCGGCGCATTTGCGCGATTATCTGGTGGTGATGCGCCGGATCGGGATGCCGGTCGATCGTGAACTCGCGCGGTCTCGTTTGCCGCCCCAGATTGAAGAGACACCGGATCTCTACGTCAGTGTTCCTGTTGCCATCGAGTGGATCGCGCACTGCGGTCGTGACCTGGAGCCCATGGCGCTTGGCTTTCTGGGTGCTCGACAAGCGTCTCGGGCATCCATCAAGCCCGTCCATCTGACGGAGATGCTCGCGGCGCAGACCGGCTACAGGCGTCTGGAGGCATTCATCCGGATCGCCTGTCGGGAGGACAATGGTCTCCGGGTGAGCCTGCGGCAGGAAGGCGATCAGACCCGCGTCATCTGTGACATGGTTCATTTGGGGCGCCACCCCTTCATCTGCTTTGCAGAGTGGCTGAACCTGCAAGGCGTCATGTCCGTCATGAGCGACCTCGCCGGACCGAACTGGCGTCCGCGTGAGCTGACCTTTGTTTCGCGCTACGCCCCACCTGACCTTGCGCGCGAGGCGTTACCCGACACCCGCATTCTCGTCGGCCAACCTTACTCGTCCATCCTGATCGACAGCGTGCATCTGGCGCGACCCTGTGGTGGCACCTCGATCCCGTCCCACACTGTTTCAGACACTGAGTCCCGCACTGGGCTCGCGTCTATTGAGCAGGGAAACGGGGCGAGCGACCAGGTCGAAGCCTGGGATTTCTTGCATCTCCTGCGCATGCTCCTGCAACCCTATCTGAACGGCGGGCGCCCAGATCTTTCCCTTGTCGCCGAGATTGTCGGGATGAGCACCCGTACGTTGCAGCGCCGTCTTCAGCAGAGTCGCAGCTCCTATTCAGAGGTCCTCCAGGAGGCTCGCTTCGATCTCGCGCGCAGCCTGCTCGACGAGCCGGGTGCCAAGGTCATCGATGTCGCCATGACTTCAGGCTACGAGAGCCAACAACATTTCACGCGAGCCTTCCGCCGCTTCACGGGCCTAACACCGACGCGGTATCGTCGCGCAATGGCTGGGAAATCCTGACCCGGTGACGTGATTTTTCCTTCGCCCTGACGCTCGGCCACTTCGACTGGCTGCGTCAAGGTGGCCGCCCCGGCGGCATGTACAAAAGCCGTGCTGCCGCGCTGCACTAGGGAAGTGCGGCCGACACCCCATCTACACCGTTGACGACGCAATCGATCAACCGCATCGCCGGAACCTCTCGCGGGTTCGGGCGCTGGAGCAGCCGATGACCCGCACCCCGTTCTTTCCGAAGTTCTCCGACCTACCCGCCGAGATCCCGATCTTTCCCTTGCCGGGGGCCGTGGTCATGCCGGGGGTTCAGCTACCGCTCAACATCTTCGAGCCACGCTACGTCCGAATGGTGACCGATGCGTTGGCATCGAATCATCTGATCGGCATGATTCAGCCCACCAGCGAGACCATGACCGAAGAGGTCCCGGAGATCCACCGGATTGGCTGCGCCGGCCGGATCACCTCCTACAGCGAGACGACGGATGGCAGAATCGTCCTGGTCCTCACCGGGGTGTGCCGCTTCCAAGTGATCAGCGAGATCGCCGAGGAGCACGGCTATCGGCGGGTTCGCGCGGACTGGGAACGGTTCGCGGCCGACTATCAGGAGAAAGACTCTCCGATCGCGGATCGCAAAGGTTTTCTGACCTCCCTGAAGGCCTACTGCGCACTGCGAGGCGTCGAAGTCCCCTGGGATGACGTCGAGCAGATGGCCGACAAGGACCTGACAAATCTTCTCTGCGCCCATCTCCCTCTGAGCCCCGAGGACAAGCAGGCCTTGATCGAGACCCTCCCAACGGGCGACCGGGCCGCGCTGATGCGGGGGCTTCTGGATATGTCGGCGGCCGCGAGTATGGACACCGCCGAGCACCGCCACTGAGCAGAGTCCGCGCGCTCGGACCGCGTCGGTGGTCGGCGCGATGCGGACTCGGGCAACCGGCGGTTTAGAGAGGCGCGGGGTTGAAAAACCGCCCACGGGGCTTAGTTTCGAGAGCTTAAGTTGTCAACGAGCGAAGGGTTAAACCAATGGCAGTCACACTGACCGAAGCCGCCGCTAGCCACGTCGCCGGCATGCTCAGCAAACGGGGACAAGGCCTGGGTCTGAGGGTCGGCACCCGCAAGAGCGGCTGCACCGGCTTTGCCTACGATGTCGACTACGCGGACGCCGTGGAGCCGACCGATCGGGTCTTCGAAAGCCATGGCGTGAAGGTCGTCGTCGATGAGGAGAGTCTCGACCGCATCGACGGCATGGAGATCGACTTTGTGCGATCCAGCCTGCTCAACCAAGGCTTCGAGTTCCGAAATCCCAAGGTGAAGGACACCTGCGGTTGCGGCGAGTCTTTCAGCGTCTGAATCGCGTCTGGAACGACGTGGCATGTTGTCACATTGCCCAGGATCGGCACTCTTTGGGCTGATCCGGCGTTGACGCGATTCAGGATCCGGAAAGACAGCGAGAAGAACCCCGGCGCCAGCGCAGTGCGAGCGACTCCGAGCGGCCTATTGCACTAGCCCGGATGTTTCATAAACCGACACAGCCGACACTGGCCTCGCGGATTTGCGCGGCGCTGGGCGTCACCGAGGGCGATGACCGGGACGCCGCGGGGGTTGAATGGTGGAAATACCGAGCGGCAACGGGCTTGATCAACGGGGCACGAGTAGTTTTGTCGCCGCGCAGGCGTACGATGCCCTGCCCGAGGTGGGCATAGTCGTCGTGCGCGTGCTGAAATCCCCGTGCGGGGATGTATGTGCGTCTAGGCGGGCGCCGCCCGGGCTGCGCGTTGAAGAGCCTCTCGGTGACCTGCTGCAACAGCGTCTTGACCGGACAGCTCGAGGGCAGGTGCAGGCGCACGCGGTCTTTGTACTGCACCACGCGCACGGCGAGCTTGAACAGTTTGATGATCACGGTGGCAGGCTGGGCGTTGGCCAGTTCCGTGCCGACGAGGACCTCGGTGCGCAGCGTTTGGTGCAAGACGTAAGCGGCGCAGGAGAAGAACAAGCGCATCTGATTGGCCAAGAAGGTGCTGTCGGAAGTGCGATCGCTGGCCAGATCGTTCTTGATCATTTTGATGAAGTTCTCGTCCTGGCCGCGCGCGCAGTACAGATCGCGGTAGACGCACTCGGGACTGGGCAAGTCCAAGGAGGTGACGACGAAGCGGAGGTTGTCGCCGCGCGCCGTCACCTCGGCTTTGAGGATGGTCCGACACGCGCCGGGCCAGGAACCGGCACGGTAGTCAACCTCGTGGTAGGTGCGGGTCCGCTCGGGTACGTCGGCGTCGGCGCGCCGGGCGTTCTCGATGCGCAGCGCATGGAGCTTGCGGGCGTCGGCCAAGAACGGCTCGGCCCGTGGCGTGAGAGCCCGGTTACCCGCCAGGCCGAAGATGAAATCCGTCAACGGATCGGCCATCGCCAAGGCCATCAACTCGGGGTTGGAGAAGTGTCCGTCGCCGCGCAGGATGATGCGTGTGCGTGGCCACGCGGCCCGCAGCCGCTTGAGCACGCGCTTGAGGATCATCGCGTTCTCGGCGCCGGTGGGGCGCTTGCCGGGACGCAGCACCGCGGTGATGAACTTCCCCGAGAGGCCCTCGAAGAGAAACAGCGGCAAGTAGCAATGGTTGCCGTAGTGATGATTGTAGAACGCGAACTCCTGCTGGCCATGGGTGGCGTCTTCGGAGTGGTCCATATCGAGCACGATCACCTGCGGCGCCTTCGGGTAGCTGGCGATGAAGGCCTCGACGAAGGCCTGCGCCATGCGGTAGAGGTCGCGCGCGCCGACCCCATTCTCCAAACGCGAGAAGGTCGGCCCGCTGGCCAGGTCCGTCGTCGCATCCAGCGGCTTGCGCTCCAGCCCCAGCTTGAACAGCGCATCACGGCGCAGCGCATTGGCGTCGTTGCCGTCTTCGTAAGCACAGGCGATCTGGTAGACCCGTTGCGCGATCAGCTCACGCATCGGATGGGTGGTGTAGGACGGATGGCGCCAATCATCGATCGCTGCGCTCAACCGCTCGGTCAGGCCGATCTGCCGATCAACCCCGCGCAGAATCATGGGGCCAAAGTCAGACGACATGGCGCCGCCGTCGAAGTCGCCGCGGACCGTGAAACCGGCGACCGGGGGAAAACGCAGCTGTTCCGGGGTAGACTCGGGCATGGGCGACCTCGTTTAGCTTCTTCCGAAGCGTTCTTGGCGGAACAGCCATTTTATCAATGGGTTGAACGAGAGTCGCCCTTTTTTATGAAATATTCGGGCTAGGTCCTTCGCTTCGATCTATTTGGTCTCAACTTGGAAAACTTCCGCATCCATGCTCAACGATGAAATGGCCGAGATCCTTGAGAACTTCGAGCTTCTCGGTGATTGGGACGAGCGCTACCAATACCTCGTCGAGATCGGCGAACGTCTCCCGCCGATGCCGCCCGAAGAGAAGACCGATAAGAACCGCGTCGTCGAGTGCATGAGCTTGGTGCACACGGCGGCGCGACCGATCCCTGATCAACCTGGACACCTCGAGTTCACGGGTGATTGCGACACCGCGATCATTAAAGGTGTGGTCGCCCTTCTGGTTGGGCTCTTCTCCGAAAAGCGACCCGAAGAGATCGAGGCACTCGACGTCGAGGAACTGTTCGAGGCGCTCCGTCTCCAAGAGCACCTGAGCCCGAATCGGCATGTCGGCGTTTATGCCATCGTCAATAAGATGAAGGGACAGGCCAGATCGACGCCCTGCTGAGATCCGATCGTTCCTTTGTCGACGCGTGCGCCGACAAGGCACAGACCCGGAAACGGGCTCCCGGTGTCTCCAAACCCTGTCGCTGAAGGCGGATCCAACATGAGCGGATGCGAGGCGAGCCGACGCATCGATAGGGATCCGCTAACGCACGCCTGCCCGACAACACGGATTCGACGCATGCCATCCCTACGACCGGTCACCCGTCTCCTCACGCGTTGCCTACCCTGCGTCTTCGTCACCGCAACCCTGACGGCACCGAGCCCCGCATCAGCCGTCGCCGTCTTGGTTGCGGAAGCCCGATCGATGCCTTTGGCCGAGCGGGTCGAAGCACTCGGGACTCTGAAGGCCAACGAATCGGTCAACATCACCGCGAATGTCACCGAGACGATCTCGGCAATTCACTTCGACGACGGCCAACGCGTCAGTGAAGGCGACATCCTGGTCGAGCTGACCAGCGTCGAACAGCATGCCCAACTCGACGAGGCGCAGGTGCGGGCGGTTGAGGCCGAGCGTCAGTACCAGCGGGTCAAGGCATTGGTGGCGCAGGGCGCCGCATCCGAGTCGCTGCTCGACGAGCGTAAACGTGACCTCGACGCGGCCCGCGCCGTCTTGGTGGCCATCGAATCACGCCTGTCAGACCGCCTCATCAAGGCACCCTTCGACGGCGTGCTGGGGCTTCGCAACGTCAGTCGCGGCACGCTGGTCGAGCCGGCCGATACGATTACGACGCTCGATGACGACAGCTTTATGAAGCTTGATTTCACGGTCCCGAGCGTCTTCATGAGCGCGCTTGTGCCGGGGCTGAGAATCGAGGCGCGCGCCCCGGCCTACGGAGATCGGACCTTCGAGGGTGTGGTGCGGGGTGTCGACAGTCGCGTCGACCCGGTCACTCGCTCCATTCAGGTGCGCGCCGTGATCCCCAATCCGGAGCGCACGCTCAAGCCCGGACTGCTGATGCGGGTCGAGCTCCTGGTGGATCCGCGCGACGCGCTGGTCGTGCCGGAAGCCGCGATTCTGCACCAAGGCCAGGATCACTTCGTGCAGGTCATCGTGGAGGACGGGGATGGTTTGACCTCGGAGCGCCGTCAGATCCAGATCGGCGCGCGCAAGCCCGGCCTGGTGGAGGTGCGCGAGGGACTTGCGAAAGGCGATCGCGTCATCGAGCACGGCCACCTCAAAGCGCGTCCGGGACAACCTGTCGAGATCGCACGCAGGGATGACGCTCAAGCCGACACGAAGGGCGTGGCGGACCCCGCACGATGATCCTATCGGACATCTCGATCACCCGCCCGGTACTCGCCACCGTCCTCTCCCTCTTGCTGGTCGCGTTCGGCTTGGTCGCCTTCGATCGACTGCCGCTGCGCGAGTATCCGGACATCGACCCTCCGGTCGTCTCGATCGAGACCGTCTATCCGGGTGCCGCGGCCAACGTCGTCGAGACGCGGATCACCCAGCTGATCGAGGATCGCATCGCGGGTGTGGAGGGCATCCGCACGGTCGAATCCGTCAGCGAGGACGGGCGCTCGGCCATCACCATCGAGTTCAACATCGACCGCGACATCGACGGTGCCGCAAACGACATCCGCGATCGTGTCTCGGCCGTACTCGATCAACTCCCCGTCGAGGCCGAGCCGCCCGAGATCCAAAAGGTCGACAGCAACGAAGACGTCATCATGTGGCTGAATCTGGTCAGCGACCGCATGACCGTCCCGGAGCTCTCGGACTACGCCCGTCGCTACCTGGTGGACCGCTTTTCGGTGCTCGACGGGGTGGCCCGGATCCGCGTCGGCGGCAATCAGGTCTACGCGATGCGCGTCTGGCTCGACCGCAACGAGTTGGCCGCGCGGGAATTGACGGTGACCGATGTGGAGAACGCGCTGCGCGCGGAGAACCTGGAGCTGCCGGCCGGCGGCATCGAGTCGGTCGATCGGCAGTTCAGTGTTCGCACGAGCCGTGCCTTCAACGATGCCGATGACTTCGCCGGCCTGGTCCTGAAGCAGGGCTCCGACGGTTACCTGGTCAGGCTCGGCGACGTTGCCCGGGTGGAGCGCGGCACCGAGGAGAACCGGACCTTCTTCCGGGGCAACGGTGTGCCCATGGTCGGCATCGGCGTGATCAAGCAATCGACCGCGAACACCGTCGCCGTAGCGGATGCGGCCAAGGCCGAGGCGGCCCGGATCAACCCGACCCTACCGGAGGGCATGGAGATCAAACAAAGCTTTGACTCCTCCGTTTTCGTCAAGGATGCCATCGAGGAGGTCTACAAGACGCTCGCGATCGCCATCGGCCTGGTCATCCTGATCATCTTCCTGTTCTTGGGCAGCGTGCGCGCGATGCTGGTGCCGGCCGTCACCGTCCCGGTCTCGATCGTGGCGACCTTCACGGTCCTGCTCTGGCTCGGCTTCTCCGTGAACATCCTCACCTTGCTGGCGCTGGTCCTGGCGATCGGGCTGGTCGTGGACGACGCCATCGTGGTGCTCGAGAACATCCATCGCCGCATGGAGCAGTACGGAGAGACACGGCTGGTCGCCGCCTATCGCGGAACCCGTCAGGTGGCTTTCGCCGTCGTGGCCACCACCATCGTCTTGATCGCGGTCTTCGTGCCCATCGCCTTCTTACAGGGCGACGTCGGGCGACTCTTCGCCGAATTCGCACTGACCATGGCCGCGGCGGTAGCCTTCTCGTCCTTCGTCGCCCTGTCGCTATCGCCGATGCTCGCCTCCCAGATCCTGCCCCAGTCGCATCGGCGCGCATCCCTCACGCACGGGGTCGACTGGGTCTTCCAGTGGGTGCGCCGCGGATACGGTACGGTACTGCGGTTCTTGCTGCGTCAGCCCTGGATCGTCGTGCTGGCCTTCATCGGGACACTCGGCGCAGCGGTTTGGCTGTTCGAGCAGATCCCGCAGGAATATGCGCCGAAAGAGGATCGCGGTGCCTTTTTTGTCCTGGTCAACGGCCCGGAAGGCGCATCGTATGGATACATGAGCGAATACATGGACAAGATCGAGGAACGGCTCATGCCCTATGCCGAGTCGGGCGAGGCGATCCGACTGCTCGTGCGAGCGCCTCGGACCTTCTCCAATACCGCGCTCTTCAACACCGGCATCGTCGTGATGGTCCTGAACGACTTCGACAAACGCCGTTCGGGCTGGATCATCATGGACGAGGTGCGGGCGAAGCTCGCCGATCTACCCGGTGTAACCGCTTTCCCGGTCATGCGTCAGGGATTCGGCGCGCGCATCCAGAAGCCGGTTCAGTTCGTGATCGGCGGCGGGACCTACGAGGAGCTTGCGCAGTGGCGCGACCTGCTGCTCGAGGCCATCAATGAAGACAACCCAGGTCTGACCGGCATCGACTGGGACTACAAGGAGACCAAACCACAGCTCAAAGTCGAGATCGACTACGATCGCGCGGCCGATCTCGGGGTGACGGTCGGCAACATCGGACGCACGCTCGAGACCATGCTCGGGTCGCGCAAGGTGACGACCTATCTGGATGCCGGTGAGGAATACGATGTCATCCTCGAAGGCGAGCGCGACGAGCAGCGCACGCCGGGGAGCCTGGAAAACCTCTATGTGCGATCGGATCGCAGCGGTGAGCTGATCCCCTTGTCCAATCTGGTCAGCGTGATCGAATCGGCCGATTCGCAGAGCCTGAATCGCTACAACCGGCTGCGCGCCATCACCATCGAGGCGAACCTGGATTCCGGGCTTGCGCTCGGCGATGCCCTGAGCTACCTCGAGGCCAAGGTCGCCGAGCACCTGCCCGAGCAGGCCCAGATCGACTATAAGGGTCAGAGCCGTGACTTCCGATCGAGCAACCAAGACATCCTCTTCGTGTTCGTTCTGGGTCTGCTGGTGGTGTTCCTGGTGCTGGCGGCACAGTTCGAGAGCTGGATCCATCCGCTCGTCATCATGCTGACGGTCCCGCTGGCCATGGCGGGTGCGCTCCTCGCCCTCTGGCTGACCGGACAAACGCTCAACATCTACAGCCAGATCGGACTCATTATGCTGGTCGGCCTCGCCGCCAAGAACGGCATCCTGATCGTCGAGTTCGCCAACCAGCTGCGCGACCAAGGCAAGGCGTTCCGCGAGGCGCTGCTCGAAGCGGCCGACGTGCGTCTGCGCCCCATCGTCATGACGGGAATCACCACCGCCGCCGGCTCGCTTCCCCTGCTCCTCTCGAGTGGTGCAGGTGCGGAGACACGCTCGGTCATCGGTACCGTCATCCTCGCGGGCGTGCTCGCGGCGACGGTCTTTACCCTGTTCGTGGTCCCGGTCGCCTATGACCTGCTCGCCCGCCATACCGGATCGCCCGGCGACGTGAAGCGGCGGCTCGAGCGCGAAATGGAGGCATCTTGAGAGACCGAGGGGCTGGGCCGATGATGGGCACCGCCAACGGGCTATCGACGAGCGCCAGCAGGGCCGTGACGAGACCGATTAGGCCGTGACCTGGATCAATGCTCGAACCGGCCCGAAGCTGCGCCGATGCTCCGGACAAGGTCCGAGTCGGCGTAGTGCCTCGATGTGCGAGCGCGTCGGATAGCCTTTGTGGCCGGCAAAGCCATAGCCTGGAAACGTGCCGTCCAGATCGCGCATGAGTCGGTCGCGCGCAACCTTCGCGAGGATCGAGGCGGCACCGATCGATGGGACCAAACCGTCGCCGCCAACGATCGCCTCGGTCTCACACCCCAAATCCGGACAACGATTGCCGTCGACGAGCACCCGCGTCGGCCGCACCTTCAAGGCCGCAACGGCGCGCTGCATCGCGAGCATGGACGCTTGGAGGATATTGATTCGGTCGATCTCTTCCGCGCTCGCCCAAGCGACAGACCACGCCAGGGCGCACTCGCGGATCTCCAGATCCAAGGCGATGCGCCGAGCCGGCGTCAGCTTCTTGGAATCGTCCAGACCGGGGATCGGGCGCGCCGGATCCAGGATGACCGCAGCGGCACTGACCGGACCGGCCAGCGGGCCTCTGCCTGCCTCGTCGACACCTGCGACCCACAAAACCGCGTCCGGGGTGATCAACAAGCTTAACCTCATATCCGCATCGTCGAGGCCGCCAAAGGCCTTTTCTTCGACGCGTTTCTAGTGAAAAAACAAAAACTTCTTGAATCGCGTCCCCAACGGGGCGTTTTGCGCATCGACGCGCGAATCCGAGGTGAGACGGCACGGACGAGACCGGACGCGATTCACTACCCCATGAGATCGAGGACAGCTTGCGCTGCGCTCGCTGCGGCATCCTGTCGGAGCCAGAGATGGATGCGCCGGTACTCGGCCTGGATCTCGGCCACACGCTCCTTATCATCCAGAAAAGCCAGCACAGCCGGCGCAAGTAAATCGGCGCGACAGCGGTCTTGAATGAATTCCGGCGCAAGCTCCTTCTCGGCGAGCAGATTCGCCATCGCGATATAAGGCACCTTGACCAGTCCGAGCTGTTTGACCAGGTGATAGGACATGGGATGGACCCGATAGGCGACGACCATCGGGCGCTTTGACAACAGGGTTTCCAGCGTTGCCGTTCCCGAAGCGGTCAGCACGACATCGGCCGAGGCGAGGACCTCGCGGCTGCGCCCGTCGACCAGGGTGATCGGGAGATGCGGCGCGACCTGCTCCAGGGTTTGGCTGAAGCGTTCGCGCAGCCGGGCGTTGACCAGTGGGACGACGAACCGCAGGTCGGCTCGGGCGGAGAGGCAACGCGCGGCGGTCTCGATGAAGGGCCCGGCCAGACGCTCGACCTCGCCCGTTCGGCTGCCGGGCAGCAGGGCGACGATGGATCCGAACTGAGGCAGACCGAGGGCTCGTCGCGCACCGACGCGGTCGATCTCAAGCGGGATCTCGTCGGCGAGCGGATGACCGACATAACGGGCCGGCACGCCGTGCTCGCGCAGGAAGGTCTCCTCGAACGGAAAGACACTCAGCATGAGATCGACGGAGCGGCGAATCGACTTGACCCGACCCGGACGCCAGGCCCAGACGGTAGGACTGACCATGTGGACGGTGCGAATCCCAGCCTCGCGCAGTCGCCGCTCAAGACCGAGATTGAAGTCGGGTGCATCCACGCCGATGAAGACGTCCGGGGGATTCTCGACGAAATAGCGCACCAGATCGCGTCTGAGACCGAGCAGCTCGCGAAGCTGGCCGAGAACTTCCATTAGACCCATCACCGAAAGCCGTTCCATGGCGAACAGAGACTCGCAGCCCTCCTCCTGCATGCGCGGCCCGGCCACGCCGACGAAGCGGACCTCGGGGACGCGTTTGCGGATCTCTCGCGCCAGCGCGGCACCCAGGATGTCGCCGGAGGCCTCGTTCGCGACGATCCCGACCCGGAACATCAGCGCACGATACTGCGACTGCTGTCGGAGATGAAGTCCGCCATAGGGCCGATCTCGGGAATGTCGGCGGACATCCGGGTCAGCTCGGCGATCGCCTCGGCCAGCTTCAGATTCCCCAGATAGAGTGTGCGATAGGCGCGCTTGATCGCTTGAATGGCCCCATCCGAGAACCCGCGTCGACGCAATCCTTCGGCGTTGATACCCCGAGGCTCGGCCGGGTGCCCGCCGACGGTTACGTAGGGAGGGACGTCTTTGCCCAAAACCGACCCCATGGCACAGAAACCGTGGGTGCCGATCCTGCAAAACTGGTGGACGATGGTGAAGCCGCCGAGGATGGCCCAGTCCTGGATCTCGACATGGCCGCCAAGTGAGGCGGCGTTGGCCATGATGACGTTGTTGCCGATTCGGCAGTCGTGTGCCACATGGACATAGGCCATCAGGAGATTATCGTTGCCGATCCGGGTCACGCCTCGGTCTTGGACCGTGCCGCGATGGAGCGTCGTGAACTCGCGGATCTGATTGCGATCACCGATCTCCAGGCGTGTTGTCTCGCCGCCGTATTTCTTGTCCTGGGGGTCTTCACCGACACTCGCGAACTGAAAGATCCGATTGTCGCGCCCGATCCGGGTCGGACCCTTGATCACGGCGTGGGGGCCGATTCGGCTACCCGAACCGATCTCGACATCCGACCCGACGACGGCGAAGGGACCGACCTCGACATCGGAATCCAGCGACGCCCCCGGATCGACCAAGGCGGTCGGATGAATCAAGCGGTCACGTCTCGCGCCGTGCACATGATCTCGGCGCTGGCCACGACCCGATCATCAACGCGCGCCTCGGCGTCGAACTTCCAGATCCCGCGACGGACGGGGCCGAGCTTGACGTCCAAAATCAACTGATCACCCGGCTCGACCGGTCGTTTGAACCGGGCCTTGTCGATACCGACAAAGTAGTACAGCTTGTTGCCGACCTCGTCCGGACGCGAGACCATCGCCAACAATCCGGTCGCCTGCGCCAGCGCCTCGATGATCAAGACGCCGGGCATCACCGGGCGCACCGGGAAATGACCCATGAAGAAAGGCTCGTTGTATGAGACGTTCTTCAAGGCGGTCAGATAGGCGTTCACCTTGTAGTCGATGACCTTGTCGACCAATAGGAACGGGTAACGGTGCGGCAAGAGGCTCAGCACCTTATGAATGTCCATTGTGCTCACGACGTCCTCCGAGCGATCAAGACGCAAATCAGAATCCGTCGGCATGGAATGCGATCCCTCCATGCTAGGTAGCCTCCCGCCCGGTTGTTTCGTTCATCGTATCGATACGTATCTCAAGTTGTTTGATGCGTCGCGCCAACTCATCCAGATGTCTGAACCGAGCCACGTTCCGTCGCCAATCCGCACTTGGCATGGCCGGGATCCCGCTGCTGTAAGAGCCGGGCCCCGAGACCGATCGGGTCACCATAGCCATCCCCGTAAAGTGAACGCCATCGCCGATCTCCAGATGTCCCGCCATCCCGACGGCGCCCGCAATGGTGCAGTTTCGGCCGATTCGGGTCGAGCCCGAGATACCGGTGTTCGCAGCCATCGCCGTATTCTCGCCGATCTCGACGTTGTGGCCGATCTGGATATGGTTGTCCAGCTTGACCCCGTCATGGATCAGTGTTTCGCCGATCGCACCCCGATCGACCGTCGTATTGGCGCCGATCTCGACATCGTCGCCCAGGATTGCTCGCCCGACCTGCGGAATGCGCACCCATCGATCGCCGTCGCGGGCGAAGCCGAACCCCTCACGTCCGATGACGCTCCCGGGGTGAAGCAGTGCGCGCTTGCCGACAAGCGTTCCGGAACAGAGCGTCACGCGCGCCACCAAACGACTGTCCTCCCCGATCCGGACCCCGTTCCCGAGGATGCAACCGGGACCGATGAACACGCGTGGACCGACGATAACGCCGGCCTCCAGGACACAGGTCGGACCGACCCATGCCGTCGGATCGACCTGCGCTGTCGGATCCACGACAGCGCTTGCGTGGATACCGCCGACAACCGCGGGCTCCGGGTACAGGATCCGAGCCGCGTTTGCAAAGGTCAGATAGGGGTTGTCGCTCAGCAGGACCGGCGCCCGACAGGCATCGGAGTCGACATCCGAGAGGATCACACAGCCGGCCTGCGTGTGCTCCAAATGACATCGGAAACGCACGTCGCCGAGAAACGTCAGAGCGGTTGCGTCGGCGGAGCTCAGCGGCGCGATGCGGCAGACTCGCGCCTCGGGATCGCCCCTCAAGGGAACCCCTAAACGATCCGCCAATTCGCCGAGCGCGATCTCCAAGGCATCACCACATAAGCCGATAGTCTGCCGACGACATCATCATCACTTGTCGACGAACTCCTGCTTGAGTCGCTCGATGACTTGCGCCGAAATGTCGATACGCGGGCTGAAATACACCAGGCCTTCGCTGATCACGAGATCGATCTTCTCCTCCTTGGCGACCTCGACGATCACCTCGCGAACCTGCAACGCAAGCTTGGTCCGAAGCTCGTTCTGTCGCAATGCGAAGTCTTCCTGAAACTCATCCCGCGCATACTTGAGCTTGCGTGTCCGATTTCGAATATCGTTTTGCAGCCGCTGAATCTCGCTTTCGCTCATTAAGGCACCTTCGCGTTCCAAGCGGCCTTGAAGTGCGGAGATCTGCTCTTGCTGCTCGCGCAGAATACGCTCCCGGTCCTCGACTTCCCGCTGAAGTGCGGCGCGCGCAGCCTCGTACTGCGGCGACTGCTCGACGACCTGATTAGGGTCGACCACTGCGATCCGATACTCCGACGCCGACACCAGACCCGACAGCAGAATCAACGCGATCGTCGACGACCAAATCACTGCAAATCTCACGCATCGACTCCCCTAGAAGGTCTGCCCGAAACCGAATTGAAAGACTTGGGTTTCGTCACCCTCTTCTTCGTTGAGCGGAGCCGCAAGACTGATCGAGAGGGCGCCGATCGGAGACAGCCAGGTCGCAGAGACACCGGCCGAATAGCGCAGATCCCCGATGTCGAAGCCGATCGGCTCGATAAGATCGGAGCCGTTCGTCTGCCAGACGTTGCCGAAGTCGAGGAAGGCGCCGAGTCGCAACGTCTTGCTCAACTGAGGTCCACCCGGAGCGGGAGCAAACAGCTCGACGCTGCCGGCCATCCTGAAATTGCCGCCGACCGGATCGTCGTCGCCGATTTCACGGGGACCCAGAGAGTTGGCGACAAAGCCACGCACGGAACGCGGTCCGCCCGCGTAGAAGTTCTCGAAGAACGGCAGGTACTCGGTCTCGCCGTAACCCTCGCCGTAAGCCACATCACCGCTCAAGGACACCACGAACCGAGAGGTCAGGGGGATGTAGAGCTGATCCTGATAGGTGAGCTTGTAGTACTGAAGATCGCTGCCCGGAACCGTCAGGTCGGCTCTCAAGATACGCAAACTGCCTTGCGTCGGGAAGATCGCCGTGTCGCGACTGTCGCTCGTATAGCTGGCGGACAGCACGATGTCGTTGAAGACGTTGCCGTTCTCTTCGACGAACTGCTGTGCCAACTCGGAGGTGTCGCCTGCGATGAAGTTCGTATACTGATAGCGCACACCGAGTCCGGCCCGACTGGTCTCCGTAATGGGTAAGCCGAAATTCATTCCGAGCACGCCGACGTCGGTCGAGTATGCGGCACCGATCAACTCGTTGAAATCGGTTTCGCGGTACGAGACGTTGAAGCCTCGACTGATACCGTCAACCGTATAGAAGGGGTTGGTATAGGCAATCTGATAGAGCTGGGTCGCTTCGCTCGTGTTGAGCCCGAGCGAGACGCGCTTACCGGTACCCAAGAAGTTGTTTTGCGTCACGCTGGCGTTGAACAGGATGCCCTGCGACTGCGAGTACCCGATACCGGCCGAAAGATTGCCGGCGGGTTTCTCGGTGACCGTGACGTCGACATCGACCTGATCCGCAGAGCCGGCCACGGCGGGCGTCTCGATGGTGACATCTTCGAAGTAGCCGAGACGCTGGAGCCGCTCTCGCGACTTTCGGACCAACTCGGCAGAGAACCAGGCCGACTCCAACTGGCGCATCTCGCGCCGCAGCACCTCGTCGCGGGTTCGGGTATTGCCCTTCATGTTGACGCGCCGCACGTAGACACGTTGTCCCGGATCGACAAAGAAGGTGACCGAGACCTCGCGGGTCTCCTCGTCGATTTCGGGTATGGTGTTGACGTTGGCAAAGGCGTAGCCGCGATCCCCGAGCAGGTTGGAGATCCGCTCGGCGCTCTCGGTGGTTGCACGGCGCGAGAAGTAATCACCGCGCTTGAGATGGATCAGCGGAAACAGCTCCTCGGCCGGAATCGAGGGCTCGCCTGCGAGCTTGATGTCGCTGATCCGGTAGGGCTCGCCTTCGTCGACGACAACGTTGATGTAAATCTCTTTCTTGTCGGCGCTGATAGACACCTGCGTCGACGTGATGTCGAACCGGATGAAGCCGCGATCCAGATAGAACGAGCGCAGCGATTCCAAATCACCGGCAAGCTTCTGCTTGGAATATTGGTCATTCTTTGAATAGAACGAGGTCCAGCGGGTGGAGCCGAGCTCGAAGAGCTTGAGCAGCTCCTTTTCCGAGAAAGCCTCGTTTCCGATGATGGTGATCTGCTTGATCCGAGCCGTCAGGCCCTCGGTGATCTCGATCCGGACCGCAACGCGGTTTCGCTCGAGCGGGGAGACCGTCGACTGAATGAGCACACCGTACTTGCCGCGCGAGAAGTACTGCCGCTCGAGCTCCTGCTCGATCCGGTCGAGGACCGAGCGATCGAACACCCGGCCCTCCTTGAGTCCGATGTCCGACAAGGCAGCCGTCAACGCCTCGGTATCGATGTCGCGGTTGCCGGTGATGTCGATCGATGCGATTGCCGGTCGCTCGCGGACCCAAAGAACGAGGACGTTGCCCTCGCGCTCGACACGAACATCGTCGAAGAAACCGGTTTGGTAGAGCGAGCGAATGATCCCGCCGGTCACACCGTCGCCCACGGTATCCCCGACCTGGACCGGAAGGTAGTTGAAGACGGTGCCGGGTGCGATCCGCTGAAGGCCCTCCACACGGATGTCGGCGATCTGGAAGACCTCGGCCCCGACCGGCATGTTGATCGCCAGCAGGAGGGTCATCAGAGCGAGCTGCCGACGTGCGCAGCAACGGAGCATCACAGGTATCGCGCGCAAGACAGGTCCCCTCGATCAAGCCGAAGTCTGCGGCGCAGTCGGCGTTTCAGGGTCGCCAGTATAAGGGATTCGGCGCGCCTAGCCCAATAGCCGGGAGAGATCCAAGTAGAAGGCCAGCGACATGAGGGCGGCCAAGAGAAAAAGGCCGATCTTCTGACCCTGCATCTGGGCCTCCTCGGAGAGCGGGCTGCCTTTGACCCATTCGATAAAGAAGTACAACAGATGCCCTCCGTCGAGGACAGGTACCGGCAGAAGGTTGAGGATGCCGAGGCTGATGCTGACGACGGCGAGGAATTTCACGAAGGATTCCAATCCGTAACTCGCTGTTCGGCCGGCCGTCTCGGCGATCGTGATGGGACCGCTGAGATTCTCCACAGAGGCCTGGCCGATCAACATGCGCCCCACGACACGCAGCGTCATGACGCTCATCTCGACGGTCTTGGACACGGCCCGATCGAGCGACTCGACGGGACCGTAGCGAACCTCGACGCTGTAGTCGTCCATCAGACCGTCCGGCACCAACACACCGGCCCCGATCCGACCGATGGTTTCCCCCTCGACCTGCGCCGATCGCGGCGTAATGCTCAAGGCAAGGCGCTCGCCGTCGGCGCGCTCGATCTCGATCGACAAGGTCTGGTCCGGGTGCTCCCGCACCACGCCGACCCAGTCCGGCCAGCCTTCGATCGGACGGCCGTCGGCGGACAAGATGCGGTCGCCGCTCTCCAGCCCGGCGCCTTCGGCTGCTTCGCCAGGGACCAACTCGCCGATCACGGCGGGCAAGGTCGGACGCTTCGGCGAGAGACCCAGGCGACCGAGCAGATCCGGCTCCTCGGCGAGGCTCTGGACCGCGTCGGAGGGAATCCAGCGGGTCAACTCGCGACCCGAGGCATCGCGTACCTGCACCGACAGCTCTCGCCCGTCGAGTGATTTGCCCACGAACGCGATGAGGGCCGTTTCCCAACTTCCCGCCTCGCGGTCGCCGACCCGGATCAACTCGTCGCCGGATTGAAAACCGGCCGCGGCGGCAATCGATTGGGGCTCCACCTCCCCGACGATCGGCCTCAGGCCCGAGTCCCCGGACATGAAGATCGCCCAGTAAGCGAAGATCGCGAAGAGAAAATTAAACAGGGGGCCGGCAACGACGATCGCCGAGCGCTTCCACAGCGCTTGGCGATTAAAAGCAAGGTGTGCCTGCGCCGCCGGAACCTCCTCTTCACGCTCGTCGAGCATCTTGACGTAGCCGCCGAGCGGGACAAGCGCGAGGACATACTCGGTCGCATCGGGGTGTCGCTGAACGCGCAGCAGAGGCCTGCCGAAACCGATGGAGAATCGAAGCACCTTCACGCCCAAGCGCCTGGCGACCCAAAAGTGTCCGAATTCATGGACGGCGATCAGGATCGCGAGCGCGACGACAAAGGAGCCGATCGTAAAAAGGATATCCATCTTAAATCGCGTCTGGAGTAGCTAATGACAGAGGAGTTGCGGGCAACGTCTCCGGCCATCAACAGCGATCGGAGTGACGCGACTTAGGTCTTTAATTTTCAATCTTATTTAAACCGCGTCGACGACGGCATCACCAGTGAGCCCGGGCCGTCCATTTGCACGGCCGGTCCGGACGCGGCTCAAATAACCCGCGACTGGACGAGTTGCTCCGCGCGCGCGCGCGCCCGTCGATCCACGTCTAAGAGGAAGGCGAGATCCTGCCCTTCGACGTCTTCGTTCGGAAGCGACTCGAGCGTCCCGTCGACGACGGCGGCAATCCCGGGGAGATCGAGGCGTCGGTCCAAAAAGGCGGCGACGGCGATCTCGTTGGCCGCGTTCAGGATCGCCGGTGCCGTTCCGCCCAGTGAGGCCGCTTGAAAGGCCAAACCGAGGCATGGAAAGCGCGCGAGATCCGGCTCTTCGAAATCCAGATGTCCGACCTTGAAAAGATCCAGTGGCGCAACGCCCGCGTCCAGGCGCGCCGGCCAACCGAGCGCATGGGCGATCGGGGTGCGCATATCGGGATTGCCGAGCTGAGCGAGCACGGACCCGTCCTGGTATTGGACCAAGGAATGAATCACGCTTTGAGGATGGACAACGACCTGGATGCGACCGGTATCGGTTCCGAACAGCCAACAGGCCTCGATGACCTCCAGACCTTTGTTCATCATGGTGGCCGAGTCGACCGAAATCTTGCGGCCCATCGCCCAAGTAGGGTGTGCACAGGCCTGGTCGGGGGTGACCGACGCGAGTTGCTCGATCGGCCAATCGCGCAACGGACCGCCGGAGGCAGTCAACAGGATCCGCTCCACGCCGACCGAGGGCAAACCCTCGCAGAAGTTCGGCGGCAGACACTGGAAGATGGCGTTGTGCTCGCTGTCGATGGGCAGCAGCTCCGCGCCGCTCTCCTCCACGGCGCGCATGAGCAAGGCGCCGGCCACGACCAGGGACTCCTTGTTGGCGAGCAGCAAACGCTTGCCGGCATGGGCCGCAGCCAGCGTGGGGGGCAGACCCGCGGCACCCACGATCGCCGCCATGACATAGTCCGTCTCCGGCATGGTCGCAACCTGCTCGAGGCCCTCGACACCCGAGAGGATCTCCGGACGGCCCGGCATGTCCGAGAGCAGCTCGCGCAGTCGCTGCGCCGCCGCCTCGTCGACCATGACCGCGATCCGCGGGCGGTGGCGGCGGCACTGCTCGGCCATACGCTCGCTGTCGCGATTTGCCGTCAATGCGACCGCGCGAAACTGCTCGGGATGACGCGCGACGACATCGAGGGTGCTGACGCCGACCGAGCCGGTCGAGCCGAGGACAGTTACGCCGATCACGTCGCCACTCCAATCAAGGTGATACCCAAGGCAAATACAGGTGCAGCTGCGGTCAAGCTGTCGATGCGGTCGAGCATCCCGCCGTGACCCGGCAGAAGATGACTCGAATCCTTCAGACCGCGGCGGCGCTTGAGGAGGCTCTCGTAGAGATCGCCGACGATCGAGATGACGACCGAGACACCGCAGACCAGAAGGATCAGCGGAGTTGCCGCAAGACTCGCGGACAGGATCCAGGAAAAGGTCAGTCCGCAGGCGACGGCCCCGCCAAGGGCCCCGTACACGCCGACCCTGGTTTTGCCCGGACTCAGCACGGGTGCGAGCTTCGCCCGACCCTCTCCCCAGGCGCGGCCGACGAAATAGGCCATCGAATCGGCGGTCCACATGAGAAAGAGCAAGAACAGGACGAGCGCCCGCCCCGAATCGGGCAGTGCGTGCAGATAAATCAGTGCCGACCAAGGACCGACCAGAACGAGAAAACCCGCGCCGAGCAGAGACCACTGAACACCCTCGACCCTCGGTATGTCCCGGATGCGCGGCAGAGCAAACGCCTGCACCACCCACCAGAGCGCGCTGAGACCGAAGAACCAAGGCTGAGCCTGCGGCCAGATCCAAAGGAGCGCCATCACGCAGAGGACGGCGATCGGATAGAGGGTACGCGAGGTCGGACGCGTCAATCCCGCCAGTGTGCTCCACTCGGCGGCGGCCAGCATCAGGACAGCCGCCAAGACGAGTGCGAAGGCCGGCGTCGGCAGCCAAAGGACCGCGGCGATGACGATCGGCACCAACGAGAGCGCCGTGATCGTTCTGCGCTTCAACGCGTTGGAGGCAGGCAGGACGTCAACCCCGGCCATAGGCACTCATCGGATCGCGCGACGCCACCTGCTCGCCGGTTCGGCCGAATCGCCGCTGACGGCGGGAATAGTCCTCGAGTGCTCGACCGTAGGCCGCCGCGTCGAAGTCGGGCCACAAGAGGTCGGTGAAGTAGAGCTCGGCATAGGCGGACTGCCACAACACGAAGTTGCTCAAGCGCTGCTCCCCGCCGGTGCGAATGAAAAGGTCGGGTTCGGGGAGATCGGGAAACGAAAGGCGGCTCGCCACGGACTGCTCGTCGATCGCATCCGGATCGAGCGACCCGCTCAGTGCATCCGCCACCAAGCGCCGAGCGGCGCGCGCAATGTCCCAGCGCCCGCCGTAATTGGCTGCGACCTGTAGATTCAGGGCGCGGTTGTCTCCCGTGAGCTCTTCGGCCTCGGCGATGCGACGCTGCAGCTTTTCGGGGAAGGCCTGGCGCTCGCCGATGATGCGAAGCCGAACATCGTTCTCGTTCAAACGACGCACTTCGCCCCGCAAGGCGCTCATAAAAAGCTCCATGAGAATATTCACCTCGGAACGCGGTCGCTGCCAATTCTCGCTGCTGAAGGCGAAAAGGGTCAGTGTACCGACACCGCGGCGAACGCTTTCCTCGACAACGGCGCGCACGCTCTTCACGCCCTCACGATGGCCTGCCGTGCGGGGCCGATCGCGCTGCTTGGCCCAGCGGCCGTTTCCGTCCATGATGATGGCGACATGTCGAGGCACGGAGGAATCCGGTGAATCCGGATCGCGCATGCCGACTGCGGGCGTTGCAATATCCACGTTTGTCGTCGTCGGGCTCGCCCGCCCGGCCTCAAATCGACATCAAGTCGGCTTCTTTCTCCGCCAAGACCGCATCCACATCCTTGATGGATTGATCGGTCAGCTTTTGAACCAGCTCCTGACCGCGGCGCTCTTCGTCCTCGGAGATCATCTTGTCCTTCACGAGCTCCTTGAGATCATGATTCGCATCGCGACGGATGTTGCGCACGGCGACCCGCGCCTGCTCGGCCTCGTTGCGTGCGACCTTGATGAGGTCGCGGCGCCGCTCTTCGGTCAGCGCAGGCATGGGAACACGAATGACGGTTCCCGCGGTGTTGGGGTTGAGTCCGAGGTCCGACTGCATGATGGCCTTCTCTACGGCCTGCACCATGTTGCGTTCCCAAGGCGTGACGGCGAGCGTTCGCGCATCTTCCGCGCTGACGTTGGCAACCTGGCGAATCGGCATCTCGGAACCGTAGTAGGAGACCATCACATGGTCCAACAGGGAGGGATGCGCCCGGCCGGTTCGAATCTTGGCCAACTCATGGCTCAGCGCTTCGACGCTCTTGGCCATACGCTCCGCAGCGTCCTTCTTGATGTCGTCGATCATGTCAGTTCCCGCTCACGACCAAAGAGCCGACGTCTTCGCCGCGGATCAACCGCAGCAGCGCACCTGGCTCGTTGATATTCATTACACGTAGTGGCATGCCATGGTCGCGACACAACACGATGGCCGTCGTGTCCATGACCTGCAATCCTTCACGAAGCGCACGATCATAACTGATGCGGGGGTAGAAGGTCGCCCCCGGATCGACCATCGGATCGGCCGAGTAGATCCCGTCGACCTTCGTTGCCTTGATCAGCAGATCCGCACCGACCTCGATCGCACGCAGGCTTGCCGCGGAATCGGTCGTGAAGAAGGGGTTGCCGGTGCCGGCGGCAAACACGACGACCCGACCCTTCTCCAGATGGCGCATGGCGCGCCGCCGGATGTAGTCCTCGCAGACCTGATTGATCTTCAGCGCCGACATGACCCGCGCCGCAACACCCAAACGCTCGAGCGCATCCTGCATCGCAAGCCCGTTCATGACGGTCGCGAGCATCCCCATCTGATCGCCGGTGACGCGGTCCATGCCTTTCGCCGCAAGTCCCGCCCCGCGGAAGATGTTGCCGCCGCCGATCACCAAGGCCACCTGGACGCCGACCGCGGCCAGATCGCGGACCTCGCCGGCAAAACGATCCAGAACCTCCGGATCGATGCCGTAAGCCTCGGAGCCGACCAATGCCTCGCCGCTGAGCTTGAGCAAGATGCGTCGATAAAGTGGCGCCGTCATGGCAGGAGGACCTCGTCGTGTGTTGAGTCGGAGAAGGCCGCGCGCGACTCGCGCGACCTCCGGGGCCCAGTCATCTGGATGGGGTCGCCTGGATGGGGCCGGGTGGCTTCGCGCCGATCGAACCGCGCAGCCTACGTCGAGCGAACCTGCGCCATAACCTCCTCGGCGAAGTTCTCGACCTTCTTCTCGATGCCCTCGCCGACCTCGACACGGGCAAAGCGGTGGACCTGTGCGCCCGCCTGCTTCAGGAGCTTCTCCACCGAGGTGTCGGGATCCTTCACGAACGGCTGCCCGAGCAGGGTTACCTCTTCGAGATATTTACGCACGCGCCCGTCGATGATCTTGTCGACGATCGCCTCGGGCTTGCCGCTGTCGAGGGCCTGCGCCTTGAAGATTTCGCGCTCTTTGGCCAGCGTTTCGGGCGGAACCTCGTCGGCCCCGACGCACAGCGGGTTGGTCGCTGCGATATGCATGGCGATGTCGCGCCCGAGCGTCTCGTCGCCGCCGCTCATGTCGAGCACGACGCCGATACGAACGCCGTGGCGATAGCTGTAGAGACGGCCTTCGACATCGTCGAAGCGCACCAAGCGACGCACCTGGACATTCTCGCCGATCTTCGTAATCAGGGCCTCGCGGGCCTGGTCGACGGTGGTCGCCGGGGCGTCGCGCAGGGGAGTTGCCGAAAGCGTTTGCGCATCGGCCATATCGCCGGCAAGGGCCGTCGCGGCGGTGGACTGCGCAAAGTCGAGAAAACTGGCGTCTTTTGCCACGAAATCGGTTTCACAGTTGATCTCGACCAAGACCCCGCGCTTGCCGTCCGGCGCGATCTCGATCATGACCACGCCTTCGGCGGCCGTGCGTCCGGACTTCTTTGCAGCCTTTGCCTGACCCGCTTTGCGCATGGCCTCGATGGCCGCTTCGATATCGCCGTCGGACTCCACCAGCGCCTTCTTGCACTCCATCATGCCGGCGCCGGTGCGCTCCCGGAGCTCTTTCACCAATGCCGCTGTAATCGCCATCGTTTGCTTCCTCGGTCCCTCGCGGGACGACTTCGGGTTGTACTGGATGCGTTCGCACCCGAGTGATCGGGTGCGAACGGAGAAGAGAGGGGCGCCCGGAGCGAATCCGGAGCGCACCCGGGTCGACGGAGCCGGCCTACTCGGCTTCGGCGACTGCGCTCGGAGCCGATTCGCTCTCGACGGGGGCGTCGATGAAGGTGTCGCCGCGGCCGACCATGGCGGCCGCGGTGTTGCGGCCGTCG
Source organism: Thiocapsa bogorovii (assembly GCF_021228795.1). NCBI lineage: Bacteria > Pseudomonadati > Pseudomonadota > Gammaproteobacteria > Chromatiales > Chromatiaceae > Thiocapsa > Thiocapsa bogorovii. Next base: position 949,050 of record NZ_CP089309.1, read on the forward strand.
AGGATCGCGTCCGCTGCGCCGCTGATGTACAGGCGCACTGCACGGATCGCGTCGTCGTTACCCGGGATCACGTAGTCGACCTTGCTCGGGTCGTTGTTCGTATCGACCACGCCGACCACCGGGATTCCGAGCTTGTTCGCTTCGGTGACGGCAATCTTCTCATGGCCGACGTCGACGACGAACATGGCGTCCGGGAGACCGTCCATCTCCTTGATGCCGCCGATACTCTGCTCGAGCTTCGCGCGCTCGCGCGCGAGACCCAGCGCTTCCTTCTTATTGAAGCGCTCGATCGTCCCTTCCGCGAACATCGTCTCGAGCTCTTTGAGGCGCTTGACCGAGTGCCGGATGGTCTTGAAGTTGGTCAGCATACCGCCGAGCCAGCGATGATTGACGTAGGGCATCCCGCAGCGCTGAGCCTCTTCCTTGATCGCCTCGCGTGCCGCGCGCTTGGTGCCGACGAAGAGGATACGGCCGCCGTTGGCCGTCAAGGAACCCATGAAGTTGACGGCCTCTTGATACAGAGGCAGCGTCTTTTCCAGGTTCACGATATGGATTTTGTTGCGTTGGCCGAAGATGAAGGCCCCCATCTTGGGGTTCCAGTAGCGGGTCTGGTGTCCGAAATGGACGCCCGCTTCCAACATCTGGCGCATGGTGACTTCGCTCAAGGTCTTGCTTCCCGTGGTCTGGGTTGGGCCTCCACGCATCCCAAACGGCAACCTGTGTCCAGGCACCCGGCCGGTTGTGTCGATGCGTGTGCGGACATGTTCCGGCGCCCGCAGATCGGGGCCGGTCTCGATTCGGCGTTGCGCGACCCGGATCACCCGGGCCGACGGCCGATTGCGCGCAGGATCTCGGCAGCTCCTAGACTCGTCGAAAGCCCGACAGCAGCCGATTTGCCGCAGCGCGCCGGGTTTTATACCATAGCCCGTTCATTACGAGCAATTACCTCAAGGTTTTCTGTGAGATCCGGACCTGATGTCGATTCAGCGACGCACGCCATGAGTGTGCCAATCAAGACACCCGAGGCGATCGAAAAGATGCGCGTGGCGGGCCGGCTGGCGGCCGACGTTCTCGATATGATCGCCCCCCATGTCGTCCCGGGCACGACGACGGACGAGCTCGACCGCATTTGCCACGACTTTATGACGCGCGTCCAGCGGGTGATCCCGGCACCCTTGAACTACCGCGGCTTTCCCAAATCGATTTGCACCTCCGTGAACCATCAGGTCTGCCACGGGATTCCCGGGAACAAGCGCCTCAAGAAAGGTGATATCGTCAACATCGACGTCACCGTGATCAAGGACGGCTATCACGGAGATACGAGCAAAATGTTCTTCGTGGGCGAGCCGAGCATCCTGGCACGCCGCCTCGTCACCGTCACGCAGCAGGCGATGCGTCTCGGCATCGCAAAGGTGCGGCCGGGTGCGACCTTGGGGGACATCGGCTACGCCATACAGCAATTCGTCGAATCGCAAGGGTGCTCCGTGGTCCGGGAATATTGCGGGCACGGGATCGGTCAGGCCTTTCACGAGGAGCCGCAAGTCCTGCACTACGGCAAGCCCGGCGAGGGCTTGGTCCTGAAGGCGGGCATGTGCTTCACCGTCGAGCCGATGGTGAACGCAGGCAAGCGTTTCATCAAACTGCTCCCGGACGGCTGGACGGTCGTGACCAAGGATCGCAGTCTGTCTGCACAATGGGAACACACAGTCCTGGTCACGGAGCAGGGCCATGAGATCCTGACCTTGCGCGCCGAGGAGCGTGCAGACGAACCACCGGCCGACGAAGCCGAGCCGGAGCGCGACATCGTCGCCCACCCATGAACGCCTTATCGCGCCCCTCGCCGGGTGCGGCCGCGGAACCTAGGTCTGCGTCCGATCCGATGGTACTGATCGCGGATTGGAAAAACCGCCTCAAAGCCGGGCGCGACCGACTCTTCGCAGACTTCGACCAAGGCGCACCGGTCGGGAGCCTGGTCCTCCGACGCAGCCTCCTCATCGACGAAGTCCTGCGCGAGGTCTGGGACCACCACATCGGAGAGACCGAAGACGCTGCCTTGGTCGCCGTCGGCGGATACGGTCGGCAGGAGCTCCAGCCCGCCTCCGACATCGACATCCTGATCATCGTCGACGCAGAAGCCGACGCGCGACTTGCCTCCCCCCTGGAGGGACTGGTGACCTGCTTGTGGGACATCGGCTTGGAGGTCGGGCATAGCGTGCGCACCCCAGAGGAGTGCGCTCGCGAGGCCGCCGACGACGTCACCGTCATGACCAACATGATGGAGGCGCGCCTGATCCGCGGCAGCAGCACCTTGTGCCATCGGATGCGCGACGTCGTCAGCCCCGACCGGATGTGGAACAGCGAGCAATTCTTCGCCGCCAAGACCCGGGAGCAACGCACACGTTGGCAGAAATACGGCGGCACCGCCTACAACCTCGAGCCCAACATCAAAGAAAACCCGGGCGGCCTGCGCGACATTCAGATGATCGGCTGGGTCGCCAAGCGCCACTTCGATGCGGAGACCCTGCATGAGCTTGTCGGTCACGGGTTCCTGACCGAATCGGAATACGGCACGCTGATCGACGGGCAAACGCTGCTGTGGCGGATCCGTTTTGCGCTGCATCGACTCGCCGGACGGCGCGAGGACCGACTCCTGTTCGAGTATCAGCGAACCCTCGCCACCCAGTTCGGCTTCGAAGACGGTCCGAACAACCTCGCCGTCGAGCAGTTCATGCAGCAGTACTATCGCACCGTCCAAGGGCTCAATCGGCTCAACGAGATGCTGCTGCAGTTGTTTCGCGAGGCGATCCTCCTGCATGACGATGTCGGCCCCCCGGTCCCGGTCAACAAGCGCTTCCAGTCACGCAGCGGCTATCTCGAGGTGACCTCGGCGAGCGTGTTTCAGCGCTATCCGATCGCCCTTCTCGAAGTCTTCCACATCCTTCAGGTCCACACGGAGCTCGAAGGGGTACGCGCCAGCACCATCCGGCTGATCCGCGAGAACCGACACCGCATCGACGACGACTTCCGCGCCGACTTACGCGCGCGAAGTCTCTTCATGGAGATCATCCGTCACCCGAGCGGTCTCACCCATGCGATTCGACGCATGAACCGTTACGGCGTCCTGGCCGCCTATATCCCGGCGTTCGCCAACATCGTCGGGCGTATGCAGTACGATCTGCTGCACGTATACACGGTCGACGAGCACACGCTGTCGCTGCTGCGCAATCTGCGCCGCTTCACCGTCACCAAGCACGACGACGAATTCCCGCTCTGCAGCGCGATCGCCAGGCGCATTCCCAAGCTCGAGCTTCTCTATCTCGCAGGTCTCTTCCACGACATCGCCAAGGGGCGCGGCGGAGACCATTCGCTGCTCGGTGCCGATGACGCCCGCGCGTTCTGTCGGCTCCACGGGTTGTCCGAATTCGACAGCCGGCTCGTAGGCTGGCTGGTGGAGAAACATCTGCTGATGTCGATGACGGCCCAGCGCAAGGACATCAGCGATCCGGAGGTGATCCAATCCTTTGCCGCCGTCGTCGGCGACACGACACGATTGGATTATCTCTATTTGTTGACGGTGGCGGATGCCCGGGCAACCAATCCCGAGCGCTGGAACAGCTGGAAGGATGCGCTGCTGCGCGAGCTGTATCACGGGACACGGCGCGCGTTGCTGCGCGGACTCGAGAATCCGCAAGCCCAGGATGAGTTGATCCAGCAGAAACAGACCGAGGCCCGGCGCTTGGTCGCACGCTACGGCGGGGATCCCGCAGCCTGCAATCGGCTTTGGGCCAAGTTCAGCCTGGATTTGTTTCTGCACAATTCGCCGGACGAGATCGCCTGGCAGACACGCCAGATCCTCGCCTGCGAACCCGAGCAACTGCCGCTCGTGGTCATTCGCCCGGTCACGGCGCGCGGGGGAACCGAGATCTTCATCTACACGACCGATCGCGCAAACCTGTTCGGACGCATCACCGCGCTGTTGGATCAGGTCGGCCTCAACATCATGGATGCGCGCATCTTGACTACCGATGGCGGAATGGCGATCAACACCTACCAGGTGCTGGATCAGGACGGCAGTCCGATCCATGACACCTTGAGGATGGAAGAGATTCGATCCTACCTGGTCGGGGATCTCGCAGAGGATGCCGGGGAGGAGATCCAAGTGGCGCGCTCCATGCCGAGACGCCATCGGTATTTCCCGACGGAGACCCGCGTAACCTTTTCCACGGACGAGCCGAATCGCCGCACCATCATGCGGCTCGCCACCCTGGATCGCCCCGGCCTGCTCGCAGACGTCGGCGCGGTCTTCCAGAATTGCGGCATCCGTCTTCAGAACGCCAAGATTGCAACGGTCGGCGCCGAGGTCGACGATGTCTTCTTCATCACCAACGACGACGAAACCCCCATCACCTGCGAGACCGCCCTATCCTGCTTGCGACGCGAGATCCACGATCGGCTGGAAGGCGATGGGAAGCGCTGAGCATCGCGATATCGTCGGACTCGGGATAACGATGCACTCGCAAGCTCGGTTGAAGGGCATGCGACTCGGCGCCGTCGCGCTGATCTTCGGACTCCTGTCGATCCCGGCCGCCATCGCAGCGGACGAGAATCTCCTCGTGAAGATCCAGCCCGCAAGTCAGACCTTCGGCGATCCATCTCCGGGGGGCGCGCCAACACCTTGGCTTGACGAGGTTCGCGCCCAACGACAGGCGTGGGAGGCCAGACGGGAGGCGACGCGCAGTGCCTACGAGGCGCGCCGGCGAGCCAACAATCCCAGGGCTGCCGCCCAGCAGGAGGCATGGGAAGAGGATGTACGCCGTCGGCGTGCCGACCGTCTCGAACGCATGGATCAGGAGCGCGAGCGCTTTCGCAGCCTCGGACCCGCTCAGCTCCCGCCGCCTTGGCCTTGGGTCACGGGGATGCCCACCCTGCCGGACATCGGCAGCAGCGCCACGTCGCCGGGGACCCCAGGCGATGAGTCGATCTTTGCGCCGCCCGGCTGGGACAACCATTGGTATTTCAGGGGTTTCTGAGGTCGCTCAAGCAGGCGTCTCAACGCCTCACTCGGCCTCGATCAACTCAAGCGCATTGCCGTCCGGATCGCGACAGAAGAGCGCGCGTCGCCCCGAGCGACTGAGGGTATAAGGGAGGCCAGCGGCCTCGAGCCGCGCCGTCACCGCGCTCAGGTCGCTCGCACGCATCGCGAGATGGCGGTCCCGGCCGCCGTGCGCCGGACGGCCCGCAACCGGATCCGGATTCGGCAGCTCGAGCAGATGGATCTGCTGGTTGCCCACCCAGAGCCAAGCCCCGGGAAACAACAGATCCGGGCGCTCCGGATCAAGCTCGAGACCCAAGATCCCTTGATAGAAGTCGAGCGCCCGCGCGGTATCGGCGACGATCAGACTGACATGATGGATAGAATGAGCGAGCGGCATCGGACCCCCCTCGGCATGGAGCCGGCTTGGACGTTCGCCTATACTACACCGCCCACTCAGGATGACCCGATGAACCCGGATATCGGGCGCTTGCAGCCCTACCCTTTTGAACGACTTGCCGCACTGAAGCAGGGACTCGCTCCGCCGGCCGATCGCGACCACATCGCGCTCTCCATCGGCGAGCCGAAACATCCGACCCCGGCGCTCGTCACGGATGCCTTGATCGCGCACCTGCATCAGCTCGCCGTCTATCCGACGACCCGCGGAATCCCGGCACTGCGCGAGACGATCGCGGCCTGGCTCTCGAATCGATTCAAGCTCGGCTCACACGGCTCGACGGGGGCAGGCGCACTCGGCATCGACCCGGACACACAGATCCTGCCGGTGAACGGCACACGCGAAGCACTCTTCGCCTTCGCCCAAGCGGTGATCGATCGCTCGCAGGACGCCCTGGTCTTGATGCCGAATCCCTTCTATCAGATCTACGAGGGCGCTGCCTTTCTGGCCGGTGCACAACCGCGCTATCTCGCGTGCGAGGCGGCGAACGGTTTCGTCCCCGATTTCGAAGCGGTGGACGACGCGACCTGGCAGTCCTGCCGGCTGCTCTACATCTGCTCGCCGGGTAACCCGACCGGTGCCCTGCTCGATCATGCGACCTATGCACGTCTCATCGCACTTGCGCACCGGCACGATTTCGTCATCGCCTCGGATGAATGCTACTCCGAGCTCTATCTGGACGAGTCCGACCCGCCGCTCGGGTTGCTCCAAGTCTCGGCCGCTATCGGCAACCCGGCATTCAGTCGCTGCATCGCCTTCCATAGCCTCTCGAAGCGCTCCAACGCACCGGGTCTGCGCTCCGGGTTCGTTGCTGGCGACGCCGCGCTGATCCGCGACTTCTTCGCCTACCGGACCTACCATGGCTGCGCCATGCCCCTGCCCCATCAGCATGCAAGCATCGCAGCCTGGAGCGACGAGACCCATGTACGTGAGAATCGACGGCTTTATCGCGAGAAGTTCGACGCGGTCCTTGCGATCCTCGGGGATGCGCTTGCAATCGCGCCGCCGAAGGCCGGCTTCTACCTGTGGCCCGAGACACCGATCCCGGACACCGACTTCGCCGCTCGCCTCTTCGCCCAGGAGAACCTGACCGTCCTGCCGGGCCGCTTCCTCTCGCGTGTGGTCGAGGGAGCCGACCCGGGTCGGAATCGCATCCGGCTCGCACTGGTCCCGCCCCTCGACGAGTGCGTCGACGCCGCGTTTCGGATTCGGCGCTGCCTGGAGCGGATCTGACGTGACTGATTTCGCTTGAGCCCACCGCGCGTTCGCGCTTCGAATCCCCGGACCTGCTTTTTCCGGTCTTCAACACGACAGCAGAGAACACCCCATGAGCGACCAGCAATCCATCATTGAAGAGGCTTTCGAACGACGTGCCGAGATCACCCCGCGCACGGTGGAGACACGCGTGCGCGATGCCGTGCAGGACACCATCGAGCGGCTCGACCGCGGCGAGTTGCGAGTCGCCGAGAAGCGCGACGGCGATTGGGTGGTCCACGAATGGCTTAAGAAGGCCGTCCTGCTGTCGTTCCGGATCGAGGACAACGCCTTCATCAAGGGCGGTTTCACCAACTATTACGACAAGGTCGCCTCCAAGTTCGCCGACACCAACTCGCGCGAGTTCCGCGACGGCGGGGTTCGAGTGGTGCCGCCGGCGACCGCACGCAAGGGCGCCTACATCGCGCCGAGCTGCGTGCTCATGCCCTCCTACGTCAACATCGGCGCCTATGTCGACTCCGGAACCATGGTCGACACCTGGGCGACCGTCGGCTCCTGTGCCCAGATCGGCAAGAACGTCCATCTCTCCGGCGGCGTCGGGATCGGCGGTGTGCTCGAGCCGGTGCAGGCCGCACCCACCATCATCGAAGACAACTGCTTTATCGGCGCCCGCTCCGAGGTCGTGGAAGGCGTCATCGTCGGCGAGGGCGCCGTGTTGTCGATGGGCGTCTACATCGGTCAGAGCACCAAGATCTACAACCGCGAGAGCGGCGAGATCCTGTACGGTCGCGTCCCGCCGGGTGCCGTCGTCGTCCCCGGCAGTCTCCCGGCCAAGGACGGAACCCACAGCCTCTATTGCGCCGTCATCATCAAGCAGGTCGACGAGAAGACCCGCGGAAAGGTCGGCATCAACGAGCTGCTTCGGGACATCTAAGGTCGTGGTCGAGGTCTACGGCATTCCCAACTGCGACACCATGAAGAAGGCCCGAGCCTGGCTGGACGCGCACGGTGTCGCCTACCGGTTCCACGATTACAAACGCGAGGGGGTCGACGAGACCCGACTACGAGGCTGGGTCGAGGAGCTGGGCTGGGAGGCGCTCGTCAACCGTCGGGGTACGACCTGGCGCAAACTGCCCGAGGACGTGCGCGAGGGCATGGACGCGGAAGCCGCGATCCGGGTCATGCTCGAGACCCCGTCGATCATTCGTCGACCGGTGCTCGACACGGGCGAGGTCCGGCACGCGGGTTTTTCGGAAACCGATTACGAGAGGCTGCTCGGCTGATGTCGATGTCCCCGACCTTGGAGCTGGCGTGCGAGCTGATCCGCCGCCCTTCCGTCACGCCCGACGACTCGGGCTGTCAGACCCTCATGGCCGAGCGGCTGGCCGCGCTCGGTTTTCGCATCGAAGACATGCCCTTCGGGGAGGTCGCGAACCTCTGGGCCCGACGCGGCGAGGAAGGCCCGCTTTTCTGCTTCGCCGGCCATACGGACGTGGTCCCCACCGGCCCGATCGAGCAATGGGACTCGGCCCCGTTCGAGCCGACCATCCGCGACGGGCGGCTCTTCGGGCGTGGCGCCAGCGACATGAAAGGCTCGCTCGCCGCCATGATCACCGCGGTGGAGGCCTTTGTGGGCGATCATCCCGACCATCGTGGATCCATCGCTTTCCTGATCACGAGCGACGAGGAAGGGCCCTCAGTCGACGGGACCCGCCGTGTCGTGGAGCGGCTGGAGCAGCGCGGCGAGAAGATCGACTATGCCTTGGTCGGCGAGCCCTCGGCGCGCGAGCGTCTCGGCGACACCATCAAGAACGGTCGACGCGGGAGCCTGAACGGCGTCCTGCGGGTGCAGGGCAAACAGGGCCACGTCGCCTATCCGCACCTGGCCAAGAACCCCTTCCACGCCTGCGTCGATGCACTCGCAGCACTCTGCGCCGAGGTCTGGGACCAGGGCAACGATCACTTCCCGCCCACCAGCTTTCAGATCGCCAACCTGAACATGGGCACGGGCGCGGAGAACGTGATCCCGGGCCGACTCGAGGCCCAGTTCAACCTGCGCTTCTCCACCGAGTTGGCCCCGGAGACCATCCAGGCACGCGTGCGCTCGATCCTGGACGCCGGTGATTTCGACTACCAGCTCGACTGGCGGCTCTCGGGAAACCCCTTCCTGACGCCGGCCGGCGAGCTGGTGGCCGCCTCCCGCGCGTCGATCGCGGCGGTCACCGGCATCCAGACCCAGCTCTCCACGAGCGGCGGCACCTCCGACGGGCGCTTCATCGGACCCACCGGCGCTCAAGTCGTCGAGCTGGGTCCGGTCAACGCCAGCATCCATCAGGTCAACGAGTGCGTCGGAGTCGCAGAGCTGGACGATCTCTCCGAGATCTATCGAGGTATCCTCGAACGCCTGTTGGCTCCGGCCTGAACCGCGTCCGGGGCGACATCGGATGTGTCAGTTAGGCCCGGCCTTGTAGGGATCAAAAACTCCGTCAGGAGACGCGGTTCAGAATTTCGATGTTTTTTCCAGATCGGATCTAAACCGCGTTCAGAGCGGGATGCTGATGTCCGAGTGAGTTCGACGCTTGGTGCATCCACGCCTCCTTAGCGGGGACACGGTTTTAAAGATCTCTTTTAATATCTTAAACCGCGCCGGCTCCAGCGGCCGTCAAGTCTGTCAGGGCCGATCCCATCCAAAAACATCGCATCCCGCGCTCGGCGCGGTTTAACGGAGATCGATATGCCCTACGTCAACATCAAGATCACCCGCGAGGGTGCGACCGCGGAGCAGAAGGCGGCACTCATCAAGGGCGTCACACAGCTGCTGGTCGACGTGCTCGGAAAGAATCCGCAGACAACGATGGTCGTCATCGACGAGATCGAGACCGACAACTGGGGCATCGGCGGGGAGAGCGTGACGGTGCGTCGCCGCCGAGACTAAACCGGGCAGAGTGCGGTATGCGTCATTTGCGGGCGTGGATTGGCCCCGCCAGCTCCGACTGCTTTCGGTGCTAGCGCGGTTGAACGTCAAAAAAATCTTCAATTCTAAACCGCGTCTCGGCTAAGAGCCGTAGATGCACCGAACGTCGAACCCACGCGAAAGTGAGCATCTCGCTTTGGACGCGGTTTAGGTTTAATCGCCCAGAATGTAACCCAAGTCGATCTCGACGGCATCGAACGGCGGGATACGCATCTTCCGCTCGTCGGGGCCGGGCGCGGCGACGCTGGCGATGACCCGGTAACTACCCCCGTCGAGTTGCCAGGCGACCAGTGAGCGTTCCTCGGGCCAGATCAGCCAGTAGTAGGACACCTGTTGGCGCTGAAGCAACAGAAACAGGGTCAGCGTGTCCTTGCGCTCATGTCCAGGCGAAACGATCTCGCACACCCAGTCCGGGACGATCTCGACGACCCCGCTCGGGCGATCAGGCAGCCGTTCCTTCCGCCAGCCCGCGAGATCGTGGGTCGGGCACTGGTGGTCGGAGTAGTGGACGCTGACCTCGCTGGCGATCCACCAGCCGCCAGGGCCAGAGGCGCGTCGTAACGAGTCGAGCTCGGCGACCGTATTGCTTTGCACGAAGCCGTGCTCGATCCGCGCCATCGGGCGCTGGACGATCTCGCCATCGATCAGCTCGACACGCTCGTCGGAAGCATCGAACAGATCGGCCAGGGTCTTGAGTTTGAGTGCTTCCATCGCTGTCGCTCCGCTGTTTTTAACATCGACGCTTAACCTGAACCGCGCCCGGTGCGCTCTGCGTCATTCCGTGGAGTGGCTTGGCCGCGCCGGCTCGGACAACTGCCGGAAAACGATGCCGATCGCTCCGGACGCGGTTTAGAGCCCCCGGCCCCCCATCAAGGCCCGGATCTTTTCCTTGGTCGGACGAAGCACCACGCCGCGCTCGGTCACGATCGCGTCGACCAAGTCAGCCGGGGTCACGTCGAACACCGGATTGCGGGCGACGCATCCGGCGGGTGCGAGGCGCCGCTCGCCGCAGCTCAACAGCTCGTCCGGATTACGCTCCTCGATCGGAATCTCGTCACCGCTCGCGATCTCCATGTCGATGGTGGACGTGGGTGCCGCGACCATGAACTTGATCCCGTGGTGTTTCGCGAGGATCGCGAGGCCGTAGGTCCCGATCTTGTTTGCGACATCACCGTTGGCGGCGATGCGATCCGATCCGACGATGACCCAACCGACAGAGCGCCCCGCCATCAAGCTCGCGGCCGCCCCGTCCGCCTGCAGGGTCACCGGGATGCCGTCGTGCATCAGCTCCCAGGCGGTGAGTCGTGCGCCTTGCATCCAGGGCCGCGTCTCGTCGGCGAAGACGCTCCCGATCTTGCCGGCCGCATAGGCGCTGCGAATGACACCGAGCGCCGTGCCGTAGCCACCCGTGGCGATCGCCCCGGCGTTGCAATGGGTAATGACGTCGGTCGGAGCCTCGATCAGCGCCGCACCCAAATCGCCGATCACCCGATTGGCGGCACGATCCTCGGCGTGGATCGAAAGCGCCTCGTCCACCAGGGCCGGGAACGGATCACGTTCATCCAGACTCAAGATCAGACGGCGCATCCGATCGATCGCCCAGAAGAGGTTGACCGCGGTCGGACGCGAGGCGGCCAGACGCTCAAGGTCGGATTCGATCGCGGCTCGCCAATCGGCGCCTGCGGCCGCGTAGGCGTCCCGCCCTGCCAGTGCAACCCCGTAAGCCGCGGCGACACCGATAGCCGGCGCGCCGCGCACCACCATCGCACGAATCGCATCGGCGACCGCACTCGCATCCATCAGTCGCAAGAACTCCGCACGGTCGGGCAGCAGACGCTGATCCGCGAGATAGAGGGCACCATCGTGCCAGAGTGCCGCATCGTCCGGGGTCGGCACGGTCGGGATCGTTGTTTCCATCGGGGGCTCCTTGTGGCATGTTCTCGCCATTGTCACCCATCCCCCGCCCCGACTGAAAGGACCGACCGATGCAAGCCGAGCTTCTGATCCATGCCCAGTGGGTACTGCCCGTTGATCCCCGAGATCGTCAGCTCACCGATCATGCGGTCGCGATCGCGGACGGGCGCATCCTCGCCGTGCTGCCCTCCGAAGAGGCGCGACGCAGTGTCGACGCCCAACGGGTGATCGAGCTACCCGGCCACCTGCTCATCCCGGGCCTGATCAATGCACACACTCACGCCACCATGGTGCTGATGCGGGGGCTCGCCGACGACCTGCCCCTCATGACCTGGCTGCATGAGCATATCTGGCCCGCAGAGCAGCGTTGGGTGGACCCCGGATTCGTCGCCGACGGGACCCGACTGGCTGTGCTCGAGATGTTGCGCGGCGGCATCACCTGCTACAACGACATGTATTTCCATCCCGAGGTAACGGCCCAGGTGACGGCTGAGGCCGGGATGCGTGCCGTCATCGGCATGATCGTCGTGGATTTCCCCACCGGGTATGCCGCGAATGCCGACGAATACATCACCAAGGGCCTCGCCCTGCATGAGCACTATCGGGACCATCCGTTGATCCGGGTCGCCTTCGCGCCGCATTCGCCCTACGCGGTATCGGACGCGCCGCTGCAACGCGTGCGTGCGCTGGCGGACGAACTGGAGGTTCCGATCCATATCCATCTCCACGAGACACGCGACGAGATCCTCCAGTCGCTGCGCGACCACGGAGAGCGGCCGATCTCGCGACTGAATCGACTCGGATTGCTCGGCCCGGGACTGGTGTGCGTACACATGACTCAGCTCGATGAGGACGAGATCGCGCTCTTGGCCGACACGGGCGCCCATGTCGTCCATTGTCCGGAATCGAATCTGAAGCTCGCGAGCGGGTTCTGCCCGGTCGCGAAGCTCTTGGAGGCAGGGATCAACGTCGCAATCGGCACCGATGGCGCAGCAAGCAACAACGACCTGAACATGCTCGGTGAGATGCGTACGGCTGCCCTGCTCGGCAAGGGCGTAGCAGGCTCGGCATCTGCGCTGCCGGCTGCGACCGCCTTGCGGATGGCGACCATCAACGGTGCCAGAGCACTCGGAGTGGAGGATGAGATCGGCTCGCTCGAGCCCGGAAAGTCGGCGGACTTGGTCGCACTGGATCTGCGCGACTCCCACACCCAACCCCTCTACCACCCGATCTCGCAGCTGGTCTATGCGGCCAGTCAGCAACAGGTGCGTCACGTCTGGGTACGGGGCCGCCATTTGCTCCGCGACGGCCTGCCCACCGGGCTGGACAACGGCCGGATTATCGCCGCCGCACAGGCTTGGGGGGATCGTCTCGGGCGCTAAACCGCGTCAGGTATCACATGGATTCGTTTCGAAGCGACACCGGCCAAGGCCGACCGCCCGGCGCCATGGACGACGCGGTTTAGATCAATAGATTCAAAGATCTAAACCGCGTCTGGCACAACGTTTTCAGTTCTGCACGGTGCGTCTACCGCCCGTCGAACGTCGTTTGTCGGGGGATGGACGCCGCTTAGAACAGATCCATCAGGACCCGTTCGGCATCGGCGAGCGCGGGGGTCTTTCCGGCAGGCCACGAGGGACCTCCCGAGTCGACGATCTCAAGACGCACCGGGGCAACGCCCCGTCCCAACATCCCGATCTCCCTGGCAGCCGCCTTCGAGAGATCGATCGTGCGGCCTCTCACGAAAGGGCCGCGATCGTTGATGACAACCTCGACGGATCGGCCGTTCGCCTTGTTCGTAACGCTCACTCGCGTGCCGAACTCCAGTGTCCGATGAGCCGCGGTCAAGGCATTCTTGTCGAATCGGACACCGCTGGCGGTGCGCCGGCCGTCGAAACGATCTCCATAGTAAGACGCCGTACCATCCGTGACATTGGCCTGAAGGGTTGTCGTAGGAAGAAACGCCAACATTGCGAGCGCCGGGATCAACCAGATGTTCTGTCGAATCAAAACAGAGTTCTCCGTTCGTAACGTTTGGTGTTTGAGCCGGGATTCGCATACCTTCCGAATCGCGACCAAGCGCGAGTCTAACGGGAGAGAGGATTTCAATCCACCCCGAGGCAAACACGAAACGCTCGTGGCACGCGCCTTCGGCACGACGCACGGGACGGATTTCCGCACTCGCCGATCGCGAGGCCGGAGATCGCGGTCTTCAGAGAAGACCTGTAGGGCGCACCTCGGTGCGATCGAGGGTCGAGGCGGTAGGATCCGAGCCATGGGTCCCGGACCCAGCTTTGTCACCGTTTCCTTCCGTGAAATCCCGACGGGTGAGGCGAACCGAGGAGTCTTTATCGGGAGGGTTCACAGGCTCGACATTCGGTGTTCGCTCGGGCTTCCCGGGGCTCGGACTCTCGGCCGGAGGCTCAGGGAAGCTGATGCGCGTGCGCAGGACGGGCGCCGAGAAGGCAGCACGCAAGGCCTCGTCACGGCTGTAGATATCTTTTCGAAAGCCGACCTTACCCTGCTCGTCGGCGAACGCCGTCAAATAGTAGAGCAGCACCGGCAACCGGTCCGCGAGGTCGACATAGCGCGTCCGTCCGCGCTCGACCACGCGATCGATTCCGGACCGATCCCAGCTGGGCTGGTCGAGAATCGCCTCCGCAAGCGCGAGCGGGTCTTGCACCCTGACACAGCCGTTGCTCAAGGCGCGTGTTTGGCGCCCGAAAGCGGATTTTCCGGGCGTGTCGTGGAGATAGATCGCATGGCGGTTCGGGAACATAAATTTGACGCGGCCGAGGGCGTTTTTCGGGCCCGGCGCCTGGACAAGCCGATAACGCTTATAATCGCCGGCATTCCCCCCGCCGACCTGCTTCCCGGTGCGGCGATCGACCAACCGATAGTCGCTGGAGACTCGACCCATCTTCTTCTGGATGGACACGGGCACCGTCCAGGTCGGATTGAAGACCAAGTGCTCCATGGTGTCGCGAAACATCGGTGTTTGGGTCTCGGGCGTCCCGACGATGACGCGCGTCGACCAGACGAAGCTCCCGCCGCGCGCAAGGTGAACCTTGAACGCGGCGATATCCACGAAAACATAATCTTCGGGCAGATCCTGATAGAGCCAGCGCAACCGCTCCAGGTTAATCCGGATTTCCTCGGCCTTTGTCTCATCACCGTGCCCGTTAAGCGCAGCGAGGGTCGAGGGACCCACGACGCCATCGGCGGCGAGACCCGATCGCCGCTGGTACGACACCACGGCTTCGTGAAGTGCGGCGTCGAAGAGAGCGGCATCGGGCGGCGTCTCAACCACCGCGCCATCGAGGCGCGCGAGCCGTTCACGCAGCATCGCCACGCGCGGATGCCGCTCTCCTTGGGCGAGATTCGGCCCGGCCGGCAGGGGCGGCAGTCCCACGAGAGAGGTCTGAGCGGTATAGCGCTGCAGCGCGGTTTTTAGGTCGTCGTACCAGAACGGACGGGGAAAGCGAGCGCTCAAGCTCGTTTCGAGATCCTTGCCGCCGAGCGCACGGTGCATCTCGGCTAAGAGGACCTCGCTGGACGCGGGAGATCGATCGTGCCATTTCGAATCGACGGCGACCGGATCGAGCTTGCCGTAACGATGGTGGTGAACATAACGCGCCAAGGCATCGCTGAGGATGAGATCGGCGGCGATACGTGCGTTACCGCTCAAGGATTCGAGGACACCCGGAGGGGCGAGTCGACGGAGACTCTCGGCATGGAAATCATCGGGTCGGAAGCCTTCCGAGCCACTTTGCTGCGCGAGGTCCAAGAGGCCCGAAATTCGCGCCGGATCGACCCAGACCAAGACATCTCCGCGCTGCGCGTAGAATTCGGCCAGCAGACGACCGGACAACAAGGGCACGCCTTCGATGGCGACGGTTCGCGCATCACGGATCGAATCGAGCGTCGGGCGCAGTAGCTCATTCGTGGATGCCGGTGCAGAGACGACGGCCAAGAACCCAAACAGAACCATCAAACGGCAACGCATACCGGGTATCCCTCAGATCCGACCCCTAAGCCGCTCAACATTCGCCGATCAACTGTGTCCTGCCGTTCTCGTCCAAGGTCTCCAAGCGAACGGTGAAACCCCACAATCGCCGGATGTGGCGCAGCATCTCGTCGACAGAATCACCCAGAGGTCGACGATTGTGCCGATAGTGTCTCAAGGTCATGGAGCGATCGCCACGACGGTCGACATTAAACACCTGAATGTTCGGCTCGCGGGATCCGAGGTTGTACTGTTCCGCGAGTGATTGTCGCAAAGCCCGATAACCCTGCTCCTCGTGGATCGCCGTGACCTCCAGGTGCTCCTCGCGATCGTCGTCGGAGATCGCAAACAACCGCAGATCGCGCATGACGGTCGGCGAGAGATACTGCGCAACAAAGCTTTCGTCCTTGAAGTTACGCATGGCGAAGTCCAATACCTTCAGCCAGTCCCCGCCCGCGATATCCGGAAACCAGTGACGATCCTCGTCGGTCGGCTGCTCGCAGATCCTCCGGATATCGCGCATCATCGCAAAGCCGAGCGCGTAGGGATTGATCCCGTTGTAATAAGGTACGTCGAATGTAGGCTGGAAGACGACTCCCGTGTGCGACTGCAGGAACTCCATCATGAATCCGTCGGTGACGAAGCCTTCATCGTACAGGTGATTCATGAGCGTGTAGTGCCAGAACGTCGCCCAGCCCTCGTTCATGACCTGCGTTTGGCGCTGCGGATAGAAGTACTGACCCAGCTTGCGGACGATCCGAACAATTTCGCGCTGCCACGGCTCGAGCAGCGGGGCGTTTTTTTCGATGAAGTAAAGCAGGTTCTCCTGCGGTTCATCCGGCCAGCGCACATCCTGCTCCCCGCCGTCGTCGACGTCGAAGGTCGGCAACGTCCGCCATAAATCATTGACCATCGACTGAAGATATGCCGCGCGGTCCTTTTGGCGACGCTGTTCCTCGGCAAGCGTCAGCGGCGTCGGTCGCTTGTAACGATCCACGCCGTGATTCATCAGTGCATGACAGGAGTCGAGCAACATCTCGACCTCGGCTTCGCCGTAGCGTTCCTCGCATTCGGCGATGAATCGCCGGGCGAAAACGAGGTAATCGATGATTGCATCGGCGCTGGTCCAGGTACGGAAGAGATAATTGCCCTTGAAGAAACTATTGTGGCCGTAACAGGCATGGGCGATGACAAGCGCCTGCATCGGCAGGGTGTTTTCTTCCATGAGGTAAGCGATACAAGGATCGGAGTTGATCACGATCTCGTAGGCCAGCCCCATCTGACCGCGCCGATACGTCTGCTCGGTCGCGACGAATTGTTTACCAAACGACCAATGCGGATAATTGATCGGCAGACCGACCGAAGAATAGGCATCGATCATCTGTTCAGAGCTGATGACCTCGATCTGATTGGCATAGGTATCCAACCCGTAGACATCGCGGGCCAGGCGGCCGATCTCCCGGTCGAACCGTTCGAGCAAGGGGAACGACCATTCGGAGGAGTCCGAGATGAGGTTTTGGGTCATGCCTCCTGCCTCCTGAACAGCTCCCGAAACACGGGAAAGATGTCCTCTGCACCGTCGATTTCCTCCATCGCGAAGTGCCGGTGCATGGCTCTGACCTCTTGATAGGCGTACCAAAGGCTCTGATGCTGCCGCGGAGTGATCTCGACATAGGCGAAATAGCGCATCATCGGCATCAATTTCTCGACCAGAAGATCACGGCAGACCGTCGAATCGGAATCCCAATTATCTCCGTCAGAGGCCTGCGCGGCATAGATGTTCCAAACCGACGAATCGTAGCGCTCTTTGAGAATATCGTACGCCAGATTCAACGCACTCGACACGACCGTGCCCCCGGTCTCGCGAGAATAGAAGAACTCCTGCTCATCGACCTCTTGGGCAATCGTATGATGGCGGATAAAGACGACGTCGATCTTGTCGTAATTCCGTTGAAGGAACAGATAGAGCAGGATAAAGAACCGCTTCGCAAGATTCTTGCGGACCTGATCCATCGAGCCCGAGACGTCCATGATGCAGACCATCACCGCTTTGCTCGTCGGCTCGGGAAGCTTCGTAAAACTTTGATAGCGCAGGTCGAAGGTGTCGATAAAGGGCAAGGCCGCAATTCGCGTGCGCAGTCGATCGATCTCCTCGCGCAGCTCGCGCACACGGAGATCCGTTTCGTCGATGCCGCCGTCGAGCAGGGCCTGAAGCTCCTCCTCGAGCTCGCGCGCACGCGCGCGCAGGGGCGCGCCGATGGCCGTCCGGCGGGCGATGGCCCCCTTGAGCGAGCGCACGACGTCGATATTGGAAGGAGATCCGTCGGTTGAATAACCGGCTCTGACCGTTTTGAACTCGGTCGTTCCCATCAACTGGTTCCGCACCAGATTGGGAAGCTCGAGGTCGTCGAACAAGAGGTCCATGAACTCTTCGCGCGACAGCTCGAAGACGAAGTCGTCGTCGCCTTTTCCGCCCTTGCCGGCCTTTCCTTGACCCGAGCCATCCCCGCCCCCGCCCTCCGGACGCCGGATCCGATCCCCGGCGATGAAGTCTTTGTTGCCTGGGTGCACCATGTCCCGAACTCCGCCCTTGCCGTGATGAAAGACCGGCTCGGAAATATCCTTGGACGGAATCCCGACGCGCTCGCCCGAGTCGATGTCGGTGATGCTGCGTTTGTTGACGGCATCGGCGACCGAGCGCTTGAGCTGCGACTTATAACGCTTCAAGAAACGCTGTCTGTTGACCGTGCTCTTGTTCTTGCCGTTCAGTCGACGGTCGATGAAGTGTGACATAAAGACTCTTGCCTACTCGGCTGGGTGAAACAACGACGAATCGCGCAAGTCGGTGTCCGCGCCTGCGTTCGACTCCCTGATCGCCCGCTCCATTTGCAGGTTTCCACACCGCCATGATGCCGCCGGACACGACGGCCGATCAACCGATCAACCGCTGGGCGGCGGGGCCGAGACGACCTACCCTCGCCGCGAGAGTCACCCGACCGTCGAGGGAGACACCGCTTCGATCGGCGCCTCCCCTTCCCTCTACTGCGATTTGCGAACCCGCAGGTACCATTCCGACAGAAGCCTGACCTGTTTCGGCGTGTAGCCCTTTTCGGTCATACGATCGACAAACTGATCATGCTTCTTCTGCTCGTCGACGGATGCCTTGGCGTTGAATGAAATGACCGGAAGCAGCTCCTCGGTATTGGAGAACATCTTCTTCTCGATGACGACACGCAGCTTCTCGTAACTGGTCCATTTCGGATTGGCACCGCCGTTGTTGGCACGTGCTCGCAGAACGAAGTTTACGATCTCGTTTCGGAAATCCTTCGGGTTGGAGATGCCCGCCGGCTTCTCGATCTTCTCCAGCTCCTCGTTGAGTCCGCTGCGATTCATCATCTCGCCCGTATCCGGATCTCGATACTCCTGGTCCTGAATCCAGTAGTCCGCATAGGTCACGTATCGATCGAAGATATTTTGGCCGTATTCCGCATAGGACTCTAGATAGGCCGTTTGAAGCTCCTTGCCGATGAATTCCGCATATCGAGGAGCGAGGTATTGTTTCAAGAAGCTGAGGTAGCGTTCGTGAGTCTCCGGGGGCAGCTGCTCACGCGTGATCTGGCGTTCGAGGACGTACAACAGATGAACGGGATTGGCCGCAACCTCGCTGTGATCGAAGTTAAAGACCTGCGAGAGGATCTTGAACGCAAAGCGGGTCGAGATTCCCGACATCCCTTCGTCGACCCCCGCATAGTCCCGATACTCCTGCATCGACTTGGCTTTTGGATCGGTGTCCTTGAGGTTCTCACCGTTGTAGACTCGCATCTTCGAAAAGATACTCGAATTCTCCGGCTCTTTCAGTCGCGTCAGCACGGAGAACTGAGCCATCATCGACAAGGTTCCAGGCGCACAAGGGGCATCTGCGAGCGAGCTGTTGTAGAGAAGCTTCTCGTAGATCTGAGTCTCTTCGTTGACACGCAGGCAATAGGGGACTTTGACGATGAAGACGCGGTCGAGAAAGGCCTCGTTGTTCTTATTGTTTCGGAAGCTCTGCCATTCCGACTCGTTGGAGTGTGCCAGGATGATGCCTTGGAACGGCAGCGCGGACAGCCCCTCGGTTCCGTTGTAGTTGCCTTCCTGGGTCGCAGTGAGCAGCGGATGCAGCACCTTGATCGGTGCCTTGAACATCTCGACGAACTCCATCACGCCCTGGTTCGCGCGGCACAGTGCACCGGAATAGCTGTAGGCGTCGGCGTCGTGTTGGGCGAAGCGCTCCAACTGCCTGATGTCAACCTTGCCGACCAGCGAAGAGATGTCCTGGTTGTTTTCGTCACCGGGCTCCGTCTTCGCGATCGCGACCTGCTCAAGGACCGACGGGTAAAGCTTCACGACCTTGAACTGCGTGATGTCGCCTCGGTATTCCTGCAACCGTTTGACCGCCCACGGCGACATGATCGTTCGCAGATAACGGGCCGGAATACCGTAGTCCTCTTCGAGGATGGGGCCGTCTTCTTCGGGCGAAAACAAACCGAGCGGTGACTCGAATACGGGCGAACCGTGGATCGCGTAGAAGGGTCGCAGCTCCATCAGCTCCTTGAGCTTTTCGGCGAGAGACGACTTTCCCCCGCCGACCGGCCCGAGGAGGTAGAGGATCTGTTTCTTTTCTTCGAGTCCTTGAGCCGCGTGCTTGAGGTACGAGACCAGGTGCTCGATCGACTCCTCCATCCCGTAAAACTCGGAGAACGCAGGATAGCGGCGAATCATCTTGTTCTGAAAGATCCGACTGAGCCTCGGATCGTCGCGGGTATTGACGAGCTCCGGCTCGCCGATCGCCGTCAGCAACCGCTGCGCCGCCCCCGCATAGGCGCTCGGGTCGGACTTGCACAGATGCAAGTACTCGTCGAGGCTCATCACCTCTTCGCGGGATGACTCGTAGCGTGCCTGATAGCGTTCGAAGATCGACATAAATGTTACCTCGCTCGGAAGCTGTTGTTGCTCGCCCGACCCAGTGTCGACCGCATCTCGCTTCGCATTATTGCTCGGGGCGAACTGTGGGAAAGACAAGGTTTGGATTCGAATGTTAGCAATACGCGCGCCATGGGATCGACCGTTGCTTCTGCACCGCGTCTGCACCGCGCCGGTACCGAACCTGATCTCGCTCGGAGCACCGACGCACCGCCACGACCGGATTGCGCTCCAAGAGAGTGCATGCACTCGCCGGGACGTCGACAGCGTCAACCGGACCGGCCCATCGGCACCGGCGCCGCCGCCCGGGCGGCATCGAACCGTTTCGGTCGAACGGGTTCAGCCGCGTTCCGCGGAGGCTCAGCCGGACATTCCTCTCTGCACGCTTCGGTGCTGGGCACCGCTCGCCCCACGCCGATGCATAGAGACTAGCACCAAGACGCCATGCCGGTTACAAAGACAGCGCGCCGCCGCCGGGGTTCATCCCGCGAGCAACATCGCCGAGGTGCACTCGCGTGTACGAGGGCCCCTGCTGGCTGCCGGCGGTCGGCAACCGCGCGGCGACCCGGGACGTCGTGCGGGGATGGGGCAGGTCGACGTCAGGCGCTGCGGCCCCGGATGAATTCGTTCAACAGGGCACGCGTCGATGCATCGTGATCCGCGCCGACATGCCCCCTCCCGATCTCGTCGAGGATGACGCCCGCGAGCTGTTTGCCGAGCTCCACACCCCATTGGTCGAACGAGTTGATCCCCCACAGTACGCCCTGCACGAAGATCCGATGTTCATAGAGCGCAATCAGGGCGCCCAGCGTAAAGGGCGTCAGCCGCTCCATCAGAATACTGTTGGTCGGACGGCTGCCGGGAAAGGTCCTGTGGTGCGCGAGAAATTGCGCACGGTCCTTCGGAACGCCGGCGCCGAGCATCTCGGCGAGCGCCTCCTGCGTGGTCCGCCCGCGCATCAGGGCCTCGGTTTGCGCAAAGAAGTTCGCCATGAGCTTCGGGTGATGATCGCCGAGCTCGTTGTGGCTCTTGATCGCTCCGATGAAATCCGCCGGGATCAGCTGCGTGCCCTGATGGATGAGCTGATAGAAGGCATGTTGCCCGTCGGTGCCCGGCTCGCCCCAGACGACCGGACCGGTGGTGTAGTCCACGGCGACACCCTCGCGGGTGACGCCTTTGCCGTTGCTCTCCATGTCGCCTTGCTGGAGGTACGCCGGCAAGAGCCTCAAATACTGATCGTAGGGCAAGACGGCATGCGTTCGTGCACCCCAAAAATTGGCATACCAGACCCCGAGCAGACCCAGGACGACAGGCATGTTCTCCGCCGGGGGGGCGGTTCGGAAATGTTCGTCCATCGCGAAGGCACCCTCGAGCAGCTCCACGAAACGATCGTAGCCGACCGCCAAGGCGATCGGCAGACCGATGGCCGACCAGAGCGAATAGCGTCCGCCGACCCAATCCCAAAACCCGAACATGTTCCGGGTGTCGATCCCGAAGGCGGAAACCTTCTCGGCATTCGTCGACACCGCAACAAAGTGCTTGGCGACCGCCGCCGGGTCGCGCGCCGCCGCCAACAGCCAGTCGCGCGCGCTGGAGGCGTTGGTCATGGTCTCCTGCGTCGTGAAGGTCTTGGAGGCTACGATGAAGAGTGTGCGTGCCGGATCCAGGTCGTTGAGTGTTTCCAGGAGATGGGTCCCGTCGACATTCGAGACGAAGTGCACCCGCAGATCGTTGCTGCCGTAGGCACCGAGCGCCGTGCAAACCATCTTGGGCCCGAGGTTGGAGCCGCCGATGCCGATGTTGACGACATCGCGGATGGACTGACCCTGAAAGCCCTTCCACTCGCCCGAGCGAACCAATCCGACGAACGCCTCGAGACGCTCGAGCACGCGATTCACACCCGGCATCACGTCTTGACCCTCGACCAGAATCGGTCGATTGGAGCGATTGCGCAGGGCCACATGCAGCACCGCGCGCTCCTCGGTGTTGTTGATGGGCTCGCCGGCGAACATCCGGGCGATCCATCCGCTCACGTCGGCGGTTTCAGCCAGATCGAGCAGCAGCGCGAGCGTCTGAGAGGTGATCAGATTCTTCGAGTAGTCCAAACGCAGTCCGGCGACGGACAAGCGCATGCGCTCGGCGCGGCCGGGATCGGATGCGAAGAGATCGCGCATCGCGACGTCCTGCATCTCTTGCCTGTGCTGCTCCAATGCCTGCCATGCGGGCGTTTGATGAATGAGCGACTTCATAACGTTCTCCTGATAAGACATTGGCGAATCTTGTGGCTTGCCGCGTCGACGGTCTCGCAACTTACTCGTCCATCCCTTCGCGCCAAGACTGGTCGTCCCTGTCGAACAAACGGTTCGCCTCGGGCGGCCCGCAGGATCCGGCCGGATACGTCTGGATGAAGTCACGCTCGGTGGACCAGAGCTTCAGCACCGGATCGACGACCCGCCAGGCCCAATCCACCTCGTCGAAGCGCAAAAAATGAGTATGGTCGCCCTCGATCACGTCCAGGATGAGCGCCTCGTAGGCGTCGATCTGCTCCGAGGGGATGGTGCAGCGACTCGCGTCCAACCGCTCGGTCTGGGTGCGCATCTCAAGTCCGGGTTGCTTGACTTGGATCTCCATGCGGATGCACTCGTTGGGCTGGATATTGAGCAGCAGCCAGTTGGGCTTGAGCTGCTCGATGGCCGTATAGCGGAACAGCTGCTGCGGCGGATGCTTGAATCGAATGGCGATCAGTGAGTTGCTGCGGGCAAGCCGCTTTCCGGTGCGCAGATAGAAAGGCACGTTGCGCCAGCGCCAGTTGTCGATGTAGAGCTTCAGCGAGGCATAGGTCTCGGTGGTGCTGTTGTGCCCCACGCCGGGCTCGTCGCGATAGCCCGGAACTTTGCTTCCGCCGGAAGCGCCGGGTCCGTATTGTGCGCGAAAGGCCTGGGCATGTACCGCCTCGCGCGGGATCGGGCGGATCGAGCGCAGGACCTTGACCTTCTCGTCGCGCAGCGCCTCGGCATCCAGACAGGGCGGAGGCTCCATCGCCACCAGGGTCAGCATCTGCAGCAGATGACTCTGGATCATGTCGCGCATGGCACCCACACCGTCGTAGAAACCGGCACGCTCCCCGATCCCGGCCGCCTCGGCGTGCGAGATCTGGACATGATCGATGTAGTTGCGATTCCAAAGGGGCTCGAGCAGCAGATTGGCGAAACGGAACACCAAGATGTTCTGAACCGTACTCTTGCCCAGATAGTGATCGATGCGAAAGATCTGCGACTCGTCGAAACAATGCCGGATGCGGCGATCCAGGATGGCGGCGCTTTCGAGATCGAAGCCGAAGGGTTTCTCTACCACCAGACGGGACCAGCGTCCGTCCTCGGTGTTCAGGCCCTGAGCGGCCAGGTTGTCCACGATACCGCCGTAGTGTCTCGGCGCCACCGCGAGATAAGTCATGAGATTGACCGGGATGTCGGCCTCCTCGCGCAGTCGTTCCGCCAAGCGTCCGTAACCGTCCGACTCTTCCAGGTCGCCTTCGACGAAGCGCATCCGACCGAGCAGACGTTCCAAGACAGGCGCATCGGGAGCACCGGGCAGTCGTTCGACAAGCTTCGACCGGACCTCCTCGCGCCAGTCCTCATCCGACCAAGGGCGGCGGCCGAAGCCCATGATCCGAGTCTCGGGATGAAGACGCTCTGCCGCCTCGATGTGATAGAGCGCCGGGAGCAGCTTGATGCTCACCAGGTTACCCGTCGAGCCGAAGATCAGGATGGTGCAGGGATCCAGCATGAGCTTGGTGCCTCGATCGCGGACAAATATGATAACGTGAGTTTTGTCATACTGTTGCCAAGCCAGGCGTGCCGCGCCGGCAACCGCTTCGCTCGGATTTAGGGACCCTCCATGGAGCCATCGCCTTTTCTATCCCCGGACATTACCGCGCCGGAGCGGCCGCTGCATATCCTCGTGGCGAGCAGCGAGGCTCATCCGCTGATCAAGACCGGCGGGCTCGCCGATGTCGCGGCCAGTCTACCCGCTGCGTTGCGCGATCTGGGCCACGACGCGCGGCTCATCCTGCCGGCCTATCCACGCGCGGCCCGCCGGTTGCGCGATACCAAGATCCTTTGCGAGCTGAAGATCCCGGCGAGCCGCACCCACGTGCGCATTCTCGAAGGCAAGCATCCAGATCACGACTTGCCGATCTATTTAGTCGACGCACCCGAGCACTTCTGTCGCGAAGGCAATCCCTACACCGACCTCAGCGGACGTGACTGGGGCGACAACGCCGAGCGCTTCCTGCTCTTCTGCCGGGCCATTGCCTTGGTCGCTTGCGGTCTTCCGGCGATCGGCTGGCGTCCGGACGTGCTGCACGGCAACGACTGGCAAACCGGACTGGCCCCTGCCCTGCTCCGAGATCTGCCGGGCCATCCGGCAAACGTCTTCACGATCCACAATCTCGCCTACCAAGGTCTGTTCGATCGCGCGACCTTCGATCGGCTCGGCCTACCGCCCGCGCTGTGGAGCGTCTCGGGGCTGGAGTTCCATCAGAGGATGTCCTTCATCAAGGGGGGGATCATCTTCTCCGATCGGGTCAACACCGTCAGCCCATCCTATGCCGCGGAGGTGCGCACGGCACGTTTCGGATGCGGGCTCGACGGGCTCTTGCGGCAGATCGGCACGCGTTTCAGCGGCATCCTCAACGGGGTCGATTACCGGGTCTGGGATCCCCTCACGGATCCCTTCATTCTCCAATGCTATGACCCGGAGACGTTCGGACTCAAGGCGGAGAATAAGCTCGACATCCAACGCGAGGTCGGGCTTCCGCGCAACGAGGAAGCCTTCGTGCTGGGTTATATCGGCCGCTTGGTCGAGCAGAAGGGTGTGGACCTGATCCTCGCCATGCTCCCGCGCCTTCTCGAGGACCCGCGCATCCAGGTCGTGTTCCAAGGCACCGGAGAACGCAGCACGGAGCAGGCACTTCTCGCCATTGCTGCCTTGTATCCGCGCCAGGTCGGGGGCTTCGTCGAGTACGAGGAGGCACGTGCGCATCGCATCGAGGCGGGCTCGGACGCCTTCTTGATGCCCTCGCGCTTCGAGCCCTGCGGGCTGAACCAGATCTACAGCCTGCGGTACGGCACGCCGCCCATCGCCCACCGCACCGGCGGACTGGCCGACACCGTGGTGCATACCTCCCCGGAAACGCTCGCCGACGGCACCGCAACCGGTTTTTTGTTCGAGGAGCCACGCGCCGAGGCCCTTCTCGACGCCGTGCGACAGGCCCTGCAACTGTATCGCGACAACCCGCAGGCATGGCAAAAGCTCGCGACGACTGGAATGCAGCAGGACTTCAGTTGGGAGGCGAGCGCACGCAGCTATGTGCGGCTTTATGCCGAGGCGATCGCCGATCGGGCGATCGCGCAGGAGACGGAGCAGGCGAGCGCAGCGTCTGGGTAACCGCCCGGTCGGACAGAGTCCGATGGGCTTCTACGGGTTAAATTCTGCGTGCCGGTCTACGACAGCAAGCGTTGGTCGGGCGGGTTGGAGCGGGATCAGGCCACCTGAGCCGGGATGAAATCTCCGGTGCGGGTCACGCGGTTGTGCTCGTTGAGATAGACGAGCGCCGGGCGGTGGGCATCGGCCTCGGCCTCCGTCATCTCGGCGTAGGCGCAGATGATCACGCGATCGCCAGGTGCGGCTTTGTGCGCTGCAGCCCCATTGACCGAGATCACACGCGAGCCGGGCTCGGCACGGATGGCGTAGGTTGTGAACCGCTCGCCGTTGGTGACGTTGTAGATCTGAATCTGTTCGTATTCGCGAATGCCGGCGAGCGTCAGTAGCTCCTCGTCGATGGCACAGGAGCCCTCGTAGTCGACCTCCGCGTGGGTCACGCAAGCCCGATGCAGTTTGCACTTCAACAAGGTCAGATGCATGTCTTCAATCCTCCGAAAGGCCCGTCCGGCCGCGCCTTCGTGCCCTGACGAAGCGCTCTCGATCTAAGAATCGGCGTAGTTTACCGCAGCGTTTGTTGCGGCGCAGCATTCGCATCCATCTGCACCGCGAGATTGTCGATCAAACGTGCCCGACCAAGATAGGCGGCCGCGAGAATCACAAGATCTCGGTCGGCCTCCGTGGCCGGTCGCAGGTCCTCCGCCGCACGCACCTGGACATAGTCTGGGGCCAAACCGGCCTTGCGCAAAGCGTCCTCGGCCTCTCGCTCGACCGCCGCGGCACCGCTGCCGGCCAGCAAGGATTGCCGAGCCGCCTCCAATATCCGCCGCAATGCCGGGGCGCGTGCCCGATCCGAAGACGAAAGGTAGCCATTCCGAGAGCTCATGGCGAGCCCGTCGGACTCGCGCACCGTCGGCACTCCGACGATCTCCACCGGCATGGCCAGGTCTTCGACCATCCGCCGGATCACCAACAGCTGCTGGAAATCCTTCTCGCCGAACAGCGCGACATCCGGCTGCACCATGTTGAATAACTTGCAGACCACCGTCGCCACCCCGCGAAAATGTCCGGGACGGCTCTCGCCGCAGAGGATATCGGAGAGCCCCGGCACCTCCACGCGCGTCTGCGCCTCGCTGCCGCGCGGGTAGACGGTCGCGACACCGGGGGCGAACAAGAGGTCGCAACCCGCCGCCTCGAGTCGCTCCCGATCATGCGCCAAGGTCCGCGGATAGGCATCCAGATCCTCGGCGGGGCCAAACTGCATCGGGTTGACGAAGATGCTCGCGACCACCCGCGGCGCGTGCGTGCGTGCCTCCGCAATCAAGCTCATATGCCCGGCGTGCAGATTCCCCATCGTCGGGACAAAGGCCACACGCTCGCCGGCGGCACGCCAAGCACGCACCTGCGATCGCAAGTCTTCCACGGTTTCGATCGTGTTCATCGGACTATCCCGCTGCAGCGTCCGACGCTGATTGATCCGCTCGGATTCGGTATCGATCCGCCATCAGTACGGTATCTCGTCGCGACCGGGGAACTCACGCGATTTGACCGCTCGGACATAAGCATCGACAGCATCCCCGATCGAAACCTGACCGGTCATGAAATTTCTGCTGAAGCTCGGCGGACGCCCTGGATTGAGCCCGAGCATGTCGTGCAGCACGAGCACCTGGCCATCGCATCCGGCCCCGGCGCCGATTCCGATAACGGGAATGCTCAGCATCAAGGCGATCTCCGAGGCCAATGCAGCAGGCACGCATTCCAAGACCAAGAGGCTCGCGCCGGCCTCCTGCATGGCGACGGCATCGTGCCGAATCGCCTCGGCGGAGGCATGGTCTCGACCCTGAAAACGATAACCTCCGATGCGGTGCACCGACTGAGGCAGAAGCCCCAAATGGGCGCAGACGGGCACGCCCTGCTCCGTGAGCCGCCGCACCGTGTCCAGCATCGGCGCACCGCCCTCGAGCTTCACGACCTCCGCCCCGCCCTCCTGCATCAAGCACCCGGCGGCGTCGATTGCGCGCTCCGGCGTCGCGCTGGCGAGAAAAGGCAAATCCACGACAAGAAGTGCCCGCTCCCGTCCGCGCGAGACGCAGGCCGCGTGATAAACCATTTGCTCGATCGTGACCGGCACGGTCGTGCGGTGCCCCTGGAGCACCATCCCGAGAGAATCCCCCACCAGCATCAGATCGACGCCTACACTGTCGAGCAGGCGCGCGAAGCTGGCATCGTAGCAGGTGAGACAAGCGATGGGCTCGCCCTTCGCCTTCATTCCGGCGAGCGTGGCGACCGTAATCGGCGCGAGGGACATGGTCGACTCCGAAGATCAGGCAGGATGTCAGCGAGGATAGTGGCCGAGATCGAGCAACGCTACCCCGCGCTCGATCGCGTCCGAAGAGGAGGATCAGCCGCCGCTCTCCACACCACTCGTCGCCCCCGAAGCGGCGCCCCCGTCCGATTTGCGGCGCCGCGAACGACGCCTCCGCCGTTTGGCGCTGCCTTCAGTCATCGAGGCGCGCTCCTGTCCGCTCGCCTCCTGAAAGCGTGTCCACCACGCCGCCAGCTCCGGATCCGCCTCGCCCGCCTCCGCACGCAGGACAAGGAAGTCGTACGCGGCTCGGAACCGCGGATGCGTCACCAAGCGTTGCGGACGTTTGCCGTCACGCTGCTCGAGGCGAGGCTGCATCGACCAGATTTCGCGCATCGGCAGCGAAAACCGCTTGGGAATCGCCACGAGCGATTGCTGCTGCGTGCAAACCTCGCTCGCCGCCAGGAACATCGCCTCGTTGGCCGCCTCGCCTTCGGCCAGAAACTCCTCGAAACGCCGACGAACCGGCTCCCAGAGGAGCACGCCGAACAGGAAGGCCGGCGTCACGGATTTGCCCTCATGCAGTCGCTTGTCGGTATTGGCCAAACCGCGACTGACAAAGGTGAGCGGGAAGCCTTGATCTTCCCGGGCCAAGCAGTCCTCCGTCGCCGGGAAGAGCTCCCCGAAGAGCCCGTACTGCCGCAGCTTCTCGAAGACGCCGAGGCCGTAACCCGAATGAAAGAGCTTGATCAGCTCATCGAAGAGTCGCGCCGGTGCGATGTCTGCGAGCAGGTGTGCGAGCTTGAACAGCGGCGTCTCGGTCTGCTGCTCGATCGTGAAGCCCAGCTTGCAGGCGAACCGGACCGCACGGAGCATCCTCACGGGATCCTCGCGGTAACGCTGCTCCGGGTCCCCGATCAAACGCAGCCGTCCGGCCTTGATGTCATCGAGCCCGTCGGCGTAATCGATCAGCGAAAAGTCGGCAATGTTGTAGTAGAGCGCATTGACCGTGAAATCCCGGCGCAAGGCGTCCTCGGCGATGGTGCCGTAGGTGTTGTCCCGAAGGATCCGGCCGTTCTCCATCTGCCGATCGTTGTCGTCGCCCTCCGACGCAACGGTCGTGCCGCGAAAGGTCGCGACCTCGATGATCTCGCGCCCGAAATGGACATGTGCCAACCGAAAGCGCCGCCCGATCAGACGACAGTTGCGAAACACCTGTCGGACCTGCTCCGGGGTCGCATCGGTCGCCACGTCGAAATCCTTCGGCTCGTGGCCGAGCAGAAGGTCCCGCACGCCGCCGCCGACCAGATGGGCTTGAAAATTCTCTTGTTTCAAACGGTAGAGCACCTTGAGGGCGTTCTCGCTGATGTTCGCGCGCGAGATCCCGTGCTCGGGCCGAGGCACGATCAAAGGACTCGCCGCGATCGCCTCCGGGCTCGTGTTTTGGAAAGGTTCCTGCATCACCTTTTAGGAGGAATTCCTGATCGCTGGGGCCGCACTCACGTCGGCGTCACCCGGTGCCGAGCACGACGGGGCGCGGAGTTGCAGCCATTGAAAAGACGACGGTCACAGCCGGCTTGTAGAGCGCCGTGATGCGCGTATAATACGCGTTTCCACGCTGCAGTACCTGCTCCCTTCGTCTAGCGGTTAGGACGCTGGCCTCTCACGCCGGTAACAGGGGTTCGAACCCCCTAGGGAGCGCCAAATCCAAGCCGATGATCTGCAAGAGTATTTTGCACGATCCTCAAACTTTCCCCGGACTCCGAAGTTTTTCTTTTCCCAATCGGCACGACCATCGTCAAGTCCGCGACGACGAGGACGCGCGCTTTTCACGGCATGTCCTATCGGGGCGAGCGCAGACGGCAAGTGGTCCGGAACGAGGCACCCCGAGCAGCGGGGCCGGCTGCAAGAACCCGTAGAGCCACAGCCTTGTATTCCCGACCGAGCCGTGACCTTCGGCACGCGATGCCGGGTCGACCCGGCATCGGCCGACCGTGGTGAACTACATCGGGAAGCCGCCCGGCGGCATGCCCCCCGGTGGGAAGCCCCCGCCCGGCGGAAAGCCTCCAGGCATGCGCCCCTGCATCGAACGCATCATCTTGGCCATGCCGCCGCCCTTCATCTTCTTGAACATCTTCTGCATCTGAGCGAACTGCTTGAGCAGGCGGTTCACGTCCTGCACCTCGGTGCCGGATCCAGCGGCAATGCGACGCTTTCGCGACCCCTTGATGACGGCAGGAAAACGGCGCTCCTGAGGTGTCATGGAGTTGATGATGGCAATCAGCTTGCCCATCTCCTTGTCGCTGGCCTTGTTCTTGACGTGGTCCGGGATCTGCCCCATCCCCGGGAGCTTGTCCAGAAGGCCCATCATGCCCCCCATGCTCGCCATCTGGTCGAGCTGCTCCTTGAAGTCGACGAGATCGAACTCCTTACCCTTCTTGAGCTTCTTGACCAGCTTCTCGGCCTTGTCCTTGTCGACCTTCGCCTGGACCTCCTCGACCAACGAGACCACGTCCCCCATCCCGAGGATGCGCGAGGCAACCCGATCCGGAAAGAAGGGCTCGAGCGCAGTGGTCTTCTCGCCGGTGCCGAGGAATTTGATCGGCTTGCCGGTGATCTGTCGGATCGACAGCGCCGCGCCGCCGCGGGCATCGCCGTCGGTCTTCGTCAGCACCACGCCGGTCAGCGGCAGTGCTTCGTCGAACGCCTTTGCCGTATTGGCTGCATCCTGACCCGTCATGGCATCCACGACGAAGAGGGTCTCGATCGGCTTCAACGCGGCATGAACCGCCTTGATCTCGTCCATCATGGCCGAGTCGACATGCAGCCGGCCGGCGGTGTCGACGATCAGCACATCCTTGAAATGCTTGCGCGCCGCATCGAGTGCGCGCTTGGCGATATCGATCGGGTTCTGATCCGGGGTGCTCGGGTAGAACTCGGCCCCGACCTCGGTTGCGACCGTTTTCAACTGCTCGATGGCGGCCGGCCGGTAGACGTCGCAGCTCACGACCATCACCGACTTGCCCTGCTTCTCCTGCAGCCATCGCGCAAGCTTGGCGACACTCGTTGTCTTGCCCGAACCCTGCAGGCCCGCCATCAGCACGACAGCCGGCGGTTGGGCGGTCAGATCCAACTGCTCGTTGGCCTGCCCCATCAGCTTGACCAGCTCGTCGTTGACGATCTTGATCATGACCTGGCCGGGGGTCAGACTCCGGGTCACGGTCTCGCCGAGCGCCTTTTCGCGCACCTCGTCGACGAACTGCCGCACCACCGGGAGGGCAACGTCGGCCTCGAGAAGCGCCATGCGCACCTGGCGAACGGTGTCCTTGATGTTCTCTTCGGTCAGACGACCCTGACCGCGCAAATTGTTCAGGACATCGCCGAAACGATCCTGGAGAGTCTCAAACATAGGGTGGACCTCGATCCTCGTCGGGCCACGATGCCCGCATGAACACTCGATCTGAATCAGGCCGGCGTCGGCCCGGCCAGTCGTGAAAGTTCCGAGTATAATGCCCGCCACCGGCAGGCGATACGACAAGGCCCCGCCATGAAGACCTCAGGTTTGCGCTAGCCCTGTGTGCGATCCCACGTCATCCGCGTCCAGAGCGAGATGCTGACTTTCGAGTGAGCCCGGCGTTTGATGCACCCACACCACTTAGCGGGGAAGCGGTTTAAAATGTTATATTTTTTAATATTTTAAACCGCGCCGGCTCCAACGGTCGTCAAGTCTGCCGGGGCCGATCCCATCCACAAACATCGCATACCGCGCTGGGCGCGGTTTAGGCCCATCGGTTTCCATCTATGACCCATACCCTCATTGCCATCGTCGCCATCCTCTGCTACTCGGCGGCCGCCGCCTTGATCGGCATGCGCTTGTTCCGCAAGACCGACGGATGGACTCCGAAGCGCCCGCTGATGCTCGGACTGATGTTCGTCGGCCTCGCACTACACAGCTGGCTTCTTTGGGACAGCATCTTCAGCCACGCCGGACTCAATCTCGGGTTCTACAACGCGCTGGCGCTCACCACCTGGACCATCATCACGCTGCTGCTGGTGTCGAGCCTGACCAAGCCGGTGGAAAACCTCGGCCTGCTGCTCCTGCCCGCCGCGGCCCTGAGCCTCGTCTTGGAGGCATCGTTCGCCGATGTCGGCTTCATGCGCCCGAGTGCGGACTGGCCCCTGAAGATCCATGTCCTGCTCTCGATGCTGGCCTACAGTCTCCTGACCTTGGCCGCCGTGCAGGCGATCCTGTTGGCCGTGCAGGACAGCCACCTGCGCAGCCGTCATCCGGGCGGCTTCGTGCGCACCCTGCCCCCCCTTCAGACGATGGAAAGCCTGCTCTTCGAGATGATCACCGCGGGCTTCGTACTCCTGACCCTGGCGCTGTTGAGCGGTTTCGCCTTCCTCGAAGACATGCTCGCACAGCACCTCGTGCACAAGACGGTGCTCTCGATCCTGGCGTGGCTGATGTTTGGCGGACTGCTCATCGGGCGGTTTCGCAAGGGCTGGCGCGGTCGTACCGCGATCGGCTGGACGCTCGGTGGGTTCGTTGTGCTGATTCTGGCCTACTTCGGCAGCAAAGCCGTCTTGGAGCTGGTTCTGCAACGCGCCGCTTAAACCGCGCCCAGCGCAGTATGCAATGTTTTCGGATGCGATCAGCCTCGGCGGACTTGGCGGCCGTTGGAGCCGGCGCGGTTTAGGCGAAGACTTGAAACCGCCATGACAAGGCACGCCTCGGGGCATCTTGGTTTGTGCCGAGCCGTGCGAGGCACATGCAACCGTCGACGCCAGTTGTGCTGACGACGGTCAGCACAACTGACGACGACTGCCGGAGCTTCCGGACGTAGCCTCAGACATTGACGTTACGGGCCTTCGGTCGCGCATCACCTCGATCGGCCTTGAGGCAACGATAGCGCATGAGATCCTCGGGACGATCCAGATCCCACAAAACCGGAAGCTCCGAGCAGCGCCACCCCAGAGACGCGATACGTCCCCGCGTCATCGCGGCAACGTGCTCGCCGCCCCACGGCATATCCGTGAACAACGCCGGCGCAGGGGCCTTGAGCCCGAGCAGCACATAACCGCCGTCCTCAGCCGGACCCAGAGCCGCGTCGGACTCCCCAAGGGTCGCCAACGCCGACGCGCAATAGTCGGCATCGAGGCTCGGGATATCGGCACCGAGGAGCAGCACCGCGTCTGCACGACCCAGCGCGTCCTCCGCCGCCGTGCTCAAGCGCTCGCCGAGATCCTCGCCCTGCTGCGTGCGCAGCGCGACACCCGCCGACGCGGCAAGGGCTCGAAACAGCGGATGCTCGGAATCGGGCGAGCACCAGAGCTCCACCGGGGCGAGGTGCGCGCCCGAGAGCCGCCGGACCAGCCGCTCGAGAAGATCGCAAGCAAGCTCGGCAGCGCCCGTAGGTCCCAGCGCCGGGATCAAGCGGGTCTTCACCTGTCCCGGGATCGGGGCCTTGGCGAAGATCAGGATGCGGGCGTTCGGGTAGCGCACCGACCTGCCCTCGGGATGACCCGGGCCGCTCACCTCAAGCCAAGGCCCCGCCACAGCTGCTTCCCTGGCCCGCAGCGCAGCCGTAGCAATGCTCCGCGGTCCGGATGCGCAGACCCTCGAGCCCATCGACATCGACCTCCGAGACGTGCAGCCGCCGCGCGTCCCGTTCGAGCCCAAGACCAAGCATCTGATTGAAATCGCAATCGAAGACGAAGCCCTGCCAATCCACGCTGATCAGGTCGCGGCACATGACGGCGTCGAGATTCTCCGCGCGATAGGCGCCCTTTAGAAGGTTCATATAGTCGGCGAACTGCCCGGTCGACTGAAGCAGGCTGCCGAAGCGCTTGATCGGCATGTTCGTGATCGTCAGCAAGCGACTGAAAACGATGCCGTAACGCTCGCCGAGAACAGCGCGGTAATCGGTCTCCAAGGCACACTGAGCAGGCGGCAAGGTCGGGCCCTGCGGATTGAACACCAGGTCCAGCTCAAGACCGCTGCCTTCGACGCCGTAGCC
Organism: Thiocapsa bogorovii; assembly: GCF_021228795.1. NCBI lineage: Bacteria > Pseudomonadati > Pseudomonadota > Gammaproteobacteria > Chromatiales > Chromatiaceae > Thiocapsa > Thiocapsa bogorovii. The sequence goes on from NZ_CP089309.1 coordinate 983,377, forward strand.
TAGGCGGTTGAGCAGGCGCAGACCGGCGATGCTGGCTGCAAAGACGCCGCTGCCGCGCTGAGTATCGACATTGTCAGCCAGGTAACAGGGCAAGGACGCAACAACCCGAACGCCTTGCTCCGCCAAGAAGGCGCCGAGATCCTCATGGCCGGGCTCCGAGAGGATCGTCAGGTTGCAGCGGTCGATCACCTCCGCACCGCGACGCCGGCCCTCGCGAGCCAGGCGGCGAAACTCCGGATGCATCTCGGGTGCACCGCCCGTGATATCGAGCGTGCGCACCGGATGCCGGTCCAGGAATGCGAGCACCGCCGCGATCGTCTCCTCGCTCATCGACTCGGAGCGCTTGGGCCCGGCATCCACATGGCAGTGACGGCAACTCTGGTTGCAGCGATAACCCAGGTTGATCTGCAGGGTCTGTAGGCGGCGCCGGTCGATCGCGGGAAAATCCGACGGGAAGAGCAAGGGCAGTGAATCGAGCATGCAGACTCCGGAACAATTGCAGGGCTTGTTTCGAGACATCGGCACGGTGCACAATGCGCCGTCGGCGTTGTCGGACCCGAGGAGAGTCGGGGCGGAGAATCGTCGAAACAATTAGAAGCACGGGGCCGTAGCTCAGCTGGGAGAGCGCCGCGTTCGCAATGCGGAGGTCAGGGGTTCGATCCCCCTCGGCTCCACCACCACCGATACGAAGGCCAGGCTTCTGTCCGGGCGGCTTTCGTCGGGATCGTACCCCCGCTGGATTCGCGCGCGGAAGACTCGCCTTCACCAGCACGGACACCTAAGGGCCACAGGCATCTGACCCGCCCCTCGATCACCTCACCGATCGCTCGACGGCTGACCACGCTGTGGTCCTGTCCTTGCCCATCGTTGGACACCAGGCCTCGAGAAACCTCGCCGTCGGTGCGGACAAGATCCGCTGAGGACAGGCATCTGTACGGTCCGACCTCACGGCTGCGGCGACATCAGGAAGATTCCGGATCCCGGCGGTCGTCGTTAACCGAGTATGCACTCACCAAGGCAGCTTGCGTCTCCACCGTCAGGCGTGCGAGCTCAGGCAGGTCTGAGATCAGCGCATCCAGATCGCCGCGGCGCCCGGCCTGCTCCATCTTGAATGCCAAGGCTCCCAGACAACAGGCACCGAAGGTCAAGGCGCTGCCCTTGAGCGCGTGTGCCTCGTGGCAGGCCGCGGACGCGTCGCGGGCGGAGACAGCAGCCTCGATCCGATGCCGACGCCGCTCCGACTCGGTTCGGAACAGGTCCATGAGGTCCAGGACCGAGTCCCGGCCCAAATCGTCGTTCAGTCGGGAAAGGACCGCGAGATCGAGCAGCGACGTGTCAACGGCCGTCTCGGGCATCATAGCCGCCTCGGCATCGAGCGGATTGTTTAGGTTCTCGTCCACGCGCTCAAGCCGACCCGCCGCCGGGCACCGCGACCCCGCGATCGCGAGCGTCGCCGGCAACGGACGCCGTATCTACAAGGGCTGCCGATCGCTTCGGGGCGAGCGGGAGCACAGGAGACACGACGATGCGTGCGTGGCCGAACCTGGTCGAGGACCCTGCATTGATAACCGACATCGCGGTCTGCCTCCGTCGTGGTTGGGGCGAGAACTTGTCCGCGGCAACGCGCGATCCGGTGCCGAGGCAACGCAATCGTCGCGCGCGCCCAGGTGATGATACGCCATTCGACACTTCGCTCTCGTCTTGGTAAGAGATCCCCTCGGCAATTCCAAGTGTGGCGCTTGGCTCGACCGCACAGGCAGTGAGTTCCGCGCGGGGTATCATGCCGCTCAACATCGAAGCGGCATGCTGAAAACAAACCGCGTACCGCTTGAATCGAGCCCTCTTGACCTCACCGACAGAGGGCGGTCGAACATTCGATGCCGCACGGACTGCCGAGGCACGGCGTCTCGCAGGAGCAATCATCGTCAGCAACGATCGCACCGATACAAACAATCCATTTTCCTTATCATCGATCTGACTCTACTCTACGTCCCATCGACGCAGACCAGACACCCTCAACCCTAACCCAATCTTGGAGAACGACCCCATGTTCGAGAATCGTATCGGAAGCCGCGTCCCGCAAGTCACCTTTCACACCCGTCGTGGCCACGAATGGGTGGATGTGACGACGGACGACATCTTCAAGGGAAAGACCGTCGTCGTCTTTTCTTTGCCCGGCGCCTTCACGCCGACTTGCTCCTCCTCGCATGTGCCGCGCTACAACCAGCTGGTTCCGACCTTCAAGCAGCACGGGGTCGACGACGTGGTGTGCATGTCGGTGAACGACACCTTTGTCATGAACGAATGGAAGAAGGCCCAGCACGCCGACAACGTTACCTTTATCCCGGACGGCAACGGGGAATTCACCGACGGCATGGGCATGCTGGTCGACAAGGACGATCTGGGCTTCGGCAAGCGGTCCTGGCGCTACTCGATGCTCGTGCGCGACGGCGTCGTCGAGCAGATGTTCATCGAGCCCGAGGTCGAAGGCGACCCCTACGGCGTCTCCGATGCCGATACCATGCTCGCCTATCTGGCGCCGGAAGCCGCCAAGCCGCTCGACGTCACCGTCATGACCCGCGACGGATGCCCCTTCTGCGTCAAGGCAAAAGAGGCCCTGCGCAACGCCGGGATCGACTACGAAGAGCTCGTGTTGAATCGCGACTACACCGAGCAGACCCTGCGGGCCGTCGCCAACGCCGCAACCGTGCCGCAGATCTTCGTCAACGGCAAGCTGGTCGGTGGATCCGACGCTCTCGAGACCTGGCTGAAGGAGCATCGCGCCGCGTAAGGCCGACTCTGCAAGACCGACGGGCGACCCGGTTGCGGCCGGATCGCCCGATCTCAGAGGGATTCGAAGACAGGACCGGGAGTCAAGAAGATGAGTCAGCATTTCGACCTGATCGCCATCGGAGGTGGAAGCGGCGGCCTGGCCGTGGCCGAGAAGGCCGCGCAGCTCGGACGGCGCGTCGCCGTGGTTGAGACGGGAAAGCTTGGCGGCACCTGCGTCAACGCCGGCTGTGTCCCCAAGAAGGTTATGTGGTACGGCGCCAATTTGGCGGCGGCTGTCGCCGACGCTCCGGGTTACGGCATTAAGGTCCAATCCGAGGGAATCGACTGGCCCACGCTCGTCGCCGGGCGCAACCGCTACGTCGCCGATATCAACGGTTACTGGGACGGCTACGTCGAGCGCCAAGGCATTACACGCATTCAAGGCCAGGCGCGCTTCGTCGACGCCCGGACCATCGCTGTCGGGGACGATCGCTACAGCGCGGATCATATCGTCATCGCGACCGGCGGTCGCCCGATCGTGCCGCGGATGCCGGGTGCCGAGCTTGGCATCACCTCGGACGGTTTCTTCGCGCTGGAGTCTCAACCCAAGCGCGTCGCCATTATCGGCGGCGGTTACATCGGTGTGGAGCTCGCCGGGGTCTTACGGGCGCTCGGGACCGAGGTCACCATCGTGGCACTCGAGGACCGCGTGCTGTTTCTCTTCGACCCCATGATCAGCGAAACGCTGGCCGAGAACATGGGCGCGGACGGGATCAAGATGCGGCTCGAATTCGAGGTTTCGGCGCTCGAGAAGAATGCCGACGGGCTCGCACTGGTCGCACGCGACGGCGAACGCCTGGGCGGATTCGACACCCTCCTCTGGGCGGTCGGGCGCACGCCGAACACCCGCGAGCTGAATCTGGAGGCCGCAGGCGTCACGATGCAGCCCAACGGCATCATCCCGGTCGATGCCTATCAAAATACGAACGTCTCGGGCATTTACGCCATCGGCGACGTGATCGGTCGCGAGCCCTTGACCCCGGTCGCCATCGCCGCCGGGCGTCGCTTGGCCGAACGCCTGTTCGGCGGCAAACCGGGTCTGAAGCTCGATTACGAGAATGTCCCGACCGTCGTCTTCGCTCATCCGCCGATCGGCAAGGTGGGCTTGACCGAGCCCGAGGCGCGCGAGCGTTTCGGCGATACCCTGACGATCTACGAGACCAGCTTCACCCCGATGCGCTACGCACTGAACGCGCACGGCCCCAAAACTGCCATGAAGCTAGTCTGCGTCGGCCCCGAGGAGCGGGTCGTCGGCATCCATGCGATCGGCGACGGTGTCGACGAGATGATGCAGGGCTTCGGCGTGGCGGTGAAGATGGGCGCGACCAAGGCCGACCTGGACTCGACCGTGGCGATCCACCCGAGCAGCGCCGAGGAGTTGGTCACCCTCAAGGAGCCGGTCAGACGTCCGGGGCAGGGCTCCTGATCCTAGATCCGGCGTTAAGTACCTAAAAAGCTCCGATCGACCGACTCCGATCCAACAATCGGCGGTCGATCGCGCGTGGCGCAGTCACGGCACGACAACTCCGCGACCGTGCGGAACGCGGAGATCGCCACCCGGCCTGCCCGCGCACCCCCGCAAGCTGCGAAATTTCGTTCGCCTCGTCCCAAGTCGGTACCCGCCGGCACCGCACGCAGATAGACTAGGGGCGTCTACTGGTTGCACCTGCTCCTCCAAAACGCCCCGTTGCAAGGTTCGTCTTTGTCTTCCCTAATCGTACCTGTGCTGGATCGCCGACTCTCCGTTGCGCCGATGCTCGACTGGACCGATCGGCACTGCCGGTATTTTCTGCGCCTCATCAGCCGACACACCCTGCTCTACACCGAGATGGTGACCACGGGAGCGCTGATTCACGGGGAGCGCGAGCGCTTTCTCGCCTTCGATGGGGCGGAGCACCCGATCGCGCTGCAACTCGGCGGATCGGACCCGCGGGACATGGCGCACTGCGCACGGATGGGCGCCGATCGGGGCTACGACGAGATCAACATCAACGTCGGTTGTCCGTCGGATCGGGTGCAGAACGGGCGGTTCGGCGCCTGCTTGATGGCCGAGCCGAGACTGGTCGCGGACTGCGTGGCGGCGATGAAGGACGCCGTCGCGGTGCCGGTGACCGTCAAGACCCGGATCGGGATCGACGATCGCGACAGCTACGACGAGCTCCTGGACTTTGCCGGCACCGTGACCGAGGCGGGCTGCGATGCGCTCGTCGTGCACGCGCGCAAGGCCTGGCTCGCCGGGCTGAGCCCGAAAGAGAACCGCGATATCCCGCCCCTGCGCTACGATGTCGTCGAGCAGCTCAAGCGCGATCTGCCGCACCAGACCATCGCGATCAACGGAGGCATCAAGACCCTGGAGGAGACCACAGGTTTTCTCGAGACGGTCGACGGGGTCATGATCGGGCGCGAGGCCTATCACAACCCCTGGATTCTCGCCGAGGCCGACCGGACAATCTTCGGGGATGCCCGACGCGCGCCGACACGCAACGAGATCCTCGACGCCTTCCTGCCCTATGTGGAGCGCGAGCTTGCGGGGGGCACACCCTTGAGCGCCATGAGCCGGCACATCCTCGGTCTCTTCCAAGGCCAACCCGGCGCCCGCGCGTGGCGACGCCATCTGAGCGAGCAGGCACACCGTCCGGGCGCGGGGGTCGAGGTCCTGACCGCGAAGCTGCCGCCCGAGCCGCGGCCTTAGTCGACGGATCTACCGCGAGGCGCCATGGACTGGGTCAGCCTCTCCCTGCTTTGCGCCTTCTCCCTGGCGAGTGCGGACGCCGCGACCAAGGCCTGGCTGCAAGGCTTCTCTGCACGCGAGCTGGTCGTGGTGCGCTTCGGCGTCGCCGGGCTCCTGATGACACCGCTGCTGGTCGGCATGCCGCCGCTGCTGGACCTGCCGCCGGCTTTTTGGGGGTGGATTGCGGCCCTGATCCCGCTCGAGATCGCAGCGATGCTCCTCTACATGGCGGCGATCCGCGACCATCCCCTCTCGCTCACCCTGCCCTACTTGGCCTTCACCCCGGTGTTCGTTATCGCCGTGGCTTGGGGGCTGCTCGGCGAGGCGGTCAGCCCGCTCGGCGCGGCGGGTGTCGGGTTGGTGGTGGCCGGCGCCTGGCTGCTGAACAGCCGGCATGCCAAACGACGCGATTGGCGAAGCTGGACACGTCCCTTCGCGGCCATCGTCGAGGAGCCCGGCTCGCGAATGATGCTGGCGGTGGCGGCCATCTATGCCGTGACCGCCACTCTGGGCAAAGGGGCCATGCGTTACATGGACCCTGAGTTTTTCGGGGCCTTCTACTTTGCGCTGCTCGGCGCGACCGTCTGCCTGCTGATCCTCTTGCCGCGGCCCGGGCTTCTTCTCAAGCTGGCGCGCCGACCGATGCCGGTTTTGCTCGTCGGCGTCCTGATGGGGCTGATGGTCTGCACGCACTTCCTCGCCGTGCAACAGGTCGAGGTGGCCTACATGATCGCCGTCAAACGCACCAGCCTGCTCTTCGGCATCCTCTACGGCGTCCTGGTCTTCCGCGAGACCGGTCTCTCGACACGGCTGCCGGGCGGCATGCTGATGCTCGCCGGTGTGGCGCTCATTGCTCGGTAGGCGCGCGCACCGAGACGAAGGCCGCCTCGATCCGTTCGAGCAACTCGTCCAACGGAGGTGTTCGGCTGGTATCGATAAAGACCGCATGGACACGCTCGTCTGATGCCAAGGGTTCCAGCGCCAGCCGTTGGCGCTCGAGAACCCGCACGTCGGCGTCCGAGACATCCTGTTTCTCGGCACGCCGGGAAACGATGCGGTGACGCAGCACATCCAGGGGGGCATCGAGCGCCAGGATCGCGATCGGTATGCGCTGCCGCCGAGCCAAGTCCCAAAACAGTGCGCGCCGCGCCGCGCGGATGAAGGTCGCATCGACCAACACGTCGTAACCGTAGCCGAGGATCGCCTCTGCCAGACGCAATAGACGGTCGTAGGTCCATTCGGTCGCGGTCGGGAAATAGATCCCGGCATCGAGCGACGCACGGGCGGACACGGTCTCGGAGATTCCGAAGAGCCGCTTGCGCTCGATGTCCGAGCGCAAATGGATCAAGGGGAGTGCCTCGCGAAGCAGCCGCGCCATATAGCTCTTTCCGGATCCGGACAGTCCGCACGCAATCAACAGGCGCGGCGACCGAATGCAGGTGTAGGACTCGGCAAGCTCCAGATAACGGATGCAGGTCGAGCGATCGCGGGCCTCTTGCGCCGGATCCAGATCGGCCTGCGCGAGACGGATCGCCATGACCTTCGCCCGAACCAGCGCGCGATAGACCTTGTAAAGATCCAGCAGGGACAAGAGCTCATAGTCTCCGCTACGCTCCAGATATCGGTTGAGGAAACGCCGCCCCAACGGCTCCGCGCCGGATTCATCGAGGTCCATGGTCAGGAAAGCGATCTCGCTCGCCGTGTCGATCCAGCGTAGGAAGGGGTTGAACTCGATCGCGTCGAAGATGCGAATCTCCCCGTTCACCAATGCGACGTTGCCGCGGTGCATGTCGCCGTGGCACTCGCGCACAAAGCCGTTGCGCCGCCGCCGTTCAATCATCGGAATCAGGGATTGCCAGCGCGCGCGTGTCCAGGCTTCGACGCGATCCAGACGCTCGCGGGGATCCGGCAGCAGGGCCCGGGAGCGAATCTGCACCAGGTTCTCGACCATGGGCGCAAGCACGGCGTCGGGAGTGCCGAAAGGACTCTCGGGATCGGCGACCGGGATCCGGGCGTGAAACTCGGCAATCTCCACGGCCAAGCGATCGATCAGCTCGCCGGAAAGCTCCTGACGGTCAAGCAGGGCCTCTTGCGGGAAACGGTGCATCTGCACGGCGTACTCCTGCACAGGACCGGTTCCGCCGATGCGCGGCGCGTTTGCGGTGCCGGTGACGGCAACCACGCCCAGATAGAGAGCCGGCGCGAGACGCCGATTCAGCCGCAGCTCCTCCTCGCAACAGCGGCGACGGCGTTCCAGCGTGGAGAAGTCGAGAAAACCCAGATCGATGGGCTTCTTGAGCTTGTAGGCAAACGCACCCGCGAGAAACACATGGGAGATGTGGGTCTCGATGTGCTCGACCGGGTCGGCAGGGTGCGGGTAGGCATCCGGTCGCATCAGGGCGTGTATCAGGCACGGAAAGGTGTCGACGTCCACGGGGCAGCTCACCTCATCCGTCCGGCAAAGACCTTACATCAATCGACCTTGAACCGAGTATAAGCGTTCTTTAATATCCCGTGCGATACTCGTCCTCTCCCAACCCGCAACCCGAACCGTTGGAGCTGTTTATGTCTATCGAACGCATCGTATTTGCCGTCGCCGGCGCCTTCATCCTGATCTCGCTCCTGCTTGCGCACTACGTCAGCCCCTACTGGCTGTGGTTCACGGCCTTCGTCGGCCTGAATCTCTTCCAGTCGGCCTTCACCGGATTCTGCCCGATGGCCCTGATCCTGAAGAAGATGGGCAAGAAGACCGGCCCCGCATTTTGACGCCGACTAAACCGCGTACGGAGCGATTCAAGTCGCTTCGTCTTTTGTCTCGGCCTCGTCGGACATTACGGCCTCGGCGCAACGCGGTTTAGGACTATACATAGTTCTTCATGACTTAAATCGCGTCTGCGCCGACTGCTCATGGACGTGAGAATCCCGCCCCAAGCTCCGAGCCCGCATATCGCAGCGGACGCGATTTAATCGGTGACCGGCTGTGCCCACAGATCGTGATCACCCGCGTCCGTGACCTCGACCTCGATAAAATCCCCCGGATCCAGCTCCCAGGCACCCGCGATGATGACCTCGCCGTCGATCTCGGGCGCGTCCGCATAGCTGCGAGCGATGACCTCGTCTTCCCCGACCTCGTCGATCAGCACGGTCAGCCGTTGGCCGACTCGCTCGGCGAGCTTCGCCCGACTGATCTCGGCTTGCACGGCCATGAAGCGCTCGACCCGCTCGTGCTTGACCGGCTCCGGGACAGGGTCCGGCAGCGCGTTGGCCGTCGCACCCTCGACCGGCGAATAGGGGAAACAACCCACGCGGTCCAGTTGGGCTGCGCGCAGGAAGTCGAGCAACTCCTCGAACTCGGCCTCGGTCTCGCCCGGAAAACCGACGATGAAGGTGCTGCGCATGACCAGCTCCGGACACTGCTCGCGCCAGCGCGAGAGCCGATCGAGCACCTTCTCGGTCGCCGCCGGACGACGCATTGCACGCAGAATCAACTCGCTGCCGTGCTGAAGAGGCATGTCGAGATAGGGCAGGATCAGCCCCTCCGCCATCAACGGGATCAGCGCGTCCACGTGCGGATAGGGATAGACGTAGTGCAGCCGGACCCAGGCCGGCAGCACGCCGAGTGCGCGCGCCAGGTTGACGGTGTCGGTCTTGAGCGGCCGGCCATTCCAGAAATCGGGCCGATAGCGCAGATCCAACCCGTAGGCACTGGTGTCTTGGGAGATGATCAAGAGCTCGCGCACCCCCGACTCCACCAGCCGCTCGGCCTCCGCGAGCACCTCGCCGATCGGGCGGCTTGTCAGATCGCCGCGCAGGCTTGGGATGATGCAGAAGCTGCACCGATGGTTGCAGCCCTCGGAGATCTTGAGATAGGCATAATGGCGCGGCGTCAGCCTCACCCCTTGCGGCGGCACCAAACTGACGAAGGGATCATGCGGCGCCGGCAGCTGCACATGAACGGCCGCCATCACCTCGTCGAGTGCGTGCGGGCCCGTGACCGCAAGGACTTCCGGATGAGCTTCGCGGATCAGCTCTGCACGCGCACCCAGGCACCCGGTCACGATGACACGACCGTTCGCGCTCAACGCCTCGCCGATCGCACCGAGCGACTCCTCGACCGCGTCGTCGATAAAGCCGCAGGTGTTGACGATGATCAGATCGGCATCCTCGTAGCTCGGCGGGATGCCGTAGCCCTCCGCACGCAGCTGCGTGAGGATCCGCTCCGAATCCACCGTCGCCTTGGGACAGCCGAGGCTGACGAATCCGATCTTGGGGGTTTGGGTCATCGACATAGGATTAACCGGGATCTACAACATCCAAAGAAAACCGACGATCTGCGAGCAGTCGCTCGGAGGACACCACGAGGGCCTTGGTCCGCACGGCCATCATCCTGGAATGAGCCAGTTGGCTGGCCGTCAGGGTGCGTCCCGCGCGGTGCCCGGCAAGGCGCAAGCCGACGCCATCGTGGTTCTACGGCACGTACTCAAGGGGTACGCCAGGGCGAAAGGGCTTGCACGACGGCAAGCGTCTGAAATGTCTCGGACGTCGCGCGATCAACAAACGGCGGCTCGGACATCTCGGGCTCCGCAAGGGACAAAACCTTCTCCCGGTGCCACGCCATGTTACGCGTCCCGTCGGCGGAAACGAAACGGAGGTCATCATCCCGCCCCTCTCGACGGGTAGACCATAGCGGGTTCCAATGAAAGTATGTATTCCTCGTCGACGGGACGAGTGTCGCCTGTCCGCGCTACCGCGGCCGTTGATCCCCAAGATATCAGCGGCTGGCATGGGTCGTCTGCCGCCATCGTTCCGAGCGGTAAGTGTCAAGGTAGTTGTCGCATCAATCATGTCATGTTCGTGTCGGCCTTCTCCTGTTCACGAGGGGGGTTTTTCCCGGGTTGAGCAAGACCGAAGCGGGCGGCGTCCAATTGCGGGTGGGTCCGGCTGGCTGCGGCGCAATCCCTCACTGGCGAGCACGGCGCCCTTGCTGCCCAACCGCAACGGACAGGCGATGACTCGCTCCAATGTCAACAAACGCTTGGAGCTCGCGGTGGCACGTGCCGCCGAGCGCTACCCCAGCCTCAACACGCGCCACATCTCACCTCACTCGGTGCGCCACTCCACCGCCATGCATATGCTGCAGTCCGGTGTCGCCTTCAGCGTGATCGCACTCTGGCTGGGGCATGAGAGCATGACGACCACGCATCGCTACGTCGAGGCCGATCTGGCGATGAAGCAAAACGCTCTGGCCCGCCTTCAGGAGCCCGCGATGGAGTCGACACGCTATCAACCGCCCGATGAGCTGATGCGCTTTCTCCTGGACCTGTAACTCTGTAGAGCCCCGATCGCGCCGACGCTCAGCAGCACCGGCATCGGCGCGACAACTCAACATAAATGCGACCTCTACATAACGGCCAGTTTCTGCCACTCAGCCAAGTCGCGTGAGCGGCAGGTCAACGCGCTTCGCGGTCACCGACGGCGCTTGGCCTGGGCGAGTGCTTACGACCGCCCCGGTCGTCGAGCCACCGCTTCCAGTTAAGCTGCGGTCGGCCCCAGGCGAAGCCTCAGGCGGATAGCCGCATGCGTCCTTGACCTGCTTTCGGTAGTCCTCGGGGAAGTTATGGAAAGGAGAGCGTCTGGGCCGATGCCCATTCAGAACCTGTCCCTCGGTCGCCTTGTACCGCGGGAGGTTGTTGATCTCCCGGAACGCGTCCTTGAGCTGGATGACGGCATCCTTCTTGTGCGCGCGAACGTGGTCGGCGGAGTAGATGTCGGCGAAGCGCTGGCCCTTGGCCGCGCCACCGGTGAGCGCGTAGCCGGGGCTCTTCTCCAGGTGGACCTTGAGGAACAGGAGCTTGCCCAGCTCGTCGATGGCGGCGTTGGTGGGTTTGACGCCCCCACGGGAGTAGATGGCCTCGTGTAGTTGGTCGAACTTGCGCTGGATGGCCCGGAAGTCGCCGCGGTGATACTCGGCCGAGACCTCTTGCACCATGCGCGTGCGGGTCTCGGAGATCGGCCGGGCGACGGTCTTCCAGTCATCTCGGGCCGGCAGGGCTGAGATCTGGGCGTCCTTCTCGACGTCGAAGATGAAGTCGTTCTCGCCATCCCAGAGCCAGACGAAACGGAAGGGCTTGCCCTCGGCGGCACCGAGTCCGGCCTTGAACTTGGCATCGTCCTGCACCGACGCCTTCGAGGCATCGCCGGGCTCACCACTTGCAAACAGGATGACGGGCTCGTCATCGTCCAACCCAACCAGCTCCGCGGTCTCCGCCATAGAGCCGTCGCCGAGGGGATCAAACAGGGCGAAGCTGGCCTCGATCTGCTGATAGCCGAGCTGTTCGAGCTTCTCGCGCGCGCCATCGCGCAGTGCGTCTGGATTGGTTTTTTTATTGGCCATTGAGGTCCTCTCGTCAGCGACGTCGGTTGAAAATGTTGGTGCCGACGACGACGTATTGCGCCGCCAGGAGCTCGCGGACTTGGTGCTCCGCCAGACCGGTGTCGCTCGCTACGCCTCGAACCGCACTGGCAAAGGGAACACCGCGGCGACCGACGAAATACTTCTCAGCCGACTCCCGAACGCGGCGCTCATCGCTGATCGCGCTGCCGCGCGCGGCCGACTTGTCGGTACCCGTTCGCTCCAGGGTCGGGTCGAGGCGCATCAGCAGCAGCGCGCGTTCGGTGCCTCCGCTCTGAGCGAGTTCCGGCAATGCCTCGGCGACGCGTTCTGCAGTGGCCGGGGTTTGCCAGTCTTTCAATCACCCGATCCGAGAAAGTCGGAGACGCGGCGGTAGCGGAGCATCGTGGCTGGGCCACGATGTCGATCAGGTCAGCCGGAGTGGAGTCTCACCGTCTTCAGAAAGAAGATATGTGGGCACGGAGTGCAGGAGTTAGTTTCGGTGACCTCGATCCGGTGGCCCGCCGGCCATAGGCACAGCAGGGGCACGCCCTGGGCACATGGCCCAAAACAGCATCTGTAGGTCAGTGTGCCCGGGATGTGGGCAGGAATCAGAGACGTAGCCGCGAAGTTTGACTTCAGGTTTCTGATGACAGGAATCGATCGGCGTAGGCCGGTCGCGTTCCGAAGCGGTAAATATTTGAAAAAGATTTGATTTGGCGCGCCCGACAGGATTCGAACCTGTGACCCCAGCCTTCGGAGGGCTGTACTCTATCCATCTGAGCTACGGGCGCTTTTTGCGGTTTCGCTATCCGGGGTGTCGCCGCTCGGTTCGATACCAGCGCAATCTCGATTCGCGAAGACCGTAAAATATACTGCGATTCGCCTCGGGCGTCCATGGGCTCTTGCACCGATGCTCAGCAGCAAAAGCGCCGGCCTGCATTCGGTCGGCCGCTCGGGGTACAGTGCTCAGTCAACGTCGAGGATTCCCTTCAGTGCATGCAGATGGCTCAAGCCTCGGGCTTTGCGGTTCTCGGGGGTCTCGTCGCGCGCATTGTCCCAGCGTAACTGATCCCGCGGCAGCTCGGAGAGGAAGCGGCTGGGCTCGCTGGTCACCCACTCGCCGTAGCGTTTACGCCGCCGCGTGAGTGTGAAGGTGAGTGTGCGTTGCGCACGGGTGATGCCGACATAGGCAAGCCGGCGTTCCTCCTCGATGGTCTCCTCCTCGATGCTGGTGCGGTGTGGAAGCAGCTCCTCTTCCATGCCGACCAGGAAGACGTGCGGGAATTCCAGGCCCTTGGCGGCGTGCAGGGTCATGAGGCCGACCCGGTCGCCGCCTTCGTCCTCGTCTTGACGTTCCATGACGTCCATCAGGGTGAGATGGGTCGCCATCTCGGCGAGTGTCTTCTCTTGCAGCTCGCCCTTTTTGAGTGCGCCGAGCCAGTCGAGCAGATCGGTGATGTTGGCGTAACGGCGGTCGGCGACGGCCTGGCTCGAGGCGTTCTCGCGCAGCCAGGAGGCGTAGTCGATCGTCTCGACCAGCGTGCGCATGGTCCCGACGGGGTCGCTTGCGCCGCGTCGGGCATGCTCGGAGACCAGTACGCTGAAGGCGTGGAGACGCTCGCGTTGGCGCTCGTTCAGGTGTTCGCCGAGACCGAGCTCGCCGCAGGCTTCGAGCAGATGGATGCCGCGCTCGCGGGCATAGTTGGCGAGCTTCTCCAGGGTCGTCGGGCCAATCTCGCGCCGCGGGGTGTTGACGATGCGCAGGAAGGCGGCATCGTCCTGCGGATTGGCGATCAGGCGCAGATAGGCCATCAGGTCCTTGACCTCGGCACGGGCGAAGAAGGACGTCCCGCCGCTCAGGACGTAGGGCACGTTGTGCTCGCGCAGGGCCTTCTCGAAGGTACGCGCCTGATGGTTGCCGCGATAGAGGATGGCAATGTCGCCGAACTCGGCCCCTTCGGCGAACTTGAGATGTAGGATCTCGGAGACGACCTGCTCGGCCTCGTGGACCTCGTCCTTGCAGTGCAGCACTCGCGGCGGCTCGCCCGGACCGTGCTCGCTCCAGAGCCGTTTCTCGAAGACATGCGGGTTGTTCGCGATCAGGGTGTTGGCGAGTCCGAGGATGGTCGCGCTGGAGCGGTAGTTCTGTTGCAGCATGATGACCTTCAGATGCGGATAGTCGGTCTGCAGCCGGGCCAGGTTCTCGGGCCGTGCACCGCGCCAGGCGTAGATGGATTGGTCGTCGTCGCCGACCACGGTGAAGGCCGCCCGCGGGCCGACGAGCCGACGAACCAGATCGTATTGCGCCCCGTTGGTGTCCTGGTATTCGTCGACCAGCAGGTAGCGGATTCTGCCTTGCCAGGTCTCGCGCAGCTCCGGGTGCTCGGCGAGCATCCGGGCCGGACCAAGAATGAGGTCGTCGAAGTCGACCGCGTTGTAGGCACGCAGGCTGCGTTCGTAATCGGCATAGAGCGCGGCGAGCCGGGCCTCGAAGTCGTCCTCGGCGTGGCTGGCGGCCTGGCTCGGGTCGATCAGGTCGTTCTTCCAACGGGAAATGCGATGTTGGATCGCCGCCGGGCTGAAGGCGTCGCCGCCCTTGGTATGGCGCAGGTGCTCTTTGATCAGGGCCTCGGCGTCCTGCGCGTCAAGGAGCGAGAACCGGGGGCGCAAGCCCGCGCGCTCGGGGTGTCGACGCAGCATGTCGAGGCCCAGCGTATGAAAGGTCGAGATGGTCAGACCACGCGTCTCGGCGCCCTTGATCCTGCTGCCGACCCGCTCGCGCATCTCGCGCGCGGCCTTGTTGGTGAAGGTCAGTGCGCAGATGTGGCGGGGCGAGATCCCGCCCGGGCCGATCAGGTGGGCGATCTTGCGGGTGATCACACGGGTCTTGCCGGATCCGGCACCGGCCAGGACCAGGAGCGGCCCGGCGGTGTAGTGCACGGCCTCGAGTTGTCTGGGGTTGAGTCCGCTCATGCGGGATCCTTTCGGGTGCGGGCGATCCGGTGCCCGCATCGCGCAAGGCCGCCTCGGGTTCGGGCCGACAAAGATACCCTATCGGCATCGGTCTAGCGCACCTGCGGATGAGGCAATCCGGGTGCGTTCGTACTACCATGCAAGTCTTTCAATCGACGGTGAGATGGTGGCCCCGTGACGAAGACGATCCTGCTGACGATCCCGCTGATGCTTTGCCTCGGGATGGCGTACGCGCAAGAGGAGCCACCGGCAGCGGCCGGCGGTGGATTTCTGGAGGCGCCGACGGTCATTCCGTCTCCGATCACCGGGGAACCGGTTGAGCCCGAGATCACCATTATCGAATCCGGCGACCAGGTCATCTACGAATACCGGATCCGCGGGGTGCTCTACATGGTCCGGATTCAACCCCAGTTCGGACCGCCCTACTTTCTCTTCGACACCAACGGCGACGGGGTTCTTGACATGCAGGAGAACGCGGCGAACAGCGTCTCGATACCGCAGTGGGTCCTGTTCGAATGGAACTGAAGTCGGATCGAGCGGCATCCGGGTGACACGTCGATCTTGAGTCCGCGAGCGGCCGAGCCGCCCGCGCCGTTCGGCCCCTTCCAATGTCTCGTCCGAGTCGCCTGTTTCTGCGCAATACAGACGCCTGGAGCTCCGTATGAGGAACCATCCCCGAACGGGAGGCCCGACCCGCCTGCTTGTGTTCGCCGATCGGATCGACGCCGTCGTCCGACAAATCGGCGAATGGGCGACCTGGCTTTCACTTGCCATGGTGCTGGTCACCTTCGCCGTGGTGGTCCTGCGCTATGCGTTCGACATCGGCTCGATAGCGCTGCAGGAGTCGGTGACCTACATGCATGCCGTCCTCTTTATGCTCGGCATCGCCTATACGCTGGGACGCAACGGCCATGTGCGGGTCGATATCCTCTACGAGCGTCTCTCGCGTCGCGGCCGTGCTCGGGTGGATCTGATCGGAACCCTCCTGCTGCTGATCCCCGTGTGCGTCCTGATCATCTGGCTCGGTTGGGCCTACGTTGCTGAATCCTGGCGTGTTCAGGAGGCATCCCGCGAGACCGGCGGCCTTCCTGCGGTCTATCTGTTGAAGAGTCTCATCCTGATCATGCCGATCCTGCTTTTGGCGCAGGGCCTGTCGAATGCGCTGCGCAATGGACTCTTCTTGGCCGGGATGGAAGAGGCGCTGCCGCCCTCCGACGGAGAGATGGGCCGTGCATGAGATGATGCCTGTGCTGTTGTTCGTCGGTGTCGTCGTCACCCTGCTGGCCGGCTACCCGGTGGCTCTGTCGTTGGGGGGCACGGCGCTTGCTTTTGCGCTGGTCGGCGAGGTCTTCGGGCTCTTCGAGCCGGCGTTTCTCGAGGCGCTGCCCAACCGACTCTACGGCGTCATGACCAACGAGACGCTGATCGCGGTCCCGCTCTTCGTCTTCATGGGCGTCATGCTCGAGCGCTCGCGTGTGGCCGAGAGTCTGCTCGACACCATGGCGATGCTGTTCGGACCCCTACGCGGCGGGCTCGGGATCTCGGTCACACTCGTGGGCATGCTGCTGGCCGCGAGCACGGGCATCGTCGGAGCGACGGTCGTGACCATGGGCCTGTTATCTCTACCGATCATGATGCGCCGCGGCTATTCTCCGAGCTTGGCGGCGGGAACCATCTGTGCATCGGGGACCCTGGGGCAGATCATCCCGCCTTCGATAGTGCTCGTCCTGCTGGGAGATGTGCTCTCGTCTGCCTATCAGCAGGCCCAACTGGAGATGGGTATCTGGTCGCCGGAGACGGTCTCGGTCGGCGACTTATTTGTCGGTGCCTTGGTGCCCGGATTGATGCTGGTCGGTCTTTACATCCTCTATATCGTGGGTATTGCCGTCTTTCGACCCGAGTCGGTACCGGCGATTCCACGTGAGGACCGACCGGTCGGCGGAGCCGCTCTGGCCTGGCGGGTCGTCTCGGTGTTGATCCCGCCACTCTTTCTGGTTGTGGCGGTGTTGGGGTCGATTCTAGGTGGGTTTGCGACACCGACCGAGGCCGCGTCGGTGGGCGCGGTCGGTGCGCTGATCCTGGCCGCGACGCGAGGTCGGCTGACCCTGTCGACACTGCGTGAGGTCGTGCGTCAGACCACCATGGTGACCAGCATGGTGTTCTTGATCTTCATCGGTGCTGCGATCTTTTCGCTGGTCTTCCGCGGATTCGGCGGCGATGACCTAGTGACCGAGTTTCTCACCGGCTTGCCCGGCGGGACGTTCGGGGCGGTGGCGCTGGTGATGCTGGTGATGTTCCTGCTGGGGTTCATCCTGGACTTCATCGAGATCACCTTCGTGGTGGTCCCGATCGTGGGGCCCGTCCTGCTCGCGATGGGGCTGGATCCGGTCTGGCTCGGGGTCATGATGGCGATCAATCTCCAGACCTCGTTTCTCACACCGCCGTTCGGCTTCTCGCTCTTCTATCTTCGCGGTGTCGCTCCGCCCGAGATCACCACGGTCGACATCTATAAGGGCGTCGCACCCTTTATCCTGATTCAGTTGCTCGTCCTTGGACTGCTTGCGCTCTGGCCTGCGTTGACCACCTGGTTGCCCGGGTTGGTCTATGCATCCTGAGGCCTTTTCCGAACCACTCGGTCGGCAGCGGTGACGCGCGGGAATCAGCGCGCACTCGATCGACGGCCGGTTGAATCGACAGCCTGCGGTGGCGGGGGCTGTCGAGCAAGATCCCGGGTAAGGCCCTGGTAGAGGTCAGGCCGGGGATCCCGGAACATCACGCCGATGCCGGAGCCGCGATGGTGGACCACGATGGCGGGGATGAGCCAATCCTTTCCGAGGCAGGCAAGCTCGAGCTCGACGAGGATACCGGTGGGGAGCGTGAGGTTGCGCACCTCGAGAAACATACCCTGATCGGATAGGTTGCAGGCGCGGGCACAGATGAACCGGCGTTTACGGTAGCGGATAGACACAAGAAGATCGATCGGGTGTCGGGCGCAGTAGCGGCGTTCGATGGCCATTGGATAGTTTCCCCCTCGCTCTTCGGTTTCGCCGGATAGTAGAGGCTCGACTTGACGAATCGGTTGAGGTCGTATGACGGATCGATGAACCTTATCGAGCACGCCGCCGTCTTCATCAGCCATCGCGATGCTGCCAATAGCCCCAGTCATAGGTCCGATATTTCACAGGCATCAGATTCGTATAGAGCAAAGTGCAGCGGATGATCGAATGCACCGTCTTCCGTAATCTGCTGCTTTCTATTCGGCGATGGTCGATCGCATGGACGACCAGATCCTTTTGGAACGAAACCCGAAAGCCCGCTCGTCGAATGCGCCAGACGACCTCCGAGTCCTCGTTGCAGGTCAGTCTCATATCGAAACCGTCCACGCACGCGAGAGCATCTCGCCGTATCAGGAGATTCGAGCCGGACGCGGCAGGAAATCCGCATGCATGGCTGAGCGCTTGGGCGCGTGCAATGCGGTTGTAATAGTGGCGGAAGCGACCTCGGGAAAGCTTCGGTCCGTAGTAGACCGCACTCCCGGAAAGGGCCGCGAGCCTGTCGAAATAATCCGGCGGAAAAAGGATATCGGCATCGCTGAACAGCAGCCAGTCGGTCCGTGCGAGATCGGCGCCGCGCTGTCTCGCTTGCGTAACCGAGCCGGGCTCGCGCAGGACGAGCGTGCGCTCCGGACGCAGGGTCTCGATCAGATCCGGCGTCTCGTCCCGGCTCGCATCCACGACGATGAGCCGGATTTCCGCCGGAACGGACGCCAGAAACTGCCGGATATTGTGGGCCTCGTCGCGCGTCGGAAGGATCAGTGTCAGTTCGGCCGGCAGCATTCGCGTTCATCCCGTCTCGCACGGCAAAATGGCCGTCGGTCGAGTTTAAGGCGGCGTCATGTCAAGCTGATGACACGATGGGGTTGGATCGGAGACCCAATCGAGCGCGAGGCCAATAAGCCCATGGGGCATCGGTCCGGAAACCCGGATAAAGAAACCCCGGAGTCCAGGGGTCGGAACTCCGGGGTAATCGCTTCCCCGGCTGGGGGATGCCGGGTAGTGGGGTTGCCCTCAGGGGGGATAGGCAACCCCGATGCGCTCGGCAAATGTGACCCGGTACACCTGAGTAAGTTCCTTGGGTGTTCGACGCGTAAAACCAAGCTCTGCGACATTCAGCGCTGCGATGTCCCGGGTACGGCAAGACATCCGTACTTGTTCGATATATCAATAGAGGTTTTTCAGCAGCTTAATACCAAAATCTTAATCCAAATCGCGCTCCGCCAGCGCACCCTTAACGACGAGCCTACGCATACCCGAAACCGGCATGGATGACCTCGGGCGCGATCTGGGTCAATGGGCCTCGTCCCAGTTATCCCCTACCCCGATATCGACAATCAAGGGCACAGCCAGGTCCGCGGCTGACTCCATCATCGTGCGGATGCGCGCACCGGCCGTTTCGACCGCATCGGCGGCGATCTCGAACACCAGCTCGTCGTGCACCTGCATGATCATCCGCACCGGCGGCTGCTCGGATTGGATCCAGTCGTCCGTCGCAATCATGGCACGCTTGATGATGTCTGCCGCCGTGCCCTGCATCGGGGCGTTGATGGCGGTCCGCTCAGCCGCTGCGCGCCGGCCCTGGTTGCTGTGCCCGATCTCGGCGAGATAGAGCCGGCGCCCGAAGAGCGTCTCGACATAGCGGTCCTCGCGTGCCTTGGCGCGGGTGCGCTCCATGAAGTCCTTGACCCCGGGATAGCGCTGAAAATAACGATCGACGTATTCCTGCGCCGCACCCCGCTCGATACCGAGCTGCTTGGCGAGGCCGAAGGCGGACATGCCGTAGATGAGCCCGAAGTTGATCGCCTTGGCCGAGCGGCGTTGCTCGCCGGTAACCGCCTCGGGCTCGAGCCCGAGGATCTCGGCGGCGGTCGCGCGGTGGATGTCGAGCCCGCTCGCAAAGGCCGCGAGGAGCCGCTCGTCGCCCGAGAGATGGGCCATGATGCGCAGCTCGATCTGGGAGTAATCGGCGGCAAGCAGTCGGTTCCCGGACTCGGCGACGAAGGCGCGGCGGATGCGGCGGCCCTCGTCGGTACGGATCGGGATGTTCTGCAGATTCGGGTCGCTCGATGAGAGTCGGCCGGTGGCGGCCACCGCCTGGTGGTAGGAGGTGTGCACCCGCCCGGTCTGCGAATTGACCATCTGGCGGAGCTTGTCGGTGTAGGTGGATTTCAGCTTCGAGAGGCTGCGGTGCTGCAGGATCAGATCCGGCAGTGCATGGCCGTCGGCGGCGAGCTGCTCGAGGACCGACTCCGAGGTCGAGGGCGCGCCCGTCGGCGTCTTGGCGACTACCGGCAGGCCCAGCTCCTCGAAGAAGATGGCGCCGATCTGCTTGGGCGAGCCCATGTTGAAGCGCCGACCGGCCGTTTCGTAGGCCCGGGCCTCGATCTCCTGGATACGCTTGGCAAGCTCCCCGCTTTGCACGGCGAGCAGGTCCGGGTCGATCCGCACCCCGTGGCGTTCCATCCGCGAGAGGATGGGGATCAGGGGGATCTCGATGTCCCGGTAGAGTGCGGCCATGCTCGGGACCGCTTCCAAGCGGGGCCAGAGCGCGCGATGCAGGCGCAAGGTCACGTCCGCATCCTCCGCGGCATAGTGTCCGGCCTGCTCCAACGGGATCTGGTCGAAGGTCAGCTGCTTGGCGCCTTTGCCGGCGATGTCCTCGAAATGGACCGTATCGTGGTCCAGGTATTTCTTGGCCAGCGAGTCCATGTCGTGGCGGGTCGCCGTGCTGTCGAGCACGTAGCTCTCGAGCATGGTGTCGTGCGCAATGCCGCGCAGCTCGATGGCGTAGCGGGCCAGGATGCTCATGTCGTATTTGAGGTTTTGGCCGACCTTGTGACGCTGCGGATCCTCCAACAGCGGCTTCAGGCGCTCCAAAACCTCCAGGCGATCGAGCTGATCCGGGGCCCCCGGGTAGATGTGGGCGACCGGGACATAGGCGGCCGTGCCCGGCTCGACCGAGACGGAGAGGCCCACCAGCTCCGCGCGCATGTAATCCAGGTCTGTCGTTTCGGTATCGAAGGCGAAGAGATCGGCGCTCCGCAGCGTCTCGACCCAACCCTCGAAGGCGTCTCGGGTGAGGACGACCTCGTAGTCCCGGCTCGGCCTCGACCCCGTCGCTGTCTCGGCGCCGTTCGGGTCGACCGCGGTGTCTGCGTCCTTCAGTGTGGCGAGCAGCCGACGCGACTCCAGGCGCTCGTACCAACCGCGCAGGGTCTCGCGATCCGGCTCGCTCGGGCGCAGGTCCGTCGGCTCGAGGTCGAGCGTGACGTCGCGCTTGATGGTGGTCAGCTCGCGCGACAGAGGCAAGCGATCCAGCACGGCACGCAGGTTCTCCCCGACCTTGCCCTTGATCTTCTGGGCGTTGGCGATCACGCCGTCCAGATCCCCGTAGTCGGCGATCCATTTGGCGGCGGTCTTGGGGCCACACTTGTCGACGCCCGGAATGTTGTCGACGCTGTCGCCCATCAGGCTCAGATAGTCGACGATGCGCTCGGGCGGCACACCGAACTTCTCCTTCACACCCGTCGGATCCAGGACCGTATCCGTCATCGTGTTCACGAGCGTCACATGCTCGCCGACGAGCTGCGCCATGTCCTTATCCCCGGTCGACACCAGGGTCGGGATGCCCTGTGCCGCGGCGCGGGTCGCGAGCGTGCCGATCACGTCGTCGGCCTCCACATCCGGGACCACCAACAGCGGCAGACCCATCGCCCGAATCACCTCCTGCAGCGGCAAGATCTGCTCGCGCAGCTCGTCCGGCATCGCCGGCCGATTGGCCTTGTACTCGGGATAGATGTCGTCGCGAAAGGTCTTACCCGGCGCGTCGAAGACCACCCCGATATAGTCGGGGTGATGCTCCTCGATGAGCTTGCGCAGCATGCTGACAACACCCATGAGCGCGCCGGTCGCCTCGCCCTTGGAGTTGGTCAATTTCGGGAGTGCATGGTAGGCGCGAAACAGGTAGCCGGAGGCATCGACCAGGATCAAAGGGTAGCGTGTCGCCATGAGGGTCTCGTCGGAGGGAGGCGGATCAATGGGAACAACGGTAGCATAGCAGCGCCTGTGCGACCGTCGATCGATCGCCGGCATGCGGAATTTCACCGGGGACAAATGCCGGCCGGTGGTCAAGACAGGTCGGAGGCTCGATCCCGCGCCGCGCCCTCGATGCGGAGTCGCTGACGCAGACGGCGGAGCTGCTCCGAATCGAGCGCGTCGGCAAAGACCGGGAGCGAGCGGCGACGCAGGAAGCCGAGACGGAAGCTGAGCACGACGAGCGGGAGGGTGATGAAGGTGCCTGGACACAGGCGCGCCTCATGCTCGGCGCCGGAGACGCAACGGATCCGCCAAGTCCCGCCCGGCTCCCAGAGAACCGAACGTATCGACCAAGGCGCACGCCGCAGGACATCGACATAGCCGATGTAGAGCGCACTAACGGCGACCGGAATCAACAGAAACAACCACGACGGGCCCTCGCCGAGCAGAGGAATCACGGACGCTGCAGCGGCATGTGTCAGCCCGACGAACCAAGCGAACCGGCGGGAAAACCCCGGGCGGATCTGTAACGGCGGACGTTCGCGGTGAGAGCCCATTGCAAGACCGGATCAATTGCACTCGAAACGGCGCGCCGGATCCGAATCGCGAATCACCGGCAAGCGCCTCCGATCGATCGCGTTGCAGCTCGAGGACAAAACGACGGTTCCGGGTGGTTGGGCCGAGGCAGGAGGCTCAACGATCAGGCGGTGACCTCGACCTCATCGTTGGTCTTCGTGACACGGCCTAACCGACGAAGAATCCATAACGAACCCCGCTGCGCGGTGCAATGGCGCCGACAGGAGTGTCGGTGGACGTCGCTCTCGCTTGTCCACCGCTCGATCTTGCGAACGGATGCCCGTCGGGTTGCTCGGCCGGATCACGGAATCTCGGGCATGTCCCAGGTCTCACGGCTCGTGAGCGCGCGCAGGAAGGCTCCGAGCTGGAAGATCTCGGCGTCGGTCAGGCCCCGATCGACCAGCAGCTCCGACTTGTTCGGGTCCGGATTGCCGCCCGAAGCCATATAGCGAATCGCCAGCTCAAGCGTAGGTGCACTGGCATCGTGGAAATAGGGCGCGCTCAAGGCCACGGAGCGTAGCGAGGGGGTTTTGAATGCACCACGATCCGCCTCGTCCTCGGTCACCTTGAACCGGCCGGGGTCCGGGGTGTCCTTTCCATGCTCCAGGCCGATGTTGTAGAAGGTGCTGTTTCCGTAGTAAGGCGGGGCGTGACAGGCGACGCATCCAGCCTTGCCGACGAAGAGCGCCTGTCCGGCGACGGCGTCCGGAGTGACCGCGCCCGTCTGCCCCATCTCGTAACGATCCCAGGGAGAATCATCGCTGTTTGTGGTGCGCAGATAGGCGGCCAGCGCTTTGACGATCGTCTCGGGTGTGGCCGGGCCGCCGAAGACGGTCTCGAACTGCTCGGCATATCCCGGGACCGCCTGAATAAGCGGCGCGACCTGCTCCGGGTCGGCGTTGATTTGGGCCTTCCAGGCCGCTAAGACCTGCCCCTCGAGGCTGGTCGCGCGGCCATCCCAATACCAGGCCGTCTGATACCCCGTGTTGTAGAGCGACGGGGTATGCCGCGTGTTCAGATCCCCGTTGTCCTTCCGAGAGAATCTTCGCCCATCGGTCCAGCCGAGATGGCGGTAGTGACAGCCCTGGCACGCCATGGTGCCGCTGCCCGAAAGGCGCGGATCGACGAACAATTGTTTGCCGAGCGCGATCTTCTCGGGAGTCGCGGGGTTGTCGTCCGGATGGACCATCGGGGGCAAGGCGGACGGGCGAGCAGGCGCTGCGGGCGGCTCGGGGGCCGCAGCCTCGGTCGGAGCGACCGGCTCCGCAACCGCGATCGGTGGCTGATCTGGAACAGGCGGCTCGACGCTCTCGTTCCTGCGGTCGTAGACGATCCAGAGGGACGTGACCACAATCAGCCCGGCAATGGGATAGCGAATATCGATCATGCGTTCTCTCCTCCAATAATGGTCGGCCTTGCATGCGGCTCTTGTCTCATCAAGCAAGATGATACCGGGTCGGGCCTTCGAACCCGAATTGTCGCGCCGTTCACCAGCGAGGAGATGATGCGATCGATGATCTATCCGTGCAAGTCGACACTCGCGCTGGGTCGTTCACGCACGACCTCGACGATGTGCCGAACGAGATCGCCCAGCTCGGTATCCGCCGGTTCCTTGCGGGACATAAACCAGTCGCTGAGCCGCTGATCCTGCTCGCCGAGCAGGCGCACGAAGGCGAGGCGTTGAGCCTGATCCAAATCACGGTAGCCGAGATCGAGGAAACGATCCAAAAGATGATCGAGCTCCAACATGCCGCGCCGGCATTGCCAGCGCAACCGTCGGATCTCGAGCTCCGTCTCCGACGCCCCCCGGGAGGCGTCGGTCACGGCCGCGGTCTCGGATGTCGATTCAGTCGCCACAGGTCCGCTAGACACCCTTCTCGAGCATCAGATCCTTGATCTTGCCGATCGCCCGCGTCGGGTTGAGTCCCTTCGGACAAACCTCGACACAGTTCATGATGCTGTGGCAGCGGAAAAGCTTGTAGGGACCGTCGAGGGCATCAAGCCGTTCCTCGGTCGCTTGGTCGCGGCTGTCGGCGAGGAAACGCCAGGATTGCAGCAATGCCGCGGGGCCGTGGAACTTCTCCGGATTCCACCAGAAGGAGGGGCAGGCCGTCGAGCAGCAGCCGCAGAGGATACATTCGTAGAGCCCGTCGAGCTTGTCGCGCTCTTGCGGCGACTGGAGGATCTCCTGCTCCGGAAGCGGATCCTTGCAAACGAGGTAGGGTTTGACGGCGCGGTATTGCTCGTAGAACTGGGTCATGTCGACAACCAAGTCGCGGATCACCGGACGGCCCGGGAAGGGACGGACCTCGATCGGCGCCTTCAACTCGCCGATGGGCGTGATGCAGGCGAGCACGTTGCGGCCGTTGACGTTGACCCCGTCCGAGCCGCAAACCCCCTCGCCGCAGGAGTGGCGAAAGCTGAAGCTCTCGTCCTGTTTCTTCACCTCGAGCAAGGCATCGCGCAGCATCATGCCTTGAAAGGTCTTGACCTCGTAGTCCTGCATCCGGGGCTTGGTGTCGGTGTCCGGATTGTAGCGGTAGACGCTGATCTTCATAACGCACCTGAATTCGTTGTTTTTGAACCCTTAACCCTGAACCCAAATCCGGCAGAGCCTGACCCGAGAAACCTGGTCGATGGCTCTGCTCGTTGTCGTTGTCGGTGTCGTTGTCGTGTTCGTCCGGAATCCGATGACGATGACGACAACGAACACGACGACGAAATAGTCTGCGACGGTTTGCTCAGGGCTTGCGGCGTAAGAGACTAGTAAACCCGCTCCTTCGGCGGGAAGGACTCGACCGTCAAGGGCTTGGTGCGCACCGGTTTGTAGTCCATACGATCGCCCTCTCGGTAGTAAAGGCTGTGTTTAAGCCAGGTCTGGTCGTCGCGCGCAGGATGGTCTGGTCGCGAGTGGGCACCTCGGCTTTCCTGCCGATGCAGCGCCGAGACCGCGATCGACATGCCGACATCCATCATGTTCTCCAGCTCCAGCGCCTCGATTCGGGCGGTATTGAAGACCTTGGACTGGTCGGTCAGACGTGCCTCGGGGAGTCGGTCGCGCAGCTCGCAGAGCTTGTTGTAGCCCTCGGTCATGATCTCCTCGGTCCGGAACACACCGGCGTGATCTTCCATACACTTGCGGAAATCGGCGCGCAGCTGCCCGACCGTAGGGCCGTCTCCCGTTTGTTCCCATCGGCCCAGGCGACCCATCGCCTGCTCCAGGCTCGCGGAGTCGACGGCGCGTTGATAGGGGTTCTCGCGGACATAGTCGATGATGTCCTTGCCCGCCAATCGACCGAACACCAGGATGTCGAGCAGCGAGTTCCCGCCCAAACGATTGGCGCCGTGCACCGAGGCACAAGCGCACTCGCCGGCCGCGTAGAGACCGACCACGACCTCCTCGGAGCCATGGCCCGCCGGCATGGCGACCCGACCGAAGCGG
Organism: Thiocapsa bogorovii; assembly: GCF_021228795.1. Lineage (NCBI taxonomy): Bacteria > Pseudomonadati > Pseudomonadota > Gammaproteobacteria > Chromatiales > Chromatiaceae > Thiocapsa > Thiocapsa bogorovii. The sequence continues at coordinate 1,009,416 of NZ_CP089309.1, forward strand.
TCGGTCGGGATACCCCCCATGGCATAGTGAGCGGTCGGGAAGACCGGGATGGGCTCGATGACCGGATCGACACCCGCAAAGATCTGGCTCGACTCGCGAATACCGGGGAGACGTTTGGAGATGACCGCCTCGCCGAGATGGTCGAGCTTGAGCATCACATAGTCGCCGTTCTCGCCGCAGCCGCGCCCTTCCTTGACCTCGGTGACGATCGCACGCGAGACCACGTCGCGGCTGGCTAGGTCCTTGGCGCGCGGGGCATAGCGCTCCATGAAGCGCTCGCCGTCCTTGTTGATGAGATAACCGCCCTCCCCGCGCGTGCCCTCGGTAATCAGCATCCCTTTGCCGGCAATGCCGGTCGGGTGGAACTGGAAGAATTCCATATCCATCAGCGGGATGCCGGCACGCAAGGCCATCGCGGCACCGTCGCCGGTGTTGATGTGCGCATTCGAGGTCGTGCGGAAGACCTGACCCCAGCCGCCGGTGGCGAGCAGGGTCGCCTTGGACTCGATCAAGAGCGGTTCGCCGGTCTCGATCTCGAGCACCAGTGCACCGCAGATGATCCCTTCGGCATCCCGCACCAGGTCGATGGCGAAGAACTCGTCGAAGAAGTGGGTCCGCGCCCGGATGTTCTGCTGATAGAGGGTGTGCAGGATCGCATGACCCGTGCGATCGGCGGCGGCGCAGGTGCGCGCCGCCTGATCGCCGCCGAAGTTCTGGCTCTGACCACCGAAGGCGCGCTGGTAGATCTTGCCGTCGTCGAGACGCGAGAAGGGTACGCCTGCATGCTCGAGCTCGTAGACCGTCGGGATGGCCTCTCGGCACATGAACTCGATCGCGTCTTGGTCACCGAGATAGTCCGAACCCTTGACGGTATCGAACATGTGCCAGTGCCAGGAGTCCGGCAAGACGTTGGCGAGCGCGGCGTTCACCCCGCCCTGGGCTGCCACCGTGTGCGAACGCGTCGGAAAGACCTTGGAGACAACGGCGACGCGCAGATCAGCACCGGCCAGTTGAAGTGCGGCGTTCAGTCCCGCGCCGCCGGCGCCGATGATGAGAGCGTCGAAGTGACGTGTCGGAATTCCCATGCCTGGATTACCCCTGCAGACCGGCGGTGATGATGGCCTTGAAGGCCCAGAGGCCCGAGGCGATGAAGACGAAGGCGAAAAGGGTCAGCAGACCGATCCGCAGGCCGAGCGCGTGCACATAGTCGATCAGGACATCACGGATGCCCACCCACGCATGGGCGAGCAGGAGCGGTACGAGGAGCATGAGGCCCAGCGCGACCAGCGGATGGGCGACCCAGGCGACCAGGGCGGCATGGTCGACCGGCGCGTTGAAGGCGAACTTGATCAGTAGATAGGTCAGGAAGAGCGCCAAATAGACGGCCGTAGTACGCTGAATGACCCAGGCCATAAGACCGGATGCTTGCCGGCTCATAATGCCAGCCCTCCACCGATGACCAGTACGACGATCGCCGCTATCAGCGCCGTCCAAGAGCTCCGTCGAGCTGCCGGGCGGTCCAGCCCCAGACCCAGGTCGAGCAGCAGATAGCGGATCCCGGCGAAGAGATGGTGCAGCAGGCTCCAGGCCAGGACCAGCAGGATCAGCTTCACCAGCCAGAAGTCCAGGATGCCGGCGACCTGCGCGAACCCCACGGGCCCGGAGAGCGCGTGGTGTAAGAGGATGGCCGCGAGCGGGATGGCGAGGACCATCAAGACGCCGCTGATGCGATGCAGGATCGAAACGACACCCGGAATCGGCAGCTTGATCCGCCGTAGATCCAGGAATACGGGTCTTGTTGTTTGCATTCTTTAACCTTTGGTGATGCGCCTATGAGGATGCGCCGGCCGCGTCCCGACCCACCCGAGTGCGGCCGAGCCCGGCCGGTTCGACACCGCGTTCGCCCCGGCGTTTTGCGGTCACCGGGACGCGACAGCCTTGAATCGACCATGGGCTTCTGTCGTGTACCGAGGGGTAGGACCGTCGTCGAACTGTCAGATCGGGTCGTTATTGTGCACTGCAACAGGGGGCGATTCAATCTTGAGAACAGCCAAGGGTCTTGCGGTTTCCCGTTCGCCCATCGGTCGGACCCTGGTCTTCCGATCGCACTGTTTAGCGCCCGGACGGCGGCGGGTTGCCGGCGATAGGCACGGAGGCCTTGGGCAGCAGCAATGCGAGGACGCCGAGCACCAGGGTCGACCCGAGCAGGAAGAGGTGTAGATTGACCGCACCGGCCAAGGCCAGTCTCGGGTCCACGCCCAAGGGCGCAAGGGCCGCGACGACCGCCAGCTCGTAGCTCCCGCTGCCGGCGATGCCGTGGAAGGGCAGGACGCTCGACAGCTCCGCCCCCATCACGCCCGTGAGCAAGCGCCAGAACTCGACCGGCAGGAAGTGCTCGAGCAGCACCGCGAAGGCGGCGAATTTGAGGGTCCAGGTCAATGCAGTCCACAGATAGACGCGTGCGATGATCCGGGGCTTCGCGGGAGCGGCACCCAAGACGCGTCGGACGAGCCGCATGAGCTTCACGGCAGGCGCGCGCCCGGACGATTCGCTCTTGCCCGTCACCAACCCCCGCAGTGGCAAGAAGAGCAAGAGCCCGGCGAGCCAGGCGAGCGCCGCGATCCACCACAACGGAAGGGGATCGCGCAAGTACAGGATCAAGATGCCGATCAAGACGAGGAAGTGTAGGTCCAGGATTCGGATCCAGAGCAAAGCCGCCGCGGCGTCGAGAAAGCCGTGACCGAAGTATCGCTGCATCAACCAGGGGAAAACCATCTCCCCGGCACGCATCGGCAGGAGGTTGTTCGCCGTGTTGTGCAGCATGCTCAGACGCAGCACGATCGGAAAGCAGCCGCGAAACCGAGGCCCGAAATAGTCGTAAACCCGCACGGCCCGAAGCACGTAGCTGAGTGCGGTTAAGCCGAAGAGCACGACCAAAAGCAGCGGCGAGAGTGTGCGCCACGGCAAGAGCAGCGGCCCCCATCCGACTGTCCATTCAACCGCGAAGACGACGGCTGCCAGAAGCGCCGCGCCGATCGCCCAATCACGCGGACGACCGAAGCGCGGTGTACCGACCGAACTCCCCTCCCGATCGTGATTGCTGCCGAGCTCCACGTCCGGACCGAGACTCATCGCCGCCGTTTGGGCGGATAAATGGGCGCTTCGCCGGGTGGGCGGGTCTTGAAGCGACGGTGCACCCAGAAGTATTGCTCGGGCATGGTATGAATGCGTGCCTCGATAACCTGGTTCATGCGCAGGGCATCCGCCGTGCGGTCCTCGCTCGGGAAATTCTCCAGCGGTGGATCGAAGATCAACTCCAAGCCGCGCCCCCGGGGCAGAAACCGGGCGAAGGTCGGGATGACCGCTGCACCGGTCATGGCCGCGAAACGCCCCAACATGGGCACGGTTGAAGCCGCGACCCCGCAGAAGGGAACGAAGAGACCGCGCCGTCCGCCGTCCTGATCGGGCAGATAGAAGAAAGGCGTGCCCTTTTTCATCTCCCGCACCAGTCCACGAAGATCGTCGTGGCGCTCGATGGAGACGCTGCCGTACTGCTGACGCGCGCGCCGCACCTGCCGGTCGACCACCGGGTTGCGGATCCGCTGGTACATGTAGACGCCCGAGTGGACCAGCGCTGTGAAGGCGGCGCCGCCAAGCTCGAGGCCGACGAAATGGGGGACGAGGACGATCACTGGCCGACCCTCGGCGATACAGCGGTCGATCGACTCGCGGTTGCGAATCTTCACCAACCGCGCGAGCCGTTCGCGCGAGGCCCCCCAGCTCACACCCTGACAAAAGGCCGCGACGCCCAACCACCCGAAATGCGCCCGCAAGATGCGCTCGCGCTCGCGCGCGCTCGCTGCCGTGAGACAGATCTCGAGATTACGCCGACCGATCCGACGCCTGGGGCCGGCGAGCAGATAGGTCAAGCGCCCGACCCCGGTACCGATCAACCAGATCAGAGGGAACGGCAAGCGACCGAGCCCGTAGATCAAGCCGACGACGAACCAACTCGGCCAAAACTTTGGATGCGCGAGACTCATCGCTCGAAGCTGTAGAAAATATCGGCGCCTTGATTCCCCCCCGTTTCGGTTTGAATCTCGACGTGATCGGTCAAGTCGTAGCGATGTCGTACGCTGTTCGCCTGGTCGCCCAGGCCGGTCTCGTATTCCAGAAAGATCTTGGGCGCAATGTAGGTCCCGACGGCAAGCCCGGTATCACTCTCGCCGCTCCCGCCCGGGGCGATGCCGGTCAAGAGAAACTTGGTGATCTGCGCTTGGGTCATCCCGGGGTCCGTTCCGGAAAAGAAGGTCAGCTTCGGCTCACGCAGGGTTCCCAAGACACGGATGCCCGCAACGGTCGATCCCCCGTCACGCTCGGCCTGGATCACGAGCCCGGGATTGTCGATCGGGCTGCGCGCATAGATCACGCGCCCCTGGGAGATATTGAGCGGAGCACCGATCTCGGCGGACAACCCGAGACCGGTGGTCAGCCGATACTGGCCATCGATGATCTGCAATTGGCCGTTCCCCAGCATGTCGCGGCCGGGCATCTGCGAGACCCCCAGGTTCCCGGCGAGACGCCCGCGCAGACCGAAGGCATCGACGGTCACGGCGTCGCCCAGCTTCACGCGCAGATCGATGGTCAGCGGTAAAGCCGCCTCCTCGGAGCTATCCGCCAAGACCACGTCGCTCGACTGCGTCTGCGTTCCGGCCGGGATGGCGCGAGGCCGGATACGGGCCTCGGGGATCGTGATCTCGCCGCTCAGACGCGCACCCTTCGAGTTGGCCTCAAAATTCAGGTCGGGCGACAACAGCGCGAAATATTCCGTCGTGTCCGCGACCTTGAGACCTGTCCCGAATACCCGTGCCTGTGCGGCGAAGCCTCCCCCGCCGAGACGGGCGTCGCCGGTCAACTCCAATCGACCGCCTCCGATGTCCGCCTGACCCTGCAGGTCCAAACGCTCGCCGGTCGGTGCGCTGGCCGTGAGGTTGAGATCCGCGACCCGTAGTCCGATCAGCGGAACGGTGAATCCGACGTCCCGAACCTGCGCCTCGCCTCGCAATGCCGGTGCGCCGAGCGTGCCGCGCACGCCGAGATCCACGCCGAGCCCGCCGGTCATCCCGGCGATCTCGGGAACCAGATTGCCGATCCGATCGAGCCCTTGGAGATCGGCGCGCAGGGTACCGGCGAGCGGCTGGCTTTTCCGACCGGGGTCGTCGAGCCGCCAACCGGCAAGATCCAGCGTCCCGTCGACGCGTCCGAATCCCTCCAGCGGGATCCCGAGACGCACGGAGAGGGCCTTCGCACCGGCATCGATCGCGAGCCGAGTGCCTGAAAAATCAAGGGTCTCGTCGCGACCTCCACCCATCATCACACGCAGCGACCCCTGCGGGATCTCGGCGCTTGCAGTGCCCTTCAGCACCGAGCCGGCGGTCTCGAATTGCCCGCGCACGCGGGCGTTGCCGGTCAGATCAAGCGTCTCGGGCAACACCGGGGCGAGAAGCGTGAAATCGGCCAAGGTCACGTCCAGACTCGCGACCGCCCGTTCGTTCGCGTCGCGTTTGAGCTCCACGCAACCGCCGGAATCGGCCGGACCTCGAATACAAAAGGGTCCGAAAGCGAGCGTCGGACCGGCTACGGCGATCGGACTCGGCCGCTGCAATGTCCAATCGCCGAAAGATGCGGCATCGACATCCAGGCGCGCGATCCGACCGGTATAGGCGCCGGCCGAATCCAGACCGCCCGCGGCATCGAGGATCACCGAGAGGGGCTCGCCCTTCAGGGCCAGCTCGAGTCGGTGATCCGGAATCCTACCCGCACCGCGCATCGTCAAGGTATCCCAGATCATGTCGCCGACGACGAGGCGGCTCCCGTCCAAACGGATGTCGAAGGGATCCTCCGTGGAGAGCCCGAGGTCCAGGCGTCCGGACAGCGTGGCGATCCCTTGGCCCGACCACTCGGCATCCCGCGCGGCGAGATCGAGCAGAACGCGGGGTGACTCGCGCGGCCCGGAGATCTTGCCGCGGGCGGTGAGGCTCCCGGCGGCCTCCGGCAGCACGCTCGCAAGGTCAGGCGACTCAAGGCTGAAGACCAAATCGATCGTCTTGTCGATCTGTCCTTGCAGATTTAGGGCACTGGAGCCGGATGCAGCATCGAGTCCGTCGATTCGGATGGTCTCGCCGGTCATCGCAACGGTTCCGGATGCGAGGACGGGGTAGCCGCGCAGCAGACCCTCGAACTGCTCGATTCGCGCGACCAGGTCCGGGCCCGAGGGCTCGATCTTCCCCCGGCTGCTCAACCGGGCTGCGAGGTTGCCGCCCCACTCCGCGGCGAAGCTGCCGGGGTCGATGTCGGAGGCATCCAAGGTCGCCTCCCAGGTCACCTGCGGGTCCCAGCCGAGCGTCGCGCCACCCTCGATGCGTCCGTTCAGGGTGTCCAGAACGAGGGTTTCGATCCGGGTTTGGCGCACATCGCCTCGGCCTCCCAAGCGCAACTGGGACGGCGGCAATCCGGGGCCAACGGAGCGAGCTGCGAAATCGTATTCGAAACCGTCGAGGCCGCCGGAGGTCTCGAACTGAAACGACAGGCGATCCTCAAGCCCCTCGACCAAGCCGACGGGGTCGAGGTTCGTGCCGTCGAGCGTGAGCGTCCAACGCACATCCGGCGACCAGGTCACCTCCCCTTTGCCGAGAAGCTCGCCGTCAAGCACAGACAGCTTGAGCGCGTCGATTTGGGCCGCGGTTTGAGAACCGCTGCCGCCGAGATCCAGCGTCGCGGGCGGCACATCCGGACCGCTCGCGGCAAGCGACAGCGAATAGACGAAGGCGTCGAAGTCGCCCGAAGCGTCGAGCTGACCGCGGGGCGATTCGGCGATCAGGTCTCCGCTCAACGGCCAGCGCAGGCGTTCCCAAGCGCCGGTGACCTCGAATCGACCCGGATCGACGTTCAGGTCGAGTCGACCCGTCGCGTTCAAGCGCGCCTCCGAGACCTGCTCGGTCAGCGCAAGGCTGCGGATCTCCAAGACCTTCCCGGCCCAGGCGACATCCAGCACGGCGGCCAGATTCCCGAAATCAGGCAGTTGCGGCGCTCGCGCATCGATATGCCCCTTCACCACGGCCTTTTCGAGGTCGCCCTGCGTCTCCAGCAGACCGGTCACCGTCACTCCGGGAAGATCGGATCCGAAGTCGGGCAGATTCACGCCGAGGATCTCCAGCTGCCCGTCCCAGGCGGGCTTGCCGAGCGGGTCATCGAGACGAACATCGAGGGCCGCCTGCGCGGAGCCGCTCAAGCGGTGCCGGACCTGCAGCGATGCCAGATCTCCCGTGACCTTCGCAGAGCCCTGTAAGGCGATCGCGGGAGCCTGCGTCATCTCCCAATCGAGATCCAGATCCAGCGGATAGTCGCCGCTGAGCTCGACTCGACCGAAGGCGCGCGCGGCGAGCCGCGGGGTCGGCAGCATTACCTCCAGTCGCACGAGTTTCAATTCGCTGCCCCGCAGGCTCGCGGAGAGGATCGTATCCTCGATCACGAAGAAGGGTTCGGCCTCGCCGGACTTGAAGAGGCGCAATCGCTCGACCTGCGCCTCATGCAGATCGATGCGAAGCGGCAAGACCAGGTCGGGCAGAACCAGCGGTGCGGACTCCTCGGGGCTCGGCGGCAACACCAGGTCCAGGCCCTGGATACGGAGCACCTCGATCGGCAGATCTCCGCGCAGGACGGCGATCGGCGACCAATCCAAAACGATGCTGTCAGCACGCATCTCGAAGTCGGCAACCTGTATCGCGAGCCGATCGAGCGTGAGCTGCCCGGTGACTCGCCCTTCGACGCGTTCGACACTCAGGACACCCGGAGCCAAGTCTTCGACCAACCCGACGGCAAAGCGCAGCCCGGTCTGGGTCCCGAGCACCAACCCCAACATTAGGACCAGCACCAATGCGAAAGACATGACCATGCCGAGGAGCAGACGCAGCGGCCGGATGCGCCGACGCCGCGGGGTCGCGGTGGAGGCAACGGCTGTCGGCTCGGGCGGCATGGAATCCTCGGGGGGTGCCTCAGTCGTGTCGATTTCGCTCACAGATCAGGCCCAATCACGAAGACGACCCGCGCCGGTGGCCAGCCGTCGCCGATCTCGTAGTTGTTCTGCGTGAATGGCAAGGCCAGATCCAGGCGGACCTGACCAATGGGCGAGGCATAGCGCACGCCGAAACCCACGCTCTGCTGAAATTTGTTGTCGTAGTCCGGATCGAAGGCATTTCCGAAATCGGTGAAGACGGCGGCGCTCCATGGACCTTTGATCTGCCGCTCGAGCTCGAGGCTGCCGACACCGAGATAACGTCCGCCGACAGTGTCGTAGTTGAAGGGCTCCGTGGGCCCCAGACTGTCGAACCCCCAGCCGCGAATCGTGTTGTCGCCGCCGGTGAAGAAGCGACGGCTCGCCGGCAGCTCGTCGAGATTCTCCGCCAGGGTGACGCCGAGATCGGCCCGCGTGATGAAGCGGTACTTTTCCGCGAAACCCCGGATCCATTTGAACTGCAATACCCCGCTCAAATAGGTTGCATTCGATACCACACCCTCGAGCGCACCCAGCAGCGAGTAACGTATCCTATACCCCCGCTTGGTGTTGATCGGGTCATCGGCCACGGTCTTCGACCAAGAGATATTGGGAACCAGTTCCGAGGAGGCCCCGGTCTGGATGTTGCTGATATCGTAGTCCTCGTAGTTGTAGTCGATGCCGGCGGTGCGTCGCCAGCCGCCCGGGGTGAGCGTCGAATGGGCGAACTGCACCGAATACAACCAGCCTTTTTGGGTATTGAGGTTCGAGTAGGTGGCCTGGGGCTTGACGATGATGTAATCGCGCGTCGGATCCTGGATCGGAATCCGATAATCGAAGCTCCATTGAGAGAGCACGGGCGAGAGCTGCAACTCAGTTCGAAAATTGTGACCCCACTGGTTGACGTAGCGACGCCGCCAATCGGCGCTGACCCGCGGGCCGGTATCGGTCGAAAACCCCGCGCCGACGCGAAACTTGTCGCGTTTGTTGCGGGTTGCGACGACCTCGATCGGAACCAGGGTATCGTCGCCTGTATCATCCTTCCGAGGGACGATCTCCACATCGGAGAAGTACTCGGTACTCAGCAGCCGGCCTTGCATCGCCAGGAGCAAATCGGGGTTGTAAACGACGCCGGGCTCGAAAGTGACAAATTTGTGTAAGAACTTGTCGTTCAAGAGATCCTGCTTGAAAGAGACCTCGCCGAGATAATAACGGGGTCCGGTCGCGAGCTCGAAATCGACGATTGCCTCGTAGGCGACCAGGTCGATGAGCACACGGTGTTGCGCGAGATTGTAATCGAGATAGCCGCCCGAGGACGCGCGAGCACGGAGATCGGACTTGGCCGCCTCATATTCCCGATGCAGGAACACGTCGCCGACCTGCATCGGGAAGGTCTTCGGGAAGGCGGGGTCATCGGCCCCCTCGCCGGTGATCGAAAAGTTGACCTGGCCGATCTTCACGGGTGGCCCGGGGACGACCTCGTACGTGGCCACCCAGGTCCCGTTCGGATCCGCAGCGGCATCGAGCCGATCCGTCACTTCGACCTGATAGAGCCCGAAGGGCGCCAAGGCATCGCGAATCTGATCCGGCGCCAAGCGATGCAATGCCTCGGCCCGCGCCGGCGTCATATCCTCCTGTGCGCGCTCTTGGTAGATGGACAGCAGGGCCAGGACGTTCGTCTCCTGCTCTCCCTCCAGGCCGGTCACCGTGACGTCGAGCTTCATGGCGAACGCGCCGCTCGCCAGAAAAAGCAGAGGAATCGCCAGCACTCGGACCCATGCGCTCGGGCGCACCGGAGGAGCCGAAGCCGCATCCCTTGGCGCGGTCGCTCGATGTCTTTCGGCTCGATCCAAACTCAACCCCTTGACGATCAGACAAAACCGGCGAATCCGAGGTTACGGACCCATCCACGGCTCGGCACCACCGCAGAAAAGCAGCCATGCGTCGACGAATTACAACAGCCCGCATCGCAAAAGCGACAGTTTGTATCATAGTACCAAACACAGAGGCGCGCACGACCCACCCTGCCCATTGGGGCATGGCAAGCCTCGTCAGCTCTGTTTTCCGCGTATCGCCAGGTCTCGTCGCAGACCCTCGATCTCCTCGCGCAGAGCCCGGACCTCGATTTCGACATGGCGGGTATCCTGGTGAACCGTCTCCTCGATTCGCTCGCGCTCCGCGGCATGCTGATCGTCGTGCAGCGTCTGCATCGTGTCGACGATGATGCCGATGAAGAGGTTCAGCATCGTAAAGGTTGCGATCAAGATGAAGGGGATGAAGAAGAGCCAAGCATAGGGATAGACCTCCATCACCGGACGCACGATCCCCATCGACCAACTCTCCAACGTCATGATCTGAAACAGGGTATACATGGATCCGCCGAGCGTGCCGAACCACTCCGGAAACCCCGTTCCGAACAGACCGGTCGCGATCACGGCGGCCACATAAAAGAGCAGCAGCATTAAAGAAGCAATCGAGGCGATTCCGGGCAACGCCTTGAGCAGCGCCTCGACGACAAACCTCAGACGCGGCGATACCGAGACCAACCGCAAGACGCGAAGAACCCGAAGCGCACGCAAGACCGCAAGCGGTCCGCTCGCCGGGATCAACGCAATCGCAATCACGGTAAAGTCGAACAGGTTCCAGCCTCGACGGAAAAAGCCCCGCCCGTGAGCGAAGAGCTTCAGCAGCATCTCCGCGACGAATGCGGCCAAGATTACGCGATCAATAAGATGCAGGAACCCGCCATAGCTGGCCATGATGCTCGACGAGGTCTCCAATCCAAGGGTGACCGCGTTGACCAGAATCAACCCGATGATGATGCCCTGAATCCGGGTCGATTCGATCCATACGCCGACCTTTTCACGGCTCGACATGACAACTGCCTCCGACAAAACGACAGACAACAGACGACGCGGATCGGACGTACCGATCCACGGGACTGGAACGAAAGATTCAGGCGACGCTCGACCGATCCCGGGGTGATCGAGGGTCTAGGCTTAGCGCCCGATCGCGACAACCGCGGCGTCCGCATGGATGGAGCATCGGCACCGAGACTCACCCCACAGGGCGAGGCCGATCGGGACCCGACCCGAGATCATGCCGGTGGGGCCGGCTCCGCGCCATAACCCTCGGCGACGACGGCTGCGATCAAGGCATCGGCATCGGCCTGTCCCTCGACCCTGGCACGACCGAGCTCCAGATCCACCACGACAGACTCGACGCCGGCAACAGACTCCAGCGCCGAGGTCACGGCGCGAACGCAGTGGGCGCAGCTCATTCCGGTAATGCTGAGCATTTGTGTCATGGGTTCCTCTTTATTGGATTTAGGGTTTAGCCTGCTGCCTGCTGCCTGCTGCCTGCTGCCTGCTGCCTGCTGCCTGCTGCCTGCTGCCTCCTGCCTCCTGCTTCCAGCGACTTTGAAACTGGCGGCTGGTGGCTGGTGGCTGGTGGCTGGTGACTGGCGGCTGATAGCCGGAGCTACCTACTGCGACGCCAGAAACCGAGCCGCCCCCATCAGCGGCGTGCTCGGCTGCACGATCACCCGAACCGGCATCGCGCGCATCAGAGGCTCCAAACGGCCTTTATCGAGGAAACCCTCCAGGAAGGCGCTGCTGCGCAGGGCGTCAAGGTTCTTCGGCGCGATACCCCCGCCGAGGTAGACCCCGCCGAGCGCCATCTGCTTGAGTGCCATGTTTCCGGCCTCACGCCCGTAGAGAAGAAAGAACAGGTCCATTGTCTCGGTGCAGACCGGGCAGGAGTTCTCCGAAGCGGCCGCGGCGATCGCCGCTGCGGCGTCCCCGCTCGTGAGGGACTCGCGCAACGCGGGCGGCGATTCGATTCCGCGCCATTCGGACAAGAAGTCGTAGAGGTTTCGGATCCCGAGACCGGAAACGACGCGCTCCCAACTGACCCGCCCGAAGCGTTGCTTCAGGAACGCATGGAGCGCGCACTCGCGCTCGTCGGTAGGCCCGAAGTCCGCATGCCCGCCTTCGGTCGCGAAAGGATGGTGACGCAAGCCGTCCCAGAATAACCCCGCTTCTCCGAGTCCGGTACCCGCAGCGACCACGCAGGCGTTGCCTTGTGCCGCCTCCCCCGGATGGACCTCGACCAGGTCGTCGGGGCCCAATGCCGCGAGCCCCCAAGCCGTCGCCTCCAGATCATTCAGCAGCGCAACGCCGGCAAAGCCGAGTGCCTGCTCCATGGCATCGGCATCCAGGTCCCAGGGTAGATTCGTCGCCTGACTGCGCCGGTCCCGCACCGGCCCGGCGATGGCGAAGGCCGCGAAACGACAGGTCGTTCCGGTCTCCTCGAGATAGCACCGGACGATCTCGTCGAGCGAGTCGAAATCCGCACTCGGATACTGCATCGTCTTCTCGAGATCGACGCGGTCTCCGTGCGTCTTCGCAAGACCCAATGCCGTCTTGGTACCCCCGATATCGCCGACGAGTACTCGCATATCGCTTCTCCGCTCAGATCGCTGACAGGACTCGCTTGCAGACGCGAGCCGACGCGGATGATAGCAGGCAGGAGGTCGGAGGCGATGATGAGCGTGCCGGTCCGGCAACGGGTGGGGCGATTCGAGACGCGAGAAACGTCGCGCTGAAGGCGCGAGCGCCCCTCGCGGCCGCGAACGCGGTGATTCTCGCCCCGATACCGGACGGCATCGAGGCGAGGAGAATTACTTGCTCGAGTCGGTGCTCGACTGCGTCGTCGGGTAGCTATAGGCCGGATAGCCGTAGAGCGGCGCACCCCAGCCGTAGGGGGCACCCCAACCGTAAGGTGCGCCATAAGCTCCGTAGGGATACCCGTAACCACCATAGGGATAGCCCCCATAGGGTCCGTACCAAGGCGAGTTCCAAGGTCCGCCCCAACCGCCCGGGAACATGCCGAAGGGGCCGGAACCCCAGAAGGCGTTCGCGGACATGGAGCCGAAAGCAGCAACAGCGGCGACCGCCGCAGCAAGCACAAGCCGTTTTGTTGTCGTCATCACATTTCTCCCGTCTCGAGAAACCTGTTGAGCACGCCGTGAGCACGATTCGCTCCGACGTGACATCAAGATTAGGACGGAATCCGAGCTAGAGGTTTGATCTTGATCAACAATCGCTAATATTAGCGACCAACCCAAGTTGCCGGCTCAGGTAGCGTCACGAGCGGATGGGGGTGCCGAAAAAGATTGCGCGAAGATCGTCAAAATTAGCGCTTGCTTAATTAGAATTTGCTTATATAATGATCCCCATACCAGCAACCAACCGAAATCGGAGATATACCATGGGTGCATTAGGTGTTCTTGCCGCAGTCGCTCTGCTCGTGGGCGGTGTCCAAACCGCGATGGTGATGCCGGAGTCTGAGCGTCTCGCGAACGAAGAGCTGAAAGAGCCCGTTGTCGAAGTGCAGGCGGTTCCTGCCGAATCGACCGAGACCGTGAGCTTCCTCGACTTCTAATCGGTTCAGGCCTCGGCGAGTCAGGCCCGGAGACGCTTGCGTCTCCGGGCCTGATGTGTCCGGAGCCGTCTAGACCGAGATCTGCAGCATGACCCGGCGACGGTGAACTGTCGGACGAACATGTGCGTCAAGGTCGCCAAGTCCTTTCAAAAGCAACACCCGGTCAACCACCGAAACGCGGTTTATCGCTTCCCGCGCAACACCGCATCCGGATGCCGCTCCAGATAGTCGGCAAGATCCCGAAGTGATCGCGCTGCCGCCGAGGCCTCGCCGAGGAACCGGTCAAGCCGAACCCGCGTCCCGGAGGCATCGCCGGCCAAGGACCCCAGCGAGCGCATGGCGGTCTCGACCTCGCCCAGCGCGGATTGCGCCGCGCCCGAGAGCGGGACCACCTGCTCGTCGACCCTTCGCACCAATACAGTCAGCGACTCGGCGACCGTCTCGAGACTCTCCGCGACCGGCACAACGCTGGAATTCACCGTTTGTGCCATCGCACCGAAATCCCCGAGCGTCGAATCCAGGCGCTGTGCGAGCGGCTGCACCTCCCGATCGAAATCCTCGATCAGCACCCGAGCCGCAGCAAGCGTCTCGTTCAACCTCTCGAGCAAACGCAGCACCTCCCCGGAACCGATCAATTGCCGGATCGACGCTAGAGTCAACGACGCTTCATTGACGAGATCGTCAAGCCGCAGATTGTTGAGCATCTCCGTCATCCGGTCGCGCGTCGCCTCGATCGCGGGTACCTCGACGGCATCGTCGGGATCCTCCACCAACCGCACGGGGCGATCCGGGATCAACTGGAGCGCAATCACGTATTGCCCGGTGACGAAACTCAAGGACTCCAGGCGTGCATGCAAACCGCGCTCCTTGACCAACCCGCGGAGGATCTCCTCGGGCGAGTCGTCAGAGGCCGAACCGAGAATGCTCACGCTTTCCGGCCAGACCTCGTAGGTCACCGGCACACTGAAGGTGCCGGTATCCGGCGAGAACCTCAGCTCGATCCCGGTCACGCGCCCCACCGTCACACCCTCGAACTGAACCCCGGCGCCGACATTCAACCCCTGCACCGAACCGGGGAAATAGGTCACCATCGGAACCTGCTCGCGAAAGAGCGCACCGCTGCCGAAAACCAAAATCGCGATCACGACAAGGGCCAAGGCCCCGAGCACGAAGCCGCCGATCACGGTCGGATTGGCCTGCTTGCTCATGTCTCTCCCCGGCTCAGAAAATCACGGACGATCTCGATCTCGCTGTGCTCGCGCAGCTTGCGCGGGTTGCCCGTGGTGAGCATGGTCTGCGAGGAGGCGTCGAGAAACACCGAGTCGTCCGCGATGGCGAAGATGCTCGCAAGGTCATGGGTCACGACGACCATGGTCGTGCCCAGGCTCTCGCGCAGCTCGAGAATCAGCTCATCGAGCAGACGCGCACTCAAGGGGTCGAGGCCCGCCGATGGCTCGTCGAAGAAGAGGATATCCGGATCCAGGGCCATGGCTCGTGCGACGCCGACCCGTTTGCGCATGCCGCCGCTGATCTCGGAGGGATAATAGTCGCAGTAGGCCGAGAGGCCGACCAACGCGAGCTTGTAGACCGCGACATCGTGGACCTGGCTCGGTCGAAGCCGCGTGTATTGCTCGAGCGGCAAGGCAACATTCTCCTCGAGTGTCATGGAGCTCCAGAGGGCACCGCTCTGATACATCACGCCATTGCGACGCATCCTTCGGATACGCGCGCTCTGGGGCGCATCCCAAAAGCTCTCGCCGTCGAACAGGATCTTCCCGGCCAGCGGCTCCAAGAGTCCAACCAGACTGCGCATGAGCGTGCTTTTGCCGCTGCCGCTGCCGCCCATGATGACGAAGACGTCGCCGCGCCGGATTCCGAAGCTCAGATCGCGCTGAATCACCGTCTCGCCGTAGCCGACGGACAGGGCATCCACGACGATATGTCGATCATCGGCGGAGCTGCCCGCCCGACTAGAGGCTCGATCGGTCGGCGCAGCCGTGGACAGATCGCCGGAGGTTCGGCTTTGTTCGTCACGCGCGGCTCCGGTCGGCATCGTCGTCCAGCCGATCACGAAAGACCGACCGCATCGAAGACGATCGTAAGGACCGCCGATGCAATCACGATGAAGACGATCGAGGTCACCACCGCCGAGGTCGTCGCCTCGCCGACCGCAGCGGCACTGCGACCGCACTGCATGCCGCGCAGGCATCCGGACACGGCGACGATGGCGCCGAAGACGGTCGCACTGATCAGACCCTGCGTGATGTGGTTCCAGCCGATCGCCGCAACCGTCTCGGTAAAATACTCGGCCGGATTCAAACCACCGACCACCGTGCCGGCAAAGGCCCCGCCGAGGATCCCCGTGAGGTTCGCATAGATGGCCAACAAGGGCGTCATGGCAACCAGCGCGATGAGTCGCGGCAAGACCAGGAACTCGACCGGCGAGATCCCCAAGGTGCGCAGGGCATCGATCTCTTCGTTCACCTGCATGGTCCCGAGCTGGGCCGCAAAAGCTGCCCCGGTCCGCCCGGCGAGCACGATCGCCGTGATGAGCGCAGCGATCTGGATGACAATGGCGAGCCCGACCAGGTCGGCGACGAAGATCCGCGCACCGAATTGGGCCAACTGCTGATCGCCGATATAGCCGAGGATCAGACCGACGAGAAAGCTGACGAGACTGATGATGGGCAGGGCATCGGCTCCCACCTCCTCGATCAGCAGCCAAAGCTCCGAGTGCCGAAAGCGGGCTCGCCCCGCCAGCATCGAGCGCACTGCGAGGGTCACTTCCCCGACAAACGCAAGGATCTCGCCCGTGGAGCGCGCCAGATCGATGAAGTCCTGACCGAACCGCCGAAGAAAGGGGTCGGCGTGCTCGTCCTGACCGTCGGCGCGACGCTGCGGCACCGTCGAGGCCAGGTGCAACAGGGCTTGAATCCCCTCCGGGAGCCCGTCGTCCCGCACCTCGATGCCGCGTTCCCGACACCGCCAGACCAGGGACGCGAGGTAGCTCACGAGCCCGGAGTCCCAAGCGACCAGATCGGATGTCTCGAAGGCAATGGACGTGAGTTCTTGCTCGGAGAAAAGATCGGCATCGAGCCGATCGAGGTCCGGCAGATCCGCATCGAGCTGCCAAGCGCCACCGATCGCTACGACGATGTGGCCGGCCTCCTCGCGCGCAAGCGCCACCCGCGGAGCTGATTGCGGCTTGGCGGGATTTGAGACGAAGTCGTTCATGACGCCGATAAGGATGCGCATGCCGGGCCACGCAGCGCAAGTCTGTCGGGGAAGGGGGCAACTTGGGTCGCCCGTTGCCACTCGGTTGCACCTACATGGTCGTGCGCTCGGCCGGAAGAAGGCCATCGTGCGCGACCACCGGTATCAGCTCGGGACGCACGGCCAAGAGAAGATTCAAGGTCGCGGCAGTCATCGCACCCTCGACGAGCATCACCGGGGTCTGACCAATCAGAATCCATTTGGCCGCCACCGGGAATTCGCTCCTGCTCAACGCCGAGAAGATCGACACCGGCCAGCGATAGGGCGGAGGCACCGAACGACAAGGCGCCGACCAGGAAACCGGCAACAACCACCGTCAGCGACCGAGGAGAGATGTCCGAGCGCACCAAGAACCGGTGTGCAAGTGGGCAGATGATGACCCCTGGAAGTGCCAGATTCAGTGTGTTGGCCCCGATCACGGTCGGACCGCCGAACCCGAAAAAGGCCGCCCAGCCGAGCAGTAACCTCATGAACCCGGTCAGCATCAGATGGGCGCTCGACGGACCGACCGGCACATGGATCAGAGAGGCGACGAAAACGACGGCCGTCAGCAAACCGGCACGCAGGATGGACTCTGTATCGAGCGCGCTCAAACCCCGAACGACGCCGGCAACCGCGAGCAGAGAGGCGCGGATCAAGACCGGAGCACCGAGAACACCGTCGACGATGTGGATAGCTGTTATCGATGCCCGCCCAGAGGACGAGGCGCGTAGTACCTCGGCACAAGTGGTAATACCCGCGAAGGTAGCACTCGGCCTCTCAGGCGTCTACCAGGGGGCAACGGCAACGGCGAGACACGCCATTGGAGTCTCGGTCTGCGACCGGATATCTTTGGCGTTCGGAGCCATTCGACCTGATTCACCCTTTGGAGGCGAACCATGGACCAAAGCAACACGAGCCAAGACGAGCAGAGACTCAACGAGCAGCGGGTCATCGACGACCTGTTCGGCAAGCTGCGGCAGGCCGAACATCAAACCGGACCGCGCGATCGGGCCGCGGAACAGCAGATTGCCGCGGCGGTCGAGCGTCAGCCCGCGGCACCCTACTACATGGCTCAAGCGATCCTCGTCCAGGAACGCGCCATCGAGACGCTGGGCCAACGGGTTCAGGAGCTCGAGCAGGAACTGGCGAGCCGGCCGGCCGGAGGCGGATTCCTCGATAGCCTGTTCGGCGCACCCAATCCGCGTCCAGGTGCCCCGGGCGTTCCGGCCGGCGGATCCTTGGGTCGTTCGTTTCAAACGGGCGGCATCGGCGGCGGTATGCAGCCCGGTCAAGCCAACCGGGCGGGCGGCGGCTTCCTGGGATCGGCCCTTCAGACCGCGGTTGCGGTTGCAGGTGGGGTCATGATGGCCAACCTGCTGACCGGGCTCTTCACCGCCGAGGAGGCACAGGCGGCCGTGGAGCCTGTCGAAGATCCGGGGCTGGATTCGGAATACGACCAACAGTTGTTGGACGACGGCGATATGGGCGACTTCGACGGCTTCGATGACTTCTGAGAGACCCGAAATGTCCACTGTCGATGAAGCCATTGTGGAGGAACCCGTTCGCGAGGAAACCATCCGCTTCAGCGTCTCCCTGCCCCGCGCCTTGCTGGAAGAGCTCGATCGCCGCGTCGTGAACAAGGGGTACGCCTCGCGCTCCGAGCTGGTGCGTGACCTGATCCGCGAGCGGATCGTCGAAGAGACCTGGGAGCGCGGCGATGTGGAGGTCGCAGGCGTGCTCACCATCGTCTACGACCACCATCAGCGCGAGCTCACCCAGCACATCCTGGACATCCAACATCGCCAATACATCCACGTCGTCGCGACAACCCATGTCCATATGGACCATCACAACTGTCTGGAAACCATCATCATCCGCGGCATGCCGGCCGAGATCGAGCGGCTGAGTCTGGAGATCGGGGGGTTGCGGGGCGTGCGATTCTCTGAGTTGACGCGGGCCTCGCGCGTCCAGAACTAAAACTAAACCGCGTCCGGTGTTCTCCAAGAACGTCGAGTCGATAGAGAGGTTAAAGCACTCTTGAGACGCCGGAGTCGACGCGGTTTAGGATAATAAAAACAATATCTTACAATTCTTGAACCGCGTCGACTCCGACTTCTTTGGGTCGGACGAGGCAAGACGCAATCCGCGATGTTCGCATATCATTTCGGACGCGGTTCAATTCGCATATCACTCCGAACGCGGTTCAATTGGGGTGACGGCTAGGGTTTCTTCGAGCTCCGGAGTCGATCCGTCGCTGCGACAGGTCTGACGCAGCGGCTGCACGTCGCCTGCATCGCGTCCGACTGCGACGCGCATGTAGGTCGCGTCGGCGAGCAGCCCCATGGCCGGGTCGACGCCGCGCCAGCCGCCGCCGGGGATCAGCACCTCGGCCCAGTGATGAAGCCGCTGCTCACGCGGCTGCGTGCCCGGCGGATCTTCATCGTCCGGGTCGAAATAGCTCGCATCCAGATATCCGGACACGAATCGTGCCGGAATGGACCACTGCCGCATGAGAGCAATCAAGAGGTGCGCCAGATCGGCGGCGCAACCGCGACCGGCGTCGAACAGCGCGGGCAATGCCGCGACCGGCAGCTCGTACTCCGGGTCGAACGGGGTCACCGACTGAATCCAGGCGCTTGCCTCCTGCACCTGATGGAGGACCGGCCGATCCTCACGCAGCGTCGGCACCCGGTGTCCAGAGATATGCTCGGGCAGCGCGGGGGTCAGCGGCCCTTGATGCAGGACGAAATCCCAAAGGCGCGGGGCTTGATGAAGGGCGTCGTCGATCCAGGCGCGTTCGCGCTCCTGCGCAATCACTGGGAAGTCGAAGGGGTTGTGACGGAACGTTTCCACCTCGGCCGTCATGGTGAAGGCGAGCTCTCGGTGCGCACCCATCACTGCGAAGTGATGCGAGAGATTCCCGTACCCGTCCCGGCAAGCGGCAACGCCCGCGTCGGGTGCCACCGAGAGCTGGATCTGAAGGAGCGACTGACTCTCGTCGTCCCATGGCGCCAGTCGGATCTGGACATGGTGCTCACGTGCCGGAGCCGCGAAGTGGATCCGACAAACCCGCTCAATCTGATATCTCACTGAGCATCATCCCCCAGGTGCGCCTCGAAATAATCACGCTGCAGCGCCGTGCCGAGATCGGCCAAGAGCCCCAGGAAGTCGTCGAGATACTCATGCAGACCGAGATCCAGAATCCCTTGAGGTGTTGCGCCGTCGAGATGTCGACGCAGCGCCGCGAGGCGCTCGGGTACTGCTCCGTCCGGCCAGGTCCCGATGCGTGCGAGCGCGCGTTCCATACCGTCCACACAGTAGGCGAGCGAACGCGGGAAATCCGTGTCGAGCACCACAAATTCGACGACGTCGATCGGCCGGATACCTCCCTGATATGTCCTGCGATAGGCCTCGAACCCGGAAAGCGACTTGAGCAGCGCACCCCACTGATAGTAGTCCAACGGCGAGCCGACGAGCTTCAGATCCGGCAGCAGCAGGTGATAGCGCGTATCCAGGATGCGCGCGGTCATGTCTGCGCGCTCCTGGAGACTGCCGAATGCCATGAAGCCGTAGGCTTGACCACGCATCATGGTGCTTTGGGTCAGACCGAAGAAGGCCGCGACCTGGCGATGGATGAAGGCGTAGAACTCGGCCGCACGCCAAGGCTGCAGCGTCGTCTTCAGATGCTTATCCGCCGAGAGCCACAGTTCGTTGAGCGCCTCCCACATCTCGCCCGAGATGCGGTCGCGCACCACCCGTGCGTTCTCGCGGGCGAACTTCAAACTGAGCAGGAGCGAGCCCGGATTGTTGCGGTCCTGCGTGAGCAGATGGATAACGCGCTGAACCGTCACGCGTCCGTCGGCGTGCATTCCCTCGTAGAGCTCGTCGGCACCCATGATGGTGAGCAGGGGACGCCACTGCATCTCCTCGGTCGCACCCTCGTCGGCCTCGAGCATGTAGACGACATTGATATCGAGCACCCGCGCGGTATTGTCCGCGCGCTCCAAGTGCCGGGTCATCCAGTACAGCGATTCGGCGATGCGACTCAACATCAATCGGCAAGCACCCAGGTGTCTTTGCTGCCCCCGCCCTGCGAGGAGTTCACGACCAAGGATCCCTTGGTCATGGCGACCCGGGTCAAACCGCCCGGGACCACCTCGATATCGCTGCCGTAGATGCTGAACGGACGCAGATCGAGATGGCGCGACTCCAGCTCCCCGTCGAGATAGCAGATGTGGCGCGAGAGCTGGATTACCGGCTGGGCGATATAGTTGCGCGGGTTCTCTTCGATCTTGCGGGCGAACTCCGCGCGCTGCGCGGTGGTGGACGAGGGTCCCATCAGCATCCCGTAGCCGCCGGATTCCGCGACCGCCTTGATGACCATCTTCTCCATGTTGTCGAGCACGTACATGCGGTCCTGATGATCGGTCATCTGATAGGTCGGAACACTCGGCAGGATGGGTGATTCGCCGAGGTAGTAGCGGATGATGTCCGGGACATAGGCATAGACCGCCTTGTCGTCGGCGATGCCCGCCCCCGGTGCATTGGCCAAGGCGACGTTGCCGGCACGCCAGGCGTTGATGATCCCGGCCACGCCCAGCTCGGAGTCCGAGCGAAACACCAGCGGATCGAGGAAGTCGTCGTCGACGCGCCGATAGACCACATCGACCTGCCGCAGACCCTGCGTGGTCTTGAGATAGACCTTGTCGTTCTTGCAGACCAGATCGCGTCCCTCGGCCAGCTCCACGCCCATCTCTTTGGCGAGAAAAGTGTGCTCGAAATAGGCCGAGTTGAAGATGCCGGGAGTGAGCACGACGATGGTCGCGTCGTCCGCGCCGCGCGGAGAGAGATGACGCAGCGCCTGCAGCAACAGCGCCGGATAGTGCTCGACCCGGCGGACCCGATAGCGGGCGAAAAATTCGGGCAGGATGCGCCGCTCCACGATCCGGTTTTCGATCATGTAGGAGACGCCGGATGGGGTGCGCAGGTTGTCCTCGAGGACCAGATAGCGACCGTCCTCGTCGCGGATTAGATCCACCCCACTGATGTGGGTGTAGATATCGTGCGGCGGGGTGATATCCATGATCTCGCGCCGGAAATCCTTGCCCCGGTAGATCAGCTCAGGCGGCACGACACCGTCCTTGAGGATCCGTTGACCGTGATAGAGATCCTTGAGGAACAGGTTCAGAGCCCGGATGCGCTGCTTAAGTCCGGCCTCGATCTGCGCCCACTCGATGGCCGTGATGATGCGCGGGAGGATGTCGAACGGCCAGACGCGCTCGATCCCCTCCTCGTCGTTGGAGTAAACGGTGAAGGTCACCCCTTCGGTGTGCAACGTCAGATGGGCATCGCGAGCCTTGGCCCCAAGGATCTGCTGCCCCGTGGTCTGGATGTGCTCCCACATCGGCAGGTAGTGATCGCGCGGCCGGAAGTCGTCCTGATAGAACTCGTGGTAGGCCATCGATTGTCCCGCACGTTGCATCTGGATCTGGCCGGCACCGCCGGATTGAAATTGTCTAAGCATCTGCGTGAACCCCACAACATGGCCCATAACGGAGAAAACCTGTCAAGAAACGCGCCAACGTCGGGTTCGTCGCGACGCGACGCCAAACCCCTTGTTTCTATGAGACTCTTTCCACAGGGAGGACGGCATCGCAGCAGCGTGTCGCACCATCGGGGTGCACCGCTATAAGGAGGGACCACAAAACGAGGCACCGACGCACGAAGATCGAGCGCGCCCTACTGAAACCGCTGGCGGAGTGTTTTCAGACCCCGTGCACGCGTCAGCAACACCACCTCGTCACCGATCTGCAGATGCATCTGCGGATCGGCGAATTTAAGCTCCTCGCCGTTGCGATACACGCAGATCGCCCGCGCGATATCCGGGATTGCCAATTCCTCGAGCGCCGTCGCCGACGCCTCGTCGACCTTGAACGAAAAGATCCGCGTGTCGCCGCGCAGGATGTCGGAGATGGCGATGATGTCCTGGCCCTCGGCCATGTCGGCGAGATAGCGGCCGACGGTGTGCATCGGCACCAGCGAGTCGGCGAGACCCAGCTCGGCGCAGATGTGCTCCAGGTCGGGATCTTCAATCTTGGTCACGACCCGTCGATAACCGAGTGAACGTGCGACCAGACTGGCGATGATGTTGGACTGATCGTCGTGGGTCAGGCAAAAGAGCAGATCGGTATTCTCGGGATCGGCCTCGCGCAGGATCGCCGGCCGGGTCCCGTCTCCGTGGATAAAACCCACGTCGAGCTCGTCGCGAAACCGCTCGATCGTCGTCGGATCGCGCTCGACGATGACGACCTCGTGACCGCGCTCCACGAGCATCCGTCCGGTGAGCACCGCGAGGGTTCCGCTGCCGATGAAAACGAATCGCATGTCGAGTCCCTCGATGCGGGGAAAGCCTCCGGCTTCCAGCCTCCAGCTCCCAGCCTTTAGCCTTTAGCCGTTAGCCGTTAGCCGTTAGCCGTTAGCCGTTAGCCGTTAGCCGTTAGCCGTTAGCCGTTAGCCGTTAGCCGTTACTGTAGTTGATTTCCGGACCTCAGCATCCCGACTACGCATTCCGGCAAGACTTGCAGTCGTCCTCTTCCAAGCGTCCTGAGTGCCGGAGGGGGCAAGCTCCATCCGACCCTATCGGGCCGTCGCGCCGACTGAAGAGGACGACTGCAAGTCGTCTATCCCGGGAGCTGTCGCCGCTTCGCGACGCCCGCCGGATCTAGGTTCAAGGCTTATACCAAGTCCCCGGAAAGAGCAGAACCAGCAAGGCGATGATCTCCAGACGTCCTGCCAGCATGTTCAGGCTCAGCAGCAGCTTGAGCCAGGGCTCGAGGTCTGGGCTGGTGACACCCGCGGACAAGCCGACGGTCGCCGTGGCCGAAACCACCTCGAAGAGTGCGTCCAGCGCCGGATAGCCGGCGACAAGAAAGGCCATCCAGGACCCGAGCACCAGCAGCAAGAACAGCAGGATCAGCACCAAGGCATGCTCGATCTGGAGGCCGTCGAGGGTCCGTCCTGCGATCGCCGGTTGAACCACGGCATGGCGGGGCAGTTGAACGCGCATTACGGCAAGCTGGATCATGCGGATCAGGATCAGCAGGCGCAGGAGCTTGATCCCGCCGGCCGTGGACCCGGCGGCGCCGCCCGTAGCCATCGACAGAATCAGGACACCTTTGGCCGCAGGATTCAGCTCGCTCGAATCCAACGTCGAAAAGCCCGTGGTCGTCTGAGCGGAACCGGCCTGGAGCAGCGCATCCGCAGGCGACAGACCCCCGAGCCACCAGAGCAGTCCCGTCACCAGGGCGACGGCCACGATCAGCGCCCGCAGCTCGGGATCGAGCAGAAGGACGACGGGGCCGGACCTCCAAACCCTGTAGTACAAGAAAAGCGGCAAGGCGCCGAGCAGCGACACGCCAAAGAGCGCGAACTGAGCGCTTCGGCCGAAGCCGGCCAGGCTGTCGGAGACACTGCCGAACCCGCCGGTCGAGATCGCAGCCAGCGTATGAATAACAGCCTCGAAGGGCGACAGATCGGTCGGCAGGACCAGAATCAAACCTGCTACCGTGAGCAGCACATAAATTGTAAAGGCACGCCGGGCGTGGATCCGCGTCCCTTGCGGCAGGCTGTCCTCGTCCGCCCCGGCATCGGCCAGCCGACGCATGTCCTCGCTCCGCCCGAAGGCCAGGGCGAGGGACAAGACCACGATACCCAAGCCGCCGAACCACTGCATCCAAGCGCGCGTGAAAAGGAAGGCATCGGAGTGGAGCTCGGGGCTCGGCACCAGACTCAGACCGGTCGTCGTCACGCCCGAGACCGACTCGAACCAGGCATCCAAAGGTGACAGACCCTCCGCGGTGAGCGGATAGGTCATGAGGGCCGCTGCGATGATGAAGGTCAGGGCCGTGATCACCAGCGCCTCGTTGGCCTGCAGAGGCCGGTCGTTCGGGCGGATGAGAGCAAAGGCACCGAGCGCCAAGGCCGGCAGCACAGCGGCGAGCAGGATGCGCCGCGCCAGCTCCCAGTCAAAGGTCGCCGCCGCGAAGGCCAAAGGCACTGAGAAGAGCACCGCCAGAATCAGCGCAAGCTGACCCAGATGATGCAGCACCATCGCCGGGCGCACCGGCTGCATGAGCGGCTTGACGGCGGGATGGAAGGACATGCCTCAGTCCCCGTCCCGCTCCGACGGGCAGCAAGGGCCCGACGCTTCGGGCGTGCGGGCTTCGAGATCGTCGCTCAGGATCTCGCCGGTCACCGGGTTGGGCCTGAAGGTCGTGCAGCCTTTCAGGCCGAGGTCGTAGGCGCGCCGATAGAGCCGCTCGAAGGACGCGAACGGGATCTGCGTCGGCACGTTGATGGTCTTGGAGATGGCATTGTCGACATAGTGCTGAACGGCCGCCTGCATCGCCAAATGCTCCTCCGGTGCCACTTCGCGCGCGGCGACGAAGGCCGGCGGGCCGGGACGCCGACCGAAGCGCTCGCGCCAGAGCTGAACGGCATGATCTTCGACCCGATGCCGCTCGGAGGTGCCGTCGCCCGTGCGGACTCGCCGATGTTGCACCCGTGCAAAGACAGGCTCGATACCGCTCGAGAGGTCGTTCGCGAGCAGGCTGATGGTCCCGGTCGGCGCAATCGCGGTGAGATGCGAGTTGCGGATCCCGATCGAGGCGATCCCGGCCCGAATGTCCTCGGGCAGTCGCCGCACGAAGGGCGAAGCCAGGTAGGCATCGCGTACCAGGTACGGAAACGGACCCTTCTCCAGGGCAAGGGCAACCGAGGTTCGGTAGGCCGCATGACAGACCGTTCGCATCGCCGCCGCCGCCCGATCACGCCCGGCCGGGCTATCGTAGCGCAATCCCAACATCACGAGCGCATCGGCCAGGCCCGTGATCCCGAGACCGATGCGGCGACTCCCTCGCGCCTGCTCGGCCTGCTCGGGAAGTGGAAAACGCGACAGATCGATCACCGCATCCAACATCCGCGTCGCGACACCCGCCGCGTCCGCAAGCGCGTCCAGATCGAGCGACGCGTTCTCGTCGAAGGGCTCCCGCACGAACGCGGTCATGTTGAGCGCGCCCAGATCGCAGGCGCCCCAGCTCGGCAACGGGATCTCGCCACAAGGGTTTGTGGCACAGATGCGCTCCCGATAGGCCAGATTGTTCTCGGCGTTGATCCGATCGATGAAGAGCACACCGGGCTCGGCCGCGTCGTAGTTGGCCCGCATGAGGCGCGCCCAGAGCGCGCGGGCCGGCAGGATGCGCAGAACCGCACACGCGACAGGCGCATCACAGCCGGGCCAGACGCGCATCAGGCGGCCGGGGAAGCGGGCTCGGTCACGCTGCGCCATCTTCTCGACCGGAAACACCAGCTCCCAAGGCGCATCCGCCGCCAGCGCCTGCATCAAGTCATCCGTGACCAGCACCGAAAGATTGAAGTTGCGCAGCGCATCGGCGTCCCGCTTAACGTCGATGAAGACCTCGATGTCGGGATGGTCGCAGCGCAGCGTCCCCATCATGGCCCCGCGGCGCACCCCGGTCGAGAGCAGCGTCGCGCACATGCTGTCCCACAGGCCCATGAAGGACACCGGCCCAGAGGCCGTGCCCCCGACCCGCTCCGCACGCAGACCGGCGGGGCGCAGCGTGGAAAAGTCGCAACCCACACCCCCGCCCTGCTGCATGGTGAGCGCCGCATCCCGCAGCGCATCGAAGATGCCGGCAAGGTCATCCGGGATCGGGCCCATGACGAAACAGTTGAACAGGGTCAGGTCCCGATCCACGCCGGCCCCGGCGAGGATCCGCCCGCCCGGCAGAAACCGAAAGCCCGTCAGCAGGTCCAGATACCGCGCTGCCCAAATTTCTCGATCGACCGGCTCGGCCGATGCCAGCGCGCGCGCAACCCGTTGCCGAGTCGCATCGAGATCGTTCTCGCCTTCGGCCCGATAGCGGCTCTCCCAGACGAGACGCGAAATTGTCGGCTGCCGGTCGTTCATATCCTGTCAACGTCGCGAAACCATAGCCTGCGGCATGCAGCGATCACGGGCCGGATCGAGGCTCCAGACCGATTCAAGACTGGCACATCGACCGGGTTCCGCCAAGACCGGCACGGCGTCGTTCATAAGATCGGCCGACCCGCAGCAAGGCCATCGCCTGAAACATTCCCGGTGTCGCAAGGTCTGGTTGACTCACGCAGCTCGCGTGTCGGGTAATACGCCAAGTTGCGACGCCATTCCTGTGAGCCGAGGCGCTTGCTCGCTTCGCGGTGCGGATCGCTCGAATCTTAAAGCGAGTGACTTGGCAGGGGTCCGAAAAACAGCTGCTTGGCCTTTTCCTTGCCGATCAGGCGCACCAACTCATGCAAGGTGCAGTACATCAGAATCAACAAGAACAGGAGGATCTGAACGGCCCAGAAATGGGGCCAGATGATCTCGGCGAGCAGTTTCTCGTTGCCCGCGACCAAACCGCCTGCTTGTCTCGCGAAGTCGAAGAGCCGCTCCGCATAATGCACCGCCGCCGCGACCATCTGATACAGCAGCGTCTTCCAGACCACGTTGTAGATCAGCGGTTTTTTGGGATAACGATTGATAATGGGCAGCAAGTCGGCGATCAGCACGGCCTTGCCCAGGATGAGGGCAGCGAGTGCAACCGATAACGATGTCGTAGCCCGGATGCCGGTCCCCTCGAGCATCAAGACGCGGATCACGACCACCAGGTGCAGGGCGACGAAGAAGTAGAGCGTCGGCGGCAGGATCGCCAAAAACTCCTCTTTAAGCTTGGTGAGCATTTTATTCGTGGTGTCCGCTGTTCGTGCCGGACGGAATACCCGGCGCCGTTGGGGTCTCCCGATCCGCGAGTGCGGATCGGGCATCACCCGCATCGCTCTGAACCGCGTCCCCGCCAAGAGTCGTGGACGCGCCAAACGTCGAGCTCACTCGAAACTCAGTATCTCGAAACTCGGTCTCTCGCTCTGGACACGGTTTAGAGCTTCGACTCGACCTTTTTCATCTCGGCCTTGGCCTTCTGCCAGAAGGTCTCCTTGGGAGCCTTCTTGCATTCCTCGACGACGAAGGGGACCACCGTCTCGATGCCCTCGACGTCCACGGCCTCGGCCTCGGGCTTGCCGTTCTCACCGTAGGCGACTGCCCAGGACACCGCCTCGGGCTGGAAGCTCTCTTCCAAACCGAGAAACTCCTCGCACGTCATCTTGGCATCGGGTTTCTTGGACGAAGCATGTTGGCTCTTGGACGTGTCTGCTTTGCCTGTCGTGTGTGCACCGCCAGATGCAATCCGAAGCTTCTCGCCGGTCTTGACCACGTCGGAGCTCAGCTTGTTGGCTGCCTTGAGTGCATCGACCGAGACCTTGAAACGCTGGCTGATCGCGAAGAGGTCATCGCCCTCGACCACCACATAGGTCGCGGTGGCGGAGTCGTACTTGCCTTCGGCATGGGCGCGCGGACCCGTGTCCGCGGCATGGACACTTCCGAACGCCAGACAGGACGTCAACGCCGCGACCGAGCAGGCCGCTTTCAGTGCGGATCGACGGGATGGGGTCTGCTTCATAGCTTTTTCACCTTGGGTTGAGTTGACTGGGTGTGGGTCTTGACCCGGGCAGGGGATGTCGGCCGATCCCGACGGCCGTACCTCGATCGATCACATCAAAGCGGAAGCTGCGGCGGCCGACAACGGCCAAGAACACCGGGATCAGGGGCAATCCGATGATGTCGATAAAGAGCGGCGGTGGTGCTGCGGCGGGAAGCGTACCCTCAAGGACCCGAACTTGGTAGCTCGGATCATCCCCGAGGGGCCCCGGCGCGCCCCGAAACATTCCCGGCCTGCTAGAGGTCTGAGTGATTAACTGACCTCGCTTGTCGGGTAAATCGCCATGACACGACTCCGCGCCCCCGTCCGGGGATGGATGATCGGCTGGCTAACCAAGGAAGGAGAGCCGCACGAGGTCCCCTTGTGCGATTTCCAGCACCTCAGCGAAGCCCTTCAGCCCGGCGATGTGGTGCTGGTCGAAGGTCGAACCCGTGTCGGCGGCATCATCAAACTGATCACTCAGAGTGCCTGGACCCATGCCGCGCTCTACATCGGACGCCTGCACGACATCGAAGACCGCACGCTGCGCAACCTCGTCGTGCAGCACTATCAACGCGACCACAGCGAGCAGCTCCTGCTCGAGGCGCTGATCGGCGAGGGGACGCGGATCTCGCCGCTGGCGCGCTACGCCAACGACCATCTTCGGATCTGTCGCCCGCACGGGCTCTCTCGAGGCGACGCGCAGCGGGTCATCGGATACGCCATCCGCCGCCTCGGAAGCGGCTACGACGTCCGTCAGCTGCTCGATCTCGCCCGTTTCTTTCTGCCTTGGGGCATCGTGCCGCGGCGCTGGCGTTCCAGCCTCTTTCAGGCCAACGCGGGCGGCGTGACGCGCAACGTCTGCGCCGGGCTAATCGCGGAGTCTTTCGCCGCGGTCGACTTCCCGATCCTGCCCTTCATCGATCGCAGTGCAAGCGGGACCCTGCGCTTCTTCAAGCGCAACCCACGGCTCTTCACGCCGCGTGACTTCGACTACTCGCCCTATTTCGACATCATCAAGTATCCCTTCCTCGGGATCGACGAGATCGGCCTGTATCGCCGATTGCCCTGGTGCAGGACAGAGGTGCTGCTGAACGACCGCAGCCGCTCCTATCGTGCCGCCGCGAGTGCGGCTTGGGTGGTCGGTCCCGCCGGCCGAGTCACGGTCGGCGACCTGCCTTGCGGGTGCTCCGAGACGCTCGGCTCGGCGGACACACTTTCGTTGCATCCCAAAGACCTGAAGGACACGGACATCGACCCGATCCGGCGACGCCTGAGGGCGCAGCTGTCCGGTGGCCGCAGCGACCGGCAATCCTCGCGTGACGTCCCGAGCCCGGACAGGTTCTTGGCCCAATTGCGCTGCCTGCTCCCGGGGTCGAGATCGCCGTCGGGCCCGCAGGCGATCATCGGCAACAGGCACTTGAAACCGACCACACCGGGCTCGGAACCGGCGAAGCCCAAGGCGGCCGTCTCGACCGAGGACTGCTGATATGACCATCCCGTTCATTACGTTTGGCACCATCGCCGCGGCGATCGCGGGGCTTCCACTGATCGCGCCGCTGCGCCGGGTTCTGATCACCCGACACCTGCTCGCGCAGTTCCGGCGTGTCATGCCGGCCATGTCCCGCACCGAACGGGAGGCATTGGAGGCCGGGGGGACCTGGTGGGATGCGGAGCTCTTCTCGGGACGCCCGGAATGGACGCGTCTGCGCGACCTGCCCCCGGCCCGCTTGAGCCCCGCCGAGCAGGCCTTCCTGGACGGCCCGGTCGAGCAGCTCTGTCGCATGCTCGATGACTGGCGCATCACCCACGAGGACCTGGATCTCCCGCCCGAGGTCTGGTCCTTCATCCGGCGCGAGCGCCTCTTCGGTGTCGTGATTCCGACCCGCTACGGCGGGCTCGGCTTCTCCCCACTCGCCCACTCGGAGGTGGTCATGAAGCTCGCCAGCCGCAGCATCACTGCCGCGGTGACCGTGATGGTGCCCAACAGTCTGGGTCCGGCCGAGTTGCTGCTGCACTACGGCACGCAAGCCCAGCGCGAGCGCTGGCTCCCGCGCTTGGCGAGCGGCGAGGAGATCCCCTGCTTCGGGCTGACCGGACCGACGGCCGGCAGCGACGCGGCCTCGACACCGGACACCGGCGTGGTCGGTCAGGGCGTCTTCAAGGGTCGCCCCACGCTCGGGATCCGCATCGATTTCGACAAGCGCTACATCACCTTGGGACCGGTCGCGACGCTCATCGGACTGGCCTTCCGATTGACCGACCCGGACCGTCTGCTCGGCGACGATCCGCAGCCCGGCTTGACCCTGGCCCTCATCCCGGCCGACACCCCCGGCATCGAACGGGGGCGCCGACATCTGCCGCTCGGCATCCCGTTCCAGAACGGCCCGCTGACCGGGCGCGGTGTCTTCATCCCGGTCGATTGGGTCATCGGCGGTCGCGACGGGATCGGCAAGGGCTGGCGCATGCTCATGGAGTCGCTCTCGGAGGGCCGCGGCATCTCGCTGCCTGCGCTCGCCACCGGCGGCGGCAAGCTGGCCGCGCGCTATACCGGGGCCTATGCCCGCATCCGCAAACAGTTCGGCCGCCCGATCGGCGAATTCGAAGGGGTCGAGGCCGCGCTCGCACGCATCGCCGGGCGGACCTATCAGATGGACGCCGCGCGCAGGGTCTTCCTCGCCGCGCTGCAGGCCGGCGAGCATCCGGCCGTGCTCTCGGCGGTGCTCAAGTATCAGCTCACCGAAGGCTATCGGCAGGTCATCAACGACGCCATGGACGTACAAGGCGGAAGCGGGATTTGTCTCGGACCCGCCAATCCGCTCGGGCGGGTCTATCAGGCAATCCCGATCGCCATCACGGTCGAAGGCGCGAACATCCTGACGCGCAACCTCATCGTCTTCGGTCAGGGCGCATTGCGGTGTCATCCGCACGTGCTGGAAGAGTTTCGGACCGCGGGAGATCCGAACCCGAAGGCGGCGCTGGAGCGCTTCGATGCAGCCATCGCAGGACATGTCGGCTTCCTGATCCGCAACCTCTTGCGGACACTGCGCGATGGACTGACCGGCGGACATCTCGCCGCACGGCCCATCGCAGGCTGGCTCGGCGCCCACTATCAGCGGCTTGATTGGCTGAGCAGCGTCTTCGCCCTCAATGCGGATCTCGCCATGATGACCTTGGGCGGAAGCCTGAAACGGCGCGAACGTCTGTCCGCGCGGCTGGGCGACATCCTGAGTCTGCTGTTCATGGCTTCCTGCACGCTCAAGCATTTCGAGGACCAGGGCCGACCGGAGGCCGACCGGGATCTGGTCGAGTGGGCCATGGCGGATCACTTGATCCGCATCCAGGGGGCGCTGGTCGCGCTCTGGCGGAACTTCCCCCGGCGCGGTCTTGCACGGCTCCTGCGGGTCATCAGCTTCCCGACCGGACTGCCCTTCCAGGGGCCGAGCGACGCGCTGGAGCATCGCGTGGCCCGGCTGATCCTGGAGCCGGGTGCGTCCCGCGATCGCCTGACCGCGGGGATCTTCGTCAGCCGCGATCCGAGCTTGGCCGTCGGTCGCATCGAGCTGGCTTTGACGGCAGCGACCCGCGCGGAGGAGGTCAATCGCGTCCTGCGCGCGGCCGTCCGTCAGGGGCGCTTGGGTGAAGGAGACGACCCGGCACGGATCCGCGAGGCGGTCGCGGCACGGCTGATCACCGCGGATGACGCGGCGGCGCTTCGGGAGGCGGAACAGCTTCGCGATGCCGTCATCAGGGTCGACAGTTTTGCCGCGCTGCGGCCCGCGCAGCCCCGCGTTCAAGATGAAGCGCGCGCCGCGGCCTAATCCGAGAGGAGGACGAGATGAGCGAACGCACAGGGTCGAACACCCGACCTGTCTATCTGGTCGACGGCTGCAGGACACCCTTTCTGAAGGCACGCGGGGTCCCCGGGCCCTTTAGCGCCGCGGATCTCGCGGTCGGCGCGGGCCGTCCACTCCTGCTGCGTCAGCCGTTCCCGGCAGAGGCGATCGACGAGGTCATCCTCGGGTGCGTGGTCCCGAGCCCGGAGGAGATGAACGTCGCGCGAATTGCCGCACTGCGTCTCGGCTGCAGCGAGCGCACCCCGGCCTGGACGGTCCAACGCAACTGCGCCTCCGGGCTTCAGGCACTGGACAGCGCCGCGCAGTCGATCGCCTCGGGCCGGGCGGATCTGGTCCTGGCCGGCGGCACCGAGGCCATGAGCCATGCACCGGTCCTCTTCGGGCGCGCCTTCGTCGATTGGCTGGGACGCTGGTCGCGCGCCCGCGGCCCGACAGCCCGCGGACGGCTGCTGACGCAGCTGCGACCGCAGGATCTCGTCCCGGTGATCGGCCTGCTCAAGGGCCTCACCGACCCCATCGTGGGTCTCTCGATGGGTCAGACCGCCGAGCATCTCGCCTGGCGGTTCGGGATCGATCGCGAGGCCATGGACAGGTTCGCCCTGCGCAGCCACCAGCGCCTGGGGACCGCACTGTCCGACCATGTCTTTTCCGACGAGATCACGCCGCTCATTGCCCCAGACGGAACTGCTTATGCTCGAGATGAAGGCTATCGGGCCGACTCGGACCTCGAACAACTCGGCGCCCTGCGCCCCGTCTTCGACCGACCCACGGGCGCGGTGACGGCCGGCAACAGCGCACAGGTCACGGACGGGGCCGCGCTGCTCCTGCTGGCCTCCGAGGAGGCGATGGAGCGTTGGGATATGACCGTGCTCGCGCAGCTCGTCGATATTCAATGGGCGGCACTCGACCCGACCGAGATGGGCCTTGGACCGGTCCACGCCATGGCCCCGCTGCTGCATCGCCGGGGGCTCGCGACCGTCGACATCGACCAGTTCGAGATCAACGAGGCCTTCGCCGCACAGGTCCTCGCCTGCCAGGAGGCCTGGTCGGACCGCCACTATCGCGAAGAGGTT
Source organism: Thiocapsa bogorovii (assembly GCF_021228795.1). Taxonomy (NCBI): domain Bacteria; kingdom Pseudomonadati; phylum Pseudomonadota; class Gammaproteobacteria; order Chromatiales; family Chromatiaceae; genus Thiocapsa; species Thiocapsa bogorovii. The sequence continues at coordinate 1,042,672 of NZ_CP089309.1, forward strand.
CTGGGCGACGAGCCCGATCAGCCGATCCCGGACGATGCCCTGAATCCGGAGGGCGGCGCGGTCGCCATCGGCCATCCGGTCGGTGCAAGCGGTGCACGTCTGGCGCTCCACCTGGCGCTGTCCATGAAGCGTCGAGGATTGACCCGGGGCGTTGCAAGTCTTTGTATCGGAGGCGGTCAGGGCGGAGCCCTGCTGCTTCGAGCCGAAGGAGGTGTGCCATGAAGACACTCTGGACGATCGAACAAGACGCCACGGACGGATTCTGCCGGCTCGGGATCGACGACGCCTCGCACGGCGTCAACCTGCTCTCGATCGCCGCTCTCGATGAACTGGACACGCGTCTGGACGAGATCGAAAGCGCACTCGAAACCGGGATTGCGCCGGGACCCCACTCGCATCCGATCACGGGACTCATCATCCATTCGCGCAAACCCAAGGGATTCATCGCCGGCGCGGATGTCGGCGAGTTCGAGCAACTCACTGATCCGGCCGCGGCCGAGCGCCACATCCGCCGGGTCCACGCCCTGCTCGCGCGCATCGAGGCTCTGCCGATCCCGACATTGGCCTTGATCCACGGCGTCTGCCTCGGCGGCGGCCTGGAGCTTGCGTTGGCGTGCCGTTATCGCATCGCGAGCGACGACCCCGCGACCAAGCTCGGCTTCCCCGAGGTGAGACTCGGGATCTTCCCCGGCTACGGCGGCACCTGGCGCGCCATCCGCACGCTTGGACCCGTCGCGGCCATGCAGGCCATGTTGACCGGAAAAACCTACTCGGCCCGCCAGGCCGGCAAGATGGGTCTGGTCGACCGTGTCCTTCCGCAACGTCAGTTGGACGCAGGCGCTCGCGAGCTGATTCGCGCCGCACCGTTACCAAGCCGGGCGAACTTTTCGCAGCGTCTGCCCAATCTTCCGCCGCTGCGCGGTTGGGTCGCGCGCCGGATCACCCGCCGCACGGCGGCCAAGGTGAGGCAGGAGCACTACCCTGCCCCCTTCGCCCTGATCGAGCACTGGCGCGACAACGGCGCGAGCGCACGGGGTCTGCTCGACGGCGAGGCCCGACGCGTACCCGAGCTTCTGCTCGGCGAGACCTCGACCAATCTGAGGCGCATCTTCCATCTCCAGGAACGCCTCAAGGCCCTATCCGATGCCGAGGTCCCGCGTCCGCAACGGGTCCATGTCGTCGGGGCCGGAGTGATGGGGGGCGACATTGCCGCCTGGTGCGCGCTCAACGCGCTGACGGTGACCCTGCAGGATCTCTCGCTCGATCAGATCGGACGCGCCATGGCGCGTGCCCATCGGCTCTTCGAGCAACGCCTGCGGGATCCCCGGTTGGTCCGCGAGGCCTGGGACCGGTTGATCCCGGACCCGGACGGCGCAGGTCTGCGACGCACCGACCTCGTGATCGAGGCGGTCGCGGAGCAGGCGCAGATCAAGCAACGGCTGTTCGCCGAGATCGAAACGCGCGTCCCCGCCCACGCCCTGCTCGCCACCAACACCTCGAGCATTCCGCTGGAGCGCATCGGCGAGGGTCTTCGAGATCCGGGGCGTCTCGTCGGTTTGCACTTCTTCAACCCGGTCGCACGGATGCAGCTCGTCGAGGTCGTCCACCGCACCTCGACACGACCCGAATCGCTTCGGCGCGGCCTCGCTGCGGTCCGCGCACTCGACCGGCTCCCGCTGCCGGTGCGCAGCAGCCCGGGATTCCTGGTCAACCGCGTCCTCATGCCCTATCTGCTCGAGGCCGTGGACCTGCTCGACGAGGGTGTCTCCATCGCCGCGATCGACGAGGCCGCGATCGGTTACGGGATGCCGATGGGCCCGCTGGCGCTCGCCGATACGGTCGGGCTCGACATCTGCCTGGCCGTCGCCGACACGCTCGGACCCGCCTTGACCGCCCCGGAAGAGACGCCGGAACGTCTGCGCCGGATGGTCGCGGGCGGACAGCTCGGGAAGAAAAGCGGACGAGGCTTCTATCGCTACCGCGACGGACAGGCCATGCGCGAGTCCATCCCGCATGGCGATCGGCCGCCGCAGGATCTCGCCGAGCGGCTGATCTTTCGCCTGCTCAACGAGTGCGTCGCCTGTCTGCGCGAAGGTGTGGTCGAGGATCCGGACCTGCTCGACGCCGGCGTTGTCTTCGGCACGGGCTTCGCCCCGCATCGCGGCGGCCCGCTTCACGACATCGCCCAAGGCGGCTGGGACCGCATGCGCGAGCGCCTGGATGCGCTCCAACGCGACCATGGCCGCCACTTCAGGCCGGATCGAGGCTGGCAGCTGACACCGGCCGGGCTCTATCGAGGAGGACACTGACATGTTGCTGTTCGATCAAACCGGAACGACGGGCGTCTCCACGCGCCTGCTCGATCTCATCTCGGCCGAAGCGGCCGTCAGCCTCTGCGGCCTCTTGCTCGAACGTGTCGCACGCACCCCGGATGAAGTGGCCTACGTTCAGTTCGACGAGCCCACACAGACCTGGATCGAGACGACGTGGCGCGACACCGCCCGCACGGTCGCGCATTGGCAAGCGGCCCTGACGCGCGAGGGTCTCTCGCCCGGGGACCGTGTAGCCATCATGATGCGCAATCGGCGCGAATGGGTTGCCTTCGATCTGGCCGCGCTCGGTCTGGGCCTAGTCACGGTGCCGCTCTATCCCAACGACCGGGCCGAGGCGATCCGGCACATCCTCGACGAGGCAGGCGTTCGACTCCTGCTGCTCGAGACCGCCGCGCAACGCGTCGAGTTGTCCGCGATCGACCCGACGCTCGCCCGGCTCAAACGTCTGCTCATCCTGGAGCCGGGCGAAACGGCGCTGCCCGCCGACACGCACGCGGTAAGCGATTGGCTCGGCGAGGCGCTGACCTCGAGCGATCATCGCCCCATCGACCGGGTCGACAACCCCGACGCCTTGGCGACCATCGTCTACACCTCCGGCACGACCGGGCATCCGAAGGGGGTGATGCTCAGCCATCGCAACATCCTCTGGAACGCCGAGGCATCGCTCGCCCTCATCCCGGCCAGGGTGGAAGACCGCTTCCTCTCCTTCCTGCCGCTCTCGCACACGCTCGAGCGGACCGCCGGATGCGTGCTGCCGATCATGGCGGGCTCCAGTGTCACCTTTGCGCGGTCGATCCCGCAGCTGGCCGAAGACCTGCTGCAGATCCAACCGACCGTGATGATCGCGGTCCCGCGCATCTTCGAGCGGGTCCATGCCAAGCTGCGCGAGCGGCTCGACGGCGAATCCCCGTTGAAGCGCCGGCTCTTCGAGCACGCCGTCAGCACCGGCTGGGCGCGTTTCGAGCACAGCCAGGGGCGAGCGCGTTGGCACCCGCGCCTGCTCGCCGCTCCGCTGCTCGACCGGCTGGTGGGCGCCAAGATCCGCGCGCGTTTCGGCGGACGCCTGCGGGTTGCCGTCTGCGGCGGGGCACCCTTGGCACCGGACATCGCACACGTCTTCCTCGGCCTCGGCGTTCCGCTCGTGCAGGGCTACGGGCTCACCGAGACCAGCCCCGTGATCAGCGTCAGCCCGCTCGACGACAACATCCCCGAAAGCGTCGGCCGGCCGCTGCCCGGACTCGAGTACCGGATCGGAGACCTCGACGAGCTGATCGTGCGCTCGCCCGGCGTCATGTCCGGCTACTGGAAACAGCCGCAAGCGACCGCCGAGGTGCTCGACGCCGAGGGTTGGCTCAAGACCGGCGACCAGGTCCGCATCCAGGACGGCCACATCTTCATTACCGGCCGTATCAAGGACGTCCTGGTGCTCGCCAACGGCGAGAAGGTCGCGCCGGCCGATATCGAGCTGGCCATCACCGTTGACCCGCTCTTCGAGCAAGTCCTGGTCATCGGCGAAGGACGCCCCTTCCTGAGCGCGCTCGTGGTTCTGAACCTGGATGTCTACGCCCGGGTAGCACAAGCGGAAGGACTGCCGGCCGATCCCATGATCGCCGATGCCGACGGCCGATTGGAGCCCGTTCTGCAAGACAGGATCGAGCGCAAGCTCACCGGCTTCTCCGGTTATGCGAAGATCCGACGCGTGGCGTTGGCCGCCTGCCCCTGGTCTATCGAGAACGATCGCATGACGCCGACGATGAAGCTCAAACGGGCTAAGATCCTGGCCGACTATCGCGAGGCGCTCACCCGACTCTATGTGGGACACGAGCATTGATGCAGGGGGGCATGGAGGCGGCAACGCCGGAGCAACCGTTCAACCTAGATCCGGTAGTTGAACGGCCCCTGGAGTGCGTCCCGCGCGGTGTCCGGCAAGGCGAAACGAGGCAGCGTAGTGGTTCTACGACAACGCGTTGCAACGCAGTCGGGCGCCGCGCGGGGCGTGCTCCAGGGGTCGTAGCGGCCTTCACCCAACCGGTGAGCCATTTGATAGGCGCGATCGTTAAGACCGTCAAGACCTTGCATGAAGCACGAAGCGGTCAACTGCCGGATCTAGTTCAATGACACGTGATCCATCTTGGCCCCTCTCCCCTCGCGGAAGAGGGGTTGGGGAGAGGGGGAGAATGAACCGGAATGTCTAAGGTGTCTCTGCGCCGTTGCTGAGCAGGCTCAGGGACAGCATCTCCCGGCGACAGGGCGAATAAATACGCCCCACATCAGACGGCCTGCAGGCAGGGGGCGTCGGGATAGCGTTTCCGAGAATCGCCTCAGTCCCTGTCCTCTCGCTCCAACGCCGGCCCGCGGTGCCAATCCCACGCAGTGCGGATAATGGCGTCGAGGCTCGCGTAGGCGGGCACCCAACCCAACTCGTCGTGGATGCGGCTCGCATCCCCGACCAGGCGCGGCGGATCACCGGCACGGCGCGCGCCGAATTCGACGGGCACAGTCGACCCCGTGACCCGCTCGGTGGCGGCGATGACATCGCGTACCGAGAAGCCCTGACCGTTGCCCAGGTTGTAGACGCGACTCGGCGCCCCGCCGAGCAGTGCCTCAAGTGCCCGGAGATGCGCTTGGGCGAGATCGGCGACGTGGATGTAGTCGCGGATGCAGGTTCCGTCGGGCGTGTCGTAATCGGTGCCGTAGACGGTGAGTCCGGGTCCAGTTCCAGCAGCGGCCGCGATGGCGAGCGGGATGAGGTGAGTCTCCGGATCATGATCCTCGCCGATCTCGGCTTCCGGGTCCGCACCGGCGGCGTTGAAATAACGCAGCGCGATCGCGCGCAGACCGTGGGCTCTGTCGAAGTCGGCGAGCATACGCTCGACCATGAGCTTGGACGCGCCGTAAGGATTGATCGGGTTCTGCGGGTGGTCTTCGTCGATGCGTTCGCTGCGCGGGTCGCCGTAGGTGGCGCAGGTGCTCGAGAACACGAGCGGAGCGACACCGTGATCGCGCATCGCCTCGAGCAGGGTCAGGGTTCCGGCAACATTGTTGCGGTAGTACTTGCCCGGGTGCTGGACGGATTCGCCGACGTAGCAAAACGCGGCGAAGTGCATCACCGCCGCGGGCCGATGGCTCTCGAATACCGCATCGAGCCGCGCTCGGTCCCGAATGTCGCCCTCTTCGAGAGGCCCCCAACGCACCGCCCAACGATGGCCATGCACCAGATTATCGTAGACGATGGGGCGGTAACCGGCTTGGTGAAGCAGCTTGCAGGCGTGGCTCCCGATATAACCCGCTCCGCCTGTGACGAGGATGGGTATTCCGATGGTGTCGTGCATCCGATTCCCTGCGATCTCATAGACCCTGTAAAAGGCATTGAAAAGGGTGCCGGATCGGCCCTGTCCCGATGGGATAGGAGCGTTCGGCGTCCCGCGTCCGTGGCTGAGGCTAGCATGAACCCTTCGCCGACACAGCCGCGTAAAACAACTCAGGCGTTTACCGAATCATGCGCAGAGGGTCAAGCATCTCCGTCGTTATCCCGACCCTCAACGAGGCGAAGGACATCGTCTCGCTCCTTGCGGCACTCGTACCCGTCCGCACGGCAGGCGGCGAGATCCTGATCGTCGACGGGGACAGTCCGGACGGCACGGCCGGTGTCGCCGCACCCCATGCGGACCGCGTTCTGAGCGCACCGCGCGGCCGCGCCGCCCAGATGAACGCCGGCGCCGCGGCAGCCCGGGGCGATCTCCTTGTCTTTCTGCACGCGGACACGCGAGCGCCGATCGAGACGCTGCTTCGACTTCCCGATTGGCTCGCGCGCAGCGGGCGATCCTGGGGCCGCTTCGACGTGCGGATCGAGGGGCACCATCCACTCCTCCCGTGCATCGCCTGGAGCATGAGCCAACGTTCGCGTCTTACCGGGATCGCCACCGGAGATCAGGCGATCTTCGTGGAACGAGCCCTGTTCGAGCACGTCGGCGGTTATCCCGAGATCCCCTTGATGGAGGACATCGCACTGTCGCGTCGGCTCAAGCGCCACGGACCACCGCTGTGTGTGCGCGAGCACGTCGTCACCTCGGGGCGGCGCTGGGAGAGCAAGGGTGTCGCTCGCACCGTGCTGCTCATGTGGTGGTTGCGACTGGCCTATGCACTCGGCGTCCATCCCGACCGGCTGTCGCGCATCTACGGGCATCGTTCGCGGCCGGATTGATCCTGGCGAACGGCCTCGCCGGACGCGGTTGCTTTCGGCACGGCGACGCGGAATACTCCGGTCCGCACTCCTTGCATGCCCTGATCCGATCTCGATGGAGGAAACAACAATGATCGACCGCAAAGTGTATATCGAAAAAATGAAGGCCAAGATGGACGAGTGGGACGCGGACATGGAGAAACTTCAGGCCAAGACTGAGAGTGCTCAGGCCGACATGAAGCTCCAATACGAGGAGCAGATGGAGCGACTGAGACAACAGCAGGACGAAGCCCGCGAGATGCTGACGAAGATGACCAACGCGAGCGAAGCGGCCTGGGAGGACATGCGCAAAGGCATGGAGAGCGCGTGGGAAGCCACCAGCAAGGCATTCATGGACGCCTTCTCGCGCTTCAAATAGTCCGTGAGATCGCCTCCGGCGGCTTTGTTCATTCAACCGGCTGGAAGCGGCGACGGCGATCGTCCCGAAGCGGCGACCTCTCGGAGTCGGCGCCTTGCAGTCGTCCTCTCCACCGGTCCGACGGCCGGCCGGTTGAGGCGTCGCCGGAAGAGCTCGGAAACGGGGCTAAACACACTTTGGTCGGACCGGCCCCGCTCATGAGACCGGCCACCCAAGCCTGAGAGGGCTGGCGACTCCCGCTCCGCGGTGTCACGGATGCCCGGTGGTGCGGCGTGCCACGATGGCCGGAGCGAACGAGCGCGGCCCCCTCGGCCGCTGATTCGGCTGACGGCGCTGAGATCCCCGCCCGGATCTCCGGTGACGGGCCTCGCGGCGGCATCATGTTAAGGCTCTGGAACCACCGGCGTTATGAAGACATTCGTCTGTCAGTCTTGCGGTCAACCGGTCTTCTTCGAAAATACCCATTGCACCCGCTGCGGCGCCGTCTTGGGATTCCTTCCGGATCAGATGCGCCTCTCGGCGCTCGTCGATGCGGGAGACGGGATCTGGGCCGCGGCGCCCCCATCCCCGTCGAGCCGGGCACGACCTCCCGGCTTCCTCGGCCGTCTCTTTCGCACGCGTGCTCCCGAACCCGGTCCGGGTGCAACTCGGCACTATCGCAAATGCCTCAACTACGCCGAGCACGACGTCTGCAATTGGATGGTGCCGGCGGAGAGCCCCGCCCGATTCTGTCTCGCGTGCGCCCCGAATCGCATCGTGCCCAACCTCGGGCGGCCCGGCAACCTGGAGAAATGGGCTCGCATCGAGCGCGGCAAGCGGCGCTTGGCCTACGGACTGCTGCGGCTCGGACTCTCGGTCGAGACACGGCATCAGAATCCCGAGCAGGGCCTCGCCTTCGATTTCCTCAGCAGCGAAGACGCGCCGCCCGATCAACCGATCATGACCGGCCACGCCTCGGGGCTCATCACCATCAATATCGACGAGGCCGATCCGGCACTGCGCGAGCGGGCACGGCTCGACATGGACGAGCGATATCGCACCCTGATCGGCCACTTCCGCCATGAAATCGGCCACTATTACTGGGACACCCTCATCCTCGACGGCGGGCGGTTGGAGGATTTTCGCGCCCTGTTCGGGAACGAGCAGACCGATTACGGAGAGGCCTTGCAACGCTATTACGAGGCCGGCCCACCTGCCGACTGGCAGGATCGGTTCATCACCCCTTACGCCAGTGCGCACCCTTGGGAAGACTGGGCAGAGACCTGGGCGCACTACATGCACATGGTCGACACCCTGGAAACCGCGGGGCATTTCGGCATCGAGGTCGAATGGCCGCTTCCGGACGGGAGCCGAGCGGTCTCGGATCCCGACTTCGACCCCTACGATCTGAAGGATTTTCAGCTGATGATCGAGCATTGGCTGCCGCTCACATACGCGATCAACAGCCTGAATCGCAGTATGGGCCAGCAAGACCTTTACCCCTTCGTCCTGCCGCAGCCGGCCATCGATAAGATGGCCTATATCCACAGGACGATCCGCGCGGCAGCCAAGCGATCTTAGTCGACAACCGCCGCGGAGAAACGATCACGACGAGCACACCATGTCCTCGACACCACTTCACTCTGGACCCCCTCGATCACCCTCGACCGCGGCCGTTCTTGCCGGCGTCGCGGCGAGCCTCATGATGTCCGCAACCATCGGAGCTGCCGTGGACCGGGAACAACGCATCGACGACAGCGCCCAAGAGTCGCTCGCGGTCACCATCTACAACGCCGATCTCGCCCTGGTGAAGGATCGCCGACGCGTCACCCTGAACTCGGCCGAGAACCGTCTCGCATGGCGCAACGTCTCACAGCGGATCCGACCCGAGACCGCCCTGCTCGCCGAGACTTCGGGGACACTTTCGGTTGACCTGCTGGAGCAGAACTTCGACTTCGATCTGCTCACCCCCGAAAGCCTCCTCCAAAAGTATGTCGGGCGCACCGTGCAGGTGATCCGCACCAACGACGCGGGTGAGCAGGAGATCGAAGACGCGATCGTCCTTGCCGCGAACCCGGCGCCGGTCCTGCGCTATGCGGATCGGATCGAGACCGCCGTGGTCGGCCATCTCGCCTTCCCCGACGTGCCGGAGGATCTGCGTGATCAGCCCACACTCGTTCTGCATCTGAATGCCGCGACCGGCGGCGAAGGTCTATTCGAGCTGTCCTATCTGACCGGCGGACTCGCCTGGAAGGCGGACTATGTCGCCGACCTCTCCGCCGACGGCGAACAGATGGACATCAACGGATGGGTCACCCTGACCAACCAGAGCGGCATCGCCTATCGGGGCGCTCAGGTGCAGTTGGTGGCGGGGGAGGTCAATCAGGTCACGGAAAACCTGCCGATGCCGATGATGGCGCGCGGCATGGTCATGTCGGCCGATGCGGCGATGCCGGAGGAAGAGACCCTCGCCGAGTACCATCTCTACACCCTGCCCCGCCCCACCGACATCCTGAACAACCAGACCAAGCAGGTCGCGCTGCTGACAGCACCACGTGTCCCGGTCACCCGCGAGCTCCTCGTCAGCGGCCAACCCTATGTCTATCAGTCCCGCACTTCCGACGGATGGACCAAGCTGCCGGTCGCTGCCACCCTGCGTTTCGAAAACAAGGGCGGCAGCCTCGGTATCCCGCTTCCGAAAGGGATCATGCGCGTCTACGCCAAGGACAGCCGAGGCAACGCCCAATTCGTCGGCGAAGACGCCGTCGACCATAGCCCGAAGAACGAGACCGTCACGCTCAAGCTCGGTGAAAGCTTCGACGTCACCGCACGCCGCCGCCAGACCGAGTTCAAGAAGCTCGCCGGGACAAGCGCTTATGACTACGCCTACGAGACTGCGTTCGAGTTGGAGTTGAAGAACGCCAAGGAGGCCCCGGTCACCGTCAAGGTCACGGAGCAGATCCCCGGCGACTGGACCATGCAGCAGGAGAGTCAACCGCATACCAAAGAGGCATCGAACCTCGCTTCCTGGACGCTGGCAGTCCCCGCCGAGGGCACGACGATCCTGACCTGGCGGGTGCAGGTCAGGTTCTGAGGTCGGGAGCGCAATGAGAAGAGAAGGAGACCCCGGAGATCTTCACCTTCGTTCGGTATCGGAACGATTCGAAAACAAGCAAAACGATCGACGACAGAATATGCCGAGCACATGTGACCTAGCGCCGCCCGACGCGAGAGCGTTCGGCAATACCCTGCACCGCGCAGCTAAACGTTGAACCTGAAGTGAACCACGTCGCCGTCCTTGACGACGTATTCCTTGCCCTCCGAACGCAGCTTGCCGGCCTCTTTGGCACCCTGTTCGCCCTTACAGGCGACGAAGTCGTCGTAGGCGATGACCTCGGCGCGGATGAATCCACGCTCGAAATCGGTGTGGATGACGGCAGCGGCCTGCGGGGCGCGCACCCCGGCCGGGATGGTCCAGGCTCGGACCTCCTTCTCGCCGGCGGTGAAATAGGTTTCGAGCCCCAGCAAGCGATAGCCGGCCCGCACCACACGGTTCAGACCCGGTTCCGTTAGCCCAAGCTCGGCGAGGAATTCGTCGCGCTCCTCGTCCTCCAGGTCGAAGATCTCGGCCTCGATGGCGGCGCAGACGGGCACGACCTCGGCACCCTCCTCCGCGGCGAGCGCGACCACCTTATCCAGAATCGGGTTGTCGACGAAGCCGTCTTCGGCGACGTTGGCGATATAGAGGGTCGGCTTGGCCGTCAGCAGGAAGAGATCGCGAACCTCCCGCAGCGCCTCCGCATCCAAGCCCATCGCGCGGACCGGCTTACCGGCATCGAGCTGATCGCGGATCTGCTCAAGCACGGCCTTGCGGGCCAGGATCTTTTTGTCGCCCGTCTTGACCATGCGCTCGGCGCGATCAAGGGCCTTGGTCACCGACTCCAGGTCCGCGAGCGCCAACTCGGTGTTGATGACCTCGATGTCGTCCAGCGGATCGACCCGCCCGGCGACATGTACCACGTCGTCGTTCTCGAAGCAGCGCACCACATGGGCTATGGCGTCGGTTTCGCGAATGTTGGCCAGAAACTTGTTCCCGAGCCCCTCGCCCTTGGATGCGCCGGCGACCAGACCGGCGATGTCCACGAACTGCATGGTCGTCGGAATCACCCGCTGGGGCTTGACGATGGCGGCAAGGACATCCAGACGCGGATCCGGCAGGGGCACCACGCCGACGTTCGGATCGATCGTGCAGAAGGGGTAATTCTCCGCCGCGATCGTCGCCTTGGTCAGGGCATTGAAGAGGGTCGACTTGCCGACGTTGGGCAGGCCGACGATCCCGCATTTGAATCCCATGGCTGTGTAAGGTCCGCTCGGAAAAACCCGCGAGTCTACAGGAGCCGGAGCCTCCTCGCCCCGGTTTTAAAGGGTCCTGATGTGACGACGCCTGTCTTCAGGGCATTAGGGGGCCAGGATGAGGGCCGGACGGCTCGGCGATCGAGAGCCGTCCGTGAGCGCAGACGATCAGTGCGTCTCCTTCGCCCCGCGGTTGTAGCGATCCTCGAAGCGCACGATGTCGTCCTCGCCGAGATAGCCCCCGGACTGGACCTCGATCAGCTCGAGCATGATGGTGCCGGGATTCTCCAAGCGATGCGACGAGCCGACCGGGATATAGGTCGACTGATTCTCGGTGAGCAGGAACGCCTTCTCGTCGCAGGTCACACGCGCAGTCCCGGAGACGACGATCCAGTGCTCGGCCCGATGATGGTGCATCTGTAACGACAGCGATTCGCCCGGCTTCACGATCAGTCGCTTGACTTGGTAGCGCGGCCCCTGCCCGATGGCCTCGTAAGACCCCCAGGGACGATGGACCCGCTGGTGGTGGCGATACTCGTTGCGCTGCTCGTGCTGTAGGAATTGGGTCACCGCCTTGACGTCCTGCGCATGCTCTTTGGACACGACCAGGACGGCATCCGGTGTCTCGACCACGATCAGGTCCTCGACCCCGACGGCGGCCAGCATCCGGTGGTGGGCAATCAAGAGATTGTTGCGAGCGTCGTGGACGAAGGCATCGCCGTCGAGCACATTGCCGGCCGCATCCTGATCGCGCACCTCCCAGAGCGCCGACCAGGCGCCGACGTCGGACCAGCCGACATCCAAGGGCACGACGACCGCGGGCGGACCGGCACCCCCGGTGTCCCGTGCCAGGGGCTCCATCACGGCATAGTCGATCGAGTCGCCCGGACAGGCACCGAAGTGTTCGGCATCCAGACGGAGAAAGTCCCCGTCGTGGGTCGCCGCCTCGAAGGCGTCCGCCACGGCTTGCGCGATATCCGGACGGAACCGCTCGATCAACCCCAGCCAGAGCGATGCGCGCAAGACGAAAATGCCACTGTTCCAGAGGTATTGGCCGGATTCTAGATAGCCCTCGGCCGTCTCGACATCCGGCTTTTCGACAAAGCCGTTGAGCAGATAGGCGTTCCCGGCGAGACCGTCGACCTCGTAAGCCGGACCCTGCCGGATGTATCCGTAGCCCGTCTCGGGCTTGCTCGGAACGATCCCGAACGTGACAACGGCGCCTTCGCGCGCAATCAAGCAGGCATCGGCGACGGCCGCTCGGAAACCGACCTCGTTGCGGATGGTATGGTCGGCCGGCATCACCAGCAGGACCGGATCGCTCCCGCCTCGGATCGCCGCCAGCGCCGCCAGACTCAGCGCCGGTGCAGTATTGCGTCCCTTTGGCTCAAGGATGATCTCGGCCGGACGACGACCCATCACGCGAAACTGCTCGGCAACCAGGAAGCGGTGCGACTCGTTGCAGACCACGATGGGATCGATCTGGCCAACGGCTTGGCGCGGGTGCTCCTCGTCGAGCCCGTCGAGCCGGCGCACCGTCTCCTGCAGCATGGTGTGCTCGCTGGTGAGCGCCAAGAACTGCTTCGGGTAGGCCTCGCGCGAGAGCGGCCACAGCCGCGTTCCCGAGCCGCCGGAGAGAATGACGGGTTGTAGTGGCATCGACGTACTCCTGGTCAAGGATTCCGGATCGTTTACAAGACGTCAAGATTAACGCAATTCGGTCGATGCGACCTCCGAAGCGGTATGCTCGAGCTCGATCGTCACACCGGCACTTCGGGTCGACGTGCCCTCGTGAAGCCCGCCGAGCACGGGCTCCTCGCCGATAGACAACGTCACGCGCAGTTGCATCTTCCCCGCGACCGCCTCACCTGATCCACCAAGGAGAGCTGCGGCCAACTGCACCCGGACGTTCACACGAACACCGATTTAACCAGAGACCCACGATGAAACCCGACCCGAACCTGATCGGCGACATCCTGCGCGAAGCCGCAGCCACCGAGATCATGCCGCGCTTTCACAGCATCCTCGCCGAGAGGAAGGCCGACGGCAGCCTTGTCACCGAGGCGGATTTCGCGACCCAGGCACGGATCGTCGAGGCCATCGCACGGGAGTTTCCGGAAACGCCGCTGTTGGGCGAAGAGATGTCCGCCGAAGATCAAGGCCGTCTCCTCACCGAGACCGACACCGGCGTCTGGATCCTGGATCCGCTCGACGGCACCGGCAACTACGCCAGCGGCTTCCCCGGCTTTTCGATCTCCCTGGCCTTCGTCGAGCGCGGACAGGTCACCCTGGGCGTCATCTTCGACCCGGTGCGCGACGAGTGCTTCTCCGCCGTACGCGGGTGTGGTGCGACGCTGAACGGCGAGTCCATCCGCCCCTTCGCCCCCGGTCCGAAGCTCAGTGATTGCCTGGCGATGATCGACATGAAACGTCTCCCGCCCGAGCGCATCCCCGCGCTGTTTCGGCCCGGCGGCTTTCGCTCCCAGAGAAACCTCGGATCGGTCGCGCTGGATTGGTGCTGGTTGGCCGCCGGCCGTTACCAGCTCTATCTCCATGGCGGCCAAAAACTCTGGGACTATGCCGCCGGGCACCTGATCGCATCCGAGGCCGGGGCTGCGTCGCGACTCTACGCCGACCGAGGCGCCACGGAGGCCACCGACTTCAGCCTGTCCCCCAGACTTGCCGTCGCGGCGTCCGACGACGCGCTGCTGCAACGCTGGCTCGACTTCGTCGACCTGCCGATGCGTTCGGCCTGAGCGGCACGTGCCCTCGCGCAACGGCACCGGCATCCCCCGACACCATCACCACGAGGAATCCAGCATGACCGAAGAGATCACCGACCTTGACATGGCCCTGTCGAGCGGCATTACCGCCTTCGAATACAAACAATTCTCGCGCGCCGCGGGCCTCCTTTCGCCGCTCGCCGAGCAGGGGATCCCAGACGCCCAATATCGAATCGCCATCATGGCCCAGAACGGTCTCGGCATGCTGCCCAACCCACTGCTGGCCTACACCTCCATGAAGCGCGCGGCCGAAGCCGGCCTCGCCCTCGCCCAGCACGGGCTCGCCTTCATGTACATGGAAGGCGAATGCACCGACAAGAATCCGGAAAAGGCCGTGCATTGGTTCAAGAAGGCTGCCGAGCAAGGTCTCGTCGGCTCCCTGACCACGCTCGCCATGATGTACGAGCAAGGCCACGGCGTGGAGAAGGATCTCGACGAGGCTAACCGGCTCTATCGGCTTGCCGGTTTCGACGAACGTTGATCCGAGCCGTGGAACTCGGATCGCTCGATGCCGGCGCGACCGGGCCGTATCCACACCCAGACGGCTGGCTAGCCATGAGTAAGCACCGCAGGTATACTACGCAGCTGCGTTGCCGGGGTGGCGAAATTGGTAGACGCATCAGACTCAAAATCTGACGGTGGCAACACCATGCCGGTTCGAGTCCGGCCCTCGGTACCAATAAAAGACAAGGGGTTAGGCCAAACGCCTAGCCCCTTTTTTGTTGCTGGACCTGTCCGCGTCGCACTCTCGTCGCACTGCAAAACAACACCCCACAACAAGAGCACCACCCGCAACCTCCCCCGCTAGACCATCTGTCCACGCCTGCGATCGACCGACCTGGAGCAGCAAAACCGACCCTCGGGGCGCCCGTTTTCCGCCGTACTGCGACCTAAGTGCGACGAAACACCGCATGATGCCTGTGATGTCATTTCAGTACATAAGGTTAGAAGCTAAGTGCTTCAGACTTTGTATCTGATGTTGGCGTTTGCGGTGCTTTATCGTAGACTGTTGGTGAAGAGAAGCAGGCCCCGAATCGGCGGCAACCGAAACGAGGCCCTAACCACCACCAGCCTGATGATGAGGTTCGGCAATGGCTACCGCGAAGTATACCGCCCGCAACAGCATGACCATGGGAGCCTGACCCATGGCAAGCATCACGGAACACAGCACCAGCACCGGCGCCAAGAGATACCGCGTCGAGATTCGCCTGAAGGGCTACCCGGCTCAGTGCCAGACCTTCGAGCGAAAGACCGACGCCCGGCGATGGGCGAGCCAGACGGAAGCCGCGATCCGCGAGGGACGGCACTTCAAAACAGCCGAAGCCAAGAAACACACACTCGCCGACCTGATCGACCGCTACACCCGCGACGTGCTGCCGAGACCCCCTCGCAAGTCCAAGCGCCCGCGCGGGGAGCGAAGCAAGCAAATCATTAAGGCGCAGCTCGAATGGTGGAAGGCAGAACTCGGCGCCTACACCCTCGCCGACGTGACGCCCGCCAAGATCGTCGAGGCCCGCGACAAGCTCGCCAGATCCACCAAGCGCGACGGCACGACCTTCTCGCCCTCTACCGTGGTCCGCTACATGGCCCCGCTATCCCATGCCTTCGGGATCGCGGTTCGCGAATGGGGATGGCTGGACGATTCGCCGATGCGAAAGGTAGACCGGCCGTCCGAACCGGACGGCCGCGTCCGATTCCTGTCCGGCGAGGAGCGCACCGCCCTCCTGAACGCCTGTACCGAATCCAAGAACCCTTGGCTCTACATCGTCGTTCTTCTCGCCCTGTCCACCGGCATGCGCAAGGGTGAACTGACGAATCTGCGCTGGCCGGACCTGGATCTCCCGAATCGACGGATCACCCTGCGCGAAACCAAGAACGGCGAGATCCGCGTCGTGCCGTTGGCCGGCCCTGCGCTTGAGGCACTGAAAGCACATGCCAAGGTCCGCCGCCTGGATACCGATCTCGTGTTTCCAGCCCCGGCGAAGCCCCCGAAGGCCGTCAAGCCGATGGATTTCCGGGCGGCGTGGGAAGCGGCACTGAAGCGCGCCGAGATCACCGATTTCCACTTCCATGACTTGCGCCACACCACGGCTTCCTACCTCGCCATGAACGGCGCGAGCCTCGCCGAGATCGCGGAAGTCTTGGGACACAAGACCCTCGCCATGGTGAAGCGTTACGCGCACCTCTCCGAAGCCCATACGGCCGGCGTGGTCGAGCGGATGAACCGCGCGATCTTCGGGGAGGGTTGAGGGATGACCCCAACCGTTGACTGGATTCGTTTTCTAGTCCTGATGGACGGGCAGTGTGAGCCGGGGCTTTCGGAATACGAGGTCTCGGAGTCCATGGCAAGGCTGGCACACCCCGGCGAGGAGGCATGGGATGAGATGACTGCAATCGAGCGAGCCGATTGGCGCGTCATTCAGCAGGAATCACAGCTCGCCCTACCCTGCCACCCGAGCGACGTGAAGCGATGGGCCGACAGTCAATTCCTGGATATCAGCCAAGAGCTGCAATACGCGATCAATGACGAGGAGATCGAGCGCATCCGCTTGAGTGAGCCCGAGCCAAGCGGAGCGCCTGGACGGATTGATTCCAGCGAGGTCGCGCGGGCGCGGGCCGACAAGCGGTGGGCGAAGCTCAATTCAGCGAAGACCGAGATCGAGCGCGAGGCGTTGCCCATGATTGTGCGCGGACAGATGAACCACGCTCAGATCGCCGCCGAACTCCGAGAGCGCGAGGAATTCAAGGCGTGCAGTCCTGCGCAGATAAGGAATGCCGTGAAGACCGCATGCAGGGAAGCGGGGCGTGAAGACCTCATCCTCGGCATCAAGCCCACCTGACCGCCGACAGACCCCAGGGTATGCATTATCCGACCCCCGCATATGCGGGGGTTCACGCATAAGCGGGGCAGACGCGCCCCCAATTCGCGCCGAACATGCTCAACAACAAGCGGCAACACCTGCCCCTTGAAGCACTCACAAGGCATGTTATGGCGAACCGAAACCTTCTGACCGTCAAGCAATTCGCCGACGCCAACCCCGCATTCACCGAAGCCGGGATCCGCTGGCAGATTTTCAATGAGAGGCACAACGGGCTCGCCGAGTCCGGCGCGATCCTGCGTCGCGGGCGCCGCGTCTACATCGACGTGGACCGCTATTTCGCTTGGCTCGATCAATCCAATGGCGTGCAGGCTGCGGCGTGAGGGGATCGGCCAATGAATCCGACCCCCAAAAACAGGCGCGGCCCGACCGGGGACGAGACCGGGCGAGCCGCCGAACACCAACCAGAACAGCGGCTTAATCGTAGCATCGAGGTCGGCATCTGTCGCGCCGCCGTCGCTGCTTGCCTCGCCGGTATTGCAATCACCGTGTGGGCTTTCGGTGTCGGCTCGGCTCTCGGAGGTGCAGCATGATGCAGCTAGCGCGATCGAAAGGCCCCGTCACCAACACCGCGCTGGAAACCTGGACGCTCACGTTCGAGGAGCTGACGGAGACGTTCCAGCGGACCCCGCGCGTCGGGCGCAAGGATGGAAGCTACTTCGTGCGCGGCCCCTTTTCCGAGGGCTACCCGACCCGCGGCGACGCGCATATCACCGAGGCGGCGCTGCTGATACTGGATGGAGACAGCACGCTCGACCCCGAAACCGGCGAGATCACCCCCGGCGCACCTCATCCCATGCTGGTGCATGAGGCGTTGCGCGATCTGGACATTGCCCATGTCGTCTATACGAGCGCGAGCCACGGACAACCCGGCAAGGGGAACCGCTACCGCGTGTTGATCCCGGCGACGATCCCCGACACGACGGCGCTGTCCGCTTGCGTGGAGTGGACTAGCGACCAACTGCACCGCGCAGGCGTGGCGGTGGCGGACGTGAAGGAGAATCACACCTGGAGCCAGCCGTGGTACTTCACGCGCAAGGCAACCCCCGAGGCCGAGTATTTGGTCTATGTCTGCGACACCGAGGAAGTCTTCGACGTGGGCGCGTGCGTCGCGTGGAAGGCCGCGCAAGATCCGCTGACCCCGCAGACACTGGAAGCGGCGGCGCTGGCGGGACCGAAACACGGATCGGGCGGCGGACTGTTCCGCCAGTACAACGCGCTTCACGGCAACCCCGAGGCCATGCTGGCAGTCTTGCAGGGGCACGGCTACGCGCTGAAGAACCGATCCGGCACGCTCAACGGGGAGCCGGTCTATCGGTTGTTGGCCCCCGGCTCGACGAGCAGCACGCCCGGCGTTGCGCTCTACAAAGCCCGCGACGGGCGATGGTTGGTTGCCAGTCATCACGGCGCGCATGACCCCCTGAGCGCGGCCCCGAGTAACGACGCCTTCGATTTGCTCAGGATCTTCGAGCACGGCGGCGATCAGGCCAGAGCGATGAACGCTTGGCGCAAGATCCTGGACCCCCGGCCGGTAGTGCGCATCGTGGGCGGGGCACTTCCCGGCAACCTCAGCGCGGCGGCGAAGGCGTTGGCGGGCGTGCAGCCCCCGGCTGTTTTTCAGCGCGGGCAGACGCTCTGTCGAGTGGCGCACCTGGAAGAGACCGGCGAGATCCAAGGCTGCACCATCCCCAAAGGAACGGCCACCATCGTGACCCTGCAACGCGCGGGGCTGATGGTCGAGCTTGGCAGGGCGGCCAAGTGGGAGCGCAAATCCGAAAACGACGAATGGTATGAAGTCGACCCGTGCAGCAAGGTGACGGCGGCGCTGCTGGAAGGCGTCGGCAATTGGGAGGGAATGCCGAGCCTCTTGGGAATCAGCGAGGCCCCCATCCTGCGCGACGACGGTACCTTGCATGCACAAGCGGGGTATGACCGGGCGACCCGGCTCTATGTCGAGGGGCGCTTTCCCGGATTCCAGCTGCCGGAGCGCATCTCTCTTGACGATGCCCAACGGGCGGCGGCGTTCCTGCTCCAACCCTTTCTGGAGTTCCCGTTCGTCGAGAGTCGGCTGGATCATGCCGTGGTGCTGGCTTACCTGCTGACCCTCGCACTGCGCCCGCAGATCCAGACGGCCCCCCTGGTCTGCGTATCGGCCACCACCCCCGGCACGGGGAAGGGGTTGTTGGTCGAGGCGTGCAACCTACTGGTGCGTGGGCGCGACGCGGCCATCATGCCCGCCATTCAAGGCACCAGCGCCGAGGAGGAGACCCGTAAGCGGATTACGGCCCTGCTGCTGCAAGGCGTCTCGTCGATCAACCTGGACAACTGGACCCGACCCATCGGCGGCGAGGCGCTGAACGCCCTGCTCACGGCCGGGGAATGGTCCGATCGGATCTTGGGGCGTAGCGAGACGGTTTCGCTGCCGGCGCGTCTCGCCCTCGCGGCCACCGGCAACAATCTCAGCGTGCGGGGCGACATGACCCGGCGAAGCCTGCTGATCCAACTGGACGCAGGCGTGGAGCGGCCCGAGCTGCGCGCCTTCAAGGAGCCGAACCTGACAGGCATGGTGACACGGCGGCGCGGCGAGCTGCTGGCGGCGCTGTTCGCCATCCTCAAAGCCTACCGGCAAGCGCATCAACCGGGCGTGTGCGAACGGCTGTTGGGGCGTTTCGAGCCGTGGAGCATGGCGGTTGCGGCGCCGATTCGCTGGCTCGGGTATCCCGATCCGACCGAATCACAGGCCCGCTTGCGCGAAGCAGACCCGGAGGCCGACAAGCTGGAGCTGTTCCTGAGCGCGTGGTTCGACATCCGGGGCGCGCAATGGACCACGGCGGCTGAACTGCTGCGCGAGGCCGAGGCGGTGGACTCATTCAGCACGACGCACAATGCCAAGCGTGCGGCACTCTCCGAGGCCCTGCTGGATGTCGCCAACGACGGGCGCGGGCGGATCAACCGCAAGGCGCTTGGATGGTATCTGCGCCACTTCGAGGGACGCATCGCGGGCGGGTTGCGCTTGATGAAGAAACCGCGCATCGGCAGCACCAAGGTCGCCCATGAGTACCGCGTCGAACGGCTCGCGGACTCACATTGGGCTGCCACCGGCACGGTCGGGCACCCGTTTTGAGGGCGAAAATAGGGTTTCTAGGGTTTCTAGGGTTTTTTTTCCTCAGAGAAAGTTTTGGGCTGATGAAGTCAGTTTCGCCAGAACACCGACGTGGGGAATATCCCCTTCCCCGGACGATACTTTCACCGGGCTCAAGAAACCCTAGAAACCCTAGAAACCCTATCCGGGGCGAAGCAGCAGAAGACCGGCACCTCCAACCAGAGACCGATGACCGCCTGAACACCTCGCGGCAACCACCACCCCGCAAACCGTCGAGTGCACCCGGCGCGGCTGCATGTTGAAGCACGCTGATCCGGCGTTTTGGTCCCGACCGATTGATCGGGGTCTTGGAACATGGCGAGACGAGCCGGCACAAGGCATGATACGTGTCTGTTTGCGCGACTGGAGTCGAGAATGGCGGAAATGACAGGCTCGGGGACGTCCTTGGCGGACTTCATTTGGAAAAACGCCGAGGATCTCTGGGGGGATTTCAAGCACACGGATTTCGGCAAGGTTATCCTGCCCTTTACCCTGCTCCGGCGTTTGGAATGCGTGCTGGAACCCACTCGGGCGGAAGTGCGCGAGGCGTATCTGACGCATCGGGACAGTGGTATGGCCCTGGACCAGATCTTACCCGGTATCTCGGGTTTCCCTTTTTACAACACCTCTGAGTACTCCCTGGCGACATTGGGCGGTACCAAGACGCGTCAAAATCTCCAGGACTATATTGCCCGTTTTTCGGACAACGCCCGCGTCATCTTTGAGCAGTTCGAGTTTGGAAACACCTTGACGCGCTTGGACAAGGCGGGGCTCCTCTTCAGGATCTGCCGGAATTTCGCGACGATCGACCTGCATCCCGATGCGGTCCCCGATCGGGTCATGAGCAATATTTACGAGCACCTGATCCGTCGCTTCGGCGCCGAGGTCAACGAAGGCGCCGAGGACTTCATGACGCCCCGCGATGTGGTCCACCTGGCCACCACACTCGTGCTGGACCCGGACGACGCCCTGTTCGAGTCAACGCCGGGTCTCATTCGGACCCTCTACGATCCGGCCTGCGGGACAGGCGGCTTTCTCACCGACGCCATGAACCATGTCGCCGATCACGGCAGCCGCTTCCAGGTGCCGCCAGCGCTCATTCCACACGGACAGGAACTTGAACCCGAGACCCATGCCGTTTGCCTGACGGCCATGCTGCTGCGTACCCTGGAGACCGATCCAGGGCGCGATCTGTCGCAGAACATCAAGCTCGGCAGCACGCTCTCCGACGATCAGTTTCCCGGCGAGCGCTTTCATTATTGTCTTGCCAATCCTCCCTTCGGTAAGAAGTGGGAGAAAGATCAAAAGGATGTCACGCGGGAGCACAGGGAGAAGGGCTACGCCGGCCGCTTCGGTCCCGGCCTGCCGCGCATCAACGACGGCTCCATGCTGTTCCTGCAGCACCTGGCCAGCAAGATGGAGTGCCCCGAGCACGGCGGCGGGCGCGTGGCGATCGTGCTGTCAGGGTCACCACTGTTCAACGGCGGAGCGGGTTCCGGCGAGTCCGAGATCCGGCGCTGGCTGCTGGAGCACGACCTGGTGGAGGCCATTGTCGCTCTTCCCACGGAGATCTTCTTCCGTACCGGGATTGGCACCTACTTGTGGATCCTCTCCAACCGAAAACCGGTCGAACGAATTGAGAAGGTGCAGTTGATCAACGCCACCGACCTGTGGACCTCGATCAGGAACGAAGGCAACAAGCGGCGGATCGTTAGTCCCGAGCAGATACGCGAGATCGCCGACGTCTATGCCGCGGCCGAAACTCGCGGCATCAGCCGGATGCTCGACTATCGCACCTTCGGCTACCGGCGCATCAAGGTGCTGCGTCCGCTGCGGATGGTGCTAAGCATCGACGAAGAGCGACTTCCGCGCCTGCACGTCGCCAATGCCTGGCTGAAGTTGTCCGACGAGCAGCGAAGGACCTGGGAAGCGGCGCTCAAACCACACTTGGGTCAGGAATACCCCTTCCTCTGGGCGGAGTCGTTCGTCGGGGAGGTGACATCGATCTGTTCCGCCGCCGGCAAGGTCGGCAAGCCCTTCGTCAAAACGCTGATCGATGTCTTCGGCAAGAAGGACCCCAACGGAGATCCGGTCCGTCGGCCGAACGGCGTGCTGATTCCCGACCCCGATTCGACCGACTACGAGAACGTCCCCCTCGGCCAAGACATCGAAGACTATCTTTCCAGGGAAGTCCTGCCCCATGTGCCGGATGCCTACATCGACGAGGACTTTCTCGACGAGAAAGATGGACAAATCGGCCGGGTCGGCTATGAGATCAACTTCAACCGCTTCTTCTACCGCTACGAGCGTCCCCGCCCCTTGGAGGAGATCGACGCCGACCTGAAACAGGTCGAAGCCGAGATTGCCGAACTGCTTGGAGAGGTCACGACATGAATCAAGTGTTCCTGAAACCGCGACTGGTCGGTCGCCGTTTCGACGAGCATACGCTTCCCCTCGAAATCCTGACGGACTTCGCCGCTCTGGAATCGATGCTTGTCGAGGTGGCCAAGCGTGAGTTTCGGCAGGCGAATCCCAGTCGCGCCCGCATTCCGAAAGGCTTCACCAAAGGATTCGAGCTGCATCTCACCGCCGTCGAGAGTGGCAGCGCGGTTCCGGTCATTGCAATCGTGTTTCCTTCGCTGCTCCCACCATCGGCTGTCGACTACTTCGAGCAGGCCAGAGACAAGATCATCGAGGCGATTGCCAGCGTCGAGCTGGGTCAACAGCCGACTCTGGCCCCGGAGCTGCTGCGCTACTTCGACCGATTCGGGCGTGGGCTTCGCGAGGGGGAGGCGATCGAATTCACGCGCTCCGGCGGACAGACGACCGCATTGACGCCCGCGATTCGAGAACGGCTGTTGCGCGCCTCTCAGGCTGAAGAGTGGACCGAGGAGGTCACGCTCAAGGGACGTATTCCCGAGGTCGATCAAGCGGACCTGACCTTCGAGCTGGAGCTGAGCGATGGCCTCAAGCTTAAAGCGCCACTCGCGGAGCAGCAACGCGAGACCGTTCTGCAAGCCTTCGCGACCTACCGCGAAGGACAGATCGTCGCGGTGCAGGGTGTCATCAAACGCGATCGCGCCGAGCGTCCGAAGTCATTCGAGTCCATCGAACACATCAGCCCATTAGATGCGCTGGATGTCGAAACCCGCCTTGAGGAGCTTGCGGCGCTCCCTGACGGATGGCTCGATGGCAGAGGCAAACGCCTTGATCCTGTCGCCTTGCGTTCCTTGGCACAGGCGTTCGACGACTACTTCGATTCCCAGCTGCCGCTACCGTACCTCTACCCGACGGCTGAAGGCGGGGTTCAAGCCGAATGGAGCCTGGGCGATTGGGAGGTCTCGCTAGAGATCGACCTCGGGGGTCGCACGGCCCTCTATCAGGCGGTGCGGTTGAGCACGGACCAGACGCGTGAGCGGACGATTGATCTATCGCTCGGGCAAAAGGAATGGGGCAGGCTCAATGAGGAGTTGTGGAGCCTGGGGGGGGTTGGCGCGTGAGGTCTGAAACGCTGTTGCTCCGCCAGATCCACCCGAACTTCGTCCAAGCAGGCCGTGCGACCTCGCAAGCGTTTCGCCCCACGCCGAAGGACGAGCAGCGATTGTCCGTGGATAACGGAGACTTGATCGAGGCGGAGGCCGCCTGGAAGCGTTTTGTCAGCAATCCAGCCTGCTCCTCGGCTGGTGTCATGGCTGTGCTCCACGGGGAATGCGATGCCCAGTCACTGGCCGTGATCGAGGATGGCGTCCCCTATCCCGAACACTGCTCCATCGATTTCTCTGCCTTCGAGAAGCGCGAGATCGAGCGCAAGGCCAAGCACTTGTCCCGCCAGGCACAGGGCCGGGGTTGGCTGTTCGAGGCGAGTGGAGCGGCATGAGTCACTGCAAGCCATATCCAGCATACAAGGATTCAGGGTCAGCCTGGATCGGCCAAGTCCCCGAGCATTGGATTGTAGCGAAGCTGGCATTTCGGTACCACGTAGCGCTGGGCAAGATGCTCGATGAGAAGCGGATCAAGGGGCATCACTTAGTTCCCTATTTGCGCAACCAGGATGTGCAATGGGGGCGGATCAATACCATCGGCTTGCCAGAGATGGACATCGTCCCAGAAGAGATGGACCGGTATTCGGTATCTCAGGGCGATCTATTGGTTTGCGAGGGTGGTGAAGTGGGCCGTGCAGCGGTTTGGCGAGGACCAGACGGGGTCTTCGGCTACCAGAAGGCGCTCCACCGACTTCGGCCAGTATCGTCTGATTCGGATATAGCCGAGTTCATGTATTACTCGCTGATCGCGGCGAGCGTTTGCGGGACATTTCAGGAAGGGGATACAAAATCGACGATCTCACATCTCCCGGCAGAGAAGTTCCGCACGTATCGCTTCCCTTATCCTCGACTTTGGCCATTTCCGGGCCTCGGCGGAAGCGCCGCGAGGCGCCGGGAGCGACGGTGACAGACCCGATTGATGTGGCGGCAGAGGGCCGCGGACGGTATCGTCCGATGTCGACCAAAACCTCGGACCTGCCCGCGGATGTTCCCTCTGCCAGCCTCGATTGTATCTGTTCTGCAGCCCTTTGCCTGCCTGTTCACCGCGCCGACCCTGGCGCATCTGCACGTCTTGCTCACGGGAACGCTGCTGGCGCAAGGACCACGCACGGTGACGGCGGCACTGCGGGCGATGGGGCTGAGCGCGGAGCGGCGCTTCGAGCGTTACCACCGGGTGCTGAATCGGGCGCGTTGGTCGTCGCGCCAAGGGGCGCGGATTCTGCTGGGGTTGTTGCTCGGGATGTTGCCGGCGCAGGTGCCGATCGTGGTGGCGGTCGACGAGACGCTGGAACGGCGCAAGGGCGCGCGCATTCGAGCGAAGGGGATGTATCGCGATGCGGTGCGCTCCTCGCGCGGCAAGGTGGTGACCTGTTTGGGGCTGGAGTGGATCTGCATGGCGTTGTTGGTGCCCGTGCCGTGGAGCACGCGGCCTTGGGCGCTGCCCTTTCTCACCCGCTTGGCGCCGTCGAAACGGGCCGACGAGGCGGCCGCGCGGCACCATCGCACGGTCGTGGAGCTCACCATCGGGATGGTCTGGCTGGTCTCGCGCTGGCTGCAGCAACGCCGCTGGATCCTGCTCGGCGACGGCAGCTACTCCTGCATCCAGCTGGGGTGGGAAGTGCTGGCTGCGCAAGCGACCCTGATCACGCGCCTGCGCCTGGATGCACGCCTGTTCGCCTTTCCCGAGCCGGTGCCCGCCGGGCGGCGCGGCCCCAAGCCGAAGAAAGGCGGCGTACTGGCCAAGCTCGCCACACGCGAGGAAGCGGCGCACACCCGAGGCGAGGAGGTCGCGATTCAATGGTACGGACAGCCCAAAACGCTGCGCCTGCTCAGCGAGGTGTGTCTGTGGCACACCGCGGGATGGCCGCCGTTGCCGATTCGCTGGGTGCTCGTGGTCGATCCCGAGGGCCGGCTGCCGACGCAAGCCTTCTTCACCACCGACCTGAACATGGCGCCGGCCCGCGTCGTGGAGCTGTTCGTCCAGCGCTGGTCGCTCGAGGTCACCTTCGAGGAAGTCCGTCGCCACCTCGGCGTCGAGACCCAGCGCCAGTGGAACGACCTGGCGATCGCACGCACCACGCCGATGCTGATGGCGCTGTTCTCGCTCGTCTGTCTCATGGTCTACCGGTGGCGCGAGCGCTGGGACGCCCTGCCGCGCTCCACGGCCTGGTATCTGAAGTCCCACGCCACCTTCTCCGATTGCCTGGCCCTGGTGCGGCGCACCATCTGGGCCGAGGAGAATTACGCCTACTCACGGTCCGAGGGGGAGATGGTCCTAATTTCGTCCAAGCGACTCGATCGCCTGCTGGAACAGCTCGCGGCGACCGCCTAGATTGGCCAAAGTCGAGTTATCCTGACTTGCTCGAACAAGAACAAATTTGTCTCGCCCTCGACCGCGAAACCGCCCGCATCGACGCCCTCATCGCCAAGAAGACCCGCTTCATTGAGCTGCTGAAGGAGAAGCGCCAGGCGCTCATCACCCACGCCGTCACCAAGGGGCTGGACCCGGACTTGAAGAAGAGGGATTCCGGGGTGGAGTGGATTGGGGAGGTGCCAGAGCATTGGGAGCGGTACCGAATGGCTATTCTCTTTGACGAAGCGATTAGAGTCGGCGTCGCTGATCTCCCGATCCTGTCCATTTCAATCCACGACGGCATCACCGATGAAGAACTGAATCCAGAGGATCGGGAAAGACAAATCTACCACATCGAGGACCGCACGAAGTATAAACGGGTTTTGCCAGGGGACATAGCCTACAACATGATGCGTGCATGGCAAGGCGCATTCGGGGCTGTGCGAGTCGAGGGACTTGTCAGTCCAGCATACGTCGTCGCACAGCCCAAACGGGTTTTTCGCACGGAGTACGTTGAGCACTTGCTGCGCACACCGATGGCCGTTGAGGAGATGCGGCGCTTTTCTCGCGGAATTGCCGATTTCCGAATGCGGCTTTATTGGGAGTACTTCCGAGACGTATGTGTGTGTTTGCCATCCGTGGACGAGCAAGACGCCATCCTTGATTACATCCAACGAGAAACCATTCGAATCGATGCGCTATCAATTAAGACTCAACACAGCATCGACCTCCTCAAAGAACGCCGCGCCGCCCTCATCACGGCCGCCGTCACTGGACAGATTGACCTGCGGGAGGATGCCGCATGAGCACCTTCTGCGCCGTCAATGACGACGCCCTGATCGCTTTGATCCGGCAGGCCGGCCGCCGCATCGTCTACATCGGCCCAGGACTCTACCTGCCCGTTGCGAAGGCGCTGAGCGATCGCTTCGATGAGATCGGAAAGCTGGAAGTAACCCTGATCCTCGATGCGGATGAGGATGTGTGCCGCATCGGATTCGGCGAGATCGCCGCGCTTCAGGAGGTCCACCGCCAGACCCAGCGAGCCGGGTTCTATGTTCGCTACCAGCCGGCGCTTCGCATTGGTGTCCTTCTGGCCGATGACCGAACGCTCGTCTGGTCGCCAACGCCGCGCTCAGTCGAGGACGCGCCCGAAACCGCCAATCCGTCGGCGTCCGCCGTGGACAAGGCCCCCAATGGCCTCTTTCTTGGCGCAAACCCCGGCGAGCAGATCGCGCAAGCCGTCTGCGCCGAGGGGACCGATACCCATCAACGCGATGCGGAAATCGGCACGCGCGCGGTGAGCCCGGAGCGGGTCGCCGAGGTCGCCAAGGCACTGGCCGACAACCCACCGATTCCGGTCGATCTCGCGCGTGTGACGCGGGTTTTCAGCACCAAGCTTCAGTTCGTCGAGCTCAAGGTGAAGGGCGCCAAACTGGCGCGGCGGCAGATCCGCATCTCCAGTGACCTTCTCAACGCCGATGCGTCCGAACAGTTGCGGAGCCTGCTGGACGCAAAGTTGCGCGCATTCGCGGACTTCAAGGATAGGGAGATCGAGGTGCCGATGTTCGTCCGGGGCGAGCCGGCGTTCGACAAAAGTAGCAACCCGTTGCTGGAGCCCGTCAGCGAAGCGACCTTGAGCCGGGAGCGCCACGCGATCGAGTCGGACTTTCTCTACGACATACCGGGCTTCGGGCGTCTGATGGAGCGGACGCGGCGCGCTGAGTTCGAGGCACGGGTCGAGGCTTACGAGACCCGTTTGATGGCCCACTCGGAGGGCATGCGCAAGACCATTGCTCGGGAAGCAGAGGAGATCATCCGCGATACGGTCAACTTGATTGGCGAACGGATTGCCCGAGCGACTGCGTCACCTGGCCACACTGTCATTGACCGGGGCAAACTGGCCGATGAGTTGCACAAGACCTTGAGCCGGGTCGAGGATGAGGCGCCCACGGTCAACTACGTCTTCAAGGAAGTGACCTACGAGCAGACGCAGGACGAGGATTTCCGCAAGAAGCTGGACCGGGCGCTGCCCGCGACCGTGAAGCGTCGGCTGGGGAACTGGTACGAGAAGTTCAGCGCCGCGAAACAGGTTCAAGAAGCGAATAACGAGATCCAGCCATGAATGGCGATACCGCGCATCGGGAAAGGCATTTCGAGGCATCCATCCTTGCCCAGTTGGAAAAGGAGGGCTGGCTGGTCGGCGACACGCGCCACTTCGACATTGAGCACGCGCTCTATCCCGACGACCTCATCGCCTGGCTGGAGGAGACCCAACCCGAGAAGTGGGCGAAGCTCCAGAAGGATCACGGCGAGCGCGCACGCGCGGTGCTGCTGGATCGTCTTGTCGGAGCATTGGAGCGGCAAGGCACCATCCATGTGTTGAGACGCGGCTTTTCGATCGCCGGGTGCGGTCACATCGACCTCTCCGAGACCGCGCCCAAAGACCGGCGCAACGCGGACGTGCTCAAGCGCTATGCCGCCAACCGATTGCGGGTAGTGCCCCAACTCCAGTATCACCCAGCGCGCAAGCTGGCGATCGATCTGGTGTTCTTCATCAACGGGCTGCCGGTGGCTACCGTGGAGCTGAAGACCGACTTCACCCAGTCGGCCGAGGCGGCCATGGAGCAATACCGAACCGACCGACTCCCGTTCGATCCCAAGACCAAGCGCCGCGAGCCGTTGTTGACCTTCAAGCGCGGGGCGATCGTCCATTTCGCCATGTCCGATTCGGATGTTCGCATGGCGACCCGGCTCGACGGGGAGAATACCCGCTTCCTGCCCTTCAACCGGGGCCATGAGGGGCGCGCGGGCAATCCGCCGCGCGCCGATGGGGATTATCCGGTCGCCTACATGTGGGAGTGGGTCTGGCAACGGGATGCCTGGCTGCGGATCTTCCACAGCTTCGTCTATATCGAGAAGAAGGATGCGGTGGACCTGCGCGGCAACTGGTCCAAGCGCGAAACCCTCATCTTTCCGCGCTTCCATCAGTGGGAGTCGGTCAACGCGATGGTCGCCGACGCCAAGCCTAACGGGCCGGGTCTGTCGTATCTCTGCGAGCACAGCGCCGGCTCGGGCAAGACCAGCACCATCGCTTGGACCGCGCACGATCTCGTCAAGTTGCGCCGGGACAACGGCGAGCCGGTTTTCAACAGCGTCATCATCGTCACGGATCGCACGGTGCTGGATAGCCAGCTCCAGGACGCCGTCAAGCAGATCGACCATCAATTCGGGATGATCGCGGCGATCGACCGGCAGACATCCGCGAAGCCCAAGAGCAAACAGTTGGCGGATGCCCTGTTGGACGGTACCCCCATCATCGTGGTGACCATCCAGACCTTTCCCCATGCCCTGGAGGCTATCCTCACGGAGGAAGGTCTGAAGGACAAACGATTCGCGGTGATCATCGACGAGGCCCACAATTCTCAGACCGGTACCACGGCGACCAAGCTCCAGGCCGTGCTCTCGCTGACAGCCAAGGGCGATCTAGCCGAGCTGACCGTGGAGGAATTGCTGGAGAGACTCCAGAAATCCCGCATTCGCCCCAAGAACATCAGCTACTTTGCCTTCACGGCGACGCCCAAGCATTCCACATTTGAGTTATTCGGGACGCGACCTGACCCCTCGCGACGGTCTGCGAAGGACAATCTGCCTGGGTCGTTTCGCCGTTACCGCATGCGTCAGGCCATTGATGAGGGCTTCATCCTTGACGTGCTGCGCGGTTACGTGCCCTACCAGACGGCTTTCAATCTGGCCAAGCAGTTCGAGGACACCAAGCGGGTGAGCGGCAAGCGCGCTAAAAAAGCGCTGGCGCAGTGGATGACCCTGCACCCCACCAACGTCACCCAGAAGGTCCAGTTCATCATCGAGCACTTCAGCCGTAACGTCGCCCCGTTGCTGGATGGCAAGGCCAAGGCGATGGTGGTGACCAGCTCACGCGCGGCGGTCGTGCGCTACAAGAAGGGCCTCGACCGTTACATCGAGACCCACCCGGAGCATTCAGGAATCCGTGCCCTTGTGGCTTTTTCCGGCAAGCTCACCGGCAAGCAGGTGATGCATGCCGATGACGAGCGTCTGGCAGAGGACGTTTTTGAAGTGGGCGCGGGCGAGGAGTTCACCGAGATCAGCATGAACCCGGGCCTGCCAAGCCCGGATCTGCGCCGGGTTTTCGACCGCCCCGAGTATCGGGTGATGCTGGTCGCCGACAAATTCCAGACGGGCTTCGACCAGCCGAAGCTGGTGGCCATGTACATCGATAAGAAGATCGCCAACGATGTCGAGATCGTCCAGACCTTCTCGCGCCTCAACCGGACGCATCCCGGCAAGGACGAAACCTTCATCATCGATTTCGTGAACGACCCCGAGAATGTGCGGCGCGCTTTTGCGATGTTCGACGAGGGCGCGCGCATCGAGGAGGCGCAGGATCCCAATGTTGTCTACGAGATCAAGGATGCACTCGACGCGGCCGGTCTATACGAGCCCGATGACCTCGCGGATTTCAAGGCGGCGCGCTTCAAGAGCCTCCGCGACATCGCCAGTGCGCGCGATCCCCAGCACAAGGCACTCTACGCCGCGACCGAGCGCCCTACGCGGCGGTTCAACGAGCGGTTGAAGGTCCTGCGTGATGCGGTCAGCACCTGGGAAGGGGCTTTCGAGAAGGCCCATCGCGAGGGCAACACGGTCGCCGAGAAGGCAGCCGACTACCAGCGACGCGACTTCGCCAAACAGATGGCGGATCTGACGAGCTTCAGAAGCGGACTCAGCCGCTTCTGTCGCGCCTACACCTATATCGCCCAATTGATTGATCTCGGCGAACCCGAGCTGGAGAGCTTTGCCGCCTTCGCCAAGCTGCTGCGCAAGCGGCTGGATGGGGACACGCCCGAGACCATCGACCTGAAAGGGCTGTTGCTGACCGGCTTCGACATCAAGGCCAAGCAGGACGATGTCAAACCCGAGACCGACAAACCGTCATTGAAACCGATGGGGCCGGGTGGCGCGAGTGGTCCGGATGACCCCGACTACCTGAAAGAGATCATCGAGCGACTGAATCGACTGTTCGGCGATGCTGCTCCACTGCGAGACCAGGCCGTCTTCGTCAACCACATCGTCTCGATCGCCAAGGAAAACGCGGTAGTCATGGCTCAAGTCGAGAACAGCGCGCGGGACCTGGCTTTGAAAGGCAGTCTGCCCGGAGCGGTCAGGCAGGGCGTCGTCAGGGCACTCAAATCCCACCAGGGGCTTGCGATGCGTGTCCTGAGAGAAGACCGGCAGGCGATGGATGGGCTCACGGACATCGTCTTCGAGCTGATTCATAGCGGCCGTTTGATTGACCTGGATGATACGAACATGGGCATGACACCTGAGTGAGCGGAGGATTGCGGCAGAGCCTCATTCGCGCCGCGAAAATTTGAGCACGATGCTTGGAGCTGACAACAATCGAGGAGCATGAGCGATAACTGTAGAACGAAGCGAGGCCGCGCGGCGCGCGTCGAGTGAGAACCTGAAGAAGGCTCGGGCGGCCATGTTGGAGCCGAAGAACGCTTGGGCGAGGTCGCAGCGCACGGCGGCAGGGAACCGCGGGCGACGCTGGAAGACGGTTGCATGGGCGCTGGCGAAGCTGGAACGGAGCCGCGAAGATGGTGGATTGTCGGAAACGCCGGCTACTGGCCGATCGTCACAGTAACGACTTGACTGTTTCGTCACAGTGACGATACTGAAGCACCCCATCCTGTTACAGTGACGCGACATGACCGAACGGATGAAGCGACCCGCCCGCACCGGCGCCCAACGCCAACGCGAGCTGCGCATCAAAGCCCTGGAGTTGTTGAGCGGCGACGAGGACGCCATTGCAGCGGCCCCCGTGAGCGCGATTCTTGAGGCCATCGCCCCGGCATTCCGCAAGGGCGATCCGTTCGCGGTCGCGGATCTCGTCAACGAGCTGCTGCGGAGGATGGACACCCCGCACCGATTCAAGCTGACATGGATTGATCTTGATCGCGTCACAGTGACGCAGCAACCCGAACCCGAGACGGCACCCCGCATCGTCACTGTGACGACTCAATCCGAGACGCCACCCGGCCCGAAGCCGGCGCGCGGATACTCCCCCGAGGTGCGACGCATGGCACTCTCCATGGCCGATGCAGGCATATCGAGCAGGGAGATTGTCGATGCCATCAAGGCGGCACACGGCAAGGCACCCGACCTGTCCAACATGGCAAAGTTGCTGCGGCAGTGGCGCGCGACGCTAGCCGACTGATCCGAACAGGAGAAAGCAGGATGGCGAAATTTCAGAAAGGCGAGAGCGGAAATCCCCGGGGGCGACCGCCCGGCGTCGTCAGTCAGATGAAGCTGCGGGCGAGCATCGAGAAGGACCTCCCCGAGATCCTGGCTGCGATGGTGACGGCGGCGAAGGGCGGGGACACCACGGCGGCGCGGCTGCTGCTCGACCGCGTGCTGCCGGCGCTCAAGCCAGCAGACCAGCCTGTGACCTTGCCACTGGCCGGTACGGATCTTGGCGGCGATGGCAGGGAGATCATTGCCGCGGTTGGTGCGTCGATCGTGACACCGGAGCAGGGCGGCCGATTGCTGGCCGGTCTGGGGTCGCTCTCGCGTGTCATCGAGACCGACGAACTACTGAAGCGCGTCGTGGCGCTGGAGGCGGCATCCCATGGCAAGCCCACTGAGTAGGCGTGTCGAGACCTTGGAAAAAGCACGCGGAGCCGCGCAACAGAACATTGACCTGTTCGGCTTCAAGATCACCACCACGCAGCTCCGTGAAATCCTCTTCGGCCTTCCGCAGCGATCCATCGGTCCGAAGCCAGATCCATCAGGAGAACGCGAATGTCTATCGCCCTGACACGCCGGGTCGAAGCACTGGAAAATCGCATAGTCCCCCAGGCGGTCATCGTGCTCCGCACCTGCGAGGCTTGCGGCCACGCCCTGGTCCTTGACGACCTCGATAGTCGGTGCGGGACACATCCGCGCCTCGCCGCCCCCGAGCGCGCGACCGTGATTCGTGTCCAGTTCAACGACTCGACGTCATTAGCCCGGATGTTTCATAAACCGACACAGCCGACACTGGCCTCGCGGATTTGCGCGGCGCTGGGCGTCACCGAGGGCGATGACCGGGACGCCGCGGGGGTTGAATGGTGGAAATACCGAGCGGCAACGGGCTTGATCAACGGGGCACGAGTAGTTTTGTCGCCGCGCAGGCGTACGATGCCCTGCCCGAGGTGGGCATAGTCGTCGTGCGCGTGCTGAAATCCCCGTGCGGGGATGTATGTGCGTCTAGGCGGGCGCCGCCCGGGGCTGCGCGTTGAAGAGCCTCTCGGTGACCTGCTGCAACAGCGTCTTGACCGGACAGCTCGAGGGCAGGTGCAGGCGCACGCGGTCTTTGTACTGCACCACGCGCACGGCGAGCTTGAACAGTTTGATGATCACGGTGGCAGGCTGGGCGTTGGCCAGTTCCGTGCCGACGAGGACCTCGGTGCGCAGCGTTTGGTGCAAGACGTAAGCGGCGCAGGAGAAGAACAAGCGCATCTGATTGGCCAAGAAGGTGCTGTCGGAAGTGCGATCGCTGGCCAGATCGTTCTTGATCATTTTGATGAAGTTCTCGTCCTGGCCGCGCGCGCAGTACAGATCGCGGTAGACGCACTCGGGACTGGGCAAGTCCAAGGAGGTGACGACGAAGCGGAGGTTGTCGCCGCGCGCCGTCACCTCGGCTTTGAGGATGGTCCGACACGCGCCGGGCCAGGAACCGGCACGGTAGTCAACCTCGTGGTAGGTGCGGGTCCGCTCGGGTACGTCGGCGTCGGCGCGCCGGGCGTTCTCGATGCGCAGCGCATGGAGCTTGCGGGCGTCGGCCAAGAACGGCTCGGCCCGTGGCGTGAGAGCCCGGTTACCCGCCAGGCCGAAGATGAAATCCGTCAACGGATCGGCCATCGCCAAGGCCATCAACTCGGGGTTGGAGAAGTGTCCGTCGCCGCGCAGGATGATGCGTGTGCGTGGCCACGCGGCCCGCAGCCGCTTGAGCACGCGCTTGAGGATCATCGCGTTCTCGGCGCCGGTGGGGCGCTTGCCGGGACGCAGCACCGCGGTGATGAACTTCCCCGAGAGGCCCTCGAAGAGAAACAGCGGCAAGTAGCAATGGTTGCCGTAGTGATGATTGTAGAACGCGAACTCCTGCTGGCCATGGGTGGCGTCTTCGGAGTGGTCCATATCGAGCACGATCACCTGCGGCGCCTTCGGGTAGCTGGCGATGAAGGCCTCGACGAAGGCCTGCGCCATGCGGTAGAGGTCGCGCGCGCCGACCCCATTCTCCAAACGCGAGAAGGTCGGCCCGCTGGCCAGGTCCGTCGTCGCATCCAGCGGCTTGCGCTCCAGCCCCAGCTTGAACAGCGCATCACGGCGCAGCGCATTGGCGTCGTTGCCGTCTTCGTAAGCACAGGCGATCTGGTAGACCCGTTGCGCGATCAGCTCACGCATCGGATGGGTGGTGTAGGACGGATGGCGCCAATCATCGATCGCTGCGCTCAACCGCTCGGTCAGGCCGATCTGCCGATCAACCCCGCGCAGAATCATGGGGCCAAAGTCAGACGACATGGCGCCGCCGTCGAAGTCGCCGCGGACCGTGAAACCGGCGACCGGGGGAAAACGCAGCTGTTCCGGGGTAGACTCGGGCATGGGCGACCTCGTTTAGCTTCTTCCGAAGCGTTCTTGGCGGAACAGCCATTTTATCAATGGGTTGAACGAGAGTCGCCCTTTTTTATGAAATATTCGGGTTAGGTCCAGCGCGTTAACGATCACCCGCCCGGTGCTCGCAACTGCTATGGTGAAGCACCTTTCTTCCACCTCGGCAGATCATACCTTTTAGTGGCCCACTCGTTGAACTGTTGGCCTGCTACTACACCTGCAACTAATCGAATACCAGCAAGAACACGCCAGATGCCTTGTAACACCCAATACTTCAGCCAATCCAGAAACCCCGTATCGGACACCTTCATCAGGTCGCGCAGCAGGGTCGCTGCTAGCCCGTAGGCTTCCGCTGCTTCATCTTCCGAACTCGGCACGAATGTCGAGGATTCAGTCTCGCGTGGCGTCGAGGTCTACTTGGCTTTCGCCCGCGAGAGTAAAGCCGCCCGGTTCTGCTTGACGGTCTCAAGTCGCGTTTTGGCTCGCTGGTTCAGTTCGTGATGCTTGTTCGTCGCTGATCGCCTGTTCAAGCGGGTCGAGGTAAGTGTCGGTGTCGGACTTCTCATGTTGTGTCGCGATCCGCTCGACCAGTGCGTCATAGGACGGCACCGAGCCGCTACAGAAAACCACAGGTCGCGCGGCTGGTGCGGGGGAGTGCAGTCGGATGCCCGGCGAAATCTCCCTCCGCAAACTTGCGGAATCAGAATCCACGAACGGCCTCGGCATTGGTCCTGGGCGCGCCAGACCCGCCCGCGCTCGGAGTGCACCTCCGACGAGGGGCGACCGGGACTTGTGCCGCGTCGCACTCTCGTCGCACTTGCCCCCAAATTTCGCCAGTTATCCACAACAACCAACAGCAAGAGCTAGGGTGTAATGTACTGTTTTCCCTATCGTTACTTGTTGTGGTTGATGGTTTTCCCAAGACTCAAAATCTGACGGTGGCAACACCATGCCGGTTCGAGTCCGGCCCTCGGTACCATTTAGAAACAAGGGGTTAGGCAAAACGCCTAGCCCCTTTTTCGTTGCATTAGGACTCCATGGCCCACCGAGCGCAGCCGCAACGAAGAGCTGCCCGCCTCATCGCACCACCTTTATCCACGACAGCGACACCAAAGATAGAAGGTTTTCGCCGATCCTCCGCGACAGGCTCGAACAGCACCCGCCCAACCTGATTCGTCTCAACAGCAAACGCATAGGCATCTTGATCGCCGTCGATGAGATCGTCGGCCGGGGGCGCAGGCTCCGCGAAATCAGTCGGATCCGGCCAATCCGACGAGACGATGACTCCGAGCACGCCCCACGGATCCCGGTCGAACCCCAAATCGCCTAAAGAGGCGAGTCAGGGAATGCACATTTGTCAGCCATTCCGGCCAAACCGCTCGCCCCGCTTCTCCGGTCTCTTCAGCTGAATTCAACCTAACTTCAGCGGTAATTCCCGCACAGGCTGCCCTGTTGCCACCAACAGTGCATTCGCTAGTGCCGGTGCTAACGGCGGAACACCCGGTTCACCAATACCACCCGGCTCTTCCTCGCTTTGGACGATCAATACCTCTATCTCTGGAGTTTCATGGATACCCAGAATCGGATAATTATGAAAGTTACTCTGCTCCACCCGGCCATTCTTGATCGTGATTTTTGATTTTGTGGCTGCCGATAGGCCGAATACGATTGAGCCCTCCATCTGTTGCCTGACGATGTCCGGGTTGATCACGATGCCGCAGTCAATGGCACACGTGACCTTCTTGACTCTCCAACCATCCGTTGCGGTCGCGGCCACTTCGACAACCTGGGCGACATGACTACCCCAGCGGGAAACCACCCCGGCACCCATTGCAACTCCACGACCCAAACCGTTGGACCAATTGGCGCTGTCTGCCACCATCTCCAGGACCTTCCGCAGCCGAGGTTGATCACCAAGCAGTTTAAGGCGTAATTCGACCGGATCCTGCTTTCCCGCCAAGGCCAATTCATCCAGGAAATGCTCAACGGCAAACACATTATAGTGCGGAGCCACGGAACGCCAAGCGCCTTTCGGAATGATTGTCGCGTAGTCAAGCACCGAGACGCGAGAATGACCGATCGCATAGGGATGAGGTGCTGCGCCTTCGGCCGATACGTTATGACCCGCGACAAGATGGTCCCAAGCAACCGGCATTCCATTGTCATCCAGGACTCCTTTCAGCTTATGAAGAGTCATCGGATGATAGTGGTCGTGCTGTACGTCCTCTTCCCGCGTCCAGACCAACTGGACCGGTCTATTGTAGTGTTGCGCGATCTTCACAACTTCCGCGACATAGTCCTGCTGAAGTCTCCTGCCGAAGCCGCCACCAAGCAATGTAGTATGGACGTCGACACTCTCATCACGAAAACCGAGCAGTTTTTCCCTAACCTCTTCCAGACCGCGCCTGATCTTCGACTGCGTAATCGACTTTGCAACATTGTAAGCCGCACTTGGAGATTGCGTTGGCGCCCAGATTTCCAGTCGTCCGTCGTCCCTGAAATGAGCGGTACAATTCATCGGCTCCAGCGGCACATGCGCCTGGAAAGGTTGCAGATACTCCGCCTCCACAAGTGTTCTGTGTTCCGCAAATGCTTCGGCTATATCACCGGCTTCCCATGCAACCTCACCATCTTCTACAGCACCGCTGCGTAGTCCTTCGATAATCGAATCAGTCGTCAGATTTCCCTTTTCACCATAATCCCAATCGATCTTCAACGCCTCGACTTTGGCCATTTCCGGGCCTCGGCGGAAGCGCCGCGAGGCGCCGGGAGCGACGGTGACAGACCCGATTGATGTGGCGGCAGAGGGCCGCGGACGGTATCGTCCGATGTCGACCAAAACCTCGGACCTGCCCGCGGATGTTCCCTCTGCCAGCCTCGATTGTATCTGTTCTGCAGCCCTTTGCCTGCCTGTTCACCGCGCCGACCCTGGCGCATCTGCACGTCTTGCTCACGGGAACGCTGCTGGCGCAAGGACCACGCACGGTGACGGCGGCACTGCGGGCGATGGGGCTGAGCGCGGAGCGGCGCTTCGAGCGTTACCACCGGGTGCTGAATCGGGCGCGTTGGTCGTCGCGCCAAGGGGCGCGGATTCTGCTGGGGTTGTTGCTCGGGATGTTGCCGGCGCAGGTGCCGATCGTGGTGGCGGTCGACGAGACGCTGGAACGGCGCAAGGGCGCGCGCATTCGAGCGAAGGGGATGTATCGCGATGCGGTGCGCTCCTCGCGCGGCAAGGTGGTGACCTGTTTGGGGCTGGAGTGGATCTGCATGGCGTTGTTGGTGCCCGTGCCGTGGAGCACGCGGCCTTGGGCGCTGCCCTTTCTCACCCGCTTGGCGCCGTCGAAACGGGCCGACGAGGCGGCCGCGCGGCACCATCGCACGGTCGTGGAGCTCACCATCGGGATGGTCTGGCTGGTCTCGCGCTGGCTGCAGCAACGCCGCTGGATCCTGCTCGGCGACGGCAGCTACTCCTGCATCCAGCTGGGGTGGGAAGTGCTGGCTGCGCAAGCGACCCTGATCACGCGCCTGCGCCTGGATGCACGCCTGTTCGCCTTTCCCGAGCCGGTGCCCGCCGGGCGGCGCGGCCCCAAGCCGAAGAAAGGCGGCGTACTGGCCAAGCTCGCCACACGCGAGGAAGCGGCGCACACCCGAGGCGAGGAGGTCGCGATTCAATGGTACGGACAGCCCAAAACGCTGCGCCTGCTCAGCGAGGTGTGTCTGTGGCACACCGCGGGATGGCCGCCGTTGCCGATTCGCTGGGTGCTCGTGGTCGATCCCGAGGGCCGGCTGCCGACGCAAGCCTTCTTCACCACCGACCTGAACATGGCGCCGGCCCGCGTCGTGGAGCTGTTCGTCCAGCGCTGGTCGCTCGAGGTCACCTTCGAGGAAGTCCGTCGCCACCTCGGCGTCGAGACCCAGCGCCAGTGGAACGACCTGGCGATCGCACGCACCACGCCGATGCTGATGGCGCTGTTCTCGCTCGTCTGTCTCATGGTCTACCGGTGGCGCGAGCGCTGGGACGCCCTGCCGCGCTCCACGGCCTGGTATCTGAAGTCCCACGCCACCTTCTCCGATTGCCTGGCCCTGGTGCGGCGCACCATCTGGGCCGAGGAGAATTACGCCTACTCACGGTCCGAGGGGGAGATGGTCCTAATTTCGTCCAAGCGACTCGATCGCCTGCTGGAACAGCTCGCGGCGACCGCCTAGATTGGCCAAAGTCGAGCAACGCATCCTTGGCTTTGAATGCCGTCCAGGTGTCCGAAGCGACCACCACGACGCCTTCATGGATCTGCAGAACATCTTCAACACCCGAGATATTTTTTGCCCCTGTTTCGTCCACATGTCTGGGTTTGCCGCCAAAAACCGGACAATGGGTGATGGTCGCGTACAGCATATTCGGAAGCTTGATGTCCATGCCGAAACGCGCTTTGCCGTTGATCTTTTCAGGGACATCGGTTCTGGGAACAGGCTGACCAATGATCGTAAACTCATCCTGTTCTTTGAGGAAGACCCTATCAGGGATAGATTGTTTCACCGCAGCCGCGATAAGCTCTCGGTAGGGTTTCTCGCGTCCGGAAGGGATATGAATAACCGTACCCAGTACCGCCCGACATTCACCGGAAGGAACCGCCCATTCTTCAGCTGCCGTATTGATCAACACTTCCCGAGCAATGGCACCTGCTTGCCTGAGTGTCATCCATCCTTTGCGAATACTGCTGCTGCCTCCGGTCATCTGGAAACCGTACACCGGATCCAGCGAGGCATGCTCAACACCGACAAGACTCCAATCGACCTCGAGCTCTTCGGCCACCATCATTGGCATGAGAGTATAGGGACCCTGCCCCATCTCGCTCTCGGCGACGATAACCGTAATCACACCATCTGATTCAAGCCTGAGCCAGGCATTTGGAGAAAAGCCGCTGGATTGACTACGATTGTCATCCTGGTCATCGGCGGTGCAGCTCCAGCTCATCCCAAGCACCAAGCTCGATCCCGCCATCGCTGTACCGAGTTTGAGAAACCTTCTTCTGTCGGGACGGAATGCCTTCATTTGCCCTCTCCCCGCGAAGCGAGTCTACTTGCTACGACTTTGATGGCCTGACGGATTCTGGGATATGTTCCACAGCGGCATAGGACCCCTGACATCGCCTGATCAATATCCTCATCCGAAGGTTCGTCAGTTTCGCGGAGCAGTGCAATCGCGCTCATGATCTGCCCGGACTGACAGTAACCGCATTGGGGAACTTGAAGCTCTTCCCATATCTGCTGCACAGGATGCTTGTTGTCGTTCGAGATACTTTCAATGGTAGTTATTTCCTCGCCTTCCGCCCGCCCGAATGCTGTCAAGCACGACCGTACCGCCTCCCCGTTAAGGAGAATCGTGCACGAGCCACAAGCGCCTATACCACAGCCGTATTTCGTACCCGTCAATCCCAGATGATCTCGAAGTACCCAAAGAAGCGGCGTGTCCTGTTCCGCGTCGACCGTGTAAAGCTTTCCATTGACCGAAATTTGCATGATGCGATCCTAATCCAGTCTTGAGGAGGGTCTATTCAATCACGTGCCGGCATACAAGGTCGACAGCAAGGGTTAAAATTCATTGAGGATGAATTCAAAAAACGAAATCACATAGCCCTCATCATTCGCGCAACCGGCTGGAATATATAGACCCCAAGCGCCCGTGCGAGCCGCACCGGGGCTTGAAACGCGAGGTTAGCGAGGGCGGGAGGGTCGGTCAATGCTCCGCCAAGACGGCTGGCGGCTCTCTCGCCTGGTCGACGTCGACGCACTCAGGTGTAGACGGTAGGTCCGGCCAATTGTGAACGGCGAAGGGGGTGCGCTTGACCTTCCCGAGCAGTGCGATAAACCGGGCCGGGCCGGAAGGGCTCCCGCATCAACCAGGATGCGCCGAACGGCAGCGGAAATCCGAACACGTCGGACGTCCCAAGCAGCGCTGTCGCTGCATCGAGCGGCTGCCTGGCGGCCGCATCTGTCTACCGAACCGACGGAAAGGGTTTGACTCAGAGGAGCACGGGCATCGAGCCGATACGGCGCGGCGTTTGCTAGGGCAGCGTGACCTCTTGCACGACTCAACACCGGCAGCTCGCCGGGCTCAACACGAAAGGGGATCCGTGATGGCTCCGCGTCTGATCATGTATCACAAGCAGTCCACCAGCGCCCGAACCCGGTTTCTGAGACTGCCCTACGGCGGCGTCTGCGGTTTCGACGCCCTGCCGGACGAGGCCGTCGTCGAGGAGAACGGCACGATCTCGCCGAAGGTCGTGACCCACCCCGCACGGGTCCTGCGCGACGCCGAGGTCCGCCTCGGTCTTCCGAGCGGCAGCCTGGAGATGGAACCGGGGTTTCGTTGCGAGGTGGCCGCCGGGGACGAGCGAACGCAGGTCTTTCTCGCCCGATTCACGAGCATCGATCCCCCGTTCGAGACGGCGCAGGCACACGGCAGCAGCTTCATCGACCTGACCCAAGCACGCGGCCTTCCGCCGGTCGAGCTCGATCTGCTGCGACGCAGCTACGAACGGATCTTGGGCTGATCGAGCAAGCCCGGCGGACCGCGGGCGGGACGCGATCCGGTATCGCATGCACAAGCCGCGAATCTCCCCGCCTCGCGTGGGAGTCGCCCCGGTGCAATACCGCTCCCGTTGTAGGGTTCACGCGCAAGACGGGCCGATTGTCGCAACCCCAACAGAGCGCGGGCGCGAGCACCGCGGCAAGGACCGGTTTCGAATGGCGATCCACTGAATGGCAGGAGCCAGCACCATGACTAATGCGCAGTGCATCTACGGACGTCGGCCCGCCCCGGGGGAGCCCGGGTTGGCGCCCGATTGTCGGCCGTCCTGGCGCGAAGATTTGGGCCCGGTTTGGCTCGACCGTGTCGTGCCGCCCCGCTCGTTCCAGGTGTATCGAGATCACGAGATCCCCGCTCGCAGGGTCGTCGGCCATGACGGGGACGACGTTCCCTGCTTCCAAGCCTATGACTACCGACGGCTCGATGTCCGCTCGGACGACGACGAGGAATACTATCTCGCGGTCGCCTACAGCGAGTCCCTCAGTGCCTGGCGTCTGCACGACGGACGCTGGCTGGTGTACCGCCGTGTCGAGCCGCTCGGCGAGGAGGACGCAGCAACCTGCGTGCTGAGCATCGACGATCGGATGCCGCGGTAAAATCGATCCGACGCCGAGCCATGCTCGGAGACGTGGTGAAGACGCGCGCGACCGTGCATGCCCTTGTTGCGACATTCAGGCATGTTTCGTGCTTTTCTTTCGGAAACGTTATATTTTTGTGAATATAGCGAAACCGCCGGACGCTTCCACGGACACGATGACAGACAGGCCCGACGACCGTATCGACACCGCCGCCTCGCTCTGGCTGGACCGCAACGATCAGGGATTCGTCGGTCGCGGACGCATCGAGCTGCTGCGCCGAATCGGTGCAACCGGGTCGATCTCGCAAGCCGCCAAGGCGATGGGCATGTCCTACAAACACGCCTGGGACGCCGTGGATACGATGAACAACCTGTCTCCGCAACCGCTGGTGCAGCGACGCACCGGCGGGCGCCATGGCGGGGGCACGGCGCTCACGGACGAGGGCCGACGTTTGATCGCCGTCTACGAGGCGGCCGAGCGGGAGCACAGAAAATTCCTCGCGCGACTGCGCGAAGGCATCCGCGATTTCGATCGCTTTCACACCTTGATCGGAGCTTTGAATATGAAGGTCAGTGCCAGAAACAACCTGCGCGGGGTCGTCGCGTCCGTCAAACCGGGCGCGGTCAACGCCGAGGTCACACTCGATGTCGGCGGCACGCCGCTGGTCGCCATCGTCACCAACGAGAGCGTCCAGTCGCTCGGACTCGCGCCGGGCGTCGAGGCCTATGCCTTGATCAAGGCGTCGTTCGTCATTCTGACGACCGAGGACGGCGGGCTCAAGACCTCGGCGCGGAATCGGCTTTGCGGGACGGTCGAGCGCGTGACCGACGGGGCCGTCAATACCGAGGTGGTACTGGCCCTCGACGGCGGCGCCCGCCTCACCGCCATCATCACCATGGAGAGCACCAAGGATCTCGGAATCACCGAGGGGGGGCGTGCCTGTGCACTGATCAAGGCGCCTCACGTCATCCTGGCGATCAAAGACTAAGCACTCGCCGAAGCGCTCTTCAAACGCGCGCCGCGCTATATCGACGCGGATATAACGCAGCGGGTCGCACACACATCCCACACCCCGGAGACACTCGATGAAGACCACAAGATCCATGCTCGCCATCTTGATGCTGGCGGGAGCCTGCGCTCCCGCGCTCGCCGACGACATCCAGGTCGCGGTG
This sequence comes from Thiocapsa bogorovii, assembly GCF_021228795.1. Taxonomy (NCBI): domain Bacteria; kingdom Pseudomonadati; phylum Pseudomonadota; class Gammaproteobacteria; order Chromatiales; family Chromatiaceae; genus Thiocapsa; species Thiocapsa bogorovii. The sequence goes on from NZ_CP089309.1 coordinate 1,085,661, forward strand.
GCCGCGAACTTCACCGCACCGATGAAAGAGATCGCGGCTGCCTTCGAGAAGGAGACCGGCCATGTCGTGAAGGCCGCCTATGGCTCGACAGGCAAGTTCTACGCGCAGATCAAGAACGGTGCACCCTTCGAGGCATTCCTGGCCGCCGACGACTCGACGCCGACCAAGCTGGTCGACGAGGGGGACGCGGTCGCCGGGACCCAATTCACCTATGCCGTCGGCTCGCTGGTGCTTTGGTCGTCGAAGCCCGACTTCGTCGACAGCGACGGCGCCGTGTTGAAATCGGACGATTTCAACAAGGTGGCCGTCGCGAACCCCAAGACCGCGCCCTACGGCGCCGCGGCCATTGAGGTGCTGACCGGACTCGGGTTGCTCGAGCAGCTCCGGCCGAAGTTCGTGACCGGCGAAAACATCGCCCAAACCTTCCAGTTTGTCAGCAGCGGCAACGCGGATTTGGGGTTCGTCGCTCTGTCGCAGGTCATGGAGAATGGCAACATCACCAGCGGCTCCGCCTGGATGATTCCGGGCACGCTGCACGAGCCGATCCGCCAGGACGCGGTCGTCCTCTCTCCGGGACAAGACAAGCCCGCGGTTGCGGCCCTGATGGAGTACCTCCAGGGTGAAGAGGCGCACGCCATCATCAGGTCCTTCGGCTACGAGATCTGAGCACAGGTGCCGCTCGGGGGTGCGCAGCCGGATCCCCGAGCGACACCTCGGGCGGCATGACCTGCCCGGGTGATCGAGCACCGCATGCTGCTGCCGCGGGGCCTGTTGTGCTCGCGGGCGTTGGAGGCGATCGCCTTTGCCGAGACGCGGTTCAATCACAACCTGCCCGCCCCTAAGATCGGGTTTGCGCCGGGTTGCCCGAGGGTAGCGCGGCTGTGTACCACACGTTTCCGAATCGCTCCATGAAGGGATCGCGCGATGTTCTTGAATGAAACCGACCTGCAGGCGATCTGGCTCACCGTGCGGCTCGCGGGTGTGACCACTCTGATTCTCTTTGTTGTCGGCACCCCCGTTGCCTGGTGGCTGAGCCGGACCCGCTCGCGCTGGAAGGGCCCGGTCGGTGCAGTGGTCGCGCTGCCCTTGGTGCTGCCGCCCTCGGTGCTCGGGTTCTATCTGCTCGTGGCCATGGGGCCGAACGGGCCGGTGGGACAGCTCACCCAGGCGTTGGGAATCGGACTGCTGCCCTTTACCTTTTGGGGTCTAGTCGTCGCCTCGGTCTTGTACTCCCTGCCCTTTATGGTGCAGCCGGTGCAGAACGCCTTCGAGGCGATCGGCGATCGTCCTTTGGAGGTCGCGGCCACCTTGCGGGCCTCGCCGCTGGATACCTTCTTCACCGTGGCCCTCCCGCTGGCGGCGCCCGGGTTCGTAACCGCCGGCATCCTGACCTTCGCCCACACCGTCGGCGAGTTCGGTGTCGTGCTGATGATCGGCGGCAATATCCCCGGTGTGACCCGGGTCGCCTCGGTGCAGATCTACGACCATGTCGAGGCGATGGAATACGGCGACGCCCACCGACTGGCCGCCGTGATGCTGGTCTTCTCCTTCTTGGTCCTGCTCGCGCTCTATCTCTGGCGCCCGAGCCAGAAGAACACGTGAGCGCGCCATGGAACCGATCAATGCACGCTTCAACCTCGACTGGCCCGGCTTCAACCTTGCCGTGGACTTGGAGCTCCCCGGTCGCGGAGTTACTGGCCTCTTCGGTCACTCGGGCTCGGGCAAGACCACGCTGCTGCGCTGTATCGCCGGCCTGGTCCGGGCGCCCGAGGGTCGCCTCGTCTTCCGGGGCGAGGTCTGGCAGGACGCGAACATCTGGGTCCCGACCCATCAACGCGCGCTGGGCTATGTCTTCCAGGAGGCCAGCCTCTTCACCCATCTCAAGGTGATGGGAAACCTGCGTTACGGCCAGAAGCGGGCCCGCTCGCGGGTGGCACGCTCGGATCGGGTCAGTCTCGAGCAAGCGATCGAGCTGTTGGGGATCGGTCATCTTCTCGAGCGCCGGCCGGCCAGCCTCTCCGGCGGCGAGCGCCAGCGCGTCGCCATCGCCCGCGCCCTCGCGTCCAGCCCGCAGGTGCTCCTCATGGACGAGCCGCTGGCCGCCCTCGACATTGCGCGCAAGCAGGAGATCCTGCCCTACCTCGAGCGACTGCACGACGAGCTGGCGATCCCGGTGCTCTATGTCAGCCATGCACCGGACGAGGTCGCACGCCTGGCCGATCATCTGGTGGTGATGGACGCAGGGCGCGTGCTCGCGAGCGGCCCGCTCAAGGACACCCTGGCGCGGCTGGACCTGCTGCTGGCCTTCTCCGAGGACGCCGGCGTCGTCATCGATGCCGTTGTCGCCGCACACGACAACAACTATCACCTGTCGCGTCTGGATTTCCCCGGCGGCAACGTCGTCGTCGCTCAACGCAAGGAGCCGGTCGGTCACCGCCTGCGCGTACGCATCCATGCCCGCGATGTCAGTCTGACCCTGGAGCGTGCCACCGGCACCAGCATCGCCAACCTGCTGCCCGCCACCGTCGTCGAGATCGCCGACGCCGACACCCCCGCCCATTGTCTGGTGCGCCTGGATGCCGGCGGCACGCCCCTGATCGCGCGCATTACCCGCCGCTCGCTGGACCATCTCGGCGTCGCCCGCGGCAAGCCGATGTGGGCGCAGATCAAGGCCGTGGCGCTCTTGGGTGATTGAGCAATACCTCATCGCATCCGAACCGGGATGGTGCCTTCGGGATTCGGACGCTGTGTCCCCGATTCCGGATCTTGCACGAGAGAACCGATGCCGAAATTCCTGACGCCATTCGTCACCGCACTCTTGATCGGCGTTGCAGCCGCGTCTGCGGCGCACGACACCCATGTCGAAACAAGCCCTGTTGCCTCCGAGAGTCTGACCCTGAGTGGTTCAGTGCAGACACCGGTGGTTTTGTCTCTGGCCGACCTGGAGGGTTTTCCCCCGCAACAGGTGGGTGAGGTGGAGATCATCTGCCAGAGTGGCGCGAACAGGGGCAACAAGGAAAATCTGCGCGGCGTCCTGCTCAAAGACGTTCTTGAACGGGCCGGCTTGGCGGCCGCCAGTCCGCGTGAATTCCGCCGAATGGCCGTCATCGCCAAGGCCACCGATGACTACCAAGTGGTTTTCTCCTGGGCCGAAATCTTCAACTCGTCGGCCGGCGACGGCATCATTGTTTACTTCCGAAAAAACGGCCTGCCCCTTGGAAACGAGGAGGGGCGGATCGCCTTGATCTCGACTCGGGACACCTTAACCGGACCGCGCAACGTCAAATGGCTGAGCGAGATCGAGGTGCGCCTGGTTGCAAAATGAGCCGGACCTCAGCCTGAGTCGGGGCACGCGTTTTGCGCCGGCCCCTCCCACCCGACAATATCCACCAAGAGTCACCCGATGACGTCCACCTTATCTTCCGCGCTCGACGATCACGCCCTTCAACAACTACTCAATGAGGATGTGAGCTTCGGCGATCTCACCACCGAGTCGCTCGGAATCGAGGCCCGACCGGGGACGATCCGGTTCTTCGCGCGTGACCCGATGACGGTCTGCTGCAGCGAGGAGGCCGCACGCCTCCTCACCCTCTGCGGGGCGGATGCCTATGTCCGTACCCCGTCCGGCACGCCGGCGGAAACCGGGACGCTCTTGCTGGAGGCAACCGGCACTGCCGCAGCCCTCCACCGCGCCTGGAAGACCGCCCAGACCCTGATGGAGTGGTCCTCCGGAGTCACGACTAGTACAGCCGAGACCTGGCGAGCGCGCGACGCGCGGACCCGCACGCCGTGGTGGCCGGAACGCGCAAGAACACCCCCGGCACGCGCCGTCTGACGACCAAGGCGTTCCGCGCCGGCGGGGCGGTGATGCATCGTCTCGGCCTGTCGGAGACGCTTCTGGTGTTTGCCGAGCATCGGTTGTTTCTCGATCGGGAAGGCCCGACGGAAACGATTGCACGGCTGCGTCGAGCGTGTCCGGAGAAGCGCGTCGTGGTCGAGGTGAGCACGCACGCGGAGGCCCTCGCCTGGGCCGATTGCGATGTCCTGCAACTGGAGAAGTTCACGCCCGACGGCGTTGCCGCGGTCGTCGCTGCACTGGCCGCCGCGGGCTCGACGGCCTTGGTCGCCGCTGCCGGCGGCGTTCATGCCGGCAGCGCCGAGGACTATGTCCGCGCCGGGGCGAGACTGCTGGTCACCTCTGCTCCCCACTTCGCAAAGCCTCGTGATGTCCAGGTGCGCTTCGCCAGCGACGGTGCCGACGCGGTCCGAGTGTCGCCTTGACAGGGACTGAGTAGCTGTCTAGCCTGCCCTGAGGTTGCCTTGGGCCGCCGTAAGGCGCCGCAAAGGCCCGTTAAATCTCCTGATTCATCACGCGCCCATGCACCGGGCCTCGGCCGGTCTGCTCCAGCGGGCCGGCGCACCGTCGAGGCTAGTCCGACGCATGACCGGCGCGAGTACGTCAGGTGATCCAGTCGCCCGGGAATAGACTGCGGGAATGTCGGCTTTTTCATCAGGGTCGAGGAAGCAGGGACCATGCCCAACGGCGTCGAGAAGGCGTTGACCGCGCAGACGCGGCCGTCGCAGGAACAACGCTCGCAAGACGCGGGGGACCCGAGCACGCGCGAAGCCAAGATCCAAGCACCCGACGAGCCCTCCTCGATCCCCGCGGACTTCATTCCCCGGGAAGCAGGGCCTGCACTCGAGACATCTCCCACCGCCTCGTCACGATCGGTCGCGGACTCGGGGGCGAATCATCAGGCCGGCTCGAACCTCGATGGCGTTCCCCCGGCCTGCCCTCCACCCAACCTCCCCGAGACCTGGTACCGGCGCTTGGTGGAGAATCAGCCGGACCTGATCTGCGGGTTCCTGCCCGATACGACCCTCACCTACGTGAACCTGGCCTACGCCCGATTTTTCGGGGCCCGCCCCGAAGAGCTGATCGGCCGGCGCTTCATCGATTTCCTCGCCGTCGAGGATCGCGCCGGGGTGCTGAAGCAGCTGGCGAACATGGTCCCGGAAAGCCCCGAGTACCAGTACGAGCATGAGACCCGCGGCGTCGACGGCGAGCCGCGCTGGCATCTGTGGCACGACTTCGCCCTGTTCGATGACGCGGGTCGCCCGTGCGAGTTCCAGTCCATCGGCGTCGACGTGACCGAACGCCGGCGCATCGAGCAGGCCCTGCGCGAGAGCGAGTATTTTCTGCGCAAATCCCAAGAGATGGCGGGCCTGGGATCCTACCGCTTCGATCCCCGTGCCGATCGTTGGGTGAGCTCCTCGCAGCTCGATCGGATCTTCGGGATCGGTGATGACTACCCGAGAGACGTGGCGGGTTGGCTCGCGCTCATCCACCCCGAGCAGCGCGGGGAGATGGCGTGCTATTTGCGCGAGACCGTCCTGACGGCGCACGAGCCCTTCTCCCGCGAGTACCGCATTCTGCGAGCCATCGACGGGGCAGAACGCTGGGTTCTCGGGCGCGGGGAGCTCGAGCTGGACGGCGACGGGGCACCGGTCGGCCTGATCGGGACCATCCAAGACATCACCGAGCGGCGGCACCTTACCGACCGGCTGGCTCACGATGCCAGTCACGATCCCCTGACCGGCCTGCTCAACCGGGCGGAGCTGGAGCGCCGCCTGCAGGCGGCGTTGGCCGAGTCAAGGGCCGGCAGCCTGCATCACTCCTTCTGCTACATGGACCTGGATCAGTTCAAGGTGATCAACGACACCGCCGGGCACGCGGCCGGGGACGAGCTGCTCAAGGAGATCGCCCGGTTGCTCTCGAGCATGATTCGCGAGCGCGACAGCTTGGCCCGAATCGGCGGGGACGAGCTTGGGCTCCTGCTCTTCGACTGCCCCCTGACACTCGCCGAGCCGATCGCCCGACGGATCGTCGAGCGCGTGCGGGGGCTTCACTTCAACTGGGGCGGGCGCAGCTACCGAACGGGCCTGAGTATGGGCGTCGCCGAGATCCGACCGAAGACCGCCGACACCGCCACCATCCTCTCGGAGGCCGACATCGCCTGCTACATCGCCAAGCAGACGGGTCGCAATCGCTACCACCTGTATTGCAGCGAGAACGGTCAGACCGCCTCCCACCACAACGACATGCTGAACGCCGCCGGGGTGCGCGATGCCCTCGAGCAGGACCGCTTAAGGCTCTACTACCAGCCTATTGTAAGCCTCGGTTCGCCCGACACGCCGCCGGTGCGCTACGAGGCGCTGTTGCGCGTCGTGCCCGAGAACGGAGAGGGCGAGCCCGCACTCCCACCCGGGTTCATCGGCGCCGCGGAGCGCTTCGGGCTGATGGACGAGATCGACCGCTGGGTCATTGCCCGCGCCCTGCACGACCATGGGTCGGGATCGGAGTCCCCGGGGGCGCGCATCGCGATCAATCTCTCCGGTAGCTCCCTGAGTGACGAAACCCTGCTGGCCTACATCGAGGGGCAAATCGATGCATCCGGCATGGCCCCCGAGCGCATCTGCTTCGAGATCACCGAGACCGCCGGCATCCAGAATTTGGACCACGCGCTCGATCTGATGACCGCGCTGAAAGCACGCGGCTGTCACCTGGCACTGGACGATTTCGGCAGTGGACTGTCGTCCTTTCACTATCTGCGGCTGCTGCCGGTGGACTACCTGAAGATCGACGGCGGCTTCGTCCGCAACATCGCGGAGAACGCCAGCGACCGGACCCTGGTGGAGGCCATCAACCGCATGGGCCACACCCTGGGCATCTCCACCGTCGCGGAATACGCCCATAGCGAGGCGGTCGTCACGCGCCTGCGCATGCTCGGCGTGGACTACGCCCAGGGTTATCACTTTGGCCGGCCCGCCCCCTGGGTTACCCCTGAGCCGCGGTCGGGTGGGGAAACTCCACTCTGACGACCCACCGCGAAGACGACCCACCGCGAACAGGCAAGAAAAGGGTCCGCCACTTCGCTGACCCCACGTAAGACGATACCGATCGAGACTGGCCCCGAGCCCGAACCCTCTGCATTTTAGGCCCCGGCCGCACCGAATCTACGGCCCGCGTCCGATGCCGCGCCGGTACTCCATCCACGAACGGTGAGACCGTAGACGCGGCTTAAACACCAAACCCGACAATCCACCGAGAGTAAGAACATGAGATCAGCCAAACGAATCCTGCTGTCCGTTATCCTGATCACCCTGCCGTTGACCGCGCTGGCGGGCACGGAGTCGATTGTGCTCGGCATGGGTTGCTTCTGGGGCGCGGAGAAGCGCATGTCAGAGATTCCCGGCGTCGTCGACGTCGAGGCAGGCTATGCAGGCGGCGATGCCGAAACCGTAGGCTACGAGGATGTGCTCAGGACGGAGAAGACAAGCCTGCGCGGCAAAAACGTTCCGCGCAATCATGCGGAGGTCGTCAAGGTGAGCTTCGATCCCGACCGGGTGAGCCTGGAGACCGTCCTGAAGACATTCTGGGAAAGCCACGACCCCACACAGGGCGATCGTCAGGGCAATGACGTGGGCAGCAACTATCGCAGCGCCATCTTCACGGTCAGTGAGGCCCAGGAGGCGGTGGCGCAGAATACCCGCGCAAGCTACCAGCAGGCGCTGACCGAGGCCGGCTACGGCCCCATCACCACGAAGATCGCGCCGCTGCGCCACTATAATCGCGGCGAGGAGTATCACCAGGACTATCTCAAGAAGAATCCAAACGGCTATTGCGGACTCGGCGGCACGGGCGTGGCCTTTCCCGGAGAACCCGCCAAGGCGATGCCTGTCCCCTTGGCCGCGGATCAGCTCCAATTCGATCGGCAGTTGATCCTGTTCGAGGCGCAGGACTGTCCCTTCTGCGAGCGCTTCCGCGCCGAGGTGCTGGACGGCTGGCAGGCCGAGGTTCCCATCGCAGCGACACTCGCCCCTAAGCCGCCCGAGGGCTGGACGCTGGAGAAGACCCTGTTCGCCACGCCGACCATCGTCCTGTTCGAGAAGGGAAAGGAGGTCTCGCGATACACCGGCTACCAGGGTGATCAGGACCGCTTCTGGACATGGCTGGGCTTCCAAGTACTGACGCCGGAGCAACAGCGCATCGCCTTCGAGCAAGGCACCGAGCCGGCGTTCACGGGCTCCCATCTCGACGAGAAGCGCCCGGGCGTGTTCGTCGACCCCATCACCGGCGCACCCCTCTTCCGCAGCGACACGAAGTTCGAGAGCGGCAGCGGGTGGCCGAGCTTCTTCAGCCCGGTCGAGGGCGCGATTACGCTCCATGAGGACAAGACGCACGGCATGCGCCGGGTCGAAGTGCGCAGTGCAAGCTCGGGCATCCACCTGGGCCACGTCTTCGACGACGGCCCACCGCCCACGGGCAAGCGCTACTGCATCAACGGCAACGTCCTGAGCTTTGTCGCAAACGCCGAATAGATCATGGCCGGGATGGATGGATCGGTGGGCAAGTCGCCTGAACTGCCGGGCGCACGTGCGCTCGGAACAAGTTGCGACGACGATTGCGGTCGTCCTGTCCTTGTCTCGGAGATCGCCCTAGGCCGCCGCACGCAGCTCTTCCGTGGCGGAAGAGATGACTCGAAGCGCGGAACGCATCAAGAGCCACACGAGACCGAGGGCGACCAGGATATCGGCCCAGCCCGAACCCGTGAGCCAAACCACGCCCGCGGCGACAAACACGGAGAGATTCGATGCGATGTCGTTTCGCGAGCACTCCCACACGGAACTCATATTCACATCTTCGTGACGATGTCGCCAAAGCAGGTAGAGACACAGCGAGTTCGCGAACAGACCGAGAAGACTGAAGACGCCCATGACCTCGAAGAGAGGAACGCTGGGCACCACCAGTTTGTAAGCGATCTGAGCCGCGACGACGCACGCGGCCAGGAAAATCAGAGCACCTTTGAAGAGGGCAACCTTCGCCTTGACGGCCGCGCCTCTGGAAACGGCGTACAGGCTCAGACCATACGTCAACGCGTCTCCGAGATTATCGAGGCTATCGGCCAGCAGCGCCGTCGAGTTGCCGTAAAACGCGCCCGCCGCGATGACCAGGAACATGACGGCATTGATGCCGAGCACGATGTTCAGCGTTCCGCGCTGCCGTTCGCGAAGTGCGTCGATGGAACACTCGTTGCCGCAACAGTCACTCATAGCGCAAGCCTCTTGACGGACCCCCCAGGGGCGCCGTTGAACCGGAACGAGGTTAGCCGGGACCTTCCGCGACGGTCAAGCCGCCCAGTCGCGTCCCGACACGCACCGCCGACGGAGATCTGCCCGATGCAGCGCCGACTCGTCATTCTCCGCGTCCTTTTACTCTTGCCGTTGGCCACCGCCATGACACCGATGACAGCCGCCACACCCGATGCCGCTCCGGACACGGCCTCAGCCCCGATCATCATCGCCCACCGCGGCGCCTCCGCATACCTGCCCGAGCACACCTTGGAGGCAAAGGCGATGGCTCATGCGATGGGTGCCGACTTTCTGGAACAGGATGTCGTTCTCACCCGCGACGCCCAGGCGATCGTCCTTCACGACCTCTATCTGGAGGACATCACCAATGTCGCTCGGCGCTATCCCGACCGCGCGCGTGCCGACGGGCGCTGGTACGCGATCGATTTCAGCCTGGCCGAGATCCGCGGTCTGCGTCTGCACGAGCGCCTGGACCCGGCCACCGGCCAACCGGTCTTTCCCGAGCGGTTTCCGCCCGATTCCGATCTGTTCCGGATCCACACGCTCGAGGAAGAGCTCAACTTGATTCGCGGCCTGAACCGCTCGACCGGACGGGCCGCGGGGATCTATGTGGAGTTGAAACACCCCGCGTGGCATATCGCCGAGGGCCAGGATCCCATACCGGTCTTGATGCGCGAGCTGGATCGAGCCGGCTATCGCGGCCCGGAGGACCGCGTCTATATCCAGTGCTTCGAACCCGACACGCTCAAGCGTTTAAGGGACGAGATCCGCACGCGGATCCCCTTGATTCAGCTGATCGGCGAGAACGCCTGGTCCCCGGATCTACCGGTCGACTTCGACCGGATGCGCACCCCCGAGGGCCTGGCAGCCGTGGCCGAGTACGCCCGCGGGATCGGCCCCTGGATCGGCCAGATCCATCAGGGCTTAGACGAAGCCGGCGCCCACCGGATCACTCGATTGGTCGCCGACGCCCATGCCGCCGGACTCCTGGTCCATCCCTACACTCTTCGCCGCGACGCGCTCCCCGAGGGCTTCGCCGATTTCGACGCACTCCTGCGGTTCTTCCTCGTGGATCAGGGTGTCGACGGTGTCTTCACCGACCATCCTGATCTCGTCGTTCGATTGACGAGAGGGCTCATCGGTCAGGATCAGCCGGAGTAGACATCGGCGAGGCTCGAGCCCACTCCACTGCATCGACGAAAAGGCCCCGACGCTCGATCGATGTTGGATATTGGGCCTGTTGTTGTCGCGAATGCGACACCCCGCCGTCGCAGCGGGCATTTTCTCTCGTAGTTTGTTGAAACGTCAGCCGGGATGATTGGCCTATTATTTGCCTTCACGTAAAGAAGTACGCCAGGACCATAGATCGATTGCATGGCACCGACCCACAGACCCAAGCCGAGAACACAGACAAACGCAGCCCGCCACTCAATGCGAGAGCGGTCGTCCTCACTGCTTAAGGCGATGGCTGCGAAAACTTCCATGCTCGGTTTGCGGTGCCTGCCGTGACCACGGACAGCGCACCGGCCGCCTATCCGAACGCGAGCTCGGGCTCCTGACGGATGAGCACGACACAAACCCAGCCCGCTTCGGCACTCGACAAACGCAAGCTACTCGTCTGCGCCAGCGCCGACTTGACGGACCGTCAGCATCGCATCATCCCCGTGCTGTTTAAGCACGAGCCGCAGAGCGCCATCGTGTTGCGTCATGGCGGCAAGGTCTACGCCTACTTGAATCAATGCGTGCACATGGTGCGACGTCTGGACTGCATGCACGACGCGGTCTTCGATGCAGCGCACGCGCACCTGCGCTGCTCCATGCACGGTATCGTTTACGACCCAACCACAGGCGAATCCTTGAGTGTGTTGTGCTCGGGCGAGCGACTCGAGCCCTTGCGCTCCATGGAGATCGACGGTCAGATCTATCTCGTGGACAAACGCGTGACGGGTCTGACCTGATCCTGATCCCGGCGATTTTCGATCTCGCCGGCGCCTGCAATGCGCGGCAGGCTGAGACGAGACGGAGGATCGCGTGTGCGCCGAGCTGGGCCTTTGTTCTCGGTCCCGTCGAGCATGAGCACAGCACGATCGATCTTCGCCCGTTCGCCCGATCACGCGGATCGAATCTCCGGGGTCATATCGCCTCCTATCGCGGTGTCGGCGCCGCGTCGACGAGTCGTCAGGTGATTTCCGGGAAAGGATCTACCGGCAGTGCCGAACCAAGAAGCCGGCGGGCGGCCCGAGCTCGGCGCCCTCCCTTTTGAACCGCACCAGATACCGCACCCGTTCGCAACAAATAACGGGGCAGATTTATTTCCTGCGGAAAAAGAGAGAGGAAAAGGGGCTACCATTTAAGGCGGAGAGTCGCGTGTCGCTCGTGAAAATGCTTAGGCGACCGGTCGAGCCATCACCATTCGTTTTTCGGGAGGGACTGATGCGCAGAATTTGGTTAACGACCTTCATCTTGCTGGCGGCGGTTCGGATCGCCGATGCGGCCCAGTGGCCTGTGGAGATCTTCGAGCGCATGGACGACAAGCGAATCGTCGTCTTTCTCTCCGATGACGACATCGAAACCGACCCGGCCTGGAGTCCTATCGAGGGGGGACCGCCGCTCACCCTTGCCGCGGTGATCCAAGAGCTGAATACATGGATCAAGGACAACGCCGACCTTGCGGGTTTCGACATTCATGAAATCAAGTTAAAGGGCATCCCACATCATGAGGTCGACCGTCATTGGTACTATCTCGTTCAGCTGCACAAATTAGTCGATGGCCGCCCGGAGCGGCGCTATGCCGCGGTCCTGATGAACGGCAAACTCGTCCCGGCGATACGCGAACCCGCGTCAGTGAAATGAAGAAACGGGTTGCGGCGGGAGCACATCGGCCATTTTCAGCGGCCTCGATAACTGCAAAGAGAAAGTCGGCCTAGGGACCGGAGGCGAAGGCCGATCGGCGCGCCATTTCGAATGGATCCGCCGAGGAGCGTCACTCATGACCGGAGCGACGAGATCCACCTCGGCCTTCGGGAGAAAGCCATCAGGCTCGGGCTCGCGCAGCTGCCCGCGGCCCTTAAAAATGCGACCGCGACGCGAGATCACAGCACTCGAACTGGCTCCCACCAGTTGGGGTGGCGCGATGCACGCGCTATCTCGATACTTCGTACGCGTTTGGCGTGCACACGAGGGTGTGTGCTGTCTTCTTAATGCCCCTATGAAGATACGTCACGTTGCGTTGCAGCTTGGCGGCGCCAAAGACGCGACGCACCGAGTGCTCATCGCACCTTCGCCACGATGCGTTGGCGGCACAATCTCCCTGTGCGCCGCGATTAGTACGTTCTGCTTCAGGCGCTCAGAGTCTTGATCGCAGAGATGACTCGCGCGCAGGCTTCTGCGCAGTCCTTGCACTCGATGTGCTTGTCCTCGTGCACCCGGCATTCCTTCTCGCAGTCTTCGCAGGCCTGCATACAAACCGCTGACAGCGCCTTCACATAGGGTGAGTTTGCCGCGAGCTGGTACGAGAAGGCCTTGCAAATGGGCAGCATCTCGTTGACTTTCTTCGCGCAATCGGCGAGCGTCGTGTCGCCCTCCTGAAACGCGACCAGGCAATGCGCCGAGCATTGTTGGGCCGCGACGACGCACTCGTTGACTGCTCGGAGTACGTCGGGGCTCTTCGGGGCATGATCTTCATGGCGGTGGCCGGGCGTATCGCCTGCGATGCCGACGCCAGAGGCGAGAGCGAGGCCTGCGGCGCCGGCACCGATCAGTAGCGAGCGGCGACTGGTCCCACGAGTTGGATCACATGAAGCCTCGTTCTTGACACGTTCGTAGTCGCTCATGAGTTGGGAATCTCCTATCGGTGTGGTTGTTAATCGATCCGCCGCCTCCGGTCGCGCAGAAGAACCGCCGCCAGTACAGGAAACATAAACAAGTTGATTCCCGAAACGCCGGGCCGCGCATCGTTTGTTTGGCGACTGTCAACGCCGCTTTCAAGGGAGTGGCGACCTGGATCCCAGCCTCCCGAGCCGGGAAATTGTACGCAGCGTGAATACCTTGCGGCCCGCCCGTGGGCCGACGGCAATTCGATAGGTGATCGAGTTACCGATCAGTCGGTCCATCGGCCCGGCCTCCGGGCCATCTCCGATCAGACAGCGATTCTACGTGTCCCGCTCCAGCAGCCCCTCGCGTTGCAGAAAGCGCCCGACCCGTTCGGCGGTGGTCTGCGTCAGTTCGCCCAGCTCGGCGGTGGTCGGGGCGTTCATCGGGCGAAACCGGTGCAGCCTTCAATCGGCCCCTCGGAGAGTCGCGTGTCCCTCGTGATACCTCGCGGGGGCATCCTGCTGCCGCGAGGACTCGGTCCTTGGCGACGGCCTTTGGCCTGGGTTCGCCCTGCGGTCGCGGTCGCGCCCGATCCCCGTTGGTCCGCCGGGCACGACCGCGACCCCAAATGGCTTGACGGTGTGGGATGCGCTCTGCATGTTGCCTGCGCGGCTTAGGGACTCCTGCCCCTTCGCCACTGCGGCAACACGCTCGCGCCCACGCCTACCCGGGACTACGCGCCTTCGCGTCGCTCTCCATGGCGCGCAGCGGCGGTGACGCGGGGCGTGCGGCCTAAACGCCCTCTCCAGGTGCGCGATGCAACAGGGTGCTGAGCTCCTCTGGCCAACACCCCGCAGGCGGCCCGAGCTCGGCGCCATCCCCTTCGAACCGCACCAGGTACAGCTCCCGTTCGGGGTCCTCTTCGAGGTGTCCGATGTTGAGGATGACGCCGCGGGTCCCGGCGGCTGCGATCAAGGCATCTTCGGCGAGATCCGGGATGCCGCCGTCGTTGTAGATGTCCGAGGCGGCGTAGACCAAATCGCCGGGACCTAAATGACCGAGCTCCAATTCACTGAGATCCATCAAAGACTCCTGTTGTTGAGATGTGTTGTGGGATTCGCGACCCGACACAGGCGGGCTGTCGTTCGAGAGCCGACATCGACGGGTCAGGGACAGGTCTCGAATCTTTATAAACCAATGAGATACATGAAACAGACGGCGTGGCACACGGTTTGCTGCATGGCTCGGCAAGACAGACGCAAAACTCAAGCCACGGCCTGAGCATCCGTCCCGACTCACTCGCTCATCGCAACGCCAACCGGAGACACGCAATGTGGGATTACTCGGAAAAGGTTCAGGAGCACTTCTTCAATCCCCGCAATGCGGGCGCGGTCGCGGATGCCAATGCGACGGGTGACGTGGGCTCCCTGTCCTGCGGGGATGCGCTGCGCCTGACCCTCAAGGTCGATCCGGAGAGCGAGGTGATCCTCGATGCCGGCTTCCAGACCTTCGGCTGCGGCTCGGCCATCGCCTCGAGCTCCGCGCTGACCGAGATCATCAAAGGTATGACGCTCAACGAGGCGCTCGAGGTCACGAATCAGGACATCGCCGACTATCTCGACGGACTACCCGCCGAAAAGATGCACTGCTCGGTGATGGGTCGCGAGGCGCTGCAGGCGGCGATCGCCAACTATCGCGGCGAGGAATGGAAGGACGACCACGAGGAAGGCGCCCTGGTGTGCAAGTGTTTCGCGGTCGATGCGGTTCTGATTGAAAACACCGTCCGGTCCAACGGTCTCTCCACCGTCGAAGAGGTCGCGAACTACACCAAGGCGGGTGGCGGCTGCTCGGCCTGCCACGAGGGCGTCGAGGCCATCCTGAGCCGCGTCCTCGCCGAGCAGGGTAAGGCGTTCGACCCTTACGCCAAGGCACCCGAGGCGGCAGCGACAGGCGGCGGACGCAAGCTCGGCAATCTGGAACGGATCCGCCGCATCGAGCGCTCCATCGAGGCGATCCGCCCGAACCTGCAGCGCGACCACGGCGACGTGGAGCTGATCGACATCGACGGCAAAAACGTCTACGTCAACATGACAGGCGCCTGCGTGGGCTGCCAGATGGCATCGACCACGCTCGATGGGATCCAGCAGCGCATCGTCGAGGACCTCGGCGAGTTCGTGCGGGTGCTGCCGTCGAAGGCGATGCGCAAGAGCGCGTAAGAGCCGCCAGCCGCCAGCCGCCAGCGAAAGGAAAGTCAATGACGGAATACCGTGCGGCCGGGCTTGCTCATCGCAGCGGTCGGTAGGGTGGACGAGCCAAAGCGAAGTCCACCAAGCCCTGCGCATGCGTCGGTGGACTGCGCTGCGCTCGTCCA
Organism: Thiocapsa bogorovii; assembly: GCF_021228795.1. NCBI lineage: Bacteria > Pseudomonadati > Pseudomonadota > Gammaproteobacteria > Chromatiales > Chromatiaceae > Thiocapsa > Thiocapsa bogorovii. The sequence continues at coordinate 1,100,998 of NZ_CP089309.1, forward strand.
CCCGACGGCTCCGATCAGCAAGTGGCCGAGTTGATGAGCGTCCCGCCTACGGCGCGAGAGCGCACCAGAATGCCGGAGGCAGACAGCCGCACTCCAATACCACCGAAGGTTTCACGAGGCCATCAATCCATGACGACTCCACCCGACACCCAAGGCATCTATCTCGACAACAACGCCACCACCATGGTCGCGCCCGAGGTGGTCGAGGCCATGTTGCCCTTCTTCACGGAGCAGTTCGGCAACGCCTCCTCGATCCATGCCTACGGCAACCGGGTCGGTCATGCCATCAAGCAGGCGCGGCAGCAGGTGCAGGCTTTGCTCGGGGCCGCGCAGGACTCCGAAATCGTCTTCACCTCCTGCGGGACCGAGTCGGATTCCACCGCGATCCTCTCCGCCCTCACGGCGCAGCCGGAGCGTAAGGAGATCATCACCACGGTCGTGGAGCATCCGGCGATCCTCGCGCTCTGTCAGCACCTGGAGACCGAGGGCTACAAGGTCCATTACCTCCCGGTCGACGGCAAGGGTCGGCTCGATATCCAGCAGTACATGGATCTGCTTTCCGATCGCGTCGCGATCGTCTCGGTGATGTGGGCAAACAACGAATCCGGCACACTCTTCCCGGTGCAGGAGATGGCGGAGCTGGCGAAATCGGCCGGCGTGCTCTTTCATACGGATGCGGTACAGGCCGTCGGAAAGCTTCCCATCGATCTGAAGGACACCGCGATCGACATGCTCTCGCTCTCCGGACACAAGCTGCATGCGCCCAAGGGCATCGGTGTCCTCTATCTGAGGCGCAACACGCGCTTTCGTCCCTTGCTGCGCGGCGGGCATCAGGAACGCGGCCGGCGTGCCGGCACCGAGAATAGCGCATCCATCGTCGGGCTCGGCAAGGCGTGCGAGATGGCGATGGTGCACATAGACGAGGAGAAGACCAGAGTCCGGGCCATGCGCGATCGGCTCGAGCAAGGCATCCTCGCGGCGGAGAGTAAGCCGGGTCCTCACCGTCGGTTAGGCTGATGTTTGTGTTCTCTGTTTGCCGCCTGGTTTCCCGGCGGTGCCACATGATCTCGGCCATACGACGGTTTGTTCCCGGCTCCTCGCAGAACCGGACTTGGAGTGTTACACCATCCGGCTCCCAGCTTGAGTCTTCCACCAAGGAACGGGGTAGAGGTCGTGAATGATCCGCGCCGTCGGGAGCATGGGCTTGATGACCGCGTAGAAGCGCTTCCAGGTCAACGAGCGACGTTGGCTGCGCCGGTTGAGCCATTTGAACAACAGGCCCGTTGCGGCGTAAAGGTAACCCGATACGCCCCGGCTATTGCCGCTCACACCGTAATACTGGATGTGTCCGCGCAGATGCCGGATCAGGTACGCCACCATCGCCCGCCCGCCTCGCGCCCGCAACCCCCGCAGACGCTCGCTCAGGAGCTTGAGCTTCTTGCCGACCCGCTTGCCGTCGCTCTTACGCCCGACAACAAAGCGCCCCCGCCGGCTCTTCCCGACACAGTGAGTGAAGCCGAGGAAGCTGAAGGTACGCGGTCCGGGCGTCTCCGCCCGCGTCCGACCCAGCTGGTCGCTGCCGAAACGCAGCAGCGCCGTTTTGCTCGGCTCGACCTCCAGGTCGAACTGCGCCAGCCGTGCGGTCATCTCGGTGAGAAAGGCCCGTGCATCGCCTTCGTGCTCGAAGCAGGCCACATAGTCGTCGGCATAGCGAATCAGGTACGCCCGTCCCGTGCAGGTCCCCGCAAAGCGTTTCTCGAACCAAAGGTCGAGGACGTAGTGCAGGTAGATATTGCTCAGCACGGGCGAGACCAGACCCCCTTGTGGGGCGCCCTCTTCACTGGCCGTGAACGCGCCGTCCTCCATGATGCCGGCCTTCAGGAACCGCCGCACGATCCGCAACAGATTGGGATCGCCGATGCGGTGCTCCAGGAAGTCCATGAGGTGGGAGTGTGACAGATGATCAAAGAAGCCTTTGATGTCCGCCTCCACCACCCACTGCGTGCGCCCGTTGGTGATGACCTCGGCCACCCGGCGCAGCGCATCGTGCGCGCTGCGACCCGGCCGAAACCCGAACGAGCAGTCCCGAAACTCCGGCTCCCAAATGGCCTGAAGGATGCGGCCGAGGCGATCTTGGACCAGGCGGTCCTCGAAGCTCGGCACCCCCAACGGCCGATAACGGCCGTCCCCTTTCGGGATGTAGGTGCGCCGCACCGGCAACGGCCGGTACCCCAGACGGCGAATCCGTGCCGACAGATCCTCCAGACGCGCGTCCAGACCCACTGCATAGTCGTCCTTCCTAACCCCGTCGACTCCGGGCGCCTTGCGTCCGTCCTGGCGCTCGAAGCTTTCGCGCAACCCCTCCGGGTCAAACAACATGCCCATCAGGGACGTGAACCGCGTGTGCGGTTCCGCGCGCGCCATCAGTGTGAAACGCTCAAGCTTGCTGGTCACGGTCAGAGTCCTCTCGGTGTAGGGCCGTGTTTCACTCTTGCGTTGTCTCAAACCGCCACCCCTTCGCTCCGCCCGCATTACCGGGTATCAACGCTACTATAGGTGGCTCCGACTTCCGCGCATCGCTGCCCGCGTCCTCGCTTTTGACACTTGTTCGCGGGTGCCCGCCTCCGACGGACCGATACACGGATCTCCCTGGTTACCGCGTGCTCTCGATGTCAGGCTCGATACGGCCTCGGACCCGGGGAGTACCCGTGCCACTCGCCATGACGCGACACGGACTGTTGCCTGCCGGAGGGACAAACCCGTCGGCACTCCCGACCAAATGTTTCGGGGCTCAACACCTTCAAGGTCGGCTCCACCCGTTACCTTTGCACCTCGCCTGCTGTCGTGCCTACGCATCGACGCGGCTGTTACCAGCCGCGCCGCAAGGCTCGATACCGGGCTCGTGGCTAGCGATTACCCAGGCGGGAGTTCCACCCGCTAGAACACGCGGCCTTGCCAGGCCGCACTGTCCCCAATTGCTTCGTGACGGGCGACCCGACCAACCGCCTGCCCAACACCAGCAACATCGCCTTTGAATACATCGAGGGCGAGGCGATCCTCCTGCTGCTGAACAAACTCGGCATCGCCGCCTCGAGCGGCTCCGCCTGCACCTCCGGTTCGCTCGAGCCCTCCCACGTGATGCGCGCGATGGGGATCCCTTTTACCGCCGCCCACGGCACCACACGCTTCTCCCTCTCGCGCTACAACCGCATGGAGGAGATCGACCGAGTCATCGAAGCCGTGCCGCCGATCGTCGCCAAGCTGCGCAAGCTCTCGCCCTATTGGTCCGACACGGGTCCTGTATCCGATCCGGCCGCCGCTTTCGCACCGGCCTACGCCTGACCGAAACGCCCCGTCGGACCCGTCCGGCGGCGCGCCGATCACCAACCTTTTTCGGCTCGGCGGGCTCGCAAGTCGCACGTCCGTGTGCGACCAAGCCGATACCGATCCGCTGAGGCCGAGGATCCACCCGTGGCGTCGGCCCCAGCTGCCAGGTCTGCGCCGTCCGGCAACCCTTGCCGTTTCCGTGAAATCCGCCGCGCGAAATCGCCTATGCTTGTCCTCGACCTCGCAGCGGACAGCACGACATGACGCGCGCCTCCACCCAAGCCGATCCCCGCCCCGCCGACCCGCGTCCCGCGGGCATCGCACAGCACGGCGATTGCCCCGAGCCGACGGCAGAGGCGACCTGGATCCATGTCATCCGAAAGATGGACGAGACCTACGCGGATCTGATCCGGCATCAGAGCGAGCTCGAAGAGAAGAACAGCGCCCTGGAGGATGCCCAGCAGTTCATCGCGAGCGTGCTGGCCTCCATGACGGATGTCCTGATCGTGTGCGACGTCCAGGGGCGCATCCAACAGGTCAACCGCGCATTGGAAACGTTGACGGGTTGGAGCGAGGCCGATCTGCGCGGGCGACCCTTCCTGGCCCTGCTCGCCGAGCACTGCCTGCCCATGGCCAGCAGCTTCGCGCAACAGATCCGCGCCGAGGCCATCCACGACTGCGAGCTTGCACTCAAGGGCGTGGACGAGGAGGTCCCGCTCGCGGTGAACTGCACCTCGCGGTACGACCACCGCGGACGTCTGGTCGGCATGGTCCTGATCGGTCGTCCGGTCGGCGAGCTCCGCCGTGCCTATCGCGACCTGGCCCAGGCACACGACGACCTCAAGCGCGCCCAGGGTCGCCTGGTGAACGCCGAGAAGATGGCTTCGCTTGGCCGGCTCGTCGCCGGCGTAGCGCATGAGCTGAACAACCCCATCAGCTTCGTCTATGGAAACGTGCATGCCCTCTCGCGCTATCGCGAGCGGCTGCTGCGCTATTGCGCGGCGGTCGACGCCTCCGGACCCTCCACCGAGCTGCAGGCGCTCAAGGCGGAGCTGCGCATCGAGCGGCTTCTGGCGGATCTCGATCCGCTGATCAAAGGCACGCTCGAAGGCGCCGAGCGCGTCCGCGACCTGGTGCAGGATCTGCGCTGCTTCTCATCCGGCCAGCAGGGCGAATCCACCCGCTTCGATCTTGTCCACCTGGTCCGTACGGCGGTGCATTGGGTGACCAAAGGCGAACGCAGGGAGATCGAGACGACGCTCGACCTCCCCGACACGGTGACGATCCAGGGACATCCGGGACAGATCCATCAGGTCCTCATGAACCTGGTCCAAAACGCACTCGACGCGATGCGGGACAACACGCAGCCACCGCGACTGTCGATCACCGCCGGACAGGAGGAGACGACCGCCTGGCTCAGCGTCCGGGACAACGGCCCCGGCATCGACGAGCAGGACCTGAGCCGCATCTTCGACCCCTTTTTCACGACCAAACCGGTCGGCCAGGGAACCGGACTGGGACTGTCGATCAGCTACAGCATCGTCGCCGACCATCGGGGCAACCTGACCGCCGAAAACCACCCGGATGGCGGCGCCGAATTCCGCCTGGAGCTGCCGCTGAGTCGCGACGCGATGCCCGAAACAGGGCCCAACCAAGATGCCCCTTAATATCACTGAACCGCGTCACCGCGGAGGCATCCCGAGTCCGCTGCGCGACGCAATCCCCGACGGCTTCATGCGCGACACCGGACGCGGTTCACAATGAACCTGTTATGGCTCCAGTCCGGCGGGTGCGGCGGCTGCACGCTCTCGCTGCTCGGCGCCGAGGCACCGGGCCTGTTCGAGACACTCGGCGGCGCCGGGATCCGTGTCCTCTGGCACCCCTCGCTGAGCGAGGCGAGCGGCGGCGAGGTGCTCGATCTGCTCGCCCGCGTCGAAACGGGCGAGGTGGCGTTGGACCTGCTCTGCATCGAAGGCGCGCTCCTGCGCGGACCGAACGGCACAGGCGCCTTTCACCGGTTTGCCGGCACCCGCACACCCATGATCGACTGGGTGAGGCGTCTGGCGGCCCGAGCGCACTACTGCCTCGCGATCGGCACCTGCGCCGCGTTCGGCGGGGTCACCGCCGGCGGCTCCAATCCCACGGATGCCTGCGGACTCCAGTTCGAGGGGACATACCGCGGCGGTCTGCTCGGCACCGACTATCGCTCCGGGGCCGGCTTGCCGGTGATCAATGTCGCCGGCTGTCCGACCCATCCCGACTGGGTCACCGAGACCCTCATGGCGATCGCCTTGGAGGGACTCACGACCCAAGACCTGGATGCCTACGCCCGCCCCCGGATGTACGCCGACCAATTGGTCCATCACGGCTGCCCACGCAACGAATTCTACGAATACAAGGCGAGCGCCCGCACACCGTCGGATCTCGGCTGTCTCATGGAGCATCTGGGCTGCCTCGGCACCCAGGCCCACGCCGACTGCAACACTCGACTCTGGAACGGCTCGGGCTCCTGCACGCGCGGCGGCTATGCCTGCATCAACTGCACCTCGCCCGAGTTCGAGGAACCGGGCCATGCCTTTGCGGAAACTCCCAGCCTCGCCGGCATCCCGATCGGCCTGCCGACCGACATGCCCAAGGCCTGGTTCGTTGCGCTCTCCTCGCTGGCGAAGGCCGCAACACCGGAGCGACTGCGCAAGAACGCCGTGTCGGACCATGTCGCGGTACCGCCGACGATTCGGCCGACAAAGTTGCGGTGATCCGAAAAGCCTCCGGCACCCAGCCGCCAGCCGCCGACTTTTCCGACGTAAGACATCTTCGCAACGTTGATCCGCCTCGACACTCGTCCGCAAGGGAAACCAGCATGACGATCGAAACAGACTCTTTCCCTTTGCAGTCGTGTGGCTCCCATGACCCGCACCAGCCAACCGGCCCATGGTCGGACACTCGGGGCTCGAGCCCGTGGGCTGGAGGCCGGCGGCGAGAGGCTGGACGCCCGCGGTACTCCCCCGAATGAGCACACTCACCTTGGGCCCGTTCAACCGCGTCGAGGGCGACCTGGAGGTTCAGCTCGAGGTCACCGACGGACGCGTGCGCAAGGCCCGCGTCAACTCGCCCCTTTATCGCGGCTTCGAGCAGATCCTCCAAGGCAAGGACCCGCGCGATACCCTGGTGATCACGCCGCGGATCTGCGGGATCTGCTCGGTCTCTCAGTCGGTGGCCGCGGCCTATGCGCTGGCGGACGCGGCCGGGGTCGCCATGCCGCCGAACGGCGAACTGGCCACCAACCTCATCCTCGCCTGCGAGAACCTGGCCGACCATCTGACCCATTTTTATCTGTTTTTCATGCCGGACTTCGCACGTCCGGTCTATGCCGACCGGCCTTGGTATGCGGACACCGAGATGCGCTTCCGGGCCCTAAGTGGCTCGGCAGCGGGAGTGGTCCTGCCGGCGCGCGCGCACTTCATGCATCTGATGGGCCTGCTCGCCGGCAAGTGGCCGCACAGCCTGAGTCTGCAACCGGGCGGAACCGCCAAGCCGGTGCAGGCGCAGGAGCGCATCCGATTGCTCGCCATCCTCGGTGCCTTCAGACGTTTTCTGGAGCGCGAGACCTTCGGCGATCCCTTGGAGACCCTCGTCGCGCTGGACAGTGCTAGCGCCCTCGACGCCTGGGCTGCACGCGACCCGGGCCGAGGCGACCTGCGCCGCTTCCTGCAGATCGCGGATGACCTCGGCTTGGCCCGTCTGGGACGCGCGACCGATCGCTTCATGAGCTACAGCGCTTACCCGAGCGGGGGCGACCGTCTTTTCCGAACCGGTCTTTGGGCCGACACGGGTCCGCAGCCTTTGGACATCGCGTCGATCGCCGAAGACCCGAGCCACAGCTGGATGGTCGGAGGCGACCCTTTGCATCCCGCCGACGGCGTGACCATCCCCGATGCGGAGAAGGCGAACGCCTACAGCTGGTGCAAGGCCCCGCGACTCGCGGGCGGGGTGATCGAGGTCGGCGCGCTGGCCCGTCAGCTCATCGACGGCCATCCCCTGATTCGCGACCTGGTGTCTGAATCCGGCGGGAATGTGCGGAATCGCGTCATCGCGAGACTACTCGAGCTTGCGCGTGTCCTGATGGCGATGGAGGACTGGGTCAAGGCAATCGCGCCGGGCGAGCCCTTCTGCGAGCAGACAGCAATCCCGGACGAGGCAATCGGCGTAGGACTGGTCGAGGCCGCCCGCGGCAGCCTGGGCCACTGGCTCACGATCCGCCGAGGTCGCGTCCTGAACTACCAGATCATCGCCCCTACCACCTGGAACTTCTCCCCGCGCGATGCCGCCGGCGTCCCGGGCGCCTTGGAGCAAGCCCTCGTCGGGGCTGAGGTGCGGCCGGGCGAGACCACACCGGTCGCCGTGCAACACATCGTGCGCTCGTTCGACCCCTGCATGGTCTGCACGGTCCACTGAACCGGGTCTGCCACTGAACCGCGTCCGGCGGTTGCCCTATCGGTCAGCGTTGCGCCGAGCCTCGCCCCCATCCGATCACGACGGAGAGACGCGGTTCAGGATGCTTTTTGCTTTTCGTGAACCGGTCACCCACCACCGGCAATCATCGCGACGCGCCAACACCCCGGGATCGACGACTTGCAGTCGTCTTCTTCGGCTGCCCTGACAGACGGCGAGGTCGAGCCCAAAGCGAGGATCCCGAGAACCGCTCCGCCCCCAAGAAAGGGGTCAAAAGGTTCAACACCAAGTCAAACAGCGCGGCGAGAGAATACCCTTGCTACGTGAGTCGTTGTCGTAATCGACGACAACGACGATCGGATTCGGTGCTCGATTTGTTTCTGACGCGTCGATCGGAAAGCCCCGCCTTTCAATCCGGCCAAACCCTTCGACGACTTTGGTAGGCCTCGGCCGGTGATGCATCGGCAGCCCCGGAAGTCGGCCGCTTGCGCGCAACGGGCCGCGCGGCGGCGCCCGCCGAGGTCGGCTTTGCGCGCCTCGCCGGGGCCGCTGCCGTCTCACCCGCAGGCGCTTGCGCGCCCGCCGGCCCGGCATCACCCGGCTGGCCCGCGTCGCTTTTGGCCTTGCGGATGGAATCCACCAAGCGGCGCTCGGTGCGGGCGGTGTTACGCGTGGTTTTGGTCGGGGTCGTCATGGTCGAAGATCTCCGCGATCAGGTCGTTGATCTCGGCCGCCGCGGCGGCACCGCGACGACCTGCTTGGAAGACGCTGCGCCCCTCGAGCACGCAGAGACGATGGATGGAGCGGCGCTGCAGGGAGGTTCGGGCGACCGGCAGGTCCAGCTCGGCGACGGCCTCGGGCATCAGGCGCGAGAGGGTCGTGCGCGGCTCCATCTGGCTCATCACGATCAAGGCCCGCAGTCGCGGGTTCTCGGGGCGCAATTTTTCGATGACGCGGGCGAGATGACTGGTTGCCCAGAGGTCCATCGGCGAAGGCTGGAGCGGGATCAGCGCATGGTCGGCGAGGCGCAGTGCGTGCTCGGTCTGCGGTGCCTTGATGGACGGAGGACAATCGATGACGACATGGTCGTGGACATCGCGCAGGGCCTGAACCGTCTTCTCGAGCCCGAAGGCGGCGGCCACCACGGCAGGCAGCGCGGCGTTCTCGTCCCCGGTCAGGCGCCATTGATAGGCGGACTGCTGAGGATCGGCGTCGACGATGACGACCGATCCCCGCCGCGCCAGTCCCGCGGCGAGATTCAAGGACAAGGTGGTCTTGCCCGTGCCGCCTTTGTTGCCGACGACGGCGACGATGCTCATCGGCCGGCCTCGTGTCGGAGGTTCTGTGCTGTACAGGGGACAAGCGGCACGGGTTTCGTCAAGGTCTCGACCTCGGCCATCGGCGGACATTGGAGCTGGGCCAAGGCTAGGCGGTGTGATCGAGCGGCGTCAAGCGCGCGACGCACTCCAAGGGCCGTTCAACTGCCGGTTCTTAGGTTAAACTCGGGGCTTGTCTCGCTCTGCCGATGATCCGCCCATGTCGACGCCACTCTACGAAAAGGACTTCTACCAATGGCTGGAGTACACCACCGACCTCGTGCGCGAGGGTCGTTTCGAAGAGATCGATCGCGAGCTGCTGATCGACGAGCTCGAGAGCATGGGTAAACGAGACAAGCGCGAGCTCGCGAACCGACTCATCATTCTCATGGCCCGCCTGCTGAAATGGCAGCATCAACCCGAGGCCCGAAGCTCCGGGTGGATCGGATCGATCGCCGAGCAGCGCGTCCAGATCGCCGGGCAGCTCGAAGACAGCCCGTCGCTGAGAGGCATGCTCCCGGACGCAGCCGAAAAGGCCTATCCGAAGGCCATCGCGCTAGCCGTTCGAGAAACCGGTCTGCCGCCCGATCGCTTCCCTGCCGATTGCCCGTTCTCGCTTTCGCAGTTGCTCGACGAGACCTTCTTCCCTGAGTCCTGATCGTTTGCCCTCATCGCAGAAACAACACGCTGCCTCGCCCCGACCCGCCCGACGCCGGGTTCTGCTCGTCGCGGCGCTCCTCCTCGGGTTGACCGCGGCGCTAGCGCTCTCGGTCCATCCCCTTCTGAATAGCCGTTGGCTTCAGGATCGCCTGACCGAATACAGCGGCCTGAGCATCGCTTGGGACTCGGCGCGTTTTTACCCGAGCGGTCAACTCCGGCTTCGGGACTTGCGCATCGCGCGCGACGACCCGGACTGGCCCCTCGCCCTCGCCCTGCATGAGGCGTCCGTGCAACTTGAGCTGCGCGCGCTCCTGCACCGAGAGCTTCGGATCTCGAGGCTCGATGCCGAGAATTTGCGCTCTCTGCGCTTCGGCGCCTATCGGCTGGAGGGCGACGGCGGCCTGACGCTCGAAGGTGCCGGGTTGCGCCGTGATCACATCGACGTCGACAGCCTGCGTTTCGACCTTTACAAGGCGAGCGTGCTGCGCGAGGACGCGGTCTTGTCGCGCGATCTGACAATCGATGCACATCTGCACCTCGCGCCGCTCACCCTCGCCGAAAACCCGGGCGCACAGATCCTGCGCTTCATCTCGGGCGATCTGAATCTCTCGGCGAAGGCCGATGCCTGGGACCTCTTCAACGATTATCTGCGAGAGATCCCCTGGTTAAGCCTGTCCGGATATGGCGACCTCACGGCCGCGCTGTCGATAGACCGGGGCCACCTCAAACCCGGCAGCCAGCTTCGGCTCGACTCGCCCGCGCTCGGCGTGACGCTCCGGGCCGGCGCTGACATCGGCGCGGATGCCGGTGGCGCATCGCGGCCGATCGGAGGCAACACCCTCTACCGACTCGACGGTGCCGGCCGCGTCGAGATTCAGGTGATCTCCGATGAGCTGAGCCAAACCGAGACCATCCTCGGGATCGACCTCACCGACGTTGAGATGCGCGACCAAGGCGATGACGCGCGCTTCCTCGACAGCCGACAATTTCGCCTGGAATCTCGACTCGCCGGGGCCGACCTCCTCCAAACCCCGGACCTGCCGGAACAAACCGAGCTCAGATGGACATCGGCCGTCGTCCCGGATGTCGCGGTCTTCTCGCGTTATCTTCCGCCGGGTGGCCCGGTGGCCCTGCGCGGCGGACTGGCCGGACTGGATGCCGTCCTGACCTGGGAGGACGACCGACTGCATGGTGTGCTCGATCTGCATGGCGACAATGTCCGACTCTCCCTGCTGGAGACCGACGTCGAGGGCAAGCTTCAGCTCGACCTGCGCATCAACGGCATGAACCCGACCGATCAGACGCTGGACCTCTCGGGTACCCGGCTGACCCTCGAGGCGCTCGCCGACCCGCAACCACGGCAATCGGCCCCCTTGATCACCCGATTCACGCTCGACGAGGCCAAGTTCCGGCTCACCCGCCCGATCGTCGAGTTGCGCGCCATGGATCGGCGCCCCGATCCCATCCCCATCGACGGGCGAGTCCTGATCTCGGGCGAGGTCAACCACCTCGGCTTCTTCGACGCCTTCCTAGGTCGGACGCTGGGGGGCCGCGGCATCCAACTCGACGGCAGCGGCACCCTGGTCGCCGAGCTGAACATCGTCGACGGCACGCCGGCGAAAGGGAGCGGTCTCACGGTCGATGCCGGCGCGCTGAGCGCCCGTCTCCTGGACTTCGAGATCGGCGGCGCCGGGGCACTCGATGCCCGGTGGCAAGAGGGCGACGCAGGCGAAACGCTCACGCTGGGGACCCACTTCACCGAGGCCAGTCTGCGGCACCGCGAGGAGTCCCGACCGCTGCTCGAGTCGGCCGCCATCGCACTGGACATCGAAATACCCGCGCCGTCCGCACAAGCCTTGGCCGACATCTCGGCCGATGCTGCACGCGTGACCTTGCGCTGGGACGGCGCCCGGATGCCGGATATCGGCGTCATCAACCGCTATCTCCCGGATCAGGCGCCCTTTCGATTCCGCGGCGGCAGCGCACTGAGCGAGGGCGAGATCCGGCTCGGCGAACAGCGCGCCGGCGGCAAACTTGCGCTCACGGGCGAGGGCATCCGGGGCGAGCTGTTCGAGACCCCGGTGGAAGGCCGGATCGGTCTCGATCTGGCACTGCAAGACGTCGGCCTCGACGGCACGACGCTGGACCTCTCCGGCACCCGCCTGGAGCTGCAAGCCGGCGGAGACCCCCGAAACGAACGACTGAGCAGCGTACTGACGTTCGAGGAGGCCCGTTTCACCGATTGGCTGGATGCCGAACGCAAGCCCAACCCGGCCATGCAAGGCAGGATCCTGCTCGACGGGCAGGTGACCCAGCTCGGTTTCCTGGACAACTTCCTACCGAAGTCACACGGCGTGCGGATCCGCGGCGAGGGACGGCTGGCGGCCGATCTGAGGCTCCGCCTCCAGACGCTCGCGCCCGGCAGCCAGGTGCGCATCGACGCCGATCCGCTCCAGGTCGACTTCCTCGACTATCGCGCGCACGGCAAGGGTCGGCTGAGCTTGAAGACCGAGGGCGAGGCCCGTGACCCGGGCGCCGAGCTGGATCTGACGCTGGCACGCGTGTCGCTGGGACGACAGGACGGCTCGGCAGACTACATCGAAGGCGAAGACTTCAGCCTCAACAGCCGCACGCCCCACCTGAAAGCCGCGACCGGAGCCGATCGCATCAACGACGTCCGCACCCGGATCGCCCTTCCCAAGGCTCAGCTCAAGGATCTGTCCGTCTACAACCGCTACCTGCCCCAGGACGCCGGGCTCGAGCTCCTGTCCGGCAGCGCGGACCTGACGATGCTCTTCAACCTCGACGGACAACAGGCCGACGGCGAGATCAGCCTGAGCAGCACCGATACACGCCTGCGGTTGGACGAGCAACGCCTCGGCGGCAATCTCAGGCTGGAGGCACGCCTGCGCAAGGGCGACATCGCGACCATGACCTTCGACGCCTCCGGCTCCGGCATTCGCCTCGACGGGGTCACGCTCAGCGCACCCGACGGCAGCGAGACCGCCGATTGGTGGGCACAATTGCAGCTCGACGAGGCCCGCCTGGTCTGGGCCGAGCCGCTCCGACTCGAATCCCGTCTGGAGCTCGGCATGCGCGACACCGGCCCGCTGGCCCGGCTCTTCATCGCCCAAGCGCGTGAGCGCGACTGGCTCGGCCGGCTCCTCACCGTGCCCGACGTCGAGGGCTCGGCCAGGATCGAGCTCCGCGACGAGAGCATCCACATCTGGAACGCCCGGCTCAGCGCCGGCAAGCTCGTCTTGTTCGCCGATCTGCTGATGCGCGACAAACTCCTCAACGGCGAGCTCTCGGCGGTGGTCCAGCCCTTCAGCGTCTCGGTCAGCCTCACCGACAGCCAACCGAGGCTGCATCTCTTCCGTTCACCCGGCCTGCCGGACGCGGACATCGAGAACCCTCCCGCAAATCGGCAGACGATACCGGCGTCCCAATGGCCCGCGTATCTCGAGGGGTTGGTCGGCCCGGACTAGCCCCGTGCGTACGTGCCTCGGTCATTGACAAAGCCTCGGGCGGGGGGCTAGCGTCGGGCCGCCGCTGTCGCTGCAGGAGGTGCGACAACGCAGGAGTAGTCGCACTTGGGGGCGCGCCTGCAGTGTTTTCACCGGCGACAATGGTGCGCGGTTTTCCCACGAAGGCACACACCGTTTCACCAACCAGGAGCATCGATCCAAACATGAACGCGAAGAACAGCGGACTCGGAAGGTCATTCTCTCGCGCAACCGGCGGGGCGCTTGCGCTCTGCGCACTGCTGTCTTTCAGCGGCTGCGCTCAGATCCAACAATCGGAGACCCAAAGCACGGAGCGCATGTTGGCCGCGGCCGGTTTCCAGATGAAGTTCGCCAAGACCCCGGCCCAAAGCGCGCAGGTCGCCGCCCTGCCCCAACGCAAACTCACCCGCACGACGGGTCCGGACGGCGCCATTCGCTTCGTCTGGGCCGATGCGACCGATTGTAAGTGCATCTATGTCGGAACCGAGGCGGCATACGACCGCTATCAAAAGCTCGGAGTCCAGCAGGAGATCGCCGAGGAAAACGAAATGGCCTCGATGGACTGGGACTCCTGGGGCGGTTGGGGACCCGCGTGGTAGCCTGATCCGAGCCCGGCTTGGCGGGCGGCGTCCGACCAAGGACGCCGCCCGCCAATCGACGATGACGGCCTTGGTGCCGACCGGCCTCTGCGCCGAGATTCCGGGGCGCCTTGGGTGTTGAGCGCAAAGCCCAAAACACCTCGTCCGTTATCATGAGCAGCGCGCGATGGCGCCGCGAGACTCTATGCGTCTGAGCATCCGCCGCAAGCTCTTCCTAAGCCATTTCTTGGCCGTGCTGCTGGTATCCGGCAGCATCGGAACCTACTTCTACTACAGCGCGGTGCAAAGCCTGGTCGAGAGCATCCGGCTGCGCCTCCAGAGCAGCGCGGCCCTATTAGGCCAGACCCTGGACGCCCGTGAGGTCGAGGGCATTCGGGATGCCTCCGATTCGGACAGCGACACCTATCGGCGCCACCTCGACCTCCTGCGCGATCTCTCCCGCGCCAATCCCGACATCGCCTATGCCTATATCATGCGGCGCAGCGGCGTTCGGGTCTTCTTCGTCCTCGACTCGGACGAGTCGGAGCGACAAGCCCTGCCGGGACGCGAGTACAAGGACCTCACCCCGGCCCTACTACGGGGATTTCACAATCCCTCCGTGGACGCTCAGGTCTATCGGGACGAGTGGGGATCCTTCATGTCCGGGTACTCGCCCCTTCGAAACGCCCACGGCGAGTATCTGGTCGGTCTCGACATGCGCGCCGATGAGTTCGAGCGCAAGCTGGCCACGATCCGCCTTGCCGGCGCACTCTCCTTAACGCTTTCCATGATCCTTGCCCTGCTGTTCAGCCGCGCCCTCTCGGTTCATTTCACCAGGCCGATCCAGATGCTGGTCGAGCGCTGCCGGGCAATCGCCCAAGGCGATGCCGATTACGCGGTTCGGATTCACAGCGGCGACGAGTTGGAGGAGCTGACGGACGCCTTCAACGCCATGTCGCGCCGAGTGATCCAGAGCCGCATGGAAGCCGACGCCGCCCAGCGGTCGGCCGGGCAGGCCAGGGATCTCTTGGAGCGAAGGGTCTCGGAGCGCACGCGTGAGCTGACCGACACCAATGCGAGGCTGCTCCACGAAGTCGGGGAGCGCGCAAGGGCCGAGGAGATGCTGGCTCAAGTGGCGCGGACGGATCCCTTGACCGGCTTAATGAATCGGCGGGCCATGCTGGAGCAGTTGGACATCCATGCCACTCGCTTTCAGCACAGCAACACGCCGTGCAGCATCCTGCTGGCCGACATCGATCGCTTCAAGAGCATCAACGATACCTTCGGACACGATGCAGGGGATCAGGCCCTGAGTCAGACCGCGAAGGAATTGACCCAAGGTTTGCGGCCCCGAGATCTGGTCGCCCGCTGGGGCGGCGAAGAGTTCCTGTTCCTGCTCCCGGACAGCGATTCGACAGCGGCGTTGGTCGTCGCCGAACGGGTTCGGAGTATGGTTGCCGCCAAACCAATCCGGTTCGGAGACAAGATTCTCCATTTGACCTTGAGTGTAGGCGTCGCAAGCTTCCGCCCCGACGAATCCATACACCACTGCATCAAGGCGGCCGACAAGGCGCTCTACCGGGCAAAGCGCGCCGGACGTGACCGCGTCGTTGTCACCGAGGCGTCCAGCGAAAACGACGAACACTGAGAGACATCCGATAGGTATGGATCGACCTGCCAATGTCCGCCTAAGTGCTCGGACAAGCGCGCCCATCTCAACGTCGGACATCGACCGGGACCTGGCCGACGTGCTCGCCGAGGGTGCCGCAACGGCGGATCATGCGAACCTCAAGGGACCTCGAAGCAGGGCATGCGGCACGAGGTTCAGCGCGGAGCATCCGTCTCGCGCGGCAGCAGCGACTCGGCGTACATGGGCGAGATATCGGAATATTGCCGTGCCGTGTAATGCGCCGTAACGACGGCGAGCATCAGCGGCAGGACGATCTCGTAGTCCATCGTCATCTCGAAGACCATCAGGATCGCCATCAAGGGGGCGTGAGTCGTCCCGGCTAGCATGGCCCCCATGCCGACGACCGCGTAGGCACTCGGCGGCGCGGTCCCGACCGGCAAGACCGCGTGAACAAGGGTTCCGAACAGCACACCGAGCAGCGCGCCGACGAAGAGGGTCGGGGTGAAGGCGCCGCCCACGGCACCGGAGCCGTGGGTCGCCGCGGTCGCAAGCATCTTCAGCACCATCACGGTCAGGAGTGCCTGCCAGACCCAGGGCTCGTTCAACACGGTGTTGACCACGCTGTAACCATTGCCCCAGACCGCGGGCTCGTAGACCGAGATGGCACCGACGATCAGCCCCCCGATGGCCATACGCGCGGCCAGCGGCAAGGGCATCCGAGCGAACGCGCGATGCGAACGCCCGAGCAGACTCAGGAAGACCGGCGCCAGGTGTCCCGCCGTGATGCCGAGCAGAAGGTAGAGCCCCAGCTCCCAGTCGCTGACCAACTGGAATTCGGGAATCTCGTAGACCGGCGCGTACCCCATGATGTCGTGGACGGTCACGCTGGAGATGACCGCGGCGACGATCAGCGGGCCGATGAACTCCAAGGCGATGGAGCCGAGCACGATCTCGGCGACGAAGATGGTCGCCGCAATCGGTGCATTGTAGGCCGCAGCGAGCCCCGCCGCCGCCCCCGCCGCAACCAGAAGCCGCATGCGATCGCGCGGAAACCGGGCGACCCGACCGACGACCGAGGCGACCATCGCGGCCAACTGCACCATCGCCCCCTCGCGCCCGATGGACCCGCCGGTCGCCACCGTCACCAAGGACGAGGCCGATTTGACCAGGCTGTGGCGGACGCTGATCCACCCATCGCCGATTGCGACCGCCTCCATATAGTCGGTGGTCTTGCGCCCGCGCAGCCGTCCCCCGATCTGCGCCAGGATCAACCCGGCCACCAGACCACCCGCAGCGGGGGCCAGCAGGCGCTGCCACGCCGGCAGCGACTCCGCCATCACGACCAAGCTGCCGCTCTGACCCGCGAGCACCCGCTCCAAGGCGTGGATGCCCTCGCGAAACAGTACGGTAACCAGGGCGCCGAGCAACCCGCTGAGGGCGGCCAGCAGAAGCAAGACCAAATCGCCGCGACGCCAGGCGAGCAGCAGCGCGACGCGCCGAGGCGGCGCCGTCGCGACATCCACCCCGGCGTCCCCTTCCGACCCGGACGCCGACCCGGACGCCGTCGCGGCCGCGGCTCGACGCTCGCGGCGAATCAGCGCAGCGGCGAACACAGCGAAGGTGAGTGCGACCAACAGCCAAGCCGGCGCGATCGGCCCCTCCGGCAGCGGAGGCGCTGCGCCCTCGTCCGCCCCTTCCGCCGGCAACGTGACAGGTGGCCGCTCGCTCGGCGACGCCCCGCCCGCTGCCTCCGCCGGACAGGGGCATGTGGACTCCGCAACCGGTCGCTCCGTGCCGACGCCGGAGAGCGATGCCTCCGGCTCGACCCGAACTGCTGCCGGTGGCGGCTCTGAAGGACTCGGGAAGACCTCGGCGGATAGCGGCGACAGCGTCGACACAGGCTCGGCGGGCGGCGTCGCGGCTGACTCCGGTCTCGGCTCCGCGATCGGCTCGGCGATCACCTCCGGGGCTGCCGTCGGCGGTGACTCCGGCAGGCCCCGATCGGCCGGCGGACACACCAGGGGCCGCCCCGTGCGGCGATGCTCCGCCCACTCACGCACTTGACGCGCGATGCTCAGCCGAGCCGTCTCCGCATCCAGCGCGCCAATGCGCTCTGCCGACGGCACCCGCAAAACCGCACCCACACGCAAGACCCCGTTGACATTGCACGCCGGCGAGAAGGCCTCCGGATTCGCCTCCAACAGGGCCAGCATCACCTGATCGCGACTGAACCCCGCCTCGGGCGCGATCCGATCCGCGATCTTCCAGAGACTATCGCCCGCTCGGACCGGAACGACATCTTGTTCCGCCCGCACCGGCAAGGTCGAGACGGCCAACCAGAAGATCAGAACCACGACCGACAGACAACGGACCCTATCGGTCATTGCGAGTGCCCGACGGCATCCGGAACCATCGAAAATATCCACGCCGGAACCGAGACACCGCCGACGACCAACCGGTTGCGTGCCAACCCCTCATAGAACGCGCCTGCCTTGCGCGCGACGCCGGCACTCGACAGATTCCCCTCCGCAACAACGATCTCGATCCGCATCAGCCCCAGCTCCGCAAAGCCGAAACGTGCCATCGCTCGCACGGCGCGTGCTGCAACCCCCTCCCGCTGCCGTGATGCGCGCACCCAATATCCCAGATTGCAGAGCTTGTGCTCGGCGATGAGATGATTCAGACCGATGCCCCCGAGGACCTCGCTCCCGTCCGCCGCAAAGATCCCCAGCTCCACGGCCGTGCCGGTAGCAAGCTCCGCCGCGCAGATCGCAAACCAGGCGCGTGCCTCAGCGACACTGAAACCTTCATGACACCAGGACATCCAGCGCCCCACCGCGCGCGCAGACTCGCGCGCCGCGCAGGCGAATGCCTCGGCGTCCGCGGGGACAAACGGCCTCAGACAGACCCCCTCGCCTCTCGGCGGCTCCGGCAACACTACGAGCATCGATGCCTCCCCGGACGGGTGAACAATCACGCTCGCAAGTCTACCCGGCGAAGCGCAACGCAGGCATTGCGGGTATCGTTCACATCTGGAATTGATTCACATCGTCCGCGAGTTTCTGCTAGCGCTTTAGGCCCTTACGCCAGTCGCCGGCGAAGGTGGCGCGGGACTTGATCTCGACGGCCTGGAGTCGGCCGGCGACCTCGAACAGCAGGTCGTTTCGTTGCCCGTGTCCTTGCGCCAGAAATACGATTCGGCCGGTCGCCCCACTTTAAAGCACTGCTTCGCCAACTCCGATTCCACCTGGGTTTCGAAGAGGGCGCCGCGCTGTGCGTGGATCGACAAGGCGTCGGCTTCGCCAATGCCCAACCAGGCCAGCGCCAACCCCTTGTCGAGAATGAAGAGTTCGGGGGTCTTGATCAGTCGTTTACCGAAGTGTTGACCGAAGCCATCCACCAGCCGAACAAAAGTCGACACAACAAAGCGTGGGCCATGACGTACCACAGCCCGAACTCCCGGCCGACTCACCAATGACCATTGCGAATCCTTGCCCTGGACTGAAGTCGACCTCCATCCGCAGGAATCGCATTCACACGTCAAGCACGATCGGCCCACCGGCGGGCTCACGAAATGAGCCACCGCATGCTGTAGGATGGGACCGTCGAACACAAAAGGACCATCGCTCATGGACACAGCGCAGGAAACGCCTCGACCGCACCCCTCCGATTTCACGGGGCTTTCTGCCGCTGCCCGAACCCTCTGGGCCAAGAGCGGCGACGAGACCGGACACAGCCTGCTCGCCCACATGCTGGATGTGGCCGCGGTCGCCGAGGCCATCCTAGCCCGTGAATCATCGCGTTCACTGGACTGGGCGTCGCGGGCTTTCGCGTTGCCCTCCGACCTGACCGTACGCTGGATCGCCGCGATGGTCGGACTGCACGACTTCGGCAAGGCGATTCCGGGCTTTCAATTCAAATGGCCGGGCGGACAGGCGGCCGACGAAGCAGCAGGGCTTGCGTTCAGGGCAGTCACCCTTGCCGTCCACCGTCACGATCTGGCAGGTGCCGCACTGCTCCGGCGGCTTTTCGCATCAAGGACACCCGATGCCGGCTGGACGCTTGCCGTCTCGCAAGCCTTGAGCGCCCATCACGGCTACATGCCGCGCTCCGACGAAATCAGAGATGCGATGCCGCGATTTGAAGGGCCCGAATGGGCAGCGGCCAGGTCCGAGATCCTCGATGCTTATCTCCAAACCATGGCACCCGGCGATGGTCCCGAATCGGATGACATCCCGCTTCCGGCGGTCGCCTGGCTCGCCGGTCTGACGAGTGTCGCAGACTGGATCGGTTCAAACCCCGACTGGTTTCCGCAGGGGGAGCGAGGAGAAACCCTCTGCGAACATTACGCCAACGCCCACGACCTGGCAGACGCAGCACTCGACGCGATCGGCTGGCCCAAGTTTCGGCCGCTTCTCGACACGGCATCCGATACCGATACGCTGATTCGACGGATTCTGGGCCAGTCAGACGCGGCAATCGAAGCCCGACCGCTGCAACTGGCGGCAGATCGACTGCTCTGTCGGATAACGAGCCCCGTTCTGATGATCGTCGAGGCCCCGATGGGCGAGGGCAAGACCGAGCTCGCACTCCTCGCCCATGTGCGGCTGCAGGCCATAAACGGACACCGGGGGCTCTACCTCGCGCTGCCGACACAGGCGACGGGCAACGCCATGTTCGATCGCACGCTTTCTTTCTTGCAGAGCTTCCTCTCCGATGCGCCGATGGACATCCAGTTGGCGCATGGCGGGGCGATGCTGGACGAGCGCATTCAACGGCTGCGAGGGGTTGATCACTCCCCGGCGGAATCGATCGCATCCTCGGTTTGGTTCTCGCAACGCAAACGCCCTCTGCTGTCGCCCTATGGCGTCGGGACCGTTGATCAGGCCCTGTTCGCCACCCTCAACGTCAAGCACCACTTCGTGCGACTTTGGGGTTTGAGCAACCGTGTCGTGGTTCTCGATGAGATCCATGCCTACGACACCTACACCAGCGGTCTGATCGAGGCCCTCTTGCGTTGGCTCAAGGCACTCGGCTGCTCGGTGGTGTTGATGAGCGCCACCCTCCCCGCCCGGCGCCGAGCGGCTCTGCTCGACGCCTGGGGCGCGGCGGATCGGCCGGACATTCCATACCCGCGCATTTTGATGGCTCGAGACGGCGAGACCTTCGGAGAAACCGTTGCCTGTCGACAGCTGGCGCCGATCCGGATCTCGGGAATCGCCGAGGACATCGAAACCCTCGCGAGCAAAGCCCTGGCCGATCTCGCGAGTGACGGCTGCGGTCTTGTCGTGGTCAACACGGTTCAGCGCGCTCAGGATCTCTATCGGCTGTTGCGTCAGAGGATCAGGGATCCAAACGAGATCCTTTTGTTCCATGCGCGCTTCCCCGCAGACGAGCGTAGTGAGCATGAGCTTGCGGTGCTTCGCCGTTTCGGGAGGGTACCGGAATCCCAGCGACCGAAGCGCTGTCTCCTCATCGCCACCCAAGTGGCGGAGCAAAGTCTGGATCTGGATTTCGACTTCATGCTTTCCGACCTGGCGCCGATGGATCTGCTCCTGCAGCGGGCAGGCCGACTGCATCGGCATGAGCGAGCGCGACCCTCTGCGCACGACGAGCCGCATCTGCGGATCGCCGGCCTCCTCCCGGAACGGCCTCCGGAGCTAACCGACACCGCCTGGGGCTTTGTCTACGACCCCTACATCCTCTATTCCACTTGGGCCGTCGTGCTCCGCGAGCCGTTGTGGCAACTACCCACCGATATCGATCGATTGGTGCAGGCCGTTTACTCGCAAGATCCCTTCGAAGAAGAGGGCAGACCCGAGCTTTTGGCGACCCTCGACAAGGCATTGGGAGAGCACTACGGCGTGCTACAGACGCAGCGGCAACAGGCGGCCAATGTCGCCATCGACGCCGAGGACGAGCCGCAAACGGCTTATCAGGGGAAACCTCGCGCGAGCGAGGAGCAAGGCGAGGGCGGCATACCCGTCATCACGCGCCTGGGAGAGCAGAGTCTGGTGGCCGTGCCGGTCCTGGTCTCGGACGAAGGCTGGCGTCTGCTCCCGGGCGACCAACCCTTCGACCCGGACGTGGTCCCGGACGATTCCTTGGCCAGGCGCATCTTCACCCGTCAGATAAGGATCAGCCGGAAGGGCGTTCTTCATGCGCTCATTGCCGAGCGGTTGCCGAAGGGATTCGACGAACATCCGTTGCTCCGTCACCTTCGTCCCCTACCACTCTGCGATGGCGTCGCCGAGATCGGCGGCGTACGCCTACTCCTCGATCCCGAGCTTGGACTCGTTTATGAGCCTCTGACAACGCTTTCGGAGTCAGCATGACCGATCAGACCCAACCGACCTTCAACCTCTTGGACGAGCCCTGGATACCGGTGCGATTCCCGGACGGAGAGGTTCGCGACGTCAGCCTGACACAGGCACTCGTCGAAGCGAACCGGATCAGCTCACTCGCCGAGACATCGCCACCGAACCTGATCGCCCTGTATCGCGTTCTGCTCGCGCTCCTGCATCGCGCCCTGACCACGCAACACGGACCCTGGAAGGATGCGGACCGGGCGCGCTGGTACCGGGAGGGTGTACCCGAGGCACCGATTCGGGCCTATCTCGATCAGTGGCGCGAGCGGTTCTGGCTGTTTCATCAAGAGGCGCCCTTCATGCAAGTCAAAGCACTGACTGAAGCGCCCGAGACACGAGAAAAACTGAAGCCATGGACGCAGGTCTGCCTGGCTGGCGGGAGCGGAAATACCCCTGTGGTGTTCGATCACGCCATGGATGAAACGCCGTCCTCGATTAGCGCGGCACTCGCCTGTCGGCATCTTTTGGGCTTTCTGCAGTTTACGCCTGGCGGACTGGTCAAGACCATCCGTGACTCCGACAAGGCAGGGCCGCTATCCAATACTGCAGCCGTCATGTCACTCGGTGATCACCTCGACGAATCGTTGCTGCTCAACCTCCATCCGTACAGCGTAAGAGTTGCCGATGATCTGCCGGCCTGGGAGCAACTTCAGCCCGGCATCGCCGCACTCCGTGCAGCACCAAGGCTCGCAACCGGCCCGAACGACCGCTACACACGGATCAGTCGTGCCGTTCTGCTGGTTCCGGAGAGTAACCCGCGATTCGTTCGACACGTCCGTTTCGCCGCCGGCCTCGCCTTGGAAGAAGATGTCAAAAGCCCTGATCCGATGGCCTGTTACCGGATCGCAAAGGATGGAAAGGCGGTTCGCATGTCGTTCTACGAAGGCCGGGCCGTTTGGCGAGAGCTACCCGCCCTGGTTCCGGACCCGAGCGGCAAATTCAATCAGCCGGCGGCCGTTCTTGCATGGGCGACGAATCTTCGCAATCGAACAGGGCAATTCGACGCCCCCGTTCCCGTGCTCGTCGCCGGGTTGGCAAGCGATCAGGCTAAGCTGCTGCGCTGGCGCGTCGAGCGTGTCGATCTGCCGCTGCCGCTTTTGGCCGATCCAGATGCCGCGGCCGAAGTTCGGGCCCGGATTCGCGAGGGCGAAGATCTCTATTTCCGCCTACGCACGCTCTGCGCCGAGATGATCGCAAGCGCGATGCCGGATCCCGACCACAAAGACACCAGGGCGCGCGCAAGAACCGTCCTGGACAACGGACCGACCGCCTCCGCTTTCTTCTCCAGCGTCGAACGTGCGCTGCCGGAGTTGATGCAGCGGATCGCTGCCGGAGACGTCGATGCGGCATATGGGCACTGGGCAAGTGCGCTGAAGCGCGCCACGCAAGACGCTTGGGATGCAACACGCGGCGCGGTCGGCGACTCGCCTGCGGCACTTCGCGCACAAGCGCGCGCAATCCCGAAGATTCAGCGCTTGCTGCGCTCGCTCGATCAGCCAGAGACCGAAACCACCCGAGAAGAGGTCAATTCATGAGCGAGCATGCTCAATCCTTCATCGCCCACCTGACGGGTCTCGCCGATCATGATCGCGGCGCCTTGGCACACTTGCGGCGCAGCCTGGGATTCGATCCCGGAGCCTTCCCCCGCGCCTATCCCTATGTCGAACGCTTCGTCGGACCCGAGCGACATGCGGAGGATCCTTGGCGCAAGGCGCTCTATCTCGGCGCCGGGCTGTTTGCCCTCCATCCGGAGCACCGGCAAGGCGAGACCCTCGCATCAGCGTTGGGGCATCTCGCCCATGTCCGTGAAAGCACGAGCATCGAGCGGCGTTTCATCGCGCTCCTTAGCGCCGAACCGGAGGGCTTGCCCGACCTGTTGCGCCAAGTCGTTTCACTCTTGGCCGCCGACGATTGCGCCGTCGACTATGTTCGCCTACTCGATGACCTCGGCATCTGGCTGCGTCCTTTCGGGGGGGATGGACGGGATCGCATACGTCAGCGTTGGGCGCGCGATTTTTACTGTGCCTACGACGCAGCAACGGCTCGGACCGAATCTACCCCATCAACCCCCGACCCTCTGCAACGATCTGCCTGACAAGGAGAGCACCATGAGTCTGTTCGTCGAATTCCACCTGATCCAGAGCTTCGCCCCCTCAAATCTCAACCGGGACGACACCGGCGCTCCCAAGGACGCCATCTTCGGCGGCCAGCGGCGGGCTCGGGTGAGCAGCCAGTGTTTCAAACGCGCCATCCGACTCAAGTCCGCCGAGCTGGGCGTGATCCCGTCCGAATTCGGATCGGTCCGGACCAAGAAACTTAAGGAACTGCTGAACGAGCGCCTCGCCGAGCGCGGACGCCCCGACGCCGGTCTCCAGATCGAAACCGCCTTGGCCGCTGCCGGCCTGAAGCTGAAAGACGACGGCAAGACCGAGTACCTGCTATTCCTGGGGCAAGGCGAGATCGAGCGATTTGCCGAGCTGATTCATACACACTGGGACGCACTCAGCACGGCGCCCACTGGGGAGGCGAAGAAAACCAAGAAAGAGGCGAAGGCCAGCGCTCCGCCCGAGGTCGTGAAGGAAGCGAAGGCGTTGCTGGACGGCCAGAAAGCCGTCGACGTCGCCATGTTCGGCCGGATGTTGGCAGATCTCCCGGGAGTCAACCAATACGCGGCCTGTCAGGTCGCCCATGCCATAAGCACGCACAAGGTCGAAAGGGAATTCGACTATTTCACTGCGGTGGACGACAAGGGCGACATCGACGAGACCGGTGCCGGCATGATCGGGCAGATCGAGTTCAACTCCGCCACACTCTATCGGTATGCCGTCATCGACGCGCACAAACTGGTTTCAAACCTAAAATCGGATCAGGAGCTTGCCCTGAAGGGAATCGGCGCCTTTACCCGGGCCATGGCCCGCGCCATCCCGACCGGCAAGCAAAACACCTTCGCGGCACACAATCCGCCAAGCTTTGTCGGCGTAGTCCTGCGCCATGCGAGCCCATTCAACCTGGCCAACGCCTTCGAAAAACCCATCTGGCCGCGGCAGGACCGCGAACTGACCGCTCTTTCGGTCGAGAGACTCGCCGAGCACGAAGCAAAGGTGTCTGGCGCCTACGGCGACGGCAAAGATAAGTGGGCCTATCTCGACATTACCGACACTTGGCCGACGACCCGAGGAGAACCCCAAGCGACGCTGGACGATCTAGCCGATTGGGTCGTCGCTCAAACGTGCGCCGCGTTGGAGAGCTGATCATGCCGACACTACTGCTGCGGCTCGCGGGCCCGATGCAGTCCTGGGGCACGACCAGCCGCTTCGACGAACGGGATAGCCAGCTTGAGCCATCCAAGTCGGGTGTGCTGGGTCTTGTCTGCGCCGCCCTTGGGCGTGATCGGACCGCGCCGATCGAGGACCTCGCCCAGCTGCGCATGGGCGTGCGCGTCGATCGGGAGGGGCTGTTGATGCGCGACTATCAGACCGCAACCGGCGTGATGACTGCCGCCGGCAAGGTCGAACTTGGCCGAACTGTCGTCAGCCCTCGCTATTACTTGGCGGATGCCGCCTTCTTGGTTGGCTTGGAGGGACATGACCAAAACCTCTTGGCGCAGATCCAGTCCGCCCTCCGCGCCCCGGTTTGGCCATTGGCGCTTGGTCGCAAGGCGTTCCCGCCAGGCGCTCCGGTCTGGTTGCCCGACGGCGCCTTCGAGACTGATCTACGCGCTACCCTGCTCGGTGCCCCTCGCATCGCCGAGCCTCGCTTCGAGCATCGAGACGCGCCGCTGCGGCTGATCCTCGAGCATGCCGGTCATGGGGCCGTGCGGCTCGATCAACCGATCGCGCCATTCGCCGAGCGCCGCTTCGGACCGCGTCACGTGGCTGCGGAGGTGGTCCATGTACCTGTCTAAGCTGACCCTGGATCCCATGCATCCGCAGGCTCGCCGAGATCTCGGCAGCCCCTACGAGATGCACCGGACGCTCGCTCGCGTCTATGCGCCCGATACACATACCCAACCCCAGCCCTTTCTGTGGCGACTGGAACCGGGCCGCGACCCTGCTCATTCCGCCACGCTTCTTGTCCAATCCGACGTTGTCGGAAACTGGCCCGTTCTCGACCAGATGCCGGGATACGCGGTGGAAGTCCTGGGCGACAAGCCGGTAAACCTGGAACGTCTGATCATGACGGCTGGAGACCGCTTCAGATTTCGTATCTTGGCCAATCCAACCGTAACGCGTGAAGGGAAGCGCCATGGCCTGACCAGAGAAGAGGAACAGCTGGATTGGTTGGGCCGCCAGGGTGGAAAACATGGATTCTCGCTGGACTCCTGTTTAAGGTTGGGCAATGAGCGTATCCAGACCCGTCAAGGCAAGGTGGGGCGTCGTATCACGCTGCGAACGGTTCTGTTCGAGGGCATCTTGGAAGCGTCGGAGGTTGCCCGTCTTCAATTCGCTGTGCGGTTCGGTCTCGGACACGGGAAAGCAATGGGCCTGGGGTTGCTTTCCCTAGCACGGATCACGTAAGGCACCGATGTTCAAAGACCCGGCGGGCGATACTTTGTCTTTAGCCGACGCCGGGAGGAGATAGCGTCGAGGCGAGCGCTACAACTCCGGGAAACCTGAGTGATGATCTCGCCCCCGCACGTTGAACTGCATCCTCAAGCAAAACGGCTCGAAATGAGGACAAGCCATGCGTTACGCCGTCGTGATCGAACGGGCGGGAAATAACTATTCCGCTTACGTTCCGGATCTGCCGGGATGCGTTGCCACGGGCCGCACCCTCGAAGAAACCGAGTTGGAGATTCGGGAGGCGATCGAGTTCCACTTGGCAGGGCTACGTGAAGACGGCCTGCCAGTACCAGTCCCGGAAAGTCGTGTGGACTACATCGAAGTCGCCGCCTAAATCAACCGAACAAGGACGTTGCCATGCTGCCCCCGCTCAAACCCATCGCCATGAAGGAACGCATCTCTCTGATCTTCATCGAGTACGGCGAGATCGACGTGCTGGACGGCGCCTTCGTCGTTATCGACAAGAACGGCGTGCGTACGCACATCCCCATCGGCAGTATTGCCTGCATCATGCTGGAGCCCGGTACCCGTGTCTCGCATCGCGCGGCGGCGCTGGCCGCGCGGGTCGGTACCCTGCTCGTCTGGGTCGGAGAGGCCGGGGTGCGGCTCTATGCGTCCGGTCAACCCGGAGGTGCACGCTCGGATCGTCTGCTCTACCAGGCCAAGCTCGCGCTCGACGACCAGGCACGGCTCAAGGTGGTACGCAAGATGTACGAGCTGCGGTTCGGGGAAAAGCCTCCGGAGCGGCGCAGCGTTGAGCAACTGCGCGGGATCGAAGGGGCTCGCGTGAAAAAGACCTACGACAACCTGGCGAAGCAATACGGCGTGAGCTGGAAAGGGCGCCGCTACGATCCAACGGATTGGGACACCAGCGATGTCCCCAACACCTGTCTCTCGGCCGCAACCGCTTGTCTCTACGGCATCACGGAGGCCGCCATCTTGGCCGCCGGCTATGCGCCCGCGGTCGGATTCATCCATACCGGCAAACCCTTGTCCTTCGTCTACGATATCGCAGACATCGTGAAGTTCGAGACCGTGGCTCCCGTGGCGTTCAAGATCGCAGCCAAGGCTCCTCAGCAACCCGAACGGGTGGTCCGCCTGGCCTGCCGGGACGTCTTCCGCGAAAGCAAGCTGCTCGGCAAGATCATCCCGCTGATCGAGGAGGTGCTGACCGCGGGAGGTTTGGAACCGCCCTACCCACCGAAGGAATCGGTGCCGCCGGCGATTAAGGAGACGGAGGGCCTTGGCAATGTTGGTCATCGTCACTGAGAACGTCCCGCCGCGTCTGCGCGGACGCCTGGCGGTCTGGCTGCTGGAGATCCGGGCAGGCGTCTATATCGGCACCCCATCAAAGCGGCTGCGCGAGTTTATCTGGAATCAGGTCCTCGAAGGCGTGGAAGACGGTAACGCCGTCATCGCCTGGAATACCAACACCGAATCCGGCTACGATTTCGCCACAGTCGGCAAGAACCGACGTGTCCCGGTCGATTTCGATGGTCTTCGATTGGTCAGTTTTCTGCCGCCAGATGAACAGTCAAAAGGTCCTTAACAATTTATATCTGTCCCTGTCGAAACGCCGGGATTTTTCGGTGGATTTTTGGGTGTCCAATTTTCGGAATTGAATCAGCAGGATGCTGGAAGTGTGTTCCCCGCGCCCGCGGGGATGAACCGGCCAACTAATGGAGCGGAGCGCAGCGCAGCGTGTGTTCCCCGCGCCCGCGGGGATGAACCGTCTCATGGGTGAGACTTTTCAGCATAAATGCGGTGTTCCCCGCGCCCGCGGGGATGAACCGTCTCTGTAGAAATCCATGATTAGCTCCGAGCGGTGTTCCCCGCGCCCGCGGGGATGAACCGGCGTCCTGCCCGGCATAGCTTACGCCAATATCGTGTTCCCCGCGCCCGCGGGGATGAACCGACGCTGCTCTCGGCTCCGGACGGCACGCTGCTGTGTTCCCCGCGCCCGCGGGGATGAACCGTCGACGACGAACCGAGATATTCGTGAACGAGAGTGTTCCCCGCGCCCGCGGGGATGAACCGTGAATACATACGGAGGACTTGCTGAGTTAACCGTGTTCCCCGCGCCCGCGGGGATGAACCGCTGGCGCCCGCGGTAGAGCGCTTCGATGAGTTGTGTTCCCCGCGCCCGCGGGGATGAACCGGTTTAAGCATTAAGGCCGGAAGGGCGATCCAAGTGTTCCCCGCGCCCGCGGGGATGAACCGGTGCCCGATGATGCACGTCGAACCTTCAGGGAGTGTTCCCCGCGCCCGCGGGGATGAACCGCATCCGCAATCGCGTGAAGGCGCCGGTAGCCCGTGTTCCCCGCGCCCGCGGGGATGAACCGGCGCCCGTCAGCATCGATCGCTGTTGATTCAAGTGTTCCCCGCGCCCGCGGGGATGAACCGACTTGAATGCGGGATAACAACTTCGCTTTCTCGTGTTCCCCGCGCCCGCGGGGATGAACCGGCTATAACTATGAAAGTCAATGTAAAAGGCATGTGTTCCCCGCGCCCGCGGGGATGAACCGGCAACCGGCAGCAGGACAGACACCTGCCGCGTCGTGTTCCCCGCGCCCGCGGGGATGAACCGGCATCTGTCCGTAGCCCCGATATCGGCAAGCCGTGTTCCCCGCGCCCGCGGGGATGAACCGACCTCGCATTCCTGTTGCGAAAACGCGCTGTAGTGTTCCCCGCGCCCGCGGGGATGAACCGTAGGTCTCGACGAGCCCGGCGCGGTTGGCGGGGTGTTCCCCGCGCCCGCGGGGATGAACCGACCGTTACAGCCAACGCGCCGACACCGGACACGTGTTCCCCGCGCCCGCGGGGATGAACCGGTCTTCGTCTGCTCGACCCCGACCATCAAGTCGTGTTCCCCGCGCCCGCGGGGATGAACCGCCGGAGCAAATGATGGCTATTTCGCTTAGCAGGTGTTCCCCGCGCCCGCGGGGATGAACCGCCGAGACCGTGTTGAGTCAGGCGCGCGTCGATGTGTTCCCCGCGCCCGCGGGGATGAACCGGATCTCGACCGACCGACCGCCTGGTCTGTTGGGTGTTCCCCGCGCCCGCGGGGATGAACCGCATGCGACGGATTTTGAGACTGCAGGAGGCGAGTGTTCCCCGCGCCCGCGGGGATGAACCGTCCCCGAAGGGTCTGCTGTGGTCTTGGGTGCGGTGTTCCCCGCGCCCGCGGGGATGAACCGGCAATGAGACCAATCGATTCGGCATACGACACGTGTTCCCCGCGCCCGCGGGGATGAACCGTCGTGCTCATCATGGTCCTCGTCGTGCATGCCGTGTTCCCCGCGCCCGCGGGGATGAACCGCGATCTTGCTTGCGCTTGAGCCTGATTACACGGTGTTCCCCGCGCCCGCGGGGATGAACCGCGTCAGGTTTATGCCTCGCGTGCTGATTGTCAGTGTTCCCCGCGCCCGCGGGGATGAACCGCGTCAGGTTTATGCCTCGCGTGCTGATTGTCAGTGTTCCCCGCGCCCGCGGGGATGAACCGTGCACTACGTTCAATTGCTGCTCCCGGCGCCGGTGTTCCCCGCGCCCGCGGGGATGAACCGATGGCTAAGCAATACGAAATCAAGCTCCGGGTGTGTTCCCCGCGCCCGCGGGGATGAACCGATGAAGGTTTGCGCCAGCGGATCGCCGCGCCAGTGTTCCCCGCGCCCGCGGGGATGAACCGATATACGTAACGTAGTTGTTGGAGAAATTGTCGTGTTCCCCGCGCCCGCGGGGATGAACCGTGGTTCCCTGGGCATTACTGGCAGGTGTCCGGGTGTTCCCCGCGCCCGCGGGGATGAACCGCCGCGGCGGTGCGTATGGACCGCATCAATTCAGTGTTCCCCGCGCCCGCGGGGATGAACCGCCGCGGCGGTGCGTATGGACCGCATCAATTCAGTGTTCCCCGCGCCCGCGGGGATGAACCTGGTTGTCCTTCCTGGCCGCGTTTCGGTGCGGCGTGTTCCCCGCGCCCGCGGGGATGAACCGCATTATTCAGACACAGCCACATGGCGTCCCCCGTGTTCCCCGCGCCCGCGGGGATGAACCGGCTGGATCGAGGCGTCTGTCCGCACGATCGGTAGTGTTCCCCGCGCCCGCGGGGATGAACCGCTCTTCGCGCAGCCCGATCACGATCTGGCGCGGTGTTCCCCGCGCCCGCGGGGATGAACCGCTCGCGCTCATGCCGGATAACTGCACCGGGATGTGTTCCCCGCGCCCGCGGGGATGAACCGGTGTCGCCGGCTACGGACTTGAACGTCAGTAGGTGTTCCCCGCGCCCGCGGGGATGAACCGAGCACTGGCCCGAGATCACTCGGCGTGTCGTGGTGTTCCCCGCGCCCGCGGGGATGAACCGACGATCGAGTTTGCGGATCCGCCGGCACCGCCGTGTTCCCCGCGCCCGCGGGGATGAACCGCAATGCGAGAAAGCGGGGTTGCTGTTTCATGCGTGTTCCCCGCGCCCGCGGGGATGAACCGCGGATCGGCTCACTCATGCGGCGCGCTCGGATGTGTTCCCCGCGCCCGCGGGGATGAACCGGCTTGCATTAGAAATCCCCCACGCGCTGCTGGGTGTTCCCCGCGCCCGCGGGGATGAACCGATCCGCGCCGAGGTCCGCGCCGGGCATCGGATGTGTTCCCCGCGCCCGCGGGAATGAACCGTGGACCGACCAATCGGGTCAGGATCGCTACACGTGTTCCCCGCGCCCGCGGGGATGAGCCGACCCTCGGCTTCCGATGCGTTCGTGGATCTCAGTGTTCCCCACCCATTCCGGGATGAACCATATCCGTCCGCGCTAAGTGAGCGACCTTCGGTACCGGGGTGGACGACAGCCGCCATGCCGTGGTCCTGAGACGAAGGTCAGGCCCGCAGACCGCGATCACTTCCACCACTTTTCGCCGGAGTCCGCCGGTGATTGCTCCCCGAGATCCCATCCCCCTGCAAGGTCGCGGGATTCGCTCTCGACCGAATCGAGTTCTCCGGCGATCCGGATTGCCTCTTTGCGCAGTATCGGGTTGGAATATCCCGCCGTCGCCTCCGCAACATATTCGGCAATGAATCGTTCGCGATCACGCCGTGCGACCCAGTGCGCGATGGCGTCGCGGACGACATCCGAACGTGACCGCCCGGTAAAACGAGCCTCCAGATCAAGCTTTCGTTCCAGATTATCGGGCAACTGCACGTGGATGACGGCCATGGTACTGAGCTCCGACAACACAGGGTTTATCGAACGACTGTCCGTGTCGTCCCCAGAGGGAGCCATCGATCAGCAACCCAAAGAGGCCGGGGTAGACCCCGCGCGCTCAGGGCTCCAACGCAGCCTCGAACGGCACGAACTCAAACGCTCGAATAGCGAGATCGACCGCTGCCGGCTCCCCGTCGCTGCGGAAGGTCAGGGAAACCTCCGAGATCCCGTGCAGGGCCGGCGTCGCCGGGAGGACGACCTCGATCCTGCCGTCTTCGGTCTTCGGGAAGCGTGCGAAGATC
The DNA here is from genome assembly GCF_021228795.1 of Thiocapsa bogorovii. Taxonomy (NCBI): domain Bacteria; kingdom Pseudomonadati; phylum Pseudomonadota; class Gammaproteobacteria; order Chromatiales; family Chromatiaceae; genus Thiocapsa; species Thiocapsa bogorovii. The sequence goes on from NZ_CP089309.1 coordinate 1,132,885, forward strand.
TCGATGGGGATCGCAGGCGGTGGAAGGGGATCGCCCTGCGCGCGCTTGAAGGCGACGACGGCATCCTCGATCGCGGTCTCGGAGCGAAACCGGATGGACAGTTTGCCGTTCGACAGACTTTTAGCGTGGCCCTCGGGGAGCACGAACGCGAGCCCTCCGCTGCCGCTGATATTCGACGCGAAACGCGACGCCACCTCGTCCCGGGAGAAGGCGATCGGATCCTCATGCGCGGTCCAGGGGATGACCCGATTCTCGGCGGCCAGAAGGTCGATCCGCTGTCCCGGCGCGTATAAGGCCTCGAGCTGGCCGGTGAGGTTCATCGCGTCGAGATAGCGCCGCATGTTGTCGTGGGCGGTGTTGATTCCGCCGAGAATGAGAGACAGGGTATGGACCGTCGTCTGGTAGGGGATGACCTTGTCGGTGGCCATATTCCAACCTTCCCAGGGACCGTGTTCGGTGAACAGGCTCGAGACGCGCGCCCACGCGGCCCGCAGAAACTCATCCACCTGCTCGGGCGCGATCCCGTAGGCAACACCGAGGCTGTAGAGCGACGGGGCCTGCGTGTCGAGCGGATAGTCGGTCACCGCGATGTCGCCGATCCCGATCAGACCGGTGTACTCGGTCCCTTTGCCGCTGTAGGCCTCCGATAGGAGTCCCGGCAACTTGTGCCGGGTCGAGAAATCGAGCTCGATGTCGACGAGTGTCTTCAAAGCGCGCCGCCAAGCCGGGTTGCGGGACTCCTGCATGAACAGCGACAGCCCGAGCAACTGGAAGGCGGACCCATCCCAGGCAGCCAGGGCATAGGTGTCGCTGCCGTCGGCCTGTCGGTAGGGCTTGATCTTGAATCCGGCGTTGCGGATCGCCGCGACCGGCAGTCCGTAGCGCAGCACGGTGAATATCAGCGGTCCGCGGAACTCGTTGATGAAGTAATTCATCTGCCCGGTCACCCAGTTCCCCCGATCATCGCTCCAGCCGACGAACCGATCCGCCGTGGCGTCCCAGCCGAACACGAAGGTGCCGGTCTTCGGATCGAACAGATGGGCATAGCCTTCCTTTTGGGCCTCGATGAAGCGCTCCATCGCGTCCCGGAGCGCGACGGCTTGCGGCGCGTCGCGGATCTCGGGTTGCAGGAGTGCGCCGATCGCCCTCGCCAGAGCGGCCGTCAGGTTGGCGTTATCGCCGAAGATGATGGTGACGACACGCTGGTCGAGAAGCCCCATGATGGCGGCCTGCCGCGACGGATCGGCATAAGGCGCAAGCGCCCCGTCGAAATGGAGCGCCCCGTAGCCTTCGCGACGGAGAATCCTGCCTTTTCGGCCATTGTCTTCCTCCTGGAGCCACCCCTTATCGAGGAGGGCCCGCCAGATGGCCTGCCCGTCGGGCTCGCCGAAGGTCTCGATAAAGCGGCTGCGCTCGATGGATTCCAACAATGGCCCGCAGCGCTCTCCGCCGTCGAACCCTATGAAATTCGAGAGCAACCCCTTTGCGGCGAGGTTCGGATCGCGCTGATCGGCACCGAGTGTCGCCACCGCGAGCGCGAGTCCGTCCAAGGCGGCGCCTCGGGAGAGATAGGGATTGTCCGATTGGCCTGCGGCGATATTGGCCAGCAGCTCGATCCAGGCGCCGATCGCCGTGAGTTGCGTGAAGGAGCGAAGAAAGAGCCCGTTGGCCGGCTCCTGATTCCAGCCCTCGGCCGGATAACCGGACACCGGATCGATAATCCTGTGTACCGGATCGACGTAGCTGAAGGCGTTGTTCAACAGTCGCCGCATGTGGCGATGGTGGCGAGGCACCGTGGGATATTCGAAGGCGCTGCGCTCGCCGAGATGCGCCTCTTCGGGTCCGGCGGACGTCGATGCCCCGGTGGCTGCGGAGGCGCACAGGATCAGCGCGACAAGCAGCGAATACAACGCGCAACTCTTCTCGACGTTCGACATAGGGCTTCCACTCTCGCCAAAAAAATCCCGCGGCGTCGGGATCGCTTGTATTCCTTCGGGACGCGACGACGAACGCGCGGCGACGCCCCCTCCGGTGGTCGCACGGCTCCGCCGCGGCGGCGGCGGACATCGCGTCTACGCCGAGCGCGCGTGTGCTTTTCGGAAAGCAGAGTGCTTCCGGCGCGCGGCCTGACTTAGGCGGAACGCCGGCCCGGCTTGCGCGAGGCATGCAATGCCGCGAAAAACACAGGCGCGCTCGGTATAGAATGCGCCGAGCCATTCGACGGAGACAACACCATGCCGGTCTACGAGTTTTACTGCCCCGACTGCCATGCCATCTTCAACTTCTTCTCGCGTCGGGTCGATACCCAGACGCGTCCCGCATGTCCGCGCTGCGGGCGGCCGGAGCTTGGTCGGCAGGCGAGCCTGTTCGCGATCAGCCGCCAGCGGGGACAAGGCGACGAGGACGCGGGGGGCGACGATCTGCCCGCAGGTCTGGACGAGGCGAAGTTGATGAACGCCTTCGCCTCGATGGCCGGCGAGCTGGAGAATCTCGATCAGGACGACCCGAAGCAGGCGGCGCAGACCATGCGCAAGCTGTTTGAGGCGACGGGTCTGAAGCTCGGCGACGGGATGGCGGAGGCAATCCGTCGCATGGAAGCGGGCGAGGATCCGGATCAGATCGACGCGGAGCTCGGCGACGTGCTCGATTCCGAGGACCCCTTTGGCGCAGGCGGGCCCGCGCGGACCTCGGAGGCCCTAAAGCAGCTGAGACGCGATCTGCTGCCGGCCGCGCGCGACGACACCTGGTATCCCCTGCAGGGACCGGATGAGTCGCGAAGGGGGTCGCCTTCCTGACGACCCGGGCGCGCCCCGATTCTCCTTCAAAGCCGCAGCCCGAGCGATCGGCTCGCTCGGGGTCGAGCATCTCGCGTTCGCACAACGCGTCGGAGTGGCCGACATCGCGGACAGGATCTCGGGCTCGGTTGCAGTCAGGCCCGAGAACCGCGCCGGCGCGGCCCAGCCTGCCCTATGCAGGTGTCCGATGGCCCATGCTACACTCCGAGCGGTACCTGTAACCCGCGAACATCGGCAAGGATATGACCAAGCAGAAGACCTACCTCGTGATCTCGGCACTCGGCGAAGACCACCCGGGTATCGTCAACCAGATTTCCAAAACCGTGCTCGAGCACGGTTGCAATATCGAAGACAGCCGGATGACGGTCCTCGGCGGCGAGTTTGCGGCGATCCTCCTGGTCGAGGGCAAATGGAATACGCTGGCCAAGATCGAGAATGCCCTCCCGGAGCTCGAGCGTCAGCTCGGAATGACGATCATCTCCAAGCGCACCGGCGAGCGCGCCACGGGCCGAAATCTGCTTCCTTACGCGGTCGACGTGATTTCGATGGACCATCCCGGGATCGTCAACAACCTCGCCGGCTTCTTCTCCGAGCGCAAGATCAACATCGAGGACATGTCGACCTCCACCTACGCCGCCGCCCACACCGGCACCACCATGTTCGCGGTGCACATGACGGTCGGGATCCCCTCCGACATGCATATCGCCGGTCTGCGTGAGGAGTTCATGGATTACTGCGACGGGCTGAACCTCGACGCGGTGCTCGAGCCGATCAAGGGCTGAGCCCGACCGGCTGCACAGGTGCGCCCGACGACACGAAGGGCTGTGCGCATCACGCCGGCCACATCGATGCCTGTGCGCGAGGGTGAACGAGCACTGTAAGGACAAGCGCCGAGGGGGTGGACAAGCGCAGCGCAGTCCACCAGCGCCGGCGCAGAGTTCGGTGGACTTCGCTCTCGCTCGTCCACCCTACCGATTACCGGTTGGCTCCCTGACCAAGGCTGGTGTGAAACGCCGCCGGCCGCCACAAGATCCAACGCACACCAACATCACCCGAGAGTGGAGGTACCCAGCATGAGCGTCGCGATCGGCGAAACTATCCCGGATATCGAGCTGCCCGCCACGGGCGAGAGGAGCGTCAAGCTCTCCGACTACCGCGGCAAAAACCTCGTCCTCTATTTCTACCCCAAGGCGAGCACGCCCGGCTGCACGCAGGAAGGCCAGGACTTTCGCGATGCGGCGGATGCCTTCGCGGCGGCCGACACGCAGATCCTCGGCGCCTCGCGCGACGGCATCAAGGCTCAGGAGAACTTCAAGGCCAAGCAATCCTTCCCCTTCGATCTGCTGTCGGACAAGGACGAGGCGCTCTGCAAGGCATTCGATGTCATCAAGATGAAAAAGATGTACGGCAAAGAGAGTCTCGGGGTCGAGCGCAGTACCTTCCTGATCGACGCCGAGGGCGTGCTGCGCGAGGAATGGCGCGGGGTCAAGGTGAAGGACCACGTCGCCGCCGTGCTCGCCGCGGCGCAGCGGCTCAACGCCGGCTAGGTCGAGACTCGCGGTGCCTCGGCCACCCGCGCGTCGACCGCGGCACCCCGGATCGACACCCTCTCGGCGCCGACTCACGCGTCGTCCCGCGGCCCCGACCGATGCCGGGCACCCCTGCCGAGAGACGCCAAGCCCCTCCCCCACCCGATCGATCGCTGCTGCCGAATGCTTCGGCGCGGCGCTCCGGTAGCCGATACCCATGATCAAACGCGAAAACGACAAGACCTGCCTCTTCGTTCTCGACACCAACGTGCTGATGCACGACCCCACGGCCATCTTTCGCTTCCAAGAGCACGACATCTTCCTGCCCATGATCGTTCTCGAAGAGCTCGATCACGGGAAGAAGGGCTTGTCCGAGGTGGCGCGCAACGTCCGCCAGGTCAGTCGGTTTCTCGATCAGCTGATGTCCGACGCGGACAAGGAGGAGATCGACGCGGGCCTGCTGATCGGCCCGGTCTCGGCCGGTGGCGGCATCGCGCACCCGGCCACCGGACGCCTTTTCTTCCAGACCGAATTGCTCGACCTGAAGTTGCCGGCCTCGCTGCCGGGCAACGGTGCGGACAACAACATCCTGGGCACCGCCCAGGCGCTGAGCAAGCTACGGACCGATCGACAGGTCATCATCGTTTCGAAAGACATCAACCTTCGCATCAAGGCGGCGGTCCTCGGCATCCCGGCGGAGGACTATTCCAACGATCAGGTCCTCGACGACGTCAACCTGCTCTACACGGGCATGGAGGGGCTCCCCGAGGATTTCTGGGAGCACCACGAGAAGTCGCTCGATGCCTGGAAGGAGGAGGGCCGCACGCTCTATCGCGTCTCGGGTCCGGACATCGCGGACTGGTATCCCGCCGAATGTCTCTACCTGGGCGAGGACCCTGCCTTCGAGGCCATCGTCCGTGAGAAGCGCACCGAGACCGAGGCCGTTATCGAGCTGGTCGACGACTATCGCGTGCCCCGCCGAGGCGTCTGGGGTATCACCGCACGCAACCGCGAGCAGAACTTCGCGCTCAACATGCTGTTGGATCCGGACCTGGATTTCGTCACCCTGCTCGGGGCCGCGGGAACCGGCAAGACGCTCCTTGCGCTGGCGGCGGGTCTCGCCCAGGTGCTGGACCGCAACCTCTATCGCGAGATCATCATGACCCGGGTGACGGTCCCGGTCGGCGAGGACATCGGCTTCCTGCCCGGCACGGAGGAAGAGAAGATGACGCCCTGGATGGGCGCGCTCATGGACAACCTCGAGGTGCTCACCAAACCCGAGGGCGGGGAATGGGGTCGCGCGGCGACCAATGACCTGATCCGCAACCGGATCCGCATCTCCTCGCTCAACTTCATGCGCGGGCGCACCTTCCTGAACAAATACATCATCCTGGACGAGGCCCAGAACCTCACCGCAAAGCAGATGAAGACACTCATCACCCGCTCCGGTCCAGGCACCAAGTTCGTCTGTCTCGGCAACATCAGCCAGATCGATACGCCGTACTTGACCGAGACCACGTCCGGCCTGACGTATGTGGTGGACCGGTTCAAGCAATGGCCGCACAGCGGGCACATCACGCTGTTGCGTGGCGAGCGCTCGCGATTGGCGGATTTTGCGTCGCAGGAGCTCTAAAGCTCGATCGCGTCTCGGGGTGTGCTTTACGGTTGAGTGGATAAGCGGACGCTTCGAGATCTCTGAGGAGACGGCGTTGACGCGATCGAGGTGAACAGGAGAAAAAGGAAAGACGACTTGGCCCTGATCGAGTGGTGACGTGAAAAAAGAGAGACTTGGCCGTCACGACTCATATAACGATGATACAGAGGAGGATTACATGATGAAGACTTTCCGGATTGTTGCCTTGCTGGTTGCATTGATCGGCATCTCGTCTGCTGCTGTTGCGGCGGACAAGCTCAATGTCGTCTACCACCTCTCGGAGCCGGATCGCGCGGCTTTCGTGCTCAACAACATGCAGAATCATATCGACGGGGTCGGCGGACCGGAGAACATCAACATGGTTCTGGTCGTGCATGGGCCGGCGATCAACGCGTTGAACGAGATCGAGGCGACCGAAAGGGTGAGCTCCAGCGTAGCGTCGCTACAGGAGCAGGGCGTCGCCTTTGAGATGTGCGGCAACACGCTGAAAGGGTTCAATATGGAGCTCGACGAACTGCTGCCCGGATTCGTCGAGGTGAGTCAGGGAGGGGTGACGCGTATCGGGGAGCTGCAATCCCAGGGCTATGTCTACCTCCGTCCCTGATGGCCCGGGTCCGGCTAGTGCGGAGCTCGAGCGATTCGTTCGCGAGACGCTCGGGTGCACTTGCCCGGACGCGGTCTTCGAGCGGGTCGAAATGCGAGAGGGTCCGCCGCTACCGTGCGGAGGTAGGGTTCGGCGGATCGCGATCGGCGGGCGACTGCTGATCTCTCTGGTCGACGGGGTGTCGGTCGACGACGTGAATCGCAACATCCACACCTGGACCCTCTCGGGACGGATCGACCGCGATGACGCACGCATGAATCGGTTCAGGCTGGTGATCGGCTTGGATGGACTCTCCACCAATGATGCAGGCGGGATCGGAGATGCCTTTGCCGCCGCATGTGACCAAGACGACGATCGGATGCATCTGCACATCGTCGATTCTGACGCGCTCCGAGCACTACATCTTTGACCCACGCGGGCTACGCGGGTTGGCCGGGATTGAAAGCCTCCGGGTGTTGAGCGCGATGCTCGGCAACACCGAATAACCATCGCGCCTCACGCCGCGTCAAGCATTGCCAGCTCTTGCGCCAATTGCCGTAACCCGATCGCCTCGATTCCGCCACCTTTCGGGTAGCATTCATCACCGGAGTAGACCAGAAAGGCACGGTCGGGTTTAAGGTCGTCGAGCGCGGTTAGGTGCCCGCCTCGGTCTTGGGCGCGAGGCCGCGTTTGATCTCGATGGCCCATAGGCGGTTGCCCAGCAGCTCGAGCACCAGGTCCATTTCAACACCCGTCGCGGTTCGGTAGAAGCTCGCTCGGGTGCGGCCCTCAACAGGGTTTCGACGACGAACCCCTTCCAGCTCATGCCGGCGACCGGGTGTCCGAGCAGGTCGTCGAGCGTGTCCAATCGCAACAACGTGTGGACGAGCCCGCTGTCGCGCACGTACACCTTCGGCGATTTGACGAGGCGCTTCTTGGCGTTCGCGAGATAGGGGGGAAGGCGGCGCACCAAGAGGAGATCGGCCGGATTCTCCAGATCCAGATAGAGTGCATCGTCGGCCGCACGGCACGACACCGCCAGGGTCGTCTTCCCGACCTGGCGAGGACCAAGCAAGGCGACAGCCGGGAACTGGCGGAGTCGGTGATTGAGAGGTGTCGCAAGACGGCGCGGGATCATTCTCGCAATTGTGGACTGGCGTGTCAGATTTGCAACCCTCCCGACCAACCGAGCGTCCGCTATGACCAAACCCTCAGCCGACCTGAGCCTCGCCGAGCGCCACGAATGGTGGATGGCCAACGGCCGCGGCGGCTATGCCGCGGGCGCGGTCGCCGGCAGCCTGACCCGCGGCTACCATGGACTCCTGACCGCAACGATCGATCCGCCGCTCGGGCGTCGCCTGCAGGTCGCCAAGCTGGACGCGACCCTGATCGACGGGGAGCAACACTGGCCGCTCTTCACGAACCGCTGGGCCGACGGTTGCATCGATCCGGCCGGGCATGGGCTGATCGATTCCTTCCGGCTCGACGGGCGCATGCCGGTGTGGCACTGGGCCTGCGGTGATCTCTCAGTCGAGCAGCGCATCTGGATGCCGCCGGGCGAGGACAGCGCCTGGTCGGTCTATCGGCTCCTGAGTTCTCGCCCAGGCGCCGTGCCGAGTCTGCGCGTCGCCCTGCTGCTCGCCGATCACGACCATCATCAGGTCGGGCACAAGGGCGACTTCGAGCCGATCGTGACCCTCGACGGCGACGCGCACTTGACGGCGCGATGCACCGACGGACACGACATCGCCCTGATCGCCGTCGGCGGAAGCCTGCGGATCGACCGCGCATGGATCGAACGCTTCGCCTTGCCGATCGAGCGCGAACGCGGGCTACCGGATCAGCAAGACCTGTTGCGCGTCGGTTTCGCCGAGCTGTCCCTGAGCACGATCGGGTGGTGCGGTGTGTTCGCGACGGTCGCGCCCGAAGCCAAGAGCGACGCCGTGCCGGATCCCGAGCAGGCATTGGAGCGTTTCAGGCAGCGGGATCGCGTGCTCGTTCGGACCGCGCGGACCCATCACAAGGAGATCCCGGACATCCCCGCCTGGATCGAGCAGCTCATCCTCGCCGCCGACAGCTTCCTGATCGAGCGGCCGATCGGCGCCCTGCCCGCTCGGCAACCGCAGACCAAAGGCATGTCCGTGATCGCCGGCTACCCCTGGTTCGGCGACTGGGGTCGCGACTCCATGATCGCCCTGCCCGGACTCACCCTCGCGACCGGTCGAACCGAGATCGCCAAACGCATCCTGGAGACCTTCGCCGGATTCGTCGACCGCGGCATGCTGCCGAACCGCTTCCCCGGTGCCGGAGAAACGCCTGTGTACAACACCGTCGATGCCGCACTCTGGTACATCGACGCCTGGCGCGCCTACATCGAGGCATCGGATGATCTGGATGCGCTCGCAGGCGCCTTCCCGATCCTGGAGTCGATCGTCGCGCACTACCGCGACGGGACCCGCTACGGAATCAGCATGGACCCGGCGGATGGCCTGATCCGCGCAGGCGAGCCGGGTGTGCAGCTTACCTGGATGGATGCGAAGGTCGGGGATTGGGTGGTGACCCCGCGGATCGGCAAACCGGTGGAGATCAATGCACTCTGGTATCACGGACTGCGGGTGTTGGCAGACTTTGCCGAGCGTCTGGGGCGCGATCCGCTGCGCTACCGCAGCGCTGCGGATCGAACGCGGGCGGGTTTTGCCCGTTTCGTGCGCCCGGACGGCGCGGGTCTCTATGATCTCCTCGACGGTCCGGACAGCCCCGATGGCGAGGGCGCGCGGATTCGCCCGAATCAAATCTTCGCGGTCAGCCTGTCACACTCGCCGCTCGACGCGCCCGCCCAAGCCTCTGTGGTCGAGGTCTGCGCGCGTCATCTCCTCTGCCCCCTCGGCCTGCGCACATTGGCGCGAGAAGACCCCGATTATCGGGGTCGTTATGAAGGGGATGTCCGGAGTCGCGATGGGGCTTACCATCAGGGCACGGTCTGGGCCTGGCTGCTGGGGCACTATGCCCTCGCGGAATACCGGGTGACCGGTGATGCCGCGGCGGCGCAAGCACGGCTCGCCCCGATCGCCGATCACCTTCGAGAGGCCGGACTCGGCACCGTCAGCGAGATCTTCGACGGTGACGCGCCGCACCACCCGCGCGGCTGTCCGGCGCAAGCCTGGTCGGTCGCCTGTATCCTGGATGCCTGGACACGGCTGGAACGCATGCGCCTCGGCCCGGCGTGAACCGCAACCGCAGGAGATCCACGTGAGCGAAGCGCCGAACAACGCCGAACGCGAACGCTTGGAAGCCGCGCGCAGCAGAAGCGCCGACTGGCGCCTCTGGGGGCCATATCTCGCCGAGCGCGCTTGGGGTACAGTCCGCGAGGACTATAGCCCGGACGGCACCGCCTGGGAGTATTTCACCCACGACCAGGCCCGCTCGCGCGCCTATCGTTGGAGCGAGGACGGGCTCGGCGGCATCTGCGACCGCGAGCAGCGACTCTGCTTCGCCTTGGCACTCTGGAACGGACGCGATCCAAACCTGAAGGAACGCGCCTTCGGGCTGACCGGACACCAGGGTAATCGCGGCGAGGACGTGAAGGAGTGCTATTTCTATCTCGACGCACTGCCCACCGCGAGCTACCTGCGCTATCTCTACAAATACCCGCAGGCGCCTTTCCCCTACGGTGCACTGGTCGAGGAGAACGCCCGACGCTCGCGCGAGGATCCGCCCTTCCAACTCACCGACACCGGCTGCTTCGACGCACAGCGCTATTGGGACGTCGATGTCTTCTATTCCAAGGCCGGGCCGCGCGAGATCCATATCCGCATCTACCTGAAGAACCGCGGTCCGGACGCCGCCGAAATCCATCTCTTGCCGACCCTGTGGTTCCGCAACATCTGGTCGTGGGGCGACGATGTGCAGCCTCCTGTGCTTCAGGCGACAACCGCCCCGGACGGCGCCGCCTGGACGGTCGAGGCGCAGCACCCGACGCTCGGCACCTATCACCTCTACGGCAGCCATCCCGCGGAGCTGCTCTTCACCGAGAACGACTCCAACGCCGCGCTGCTCTGGGGCACCCCCAACCCCTCGCCCTACGTCAAGGATGCCTTCCACCGTCGCGTGGTCCAGGGCGAGAAGGCAGCCGTCAATCCGGCGTTGACAGGCACCAAGTGCGCGGCCTGGAGCCATTGGACCGTCGGTCCGGACCAGCACGCCATGGTCGATCTGGTGCTCAGCGCCGAGCCGCTCGACGCCCCCTTCGCGCGCAGCGAGCGCACGCTCTCCGTCCGCCAGTCGGAGACCACCGTCTTCTACGACGACCTCTTGCCCGAGGCCGGCGCGACGGACCACCGCATCCTCCGCCAGGCCCTCGCCGGCATGGTCTGGACCCAGCAGTTCTATCACTACGACGTCGAGCGCTGGCTCGACGGCGATCAGCTCCCGCCGCCGGAATCCCGCCGGCAGGGCCGCAACCGCCATTGGCGCCATCTCAAGGCGCACGACATCATCTCTATGCCCGACGCCTGGGAGTACCCCTGGTTCGCGGCCTGGGATCTCGCCTATCACTGCCCGGCGTTGGCCCTGCTGGATGTCGATTTCGCCAAGCATCAGATCGAGTTGATGCTCTCGGATCGCTATCTGCACCCGAACGGCCAGATCCCGGCGTACGAGTGGGGTTTCGACGACGCCAATCCGCCGGTCCATGCCCAAGGCGCGCTCAAGGTGTTCCGCGCCGAGCGGGTCCAGCGCGGCACGGGCGATCTGGACTTTCTGCAACGCGTCTTCCACAAACTGCTGCTCAATCTGGCCTGGTGGATCAACCGCAAGGACGCCGACGGGCACAACCTCTTCGAAGGTGGCTTCCTCGGGCTCGACAATATCTCCGTCTACGACCGCTCGCACCCGCTCCCGCCCGGTCACAGTCTCAAACAGGCCGATGCGACCGGCTGGATGGCCATGTTCAGTCTGGACATGACCGTCATCGCGCTCGAGCTCTGCGCCAAGGACCGCAACTACGAGGCGATGGCGATCCACTGCTACAAACAATTCCTCGCCATCGGCGAGGCAATCGCCGGCAACCCGGAGACCGGGATGCCCTCGCTCTGGGACGAGGAGAAAGGCTTCTTCATGGATCTTCTGGTGACCCCCGACGGGGTCGGTCACCGCATCGAGGTCTATTCCTGGGTCGGCCTCATCCCGCTCTTCGCCACCGAGATCGTCGACCGGCGCCTCCTCGCCAACGCCCCCCGCTTCGCCGACCTACTGAGCGCCCACAAAGGCGGACTCTTCCGGGGCAGCACCGTCTGTCTCTGCCCGGACTGGGAGAACGACCGAGGAGAGCACCTGCTCGCTTTGGTCGATCACACCATGCTGCCGCGGATCCTGGAGCGCCTGCTCGACGAGGAGCAGTTCCTCTCGCCCTTCGGAATCCGCAGCGTCAGCCGGATCCACGCGACCCAGACCCACCTGGGGCGCATCCCCGGCATCGGCGAGGCGCTGATGGAATACGTCCCCGGCGAGTCCAACTCGCCCCTCTTCGGCGGCAACTCCAACTGGCGCGGCCCGATCTGGCTGCCGACCAACTACTCGCTCGTGCATGCGCTGGAGAAGTACCACCGCTTTCTCGGGCCCGACTTTCAGGTCCCGGTTGCCTGCAAGCAAGGCCAACGGCTCAACCTTGCAGAGATCGCCACCTTGATCGCCGAGCGCTTGGTCGATCTCTACCGCCCGCCGAACGGCACTCCGCCCCCGGCCCTGGTGCGCGAGGGACACCTCCACGACGACGTCCACTGGCGCGATCTGCTGAGCTTCTACGAGTATTTCCACGGCGAAACCGGCGAGGGTCTCGGTGCCGCGCACCAAACCGGCTGGACGGGCTTGATTGCGAATCTGGTGATGCGCCGCTATCGCAAGGACGTCACGCCCTGGAGCGGTTTGGATCAGGGAACCGAGGCCGCGCCGATCGACGAGATTGCGTGACCCTGGATCCGGCAGTTGACCGCGTCGTGCCCCACGCGCGAGTGTGAAGCGGTTGACGATCTTGGGCATCTGAGACGGCCTCACCCGCCGCGTGACGGCCGCTACGACCCCTGGCGCACATCCCAGGGCATCATTCGGGCCAGTTTCACGATCTGCTTGAGAACGGCCGGCACCTCGGAAAAGCGGGCCTCGAGAATACGTTTCATCGGATCCGGCAGGAGCCGGGGTTCGGAGTTGCTCACACCAACCTGCGCGGGCCGCCCTTGCCCTTCCCGCCAATCGGCATGCCTCGAGCCAAACGCCAGGGATTTACCACGTGATGGGGAAAGCAAAGATGCGAAACGACAGATTGCTGTTATGTCTTGGCCTGGTATCGGCACTTATTCTTTCCGATTACGGTGACGTCTCGCGCGCGAGGGCGCAAGGCGATTCGATACCAACCATTGACGCCAACTCCTTTGAGCGGGCTGTCCAGAGACTGAGAAAGGAAACTGATGCTCACGCTGTGATCGCAGGCATCTGGATAGGGGACCGCAACATAAGTCAAGTCGCATTGGGTGAATCTATGGCAGGTGTGCCGGCCACCACGGAGATGACGGTAAGGATCGGTGGTGTTTCCCAACTCTTCTTCGGAACCATGTTGATGAGAGTGGTGGAACGGGAAGAGATCGCTTTGGACGATAAGATCTCAACGTGGCTCCCCGATCTATTGGCAGCAGACAAAGTGACTGTCGGGATGCTCGCCAACAATACGGCAGGATACAAAGACTTTGTTCGAGACGAGGGCTTTCAAAAGCAGGTGACCGAGGCCCCTTTTCGAACCTTCACTCGAGAAGAGCTCATCGCGATTTCGGTGGGCGGAAACGAGCTCAACTTTGAGCCAGGGACAGCTCAAGCTTACTCGCATACGGAGTTTATTCTCCTTCGAGAGGTTCTCGAGAAGGCCACGGGCCGGTCAATTGAGGAACTGTATCAAACCGAGGTGCTAGACCCATTAGGTCTGACTCGGACGGGCTACCAGACAACTCCGGAATTGCCCGCCCCGGTTTTGCATGCGTTTAGCTCGGACCGAGCGGTCTATGAGGACTCGACGTTTTGGAACCCATCGTGGGCAAGCGACTCAGGTCCCCTTTACTCCACGTTGGGCGACCAGGGAAAGTGGGGACCGGCCTTTGGACAGGGACGTTTGCTGACTCCAGCAGCCTTTGTGCAACTGACCAAGCGACCCGACGGGGCTCCTCCTACAGGCCCCTATTTCGCCACCGGTTTTGTAGTCTCCAACGGTTGGTACTTTCATAATCCGAACTTTAACGGCTATACCGGCGCCTTGGGTTACAACTCCGACTTGGATATGACCATCGTCGTCTATGCAACCCAGCCGGAAGATCCGAAGGTGGTTCACCCCGGCTTCGAGGTGTTCAAAGGGCTCGTCGAAGAATTCGCTCCGAACCATCCTTTGGGAATCTAGACTGCCGCGACAGTTGGGTCTTGGACGAACCGCGACGATGCCGCTCGTTGTCAATGCAATGCGGCCTGCGCGGCATCGCGGCAGTCTCTTCCCGACTTAGAACTGCCGTTGACTCTCCGAATGGCAATGGCGGATATGTGACCATCGCCGGACACTGAGCCGAGCATTGCGTTGATCATCTATGGCGCTCCGGCTGTATGGACTCCGAACCACATCAGTGAGCCGCCATGTCCGGCTTCATTCGGACCTGTAACGCACACAAGAACAGCGACCGAAATCGCTGTTCTTGACGACACTGATTTAGCGATATGCCGCAGTCCAGTGTTTACGCGGGACTGGAGCACGACGCTTTGTATCAATCCCAGTAGTAGGTATCGGCATAAATTCCGGTGTACTTGTGCTTATTCTTCAACTTGGTTTCATAGGAAAGTTTCTGGTGATAGCGCCAGCCGTTTTTATCTTCGTCCGTAAGCTCGCCGTCATGGTTCAGATCAACAGGGCCGCGCTGTTGCCCGCGCACCAGTTTTATCATCGGCACTTAGGCACGCATCCCGGTTGAAGGAACGCCCAGTCATCCCGATTTCCGGACCTCAGGTGATAACCCTAGATGCGGCAGTTGACCGGTGGCCCATACTCGGGTCTGAAGAAGTGACGATCTTGGAGATCTGACGCCCCACCCGCGGGGTGACGGCTGCTACGAACCCTGTAGCACGCCCCGCGCGGCGCCAGACTGCGTTGCAGCGCGTTGTTGTAGAACCACGATGCCGCCTTGCCGGACACCGCGCGGGACGCAATCCAAGGGCCGATCAAATGCCGAATTTAGGATAATGCTGCATCCCAACGGGCTGCAGACACTGCATTTTTCGTCCATTTTATCCAGCAGGTGATCCCTCTTGTCGATGAAACCCCTTGTGATCGCGAACGATGTCATCTCCGACCTCGCGTTGGATGTCACGCAGGCGGTGCTCGCCCGGACCGAGGAAGCCCAGTCGATCATGGAGGACCAATCCGGTCCGATCGATCTGGCGCGGGCCCTGGCGGACTTCTTCCCGATCGCCGGGGCCTTGGAAAGCGGAGCGGCGCATCTCGAACAGGAACAACTGCAGGAATTCTGTGCCTACGGATTGGATTTGCTTGACCGTCTCGCCTTCCTGGTGCGGAAGGTTGAGATCATGGACAGGAGAGAGACGGTCGCGCGCATGTTTGCCTCGATGGGGGTATGGGTCGCCCGCCGCGGCGCGACCATCGACAATTTGGAGGGGACCGCCGACGGCTTCGGCATCATCGTGAACGCCACGAGCGCGCCCGACGATCTTCGATCCTTGTGCGGCCTTATGGAGGAGGTCATCGATGCAGCATCGATGAGATTACAACTGGACGAGAACCGTGGTGACGCCTGGCGTCCTTGGCGCGTGATCAACCTCAACACCGGCATTGCCGCAACCCGCTCGCTCGACCCAGAGCTCATGGAGCGAACCTTCGAGAAAATGAGCCGGCGGCTGCCTTACGACATGCCGGGTTTCCTTGCCGACGGCATGCGGCAAGCGGCCTTCCAAAACGTACCGGATGCGGTCAAGGATGTGATGCGCAGACACATGGAAAGGTGGCCGGCCAACGCACTCCACTAGTCGCAAGTAAAGGACCGGGGTCACCGGTCCCCGCGGCACTTAGGCGGACGACGCAAGTCGTCGGCTTCGCGGAATCACTCGGGGTTCGATTTGAGAGAGACTGCGATCAGCCAAACGTCAAGATCGGTCCAAGGGTTGGGAGGCGTCCTTGCCTCCGCCGACGTGCGCGCCGAGACGCGGTGATTAGAGCTTGTGTGCGTAGAGGACCTCGATCTCGTCGAGATACGCGATGCCGGAGAAGTTATCGAAGTATTTCTCGGCGATCTTGGCGGCGATCTCGCGCGCGACCCCTTCGTTCGCGGTGATGATCTCGAGCTTGACGTTGGAGAAGGTGTCGGAGACGGCCGGTTGACCGGAAGATCGCGTGTTGCGGCTGCCCTTGCCGCCGGCAGCCATGACCGTGTAGCCGGTCGCGGCGCTCGCCTCGAGAATCTTAGAAATGTCTCTCAGGAGCACCTTTTCGGTGATAACCACGAGCTTGGTCGCTTGCTGTGCCATGACGGATGACCTCTAGTCGCTTTTTGGCGTTGGTTCAGGGGATGACAGCTCGTGCAGCATCACGGCGGCACGAACTGCTTAGCGCTTGATGGCCCACCGCCGGCGGGCCTGCGCCGGGACGTTTAGATTCCGAATACCGCCTGGGCGAGACCGATGTAAAGCGGTATCCCGATGGCGATGGCAACCGGCGTGCCGATACTCGTCGAGGCGCCGACGTAGGCAGACGGGTTCGCCGTCGGGATGCCGGCCCTCAAGGTCGGCGGCCCCGAGATGTCCGAGCTGGAGCCGGCGATCACGGCCAGCAGCACCACGCCGCCGGGACTGAACCCTGTCAAGATATGGGCGATGTAGCCAAGCCCGAACGCGATCAGGCCATGCACCAGCGGCGCGATCAAGGCATAGACCGCATACCAGTGTGCGACACGGCGCAGCTCATTGAGCCGGGTATAGGCTTCCATGCCCATCACCAGCATCAGCACCGAGAGCAGACCCTTGAACAAGGGATCGTAGAAGCCTTCAAAGACCTTCTCGGGTTGGGTAAAGAGGCCGATAGCGATACCGAGCAACAGTGCGGACAGCGCCGAGCCCTGCAGGCTCTCTTTGACGATCGGCCAGATCCTCACCTTCTCCGAGGTTCCGTCTCTGTGCCGCAAGTAGAGGTTCGCGAGCACGATTGCCATCACCAGTGCGGGGATATCCATAAAGGGATACAGCGCTGGCGCCCAATGCTCATAGGAGATGCCCTCGCTCTCCATCACGACGATGGCCGCTGCCAGGGTCGAGCCGCTCACGGCTCCGAACAGGCCCGCTGTGGCGATGCCGTCTTCGGTCCGGACGCTCGGCAGGAGCGCCAGGGTGAAGCGGCCGATCAGGACGATGACGATGCCGATCAGGATCGCAAAAAAGGCCGGCAGCAACATGTCGGCGAGGTTTGCCTCGCGGATCGACATACCGCCGTCGAGCCCGACGCGCATCAGCAGCATGAAGACCACGAACTTGTAGATGGCATCCGGGATTTCGAGCTTCGTGCCAAGCGCGGCGATCAAAATGCCGCCGATCAGGAACGCCAGGGTTGGCGATTGAAATTGCGTCAAGAATCGGGTGAAGAATTCCAGCAATGCTTCCAAGGTTTCGGTCCTCTGTCGTGTATCGGGAAATCGCCGAGCGGCTCAGATAGAGCGTATGGGCATTTACTCCCGACCTTATATTGTTTTTTCTCGTGCAAACCATAGGCGAGCAGTCATTGATTCGGAAATGACGACGGCAGTCGCAGTAAAAAGCGAGCTTGAATCGAGCGCGACGGCCCCGCAACCTTCTCGGTTGTGCGAGGCGATGCGGTCTCCTAAACCATTCGCATCGTCGTCGGCGGTGTATTCGGAACCGAGGACTCGATCATGAAGCGATTGCAATCGATGAACCCAGTATTACGAGTGGGACTCCGCACCGCCCTGGCGGTGCCGCTGCTCGCCGCGTCCCCATTGCTGGTTGCCTGGGGGCCGAGCACGTTCTATCCGACCCCGATGGACCCGGCGATGCCGGGTCCGGAGCGGGCTCAAGAGTTGCGCGGTGAGGTGCCCGGGGTGTTGAGGACCTTGCCTCATGCCCATCGGCAGTCCACGCGATTCGGTTGGAGCGGTGTCTCGGTGCGAGCGGGGGACGATCCGCCCGACTCGGGGGCGTCCGGGTACAGGCCGCCTAGCTCGGCGCGCTGAGTCGGCAAAGAGGATTTACGGGGACCATCGAATCAGGGCCTGAGGATGGCTCGAGACAAGACCGTAGCGACGTCGCGATGAGCCTGGATCCCGCATTAGAGCGGCCCCTGCCGTGCGTCCTGCGCGATGTCCGGCAAGGCACATCGGGGCGTCGTAGAGGTTCAACGGCACCAAGTTACAACGCATCCGGGCGCGGCGCGGGGCGTGTTCCAGGACGCCTAGCGGCCGTCACCCGGCGCCGTTAGGGAGCCGCCATCCGCTGGCCTTCTTGCGGGCCTCGTCGGCCCCTCAGGCCCGATGCACGGCATCCGACTCGTCGGAACGAGCGCCATGGTGCCTTTCGGCTATTGCCCGATGGCGCCAATCGTCTCGCTGCCGGGAGTCACTTGCTTTGCGGTTCCGAGGGGTTCTCATATCTCTCGAGCAAGACCTTCAGCGCATGCTCCTTGTTCGGGAAGAAGTGATCCCGTCCGACCCCCTCGACAATGCCGGTTTTCTCGAAGACCGACATCACCTGATGCTTCAGCCCGCTGAAGTAGAGCCCGATACCGGCGTCCCGCAGCTGTTTTGCAACTTCGTTGACCTTTTCCTCTCCCGACGCGTCGATCTCGTTGATTCCGCTGCCGATGATCAGGATCACCTTGGTCTTCGGAAACTCGGCAATGGCCTCCAGTACGATGTCCTCGAAATAAGCGACGGTGGAGAAGGTCAGCGAGCCGTCGAAGCGGACCGGCACCACCGTTTCGCTGACCGGCGCGAGATTGTGCGCCTTGATGCCCCCGAGCGTTCCATCGGGTTTGCGCGCGACGATCTCGGCGCGCGGACGCATACTCTTGATCAGATAGAGCAGCACGGTCAGAACGATGCCGAGGAGAATCCCGTTGGCGATCGCCGGGGCCATTGCAAGGGTCGCCAGAAAGGTGACGATCCCGACGATCGCGCCGCCACGGTCGACCTTCCAGGCGTGAACCAGCGGCGCGACTCGAATGAGACCGAAGACGGCCATCATCACGATGACCGCCAACACCGACTGCGGCAGGCTGTAGAGGTAGGATGTGAAGAAGAGCAGGACGACCATCACAGCCAGCGCGCTGATCACGGCGAAGAGGCCGGTCTTGGCGCCCGTCTTGGCCGCGACGGCGGATCGCGAGAAGGATCCGCTGACCGTGTAGGAGCTGAAGAAGCTACCGACGATGTTGGCCAGCCCCTGTCCGACAAGCTCCTTGCTGGCGTTGATCCGCTCGCCTGTCGTGGTGGCGATGGCCTTGGAGATCGAGGTTGCCTCCATGAAACCGATCAGGGCCATCACGATCGCCGCCGGAAGCAGCGCGAGGACCAGATCCCAGTGCACCTCGGGCACGGCGAACTGCGGCAGCCCTTCGGGGATCGCCCCGACCACGGCCCCGCCCGAGGAGAGCGTCACCTCCGCGTCGTGGGTCTCGACGAAATGCCAGATCCGACCGTCGCGCGCCAATCCCTCGGGGACTTGGCCTTTGGCGAAGAGGAGCATCGGCCCGTCCGGAATCGGCGAGCCTTCCAAGCGGATCGCGTGCAGGGCGATGCGACGCGCGTTGTTGTGTGACCGCGCCTGATCCAGCTCGTAATGGAAGAGACGGACCGACGCCGACAACTCCGCGGCGCGCTTGATGGCGTCCATCCCGCCCTCCTCCTCGAGGCGAGCGGCCTCGCGGCTGCGCTCCGCGATCAAAGCGGTGAGCGCTTTGATCCGCAACTCGGTCTGGCTGTAAGCCTCGATCGTCTCCACCGTCCGCACGTCTTGGATCTGCTCGATCCCGACGGTCGACTTGTGCTCGAAGCCGATCAGCGCAGACACGGCGGTCGTTGCGAGCACCGCGATCAAGACGCCGGGGAGGCGAGGAGAGACCCGTTTGAGTGCGGTAATCAGAACAAAGGCCGCAAGTGCGAACATCAATGTCGGCCAGTGCGTCTCCCCGATCTGCTCCACGACGCGCCAGAGATCCGCGAGATAGAAATCCGAGCGAGGAAACGGCACGCCGATGACCTTGCTCAGCTGCGAGAGCCCGATGATCAGCGCCGCCGCGTTCGTGAACCCCACCACCACGGGGCTCGACAGCAGGTTGACGATGGCTCCCAGCTTGAACAGGCCGAGTGCGAGTCGCAGCACGCCGACCATCAAGGCCAGCATGATCGAGAGCTCGATGAAGCTCGCGCTCCCCGGCGTCGCGAAAGGGATGATCGCCGCTGCGGACATCAGCGAGAGCATCGCGACGGGGCCGGTGTGCAATTGACTCGACGAGCCCCACATCGACGCGATGATGACGGGAACAAAGGAGGCATAGAGTCCGTACACGACGGGCAACCCCGCCAGCTGTGCATAGGCCATCGATTGCGGCAGCAGCACCAGAGCAACCGTGATGCCGGCGATCAAGTCGTCCCGCAGGCTCGACCGAGTCATGGGGAACCAGCGCAAAAACGGCAAGACAGGATACAAGCGTTCCATCATGACAACTCGTCCGGCTGATAGAAGAACACACACACGCTCGGCTGGCATGCGCGAAGGGTCAGCGACACTCTAGGGTAACCAGGTGTCGGCGGTCGGACCAATCGATGATAGACGTCCCTGGCATAGCTGATTATCAATGGGTACCTCGTGGACAGGCCAGGGTGACCTGCTCTCCGTGGTCCCTGCGAGACAACGACGGATCGCCAAGGCAGCGATGTAGGGTGTGGTGAGGAACGAACCGCACCGAGACACGGTCCGGTCGGGTGCCGCCGTGCAAACGAGTCAATGTAGGGTGTGGTGGTGAGGTACGAACCGCACCGATGCACGGTCCGGTCGTGGCAAGGTGCGGTTCGTTCCTCACCACACCCTACGCGATTGAGCGATCAGAGATCGAGCAGTTAAAACTTGCCTCGAGTGATCCAAGCGGCTGAAATATCGGCGCAAGGAGGTCCCGATGAGCAATCCGATCCCTCACCCGCAGGGTGAACCCGAAACCACCGCGCTGGTGCCGCATGCCGGCCCGGTGGCGGTGGACACCTTTGGCGGCCGCGTCCACGTCGAGTGGGATGCGCAGGCGGCGGTCACCCCGCTGGGGCAGCTGCCGTTCTTCACCGAGTTTTTGCGCCTGGGCGGGCGCTTCGATGCCTGGGTCGAGAGCTGCCCGCTGAAGCTGACCAGCCCGAACGCCCCGAGCACGCGCGACGTTCTGGGTACCGCCATCCTGGCGGTGCTGTCCGGGCATCAGCGCTATGCCCACATCAGTGCCCTGCGCGGCGACACCATCAACGCCGCCCTGCTGGGCATGGAGGCGGTGGTGAGCGAGGACTCGGTGCGCCGCAACCTCGTGTGCATTCGCGGCGACCGCGACTGGGGCACCCAAGCCAACATGGCGCGGGCCGAGCAGGAGGGGATCCCCTATCTGTTCAAGCTGCGCATGACCTCCAAGGTCAAGCAGACCGTCGAGCGCCTGATGCGCGATGCCGAGTGGTGCGATGCCGGTCAAGGCTGGCAAGGGGACGAGACGACCCTGCGTCTGTCGGGCTGGAGCCGCGCACGGCGCGCCGTCGTGCTGCCGGCCCCGGCGTAACCGCCGAATCACCCGCCTTGTGTACCCTCCCGTGGGCCGGAAACTGCCCGCGACGAGCGTCAACTGCTCTCTTTCGGATCAATCGGTTCAGGTGCATCGGGCTGCCGCGACATGAATCCCCCGTTAAGCCAAGGCGTGCGAATCGGACCCGCGAGGACGCGTCACCAGGACCCGAAACCCGGCACCCTGCGGACGCTGAGGGATGTACTCCATGCTGCTGCCGAGCGACTCTACGGCGCTTCGACTCGCCCAGAGCCCCAAGCCCCATCCGGGGATGTGGGCGTGCTGCGGCTCGCGCCAGAACTGCTCGAAGATGCGCTCGGCATCCGACGGCGCGATGCCCTGCCCCTGGTCCACGACCTCCAGCTCCAGCCGCTCGGGCGTGCTCGACAGGCCCAGGCGCACGCGCCCCGGACCGCCGTATTTGATGGCATTGCCGAGTTGGCGACATTCAGGCTCAGGATCGGCCCCGACGAGGCAAGCTGCGGGACGAGGTCGCGGCCGAGCGGCGCCGCGACGAACCAGCGGGCGCGTGGCTGATGACCGAGATGAATGTCGACGCGGGCCGGCGGCAGATCATCGCTCCCGATGAAGGCAGCAGCCGCCTCCCAGCTTTGTACATGCTCGGGCAGGACGCTGAACGCGATCGGTACCGCTGATACGACCAATACCGTCGAGGGACCCGAGGGCAGCAGCAAGACCGCGAACCGGATTCCGATCCAGCGATACCGGTCCTGCCCGAGCCTCGACATCCGACGGGTTCGCGACTGGATGGATGGCGAAGTCAAAGGGGGCATCTTCTGCTCGAACTCGCTCATGCCGGCATTGCGGGTAAGACCGGCCATGCAAACCTTCCCTCCCGACAGGCCCTCCCAACCTCCGATACCGGGCAGGTGAGCGAAGCGTTGCCCGCTCGTCGGCCTTTCGGCAGCCTGGACCGCACCCTCAGGTGAACCGGAATCCGTCGCTCGCGATCACCCGAGCGACCGAAGCGCCTCTGCGCCGCGCGCATCGGGGATCACCTCGGTCACGGCCGCATCCCGACACAGCATCTCCTTGCGGTGAACCCAGACCACGAGGACCGCAACCGCAAGGAGGAAGACCGTGTCGTAGGGTTGCGCTTCCGGCCAAACGGGGTTGATCAGTTGGAAGTGAAACACGGCCGGCAGGAGGATGCTGCCGGCCGATGCATTGAACATCGGCGTCACGATGACGCTGATGGCCACCGCCCCCAAGAAGAAGGGTGCGAACGACCAGTCCCCTTGCGGTGTGCCGCTCAAGAGGAACGCCGGCAGGTGCCACAACCCCCAAATCACCCCGAGGATCAGCGCGGCCCAGAGCGGGGCGAGCTTGCGCTGCAGGAGCGGCAGCGCCAACCCCCGCCAGCCGAATTCCTCGACCGGCCCCTTCACGGCCATGAGCAAGATCGCCGTGGAGAGTGCGCCCGGCGAATCGAACGACAAGGCGCCCGTCAAGGGCCTACCCTGCACGGCGGCACCGGCATAGAAGACCAGCGGAATGCCGACTAGAAGGAAACCGTACCAGCCAAAGGATGTGCGCCACAGCAGAAAACGGGCGAGAAAACGCTTCAGTCCCGCAAGGCCACCCTTACGCGTGACGAGGATAAAGGCTGCGATCGCCGGGGCATAAACCGCCAGGAAGAACAGCGGGTGCTGGCCGGTCAGCGCCCCGAAGATCGTCGTCATGGGCTGCGGCAGGAAGATGAACAGTGCCAGAATCCCCCACGACAGCCCGAAGGTGATGAGGAAAAACGGGACCAACGCCATCACCGAGAGGGACGGATTGCGGGGATCGGATGCTCCTGAGACCACGGGTTTTCCTTCTGTTCGGTCGATGCGAGGCACCGTTATACGCCAATCGAAGCGTGGTCACGCTCGAAAGCATCTCGTGCGGCACGCATGAATCAACCGAGACCCTCGGACAACGCACCGGTGCCGGCGCGAGGCATTCGAATGGCCGCGGTTGGCACATCGCGCACACCCTCGGGCGCTGTAGGCCGATTATTTGCCGGAGATGGCCAAGCATCAATGTGTAGCGGGTTCATCGGGCACTAAAGTTTAGCCAAGTCGACGACAGCGCCCCGGAATCAGTCGATCTAATCTTCCTCTCACATCCGCATTGGGACCATATGGGCGGTCTGGACTCCGTCTTGGAGATGAATCCGCAGGCGACCGTCGTCGTCCACGAGGGTTTCTCGAAGCATCTGCTCAAGGATCTTCATGGCCTCTGCGGCGAGTTGGTTGTCGTCGGGGCGGATCCTGCGGAGCTTGCGCCCAGCGTCTTTTCAACCGGCATACTCGACAGCGACCCTCCCGAGCACGCGATGGTCATCGAGGACGATGGGGTCACGGCAGCTATCAGCGGCTGTGCGCATCCCGGAATGGAGCGGATCGTCGAGCAGGCCTCGCGCCTTTTGGGGAAGAAGATCAATTGGGCCATCGGCGGGTTTCACCTGATGTACTCGGACGCCTCGGGGATCGACCGGGCGATTCGCGCGCTGCAGGCCTTCGACGTCGCCTACGTGGTACCGACCCACTGCACGGGAGACGCCGCGGGGGACGCGGTCCGTCATGCGTTCGGCGCGCGCTGCATCGATGGCGGCGTTGGCCGGGAGATCGGCCTTGTCGGACGGGTGAACCCGCTCGGGTCGCCGACAGGCGTCCATTTCGGCATGATGATCAAGACTCGCTAGAGATGTCAGATCGAATGATGGACCTGCTCGGTGACTTGAGCGACGAGGTGATCGGAACGGTCCCCTACGTCACGGACCTGGTGAAGTCGGCCCTCTCCGGCCACCCGATCGATGAGCAACTGGCCGCGAAGCACGTCGACCCGATCGTACAGCGCCTGGAAGCCATCGCGTCGCAACGTGCTTGACGATCCTCGGTGTGGAATCGCTGGAGTCAGAAGCCTGTGCTGCCTGGCCACGACGTCCGACGGCCGCATCGCGACCGACCCCGGCATCGCGTTGGGATCTGTCCGGTGCGGCTCGTTTACCCAACCGCGGCAAGTGGCCGTCGGACGGACGATCCGCAAGCGTATCCTCAGGGCGTTGGACGGGGCGATCGGCCTTGCTCTTGAGTCCGGCCACCCAGACCTCGAGGGGCTCGTGACATCCGCTCCGCGGTGTCACGCATGCCCCGTGGCGCTCTGCGCCGCGTGCCACCATGGCCGCAATGGCGAACGAGAACCCTGGAGCACTTGCTCATAAACCCGGCCAGGTCGCGGTCTGTTCGGTGGACTTCGCTATCGCTCGTCCACCCTACGGGCCGGCGTGTTGCTCAAAGGCGCCTCTCCCACTCAGCGCACCGGCAGCATAACCTCTACCCTTCCCGTGTCCGTCCAAGCCCGCCGTTGCGGGCGGTACATATCCTCGACCGTCGCGGCGGGGTGGGCGAATACGCCCGGCGAGACGGCGCGCAGCCGGTAGGCGAGCTGGAAGCGGGTCGGGGCCTTCGGGCCTCGGTCGACGGCGGCGACGAAGCGGTCGGCGCGGAACTCGAGATGCTCGGCGGTTTCTTCGAGGCCCAGCCAGGCGATGTCGGCGATGTCGCCGGCCTTGATGAGACTGGGGTTGTCGATCTCGAAGCCTGCGGGGAGCGGGTCGTCGACGATGAGTCGGGCTTGGCGCTGCTCGTCTGCGCTGACGGTGATGACGGCGACCATGCGATCGCCTTGGGTGACGGCGGAGGGGTCGATGCGGCGGCCGTCCAGGTCGTAGTAGGCACGCTCGATCCGATAGCCGTCGCCGCCGGCGGGCTCGGGTGTCAGAGGGATGCCGCCGATGCTGACCAGGGCCTGCAGCGGACGTTGGCCCGCGTTGCCGACGATCAGGGGCAACGCGACTGCAGTGTCGGCCCCGAGTCGGCTGAACCAGGGACCGCTCCAGGATTCGCCCGCGAGTGTCAGCTGCGGTTTGTCGGCGCCCTGCATGAGGGCGTAGGCGGCGAGCAGCAGCCAGGCGTCGTCCTGGGTGCTGGTGTCGTTCGCGTTGACCCAGCCCTGCTCCAGCCGTCGGGCGAGGGCCTGTAGGTCGACCGCGCCGGTTGCGCTTTCGGCGGCCAGGGTCAGAACGGCGGCGCCGTCGCGTAGCTTGGAGCCGAAGTCGGCGCGCCAGGCGCCCTCGTCGTCGCCCTCCTCCAGCATATCGACTGCGGCACGGAAGACCCTGTCGGCACGCGGGCGGTCGCCCATGAGGGCCAGCCCCGCACCGAGCTGGGCCTTAGCCATGGGTGTGGAGAAGGCGTCGAGCTTGGTCTCGGCGTAATAGCGCAGGTCGCCGATGGCGGCGCGACCGTTGCGGGCGAGGACGTAGAGGGCGTAGGCGATGTCTTCGCCGCCGCTCGTGAAGTCCGGCACATAGGCCAGTCGGTTGCGCAGGTTGTCCAGCGCCATGTCGAAGGCGCGATCCGGAACGCTGTAGCCTCGCTCGCGCGCACGGGTCAGGAAGTCCGCGACATAGGCGTCGAGCCAGCCGTCGTCGCCGCCCGTACCCCAGAGCCCGAAGCTCCCGTTCGACGCCTGGTTGGCCAACACCTCGCCGATCGCCTCGCGAACCCGCTCGCGGATCTCGGCGTGGGTCCCGAGCCCGATGGTGGTTGCGACCGCGTTGAGATAAAGCATGGGCAATGCGCGGCTGGTGAGCTGCTCGGTGCAGCCGTAGGGGTAGCGATCCAGGCCCGTGACGAGGCCGGCGACATCCAACGGTCCCGCGCCTGTAATGGAGACCGAGAGCTCTCCGGTGCCGGGCAGCATCTCGGACCAGGCCGAGTCGTGCAGCCGCAGCTCGCCACCAGGTGCCAGATCCACGACCGAGTTGCGCGAGACGGCCGGGGCGTTGGAGCGGACCGGGATCCCCAGGGTCTTACTCAACGCCTGGCCGTCGGGCGTGCGCAGGACCAGGCTCAGGGTCTCGTCGCCGACCGAGACCGCCTCGATGGGGATCTGCACGGCAGTGCGTCCGCCCTGCGCCAAGGTCA
Organism: Thiocapsa bogorovii; assembly: GCF_021228795.1. NCBI lineage: Bacteria > Pseudomonadati > Pseudomonadota > Gammaproteobacteria > Chromatiales > Chromatiaceae > Thiocapsa > Thiocapsa bogorovii. The sequence continues at coordinate 1,159,291 of NZ_CP089309.1, forward strand.
GGATCCGTTCGGCCTGGTCGGCGGGAATGCGGACATGCCCGCCTTCGGTCGCAACCGTCAGGGTGACATCGCCCGCCGGTCCATCGACGTGCGTCAGCTCGAGCAAGAGGCGCGAGCTGTCTTCGGGTGCGAGGAAGCGCGGCAAGCTCGCCATCATCACGACCGGATCGCGCACCAGCAGATCCTCGACTGCATGGCCGACGCCTTGCTCGGACCAGGCCATCGCCATGACCCGCAGTGTGCCGTTGAAGTCCGGGATGTCGAAGGCGACGTTGGCCCGGCCTTGGGCGTCGAGACGGATGATCTCGGATTGGAAGGCGACCAGCTCCTCGGTGGGCGGCGGGCCTTCGAGCCGGATCATGGCGCCGTCGCCGCCGGAGCGGACCACGCCGGCCACGCCCTGCATGCGGTCGATGAGCTGGCCGTAGAGGTCACGGACCTCCATGCCGAGACGCCGCTGGCCGAAATACCAGCGATCCGGTGCGGGAGATTCATAGCGTGTGAGATTCAGGATCCCGAGATCGACTGCGGCGAGGGTCACGTAGACCGGCTCGCCGGCCGGAGCGTTGGCGACCTGGATCGGGAACTCGAGCCGTTGGCGCGGGCGGATCACGACGGCGGAATCCACGCCGAGTCCCACATCGAGCCGCCGATCCCCCGGATCGACCCCGGCCCAGGTCAGACCGATCGCGCGACCTGGCATGCGCCGGGCCTCCAGATCCATCGACCGATACAGCGTGGCGGTGACATAGGCGCCCGGCCCCCAGGCGCGCGTGACGGGGAGTTCCACTATCGCACCTTCTTCGGGGACCTCCACAGTGCGCATCTCGATCAGCCGGTCGTCGATGACCATCACCAGGGCCACACCGGGGAAGCGCGGCTCGATGCGCGCCTTGAGCGTCTCGCCGACCCGATACTCGGCCCGATCGAGCGAGACCTTGAGCAGATCCGGGGTGTCGACGGCGCGCGGGGCGACATACCAGCCGGCCTCGAATTCCAGATCCACGGGCAGAGCCGTTCCGTCCGGACCTTCGACACTCAGACGATAGCCACCCCACTCCACCCGAGCCTCGATGCGCGCGGCACCGGTCGCGGCGTCGATCTGACCCGACTCCAGGGTGCCGGAGGCGACGCGTTGGGTCGAGACGATTGGCTCGTATTTCCAGCTCCCGTCGGACTCGTACCATTGAAAGTCGGTGGTCAGGCGCGAGAGTGTCCAGCGTAACCCTTCGGTCGGTTGGCGCTGGCCGTTCGGATCGTTGGCAGAATCGATCAGGATGATCTCGAAACCGGCGTTGCCGCCCTCCTCCACCGCGTCCTCGAACAGGGGCTTCACACCGATGCGGGGCGCGCGGGTCACGATCGGCAGGGTCAGGCTGCGCTCGACCGGGCGCCCGCTGCCTTCGATGAGACGCACGTGCAGATCCGCTTCGAGCGGTCGGCTGGTCGGCGGCAGATCGGGCAGTTGCAGTGCGATCTCGGCCTTGCCTTGGTCGTCGGTGCGGGTGGTGGCGAGAGGTTGGCCGACCGGCTCGACCGGCTCGCTCGCCAGGCCGAATCGGAACCCGGGAAACGCGGCGAGGCCCTGTGCGGGCTTGACCTGCACCTCGCCCTCGACGGCGACACCCGCGGCGGGTGCACCGAAGAGGAAGCGTGCATCCAGTGCGATCTCGGGCAGGTCCTCGGGATCCAGGGTCTTCACCGGGCTCTCCAGCTCGAAGGCGAGACGCTCGGGCTCGAAGTCCTCGACCAGGAAGGTCACCTCGGCCAAGGGCGGTGCCTTGGGGTCGCTGTAGGTCGCCGCGCGCCAGGTGCCGCGCATGGCGGCGCGGCTCAGGTCCAGCGTCGCCCGATAGCCGCCGAGGCCCTGGTCTTGGACGAGGACACGACCATGCTCGACCCCGTCGGGGCGTTTGAAGATGACGGTAATCGGCAGATCCGGGACGGCGTCGGCCTTGGCATCGCGCACCAGGGCGGTGAGCTCAACGGTCTCGCCGGGGCGGTAGGCGCCGCGCTCGGTCACCAGATAGACATCGAGCGGCCCGGGCGCGGGACGACCCGTCACGCCCCGATCGCTCAGATCGAAAGGGGTCTGGGTGAGGACGAGAAAGCCATAGTCGCCGTCGGGACCCTCGGCGACCAAGACGGCGGGCGCATTCCCGCCGGTCCCGCGCAGCAGGCCGGGCTCGAAGCGGGCATGGCCGTCGGCGTCGGTGGTCGCCTCGCCGAGGATGTCGTCGTTGAGCGCGACCAGGCGCAACTTCGTGCCGGCGACCGCATCGGCGCTCGAGAGCGAGCGCACCAAAGCATGCAGACCGTCGTTGCCCGAGAAGCTCGCAAGCCCCAGGTCCGAGACCAGGAACCACTGGGTCGCGAGCGCCTCGGGCTCTTGCGCCGCGTTGTGCGCTTGGGCGGTCATGGCGTAGACGCCCGGACGCAGGTCCTTGACCAGCTCGCCGACCGGTACCGAGGTGGTCACCTCGCGATTGAGCCTGCTCTCAACCGGGGGTTTGACCTCGATGTAGCCGCTCCAGATCGCCTCCCCCGAGCGATCGGCGATCCGGTTCGCGTCCCAGGTCGAGAGCTGCTGGCGGAACCGCCCGCTCGCCACCGCAGAGCCGAGGGCACGGTCGCCGATGCGGTAGACCGCCGCGTCGATCCGATCCGTGTTCACCGAGACGACCGGGATGGCCGGATCGCCGCCTGCAGGCAGGACATAGGCGCGCCCGAGGAAGCGGACCATGGGCGCGCGGTCACGCACGAAGATATCGAGATCCGACGCCTTGGCGAGGGTCTCCCCGTCGGATGCCGGGAGCCCGGCGCGAACCTGGATACGGTAGCGCGCGCCGTGCTCGACACCGTCGATACAGATCTGGCGGGCCTCGACCTCGATCGGCAGATCGGTGCGGTCGGTCACCCGCACGAAGTCGGCAAGCTGGCCGCGGTCGCGGGCCAGAGGGTCGCTGAATTGGAGACAGATGCGGGGGCTCGCGGCGTCCGAGTCGACCTCGTGCCCGGTGACGCGGAAACCGTGCTCGCCGATCAGACGGTTGTATTCGGCGCGAACGGAGGCGTCTTCGACCAGCGCGAGCGAGGCGCGTAGGGCGCGGATCGCAGGGCGCCAGTCGTCGCGCTCGGCGAGGGTACGCGAGAGGACCACCAGGGCATCGGCACGCTCGGCGACCGCTGCAGATCGCCAGTAGGCGTTGACAGCCGCCGCGGTGGCGTCCCGCTTGAAGGTTTGCTTCGCCTGCCAATCGGAGGGCGAGGCCGCCATCGCCGTGCGGGCGAGCTCGAGCCAGAGGACGCGCTCCTCGGGAGCGAGGCGAAGGGCCGCAGCGTAGAGGTCCGCGGCGCGTTCCGGGTTATTGGCGGCAGCCCGCCGGGCCTCGGCGGCCATAGAGTCGGCTGTTTGATTGCGGGGTGTCGTCTCGGCAATGCGCGCCGCCAGCGTTCGGGCGGCCTCCGGCTCGCTGCGCGGGAGGAAACGCAGCTCCGCACCGCGGGTCGCGGCAAGGTCCTCGGGCGGCAGGCTCGCCTGGCCGATCCGGACACGACCTGAAACGGCATCCGGGAAGGGACGCGCGTCGGAGGCGGACTCTTTGAGGAAACACCACCCGGCCTTGCTATTGAAGGTGAAGGCACGGCAGCGGGTGTCGTCGAGACAGGCGTCGCGACAGGTTTCCAGATCGACCTCTTTCAGGGTCTCGTAATCCCCGCCGAAATAGTCCATGCCGGGGGTCAGGAGGATGCTGCGCTCGCCGCCTTCGGCCGCTTCGCTCGCCGTCGGCCAAACCGCCGACAAGCAGGCGGCGAACAGCCCCGCGACAAAACCCAAGGAGACGCGAGGGTAAAAACCGAGCATGACGACACTCCTGTGGTCACCGACGGCGGTGGGTCCGAGCAACTCTAGTGCGCGTTCCGCCCGAGGTAAAGGGAATGCCCTGCCTGGATCGAGGCGCCACTCGCCCCTATCCGCGGAGCCACCGGACGGTGTGGTCGGGCTTCAGCCCGACAAAGCCATCCGGGGAAGACGGCACGGCCTCGTCGGACTCAAGTCCGACCCACGGCTCAGCGACGACAGGAGCGCAGCTGTGCCCCGTAGGTCTTGGCCTGCTTGTCGACGCGGCGCGCGACGCGCACCAGCCAATCCTTTTTTCGATAGGTCCCGCGTTGGAAGCCGCGATGACCCTCATGGTAGGCAAGGTACTGGCTGTAGCCGTCCCATTTGGAGATGCCGAGGGTGCGGTGGCTGACGTCGGTATACCAACCGACGAAGTCGACCGCGTGGTCGAAATTGGTCCGCTTCGCGCGCCGATGACCGGTCTGCTCCCGATACCAGTCCCAGGTCCCGTCGATCGCCTGCGAGTAACCGTAAGCGCTGGAGACCCGCCCCGGCGGCCGGGCGTCGTGCCGGAAGCTCGACTCGGCCTGGATAATGGCCAACTGGACCGGAACCGGGGTTCCCCATTTGCGCTCGGCCTTCTTCGTCGCTTTGTACCAGCTCGGGCGCTCTTTGAAGATCGCGCAGGCATCCAGCGGCTTCGAAGGCGGAGGCGGGGCGGAGGCACAACCTCCGACGAGCAGAAGGACGAGCCCGAAGAGGCCGAGAACGCTTGATCGCGCGCGATGGGAGGCAGGCCATCGACCGATGCGAGCCGGGGTCATCGACAGGACCGGCAGGACCGCAAGGCCGAGCGGAAGGCCCGGTATGGCTGAGTTTTGCCTTGATCTCTCGGTGCGAGAGCACCGTTGGTCTCGCAGACACATGCGCCTGAACCGAACCCGCCAACCGAGCCCGATCCGACCGACAACTGCACTCGGAGAAGACCGAAATCGTCCGGCGCAGTCGGAAAATCCTGCTGAAATTCCCTTAACACTCATCGAAAGTAAGGGTTAATATCCGGTTGCTTGATCAATTCGACGGACCTCCTGACCCGGGGGATGCGTCGATCACTCGCCCACTGACCCGAAAGGAGGGTTCCCCATGTTCAAATCCAAAGACGCTGCCTCGACGGAGACAGCGAAAAAAGCGAAAAGTACCGACCAAGGCTCGCTGATGATGGCTCTCTTGCCGTCGGTCATCCTCTATGTGGCCGCGGTCGTTCTCATTGCATTGACCCGAGACGATGCGACTGGAACCATACCCTATTGGGAAACCTTCGTCCCGGTTGTCGCCTTCATCTCCTTGCTCTCGGGCTTCGGACAGGCCTACGTCCGCGATCAATCTTACCTCTTCTACACCTTGAAGCAGGTCCTGCACTGGGGGATCGTGATCGGTCTGCTGTGGCTGCTGCACACTCACGGGGTGCGCGCCGCGCTCGACGATCAGAAGTACCTGCTTGTGCTGCTCTACCTGCTCGGCCTCGCGACCCTGCTCGCCGGCCTGCACATGGATTGGAAATTCATCTTCTTCGGTGCCTTCCTGGCGTTCTGCACCTATCTCATGGCCGCCCCGGAGAATGTCGCCATCCTCGCCCCGATCGGGGAGACCTTCGGAATCGCCAATGCGCAAGACAAACCGATGGCCATGATGATCGGCACCGCCGTGGCCGCCTTCCTGGCCAGCACCCTGGTCCTCATCGGGATGCGCGGGGCCATCCTGTCCAAGCGCGTCAGTACTGCACGGGCCTGAGGGGATCGCCTAAACCTGCGCCGCGTCGGAAAGCCGACGCGGCGTGCCGGTTCGAAGGTCCCGCCAGACGCCCGATCGGCACCTTGCCCGACTCGGGCGCGCCATATGAAAGAGCGACCTAGCGGGTCCGGAAAGCCTCCGCTGCTCGACGATACTCGGGGCGACACCGACCCGCAAGACGCCGGGATCCTCTCGGTCGATACCTCTCGGCGCGAGAACCAGAGTCCGGGATCACACGATCTCCGACGCCGGCACATACCGATAGCCGAGTGCCTCGGCCACTGCAGCATGCGTCACCTGCCCTTCGCATACATTCAGACCACTGCGAAGATGCGGATCATCCCTTAAGGCTGCACGCCAACCCTCGTCGGCCAACGCCAGCACATAGGGGAGTGTCGCGTTGTTCAGGGCGTAGGTGGAGGTGTGAGGCACTGCGCCGGGAATGTTCGCGACGCAATAGTGCAGGATGCCGTCGATGACATAGGTCGGCCGCTCATGCGTCGTCGAACGCGACGTCTCGAAACAGCCCCCTTGATCGATCGAAACATCGACCAGCACGGCCCCGCGGCGCATGTCGCCGAGCATCGCCCGCGTGACCAGGTGCGGCGCCGTCGCTCCCGGGACCAGGACCGCGCCGATCACCAGATCGGCCTCCCGGAGCGCGTCGCCCAGCGTCGCCCGATTGGAATGCACCACCCGCGCGCGCGACTCGAAGTGTGCCGCCAATCGGTCCAGCACCACCGGATTTCGATCCAGAATGGTCACGTCCGCCTGTAGGCCCACCGCCATCTGCGCCGCGTTGAAACCGACGACCCCACCGCCCAGGATCAGCACCCGACCGGGCGCAACGCCGGGGACACCGCCGAGCAGCACACCGCGCCCGCCGTGCTCAGCCTCCAGAGCCGTCGCGCCCGCCTGGATCGCGAGTCTTCCCGCAACCTGGCTCATCGGCCGCAGGAGCGGCAGGCCGCCGAGTGCATCGGTGACCGTCTCGTAGGCGATGCAGACCGCCCCGGAGGCGACCAGATCGCGCGTCTGGTCCGGGTCCGGCGCGAGGTGCAGATACGAGAACAAGACCTGTCCCGGCCGCAGCCAGGCCCGCTCTTGTGGTTGGGGCTCCTTGACCTTCACCAACAAATCGGCCCGCGCAAAGACCTCCTCGGCCGTCGCACAGACCTGCGCACCCGCGGCGCGGTAGGCGTCGTCGGTCGCGCCCATACCGTCCCCCGCGGCGGTCTCGACCAGCACCTGATGGCCCCGATGGACGGCCTCGGCCACCGCTTCGGGCGTCAGGCCGACACGATGTTCATGGGCTTTGATCTCACGCGTGACTCCGATCAGCATGCTCATACTCCTTCGCTCTGCACGTTGCGATCATGCAGGCTCCAGTGCGGTTGTTGAACCCTTGGGACACCGTCCGATTGTCCGTAGAAACCATGTTTCGGGTGTCGCAAATGCCCTTGTCGGCGAGTTGCGCCGACGGATGCGCGGCATCCATGATCCAACACGAGTGTAGCCTCGGAATCCCCTTCCGGCCGACAGGGCAGGGACTCGCGGCCGGTCGCTCGCCTCCGCGATGGCGATAGCGTACTCTTCGGGCCTTTGTCGATCATGGGAAGGTAAACGTGACCGCCATTCGCAGCCGGCATACCGGACAAGGGGATCAACGCGGATTCGTCGCCGCAATCGGCCACTGGCTCGACCGCAACATCCTGGAGATGGGGCGCGAGATGCGGCTCTCGTATCTACCCCCCTTGATGATCTATGTTGCCTACGGCATCCAGGGGCTGACCGCCATCGTCGGCACCTTCTTCGTCAAGGACTATCTCGGGCTGCCCGCCTCCTTCCTCGCGGCACTGGCCTTCTGGGCCGGCATCCCCTGGGTGCTCAAGATGCCCCTGGGGCACCTGGTGGATCTCATCTGGCGCCACAAGGCCGGGTTGGTCTATCTCGGCGCCGCCATGCTTTCGGCGAGCTTGCTGATCATGATCGGCCTGCTGTCGGAACGCGCGGCGATGGACGCCGTCATGCCCGTAGAAGCCTGGTACGTGCTTGCCGCGCTGCTTGCGCCCACGGGCTACGTCATTCAGGACGTAGTTGCGGACGCCATGACCGTCGAGGCGGTCCCGCGGGTCGACGCCGATGGCCAGCCGATCGATCGTGCTCGGCTCAAGCTGATGCACACCACGATGCAGACCCTCGGGCGGATCGCCATCATCGGCGGCGGGGTGCTGGTGTCGCTGGCCAACATCTACCTCTTTGCGGGCGTCGAGGCCATGTCGGAGGCCGAGAAGGTCGCGACCTATATCCTGATCTACGAGATGGCCTTGGCGATTCCCGTGATCTCGGTGCTCGGCGTCGCCCTGGCGAGCTTCATCAAACGCCGTGACCTGCGCCGCCTCGTCGCCAAGGGCTTGGATGAGAACGACGCCCGTCAGCGGCTGGAACGGCCCACCGAGATCACCACACCGAATTGGTGGATTCTCGGCGGTAGCCTCGCATTCGTCGTCTTTACCCTGGGCATGGGACTCACGGACGTGCCCTTCAACCAGGAGATCATCTTCGTCGGCTCCATGTCGATCGTCGTCTTCCTCATGTCCCGCTTGATGCGGGTCCTGGACGCCGAGGCGCGGCTCTATCTGTTGGGTACGGCCATCATCATCTTCGTCTTCCGTGCCATGCCGGGACCGGGTGCCGGCCAGACCTGGTGGATGATCGACGAGCTGGCCTTCGACCAGCAGTTCCTGTCCGTGCTTTCGCTCATCGGCAGTACGCTGGCGCTTGCGGGTCTCTTCATCTTCCGGCGCTTCATGGCCGAGCACTCCATCGCCCATGTCGTGGTCTTCCTGACCCTGCTCACGAGCGTCTTCTACCTGCCCATCGTCGGCATGTATTTCGGGCTGCACCACTGGACCGCGGCCATGACCGGCGGCATCGTCGATGCACGCTTCATCGCCATCGTGGACACCGCGCTGGAATCCCCTCTGGGTCAGGTCGCCATGGTGCCCATGCTCGCCTGGATCGCCAATTCGGCCCCGGACAACCTCAAGGCCACCTTCTTCGCCGTCATGGCCTCGTTCAGCAATCTGGCGCTATCGGCGAGCCAGTTGGGGACCAAGTACCTCAACGAGATCTTCCTTGTGACCCGCGAGGTCAAAGATCCCATCAGCGGTGTGGTCAACGTACCGGCGGATTACAGCGAGTTGGGGCAACTGATGATCACCGCGTTGGTGATCGGCCTTGCGCTGCCCCTCGCCGCTGTCGCATTGGTGAAGGTGACTCGGCTGCGCAGCGCCTGAGGCGTTCATGCACCGGGATACTCGGGACCCGCCTTGCGCGGGTCTTTCGGGGTGACTATGTTCCGAACCAAGACCATCCTCGGATACGCAAAAGCGCGAGGTCCCGACATGATCACGAGCACAACCGAACCCCGCAGGTCATCCTCGCTCGCTCGCCTCTTTCGGGTCTCGGTCGCGGACTACCATCGCATGGGCGGAACCGGCATCCTCGGACCGGACCTGCGCACCGAATTAATCGACGGAGAGATCGTCGAGATGCCGCCGATAGGGCATCCGCACGCGGGGACCGTGAAGCTCCTGGCCAACCTGATGAAAGAAACCATCGGTCGAGACGCAATCGTCGCGGTTCAGGATCCTGTGTGGCTGAACGGTCACAGCGAACCAATGCCCGATATCGCCTTGCTGCGCCCGCGCCCGGACTATTATCGCAATGGTCACCTGGGGCCGGCCGACGTGCTCTTGTTGGTCGAGGTCGCCGACAGCAGCCTGGCCAATGATCGGGAGATCAAGCTCCCCCGCTATGCACGCGCCGGGATCCCGGAGGTCTGGCTCGTGGATCTCGCGGGCCGCCGGCTCGCAATCCATCGGCAGCCGGCCGCGAACGGATACTCGGAGATCCGCGCTGTCGACGACCGGTCGGCGATCGCGTTGCCGCTGGGCCCCGATGTCCGTCGGACGATCGATCTCACCGCACTCTTCTAGCACCCCGGATCTCCCAAACAATGGGGTACATCGTGGCGAGGACAGAGCGCATTGCAATCATCGGCGCCGGCATGGCAGGACTCACCTGTGCCCGGCGCCTCGCCGATGCAGGCTACGCGCCGGCGGTCTTCGACAAAGGTCGGGGAATCGGCGGGCGGCTGGCTACGCGACGGACACCGGACGGCCTGCAGTTCGATCATGGCGCGCAATACGCCACGGCGAGATCCCCAGATTTCGAGGCCCTGCTGAAACAGGCCCGCAACGCCGGTGCGGCAGCGCTCTGGGCAGACGGGGCAGACCAGGCGCATATCGTGGGCACGCCTGGCATGAGCGGGCTCGGCAAACATCTGGGGCAGGGTCTCGATATCCGCCAGGGCATAGCCGTCACTGGGCTGAACAGGGTGGATGACGGCTGGGCGGTGACCTTTGCCGGCGGAGCAGAGGTGTTCGACCGCGTTGTCGTCACCGTGCCCGCACCACAGGTGTCCGACCTACTCGGACTCGAGCACCCGATGTCCCGAGAGGTTGCCGCAGTGCGCCTCGATCCCTGCGTCACCTTGATGGCCGCCTTCGACCCGCTCGCCCCGCGCCCCTTCATCACCCGCGCCGATTCCGACGACCCGCTGACATGGATCGCGCAGGACAGCAGCAAACCGGACCGGCAGGCGCCCGCGTGCTGGGTGGCACAGGCGAGCACGGTCTGGAGCACCGCGCATCTCGAGCTTTCCCCGAACGCTCTCGTCGCGCTCATGCTACCCATGCTGTGCGACCGCCTCGGCACCGATGTGAGCACACTTCGATATGCCGCCGCCCATCGCTGGCGCTATGCCCGTGTTTCGGTACCGCTCGGTCGCCCGTTCGCCCGCAACCGATCCGGCACGCTCTACGCCGGCGGAGACTGGTGCCTCGGCCCGCGGATCGAGGCAGCGTGGTCCAGCGGCGAGGCCATCGCACAGCACATCCTCGACGCGTCATTCTCCGAATAATCCCGAGATTGAATCGCTATTCGGACGTTCCCGGCCGTCGCGATGTGCATGGCGCCATGCCTGCGGCGAAATCGGGTTTGTCGGTGATTGCCCTTTCCGATCCGAGATTGAAGGCGAACGGATGCCGGCCAAACCGACAATCCGAAGGCGAGCGACAACTTCCATCCAAACGCTGCCTCCCGACCTAGGGCCGGCGCGAGGGCTCAGCAAAAAGAAAGACCCGACCCGCCCCCCGGTCACCCCATGATGCGCAGGGTTCTTGACGCATTCGGGTGGCGTCAGCAAGCCGGCGCACAGCATGCCATGGTGAATTTTTTCCACAAGGCTTGAGGAATATGTACCGCCGCGGCTCGATCTCGTTCATTAATCTAACCCTATGCTCGGCTTTGTCGTCGGGAGCCGGAATCGATACAAAAGAGCGGGGTGTTAAGTCATGCAGAAGCGCGTGGATGTGGCGGTGATCGGTGCGGGACACGCCGGTCTGAATGCAATCAAAGAGATCCGCAAGGTCACCGACAACTGGGTCCTCATCAACGGCGGGCCACTCGGCACCACCTGTGCCCGCATTGGCTGTATGCCGTCGAAGGTTGCCATTCACTTGGCGGATACCTACAAGATGCGCGACAAGCTCAAGCGCTACGGCGTCAGCGGTGGCGAGGCGCTGGCGCTGGACCGCCCGGCGGCACTGGAGCACGTGCGCGACCTGCGCGACACCTTCGTCGATCTGGTGCTCGCCAACACCACCGACGAGATGGACGACGAGCACCTGATCCAGGACTATGCCGAGCTGCTGGACGCCAATCGGCTTCGCGTCGGCGAGCGGGAGATCAGCGCCGATGCCATCGTTATCGCCACCGGCGCACGCTCCGTGGTACCGGACGCCTGGCGCGCCGAATTCGCCGACGGCATCCTCACCGCGGACGACATCTTCGAACAGGAGGAGCTGCCCGCCTCGGTGGCCGTCATCGGCCTTGGGCCCATCGGCCTGGAGATCGGCCAGGCGCTGCATCGCCTCGGTGTCGCCGTCACCGGCGTCGACCACGGCCGATGCCTGTCCCGCATCCAAGACCCGGCCGTGAACCGCGCCGCGGTGGACATCTTCGAGCGCGAGTTTCCGCTCTGGTTCGGCGACGAGCCGCGGGTGGAGCGCTGCGACGGCGGTTTCAGGGTGCGCGCCGGCGCGCGCGAGATCATCGTCGAGAAGCTGTTCCTGGCCCTCGGGCGGCAACCGAATCTGGAGCGGCTTCGGTTGGACCGGCTTGGCGTGGCCATGGGTGACCACGGCATACCGAGCCACGATTCCGAGACGCTGCGAGTGGGCAGGACCTCGGTATACATGGCCGGCGATGCCGCCGGCGGCGTCGCCAATCTGCAGCGGGCCGCGGCGCAGGGGCGCATTGCCGGCTTCAACGCCGTGCATCGCCGCAAGCGTCGCTGGCGGGCACAGACGCCCATGGCCATCGTCTTCAGCGAGCCCAACATCGCCGCGGTCGGCATGCCGTGGCGTGACTTCGACGAACGGCGCATGGCCACGGCGCAGCAACGCTTCGGCCCGGTCGGTCGAGCGCTGATCATGGGCCAGAACCGCGGACTGCTCCGGGTCTACGCGGCGCGTCGGTCCGGGCAAATCCTGGGGGCGTCCATGGTGGGGCCGCGCTGCGAACACCTGGCGCACCTTCTCGCCTGGGCCATCGAGGAGAAGATGACAGTCGAGCGGGCGCTGGAAATGCCTTTCTATCACCCGGTCATCGAGGAGGCGCTACAGGACGCGCTGCTGGAGTTGAAAGCGGAGCTGAGCAAGGCCCGCCCCGGCTGGGTGAGCGGCTGGCTGAAACCCGCGCACACCCCGGTCAGATCCTCCGTGCCCCGCTGAGCCGCCGTTCGGCCCAGGTGCGGAGGACTTCGTCGATCAAATCGCGGACACGTGCGCGGGCGTCGTGTCGATCGTGGCCGCGCAAGAGGAGGTCGTCGTAGGGGGTTTCAGTGTGGCGGATGTGTGCAATCACCGCGAGATCGATGGCTTCTGGATCGAGTGATTCGGCGCTGCCGCTCCTACCGATGCGACCGCTGTACTTCCGGCAGGCGTGCTCCGCAATCGCGGTCTCACGGCGGTCTGGGCAGTGCGGGTAAAGCTCACGGACGCGGGCGGCAAAGCGGGTGACGTAGTCCTGGCCCAATTCAGCGCGCCGAGCGGCTGCGTGGTTGCGTCGCGCGGCGCGGGTGGCGGCGTCCGCATCGCACTCTGTTTCTGCTCGCGTCAACCTAAAAAGAGCAGTTAGCGCCCGTCGCGGAGCGTTTTCGGCCCGCGGGCGAGTACACATACCGGCGGTTCGGCGGCTACGCCGGCGCCGGTAACACCGCCGGCGGCTGCAATTGGCGGCCGTTGAGATACTTCACCAGCGCCCGCGAGAGGAGCCGGTACCAGCGTTGCAGGGGACTCAACTGCTCCGCAGTTCGGCGCAGCGTGTTGAAGAAGGCCGTGATCTCGCGGCAGGTCGCCTCCACCCACCCGGCTTCGGCATGGGGATGGCTGATGGTCAGGCGCGTCTGCCCGCCGTGACGGGTCAGTCGTGCCGGTGCGCTGAGCAGCAGCGGGCGGCTGGTGATCGCCTCGGTGTGCCGAGTCGGGTCGGCCAGGCGCACGAACAGGCTCCACCAGTTGTAGGTCAAGGCGGTGATGCGCGCCATGAAGCGGCAGCGCTTGATGTCGCGGGTGGTGAAGCCGCCCCAGCCCCAATGGTTCTTGAGCTCGTCGAAGGGATTCTCCGCGTCGGCGCGATCGCGATAGAGTTGCGCCACGCTCAGGATCTCATGGGGCAGCGAGGTCACCAGCACGGCGTACTCGTAGACGATCGTCTCGTCGGTGAGCTCGGCGAAGCTCAGGCGCAGCTGCTCGGGATCACCCTGCTCGACGACGGCCAGGTCGGCCTTGATGCGCCGGCGCAGCACGACGGCGCGCCGGGCACGGCTCCAGCCCGACAGACGCAGGGTCGTCTCGGCCCCCTGCCAGCCTTGACCGGCATCGCACCACTCGGCATCGCGCATCAGGCGCTCGACGGTCTGCTTGACCTTGGAGGTCATGCGCAGCTTGAACAGATACGGGATCCCCTCCTGCTCGGCCCGTGCCATGTTGGCTTGGGTGCCCCAATCGCGGTCGCCGCGAATGCACAGCGGCCAGTGCGCCCGCGGCAGGCGCGCGAGCAACTCCCACAGCCCCGGCGCGCTGTACTTGGACGCGGTTTGGTTGCCGTCCAGCACCTCCACGTCCAGGATCAGACGCAGACCGGCGACGAAATAGGTGTGGTCGGTGTGCGAAGGGCGCCCCGGCTTGTGCGGGTTGTAGCCCTTGAGCGCACCCTCTTGATGCCCGTAGAGCGGCTTGACCGTCACGTCGGTATCGAGAATCCAGGGCACGCCCGGCACCGGCGCCACGCAGGCGTCCAGGTGGTTCTGCAACCAGGCCACCCCGTCGGCTTCATCGAGCTTGCCGAGGTTGCGGCGCACCGAGTCCTCGCTCACCACCGCCTCCATGCCCAGCAGGGCGGCGTTGATGGTGTCGCCGCGCAGGGCACTGATGTGGGCATCGCGCTGATGCCCGGACAGCACCGCCAGGATGGCGGTACCGAGAACGTCGCGCGTGCTCGGGGCGTTCGGGCTGGTCAGCTTCAGCGGGCAGCTCTCGACCCAGGCATCGAAGCGCCCGCCCAGGCGCAAAAACTCGGTGAAGAACGGCAGCTGCCCCAGCGGGGTGACCGCCGCCTGCGCATCCCACTCGACGTGGACGCGGCCGCCAAAGGTGTCCACCGCAACCGGGCCGGCATGCGGTACCAATGCGGTGGTTTCGGGTTCACCCTGCGGGTGAGGGATCGGGTTGCTCATGGGGACCTCCTTGCGCCGATATTTCAGCGGCTTGGATCACTCGAGGCAAGGTTTAACTGCTCTTTTTAGGGTCAAGGCTTCGTCCTCGACAAGGAGACCCTGGCGTTGGTAGCGCTTGCGCGCACGGCCCCATTTGAGCACCACGGCACTCAGACGAGAGTGCTTGCGGGCGCGGCGCGTGAGGGCGGCATCCCCCGCCGGAAGAAATACGAGGTGGTCAAGATCGGCACAGGCGAGGCAGAGGGCGCGGCTGTCGCCCTCTAGCGTTATCCAGGCGTGCCGACCGAGGTACTCCCGGCATTCGTCGCAGCGAGTGTCGCGGCCGGTGATGAAAACCTTGAGATCGTTGACGGTGGTCATCGGAGGGCTTACCGATTCAACACCACAGGGGTTTCGCGCAGCATTAGACGATGCGAAAGCGCGAGTGGATCAGGTGCGTATTCCAGCTGTTCCTTCAGCGCATCTAGCCCGGATGTTTCATAAACCGACACAGCCGACACTGGCCTCGCGGATTTGCGCGGCGCTGGGCGTCACCGAGGGCGATGACCGGGACGCCGCGGGGGTTGAATGGTGGAAATACCGAGCGGCAACGGGCTTGATCAACGGGGCACGAGTAGTTTTGTCGCCGCGCAGGCGTACGATGCCCTGCCCGAGGTGGGCATAGTCGTCGTGCGCGTGCTGAAATCCCCGTGCGGGGATGTATGTGCGTCTAGGCGGGCGCCGCCCGGGGCTGCGCGTTGAAGAGCCTCTCGGTGACCTGCTGCAACAGCGTCTTGACCGGACAGCTCGAGGGCAGGTGCAGGCGCACGCGGTCTTTGTACTGCACCACGCGCACGGCGAGCTTGAACAGTTTGATGATCACGGTGGCAGGCTGGGCGTTGGCCAGTTCCGTGCCGACGAGGACCTCGGTGCGCAGCGTTTGGTGCAAGACGTAAGCGGCGCAGGAGAAGAACAAGCGCATCTGATTGGCCAAGAAGGTGCTGTCGGAAGTGCGATCGCTGGCCAGATCGTTCTTGATCATTTTGATGAAGTTCTCGTCCTGGCCGCGCGCGCAGTACAGATCGCGGTAGACGCACTCGGGACTGGGCAAGTCCAAGGAGGTGACGACGAAGCGGAGGTTGTCGCCGCGCGCCGTCACCTCGACTTTGAGGATGGTCCGACACGCGCCGGGCCAGGAACCGGCACGGTAGTCAACCTCGTGGTAGGTGCGGGTCCGCTCGGGTACGTCGGCGTCGGCGCGCCGGGCGTTCTCGATGCGCAGCGCATGGAGCTTGCGGGCGTCGGCCAAGAACGGCTCGGCCCGTGGCGTGAGAGCCCGGTTACCCGCCAGGCCGAAGATGAAATCCGTCAACGGATCGGCCATCGCCAAGGCCATCAACTCGGGGTTGGAGAAGTGTCCGTCGCCGCGCAGGATGATGCGTGTGCGTGGCCACGCGGCCCGCAGCCGCTTGAGCACGCGCTTGAGGATCATCGCGTTCTCGGCGCCGGTGGGGCGCTTGCCGGGACGCAGCACCGCGGTGATGAACTTCCCCGAGAGGCCCTCGAAGAGAAACAGCGGCAAGTAGCAATGGTTGCCGTAGTGATGATTGTAGAACGCGAACTCCTGCTGGCCATGGGTGGCGTCTTCGGAGTGGTCCATATCGAGCACGATCACCTGCGGCGCCTTCGGGTAGCTGGCGATGAAGGCCTCGACGAAGGCCTGCGCCATGCGGTAGAGGTCGCGCGCGCCGACCCCATTCTCCAAACGCGAGAAGGTCGGCCCGCTGGCCAGGTCCGTCGTCGCATCCAGCGGCTTGCGCTCCAGCCCCAGCTTGAACAGCGCATCACGGCGCAGCGCATTGGCGTCGTTGCCGTCTTCGTAAGCACAGGCGATCTGGTAGACCCGTTGCGCGATCAGCTCACGCATCGGATGGGTGGTGTAGGACGGATGGCGCCAATCATCGATCGCTGCGCTCAACCGCTCGGTCAGGCCGATCTGCCGATCAACCCCGCGCAGAATCATGGGGCCAAAGTCAGACGACATGGCGCCGCCGTCGAAGTCGCCGCGGACCGTGAAACCGGCGACCGGGGGAAAACGCAGCTGTTCCGGGGTAGACTCGGGCATGGGCGACCTCGTTTAGCTTCTTCCGAAGCGTTCTTGGCGGAACAGCCATTTTATCAATGGGTTGAACGAGAGTCGCCCTTTTTTATGAAATATTCGGGCTAGTGAGGGTGCGCGTTGCGGACACTTGAGGGTGATGTTTCGGTAGGCCTCGTCCCAAGCAAGCAAGGAGGTCACTAGGCGGCATCGGCCCGCTGTGGCCAGTTCGAATAGCAGCAGCGTCGGACTACCGTCCCGGTAGGCCGCGCTGAACAGGATATTGGCGTCGAGGAACAGCCGCAAATCAATCGCCCCGCGCCAGCGAAGCACGGACGCGCGTCTGAAGAGCGGCGGGGATCGCGTTCTCCCGCTCGAACTCCTCGACGCGCTCCTCGGAATAGATCTCGATTGGGTAGACCACCGCCGGCCGCAGCAGGATCGCGCCTTCGGGTGTTGTCTCCACCAACAGAGGGGTATTCCCGGTCAGGCCGACCGCGCGCAGAATCGTCCGAGGGATAGTTACTTGGCCTTTTGTTCCCAGCTTCACCAGTTCTATGCTCAAGACCTCTACAAATCATGATGTTGCCTTGGAGCTTACGCCAGAGTCCGGTATTCCGGAATCCGGCCGAGGTCGAGAGACTCGAGGTCGTAGAGGATGACGTAGACCGCCGGCACCAGGAACAGGGCCGCGACGGTGGCGGTGACCAGCCCGAAGGCGAGGCTCGCGGCCAGCGGAATCAGGATCTGCGCCTGTCGGCTCTTCTCCAGCAGCAGCGGCAGCAGGCCGGCGATGGTGGTGATGGAGGTGAGGAGGATCGGGCGGAAACGGGCGCGGCCGGCCTGTTTGGCGGCGTCGATGGTGACCATGCCGCGCCGGCGCTCCTGGCGGATGAAGGTGACCAGAAGAATACTGTCGTTGACGACGACGCCGAACAGCGAGGCCATGCCGACGATGCTGGGCATGGTGAGGTCCAGCCCCAGGGCCATGTGTCCGAAGACGACGCCGATGAACGCGGTGGGTATCACCAGCATGACGGTGATGGGCGCCAGATAGCCGCGGAATTGCAGCGCCAGCAGCATATAGACGCCGATCAGGCCGAGCAGGACGTTGCGCCCGATGGATTGGCCGGTCTTGGCGGATTCCTTGCTCTCGCCCTGCACGTCCAAACGCAGGCCAGGATAGCGCTCCAGCAGACCGGGGATGAACTTGGCGCGCGCCTGAGCAAGCAGTTCCTGGGCGTTGGCGACAGCCCGATCGACGTCGCCTTGGACCGTGACCGCGCGCTGACCATCGACGCGGTGGATGCGCGCCCGGGTCCTTCCTCTACTTTGGCGAAAGAAGAATGCAATCCCTGTCCGCTTGCCTAGCAAAAGGCAAGACAAGCCCCCTCTCTTCCTCCTTCGCGCCCTGAATAGGCGACATGCAGTTGGTCTGAGCCCAGACGCGCTTCCATAGCAAGCACGCCGGCGTCCGATTGCACTGTTGATGATGGCGCGCTCCGGCAATTTGCCGTACAGTCAGTGACAGGAGGACAATTCCATGCCATCGCAGACTTCCACCGCTCGCCTCGAGGCCAGAATCAGCACAGAGTTGCACGCCATGCTCAAGCGTGCGGCGGAGCTTCAGGGCCGCACCATGACTGACTTCGTGGTGTCGGCCGTACAGCAGGCCGCCCAACTCGCCATTGAGCAGGCAGAAATCGTCCGACTCTCGCAGGCCGATTCTCAGCGCTTTTCGGAGGCACTGTTGTCACCGCCGCGACCGACACCGGCCTTGGAGCGTGCATTTGCGCACCGCCGCAGGCTGGTTGCTCCGGAGTGAGTGACGCGGCGTTCCGCGTCGTGGCACTCGAGGCCGTCTACGAGCGCACCAGCTTCAACAGCGGCTCGGTGTCGCTGGACCGCTATTTCCGCGACCAGGTCACGCAGGACATTCGGCGCCGGGTGAGCGCTTGCTTCGTGGCCGTGGCTGCGGAGCAGCGCATCGCCGGCTACTACACCCTAGCATCGTCGAGCATGCTGCTGACCGAACTTCCTGCCGCCATGGCCAAGAAGTTGCCACGCTACCCCTTGGTACCGGCCGTGCGCATGGGGCGTCTGGCAGTGGACCTGGTATTCCGCGGCCGGGGTCTTGGCGCTGCGCTGTTGGTCGATGCACTTGACCGTGCCGCGCGATCGGAGATCGCCGCTTTTAGCCTTGTGGTCGATGCAAAGGATGAATCAGCGGTAGCCTTCTACCGGCATCACGGATTCATCGCCTTGCCGGACTCGCCGCTGACGCTCTTTCTGCCGTTGGCGACGTTACGCCAATCCCCCCATGCCTGACGGACGCCTCCTTGTTGGCATCAAGCCAGCTGTGCAACGTCGCAAGTTCCAATTTCGCCTGGTGGCCATCAATGCGAGAGTTCGCCACCATTGGATAGAAAATTGACGAGGGCAGACAGGATGGCAGCCCCGGCCGCTCGCAGTCTCTCCGCCGAGGAGCACCAAGCCCGTCGCATTCGTGCGGCAGCCCATGGCCGTCAGTGCCCCTCTCGGCAGAGGGCAACAGAAACCTTTCCCTGACATTGCCGGCCCGGACCGAGGCGTAGAGCGCTCTCGTCAGGGCTGCATCCGCTCGAGCGCCTTCGAACGGGCGAACCGCTGATAGGTCCACTGCTTCTCGTAGGCGCGCTCCAGGGTGTACATGAGCGCGTTCGTCATGCGTTGGCTCAGGACCAGGGCATCGGTCCGCAGGACCTCCCGGCCGTTCTCGTCGAAAAAGAGTAACGCCGGGAGACGCGACATCCCGGTGACCGCATACCAGTCAGCCGACGTGGTCCGCGTGCCGTCGGGCCCAATGACAGGCGTTTCGGTATCGCGAGCATCGAGACGCACCACCTCGAAGTCCGCCATCAACTTGCGCACCTCGGGCAACGTCAAGACATCGGTGTGAAAGGAGGCGCAATCAGCACAGCCGTCGGTTTCGAAGATCACCAGTAACGGCCGTTGGGCGGGGATGCGGCTGCGATCCAGTGCAAAGGGAGGCGCGCTGAAGAGCGGGTCGGTTGCCATACGGTATGGCGCCGCTGCTGGCTCGGACGAAGTCGCTTGAAGGGCAAGGTAGTCGCGAAAGGATTCCTGCCGATAGCGGCCGCCCATGAGATAGTCCAACAGCTTACTGAACCGCTCGGAATCGTGATAGCCGACTCCGCGATAAAGCAGCTCGCCGCCCTCGCCGAAGAACAGCAGGGTGGGTGCGAAGCCTGCACCCTCACGCTCGGCGAAGTCCTTGACCCGCAGCTCGGTCCCGTCCGGGGCGATCATCTCCGCGTCGCTGAAGATTTCAAGACCGACGGCGTCGAAGCCGGATCTCACGGTTTCGGCAATCGCATCGTCTTCCAAGGTCCTCCGGATGAATTCCGCGCAGTAGGAGCAGCCCTCGGTCGTGAACAGCACCATGAGACCTCGCTTTCCCTCGGCCTGGGCCTCTGCAAGATCTTCGCGCAGATCCAGGAAGCTGTCCTCGAACCAATCCGGATAGTCGATGTGGCTCAGGACCCTATCTTCGAAGTCCGCTGCAGATCCCGCCGAAAGACCGGCGAGCCAGAGGAGGATGGCCAAGAGGGCGCGGCGGGGCATGGTAACAATCATCATTGCTGTCCGAAATCGTTGATTTCCGGTCAGTATAGGCGCCACGCGCTCGGTTTCATCCTGCGTCGGAAAACCGTCGTCGAACCGTCGTATTCCGGCGTCCCTCGTTTCCGCATCGGTGATGGCCAGGGGATCTAAGCTGTCGGACCGGCCGGTTGCGATCAAGTGACGACGGTCTCGAGCACCCCCGTCATCTGCTGGTTGTCCGTCCAGCGAACGGTCAAGGTATCGCCCGTCGCCCCCTGTTTGACGACGTAGGACAGGAAGGGATTTGCCGAGATGCCCCAGCCCCAGTCGAGGGCGAGCACCGGCTTACCGTTGTGCTCACAGACCACCTCGCGGATGAAATGGCGCGGGATGAGCTCGCCGGTGGCGGGATCCTTGCGGCTTCCGGTTTCCATGGGGTGGTTCAAGATCACCTTGACCAGGATCGCGCCGTCCTTGAGTTTTGCTCGAATCTTGCCGAGATCAGCACTCATGACTGTCTGCCTCCATCGTTCTTTTTCCCATTCGCGGAGTTTGGCGTTTGCCCTATCCGCCACATCCGCCCGCGGTGACTTTGACGGCCCGCGTGGCTCGATAGAGTTTTCCGTCGGACTCGACCAGCGCGATGAGAGTGGCGCTCTGGCCCATCTTGACTCGAACCGATAGGGTGGGCTCGACATCAGGCGTGAATCGAGCCCGCGCCAACAAGGGGAATGGATTGCCGTCGGAAAGCAATGTCAGGGTCTTCGGATCGGGGAGATCGATCACGACCTGAACCGGAACCACGCGGCCGTTCTCGGCGATGTCCGGCGCGGTTACGGCAATCCGATCCGTATCCTCGACGGGAGTATCGGCAAAAAGCAGCTTTTCGGTCTCGGCGAGGTCCTCGAGGTAAAAGGCGGCCTTCGGCCAAGCCGCCATGACCGCTTTGGGTTGCAGACCGATCGCGGTCATGGCGACCAAGGGGGCGGTCGCCAGACCGCCTGTGATCAGGTTTCGTCGTTGCATCATGGCCCCTGTCGAGCTGGGTAAGATCGGGGATTCGGCCTGGTTCAGCAGCCATCGTCCTCCGTTTCGAACACACCGGTTTCCGGGTCTTTTACAAGCGCGCCGGTGTCTTCCGTCTTCCGGGTCCGGATGAACATCATTGACTCGACACGATCGAATTCCTCGTCCATTGCGCGCCGCACGTCGATGTCGCGCAACCCTTCGTAGATATAGATCCGTCCGCTGGACTCGGCCGCGAGCTCGGTCTCGGTCGGATCAAAGAGGCGTCGTAGCTCGATCTCGGACACGTCTACCGCGGCGCCCGTCATGGGCGCGAGGCAACAGATTCCGAGGAGTGAATGAACCAGCGCGCGGGCGCTGATCAAGTCGGTTCGCTTCATGGCAATCGGCTCCCATTGGTTCGATCGGCCTCGACACGGAACGAGTCCGTGATCTTGGCCCATACCCAATGCGGGCGCGTGCAGCGTTGTCGTTTTCGTTTTAGTGCCGAGTAGGCGCTCGCTTCGAATCCGGGCGCGTTCCGGGGTGGTACTGTGGCGTCCGGAGTCGATTCAGATGCTTCAAGGGGATCCGGCAGTCGCCCTTTCGTGACGATCTTGGTCGACTGCCGGATCTTGTTTCAATGACCCGAATCGATGGCCCCGTTCAGTGCCCTTCGAACTAAAGGCTAGTACGTTTCTCGGACTTTTGGCGTGAATATGCCACATCGCCACGGTGATGGGTGTCACGTGTCTACGCGGAGGCGCCAACGTCAGGCTGGCTCGACGCACCGATTCCCGTGCACCGATTGAATGGAATGGCGAGTGGTTCGGTTTCGACCGATCCCGATCAAGGCCGAGGCGCGTCAGACGCGGTCGGGCCTTCATAGGGGCCCTCGGGTGACTCGCAGCGAGCGCCTAGCCGTCCGAGCCTTGGGGGAAAACTTGGAGCAGTCGCTTGTCTTTCAGGAGTTTCTGCGCAAAGAGATAGCCGGCAGCCGTCCAGACTTGCCCGATGTTGGCGCGCTGCCCGATCGCGCTACCCTGCCGCCCATCGTAATATTCGGGCCATCGGTCCTTCAATAAGGTGGGTCCGGCGGTGTCCAGTGCCCGCCGTGCCAAGTCCTCGCGGCCGGTCTTCAGAGCGGCCGCGACGAAGGCCCACAGCAATACCGGCCAGTTGCCTCCATTGTGGTAGGACCAGGGCACGTTCTTCGGGTCGCTTCCGGTGACGAGCATCCATTCATTGCCGCTCACCGGCGGGTAGACGAGCTTGCACGGCATCTCGCCGATGAGATCGGCCCAACGGTCGCTGTACAGGTACATGATGCTTGACGCCTCGTCCTGCGTCGTGATTCCGAACAGGATGCTGAGCAGGTTCCCCAAGGCGAAGAAGCGGAAATCCATCCGTCCCGGTCCGAGATTGCCGACGAGATATCCGGCCCTTTCGGGAAGCCATTCCGCCACCCATTCCGGGATCGAATCCGGATAGATATTGAACATGTTTACACTGCTCGAACCGTATTGTTCCGTGTCATAACCGCAGATGGTTTCGAGCTGATTCCTGTCCATCCAGTAGAAGAGTCGCAAATAGCTGCGCAGCGCGGTCGAGCGTTCGGTCGCCAGTTCCATCCGGGCCCGGTTTTCGGGGCAAACCTCCAGGAGATCGAGCGCAGTGATCATCATCGCGTAGAAGAGCGCCTGAATCTCGAGCGGGTGCCCGTAAACACCCATGCGACGGTCGATCATGCAGCATCCGTCCGGTACCAAGAGGGTTGGAAAGACCTCGAACCCCTCTCGTAAGCTCAAATCCAGGATGCCGCATAGCGCTCGCTGCACCGGCACTTCTTGCGCGAGCGCCCGGTCGCCGCTGAGGCGCTGATAGATGCCGAGAAGGATCACCCACCACATCATGGCATCCACGGGAGCGACGCGTCCGATAGCCTGATCGCCGAAATCGGCACGGATCGATTCGCCGGTTTCCGAGTCATGCACGACCCGGAAGCTAGCCGGCAGTATCGCCGGCTCGAGCTCGTGTCCTTGGATACAGATGTGCTGGCCGCGCAGCTCAAGCACCGCCAGGAGAAAATTCCGCACGATCCGATCGTTGCCGTCCGCCATGAAGACAAGTGCGGAGGGAATGAAGTCCCGAATGAAACAGTCGTGGTAGTTCACGGTCACGGCGTCGTCAGGATCCATCGCGGCGACCGTTCCGATCGGCTCGCCGCGGTAGGTCATGACCGAGGTGCTCAAGAGCTCGATGGCGGACTCGATGGCTTCGTTCATGGTTGGTGCATTCACCCCATCAACCCGCTCGCCCGCAACACCCGCCGCCGCACCGCTTGTTCCAGCAACTGATCCCGTCCCGGCTGCACCAAGGTCAGGTGGGCGCGTGCGCGAGTGATGCCGGTGTAGAGCAGCTCACGCGTGAGGATAGGACTAAGGGTCTCGGGCAAGACCAGTGCGGCGTGCGTGAATTCAGAGCCTTGGGATTTGTGGACGGTGAGCGCGTAGACGGTCTCGACCGCTTGGAGGCGGCTGGGGAGGATCCATTTGATGCGGCCTTCGCCGTCACCGGCGGGGAATGCGACGCGCAGCATCCCGTCCCGATCGCCGGGTGTAGGGCGAATCAAGGTGATGCCGATGTCGCCGTTCATGAGCCCTAGGCCGTAATCGTTACGTGTGATCAGGACGGGGCGCCCGAGATACCAGCCGCTGCTCGCCGGGATCAGCCCCGCGTCGTGCAGCAGGCCGGCGATTCGCTGGTTGAGTCCCTCGACGCCCCAGGGTCCACGGCGCAGTGCGCAGAGGCATTGGAACCGGCCATGAGCCTCGAGGACCGCGCGCGCCCAGGCATCGTATGCGGACGCTTCGGCGTCGCGGGAGGGTTGGCCTTCCCGCAAGGTGTCGAGATAGTGGCGGTAGCCTTGTGGCGACGGGCCGGCCTCGGTCTGTGCTTTCCGCGCTCCGCCGCCGGGCTGCGGATCGGCCGGCAAGATCGCCGTCCCGTCGATGATCAGCGACCGGAAGGCCACATCCTCGGTGCCTCGGAGCGCAACGAGGGCGAGGTCGGAATGACCGCGTACCCAGATCTCGCGGACCTGTACGGGATCGCCTGCGTTGACCGCCTCGGCGAGTTGGCCGATGCCGCTGTCGGCCGAGAAGCGGTGGCTGTGCCGAAGCATGACGATGGACTGATCGAGCGCCGTGCCCGCGGAATCGACGAGGTCCGATGGGATGCGCTCGCCGGTCGCGCACTCCAGCCAATCGTGGGTGCCGGGGGTGTAGTGGCCTTCGCGGGCCCGCCCGCAGAGCTCCCCGAGCACGGCGCCGGCCTCGACCGAGGCGAGCTGGTCTTTGTCGCCGAGCAGGATGAGACGCGCGTTCGCAGGCAGGGCATCGAGGACGGCGGCCATCATCTCCAGATCGACCATGGATGCCTCGTCGATGACCAGGACATCGAGCGCCAGCGGGTTGCCGGCATTGTGGCGCAGCCGGCGGCTGTCCGGGCGACTGCCGAGCAGGCGGTGGAGCGTGCTCACGTTGACGGGGATGGCGGCGCGCACGGCCTCGCCGTGATCGAGCTCGGCGAGCGGCAGACCGGCGACCGCGGCGGCGATGGATGCGTTGAGACGTGCGGCGGCCTTGCCCGTGGGCGCCGCCAGACGGATGCGCAGGGCGCGCTGCAGCCGTCCGGGTACCGACTGGTCCGGCGCCGACTCGACGAGCGCAAGGGCTTGCAGCAGTGCCAGCAGCCGGACCACGGTCGTGGTCTTCCCGGTGCCGGGACCGCCGGTGATGATGCTGAAGGCGCTGCGTGCGGCAAGCGCGCAGGCGAGTTTTTGCCAATCGGTCGTCTCGCCGGGTATCGAGGCGGGCGGGAAGAGACGCTCGAGCACCGGGCGCATGGCCGCGATCGGCAGTGCGGCCTGAAGGGCTTCGGAGCGCGCCGCGCGGTCATCGATGCCCGCGCGCACGGCCTGCTCGTATCGCCAGTAACGGCGCAGATAGAGCCGCGGACCGACCAGGACCAGAGGCGTGTCGCCGACGCCGTCGCCAACCAGATCGGGATGGGCGAGCGCCGCCTGCCAGTCTTGCAAGGTCAGTCCCTCCAGCACCTCGGCGGGGTGCGGCGGGATGTCGGTCTCCGCGGTGTCGGTACCCTCGGGGGGCAGCGACAGAGCAAAGGTCGGATCCTTCAGCGTGGCCTGAAGATCGAGACAGGCGTGGCCGCGACCGAGCTGATGGCTCGCGAGCGCCGCACCGAGAATCAGCAACGGCGGCGCATCCGGCACCTCCCGACGGAGAAAATCGGCGAAGGCGACATCGAGCGCGCGCAGCCAGTCGTGCTCGGCCCAGCGGACGAGGAGTGTTTCCATGGGCGGCCGCTCAGCCGTTGCGGCTCGCATGTCCCGGTGCGCGTTCATGCGCATGCGCCCTCCTCCACCCTGCGCGCAAAGCAGCGATCCAACGCCTCGATCAGCTCGCGCGGCGGGCGCTCGGCGTGCAGGCCCCGGCTCGACGACTCGATGCCGCGCAGGAAGAGATAGACGGCGCCGCCGACGTGGCGGTCGTAGTCGTAGTCCGGCAAGCGCGCCTTCAGCAGCCGATGCAGTGCGAAGAGATAGAGGACGTACTGCAGCTCGTAGCGCGCGTGCAGGATCTCGGCGCGCATGGCCTCGGGGGTGTAGGCGGCGGCGTCCGGGCCGAGCCAATTGGATTTGTAGTCGGCCACGTAATAGCGACCTTCGTGCTCGAAGACCAGGTCCATGAAGCCCTTGAACATGCCGTTGACATGGGCGGGTTGGAGCGCCGGACGGGGCTCGCGGTCGAGGGTATAGGCACAGACCAGGCGGTCGATCTCGCGGGTATCGGCACGGTGTGCGGCGAGCCAGAACTCCATCTCGGGTACGGCGCCCGTCAGGTCGACGAGACGAAAGGCGGTCGCCGGCAGCGCGCCCATGGCGGGCACCGGCAACCGCGTCGCCAGGGAGGACCCCAGCCAGGTCGTGAGCGGATCGATCCACTGGGACCAACCGCGCACCTGACAGCGTCGGGCGATGGTGTCGCGCAGTCGCACCGGATCGGCGGCGGTCTCGGCGAAACCCGGATTGGCAGCCCATTCGAGTAAATCGTGAAGAAAGGTGCCCGCCTCCGGCCCGCGCGGGAAGGCGTGAATGGAGCCAGCTGCGGGTGCTCGGTCGCTTGCATCCGTGCCCGACATCGAGGGGGACAGCTCGGTGCCGGGCGCAGCGGCTTGCTCGACCTGCATCTCCCGGAACCGATCCTCCGTCGGCGTCGCGGCCGGTATCTGACCCGCCGCCCGGGCCGACGTCGCGACGTACGCGGTGTCGTCGCCGGCGACGGTGCGCAGCGCCGAATAGCTGGCGATCCACCAGGGCTCGTCTACGACGGGGACCGAGGTCCTCGCGGGCCCGAGGCGGCGTGCCGGACCCGCCGGGACGAAGTGCTCTCGGGATGCATCCGGTGAGGCATCGGGTGAAGGTTCGGGTGCCTCGATCACGGCGATCGACGCACAGTCCCCGCGCAGGTCCTCGAGTGCCTGCGCCAGGCCATCGGGCGCCAGCGCAGCGTCGCCGCCCAGCAGATACCCGAAGGCGCCGCGCTCAAGATCGGCCAGCGGCGCGAGACCCACCCAAGTGGCATGGCGGGCACGGGTCAGGGCGACATAGAGCTTGCGCAGATCCTCGCCCAGACGCTCGCGATCGGCCCGTTTCAGGATCTCGTCGTCGGCGCAGAGGCCGAGCTGCAGCCGGCCCTGCGCGTCGTGCCACTTGAGCGGAAGGTCGTCTCTCTTGGTCTGTCGATAATCGGCGGCGAAGGGCAGAAAAACCAAGGGATACTCAAGTCCCTTGGATTTGTGGACCGTCACCACCTGCACCAGATCGGCGTCGCTTTCCAGACGGATTTGGCGCGCATCGCCATTCGCGCCGCGGTCCGCATCTCGGCACTGCTCGGCGAGATGGCGGATCAGCGCATGCTCGCCGTCGAGCAGGACGCTGGCCTGTTGCAGCAGCTCGGCAAGATGGAGCAGATCGGTGAGGATGCGCTCCCCTTCGAACCCCGAGCCCGGCCCCGGCATCGACTCGGATGCGAGCAGCCGCGCGGGGAGGTCGAAGTCGTTGAGCAGGCGACGCAGCATCGGCAGGACCCCTTGCCGGCGCCAGGCGTCGCGATAGGCGCGGAACTGGAGCACGCGCGACTCCCAGGCGAGCTCGTCGTGATTGAGACGGTCGAGCTCCGGCCAACTCAAGCCGAGCGTGGCGGTGGCGAGCGCGGCGCGCAGCAGGCGCGCGTCGTCGGGCTCGGCACAGGCGGCCAGCCAGTGTTGCAGCTCGCCGGCCTGCGGGCTTTGGTAGACGGAGTCCCGATCGGAGAGATAGACGCTGCGCACACCGCGTTGCGCCAGTGCACGGCGGATAATCGCCGCTTCGGCGCACGTGTTGACCAGCACGGCCAGATCAGCAGGGCGCAGGGCCTTGGGCGCGCCATCGCCGACGAAGGCCGCCTGCCCGGTCTGCCCCAGATTGAGCAGACGCACCATCTCCGAGGCACAGACCTCGGCGATCCGAGTGCGATAGGCGTCCTTGCTCAACGCCTTGCCGGCCTCGTTGGGCGGCAGCCAGCAGGCGGTGAGCGCCGGCACCGGTTGGCCGTCGACCTGCAGCGCGTCCTTGCGCCCTTGCGCGTCCGCCGTGATAAAGGGCACCGGATTGTCGGTCCCGGTCCCGGTGTCTGTTTCGGTCTCGGTGCGGAACAGGAACGCGCCGGCTCCGCTCGCTCGGGTCTCGGCCACCTCGAAGCTGCGATTGGTGGCAGCGACCATCTCGGGCGTGGAGCGGTAGTTTCGCTTCAGGGTGTAGAGACGGCCCGCGAAGTCTCGGCGGGCGGCGAGATAGGTGTAGATATCCGCGCCGCGGAAGGCATAGATCGCCTGCTTGGGGTCGCCGATGAGGATGAGCGCGGTCGTGGGGTCGTTCGCCGCGACGCGGTAGACGGCATCGAAGATGCGGTACTGCACCGGGTCGGTGTCCTGAAACTCGTCGATCAGGGCAACCGGGAACTGGCGGCGGATGATCTCGGCCAGGCGCTCGCCGTTGGGTCCCTGCAGGGCGGCATCGAGCCGGGTCAGCAGGTCGCTGAAGCCCATCTGGGCGCGGCGGGTTTGCTCGGCGGAGAAGCGGTCCGCGACCCAGCGCGCTGCGTGGCGCAGGAGCGCGGAGCGTGGCGTGGGTAGATCGGCCAGGTCAGCAGGGAGGCAGGCGATGGCCTCAAGTGCGGGATGACCGGGCGGATCACCCGATTTCAATGCATCGGCTAGACCCGCGGGCGTAAGACGCTCCCAGCCTTTCCCCAGATCGAGCGACTCGGCGACGTGGTCGGCGGCCCATCCGCGTAGCGCGGTCAACCAGGGTTGATAGTAATGCGCCCGCAGTTTGCGTCCATCGACGCACTTGTCGGTAACGGCCTCATTGAGAAGCGCCTCAAGCTCGTCCGCCCAGCTCACCCAAGGTGCCTTGAGCTCGGCGAGACGGTCCGCCTTCTCCTTGCGGACAGCCTTGAGCGCGATGGCCGGCTCCGCTGCGGGGTCGAGCCGATCGGCATGTTCCACGAGCGGTCGGATGGCCCCTTGCAGCGCCTCCGGACCGGACCACCACCGACGCACCTCGGCGACCGACTCGGCGTCGAGCGGGACCATGAAGGTCCGCCAATAGTCGCGCACCACCTCGGCGAGCAGCTCGCTCTGATCGGATTCCAGGGTTTGGGTGAAGTGACTGTCGCTGTCGAAGGCGTGCTCGCGAAGCATCCGATTGCACCAGCCGTGGATGGTCGAGACGGCGGCCTCGTCCATCCACTCGGAGGCGAGCTGCAGCTTGCGCGCGCAGGCCGGCCAGTGCTCGGGCGGGTATTCCGCACGCAGGTCGTGCAGCGGATCCTCGCCCGGAGGGCGTGCGGCGATGCCGTCCGACTCCGCGCGGAAGGCATTCGCCGCCTCGGCGAGACGGACGCGGATGCGGTCGCGCAGCTCGCGCGTGGCGGCATCGGTGAAGGTGACCACCAGGATTTCGGGCGGGGTAAAGGCGCGCGGTGCGATGTCCTGTGCAGCTTGGGGCGCGGCATCCGGTATGTCGTACGGCGCGACGTGACCGAGCACCAAGCGGACATAGAGTGTCGCGATGGTGAAGGTCTTGCCGGTGCCTGCACTGGCCTCGATCAGCCGGCTTCCGCAGAGCGGGAAGCGCAGCGGATCC
Organism: Thiocapsa bogorovii; assembly: GCF_021228795.1. Taxonomy (NCBI): domain Bacteria; kingdom Pseudomonadati; phylum Pseudomonadota; class Gammaproteobacteria; order Chromatiales; family Chromatiaceae; genus Thiocapsa; species Thiocapsa bogorovii. Next base: position 1,188,749 of record NZ_CP089309.1, read on the forward strand.
AGTGAATCGGAGCCTGTGGGTCGGGCTTCAGCCCGACGAGAGACCGCTGCGATATCCGCCTGATCGGAAATCTCGGTCGCTGTTGTTCGGCCATTCGCGGGGCTCATGCGGCGGCTCCGGTCGCTTGCGGTGCCGAGGGCCGGTCCGGCTTCTTTTTGTCATCGGCGTAGATCGCGGTGTAGAGCGGGCGCAGCAGGCTCTCGGCCAGCTGGGCGAATTCACCGCTCGCGAAGAGTGCGTCGAAGTCCGGATAAGCGCGCGAGAGATAGGGATCGGTCGCGACCTCGCCCGTACGCATGTAGCCACCCTCGTAGGTCGCTCGGGCCTTCGACGTGTCGCCAGCTTTGAGCCACTCGAGCGCGGTCTTCGCGGCCAGCGGGAGCGGACGGCACATGCCCTCCTGCCAGGCCGCCAGCAGGGCGGTCAGGTGCGCCCTCGCATGCTCGACAGGCAGTGGCTTGAGCTCGACATCGCCGGCCTTGCTGAGGACCAGGGTCGTGAGGGGGCCGCCGGCCAGATGCAGGGCCAGATGCGCGATCCAGTGACGGATGAGCTTCTCGCCGCGGTAGTGGTTGTTCTTGACTAGGTCGCTCGCCTCGATGAGCACCCGTCCACGCAGGCCCTCGGCATCGGTGCGAATGCCGCCGACCCAATCCGCCAGCTCGGGCATGGGCTGCGGGAGATCGGCTTGAAACCGGATCTCTTCTTCGTCCTCGAGAGGGTGCGGCCAGCGGATGACTGCCTCTTGATAGCATGCGAAGAGATCGTCCATCGGTTCAACCAGGTCCGCGGCGACGGCCTCGCCGAAGGCACCCGGGGCAAGATCACCGCGACGGCGAATCCGGTCGAGACGGCTCACGCGCGCCGGGGCGATCGGCTCGCCGTGCGCCAGCGCCTGCTCCTGGACCCGGATCAGCTCGTCTTGCAGCTGCCACCGTGCAAGCGGCTCGAGGGTGAAGGGTTCTTGGTCCTCGCCCGTCGGATCGTCGGACTCGAAGAGGACGCCGAGCCGCTGGCGAAAGAAGGCCTTCACCGGTGATTTGACGAGATCGACGAGATCACGGAGCGTAAGCGGCTCGTCGCGGGGCAGCGGCGGCAATGTGGACTCCGTTGCTTGCGGCGCGGCATCCGGGCGATGGAGCCGAGCTGCATCGAGTGGGCGCCACTCGCGGGCATAGGTGAAAAACCGGGTCCTGATTGGATCGGGCGCGAAATACTCGGGGCTGAAGGGCTGGAGCGGATGCTCAAGTGTGAGTGCGTTCAAGAGGGCCTGACCCGGATCGATCGAGCGCGTCTCCTCCGAGATCGCCGTTTCGAGCGCCATCCGCCAGCCCGCGGCGAGGTGATCGCGCAGCTGTGCGACCAACACGGAGGGCGGTCGCACCGCGTTGTCGGTGATGCTGTGCCCGACCCAGGAGATGTGCAGATGGTCCCGCGCCGAGAGCAGGGCTTCGAGAAAGAGATAGCGATCGTCCTCGCGCCGCGAGCGGTCGCCGGGCCGATAATCCCGACCCATGAGGTCGAAGTCCATCGGGATTCGGGTGCGCGGGTAATCGCCGTCGTTCATGCCGAGCAGGCAGACATGCCGGAAAGGAATAGCCCGCATCGGCATGAGGGTCGCGAAGGTGACCGCGCCGGCGAAAAAGCGTTGGGACAGGCCGCCGTCGTCGAGCTGTGACAGCCAGTACTCGCCGACGACCGACAGTGGAAGCTGCTCGGCAAGGGCGGCCTCGTCGCAGGCCTCTTGCCAGCCTTGCAGGACGTGGTCGAGCTGCATGAGGGTGAAGGCCTCGCCGCTGTCGGCGGCGTCGAAGAAATCCGCCATCAGGGCGCGCAGACGCGTGCACCAGTCGGCGACGGTCGCGGGCTCGCGCAGGGTTCGCCAAGTGGCGTTGAGGCGCTCGATCAATTGAACGAGCGGACCGAGCAGGGCCGCATCGAGACCGCCGATCTCGTCGAACGGCTCGATCCCCTGCCATGCCCCCTCGTCGTCGCCGGCGCCGACCGCATAGCCGAGCAGCATCCGGCGCAGACCGAACAGCCAGGTGTGTCGAGCATGCGCATCGAGCTGAGTCGGCAGATCCAGGCTCGCGCGCTGCTCGGCATGTAGACCCCAGCGGATGTTGGCCCCGCGGATCCAGCGGTGGAGCCGCGGGAGGTCGGTCTCGGCAACGCCGAAACGCCGGCGCAGGGCCGGGGCTTCGAGCAGATCGAGAACGTCGCTGACCGCAAGGCGCGATCGAGGCAACTCGAGTAGCTTTTCCAGTGCCGCAATCAAGGGCTCGGTCGCACGCTGACCCCGATCCGCGACGCTGTAGGGGATGTAGCGTGGATCGTCGCGATCGATTAGACCGAACACCGCCTGGATGTGCGGCGCATAGGTGTCGATATCCGGCACCATGACGATGATGTCGCGCGGGGTCAGGGTCGCATCGGCATTGAAGGCCGCGAGCAGGACGTCGTGGAGGATCTCGACCTCGCGCTGGGGACTGTGGGCGATATGGAAGCGGATCGAGTCATCGCCCGTGGAAGGCACCTCCAGCCAACGCGTGCGGGTCTCGGCGAGCGGGCGCAGATCGCGGATATCGTCCTGGAGCTGCTCGAGCAGTGAGCCGGTCTCTCCCGAGGCGTCGAACAGATCGATCCTCTGGCCGATGGCATTGAAGCGCCCGAGATAGCGCACTCGAGCCGCCTCGTCGTCGTACTCGTCGAGCAAGCCGATGAAGTCGCGTCCTTGCTTCCCCCACGCCGCGAGCAACGGGTGGGCGTGCAGGTGCATGCGCTCCTCGGAGAGGTCCGCAGGCATGCCGTCGCGGCGACGCTGGCGGGTACGCTCGGCGCGCAGCAGATCCTTGTCGGCAACGATGTCTGCCCAGTAGTGCTCGCAGGGGTTGTGGACGCACATGAGGACCTGGGTCCAGCGCGCCATCCCGGCCAGAACCTCCAACGACTGACGCGGCAGACTGGAGATCCCGAAGACCATGACCCGACGCGGCAGACCGTGCGGGTGCACGCCTTCCGGCCAGTCGGATACGCGGCGCAGGAAGGATTCGTGGACGCCTGCGCGACCGACCCCGGCGCCCTGCCCACGCCCGTCGCCCTCTTCCTTGACATCCGCCAACAGGGCACGCCAGAGTCCCGACTGCCAGCGCTGCTCGTCCGGAAGGGGGACGCGACCCCCGCGTGCCTCGATCAACAGGTCTTCGCCGCCGGCCCAGGCGGCTAGCCAGTCGGCGCGGTAGACCTGATACTGGTCATAGAGATCGGCCAGACGCTCTGCAAGCTGAAAGCGTTTGCGCAGATCGGTATCCGTCTGGAGGAAGCGCCGCAGTGGAGCGTATTCAGACCGAGCCAACAGCTCGGGCAGGAGCCGCATCAGGCGCCAGACCAGACGCGACTTGTCGAAGGGCGAGATCTCCGGGACCGCATCGGCGCCGAGCACCGCCCGGTAGACACGCCAGAGAAAGCGCGCCGGCAGCGAGATCTCGAGTGCCGCGGCGATCCCGAGTCCCCGGTCGCCGGCGGCGAGGCCCCCCGAGCCCGGATCGGCATCAGCGGCGAGCGCAAGCTTCAGCCACTGCGCGATGCCGTTGCTCTGGACCAGAACGATCTCATTCTCGAGCGGGGCCAACGGATACCGCGCCATCCATGCCACCAGAAGATCGCGAAGATCTTCCGGGCGGTTGCCGTGGACAAGCATCAGGCCGGGCGTCAGGGCGCTTGTGGTCACGTCGAGCTCCATGCAACGGTGAACAGCGTGCATTGTGCGCGAAGGACGACGGGAGCGCACCCGCCTGCCGCATCGAGGGCGGTCAGGCCCAATGCGGCCCCCGCGGACCCGGGGCGCGCTCTGGGCCGAAAAATTCGCGTGTGCTCGGTATACACTAGCGGAACAGTGCAGAGGTTCCCAGGACGTTGTCGTTGTCGTTGTCGTTGTCGTCATGGAGAATCGATACGACAACAAACGGTCTCGACTCATCTGCCGTGCGGCAATAGCGCCTCGCCGACGCACGCCGACCCGACCTTCTTCCTTCCGCCTCGTTGCCGACGGACCCGATGGATCATCTCGCAGTAGACACCGCACCGCCGGACGCCGCCGGTCTCTTCAACGAGACCTTCTTCCTGAAGCTCGGGTTCTCCTTCATGGTCGGGCTGGCGCTCGGGTTCGCGCTGAAGGTCGCCTTCAAGCTGATGCTGCTTCTCGCCGGGCTTCTCCTGCTCGGGGTCTTTGCCTTGCAGTATGTCGGCATCCTGGACGTGAACTGGTCCGGGCTCGAGATCCACTACAACGGCTGGGTCGACTGGCTCGGGGTCAATGCAGGCGCATTCTTCGACTTCATCGGCGGAAACCTGACGAGTGCGGCATCCTTTACGACCGGCGTGGTCATGGGCCTCAAGCTCTAGCGATGTAGGGTGTGGTGACGAAGGAACCGCACCGATGTGCGGCCCGGTCGTCGCACGGTGCGGTTCCTACCTCACTGCACCCTACCCGTGAGCGGACAGGCTTGGTGACGGGCCCCAAGCCCAACCCGAGGCTCGGATCGCTCAGTCGCCGAGCGGCTTCGAGCCAAGGGCGCGATTGATCTCGGCGAGGCGCACCGTTCGATCGAACAAGGGCTCGAGGGCCGCATCGTGACTCACGAAGATCAAGCTCATCCGGGTCTCGGCACATTCCCGAAACAAGAGTCGAATGAAGGCTTCGCGGCGATCCGAATCGAGCGCGGAGGTCGGCTCGTCGGCGATCAGGATCTCGGGAGAGCCCATGAGGGCGCGCGCCGCGGCGACACGTTGCTGCTGCCCCACCGAGAGCTCCGTGACGGACCGCTTCGAGCGCGCGGGCCCGGCCATGTCGAGATGATCGAGCAAACGCAACGCCTCCTCCTCCAGACACCGCACAGAGCGGCCGGCGCCGGCGGCGCGCTCGAGCACGCGCGCGCGACGCAGACGCGAGAAGCGACAGGGCAAGGTCACGTTCTCGACCAGCGATAGATAAGGGATCAGATTGAACATCTGAAAGACATAGCCGACATGGTCGGCCCGGAAATGATCGCGCTTGACGGCGCCCATCTGCTCCATGGGCTGCCCGAGAATGCGCAAACTCCCCTGCTCGGGCTTGACCACTCCGGCCAGCAGACTCAACAGGGTAGTCTTGCCGCTGCCGCTCGGTCCCTCGATGAAGACGCGCTCGCCATGAGCGATCTCGAGGTGGTCGATGGCGAGAACGACCGGCGCCCCGCGTCGCCATCGGAAGGCCAGGTCGCGGATCGCGATGACTGCGGATGAATCGCCGCCTCGGCTGCTCATCCGAAACCGCATCCGACGGAGGCCCTCTCGCCGCCGATTTTGCCCGAACACCGAATCCCGGGAGCCGACGTCGCACGAAAAAGCTTGGCTCTCTGATTAAAAATCTCTTTCACCTAAACCGCGGCAACCCAAGCAGCGTTTGTCGCGCAGCGCTCGCAACCCCTACAGCCGTCCGGCCCAACAGCGGGCGCGGTTTAGAGCGGCACAAAGGTCACGACGGGCGCACGCGGGGTGAGCTCGGCCCCGCCCTGCCCCTCCGCGGTCACGTATTGAAAGAGGACGCGCTCCAGGGCCGGAAAACCGGAGAAGAGGCCGAGCGCGGCCGAACCCAGGGCTTCGGGTCGATCACAAACAAAGCTGTAGCGTACGACGAAGTCTGCGTGCGCGTGCTCCGCCGCGCGGCTTTGCCCGGGCTCGGCAAACGCGGCGTCGATCTCCGCGGTTTCCAGCCGGCAAGCGGCCTCGAGGTTGAGGCGGATCATGGCATCCCCGGCCTCGAGGTTCTCCTTGGCGAGCGCAAGTGTCGCGCGCTCCTCGTCGGTTTGGGGTGCCCGTTCGAACCCGATGAGGCTCGCCGCGGGGCTCGTCAGCTCGATGAGAACCTTGTCGCCCTCGGCGGCAAGGGTCATGTGGGCAATCCCGTGGACATGCGCGCCCTGTCGACGATGTCCGGTGTCGTCGGCCTGGGCACTCGAGACAGCGAGACACATCGTGATCGCCGCAAATGCGACGGCGTGGGTGCGAATTCGATTCATAGTGTCTCCTTGAGAGCCATCAACGGTTCACGAACGCGTTAAACGCGTCCATCGACGCGTTCAGCACTGTCGTTGTCGTTCAACTTGCTTTCGACTCGTGACTCAACGCCCTTTCTGCGTACAACCCGCGCAGGTCCCGATGACTTCCACGACCCGCCGCTGCGGTTGGAAACCGCTCACGCTCGCCGCGCAGCCGAGACTGCGAGCGATCGCCTCGTCCTCGATCTCGGTGACCTCGCCACAGCTGTTGCAGATCAGAAACTGACTCGAGTGCGGATGCTCCGGATGGTTGCAGCCGACGAAGGCGTGCAGGCTCTCGAGCTTATGCACGAGACCCTGCTCGAGAAGAAAGTCGAGTGCGCGATAGACGGTCGGCGGGGCCAGCGTCCGCGAGCCCTCGCGCATGGCATCGAGGATCTCGTAAGCACCCAATGGGCGAGCCGATGCGCACAGGATCGCGAGGACTCGGCGACGCTGGGCGGTGAGCCTTACACCTCGGGCCCGACAGAGGGCATCGGCGCGGTCGAGCACTGTTTTCTCGGATATCGATGCCATCCGTTCATCCTCCCGCTTCGGTCACGAACCCACGTCGCCGCACTCGGCGCCGTGCAAGAAAGCGGCTGAGAACGGCAGAGACGACATAAACGCTCCCGGCCAGCAAGATCATGGTCGGCCCTGCCGGCAGATCCGGCCCGTAGGAAAGCGCTAGGCCCGCGGATGTGAAGAAGCCTCCGAGCAGCGTCGCGATCAGCATCATACCGCCGAGCGAGTGGATGTAATGCCCGGCGATGGCCGCAGGAAGGGTCAGCAGCGCAATCACCAGGATCAGGCCGACGACCTGAATCAGCAGGACCACCGTCACCGCGACCAAACAGAGCAGCAGGAGATAGAAGAAGGCGACGGGCACGCCTCGGAGTCGGGCGAACTCCTCGTCGAAGGTCACGGCGAGCAACTGTCGGTAGAAGAGCATGACCGTGACCAGCAGAACCAGATCCAGGCCGGCCATGAACCAGAGCTCGCGACGCGGAACCAGGAGGATGTTGCCGAACAGAAAGCTCATGAGATCGGTCGTGTAGCCGGGCGTCTTGGCGATGAAGAGGATGCCGATCGCCATGCCGATCGCCCAGAGCGCACCGATCAGGGTGTCCTCCTGGGCATTCCACGCGAGCCGCACCAGACCGATCAGCAGGGCCGAGAGCACGGCGGCGGCGAGCGCGCCGAGCAAGGGATCGAAGCCGAAATAGAGCGCAGCACCCATGCCGCCCAACACCGAATGGGCGATTCCGCCGGCCATGAAGGCGATGCGTTTGACCACCACGAAGGTCCCGATCACGCCGCAGCCGAGGCTGGCGAGGAGTCCTGCAAGCAGGGCAGTTTGCAGGAAGGCGTGTTGGCCGAGTGCCTGAAAAAAGTCCTGCATCGGATCAGTGCCCCTGGTGACCGAGGTGGTGAGCGTGTCCGTGGCCGGATCCCGCGTGCGCGACTTGCCGGACATTGTCGCCGTAGAGTTGATGGATCAGATCGCCGTCGACGCGTTCGGTCGTATGGCAGACCAGGGTGCGGTTGAGACAGGCGACGCGATCGACGTAGCCGGAGATGAAGGCGATATCGTGAGAGACCACCAGGATGGTCAGGCGCGCGTTGAGTCGTGCGAGCAAGTCGAAAATGTCGCCCTCCATGCGTTGGTCGATGTTCGCCGTGGGCTCGTCCAGGATCAGGATCAGCGGCTCGGCGACCAGCGCGCGGGCCAGCAGGACACGTTGGAGCTGGCCACCCGAGAGGGTTCCGATACGCCGACTCGCCAGATCCAGCGCCTCGACCTCGGCCAACGCTTCGCGCGCGGCGGTGCGGTCGCTCGAGCGGTACCAACCGAGCATCGGCCCGAAACCGAGCCGTCCGGTCAGGACCACCTGCTCGACCGAGATCGGAAAGTCCCGCGGAAAGGTCGGAAACTGGGGCACATAGCCGACGCGACGCACCGCTTGGCTCGGCGCCTGCCCGAGCACCTGAATGCTCCCCTGCTGCGGCTCGAGGAGTCCGAGCACGAGTTTCAGGAGCGTGCTCTTGCCGCCGGCATTGGGGCCGACCAAACCCACGAACTCGCCGTCGAGGATCTCCAGATCGACGCCCTCGAGGACAGGCGACTCGCCATAGGAGAAGCCGAGATCCCGGATTGAGATAACGGGTTGTTTGGACGATGCCGCCTGCGGCTCGCCGCTGCCGGGGATCATGGCGCGCCGGCCCCCGCGATAAGCTCGGCAACCCGACGCAAATTCTCGAAATAATCGCCCGACAGGGGGTCGATCACGGCAACCTGTCCCCCGATCGATCGCGCGACCTGCTCGGCGGACGCCGGGTTGAGCTGAGGCTGCACGAAGATGACCCGTATACCCTCCCGCCGAGCCTGCTCGATCATGGCGGTCAAGGCACGCGCACCCGGCTCCTTGCCCTCGCGCTCGATCGCGACCTGCTCCAGACCGTAGTCCTCGGCGAAGTAGCCCCAGGCCGGGTGGTAAACCATGAATCGACGGTTCTCCACACCCGAGAGTCGCTCGCGAATCTCGGTATCGAGCGCATCCAAGTCGGCCGCAAAGCGATCGTAGTTGGCGACGAAGTCCGCAGCATATTCCGGGGCCAGATCGGCCAGCGCATCGTGGATCCGGGTGCCCATGATCTTCACGCGAGCGGGACTCGTCCAGACATGGGGGTCGAAGTCGCCATGAGCATGGTCGTCGTGGTCGTGCCCCGTGGCCTTGCTGCGCACCTCGAGGCCGTCTCGGGCGTCGAGCACGCGCATGTGCGGATTGGCCGCCAGCAGGCGCGGCATCCAGGCATCCTCGAAGCCGACACCGACACGCACGTAGAGATCGGCATCGGCCAGAGCGGCGATCTGACGCGCGGTCGGCTCGTAGGCATGCGGGTCCTGCCCAGGCCGCACCAAGGCGTTGACGCGGACATGCTCGCCGCCGATGCGCGACACGAAGGTCTCCTGCGGGGCGACGGTGACGAAAACCGTGAGCGGATCGGCCGCGCACGCGAGGGCGGGGAGCACGAGAAGAGCGAACAGGAGGCGACGCAGCATCGGTGGATTGCCCTCGTTGGATCGGCCATCGTCAAGCCGTTGGATACAATATAACGTCTCGTGCTGCCTGACTAGAGACTCCACACAGGGACTCGGCGCCTCCCGCTTTCATGCCGACCTCGGATACACTGTCGGCACGATCGGTCGACGGAAGGAAGCCCGCCATGAGCTCTGTTGTCGAGCTTTACGAATTGCTCTGGGCCGCCGGCCTCAGCCTCTACGTCCTCGCGGTCCTCTTCGTGACCCGGATTCCCTACCGGGCCATGGTCGCACGCGGAATGGAGCCCATCCGCGCGGTCTACTACAACCGCAAGATCGTTCACATGCTGGCCGGCGGCGTTGGCTCCTTGATGGTCCCCTTGGTCTTCGACAGCCCCTGGTATCCGTTGATCTGCGGACTCCTGCTGACACTGCTGACGTACGGGGCACATGCCACCGGTTTGCGGTTCTACTGGTTCCAAACCGACGAGAACCGCAACGATGTCAAGTTCGCCCTCATGTGGGCCCTTTCGGTCGCGCTCCTGTGGTGGCTGCTCGACAATCCCTGGCTCGCCATCCTCCCGGCGCTCTATATGGCCTTCGGCGACGGGGTCACGGGGATCGCGCGCAACCTGCTGGTACGCCGTCGCTCCAAGAGTCCGATCGGCAATCTGTTCATGCTGATCGTCTGCGCGCCGATGGGATGGATCATCGGCGGGCTTGCCGAGCCCGCCATTCCGGTCTGGGGTCTGATCTCCGCGATCGTGGCGACCTGGATCGAGCGCTATGAGATCGGCGCAATCGACGACAACGTGCTGATCACGGTTGCAGCATCGGCGGTCCTTCTCCTCGGGACCTACGTGGGTCCTCTGGTGTAATCACCCGGCACGCCCGAGCGCATCTGCCGATCAGAACACGCGCGTCAACGCAAGCCCGGCGAGAACCAGGAACACCACGCCGCTCAGCTGATGGAGTCGATGCAGCGGCATGACCTGCAGCAGTCTGCATCCGATCCAAACGCCGAGCGCAGAGGTCAATGCCAACGCCAGGGTTGCACCGGCCCAAACCGCGACGGGCGGCAAGGTGACGGCCAAGCCGGCGACCGCCATTTGGGTCTTGTCGCCCATCTCCGCAAGAAAGATCATCGAAAAGGTCGCCACGACGATGCCGTGATGGCTCCAGCTGCGCTCCGGCGCGTCCTCGTCGGCCTCTTCGGTACGCAACGCGAGCACCCCGAAGAGCGCGAACAGGATGGCGACGACACCCGCCAAGACACGCTCCGGAATCCACTGCGCGAGCCCCACGCCGAAAACGACGGCAAGGCTGTTCAAGACGACGAAGGCCGCCACAGCCCCGATCAGAACCGGCCATCGACGATGGCGGGCCGCCAAGGTCATACAGACCAACTGCGATTTGTCGCCCAACTCGGCAAGAAAGATCACGCCGAAGGTCGTGATCGTGGCCCAAATCCACCCGGCGAACCCGGACAGGGCAAGATCGCTCATCGCGATGCCCCTCGCGTGCAGCGAATCTCGCCGCACACAGGTCGATGCGCGGCGAAAGGCATGGCCGCGGCGCAAAGGGCTCTGAACGCGGCAACGAGACGGCTCGGGCGGGAAAAGGGCGCGGAAAGGTGACGCATGAGGTCGTGTCTCTAGCCCGGATGTTTCATAAACCGACACAGCCGACACTGGCCTCGCGGATTTGCGCGGCGCTGGGCGTCACCGAGGGCGATGACCGGGACGCCGCGGGGGTTGAATGGTGGAAATACCGAGCGGCAACGGGCTTGATCAACGGGGCACGAGTAGTTTTGTCGCCGCGCAGGCGTACGATGCCCTGCCCGAGGTGGGCATAGTCGTCGTGCGCGTGCTGAAATCCCCGTGCGGGGATGTATGTGCGTCTAGGCGGGCGCCGCCCGGGCTGCGCGTTGAAGAGCCTCTCGGTGACCTGCTGCAACAGCGTCTTGACCGGACAGCTCGAGGGCAGGTGCAGGCGCACGCGGTCTTTGTACTGCACCACGCGCACGGCGAGCTTGAACAGTTTGATGATCACGGTGGCAGGCTGGGCGTTGGCCAGTTCCGTGCCGACGAGGACCTCGGTGCGCAGCGTTTGGTGCAAGACGTAAGCGGCGCAGGAGAAGAACAAGCGCATCTGATTGGCCAAGAAGGTGCTGTCGGAAGTGCGATCGCTGGCCAGATCGTTCTTGATCATTTTGATGAAGTTCTCGTCCTGGCCGCGCGCGCAGTACAGATCGCGGTAGACGCACTCGGGACTGGGCAAGTCCAAGGAGGTGACGACGAAGCGGAGGTTGTCGCCGCGCGCCGTCACCTCGACTTTGAGGATGGTCCGACACGCGCCGGGCCAGGAACCGGCACGGTAGTCAACCTCGTGGTAGGTGCGGGTCCGCTCGGGTACGTCGGCGTCGGCGCGCCGGGCGTTCTCGATGCGCAGCGCATGGAGCTTGCGGGCGTCGGCCAAGAACGGCTCGGCCCGTGGCGTGAGAGCCCGGTTACCCGCCAGGCCGAAGATGAAATCCGTCAACGGATCGGCCATCGCCAAGGCCATCAACTCGGGGTTGGAGAAGTGTCCGTCGCCGCGCAGGATGATGCGTGTGCGTGGCCACGCGGCCCGCAGCCGCTTGAGCACGCGCTTGAGGATCATCGCGTTCTCGGCGCCGGTGGGGCGCTTGCCGGGACGCAGCACCGCGGTGATGAACTTCCCCGAGAGGCCCTCGAAGAGAAACAGCGGCAAGTAGCAATGGTTGCCGTAGTGATGATTGTAGAACGCGAACTCCTGCTGGCCATGGGTGGCGTCTTCGGAGTGGTCCATATCGAGCACGATCACCTGCGGCGCCTTCGGGTAGCTGGCGATGAAGGCCTCGACGAAGGCCTGCGCCATGCGGTAGAGGTCGCGCGCGCCGACCCCATTCTCCAAACGCGAGAAGGTCGGCCCGCTGGCCAGGTCCGTCGTCGCATCCAGCGGCTTGCGCTCCAGCCCCAGCTTGAACAGCGCATCACGGCGCAGCGCATTGGCGTCGTTGCCGTCTTCGTAAGCACAGGCGATCTGGTAGACCCGTTGCGCGATCAGCTCACGCATCGGATGGGTGGTGTAGGACGGATGGCGCCAATCATCGATCGCTGCGCTCAACCGCTCGGTCAGGCCGATCTGCCGATCAACCCCGCGCAGAATCATGGGGCCAAAGTCAGACGACATGGCGCCGCCGTCGAAGTCGCCGCGGACCGTGAAACCGGCGACCGGGGGAAAACGCAGCTGTTCCGGGGTAGACTCGGGCATGGGCGACCTCGTTTAGCTTCTTCCGAAGCGTTCTTGGCGGAACAGCCATTTTATCAATGGGTTGAACGAGAGTCGCCCTTTTTTATGAAATATTCGGGCTAGTACCCCGTTCCACCCTATTTTGCGTGCTCAGCAAGGCGAGAAGCGTTCGGCGGCTAGGCGCGCGAGTGAAGGAAGAGTGGTCCTCTTTCAAGCTCGCGCAACAACGGCGCCGAACGCTTCTCGCCTTGCCCTTCGGGAGCCCCCCAAAGGCGCCGGGGCGGCGTTACAGCCCTTGGAAATAGGATCCACTATTCCCCGCGGACTGTGCCTTGCCCCGGCGCCTTTGGGGGGCTCTGAGCATGCAAAATAGGGTGGAACGGGGTACTAGGGGTCGGGCGAGAACACCGAGGACGCGACATCACACGCCCGACCCCTCGCCGGACGTGACGCCGCACCCAAGGTCTCGTCAAGCCGACCGGCCGCGCGTGCCATGGCGTCACCGCCAAGTGTGTTGACACGAGCCCCTTGCTCATGACTTGGGTCACGATACAAGGGCGACTACTCCCCTCAAGAGAGCGCGACGTTAGCGAGCTGCCGCGGTCCTGTCAACGGCTCCTGGGCGTCGGCAGCATCGTAGGAGATGTGTCCTCGGAATAAACCACCATTATCCCGTGACCGCGCCTTTCCCGGCGACCGCCCTCCCGGTTAGGATCCGCAACCAACCGCACCTTACAGGAGACATTTTCAATGTTCGGCACGACACCGAAATCCCCGACAAGGCTTCTTTCCCTTTGCTCGCTGCTTGCTGCGCTCTGCGCAGTTCCCGCCGCCGCGCAGGACCAGACGCCGACCGGCGAGGTCACGGGCGCCAAGATGCTCAGCCATCCGAGCTGGTTCAAAGAGAGTTTTCTCGACATCCCCGAGGACGTGAGCGAGGCCGCCGAATCCGGCAAGCACGTCATTCTCATCATGGAGATGAACGGCTGCCCCTACTGCTACAAGCTGATCCAGGAGAACTTCGCCACGTCGCCGTACCGAGACTTTATCCAAGAGCATTTCGACGTGATTGCTCTCAATACGAAGGGCGATCGGGAAGTGGCCGTGACCGAGGACATGTCGATGTCTGAAAAGGAACTCGCGGAGCTCTACCAGGTGCGCTTCACCCCGACAGTCGTCTTTCTGGACGCATCCAATCGACCGGTCGCGCGTGTCAGCGGCTATCGCAACCTCGATGACTTCAAGGTCGTGCTCGACTATGTGCAGGAACGGGCCTACCAGCAACAGACCCTGAACGACTATGCCGCGGCGAAACGCTCGAGCGAGGTGTACAGCTTCCGAGAGCATCCGCAGATCCAGACGATCGACGACCTCGCCGCGGTCGCCGACCGCCCCCTCGCGCTCTTGTTCGAGAACGTCGCCTGCGTGGCCTGCGACGCCCTGCACGACGGCCACTTGGCCGATCCGGAGATCCGCGAAATCCTGAAGGGTCTGACTCTCGTGCGTCTCGACACCCGATCGGAGACACCCATCATCGACCCCATGGGCAACGCGACCACACCGAAGGCACTCGCCGAGTCCTTGGGCATTCAATACACCCCGAGCATCGTACTGTTCGATCGGGGACGCGAGATCGTCCGCATCGAAAGCATGCTCTACCGCTACCACTTCGCCGGCATCTTGGAGTATGTCGCCGACCGCCACTACGAGCGCTATCCCGACAGCCCCTTCGACTATATCGACGTGAAGACCGCCGAGCTCACGGCAGCAGGCAAGGACGTCTCAATCGCCGACGAGTGAGGCATCCGGCACGCCGCCGGCGGGGCCGAGCCGGATCTCGGGCGCGACGCGCGACAATGACCATTCGGGTCACATTGGCACGATCCATGTCGGGCGATCCCGTCCTGTGATTCGACGGCGACGGGATATTTTTCGCGGGTTCGAATAGTTGGCCGCGAATTTTGGTTTGGCTCGCAGAATGCTTCCTCAGGGCCGAAACCACCGCTTGCACGAACACGGCGACCGGCGGCGGACACGGAAGATTCGAGCACCGGATCCTCGACGCAGGTGGCCCGAGACCGGGGCGACGCCCCGGTCTTGGATCGAGGCGACCATCGTCGCTCGCCGCGAGCGATCCGCACCATTGAGGAGCGATAGCCATGCTCTCCGTTTTGGAGGAGAGGTTCCCACATGTCATCAAACGCCTCCTTCTCGTTTGGGGAGACCCCGACGCGTTTGACGAGATATTCTCCGATCTCATGCTCGACAAACGCGGAGACCGGACCGGATGGCCCCTCGACGCCTGGGCGGAGCTAATTTTTCTTCAGTCCGTGCATCATTTGGCGTACGGTGTCGCGAAATATCGAGCGTTTCAGCCCGACTCATTCGACACGGGCTGGATTCGATAAGTGTCAACCCGAGGAAAACGAACCATGCAAGCACTCAAGCGCACTCGCGTGCGGAACACCCTGGCCGTGACCGGTGTGGTCATGCTGGCGCTATCCGGCTGCGGCGGCGACCTCGTCGCGCCGGATAGCCTGATCGAAAAGCCCGGCGTCGAGGGTTTCTACGATCAGATCGCGAATGCCTGCGGGCATCTTTCGCTCGGAAATCAGCCGCTGAATTACATCATCAACGTGAGCAACGGCGACGACAACGACTATTTCCTCGACGAGACCAGCAAGCTGTATTACGGCCGCATCGACCGAACAACCTACGCGACCGACATCAATGGCTTCTTCCCGACCGACAAGAACACGCCCGCGTTGAACTGCATCTATGCGCAGCTCGACCAAGCACCGTCGCCTTAAGCCCGTTCGCATTCATGTCGGTGTGCTGTAACCTCGCGCCGGGATTCCGATCGCCCGCACGTGCGAGGGCGTGATGAGCGAGGCACATCCAGAGCGCCGATCGCGATACGCCAGCCATCGCTACGACGACGACGTGCTCCTGAAGGTCCCGATCCTGCTTTGGCTGACACTGGTCTTCCAAGTGCGTCATCTGCTGCTTCTTGGGATGACCTTTCTACCGACAACCGGCGAGGAGATCGAGGTCCTGCGCAATCTCGTTCGGCCCGAGCTCACCGTGGCCGATCTCCCGGCGGCGCTCGTCATGGCAGCAGGATTCCGACGGCGCCGGCCCTGTCCGCGCTGGGTGCGTCGGATATGGCGACGTGCACGAGAGATTCTCACGCTGTCGATCCTCATCTATCTCGGCCTCCTATTCGCGACCTTGGCAGGCTCGGGGCTGTCCCTGCGGGACGCAATTGACGAGCCGCTCTTGGCCTCGCTGCTGCTGAGTCTCGCAGTGCCATTCTATCTTTGGCGCTCGCGCCTCGTCGCGGATGTCGCTCGTGACTGTCCGGAGTCCTGGGACGCGTGAAACATCCCGACCATCAACCGAGCCATTGGAGCGTTCTGGGGTCCGGGATCTGCGCCCTGATCCTGACCTTGGGTATCGCGCGCTTCGCCTACACCCCCATGATCCCGGTTCTGCAAAGCGAGACCGGCATGGGCGAGGCCCTCGCCGGCTGGCTGGCCGGCTGGAACTATCTCGGCTACCTCTCCGGGGTCTTGATCGTCAGTCGACTCAAAGATCTTCGCATCAAGGACCGGCTCTATCGCGCCGGTCTGGTCTTGGCCGTGCTGACGACCCTCATGATGGCGATGGGCGAATCGCCGATCCTCTGGGGCATTAGCCGCTATCTCGCCGGGTTGAGCAGCGCCGCGGGGCTGATGCTGGGCTCGGGCCTGATCCTCAACTGGCTGATCCGACATGATCATCGCAGCGAGCTCGGGGTGCATTTCAGCGGACTTGGGTTGGGGATCGTGGTCGGCGTTCTGGTGGTCGCGGGCGCGGGTCTGGTCTGGTCCTGGCAAGGTCAGTGGCTCGCCTTGACGCTGGTCGGGGCCGTTCTGTTCATCCCGGCTTGGATGGGGTTGCCTACGCCCGATCGCGGGCAGCCGCTCACACCCCGCCATCTCGGCGCCTCGCCCGAACCGAGCGCGTCCTGGTTGTGGCTGCTCCAGGGCGCCTATGTCTGCGCCGGATTCGGCTACGTCATCAATGCGACCTTCACGGTGTTGATCACTGAGCAGCAGCCGCTCCTGCAGGGCATGGGCGATTGGATGTGGCTCCTGGTGGGCGTGGCTGCGATCCCGGCGCCGATCCTCTGGGACCGTGTCGCCCGCCGTTTGGGGTATCTGCGCACGCTCCAAGTCGCCTTCGGTTTGCAGATCGTCGGGATCGTGCTGCCGGTCGTGAGCGGGTCGCTCCTCGCCGCGATCATCAGCGCCTTCCTGTTCGGCTTCACATTCATCGGCATCGTCTCCTTGGTCCTGACCATGGTCGGGGTACGCTATCCTGCACATCCGGCGCAGGTCATGGCGCGCTTGACGCTCGGTTACGGGATCGCCCAGATCGTCGGTCCCGTCCTCGCCGGCGAGGTCGCCGAGATCAACGGCACCTTCGACGGATCCCTGCTGGTGGTGGCCGGATTGATGGTTCTGGGGCTCGTTTGTCTGCAGATCATGACCCGTCTCACGCGGAGTCCACCCTCGAGAACATCCACACATCAAGGGCCGACATGACGACACGCATCCGCGCATCGAAACGCGAGATCTTCGGCTGGGCGATGTTCGATTTCGCCAACCAAGCTTACACCCTACTCATCATCACGGTTGTCTTCGGCGACCTCTTCACGCGGGTCATCGTCGGGGACGGGCCGGATTATCGTCTCGGCAATCTGCTTTGGAGCCTGGCACTTTCGACGAGCTATCTGTTGGTGGTGGTCTGCTCCCCGGTGGCCGGCGCCATCATGGATTACACGGCAAGCAAGAAGCGCTTTCTCTTTGCGAGCTATCTGCTGACCGTCGTCGCGACGGCTGCACTCTATTTCGTCGCGCCCGGCTATGCCCTGCTCGGCGTGCTCCTCCTGATCATCTCCAACTTTGCCTACTCGATCGGCGAGGCGTTCATCGCGAGCTTCCTTCCCGACCTCGGTCCGCCCGAGGATCTCGGCAAGATCTCCGGGTTCGGTTGGGCGTTGGGCTATGTCGGCGGCATGGTCTCGGCGGTCTTCGTGCTCCTCGTCCTCGGCGATGTCAGCGCGGAGAACTTCGAGCGTATCCGTTGGGTCGGTCCCTGGGCCGCCGTCTTCTTCCTGATCGCCGCCATTCCGACCTTTCTTTGGGTCCAGGAGCGCGGACGAGCCCGCGTCTTGCTGCCCGGAATCGGCTATGTGGGTATGGGGATGGCACGGGTCCGCGAGACGCTGACGCGTCTGCGCACCCACCGCGACCTGGGCGTGCTCTTCGTATCGGTCTTCTTCTCGATGAGCGGCATCTACATCATCATCGCCTATGCCTTCATCTACGGGGCGCAGGTGATCGGGTGGGATGCGTCGGTGCGCACGCTGATGTTCGTCCTGGTACAGATCACCGCGGCCGTCGGGGCGCTTGGATTCGGCTTCATCCAAGACCGACTCGGGGCATTGCGGACCTATGCCATCACCTTGGTCATGTGGATGCTGGCGATTGCGCTCATCTATCTCACGCCGCTCCTGAGCGAGGTGGCGCGCGACGTCCTGGGGCGGGATTGGCCGGCACAGTACATCTTCCTGGTCGTGGGCTGTGTGGCGGGCCTGAGTCTCGGCGCCTGTCAGTCCGCGACGCGAACCCTGGTCGGACTCTTCTCCCCGCTGTCGCGCTCGGGCGAGCTTTTCGGCTTCTGGGGCCTCTCCATGAAGCTGGCGGGCATGTTCGGTCTACTCGCGATCGGACTTCTGCAGGTCCTGGTGGGCCTGCAGAACGCGATCCTCTTCTGTGTGCTCTTGTTTGCCGTCGCGCTGGCCGTCGCCTTGCGCATCGACGAGGCCCGAGGTCGCGCGATTGCGGCGGCGCATGATGCCGGGGAGATCGTCTGGTAGACCCGTGTCTCTGCGCGAGACGACTCGATCGGAGCGCTCCGTCGGGCACCCCAAGGCAACGCTCGCGGAGGAAAACGTTTCGATCACCTTTAAGCGCCGCTGATCTCGAGTAAGACCTCGTCCGGATTCACGGCGTCCCCCTTGCCGACGAAAATCCCGGTCACGGTTCCAGCGATCGGCGCTTGGATCTCGGTCTCCATCTTCATCGCCTCGGTCACCAAGACCGGCTGACCGGCCGTCACCGTCTCGCCTTCCTTGACCAACACATCGACGATGTTGCCCGGCATCGAAGTGGTCACATGGCCCGGCTGGGTCGGTTTGGGCCGCTTGCCGGCGATCGCCTTCTTCACCGCACCGTCCGCACCTCCGGTCAGGACGACCTCGTCCAGGGTCTCGACCAGCACCTCCTCCGGGATACCGTCGATGTCCAGATAGAAGTGACGCTCGGCAAGCCCTTTATGGCCGGCGCCCGTGACCTTGACGTGGTAGGTCTCGCCATGCACGGCGATATTGAACTCTGTCGGTGCGGCCTGGGAACCGACGGCACTCGGCGGCGGCTCCAGCGGCTCGGGATGCAGGGTCCCTGCGGCCCGGTGCTCGAGAAAGGCACGGCCGATCTCGGGGAACATGGCATAGGTGAGCGTATCTTCATCCGAGGTCGCCACCGCGCCGATCTCCTCGACGAGGCGTTTGAGCTCGGGCTTCAGGAGGTCTGCCGGTCGACACTCGATCAGCTCTTCGTTGCCGATCGCTTGCTGCTGCAGGGTCGGATTCACGGGCGCCGGGGCCCGCCCATAGCGGCCCTGAAGGTAGAGCTTCACCTCGTTGGTAATGGTCTGGTAGCGCTTCTCGGTCAGCACGTTGAGCACCGCCTGGGTGCCGACGATCTGGGAGGTCGGCGTCACCAGCGGCGGATAGCCCAGATCCTCGCGCACGCGCGGGATCTCCTCGAGCACCGCGCTCATCCGATCCAGTGCGTTTTGCTCCTTCAACTGGTTGGCCAGGTTGGAGATCATGCCGCCGGGCACCTGATTGACCTGGACCCGGGTGTCCACACCCGTGTAGTCGCTTTCAAACTGGTGATATTTCTTGCGGACCTGATAGAAGTACATGCCGACCTCCTGGATGGCTTCCAGATCCAGGCCGGTGTCGTACGGGGTGCCCCGAAGCGCGGCAACCATGCTCTCGGTCGGTGGATGGGAGGTCCCGCCGGCCATGGACGAGATCGCGGTATCGATGGTATCGCAGCCGTTCTCGATCGCCTTGAGATGGCACATGTCGGCCAGGCCGGAGGTAGCGTGCGAATGCAGGTGCAGCGGCAAATCAACGCTGTCCTTCAGTGCCTTGACCAGGTCGGCGGCGACGAAGGGCGTCAGCAATCCGGCCATGTCTTTGACGGCGATCGAGTCGCATCCCATCGCCGCCAGCTCCTTGCCCATGCGCACGAAACCGGGCACGTCGTGGACCGGACTGACCGTATAGCAGATGGTGCCCTGCGCATGCTTGCCGGCGGCCTTGGTCGCCTCGATCGCGGTCTTGAGGTTCCGCAGATCGTTCAGGGCATCGAAGATGCGAAAGACATCCATGCCGTTCTCGGCCGAGCGCTTGACGAAGGCGCGCACGACGTCGTCGGAATAATGCCGGTAACCGAGCAGGTTTTGACCCCGCAGCAGCATCTGCAAGCGCGTCTTCGGCAGCGCCTCGCGGAGCTTGCGCAAGCGCTCCCAGGGATCCTCCTTGAGAAAGCGCACACAGGCATCGAAGGTCGCGCCGCCCCAGCACTCCAGCGACCAATAGCCGATCGTATCCAACTTCGGACAGATCGGCAGCATGTCCTCGGTGCGCATGCGCGTGGCGATCAGGGACTGGTGGGCATCGCGCAGAATGACGTCTGTGATGTTGATCTTGGGCATGTGTCGATCTCAGTTCAGGACGGGCGATTGATCTGCATCGCGAAAGCCGTTAAAGGCCCGCGTGCGCCGCGACGGCGGCGGCGAGGGCGGCGGCGATGTCTTCGCGGCGGCGCTTGGTGGAGTAGTTCAGGAGCTCCGGGTGGGCGTCGAGGAACCCCGTGTTGAACTGCCCGGAGCGAAAATCCGGATGACGCAGGATCTCCTGATAAAACGGGATCGTCGTTCGCACACCGTAGAGCCCCATGTCGCGCAGCGCGCGGTGACTGCGGTTGACCACGTCGTCCCAGTTGAGCGCCCAGACGATGACCTTGGCCAACATCGAATCATAATGCGGCGGGACGGTATAGCCGGTGTAGATGGCCCCGTCGGTCCGCACGCCCGGACCGCCCGGCGCGTAGTAGCGCGAGATGCGCCCGAAACTGGGCAGGAAGTTGTTTTTCGGGTCTTCGGCGTTGACGCGAAATTGAATCGCGTAACCGCGCCGACCGATCTCGTGCTGCTTGAAGCGCAGCGGCAAACCGGCCGCGACACGGATCTGCTCCTCGACCAAGTCCACGCCCGTGATCGTCTCGGTGATGGTGTGCTCGACCTGGATACGGGTGTTCATCTCCATAAAGTAGAAACGCCCGTCGTCGTCCAGCAAGAACTCGACGGTGCCCGCATTGGTGTAACCCACGGCTCGCGCCGCGATCACCGCCAGCCCGTTGACGTACTGGCGCTGCGCCTCGTCGAGCTGCGGAGAGGGTGCGATCTCGATCAGCTTCTGGTTGCGCCGTTGAATGGAGCAGTCGCGCTCGAACAGATGCACGCAGTTGCCGTGATGATCCCCGAGGATCTGCACCTCGATGTGCCGCGGGTTGACCACGCAGCGCTCGAGGAAGACCTCGGCACGTCCGAACGCCTTGGTGGCCTCCGAGATCACCCGCTCGAAGTTGTTGCGCAACGCCTTGGGATCGTCGCAACGGCGGATCCCGCGCCCGCCGCCGCCCGAGGTCGCCTTGAGCATCACCGGATAGCCGATCTCTTCGGCACAGCGCAACGCCGCATCCAGGTTTTCGAGATTGCCGGGGCTGCCGGGCGTCACCGGGACACCGGCCTTCTGCATCGCGAGGCGCGCCTCGGTCTTGTCGCCCATGCGGGCGATCACCTCGGCAGTCGGTCCGATGAAGGTCAGGCCACGTCGCACGCAGGCCCGCGCAAGCTCCGGATTCTCGGACAGAAAGCCGTAGCCCGGATGGACGGCGTCGCAACCGGTCGCGACGGCCAGATTCACGATGTTGTGGACGTTGAGATAGCCAGCCAGCGGATCGCTGCCGAGGCTGTAAGCCTCGTCGGCCTTCTTCACATGGAGCGAATGACGGTCGGCGTCCGAATAGATGGCCGCCGAGCGGATGCCCATCTCGGCACAAGCGCGAATCACGCGCACCGCGATCTCGCCGCGATTGGCGATCAGGATCTTTCGAAGCATCGGTTTGCCTCTGGAGCGGCCGGCAAAGCGGCCAAGGAAACGGGGCGAGATCGGCTCGCGTCTATGCTGCTGCGCAGCAATATAACGAATGCGGGGGATTCTGCAAGGGATTCGACGAGGGCGCCGTGGCCCTGAAGGATCGGCTCTACCAACTCACCTACATCTCCAACACGGGCTTCGGCTACCGTCCCCACGGCCTCTCGCCGATCGAAAGGTTCCATTACCCGCGCCAAGGATGGGGCATGACCACGGACGGCGAGCATCTGATCGTCAGCGACGGCTCTGCAGGCGTGGATTTCTCTGATCCGGAAACATTCGAGGCCGAACGCCAGATCGTGGTCCGTGATGGCTATGGCGAGGTCGGCTTTCTCAATGAGCTCGAATACGTCGACGGCGATATCGGTGCCAATGTGTGGCAGACCGACTACCTGGTGCGCTTTTCAGCCGAGACGGGCGCCGTCAACGGATGGGGCGACCTCTCTGGCCTGAACCCCAACCCGACGCGGCTCGTCTATCCGCACGTGCTCAACGGCGTGGCCTACACCGGCGAGCCGGGCACGCTCCTGGTGACCGGAAAGAATTGGCCGAGCCTCTGGCAGATCAAGCTCGTCGAGGCCTCGAGGACGACGGACTGAGATGGCCGATCCATCGGCCCCGGAGAGTGGCTCCCGCGCCGCAAAACATCTGCGCTGACGCCGGAAAGGACAGCATCCGCGGGCGGTCGGTTGAACCTCGCACGGCCCGGCACGCTCGACGGCCCGCTTCGGGTAGAGCACTCCGGGCCGAAACGTGGGATGACGGCTTACGGAATCCGCCTAAACCGCGTCCAGAGCGAGATGGTCACTTTCGCGAGAGCTCGACGTTGGGTACATCCACGGCCTTAGCGGGGGCGGTTGCGAATTGTAAGTTTTTTAATTCCTTAAACCGCACCGGCTCCGACAATGATCGGAGCCGGCATGGCCAAGCCAATCGAACAAACGACGCATACCGCGCTGGGCGCGATTTAAGTCTCCGGCCAAAAGGCATCGTCGAGCAGTTGGTCGATCGCGTAGCGACGATCCTGCGGAAACGTCGCCTCGGGAAGCCCGGTTTCGGCGATCGCATTTCGACGGGCAAGCGGGTAAGCCTTGTCGACGAGATCCTGTAACGCCGGGCGCAGACTCGAGCTATCTTCGAGGATCTCGGCGGCCGCCGCTCGGGCATTGTTGACCGAGATCCGCCAACTTGGGCCACGTAACCCAGTCTGAAACTGCCATTTCAGAAGATGCAGCATCAGAGTGCCCAGATGGCTCGTCAGGGACCGACGCTCGCTCTTTCCCAAATCCTCCAACTCCTCGGCTAGGTGCAAGGCATCCACCTGCGCAAGACGACCTGCCCGAAGCAAGGCGGCATTCGCCGCGGCCCACCCGACCAGGTCGTCGTCGTAGGCGGGATAGGACACGCGATCATCCTCCCGCACGGAGGGTTGCGGTCTCGACATCGGTTGACCCCGGATCATCGTGGTGACGCCAACGAGTATGGTCGGCACCGATACAGCCCGTCAAACCAACACAAATTCAGTCTTAATCCTCTAAACCGCGTCGGCGCCGGGGTCCGGAAGTCGCTCCGAGCGCGCAACCCTGCGAGCACATCGTGGGTCACGTCGGACGCGGTTTAGGGTTTGCGAGAATCCGGTACGCCTCCGCCAGCGCCTCATCCCCGCCCACATTGCCGGGGAAGATCACCACCGGCAGATCCGGATAGCGCGGATGATCCTGCGGACAGCGCACCACCGAGCAGCCGGGGCGAATCTGCCCGAGCACACGCGCGGTCCGCAGTGCCAGGCCCTGGCTCAGGGTGTCGTTGGAGGTGATGCCGCCCTTGCTGATCAGGAAGCCGATCCTCTGCGGCAGATTCCGCACGATCTTGACCAGAAAGCCGGAGACTCGCTCGCCGAAGGCGAGCCGCTCGGCCGTGCTCGGGAATTGTCTCTCGCCTCTGCTGGTAAAGAGGACGACGCCGCGCCCCTCCTGCTGTGCTGTCTCGAGGCGACCGAGGAGATCCCTCAACAGGGCATCCTCGTCGGCGAGCAAACGGTCCAGGTCGATCTCGACCGGGATGACATCGGTGTGATCGATGAGATGGCGAAGCTGTCGAGTCGACTTCTCGACATGCGATCCCATCAGGACCACGCCCGGCCGCCCGTCTCGGACATAGGTCGACATGGCCGACGGGGCGACCGGCTGGGGCGGCACTGCGGCCAGCGCGGTGAGCAGGCTGGCGGCGCTGCGAAACAGGAAGCGCTTGCCCTCGCCCGCCGCCGTCAAGACTTGACGGGCGAAGCCGTCGAGATCCGACTGGCGCTCGGCGTCCACCACGCCGCAGACGTTCCCGGTCAAGCCACGCAGCCGCTGGCCCACGTCGCCGCGGACATCCTCTAGACCGAAACGCTCGACGTCCCCGGCCGCGATCCGCCCGCCGGTCTTCTCTTCCACATAATCGGGCAGGAAGGCATGGCTGAACCCGAACACCGAGTCTCGCGCGAACTCGGTCTCGTTGACCGGCACCGGCACCCCGTCGACCATCAGATAGTGGACCCCATCGCGCGTGATCCGTCCGCCCTCGAAGAAGGCCGGCACCAGGAAGTGGGCGTCGAAGGGGCCAAGCTCCTCGGCGATGACGTCCGTCTCCACCGGATAATGACCCCGCAGCGTGGAGTCCGAGCGGCTGACGATCAGCGGCTGGATCGGCCGACCGTCCGCGGCGAGCCGATCCATCGCCGTGCGCAGGTTCACGCAGATCTCGCGCGTCACCCGCGCGGCCTCCGCGGCGTCCATGCCGCGGGTGTTGCTCAGGACGAAGAACAGCGGCGCGGCATCGCGGAACGCCTCGATCAGGGTCTCCGGATCCCAGCGCGTCAGCAGCAGACAGCCGTGGACGGTCTGGGACCCGGTCGGGTCGTCGTCGATGACGATGATCTTGGTGTTGGGTTGGTGGCTCATGACACGGGGTACCCGAGTTAAACCGCGCGCGGCGCGGTTTAAGAGATTAAAAGATCAGCTATTTTGAACTTCGAAGGCGCAAAGGGCGTGAAGGGCTTGGGTGATTGGGATCGGCCTTCGGGGATGGCACCGACAGCCGCTTTGGTGCCGGTATACCCCCGATCTCTCTTTGCGCCCTTCGCGCCTTTGCGGTTCGACTCGTCGCGATTCCCTCAGGCGGCGCCGGCGATCAAGTCGCGGGCGCGGCGGTCGAGCGACTCGGCGGTGATGCCGTTGAAGGCCATGATCTCGGCCGGGCTTGCCGTGGTCTCGCCACGCTGCCAACCGAACAGATCACGCGCGGCGGCTCGGCTGCGCAGAAGCACCGGCTCCAAGGCCACCGTCCCGCCGCCGCTCACGCCGATCAGGGCGTCGCCGTCGAAGAGCGTCTGGAAATCGGCATCGGACATGAAGTGGTCGTCCGGCTCGGCCGAATGGCGCCAGGCCACGTCGCTCGGACGATAGAGCCGACGCGGGTTGACCACGGCGACGACGCGCACCCGATAGCCCGCGGCTTCCAGGGTCTCCTTCGCCGCGAAGACCGGCAGCGCGACCATGTCCCCGGTCAGCGCGAAGACCACCGTGCCGACCACACCATGCCCCGTATCGGCCAGACAGACGGCACCCTCCTCGATCGCCTCGCGCGCCTGCTCCGGGTTCGAATAGACCGGCAGCGCCGACTTGGACGCGATGATGCTGATGCACTTGTTGAACTGCTCGGTCGCCCAGCCGTAGGCGGCCTGCATCTGGTTGGCGTCCGCCGGATAGAGAAGATAGACGTTGCCGTTGCGCATCTGGCCGCCGATGTAGTTCTCGATCTCGGGGCGCTGATGGGTCCAGCCGTTGCGGCCCTGCTCCAATGCGCCGGCCGTGAACATGGTCACCAGGGCCGGGGTCTTGCGCCGCAGCTCCGCCATCGCCTGGCCGACGGTCTGCACGATCGGCCAACCGTTTATCGCGAAGCTCTCGTAGCTTAGCCAGAGCGAGCGCCCGCCGAACAGCGCCAGCCCCGCGGCGAAGCCGGCACAGGCGTCCTCGCTCAGCGGCTCGTAGACCTGACCGGTCGGGGACTGGTTGTAGAGACCGTCCTCGGTGGGATGACGGATCTTCAGCGCCTCGTTGATCGCCTTCATGTTCGAAGCCTCGTTGCCGTCGGCGTTGGTTACCACGAACAGCGGGTCGCGCCGACCCAGCTCGGCCACCATCTCCGCCATGGCGCTGGCCGGCACCGCCTTCTCGCCCACCGCGAAGGCGCGCGTCGGCAAGGTCCCGATGTCGCTCGGCACCCGCTCGAACTCGGTCACCGCGGTCTCGCCGGCCGGGCCGCCGCCGGCGCGCTGCATGTTGGTCCGCACCAAGGCCCAGGCCTCGGGGGCCAGCGCGCCGCGCTCGAGTGCGGCGGCGATGTTCGGCTTGGTCGCATTGTCGCCCGGATAGAGATTGTGCGACTTCGCACCCGTGGCATGGACACCCGCACCCTTGAGCTGCTTGACGATAAAGCAGGTCATGGTGCCGCCCAGCGCGGAGGCCTCGGCCTCCCGCATGCCGTCGAGCACGGCGCGGGTAAAGGCCGAACGGGCGGCGTCGCCGAAGCGCGTGCTGTCGACATAGTCGCCCTCCTGCCCGGCATCGTCGTAGTCCTTCGCATCGATCAGGATCACCCGCCCGAAGTCGTGCGCACGCCAGAAAGCCAGCATCCGTTCGTTGTCCATCAGCGAGACCATCGAGTGATGCTCCTGACTGAACCCGTTCCAGACCAGCACCGGCAGGAAATTCGTCACCTCCGGATACGCGGTGTGGAAGTGCTTGAAGGCCGACAGGATATAAGGCTCGCCCAGGCCACCGTCGCCGATGGTCACCGGGAACAGTGTCTCGCGGTGCAGATAGGCCGCAGCCATCGCAAAGTGCTGGCCCTGACCCAGCGGACCGGCCGGAGCAAGCAGGCCCGGGATCGCGCCCGAGAGATGGCCGAGCAGCCCGTCGCGCTCGCGGAAGCGCGCTTGGAGCTGGTGCATATCGCTGATGCCCATCGCCTCCAGCGAGCCGTCCAGGAACATGGCGCTGTAGAAGCCAGGCGCATGGTGACCGACCTCGGTCAGAATATTGGTATGCCCAAGCATCACAAGTGCGGCGTAGGCATCGGCGGAGCTGGCGAAACCACCCGGATGACCGGACTCCTTGGATGAGCAGAGCTGGAGCGTGGTGTAGCGCAGGGCATCAGCCATGAGCCGGGTCTGATAGACCGCCGCGTCGTCGATCTCCTCGATCCGATGGGCGCCCTCGGCGATCGCCGGGCGGGCGCCGAGGCACTCGAAGTCGGGCGGCAGGTTGGCGAAATGCAGCACGCCGTTGCAGAAGTCGGGTGTCGTCGTCTCGGGGGCAGTCGTGGCGGATGCGGTCATGGTGTCTTTCCTCGTTTCTGGTCGTTTCTAGTCGGTTGTCGCGTCGGCCGGGATCACATGCGCCGCGGCGTTGGTTGCACACTAGAAACGAGGACGGGATTCCGCAATAGGTAACGTATTTCACAATGCGGAATCTTTCTTGTTAACGAGAAAACTTAAACTAAAATCAAATATTTAATATGAATTGGCCGGGAAAAAATCTGCCGATATTTGATTTCACAATGCAGAATATTGGTTCTACGAGGACTCGGCTCGTCCTACGGATACCAGACGAACAGCCGATTCCGTCAATTCCTGCAAGCCCCATCACCCCCTTGGAGTTACCATCCGAAACGCGTTCGGCAGAAGCCAAGTCGAGTCGAGTCGACCCGGCGATCGTCTCACCCAACAACCTCGGCGCAACGCGTTTCGGACAAAAACCTCAGAATCTAAACCGCGTCACCGACAGAGGCCGCAGGATGCTGCGACACCACACCCAACCGCGAACTAACCCATATCCCGCATGACGCGGTTTACATGAACGGGATCTTCTTCGGCATCGTCCTGATCGGCTTTCTCGCCACGGCCTGGCGAGAGCTGACCCTACCCGTCGTGGAGGGCGCACAAACGCCGATGGCGGTGCTGTCGAGCGAAATGCTGGCGGCGGCGAGCGGTGCGGTGGAGTTGGCCATCGGCCTGGTCGGGGTGATGACCCTCTTTCTCGGACTGATGAAGGTTGCGGAGGCCGGCGGCATGCTCGTCGTGATCGCGCGCCTGATCCGCCCGCTGATGACGCGCCTCTTTCCGGCGGTCCCGCCCGACCATCCGGCGATGGGTGCCATGATCCTGAACATGTCGGCCAACGCCCTCGGGTTGGGCAACGCCGCCACGCCCTTCGGCATTCGCGCGATGCAGGAGCTCGACAAGCTCAATACGCGACCCGGCACGGCGACCAACTCGATGGCGCTCTTCCTCGCCATCAACACCTCGAGCGTCACGCTGCTGCCGACCGGGGTGATCGCGCTGCGTGCCTCCGCGGGGTCGAGCGATCCGGCCGGGATCCTGCCGACGACACTCTTCGCGACCCTGTGCGCGACCATCGCCGCCATCCTCGCCGCCCGCGTGTATCAGCGCTTCGCACCGCTCGGACCGGTTGAGCCAAACGCGCCGATCCCGGCAGGCGCAACGGTCGAAAGCACCCCGGCCGGCGTCGATCTACCCGCCGACTCCGGCGCCTATCCGATGTGGGTCTCGATCCTGGCCCTGGGCGGCGTGGTCGCGCTCATCCCGGCCGCGATCCTCTGGGGCGACCGCGTCTCGCCCTGGATCGTGCCTTCGCTGATGCTGGGATTTCTGCTGTTCGGCGTGATGCGCGGCGTGCGCGTCTACGAGGTCTTCGTGGAAGGGGCCCAAGAGGGTTTTCAAGTCGCGCTGCGGATCATTCCCTACCTGGTCGCCATCCTGGTTGCGGTCGCCATGTTCCGCGCGAGCGGTGCAATGGACGTCCTGGTCGACCTGATCGGCGGCTTCACCTCCCGAGTCGGCCTGCCGGCCGAGGCCCTGCCGATGGCCCTGCTCCGCCCGCTGTCGGGCTCCGGCGCTTACGGCGTCATGGCCTCCATCATCAACGATCCCGCCATCGGCCCGGACAGCTATGTCGGCTATCTGGTCTCGACCCTACAGGGCTCGACCGAAACCACCTTCTACGTGCTCGCGGTCTATTTCGGCGCCGTGCGGATCCGGCGGATTCGCCACACCCTGGCCGCGGCACTCACCGCCGATCTGGTTGCGGTGGTTGCAGCTGTCGCCGCCTGTTGGTTCCTTTTCGCTGGGATCTGATACCGGTAGAGGTTACCTTGCCGTTCATCGAAAACTGCTGTCTCGCCGACGGTGCGATGTTCTTTCCAACGCTATCTCGTCACAGAATTCTTAGATTCGCTCACCTGCATTCCGCCGATCTTTCCTCACTGCGGCACCGGTGGAGAGGTAGCGGAAGGGTCCGTCCTCGACCCAAGGCGGTCAGCGGCCTTAGCGACGCGAGCGACCGCTGTAGCGCGATCACCAGACGACGGTATCTGGCTCCTTCTGCGACGGGCGCTTAAAGCAAGACCAAACCCCGACGCGTGCCAAGTATTTCAGAAACTTAATCGTATGTCATACCGATCTTAACTGATTCAGGATGTGCCTGTTTCATGCTGATTTTACTCAACGCTCCGTAGTTTTCTCGTACTTCAGATTGCATTCGGATTCTCCTGGGCTCGGCGGCGGTGCTGATCAGGGCGTAGGAGGCGGATGAACCTCACTCAACCAACGCCTTCAGCAGGGCGTCGCGGGCATCCTGGTAAAACTGGGTATCCACCTTTGTCGCCATGTCATCGGACAGGTCGAACAGCTGGCGCCGGCTGGTGACCGGCATCAGTACGGCCTGCGCGCCCTTCTCGACGGCCAGCTCGACCAGCGTCACGGCATTGTGAATCGGCTCGATGGACCCGCCCAGGTTGATCTCGCCAATTATGACCAGGCCGCCGCGAAGTGGCTTCTTGAGCAGGCTGCTGCAAAGTGCGATCAGGGCAGCGACACCGACCTGACTGCCGGTCTTGGCGGCATCGAAGCTCCTGAGCTGGACCGAGAACTCGTGCGCCCTGGGGTCGCGGTCGCCGACGAGTTGCGCGGCGCGGGCGTAAAGGTTCTGCTGCGCGTAGCGCACCGATTCCTGAAATGCCGATGGTGCGGGCTTGTTCAGGATGCGCAGCCCACTGCCCGGCCCCTCGTTGACCTCAATGCGGTAGAGACCGGGGTGCTCGTCCATGCCGCCGGGGCTCAGTGTCCAAGCCTGCCCAGGTTCGAGGGGGTCGGCACCGATGCTGTTCTCGCTCGAAAGCTCCGGCGTCACGACGAACTTCTCGACGCCTTCTTCGCCAAGTAAGTAGCTGAAGTGGGTATTCCGGAACTCCGCTGAGCCGATCCGCTTCTGTTGCTCCTTCACCCTTCGGCGGACCTCCAGCGCGAGGCGCACGGCCCATTCCAGATCCTCGTCCGCAACCCGCATCTCGGCCGAGGGATAGAGCAGCTTCAGCAGGCCGCTCGCGGTCTTGTTGGTAGCGTTGATGTCGCGCCCACTGAGCGCGCCGCCCAAGTGCACCCGGCCTTGCAGTTGCGGCAACCGGCTCTCCATGCGCAGCCGGCTGAAACACTCGGACAGAAAATCGCTGACCAGCCCGAAGTGATCGGTGAACAGGGTCGGCTGCATCTTGGGCACGTCCCAGCCCGGCAGGTAGGCGTGGATGCGGTCCATGAAGGCCGTGTCGTCGCGCATCTCCGGCGGCAGCGGACCGAACAGATGACCGATGCGCTGCTGGTGCTCCACGTCCACCTCAAAGTTGCCGACCAGGACGATGGAGCCGTCGGCCCGAATGCTCTCCTTGCCGCGGCTGAACTCGCCCGACTCCATGTAGCCCTTCATGATGTTGACGCCGTCCTTCTGGTCGAAGGAGACGCCCGAGACCTCGTCGAAGCAGACCACGTCGTACTGGCAGACCAAGCCGCGCTGGCCGTTGGCGTTGTTGACGAACATCTTCGCCACCGTCGCCTTGCCGCCCGAGATCAGGTGGGCGTAGGGCGAGACCTGCTGGAACAGATGGCTCTTACCGGTGCCACGCGGCCCCAGCTCCACCAGGTTGTAGTTGCGCTCGACGAAGGGGACCATGCGCAGCAGCAGGGCGTCTTTGGCCCGCTCGCTGAACTGGTCAGGCTCCAGCCCGACGCTGCGCAGCAGGAAGTCTTTCCATTCGGCGGTGGTCAGATCCTCGCGCGCCTTGGCCAGCACCTCCAGCACGTCGCGCTTGGAGAGCTGGATGGCCCGCAGGGCCTCAACGCCAAAGGGCCGCCCATGGGCCTCCTGAGCGATGGAGGAGTCATAGCTCAGTGTCACCTCGGCATAGAAACCGCCGGTCAAGAGCCGTTCGTGCTCGCGGACCATCTCCGGGGCGATGCGCACGTCCTTGAGCTGCAGGCTCGGCAGGTTGGCCAGATAGGCGTCGGTCTTGGCGTCCAGGCGGGCGCTCACCAGGTCGATGAGCTTGACGGTACCCTGCTCGCGGGCGCGGGCCTTGAACAGCTCCTGCTCACCGGCCT
The DNA here is from genome assembly GCF_021228795.1 of Thiocapsa bogorovii. Classification (NCBI taxonomy): domain Bacteria; kingdom Pseudomonadati; phylum Pseudomonadota; class Gammaproteobacteria; order Chromatiales; family Chromatiaceae; genus Thiocapsa; species Thiocapsa bogorovii. Next base: position 1,219,984 of record NZ_CP089309.1, read on the forward strand.
TGACCGTGCGCGAGGCGAGCTGGCGCTGCACGATGTCCAGCCCCTCGTTGATCTCTTCCTCATCGGTCGTTGCGCAATAGCGCCCGAGCAAGAACTCGACCACATAGGTCGGCACCGGGAACTGGCGGCTGAATTGGCGCACCAGGTCCTTGCGCACGACATAGCCCTCGAAGTGCTCGGCGGCCTTTCGGTCCAGTTCGTCTAGCTGCATCTGCTCAGTCCCCGCCGATTACCGTCGCCACCCGCGCGACCGCCTGGCCGTTGCCGTCCAGGACGACCAGCGAGATGGCCTCGCCTTCCAGTTCATCGTTCTCGACCACCAGCGACGCCTTTCCAGCCTTGATCGGCTTGCCGCCGTCGGCCTGGCTTGTCTTCGGGTCGTTCGCCTTCTGCCGTAGGTCCACCGCGTAGCCCGGCTGCGCGCCATCGAGGACAACGCGGCAGCGCAATCCGGTCCACTTGATCTCCGTGACCGTCACGGAAACCGCGTCGGCGACGCCGGCCGGCAGTGTGACGCTGACCCTGGGGATGATGCTCTCCTGCAGGCTCAGGCCGCCGTGCCCGTACTCCTGGCCGGCGATGAAGCTGGAAATACCCGACGCCATGGCGACGCGCACATCCGGGCACCAGCTCCAGGTCAAGGTCAGCTCGGTGGGCTTGGCCGTATCGGTCAGGGCCGCGCAGCGACCCCAGCGAGTGGCGGTGAGGAACTTCGCCAGCTCGGTCTTGGGCATACCGCCCGGCACCAGCAGCCAGCCGTGGTCGGTGACGATGCGGATCTGCTTCCAGCCCGCATCGATCAAGAAACGGATCTGCTCGACGATCGCATCCAGCATCGACGGCACCTCACGCGCCAGCCGCAGGCCGTGCTCGTGGCCGTAGTGGTCCAGATCACCGAATTCCGTCCAGCCGCGCCCTGTTGGATCGCCGGTCTCGCTGCCGCCCAGCACCTGCCAGCCCGCGTCCTTGAGCGTCTTGCGCAGCAGGGCGGCGTTGAACGGCTTGTCCTGTGTCCCGTGGCTTGGGACGAAGTCCTGGTCGGTGCTCCGGCCTTGCGCGACCTGGGCCATGGGCGAGCAGGCGACCTTGCCGGAGGCGGTCACCGACGGTACCGGCGCCCAGGCCGAATCGATCGTCGCCTCCAGCCCCTCTGCCTGCACAGCCACCGCGAGTTCCTGCGCGACATCGAAGCGCAGCCCGTCGACGAACAGCCAGCACCGCCCGCCGGCCTGATAGCCGGCGTCCGGCTCTTTCACCACGCTGGAGCCGGGGTAGCCATCGTTGCGTACCAGATCCTGGAAGTGCCGGTTGGTCACATCCAGCCAGCGGACATAGACAGCCTGCAGCGTGGCGCTCACCGCCTCGGTGTCGGCCTTGGTGCGCAGTCCCGCGAGGGCCTGCCGGGCCGCTGCATCCGCCTGCCAGAACTCGCCCCGGTAGGCGTCGGCCATGTCATCCAGGTGTTGTCCGCCGAACGGCTTCTCCGTCAGCGCGGCCAACCGGGACAGGGGCTCCAGCGCCTGGGCCAGCGGTGCTTGGCCCATCTCCGCCCACAGCCAACGCCGGCGTTGCCCGTGCTCCTGCTCCAGCGCCTTCAGCCTTGCGATAGCCTCGGTTTGACTAGCACCCGCAAGCCCAGCCAGTGCCGAGCGGAGCTTGTCCTCAGCCTCCTCGTTGGCCCTGGGGTAACGGCTGAGATCGGTGAACAGGTCCCGGTGCACAGGGAGCGACGCCAATCGGAGCTGCTCGATCACCTTCGGAAAAGGCCGCCAGCCGCTCTGATACCGTTCCCAAACGGCATCCCACTCCGGGCGCCCCTCACTGATGCGCTCCGCCGCGACCAGCACGCCGTCGGTCTTCGGGTCGAGCTTCCAGTCCGCCTTGCAGCGGCTGCGAAAGGCATCCCAGCGGGCACCCTGCCATTCCTCAGCGGTGCCCTCGGGGTTGCTCATCCAGGACAGCAGGTCGCGGATGGGGTCGCTGCTCAACAAGGCGTCGAAGTCCGCCGCCTCCAGAGGCCGGCCCTTGAGAGCGTCCACCGGTGTGTCGACCAGCACATCGAGCGCCCGGTGCATGGCCTGCTGGGTGGCCTGATCCGCGGACAGGTCGAGGTTTAGCCCGCCGCGACTGCTTGAGAGGAACGCGTTCAGCGTCCAATCCCGGCCATTGAGCTGGCTCCAGAACAGACCCCGGTATTGCAGCTCGGCCAGCGGCTGCAACTGCCGCGGGCAGGTCTCGATGGCGCGCAGGTCGGCGCGCGACACACCGGGCAGATAGAGGATCGGCACCGCGCTCGCGGGCCAGTCTGCCTCCTCGAGGGTGCGCGCCAGCATGCACTTGATCCAGATGGCCGGACCGCGGCGCTCCGCCGGCGCGTGGTCACCGAACACCAGCAACTCCGGGATCATCTCCCGCAGCCGTTCGTCGACCGCTCGCCACTGCGCCTCATGATCCTTCCAGAGCACGGCGGCGGGCCGCGCCTGCTCGGCGCGGCTGACGTTCGCGGCGCTGCGCAGGGAGTCGAGCAGACGGTCGAAGACGGTCTCAGTCATCGGTGTCGCACCGCCACGCCTTTGAAGTTAGGAACAGTCGCCGCGTTCAACTGGATACTCACCTTCGTTTGCTCATTCCGTGCTCAAATCAATAGTGATAATGGCAGGAAATGATGGTGATCTGCTCCGTATCGACGGCGTAGACCAGGCGATTCGCTTGGTCGATGCGACGCGACCAGAATCCGCTCAGGTTTTCCCGCAAGGCCTCGGGTTTGCCGATACCTTCGAACGGCGTCCGCAGCACGTCGGCGATGAGCGCGTTGATGCGCTTCAGGGTCTTGCGGTCTTGGCTTTGCCAGTAGACGTGGTCTGCCCAGGCCTCTTCGGTCCAAGCGAGCCGTCTAGTCATGCTGCAACGGATGCTCGGCGGTCTGTCCCTGGCGGTATTGGGCAATGGAGCGGGCGAGATGCTCGGCGTTGGCCGGTGAGCGAAGCAGGTGGACCGTCTCCATCAGACTATTGAAGCTGTCGAGGGACATCACGACCGCGTCTTCAGCATCTCGACGGGTGATGACCGTGTAGTCCGCGTCGTCTGCTACGCGATCAAGCACTTGCTTCAGTTGATTGCGGGCATCGGAGAAGGTGATGGTTTGCATGGCGGCCGTCGAACTTGTGCGATATGTCGTACAAGTATGCTGTGCTATCTGGCTTCAGTCAATCACGACCACGCGGCAAGGGCTCGATCTCGCTGAGTACGTCGGCCATACTTTCCTTGGCAAGGGCAATGTCATAGTCGGCCTGCAGGCGCAGCCACCAGCCTTCCGACAGGCCGAAGAAGCGGCACAGACGCAGGTCGGTATCCGCCGTCACCGCACGCTTGCCGTGCACGATCTCGTTGATCCGCCGCGGCGGCACATGCACCGCCCGAGCCAACGCATACTGCGACAGCGCCAGCGGCTTGAGGAACTCCTCCATCAGCATCTCGCCGGGAGAAACCGGCGCCAGCTCCCGAGTCATCTGTTTCACCTCTCAGTGGTAGTCGACGATTTCGACATCCAGGGCGTCGCCGTCCGAAAAGCGGAAACACAGCCGCCACTGCGCATTGATCCGAACGCTCCACTGTCCGGCGCGATCACCCTTCAAGGACTCCAGCCGGTTGCCAGGAGGCGCGCGCATGTCGTCGATGACACGCGCCAGATTGAGCTGGACGAGCTTGCGCAACGCCGCGCGTTCAATATGGGCGAACCGCGCAACGCGCCGTGCCGAGAACAACGCCTCCGTGTCTCGACAGCGGAACGTCTTGATCATCGCAGAAGCATAACGCGATGCGTTACTATACGCCAAGCCCCTCAAGTTTCATTACCCAAGCATCGAAATGTGGACACTGGGCACGCATGCAGTCCAACCCGATGTCCATGGCGATCAACGAACCGTGAACCGGTTTCTGGTAGCCCAGCCTGCCCAGGCTCGACTCGATACGTTTGGACGGCGCTGTTTGCGCACCGTCGTTGATGTGTTCCGGGTTTTGAAAGCCCGTCGCGACTGCGTTGAGCTGCTGCAGCGGACCCGGTTCGTCGAACCAGTTTGCGAACCGTGTCGCGTCCGAGAACAGCAGGCCCTCGAACTCATGCACCGACAGGTAAGGAACGAAGTTTCCGCAACCGATGTCACTCGCGAACGCCTGCTCCAGACAATCGACCCGCGAATAGAGCTGTGCGGCCGCACAAGCCTGCTTCCCGGGAAAGTCCTTCGGGAGCCGAAAAAGGTCGATCATCGTTGTGACCTTGGCGCCGGCATCGCTCAGGCACTGGCGCAAAACCTGAGAACGGACCTTGCCATAGGACACAACACCACCCTTGCCTCCGGCGCTCGTGCGCAGCAGGATCGGATTCAGGAAGACGCCGCGATTCACCAATGGGTCGTACAAGAGCTCGCGCACGAAAGTCTCTTCCGTTTGCCCCTCCACCATCACGTGCACGCGCGTCATCGGGTCGGTCTCCCGCCGATGACGTTCTTCTTCCAAAGCTCGCCAAGGCTGTACTCCTCCAGCCAATCCTGTAAGCCCGATGCATCCAAGCGTTGGAATGTCGACCGGCCTTGATCTCGATCCACGACGATCAAGTCCTCGGCATCGAGCTCGTTTACCAATTCGACAGACTGGGTAGAGACGATAATCTGGTTCTTCTTGGCTGCCGACTTGAACAGCGATGCCAGGACAGTAATCGCGTATGGGTGCAGCCCAAGCTCGGGCTCATCAACAAGGATGCTGTCAGGTCGGTTCTGCTCCGGTTGCAAGAGCAGGGTCGCAAGACAGATGAAGCGTAGGGTACCGTCGGATAAGACATGGGCCTTGAACGGGAAGTCCTGACCACGCTCAACCCATTCCAACTCGATGAACTCCTTGTTCGCGGGGCTTGGCCGTAAGTAAAAATTGCCAAAGAAAGGCGCCGCCAGTTGGATGGTCCGAACGATGCGGTCGTAATGGGCTCTCTCGGTCTGATACAGGCGGTAGAGATACGCCGCCAGGTTTCGCGCATCCGGGCGCAGGTAGTCGTTGTCGTTGATCGCGTGGGGCTGTTTGACTCGCGCCTCGTCGCTGGTGTCGTGGAAGTGATAGACCGACCAGCTCTGCATGGCCGGCAGCACGTATTCATCGATTCCGGTGCGGGTGCCTTCGTTGCACTTGCTCTCGAAATGACCCGCGCCGATCTGACGGGGACCAGACACGTCCCACCAGAAGGCTTCATAGGAGAACATCAATCGGTTGTCGAGCGTGGGCTCCAGCGTCGCCTGGTAGCCATTGTGACCGAAGTACAGCTCAAAGCGCAGCGACTCGCTGACCTTGCGCCCGAAGTGCAGCAGCGCATCCGGCCCGCCCGCCTTGGCAACATGCCGCTGCAGGTTCCCATCCGTCATCTCGCGGATCAGCTTGAAGAAGCCGATCAGGTTCGACTTTCCCGCCCCATTGGCGCCAACCAGAACGTTGAGCGCGCCAAGCTCCAGGTCACATGCCTGGATGGATTTGTAGCCTTCAAGCACGAGCCGGGTAAGCTGCGTCCGGGCAGTCACTGGTTTCATGCCGCCGCTCCAGCCTCGGCTGCTTCCCGCGCGGCGCGCTTCTCGGCCAAGGTCAGGTGATGATCGTTGATACGGTCGCCCTGGAACCGGTGAAACCAGGGGGCGCTCTCGACGTCCTTGCCGCGGTCTTTCTTCCAGTGGATGTTGGGCTTGGCGCGCAGGATGCCGGCGCCCGACCTGCCGACGTCGCCGGCGAGCAGGAAGGGGCGGATGTTCAGGCGCACGCCGTCGTTGAGGTCCGGCTCCCAGCCGATGGGCTGCGCCTCGATGGGCTTCCAGCGCACGAAGATGTCGAGCGGGGCCTCGCCCTCCAGGATGGCCTCAAGCCGGGTCTTGAGGGCCTTGGCGGCGGCCAGGCGCTCGTCGGCGCCTTGCGCTCCGTCGGCGGCGGCGCGCTCCTGCATCCGAATCCAGTCGCCGAGGTAGGTGTAGATCAGCCGCTCCAGGTTGGCGCGGTCGAGCTTGTGGTAGTTGACCAGCGCCGCGAAGCCGTCCTTGAGGCCGTCCCAGATGTGCCAGATGAAGGGGCGGTGACGGAACAGCTTGCAGTGCTGCTCGAAGAAGGCGTCCCGCAACCAGACATCCAGGCCCTTGCCCTTGGCGCCAGACTCGGTCAGAAGCTTGGTCAGGGTGCCGGCGGTCCAGTCGTCACCGTAGGCCGCTTCCAGCAGGCGGAACAGGCGCTCGTGGGCGGCGGGCTCGCCACGGATGGCGGGCAAGCAGCAGATGCCGTCGTCGTCGCTGAAGGCGTCGAGCTTGCCGGCCTCGGCGACCAGGGCGCGGGACTCGTCCGACAGCTCCAGCTGTGCGCCCGGGGCCGGAACTGTAGCCAGGCCATCTTGGCCTGGTGAGTCGGGGCTGGGAGTGTTGAGTATGAATCCAGGGCTGGAAGCCCTGGCTACAGTGGAGGCTCTGGCTACAGTGGCGGCTTGGCGCCAGGGCCAGTCCGGAATGCCGGCTTTGTCGGGGTTGTGCCAGACGTAGCGGATCTGAAAGTCGTATTCCTTTTCGTTGCGGATGATGTGGTTGTAGGCGTCTTCCTGCCAGAAGGTGCCGGTGCGGTTCAGGTGTTTGTTGATGGCATTGGCGGTGAAGGATTTCCAGCTGTGGATGATCTTGGACAGGTCATGGCCGGGCAGCGGTTCGACAATGACATGGACGTGGTTGGGCATGACGCACCAGGCATGCAGTCGGTAGCGCTGGCCGTCGAAGTGCTTGAGGGCGTTGGCGAAGATCTCGGCGCATTCGGGCTTGGCGAGGTGGCAGTCGCCATGGCGGGCGTCCAGATAGGTCTCGATCCGTTCCCGGTATTGGTTCGTGATTTGTCTGCGTGCGGCATCGGTGGATTGGCAGCCGTCGCGTTCTGCCACCCGCGCTTGGGCGTCGCGTACCGCGGCCCAGGCTTGGAGCTTGGTCTTGGGGATGGAGTCGGCGAGACGGAAAACGATGTGGTAAACGGCGTTCTCGCAGGTCCAATGGGGCAGGTTTTCGCCGTGGGTTATTTTGAGCGTGCTTTCGTCTAGGCCTTGTGCTGTCGCCGGTACTGTAGCCAGGGCTGTAGCCAGGCCATCTTGGCCTGGGAAATCAGGGCTGGAAGCCCTGGCTACAGTTGATCCAGGGCTAGAAGCCCTGGCTACAGTAGAAGCGCTGGCTACAGTGGAAGCGCTGGCTACGGTGGAAGCGCTGGGTGCAGTTGGAGGGCGGACGAAGCGGAGGTATTCGAGGGCGACGCCGGGGATTGCGGCCTTTCGGCGCAGCTCATCCTCGGTCTCGGCGGTGCGCAGATCGTCCTCGCTCAAGCGCCGGGTGGCCCACCAGGCGCCGAGACTGTTGTCCAGCAGGAAGGCGACCATGTAGGGCTCGGTGAAGAGCTGGGTGACGGCGGGCAGCTCGTCGGCGCCGATCTTGACCTCGGAGGCGTTGACCTGGTCCTTCCGCTTGGTCTGCCAGAACTGATAGACCCAGCCCAGGCTGTCGGATGCCTGGAAGGTGTCCGGGTGCAGCGCGGCCAGCCGGTTCTCCAAGGCGCGCTGGTGCTCCGGGGCGAGCTTGAGGGCCAGCACCGGGCTATCGGGTCGGAAGATCTGCGGCAGCATGCGCGAGGCATAGCGCCCGGCCAGCTCCCAGCCGTCCGCGGCGCCCTCGTCATGGGCCAGCTCGTTGCATTCGTCCAGGGTCAGCGGCACGCCGTCAGGGTGGATCAGCAGACCGTTCTCGGCCAGGAAGCGCGCGAAGAGCATGCGGTGCCAGTGCTCGTAGGCGGCCTCCTGCACCAGCTTGTCGATGGCCTGATGTCCATCCGCTTGTCGCTGATCCCCGAGCTGCCGTCCGGGGGCGCGCAGCCGTCGGCGCAGGGCGCGCTCGGCGTCGGTCAGATGCCTAGGGAGGTCCGCGTCGCCGACACCCAGGTGCATCAGGGCAGCACGGGCGGCCCCTTCTGCGATGTCGCGGGCGGCGACGATGGCGTCTTCCAGTTGCTTGCGCAGGGTTTTGGCGAGGGCTTCCATCTTGTTTGCTGTCCTAGGGTTTGGTTCCGTCGGCTCTCCTGATACGCGAATCAGGCGTCCGGCTCCGGGTGGGCCAGGCCCAATTGTTCCGCGGTCGCCCGCAGGCGTCTGTCGCGGGTCCAAAGCCTGGCCCGGGCATGCAGCGAAACGGATGCGAGCAGGTGCACGCCGTTATAGCCGATGCCACGCCCCAACAGGCGGTTGCGTACCAAAAAGAACAGGGCCTCGGCATCGGTGGCCGCCGGAAGCTGCGGCAGGTTGCGCCACAGGGCGAGGAGGGTTTGGCGGTCCTTGAGATTCCCGCAGACCAGTTCGCCGAGCACCATCGGGCGCATGGCGACGCTCGCGGCTTCGAGCCTTGCCGCCAGCGGGGCATCGCCGCTGCGCAGGTGATCGACCCAAACGGAGGTATCGACCGGGATCACCCGCCAGTCTCGACGCGTCGTCGGGGGATGGGTTCCAACCCGGGCTCGGAGCCCCCGAGCCTGGCGAGGCGGCGGGCGCTCTCCCGCTCGATCAGGGCCTTGAGTCCTTCGCGGATCAGGGCGGTCTTCTCCTGCATGCCGGAGAGGTCCCGGGCGCGCTGGAGCAGGTCGTCGTCGATGTTGAGGGTGGTACGCATGGGCTTGGCGATGCAGATGAGATGTCTGTACTGATCTGTATCATTTTAGTCAGTTGCGGCGATGGGGGCCAACGGGCTCAGGGCCCGCTGAGTCGTCCATAGGACCAGGGCGTCGGGCTCGCCGAGCAAGCAGCGCGGTTAGGGGCATGGTATCGACCGGCAGCTCAATCGAAGCAGCCATGCGCGTTGTAGCCGAGGATTTCGTCTTCGCCGCGTTGGTCGAGGACGGGGAGGAACCAGACCTCGCTCCGCAGCCAGTCCAGGGTTTCCTCCAGCGGAGCCTTCGGCCGCGGCTCTCCGGACACCTCCGGCGTTGGTGCCTTTGCAATTTGCAAGTTGATCATTTGGCTATGCCCAAGAACACGGCCAGGGCGCGCTCGATCTCCACCAGCTTGTCGAGATCGATCCGCCCGAACACCGGGCCGACTTTGTCCCGCTTAACGGTCATCGCTTTGTCCACCATGACCTGAGATGGCTTCGTTAGGCCATTTTCCCCGCTGGGCTCGAGTGTGATGCGGAACAGCGGCGCCGCCACCAGTGTGCTGGTCACCGGCAGCACGGTGCGGGTGGCATGCTCATGGAACTGATCGGCCTGGATCACCAACGCCGGCCGCGGCTTGCCGAAATCACCGGGTATGACGATGGTCACCAGGTCGCCACGTGTCATGCGGACCAGCCATCCAGGTCGGTCAGGGCTTCGTCCATCCATTGCTGCATGTCGCTGTCCGCGGCATCGGCTTGGGCGGCGAGTCGAGACTGTCGCCGACATTCCTCCGCAAAGCCTGCCCGACGCGTATCGGGTACCCAAATCTGCACCGGACGCAGCCCAGCCCTGCGCAGCGCAGCGCGGTGTTTTTGGACGCGTGTGTTGACGTGCGTGGATGCCATCTCTCCCTCCCCCGGTGGTTGCGTTACATGCAACAGTTTAGGTGGCAGGGTCGCTACACGCAACAGCAGGAAGAGCAGGGGCCGGGCGAGCGCCTTATGGGGACCTTGAAAATTGCCGTCCTGGCAATTCTTCAAGACGCGAAGCGAAAACGCGGTTTCCGCTTCACTCCATTTTTCAAGCGCTTAGGCGCTTGAAAAATGGCGGGGCATCCTGCCCCGTACGGGCACCTCGAATTCTTCGAGGTACCCTTAAATCATCACTGGCCCCTCGCTGAGCTTGTCGCGGATGCGCTGCTCGGCCTCCTTCAGCCAGGCGGCAAGGTCGGTCTCATCGGTGAGTGTTCGGCGCGGCAGGTCCACGCGCTGCACCTTGGGCTCCAGCAGCTTCGCGGCCTCCAGGCGGGCCTGCTCGAAGCGGCCCTTGAGCGCTTGGGTGCGGTCGGCCCATTGGGACAGCGCGCAGCGTTCCAGCTCGTCGAGGATGCGCTCCGGTGTAGACACGTCGACCGAGACGGTCTCGTTCAGGCCATGCTTGGCGAGGATTGATTGGCACTGCTCGGCCGTGAGCGACTGCCAGTTGCTGTCCTGCTCCAGCGCGGCCAACTCGGCGTCGTAAGTGGTCCGATATGCCGCGACGTGGTGGTTGAGGCTGGTGCGCAGCAGGTCCACGGTCTTGTCCAACAGGGCCTGGACCGGGTCGTGGCCGGCGAGCAACGCCCGTTGTTTCTGGATCTCCGCGGCCTCGCCTTGCAGCTCCTTGCAGGGTCCGAGGTCCTTGGCGTGGTCGAGCAGGTCCTGAAGCAGCGTCCAGACGGGCCAGCGTTTGGCGATCTGCTGGCCGGTGGTCTGCCAATCCGCGCTGCCCTGGATCAAGGCATCGCGCTGGCTGAACAATTCGGCGAGGAGCGCGTTGCCGGCCAGGGCTTGCAGGTCGTCGATGCCTTTCTGATCGGGAAGCGCGGGCTTGGGGGCCTCGCCGCCGGCCTTTGCCACCAGCTCCCGCAGCACGCGCAGCAGCTCCGGCGCCCGCTCGATCTCGGTGCCGGGCTGACAGGTGACGCCGGCGGCCTGGAAGACCTTGCGGATCTGGATCTTCTGCACCGGGCTGATGGTGACGGTCTCGGGCTTGAAGGTGCTTTGGGTGATCTGGCGGCGCTCCAGCCCCTTGGCATCGACGGGTTTGGACAGGTTGTTCAGCGCGAGCACATGGCCGCTGGCGATCAGGGCATAGAGGGCGCCGTCGACGGCGTCTTGAGGCCAGCCGTAGGGCGGCGCCTTGAAGTGGTCGCGAACGTCGCTGCCCTTCTTGCCGGCGCCGAGTTGCTTGAGGATGGCGGCGCAGACCGGGTGCTGATCGGTATCCGCGCTGTGCTTGATGGGCTGCAGGGGCTGGGTCTCGCCCTTGCGCGCGCGCTCGATGACCTTGTCCCAGCCGAGCTGATCGGCGGTGTCGAAGTCGCCGTACAAACGCACGATGGAGGCGCCGCCCGCGGCCTGGAGCTTGTCGGTGAGCTCGCTGCCATCGACGGTCTGCCCCCCGCCCTGGTAGACCTGGGCGCCGCGGACCACGGCCTTGACGATCTGGGCGATGCGCCGGGCCGCGTCGTTGCGGCGCGTCTCCATCGCGGAGCGGGCATCCTGGCCCTCGGGGGTGGCCGGAATGCCGCGGGTCTCCAGCGTGAGCTGGGCGGCCTTGTGCTCGATGATGGCGGAGCGCAGCTCATTGCGGCTCTGGGCCGGCAGGAAGACGAAGATCGACGAGCTGGTGGGGCCGGCGTTGCGGGCATCGCCCTTGATCTCGGCCTCGGAGCTGCTCCAGTCGTCGCGGAACCAGGCATAGATCTGCTTGTCGGCGTCCGCCGGCAGGATGTCGTCGTAGCAAGGGGTGAGGGTGCGGGCCTCTTTGGTCTGCCCCTGGGTCAGGTGCACGCCCTTGAGCGCATCCCGGTAGGCGGCCTTGAACAGGTCGATGCGCTCCATCTCCAGGCGCTGGGTGTTGGCGGACAGCTCGGAGACCTGCTTGCGGTACTCGTCGTGCCAGGCGCTGCTCTCGGCGGTCTGCAGGCGGTACTCGGTGCCCGCCGGGGTGGCGATGGCCATGACCAGCCCGTCCTTGTCGTGCAGCGCGTCGAGCAGGGCCGGGATGCGTTTGCGCAGCGCACTGGAGCCGCCGGCGAGGTCCGTGACCAAGAGGTCCGCCAGGCTGTCCTCGGTGGCGCGCAGGCCGATGTCCGCCATCGGGTCGGTGGGCAATTTGCCGATCAAATAGACGAGCTTGAGCAGGCTGGCCTTGAGCCGAGCGTCATCGTCACCGGCGGCGAGCTTGCCGATGCGGTCGTAGACCTCGCGCGACAGCAGCCCGGTCTGAAGCAGGTCGGTGCTGAGCTGGTCGTAGATGAAGTCGCCGGACACGACTTGGCCCAGCGGTTGCTCGGCCGTGGCGCAGGCGGCCTCGTGGACGATGCGCAGCTGGTTGCGCAGCTGCGAGATGGTGCCGGACTCGTCGAGCTTGTGCAGGACCTTCTCCCAGAACCGCCGGCGCACCGGCAGCAGCGGGTAGTCCGCGACCATGATCTGCTCGTCGTCGGTGGTGTGCTCGAGCTTGGTGCCGCGCAGGTGGCGTGAGACCTCGCCGAGGTTGTCGGTGAGCGCCTTCTGGATGGCGGGCACGGCGCTCTGCTGCTTCTGCAGGATGATCTTTCGGATGACGGCCTCGACGTCGGTGTCCGAGAGCTGCACCGGCACCGTGAACCGGCCCTTGATCTTTTGCAACGAGGGGGTGCCGGACATGGCGGTCTGGCCGGTGCCCACGAAAAGTAGACGGCCGCCGAAGTGCTTGCTGCAGGACTCGACCACCTCCTGAATGCTGTAGGCGCGGTCGCCGCTGTCGCCGATGAACTGCTGCACCTCGTCGAGGACGATGAGGGTGAGTGGAAAGACGTCTTCGTTGGTCAGCGCATCCTTGACGGCGCGGATCATCTCGTCGTTAGCCCGAATATTTCATAAAAAAGGGCGACTCTCGTTCAACCCATTGATAAAATGGCTGTTCCGCCAAGAACGCTTCGGAAGAAGCTAAACGAGGTCGCCCATGCCCGAGTCTACCCCGGAACAGCTGCGTTTTCCCCCGGTCGCCGGTTTCACGGTCCGCGGCGACTTCGACGGCGGCGCCATGTCGTCTGACTTTGGCCCCATGATTCTGCGCGGGGTTGATCGGCAGATCGGCCTGACCGAGCGGTTGAGCGCAGCGATCGATGATTGGCGCCATCCGTCCTACACCACCCATCCGATGCGTGAGCTGATCGCGCAACGGGTCTACCAGATCGCCTGTGCTTACGAAGACGGCAACGACGCCAATGCGCTGCGCCGTGATGCGCTGTTCAAGCTGGGGCTGGAGCGCAAGCCGCTGGATGCGACGACGGACCTGGCCAGCGGGCCGACCTTCTCGCGTTTGGAGAATGGGGTCGGCGCGCGCGACCTCTACCGCATGGCGCAGGCCTTCGTCGAGGCCTTCATCGCCAGCTACCCGAAGGCGCCGCAGGTGATCGTGCTCGATATGGACCACTCCGAAGACGCCACCCATGGCCAGCAGGAGTTCGCGTTCTACAATCATCACTACGGCAACCATTGCTACTTGCCGCTGTTTCTCTTCGAGGGCCTCTCGGGGAAGTTCATCACCGCGGTGCTGCGTCCCGGCAAGCGCCCCACCGGCGCCGAGAACGCGATGATCCTCAAGCGCGTGCTCAAGCGGCTGCGGGCCGCGTGGCCACGCACACGCATCATCCTGCGCGGCGACGGACACTTCTCCAACCCCGAGTTGATGGCCTTGGCGATGGCCGATCCGTTGACGGATTTCATCTTCGGCCTGGCGGGTAACCGGGCTCTCACGCCACGGGCCGAGCCGTTCTTGGCCGACGCCCGCAAGCTCCATGCGCTGCGCATCGAGAACGCCCGGCGCGCCGACGCCGACGTACCCGAGCGGACCCGCACCTACCACGAGGTTGACTACCGTGCCGGTTCCTGGCCCGGCGCGTGTCGGACCATCCTCAAAGCCGAGGTGACGGCGCGCGGCGACAACCTCCGCTTCGTCGTCACCTCCTTGGACTTGCCCAGTCCCGAGTGCGTCTACCGCGATCTGTACTGCGCGCGCGGCCAGGACGAGAACTTCATCAAAATGATCAAGAACGATCTGGCCAGCGATCGCACTTCCGACAGCACCTTCTTGGCCAATCAGATGCGCTTGTTCTTCTCCTGCGCCGCTTACGTCTTGCACCAAACGCTGCGCACCGAGGTCCTCGTCGGCACGGAACTGGCCAACGCCCAGCCTGCCACCGTGATCATCAAACTGTTCAAGCTCGCCGTGCGCGTGGTGCAGTACAAAGACCGCGTGCGCCTGCACCTGCCCTCGAGCTGTCCGGTCAAGACGCTGTTGCAGCAGGTCACCGAGAGGCTCTTCAACGCGCAGCCCCGGGCGGCGCCCGCCTAGACGCACATACATCCCCGCACGGGGATTTCAGCACGCGCACGACGACTATGCCCACCTCGGGCAGGGCATCGTACGCCTGCGCGGCGACAAAACTACTCGTGCCCCGTTGATCAAGCCCGTTGCCGCTCGGTATTTCCACCATTCAACCCCCGCGGCGTCCCGGTCATCGCCCTCGGTGACGCCCAGCGCCGCGCAAATCCGCGAGGCCAGTGTCGGCTGTGTCGGTTTATGAAACATCCGGGTTAGAGACGTCCTGGACCTCGGGGTACTGGGCGATGAGGCGGTCGCCGACGTGTAGGACGTCCGGCGCCAGCTCGGGCTTGGCCGCCAACAGGGCGGCGTGCAGGTCGTCAGAGACAAAAAGCTCCGGCAGCTCCCGCTCCAAGCTCGTGCCATTCTTCGCAAGGGTCGCCTCGACCGCTTCGAGCATTCCCTCCCGCTTGAGCCAGAGGACTAGGCGCGCCTGGTTGTATTTCTCCGGCAGGCCGGCGGACTTGAAGACGATGCCGAGCAGGGCGAGGCGGACATTGTTGCCGGCGCCGGAGCCCAGCTTGCCGGAGGCGGCGTGCAGGCCGCCGTAGCGCTTGCTCTGGTTGTTCAGCTCCCGGAGGTGGTCCTTGATGTCGGTCGGCAGTCTGGCGATGCTGCGCGCCGTGGCGCCATCGTCGAAGACGCCGTCCACCCACAGGGCGCGCAGCATCTTGGCCAGGTGCGACTTGCCGCTGCCGTAGAAGCCGCTGATCCAGACGCCGGGCTGCTCGGGGGCTTGCCCGAGATTGCCGAGATAGATCTCCAGGATCTTCTGCAGGCCCTTGGCGTATTCGCCGTCGCAGACGAAGGTGTCCAGTTCGTAGCGGAGGATCTCCAGCGCGGCCTGGGAGCGATCCTCCGAGACCTCGGCGACGCCGTTGTTGATCAGCCGATTGGCGAGGGGGTCCTTGCTGTAGATGTCGCGATTGTGCATGGTCATCTCCCTGATTCAGTCCGTCGTGATGGCATGCGCCAGATAGCCCCAGCCATCGCGTGCGTCCAACAGCCGGTAGGTCTTGTCCTCCACCTCGCCGGGAAAAAAGACGACTAACCGGCCATTGATGGCGGAGGCGGCCTGGTCGACGACAGTCGAGACGCTGGAGACGCCAAACAGGGCTCCGACCCCAGCCATCGCAACGACGTCATTCGCTGAAGCCTGCTCGATGTGCGCGCTGGTCCTCTCGACCAGGTGTTTGGTGAACTCGGTCAGCCGGCCCTCGGGGTACCCGGCCAGCAGCTCCGGGCGGCGGAAGTATTTGTCGCGGTAACGCTGGGCGGCCATCCACTGCGGGAAGGCGTCGGTCAGATCGAGCAGGCTCCAGCCGTGGCCGGCGTCGCGTGTGCGAAGCTCGAACTCGTCGATGTAGACCCGAAATTTCAGCTCGTCCGCCGGCGGGTAGACGACGAAGATCACGCGTTCGATGCCGGACAGACCCTCGGGCCAAGGCGTGGCGATGTGCTCCGCGTAGCGTTCGACGAGACGGTCAAGCCTGCTCACTGAGCCACTCCTGTTCCTGCTCGGTCAGATAGTCCGGGAAGCGGACCTCCATGACGCTGCCGGTGCGGCGAAACACCAACAGGCCGCGCTGCGCCGCGGCCTGCGTTAGCTCGATCAGCCGTTCCTCGGGGAGATCGAGCACGCGGACCCAGTCGCTGGTGAAAAGGCGGCGTGCGAGACGACCCTCTAGATAGCCTAGGAACAGCGCAAAGGTCACGTTCGCCGGGGTGATCACCGGGTGCGACCTGGTCTTGTTGACGTGTCCAGTCAGGTAGCCGGCTCGGGTCCAGGTGCCGTTGATATTCTGGGCGAACGACTTCAGCGATGCAGCTGTGAAACGCCCCTCATCCGATTCAGACAGCAACCGCTCAATCGCCTCGCGCTCGAAACGCTGTCCCTCTGGCGTCGCAAGAACCGATGACACACTGTCGCGCAGCAGTGCGTCGCGGGTGAGAGCCATTTGCAGGGCGAAGACGGGCTGTCCGTCCCGATCCTGAGCCCACAGCTCACGAAAGATCCGGAACAGGCAGGTTCCAGGGTCCAGGATGTACAGGTTGCGCAGGTGTCGGAAGGTGAACTTGCGCGCATTGAGCGTCGGCTTGTCGAGCACGTTCTCCTCGACGACAGCCGTGCGGTAGTCGTCCCGCACCCATTCATCTTTTGCGACTTCGAGAAGACGCTGAAGCTCGGACAGCATCATCGTCCGCGCCGCGTGGGCGCCGCCCTTGCCGAACTTGAAACCGAACCGAATCATCTGTTCGGGGTGGTCTACCGAAAACAATCGTACACTCCGTCAGAACTGCCGCCAGGCCGTTTTCGCTGTCGCAAGCCTTGCAACAGGTCCTCCGGAACATAGGCATCCCGCTGTGCAGCCCAGTCTGCGCATTGGAATCTGCAACTGACACCGACAATGACCAGACGAGCCCGGTTGGTGGGGAGCAACATCTGCTCGGCGAGGTTGCCGTCCGACCCCTTGAAGTAGACGGTGAGCGCATCGGTGCCGACCGGCTCGACACTGACGACGCGGACGATATCGTTGGGGTCGAGCCCGGCGAGCTGCGCGTCCTTTGTGATGGCTTCCAGCTGGAGCATGGATGGTAGGTCCCGATTCCGTTGGGTCGTCTTGAGCACAGTGACAGTTCGCGGAGCGATCATACTCGCACCGTGCCGAGTCCGTCGGGATGCGTTTGCAACGCCGCGTGTTCCTTGGACCGGATTCTCCGGTTCAGCCGAGGCATAGCGGCGCCTCGTGCTTGATCCGCGATGCTGGCGGCGCCCTCGTTATCGTTCATCCGCCAAGCCCTAGCTGGACCGCAGGTTGCTGCAAAAGTGGTGGACGAATCCGGTAGGGGCAGCGCGGATTGCTCTGATGAATTCTCGTGGAATAACAGTGAACGACAACCACAGGTCGTCGGGATTCGTGCTCCTGGGCAGCCGGTTTACTCGCACAGGCAGCGGGGTGCGCATCGGCTCCAAAATTTTTTCCGTCAATGGACCCGCAGGCCAGACCAGATAATGGAAGACGCCGCAACCTATTGCTTTAAATCACTTCTTTTCATTCCGTCTCGCCACTATCCAGCGGCAACGATAATGGAGTCTTCGCGCAGGCGCTGCTGCCGGGACGGCTTTCCAGTACGCCGCGGGGCACGTGCCGCGAGATGCGCCCCTATCGCAACTCATCCAATCCATCCAGGAAGGCCAAAACCTGCTCTCGGACCAAACTCAGCGTCGTCTCGAAGCGGAGCGCCACCAGCCGCTCGCGCTCCCAATCCAGCTCGAACGAGTAGGGGTTGCGGAACACATGACGAAAGCCGCGAAAATCCTGTAAGAGCCGGTACAGCTCATCATCGATGACCGCCGGTCGGTAGCCCTCGACACTCAGCTTCATGCGGCGCAGCAGCTCGGCATGCCACGTGTCCGTGCCGATGTCGTTCTCGAAGAAGGCCGCGATGCGCCGAAACATGTTCTCGCAGCCGCTGTAGAAATTGTGCAGCAAGTAGCCGATGGCGCCTCGGTCGTAGACGGAGATCTCGGCGGGCTGCAGGTCGAGCTTTTCGCGGACCGTGGCGAAGACCCGCGCCAACGCTTCGAGCTTGGCCAACTCGTCTTCGATGTCGGCGCGCAGCAGTGCGATGTTATGCGGCATAGATCAGCTTGCCCCGCGCAATGGCCTTGGAGACAAAACGAGCGTCATCGGACTCGGTGTGGAGATCGATCGGGCGCCCGAAGGTCTCTTCCAGATCGCGCCGCAACGCCCAGTAGTCGGCAGGGTCCGTTCCCAACACGACCAAATCGATGTCCGAGCGCGCGTGAGCCCGGCCTTCGACCAATGAACCGAACGCGATGGCTCTAGTCGCGCGGTAGCGGCGAAATACCGCTGCACCCTCGCGTTCGACCTGCTCCCGCAATCGTGCGGACAGACTCGCGGACTCATTGCGCTGCGCGTCCCGACGCGCCTTGAGTGCGCTGTAGTCGAAGCGGCGCGGGGTAACTGTTCGTCCGCGTGAGGCGCGATCCGATGCTGGCGGGTGCGGGTGTGTCATGTGCATTGACAATGGGTTGGTTTGAGCGACGCTTCCAATGGCGGTAAGTGTCAAGGTAGTTGTCGCATCAATCATGTCATGTTCGTGTCGGCCTTCTCCTGTTCACGAGGGGGTTTTCCCGGGTTGAGCAAGACCGAAGCGGGCGGCGTCCAATTGCGGGTGGGTCCGGACCAGCGCGTCGGGTTGTCGTCTCTGGCGGCTTGATAGAGCGCGTCGCGCCGTGCCAGCAGGTCGACATCCTCGCCGCGATGGCGCTGTGCCGGGGTGACGAACTTCAGCGCGCTGTGCAGGTGGATGGTGTTGTACCAGGCGGTGAATGTCGTCATCCAGCGGCGTGCCGCCTCGACGCCGTCGAAGGGATCGGAGGGAAGTCCGGGCGACCCTTGACGGTGTTGAACAGCGACTCCGAGTAGGGGTTGTCGTTGCTCACGGCCGGGCGACTGAAGGACGGCACGACCCCGAGGCGCTGGAGCATCACCAGCATGGTGGCGCCTTTCATCGGCGAGCCGTTGTCCGAGTGCAGGACCAGTGTGCCCGGGTGCACGCCTTCGCGCAGGTAGGCCTTGTGCAGGACGCTGGCGGCGTGCGCGGCGGACTCCTGCGGGTAGACCTCCCAGCCGACGATCTTGCGGCTGTAGACATCCATGATCAGGTACAGATAGAAGAACATCCCCTGCACGGTACTGGCCAGGTAGGTGATGTCCCAGCTCCAAACCCGATTCGGCCCGGTCGCCTCCAGCGGCTGCGGGCGCACCCGTGTCGGCGCCTTGGCGCGACCGCGGCGGGCGAGCTGCCCGGCGTCGCGCAGCACGCGGTAGAAGGTCGACTCGGATCCCAGGTAGCAGCCCTCGTCGGCCAGCGCCGGGACGATCTGATGCGGACTCAAGCTCGCGAACCTGGGCGCGTTGGCGGCTGTGAGGACGGCTTGTCGCTCGTGGGGCGAGAGCCGATTGGCCGGGGTGCGTACCGCGCCTTCGGTCCGGTGCTCGCGCGTGCGCCCGTCGCCGCCGATCGCCCCGTCGCGACGCCAGCGCTGCAGGGTGCGCTCGGACAGCCCCACGGCGGCGCAGGCGCGACTCAGGCGGGCGCCCTCGGCACAGGCTTGGGCGATGTACTCGCTCACTTGTACGCGCCGCTCATAGGCGAGCGAGCGTCCTCTGGCTCCTCCCAGATCGCCCGGACTTTTTTGGAGCACCAGCAACGTGGCGGCTTCGGCCAAGGCCCGGTCCTTGCGCTGCAACTCCCGACCCAGGCGCACGATCTCCGCCTGCTCGGCGCGCCGCTCGGCCCGCTCGGTCGTGCTCGTCAGCGGCGCATTGGCCTGCTGGCAGGTCGTGCGCCACGCGCTGATCTGCTCGGCGAACAGGCCCTTGCGCCGACAGTACGCGCCCAGCTCCAACTCATTGAGGGTGGCGGTCTCCATCACCACGGCAAACTTCTCCTCGCTGCCGAGCGTCCCGGCAGGCACCGTCGATGCCCGTGGTCGACGCGCCCGACCCAACGCCTCGCGCCGCCAGCCGTAGAGGGTGTCGCGCGGGATGCCGGTTTGCGCGGCCAACTGCGGGACGCCGACGTTGTTGGGCGGCAGTAGCTTCGTCAGGATGCTGTCTTTCAGTTCGCTCGAATAGGTTGTCATGTCGCTCGCCTTCTCATGCCTCGGGGCGCTTGCGCCGCGCCCTCCGGGGTCAGCCGTCAGTCGCCCTTCGGGCTCCTTCCCGGCTGACCCCGGAGGGCGCAAAGCCCCGGGTCGGTGATGCCCCATCCTCCCACACATTCTCCCAAAGGGAGGCGACATCTATCCTGACACCTGGGGATGGAAGCAATGCCGGATCAAACCGGACACCGGCAGCTTAGCAGTTGCGACGTCGCCTGGCCGGGTTCCTTCCCGCGCCCCGTCTACCGGAAACGCGGGTTTCGTCCAGCCCCCGCGCCTACGGGAAGATTGAGTTCGAGCCGCGCCGACCTCGCGTCGGCGCCGTGGTCACGCGCCCGATCGAGTCAATCGCAGAGCCGTGCCGGATGATCTGACGGAGCGAGCGATCGAGACGTATGCTTCCTCGTCGCGAGCCTCCGGAGCCGCCCGAGCCACCGCCAAGGCACCCACACGAAGGCCCCGAGCGCGACCAAGAGGTACAACACCCAATCGGGCACATTGACGAACAGACGCGCAAAGACCTGAATAACATTGCCTTTATAGACCATTTTGCTCCCACGGGCGGTGAATTTCGCAAACTTCAGTGCACCGACCTTGTCGAGGACCTGCAGCCCGCCTTTGCCGTAGGTCGCCGCGACCTTGATGCTGTCGACACCCAGATCACCCGCGCGCTGCGCGGTTCGCACGAAGCTGGTGCCGCCGATCCGGTAGAGGGTCGCAGTTTGATCGCCGAAGATATCGGCCAGCTTCGCCATGCGGCGCAGCGAGGCAGCGTCCGTGGTCTTGCTCAACAGGGTCAGGCCACCACGGGTCTTGGCAAGCCGATAGACGTCGCCGAAGAGATCCGTGACCGCGTCGAGCTTTTTGGTCTGCTTGACCGTCTTGGCGCCTTTGATCAAAGCCTTGCCGAGCCAGGGCGGAAGCTTGCCGAGCTTGCGTGCAGTCTTGAGGATGATGACGCTGCCCTTGGCCGTGGTGCTCGCCGCGACGGTCGGGGCCGCCGCCCCGGCGGTGCCGACCGTCGCCGCGCCGCTCCCGAGCTGCGCCGCGGTGGCGACCAGGCCGATGGACGCGAGCGCGGTGACGACCTCGTCGACGTCCTCGCCTTGAGCGTAGTTTATCCCCTGTTTCGCGAGATCGCGGATGTCGCCGATGACGAAGAAGTCCGTGGCGACGCTCGCCAGATTGCCGATGGTCTCGTCGCTGGTGCCGTCGAAAAGACCCTCGGCCAATTTACCGGCCTGATAACTGACGCTGTCGCGCACGGCCTCGATCTCGGCGCGCAGCGCACGAGCGGCCGGATCCTGATTGACGTAGTCATAGGCCATGAAGAAGTCGAGATAGTCGGCCGCGTCCGCATAGCGTTCCTCGGCCACCATCGCCCGTGTCTCGGGCACGGGGTCGATGCGGCTCAAGGCCAGGACGTTCAATTGCGCCTGTTGCCAAAGCACGCCTGCCGCGATGGCCGACAGGAGCAACAAGGTCAATTTAACGGGCAGCTTGAAGAGGATCATGGGTATCGTCCTTGGGTGATGATCGAGGGGCTCGAGCGCGGTAGGCGCTGCGCGTCGGGAGAAGGCGCATTGGATCGCCGAGCATAGTGCACCGGATCTCGTTTCGTGAACCCCGAGGCAGCCGCGCAGGCGGGCCCATCAGCCGACACCATCGGCGTTTCCGTCCGTCGGGTTCGCCGCGCGCTCGCCGAGGTCTACAATCACGCCATGCCATCTCGCCGTTCAGACCCATTCTATGACCCGGAAGATCCTGCCCATCGGCATCCAAACGTTTCGCGAACGCCGACAGGTGGTGGGCTTCGCGGTCGAGACACTGGACTGAGCCGATCATGTCCGAACAAGGCATCGCACCGCATATTCAGGTCATCGACCGGGCCGCCGCCCTGCTCGACGCCATCGCCCGTTATTCCGATCCCGTGAGTCTGAAGATCCTGGCCGCCGAGACGGGGCTGCATGCCTCGACCGCGCATCGTATCCTCGCCTCGCTGATCCAGAACCGGTTCGTCGAGAAGGACTCGGTCGGGCGTTACCGTCTCGGGCTGCGGTTGCTGCAATTGGGTGTCAGACTGCACGCCAACGTCGATGTCCGCGCCATCGCCCGACCCGTGATGGAGTCGCTGCGCGACCGGCTGGGGGAGACGGTAAACCTGACCATCCGCGAGGGCGACGCGGTCGTCTACATCGAGAAGGCGACGCCGAATCGGATGATTCATGTGCAGCAGCTGGTGGGGTCGCGCGCCCCTCTACACGTCACCGCGGTCGGCAAACTCATGCTGGGCGCCGCCGGCGAGGAGGCCATTCGGGCCTATGCCGCACGGACCAACCTACCCGCCTATACCCGCAACACCGTCAGCACCCTTCCCCGCCTGCTCGCCGAATGCCGTGACTCCCTGGCGCAGGGATTTGCCTTGGACAACGAGGAGGCCGAGCTCGATGTCGGCTGCATCGGCGTCCTGCTCTACGACAGCACAGGCAACGTGAGCGCCGGGCTGTCGGTCTCTGCCCCGATCGAGCGCCGCCGGCTGGAGTGGACCGCCGATCTCATCGAGGCCGCCGAGCGCATCTCGGCGCAGCTCGGCCATCAGCCACCGAATGCACAATCCCTCGTGGTCTGATCGCCCCGCCGGCCGGACGAGACGCAGACAACGACCGGGTCACCGCAGTCCACCATCCCGGACCGGCCGTTAGAGCCGCACCGCCTCGAACCAGAGTTCCCGCTTTTGGCAACTTAGCCGCAACACCTTCGCCCCGCACTCGCAACTGCACGGCAACACATCTGTATCAGTAGGCATTTCTGAGATGCCAACAGAACCTGTGGATAAGGATGTGGAGAAAGTCTGGTCAACGCGCCTGAAGGCTTGTGGTTGCTTGACTGAAAACAGATCGGTCAGATCTTGATCGGCTGAAATACACCATTTAGAAACAAGATATTGACGTTTCGTGCACGGTCGGCGCTCGATCGTTTTAAAGATCAAGGAAGGGGCGAGAGGACTCTTTGAGCCCATGTGTACAACCGATTTGTCAAGCCTTGAGCGACAGCCGTTCCTTGTCGAGTCGACGGACGGTTATCGCGACCCGGAACGGCTCATTTCCGCCGACACGGATACGGCATGCAACCGGATAAAACATCTGAATGTACTGATAAATTGAGCAAGCCCGCCGGTCCGGACGAGGCTTGCACTTGCCCCGGAAAAGGCACAGCATTAAGTGGTCGGACGCGACCGATCGGAAGAATCGGCGATCCACGCCCCCTCAAGCAGTCAGCCACCCGGACAAGACGTAACAGAGCATGACGCCAAGCGATCTCAAGCCCGTTCGCGACCACATCGCCTCCCGCATCATCGGACAAGCATCCTTCATCGACAGCATGCTGATCTGCCTGCTGAGCGACGGGCATCTCTTGGTCGAGGGGATGCCGGGGCTGGCCAAGACGACGGCGGTAAAGGCCCTCGCCGACGCGCTCGAGGGCGACTTCCACCGCATCCAGTTCACGCCGGATCTCCTACCCTCGGACCTGATCGGCACCGACATCTATCGCCACGAACGGGGCGAGTTCGAGTTCCGGCCCGGCCCGCTCTTTCACAACATCCTGCTCGCCGACGAGGTCAACCGCGCACCGGCCAAGGTCCAATCGGCGTTGCTGGAGTCCATGGCCGAGCACCAGATCACGGTCGGTCTGAAGACCTACCCGCTGCCGAAGCTCTTTATGGTGCTGGCGACCCAGAACCCGGTGGAGCAGGAAGGCACCTATCACCTGCCCGAGGCACAGCTCGACCGCTTCCTGATGCAGGCAGTCGTCACCTATCCCACCCGCGACGAAGAGCTGATGATCCTCGAGCTCGACGCCCGCCAGCAGAAGGAGCCCGAGGTCGCACCCGTTGAACGCCTCAGCCAGGCCGATCTCTTCGCGATGCGTCGCGACGTCGCCGGGCTCTACCTTGATCCGAAGCTGCATAGCTATATCGTCGACCTGGTGCAGGCGACCCGCCAGCCCAAGCTCTATGATTCCGATCTGGGGCGCTGGTGTCGGTTCGGCGCCTCGCCGCGCGCCAGTATCGCGGTGGCCCGCTGCGCTCGTGCCAGGGCTTGGCTCGACGGCGACGATTTCGTCGCGCCTCACCATATTCAGGCCGTCGTTCCCGAGATCCTGCGCCATCGTCTGCTGCTGACCTTCGAGGCCGAGGCCGAGGGGGTGACCACGGATGCATTCGTCAATCGACTCCTGACCCTGGTGGCCATCCCCTGAGATCGGCCGCGGCACGATGAGTCTTTATCCCCGTCTCGACGACCTGCTGGAGCTGCGCCATCAGGCTCACACGCTCGGGCTTCCCTCGCACCATCTGGTCAACTCGACCTTCGCCGGACTCTATGCGTCGGTCTTTCGCGGCGCCGGGGTCAACTTCGAGGAGGTGCGCGAGTACCGCGAGGGCGACGACATCCGCTATATGGATTGGAAGGTCACGGCGCGTACCAACGAGCCGCACATGAAGATCTTCCGCGAGGAGCGCGAGCGCTCGGTGGTGCTCTGTGTCGACAAGGGTCCGCACATGGCCTTCGGCACGCGTGGGACCTTCAAGTCGGTACAGGCGGCCCGCACGGCGGCCCTGATCGGTTGGGCGGCAAGTCGGCTCAACGATCGGGTTGGCGGCCTGGTCTTCGGCGACCCCACCACCGGACTCCAGCACTTTCGTCCTTCGCGCGGTCGCCGCGCGCTCTGGCAACTGCTGCGCACACTGACCGTGCCCGGTGCCGAGCTGGATCCGTCCATCGACTGTCTCGGCGGTGCGCTTCGGCGGGCAACCTCGGGGCTCCCGACCGGCTCGCTCGTCTTCGTCATCGCCGACCTGAATCGCGACGCCATGGGACTGGAGGCGATCCTCGGCGACCTGGGACAGCGCAACTCGGTCGCGCTGATCCCGGTCGACGACCCGGCGGATTGGGAGATCCCGGCGATGGGCATCACCACCTTTACCGGTACCGACGGCACCCTGGTCGAGGTCGACACCGACGATCCGGAAGCCAGGCGCAGCTATCGCGCGGCATGGGAAGAGCGGCGGGCCCTGCTCCAGGCGGTTGTCCATCGCCTCGGGATCATCCTCCTCCCGGTGCGGACCGACGCCGAGATCCATCTCAGCCTGATCCGTGCCTTAGAGCAGCGAGCGCGCTCGCGAGCGGTGTAATGGACCCGATCCTCGCTCCCTCGCCACCCGTCGCGATGCTCCGCGACATCCACGACATCCCGCCCATCCCCTGGTGGCCACCGGCCCCCGGCTGGTGGCTGCTGGCGATCGCACTGACGCTGCTCGTCCTCCTTGTTTGGCGATCGCGTGCCCGGCTCAGTCTGCGGATCCCCATCCCCGGCATCACGCTCGGCAGTTGGCGTTGGGAGGCCGCCGCCGCGCTCCGTGATCTGAAGCGCCGCGCCGGCAAGGGGCAGGACGCCAAGCAGACACTGGGCGAGCTCTCCGAGCTGCTGCGCCGCATCGCCATGGCCCGACTCGGCCGGCCGGCCTGCGCGGGCCTCACCGGAACGGCTTGGCTTGATTGGCTCTCGGCACAGGATCCGAACGGCTTCCACTGGCACGAGCGGGGACGCATCCTGATCGACGCACCCTATGCACCGGCCGGCGCACTGCGCAGCCGTGTCGGCCCGAAGGATCTCCTCTCGTTGATCGACGCGGCACTCGCCTGGGTCGAGGTCCGCGATGCGCCGCAGGGCCGGCGCCGCGGCCTGAGCCAGCGCCTGATCCAACCGTTGATCCGACGCCTGCCGAGGCTCGGAGCGCGAGGGAATGCCCGTGGTTGAGACCCGCCATGTTTGAGTTTCATTGGCCTTGGGCTGCACTCCTCTTGCCGTTGCCGCTCCTCTTGCCCTGGCTCTGGCCGGAACGTGCGCAGGATCCGGGCGAGGCGACGCTCGAAGGTCAACGTGTCACCCTGCTGCACCCGCAGATCGTTGCACTTCAAGCGGCCTTTACCGTTCGACGCCCCGGTCTTCAGCTCACCGGCTGGCTGTATCGAGCCTTGCTCTATCTGCTTTGGATTGCGCTGGTCTTGGCGCTGATGCGTCCGCAGTGGCTGACGCCGTACACCGAGATCAGCACGCCCGGTTACGACCTGATGATCACGGTCGACGCCTCGCACTCGATGGAGGCACTGGATTTCACGGTCGATGGCCGTCCGGTGAATCGCATGAGCGTGGTCCGCGGGGTCATGGGCCGCTTTATCGAGGGTCGCAGCGGCGATCGCGTTGGTCTGGTGGTCTTCGGCAGCCAGGCGTTCGTGCTCTCGCCGCTGAGCCTGGACCGGCTGGCCGTGCGTCAGTTGCTCGATGGGATCGTCCCGAGCATTGCCGGGCCGGCCACCGCGCTGGGCGACGCCATCGCGCTCGGGGTGGTGAAGCTGCGCGAACGTCCCGAGGGATCGCGGGTCATGATCGTCATCGCGGACGGGGACAATAATGCCGGACGCTTCGCACCGAGCGAGGCGGCGACGGTGGCCCGACAGAACGGGGTGCGCGTCTACGTGATCGGGGTCGGCAGCAAGCAGGCGAGCATCCCGATCCTCGAAGAGGGCGTAGTGCGCTACCGCGACGATCTGACGATGGACGAAGGCGCCTTAGAGGAGATCGCCGAGCTCACCGGAGGGGCCTATTTCCGCGCCACGGACACCCGCGCGCTCGAGGAGATCTCGGCACGCATCGGCCAGCTCGAGAAGACCGAGGCCGAGACTCGCACCGCCTATCTCCCTCAGCCGCTCTACCGCTGGCCTCTCGGGCTCGCCCTGATCGCGCTGCTCGGCCTCGGTCTCTTCCCGGAAGGTCGGAAGCGCTTCGTCGGGAGGACTGCAGGTGTTTGACGGCGGCTTTCACTTCGAACAACCGCTGTGATTTCTCGGCCTACTGGCGTTGCTCCCGGTCGCCTTCTGGCTCAAGCGCAGCGCGGCGCGCGCCGCCGAGGGCCCGCTACACCGCTATGCCGATCCACACCTGCTGCCGCATCTGACCGGGACGCGCGATCTGCGGACCACCGAGCGCTGGGGCCGATTTCTGACTTGGAGTCTCCTGTGGGCGCTCGTCCTCACGGCAATGGCCGGACCGCGCTGGGACGCCACCGACGTGCGGCTCTTCCATCCGGGGAACAACCTCCTGATCCTACTCGACATCTCCCGCTCAATGCAGGTCACCGACGTCACCCCCAGCCGGCTCGGCCGCGCCCGTCACGAGATCAGCGACCTCATCCGCAAGAACCGCGAGGCCCGCATAGGCCTCATCGTCTTCGCCTCCGTGCCGCATGTCATCTCGCCGATCACCGAAGACACCCAGACGATCCTCAACGCCCTGCCCGCCCTTTCGAGCGACCTCGCCGACCCGAACCTGCAGGGCAGCCGCGTGGGCGCGGCACTCGTGCGCGCCGAGCAACTCCTGGCGGGCCTCCCCGAGGATAGCGCCCGCTCGATCCTCTTGATCTCGGACGGCGACTTCGAGGAGCCTGACCTCCCCGAGCAGTTCGCGGGGCTGGCATCCCGAGGGATCCGCATCCACACGCTGGGCATCGGGACGACAGAGGGCGGATTGGTGCCGGGGCCGGCCGGCGGAGTCATCCGCGATCTCAGCGGCGAGCCGATCCGCTCCTCGCTCGATGCCACACTCTTGGCGGGTCTAGCAGAATCCGGGGCCGGCATCCATCGGGTCGCCGACTATCGTGATTCGGACTCGGACGCCATCCTGCGCGCGGTCTCGGTCTCGCGCCTGCCGCCGCAATCGAGCGACGAGCGCACCCGGGTGTGGAACGAGCGCTTCTGGATCCCCGTCGTTCTCGTCATGCTGCTTCTGCTGACCCGCTTCCGCGCACCGATTCGGCGGCGGAGGTCCTCCACATGAGCGCCGCGTCGATTCTGTGCCGAGGTGTTCTTTCCCGCTCGGCCGCGACGCTCGTCATGCTCGCCGTCTGCCTGCCGTATCCGGCGGTCGCCGGATGGTTCAAGACGTCCGAGCAGGAGGCGCTCGAGATCTATGAGGCGGGTGACTTCGACGCCGCCGCAGAGTCGTTCTCCGATCCCTATCGGCAAGGCGTGGCCCTGTATCGCGCGGGACGGCTCGAAGAAGCCGAACACGCGTTCGGCGAGGCCGAGCACGGCAAGCAGGGCCAGTCGGCCCGTTACAACCTCGGCAACACCCGATTCGAGCGCGGCGATTATGCGGGCGCCGCGACGGCCTACGAGTCGGTTCTGCGCGAGGATCCGAGTCACGCGGACGCAGCGCACAACCTCGCAATCACCCGCGCCACTCTGGCGAGGCTCGAGCAGGAGCAGTTTCGCGACGAGTCGGAACAAGAGGAAGGTGACGATCCGACGCAAAGCCCCGAAGAACGCGATCAGGAATCAGAAGAAGAACAGCAACAGGAACAGCAAAGGACTGAGGAGCCATCCGAGGATGAGCAGAAGTCCGAGGACGAGCAGAAATCCGATGAGGAGCAGCAGTCCGAGGACCAGCAGCAGGGGGAGCAACAACAGCAATCCGAGCAACAAGAAGGCGCGGAACAGCAAGAGGAATCCGAAGGCGAGGAATCCGGCGACGAGCAAGGCGAGGATAGCGGCTCGCAAGATGAATCGTCCGAGGGCTCGGGTCAGCAAAGCGAGTCGCAGACCGAGGGCGAAGGCGACGAAGCGGGTCAAGGGCAAGGCACCGACACCTCCGAACCCGCCGAGGGTCAAGCCCTGGGCGAATCCAGCGACGCACGCGGCGCCGATGACACCGAGGAGACCGGTTCGGCACCGGACAGCGCAACCGACTCGGAGACCGGCGAATCCGATCAACCCGAGAGCGACAGCGATCGGGGCAGCGCCGGGCAAAGTAGCACGCCGCAGGGCACATCCGGGGAGGAAACCACATCCGACTCGGAGTCGGGCAAGGACAACGAGCCCTCCGACTCGACTGCCGGTGATGAGACCGGCGGGGAAGACCGGCCCGAATCCAAGCCATCGACCGACCCCTCGGCAACACCGCAAGAGGACAAGCCCGACGACGGCGAGCAGGATCCGACGCAAGCACCACAAGAGGAATCGCCCGGGGACCATGCAAAGGACGGGCGTGACCCGAGTCGCGGGGAGCCCGAATCACCGGACCGAAACGGCGAAGAGCCC
Source organism: Thiocapsa bogorovii (assembly GCF_021228795.1). Classification (NCBI taxonomy): domain Bacteria; kingdom Pseudomonadati; phylum Pseudomonadota; class Gammaproteobacteria; order Chromatiales; family Chromatiaceae; genus Thiocapsa; species Thiocapsa bogorovii. The sequence goes on from NZ_CP089309.1 coordinate 1,248,937, forward strand.
GATTCAGCCGATCAAGGGCGCTCGGACGCCCCGGGCTCGGATCCGAGCCAGCCCGAACGCGACGAGGACGGCACAGACGATGCCAACGGGCAGACGCCCCGTGCGGGTCCGCCCCGTCCGGCAGAGGTGAAGCCGCTGGAAGCGCTCGGAACCGAGGCACAGCCGGAGGCCACCGAGCGCTTCGATCAACTCGGTGATCGGCCCGGCGACCAAGCGGGTGAAGACGCGACGGACGAGCGAGGCGCAATCGACGGATCGCCCGCCCTGGGTGCGGGCATGGCCGTGATGGAGCAGCGGCTTAAGCAGGTGGAGGGCGACCCGTCACTCTTGATCCGCAATCAGTATCGCCTCGAGGAGCTGCGTTGGATGCAGACGACGGGTACGCCCATCCTGGAGAATCGTCCATGGTGACGCGCACCGACGGTCTGCGGCGTCCCACCACGCGATCCTCGCGGATGATTCCGGGGCCGGGCGTGGTGATGGGCCTGGTGATGGTGCTGTTCAGCCAAGCGGCAAGCGCCTGGCCCTACGGCCCCCCGGGACAGCAGCCGTTCCAGCCTCAGGGACCCTACGGCCAACCCCCGCCGCAGGCCGGAGCCTGGCAATTCCGCCCGCAGCCACCGACCAACGCGCAAGGCACCCCGCCGGCGTATCCACAGGGCACCCCACCGGCCTATGCGCCTGGTCAGGCGCCGGGGCAGGCGCAGGCACCCGCTTATGGCCCGCTCCCGGGCCAGTATCCGAGCCAGTATCCGAACCAGTATCCGAACCAGTATCCGAACCAGTTCCCAGGCCAATATCCGAGCCAGTATCAGCCCCAACCCCAAACAACGCCGCCTCGGCTCGAAGCGATGCTCGACGAGCCGGAGCCCTATGTGCAGCAACCCCTGCTGCTGCGTCTTCGGCTGATCACCTCGGAGAACCCCGACGAGGCCACGCTCGACCTCCCGGCAACCGGAGACGCACTCCTACGGCGCCTGGATGGGCCGACCCCTGAGTCGCGGGCCGCGGAGGGGGGCCGGCGCGAGATCGTCAATACCTTCATCGTGACCCTGATCCCGTTGCGGCCGGGCAATATCGAGATTCCGGCCATCAAGGTGACGGGAGCCGTGCGAGGCGCGGGCCGGGGCGTGCAGCGCTTCGAGTCGGTGACCGACCGCCCGATTCGCCTTCAGGTCCGACCGGCGATGAGCGCCGTGACCCCTTGGCTCCCGTTGAAATCCTTGAGTCTCAAGGCCGACATCGACCGCGAGACCACCTTGGTCCCCGGGCAGCCGGTCACGCTGGCGTTGGAGCTTGTCGCCACGGGAGGCACTGTCGCTCAGTTGCCGAGCTTGGAAGACCAACTCGACGGGCCGGATCATCGGGTCTATCGCGAGCAGGTGCTGACGGAGGGCGGGCTCTCGGCGAACCGCCGCGATCTGGTCGCCCGCCGGACCGAGTACTACACGCTAGTCCCTCAGTCCTCCGGTCGACTGACCCTGCCCGAGATCAGCGTACCCTGGTGGAACACCGACTTGGGCACCCGGGAGGTCGCGAGTCTGCCGATGCGCACCTTGAGCATCGGCGGGGAGAGCGGCCCCTTGGGCATGCCCTCCTCGGTGATGACCGCGGAAGACTGGAGCGTCGTCTGGCTCCCGCTGACGGGTCTTCTGCTGCTAATCGCCGGCTATTGGGGCGGCGTCTTTTACGCCACCAAACGAGGAACGGCGGATCGGCCGCGAACGCCTCCGGCGGACGCACTCGTCGGCAGACTCCGAGCATTCGTTGCTCTCATCGGCAACCGCTTCAGTCGCCTCGCCCGTCGTCTGCAACCCGAACCTTTGGCGGTACGCATACGCGCCGCCGTGGCCGGGGCCCTCCCCGCGAGCAGCCGGTTTTTGATGTGCGTGCACCACGCCAATCGCGCCTCGGATCCCATCGACTGGTGCGACCGCTTCGAAGCGGACGCCCGCAGCCGGCTGCGCTTCCAGGGCGAGGCCACCCAGCCCAATCTAATCCGCATGATCCTCAGCTTGCGTCCGCACGCGGATCCGACAGCCCTGACCCGGCTGATGCAGGAGTTGGACGCCGCGCTCTACGGCCGACAGGGACTCGACTTCGAGCGATGGAAACGCGACTTCATGCGGCAGGTCGGCCGCAGCGCCGGGCTGCGTCCAAGCAAGGGTCGGGGCGCCCGGATCAAACGCGCCGCGTTGCCCGCATTGAACCCCGGTCATTGATCCTAGATCCGGCAGTTGACCGCGGTCGTTCGTTCTACGCAGTCACCGGCGCCAAAAAAAACCCGCTTGCGCGGGCTTGTTTCTAAGTGCCGGTATGAGAGTCGGAGACCCTCCGGCTATGGAAGACGCTATTTGATCTTGCCTTCCTTATACATGACGTGCTGCCGGACGACGGGATCAAACTTCTTGATCTCCATCTTGCCCGGCTGATTGCGTTTGTTCTTGGTGGTCGTATAAAAGTGACCCGTACCGGCACTGGAATTAAGCCGGATTTTATCGCGTGCTGCCTTGGCCATGGTGTGCCCTCCGGTTAGACCTTATCGCCGCGTGCGCGGATCTCGCCGAGCACGGTGTCGATACCACGCTTGTCGATGATGCGCATACCCTTCGTGGAGACCCGCAGCTTGACCCAGCGCTTCTCGCTCTCGACCCAAAATCGGTGGTCGTGCAGATTCGGCAGAAAACGGCGTTTTGTCTTGTTGTTCGCGTGCGAGACGTTGTTGCCGGTAATCGGGCGCTTACCGGTGACCTGGCATACCTTGGACATGGCGGAATCCCTAGAATTCGGAGGTCGTGCTTCGGGGTAGAAAGAAGCGGAAAGCTAACATGGTTCCGCGATTCGACGCAACGCAAAATTCCCTGTCGTTGTCAGCGGCCGACGTGCGCACGCGTTTCCTCGACCACCGCAACCCCGTGACAAGTACGGACAGCGCGACTATACTTTCGGGCTCGGGCTGAGTGGCAGAGTGGTCATGCAGCGGCCTGCAAAGCCGTGCACCCCGGTTCGATTCCGGGCTCAGCCTCCATATTAACAGTCACTTACAGAATACCCCGCGGTCTCGAAACGCCCCAAGTGCCACTGCAAGTTGGTCACTTGCACTCGCTCGAGGGGCAATGCCACGCGTCCTTCGTCTGGTTTGTCCGTCGACGCCACAAACATCGCGGTCGCCGGCGACGGCACATTGCCGACAGATCAAGGGGCAACATGTCTCCCACGGAAGGCAAGCGCCGTCCGAGCCTCTCCGCATGGGTTCCACGCCCACGGTGAACAAGGCCAGGCGATAGCAGCCGGGATCACGCATCCGCTGCAGCCCGTCATCGTACGCCCCTCGCCCTCCTTATCGAGACCCGAAGACGAGGCTGCCCGCCAGCCCAAGAAGCAAAAGCAACAACGACAGACCCGCCGCGGGCCAATGCCGCAAGACACCGTCGGCCCGCTGGAACACCACACCGACAGCAACAGCCGCACGCCCGGTAACGCTGGGCGTCGCCCCCGCCGAATCGGTGCGAATAGCAGACCCCCGGTCGGGCCAAGGCACCGCCCCAAGCACCAGCAGCCCGACGATCAGCACCGGCCAAAGATCACCCCAGAGTTTGGCCCAGTCGAAGGCACTGGCCATGGCAATGGAGACCACCGCACCGGCATCGATGCCGGTGCGACCGACGCCCAGCAGGTCGAAGGCAACAGGCGGCAGCAGCCCGAGCAACAGCGCGCACAGCGCCAGCATCAGGACCACGAATTCCTGCAAGCGTCCGGGAGCTTGGATCAAGATCGGCAATCGCTCAGCGCCGGATGGCGTGCCAGACCGCGCGCCGAAGACGGCGTAGCCAAGCACCCGAAACAGGTAGGCCGCGGTGAGCAGTCCGCCGGCCTGCATGACCAGCCCCCACCACCACTGACCGCTTGCGTCGGCCGCCGACGTTAGCAATGTCTTGGTGAGATAGCCGCCGCTGGGCTGCAGCCCCAGCAACGCCAGGCCGGCGAGCCCAAACGCCAAAACCGTGACAGGCAAGGCGCGCGCGATGCCGCCGAGCCCGCTGATCCGGTCATGACCGATCGCCGCAGCGATCAGCCCAGCGGCCATGAACATGGCCGCCTTGGCACAGGCGTGGGACACCACCTGGAGCATGCCGCCGGTCAGGGCCGCCGCCTCGGCCCCCGCCGCCAGCGGAAACAGCAAAAACAGATAGCCGATTTGGGCCAGGGTCGAATAGGCGATGAGCAATTTGAGCCTTACCTGCCGCAGCGCGACGAGGTTACCCACCAGGATGGCGCCTGCCCCCATGGCGCCCAGAATCTGCACCCCCGCCGTCGTCAATAACCCCGGCATCAGATCGAACCAGATCCGGATAACCAGGAAAAAGGACGCCTTCACGACCAGGGCCGACAGAATGGCACTCGCGGCAGGTGGAGCGCCCGCATGCGCCGGCGGAAGCCACAGGTGCAGAGGAAACAGCGCGGTCTTGGCCAGCAGACCGACCGTCATCAAGGCGATGGCGGCGATCAACGACGGCGGCCATCGGTCCGCCCCCGCGATTCGCTCCGCAAGAAGACCGATGTCCAGCGTCCCGTAGCTGCCGTAGAGGAGCACCGCGCCCAACAGATAGAGGGCCGATCCCACCAGCGCGAAAAGCAGATAGCGCAGGGCCGCCGCGAGGGTTTCCGGCTTGCCGCTCAGCGCGACCAACGGCACCGCAGAGAAGGTCAAGAGTTCCAACGCGACGAACAGCGTGAACAGATCCTGTCCGAGAAAGACCGTATTGAGCCCGCCCCAGACCCCGAGCAGCAGCAGCCAGAAGACCAGCGACGTCCGCGTCTCGGACTCACCGCCAGGGATGCGGAATGCCCGCTGCCCGTAGAGCACGACCGCCAACATGACCACGGCGCTGGTCACCAACATCACCGCGGAGAGTCCATCCGCCTCCAAGCGGACGCCGAGCGGCGGGCTCCAGTCACCGAGCAGATACTGCAACGCCTCGCCGCCGACAAGCACGACCGCCCCGATGGCCAGAGCCGCGGCGAGCCCCAGCAGCACCAACACCAGCACGAGGCGCCCCAGGTAGCGTCCACCCAGGACCAGTCCCAAGAGCAGCCCGACGATCGGGAGCATCATCGGAAAGACCAGGACGACACCGCCCAGGTCCGTTAGATTGCTCACTCCAAACGCAAAGATTGCATGCGCGTGACTCACGGCAGTCGCTCGCCCGGGGGGTTCGCATCGGCCGGGAGCGAAGAGGCATCCTGCGCATCGGTGTCCAAGGTCGAGCGACCAGCCGTCTCGGCGAGCCGCACCAGCAGCGCGACGGCGATCGCGGTCCCAGCGAAAGCAACCACCAGCCCGGTAATGACCAGCGCCTGCGGGACCGGGTCGCCATCGCTGCCGCTGCCGGCCGCAGCCAGGGCACCGCCGCCCCGCTTGGCGATGACGCCGAACAGCAAAAAGATGCCACTGCCGATGAGGTTAAAGGCGAGGATCTTGCGCAGCGCGCCGGGCTGGCAGATCAGCCCGTACAGCCCCAGCCCCACCAAAGCGGCTGCGCCGAGTCCGAAGAGGGTCGTGCCGTTCATGATCAAACCTCGCGGCGGTGCGCACCCGCCGGTGGCCCTGCAAGCAGCAGGGCCAGAAAGACGGCGACCGAACCCGTCAAGGCCACCTCGATGGCGATGATGAGCGGCTTGGCAAGGTCCTCCGGGTAGGCCAGAAAGGCGTCCGCCAGCCAGATGCCCGCAATGCCGATGGCGATGAAGAGCGAGGCGCCGACGACCAACAGCTCGCGCCAACCGCGGGCGACAACGGGCGGAGGTTGCCGCAGACCCGCCATCATGACCAGGACCCACATCGCCGCCAGTACCGCCGCCGCCTGGAATTTTCCGCCCGGCTCATCGGCCCCGATCCAGACGAGGTGGATGGCGACCAGGATACCGAACGGCGGAAGTACTTGGGCCAGCAGGGTCAAGGCTTCACTCGCCGGCGGGCGCGGCAATGCGCTCGGGCGCCCGACCCAATCGGCATCCGCCGCGACGGACCAGACACCGATCAGGGCCGGCAACAGCACCACCGACTCCAGCAAGGTATCGACCGCGCGATGGGCCAACAACACCCCGGTGACCGGATTCTGCAAGCCGGTAGGCGACAGATTCTCCGCCACCAAGGGGGCGAGCGTGGGGGCAGGCTCGGGCAGCAAGAGCACCACGGCCCCAAGCCCGGCAGCGACCACCGTGCAGAGCAGCCCGATCAGCAACCGCAGGGCGGGGCCCGGTGCACGGGCACGTTCTGCGGCCTCGAATGGCGCCAGGCGCGACGCGGCACCGAACAGCAGGATGCCGGTGAGGCCGCTCCCCAAGGCGGCCTCGGTCATGGCCACGTCCATGGCCGCAAGCCGTACCCAGATGAGGGTCATCAACAGTCCGTAGGCGACGAAACCGACCACCGCGCGATAGGCCGTGCGGGCAATGTTCATCCAGACGGCCAAGCTCAGGACCAACAAGACCAACACCAGGTCGCTGATCAAGCCGAGACTCATCCGCCCTCCTCCTCTCGAGCCCCGGAGACGCCGCCGGTTCGCCAGCGCGCGGGACGCACCGCTGCGCCCATGAACTGAGCGACCACGGCTCCGCCCAACAGGGCCAACAGCCACAGGGCAACTAGATTGAGCGCACCCAACGGCGAACTCGTTTGGGCCAACAAGCCCAGCACCACCAGGCCCAGACCGAGATTGTCCGCCTTGGTCAGGGCATGGAGCCGAGTGAGGGTGTCCGGGAAGCGCAGCAGTCCGATCGTGCCGGCAAGAAAGAACAGGCCGCCGAGGGAGACCATGACGATGGTGAAGAGGTCCAACGCAAATCTCATCGGGCGTCCTCGTGCGCCGGAGCACGATCCGGGGCCAGTTCTGTTCCGGGCTCCGAGCCGGGCTCCGGGCTGAGCTCCGGGCGAATGGCGCCGACGACGAAGGCGACCGAGGCAAAGGCCGCGAGCAACGCCAGCACCATGGCCACATCGGCGATGGCGGCTTCCTGAGATGCTTCACCCAGCAGCAATAGGGCCGCAACGCCTCCGGTCCCCAGGAGCTGGGGGGCCAGCATCCGGTCGACGTCCCTTGGCCCACGCAGGATGCGCCACAAACCCAAGGCGACCGTGCCCAGAACGAAGGCGGCGGCGGCGAGAAGAAAGCTGCTCATGGCCGACCCTGAACCAAAGGCCGCATTCGCCGGGGCTGCGACGCGCTGTACGCTCCACCGCTACGCACGCGCGTCACCGTCCGGGGATGACGCCGCATCCCGAACATCGAGCTTGTTGCACAGGGTCTCGATCAAGAGTGCCTCGTCAATGGCAAGATCTTCCGCAACCGGCTGTGCGACATCCAGACAGTGATAGACCAAAGCCCCGTCCCGATCCGTACCCACCGACAGGCTGCCCGGCACCACGCTGGTGAGGGCGCCGAGAACAGCGCGTGCCGGTCCCGGTGCAAGGCGGACCGGATAGGCCAGGTAACCCGGTGCGATCGACAGTCTTGGCCCAAAGACGCGCGGCAGCAACGAAAAGCCGGAGACGACCGAATTGCGGAGGACACGCGCCGCGAGTCGAAACAGCGCGCCATACCGCAGGCTCCCCGGCGTCGGCGGCAGCAGGCACACACTGGTCCAGGCCGCAACAGCCGCCGCCAACACGCCAACGAGCAGGTCGACAAGGTTGTCGATGATGGGACCGGCGAGGTCTGGCGCGGCGAGCAGCAGCCAGACGAGCAAGAAACCGGACCAACGGACGAACGCCGAGCGCATCACGAACAGCGTCGTCCGGGGCAGCTCATTCCCAGCGGTCGTCATCGATCGATGGTCCGCGGATGTCGTTTAGGTTGCATTGACGTCCTCTTGCCCCGCGGACGCAGCGCGCGGCGCGGTTCCTCTGAACCAGGTGACATAAAGCGTCGGCAAGAACACCAGCGTCAGCAGCGAGGCGACCGCCAGTCCGCCCATGATGGCGTAGGCCATCGAGCCCCAGAACACGGTCGGCGCGATCGGGATCATGCCGAGGATGGTCGACAGGGCGGTGAGCATGATGGGTCGAAATCGCGAGACACTGGCCTCGACCACCGCATCCCAGACCGTCTTGCCGGCGTTGCGCTCGGCCTCGATCTGATCGATCAGGATCACCGCGTTCTTCGCGATCATGCCGACGAGGGCGAGGATGCCGAGGATGGCGACGAAGCCGAGCGGTTTACCGGCGGCAAGCAAGGCGCCGACGACGCCGATCAGGCCCAGCGGCACCAGGCTCAGAACCATGAAGAGGCGCGCGAAGCTCTTGAGCTGGAAGATCAGCAAGCTGAGCATCAGCAGCAGCATGATGGGCACCACGGCGAACACCGAGGCTTGCGAGTAGGCGCTCTCCTCCACCGCACCGCCCAGCTCGATGCGGTAGCCGGCGGGCAGGCTCGCGTTCAGCTCGGCGATGGGCGCTTCCAGCTCGGCCACCACGGTTTCCGGCAGGGTGCCGGGCGCGACATCCGCTTGCACCGTCAGGGTCGGTACCCGGTCGCGCCGCCACACCAGCGGGTAGTCCTGACCGTACTCGAAGGTCGCAAATTGGCTCAGTGGAATGGTGCGCCCGTTCGGCAAGGACACCGGCAGGGTGCGCAGGGTCTCGACCGACAGACGCTGCCCGCCCAGCTCGCGCGCGACGACGTTGACCAAATAAATGTCGTCGCGGACCTGCGTAATGGGGGTGCCGGAGATGTTGGCATTGAGGGCCGTCGCGACCGCCTGGGAACTCAAGCCCAACTGACGCGCCTGTTCTTGGTCGATGCGGATGTGCAACTCCCGCTCCGGCTCCATCCAGTCGAAGTTGACGCGGCGCGCTCCGGGATTCGCGGCCACGAGGGCTGCTAGATCCATGGCGATGTCGCGCAGCTGTGTCGGGGCCGGCCCGAGCACGCGATATTGCAGCGGCCAGCCCACCGGCGGCCCCAGCTCCAGCGGCGAGACGCGCCCGACCACCTCGGGGAATTCCTCCGCCAGCAGCTGTTCGAGTCGCGGCTGCAGTCGCTCTCTGGCCTCAATGTCGTTGGTGACGATGACCGCCTGGGCAAAGAACGGGTTGGCCAACTGCACGTCCAGCGGCAGATAGAAGCGGATCGCGCCCTGACCGATGTAGGTACTCCAGCGTTCGATCTCGGAGGCGAACTCGGGGTCTTCGCGCAGGATCTGTTCGAATTCGTCGACCAGGCGCTCGGTGGCGTGAATCGAGGCGTTTTGCGGCAGGCGCAGGTCGACGATCAGTTCCGGGCGATCCGAGGACGGGAAGAACTGCCGGGGCACCTGTGCCAACGCCAGGATGGCGACGACGAAGACGCCGAGCGTCAGCGCGATGGTGACCCAGCGCGCGCGCATCGCCAGCGTCAGCAGGCCGCGGTAGGCGGTCACGGTCCAATTCGGTTTGTCGTCCGCTCCGGACTTTGGCGGGCGCAGCAGCACCATGCCGAGCAGCGGTGCGAACACCATGGCGACGAACCAGGACGCAAGCAACGCGATGCCGACCACGGCGAAGATGGAGAAGGTGTATTCGCCGGCGGAGCTCTGGGCGAAGCCGATCGGCACGAAGCCGGCGATGGTGACCAGGGTGCCGATCAGCATCGCAAAGGACAGGTGCGTGTAGGCATAGGTGGCGGCGCTGACCTTGTCGTCGCCGGCGGCCAGGCGCCGGCTCATGGCGTCGATGGTGGTCATGGCGTCGTCGACCATCAGGGCCAGGGCGATGATGAGCGCGCCGAGCGAGACCCGCTGCAGGTCGATGTCGACGATGTCCATCATCGGGAAGACCACCGCCAGCGTCAGCGGGATGGCGATGGCCACCACCGTGCCGGCACGCACCCCGAGCGCGACGAAGCTGATCACCAGCACGATGCCGATGGCCTGCCACAGCGAGGTGGTGAACTCGTTGATGGCGAGATCCACCGTCAACGGCTGATCGGCGACCAGCCGCGGCTCGATGCCATGCGGCAGCTCGGCCTTGATGTCGGCGATGGCCCGGGCGACGTTGCGCCCGAGCGCCAGGGTGTCGCCGCCGTCGCGCATGGCGATGGCGAGCCCGATGGCCGGTTCGCCGTTGATGCGGAACATGGGCTGCGGCGGGTCGCTGAAGCCGCGGCGGACATCGGCGATGTCGCGCAGCCGCAGCATGCGATCGCCGACCGCGAAGGTGACGTCGGCGATGTCCTGTTCGTTGGCAAAGGCACCGGACACCCTAAGCGCAATCGTTTCGTCGCTGGTGCTGAGCTCACCGGCCGGGCTGACGATGTTCTGCGCACGCAGGGCGGCGATCAGCGTGCTCGGGTCGAAACCGAGACCGGCCAGCCGTTCGGCGGAGAAGTCGATATAGATGACCTCGTCCTGGGCGCCGAGGATGTCGATCTTGGAGACGTCGGGGACGGTCAGGAGTTCGGAGCGCGCTGCCTCGACCGCGTCGCGCAGCTCGCGATGGGTGAATCCATCGGAGGTGAAGGCGTAGATGATGCCGAAGGTGTCGCCGAACTCGTCGTTGAAGAACGGGCCGCGGATACCCTGCGGCAGCGTATGGCGCATGTCGCCGACCTTCTTGCGCACCTGGTACCAGGCATCCGAGACGGCTTGGCCCTGGGCGCTGCCGACGAGGTCGACGAAGATGGTGGTGCTGCCGGCGCGCGTGAAGCTGCGCAGGTTGTCGAGATTGGGCACCTCCTGCAGGGTGCGCTCCAGGCGCTCGGTGACCTGTCGGATGGTCTCGTCGAGCGTCGCGCCGGGCCAGATGGCCTTGACCACCATGGTCCGGAAGGTGAACGGCGGGTCCTCGGCGCGGCCCAGCTTGTAGAAGGAGCTGACCCCGGCGACCAGCACGGCGACCATGATAAAGATGGTAACCGACCGGTTGCGGATCGCCCAGTCGGAGAGGTTGAAGCCGCTCATGGGCGGGCCTCGGCCTTTTCGACAGACGGCTCGCTGGCGGTATCACCAGTGTCGTCGCCGGCCTCGCCACTGGTCGGTTCACCCACCTGACCAACGGCTGGTTCGCTGGTCTCGGCTTCGGTCTCGTCAGGGACCGGTTCGCCGAGTCGGCGCACCTGCTGGCCGGGGCGCAGGGTCTGGACGCCGGCGGTGACGACTAGCTCGCCGGCGTCGAGACCCTGCGCAATCAGCACCCGGTCCAGCTCGAAGCGCGCGACGTCGATGTTGCGCAGGGCCACGGTGTTGGTTTGCGGGTCCAGCACCCAGACCGCCGGCGCCCCGCGGGCCGAGGTCAGGGCCGAGTTCGGGATCTCGATACCGGCCGCGCCGCCGAGCTGGATGCTGCCGGTCACGGTGGAACCGAGGCGCATGGCGGCCGGCGGATTGGCCAGCCCGACGCGGACCTGAAAGGTGCGTGTCACCGGGTCGGCCTGGGGCGAGACCTCGCGCACGCGTCCGCTGGTGGTGACCGTGGGGTCGCTGCTCAGGGCGACCGTGACCTCGTCGTCGGCGGAGCCCGACTCGATGACCCGAGCCGGCACGTCGAACACCGCGTCGCGGCCAGCTTCGCGGGCCAGGCGGACGATCATGCGCCCGGCCGCGACCACCTCGCCGGGCTCGGCGCCGCGTTCGGTGACCGTGCCCGGTCCATCGGCCAGCAAGGTGGTGAAGCCGAGCTGGTTCTCGGCGGTCGCGACCTGGGCCTGGGCCGCCTCGACTTGCGCCTGGGCGGCGTCGCGCGCCTCGACCGCCCGGTCGAAGTCCGCGCGGGCGACGAAGCCCTGCGGCAGCATCGGCTCGAAGCGTCGCACCGTGTTGCGGGCCTCCACGAGACGCGCCATGGCGGCGGCCAGGTTTGCGCGCGCCGCATCCACCGCGTTGCGTTCGTTGACCGCGTCCAGGCGCGCGACCACCTGGCCGGCGACCACTTGGTCGCCGACGTTGACGGTGCGCTCGATCAACTGCCCGCCGACCCGAAAGGCCAGCGCGACATCGTCCTGAGCCTGGATGTTGCCGGTCAAGGTCACGCGCTCCCCGCCAGGCAGCTCCTCGACCGTCACGACCCGAACCGGGCGGATGGGTTCCGGCACCGGCTGGGACGCCTCCTCGTCGGTCGGCAGGCAACCGGTGAGCAGGGTCGACAACCCCAGGAAACAAACCAGGGACAGTTGGGCCTTTGAGAGAGGAGAGCGAACGTCGCGACAAGAGATCGGGGCAAAGGGCTTCACGGACAGCTCTCCAAGGTAGAAGAATCCAGGGATGGCCGAGGCAATCGGCGGGGCCATGGTAGCGCATTGGCCATCGGATGAGACCTCGAGTCATATGAGGACGTGCGGGCGATCTTCCGTGCAACGCTCGAACACGACGACGTCATACTCGTATGAGGACGGCTCATCGGAGGCAAACGTCGCACCATCGGCTGCATCAATTTGGCGGCGGCAGTAAGTGACAAACTGCTAAGCGTCGGCTCGGACGGCAGCAGAGCAACGGGCTGAATGAATTGTCCGCAATCAATACCTTGCGATGGTCGGCATCGCGCCCGCAAAGGCTGGTCGCAGATTGGTTCGAGCCGACAAAAACGAAGGCGCGAGTCTAGCAGAACGGGGGCGACGGACTCGTTGACCATCAGACGAACGAAGCGTGCGCCACCCGGGGATAACCGCCCGTTCGGGGCGGCACCCACTCTTGAATCCTCGGACCCGAAGTAGTCGGGATAGGCGCCCACACCGAGCCCGATGAAATTGACTTGCGGGATTTCCAGCGGGATCACGAAATCGTCCGCAAGGCTTTTCCGGGCCGCCGCCACCGCTATGGCGAGTGCGACGGCCACCAGCAGGCACGCCCTTATCGACCTACTGCATTTCGCCGTTTTCGGTCCATCGGCACAACGAAAACGACACTTAGTTGACGAGCTCGAGCGACTGGACCCAGAGATAGACGGTGCCGGCGGCATTGCGGTCGACCTCGGCCAACAGCCGAACGGTCGTATCAGGTCCAACTTCACGGTTGCGCCAGACTTCGGGCTCGATCTCGACCCGAATCTCCCCCGTGCTGTCACGGAAGGTGAAATAGTCTTCCCGCAGATGGGCAACGATATTGCCGGTCACGGTGACGTAGGTGTCGACACGCGCATTGCGCGCCTGCTCGACCGTGCTGTCCTGCCCCCTCGCGTTCGGTCCAGTGAATTGCGCCGTGGCGATTGCCGGCAGTAACAACAAGACCATGGAAACGATCAGCAAAACTCTCATCGGAACCTCCTACAAAAGCGGATGTGAGTGAGACCGTGCCGCGGCGGCGGCACCAGCGCTACAGCGACCTGCCGCCCGCGCGTGCAAACCAGCAGGGTCACCGATGCCGGTATTTACAGGCCGCGTGCGACATGTGGCCTCGACATCGCGTCAAGATAAGCAACCCACAACCCCGGTAACATTGTACTTTGGTTAAACAGGAGGGATTGAGCACGCGGGCTGGACACCTGCGCCAAACGCGTGGACCCGGCAACCAGGCACTCGGATGAAAGATGAGCTGGATAACGATTCTCTACCTCATGATGGCGGCCTTGTCGGCCACGATCGCCGGCATCTATCTGGCGGCCTGGCTCATGCAGCGAGGCGCCTGGGCCTATCTCATGTTCGTGCTGCTCGCGCTCAGCATCGCCGGTCTCGCGGGAATGGAGCTCTGGATGCTGCGCGCGCAAACGCCCGCGGAGTATGCAACCGCATTACGCTGGTTCCAGGTTCCGGTCTGGTTCGGCTTTGTCGCCATTGTAGGTTTGGTCACGCTGCGCTTGCGGCCGCGCTTTCTGTGGCTGGGGTGGCTTGCCGTGGGGCTGCGGACGGTCGCGGTGGCAGCGACCTTCCTATCGGGGCCGAATCTCAATTTCACCGAGCTGACCGAAATCGAGCACGTCATGCTCCTCGGAGCGCCGGTCGCGCTGGCCGGAGAGGGTGTCCCCAATCCTTGGATGCTGACGGGTCAGGCGGCCCTGCTGTCGATGATCTTGTTCATCCTCGACGGGGGCGTCAGTGCGTGGCGGCGGGGAGAGGGCGTGCGGTCGCTCGCACTGGCGATCAGCATCTTTGTCGGCGTCGCGGTCGGCACGGCCCAAGCGGTGCTGGTGTTCTGGAACTTTGCCCACTGGCCGATTCTGGTCACGCCGTTGTTCGTCTTTGTTGCAGCCGCCATGGGCTCCGAGCTGAGCATCGGGCTGTTGCGAGCCGCGCGGGCGGAGCGCGACGCCCAGGCGAAGGACGCCGCCTTAAGCGTCAGCGAGCAACGCCTGAGCCTCGCGGCGGAGGCGGCCGATGCCGGGTTCTGGGGCCTCGATGCCCAATCAGGTGCGGTGTGGGCCACGGCAAAGACGCGCGAGCTCTTCGCGCTGCCTGCCGAGGGGGCGCTGAGTCTGGGGGATTTCCTGGAGCGGGTGCATCGGCATGACCAAGCGCGGGTGAAACAACTGATCGCGGCGGCGCTACGCTCGAACGAGCGCTATCGCACCGAGTTCCGGGTCGTCGACCCCGGTGGCCGGGTTCGCTGGCTCGCCGGCCTGGGTCGCAGCGTTGGCCCGACCGAAGCGGGTCCGCGCACGCTGATGGGCGTGAGCGTGGACATGACGGCACGCAAGGCGATGCTGGACGCGCTGCGTCGGCAACGGGCACGGCTTGAACGCGTGTTTAGGGAAGAGACCCTAAGCGAGCTGTCGGTCGCGCTGGCCCACGAGTTGAACCAACCATTGGCCATGATCCTGACCAACGCCGAGGCGGCCCAGGCACTGTTGGCCCAGACACCGCCGAACCTGACCGAAGTCAAGGAAATTCTGGCCGATATCGCCAGCGCCGACCGGCGTGCGGCCGACGTGATTCGGCACCTGCGTTCGCTCCTCGAGCGCGGCGAACCTGACCGAGAAGACCTGTTGCTCGATGATGCGATTGATCGGGTGATCCAGCTGCTCGGTAACGACATCGACGACCAGTGCGTGACCTTGGATCTGAGCCTGGCCGCGGACCTGCCCTCAGTGCAGGCGGATCGCATCCTGATCGAGCAGGTTCTGCTCAATCTCCTCAACAACGCCTGCGCGGCGGTGGCCGGCAACCCGGCGGGCGATCGCCGGGTCTCGGTCGCCACCCGCGCGCAGGCAGACGGGGTCCTGGTCGAGGTCACGGACAATGGATGCGGCGTGTCCGATCCGGAACGCATCTTCGAGACCTTCTACTCCACGACGCCCGGTGGGCTGGGCATGGGGCTGGCCATTGTGCGCTCCATCGTGAACAGCCACGGCGGGCGCGTCTGGGCCGAGTCGCCGGCTAGCGGCGGCGCCACATTGCACCTCTATCTGCCACTGACGGCGCCGCATCATGACCGATGAACCGATGGTCTATCTGCTCGACGACGAGCCCGAGATGCTGAAGGCTCTGACTCGACTGCTCCGCGCGGAGGGGTTTCAGGTTCAAGGTTTCAGCAGTGCGCGGGCGTTTCTTGGACACGCGCATCAGCAGGGCCCCGCCTGTCTGGTGCTGGACGTGGCGATGCCCTACATCGATGGCTTGGCAGTCCAGGAACGGCTGCACCAAATCAATGCCGAGCTGCCCATCGTCTTCCTCACCGGACATGGCGACATTCCCATGAGCGTGCGCGCCATGAAGGCAGGTGCGGAGAACTTCCTAACCAAGCCCGTGAATGCGGCGGAGCTGCTGCCGGCGATCCGCGGCGCGTTGCAACGCGCCGCGGATCGGCACTCCGAGCGCGAGGAACTGGCGGCCCTGCGGAAGCGACTCGCGTGCCTGACGCCACGGGAGCGGGAGGTGCTCGGCCACGTCATCGCCGGCAAGATGAACAAGCAGATCGCGGCGGACCTCGGCACCGGCGAGCAGAACATCAAGGTCCACCGCGGGCGTCTGATGCGCAAGCTGGGGCTGAGGTCGGTGGCGGAGCTGGTGCGGCTGGCGCAGCGGTTGGGCGTGCCGCCGGCAAAGTGAGAGGGCGCGGCTGGCCTTGATTTGGCGTCTTTGGGATTGGCGTCTTGGGTGGTGGGCCTGCTCGATCGGCGTCGATTTTCAAATAGCTGGTTGTCCCGATCGCCGCGTGCAGCTTGGTCGAGCCGCTTACCGGCATTAGACTATACCGCGATCTATACCACGCGAAGGCAGGAGAGCTAAACATGCAAACCGCCAAACTATTCAAGAACGGTCGCAGCCAGGCCGTGCGACTGCCCGCGGAATTCCGCTTCGAGGGCGATGAGGTCGAGATCCGCCGCGATCCGGAGACCGGCGATGTGATCTTGAGCCCGATGAACAAGTCCTTCCGTGACTGGCTGCACGAGCGCGACCGCCTGATCGCCAGCATGACGGAGGAAGAGCGCAAGGAGCTGGACGAATTCCTTGCGGATCGCGACCAGGGAGAAGATGTCGAGCGCGACTGGCCATGAGCGGCCTGCTGATGCTGGACACCAACGCGTTGTCGGCGGTCATGAAGGCCCGTTCTCCCGACCTAGACTTGCGCCTCTCCATTGAGCCATTCTGCATTTCCGTGGTCACCGAGGGCGAGATTCGCTTCGGCCTCGCACGCCGCCCGCAAAGGGTCGGATTTACAGCGCTCGCCGAGGCCGTACTGAGCCGCATCGACATTCGCCCATGGAACTCCACAACGGCGCGTCGTTACGGTCCGTTGCGCGCCGAGCTGACCGCCCTCGGCAGGCCCCTGGCTCCGCTGGACCTGATGATTGCCGCCCACGCCATGGCCGAGGGCGCCACCCTGATCACCGCCGACCGCGCCTTCGCCCATGTCCCCGGTCTGGCCATCCAGAACTACGAGCAAGTCTAACCGTCACCCACGACCTCGTTGCGCCCCTGCGGCGTCCTCAAGGACGGCGGAGCCGTCTACCTCCAGTAACTCACCGAGCTGACCGACCTGCTATTCCTCCAGACGGGCGAGGCGACAGGAACCTAGGCGCGTTACTTGTGTTTAACCAAGGTGCAATAACCGCCTTCCGGGTCCGCTGCGTACACTCCTGGCTATCGCTGATTATCAGTCCTTGAGGTCTGGGCAGCCGCGTCCGTTTGTACATCACGGTTCGGCACGATCGTCGCCCACCACAAACACTTATCACCGCTGTTCTAATCCAGCCGGAGAGACATTCTATGGAAGCAAAACTGAGCCAACGTGTCGGCGAGCTCGTCGCAAACGGATGGGAGCCGGTCACGACAACGGAAACCACCGCATCGCTGGTGGGACGCCGGCCGTTCGCCTGGTGGCTGTTCCTGATCGTGATCTTCCTGTTCCCGTTGTTCGGCGGCATCCTGTATCTCGTGTTTTGGCTCGCCACCTCGAAGGCGACGGTGTTTCTGCACACGGAAGGCGACGAGTTACAGGTCGCCGGAGACGAGTGGCTGATCCGGCTGCAAGAAGCCCAACGGGAGGCCTATGTGGAGCGGCAACAGCGGATCAAGGAAAAGGGGTTCCTGCGGGTGATGTGGCCGCAGCTCGTCGTTTCGCTGCTGCTGATCGCGCTTTGGGTCTATCTGTTGAAAACCTACTGGTAACGGCAAAACGTACCAGCTAGGCAGGGCGGCGGGTGACCCAGCACGTCTTTAGCGCAGGCCTGGCCCAACCAGCACACCGGAGCGACACCGATGGCAGCGGATCAAAAATTCTCCCGGCTGACCCTAACAGCCATGGTCGTGGGGTCCATGGTGGGCGCCGGCATCTTCTCGCTCCCGGCCCGCTTCGGCGCGGCCACCGGACCCTTCGGCGCCATCGTCGCTTGGATCATCGCCGGCGGCGGCATGCTGATGCTGGCGTTCGTGTTTCAGTCGCTGGCGGTGCGCAAACCGGAGATCGACGCCGGCATCTTCGCCTATGCCAAAGAGGGGTTCGGCTCTTATCTGGGGTTCGTGGCGGCCTTCGGATTCTGGATCGGGACCTGTCTCGGCAACACCACCTATTTCGTGCTGATCAAGTCGACGCTGGGGGCCTTCTTCCCGGTTTTCGGCGACGGCAATACGCCCCAGGCCATCGTCGTCTCGTCCGTTATCCTGTGGGCCTTTCATTTCACGATCCTGCGGGGCATCAAGGAGGCCGCATTCATCAACAAGGTGGTGACCTTCGCGAAGATCCTGCCGATCTTTGTCTTCATCGCCTTCATGGCCTTCGCCTTCGATTACGACAAGTTTGCGGCGAGCTTCTGGGGCGGCGGGGACTACAGCGGCTCGCAGGTCTTCGACCAGGTGCGTAGCACCATGCTCGTGACCGTGTTCGTCTTCATCGGCATCGAGGGCGCCAGCGTCTATTCGCGCTATGCCAAGACGCGCGAGGACGTGGGCTGGGCGACGGTGATGGGATTCCTCGGGGTGCTCTGTCTGCTGGTGCTGGTGACCCTGCTCCCCTATGGCGTGCTCGAGCGGCCCGAGCTCGCGGATCTGCGTCAGCCGTCGATGGCGGGTGCCTTAGAGTCGGTGGTGGGCCCCTGGGGGCTCAAGTTCGTCAGCGCCGGGCTCATCGTATCCGTGCTCGGTGCCTTTCTGGCGTGGTCGCTGCTGGCCGCCGAGGTGCTCTACTCCGCAGCCAAATACGGCCTGGTCCCGAAGACCTTCGCCCACGAGAACCGGCATCAGGTCCCGTCCACGGCACTGTGGATCACGAACATCTTGGTGCAGTGCTTCCTGATCGTGACGATCTTCTCCCAATACGCCTTCGACCTCTCGCTGGAGATGACCAGCGCACTGACGCTGATTCCTTACATCCTGGTGGCGGGCTATGCGCTGAAGCTGGTACTGACCCGCGAGACCTATGCGCCGGGCTCCAAGGACTGGGGACGCGACATGACCTGGGCGGCGATCGCGGTCGTCTACACCTTCTTCATGCTCCTGTCCGGCGGGTTCAAGCACCTGGTGCTCGCCTGCATCCTGCTGGCCCCTGGCACTCTGATGTTCATCCTGGCGCGGCGGGAGCAGGGCCAGACGATCTTTCGCCCGCTCGAGATCGCGCTGCTTGGCGTCTTCGTGGTCGGCGCGGCGGCCGGTATCTACGGCCTCGTCACCGGCATGATCACCATCTGATTGCGTCACTTTGAAACAGAGGACTCTTCGCGATGACTAATTCGAGCAATGCGCCCGTGTATGGCGTCCACTCCGAGGTCGGCACCCTCCGCAAGGTCATGGTCTGTGCCCCCGGGCTCGCCCATACCCGTCTCACACCCACCAACAACGACGACCTGCTGTTCGATGACCTGCTGTGGGTGACGAACGCTAAGCGCGACCACTTCGACTTCATGCTCAAGATGCGTGAGCGCGGGGTCGAAGTCGTGGAGATGCACAACCTGCTGGCCGAGACGGTGGCCATCCCCGAGGCCAAGCAATGGCTCCTCGATCGCAAGGTGACCGAGAACAACGTCGGCCTGGCGCTGATCGACAGCACCCGGGCCTTTCTCGAGAGCCTGGAACCGCGAATCCTGGCCGACTTCCTGATCGGCGGCGTCTCGGTGGTCGATGTGCCCGACGAGTACTGCACCACGGGCTACCTGTCCCTGGTACGCGAGGCCCACGGCGTCTCAGAGTATCTGCTGGCCCCACTGCCAAACACCCTGTACACGCGCGACACCACCTGCTGGATCTACGGCGGCGTCACCCTCAATGCGATGTACTGGCCGGTGCGTCGGGAGGAGACCCTGCTGACCACCGCGATCTACAAGTTCCATCCGTCCTTCGCCAACGCCGGCATTCAAGTCTGGTGGGGCGACCCGGACAAGAACTTCGGGTTGGCGACCGTGGAGGGCGGTGACGTCATGCCGATCGGCAATGGCGCGGTCCTGATCGGGATGAGCGAGCGCACCTCCCGCCAGGGCATCGGCCAGGTCGCCGCGTCGCTCTTTGCGAATGGTGCCGCCGAGCGGGTCATCGTCGCGGCCATGCCCAAGCTAAGAGCCGCCATGCACCTGGACACGGTCTTCACCTTCGCCGACCGTGACCTGGTCACGCTCTATGCGCCGATCATGGATCAGGTGCACGCGGTCTCGCTGCGGCCCGGCGACAAGCCCGGCGGCATCGATACGACCCTGGAGAAGAAGCCCTTTGCCGACGTCGTCGCGGAGGCGCTGAACTTCAAGAAACTTCGGGTCATCGAGACCGGCGGCGACCACTATGCCGCCGAACGGGCCCAGTGGGACAGCGGCAACAACCTGGTCGCGCTCTCCCCTGGCGTCGTCGTCGCCTATGACCGCAACACCTGGACCAACAGCGAGCTGCGCAAGGCCGGGGTGGAGGTCATCACCATCGTCGGCGCCGAGCTCGGCCGCGGCCGCGGCGGCGGGCACTGCATGACCTGCCCGCTGATCCGGGACGCCGTCGACTTCTGAGGCTCGGGGACCGTGGGTTGGCTTTCAGTCCGACACAGAACCAGCCGGTCGGCAAGCGTCGTCGTCGGGCTGCAGCCCGACCCATAGCGGACGCAATCAAGAGGAAAAACCGCATGAACGGGGATCGAGGCCGTGGGGTCGGGGCCGGGATTGCGGGATCTCTGATCGCGTCCTTGCTCGCTCTGGGTGGGCCTGCACAGGGCGCGGAGACCAGCGCGACCGAGGTAAAGCAAGACTCCATCTCCAGCCACCTCGAGCGTGGCCAGGCCTATTTGGACAAAGGCGAATACGCCAAGGCGGTGCTTGAGTTCGAGCAGGTCCTGCGCTATGACAACCTGCCCCCGGACCTGCGCGAGCAGGCCGAGATCTACTCACGCGCGGCGCAAAACTACAAGGAAGGCAAACGTCTGAGCGGCTTCGGCTATGCCGAGACGGGCGGCGGCTTCTACCGTGAGAACGTCACCCGCACCACCAATGCCCTGGGCGGCAACCCCACCCGTGACTGGTTCTGGAATGCACGCATCGGCGGCGGATTGGGCTACATCGTGACGGACGACATCTCGATCGACGCTGGCCTGGACTATCAGTTCCGCTACTACGACGACACCAACCGGCGGGACGACTCGGATCTGCGCTGGAACGCGGCGGTGATTCAGTCGCTGGATGCCGGCAGCCAGTCGATTGGCGTGCGAGGCCGGGCCAGTTACCGGGGCGGTGACGGCTATCGCCAGGACTATGGGCTGTTCGTCAATCGGGCCTTCGTCCTCGACCCGGATAACGAGATCGTGATCGAGGGTGAGGTCCGCTCCCGCGAATACCCCCGCGGCGACGAGCGCAATCGCAGCCGGGACGTCGCCCAGGCCTGGCTGGGTTGGACACGCGCCCTGATGGACGGAAGGGCGGCGGTGACCGTCACCGTGAATGGCGGTCGCGAATGGGCGACCAATGATCGTGAGGGCGGGGATCAAACCATCTATGGCGCCCAGATCGACTGGAGCATGGACTTCAACGAACGCCTTGGTGCCTTTCTGTTTGGCTTTTGGGAGCACAACGGAACGCACGAGGATATCCCGTACGAGAACGCCTTTGGCGACCCCGGGCTACTCAGGCCAGACCTCGACATCTACGAGCTCGGTGGCGGGTTAACCTATGCGTTCGCCCCGGGCTGGTCACTGCGGCCGGAGGTGCTGTATATCCGCGATGAGGGCGACGCGGAGTTCAGCGACTACAGCGCGACCGAGATTTGGGTGAACGTGCGCAAGTCCTTCTAGAGAAACAGACAACTGCGTTTCAGTTGTTTTTCCACCGACCCTAAGCGTCTACTTGGAGATCGAAGGGGGCGGTTGCCGCTCCGCCTATTCAATACCCCCTCCGGAGGGATGCATGTCCGAGGCGACCCCGAAGACGACCAACCAATCCAAGGCATCGAGGCCTAGGTTCCAGTTCCCGAGCGCGGTGACGACCCTGGCGTTCGTCATGGTCCTGGTCTGGGTGGCGGCACTGTTCATCCCGTCCGGGCGCTATGCCCGGGACGCCGACGGCTCCCCGATCCCGGGGACCTTCGAGCGCATCGAGTCGCCCCTGACCTTCGATAAGCGGGTCGCGCAGCTCATCCTCGCCCCGGTCAACGGGATCTACGGTCTGCTGAGCCCGGTGGCGGGAGTCGTCGACACCGAGATCGTCGGGCGTCTGTTCGGTCAGATCGGCATCATCGTCTTCATCATGTCCATTGGAGCCTTCATCTCCATCAGCTTTGCCACCCACAGCCTGGAGGTAGCGGTGGCGGCGCTCGCCAACCGCCTGAGGAACCACGGCTGGCTGCTGATCACCGCGGTCATGGTGCTGTTCTCCCTGCTAGGCACCACCATGGGCTTCTCGGTGGAGACTCTCGGGTTCTATGCGCTGTTCATCCCGCTGATGGCGGCGCTCGGCTATGACCGCCTGGTCACGGCCGCGATGATCATCGTCGGTTCGCTGATCGGGGTCATGGCGGCGACGGTCAATCCGTTCTCCATCGGGGTCGCCGCCGGTGAGGCCGGGGTCGGTATCGGCGAGGGCATCCTGCTGCGGCTGATCTTGTGGGTTCTGCTGACCTCAATGGCGGTGGCCTGGGTGCTGCGCTATGCGGCACGGGTGCGGGCGAGCCCGAGCGCCTCCCTGATCGGATTCGACCAGTCGACCTCGGAGGACGCGTCCTCCGCCGATAATACGGCGGGCAGTCCCGACCCTGACCTAGACCCCGACGCGGCCGATCGGACCCTCACCGGCACCCAGAGATGGGTGCTCGCGATCACCGTCTTGGCGTTCGGACTGATGATCTTCTCGGTCATCCCCTGGGCCAGCATCCTCGGCGGCAACACCGGCCCGGCGGACTATTACGTTACCCACGAGGTCGCCGGGGTCGAGCCCCTCTGGTTCGAGCTCGACTGGTGGTTCCCGCAACTGGCGATGCTGTTCCTGATCGCATCGGTGCTGGTAGGCCTGGTCGCGCGGATGGACGAGAAAGAGATCGTGCGGCTCATCAAGGCGGGTGCCTCGGACATGATGGGTCCGGCCATGGTCATCCTCCTCGCGGGGGGTGTCTCGGTGATCATGACCAACACCCAGACCCTGGGCACCATCCTGCACGCCATGGAGCAGCTGATCACCGGCTCGTCCGCGGGGGCCTTTGCCGTCGCGACCATGGTGGTGAACGTCCCGCTGGCCTTCCTGATCCCGTCGAGCTCCGGACATGCCGCGCTGGCGATGCCCCTGCTGACGCCGCTGGCCGACTTCGCCGGGGTCGGCCGTCCGCTGACCATCACCGCCTGGATCCTGGGCCACGGGCTCGCGCTCCTGGTCTCTCCAACGAACGTCGTCCTTATCGGCGGCCTGGCCATCGCGAAGGTGGGGTACGACAAATACCTGCGCTTCATGTGGCCGCTGCTGTTGGCCCTGTTCGTCGTGTCCGCGGCCGTGCTTGCAATCGCCGCCAGCATCGCCTGAGCATCTGGCCCTGCTGTCCCGGGTAAAGAGCGCAACCGCAGCGTTCTGGCTCGATGCCCTGCAACTCGTTCATAAACAGATCGGTTTCGTTGCGCTTCTCCTGGTGCTGATTCACCCGCTGGTACTGCTGCTCGCCGGCTATCCTTGCAGAGGATGCTGCTCGATGTGGGCACGATCAACCAGGGTGAGTTCGACAGGCTCAAGGAGAAGGCGCTCGCCTAGTCGACGCGCGATCGTCGATCGACCAGCCCCAATCGCTCACCCGGGTGCGGGCTTCCGTGTCGAGGAATCAACCCAACTGAGGAGCAATCGCCCCATGAATGTGCTATCCACCTTCAGTGCGCCCGCGCGCGGCCTGGTTGTCGCCGGTGCCGTCGCGCTGGTCGTGACCTTGTTGAAGACCGCCGCGCCGCTGCTCTCGCCGATCCTGCTCGCCATCTTCATCGCGATCGTCGCCACCCCGGCGCTGGCCTGGATGCGTCGCAAAGGGATGCCGAAATGGGGCGCGCTGTTCGTGATCGCCTTTGTGCTGCTTGATGTCGGCAGCCTGCTCGCGCTGATTACGACCGGGGCGCTCGAGGGCTTTCAGGATAGCCTGCCGACCTATCAGGAACGTTTCGCGGCGCTGGCCCAGCAATTCGGCGGTCTGATGGGGGGCACCGGCGTCGACAACCCGGCCGACGCAGCGACGGACCTGTTGGACCCGTCCAGGCTCACGGCCCTGGTGCCGGGATTGTTGTCCAGCGCCAGCGGCGTCTTTGCGACCGGTCTGTTGGTGCTGCTCACCGTGATCTTCATCCTGCTTGAGGTGCCGGCGATACCGAGCAAGCTGAAGGCGGCTTTCAATCTGACCGAGACGGGCGAAGCGCGACTGAAGCGGCTGCTCGACAACATCAACCGCTATATGTTGATCAAGACGATGACCAGCTTCGCCACCGCGGTCTGTGTCTGGCTCTTGCTCAAGTTCTTCGGTATCGATTTCGCCATCCTCTGGGCGGTGATCGCCTTTTTTCTGAATTTCGTGCCGGTCGTCGGCAACATCGTCATGATGATCCCGGCGGTCCTGCTGGCACTGGTGCAGGTCGACTTGGTCACGGCACTGATGGTTGCGGCCGGTTACCTGGTCATTAATACCGCGATCGGCAACGTCATCGAGCCGCGGATCATGGGTAAGGGGCTTGGCATCTCGACGCTGGCAGTCTTCATCGCACTGTTGTTCTGGGGCTGGCTGTTCGGCACCGTCGGCATGTTCCTGGCCGTACCGTTGACCACGGCGTTGATCATCGCGCTCGACGCGAGTCCGCATACCCGCCCGCTCGCGATCTTGATGGGGCCAGCGGTTACGGAGGAGCCCGCGGGGCTCTGACAGCGGAGCCGAAAGAAGGTAGCGGCGTTGCCCTCGACCGATTTTTCGCGCAAGGTCCGCCCCTGCGGCTGTCGACTCGTCGAGTCGGTTTGCGTGTCCGTCCCGAACACTTCAGTGCGATGACGAATTCAATGCAGCTAAACATTGTCGGTCTACTCGTCGGAACCGTTTTCTTTGCCTTTTCGCTGACGCCCTCGCTGCTGCCAAGACCGTTTTTCATTCAGGGCATTCTTTCCGGCCTGTCGTTTTCGGCAGGCTATGGTCTTGGCGTTGCGACGGTCGCCCTGTGGAACTATCTGCAATTGCCCGTGTTGCGCAAGCGTACCGCGCTCGTCATCAAGTCCATCGCAGCACTGCTGTGCCTGGTTGTCGCGGTGAGCTTTCTATGGCAGGCGAACCATTGGCAGAACTCGCTTCGCGAGCTGATGGGCATGGAGGAGCAAGCCGGCCTCCAACCCTTGCTGCTCGGCCCGATCGCGGTGTTGTTGTTCCTGATCCTGCTGGCGCTCGCGCGCGCGTTTCGCTGGGTGTTTCAGGTGCTTGCGGTCAAACTGCGGCGTTTCATGCCGCCGAGAGTTTCACATCTGCTCGGTATTGTCGCCGCAGTGGCGCTCTTCTGGTCCGTGATCGACGGCGTCTTGCTGAGCAGCCTGCTGCGCGTGGCCGATCGTTCGTTTCAGGAGCTCGATGCGCTGATTCAGGACGATTTGCCCCGTCCGACCCATCCCGACCAGACCGGCAGTCAGGCTTCGCTGATCAATTGGGAAGACCTCGGCCGCCAGGGCCGCAAGTTCGTTGCCGGCGGGCCCGACGCCGAAGACCTGAGCCGCTTTTTTTCTTCCCCGATGCCGGCGCCGATTCGCGTCTATGTCGGCTTGAACTCAGCCGACAGTCCCGAGCAGAGGGCACGTTTGGCGCTGGAGGAATTGAAACGCGTCGGCGGCTTCGAACGCTCGACACTGCTGCTTGTGACGCCGACCGGCACAGGCTGGATCGATGCAGCATCGCAGGATCCGGTCGAGTACCTGCATCGTGGCGACATTGCCACGGTGGCGGCCCAGTATTCCTATCTGAACAGCCCGCTCGCACTGCTGACCGAGGGCGCCTATGGGGCCGGGATGGCCCGCGCCCTGTTCGCTGAGATTTACGGCTACTGGCGTAGCCTGCCCCGCGACGCGAGACCGAGGCTCTACCTCAACGGTTTGAGCTTGGGTTCGTTGAACTCCGATCTGTCGTTCGATCTTTACGACATCATCGATGACCCATTCAACGGCGCACTCTGGAGCGGCCCACCCTTCCGCAACGACGCCTGGCGGCGTATGACCGATCAGCGCGATCCCGGCTCGCCCGCGTGGCTGCCCCGCTTTCGTGGCGGGTCGGTGGTGCGGTTCATGAACCAAGACGGCGGATTGGACAGCGGCGATCAACCCTGGGGCGCCTTTCGGATCGCCTTCCTCCAGTACGCGAGCGATCCGATCACCTTCTTCAGTCCGCGTTGGGCGTGGCGTGAGCCGGATTGGCTGCAGGCACCCCGCGGCCCCGACGTGTCGCCCGACCTGCGCTGGTTTCCGCTCGTGACGATGCTGCAACTGGCTGCCGACATGGTAGCGGGCGCCAGCCCGAAAGGCTTCGGTCACGAATTCGCGCCGGCGCACTACATCGACGCATGGCTGGCACTGACCGAACCGCCAGGCTGGAGCGACACCGAGGTGGCCCGGCTTAAGACGATCTTCGAAGCTGAGTGATGCAGCGCAAAAGCGGCTGGTTGCGCCTACGGCGTATCTGCTGCTGATGTTCATGCCGAAGAAGACATTTCCACCGCCTTCGCACGACCGCCCGACCCGCGCCGAAGCAACGACAGCGCAACCGAGAACCGGGTGATGGTCCGCGGGTCGTTCCAGCAGGATTGAACGCCAGCATGATTTAACCAAAGTGCAATGGGCTGCCGATGCCTGCTCCTGTAGCCTTCGCCCGCGGTGGGCCGATCTTAGGGTTCGCTCACCGAGAGCGATGCCGGCTGGATCAATTTAGGCCCTACGAATAGCAAGACAGGGTGACATGACATGGAACCGAATCTCACAAGTCTATTCGTACTTGGGCTGATCGTCGGTGTTTCCGGCTGCAGCTCGGTCAGCCTGAGGCCTTGCCGCACGTTTGATCCGGATTTCGGCTGCTGTGTCAGCAGCAAACCCAGGTCCACCTAACCAACACACCGAACATCGGCCGAGGTAGTCATGTTGAAGAAACTTGTCGACGATTTGCACGTCGCGAAGATCGATGGTCTGGCCGCCACCTTCCAACGCTCGGGCCGGATTGGTTTCTGGTCTCAGCTCATCCTGGCATCGTTTCCGATCATACTGATGCTGTTCATCTTCACCTTCTCCGGCAGTGTGTCGGGTCCACGTTCCGGGCTGCCCATCGTCGGCTGGTTGTCGATGCTGAACCTCATGGTGCTGGTGTTTACCACCATCTGGTTCTTCCGTTATCAGAACCTCGGCAAGCGAATTGCCGATCCCGTCACGCGCCCGACCGAGTCGATGGT
Source organism: Thiocapsa bogorovii (assembly GCF_021228795.1). Lineage (NCBI taxonomy): Bacteria > Pseudomonadati > Pseudomonadota > Gammaproteobacteria > Chromatiales > Chromatiaceae > Thiocapsa > Thiocapsa bogorovii. Next base: position 1,276,156 of record NZ_CP089309.1, read on the forward strand.
TGTCGGTACCGTCTGGATCGGCCTGGTCGCAAGCGGTCTCGGCCTCCTCTTTTCGCTGGTTGTGATGCTGGTGGAGGTTGGCCAAATGCTGTTTTACTTCCTGTCCGCGCCCCAGGGCGGCATCCCGACCTTGCAGACCACGCAGTCCTCGCTCGGCGGGTCGTGGGTATCCGCCGTCGACCTGGCCAGCCTCATGGCTTTGGTCCTGATGCTCGCCGCCGAGGTCCTCGCGACGATGCTCGGCATGTGGCTGTTGTTCCGTACAACACATGTCTACGGTGCGCAAGCGAAAGACGCGGCTTGATCGGGCGCGCGCCCTGGGGACGCGCAAGCCGTTTGCACCGATGACATGGCGCACCCTCGTCTCACGGTCATGGCGCAGTGCCACCCCGCAAGATGAAGCGTTTGTTTCATCGCAAACCTGAGCCGGGCCAGCCTGATGGCACTGACGGCGGCCATCGCCGTCGTCGCCATATGGACCTGGTGGGCCGATCAGCACCCGCGCAATCACGGGCAGCGGCTACTCTCGGGAAAACCGCAATGTCACCACCGATACCCTAGGCGGCGGCCCGGCTCGGCACGGGTCCTCGCCCTGATTCCCAGGTTCTTGGCCTGATTCCCACTAGACTCGTTTCGTGGTGATCCGATGGACCGCTTTGCGCTCGCGCTTCCGCGCCGCGACGATAAGGATGATCAGTCGGCCGTTGCGGCTTGCAAAGCCGCGATGTCTGCGCCTCGCCGCAGTGTTGCCTAACCGGAGCGTCCTCTGCCGGACGCGGCACCGGGTGCAGCCCCGGGCGAATGGGCCGACGCCGATGGGGGTGGATCACCGCCATCTCGCCCGGCGCGGATCGCGATGATCACCGGTGCCAGGATTGCCGCGACGATGCCTGCCGCGAAGCCGTTGTTGTAGAGGTTTAGGCCAGCGTGGACACCGCCGACACTGAGCGCGGCCGAGGAGTGCACGAAGCCGGCGACAATGCCCCAGTGCCAGCCAAAGTGGCCGGCGATCGGCGCCAGGTTGGTCGCAAAGAGTGCGGCCAGCAGGATTGAGGGATCAGCCGCGCCCCATGGTTTCGCCAGAGAGCCGAGAAACACCCCAAGCATGACCGGCACGAAATTGAACGGGTGCTTGCCGAACGCCGCGAAACCGACGATCGACAGGAGCGCGCCAATCACCGGACCATTCAGGTCACCGCCCACGGCCAGCACATACGCCATGCCGATCGCGCCGCTCACACCCATGTTGATTAGCGTTGCCCCAAGCCCGGCGATCGCGACGAAATCGCTCGGCGACTGACCGCTCTCACGCAGCAAGCGGCGAAAGCCGATGAGCGCTCGGCGATCCAGCACAACGCCGAGCACGATCATCGAGGCGAACAGCACGCCGAGGAAGGGCCCCAGCAGGAGGTCGTTGCCGCTGGTCCAGATGAAGACCGGATCAGGTACGAAGCCATAGGACTTGTAGAGTGCGACAACCAGCGTCCCGACCAGTCCGGCGGTGAACCCCATGTTGTACAACGCAAAGCCCATGTGGGCCTTGAACAGCTGGGCGGCCGCCGCCGGCAGAATGAAGCCGATCAAGAGCCCGGTGCCGACGCCCAGCGGTATGGCGAGCTCAAACGGCAGCAGGGAGCTGAACAAGACCTCGCTGACGATCGGCGACAAAGCGATGCCGAAGAACGCCGTATTGATGTTGGTCGCAAATGTCTGCCCCTTAAAGCGCGAATAGAGGGCGACGCCGAGCACGATGAACCAGACATTGAGCAGATTCTTGCCGAACAGCCCGAAACCCAGCACGAGGAAGAGCGCGGCAACGGCCGCACCGGTCATCTTCGCCCGCGACAGAGAATAGACGGCGCAGCTCGCCAGCGTCAGGAGCCCGGCGCTGACCAGACCGGCACCGATACCGCCGACGCCGAAATAGTCCGTAAGCAGGGTGTCGCGAGAGATCAAAATGGCACTCAGGCCTTTCAGGATTTCGGCCGGGCTGTCGACCAGAAAACCAAAGACCACGAACGTGAGCGCGTAGGAGGCGACGACGAGCAGGATCAGCCTATCGCTGGCTGGGCGGTATCCGCCGCTTTCAACGGGTTGCTGTGGATCGGTTGCCATCTGCTAAATCTCGGGCTGGCGATGTCAATCGGACCGAGTTCTTGGCGGTCAGCGGGGTTACCAGGGCCAGAGCGAGTCTAGAGATCGCCCGAAAACTCTGCAACCAAAGGTCGATCGTGTGCAAGGATGTCGGGTACCAAGCAGACGCGGCCCTCGCTCTGGCGCTGCCTAGGCCATGCTCCCCGCCCGGCATCGCTGCGTCGACGATCGGTGCGCGCAATGGAGGAAACCATGAATCAGTCTGACAATTGGTGGGAAAACGCCTGCGAGAGCGCATGGCCCCTTCGCTTCGTCGACATCAATCTGCGCAGCATCGGGCAGGTGATGTTTCAGGACAAGCCGCTCTCGGGTCTGTTTTTTTTCGTCGCGATCGGTTGGGGTTCCTACGCGGCCGATGCACCGGAAGTCGCCATCGGCGGCCTGCTCGCGCTGATCGTCGCAACCCTGACCGCGCTCTGGCTGCGGGTCGACACCGCGGCGCTGAACGCGGGGCTCTATGGTTTCAATGCCTACCTGGTCGGCATCGCATTAACCACCTTCCTTGCGCTCTCCCCACTGCTGTGGGTCTACGTCGTGCTCGGCGGTGCCTTTTCGGTGGTCGCCACGCTGGCCATGACCAACCTCATGAAGACCTGGGGCATCGCCGCTCTGACCGCGCCCTTCGTACTGATCACCTGGTTGCTCTTGCTCTCGTCCAACGCCTTCTCGGCCCTTCCGACCGACGCATTGCCCTTGAGCAGCCTGATCGAGCCGATTGCGCCGGAGGCGGCGAACCCGCTGCAGCTCATCGACTTCCTCGAAGGCATGGTCTCCAGCATCTCACAGGTGTTCGTGAAGGGTAACGGGATCGCCGCACTGCTCATTCTAATCGGTCTCGCGATCGGTTCGATTGCCGCGGCCGGCTATGCGCTCGTGGCGGCGCTGATCTCGGTCATCGTCGCACATCTGCTCGGTGCCGAGAGCCAGATCATTACCGCCGGCCTGGTCGGATTCAACCCGATCCTCACCGCGATCGCCGTTGGAACCGTATTCAATCGGCCCGGCTTACGCTGCGCGCTGCTCACTCTACTGGCGACCGTCCTCACCGTGCTGGTCCAGGGGGCGATGGTCGTGGCATTGAAGCCGTTCGCAATCCCGACGCTGACGGCCTCGTTCGTGCTGGTCACCTGGCTGTTCTTGCTGGCTAAGCCGGACCTGGCCGAAGACTGACGTCGGTTGGAGCTGCTCCCGCCGTTTTGGGTCCGCACCCAGGTCATTGCGACGAGCGTCCGTTGGCCAATCATGCCGGCTCGATCCGGGCCTGACCCGACCAAAACCGCCTGACGCTTGCTTGTTTAACCAAAGGTCAATAGCGGTCACCCGACCCGCTCCCTGGAGGGGGGCGACGTCTGGACCAACACCGAGCAGCGCAAGGCCGGCGTGGAGGTCGTCACCATCGTCGGGGCCGAACTGTGCCGCGGACGCGGTGGTGCTCACTGCATGACCTGCCCGTTGATCCGAGACGCCGTCGATTTCTGATCCCGTGGTCGGTCGGATGAGCCGGAGACGCCCAATGCTCGCCACAGCAAGACGCTCGCCCGAGGACCCGTGCGCCCGGTGCGTCCTCGGTTACTTGCTGCTGGCAGGCTCGATGTGCAATGCCGCGCCCGCATTGGACGCAAGCCCGTCCGTTAAGAGCCCGCACGCTGCTGGTTCGCCCCCTGCTGATTCTAAGGAGCCCGTCGCCGACCACCTCGCCCTCGGGCAGATCTACCTGGAGCGCGGCGAATATGCCAAGGCCGTACTTGAGTTCGAACAGGTCCTGCGCTTCGACAACCTGCCGCCCGACCTTCGCCAGCAGGCGGAGATCTATGCCAAGGCGGCACGCAACTACCGCGAGGGCAAGCGTCTGAGCGGTTTCGGCTTTGCCGAGACCGGCGGCGGCCTCTACCGGGAGAACCGCACCCGCACCACTAATGCCGCGGGCGGCGACCCCGCTCGGGACTGGTTCTGGGAGGCCCGCATCGGTGGCGGATTGGGTTACCTGTTGGAGAATAACCTGTCGATCGACGGCAACCTGGACTATCAATTCCGCGACTACGACGACACCGATCGGCGAGACGACTCGGATCTGCGGTGGAACGCCGCGCTGATCCAGTCCCTCGCCAAGGGCAGCCAGGCGATCGGCGTGCGCGGCGGGGCGAGCTATCGGGGTGGGGACGGCTACCGACAGGACTACGGCCTTTTCATCAACCGCGCCTTCGCCATCGACCCGAACAATCAGATGACGCTGGAGGGGGAGATCCGCTCCCGCGCCTATCCCTCCGGCGACGAGCGGGACAACAGCCGCAACATCGGCGAGATCTGGCTCGGATGGACCCGCGCCCTCGCGGACGGCAAGGCTGCCCTGACCTTCACGCTGAACGGCGGCCGCGAGTGGGCAACCCATGATCGAGCCGAAGACGACCAGACTTTCTATGGAGTGACGGTCGACTGGAGTATGGACTTCAACGAACGCCTGGGAGTCTTCCTGTTCGGCCTGTGGGAGCACAACGGGTATCATGAAGACGTCGCCGAGTACGACGAGCTCGAACAGCTTCGGACACTGACGCCCAATTTGGACATCTACGAGCTCGGAGGCGGGCTGACCTATCAGTTCGCCCCCAGCTGGTCGCTCCGCCCGGAGGTGCTCTATTTCCGCGACGAGGGCAATACCCCATTCAGCGACTACAGCGCGACCGAGGTTTGGGTGATGATCCGCAAGTCGTTCTAGGAGGATGAAGACCGCCGCGCCGCTGCTCTCGCCGATCCTGCTCGCTCTCTTCATCGCGATCGTCACCAAACCGGCGCTGGCCTGGATCCGTCGCAAAGGGTGCCGAAATGGGGCGCGCTGTTGATCATCGCCTTCGCGCTGCTCGATGTGGGCAGCCTGCTGGCCCTGATCACGACCGAGGCGCTCAACGCGAGCCCGCATACCCGCGCGCTCGCGATCTTGATGGGGCCAGCGATGACGGAGGAGCCCGCGAGGCACTGCCAGCGGAGCCGAACGCTACCCGAAACAACGCAGTGACATTGCCCTCGACTGATTTTTCGCGCAAGGTCCGCGCCTGCGGATCTCGACTGGTCGAGGCGGATTGTGTGTTCTTCCTGAAAACTCCAGTGCGATGACGAAGTCAATGCAGCTCAACATTGTTGGTCTACTCGTCGGGACCGTTTTCTTTGCCTTTTCGCTGACGCCCTCGCTGCTGCCAAGACCGTTTTTGATTCAGGGCATTCTTTCCGGCCTGTCGTTTTCGGCCGGCTATGGTCTTGGCGTTGCGACGGTCGCCCTGTGGAACTATCTGCAATTGCCGGTGTTTCGCAAGCAAACCGCGATCGTCATCAAGTCCATCGCAGCACTGCTATGCCTGTTTGTCGCGGTGAGTTTTCTGTGGCAGGCGAACCATTGGCAGAACGCGCTTCGCGAGCTGATGGGCATGGAGGAGCAAGCCGGCCTCCAACCCTTGCTGCTCGGCCCGATCGCGGTGTTGTTGTTCCTGATCCTGCTGGCGCTCGCACGCGCGTTTCGCTGGGTGTTTCGGGTGCTTTCGGTCAAACTGCGGCGTTTCATGCCACCGAGAATTTCACATCTGCTCGGTATTGTCGCCGCCGTGGCACTCTTCTGGTCCGTGATCGATGGCGTCTTGCTGAGCAGCCTGCTGCGCGTGGCCGATCGTTCCTTTCAGGAGCTCGATGCGCTGATTCAGGACGATTTGCCCCGTCCGACCCATCCGGACCAGACCGGCAGTCTGGCTTCCCTGATCAATTGGGAAGACCTCGGCCGCCAGGGCCGCAAGTTCGTTGCCGGCGGGCCCGACGCCGAAGACCTGAGCCGTTTTTTTTCGGCCCCGATGCCGGCGCCGATTCGCGTCTATGTCGGCTTAAATTCAGCCGACACCCCCGAGGAGCGGGCACGGCTGGCGTTGGATGAGTTGAAGCGCGTGGGCGGCTTCGAACGCTCGATCTTGCTGCTGGTGACACCGACGGGCACCGGCTGGATCGATGCGTCATCGCAGGATCCGGTCGAGTATCTGCATCGTGGCGACATTGCCACGGTGGCGGCTCAGTATTCCTATCTGAACAGCCCGCTCGCACTGCTGACCGAGGGCGCGTACGGGGCTGGGATGGCCCGTACCCTGTTCTCGGAAATTTATGGCTACTGGCGTCGCCTGCCCCGCGACGCGAGGCCGAAGCTCTACCTCAACGGATTGAGCTTGGGTTCGTTGAACTCCGATCTGTCGTTCGATCTTTACGACATCATCGATGACCCATTCGACGGCGCGCTCTGGAGCGGTCCACCCTTCCGCAACGACGCCTGGCGGCGCATGACCGCTCAGCGCGATCCCGGCTCGCCCGCATGGCTGCCCCGCTTTCGTGGCGGGTCGGTGGTGCGGTTCATGAACCAGGACGGCGGATTGGACAGCGGCGAGCAACCCTGGGGCGCCTTTCGGATCGCCTTCCTCCAGTACGCGAGCGATCCGATCACCTTCTTCAGTCCACGGTCGGCGTGGCGTGAGCCGGATTGGCTCAAGGCACCCCGCGGCCCCGACGTGTCGCCCGACCTGCGCTGGTTTCCGCTCGTAACGATGCTGCAACTGGCTGCCGACATGGTGGCGGGCTCAACCCCGAAAGGCTTCGGTCACGAATTCGCGCCGGCACACTACATCGACGCATGGCTGGCGCTGACCGAACCCAACGGCTGGAGCGACGCCGAGGTGGCCCGGCTAAAGACGATCTTCGAATGAACGGCGAACCACGATCGCCGGCGGAGCGCCCTATGACGGCACGTCGGCGCGCACTGCATCCGGGCGACGACGACTGCATCTGCGACACAGTCGACCGCCTGCGTTAGCGGCTTGCAAAGCCGCCATGTCTACGGGACACTGACGTTCGCTGAGAACGGACTGAAGGTTTGGCAAGACGCCCGGATGGAGTGTGCGGTAAGGAGCAGGAACAGACTGCAAGGCCATGCACCCCGGTTTGACGCCGACCTCAGCCTCCATCATCAATCCCCGCCGGAACTCTTCGTCGATCGTCTGCTCGGATAGTGTCGCCCCTTGCCGCTCACCGAGGATCGGATGACGCACCGAAAAGTGGACTCCGCCGACGTCCTGAAGCCTCACCCCGCGCCCGGGTGGCGAAACTGGTAGACGCAAGGGACTTAAAATCCCTCGACTTTGGTCATGCGGGTTCGATTCCCGCCCCGGGCACCATCCTCCTTCGGACAGACGTATGTCGGAGCACGACCCCCTCAAAGAACTTCACATCGACCGGGCCGACCGTGACGGCGGCGGTCACCGCGGGCTTTGGCTTCTTCTCGTACTCCTCGTGATCGGTGCCCTCGGCGGCGGCGCCTATTATGCGGTCTCCGAAAGCACGACCCCGGTGGATGTCGCGATCGCGCAGGTGCCGGACGCGGGTCCGACGGCCGTGCTCGACGCGACCGGCTATGTCATCGCCCGACGCCAAGCAACGGTCTCGAGCAAGATCTCGGGCAAGCTCGCCGAGGTCTTGATCGAGGAAGGCGTGAAGGTCGCTGCGGATCAGGTGCTTGCACGCCTCGACGACACGGACGCGGAAGCCCAGCTCGATCTCGCACGGGCACGGCTGGCCGCGGCGCAGGCGAGGCTCGCCGAGATCCAGGTCCAACTGGAACAAGGTCGACGAGGCCTGAAGCGACAGACCGAGCTGCGTTCGCGTCAATTGGCGTCCGAAGAGGCCCTCGAAACCGCCGAAACGCAGGTCGAGACCCTGGCCGCACAACTCGAGGCCCAGCGCAGTCAGGTGCGGGTCTCCGAGGCCGAGGTGCAGGTCGCGCAGGTCGCCTACGACAACACGGTCGTGCGCGCGCCCTTTGCCGGCATCATCGTGGCGAAGGCCGCCCAGCCCGGCGAGATCGTCTCGCCGATGTCGGCGGGCGGCGGGTTCACCCGCACCGGGATCGGCACCATCGTGGATATGGACTCGCTGGAGATCGAGGTCGACGTCAACGAGGCCTTCATCAATCGGGTCCGACCCGATCAACCCGTACAGGCGGTGCTCGACGCCTACCCGGATTGGACGATCCCGGCATCGGTGATCGCGATCATCCCCACGGCGGATCGCAGCAAGGCGACGGTGCGGGTCCGGATCCGAATCGACGCGAAGGATCCGCGCCTGATCCCGGAGATGGGCGTGCGGGTCTCCTTCATGCAGGATGTCGACGACGGCCCGGCGCAGGCAAGCGAAGGCGTCCTGGTCCCTTCGAGCGCGATTCGCGAGCGTGGCGAGGAACGCATCGTCTTCGTGCTGGACGGGGACCATGTGCGCGAGCGACAGGTCGTTGCGGGAAGCGAGGTCGGCGATCGACGCCTGGTCGAGCAGGGGTTGGCGGCGGGCGAGCGGGTGGTCCGCGACCCGCCGCGCGAGCTGACCGACGGCACGCGCGTCTCCTCGCGCGACGGGGCTTGATGACGAACCTCGAGCCCGAGCCGATGTCGGATTCGTCTTTGAACGGACAACACGACGCCGACGCGCCCTTGGTCGCCATCCGCGGCGTGAGCAAGGTCTACGAGCGCGGTCGGCAGCGCATCGAGGTGCTGCATCATGTCGATCTGGATATCCCCGAGGGCGACTTCCTCGCCCTGATGGGCCCGTCCGGATCGGGCAAGAGCACGCTGCTCAATATGATCGCGGGTCTGGATCTGCCGAGCGAAGGCACCTTGAGCGTCGCCGGGCGCCGGATCGACCGGATGTACTCGGCCGAGCTGGCGCGCTGGCGGGCGGCCCACGTCGGCTTCGTCTTCCAGTTCTACAACCTGCTGCCGGCACTCTCGGCGCAGAAGAACGTCGAGCTGCCGTTGCTGCTGACGCGGCTGTCGGCGGCGCGGCGTCGACGCAACGCGGCGGTTGCGCTCGACCTGGTCGGGCTTGCGGACCGCGCCTCGCACAAGCCCAGCGAGCTCTCGGGCGGCCAGCAGCAGCGCGTCGCCATCGCCCGAGCGATCGTCTCCGACCCGACGCTCTTGGTCTGCGACGAGCCCACGGGTGATCTCGACCGCCACTCGGCCGAGGAGGTGCTGATGCTCCTGCAACGACTCAACCGCGACTACGGCAAGACCATGATCATGGTCACTCACGACCCTAAGGCGGCCGAATTCGCGCAGCGTGTCCTGCATCTGGACAAGGGGACTCTGGTGGAGCAGGCGGGAACGTCGGCGTGAATATCCGGTCGCACGCGCAGCCGTCAGCCGTCAGCCGTCAGCCGTCAGCCGTCAGCCGTCAGCCGTCAGCCGTCAGCCGTCAGCCGTCAGCTACGCGCCGCCCGCTGGATGATTCCGAGACCTCAGGCATGTGTCCGTTGACTCGACAAAAATTCGGCACGCGACGCCCGTGCTTCGATAAGCCGACCGGCAGGAAGCTGGAGGCTGGAGGCAGGAAGCTGCCGGCAGGCGGCAGGCGGCTCCCCCCAAGATGAAATACCTGCCTCTGCTCTTCTCCGCCCTCATGCGCAAGAAGATGCGCACCCTGCTGACCCTCCTCTCGGTGGCTGCGGCCTTCGCGCTCTTCGGCATGCTCGATGCGGTGCGGGTCGCCTTCAGCGCGCCGCAGAGCGTGATCGGGATCGATCGGCTGATCACATCCTCGCGTCTGTCGCTCATCCAGCCCCTGCCCTACGCGGATTTGGCGCGCATTACCTCGACCCCGGGCGTGAAGGCCGTCACCTACGCCAGTTGGTTCGGCGGCATCTACCAAGACCCGAAGAACTTCTTCCCGAACTTCCCCGTGGAGCCCGAGAGCTATCTGGACATGTACCCGGAGCTCGTGTTGCCGGATGCGCAACGTCAGGCGTTCATCAAGACGCGCACGGGGGCCGTCGTCGGACAGAGTCTCGCCGACCTGTTCGGTTGGAAGGTCGGCGACAAGATCCCGTTGCGCCCGACCATCTATCCGCATCGCGATGGCGGTGACGTCTGGACCTTCGACCTGGTCGGCATCTTCAAGGCGGCACAGCCCGAGCTGCGCGGCTCGGAGAAGCAGATGCTCTTCAACCACACCTATTTCGACGAGGGACGCGAGATCGGGCAAGGCACGGTGGGGTGGTATGTCGTCCGGGTCGAGGATCCGGCGCGGGCGGACCAGGTGGCGCAGGCGATCGACGATCAGTTCGACAACTCCGCCTTCGAGACCCGCACCCAGAGCGAGCGCGAGTTTCAGCTCTCGTTCGCCAAGCAGATCGGGGACATCGGGCTCATCGTCACGGCCATCATGGCGGCGGTCTTCTTCACGCTCGTGCTGCTCACCGGCAACACCATGGCACAGTCCATCCGCGAGCGGATCCCGGAGTTGGCCGTGCTCAAGACCCTGGGTTTCACCAACCGTGCCGTGCTCGTCCTGGTCTTGAGCGAGGCGCTCGCGATGCTCCTGATCGGCGGACTGCTCGGCCTGGCGCTCGCCGATCTGGCCCTTCCGATCATCGGCGAGGCAAGCTCCGGGCAACTGGATGTCGCCCTGCAACCCGAGAGCTGGACGCTGGGGCTCGGTCTGATGCTGATCATCGGCACCTTGGTCGGGCTGCCGCCGGCGCTCAAGGCGATGCGACTGCGCATCGTGGATGCCCTCGCGGGCCGATGAGAGCCGCACGAGACACGCATGACACAACGCTCGTCCGCCGCATTGAAGTCGGCTTTGCCGATGATCGCCGCGAGTCTTGCCGTCGCGGCCTTCGTCGGGGGCTGGATCCTCACCCCCCGCCTCGTCGGCGGTCTTGGAGCTCTGTTCCTCGGCTGGCTGCTCCTGACCCGGACCGGTCGACAGGCCTTGGCGGTCGCACGCGTCGGGTTGAGCACGGTGCCGGAGCGACTCGGCGCGACCTCGGTCGTGGTGGTCGGCATCGCCGGCGTGGTCGGAGTGCTGGTAGCCTTGCAGGCCATGGCGGCGGGCTTCGAGGCGACGCTCACGGGCGCGGGCAACGACGAAACGGCCCTGGTGCTGCGGGCCGCAGCCAACGCCGAGCTCTCCTCCGCGCTGGATCGTCCGTCGACAACCCTCGTCGCTCAGGCCCCGGGGATCGCCCGCGACGCCGACGGCCAGCCCGTCGCGTCGGCCGAGGTTGTCGTGGTGGCCAGCGTCCCCAAGCAATCGACGGGGACGGATGCGAACCTGGAAGTCCGCGGGGTCGGTCATGCCGCCTGGGATCTGCGCCCGCAGGTGCGGATCATCGCCGGCCGACGCTTTCGGCCGGGACTCCGCGAGCTGATCGTCGGACAGGGCGCGTTGCGACAGTTCAGCGGACTGGACATCGGCGACAGTCTCGTGCTGAACAATCAGGCGTGGCAGATCGTCGGGGTGTTCGCCTCGGGCGACACGCACGAGTCCGAGGTCTGGGGCGACGCCGAATCCATCGCCGGAGCCTACCGGCGCAACGGCTTCCAGTCCGTGGCCGTGCGCCTGACCTCGCCGGCGGCGCTCGAGACCCTCCGCTCCGCGCTGAGCGCCGACCCGCGCCTGCGGGTCGAGGTCCAGACCACGCGCGAGTATTACGGCAAGCAGTCGGAGCGTCTCACCCGGGTGATCCGGGCGGTCGGGATCGGCGTGGCGGTGCTCATGGCCCTCGGCGCCGTCTTCGGCGCGCTCAACACCATGTACGCGGCGGTCGCGAGCCGAGCACGCGAGATCGCGACCTTGCGCGCCTTGGGCTTCACCGGGCTCCCCGTAGTGGTCGCAGTGATGCTGGAGACCATGACCCTGGCCGCGGCCGGAGGGCTGCTCGGCGCCGGGATCGCCTGGGCCTTGTTTCATGGCTTCACGGTCTCGACCTTGGGTTCGAACTTCAGTCAAGTCGTCTTCCAATTCCAGGTGACCCCGGAGCTTCTGATCCGCGGCCTTCAGTGGGCGCTCGGCATTGGATTCATCGGGGGCATCTTCCCGGCGCTTCGCGCTGCAAGTCTTCCGGTCACGACGGCACTGCGGGAGTCTTGATGGGCTGCTGCGCCGAGCTGCTCGCGGCCGTCGTTCGGGGCACTCGCGATCGAGCGGAACGCTGCGGCGAGACGACTCGGCAGCGATGACGCGGCCCCTTGCAGAACCGCGGACACCACACGAAGATCAGGCCGAAGTCACGGTCCGCACATCGAGTTTCATTTGATCCTCGAATGAGCGCCGCATAGACTCGGGAGCAGAGGACCCACAGTCGCGCAACTTCCATGACCTGAGATAGGCACCTAAACCGCGCCGGCTCCGACAATCGTCGAGTCTGCCGAGGCCGATCCCGTTCAAAAACATTACATACCGCGACGGGCGCGGTTTAAACACGCGGGGAAACACGTCCGATGTCCCACACGCTCGTGCGCTACTCCAAGGTCGTCGAGATCGTCGGCGACCTCCTCAAGGTCCTGGTTCCGCCTCCGGTCTCCGAGCAAGGCGAACGTGTCGCGTTCGGCGACCTGGGATTGGTCGAGGATCCGAGCGGTTTCAAATCGATGGCGCGCGTGATCAGGCTCGAAGGCGAGCTGGTCTCGCTTCAGGTCTTCTCGGGGACCAAGGGGCTCTCCACGGAGGCGTCGGTCCGCTTCCTCGGTCACCCGATGCGCGTGACCTACTCTCCAAACGTCCTGGGCCGCGTCTTCCGCGGAGACGGCACCCCGTTCGATACCGGGCCCGGCCTTTCTCAAGATCCCAAGATCGAGATCGACGGCCCCTCGGCCAACCCGGCCCGACGAGCGCTCGCCTCCAAGATGGTGCGCACCGACGTCCCCATGATCGACATCTTCAACTCGTTGGTGGAGAGCCAGAAGATCCCGATCTTCTCGGTCGCCGGCGAACCCTACAACGCGCTGCTGGCGCGCATCGGCATCCAGGCGGATGCGGACATCGTCGTCTTCGGCGGACTCGGGCTCATCTTCGACGACTATCACTTCTTTCTGCGTCGCTTCGAGGACGCGGGCGTGTTCGCCCGAACCGTCATGTTCGTCAACCTCGCCTCCGACCCCGTGGTCGAGCGCCTGCTGGTTCCCGATATGGCCCTTGCGGTCGCGGAGCGGTTCGCGGTCGAGGAAGGCAAGCGGGTCCTCGTCCTGCTCAGCGACATGACCGCCTATGCCGACGCCATGAAGGAGGTCGGCATCGCGATGGAAGCCGTGCCGTCCAATCGCGGCTACATGGGCGATCTGTATTCGCAACTTGCGCGACGTTACGAGAAGGCCGCCGACTTCAAGGACGGCGGCTCGCTCACCATCCTCACCGTGACCACGATGCCGGGTGGTGATGTCACGCACCCGGTGCCGGACAACACCGGCTACATCACGGAAGGCCAATTCTATCTCCACGACAGTATGCTCGACCCCTTCGGCTCGCTCTCGCGTCTGAAACAACACGTGATCGGCAAGGTCACCCGCGAGGACCACAGCCAGATCATGAACACCATGATCCGCTTCTACTCGGGCGCCCGCGATGCCGAGCAGAAGCAGGCAATGGCCTTCGATCTGTCCGAGTTCGACATCCGCTTGATCAAGTTCGGGAACCTCTTTCGGGAACGCTTCATGGACATCGATGTGAGCATTCCGCTGGAGAAGGGACTGGATCTCTGCTGGCGGACACTGGCCGAATGTTTCAATCGGGACGAGCTGCTGATGAAGGAGACCCTGATCGACAAGTATCTCCCGACGCTCGACGACGACGAGCGGATCCAGGCGGCGGCTTGACGCGGAGGAGTCCATCGCATGTCACGCGTCAGCCTCAGCAAGTCCTCGCTCGCCAAGCAGAACCGCGCCTTGCAGACCTACGAGCGCTACCTGCCCTCGCTCGATCTGAAGCGCAAACAGATCATGACCGAGCGCGCCAAGGAGGTCGTGGCCCAAGAGGAGACCCGTCGCAAGATTGCAGCGCTGCGCACGCGCGTGACGGAGAACCTGCCCATGCTCGCCAACCGGGAGATCGAGCTGGCCGACCTAGTGCATGTGCGCGGCGCACGCCTCGGCGAGGAAAACCTTCTCGGGACGCGGCTGCCCGTGCTCGAAGGGCTCGATCTCGTCAAACGCGACTATGGCTTGTTGAGCAAACCCCACTGGGTGGACGTCTTGGTCGATGCACTCTCCGAGATGCTGACGCTTCAAGCGCAGCTCGCGCTGCACGATCGTCGTCTCGTATTGCTCGATGACGCGGTGCGCAAGGTCACTCAGCGGGTCAATCTGTTCGACAAGGTATTGATCCCGCGCACACGCGAGAACATCAAGCGGATTCGCATCCACCTCTCGGACGCCGAGCGCGCGGCGATCGTGCGCTCGAAGATCGCGAAGGGCAAACGACTCAGAGAGGCCTCGGCATGAGCATTCAACGCCTGATGCGCCTGACGCTGGCCGGTCTCGCAACCGACAAGGATGCCGTCCTCGAACGGCTCCAAACGCTCGGCTGTCTGCATCTGATCCCGTTGCGACCCGCGCCGAGGGAACCCGAGAAGGAGCCGGCCAGCCACGCCGTCGAGGCCCTGCAGGCGCTGCGCTATCTACAGGATTCGCGCGAGAAGCGTCGTCAGGTCCGAGAGCCGGAGGGGTTCGATCTGGCCGGCACCATCGCGGCCGTACTCGAGAATCAACAACGGCTGCGCGATGTGAGCGACCGCCGCGACGCCTTGGTCGAGCGCATCGCCGAGCTCGAGCCCTGGGGCGATTTCACGCTGCCGCCCGAGCAGGATCTGGCCGGGCGCAAGTTTTGGTTCTACATCGTGCCGCAGCGCCAGATGGCGCAGCTCGCAACGCTCGAGCTGCCCTGGCAGGTCGTGCATCGCGACAACCGTCAATCCTGGGTCGTGGTGATCGATCCGGACGAACCGCCCCGCGATGCGCTGCCTGTGCCGCGTACCCTGGCCGGGGCTTTGAGTCTCTCCGAGGTCCGCCGCCGTCTCGAAGCGGCCGAGCTCGAGCTCGAAGAGATCCGGGCCGAGCACCTTGCACTGACACGCTGGATCTATCTCATCTCGACACATCTCGCCCAAGCCGAGGACGCGGCCCAGCTTCGCCACGCACAGGCGCAGACACGCGACGAGGAGTCCCTATTCCTGGTGCAGGGCTGGGTCCCCGAAGACGCGGTCGAGCCGGTTCAGGCGCTCGCCGAGCAACAGGGCCTGGCACTCTTGACGGAGACGCCCGGACCGGACGATGCACCGCCGACCCTGCTCGACAATCCCGGCCCCATCGCCGCCGGCCAGGACCTGGTGGCCTTCTACCAGATGCCGGCCTACGACTCCTGGGATCCTTCTCGGGTGTTGTTCTTCTCGTTCGCGGCCTTTTTCGCGATGATTCTCTCCGATGCCGGCTACGCGGCCCTCTTGGGCGTGTTGCTGCTCGCCTATTGGCGCAAGTTCGGCCGCAGCGCGCTCGGCGGGCGTCTGCGCATCCTGGCCGGGGCGCTGGTCGGCACATCCGTGCTCTGGGGTGTCCTGGTGGGGAGTTATTTCGGTTTCGCGCCCCGCCCGGACAGCCTCCCGGGGCATCTGCATCTCCTCGATATCAACGATTTCGAGGTCATGATGCAGCTGTCGGTCGGGATCGGCGTGGTCCATCTCATCCTCGCCAATCTCGAGATGGCCGGCGCTCAACGCGGCCGAGCTGCTGGACGCGTGGCGATCGGCTGGATTGCGGTGATGGTCGGCGGCTTTACGCTCTGGGTCGCGGGTGATGCCGGGGCGCCCGAGTGGGTCGTCCTTTCGGCGCAGATCCTGATGGGCCTCGGGTTCGCCGTGGTCCTGCTTCTGGGCAGCGACCGGCGCGTGGACGGCGTGAAGGCGTTCGCCCTGCGCGGCCTGGACGGTCTGAGCAACCTGGTGCGGGTCACACAGGTCTTCGGGGACGTGCTCTCCTATCTGCGGCTCTTCGCACTCGGCCTGGCCTCCGCCTCGATGGCGATGACCTTCAACGGGTTGGCCAGGGACGTCGCAACCGAGATGCCGGGTCTGGGACTGCTGTTCGCCATCCTCATCCTACTGGCCGGACATGCGCTGAATCTGCTGCTCGCGCTCATGAGCGGCGTGGTCCACGGGCTGCGGCTGAACTTCATCGAATTCTACAACTGGGCCCTGGCCGGCGAAGGCTACCCCTTCAAACCCTTTAAACGGACGGAGTTGCGCGAATGAACGAATTTGTGGTTGCGCTGGGCTGGGCCGGACTCTTCGCCCCCATGGCCCTGGGTGCGATCGGCAGCGTCATCGGCTGCGCGGTTGCCGGACAGGCGGCGATCGGCGCCATGGTGGATACGGATTCGGGCTACGGACGCTACATTGGTGTGTCGGTGATGCCCTCGTCGCAGGTCATCTACGGCATCGTCATCATGTTCAGCCTGCAGCGCGACGTCACACCCGTGACCGCACCGGCGCTCTTCGGTATCGGTCTGCTCTCGGGTCTCGCGTTGCTCTTCTCGGCGATGCGTCAGGGTCAGGCGTGCGCCTCGGCGATTCACGCCAGCAAGACCAAGCCCGAGATCTTCGGTCTCTCGCTGGCACCGGCCGCCATCGTCGAAGGCTTCGCCGTGTTCGCCTTCGTGTTTGCGCTGGTCTTGGCCGGCGGGATCCCCGGATGAGCCGTACGAGCAGCGAGGGGCGCGATACCATGGCCACAGAAGACAAGGTCGCACTCAAGGGCCTCGCATCCTCCGGCGTCGAGGCGCTGATCGAGCGACTGCGCGACGAGGGTGTGCAGGTCGGTCAGGCCGAGGCGCAGCGGATCGAGGCGGAGGCGCGGCGCGAGGCGGCCCGCATCGTGCGCGAGGCCGAGAACCGCGCCAAGGCCATTCGCGAGGAGACCCAACAAGAGGTCGATGCCCTCAGAAAAGGCGGTGAAGAGGCGCTGCGGATCGCCATGCGCGACACGGTTCTAAGGCTCAAGGCCGACCTTTCCGATCGCTTCAGCGACGAGGTCAAACGGCTGATCGCCGCCAAGATCGAGCAGGAGGCATTCCTCGAGCGCTTGATCCTGGAGGTGGCCGCCAAGGCACGCGCGGAGGCCGGGATCGACGCCGGACAGGCGGTCGAGGTCCAGTTGCCCAAGGCGCTGGTCAGTCCCGAGGAGCTTCGTCGCAACCCGCTGGAGCTGCGGGAAGGATCCTTGTCCCACTTCGTGCTCTCCTTGGCGGGCAACATCCTGGCCGATGGAGTGACCTTCGGGGTCGCCGCCGGAACGGACGGCAAGGGCATCCGGCTCGCACTCAAGGGCAAGGACGTGCACATCGACCTGACCGACGAGACGGTCGCCGCCACCCTGCTCGCCCACCTGCAACCGCGCTTTCGGGCGATCCTCGAAGGCATGGTGAAGTAAGGAGACGAGGCGACCGTGGCGCACTCCGACCGTTACGCGATGCTCCTAAGCGCGTTGCCGTATCACGGCCCGCTCTTCGGTGCGAAGCAGACCCCCTTGTCGCGCATCCGACTGAACCAGCGTCTCGCCTTGCTCGATCCAGACGAGGCGGACTGTCTGCGCCATGCCAGACGACTACTCGAGTGGGCGCAACAGGAGCAAGGCCGAACCGACACACAGGCCGTGGTCCGGGCGAAGCAGGTCATCGACGGGATCACGAACCCCTTCATCCGCGATCTGGTGACCTGGCGGCTCGAGATGCGCACGCTGGTCGCCGCTCTGCGGCGGCGGCACCGCGGCGAAGCCGCGCCTCGAGACCGCCGCTGGGGCTTCGGGCGCTGGGTGAGCCGGATCATGCAGCACTGGAACGAGCCTGCCTTCGGTCTCGAGCGTGCCTTTCCCTGGCTGCCCGAGGCCGAGCGTCTGCTCGCGCGCGGCGGCACCGTCGATCTGGAGCGGCTGCTGCTCGGCGCGGTGTGGAACCACTTGGAGAGCTGCAGCGACGGGCACTATCTCGATTTCGAGGCCGTCGTTATCTACGTCCTGCGCTGGGACATGATCGCGCGCTGGACGACGTACGACGGCGAGGAGGCCGCACGACGCTTCGACGAGCTGGTCAAGCAGGCGATGGCGGGGGTCGAGAAGAGCCTGCGGCCGTCCGCCGACACCGCCCGACCCACCCGCGCTTAAACCGTGCCCGGTGCGGTAGGCGAGGTTTTTTGATGGGATCGACCGCGGCAGACGTGACGACCGCTGGAGCCGGCGCGGTTTAAGAATTTGAAACATAAATCATGTTAAACCGCGTCTCCCCGAGATCGAGGACGTCTCCAAAGTCGAACGCAAGATGAAGATTGCGCATTTCGCTCTGGACGCGGTTTAACCCTGTCGACCGCTGGCTCGACGTCGGCGCCCTACTGGATCTACTCATGGCAAGACACACGACCCGAGGCAAACCAAAGCATGAGGAGCGGCCGCGTGCGCCCGACAGCGCACCACCGACACAGGACTTCGCCAAGATGCATGACGACGCCCGGACCGCCCCGCCGGCGCCTCCGGCTCAGGCCGATGCACTCGCCCGTGTCGTGGCGGTGCAGGAGAGCCTGGTGACCATCGAGGCCGGCTGGGAGAACGGGGCACGTCGCTCCCTGAAGAAGAACGAGGTGGTCCTGATCCTGCCGCGGCGGGTCGCCGCCGACGGACGCCAGGAACGGCTCAAGGCCGAGGTCCTGCGGGTGCGCGGATATACCGCCGACGTCCAGGTGTTCGAAGACACGCGCGGCATCACTATCGGCGACCCGGTCGAGCAGACCGGCGAGATGTTGTCGGTCGTCCTCGGCCCCGGTCTGCTCGGACAGGTCTACGATGGTCTGCAAAGCCCGCTCGACAAGATCGCCATCGAGCACGGTGTCTTCCTACCGCGCGGTGTCGATGTCGATCCATTGGACCGAGAGCGCAAGTGGTCCTTCGTCCCCGCCGTCTCGCAAGGTGCGCGCCTGAGGGCCGGCGGCCTGCTCGGAACGGTCGCCGAAGGCCGCTTCACGCACAAGATCATGGTGCCCTTCGACCAGGCCGGCGAGGTCGAGGTCACCTGGATCCAGGAAGGGAGCGTGACGCTCGACACGCCGGTCGCGCGCATCCGCGACGGCCGAGGCGAGGAGCGCTCGCTCGACCTGACCCAGCGCTGGCCGGTGAGACGCCCGCTGACCGAGCACATGCTGCGCGAGCGCACGACCGAGCGGCTCTATCCGAACGAGCCGATGATCACGACGATGCGCACCGTCGACACCTTCTTTCCGGTCGCGCGCGGCGGAACCGCCTGCATCCCCGGCCCCTTCGGAGCCGGCAAGACGGTGCTGCAGCATTCGCTGGCCAAGCACGCGGCGGTGGATATCGTGCTGGTGGTCGCCTGCGGCGAGCGTGCCGGCGAGGTCGTGGAAACGATTCAGGAGTTCCCGCGCATCAAGGATCCGGCGACCGGCGGCTCGCTGATGGATCGCACCATCATCATCTGCAACACCTCGTCCATGCCGGTGGCGGCGCGCGAGGCCTCGATCTACACCGGCATCACCATCGGCGAGTATTACCGACAGATGGGCTATCACGTCCTGCTCCTGGCGGACTCGACCTCCCGCTGGGCGCAGGCGATGCGCGAGACCTCGGGGCGCCTGGAAGAGATCCCGGGCGAAGAGGCCTTCCCGGCCTATCTGGAATCGGCGATCCGCAGCGTTTACGAGCGCGCCGGCCTGATCCGCAGCGCCGACGGCAGCTCGGGCAGCCTGACGATGATCGGCACCGTCTCCCCGGCCGGCGGCAACTTCGAAGAGCCGGTCACCCAGGGCACGCTCAGCACGGTCAAGAGCTTCCTCGGGCTCTCCTACGATCGTGCGTACCGCCGCTTCTACCCTGCGATCGATCCGCTGATCTCCTGGTCGCGCTACCTGGAGCAGTTGTCCGACTGGTACGCCCGCAATCTGGACCCGACCTGGACCGAGCGCGTCAAGGCACTCAAGGATCTGCTGGTCCGCGGCGACAGTGTCCAGCAGATGATGCAGGTCACGGGCGAAGAAGGCATCACCACCGACGACTATGTCGTCTATCAAAAGGCGCTCTTCCTCGACATGGTCTTCCTCCAGCAGGACGCCTTCGACGCTGTCGACGGCGCGGTCCCCATGGATCGCCAGAAACTGACCTTCGACCGCGTCTGGGACATCGTCGAGCAGGAGCGCAGCTTCGAGGACAAGACCGCGGTGCGACACCACTTCAACAAGCTGACCGGGCTCTTCAAGAACTTCCACTACGCCGCGCCCGAATCGCCCGATTACACGCGTCTGCTCGCCGAGATCGACGGAATGACGACCTAAACCGCGTCCAGAGCGACATGCTCGTTTTCGAGTGGGCTCGACCTGTGGTGCGTCCACGACTCTTAGGGTGGACGCGGTTTAAAATGATATTCTTTGTCTCCCTGGCCTTCTCGGTCGTGCCGGCCATCGTCGTCTTCAGCATCCTCTTCGGGGTGGCCCTGATCGGGGTCAAGAACAAAGCGCACTTCGTCGACCTCCTGTCCACGGTCGGCGATACCTTGATGACCATGACCGCCTTCATTGGTCGACCCGCGCCTTACGGGTTTTCGCGGCCGACGTTAAACGGCTGGCCGCCGAGTAAGGTGCTGCATGGACGATTCGATATCCGCGTTTCAACCTGACGATACCGAAGCCGATCCTCGTGATCCCGTTCGGCTATGCGCTGGCACGGGATGCAGATCCGAAGCTGATGACCTTCTTCAACGCCTGGCTCAACAATGCGCGTGGATACGGCACCATCGACACGCTCTATCGCTATTGGATGCTCGGCGAGCTCGACACCACGCGCGAGCCGCGCTGGTCGATCGCCCGCAACGTGCTCGGGTGGCTCGATTGACGGCTCGTGCGGCGGGCCGGCATGAGGGATGCCCCCGAAACGCTCTCCCGCTCATCACATGGGGTGTCATCGGGACGGTTGCGGGCGATCCCGAAGCCCTCGCCGTCGAGATCAGCATGCACAACGGCGACCGCCTGACCGATCGTGTCATTCGCCAGGACGGCAACCTGCTCACGCTGCAGACCGATTACGCGGGGACTCTCGAGATCGCTCGGGCATACGACAGCAAACCGTCCGATCAGGCCTTGACCACCAATACCACGCTGCTCCACAAACTCGGATATCAATGGCAATGACGGAAACCCCCAAGCCTGTTGCGCCGACATCGATCGAGGGATTCCAACTCGCCCGGGATGCCGGAAAGCTATGGCTCGAGCACAACGCATTCAGTCATGCCGGCGCATTGGCCTTCTTCACGCTGTTCTCACTCGCACCGACCTTGGTCATCGTCGTCGCGGTCTTGGGCCTGGTGCTGGGCGAAAGTGCTGCCCAAGGCGAGATTGCCGCCCGACTGCAGGACACCATCGGGGTTAGCGCAGCCAAAGCGATCGAACATGCGGTCTTGATGTCGCGAGTGGACAAGACGGGCTTGATGCCGACCCTGCTCGGGATCGGCGCCGTCGTGGTGGGTGCAACCACCGTATTCACCCAATTGCGCTTCTCGCTCAACACCATCTGGGGCGTCAGACCCAATCCCGAAAGCAGCGGGCTGATGCGCATGGCCATGACGCGGCTCTTGGCGCTGTTCGTCGTGCTCTTGATCGGACTCGCGTTGTTGCTCTACAGCGTCATCAGCTCGGCGCTGGGTGCGATCGCGCCCTATCTGGACCTTTCGCTGCCGGGCTTGGAGCTGTTGTGGAACAGCGGGCAATCGGCGATTTCTCTGTTGATCGCGACGGCCTTCATCGCGACCCTTTTCAAGGTGTTGCCCGACGTCGTCCTCTCCTGGCGGGACGTGATGATCGGTGCCGTCGTCACGGCCCTGATGTTCGTGATCGGGCGCTACGGCATTACCCTATTTCTTGCACACACCGCGAAGGCGTCCACCTTCGGAGCGGCAGCCTCGCTCGTGATCGTGCTGTTCTGGGTGTACTACTCGGCGTTGATTCTCTTGCTTGGGGCGGCCTTCACACGCATGTATCTCCATGCGCGCGGGAAACCCCTCGTCCCCCGGAAATCGGCGGTCAGGGTCATGCAGGAATTCGTTCGGTGATCGCGTTAAACCGCGTTCAGAGCGAGATGCTGATGTTCGAGTGAGCGTGAAGTTTGGTGCATCCACAACCCTTCGCGGGGACGCGGTTTAAGATTCAATATCTTTAATACTTTAAACCGCGCCGGCTCCGACCGTGGTCGGAGCCGGCGCGGCCAAGCCACTCCAACACACGACGCATGCCGCGCCGGGCGCGGTTTAAACGCATTCGCCGAATCGATATGGTACAGGCCGAATCCCCATCCGGCGATGAGACGCGACGCGGCGAATTTCGGACACCCTGCCGGATCGTCTTCGCCGTCGAGAATCTCGCCAAGACCTACGTCATGGGCGAGGTCGATATCCAAGCCCTGCGCGGCGTCGACATCGAGCTTTATGCCGGCGAGCTGGCGGTCATGCTCGGGGCATCGGGTTCGGGCAAATCCACCCTCCTGAACATCCTCGGCGGACTCGACCGCGCGTCCGGCGGCCGGGTCCGCTATCTCGATCAGGATCTGACGGTCGCCGACGACAAGGCCCTGACCGCCTTCCGGCGCCGCCATGTCGGCTTCGTCTTCCAGTTCTACAATCTGATCTCCAGCCTGACCGCGCGGGAGAACGTCGCCGTCGTCACCGAGATCAGCTCCAACCCCATGTCTCCGGAAGACGCACTCGCCCTAGTCGGCCTCGAAGACCGTCTGGACCACTTCCCGTCGCAACTCTCCGGCGGAGAGCAGCAGCGGGTGGCCATCGCCCGGGCCGTGGCCAAGCGGCCGGCTGTGTTGCTCTGCGACGAACCCACGGGTGCCTTGGACTCAAAAACAGGCATCCGCGTCTTACAGGTCATCCAGCAGATCAACCGGGATCTCGGCACCACCACGGCCGTCATCACACACAACGCCGTGATCGCCGACATGGCCGACCGGGTGATCCGTTTGGCCGACGGGCGGGTGCAGGAGATTCAGGTCAACGCGCGTCGAAGGGATCCTGCCGAGCTGGACTGGTGATCTAAACCGCGTCCCAACGCCAGATTTAGGGTTGGAGCAGATC
This sequence comes from Thiocapsa bogorovii, assembly GCF_021228795.1. NCBI lineage: Bacteria > Pseudomonadati > Pseudomonadota > Gammaproteobacteria > Chromatiales > Chromatiaceae > Thiocapsa > Thiocapsa bogorovii. The sequence goes on from NZ_CP089309.1 coordinate 1,299,268, forward strand.
TTGACCGCGTCCGGGTCAACGTCTGTTGGTGTGGACGCGGTTTAGATGGTTGTTTGGTCTAGTACCTCGTTCCACCTTGTTTTGCATGCTCAGAGCCCCCCAAAGGCGTCAGGGCAAGGCATAGACCGCGGGGAATCGTGGGTGCAGCGTCACGACCATCTCTCAGCGTTTAGGTCAAGCCGATGCGGTCCCGACCCGAGTCGCTTCCGGAACCTCGACCAGCTTGCCGGTACGGACGTCGTAGATATAGCCGTAGATCGGAATGTCGGCCGGAACAAGCGGGTGCTGACGGATGCGCTGAACATCTTCGACCACGCTTTGCGCGTTGTCTTTGATCGTCAGCCAGTCCACGTAATTCCCCTCGGTTGAACCCGGCCCCTCGCCACTGTCGTGCCAGCCGGCGGCATCGACACTGGCGGTCTTCAGACTACTGGCGAGCAGACCGCGCATGACTTCGTCGCTAAAGGTCTCCATGCCGCAATCGGTGTGATGGATGACGAACCACTCTCGGGTTCCGAGCAGTTTGTAGGAGATGACGAGCGAGCGGATAGCGTCGTCGCTGGCGCGACCGCCTGCGTTGCGGATGACGTGCGCGTCGCCCTCGGCGAGCCCGGCGTATTTAGCCGGATCGAGGCGCGCATCCATGCACGTCAAAATGGCGAAGTGTCGCCCCGGCGGCATCGGTAAGTCGCCCTTGTCGAAGTCGGCTGCATAGGCGGCGTTAGCGTTCAAGACCTCTTCGAGTGTCTGGCTCATGATGATCCTCTTCAGGTGGGTGCGCCTGTTGTCGAGGGCGGTGCGTCGGCGCTCGATCGAAATGCCCGCCCTCGGTCGAGATGGGGCGGTTTGCTCGGTTTTTCGACTGGCGGCAGATTGGACGTCGTTTTCGCAATCAGAACCGGGCGGGGATTGACGATCCGTTGATCTCGGAACGGACCCCGGGACCGCGATCAGCGCACAATTTCACGCCTAGCTTCGGAATAAGCCTCCGCTCTTGAACCGGTTCAGCCGGCTCTAACGGCGGCAACCGGCCAGGAGCGGACCAAACGCGACCTGTGCTAAGTTCGCATGGACCGCAACCCCCTCGACGGTCGCGGCGCTCCTCATCGGTCCACGGGTGTCTCGTGCTTCTGGGAAACATGCCGTTCACGGGAGTTCTCCGAAAACCAGACAACCTAAAAAGAGCAGTTAGCGCCCGTCGCGGAGCGTTTTCGGCCCGCGGGCGAGTACACATACCGGCGGTTCGGCGGCTACGCCGGCGCCGGTAACACCGCCGGCGGCTGCAATTGGCGGCCGTTGAGATACTTCACCAGCGCCCGCGAGAGGAGCCGGTACCAGCGTTGCAGGGGACTCAACTGCTCCGCAGTTCGGCGCAGCGTGTTGAAGAAGGCCGTGATCTCGCGGCAGGTCGCCTCCACCCACCCGGCTTCGGCATGGGGATGGCTGATGGTCAGGCGCGTCTGCCCGCCGTGACGGGTCAGTCGTGCCGGTGCGCTGAGCAGCAGCGGGCGGCTGGTGATCGCCTCGGTGTGCCGAGTCGGGTCGGCCAGGCGCACGAACAGGCTCCACCAGTTGTAGGTCAAGGCGGTGATGCGCGCCATGAAGCGGCAGCGCTTGATGTCGCGGGTGGTGAAGCCGCCCCAGCCCCAATGGTTCTTGAGCTCGTCGAAGGGATTCTCCGCGTCGGCGCGATCGCGATAGAGTTGCGCCACGCTCAGGATCTCATGGGGCAGCGAGGTCACCAGCACGGCGTACTCGTAGACGATCGTCTCGTCGGTGAGCTCGGCGAAGCTCAGGCGCAGCTGCTCGGGATCACCCTGCTCGACGACGGCCAGGTCGGCCTTGATGCGCCGGCGCAGCACGACGGCGCGCCGGGCACGGCTCCAGCCCGACAGACGCAGGGTCGTCTCGGCCCCCTGCCAGCCTTGACCGGCATCGCACCACTCGGCATCGCGCATCAGGCGCTCGACGGTCTGCTTGACCTTGGAGGTCATGCGCAGCTTGAACAGATACGGGATCCCCTCCTGCTCGGCCCGTGCCATGTTGGCTTGGGTGCCCCAATCGCGGTCGCCGCGAATGCACAGCGGCCAGTGCGCCCGCGGCAGGCGCGCGAGCAACTCCCACAGCCCCGGCGCGCTGTACTTGGACGCGGTTTGGTTGCCGTCCAGCACCTCCACGTCCAGGATCAGACGCAGACCGGCGACGAAATAGGTGTGGTCGGTGTGCGAAGGGCGCCCCGGCTTGTGCGGGTTGTAGCCCTTGAGCGCACCCTCTTGATGCCCGTAGAGCGGCTTGACCGTCACGTCGGTATCGAGAATCCAGGGCACGCCCGGCACCGGCGCCACGCAGGCGTCCAGGTGGTTCTGCAACCAGGCCACCCCGTCGGCTTCATCGAGCTTGCCGAGGTTGCGGCGCACCGAGTCCTCGCTCACCACCGCCTCCATGCCCAGCAGGGCGGCGTTGATGGTGTCGCCGCGCAGGGCACTGATGTGGGCATCGCGCTGATGCCCGGACAGCACCGCCAGGATGGCGGTACCGAGAACGTCGCGCGTGCTCGGGGCGTTCGGGCTGGTCAGCTTCAGCGGGCAGCTCTCGACCCAGGCATCGAAGCGCCCGCCCAGGCGCAAAAACTCGGTGAAGAACGGCAGCTGCCCCAGCGGGGTGACCGCCGCCTGCGCATCCCACTCGACGTGGACGCGGCCGCCAAAGGTGTCCACCGCAACCGGGCCGGCATGCGGTACCAATGCGGTGGTTTCGGGTTCACCCTGCGGGTGAGGGATCGGGTTGCTCATGGGGACCTCCTTGCGCCGATATTTCAGCGGCTTGGATCACTCGAGGCAAGGTTTAACTGCTCTTTTTAGGGACAACCACTTGTTCGGCTTCGAAGGGATCGATCGTAATCTACGAGATCTAAATGGCTAAGATCTACATCGAAACGTCCATCGTCTCCTACCTCACCGCGCGGCCATCCAACAATTTGATCGCTGCTGCGTGGCAAAGGGAAACGGTCGATTGGTGGGAAACGCAAAGGGGCCGATTTGACTTGTACGAGCTATTGTCAAATCTGGTGTATGACCATAGGGCCAGAGTTTGATCAGGCGGCTTCCCGTTGCTCCTCTTGGGTCTCCGGTGGGTCGTCGGACACCGGAATCCCGTCTTCGTAACGTGTCCCGCCGAGCAGTTCGGCCACTTTCTCGGGGGCACGGATGCGCCGCCAGGTCTTGGCGGCCTCTTCGCTCATCTTGAAGGCCAGGCCGAGGAAGGTCGCGCGGGTGACGCAGTTCTTGGTCCGGCCGGTGCGATGGCGCACGGTGGCGAAGGTCGACTCGATGGGGTTGGTGGTGCGCAGGTGCACCCAGTGCTCGGCCGGGAAGGCGAAGAAGGCGAGCAGGGCCTCGCGGTCCTTCTCGAGCTTCTCGGTGGCCTTGGGATATTTGGCCCCATAGCGGTTGATGAAGCGCTTAAAGGCTTGGTCGGCCTGCTTGCGGGTCGGCGCCATCCAGATCGCCTGCAGATCCGCCTTCGCCTTGCCTTGCAACGACTTGGGCAAGGCATTGAGCACGTTGCCCATCTTGTGGAACCAGCAGCGCTGATGCGCGGTCTCGGGGTAGACCTGCTCAAGCGCACCCCAGAACCCCAGCGCCCCGTCGCCGACGGCCAAGCGCGGACCCGTCTGCAGACCACGTGCCTTCAGATCGCGCAGCACATCGAGCCAGGATTCGGTGGATTCACGCAACCCGTCGACGATGGCGACCCACTCCTTGGTGCCGTCGGGCCGCACCCCGATGATCACCAGCAGGCAGAGCTTGGGATCGTCGCTCTCGCGCAGTGTCGTGTAGATGCCGTCGACCCACCAGTAGGCGTACTGCCGGCCTTCGAGGCTGCGCTGGGTCCAGTCCTTGTACTCCTCGGCCCACGCGGCCTTGAGCCGGCCCAGAGCCGCCGCGGAGAGCCCTTTGGCGTCCTCTCCCACCAGCACCTCCAACGCCTCCCCGAGGTCGCCGCTGGAGATCCCCTTCAGATAGAGCCACGGCAGCGCCGCGGCGACCCGGGCACTGCGGCGCACGTACGGCGGGGCCAGCGCGGAGTTGAACTTCACCCCGGCCCCGGAGCGGTCGCGTACCTTAGGCACCTGCACCTCCACCGGACCCACCGTGGTGAGGATCTCGCGCGCCGGCAGATAACCGTTGCGCACCACCGCCCGGCGTCCGTCCATCAGCGACACCCCGGCAAACTCCTCGAGCAGCTGCTCCACCTCCGCCTCGATGGCCCGCTGCAGGATGTCGCGCGCCCCGCGGCGCACCAGCTCCTCCAGCGGCAGGCCCAGCTCGGCCAGCACCTCGCCCCGATCCCCTCTTGCACGGCGGGCCCCCGTACTCGTATCGTCGCTCATGGCGCACCTCTCTCGTTGCTGCTTTGGGTCTCGACAACCACATTGTCAGCAACGGTGCGCCGCCTGCTCAAGCTCTATCAGTCCCCGCTCATACACCAGAATCGAGCATAGCTCCTTGTACATCTCAGAGGTGGTCGTAGAAGAGGCAGGCCGAGGCGATGAGTCAGCAGCGTCGCGACGACTTCGGGCACTTGAAGATATTGAGGTCCTGCAACTTGACAAGAAATCCGTGGCGCTCTCCAAGGCGCTGATTGAACGAGGCGCAGTACCAAAAACAGCGCTGGACGATGCGTTGCACTTGGCCGTTGCCGCGGTGAACGGCATGGAGTTTCTGCTCACCTGGAATTGTCGGCACATTGACAACGCCGAGCTGAAGCCAAAGATCAGAAACGTCATAGAAAGCGAGGGTTACCAATGTCCCGAGATAGCAACCCCAATCGAGTTAATGGGAGTCCATGACGATGACTGACGAGGTAATGAAGGAACTTTGGGCCACAAAAGACAAGATAGCCAACGAGCACCGCTACGACATCGACGAACTGGCCGAGTATTTCCTACAGAAACAATCTTCTCGCCGCGGCAGATTCCACTGCGACGAGCGAGACCTGAGAGCCGAACAAGGCGCTCCAGCCGAAGTCGGTATCTCGCGCGGCTGAGCGCAAGCCTTCAGGGCAAGGCTGATGTCTCCTATGGGTCGAGACCGGACCCTTCCGCCGCCTCTCGGCCGTTGCCGCAGTGCGGAAAGATCGGCGGAAGTCAGGTGAGCGAATCTTCGGAATCTGTGACGAGATCATTTTGGAAACAACAGCTGATGATCGGTTGCAGCGGACGGCGCTCTGCGCCGCCGCTGATAGGGAGCGTTAACGGCAGGCCCGATATCTCCTTTGGATCTTGCGCTGTCAGTGGGCTGCACGCCCGTTCGTCGTAGGACTCCGACACGGCTGACCGACAGCAGTCGGCCAACTTCGGACATCGACCTCGGATCGATGAGCGGCATCTCGACGCCGGAAGTCGAGACCGCAAGCGAACACGGCAGCTGTTCTTCAGGAGCGAAAGAAGACGGATTGGGATCGGTGCGATATCCCCTGGATTTCGTGTTACGTCCCGATTTCCCGCAGGCCGGACGTGCGTGTCCAGGCAATCGCGCGTTGAGCCAAGTCAACCCGCGCCAGCCCGCTACCTCAAAAGAAAGTCTTACGCCTAGGTGTCTCGGACCCGACACCTTCGACCAGTCGCGGACGGCGCGGCTCTGGGGCAGGGAACATCGCCGGGCGATCCTGCTCCAACGCGGGTGCTGGCGCCTCGTTATCACGCATGGCGTTGTAGAGTTCGCTCCGAAGCTGAGGAATCAGCCTGCCCGTCAGTTCTTCAAGGCGCTCGCGGTCGTCCCAACGCATCTTCTCGAACGACTGAAGGCCGCGCTTTTCAGCAATCTCGCGGGCGCGTGGGCTGACCTCTTCCCATATCATGCGCAGGTCCTCCGCCCGGTCGAGCAACAGCAACTCTCGATCATGCAGCTCTTCGAAGATCTGGTCGAAGCGAGCAATCAGACGCCGTTTGGTCCGCGGGAGCGTTACATACCCGATAACAACGAAAGCCAGGACTGCGGCCAATGCAATCCCTGGCAACGCCACTACCATGCCCGTGGCAAACGCGGCAGCGCTCAGCCCGCCCAAGAGCAGGATCGAGAGACCGACCCACCGCGCGCGGACCGATCTTAGCCTGTTGGCGGCCTCGCCGATCACCATCGCGTGCAGCCGGAGCCGCTCAGCATAGGCCTGGATCTGTGTGATCTGGTTGTCCATCCGCCGGGTCGGTGCACGGCGTAACTCACCGATCAGGTCGTTTCGCGCTTTCTCAAAGTCCTCCATCGGTAGGCGCGACTTCGGCTTGTCGGCCACCGGTACAAAGGTGTTATAGATCATCGGCAAGTCTTTGCGCGGGATCACCTTTCCCAGGTTCCAGCAGAGGGCTCCGTAGGCCCGCGCGAAGTCGTGCAAGCTCTGGAACTGATCCACCTTGTTCAGGACGATCAGCATCTTATGGTCGATGCCCGATAAGGACTCGCGGAAGACCTGGAGTGTTTCGCCCGTCGTCCCGGGCTTATCCGGATCAAAGAAGACCAGCACAAGGTCGGCGCGTTCGGCGAACCAACGCACCACACCGGGGAAGTCATAACCACGCCCGGTCTCGTCCTTGGCAGCGTCGATCATGCCCGGGCTGTCGATCAACGTCACCGTTTGCAATAGTTCAGCGGGGCGCAGCTTCAGCCTCACATGTGAAACCAATTGGCTACCAAAGGGCCGGAGCCCCTCGTAGGGCAAGTCCGGATTACTCACGACAGCAGCCCCATCTCGCTCGGTCGCGGTCGCGCCATGGGTGATGATCGTGAACCCGTCATCCGTGGGAGCGACCCCGGTGTTCTGAACGTCGTCGCCCAGGAGATAGTTGACAAAAGTGGACTTCCCCGATGAATGATTGCCCAAGAGCAAGACCTGCGGCGGCCGACGCAATTCGCCCAGAGTTGGGGGACGTCGGAAAAAGAACTCTTTTGCCAGCGGGTCGAGAAGGTCGTCGTAGAAGCCGCGGATCTGGACAGCGATTTTTTCCATGACGGGATGCAGAAGGGATAAGGGTAAAAGGGGATTTATAGGGGACAGGAATCGGGAATCCAAGCGAGCCGTTGCATGCAAGTCGAGCTGGTTGGAGAGGCTAACGTTCAGAATCCGGTCAAAGGCACTGCGACGGTCCGTGTCGCTTTTGGGTCGAGAACGACCAGCGGGGTGTAAAACTTCCCGACACCCGAGAACCGGCTCGGGCGGATTTGTGGTCTGAGGCGGGAGTGGCCGGTCAGGTGCCTCTTATCTCCGCGTGTACTAGTTTCTCGGGGTCGGCACGAAGCGCCGTTGACCGGGGCTGCTCCGGCGACCTGCCTACGCTCGTGTCTGCCGCTGAAGGTGGGGCTTCCGGGAGGCTGTGCCGCACGCGGTACCGGCACCGGCGAGGTAGGCGAGGTAGGCGCAGTACAGGCGAAGCTGAGGTATGGTGAGCAAGCCAAGAGGTCTTCTGGTGAACTCCGGCAGACAAGAACCCACCTTTACGAAAGTCAAGATCCATTTGGCCCTTCCCCTCAACCTAGCTCCGTACAGAGCTTGTAAATCGGACATTACCGTACCCCATGACTACAATGCTCGCGCAGACGCATGCGATCAAAGGTTCTCGGGAATTTGAGCTTGTCGATGACGAGGTTCGGTACATCATCAAGTCGCCGCTCAGAACGGAGTCTTTGAGCGTCGTTTTGAACGTCTTGGACCCTGAGCCTCTGATATCGGGTTCGACGCTTGCGTTTGTCAGCCAGGTGAACAGAGAGCCACTGGTTGAGTTGTTTCTCGATGAGCCGGACAGGGAGACCTTTAATCAATTCGTGAGCACGATGCGGCGACGGATTATCGAGGAGGATTTCGGCCGGCCTCGCGTCCCGGATAAGGTCGTCGATGTCAACGTCGACGGAGTCACTGAATCGATTGATATGCTGCGGAGATACGTGGACCCGCAGGAGATCGAGGCCTTGCTTGCTGCCTTGGAGGAACTAAAGCAGACGCCGGATATCCCGCACTGCCTGCAACGCGTCGCGGAAGCATTCAATGAGCTCGGTATTGCGCAAGGCCAGGTGCTGCTCTATGCGCCTTACATCAATTTCCTGTTGTCAGGGGCCGGTGCAGAGAGTGACCGCGCAGACACCGAGAGGTAGTCCGATCGACATCTCCTTTCGCGACACGATCGCTTCTCTAATTCGAGATCAGAATGACTGCAAAAGTAGAGATTTACGGCACAAGCAACTGCCGGAAATGCGTTGACGTTCGGGCGCTGTTGGACCGATACAGCATCGAATATGTCGACCATCTGATCGATTTGATGCCGCTTGAGAAAGACGAGATGTTCCGGCGCTGCGGGCTCAAGCACTACCCCCAGATATTCATTAATGATGAACATATCGGGGGAGAAGAGGAGTTGATGATGCTGGAGGCCGACGGGCGGTTGCGGAAGCTACTGGGTTCGCGAGTGCAGTCCTAATCCCGGATTCGAGACTGACGTCCGCGAGAGGGGAGTGAAATTTCCTGACACCCCCCGCGGTTCGTGGGGGTGTCCGCTTCGGATCGTAAGCGGTCTGCTCGCATGCCGGGTCCGGTCGCCCCCGAACCAACTTGGTGATGGGCGTGCATCCGACTTTAGAAATTTTCTTCACTCCACTCCTGAAAATGACAACTCGGTGATGAACGCCATCGGCGGCTGCCCGGCGATGGCGTGAAAGCGGCGCGCGAGCCCTGAACGGGACGCGCCGATCCGTTTCGCGGGGTGGCCAAGGTCCATGGATGAGTGGGGACCTCGTGCATCATCTGTAACCTGACCGACCGCGTTCAACGGGCGCTCGGCCGAGCACCGCGCGACTTCTGCGACTATGCGCAAGCCACGGCAGCAATAGGGGTCTGGAGCCTGGAAGAGACGACTGCCAGAGCGATGGCCATCATCGCCGACGGGCTGGACATGGTTGAACCGAGGCAGGTCTGCAGATGACGGCGACTGGCCGTACATCCCGTGGCCTTGTCTGCGCGAGTCGCCACAAGCCGGGTCAGTCAGACGACCCCTGTTCCCGCAGGTAGCGGACGACGCCAGGATGCAGATGCTCGGCCGGCACCTGCGTCGCGGTATTCTGCATGGTCGTGAAGCGCCATTGCGCGAGGCGCGCCGAGAGCGGCTGCGCACCGCGATGAATCGCCTCCGCAAGACGGTACGCGAGGGCATCGGGCAATTGCGGCCGCGTGAGGATCAGGGACCAGAGACCCACCGAGTCGATGCGTTGCTTCTGACCTCGATAACTGCCCGCGGGTACCGACATGGCGCGCAGATGCGGATGCCTGGTGAGGATCTGCTCCACCTGCTCGCCGGTCGGTGCGATGAAGCGTGCGCCCGACGCGCTATCCGCGGCGCGAACGAAGCCAGGCCAGCCGATGCCTGCTCCCCATAACGCCTCAACCTTGCCCTCCAGCAGCAGGCGCGGACCGTCCGCGGCGCGCTCAAGGATGACAGGATTGAAGTCCGTTTCGGGGTTCAACCCGATGCCGTCGAGCACGTCGTAGGCAAGCAGGCGCAGCCCGGATGCATGGGTACCGAAGGCGACGGGTCTGGCCTTGAGATCCTCGATGCGTTGGTAGGGGGAATCGGCGCGTACGACGAACATGCCTGGGTTCGGATACATGACCGATACCACCTTCAAGTCGGCCGATGTCCGCCCAAGACCCTGCAACGAATTGTGTGCGGCGTTGCCCTCGACCAGACCGATATCCACGGCGCCCGCCTCCAGCAGGGTAAGGTTCTCGCTGCTGCCCTGTGTGGCGACGGTCTCAATACGGAGGCTCGGGTCGATCGCGTTGATGACGTCTGCCAGCGTTTGACCGAACAGCTGGAAGCCGCCACCTGGAGTAGCGGTACCGAGCACTAGCGTGGTGGCTTCGGTGCGAGCGCTTTGGGCCGATTCGCCGGAGGCGACCGGAATGGCCGCCATTAGGAGCAGCGCGAGTAATAATCGGGAGGTGCTCGAGTGCATAGGGGGAAGCTTGGACATGCGAGGTTCGAGGGACGCTTCAGTTTTTAGCACGGCATGGTATCAATCGCCCTGTGTCGCCAGCGAGACCTTGGCCCTCGAAACTCGGTTGAAATTTCCGGGAGTCCATCTGGATAACGACAAGCCGTGAGCCGCCAAGCAGACGTTAGCGGACAAACGGCAGGGCTCTGGCGACTACCCGAGCGGGACTTTCACCCGCTAAAGTACGCGGCAGTCCCAAGCCGCATCTTCCCCTATTTCTCGCGAGGTCGCTTCTTAATGATGTGTCGAGCAAAGCAGGGATCGGTGTCGATACTTTGGGCCGCGCGCTGGCTCTTGTTTGCGCCGGCCGCCCCGGCCGCGGAGATCCCGTACGTCCTCGTGCTGTATTCCAACCATCGCTTACCGCCGGCGAATCTCGAGTTCGAAGCCGCCCTGCGCGAGACTCTCGGTGAATCGACCGAGCTGAACGCCGAGTTTCTCGCCGGCCTGCCGACCGATGCGCTGTTGCAACGGCTGAGTGAGCTGGACAGCGACACCCTGGTGGTTACGCCGGGCTACTTCGAAGACGGTGTCGGTCACCTGTTTTCCCCTCGCGAAGCCGCCCGGCCCATAGCCGCTGCCGCCACCGCGCCGGTGTCCACCACTGCTGTTGTCGTGGTTTGTGAGCCAGGCTTTGCCCATCTTGGGTCTTTGTCATGCGGGTAACGAAGGTTGACGGTATCCTCAGACGCATGAGACCAATCCCGTACAGTCAAGCACGGCGGGGCCGCGATGTTGAGCCGATCTGCACCCTCCAGCGCTGGCGCAACACGTTGTTCGGCTCTTTGTTCGGCTCCGGCCAGATGAGCGCGATGCGGATCGCTGCACTCTTCGCTCTCTTGTTCATTTCCCCCGCGCTGCCGGCCCAAGATCGCGGCGAGCCCTACCGGGTGCTGGTGTTGCATTCGCACAGAAGCAGCCTGCCCGCGAACACGGATTGGTATAAAGGTATCGTGCGGGGATTTGCCTCGGCGCCTGACATGCAAGTCCAAATCGATGTCGAAGCGCCTGATCTGACGCGCGTCGACGATGCAAACTACGTCGCTGAGCTACGCCGCAGCTATGGCCATAAGTACCGCGACTACAGGCCTGAGCTGGTCATCGCGACCTACACGCCGGCCTTCGAGTTTCTGTTCAACTATGGGGAAGAGCTGTTTCCTGGTGTGCCGATCGTGTTCTGCGACGCGGATGGCCGCATCGTGGGCGCACACAAACTGCCGGCGACCATGACCGGCGTCACTTTCAATGCCGACATCGCCGGCACGCTGGAATTGGCATTGGCGCTGCATCCCGACACCGAGCGGGTGGCCGTGATCGTCGGGGCCGGTGCGTATGGCCAATGGTACGAGCGCCTTGCAGAACAGGCATTTCAATCACTGAAGACCCGCCCTGACCTTGTCTGGTTGAAGGGTCTGCCATCGAACGAGCTCTCGGAGGCGGTCAGTCGGCTGCCGGCCCGAACGGTGATCCTCTACCTGATCCAATATCAGGACCGAGCCGGCAATGCCTACACGCCGCATAGCATCCTTCGCGATGTCGTCGATGTCGCCAGCGTGCCGACCTATGGTCTCTGGGACACCCTGATCGGCACCGGTATCGTCGGCGGTCGCCTGGTTGCTCTGGAGGACGACGGGTTTCGCGCGGCAGAGATGGGCGTGCGCATCCTCCGGGGCGAAGCGCCGCAAGCGATACCTGTCGTCAACCGGCTGCACAACCCGGCGATCTTCGACGCCCCGGCGCTTGCGCGTTGGCGGATCGACGACGACCGATTGCCCGCGGGCAGCCGCATCCGCAACCGCCAACCCTCGCTGCTGCAGGAACATCCAGGCGCGATCGCCACCGGGGCTCTCGTCATCGCCTTGCAGGGGCTGCTGATCGCGGCCCTGTTCGTGAACCGGAGACGCTTGCAGCGGACCGAGCTCGCACTGCGCGACGAGAACGCCCGCGGCAAGCAGACCATGAACGACATGATCGCACTGCGCGCAGCACTCGCCCGATACGGCAAGCAGCGCAGCCTCGGCGCGATGGCCACGGCCATTGCTCACGAGATCAATCAGCCGCTGATCGCTATCCAGAACTACGCCCAGGCGGCGAAACGGCGCCTGCGCAGTGGCAACGATCAAACCTCCAAGCTGCAAGCCTTGTTCGAGAAGATCGAGGGCCAAGCGACTCGGGCGGGTGAGATCACCCATAAGGTGCGGGCATTCATCAGTACCAAGCAGGTCGCCCTGGAGCCGCTGCCGCTCTGCGCGACCTTGAAAGAGGCGGTCAGGATGATGGAGCTGGAGACCGAGAGGCGTGGCTGCATCATCGACTGCACGTCCGCCGGAGAGCTCCCCGCCGTCCTTGCCGACGGCCTTCAGGTCCAATTGGTGTTGGTCAACCTGCTACAGAACGCGCTTCAGTCGGTCTGCGGTGACGAAGCGAGCGATCGCCGTGTGCGCGTCCATGCCGAAAGGATCGACGGCGACGTCCAGGTCTGCGTCTCGGACCGGGGACCCGGGGTACCGTCGCAGCAGGTCGAGGCCATCTTCGAACCGCTGCATTCCACTAAGAGCGGCGGCATGGGCATGGGCCTGTCGATTTGCCAAGAGATCATTGAAGCCCACGGCGGACGACTTTGGTACGAGCCCAACCCCGCTGGCGGTGCGATGTTCTGCTTTACGCTGCGCGTGGCCAGCCATGATAAAAACAGCTAAGCAAACGGTGTTCATCGTCGATGACGACGATGCGGTGCGCGACTCGATACAGGAATTGCTCGCGTCCGTCGGGCTGCGCGCCGAGTGCCATGCCTCCGGTCAGGCGTTCCTGGACGCATTCGAGCCGGAACGCCCCGGATGCCTGATCCTCGACGTGCGGATGGCGGGCATCAGCGGTCTGGCGGTGCAAGAACGACTCAACGCACTGGGTACGACCCTGCCGATCATCATGCTCACCGCCCATGGCGACGTCCCCATAGCAGTCCAGGCCATGCAGGCCGGGGCCGTCGATTTCCTGCAGAAGCCCTACCGGGACCAGGCCTTGTTGGATAGCGTCAATCGGGCGTTGGGGCTGGACCTTGGCGCGCGGCGATCAGGCACCGGGGACGGCGATCTCGCCCAGGGTCTCAGCTTGCTGACGCAGCGCGAACGCGAGGTGTTCGACAACTTGCTCAAGGGCGGCACCAGCAAAGAGATCGCCCGCGAACTGGATGTCAGCCATCGCACTATCGAGGCCCATCGCCAGAATCTGCTGCGAAAGCTGGGCCTGAGCTCCGTCAAGGAGCTGCTTGCGTTGGCGCTGGCGTCGCGGAGGGAACGCTAGGCGGACAGAGCGCGCGCAAACCTGGTTTCGTGCCCTGAACCGATCCGCACGGGTTCGCTCAGCGCGTTGTCTGTGGCTGTTTCTCCCGGTGACTACGTACGTAGGACGCGTAGTCAATCGTATGTCCCTACTGCCTACGCTCCTCTATCGTCAACGCAGACAAGAATTCCGAGCGCGGTGCTGCCAACGCGGTAAGGCCGGCCTGCCAATCAAAAAGCGCGCTATTGGCGAAGGGTTGTTTCATCGCCGCTGCAGGAGTGATCAAACCCCATGCCAACAGTGACGGTGTCTGTGGTCAGCGCTGACCCCGCCATGCGCGCCTATCTCGCTGATTTGCTGCGCTCCGCGAGCCTGCGCAGCAAGGCGTTCACCGATCTGCAGGCTTGCCTCGATCATGTCGGCTCAGACCGGATCGGCTGTCTGCTTGTCGATATGCCGGCCAATGATTCCGGTGGCTCCGAGCCGAGCCAGCTCGCCGCCGCCTGCGTCCGAATGCCGACGCTGGTCATCGTCGATCGCGGCGACGTCCCGCAGGCAGTCAGCGCCTTGAAGGCCGGCGGGTTGGTCATCCTGGAGAGGCCGGTCACACGCGCCGACCTGTTGGCTGGCATCCGAAGGGCAGGGTCCGACGAGCGGTTACGTACGTAGTCTAGCCCGGATGTTTCATAAACCGACACAGCCGACACTGGCCTCGCGGATTTGCGCGGCGCTGGGCGTCACCGAGGGCGATGACCGGGACGCCGCGGGGGTTGAATGGTGGAAATACCGAGCGGCAACGGGCTTGATCAACGGGGCACGAGTAGTTTTGTCGCCGCGCAGGCGTACGATGCCCTGCCCGAGGTGGGCATAGTCGTCGTGCGCGTGCTGAAATCCCCGTGCGGGGATGTATGTGCGTCTAGGCGGGCGCCGCCCGGGGCTGCGCGTTGAAGAGCCTCTCGGTGACCTGCTGCAACAGCGTCTTGACCGGACAGCTCGAGGGCAGGTGCAGGCGCACGCGGTCTTTGTACTGCACCACGCGCACGGCGAGCTTGAACAGTTTGATGATCACGGTGGCAGGCTGGGCGTTGGCCAGTTCCGTGCCGACGAGGACCTCGGTGCGCAGCGTTTGGTGCAAGACGTAAGCGGCGCAGGAGAAGAACAAGCGCATCTGATTGGCCAAGAAGGTGCTGTCGGAAGTGCGATCGCTGGCCAGATCGTTCTTGATCATTTTGATGAAGTTCTCGTCCTGGCCGCGCGCGCAGTACAGATCGCGGTAGACGCACTCGGGACTGGGCAAGTCCAAGGAGGTGACGACGAAGCGGAGGTTGTCGCCGCGCGCCGTCACCTCGGCTTTGAGGATGGTCCGACACGCGCCGGGCCAGGAACCGGCACGGTAGTCAACCTCGTGGTAGGTGCGGGTCCGCTCGGGTACGTCGGCGTCGGCGCGCCGGGCGTTCTCGATGCGCAGCGCATGGAGCTTGCGGGCGTCGGCCAAGAACGGCTCGGCCCGTGGCGTGAGAGCCCGGTTACCCGCCAGGCCGAAGATGAAATCCGTCAACGGATCGGCCATCGCCAAGGCCATCAACTCGGGGTTGGAGAAGTGTCCGTCGCCGCGCAGGATGATGCGTGTGCGTGGCCACGCGGCCCGCAGCCGCTTGAGCACGCGCTTGAGGATCATCGCGTTCTCGGCGCCGGTGGGGCGCTTGCCGGGACGCAGCACCGCGGTGATGAACTTCCCCGAGAGGCCCTCGAAGAGAAACAGCGGCAAGTAGCAATGGTTGCCGTAGTGATGATTGTAGAACGCGAACTCCTGCTGGCCATGGGTGGCGTCTTCGGAGTGGTCCATATCGAGCACGATCACCTGCGGCGCCTTCGGGTAGCTGGCGATGAAGGCCTCGACGAAGGCCTGCGCCATGCGGTAGAGGTCGCGCGCGCCGACCCCATTCTCCAAACGCGAGAAGGTCGGCCCGCTGGCCAGGTCCGTCGTCGCATCCAGCGGCTTGCGCTCCAGCCCCAGCTTGAACAGCGCATCACGGCGCAGCGCATTGGCGTCGTTGCCGTCTTCGTAAGCACAGGCGATCTGGTAGACCCGTTGCGCGATCAGCTCACGCATCGGATGGGTGGTGTAGGACGGATGGCGCCAATCATCGATCGCTGCGCTCAACCGCTCGGTCAGGCCGATCTGCCGATCAACCCCGCGCAGAATCATGGGGCCAAAGTCAGACGACATGGCGCCGCCGTCGAAGTCGCCGCGGACCGTGAAACCGGCGACCGGGGGAAAACGCAGCTGTTCCGGGGTAGACTCGGGCATGGGCGACCTCGTTTAGCTTCTTCCGAAGCGTTCTTGGCGGAACAGCCATTTTATCAATGGGTTGAACGAGAGTCGCCCTTTTTTATGAAATATTCGGGCTAGGTGGAACGGCCAATAGGAATGTCGGCAGGCGTGGGTTCAAATCACTTCGCGCCGGGGTCGTCGCAACGGCTGTGTGCCACGGTGTCAGTGGCAGCGATCCCGCAATCGAAGACGCCCCTCGAACCGATGCCCGTACCGCGCTTGAAGGCGAAAACCAGAGATTATCAGTGAATTGGAGCATACTGCGATGATTGAAAATCCTGATCCAACGGCGCCGCTGCGCGCCAAGGTTCTTGCCGCGACAGTGGCCGCTATGTTGTCTGGCGCCATGTTGTTTGGCGCTAGCGTGGCTGTGGCGGCAGAGACCGACCCCATCGCCGGCGCCAGAGGCGACTACGACGCTGCCGCGGGCACGTACACCGTTGGCGCGGGCGATAACCTCAGCGCCATCGCAAAGCGCTTCGGTACGAGCGTCGGCGAGCTGGAGACAGCCAATGACCTACGCTCCGACGACCTAGCCGTGGGCCAAGAACTGAAGGTGGCTGCCGCGGACGCAGGGTCCAGCGCTGTCGGCGCGACCGGTGACAAGCCCAACATCCTGTTCATCATGGGCGATGACATCGGCCTGATGCAGCCTAAGGTCTATCACCGCGGCTGGATGGTCGGGGAGACGCCGAACATCGACCGGATCGCCCAAGAGGGCGGTATCTTCATGGACTATACGGCGATGCAGAGCTGCACCTCCGGCAGGGCGGCGTTCTTCACCGGCATGTACCCGGTGCGCGTCGGCTTGACCGTGCCGCAGCTTCCCGGCAGCCCGGCATGGCTGCGCCAGGGCACGCCGACATTGGCCAAGGTGCTGCTCGATCTGGGTTACAACACCGGGCAGTTCGGCAAGAACCACTTGGGCGACCATACCGAGTCCTTGCCGACCGCGCACGGATTCCAGGAGTACTTGGGCTATCTCTACCACCTGGATGCCGTCCAGCAGGTGAGCTTCCCCGACATCAACAAGACGCCGACCGATCAGGTTGTCGCGCCGCCGTGCAAGAACACGCCGATCCCCGGCATAGAGGAGGTGCCCGGCGCGGTCGATCCCAAGACCACGACCTGCCTGACGCCGCCGCGTCCGCTCATAGCGTGCACCTCCAGCGACGGCAGTCTCAAGAACCAGACCTGCAAGGACGAGGGTCCGATCACGCTGGAACGGTCCAAGACCCTCCCCGAGGAGATTTCTACCGCGGCCATCGACTGGCTTGACCGCAACGATCCCGAGAAGACCGGCAAGCCTTTCTTCCTCTGGTACAACAACGTGCGCATGCACGTCACGACGATGCTGCCGCCCAAATATGAGGCCATGTTGGGTGTCAGGGGCAACGGAGATTACGGCATCAACGAAGCCGGCATGCAGCAGATGGACGACAACATCGGTTACGTGCTGAAGAAGCTCGAGGATATGGGCGAGCTGGACAACACCATCGTCGTCTTCACCACCGACAACGGCGCCGAGAAGATCACGTTCCCGGATGGCGGCGTGTCGCCGTTCAAAGGCCAGAAGGGCATGGCCTGGGAAGGCGGCTACCGCTCGCCGGCGGTCATCCGCTGGCCCGGCAAGATCAAGCCTGGGACGGTGTATACCGAGCCGGTTGCGGCGCTCGACTGGATGCCGACGCTGGTCGAAGCGGCCGGTGGACCCAAGGGCATGGAGCTGAAGGCCCAGATCGAGAAGGGCGGTGCGTACGGCTTCAAGAAGACCACGCTCGACGGGTTCAACCAGCTCGACTACATCACCGGCAAGTCCAAGGAATCCGCCCGCGACCACTTCATCTACTACCAGGGCGCGACCCTGTCGGCCGTGCGCTACAAGAACTGGAAGTTCTACTACACGATGGCCAATCCGCTGGCCGAGGGGTGGGTGAATCCCTCCGCGACCTACAACTTCACGTTGGTCCAGAACATCAAGCGCGATCCGTTTGAACAGGCGGTCGGTCCGGACCAGGACTCGTCCAACAGCATTGGCGGCGCCCTGGCCGCGCCCAGCACGGCGTTTATCTACAACTGGAACATGCTGCCGATCGGGCAGCAGATCGCCCTGCGGTATCTTGAGAGCTACGTCGAGTTCCCGCCGATGCAGGCGCCGCCCTCTTACAACCTGGCACAGGTGATGGAGGAGATCGAAGCGCAGAAGCGGGCGATCGGCAGCATGAAAGGTGGGCACCCGAGCGATTAACGGGATGAGCCACCAAGCGTGAAGTGATGAACCGGGCGTCCCTCCGCAAGAGGGGCGCCCGCATCATCGAGAGGAAAGCCGGTAGGCTGGGTCGAGCTTGCGAAACCCAGCTTTTTTTACTGTTCGCAATACTGCCGTTGCTGGGTTTCGTACCGCAACCCAGCCTACTCTTTCGAAGACAGTCTCTTCCCGAAGAGGCGGACTTTTTAGCCCATGATGGCTGCATACCAATCAGTAAGGTATCCACTCATGAAGAAACCCTCAATCCTGGAACTGCCCTTCACCACGAAGTGTAAAGTCGCCTGCTCGGTACTGGCGCTCAGCGCCTGTCTGGCCTTCGGCAGCGCCCAGGCCGCCGACCAGGGGGCTCGCCACCACGCGGAGGGCGACTACGATGCCGCCACCGGCACCTATGAGGTGGTCAAGGGTGATGATCTGATTAAGATCGGCGAACGCTTCGAGGTTCCGCTGGACACGCTGAAGGCGGAGAACAACCTCAGCTCGGACGTCATTAAGCCTGGTCAGAAGCTGACCATCACGACGGGCGCACCGACTGTCTCAGCCCCTGTATCGGCCCAGAAAAAACAATCGGGGCTTGCCGCCGATGATCCGCTGTCCTCTTGGAACGACGGGCCGGCGAAGCAGGCGATTATGGCCTTCGTCAAGGAGACCACGACGGAGGGAAGCCCGCAGTTCGTGCCGCCGGCAGAGCGCATCGCGACCTTTGACCAGGACGGCACACTGTGGGTCGAGCACCCCATGTACAGCCAGGTCGTCTACTGCCTGGACCGGGTTCCGGCGGTGGTCAAGGCAAAACCTGAGCTGGCGCAGGTGGAGCCTTTCAAGACCGTGCTGTCCGGCGACCGTGAGGCCATCGCCAAACTCTCCACAGACGACCTGTTCAAGATCCTCGCCGCCACGCTGACCGGCATGGATGTCGATGAGTTCAAGGCCGAGGCGGAGAAGTGGCTCGCAACCGCCAAGAACGCGCGTTGGGATCGGCCCTACACGGATCTCACCTACCTGCCGATGCAGGAGGTGCTGGAGTACCTGCGCGCCAACGGCTACAAGACCTACATCGTCACCGGCGGCGGTCAGGACTTCGTCCGGGTGTATTCAGCGCCCGTGTACGGCATCCCACCGGAGCAGGTGGTCGGTACCGCTGGCGAGACCAAGTACGGCTATCGCAAGGACGGCAGGCCGTTTCTCACCAAGGAGCCAAAACTGCTCCTGGACAACAACAATGCCGGCAAGCCCGAGGGCATCCACCTGATGATCGGGCGTCGGCCCCATGCCGCCTTCGGAAATTCCACCGGCGACCGGCAGATGCTGGAATACACCAAGGCCGGTGACGGCGCGCGATTGTCGATGATTCTGCTGCACGACGACGCCGAGCGCGAGTACGCCTACGGACCGGCGCAGGGGCTGCCCGACACCCGCGTCGGCACCTTCACCCAGGCGCTATACGACGAGGCGCAGAAGCAGGGCTGGATCGTCATCAGCATGAAGAACGACTGGAATCGGATCTTTGCCTTCGACGAAGGTCAGGACTGAGCTGGCCGGCCCCGCGCCTGTGCCGCAACGCGAGGTGAAATCCGCCCACCGCCGCGAACCTGCAGGCGCAGGCCGGCAAGCCGGTCGGCGTAAGTGAAAACGGGGGCTCCACCACCGGGTGAAGCCTCAAAATAACGTATATCAGGAACGGTCAACTTTGAGCGCCGTGCTGATGAAAGACGGGATCGTCCGCTGCGTCAACGCAGTGGAACAGTCATGCATGAAAAGGCGGGAGAAAGAGACCTCGCGCAGAGACGCAAAGGCGCAGAGAAGAAGAGAGCAATGAGGCAAATCAAATAGACGCCGCGAAAACTTGGGAAGGGCATTACGGTAGTTAAGTCGACCGATTCTATTTCTTCCCTTTGCGTCTCTGCGTCTCTGCGCGAGCCTCTTCTTGCCGCGTCGCAACAGAGTGCGACCTCAATTTACAATTTGTATAGTGAAGAGCCGCCTAAGACAGACGACACAGTCCATTCAAGCAGCATATCCGACAACAAGCATATTATTTCTAGGCCGAACCCGCCGGCGCTCCAACACCGGCGAGCGTAAAATTCGCGCGCGGAACCCAGTCGATTGCCCGGAGATACCCGATGGACGCTCTGTTGTTCCCTACGAACAATGCCCCAATCCTTATTGCCAAGGCACCCATTGCCTCTGTCCGAAGACTGATGTTCATGAAAAAATCATTCAATGCGGGGCGGTCGCGGGGATGGGTCAGGGTCTGGGCCTTGGCCATTACATGGCTGGGGTGCGCGCCTGCGATGGCCGAGATGAGCGCAACGGAACTCGCCAAGCTCGCTCAGAACCCGGTCGGCAATCTCATCAGCGTACCGTTTCAGAACAACACCAATCTGAACTATGGGCCGGAACGGGGCACGCAGAACATCCTCAATATCCAGCCGGTGATCCCGATCTCGATCAACAAAGACTGGAACATCATCACGCGGACCATCGTGCCCGTGATCTGGATGCCCTCGCTCGGTGAAGACATCGGCAGCACCACCGGCATCGGCGATACCGTATTCACGGCCTTTCTGTCGCCGGCCAATCCCGGCAAATGGATCTGGGGTGCAGGACCGGTCGTTCAGGCCCCGACCAACAGCAGCGACGAGCTGGGCAACGGCAACTGGGGGCTTGGCCCGTCTGCCGTGCTGTTGCATCTGGAGAAGGGTAGTCCCTGGGTCTATGGCGCCTTGGTCAACAATATTTGGTCGCTGACCAACAACCAGCAGGGCGGCTATTACAACAACGGCCTGATTCAGCCTTTTATCAACTACAACTTCAAAGGCGGCTTGTATCTGGTCTCGGCGCCGATCATCACCGCCAATTGGGCCGCCGAGAGTGACAACCGCTGGACTGTTCCGGTCGGCGGTGGCGTCGGCAAGATTTTCCACCTCGGCAAGCTGCCGGTGAACATGCAGCTTTCTGGGTACTACAACGCCGTGACCCCGGAATTCGGCGCCGACTGGCAGATCCGCGCACAAATCCAGTTCATGTTTCCCAAATAGGTACTCGACGGTTTGGAGGTGGGCACGATTAGAAAGATCTGAATCCAAATTCATCCCGTAGCCACCGGGATGCCGGAACAACGCGTTCTTCAAGCGAGAAGACGAATGGGTGGGTCCTTGACCTACACGGCAGTCTTCAACCGATTCAATAACCTTTGAACAAAGAGTAAAACAATGTTGCATTCCTATTCCAAAGTGATCGGCGCGGTTGCCATGACCGCCATGGTGCTTTTCGGCAGTCTGGCCGTCGCCGAGGACGCCAAACAGCCCGCTGGCACAGTCACCATTCAAGAAAAAGAGCTCGGATTCATCCTTAGCGGCACCAAGGGCAGCGGGACCTTGACATTCCAGGGTGAAGATTACCCGTTCAGCCTCAAGGGAATCAGTGTCGGGGCCAATGTCGGCATCTCCAAAATGAGTGCCTCCGGCGAGGTCTACGATCTAACCAGCGTTTCGGATTTCCCGGGAACCTTCACCAAGCTCGACGCGGGCGTCGCCTTGGGCGGTGGCATGGGCGGACTGCGCTTGAAGAACCAGAATGGCGTGATCTTGGTGCTGCGCTCACGCACCGAGGGCGTCGATCTCAATCTCGGAAGCATGAGCGGAATGACTGTCACGATGGAGTAGTGATCAGCTTTTGCCAGGGATGGCGCGGACATCTAATGAAAGCGGGCTCTCCAATAGCCGCGGGCGCAACGTATGCGCGTGGACCCCAGTCGATTGCCTGATTTTGAACCGTGCGAGGAGAACCGATGCCCGATCCCCAGTCCGCCGCCCGGAGCCTAATGGCCCCGGTTGTCCCGCACGTCATCGCGGCGGTTCTCAGTATGCTGCTGCCCAGTGTGCCAACGCTCGCGGCCGACGCGACCGCCGCCGACGGCTATATCGGCAGCGCGCGCTGCGGCACCTGCCACGCCGCCGAGCTCACCGCATGGCGCGGCTCCCATCACGACCTGGCCATGGCCGAGGCGACGCCTGAGAACGTCCTCGGCGACTTCGACGACGCCGAATTCACCGCCCACGGCGTCACCACGCGCTTCTACCGTGACGGCGATGAATTCCGAGTCGACACCGACGGCCCGGACGGAAAGCCCGCGAGTTATTCCATCGCCTACACCTTCGGCTGGACACCGTTGCAGCAATACCTGATCCGCTTCCCGGACGGACGGCTGCAAGCGCTCGGCATCGCCTGGGACTCGCGCCCGGTGCAGGAGGGCGGCCAGCGCTGGTTCCACCTCTACCCGGACGAGGCGGACTACGGCCCCGATAACCCGCTGCACTGGACCAACCGCGACCAGACCTGGAACTACCAGTGCGCCGAGTGCCACTCCACCGACCTGCACAAGGGCTACGACCTGGGCACGGACGCCTACACCACCACCTGGGCCGAGATCGACGTCGCCTGCGAGGCCTGCCACGGCCCCGGCGCCGCGCACGCAGCGCAGGCCGAGGCCGCCGCGGCCGGCAATGCCGATGCCTGGGACGCCCACAAGGGCTTGGCGCCGGACCTCGCCGACCGCGACAACGCCACCTGGGTGCAGCACCCGGAGACCGGCCTGCCGCGCCGCGAGCCGCCGCGCAGCGGTCATGCCGAGGTCAATACCTGTGCCCGGTGCCACGCCCGCCGCGGCCAGCTGCACGTCCCCTACACCCCGGACGCACCGCTGGAGGACACCCATCGGCTGGCCCTGCTGACGGAGGGCCTGTACTACGCCGACGGGCAGATCCAAGACGAGGTCTTCGTGCACGGCTCCTTCATCCAGAGCCGCATGTTCCACCAGGGCGTCACCTGCAGCGACTGCCACGACCCGCACTCGCTGCAACTGCGCGCGCCCGGCAACGCCGTCTGCGCCCGCTGTCATGCACCCGCGCGCTATGACAGCGCCGAGCACCATCATCACCCGATGACCGCTGCCTCCGGCGCCAAGGGCAGCGGCACCGCCTGCGTCGACTGCCACATGCCCGAGCGCAACTACATGGTCATCGACGCGCGCGCCGACCACAGCCTGCGCATCCCGCGCCCGGACCTCGCCGCGGCCCTGGGCACCCCCGACGCCTGCACCGGCTGCCACACCGAGCTGACCCCGGCACAGGCGGCGGCGCAGGTGCAGACCTGGTACGGCACGCCAAAGCGCCCGGCGCACTTCGCCACCGCACTGCACGCCGGCCGCAGCGGTGCAACGGACGCCGCAGCAAGGCTCGCCGAGCTGGCCGCGAATACCGAGGCGCCCATGATCGCCCGGGCGACGGCCCTGGACCTGCTCGCCGAGCTGCCACAGCCCGTTGATCCTGCCCTATTGCAAGCCCTCGCCGAGTCCGATTCCCCGCTGCTGCGCTCCGCCGTCGCTGGCGCCCTGGAGCGCCTGCCTCCGCAGGACGCGCTGAGCATGGGGCTTGATCTGCTGAACGACCCGACGCGCCTGGTGCGCGTCGACACGGCACGCTCGCTGGCCGCCTTCGCGCGGCTGGAGGCCAACGTCCCCGGCCGCGAGTCCCCGCTGCGCAAGGCCCTCGCACCGGCGCTGGCGGAGTACCGCGAGTCCCAGCTCACCAGCGCCGAGCGCCCCGAGTCTTGGCTCAACCTCGGCGTGCTCGACAGCCTGCTGGGCGATTCCGATGCCGCGGAGCGCGACTACCGCCAGGCGCTGGCGCTCGACCCCGAATTCACCCCGACCTACGCGAACCTTGCGGACCTGTACCGCGCCCTCGGTCGCGACGCCGACGGTCGCGCCGTGCTGGAACAAGGGCTGGAACAGGCAGCGGACGACGCCGACCTGCTGCACGCCCTCGGCCTGTTGGAGATCCGCACCAAGCACCTTCCCGCCGCGGTGGACCTGCTTGGCCGCGCCGCCGAGCAGGCCCCGGATCAGTCGCGCTACGCCTATGTCCACGCCTTGGCGCAGGAAGCCGCCGGCGACCCGCGCGCGGCCATCGCCACCCTCACGGCAGCCACCGATCGCCACCCCAACGACGCCGACATCGCGCTCGCGCTGGTGAGCCTCAACGCCAAGGCCGGTGACCGGGACGCCACCATCGCCTGGGCGGAGCGTTACCTCGCCCGCTTCCCGGACCCGACCGGGCAGGTCAGCACGCTGCTGGCGCAGCTCCGGGGCGCTGCGGAGTAGATTGCTTGAGGGCGCCAAACGTTTGCAGATAAGTCGAGCTTGCCTTCGTCTCAGTCGTTGTGGTTGTCGTTGTCGTAATCAATCAATCAAACAAACAATGCAATTCGGCCACGAGCAACTCGATGTCTACCGGATCTCGATCCGATACGTGGCTTGGGCAGATGAAACCGCAAAGCCTTTGAAAGGTATCGATCGCCACGCGCGGGACCAACTCCTCAGGGCCTCGCAGTCGATTCCTTTGAATATCGCTGGAGGCAACGGCAAGGGATCCAACGCCGATCGGCGACGGTTCTTCGAAATCGCTCGAGGCTCGAGGTTCGAGTGCGGGTCGATCCACGACTGTCTGGAAGTCTGCGGAGTGCTGACCGCAGCTGATTTTTTCATTCTTGGAGCAAACCAAGACCTACTTGTAAGAGGATGTGAACATGAAAAAACAAGGTATGGCGCTGGCCGTCTCCGCGCTGCTGGTCACTGCCGGCTGCGCTTCGATCGAGAAGTCGGATGCAATAGCCACAGAGCGGGAATTGGCCGCTGCCGGGTTCCAAATGAAATTCGCCAAGACCACGGAGCAGATCGCAAAGGTCACATCGCTTCCGCAGCGCAAGCTCACGCGCACGTCGGGTCCGGATGGTCAAATGCGTTTCGTTTGGGCCGATGCAACCGACTGCAAGTGCGTTTATGTCGGGAACGAGGCGGCCTACGACCGCTACCAGAAACTGTCGGTCAACCAGCAGATCGCAGAGGAGAACGAGATGTCCTCGATGAACTGGGATGCCTGGGGCGCCTGGGGGCCGTATTGGTAGAGACTTGACGAACAGGTCGAAGCGCGAGCCGGTATCCGCCGCGCCTGCGCGCAGAGGTGGCGGCCGGCTGGAATACACCACCGGAGCGGTGGCAGACCCGGCGTGCCAGTTTGGATCGCTTATCCGACGACGCGTCTCGTGCCTAGATTATCGACCGTGTTGATTAACCAGAGGAGCAAATCACGTGTCAACCCTAACCGTTTGGAAGTTCGAGTCAGCAACCGGTGCGGCGCAAATACTGACCAAGTTGGAAGGTTTGCAAAAGCAACATCTCATTGAGATTACTGATGCCGCCATCGTTGAATGGCCGCAAGGTAAAAAGAAGCCTAAGACCAGACAAGCCACGAATCTGACAGGGGCCGGAGCGCTCAACGGCGCCTTTTGGGGCATGCTCTTTGGGCTGCTCTTTTTCGTCCCCTTCTTTGGCCTAGCCGTGGGCGCGGCGATGGGGGCTCTGGCTGGCCATTTCGGCGACTACGGCATTGACGACGACTTCATCAAGTCCGTGCGTGATCAGATCACGGAGGGAACATCGGGCCTATTCTTGCTGACCGAGGAGGTTACGCTGGACAAAGTCGAAGAAGAGCTCAAGGGCCAGATCGGCACGCTGATCAAATCCAATCTGACCAACGAGCAAGAGGCGAAATTGCGAGAAGGATTTGGTGAGGAATAGGCGCATGTTCGTGTGCGCTTGTTGGCCAAGGCCGAGCGAACCGCAACACACTAGCGCGCTTGCTGCGAAATTCTGATATCGACGACGTCCGGCCGCTAGGGATTCATCGAAATCGGGATCCAATTTGATTTCGATCCCGATTTCGATCGGGAAAAGATATTCGGTGATGGATGTGTTTGGCCTATTCGTGAACTGTTCCTTGGCGGGCGCCGCCAATTCCCACGACAGTTCCCTCACCACTTCCTCATATCGTTGACTGGGAGAAATGATGAAAAAGACCTTGCTGAAGCTCGTTCCGCTGATTGCGTTGTCGGCCTGGATGCCCGGCGCAATGGCGGCCGCCGAAAAGCCCAACATCCTCGTCATCTTCGGCGACGATATCGGCATGTGGAATGTCGGCGCCTATACCCACGGCATGATGGGCCACACGCCGAACATCGACCGCATCGCCAAAGAGGGCATGCTGTTTACCGACCACTACGCGCACCCGAGCTGTACCGCCGGACGGGCCGCGTTCATCACCGGGCAATTGCCGGTACGCACCGGCATGACGACCATCGGCATTCCCGGCTCGAAGCAGGGCCTGCAGAAGGAAGACCCGACACTGGCCGAGGTCCTGAGACCGCTTGGCTATGCGACCGGGCAGTTCGGCAAGAACCACCTGGGCGACCGCAACGAGTTCCTGCCGACCGTGCACGGGTTCGACGAGTTCTACGGCAACCTCTATCACCTCAACGCCGAGGAAGAGCCCGAGCAGCTCGACTACCCGGGGGTGAAGAATCCCGCGTTCAAAGAGAAGTTTGGCCCGCGCGGCGTCCTGCATTGCTGGGCGACGGACACCGACGACCCCACCGATGACCCCAAGTTCGGCCCCATGGGCAAGCAGCGCTGCGAGGACACCGGTGCGCTCACGCGCGAGCGCATGAAGACCGTGGACGGCGAGTTCCTGAAGGCGGCCGAGACCTTCATCGAGAGCAGCATCAAGGAAGACAAGCCATTCTTCGTCTGGTTCAACCCCACCCGGATGCACATCTGGACCCATGTCCCCACGCAGTACATGCAGAAGGCCGTCGACGAGGGACGCCCCGAGAACGATGTTTATCGCGCCGGCATGATCCAGCACGACGAAGAAATTGGCCAGTTGCTGAAGAAGCTCGACGACCTGGGGGTTGCCGACAACACCATCGTGATCTACTCGACGGATAACGGCTACGAGCTGATGTTTTGGCCGGACGGCGGCTACTCGCCCTTCCGGGGCGAGAAGGGCACGACCTGGGAGGGCGGCGTGCGGGTGCCGATGATGGTCCGCTGGCCCGGCAAGATCCCTTCGGGGAGCGTCTCGAACGCCATCCAGAGCCATGAAGACCTGTTCGTCACGCTGGCCGCGGCCGCGGGCGAGCCGGACCTCAAGGACAAGCTGCTCCAGGGCGCGGAGATGGGCGGCATGACCTACAAGGTGCACCTGGACGGTTACGACAATCTCGATCTGTGGACCGGCAAGACGGACACATCCGGCCGTAAGGACTACTTCTATTACGACGAGGCGACCCTCACCGGCGTGCGCGTGGGCGATTGGAAGATGCTGTTCGGGGTCAAGGAGAATGGGCTGTGGTGGGACCCGATCGTTTATCCGTCGGCGCCCTATCTCTTCAACCTGCGCATGGACCCCATGGAGCGCTTCGACCCCCTTTCCCACGAATGGGGCTATATCGGCCGCAAGTTCTTAGCCCAGAAGATGTGGACCCTGGTGCCGGCACAAGGGATTCTCGCCGAGCACATGCAGAGCTTGCAGGAATGGCCGCCGCGCCAACGGGCCGAGTCGCTGAGTCTGCAGAAGGCGACGGAGGCGGTGATGCGGCAGCTTGAGAAGAACCCCGGCCAGGTCTGGTAAACCGATCTCCACGGGTCCGATCGCCGGCGAGGAGTCCGGCAATCGGGCCGGGGATCATCTGCTTGCGGCGCCTCGCTCTATCGTCAAGACGCGGAGCAAAGGCACTCGCACCCGCGACATGTTCTCCGGCTTCGGCGCGGAACGAGTGACGGATAGTGTCCCCGTCATTTCCTAGCCCCGTAACGTCCAATCGGCGGGGATCACCCCCGTTCGAGCCCACCACGGAGACAGCGACCTGAATATCCCCGTCGTACGCGCGCAGCATCTGATCGACTATATCGGAGTCCTCCGAGACCTTGGTGTGCCGGTCGAGCGCGAGTTGGAGCGCTCGCGACTCCCTGTTGCGATCGAGGAAACGCCCAACGACTACGTCAGCCTGCCACGCGCCCTCGACTGGCTTTGGAGGTCGAGGGGTGAGTTTGGGATCATGGAGCTTGGCTTCCTCGCGGGCCGCGCGGCTTCGCTCAGTGCGCTCCATCCCGATGTTCAACGTGCAGTGATGGGGGCTTCCACTGGACTTTCCCGCATCGAGGTCCTGTCCGACCGGGTGCACCAGGAGAGCAACGCCGTCAGGATCGACATCCGCCGTGAAGGCATCGATCGACGCGTGGTTTGCGAAATACAGGGCTTTCGGAACAGTCCTCTTGTCGGGTTTGCCGAGTGGAAGGCGATCGTGGGAATCATCGACGTGATGCGCAGTGCCGTCGGACCCAATTGGTGCCCGGCCGAGATCACCTTCGTCTCGCGCGGACGGCCCCCGGAGGCGGCGCTGGACGCCTTCGGCAACGCCCGCATCCTGACCGGTCAGCGGTACTGTTCGGTAATCGTCGCGGCGGCAGATATCGCGCGGACCTGCATCGACCGCCGGTCAAGCTCGGATGAGGTCAAGGATCCGACGATTCCCCCGCGAGCCCCATCCGGCCTGAGCGACGCCTGGGACTTCCTGACCGCCCTGCGCGCGCTCATCCGTCCCTATCTCGCGCAGGGTCATCCGCCCCTGTCGCTGGCGGCCGAGATCGTCGGTATGAGCGAGCGCAGCTTGCAGCGTCGGCTGGCGCAAAGCCGGACGACCTATTCCGCAATTGTCCAAGAGGCGCGTTTCTTGATCGCATCGGACCTGATGGCTGATTCCGATCTAAACATCGCCGACATCGCTTTTGCCGCCGGCTACGAGAACGCGTCACATTTTTGCAGGGCGTTCAAGCGGCTTACCGGCATGACGCCTCGCGACTACCGTTGCGCCCCTGGCCTAAAGCATCGACGACGGGCTGAAGCCCGCGGCAACGCCTTCGGCGCTGTCCTGAGTGCGTACCGCAATGCCGCGGCAAAGACCGGCCATTCTGCTTGGAACGGCGATCATCCTCCACCCGATCCCCACAGCGCTCTTGACTTGGGTATGGGTCAGGCAGCGCTCGACCACCGGGAATTGTCACCTTCCGTTACGGAGGGTGTCGCGCAAGGCCTGTGACTGCAATGCGGCGGCCTGCCGTCTTGTCCAGAACATCTTCTTGTATTCGGTTTGCACCTTTTGCCAAAAGCTCTCCTTCGGCGCTTTCTTGCATTCCTCGACGATATACGGGTTCAACGTCTCCCTCCCCTCCACGTCGAGCGCTTCCGCTTCGGGCTCACCATTGCTACCAGGATTGACGGGTCTTAACGATCGAGCTACCCACGGATTAAGACCCGCTGCGCAAATCATCGTCGACCATGGAAGCGACCGCCAAAGCCGCCGCCGAATCGGTCACCGAAGCCGCCACCGAATCGACCGCCGAAGGCACCACCGCCCGGACCTGCGCCGCCGAATCCCCCTCCGCCGAATCGGTTGTCAAAATCACCTTCGCCGAAACCGAATCCGCCGAATCTGTCGTCGAAACCGAACCCGCTGTTCAGGCGGTCGTCACCGAGAGAACGCGCTTGCTGCTCGCGATCGGCCCAACCGGCATCGCCGGCATCCTGCCAGCCGCCGTCTTCGTGCCGCTGCCACTCATTACCGGTATTGCGGTAGACGTTGCCGTCCGCACCGGCATAGAGATTGTTACCGACACGGGCGGTGTCGAGGGTGCGTGTCTCACCGGTGCGCGGGTTGCTGAAGGTGGTCTGGTGCGCCGCGGCGGTGCCGCCGAACGGACCGCTCGCGCGCACGCTATCACGCGAGACGGAGTCGCCGTCGGGACCGCTTGCCGCCATCCTGGAGCCGTAGGATCGGACGCCCGTTGCCGGGTTGTAGCGCTCGCCGCGAGCCACTCCGCCGTCGACACCGCCCGCGGTGTCGAAGCTGCGTCCATAGCCGCGTTGGGCGACGCCGGTGTAGGGGTTGTAGCTGCGCCCGGCGGCATAGCGTCCGCTGGTGCCGGTGCGCCAGTTGCTGTAATCGCCTCGGGCGCCGGTGCCCAGGGTGCCGTCCGCGCGGTCGTACCAGGTGCGCGTGCCCGCGGCGACCGTATTCCCCCACTGGCGGTAGACATTGGCGCTGGTCACGCCGCAGCAGCCATAGCCCATGTCGTAGGGTCGATAATAGGCGCCGCCCCAGTAGGGCTCCGCCATCGCGGCCGTGGCGAGCCCGAGACCGAAGCCGAAGGCGTAACCGGCGGCGGGGTTGTAGACCGGCTGCGCGGCCAGGCCGAAGGTCTCCGGAGCGGCATACCAGGCATCGCCGATCCAGGGTTGGTAGTCGTAGCCGGTGCCGTAGACCACGACGCCGTCGGTGGACTGCACGGTGCCGAGATAGCCCGGCGTATAGCCCTCGTAGATCACCTCCGGGGTGCTGTCGTAAATGTGCACGTAGGTGACGTAATGCAGCGGCGAACTGGGCGGAATCGCGTAGATGGCGTCCGGCACCGCGGTGGAGAGCTCCCAAGGACCGTCGAATGACGGCGATTGGAACCAGACGCCGTCCTGCAGCGCATAGTACATCTCGCCGTTGACCCGGATGATCGGCGTCTCGCTGTTGACGGCGTATTCCAGGTCCGTCCCCTGGAGGAGCCCAATCGTCGGTGGACCGTCGAACTTGGCCGTAAACACGGGGCCGTCGTTGGCCTTGCGGGGAATGGTGGCGGTCTGCGGAATCGTATTGGCGATGACCGCCTCGCGCGCCTGGGGTGTGCCGGCGACCGTGGAAAGTACCACCCCGGCCGTGCTCTGGGGCGGGATCTGCTTGAAATCGACGGGCAGGTCCGTACTGGCAACAAAGGCCCAGGGCCCGTTGAGGTCGGGGGCGCGATACCAGCGCCCGGCCATCAAGGCGTAATAGCTGTTGTCGTCGGTGTCGACGAACACATCGGCACTCGTGTTCTTGGCGCGCAACAGCGCGGTGCCATCGATCGGCACAAGATCCGGCTGCCCCTGGAAGACGATCAGCTCGGTCGGCGTCTGGCTGACATAGACGTCCGGGATGCCGGCCGCCAGCAGATCGACCGTCGGTGTGCTGGGACTGCCGTTGAGCAGGTCCGCCTCTCCACGCGCGGCGAGTTGGCTGGCAACGGCGTCGATACCCGCCGGGGTGATCTCGGCATGCACCCAGGGCCCGGCGAGCGTGGGGGCGGTCACCCAGCCGTCGAGCAGATGGAGATAAAAGGGTTGGTTCTCGCCGGTGGTCAGAATCACCGCCCTTGTATTGATGATCCGCTGTACCGGGGTGTCCGCATCCGCGGCCGGCTTCAGCACCGGACTGCCCTGGATGGGCACCAGAATCGCGGGTCGTTGACTGACGATCACGCGCGGCACCGGATTCTGCACCGCGACCGCGCCACCGTGATCGACCTTGGCGATTCCTAACGATGCCTCGAGCCGATCCAGCGGGATGATGCGCAGCTGACTGCCGAACTCCTTATCCACATCCGCGGCCAGGGTGTTCGCAAGCTCAGGGAGGGTCGGGAAGTCCGCCTTGGTGATGGCGAGGTCTTGGAGCACCACCATCCGTTGTTCCCGGTCGACCTGGGTGCGCGCTTCGGCGTGGATCACGCCGAAGGCGTCTTCCCTATTCCCCTTAGACTCGACCGCAACCGCGCTGCGCAGCTTCAGCCTGTTGTCATTCCAACTCTCGACCTGCGGCTGATAGACCAACAGGGTACGACCAAGCGCCTGGACCTTGCGCGGCCAAGGGTCCGGAGGCAGGTCCGATGAAGCGGCGGCTGCCGGCGCCGATTCCTGTGTCGATTGGAGCATCGGATTGTCGCCCGGCGGATTGTCCCTTGCCGGAACGCCGAGGCTATGCGGGGCAACCACCAGCTTCTGACCCACCTGGATCTGGTTCGTCGACAGGTCATTCTGCTGATCGATTTGGGCCAGCGACATGCCGAAGCGGGCGGCGATGGCGCTGAGCGCATCGCCGCTGACCACCGTGTAGACACCGGTTGCCGCATCGAAACGGCCGAGCGCATGGGCACTGGGGCCATTGTCAGCGGCAAGTGTGTGACTGGCGACCAAGGTGACGAGTACGAGAAACAGCAAAGACCGGGTCATCATGGTGCAAGGCTCCCGATGAGCGATTGTTAGGGAATGTAGCCAGGGGCATTTGGGCCTAGGTTTGGCTCGTCCGTGATGGCTGCCTCATAGAGCAACACGCCTGTCAGACGGCAAAGGACCGGAATCCGGTCAACGCGAACTGGACACCCATCGACAGTACAAGGAGTCCCATCAAACGCGTTATCGTGTCCCTCAGAAAACCGGAACCCTGCCGTCGGCCAGCGAGACCCGCTGTCAACATCATGGCGAGCCAGGTCGTCGCGACCGCGACGCCGTTGGCAACCAGGGCCGTGGTCGGGAGTTGCAAACGCGTGTGAGCCGCCGCGATCGTAATGACTCCCGTAATGGTCCCTGGACTCGCCGCGAACAGGATCAGGGGTGTCAGCGAGGGTGTTGAATCGGACCCTGCGGCCGGTGACGAGGCAATCGACCCCTTGCCGCTGAGCATCGAGAACCCCATCCACGCGAGCACGCCACCGCCGGCAACCATGAAGGCGTCCAGCGATACGCCGAACAGGTCCAGCACCCTCGTCCCGGCAAGGGCTGCACCCAACAGGATTGCGAGGATGGCCACCGCGGCCTTCGTCGCGTCGGCCAACTGCTTGCGCCGCGAACTCCCCGCCTCGGCTTGGGCGAATAACACCCCGCAGATTGCGGGATTCACGAGCGACAGCACTGTCGCAATGGCCTGGAGTTGTTGTTCCAAAGGCGTTCTCTTTTTAAGCTGAGTAGTCGGTAATGGAAGCGAGGCGCACGCCCCGTTTCATTCGGAATGACACCGGGGCTCCTCGTCACGGCGTCGCTCCGGTCTCGACCGAGGTCTCGCCCTTTCCAGCGGATAGTCCCGCAGGTTCCAGCGCTTGTAGCCCTTGGTCGGCATCCATGCGCGTGGCCGCCGCCTCTAGAATTGCTTCCTCAGCCTCCATGGCCGCCGCCAGTGCAATCTCAACGCTGGTTACGGCATAGGCTTCGGCACGCTCCGCCCGCTTCTCCAGCTTTTGTTTGTCGTGCTTGGCCGTCCACTCCGCGACCCGCTCTTCAAGCTCGGCCTTCTTGGCCTCGGCAAGTTGCAGCAGCTTGGCCTTCGCGGCCTCGGCGTCGGCCTTCATATCCGCCGCCCTGGCGCGCGCCGCGGGGAGCTTGGCGCTCAGCTCGGACTCTGTTGCCAAAACCAAGGCTATAATCCACCGCTTTCCCTTACTGCCCACCGGCCGGGCGCCGATAAGGCCGCACCGCATCCTGGCTGCGCGTAATTTATCCTGCTCTATTGCTGATAGTGAGGTGCTGACGTTGGGGGCCTCATCAGAGGAGTTCAGCGTATTCGCTATATTGAAGGTCGAAGCCGGCGAGCATCTCTACCGTGCCCCCAATGAAAACGCGAGTATTATGCCGGGCCCGATCGCCTCGGTCTGACCACTTCACGCCAATCGGCGAGGCACGCGTCTGGATTGCTTGGTGGCGCCGAATGCATGCAGATGAGTCAAGTTTGTCTTCAGTACGCAACCACGAGCCGGACCCACAGATAGGCGATGGCCAAGGTCACGGCGGAGACGGGCAGGCCGACCTTGGCGAAGCTCCAGAACGAAATCTTAAGGCCCTTCGCGGCCGCCGCATCGACGACGATGATGTTGGCGAGGCTGCCGATGATAATCAGGTTGCTGGCGAGGCCGCTGGCGAGCGCCATCAGCGGCCCGGCCAGGGGGTCTTGTCCGGCAAAGGGGAGCAGCAGCATCACGGTCGGCACGTTGGAGGTGATATCACTCAGCACGGCCGTGACCGCAAACAAGACGCCCGAGTCCTGCAAGTCGATACCCATTGTCCGCAGCCAAGTCACCAGGTCCGTCGCCAAACCGGCCTTGGCGAAGGCGCCGTTGACGATGAACAGCCCAACGAACAGGATCAGCAGGTCCCAGTCCACGCGCTCGAGCATTGGCCGCGCCATGAAGCGGGCGTTGAACAGCATCAGCACGCCACCGACGGTCGCGACCATGCCGCGGTCCCATTCAGTGAACACGAAGGAGTACAGGAAAAACAACAACACCAACAGACCCTTGATCGTCTCCCATCGATCGAAGGAGGGATCAGGTAACGCATCGGGCTGCGGCGCATCACCGGGTTGCAGCGCCCAGCGACCGCGATAGATCAGGGCCAGCACTGCCCAGACCACCAGCAGCGACAGCAGCGCCGGGACCAGTGCATACACCAGATACCCGGAGAAACTCAGATCCAGCCGCTGCGCGATCAACATGTTCTGCGGGCTGCCGATAATGGTCGCGACCGAGCCGGCGTTGGCGGCAAGCGCGATCGCGAGCAAGAATGGCACCGGATTCATGCCGCGGCGCAGCGCGATCGCCAGCACCACCGGGGTCATCGCAACCGCGACCACGTCGTTGGTGAGGAAGGCCGACAGCACGCCCACCAACGCGATCAGGAGGCCCAGCAGCATGACCTGCGAGGCTTGGATTCGCGCCACAAGACCTGAGAGTGCCGCGTAGAGGCCAGCCGTCTGCAGTTGCACTGAAACGAGCATCAGTCCGAACAGCATGCCCAGCGTCCCGAAGTCGATGGTGGCGATGGCGGCCGCCTGATCCAACTCGCCGAGAGCGAGCAGGACGACTGCGCCGCCGAGCGCAACCGAGGCGCGGTCCATCTTCAGCCCGGGCAACCCGCCCAAAATCATGCCGAGGTAGACCACCAGAAAAACGATCAGGGTAATGGACAAATCATCGGCCTCGCGTAGGGGTGATGAACGCGGAAGAGACCTGCAGGGCTGAAGCGCCTGCTCGCACCCCTGCGATGGTCTGGAGGCCGCAAGCTCCGGCGCGCCTGACCAACCTTACGGCGACGCGACCTCGGCGCCGACCACAGGGGCTGCGGCATCGTACGCCCCGAGCGGCTGATTGATCGTATCCCGCTGCTTCGCCTGCCACCCGGCCTTGTGATCAGCCGGAGCATCGGTTGCCCGCTTGATGGTGGCCATCAGCAGGACCCCCGGCGGCTGCGTTCCCCAGCAGGATCTTGTAGGGCATCATCGTCGTGCAGGCGCCCCGGGCTCATGGCGTGCGCGTCTCCTATGCCGAACTGTCCCTAACGCAAAACCTTGACGTCGGCGCTCTGCACGGGCGCGGCGTCATTGCCCCAGGACGCGCGAATGTAGCTCGCCACGGTCGCGATCTGCTCGTCAGTCAGGATCGACCCGAAGGCGGGCATCACGACGTACGGCGAGAAGGCATCGGACGGGTCGGCGGGTGCTCCGAGCAAGAGGGTCTTGATGACGTCGTTGGGCTCAGTGATCGTCACGGCGGGATTGCCGCGCAGTGCCGGAAAGTAGGGGGTGCGGCCCTGCCCGTGATCCTGATGGCACGCACTGCAGTGGGCCATGTAGAGATCTCGACCGCTCTCTTCATCCGCTGCGCTCAGCCGATTCGGTGCTGGCGGTTGATGGGTCGGTTCGGTCTTTGCGGGCAAGTCCTTAAGATAGACTGCCATCGCGTAGAGGTCCGCTTTCGTGAGCTTGGATAGGCTGTCATGCACCACCTCCGCCATCGGACCCAGCGCCTCGGTCACCGGTGCGTCGCCGGTGCCGTTCGGGTCCGAATCGTGGGCCGTCTTGGCAATCCCGGTGCCGAGAAATGCCGCGAGCTCATCGACGCTCCAGCGTTCGAGCCCCGCGTCCAGGGCGTCGGTCAGATTGGGTGCGTACCAACCGTCGATGACGGCGCCTGTCATGGCCTTGGACTTTTCGGTTGCACCGGCGAGATTGCGCGGGGTGTGGCACTCCCCGCAGTGTCCCAGTCCTTCGACGAGATAGGCGCCTCGGTTCCAGTCGTCGCCGCGATTCGGGTCAGCGTTGTAGCGTTCGGCATTCAAATAAAGATCCTGCCAACCGAACATCAGGTCCCGAATCGAGAACGGCCAGCGCAAGTGGGTTTTGGGTGGCCGGTAGCTCGACGGCTCCACGGACATCAGATACGCCTTGATGGCCAGCAGATCCTCGTCGTCCACTTTGGTGTATGAGGTATAGGGAAACGCCGGATAGTAGGGTGATCCGCTCGGCGAGATGCCGTGTTGCAGTGCCCGCAGGAAATCCCGGTCGCTGAAGGCGCCGATCCCGTCTTGTTCCGACGGTGTGATGTTTGGCGTATAGATGGTGCCGAACGGCGTTTCGATGGCGAGACCGCCCTCGAATGGCTTTCCGCCCGGTCGGGTATGACAGGCTACGCAATCGCCGGCGGTCGCCAAATACTTGCCCGCGCTCACTTGGTCGTCCAAGAGTGCGCCGGGCCCGGGGATTCCCGAACCAGGCAGCCGCGAGGGTGAGGACGAGGGCGAGGGCTGTGGCGCCCCTTCGGTCGCCGGCGGAGGAGTAGGCAGAGGTGCCGTCGCACCCGCGGGTGCGTGATTACGATCGCGGGACATGAAGCCGAGGCCGACCGCTCCCGCGGCGAGCAATGCGATTGTCAAGGTTCGGGAGGGTATGCGCATGGTGTATCGCTCGTCTTCAATAGGCCAGGTGTCAGTTTAGCCGGCGGCGAGGTTGAAAGCACTCCGACCGCATCAGTGGAGTTCGATCGATTCGGACGTTGTAGGACCAAAGGGTTCATGAACCTGTCGGCTCTCACCGGACAGGTGTCGGTGATCGCTGCCACTGTCATGCTGCTGATCCTGGTCGCGACCACCTCGACCGATGTCGCGATCACGGCATCGACGGCTTCAAGCGCGACGTCGCCTCGGCGGTGGTGGCGCGCAACATCCAGCGCATCGGCGCCATGCTGCTGGCGCAGGGAGCCGAGCAGGTGCGGCGCGAACGGGGCCGACAGCACCGACGACGCGCGTCATCGTCGACCATGGAAGCGACCGCCAAAGCCGCCGCCACCGAATCCTCTGCCGCCGAATCGATTTTCGAAATCACCATCGCCGAAACCGCCTCCACCGAACCTGTCGTCCGAACCGAACCCGCTGTTCAGGCGGTCGTCACCAACGGAGCGCGCTTGTTGCTCGCGATCGGCCCAACCGGCATCGCCGGCATCCTGCCAGCCGCCGTCTTCGTGGCGCTGCCACTCATTACCGGTATTGCGGTAGACGTTGCCGTCCGCACCGGCATAGAGATTGTTACCGACACGGGCGGTGTCGAGTGTGCGTGTCTCACCGGTGCGCGGGTTGCTGAAGGTGGTCTGGTGCGCCGCGGCGGTGCCGCCGAGCGGACCGCTCGCGCGCACGCTATCGCGCGAGACGGAGTCGCCGTCGGGACCGCTTGCCGCCATCCTGGAGCCGTAGGATCGGACGCCCGTTGCCGGGTTGTAGCGCTCGCCGCGAGCCACTCCGCCGTCGACACCGCCCGCGGTGTCGAAGCTGCGTCCATAGCCACGTTGGGCGACGCCGGTGTAGGGGTTGTAGCTGCGCCCGGCGCCGTAGCGTCCGCTGGTGCCGGTGCGCCAGTTGCTGTAATCGCCTCGGGCGCCGGTGCCCAGGGTGCCGTCCGCGCGGTCGTACCAGGTGCGCGTGCCCGCGGCGACCGTATTCCCCCACTGGCGGTAGACATTGGCGCTGGTCACGCCGCAGCAGCCATAGCCCATGTCGTAGGGTCGATAATAGGCGCCGCCCCAGTAGGGCTCCGCCATCGCAGCCGTGGCGAGCCCGAGACCGAAGCCGAAGGCGTAACCGGCGGCGGGGTTGTAGACCGGCTGCGCGGCCAGGCCGAAGGTCTCCGGAGCGGCATACCAGGCATCGCCGATCCAGGGTTGGTAGTCGTAGCCGGTGCCGTAGACCACGACGCCGTCGGTGGACTGCACGGTGCCGAGATAGCCCGGCGTATAGCCCTCGTAGATCACCTCCGGGGTGCTGTCGTAAATGTGCACGTAGGTGACGTAATGCAGCGGCGAACTGGGCGGCATCGCGTAGATGGCGTCCGGCACCGCGGTGGAGAGCTCCCAAGGACCGTCGAAAGACGGCGATTGGAACCAGACGCCGTCCTGCAGCGCATAGTACATCTCGCCGTTGACCCGGATGATCGGCGTCTCGCTGTTGACGGCGTATTCCAGGTCCGTCCCCTGGAGGAGCCCAATCGTCGGTGGACCGTCGAACTTGGCCGTAAACACGGGGCCGTCGTTGGCCTTGCGGGGAATGGTGGCGGTCTGCGGAATCGTATTGGCGATGACCGCCTCGCGCGCCTGGGGTGTGCCCCGTTTCATTCGGAATGACACCGGGGCTCCTCGTCACGGCGTCGCTCCGGTCTCGACCGAGGTCTCGCCCTTCTCCAGCGGATAGTCCCGCAGGTTCCAGCGCTTGTAGCCCTCCTCGTCGAGGCGCAGTTTCTCGAATCCCGCCGCTTTGAAGTAGGTATAGTCGATCGCGGCCCCCGTGGCGCCGAAACAGGTTAGGAGGACCAGCTCCTTCTTAGCGCGTGGATGCGTTTCGAGCAGACCGATCGGGAGGCTCGCATCGACGTAGGTCAGGCCGTCGACATTCGCCTTGAGCAACGACTCCCAGGGCTGGCTCAGGCTGCCCGGTATCCGGCCGTATTTGATATTGGCATCGTATTTCGACCGTCCCAGCCAGTAGTCGTGCGGGCGTCCGTCCACGACCGGATGATCTCGGTAGAGCCGGGAAAGCTCGCCGACCCCGATCTCCAGCTCGGGCCTGGGGTGCACAGTGAACAGGCCGGGCTCCGGAATCACCTGTGTGTCGTCGGTGTCGCCCCCGGCAGCCTGCCAGGTGTGCCAACCACCGTCGAGGATCGAGACCGCGTCATGACCGAGCAGATTGAAGATCCAATACGCATAGAAGGCCCCTTGTCTCCGAAACTCATCGTGTCGTTGGCATCTCCATGTCCGCTCATGGCTCGGCGCGTTCGAAATAGATGTCGTACTTCTGCTGCGCGACCGCCTGGTAGTAAACGCCGTTGAGGATATCGGTCTGCGGGTCGGAGGTGAGGTTGTAGGTGGAACCGTTGTAGCCCCCAGCGCGCAGTTCCAGGAAGACCGTGATCGTCTTACCTTCCCGCGACGCCTCGGCCTTCGCGAACGGAAGTTGCCGGGGATTCGCGTGGGCCGCGTCGAGCCTGCCACTGCCGTCGATGCCGCGGATCGCGATCATGTAGCCACCGTCGGGGCGTACCCATAAGCCCAACAAGCTGTCGTAACCGGGTGGGACTCCGCTGCTGGCGTCTCGGCCACGACCGCTGGAGACGCGATATCTAGCGCGATGGCATGCCCTGCGGAGACGCCGAGGGCAAGTGCGAGTATCGATAGGGTTCGCAGAACGCGTTTCTTCATTGAGATTTCTTCCACATTGATCCTGCCGACACCCAGCCCACCCGCTGAAGCACCCGCGTCGGGATCTCGTTCCAGCAAGGTTGGAGGGAAACGCGCGGGCCGCTCACTTACGCAGCGGCCTGCTCGTCTCACGGCCGGATCAGCGGCTGGCCTACGCGCGAACTGACTCGACCTTCTTCAGGGCTTCATCGGTTGAACGTCGTCTCCGCTGGCCGGCCGATGCCCGAAAAGTTGTTTTACGCCACCGCGCCGACGCCGAGTCCGTCATACTTGGATTCGAACTCAATCCTGTGCTGACCGGGCGTGAGCGCCTCCGGTCCCTTCCACTTGATACGCTCCGGATCGCGCAGGTTCCACAGGAATACCGGCTTGCCCTCGAGCAGGTACATGCCGAAGCCGGCGAAGCGCCCGCCGGACGTCACGATCATGCCCTCTGCGCCGCCTTCGGGCACGGTGATGTCCGCGATCGTGAAGAAAGAGCTCGTCGGCTGGGTTGAGCTTACGAAACCCAGTATTTCAGAGGCTTAAAATGCCGCCATCGCTGGGTTTCGTACCTAAACCCAGCCTACGGGCTGCGCCTGCACAAGGGATAAGTAAACCGTCACCGCAACTCGCTCGGGCGGACCATATCTGTCCGGAGCGGCTCCCGCTTTCGGAAGGGAACTCGTGTTCCGTAGAGTTCAATACGACCTCCGGCCATCGTTAGAGCGTACAGGTCAACCCCAGTGGACCGCTTGTCATTTCGCGACAGTCGCCTGGCGAGTCGGGGATGCTCATCCTTGAGTCTCTCCAACCGCCGGCATCGCGTCGAAGCTGCCGCCCAAAGCGAGATGCAGCCGGATGCGATTGGCGCGCTGTTCGTTGCTGGTCTTGATCACGGCGGCCCGGGTCGCGATCTGATCCGCCTGAAGGCTCGACACCCAGAGCAGGTCGCGGCTGCCGGCCTCGTATTGGATCTTCGCCAACCGTACCGCCTCGGTGCTGCTCGCCAGGGCGGCCTCCTCGAAGGGCAGGCGCATGGCGACCAGGGATTCGTTCGCCAGGGCGTTCTCGACCTCTTCGAATGCCGTGAGTAGCGCGGCGCCGTAGGCCGCAACCGCCTGTGCCTGTTCGGCGGTCGCGATCTGGACCTGGGCACGCAGCGCGCCGCCCTCGTAGATCGGGATCGACATGCCGACGGCCGCGGAGACCAGCCAGGGGTTGAGCCGCAGCAGCGAGAGGACGTTATCGCCCAAGCGCCCACCCACCAGCGAGACCCCAAGGTCCGGCAGCAGGGCGAGGCGCGCCGCCTCCTGCTTGCGGAAGGCCGCCAGGACCTGCTGCTCGGCCGCGACCAGGTCGGGCCGGCGCCCGAGCAAGGCCGCGGGTGCCCCGGCGGCGACGGGCGGCGGCAACGCGGGCAGCACCAGCGCGGCCTCGATCTCCGCGGCCGGGTAGCGGCCGAGCAGCACCTCCAGCGCCCGGCGTGCCTCGCCGTAGGCGGCGGTCGCCCGCTGCTCCTCGGCCCGGGCCATGTCGAGCCTGGCACTGGTGGCGGCAATGTCCAGTTCCGTCGTCTTGCCGGCCGCCTGCCGGATAGTCACCAGCTTGAGTTGTTCGCCATAGACCTGAGCCGCCTGCTCCGCCAGTACCAGCAGTTGATGCGTCTCGCAGGCGAGATACCAGGCCTTCGCCACGGTGGCCCCGAGTGACTGGCGGGCGTACTGGTAGTCCAATGCCGTTGCGGTCGCCTGGGCCTCGGTCGCGGCGCGTTGAGCACGTAGCCGCCCCCAGACATCCGCCTCCCAGGCGACGCCCGCGTAGACGATATCGCTGGCGGCGGTGCCGGCGTGATCCTGGTCGTGCGTCAACCTTGCTCCGGCATTCGCCCCCACCTGCGGCAGCAGCTGCGCCCCGACCACGAGCACGGCCTGCTGGGCGATGCGCACGGCCTCCGCCGCCTGCGCGAGGTCGCGGTTGTTCACGATTGCCTCGGCCACCAGGGCGTCGAGCACAGGGTCGTTGAAGGTCGCGAGCCAATTGTCAGTCACGGTCGCGTCAGAGGCTGAAGCCTGCCAGGTGGCCGGGATGGTGGTTCCAGCGGGCAGGGCGTCCACGACGATCTGCTGCCCGTCCGGCGGCGCGGAGAGGGCACATCCGGCCACCACGGCGGCCGTCGTGATGGCGGCTGCGGCGGCGATGGCAGGGGCACGCCTCAGCCGGAGAAGGGGTAGATCCAGTTCAACCATGAGTAGGCGCGTATGCCGACTTTGCGCATCCAGGAAAAGCTGCTCTTGGGGTTTGTGTAGATGGCCGCGCGCCCCTGGGTGCCGATGGGGAACTTGCTCTGATCCGGGTCGTCGAGTCGAATGATGACTGCAAACTGTCCCTGGGGGACGTCCGCGGGGACCGCGTTGAAGTTCGGCAGGTTGCCGCTCGGGAGCATCTGTCCGAATCCGCTTCCCTGCCAGATGCCCTCGACGGTGCCCGGCCAGATCTGGCCTGGGTAGAGGTCCAGGGCGACTTCGACCGGTTGCCCTGGCTTCACGTATTTGAGGTTCTCCTGGAAGTATTGGGCCACCAGATAGCGGTCGTCGTCGCAGATGAGGGAGGCGATGGCACCGAAGCGCACGTCGCCGGCCACCATGCCGGGGCGCACCTGTAGATTCATGATGTAGCCGTCCTCCGGGGCCACCATGATGGTGTTGTCGAGGTAGAACCGGGCCAGAGCGAGCTCCGCCTGGATCGTTGCGACACTGGTGTTGACGCCGTCGATGTCGGAGGTAAAGCGCAGGCGCGCGCGCTGCTCGTCGGCCTGGGCCTCAAGGATGCCGGCCTCGCCGGCGGCGACCTGGGCGGCCCACTTCTCGGCGTCCTCCTTGGGACCCGCCCCCTGCTTGGCCAGGTTGGCCGAAAGCTGGCTCTGGTACTTGGTGTAAACCAGTTCGTCCTTCAGTTTCGCGAGCTTGTGCACCGAGATGGCCACGTCGGCTTCATCGATCAGAACGTCCTGCTTGGCCTTGGCCAGCTGCGCCTCCAGGTTCCGCACCTTGTACTCGTAGGGGCGGCGGTCGAACTGGAACAGCGGCGCCCCGGCCTTGACGTGCTGGTTGTGCGCGACCAGCACATCGGTGACCAGGGTCGGCTCCGACAGCCGCGGGGTGAGCTGGATGGTGTGCTGGACCAGCTTGGCCTCGGTCGACAGCGGCGCCACGAAGCGCAAACCGATCATAAAGATGATCAGCAGGTGCAGACCGAACAAGACCGAGACGACGCCCCAGGCAATGCTGAACTTGATCCATTTGAAATAGAAGAAGACTAGCCAGACGACGACGGCGTAGACGAAGCAGATGACGAGACCGGCAATCACGCGGCTTGGGCCTCAGTCCTTTCGGTCGGCGGCGGGTGGTGAGGCAGCCTCCGCGGCCTTCGGCGATGCGCTAGGCTTCGCATTCGGCTGCTCGTTCGGCCCCTCATTCGTCTGGGGCGCCGGCTCGCGCGGCGCGCCTCGGAGCCGTGCGATCTCCTCTTCGGTCGCGCGCGCTTCCTCGCGCGGGAAGCGGCGGATGTCGACGACGTCGGTGGGCTTGTAGGCCCAGATGAAGGCCTGCACCCAGGGATAGATGGTCGGCAGCAGACCAGCCCAGCCAAGCAGCTTGACCGCTTCCGCCTCCGGGTGGTTGCGGGCCATCGCGATGCGCCCGGGCAGCCCGGCCAGCCAGACCCCGAAAGCGACCACCGAGGCCCCTGCCAGGGCGAAGGTGACGAAAGTTAAATAGTCCCAAAAGCCGAGTTCAAATCCCATGGCGCTCCCCGTTCCGGACTTGTTGCGACGGGCCTGCCCCGAACCGGACCGCCGGCGGGAGGGTTCCTGCCTATGCGATCTGGATTCATGACTGTCACGCCCACCATTTGCGTAGGTTGCTAGCCCTCCGCTTCCACCTCGGCGAGGGCATCCCGCAGCGACTGGAGGATCAGCTTACGCGTGGCGCCCTCGTCGACCGCGTCGGGTACGTCCCACTCCATGATTCGGCTGTATTTCTTCAGCATGTGCCGAAGGTCCTCCACGATTTCCCGGTGATAGCGCGTCATCTCGATAGTTTCGATGTCGGTCACTGCTGGTCTCCTGTCGGGTTGCTCGGGGTGCTGCCTCCGTGCGACGCGGCTCTTGAGAGCCGCGCATCAGGCCGGCTCGGCCTGAACTTGCGTACGCTCGCGGCTGAGGAATGTCCTCCTGCGCGGGTCAGCTCGTGTGGATTTCGGTGGGTAAATGCCGGTTCAGGATCTCCTCGATCTCGGCCTCGGCCGTCGTCGGACTCATCACCTGGACCTGCTTCTTGTCGTGGTCGACGCGGATCTTCTCCTGCGGGATGCCCACTGAGATCAG
This sequence comes from Thiocapsa bogorovii, assembly GCF_021228795.1. Taxonomy (NCBI): domain Bacteria; kingdom Pseudomonadati; phylum Pseudomonadota; class Gammaproteobacteria; order Chromatiales; family Chromatiaceae; genus Thiocapsa; species Thiocapsa bogorovii. The sequence continues at coordinate 1,342,828 of NZ_CP089309.1, forward strand.
GTCATTACGCACATTCGGGAGGGTGTCCGCCGATGCATACACGGCGGTGATGATTTCTGCCATTTTGTTGATCTCCTCTGTGGTTACGGCCTCTGTGGTTAAGGCCTGTGGTGGTTACGGAAAGAGCAGCGCCAGCTGTACGTTCAACGCCCAGCTCGGCGCGTTGTTCGGACGAGAGGGCAGGCAGCAGCGGGTTCGAGCCCGATTGAGCTGCTGCCCAGCGTGGGCTCGGAACGCGTCGGCAGCAGGGCAGCGGCCCCGAGTTCCCGCAAGAAGCTACCGTTCGAGCGAGGCGCTGAGGTATCCAGCGCCTACGTTCCGGGCCATAGATTAATCCTTCTTCTCGTCCATGTGCTTGATCTCTGCTTCGGCCTTCATGTTGGTGGCGACGCAATCGGCGACGTGATCGTCGATCTTGTCAGCCGCAATGCTCTTCTCCATCGCTACCTGGCGACAGTAATCCTCGACCTCTGCCTTGTCCGCGGCAGCGAGCGCCGCCAGTGGAACCGAAGTGAAGGCGATGAGTGCGAATGAGACCGTGGTCTGCTTTTTCATTGGGTCAGCTCCTTAGAATCATTAGCACTGTTGACGATCGATTTCGCCGCTCCTCGTCCGAATGCGTACGACAACGCGGGACACCATCTAGCCCGCGGCGAGCGGCAAAATTAGCACGATGTGCGTCCCCCCAGGAACAGGGCGTTGGGCGACCTGTTCGCGCGAACGCGGCCCTGACGCTTGCCGGCGAAACCGGAGACGACGAGCATGACCAGCCAAGTTGACAGGGTCGTTCGACCCGTTCAATCCCTCCCGAGCGTCAGCCATCGGTTTATCCGTGTAACCAGGGCCTCGCCCCCCGGGGAGTCCGCTGTAGTGGTCCATTTGAGGGCCATCCCGGAGCCAAATGCCAGCAGGATGATGACCGCCACCAGCGCGGCGAACAGGGAGTCGTCGATGATGTTCAGCGAGCGACCGACACCGACGAAGATCAGTGCGACCTCGCCGCGCGGCAGCATGCCGAATGCAATGGTGGCATGGTCGACTCCAGGCCCCGCGAGCTTTGCGGCGGCCAACTTGCCGACAATCGCCACCAGCAGCAGCGCGAGGGTCAGCAGCAACGTAGGCCATTCGAGAAAGACCGCCAGATTCACCTGCATCCCGATCAACAGGAAGAAGATCGGCGCGAATACCGCGATCAGGGGCACCAGCATCTGCTTGGTCTGGTCGCGCAGCGCCTCGTCCGACAGGATCAATCCCGCCGCGAAGCCGCCGATGGTGCCGCTCAAACCCAGGGTGCTGCACAACCAGGCGAGCAGAAAGGCGAACGCGAGCGGCGCCAGGAAGCGGATCTCCGCCGGACTGATGCGGTTCAGCTGATGTGCGAGCGGGCGCCCGAGCCGGTCACCGAAGACGACGATGGCGCCCAGGAAGAGGGCGCTGGAGGCCAGCAACCAAGCGACCGCGGGCAGGTCAAGGTGGCCCTTGACGACCAGCTCGATTGCGAGCGCAAGCAGCACCAGGCCAATTACGTCATTGAGCACGCAGGCCCCAAGGATGAGCCCGCCCTCGGCGGTGTTTGCCTTGTCAACGTCGTCCAGCATGCGGGTGACGACGCCGATGCTGGTTGAGCAGAGCGTAGCAGCGACGAAGAAGCGACCCGACGCGGACAGGTCCAGCGGCAGCAGCCAAGCTACCCCGAGCCCGAGCAGAAGGGTCCCGAGCGCTCCGCCGACCGCCACCCGCGCCGCCCCCGCCCCGACCTCGCGTAGTTGGCGGACACCGGTCTGAAGTCCGACCCGGAACAGCAGCAGGATGATACCGAGGCTCGAGAAGAGCCATAGGCTCAAGCCGGTATTCACGTTGGCTAACGCATGGTCTCCGCTCAGCAGTTGCAGCACCTGATCACCGCGCCCGCCCGGTGCCATTTCCTCTGTGGAGAAGATCGTTGCTGCCGCATCGCCGACCGAGACGCCGCTCTTCCACACCTCATCGAAGACCGGGCTGGCGGCGCCGTAGCTCATGATGAAGTCGAAGAACGGAAGCCCCAGCCAATAGCCGAGATTGCCAACCAGAACCCCGATCAACAGTTCCCCCAGCACCCCGGGCTGGCGGAATCTGTTGGTCAGCCAGCGCGCCACGACGACCATGGTCAACAGCAGCGCCAACTCCAGCAGGATGCTAGCGAAGGGATCCGTGGTCATCGCCTGTGTCGGTAGTTCGAGCAGATCGGGCATGTCCGTTTCCTCAGGGTAAAGGACGACGGCTGCGTTAGCGGTTCATGTCCGGAGGGCCCGGCTTGCGTTGCTGGGTCTGCGTGACCTCGCCCGCAAGTTGGCTACCGCTGATCTTCGCAACCACGGGCTCCGCTGCCTGCGAAAACGCGACTCCGGGCAACGCTGCGCCAGTGGTTAGCAAAGCGCCTAGGGCAAGTCGGAATAGGTTCTTCTGCATGATAATATCCCCTGATTACAGATATTTATAAGATACAAGATCAGGGTGTGCCCTCGATGGTCGCTCGCAGCGCGTCTTCCTTTTCTTGAAGCTCGGCCTTCTTGGCCTCGACGAGTTCCAGCAGCTTGGCCTTCGCGGCCTCGGCGTCGACCTTCATATCCGCAGCCTTGGCTCGCGCTGCCTCGAGCTTGGTGCTGAGCTCGGTGTCTGTTGACTTGGCTCCGGCTTCGAGTTGAGCCATTCCCTCCTTCAGGCAGTCGCCAGCCGCATCGAGCTTACCCTGCAGCTTCGCCTTCAGTTCTTGCCTATTTCTGATGGTGAGGTGCTGATGGTAAGGGGTTGCTCAACGGGGATCAGCGTATTCGCTATGTTGAACGTCGAAGCCGGTGAGAACCTTCGCCTTGCCCCAATGAAATTACGCGCGAATTATGCCACTCTTGATCGCGCCGGACTGACCACTTTACGCCAACCGGCGAAGCACTAGGCTAGAGCGCGACGGTCATTCGGCGAATGGTGAAGGGACCGAGGGAAAACCGGCCGGGTTCAATTTTTGCTAAGCGGCGACTATGCACCGGCGTACACCCATCCAATTCGACGGTCTGCCGCTGCAAAGCCTGCACCGGGTTTCTGATTTGATTGAGCCTGGCACCTGTTCCTCACTCTCCGAAAGGGCCTTTCGGCAGCTTGTCACGGGTCGGTGACTGAAAATTCCCGCCGGCGACCACCTCTCGCGGAACCGACGGTGCCTCCTGCTGGGGAATCTCCGCTGAGTAGATCTTGTCAATCGCGACCTCGGCGTCTTCTGAAACCGGTGTCGGCGCCTGCTCGGCGGGTGTCGCTGGGCCGCCGGATTGGGCCGCGTAATAGCTTCATCTGCGTCGACAATGCCACCGAGGTGGGTGCGCACTGTTCCTTGTAGCGATTAGGGCGCAGCCCATCGAGTGCATCGCGGCGAAATAGAGGCCTTCAGTACGCAACCACGAGCCGGACCCACAGATAGGCGATGGCCAAGGTCACGGCGGAGACGGGCAGGCCGACCTTGGCGAAGCTCCAGAACGAAATCTTAAGGCCCTTCGCGGCCGCCGCATCGACGACGATGATGTTGGCGAGGCTGCCGATGATAATCAGGTTGCTGGCGAGGCCGCTGGCGAGCGCCATCAGCGGCCCGGCCAGGGGGTCTTGTCCGGCAAAGGGGAGCAGCAGCATCACGGTCGGCACGTTGGAGGTGATATCACTCAGCACGGCCGTGACCGCAAACAAGACGCCCGAGTCCTGCAAGTCGATACCCATTGTCCGCAGCCAAGTCACCAGGTCCGTCGCCAAACCGGCCTTGGCGAAGGCGCCGTTGACGATGAACAGCCCAACGAACAGGATCAGCAGGTCCCAGTCCACGCGCTCGAGCATTGGCCGCGCCATGAAGCGGGCGTTGAACAGCATCAGCACGCCACCGACGGTCGCGACCATGCCGCGGTCCCATTCAGTGAACACGAAGGAGTACAGGAAAAACAACAACACCAACAGACCCTTGATCGTCTCCCATCGATCGAAGGAGGGATCAGGTAACGCATCGGGCTGCGGCGCATCACCGGGTTGCAGCGCCCAGCGACCGCGATAGATCAGGGCCAGCACTGCCCAGACCACCAGCAGCGACAGCAGCGCCGGGACCAGTGCATACACCAGATACCCGGAGAAACTCAGATCCAGCCGCTGCGCGATCAACATGTTCTGCGGGCTGCCGATAATGGTCGCGACCGAGCCGGCGTTGGCGGCAAGCGCGATCGCGAGCAAGAATGGCACCGGATTCATGCCGCGGCGCAGCGCGATCGCCAGCACCACCGAGGTCATCGCAACCGCGACCACGTCGTTGGTGAGGAAGGCCGACAGCACGCCCACCAACGCGATCAGGAGGCCCAGCAGCATGACCTGCGAGGCTTGGATTCGCGCTACAAGACCTGAGAGTGCCGCGTAGAGGCCAGCCGTCTGAAGCTGCACTGAAACGAGCATCAGTCCGAACAGCATACCCAGCGTCCCGAAGTCGATGGTGGCGATGGCGGCCGCCTGATCCAACTCGCCGAGAGCGAGCAGGACGACTGCGCCGCCGAGCGCAACCGAGGCGCGATCCATCTTCAGCCCGGGCAACCTGCCCAGAATCATGCCGAGGTAGACCACCAGAAAAACGATCAGGGTAACGGACAAATCATCGGCCTCGCGTAAGGGTAGTGAACGCGGAAGATACCTGCCGGGCGGAAGCGCCTGATCGCATCCCTGCGATGGTCTGAAGACCGCAAGCCCCGGCGCGCCTGACCAATCTTACGACGACGCGGCTTCGGCGCCGGCCGCGGGGACCTTGGTATCGCTCGCGCCGAGCGGCTGGTTGATCGTGCGCCGCTGCTTCGCCTGCCACCCGGTCTTGTGATCGGCCAGGGCATAGGTTGCACGCTTAATGATATCCATCAGGAAGACCCAGATCAGCGTGTAGGCCAGAACCCAACCGATGGTAGTCCACGACAGCTTGGGCACCAGCCAGCCGTAGGCGCACATCAGGATTGCGAGAATGTTGGTTGCCCAGAGTGCGGCATTGAGCGGGAGGCTCGGGAACGGCGGCAGGAAGAACCAGCGCGCGGTGCGTGTGTTGTAGAGCAGAAAGTGGCCGCCAAGGACGATCTGCAGGAACATCACCGATTGCAGCTCGGCCTGGGTAAAGAGTTGAAACAATGCCTGCTCCGGTTCACTGCTCAGGATCTCGAAACCGATCAGCAGCAGACCGAACGACTGCACCACGGAGAAAAAGCCGAGCACCGAGGACACGCCCAGCACCCGCCGCATCTTCCAGCGGATCGGTTGCGGCGCGACCTCGGTGTTGTCATAGGCGATGGCCATGATCGGCGCATCGTCGAGCACGGCCAGGACGACGATCATGATCGCGGTCAGCGGCGTGAACTCCAGCAGCAGCGTGGACAGCACGACCAGGAACATGATGTCCATGGTCAGCGCCACGCGATAGATGGTGTAGCTGTTGATCCGGCCGAAAATACGCCGGGCCTCGTCGATGGCGCTATTGATGACCGACAGGCCTGGCGCGGTGAGGATCAAGGCCGCTGCGCCGCGGGCGGCGTCGGTGGCCCCGGACACGGCGGTGCCGCAGTCCGCCTGTTTCAGTGCCGGCGCGTCGTTGACGCCGTCTCCGGTCATCGCCACTAGATGGCCGCGATCCTGTAACGCCTTGACAATGGCGTACTTGTGCTCCGGAAACACCCGCGCGAACCCGTCCGCCCGCTCGATGGCCTCGGCGATGTCCGGCGGGACGTTGTTGGGGTCCATGTCTTTGGGGAAGGCTTCCGCCGCCGGGATGATGTTGGTTCCCAGGCCGAGCTGGCGAGCGGTTTCCCGGGCGATGGCGGTATCGTCGCCGGTGACCATCTTGACCCGGACGCCCTTGATAGCGGCCTCATCAATGGTGGTCTTGGAATCGTCCCGCGGCGGATCGAACATCGGCAGGATGCCGAGCAGGCTCCAGGTCTTGCCCTCGTCGTCGGAGCGAGCGACGCCTAGAGCGCGATAGCCCTTGGTGCCAAGGTCCTCGACAGCCTGCTGGACCTTCGCAGCGTCAGCATCGTCCAGGGTAGCCAATGCGGCGATCACTTGCGGTGCCCCCTTGGACACGAGCATGGTCTTGCCGTCGGGTGTTGAGACCTCGGCCTGGGTGCGCTTGCCGACTGGATCGAATGGCTTGTACTTGATCTGTTTGTAGGCGGACAGGGCGGCTTGATCCTTTAGAGCACCGATCACGGCGGTGTCGATGGCGTCGCGGTCCTCGATCTTGGAGGCCAGGGCGCCGGCCAGCACCACCTCTTGCGGATCGGTGCTGGTGAACAGGATCGGGTCGGCCAGGGTCAGGACGTTTTTGGTCAGGGTGCCCGTCTTGTCCGAGCAGAGGATGTCGACCCCCGCCATCTCCTCGATCGCCGAGAGCTTGGAGACGATCGCCTTCTGCTTGGACAGGGCCAACGCCCCCAACGCCATGGTGATCGAGAACACCGCCGGCATCGCGACCGGAATGGACGCCACCAGCAGAATCAACACGAACTGCAGGATGTTGAGCGCGTCGTCCCATTTCCAGTCGTCTCGTATCACGATGTCGCGCCAGACATCGAACCCGACCATAATCAGCGCGAGCACCACCGCGACGACGATCAGGAAGTTGGCGATCTGGAACATGGCGGTCTGGGCATGGCTGACCGATCCGGCGCCGGCCACCAGCTGGGCGGTGCGCCCAAAAAAGGTGTTGGAGCCGGTGGCGATGACGACACCCTCCATCTCGCCCTCCTTGACCACACTGCCGGAATAGGCCGCGTCACCGACCTTCTTGTCAGCCGGCAGTGATTCGCCCGTCAGTGCTGCCTGGTCGATGGCGGCATGGTCGCCTCCGATCAGGCGCAGGTCGGCCGGGACGATCACGCCCAGTCGTATCTTGACGACGTCGCCCGGCACCAAGTTCGCGGCCTGCACGGTCTGCCATTGACCTTCACGCAGCGCGGTGGCCTCCGGCGCCAGGCTGTTCTTGAGTGCGGCCAGCGCGGAGGAGGCCTTGCGGTCCTGCCAGAACTCCAGGGCCGCATTGAACACCAGCAGGCCGAAGATGACGGCGAAGTCGTCCCAGCGCCCGAGGAAGGCAGAGACCACCGCGGCGGCCTCGATCATGTAGGCGATGGGACCGGTAAAGGGGCCCAGCAGCTTGGCGAGCAGCCCCTCTTTCTTTTCGACCAGGGCGTTTGGCCCGTACTGGACCAGTCGTTGTTCCGCCTCTGCGTTGCTCAATCCCTTGTCTGCCTTCACGTCCAGTGCCGCCAGGACCTCGGCGACCGGTCGCTTGTCCAGATCGACCAGTCCGCCTGCCGACGCCGGGTTGCCCACGGCCTTTGCATTGTTCATGTTCGTTCCTCGCTCTTCAGCCCGTGGTCGGCCAGGTTTCAATCAATTGGTGTCGCGGTTGGACGGCACCACTGCGAGCCGGTAGTCAATGTGTCAAAACCGCGTTGGATACAGAAGTCGCGGTCGCCAAAAAAGCGCCGCCACCAGCGCTATTCGTTTGCGCGCTAATTGTCCTTCTTGTTCTTTTTCTTTTTCTTGCCCTTCTTCGAGTTGTCGCTTCCCGCCTCGACCGAAGCATCCGGGTCAGCGATGCCCGCTTGCTCTGCCATGCCGTGGTACTTGCTCGCGATCTCCGCCATATCCACCGAGGGCGCGGGGAAGGACATCTTCAGCGACTCAAGCGTCTCCGCGACGATTTTCGAGATCGCCAGGTTTCGGAACCACTTGTGGTTGGACGGGATAATGAACCAGGGCGCTTGCTCGGTGCTGCATTTGCCGAGCGCATCCTCGAACGCGCTGGTGTAGGCATCCCAAAACGGGCGTTCGGCATAGTCACCCTCGCTGATTTTCCAATGCCGAGCTGGATCATCAATGCGCTGCTTGAAGCGCCGGAGTTGCTCGTCGCTATCGATGTGGAGATAGAACTTCAGGATATGTGTGCCGTTGTCCGCAAGCATCTGCTCGAAGGCATTGATCTGGGCGTAGCGCTTGGACCAGACCGAGCGCGGAACCATTTCATGCACACGTTGCACCAGGACATCTTCATAGTGCGAACGGTTGAAGATGGCCACTTGCCCCTTTCCCGGCGTGTGCTGGTGATAGCGCCACAGGAAATCATGGGCGGCCTCCTCCTTGGACGGCACCTTGAAGCCCGTGACGGAACAGCCCTGTGGATTCATCGCCCCGAGTACGTGGTTGATCGTGCCATCCTTGCCTGCGGCGTCGCGCCCCTGCAGCACGATCAGCAGGGATCGCTTGTCCTCCGCGTACATCAGGTACTGCAGATCGTGCAGCTTCTGGTTATGCGCTTCGATTTCCGTCAGCGCATCCTGATGCGTTTCGTGCTGATCTTTGAACCCCGCGTCGATCTTGCTTAGGTCCACCTTTGAACCAGGGGCGACGCCGAATTGTTTTCTGTAGGTCATGATTCGTAGTCTCCGTGCGAGTTGCTGAGGAGCCGAAGGTTTTGCACGATCTCGCGGTGGCAGCGTGCCATCTCGACCTTTTCGATGTCAGTCATCTGGATCTCCTTTGGGATGACGCTGGGTTCTGCTTGGAGTTGACGCGGCGCTAGCGTCGCCTTCAGGCGGGTTCGGCCTGGACCTGTACAGACTTGCGCGCATCCAGGGCCAGGAAGATGTACGACCACCCGTTGAAGATGAGTTCGATGGCCACGAAGAGACCGATCACCCAAAGGCCGGACGCCGGCCATTGGGCAATGATCATGCCGCCGAGCAGAATGGATACCAGCCCCGAGAGCAGCGCCCAGTACCACCCCGCGGCCGCGTCTCGGACCCGTAAGGCCATCATGATCCGGACCACGCCGACGACGATGAGGATGCCGGCCAAGACCAGGGTCAGTAGGCTTGACGCGAGCACGGGATCAATAAGAATCAGGCCTCCCGCTGCGACATAGAGCAGGGCAATGAGTACATGCGCCAGCATGCCCTTCCAGCCCTTGCAGCCAAAGGCTTGCACGAGTTGAAGCAGGCCCGGGGTCAGGATCAGGGCGCAAAAGAAGACAACGGTCGCTAGGGTCAACCCGAAGGTCATATAGAGGCCGACGCCCCCGAGCAGGATCGAGATGATTCCGAAGGCCAGTAGCCAGCCCCAGTTCTTCTCTAGTGCACCGAACACGGCGGCGACTGCGGCCTTACTCGTTGCATCATTGGTTGGGGTCATGACGATCTCCTCCATATTGCAAGCAGCAACTGGACCTGGGCTCGGTTTTGCCAGTCGGCACCGCTCGCGGAAGAGCCCGCGAGCGGGCCGTCTACATCATTAGAAGTGCTCTTTGATCTTTGTCCACAGCGAGGCCTCTTTGTCGCCCTCGCACGCCGTCACGACAGCTGCAATCGGTTGGCCGAACGCGTCATAGCCGACCTCGAGATCCTCGGCGCCGACCTCTTTCTTGGACGCTGCCGCCTCGATGCCGCTCATCCAGTAGACGATGTCGTCCTGTTGCGATTCGTCCATCGCAAGGAATTGGTCGCAGGTGACATCCTTCAGCTTGTCCGCGCTCGCGGCGCCCGCCGACAACAGAATGCCAAGGCCTGCGCCCAGCGAAAGTGCAATTGCTGCTTTCTTCATCGATATAGATCTCCGAACGATTTCGACCCGCTAGCGGGTCATGAAGGTTTCTTACGATCGCTCCGACCACGGCATTGCCTGGGGAGTCTTTGCTTGGCACCGCCAATAGAGGGCCTTGTGCCGCCATCCGCGTTGGTGCCCAAACGGCATGCGTTCGGGCCGCCTTGTTTGCCGGTGATTGTCCGTTGGCCGGCCTGGCGGCATTGGCGTAGCGCGACCGGTGGTCGGCCCACCAGTCGTTCCTCTCGAGGACCAAGAAAATTCCAGAAACGCGGGCCGGATTTTGCCGGATCAGCCGAGGTCGCGACCTACCATTTGGCGCCAAATAAGCAGGCTGGGCTCCTGCCGCCCAATCTAGCCCGGCAGCGGGAGAAGTTAAGAAAGAGTGGCGCGCACGCTATGTCGCGCAGGGTCATCCGCCCCTTTCGCTGGTGGCCGAGATCGTCGGTATGAGCGAGCGCATCTTGCAGCGTCGGCTGGCGCAAAGCGGCTCGACCTATTCCCAAGTTGTCCAAGGGGCGCGTTTCTCCATCGCATCGGACCTGATGGCGGATTCCGACCTGGACATTACCGACATCGCGTTTGCGGCCTGCTACGACAACGCCCCGCACTTTTCCAGGGCGTTCAAGCGGCTGACGGGCATGACACCGCGCGACTACCGCCGCGCCGGGGCCTGGAGCATCGGCGAGGGGCGGATGCCCACGGCAACGCCTTCGGCGCTGGCCTGAGCTCGTGGGCTGGGTTGGGCCTGCGAAACCCAGCATTTCAGGAGTGACGATACCGCGGTCGCTGGGTCTCGTGCCCCAAGCCAGCCTACGGGCTACACTGATCTCGTGTAGTCGGGAAGGAGACATCTAGGGCAAATCTAACAATCTAACTCGCTCCAGGGTCATTGTTCGGACCCGATATAGCGCTCCAGTACGGACTTCCACGCCTCGCCGCGGGTGATGTCCAGAAGTGAACGATTGATGGGCTCACGCAGCGGGCTGGGCTGCGGCAAGGCGATGCCGTAGTCTTGCCGCTGCAAGACCTGGGGCAGCACGCGCAAGGTGTCCTCGTGATCCCTGGCAATCAGGAAGCGAAGGATCGGTGCGTCGTACAGGACCGCGTCTGCATCACCGGCGGCGAGCCGGCTCAACGCCTGCTCCAAAGACGGGGCGGTCTTGTGGCGAACTCCGTAGCGCGTCAGGAACTCATCGCTGGTGCTGTCGGCGACCGTGACCACCCGGGTGCCGTAGAGGTCGTTCGGGCCGCGGATGGGGTGTCTCAGCTCGCCGACCGTCAGCGCGGTGGCGATGGCGGCGGTGAAGCCTGAGACCATGATCACGCTGGCGAACATCCAGACGAGCGCAATCCCGCGACCGATGGCCGTGATCGGCGTCTTGTCGCCGTAACCGACGGTTGTCATCGTAACCGCGGACCACCAGAGACCGGAGCCGATCCCTCGCGCCAAGCCACCGTGAAAGTGGGCGTTGCGGCGGCGCTCGGCCAGCCAGATCAGCACTCCGATCAACGTCAGCAGTCCGAGCAGGGCCGCCACGCTGTGCAGGAAGCGACCGGAGAAGAGGCGCTGCAGGGTTGCCATGAAGCCACCCTCGGGGTGCTGCACGACAGCGATCCCGAGCCCCGAGGTGTAGAAGGGTTGGGTGAAGTCCACCCGCTCCTCGCGCGCGCCGGTGATGGTCAGCGCCGCCGCGACGGCATCCACCTCACCCTCGGCCACGGCATCCACCATCCGGCTTAGATCCAGTTCCACCAGCCGGTAGTCCAGGTTCAGCCGCTCGGCGATCTGTGCCCAGAGATCGATGGCGATGCCGCTCCAGCTCCCGTCGGCGTCCCGCATCGCGAACGGCGGGACCTGGCGGGTGCCGATGACCAGCGGCGACCGACCGGACCCGACGGCGTCCGGCTCCGTTTCCGGTTGCGCGCGGACCACCCCGGAGGCCGCCAGGCAGGTCACCAACAGCAGGGCGGTCAGCAGCGGGTGCATGCTGTGACGTGAATTGATGAGGATCGCCGCATGCGTGTCGGTGCTGGGGCTAAACCGCATCCGGCGCGGCATGCGTCGTCTCTTCATCGAAGCTGCCTCGGCCGGATCCTGGAACCTGCGAGATGACGCGGTTCAGGATCGTCAATAATCAGAACGTTAAACTGCGTCCCCGCCTGGTTCACGGGTTCACGCACCGTTGGGCTCGCCTGGAAATCAGCAGGTCGCTCAGGACGCGATTGAAGACGATTGCCCGGAATTCTCACACGCTTTCTGCCCGCTGTCCTCACGCAGATACAGCGTCTGACTCGGGAACGCGATGCTCAGGCCATTGGCCTCGACGATGGCGCAACAGCGAAAGAGCACGTCCTGCTTGACCTGGAGCCAGCCCTCCCAGTCGACGGTCTTTGAGAAACAGTAGATCAGGATGTCGATTGAACTGTCGCCGAGGGCATCGAGATAGACCAGCAGCGTCCGCTTGATGCCCTGCCCGTCCATGGTGTCTGCGATCTTGGCGAGTTGCTGTTGCGTGTAGCTGGAGATATCGGTGGTGGCGTCGGCGACGCCCTCATGGGCGATCAGCATGGCGCGAATGTCATCGACGGTCTTCTTCACCTGCTGCATGTCGCTGCCGTATTCGAGCCCAAGCGTGAACTTGATGCGCCGACCCAGTTTGCGCCGACTCCAGTTGCGTACATCGACACCGGCCAGATAGGCGTTGGGCAGAAAGATCACCGCGTTGTCGAAGGTGCGGATCTTGGTGCTGCGCAGGCCGACATCGATCACCATGCCCTCGCCGTTGGGCGTCACGATCCAATCGCCCTGCTGGCACATGTCGTCGGCGATGATGGAGATGCACCCGAAGATGTTCGCGATGGTCTCCTTGGCCGCAAACGCGATGGCCAGACCGCCGATGCCGAGCGACGCCAGGAGTGCGCGGATGTCGAAGCCGAAGCGCTGCAAGAGGTAGAGCGCGGCAATCACGATCAGCGTGAAGCGGATCATGCTGGACAGAAAGTTGACCAACTCTCCGCGTAGGGTCGGATGGCGATGAAGCAGTTCGCTCGAATAGAGCCTCACGAAGTTGTCGATCAGGCGAAGCAGCGCCCACACGATGAGCACGACGTACAGGCTGCCGAGCACGTCCAGGATGCGCTCGTCGGATTCGCGCAAGAACAGGATGCGCGTCGCCTGAGCGATCGCGGTCAGCACCAGCAGGACGCGTAGCGGACCATAAAACGACTGCTCGAGCAGGCGGACAAAGCGCTCGGATTCGGAAGGGTCCGTCCGCGCGATCCGCGCCTGTTTCGGAAAGGCACGTCGCAAGAGTCGCAGCAGCACCGGCAGCAGAATCAGGCCGACACCCGTCAATGCCAGAAACAACACGGCCGCAGCACAGAGTTGGCCAACGCTGATGAGTTGGCCGATGCTGAATTGACTGCCCGGCATCACATAGGCGTTGATGTCGATGGCCCAGGGCTGCGTGTCGATGGCGCCGATCAGTGCGCTGATGCCGACCCAATCCAACAGCTGGTTGCTCCTCGCCGCGTCCTTGACGAAGCCGAACAGAGACTGCGCCACGGCGCCATAGACCTCGGCGCGTTGGCTGTAGTCACGATAGGCGTCGATCAATGCTTGCTCGGAGCTGCTCAAAGAGGTCGGCTCGGCAGCTTGCAGACGCTGCACGGTGCGCCCGAACGGGGCCTGGTTGAAAACGGTTCGATGCTCGAAGCTGTTGAACGCGTCGATGAAGTCCGCGGTGGGTGCGAACCTGATCCAGTCACCCGCCACCCTTGTTAGCAGATCCGCAAAACTCTCGCTCAGGATCGCGCTGTTGAGCCGCAGAATCGCGGTCATCTCGGCGGTCTTGTCCCCGCCGGCACGGGCATGCGACACGCCGTCGCGAAGACGCTCCAATTCGGCCGCGGTGACGGTGGGCGCTATGCCCTTGCCGCCTCCGGAAAGGATTGTCCGTGTGAGTTGCTCCAGCGTGGCGTCGCGCTCGTGCGTGAGCCGCGCACTGCTGACGGCATCGGTGGTGGCGGCAATCCGTTGGTCGAGGTTGGCGACGGCCAGCAGTTGCGGCTGCGTGAACAGTGTGCTGCTGCCGAGGTTTTCCGCGCGGAGTATCGGTGCATCGCTTGCCGACACGATCGCCGGGAACACGAGGAGTCCGATGAGCAGCGCGGCGATCGTTCGGATGCCTCGGCGGCCTCGGCCCGGGACGTTCGGTGGTCGGCTCATGAGTCGCTCCTTATCGCGGATTGGACAACGTCCGGGGTGCGGGCTGGATTGTGCGGCATCATCGGATATCGCAACTGACCATTTCGCGCCACATGGAAACAACGGCCATGTCGGGTAGGATGGTCATCGAGCAGACTTGTCTGGTTGATGGGTATCCTCGGCGGCTCGGCGACACTGGCCGACGGGCACGGCACCGGCGCCGCCTATGGACAGGTGTTCGGCGAGGCCAACGTGTTTGCAAGGTGCCGTCGAGGTGGCGATGGCTTGCGCGACCTTCGGGCCGATCTTCTGGCCATGGCGCTCGCTCGGAGGTCGGCGTCGCCGCGGCAGGCCCAGCCGGCGCTGCGGAGTCGCGCCGCATCATCGAGCGAATCAGCGCCCTGCTGGTCGAGGCCGGCGACCATTCCAGGGAGCGCGAGCGCGTCATCACCGAGAGGTTCGACAGCGCCTACACCGACGTAAGGTGGAACGAGATACTAGAGGTGATTCACCCAAACGCGCTGCAAGACCACGAACAAGAACGCCGTCGAACAGCCGAACATCAGCACCCCCGTTATCGCGATCAGCGTCCCGAGATGTCGCCAAGGATACTTCAGCAGGACGTCGCCATAGCCCAGCGTCGTGAGCGAAGCGGCCGTGAAGTAGATGCCTTCCGTAATGCTTGGCAATAGCCGCGTTCCGCGCAAGAACAGGCCCCATCCCGCGGCCTCCACCACATGTGCAAAGGTCAGTGTCAGGAAGCAGCCGAGAAGGAAGATCTTGCCGGTATGGTTCGGTCCTACATGCTCGAGCAACCATGCCTTGGTCAGGAACATCTCGCCGATCACATCGAAGATCACGACCAGATGAAAATAGAACAGTACGAGTGCAAGCAGCAGTGCAACGGCATGGATCCCAATGATCCTTCCGGCTGAAGCGGGGCGATGTCGCATCACCTGTATTCCATCCGACGCGTCTTGACGCCCTCCTTCGGAGGCGGGCAGAGCGTCACATTGCTTGCTAGGCTCACCACTGCCCTCTTCGAGTGCCGACATCGATCCTGAGCCTGCTGCTACTAGAGTCTCCGACAATCGCCTGGGTTTCTTTTTCGCGGAACTTGCCTGATCCTGATAGCGATCCTGCATCCGAAGGCGAAGCACGAGCCAGGCCAGCAGGGAAATGACGAGAGACAAGCCGGTCACCAGCCAGAAACCAAGCGGATTATGTTGGTCCGGGATTCCCGCGACGTTCATTCCGAGCAGACCGGTAATGAACGTCAACGGCAAGAATACGGTCGCGACGATCGTCAAATTAAGGCTGGAACGGGTCATGGTCTCCGAGCGTTGCGCATCGATCTGATCCACCAGCAGCTGTACCCGTGTGCGGCATTCATCCAGCCCCTCCAGATAGCGGGCCACATGATCCGATGCCCTGTTCAGCGTTTCACGATCGTCGGCATCCAGGGCCAGGGCGGGATCGGTCGTCATCGGAGCAAGCACCTGCCGCGTGGCATTCACTTGCCGTCTGGTACGAAAGATTCGGCGCCGAAGCTCGCTGAGCACCTGCGGGTGTGGTACCGAACCGCCGTCGAGCAGCTCATCTTCGACGTCATCGATATCTTGGGTCAGATCGGAGATGATCGGCTCAATCCGGTAGGTCATACGCGAGACCATGAACCCCAGCAGGTCCACTGCCGTGATCAACGTCCTGTCCGACGACAAGCTCTGTCGTAACTCCTCCACGACGGCGACCGTCCCGGAGTGTACCGTGATCGCCCTATTCGGGCCGATCAACAGCTTCAAGTCGACGAGATCGCTGAGATCCTCCGTCTGACTTCCGCGCAGTGTCTTGATGCTCAGCAAGGTGCCGTCCGGCACTTGTTCGTATTGGTTAAAACGCACCGGCTTCAACAACGCCGTTCTGGTCCGATCGTCGATCTCCTGCCACGCCATCAGCCAGTCGCGATCGGTTTCGTCGGCAATGTCGATGTCATACCAGGTGACGCCGTCGGCACCGGTGTTGTTCGAGGCTTTTCCGGGACCGAATCGTGTCGTCTTAGGCATGGCGAATCGTCTCTACTTGGAAGAAAAATTCATGGCCGGAATTACAACCTCTGGCCTTGTTGGGGCGTCCCTGTCTTCGAGGAATGCGTATTCGGGTGTCCGATATCCTCGAAATGCTGACAGAGAGCGTCACTACCGCCGATATCCTGTGCGTGCTTCCTAACCTGGAAGCGGAGGGACTCAAGGAGTGCCTCCTGTTCGCGGCCGCTTCTACGGCGACGCTCGGCGATGGCGACGCCCTGAATCGAGCGTGGCCGCGACTTGGGCCACCGGTAGCCGGGGGAAGCCACGGGCCAATGAGATGGCCGCCACGGCAGCCCGCTCAGAGCAGGTTGAAGTCGTAATTGAGAATGACGCGGAAGTCGAGCTGATCCACTGCGCCCGGGCCGGCGGCATTGATCACGGCCACTCGTCCGCGCAGCCACAACCCTTCCAAGCTCCCATTTTTTGGTCTCCAATCCAGCGTGAAGTCCAACTCGTCTGTGTTCGGACTCGCGTTGGAGCCACTGTCCGGCGTATCGCCGGCGGTGTAGTTGACGAAGCCGCTGACGCCGGCGAGGCCGCCGATACGGCCAAAGTCATAGGCTGCGCCGACGCGCCAGGCGCGCTCACCGGCGCTGTCGAAGTCCCCGACGATCACGCTGTTGTAGCTGGGCACGCCGCCCCAGGGGTTCTGGATGTCGGCGCCGCTCCCCGTGTCCGTATAGGCCAGCGTCAGGGTCACGCCATAGGCACCGATGTCGAATTTACCGCCGACCTGATAGGTCTGAAAGCGGCCGATTAGTTCTTCGCCGACGCTACGTTGATCCGTGTACTGGGCCGATAAGCGCATCTCCAGCTCCGCCTCGTCGTCGGTAGGGGTCAGCGCCCTGGTGGCCTCGGTATAGAAGGTGTTGAAGGTGTCGATGCCGAAAATGTCGACGGCGCCGATGTTGGCACCCTCCCCGAAGCGCCAGCGCGCGCCCAGCACGCCGGCACCGTGGTTCGCATCGGCGCCGGCGGCGCTGGATAGAGACTGCCAAGTCGTTTCTGTACGTTTTCTGATCTTGTCGATATAACCGAGCACGTAGTTGAAGCGCTTGGCGTCGCGATCAAAAAGCAGGTACGCCTCGAAGGTGTTCGGCGTCATCCGGGTATCATGCTTGTTCACGTAGGGCAGTTCCATGCCCTGACGCCACAGCTGCAGGTGACTGGTGCCGAACGGGCGGAGCAAGAGATAGCTCTCGCCGAGCACCGTATAGCCATCCTGCACCGGCGCCAAGAGTCCGGAGCCGGGTTTGTCTTTCGGGGCATAGACGGGCTGGCTGGTATAGAGCGTGAGGCCGAACCCGACTCGCTCCCGCCAAAGCCCCGATTTGAACCCCAGTGAGCCGCCGGCGGCCCAAGCCTGGCTGTCGGTCGCGCCGTCGCGTAGCCGCTCCAGATAGTAGGTGCGGAACTGACCGCCGAGCTTGGCCCCATCAAGAAGTTTCGACACCAGACCCTTCGGCGCCGGTGGAGCGGCGTTTGGAGTTGGGGTTGTTTCTGCTTTGCCTAGGGCTGGCTTGTCCGGCCGGCCCAGGTAGTCGATGGCGACGTTCAGATCTTCCGGGGACTCTGCCATCGCGCCTTTCTGGGTCATATAGTCGGGCTCGCTGGCATGGACGGACAGCGCGGCGGTCAGCAGCAGTGCCGCGGCCAACTGCACTGAAAGATGGGGTGGAACGCGCAATCGCCTTCGTGGGAAACGCAGCGACGACAGCGGTTGCATTCTTCGTTCAGCCTATTTTTGAGTCTTTACTTTGGAATGTAGTCGAGAAAAAGCTGAATCAGCCCGGTGTATGTCTTGGCGGCATGTTCCAGCATCCGCAGATCATCGGCAACGTTTGTCAGACAAGCAATTTGCTGGGGGCGAATACACCGTGCTAGTGGCCTTGCAGCGGCGCTTGTGGCGCCCCGGATGCCGTGCTCGCGCATCAGACGCTCGACCCGTGAATTGCTCGCACAGATGCCCCGTGCGCGCAGCTCACGCGCCATCCGCGGGCTTCCGAAGGGGCCCTTCAGCTCGGCCTGGATGGATCGGATCAGGGCCAGCAACTGTGCATCCGTTAACCCCAGACGCTCCGGTATGCCGCCACCCTACCAGGCCCGGTAGCCGCCGACCCTGAAGGCGAGGACATCACACTAAACCGCGCCCAGCGCGGTATGCGATGTTTGTGGATGGGATCAGCCCCGGCAGACTTGACGACCGTTGGAGCCGGCGCGGTTTAGAAGCTCGTGACGAAATACTCTTGGAAACAACATCCCGGCAGAGCATCATCGAGCGGGTCGAGCGCGAAACAACCGCGACTGACTCATCACTCACCACCCCTCAACACTCGCCACTTGTCCCCATGATCCCTGAATTCTGGCTCGACCGTTGGCAGCACGGTGAAATCGGATGGCATCTCCCGGAGATCAACGTGCATCTCCAGGAGTTCTGGCCCGGCCTCGGCCTCATGCCCGAAACCTTGGTCTTCGTTCCGCTCTGCGGCAAAACACTCGACCTCCTCTGGCTCGCCAGCCGGGGGCACGGCGTCGTCGGCGTGGAGATCAGCGAGCTGGGCGTGAAGGAGTTCTTCGCCGAGAACCGGCTGGAGCCGCGCGTGACGGAGACGCCACCGTTTCGCACCTACGCGGTCGACGAGCTGCGGGTGCTCGTCGGCGACTACTTCGACCTCACTCCCGCCCATCTCGACGGCGTCGATGCCGTCTTCGACCGCGCCTCGCTGATCGCCCTCCCCCCGCAGATGCGCCCGGCCTACGCCGAGCACTTCAAAACCATCGTGCCCGCGACCGCGAAGAGCCTCCTGATCACGCTCCAGTATGATCAAAGCGAGATGTCCGGCCCGCCCTTCTCGGTCGGCCGCGACGAGGTCCAAACCCGTTTCGGGGACCGTTACCGCATTGAACAACTGGCGAGTTTCGACGTGATCGACGAGTCGCCCGGTTTTCGCCGACGCGGACTCACCGCGCTCGCAGAACACGTGTGGAGGTTGGAGCCGCACCCGTGAAACGTCGCAAGAAAAACATCTAGCGTCTTGGTACGTCGCGACGCTCTTGCCAAGCGGAGCGCGTCGTCGCTGGCGGGGCCGCCGGCGTTGCGGATGACGTGCGCGTCGCCTTCGGCGAGACCGGCGTATTTGGCCGGATCGAGGCGCGCGTCTATACACGTCAAGATGGCGAAATGTCGCCTCGGCATCAGCAAGGCCGGATCCCGATCGTGGCCGCCAACAAATGCTTTCAACGCTTGAGCATCCCGCTTGACCGCGGCCATGGCGGTCGCGTCACGGCGCAGTCCGGCAACGGACTCGACGAGCCGGGTCGTTTCGTTACCGGGCAAGCCAAAACGCTTCATCGGCCAACTCAGCACATGGCCCATCCCAGAGAGACGGTGACGACGAGCTCCGGCCCAGACATGGGAACGAGCGTCTGTGGAACGAGCGTCTGTCTGAGGGCGACGGTTGCGGGCCGAGAACTGGAACGGAAACTGCTGATTCTTGTTCGCAAACGGCGTTCACTCTTGCCTTCCAGTCCGTCCTGGACGGTCGGGTCGGCATGAGCGCTTTCGGAAAGTCTGATCCGCTCGGGAAGACAAACCATGAAATCGAGCATTCAGAAGATCGTGCCCCTATTGCTGGCTGGCCCACGGATTACAGGCGGACCCGCGTTGGCCGATAATCCGCCGCAACCAGAGGGCGCACTCGCTACTGACGCTTCCGCCGGGTGAGCACACATTGCTGCTGATTCCGAGTGAAAAGGACCAGGTTCCAAACTCACAACCAGTGATGTCTGAGCAGATGAAGATCACGGTTGAATAGGTGTGCCGGCAAGCCGGTCGGCTGGCCCCTTGCTAAAGTCCAGTGAGGTCAAACCCAGATGTCAAAAAGGAGTCGCGCCCCAGCCGACGTTAGCCTCGGAGCCGGTGCGTCGATTGTCCAGCGGCTGTTCTGGCTTCCGCTCTGGCTGTTCGTCGGCTTGGCGGGCACGGTCCTGGTCGGGATACTCTTCGTTTCCTGGCACAGTCTGCAGCGGCTGGTGCCCATCGAGGCTCATCTTCGCCACATCGAGCGCATCCAAATCGCAGAACGCGGCATGGAACAGACGCTGCTGAGCGGGTTACGCGGAACACGGATCAGCCCATCGAACTTGCAGGAGCTCGGTGACGAGGTTCGGCAGATCGCTGCGCGCGAGGGGGCGCTTGATCCGCAGACCCCGGCGCGGCTGAACCGGATCGACACCCAGCTCGGCGCCACGCAGACGACGCGCCCAGCCGACCTGCTCTTCGAGACGCTGACCGAGATCCGCCAGGTGCTCGACGATGAGCGCGAGCGCCACAGTGGGCTTCTGGCCCAGATCGGACAGGACACACGCACGGAGTTCAAGCTCACGGTGGTGCTCCTGCTGGCGGGGCCACCCGTGTTCGGCGTCGCGCTGATCTTTCTGCGCGCCCACGTCAAACAGCCGCTGCGGGCACTCGAGGATCTGCTCGGGCGCCTCGCGCGCAAGGACTACCGGCCCGTCCCCCCAGCCGTCATCGGCGAGATCGACAAGGTCGCGCTGCCCGCCTTCCACAGCTACAACGAGCTGGTTCTGCGCCTCCAGGAGCTGGAGTGCGAACATCGCGACCGGGAACAGCGCCTGGAGCAGGAGGTGCGTCGCGCGACCGAGGCGCTGCTTGCCCAGAGCCGCGAGATGGCCCGCGCCGAGCGGCTCGCCGCTGTCGGTGCCGTCTCCGCGGGACTGGCGCACGAGCTGCGCAACCCGCTCGCCGGAATACAGATGGCCTGCGGCAAGCTCCATCGAGCGCTGGGAGACACTGAGCATGCGGCCCGAATCGCGGCGGTCATCGACGAGCTCAAGCGCATCAATCAGCTGCTCACCAGCCAGGTGGATGCGGCACACCACGTGCCGGAGCCGCTTGAGGTGGTCGCCGTCAAACAGCTGGTCGACGAGTTGCTGACCCTGCTGCGCTACCAGATCCCGGACAGGATCTCGATCACCTCGCACGTACCGGGCGATCTGAGCTGCCTTCTGCCGGCCGCCGGTCTGCGCCAGGCTTTGCTGAATCTCATCCTGAATGCCGTGCAGGCGATGCCCGAGCAAGGGCATATCCAAATCGCCGCCGGGCGGGAGGACGGCGCGCTCTGGCTCCGTGTCGCCGACACTGGCCCCGGTTTTCCACAGGAGCTACTGCGCGCCGGGATCCGCCCCTTCGCGACCGGCCGACAGGGCGGAACGGGTCTGGGGCTCGCGATGGTCCGCCGCTTCGTGCGAGACCATGACGGCGACCTGCTCCTCGCCAACCAGACATCGCCGCATCAGACATCCGATGGCGCCATTGTCACCCTGCGACTACCGTACAGACCTGCCGACACATCCGGAGCCCCGCGTTATGCCTGACGCCTTACTGGTCATCGAGGATGAGCGCCTGCTCGGCGCCGAGCTGTGCGCCGAGATGGCAGCCACCGGCTGGGACGCGACCCAGGCCTTCGATCTGGCCGACGCGGAGCGCTTGCTGTTGGAGCGCAACCTCGAGCCCTTGGTCGTGCTCTCCGACATGAACCTCCCGGATGGCAACGCCTTGGACCTGCTCGAGAAGGTCCGCGGGCGCGGCATCGCCGGAGAATGGATCTTTCTCACCGCCTATGGCGGCATCCCAGAGTCCGTGCGTGCGCTCAAGCTCGGCGCCTTCGACTTCTTGGAAAAGCCCTGCGAGCTGGAGCGGCTGCAGATCGTGGTCGCGGGTGCGGCGCGTAGCGCGCGGGCACAGCGTCGCCTGATGGACGAGGAGCGTCTACGCGGCGACCGTTACGCGCCAGATGCCTTCATCGGCCGCAGCCGGGCCGCGGCCGATACCCGCGACATGCTCAGCCGACTGTCGCAGGTGCCCTTCTCGGGTCTGCTCATCACCGGCGAGACCGGCACCGGCAAGGGACTGATCGCAAGGATCCTTCACAACGCCGGGCCGCGCGCCTCGGGGCCGCTGATCGAGGTGAACTGCGCCGCCTTACCCAGAGAGCTGATGGAGGCCGAGCTCTTCGGTCACGAGGCTGGCGCGTTCACCGGCGCCAAAGGCCGGCGGCGCGGGCTCATCGAGCAGGCCAACGGCGGCACGCTGTTCCTCGATGAACTGGGCGAACTGGAGCTGGACCTCCAGGCCAAGCTGCTGAAGGCGATCGAGGACCATCGCATCCGCCGAGTCGGCGGCGAGCGCGAGCTGACGATCGACCTTCAGGTGGTCGCGGCGACCAATCAGAAACTCGAACAGCGCGTCGCGGAAGGCGCATTCCGCGCCGACCTCTACCACCGCCTCGCCGTCTTTCGCCTTGAGGCCCCCGCGCTGCGTGACCGCAAAGAGGACCTGGAGGACCTGCTCCCCGTGTTGATCAAGGAATTCAACGCCCGCTCCGGCCATCGCGTCGAGACGATCCCGTCCAGCGTCTGGCGCCGACTCAATGCCTACGATTGGCCGGGCAACGTCCGCGAGCTGCGCAACCTCGTCGAGCGCTGCGTGCTCTTGGCGGACGGCCCGGTGTTCCCCGAGCGCTGGCTACACCTGGGCGAGTCGACCGCCGCGTCAACCAACGACCAACAAGAGGCGCTCACGGAGGACAACCGCATCTGTCTGCCCTTGGACGGCAGTCTCAGCCTCGACGCGATGGAGCGCGCCATCCTCACCGAGGTGCTACACCGCAACGCCGGTAACGTCAGCATGACGGCGCGCGTGCTCGGGACCACGCGGGAGAAGCTGCGCTATCGGGTTCAGAAATATGGCCTGAAGGCCAGCGACTAAGTCTCGACTCATTCTCGATCACTATCGGCAGCGTCGCGCGCGCTGATCAGAGCGGTTGCCGAGCGCATTCTGCAGATGGACGTCCTCAGACGAGGCCAGCCTGAGCCCGCCGACCGGTAACGAGCCGCGCGGCAGATGCAGTGACTGATCCCCCTTTCTAGTCCAACCAGTCAATGACGATCAACGCTTCGCAGGCCCTCGTGCGCGGCAGCTTGGTGCCTGATCACCAGGTCAACCGGTCTGCCCGGGGAATATGAGCCATCCGCCATCGATTGGTCCCATCCCTGCGCCGCCAAACCGAGCGGCGACAAAGCGGTGACAGAACATCGAGAATCGGCATGGTCGATGCGTGACGACAATTAGGGCGCGCCATCAAGAAGACGCAGCTCCAGGTCGACTCATCAACCGGCGGGTCGGCTGCACTCTCTCAATCTGAAATGCAAGGAGATGACGATGAACCCTAAGCTCACCATGACCCTCATGACGGCGACCCTGCTCTCGGCGGCCATGGTCACCCCGGTCTTGGCGGCGACCCACAAGTCGGGCGAGATGACCTGCGAGGACTTCTTGGCGCTCGACGATGTCGTGCAACCAAAAGTGGTCTACTGGTCTGCGGGCCTAAACGATGAAGGCGACCCGGTGGACGCCGTCATCGATATCGATGCGACGGACCAGCTCGTGCCAGTGCTCGTGACTGAATGCAAGGAGACCCCCAAGGTCTCCTTCTGGGACAAGATCAAAGAGCACTTTTAAGCTGGTGATCCCTTCATGACGGAAGCATCGGGACCCCTGAGTTGCGCCTAACGGTCCTGCGTCTGGCGCCGCGGGTTTGGCGCCAGACGCATACAGGAGTGCTCTCCCGCTGTGGCGATCGCGGTCTTTCGGCGGCTATCTGCCGCCTGAAGCGGCGCGCCGCGCACCTGGTGCTGTTGACTCCTCTACTGCTTTTCATCGGTCGAGGCTGGGCCGACCAGCCCGCGCCCGTCGCCGATCAGGAGGACGCGCTGAGTCGGCTGGATCAGATCGGCCAGACCCCCCCCGGCGCGGCACCGTGTCCGACGCCCGGCTTGCCGCGTTCAGCGATGAGGTCTCCGCCGATCAACGTCAGGCGCAGGACTGCATCAGCGCGCAGACGACAAAACGGCGGCCATTGCCGAGCATCTCCAGGCCCCGAAACCGGCGGTCGATGGGGAGTCCGCGCAGGCGACCGAGGCCCGCGCTCAACTCGCGCGGCAGCAGACTCAGGCCAAGGCTTTGCTCTCGGACTGCCGGCTCATTCAGATGTCACCATCCGTCCGGACGAGCGCATCGACGACCCTTTTCTGATCTCGCATGCGGACGCCGGCGAAGAAGCCGAGCGCAGCTGCCCGAAGGTCGCCGGCGCGATCCTCCACTGGTTTCTGCCCAGCGTCGCACGCGCGGCCGTCGGGGTGGTCGGCTTGCGGTAGATTTGCCATCTGGATGCTGCACCGTCGCTGGTTGGCGGACACCCCGACATCGGGCGCGGCGCGCGGCCCCAGCAGCTGGACGAGCTCATCCCCGCCGACCGTCTCACGCTCCAGCAGAGCTTGCGCGAGGCCATCCAGCCGGTCGCGCGCGGAGGACACGCGCTCGAGGACCGCCGCGTGGCTCTCCGACAGGAGACGGTCGACCTCTGCATCGATGCGCCGGGCCGTCTCCTCGCTGTAGGGACGGCCTTGGCCCAGCTCATAGACCAAAAAGCGATCCTCGCTTGATGACTCATAGGCCGCGAGGCCGAGGTCGCTCATGCCCCAGGCCGTGACCATGCGGCGCGCCAGTCGCGTGGCCTGCACCAGGTCGTTTTCGGCACCAGTGGTGACGTCATCGAAAACGGTCTCCTCCGCGCCGCGTCCGCCGAGCATCACCTGCAGCCGGGCTTGCAGATACTTACGCGAGAGGTTGTAGCGGTCGTCCTCCGGGCGCTGAGCGGTGACGCCCAGCGCCATGCCGTGCGGGACGATGGTGACCTTGTGGACCGGATCGGCCGCGGGCGTGAGCCAGGCGATCAGCGCATGACCGCTCTCGTGGTAGGCGACGACCCGGCGGGACTCCGCATCCAGCGTTAGTGGCAAGGCTTCGCCGAGCACGATGCGGTCGAGTGCCGTCTCGAAGTCTTGGCGCTCCACCTTGGCGTGTCTGTCGCGGGCCGCGACCAGCGCCGCCTCGTTGCAGAGGTTAGCCAACTGGGCACCGCTCATGCCCATGGTGATGGCGGCGAAGGTATCGAGGTCGACGTCTTGCGCCAGCGCGAGCTCCCGCGCGTGGATGCCGAGGATCGCCCGGCGCCCGTTGCGGTCCGGCAGACCCACGACCACCTCGCGGTCGAAGCGTCCGGGTCGGCGCAGTGCGGGGTCGAGCACATCCGGACGGTTGGTTGCAGCCAGGACGATGACGCTCATCCGCGCGTCGAAACCATCCATCTCGACCAACAGCTGATTCAGCGTCTGCTCGCGCTCGTCGTTCACCATGCCGAGTCCGGCACCGCGGCGACGACCGATGGCATCCAACTCGTCGACGAAGAGAATGGCGGGCGCCGCGGCCTTGACCTCCTGAAACATGTTGCGCACTCGGCTGGCCCCGACGCCAACGAACATCTCGACGAACTCTGAGCCGCTGATGGAGAAGAAGGGCACCTGCGCCTCGCCCGCGACGGCCCGCGCCAGCAGCGTCTTGCCGGTCCCGGGCGGACCTGTCAGCAGCACGCCGCGCGGGGTGCGGGCGCCAAGTGCGCGGTAGCGCTCAGGCGACTTAAGGATGGAGACGATCTCCTGGAGCTGCCCCTTGGCAGCGTCGACGCCGGCCACGTCCGCGAAGGTCACCGCCGGGGTCTCATCGCGAACAAAGCGCCTTGCCTGCGACCTACCGGCGCCGAAGATGCTCTGCTGCTGTTGCATGGCACGGCGCCCCATCCACCAGAAGAAGCCGACCAGCAGGGCCGTCGGCAGCAGACTGCCGATGATACTCGCCGTGAAGGGCTCGGAGTTGGGGACCGCGGCGATGGCCACGTGATGCGCTTCCAGCGTGCTCAGGAGTTCTGGGTCGCCGACAGAGCTGGGGAAGACCGTGGCGAACTCCGAGACCTGGACCTGCTGACTGGCCGCCGTCTTGGCCGGTGCCGGCGGCTTGGTGGCGGTCTCCTTGCCGGGGGTGCTGGTGGTCTTGCTCGGCAGTGTCTGGGCGCCGTCGCTCGACGCCTGGATCAGCACGCCAGAGCTGCGGTTCCAAACCCGTGGTGCCTTGAGCTGACCCGCGATCTCGCTGCCCTGGATGCTGACCTGCGGCACATTGTTCTGCTGCACCTGCTCAATGAAGGTGCTGTAGGGGATCTTGGCAACGGTCGGAGCGCCATTGAAAAGGAAGGGCAGCGTATTCCAGACCAGCAGCAGCGCCAGCATCATCCACCAAAACGCTGTTGCGCCGGACGGAGGCTTGCGTTCCGGTCCGGTCGTCAATCCGCCCGCCGGGGACGGCAGTGTCTGCGAGCTGCGGCGACGGATGGGATTGAGCCGCCACCACGCAACCGTGTCGAGCGCGGCTGAACCGAACACCCAAGGTACCCAGACTGGATCAGCTGTCGACAAAGCTTCAGTTGTCATCATCCATTTCCTCTGGATCGCCCGCTTGCGAGTCGAGCAGCGAGATTCGTGCCGTGCCCCCCAGGGTCGGCGACGACGGAACCTCTCAAAGTGTGTGCTCCCTGATAGGCCTAAGACTCCACTGGGCCTGCCGCGGTGCAGTGGTCGTCGTGCGCGCCCCCCTGGTGCCATATCACCACATCCACCGGGCTGACTGGGGCATATGAGCCAGCCGCCATCGATTGGCGCCAGCCCTGCACAGCCAAACCAACCGGCCACAGGACATCGTCAATCGGCATGCTCGATGCTTAACGACAATCAGGGCCAGACCATCGTCAGGCAGCAACCCCGATCAAGAGCACCACGATTGTCGCCACTCATCCCAGCTTCGCCGTCCTCTTCCCATCCGATACATGGAGACATGCACCATGAGCCTCATGCTGGTTTCGCCGCTCGTCGCCTTACTCTCGGGCATTGCGATCCTGATCTGGCCGCGACTGCTCAACTACATCGTCGCCTTCTATCTGATCCTGTTCGGCGCACTGGGGCTCTTGGTGCAGCTGCAGTAGTCGCAAGCCACTGAAGCAGAGCGCGAGGCCCCGCGTCGACTCGTCAACCCATGGGTCGTCTGCACGGTTTTGCACTGAAATGCTAGGAGAAACATGACGAAATGCTAGGAGAAACATGACGACGAAGCCGGAGAGACCATGAACGAGCAGACATCCATGGGCCACCCGAAACAGGCGCTCTTGTCCGCGGACATCGAGGGATTCGATGCCCTCTCCGAGCTGGCCCTGGACATGCGCTCGACCTGGAATCATGCCACCGACCAGCTGTGACGGCGGCTCGACCCGGTGCTCTGGGATCGGACCCGGAATCCCTAGGTCGTCTTGCAGTCGGTCTCGCGCGATAGGCTCCAGGCCGTGCTCGCCGAGCCCGCGTTCAGCGAGCGCATCGACGCCCTGGTCCAGGCCAGGCACGATGAGGCGCAGGCACCCGGCTGGTTTCAGCAGGCGCACCCGGACGCACCGCTCGGCTGTGTCGCCTACTTCAGCATGGAATACATGTTGAGCGAGGCCCTGGAATAGAGAGCGGAGGGCACGATGAGCAATGAACAGGCGGCACCCGAGACGAAAGGTGTCACGGTCGCGCAACTTTCAACGCTTGAACTCGGCCCTGAGAACGAAGGCATGGAAGGGCGCGAGCTTCGCATGCGGATGGTGACCATCGATCCCGGAGGCGTCTTCGGCCCCATTCACGACCATAAAGACCGACCCGGCATGGTCTACAACCTGCGATGGACCATCACTGACCATCGCAATGGAGTCGCTACGGACTATGGGCCGGGAGTGGGCTGGCCCGAGGGTCAGAACGTCATGGACCAGATTGGCAGCACGATCGGATCAGGACCGAAACAGCAGAAGCCGCACAGGGCGACAGATTCGATATGCACAGGATTCCTTCCGTCAAGCGGCAGTGGAGATCGGGTCGGTACCCTCGCTCAGGATTGCGAGATACCCCCGGTAACTGAAGACGCGGCCCCGTTTTCGGCCGGTGACCTCCTCGACAATGCCGAACCGTCCCAGATCGGCCAGCGCCGCATTGACCGTGGGGGTCGAGAGCCCCGTGTGTTGGACGAGTTGGTTGGCCGTCAGATAGGGATGCTGCTGAAACAAATCGTGGATACGCAGCGCCGAGCCCGCCCGTTCGCTCTGGGCCGTGATGCGTTCGCGGTCTTCCTTGAACAGGTCGATGATCCGTGTGGCCGCGTCGAACGCCTGATTGGCGGTATCCGCGACGCCCGTGAGGAAGAAATCGAGCCAGGCTTCCCACGCGCCATGCTCGCGCACCTCCTGAAGCAGGCGGTAATAATCGGCGCGATGGGTTTTGAGGTAAAGGCTCAGATAGAGCAACGGCTTGCGCAGCACCCCGTTGCCGCAGAGATAGAGCGTGACCAGCAAACGGCCGATTCTTCCATTGCCGTCCAGAAACGGATGAATGGTCTCGAACTGAACATGCAGCAGGCCGGCCTTGATCAGGGCAGGCAGACGCGTGCCTTCCTCGTGCATGAAGCGCTCAAGCGCATCGAGACAGCCATCCATCTCGGTCGGCGGTGTCGGTACGAAAAGCGCGTTGCCCGGACGTGTGCCGCCGATCCAGTTCTGCGAACGGCGAAACTCGCCGGGGTTCTTCGTACCGCCACGCCCGCTTTGCAGCAGCCGCGCGTGTACCTCGCGGATCAGACGTAATGACAGGGGCAGCTCTTCCATCCGCTCCAATCCATAGAGCATGGCATCGACGTAGTTGGAGACTTCGCGAATGTCGTCGATAGGCTGGCCGGCTTGCGCCTCGGTCTCGAAGCGGAGCAAGTCCGAGAGAGTCGATTGAGTGCCTTCGATCTGGGACGAGAGGACGGCTTCCTTCCTCACATACATATAGAGGAAAAGTTCTTGGCGCGGGAGCAACATGGTGATGCCGTCCAGACGCCCCAGGGCGCGTTCGGCCAAACTCAGCCGTTCCAGCAAAGCAAGCACGTCGATCGGCGGCTCCGGCGGCAAGGACGGCGGCACGAAGGCGCGAACCATCTCGCCTGCAACAGGCGTTTCGACAAAGCGGCCTAGCCGGAGAGTGGGCGCGGGTTCGGTCATGCTCTGAACATGATGTCACGACACTATTTAAGCAATGGCCTCTTGGCTTAAATAAGACATGAGCTAAGGTAGGCGCTCTTAACTACACGCAACCGCCTCGACGCTAGGCGGCGAGGTCTTCTCCGAGCATTGGCAGGGCCCTGGGTTCGTCGTTTGCAACGCCATGGACCCCGAGGGCAACGTCTTCCAGGTGCCAGAGTGTCAAGGGGTTAGATCTCGTATTGCTGCACCGTAGCGAGGTGCTAGCGGTGCGGCTCGCTGACATCGACTCATTGATGGCGGCTGGGTCCAAGCACCAAGGGCTTGGGGACTACGAACCAACGGGCGTTTGCCCGGATCGCGGCCGATTGAAATTTTCTATTTATATTCAGATATTTAAAAGGATAGCCTGCTTTTTGCATATAGCTGGTTCCAGCAAAGCCATTGACATCAGAATAAGGAGACCGCGGCGGTGAAATTGCGCCACGTACTCATCGGCATTCCGGTCATCGCCGCTGTCGCCGCCGGCGGCTGGTGGTACTAGCGATATTCCAGTGTCCATCCATCGACCTCCGATGCCTATCTCGGCCGTCACGTGGTTCACATCGCGGCCCAGGTGAGCGGCCCGATCCAGTCGGTGCTTGTTCATAACAACCAGGCGGTCAAGAGCGGCGATCTGATGCTGACCGTCGACCCGGCGCCTTTCCAGCTTGCGGTGGACCGGGCAGAGGCACAGCTGCAGCAGGCCAAGGAGGATTTGGCCGCCGCAAACGCGCGCGTCGACGCAGCGCAGGCGCAGGTCGCATCCGCCCAGGCCAATGCCGACCAGGCCGAGCGCCACGCGGACCGGATCGAAACGCTGGTCGCGAAGGGCTCGGCGTCGAAAGACCTGGGCGACAGCGCGCAACAGGACAGGCTCGATGCCCGGGCGGCCCTGAACAGCGCCGTGGCGGAACTGGTTGCCGCAAAGGCCGCGCGTGGCGCCGTCGGCGACGACAACGCGACGATCAAGGCGGCGACGGTCGCGCTGGGGCAGGCGCAGCTCGACTTGAAGCACACCCGCATTGTCGCGCCCGCCGACGGCATCGTCGGCAACTTCGACCTCCGCCCCGGCAGCTACCTCACTGCCGGCAATCCCATGTTCGCGCTGGTGGAGAGCAAAGACCCTTGGGTCGACGCCAACTTCAAGGAGACTGACCTAACCCGTATTCGGCCGGGACAGCCGGCGAGCATCTCGGTGGACCTATTGCCGGGCAGGAGCTTCAAGGGCCTCGTGGAAGGGCTGAGCCCGGCCTCCGGGGCCGCCTTCTCGCTGCTGCCGCCGGAGAACGCGACCGGTAACTGGGTCAAGGTGACCCAGCGCTTCGCGGTGCGCATCCGCGTCCTCGACCCGCTGCCGGAGCTGCGCGTCGGCGCCAGCGCCGAGGTCCGCGTCGACACCAGCCTCGACAGCGGCGTCGACCAGCACTAGCCGATCGTGAGACAGGGTCATGACAGAACCCAACAGCGAAGCCGCGCCCGCGAACCGCGTCCTGACTATCGCCAGCGTGATGCTGACCACGGTCATGGCCATCATGGATATGACTATCGTCAACGTCACGCTGCCGCACATGATGGGCGCACTGGGCGCAACCGCGGACCAGGTCACCTGGGTGCTGACCGCCTATATCGTCGCCGAGGCGGTAACCATCCCGCTCACGGGCTGGCTGGCGGGTCGCTTCGGGCGCCGCCGGGTCATGTTGTTCGGCATCGCCGGCTTCGTGCTCGCGTCGGGCGCCTGCGGCCTGAGCGAATCCCTGTCGCAGATGGTGATCTTCCGGCTGCTCCAGGGGATCGCGGGCGCACCGCTCATCCCGCTCTCTCAGGGCGTGCTGGTGGGGCTGTTTCCGGCCGAGCAGCGCGGCAAGGGCATGGCCATCTGGGGCATCGGCGTCATGCTCGGGACCATCCTCGGGCCCACCGTCGGCGGCATCGTCACCGAGCACCTGACCTGGCACTGGGTGTTCTACATCAATCTGCCGGTGGGCCTGCTCAATTTCGCGATGGTGGCGCGCAGCATCCGCGAGACCCCGCGCCGCGAGACCGGTACCGACTGGCTTGGGGCACTCTTGATGATCCTCGGCATCGGCAGCCTGCAGACCCTGCTCGACCGCGGTAACCAAGAGGGTTGGTGGGATTCGGACCTCATCGTGCTGCTGACCATCACGGCGGTGGTCGGTTTGATACTGTTCGTCTGGCGCGGGCTGGTCGCGGAGCGTCCGATCGTGGACCTGCGTCTGTTCCGCGACCGTAATCTCGCGCTGGCCTCGCTCCTGATGCTGGTATTCGGGCTCGCGCTGTTCGGCACCATCGCCATTCAGCCGCTGCTCATGGAGCGGCTGCTCGGCTACCCGGTTGAGACCACCGGTCTGGTCATGGCACCACGCGGGTTCGGTGCGGCCCTCGGCATGCTGGTCATCGCCCGCCTCGCGGGCCGGATCGACTCGCGCTGGATCATCGCCAGCGGAATGATCATTGCCGGAACCGCCACCTGGATCATGTCCTGGTACAACCTAGACATCAGTCCCGGCTGGCTGATCTGGCCCGGGGTCATGCAAGGTGTCGGCATGGGGTCCGTCTTCGTCACGCTCTCGACGCTGGCCTATGCCACGCTGCCGGCGTCGGCGACCGACGCCGGCGCCGGACTGTACAACTTGGCGCGCAGCATCGGCAGCTCCATCGGTGTCTCCGTCGCCGCGACCTGGTACACCCGGTTCGGCCAGATCGATTGGAACCGCCTCGGCGGCGACATCAATCCCTTCAATCCCGCCCTGCAGCATTGGCTCAAGGTGCAAGGGCTGACCCTGAACGATCCCATAGCGGCCGCACTGCTGACCCATGAGCTCAGCCGCCAGTCCGCGATGCTCGCCTTCACGCAGGTGTTCGACCTGATCGCGCTCAGCTTCGTGTTCATGGCGCCGCTATTGTTGCTGTTGAAGCCGAGCGGCAGGCGTTCTGGCGCGAATCATGACCAACAAGTGACATGAGTTTCCGCGGCCGGTTCGGGTAGGTCGATGCCGGCCCTCTTCCCCTCCCGACTCAGGATGCAAGCCATGTCTCGATCCGACAGGATCGACAGTCCCCGACCCCTTCGCCAGCATCATGCTCGAGTTGGCGCTGCTGCTGACCATGGTCGTCATCGCCCGCTGGCTGACCAGTCGAACACGGCAGCCGGCGGTGCTCGGCGAGCTGCTGATCGGCGTGCTGGTGGGCAATCTCGGCTACTGGCTTGGGCTGCCGTTCTTCCAGTTCGTCATGAGCTACGGCGCGGCCAGTCCGGTGTTCGATCAGGTCTGGCAGAGCGGCGTCTCGGTCCCACAGGCAGCGGCGCAGGTGTTCACGCCGGAGCAGCTGGCCCCGGGGGCCAAGGGCAGCAGGTGCTGCAACTGCTGAGCGGCGACCACGCCCCAGCCAACGTGAACACCGGCATGAGCCTGTGGCTGTTCTCGAGTCTGGGTATCATCCTGCTGCTGTTTAAGGTCGGCTTGAAGACCGGCGCGCGCCAGTTGCGCCAGCTCGGTTCCGATGCTGCGCGGGTCGCGATCGCCGGGGCGCTGGGGACCGTGTCGCTCGCGCTGCTGGTGATCTGGCTGCTGCCGGTGGATCTGTCCGCCTCGGAACGCTTCTTCGTCGCCGCGACCATCGGCGCGACGAGTATTGGCGTTGTGACCCGAATGCTGGACGACATCAACAAGTCCGATACACCCGAGGGGCGGCTGATCCTCGGCGCCTGCGTACTCAACGACGTGATCGGGCTGCTCCTGCTGGCTCTGGCGATCGAGCTGGTGGTCAAGGGCCATCTGGACCTACCCTCAATCGCCTGGCTCCTCGCTTCCAGTACCCTCTTTATCGGCGCCATCGTGCTGTTCGGAGACCGCATCGGCGGTCCGCTGGCACGCCAACTGAATCGCATCGACCCCGCCGAGGTGCGCTTCCTCGCGCCGCTCGCCTTCGCCTTCCTGCTTGGCTGGCTGGGCAAGTTGCCGTCGGCCTTGGCGGCGGGACGGGGCCTGGACCGCCCCACGGTCGCGGTCGGGATGCTGCCGCGCGGCGAGGTCGCGCTCATCTTTGTCGGCGTCGGGCGCACGCTCGATATCATCGACGACCAGCTCTTTGCCGCCCTGGTTGCCGTCATCATCCTGCTGGCCTTCGGCTCCGCGCTGGCGCTGAAGTGGGTCTTTCCACCCAGGTCGCCGGGCGTCGAAGCCTTGCTAGGACGGTTGAGCCGGCGGCTGGCGCGTTAAGGCGATTGCAGTCACTTAGCGGGTCGGCGGCGCCATGAGTTCCGGTCCCACGGGGTCGGTCACATGCTTCGCCCGCTGGCTGTCCATGCGGTCTTGGCCAAACCGGGCGGATCGCACTCGTCACCGAGAATATCCACGCCCAGGCGATACATGACCAGCAGAACGCCCCGCCCGCTAAAGTTCGTAATGGACACCGATCTCGATGAGCTGCTCTGGCGGCGCATCGAGCAGGAACCCGGGGCTCGGGGTGTTGCGCTGCATGAAGCCATACAGCCTTGCCCGCCAGCGGATGAGCGGGCGGATGTTGGCGGTGCCGATACGGGCTCGGCTCAAGAAGAGACTGGGATGCTCGGCTGACGGCGGATAGGCGGTCTGCGACAGCAGGTCCAGGATGGTGTCGAATCGCGGTCTCTCCATGTATCCGAGACGCAGCACGGCGGCAAAAAAACCAGAGCCGAGGCGCTCGACCTCCAGCTTGTTCTCCAGCCGCACGCGCGGGGCGTCCTCGATTTCGACCCGCAGGACATAGGTCTCATGATGCAAAATCTGGTTATGGCGGAAATTGTGCAACAGGCTTTGCGGAACGGAGCAGGCCGTGTGGGTCAGGAAGATGGCGCTGCCGGGCGTGCGCGCGGCGGATTGAACCGCCTCGCTCGCCACGAAGTCCTTCAGCAACGGCGCTGCCCGCTGTTGCCCCTCGCGCAGCCTGTCCTGCCCCCATCGCCAGGTGAGCATGATCAAGAGCATGCATCCGCTGATGACGACGATGACTTGGGCGCCAGAGAGTAGCTTGGTCGCCAGTGCCACCAGAAAGGCCAAATCGACGCCCAAGAACAGGAGACCCAAGGCGAAGATCGTGAGCCAGCCGCGCTGCTTGACGCGGCGCTGAAACGTCAGGAAGAGCAAGGAGGTCATGAGCGTGACCCCACCGATCGCAAGACCATAGGCATTGGCTAGACCGTCCGCAGAACGGAATCCAAGCACCAGCAGGAGGGTACCGGTCATCAATAGCCAGTTGATGGAACCGATGTAAACCTGACCCGCTTGGCGCGCTGAGGTGTGTCTGACGCGCAGTTGCGGATAGTAATCCAAGTCGCTGAGTTGCCGAAAAAGCGAGAACAGACCACTGATGATTGCCTGGGCAGCGATGACCGTGGCCAGGGTCGCGATGCCGATCAATCCGATCACCCAGTAGTCTCCCGACACCAGCCCGAAGCCTGACACCAGCCCGAAGAACGCATTGCCCGGATGCTCGGGCGCGCTCAGCAACAGGGCACCCTGCCCCAGATAGTTCAGCATCAACGCCGGCCAGACCAGAAACAGCCAGCTCATTTGGATCGGGCGTCGGCCGAAATGGCCCAAATCGGCATAGAGCGCCTCTGAGCCCGTCACCACCAGAAACACCGTGCCGAGCGTCAGGAACCCGGTCCAGCCGTTGTCGCGGAAAAACCAGAAGGCATAGCGCGGGTCGACTGCTGCAAGAACGCCCGGCATCTCTTGGATCCAGGCGAGCCCAGTGCCGGCAAGGAGGAGGAACCAGACGAGCATCACGGGGCCGAAGAGCTTGCCGACCCGCGCCGTGCCGCGGTGCTGGATGGCGAACAAAGCGACCAGCACCAGCACCGTCAGCTCCGGCACCACCTCGGTCAGCTCCGGTGCCACCAGTTCCAACCCCTGAATCGCGCTCAGTACGGAGATGGCCGGAGTCAAGAGGCCATCGCCGATCAACATGGCACTCGCCACAACCCCCAGCAGCAGCACCAGCGACCGCGCACGCTTGCGGCTGCGGCGGCGCAGCAGCGTCGCGAGTGCGATGACGCCGCCGTCTCCATCGTTGTCCGCGGACAACACAAAGAGCATGTACTTGACCCCGACGACCAGCACCAACGACCAGAAGATCAGCGACAACGCGCCGAGCACATTGACAACGTCAATCGGCAGCCCGGCCCGCCCGAAGAGAATGTTCATGGTGTAGATCGGACTTGTGCCGATGTCACCATAGACCACGCCCAGCGCAGCGATCAGCAGTGACGCCTTGAGTGGGCGTGAAGGGGAATCAGCTATAGACATGAGTGACCCGAACGACGCTCGACCCTCGCGGAGAGATCACCCGATCGCGCTGCAGATCATCGGCAGACTGCAGAATCATCGGCACGTTGCCGCTTCTCGCTTAAGCAGGACAGCGGAATCCAACATCAACTGATCATCGAGTGTATCCATCGTGGCTGCTCCTGCCACCTGAATGTCGATCGCAGAGCTCTCAAGATTCGCGCCAGAACAGTGAGACCCAGTCGCCACCGGTCTCCGCGCAAGCGATAGGCACCGCTGGGCATTGTCCTGGTTCATGTGGACCAAGGCCGCTGCGTCCTGTCCACCAACGCGGGGCTGCCGCGGTGCAGGTCAGGCGCGCAAGCGGCCGCCGGCCTAGGTTTCAGGGTCTCGGAGCCCCTAGCAAGCGACTTGGCAAGCTTGATGCGAAGTGAGGGACAGAGCATCGGCGACGGGGCAAGCGGCCCCGGATTCACCCCGGATTCACCCCGAATGCTCACAGTGATGCCGACGAGGCATTGATACTCGCTAAACCGGAGGTCAAGTTCATGTCCAACGCAATGACACACAGCGGAGGCGGCCATCTCCTTCCGCGGCCGGAGAGCCGCTTCGCCAGGGCGGCACTGGCCAGCCTGCCTTACGTCGCTCTCTACGCGATCGCAGTCATACTGATCGCGATGACGGACCACAACCCCGCGTCCGCGCAAGGCGCGTGGAACTACTACATCCCCTTGATGGGTATCGTTTCCGCCATGAGCGGCTGGAGCCGGCACGCGGGTGACGAATGGAAGACCCGTTTGCGGTATCTCGCGCGGCAAGTCGTCCATTGGGGCGCGCTGCTCCTCGTGGTTCGTTTGCTGTTCCTGTCCGATGTTCAGCACTTCCTTCGGGCGGAGGACGACGGCTTCGTCATCATTTATCTGTTCGGACTGGCCAGCATCCTGGCCGGCGCCTATTTGGACTGGAAGATGGCCCTGTTCGGACTCTTCCTGATCTTCAGCGGTGTCTTCATCGCCTTTCTCGACGACAACGCCCTGCTGCTCGCCGTCGGCGGCACCGCCCTGATCGCCTTGCTCGTGACCGCAATCGCCTGGATCAGGTATTACCAGAACAGCGAACCTCCGCGAGCAAGAATGCAAGGATGAGAAGCCGATGAGAATGTGGAGCCGGGGGGCAGCCGGGCGGTTCCGCCCGGGTGCCGGCGGCAATTTTGACGGTTGACTCGGAAAGTGCGGGGTTCGATGTATCCCGCGGCGTCGAGGTGACGGGCCGCACGGGCGAGGAGCTGCGAGTGCTCGTGGGCGACGACTTCGACCTCACTCTCGTCCATCTCGAGGGCGTCGGTGCCGTCTTCGACCGCGCCTCGCTGATCGCCCTCCCACCGCCGATGCGCCGGGCGTACGCCGAGCACTTCAAAGCCATCGTGCCCGCGACCGCGAAGAGCTTCCTGATCACGCTCGAGTATGATCAGAACGAGATGTCCGGCCCGCCCTTTTCGGTCGGCCGCGACGAGATCCAAACCCGTTTCGGGGACCACTACGGCATTGAACAACTGGCGAGTTTCGACGTGATCGACGAGTCGCCCGGTTTTCGCCGACGCGGCCTCACCGCGCTCGCCGAGCACGTGTGGAGCTTGGAGCCGCACCCCTGAGACGCCGCGGTCAACTGCCGGATCCAGGCTCAACGGCTGGCCTGATCCCGGCTCACCGGCGAACGGTGGCGATTCCTGTCGTGCGTACCATACTTGGCGTAAGGCACGCCATGGGTCGAAGCGAGGTCGGCGCACACGGTCCGACACAGAAGGCTTCCATCACCCATCGAGCAGGCATTCGAAGACCAACGCGCAGGAGATCCGACGATGAGCCAATTCGGCACCTTCGAAGGAGAGGTTGTCGTGCAGTGGTTGACCCACGGCGGCGATGACCGGGACATGAAGCTGTTGGAGGAGTTTGCCTTTATCGATTCGAACGGAAAACGCTGGGTCGCCCCCAAGGGAAGCGTCGTCAACGGGGCCTCTATACCCTCGGCCCTCTGGAATACGGTCGGGCCGCCGTTCGTCGGGGATTACCGTCGCGCGACCGTGATCCACGATGTGGGTTGTGACCAGAAGACAGCGCCTCACGAAGAGGTCCACCGTACCTTCTACTTCGCCATGCGCGCCGACGGTGTCGGTTGGCTGAAGGCGAACACGATGTACCAAGCGGTGAAGCAGTTCGGGCCAAAGTGGAATCTCAATACCGGGGCAGTCTCGCAGCGCCGATCGCCAAGCGAGGCCGAGATGGCGTCATTTCTCGACGCGGCGAGGCAAGCCGCCGAGGAAATCGGCGAAGAAGGCGGTTTGGAGGCGGTCGAGAGACGCATCAACGAGATTCTCCGTTCGCCGGCGGGACCGAAATCCTCGCCCGAACCCATCACGAAGGCCGTTCCATCCGGACAGCCCACACTCAATAAGCTGACGCCCCTCGAGAAGCCATCCCCCGGCTCGAAGAAGGACGCCGTCACCGAAATCGCCCTGTTTGCCTCAGCGCCCGACGCGACGAGGCGGCAGCTCGCCGGGACGGTCGAGCTCAGGAGCTTCCGAGCAACCACGCACGCCTTATCGAAAGCCGATCGGCTGCGTTTGGTCGAGCAAGCCTTGGTGCTCATCGAGCAAAACTACGTGCACTTGCCGATGAAAGAGGCGATGCATGCGGTGGATCCGATCCAACGCCTACGGCTGCTGCGCCTGCGACTCGAGCAGACCGCGGAAGATGGGCTCGAGGACGCGGCCCGCTTCCATCATGAGCTCGCGTCGGTGTTTATATCTCTGCGCGACCTGCACACCAACTACCTCCTTCCGGATCCGATCGCGAACAAGGTCGCGTTCGTCCCCTTCATGCTCGAGGATTTTTTCGAAGAGGGAACAGCGAGCGGAGGGCGTCGTTTCCTCGTCACGCGTGTCTTCGATGGATTCCGGGAGCCGCCTTTCGGACCCGGCGTCGAGGTCCTGCGCTGGAACGGCATTCCTATCGAACGGGCCGTCGAGATCAACGGGGAGCGCTTTGCCGGCAGCAACCTGGAGGCGCGACGCGCCCGCGGTATCGAGACCTTGACCGTCCGTCCCTTGGTCCAATCGCTGCCGCCCGACGAGGACTTCGTGCTCGTCGAGTACAAGGCCCACGACGGCCGCCTGCAGGAGCTGCGGGTCCCCTGGTTCGTGTTCGAGCCGGACATCAGCCGGACGGCCGGTCTCGGAGAGGTTTCACCGGAGGCGGCCGCGCAACAAGGCATCGACATCGAGCAGACCTTGGTTCGTCTCGCACGCAAGATCCTGTTTGCTCCGCAGGTCGTCGTCGCCGAGGGCAAGATGGCGCGGCGTAAAGCACCGGCGCGCGGACAGGGATTGACCACCATGATGCCCGGGGTGGTCGAGGCACGGACAGTCCCGACCGACGCCGGGGAGATCGGCTATGTGCGGATCTGGACCTTCAGCGTAGAGGATGCCGACGCATTCGTGGCCGAGTTCATCCGTCTGGTCGCACAATTGCCGCAAGACGGGCTGGTGATCGATGTCCGCGGCAACGGCGGCGGGCTGATCCTTGCCGGCGAGCAACTGCTTCAGATCCTGACCCCGCAAAGTATCGAGCCGACCCTGTTTAAGCTCCGAAACACGCCGCTGAACGTGCGCCTGGCCGAACGCCTGGAGTTTTTGAAACCTTGGCGCAAGTCGATGCGGCAAGCGCTGATGACCGGGGCGACCTATTCCGCCGGCCTTCCGATCACCGATCGTAAGGCCGCCAACAGGATCGGCCAGCGGTACCACGGACCCGTCGTGCTGATCACGGACGCCCTCTGTTACAGCACCACCGATATCTTTGCCGCCGGCTTCCGAGACCATGGGATCGGGCCCATCCTGGGCGTGGACGGCAACATGGGTGCAGGCGGTGCCAATGTGTGGGGGCACGACCTCCTGCGGCAGCTGTTGCCGGGCACCGATTCGCCCTATCGACCGCTGCCGGGGAATGCCGCGATGCGGGTCGCCATTCGGCGGACCATCCGTATCGGGCAGAGCGCCGGAACCGTGCTGGAAGACCTCGGGGTGGTTCCGGATCAAATCCACCACATGACCCGCGACGACCTGTTCGAGGGGAACTCGGATCTGATCGCGGCCGCCGCAGACCTGCTCGCCGGTCTGCCGAAGCGCCGACTCGACATCCGCTTCGGCCCGGAAACGGAACAGGGACGAGAGGTCATCGCAGACTGTCTCGGGATCGACCGGCTCGATGCCGACATCGACACGCGGCCAAACGGATCGATCGATGTCGTTGACGGGGAGAACGCGTTCGCAATGCCGGCGACGGGGACCCGGTTTTTGGATTTTCGGGGATTCTCCGCGGGAGGCCTCGTGGCGTCGCGTCGGGTTTTTCTCTAACCGGGTTCACACGGAGGGGCCTCAACCGGCGCAATGCGAGCGGACGCCAGGATCGACCCCAGGATCGACCCCAGGATCGACCATGGACCGGCCCGAGAGCGATTCGGCCCTTTGCGGCCCTTTGCAGAAAGGGTCCGACCCCGGAGCCTGGGGACCGGGATCGCGCTCGCAGCCTTGCCGCAAGGTGGAACGGCATCGGGCTCGTGATGCTCCCTGATCGCTGCTACGGTATAAAGCTGTTTTGATTCACCGTGAGGATGCGTGCCCATGCCGTTCGATCGAATCCCACACCGGTCCTCGTGGCCGGTCGCCTTGCTGTCCTCTCTACTGCTCGCCCTAGCCTTTCCCGTCCAGGCCGAGCGTGGCCCGGACTTGCCGGACTACCCGGCGGACCAGGTCGCGCCCGGTCTTTATGTAATTCACGGACCGGTAGACTACCCCACCCCCGAGAATCAGGGGTTCATGAACAACCCGGCCTTTTTGGTCACCGAGACCGGCGTGATCGTCGTGGATCCCGGATCAAGCGTTCAGACCGGGGAGATGGTCCTGCGTCAGATCCGCAAGGTGACCGACAAGCCGCTCCTGGCGGTGCTGAACACGCACGTCCACGGAGACCATTGGTTGGGCAATCAGGCGATGCTGGCCGCGGCCCCGCAGGTACCGATCTACGGACATCCCGAGATGCTGAAGCTGATTGCCCAAGGAGCCGGCGAAGAATGGGTACAGCGTATGATGAGCGCGACCGAGGGCGCCACCGAAGGGACGGTTGCCAAGGGCCCGACGCAAGCGCTCGAGGGCGGCGAGACCCTGTCGATCGGGGGGTTCACCTTCAAGTCCCATTATTACCCGCACGTGCACAGCACCTCGGATCTGATGTTCGAGATCCCGGAGCTCGAGGTTCTCTTCCTGGGCGACAACGCCTGCAACGGGCGCATCGTACGGATGGACGACGGCTCCTTTATCGGCAGCATCAATGCCCTGGATGGCGTCAAGGAATCGGTTAAGGCGAGCGTTCTGATTCCGGGGCACGGTCAAACCGGCGGTTGGGAGATCGTCGACGACTACCGCGACTATCTGGCCGGCGTCTATGACGGGGTCGCCGCTTTGTACGAGAGCGGCGGCAGCGACTTCGAGATGCGTCCGATCATCGCGGAGCAGCTTGTTCGATTCAAGGACTGGCAAGGCTTCGAGGAGGAATTGGGCAAGCACGTCTCGCTCGCCTATCTGGAGGTTGAAGCGGACGCCTTCTGAGCGTTTCGGGGACCTTCCGACCGGGTCCCCGACGGCGTGCCGCCGAGGTCGACCGATGCGAGCACTGCACACCAAGCTACTGCGCGATCTCTTCGACCTCAAGGGACAGGTTGCGGCCATCGCCGTGGTGATCGCCGCGGGCGTGATGGTGCTGATCCTGTCCGTGACCACGCTCGACGCGCTGCGTCTGTCGCAATCGCGATTCTATGACGGTCATCATTTCGCACATGTCTTTGCCGACCTCAAACGCGCGCCTGAGGGTCTCGCGGCGCGTCTGCGCGAGATCCCCGGCGTCAACCAGGTCGAGACGCGGGTTCAGGCTCCGGTGCGCCTCGAGGTTGCGGGTTTCGACGAGCCGATCCGCGGTCTGCTGCTCTCGATTCCGGACGGCCGCCAGCCGGGGTTGAACCGGCTGTACCTGCGCGAGGGCGCACTCCCCGAGCCGGACCGTTCCGACCAGGTGGTGCTGAGCGAGCCTTTCGCCGAGGCGCAGGGCCTGCGGGCCGGCGATCGGTTGGAGGCGATCATCAACGGCCGGCTCCAAAGCCTGACCGTCAGCGGCGTGGCGCTGTCCCCCGAGTTCATCTATCAGGTGGGGCCGGCGGACATCTTGCCGGACTACAAGCGGTTTGCGGTCCTCTGGATGAACCGCCGAGCACTCGCCCACGCGATGGACATGGACGGGGCCTTCAACAGTGTCTTGCTCTCGCTCCAGGCCGGAGGCGACGAGGAGACCGTCATCGAGGCACTGGACCTGTACCTGGCCCGCTACGGCGGCATCGGGGCCATGGGCCGCGAGGATCAGATCTCGCATCGCTTCCTGTCCGAAGAGATCGACCAGCTCCGCGTGATGGCCATCGTCCTTCCCGCCATCTTCCTCTCGGTCGCGGCCTTCCTGCTGAATCTGCTGATGGGGCGGATCATCCAAACCCAACGCCAGCAGATCGCGATCCTCAAGGCGTTCGGCTACCGCAACCGGGACATTGCCGCGCATTTCGGGTTGCTGACCGGAGCGATCGTGGTCTTGGGATCGGCGCTGGGCATCGCGCTCGGGGCCTGGGCTGCCGAGGGGATGGCCGGCCTCTACGCCGAATACTACCGTTTCCCGGAGACGAGCTTCCGACTCGAGCCGCGCATCGTTGCTCTGGCTCTGCTGGTGTCTGCGGGTGCCGCCGCATTGGGCACGGTCCGCGCCGTGAGCCGCGCGGTCGCGATGCCGCCCGCCGAGGCGATGCGTCCGCCCGCGCCCCGGCGCTTTCACGCCTCCTGGCTCGAGCGCTCCGCACTCGGTCGGCGACTGGACCAGCCGACCCGGATCATCCTGCGCAACCTCCTGCGCCACCGCGCCAAGGCGCTGCTCTCGATGATGGGAATCGGGCTGTCCGGTGGACTCCTGCTGCTCGGGAGCTATCAGTTCGGTGCGGTCGACCACCTGCTCGATATCCAATATCGGCTGGTGATGAACATGGATCTCCATCTGAGCTTCACCGACCCGACACCCGAACGATCGCTGGCCGAGCTGCGGACCCTGCCCGGCGTGGCCTATGTGGAGGGCTATCGCAGCGTGCCCGTGCGTTTGATCAACGGGACCCGAGACTACCGCACCAGTATTCAAGGCCTGGAGCGCGAGCCGCATCTGCGGGGCTTACTCGACGCCGAAGGGCGCCCGTTCCGACTCCCCCCCGAGGGTCTCCTGATGACCCGCTTCCTGGCGGAAGACCTCGGTCTCGCGCCCGGCGACGCGCTGCAGGTCGAGATCATGGAGGGCCACCGTCGGACCGTCCGGGTCCCGCTCGCCGGAATCGTCGACGAGCCGA
This sequence comes from Thiocapsa bogorovii, assembly GCF_021228795.1. NCBI lineage: Bacteria > Pseudomonadati > Pseudomonadota > Gammaproteobacteria > Chromatiales > Chromatiaceae > Thiocapsa > Thiocapsa bogorovii. The sequence continues at coordinate 1,385,579 of NZ_CP089309.1, forward strand.
TCGGCGTCAGTGCCTACATGGAGCGGCGCGCCTTGAACCGTCTGATGGGCGAAGGCCCCGCCCTCTCCGGTGCCTGGCTGATCACCGACGCCGCGCTGCACGACCGGCTCTTCGAGCGACTTTGGGAAGTGCCCCGCGTGGCCGGGATCGGCGTGATTGCGGATGCGGAGCGACAGTTCCGCGACTATATCGACGACACTGTGCTGGTGACGATGAGCATCCTGCTTGTGATGGCCGGCTCCATCACCTTCGCCGTGGTCTACAGCAACGCGCGTATCGCCTTCTCGGAGCGCTCGCGCGAGCTGGCCACGCTCCGGGTCCTCGGCTTCAGCCGAGCGGAGGTGAGCTGGATCCTCATCGGCGAGATCGCAGTCCTGACCCTATTGGCGATCCCGCTCGGCTGGCTAATCGGCACCGGGTTCGCCGCGCTGCTCAGCTCGGCCATGGAGATGGACATGTTCCGGGTGCCCTTCATCATCAGCCCGCAGACCTATGCCTTCTCCGCCTCCGGGGTGCTGCTGGCCTCGCTGTTGTCGGTGCTCGCGATCACCCGACTGTTGGGACGGCTGGATATGATCGCGGCGTTGAAGACCATCGAGTAAAGCTAAACCGCGTCCGGAGTGACCTTGGTCGGTTTGTGACGTGGTCAACCTCGGTGCCGCTCAAGAGGCTGGCGGTGACGCGGTTTAGGATAAAACATTCGGGTCAATGGCTACGCACGCTTTGGCGTTTGGATTGTGCTGACGGTAGGAGGCGCAACCTGCGCCGATGGGTGGTTGTGCCTCGCACGGCTTGGTACAACGGCTTCCGGAATTCACCTAGGCCGCATCTGCCGGCGTCTCCAGGAGCACATCGAGATGGATGGCGGCGAATGGACAAAGGACCTTACCGTCGCGGGTCTGCTCCACCAGACCCAGCTCGGCTAGCTTGGCCAAGTCTTCGTGGAGGGGTTCAAGGTCGCTCCCGGTCCGCCTCGCCAGTTCCTGCTCCGCGAGGGTTCCGGCACCCAGCAACGCTTGCAGCAGCGCCCAACGCCGCGCGGTCAGCCACTCGAAGAAGCCCTCAAACGATTCGAAATTGAGCCGCTCGCCTTGGTAGTCAACCGCCTGTGCGGCCCGCCCCGCGGCGCGCAGAGCGGAGCGCCAATCCGGTGAAACCGTGATCGTCAGAGTGCGTTTCGCCATCGCTCGACCTCCGCAATGAAATCCGTGATCAACCGATCCACGTCGGTGAAGGTATATGGCCGCTCGATTCCCGAAAGGTGAAAATGATCGCCCTTGCCGCGCTCGTTGTCGAAACCGACGATGCGCTGACCCTTAACAACGAACACCAGTCGATACTTGTAAGGATGGAGGCACGGCGGCACGGGCCGCGGCAATCGCCAAACCACTAACTCGATGATCCCGCCTTCCGATGTAACATCTTTGAAGCGAGTCATCAGCTCGGCGTGCATATCAGTTCGGTGGCTTGCCGGAGTCAAGAGGATCAAGGGTCCAATCGACGTGACGGGTCTGCCCGTCGATCGAACAAGTGTAGACCGAGCCGGAGTGATTGGACATCGCGCAATGAGATCTCCATGTCCTTGAGTAAGCGACTGATCACCGGATTCATCGCCCTAACCATCTTGGGCTTGCTGGCGCTCGCCCTGATGCCGTCTCCCGTGCCGGTCAGCGCGACCTTGGTTCGGCAGGACGTCTTCGTCGAGTCGGTTGAGGACGAGGGCCGCACACGCCTGCGCGATGTCTATACCGTCTCTGCACCGATCAGCGGCTATCTGCGCCGTGTGGAGCTCGAGCCCGGGGACCAGGTTGCCGCCGATCAGGTGCTGTTCGAGTTGGAGCCCCTGCCCGCGCCGGCACTGGACCCGCGCTCGCGCGGTCAGGCCCGGGAAGCGCTCGCCGCAGCACAAGCCCATCTGGAGGAGGCCGAGGCAAACCTGGCAGCCAGACGGACCGAATCCGAGCTGGCGCGCACCGAATACGACCGCAGCGAGACACTGCACCGGCGCCAGCTCATCTCGTCCGAGGAGCGGGGCCGACGGCTCGCGCAGCGCGACGCAGCCGCAGCGGCCGAGCAGGCAGCGCGACATGCCGTCGAAGTCGCTCAGTTCGAGCTCGAATCCGCCCGCGCCCTCGTGGAGATCGCCGACGGCAAGCGCTCGCCCGGCGACTACCCGGTCCTGGGTGTCCGCTCCCCGATCGACGGGGTCGTGACCCGACGGCATCGCTGCTGCGAGGGGCCGATCGAATCCGGCGAGGCGGTCCTGGAGCTCGGCGACCTGGATGCACTGGAGGTCCAGGTCGACCTGCTGTCGGTGGACGCCGTGCGCGTGCGCCCGGGAATGCGTGTGATCCTGGAACGCTGGGGCGGGGAGGATGCACTCGAGGGACGGGTGCGGCTCGTGGAGCCCGCCGGGTTCGAGAAGATCTCCGCCTTGGGCGTGGAAGAGCAACGGGTGCCGGTCTGGGTCGAGATCGTCACACCGCGCGATCGATGGCGGCATCTCGGGGACGGCTATCGGGTCGAGGCACGCTTCATCCTCTGGGAGGGCGACGACGTGGTTCAAATCCCGACGAGCGCGCTGTTTCGGTACCGGGACCGCTGGGCGGTCTTCGTTGCCGATCAGGGTCGGGCGCGCCTGCGATTGGTCGAGGTCGGGCGGCGCAGCGGTCTTTGGACCCAGATCACCATGGGGCTTGAGCCGGACGACATCGTCGTCACCCATCCGGGCGATCGGGTGCACGATGGAGCACACATCGCGGCCGAGATCCGGCCATACGCGTAACGGCCACGCGCGCGAGGTCCTCTTTCATCGCACCAGCCGGTAGGGTGGACGAGGGCTTTGCCGCGGTCGGCACCAAGAATTTCGACAACCGCTCCTTCAGGCTGAACTTCGAGATCACCCTCGCCGTCGCGGACGGGCGCTTCGCGGCCGAGGTCGCAACCATGTTCGAGCGCGATTTCGCACAGTCGCAAGAAGTCGGCCCGCGGGCCTATGACGCCCTGCCGTTCCACCAAAAAGTCGGAGCAAAAGCCGCACGCCTGCTCGCGCCGATCTTGTAGGTCGTGCCGGCGAAGGGACGCATCACTTGCGCCGAGAAAAGTGCCGAAGATGTTCGCCGGAAGCGAGCGCGAGGGGCCGCCGGGCTCTTCGCAACAGGCCGACGACGCAGACCTCAACGCCGGGTAAGTTTTCTGAAATAAACCGAACGGCGCCTGATCCATGCCGGGGGGCGCGTGAACCTTGATGTGGTCCTGGTGCTGGCCCTGTTGGTCGGCGCGATCCTGATGTTCGGCCTCGGTCGCCCTCGGGCCGATAACGTGGGTCTCCTGGTGATGATCGCGGTGCCCTTCACCGGGGGTTCGTCGTCGTTGTGACGACGATGTCGGTTGCACTGGTGCCTTGGCTGTTTCCGTTTTACTGAGCGGCGCCCCCGTGCCTCAGTTGGAGTTGGGAAGTGGTCTATCGTCCAAGGCCAGTTCGTCGAGCGGCAGTCGTCGATGGCCTTCAACCACGGTAAGAACGGCAACGTCGTCGCCTTGCACGCGATAGACGATTCTGTAATTTCCCTCGACCAGTTCCCTGAAATCACTGCCGGGGAGCTCGGGCGGGGTGCGCCCCAAGCCGGGGTGATCCGCAAGGGCTTGGGACCGATCGATCAATCTGTCGATAAACCGCTCAGCGGTAGCCGGATCATCCCTCGCGATGTACTCCTCGATCTCTGCGAGCCGCTCAAATGCCTGATCGGTCCAGAGGACCTTCAAGCGACGGAGCGTCCTGCACGCCGCTCCGCGAGGCGCTCGCGAAGGGTTGCAGTGTCCATGACCCGCCCGGCATCGGCGTCTCCGGCCCCGGCAAGCAGGGATTCGAAAAACCGCTCCTGATCACACATTCGATCGTATTCCGCCGGCGACAGGACGACGCCCGCGGCCCGACCGTTCTGCGTAATGACGAGTGGACCGGCGCCGTCGACAAGTCGCTTCAGATGACGCGATATCTGAGTCTTGAACTCGCCGACAGGCACAATGCTTTCGGAAACCGAGATTGGTTGCATGACCATCATTCCGTCTTGGATTAAGGCCTGAATTTAGGGCGGCACATCCTTTCTGTCAAAGGGCTCCTTCTAGACCACTCCCTCGATTGCCGCAGCCTCCTTACGCCGGTGGGCCACCAACGCGGCGACGGCGCAGGAGGCGAGGCGGCTCTGGACCGAGTCGGCACGACTGGTGAGCGTGATGGGTACGCGTGCGCCGAGGACGATGCCGGCGGAGTCGGCGTTCATCAGGAAGGCGAGGCTCTTGGCGAGCAGATTGCCGGCTTCCAGATCGGGTACGACCAGGATATCGGCTTGTCCGGCAACGGGACCTCCGATCCCTTTGATCCTTGCCGCCTCCGGGCTGATGGCGTTGTCGAGCGCGAGCGGTCCGTCGAGGACGCCGCCGGTAATCTGACCGCGGTCGGCCATCTTACACAGTGCCGCCGCCTCTACGGTCGACTGAAGTTTGGGGTTGACCTTCTCCATCGCCGACAGGATCGCCACCCTCGGGGTCTCGATCCCCAAGGCGAGCGCGAGATCGATCGCGTTCTGCACGATGTCGACCTTCTCCTCCAGGGTCGGGAAGATGTTGATCGCCGCGTCCGTGATGAAGAGGACGTTCGTGTGACCGGGCACGTCCATGATGAAGCAATGACTCAGACGCCGCGCGGTGCGTAGACCCGTATCGCGTTTCACCACCGGGCCGAGCAGCTCGTCCGTACTGAGCGAGCCCTTCATCAGCATCTCGGCGCGGCCCTCGCGTACCAAGGTGACGGCCTTCTCGGCGGATGCGTGACTGTGCTCTGCGTCGACGATCTCGTAGGGCGAGAGGTCGATCCCAGCGTCCAACGCGGCGGCGAGGATCTTCTTGCGAGGTCCGACCAAGATCGGCGTGATGATGCCGGCCTTCGCGGCATCGACGGCCCCGCCCAAAGCCGCGGCGTTGCATGGATGGACGACCGCGGTCGGGGCCGCTGGAATGGTTGCGACGGCGGCAATCAGACGCTGAAAGTTGGTGTGCGTTGCGGTGTTCATGAAGCCGAGCCCCTTGGACTTGAATCAGCAGGCGGAGGTTGGGCGATGCAAGCAAGCCCGATGCAGGCAATCTCGGAGCCGACCGACGCTGGTCGCCTGTTCAGTCGAGCGCCTTGCTCAACTGCGAAGCGGCAATCAACAAGGGCGACCAGGAGGGACCAAACGGCGGCGCGTAGGCCAGGTCCAGGTCATAGATCTGCTCGGCCTTCATGCCGGCGTGGATCGCCGCCGCGGCCGTGTCGATCTTGTGCGCCGCCGCCTCGGGGCCGACCATGCAGCACCCGAGCAGCTTGCGGGTCTTGCGATCGCCGAGCAGCCGGACCGAGAGCTTGCCGCCGCCGGGATAGTAACCGGCACGGGTCGAGCCGACGATCTCGGCGGTCACTGTATCGAACCCGGCCGCGTCGGCCTCCTCGCGCGACAGCCCGGTGCGTGCGACCTCGAGCCCGAAGAACTTGAACACGGCCGTACCGAGCACCGGAGGCGCCGGACGTTGGTAACCGAAGACGTTGTCGCCCGCGAGCTTGCCTGCGCGATTGGCGCGCAGCGCGAGCGGAAACCAGACCGACTCCCCGGTGATGGCGTGGATCGCGTCGGCGCAGTCGCCGGCCGCGTAGATGTGCTCATCGGAGGTTCGCAGGTACGCGTCCACGGCGATCGCCCCGGCGGCCCCGAGCGCCAACCCAGCCGCAGCGGCCAACTCGGACTCGGGTCGAACGCCTGTCGCGACCAGCAACAGATCGGCCTCGAGCCTCGCCTCGGAGGTCTCGACGGCGATGCCCGAGCCCGTTCGCTCAATTGCCTCGACCCGCGTGCCCGGCAGCATCTCGACCCCGTGCGCCCTCGGCGTTGCGTCCGCCGACCTCGCGGCGGCCCGGATCGATCTTCAGGATCTCATGGCCGAGACGCTCGTCGATATTGCGCTCCTCGCGGAAACGCTGCGCGGAGATGACGAGCAGATCGTCCATGTCCGTGTCCGGGGGAAGCTTGTAGGGCAGACCGCAAGCACCGTAGGAGACGTCCTGCGTCTTCTCCGGAACCACGATTTCGGCGTCGGGACGTGTCCTTCTGGCTTGACTCGCCGCGCTCATCCCCGCGGCCACGCCGCCGATGATCACCACTCTCATACTCGCTCCTCGCGCTGGATTCCTTCTGGTTGGTTGCCGCGTCGATGGTAGCCACGGGGTGGGCGACCGACAAGGTCACGGGGTCTCCGTGAAGATCGGGATCGGTCGCCGGCCGACGCGAAGCCACGCTCGCAAGGGGCAGGACACCGCACGCGGACGCGCGGCCGCCGAGACACGGCGCTGGGAAGGGGTTTCCGGTAAGATCCCGCCATCGACATCGACATGATGTCCCCTTGAATAAATGGGCTTTTCGCCTGAATCGCGATAGGAGAACGCAGCAGTGCCGACCACGAGACAGGCCCACGACTCACCGAAAATCCTGATCGTCGGAGGTGTGGCGGGCGGCGCATCGGCGGCCGCGCGGGCTCGCCGCGTCAACGAGCATGCCCGGATCATCATGTTCGAGCGCGACCCCTATGTGTCCTTCGCCAACTGTGGCCTCCCCTATTTCATCGGCGGCGAGATCAGCGATCGCGCCCAGCTCTTGGTCGCGACGCCGGAGCTGTTTCGCGATCGCTTTCTGATCGACGCGCGCATCCGGCATGAGGTGATCGCCATCCATCGCGCGACCAAGAGGGTGCTGGTGAAGAATCTCGACACCGGCGAGCAATACGGGGAGGACTACAACAAACTCATCCTCTCTCCCGGTGCCGCGCCGATCGTGCCGTCGATCCCGGGGGCAACTGCGCAAGGCGTCTTCAGCCTGCGCAATCTCGGGGACATGGATCGGATCATCGCGGGAATGACGCACGCGAAGGAGGCCGTCGTGGTCGGTGCAGGCTACATCGGTCTGGAAGTCGCGGAACAGTTCGTCCATCGGGGGCTGAAGGTCACGGTCGTCGAGCTGCAGGACCAGGTCATGCCGTTCTTCGATCGCGAGATCGCCGAGCCGCTCCACCGCGAGAGCGAACGCAACGGCGTCAGACTCGAGCTGGGCCGCGGTGTCGCCGCGATCGAGGACACCGATGGGGCCGTGACCGGTGTCACCCTCGTCGACGGGACACGCTTGCCGGCGGACCTGGTCCTGATGAGTATCGGCGTACGACCCAACGTAGGGCTCGCGGCAGATGCCGGCCTGAGCATCGGGGCCGGCGGCGGCATAGCGACGGACGCCTACATGCGCACCTCCGACCCGGACATCTACGCCGTCGGGGATGCCGCCGAATATGCCTTCGGTCCGACCGGGGAGCGCATGCGTGTCCCGCTGGCCGGCATCGCGAATCGCACCGGTCGGCTGGCCGGAGAGCATGCCGCGACGGGTGCCTCACGCCCGGCTCCCGCGGCTTGGGGCACCTCGGTCGTGCGCGTCTTTGGCTACGCCGCCGGGATCGCGGGTCTGTCGCTGCGGGCCGCAGGGCAGGCGGGATTCGACGCACGCGCGGTACACATCGTCTCCTACCATCACGCGAGCTACTATCCGGGCGCGGCACCGATCGGGATCAAGCTGGTCTACGAGACGGGCACGGGACGCGTGCTCGGTGCGCAGGTCGTCGGTGCCGCGGGCGTGGACAAGCGGCTCGACGTGGTCGCGACCCTGATCCATTTTAAAGGCACGATCGACGATCTCGGGGCGCTTGATCTCGCCTACGCACCGCCCTTCGGCGCGGCCAAGGACCCGCTGCACATGGCGGCCTTCGTCGCGCAGAACGATCTCGACGGGCTCGCTCCGCTGATCCAGCCGGACGCGGATCTCTCCGCTTTCCAGGTCGTGGATGTCCGCGAGGCGGCGGAGCTCGAGGAGCTTCCGCTCTGCGATGTGCCCCACGCCAAACACATCCGACTCGACGATCTGCGCGACCGCCTCGGCGAGCTCGACGCTGCCCGACCTACGGTGGTCTCCTGCCGCGGCGGACAGCGCGCCTACGCGGCAGTACGCATCCTGGCGCAGCACGGTTTCGCGGAGGTCTACAACCTCTCGGGCGCGGCGGCCATGCGGGACTTTGCGCTGAACCGCCGCTCCGGTGCCGAGCCCGCAACGCATGTCGACCTGCCGCGTCCCGAGCACTTGGTCGACCAGGTCTGACCGGCCGAGCTTGCTGGACAGCCAGGCGCCGACGGCGACACTGCGTTGCGCGGTCCGGGAGCGACGGCATGAACGGGGGGCGCCTGGAGCGATCGCGGGAGCGCTCGGGATCCGGCCTCCGGCAGCCCGCCTCCAGCGGCGTCGATCTCAAGCCGGTGGCCGAGGGCAGGCGACCGCAAGCGCGGCACATCCCGAGCGGCCCTCAGCTCACCACCGTCACCGGCCGCTGTGCAGTGCGGATCACCGCATCCGAAACGCTGCCGATAATCAGTTTCTGCATCTTGCCGAGCCCTCGACGGCCCATCACGATCAAGGCATCGGTGGCCTCCGCCGCCGCGACGATCGCCTCGCGCGGCTCGCCCCAGACACTCTTCTCCTCGATCGTCAGATCATCGGCATTGCCGATCGCTGCCCGCGCCTTCGCAAAGGCGATGTTGGCCGCTTCGTGACTGATCGTGTCGATCTCCGTGCGCGGGAGATGCGCCATGCCCATCAGCTCGTTGCTGGTCGGGGAGAACACGTGCAGAAGCTGAATCGGGGAGTCCGTGGCACGTGCCAGGTCGGCGGCGAACACGGCAGCGCGCGCGGCACCCTCCGAACCATCCACCGGGACGATGATGATGTTGTAGTGTGAAACCATGCAGTTTGATCTCCGTTGAGCATCCGAACCGAGGGGTCCGAACGCATCGCACTCGGACAAGACCTCATCACGTCGTCATAGGCTATCCGCCCAGGTCGGCGTATCCTGTCGCGGCGGCTCCGCGCCCACGGTCATGGACCGGAGACCGTTTGCGAATCCGACACTGCCCAAAAGGCTAAGTGCCATTATAGGAGAACAAGCATGGCGAACGACCAGAATACGCCCGTCTCGCAGCACCCCGTGTTCGGCGATCTGAGCCGCAATTGGGGCTGGCTTCTCGCATTCGGTGTCCTCTCCATCATCCTCGGCACCGTGGGGATGGGGATGACCTTCGGACTCACCCTCGTCAGCGTCGTCTTCTTCGGGGCACTGTTGATCGTTGGGGGGACCTTTCAGCTCATCGACGCCTTCAAGTGTCAAGGCTGGAAAGGTGCACTCTGGCACATTTTGATCGCACTTCTCTACATCGCCGGCGGGTTGCTGATCGTCGTCGACCCCGTGCTCGCCTCCGAAACCCTCACCCTTGCGCTCGCCGCCGTGCTGATCGCCGTCGGCCTGTCCCGCGTCATCATGGCCTTTCAGCATCGGGGACAGAGTGGCTGGGGCTGGCTGGTACTGGCGGGCCTCATCTCGATTGCCCTCGGCGCCATGATCATCGCCAAGTGGCCGATGTCCGGCATGTGGGTCATCGGCCTCTTCGTCGCCATCGAGCTGATTTTCAACGGCTGGGCCTATCTCTTCGTCGCGCTCGCCGCGCGTCGTGCAGGCAAGCTCTCGGCCTAGTGCCCTAGGTTGGGCCGAGCGATAGCGAGGCCCAACCTGCGCCAATCACAACCATCCGCAGAACAAGGGACCGAAGCGATTCGAGTCGGATCTCCGTCAGCGGCATCGCGCGCCGCCGATTAAAAGCGGGGCACCCGCCAGGCCTCCCAGTCGATCGCATCCAGCGCCCCGGCCAACGTCCGCAATCCTCGTGCAACCCCGATATAGTGACCCGCGATCCCGAGGATATAGACGGCGCCCGGCGGCGGATCGCCGCCCCGGCGCAGGGCGTCGACCCGCGCGACCTCCGACAAGGCGACGTCCCGATTGGCATCGAGCGCGTCGAGACTGACGGGCTTACGCGGTTGGCCGAGTTTGCGCAGGAGCTCGCGCAGGGTGACCTGGAACGCCTCCCGCCAGTGCCGACCGAAGTCCGTCCGGGGGCAGTTGTGTTCTCGGTCGGCACCGCATTCCTCGTGCCACCGGGCACGCGCCCGCTGGAGCGCACCCAGGCGGATCAACAGCGTCTCCAAGGCCTCCAAGAGCGCATCGATCCGCTCCCGGTCGTTGGTCGGCGCATGGGCCGCGTAGGCCATCGGGACAATCTCCGCCAGTGACTGAAGCTCGGCGCGCAGGCGCTGCTCGTAGCGCGCCAGTGTCTCGGCGAAGTCGGGGCGATTGCGATCGGCCAGGTCGCCGAGGGCGCGGTCGAGCGTCGCGAGCAGATCCTTCAGCGTCCGGCGCAGATGCTCTTGAGGCGACCTGCCCCCGAAGACGCCGAGCAGCGCGATGCCGACGATGAAGCCGGTCAGGATACTGAGCGCCAGTCCAACATAGCCGGCGGCGCTGTAGGTTTGAGTCGGCTCGAGCTGGACCATCAGGATCGCCATCAGAGCGACGCCCAAGAAGAAGAGATTGTGCGGCTGCGGCAAGGCGTGGAAGAAATAGAGGATCGGGTAGTAGAAGACGAAGAGCACGAGCGAGAGGGCGAGAAAGCCGTCCAACTGCGGAATGACCGCAAAATAGACGGGCGCCGTCAGGAGGGCTCCCGCCACCCCGCCGATCGCGAGGCGGCGCGCCCGCCGGTGAACGGGGACATTCGCCAAGGTCTCGACGCCGATGACCACGACCACCATGGTCACCCCGATGACGCCGAACGGCGGCCATTGCAGCTCGATCCACAGCAAGGCCATCAACCAGAAACCGGCGGCGGCGATCAAGGCGTTGGGCAGGGCGCGAGCCATCCGCTCCCCGAGCGGCGGGCGGATCTCCACGGCCAGCGCGGAGGCCGGCAGCGAGCGCCCGGCGCTCAGGGCGACGCCCGCATCCGCAAGGCCTTCGACACGCATGATCAATCCCTTCAAGGCAAAGGCGGTCGCGTGCAGCACGGCACTCTCGGCGACGGCCTGCGCCTCATGACCGGGATCCGCGGTCAGACGACCGAGGCACTGCCGAGCAGCGTCAAGGGCATGTGCCGGAGGCGGCCCGGCGAAGGTGCCGGTATCCCTCTCGATCCCCTCGACGGCGGCCGCAAGATCGAGAAGCGCGCGACCCAAGACCATCCGGTGCGGTGCACTCAGAAAGGCCCGCTCCCCCTCGGCGGCCAAGCGCAGGTTCTCGCCGAAGGCCATCAGCGAGCCCAGCACGGCGGCGAGCCCGTCGATCTGCGCCTCGTAGGTGCGTCGCAAGCGCCGGAAGCCGCCGCTGTCGAGCGCCGCGGCGGCGAGGATCTCGCGCAGCTGCACGGGCGCACCGCGCAGCGTCTTCGGCGGCTGCGGCAGGCGCCCGTCCGCGCCGGCGGACACCGCCTCGCCGAGCCGACGCATCTGCTCGACGAGCCCTGCGAGCGCATCGCGATAGGCACGGTCATAGATGGCACCGCCGGTACGCGGCCAGAGCAGTCCGTTGATCACCAGCACGACCAAGATGCCGACCAGCGCCTCGGTGCTGCGCGAGACCGCCTTGGCAAACGCCATGCTCGGCTCCAGCGACGCTTCCCCGGCGATGATCACTGCGGTGACGGCAAGCATGAACCAGGCATAACCGTAGCGGCTGTTGCGGATCATGTAGATCGACACCGCCACCACCAGGGACAGCGCGCCGATCAAGGCCCAGCGGTCCTGGATCAGGAACGCCAGGAGCATCAGCACGAGCAGCGCTCCGGCCAAGGTACCGAGCACGCGCATCAGCCCTTTTTGCAGGGATGCGCCGAGATACGGTGTCTGCAGGAACAAGACGGCGATCGGCGCGAGGAAGGGATCCGGCAGTTGCTGCCAGAGCACGATACCCCAGGCGAGGATGACGCCGAGTGTGGTCTTCAGCGCATTGAGCGCAGCGGCGGGGTTCCAGGTGCGCGCGATCGGCATGGTGGGCGACGTCCTCCGTGGACAGGCGTGCGCCGCTCGCCCCGTCAGTCGGCGTCGAGGACGGCGCCGGGCGCGTCCCCGATCGCGTCGCTCGGATTGACGGCGACGCTCGCGGTCAAACCCGCGCGCAGCACGATGCCGTCCGGAGGCGCGTCGAGACGAATCCGAACCGGAATCCGCTGAGCAAGACGGATCCATTCGAACATGGGCTCGACCTGTGCCAGATCGCCCGGACCGGGCGCCGAGTAACGGCGCTCGATCCCGAACGCGATGCCCTCGACACGACCGTCCAGCGGTCGGTCCGGATAGCCCATCAGCGTTACCGCGGCCGGGTCACCGATGTGGATGTTGGGCAGATCCGTCTCCTTGAAATAGGCTTCGACGCGGAAGGAGTCCGCGACGACGAGCGCCACTTGGGGCACACCGGCGTCCGCGTAGGTGCCTTCCCCGAGTTGCAGATTCGTGACATAGCCGTCGACAGGCGTCGTCACGCGCGTGTCGTCGAGGTGCATCCGCGCAGTCGTCAAGGCGATCTCGGCCGCCAGGACCGCGGCGTCCTTTGCCGCCGCATGTGCCTGCCCGGTACCCTCGTCCTGTGCGGAGGGAGCGCCGCCCGACAGCGACTCCGCACCTTGCCCGGTCTCCGCCGCCTCGGCGCGGCGCAAGGCGAGGTCGGCCTCGGCCTGCGCCAACGCCTGTCGATAGGGCAGCGGATCAAGCTCGAATAGTAGCTCACCCGTTGCAACCCGCTGATTATCGACGACATGAAGGACGGTCACCTGACCGCCCACCCAGGGCGCCACATGCACCACGTCCGCCAAAACCTGCCCGTCGCGGGTCCAGGGATGCGCCTTGCCCTGCTGCCAGGCCCAGAAGGCCGCACCTCCGGCGATGCCGACCATCGATAGGGTCACCAGCACGCGCACGCTGTCCAGGAGCCATTGCTTGGCGTTCGCGTTGCTCATCTGCCTCTGCCCGGATGGATGTCAGTCAGCCGAAAAACGACGGCACCACGATCGTGCCGACCAGAACGGTGCAGGCGACGACCAGGGCGGCGAAAAACAGCGGCGGATGCCACACGAAGCGACTCAGCCCGGTGCGGTTGGCGAGCTCGGCCAGGGCGATCGCCAGAACCAGACCGAGCAGCGCCGCCAGCAGCCAAGGCGGATAATAGACGCCATTCAGACTCAGCTCGACGGGAGCGGCGCTCACGAGACCCTCGAGCGGTCAACCTGCGGTGCTCGACGGCCGGTCTCGGGGAAACCATCAGGGGCGACGGATCCGCACCCCGTGACGATCCCGAACCCGGCACGCGACACCTTAGCGCGCCCAGCCCTGCGGCGGCGGATAACCGGTCGCCGGCGCCACGGAGCGTTCGTAGAGGGTCGGCGGATAGGCCCTGTAGGGACCGGGACCGTAGCCTGAAGGCACGCCGGGAGCCTGCCGACCCGCCGCGGGAGGCGCCTGGTATGGCGGATAGCCCGGCGCATATCCGGGAGCCGGCATGGGCATGTAGCCGGGCGGAACCGGCGGATAGCCCTGCGCCGGACCCGGCAGCTCCGCGACTGCTGCGGCGTCGGTCATCGGCTCATCCGCGGACGGGACCGACGGCTCGGGCGCAGCCGGGGCCGCGCCGTCCGCCTCGGTCGATGCATCTTCTGCCTCGAGCGGGTTCGCCGAGACGGCAACCCCTGCGGCGATCGGATCCAACGTCGGCTCCGTCGGCGACTCCGAGGTCGCCACGGCTTCGGTCGATCCCGCATCGGTTGCGGACACGTCGGTGACGACATCCTCGGCAGGCGACTCGGTCGGTGCGCTCGCTGGCGGGCCCCCTGCTGCATTGGCCGCGGCTTCGTCGGGCTCGACAGCCGGAGCTGCAACGACGGGCTCGGCGAGGGTCAAACGCCCGATCGGCGCGAGCCGGTCCGCCACCAGCGGATCGACGGCCTGCGCCTGGTCCGGCGCAGGCGCGAAGTAAATGTCCACGAGGTAGACATAGAGTGATCCCGCCAGTGTCGCCACCACAACCGAGACGACGAAAAGCCGCTCGTAGTTCAGAGACTTCAGTGTTTCGAGCAGCCCTTTGAGCCATTCAACGATCGCTTGCATGTACGGCATCCTCATCGCGATTCTTCATGTCCCGATACCCTGACCCACAGGGTGACCGGCCAGGCCCGGAGGATAACCGAAAGCCCCGCCCGGTTGGCGATCCATCCTGCCCTTTACGCCATGTGAGGGTATGATTACCGGCTTCTTAGACCCTGAGCCCTGGTCATTCGCCCTATGAGCCATGCCGCCCGAACCGGAGCCGCCATCTTCTTCGATGTTCTGACCGACCTCGGGGTCGAGTATCTGTTCGGCCACACGGGCGGCGCGGTCATCCCCCTGCACGTCGAGTTGAATCGACGGATGCGCCGCCGCGACCCGGCACCCAAGTTCATCCTCTGCCGTCAGGAAGGCGGCGCCGGACATGCCGCGGAGGGCTATGCGCGGACGAGCGGACGGGTCGGCGTGGCGATCGCCACCTCGGGACCGGGCGCGACCAACCTGGCCACGCCCATCGCGGATGCGCACAAGGACTCGATCCCGACGCTCTTCATCACCGGCCAGGTGCCGAGTGCGGCGATCGGCACCGATGCCTTCCAGGAGGTCGATACCGTCGGCTTCACGCGGCCGATCTCCAAGCACAACTATCTGGTCAAGGATGTCCGCGACCTGGAGTGGGTGCTGCGCGAGGCCTATGCGCTGGCAACCCGTGGCCGACCCGGACCGGTCGTGGTCGACATCTGCAAGGACGTGCAGCTGGCCGAAACGAGCCGAGATCCGAGCGGACAGAATGCGCCCCGGATCCGTCATCGCGAGCCGATCGCATTCGACCCGGTGAAGGCCGACGCCATCCTAGCCGCACTCGCCGCCGCCGAACGCCCGGTCGTGAAGGCCGGCGGGGGGGTCATCCATGCCAACGCGGCAGCGGCGCTGCGCTCGTTCGCCGAGCGTTTCGCCGTCCCGGTCACAACCACCTTCAACGCCCTCGGTGCCCTCCCCTTCGAGCTGCCGCACAACCTCGGCATGCCGGGCATGCACGGGACCATCCCGGCCAACTATGCCCTGCGCGATGCCGACCTGATCCTCTCGCTCGGCGGACGGTTCGACGACCGGGTCGCGGTGAAGGGTTTCGCCACCGGCAAGCGCATTGCGCATGTCGACATCGACCCCTCCGAGATCGACAAGACCATCGCGACCGATCTGCACCTGGTCGCGGAGCTCGGTGACTTCCTCGAGCACGCCTTGAGCACCGGACAGGCCGCCGACCATGCCGACTGGCTCGCCCGAATCGCGCAGTGGCGCGAGCAGATGCCCAAACCCTATGGCCGGTCCGACTACATCAAGCCGCAGGCCGTCGTCGAGATCATCTCCGAGCTGACGGCGGGCGACGCGACCCTGGTCACGGGTGTCGGCCAGCATCAGATGTGGTCGGCGCAGTATTATCGCTTCCGCCGGCCGCGCCAGTGGGTCAGCTCGGGCGGGCTCGGGACCATGGGCTTCGGCCTGCCGGCAGCGATCGGCGCCTGGTTCGCCGACCCAGCCCACCCGCTCGTCCTGATCGACGGCGACGGCAGTTTTCAGATGAACATCCAGGAGCTCGGCACCCTGGTCGCCAACCGGATCCCGCTGAAGATCTTCGTCCTGAACAACAGCTTTCTCGGGATGGTCCGCCAGTGGGAGGACATGATGGACGAGGGTCATCACTACGAGACCTGTCTCGCCCGCGACGCGAGCTGTGATCCGGACTGCATGGACCTGGATCAGACCTGTCGGCGTCAGATCCCGAACCTGACCGGCCTCAAATACGTCTATCCGCGCCTTAAGACCCAGCGCATCAAGCATCCGAAGGATCTGCGCGAGGGCGTCGCCCAAGCGCTGGCCGAGCCCGGCCCGGTCCTGGTCGATGTCTGGGTCGACAAGGCCGAGAACGTCATCCCCATGGTACGCCCGGGTCATCGCCTCGACCAGATGATCGAGTCCTGAGCCCGTAAACCGCGTCTAGAGTGAAATGCAGCATCGTTCACGTTGTGTCGAGATCAAGGATTTTTCCGACCTTTTCGGAGACGCGGTTTAGAATTTAATTCTTTTGAATATTTTAAACCGTGCCGTCTCCAACAACCGTCGGAGCCGGCGCGGCCAAGCCCGTGCAAGCAACAACCCATACCGCATCGGGCGCGGTTTAGAATCCATTCGCATCAGTCAATTAAGGAGAACCCGATGCCTACCCCACACTGGCGCTCCGTGCCGCGCACGGCCGCAACGGACACCATCTACGGACTCGCCCTCAGCCCCGACGGCCAGCGCCTGGCCACCGCAAGCTGGGACAGCCTGGTCAAGATCTGGGACGTCGCCGCGGGACGCGTCGAGCACGTGCTGCAGGGTCACGACGGGCGGGTCTACACCGTGCGCTTCCACCCGGACGGCCGCCGGGTCGCCTCGGGCGGGACGGACACGACGGTGCGTCTCTGGGACGCCGCCAGCGGTGCCGAGCTCTGGAACCAAAGCGGCCACAGCAGTCTGGTCTACAGCGTCGACTTCCAGCCCGGCGGCGCGCTGCTGGCCTCCGGGAGCGAAGACGGCACCATCTGCATCTGGAAATGCGCCGACGGTACCCTGGTGCGCACCATCGAGGGACATCCCCAATACGTGCAGGGCGTGGTCTTCTCGATCGACGGCACGCGCCTGGTTTCGGGCAGCCGCGACTGCACCATGGCGGTCTGGGACGTCGACTCGGGCGAGGAGCTGCTGCGCCTGGACGTCGTCAACAACGGTATCAACAGCACGCAGTTCAGCCCCGACGGCACCCGGCTCCTGCTGAGCAACGTCGACGGCTCGATCGGTCTGTGGGACCTCGAGAAGGGCGGGCTCATCATGGAGATGGAAGAGCACACCTATCCGGTCTGGAGCGCGGTCTTCAGCCCGGACGGCAAGATGATCGCCTCGGGCAGCGCGGACAAGACGATCGTTCTCTGGGACGCCGCCACCGGCGCGGAGATGACGCGCCTGACCGGACACGAGAAGGACGTCTACTGCGTCGCCTTCAGCCCCGACGGCAAGTGGCTCTACTCCGGCAGCGTCGACAAGCACATCCGGGCTTGGAGCCTGGACAGCGCCGACCCGCGGTGGGAAAAGCTCAGCACCGCCTGGCAGACCGCGGAGGCTGAGGATGCGAAAGCCGCCGCCGAGGCAGCGCAAGCGCTGGCCGACCAAACACCCGCGAAGGCACCCGCAACGGGTCTCTTCGGACGACTGTTCGGCGGCAAGCGCTGACGATGAGTGCCGCCTGTGCGATGCCGTGCAGATGATCCCTTCGGCGGCGTTGGGCGAGCGGGCCGTTCCAAGGCATCATTGCCCTTTCGCTCAGCCGCGGTTTAGCGATGGAAAGCGGTCGTGCAGGTTCAGGCGGGACCGACGCAGATAGGCAAAAAAATAGCCGGTTCCGAAATCGTCGACCGCCAGGAGAATGCCATGCTCGCGCAGACGCTCGAAGACGCCTGCCGCATCGCCCTCGCGCTCTATCGGAGCGCTCTCGATGACCTCGATCTTGAGCGCGAGCTGATCGGCCGGGAGACCGTTCTCCCGAAGCACGCGCGGCAAACTCCGAAAACCAGGAACAGACCACGGTTTCGGGCCTATATCGGTCATCCGAGTTGGCATGAAAGCAGAAAACCGTGGTCTGTCCCCAGGCCCCCACTCGACGGCAGACGCGACCTGGTCTCGCTGATGTTGGAACGGCTGGTTCGTGACTAGCGACCGCGTCCGCCGCGCGTCAATTTGCCGGATCGCGATGTCCGAGCGCCGCTCCGGGGGACCGATGATCAGGAAGCCCGTATCGCCGGCAACCCGGAAGCAGCGGTCATCCGGAACGCCCGTCGCTGGACTCATCACGGACGCCGGATGCCCGATCAGGTGCTCCGCAACGTTCGCCCCAACCAACTGCAAACGCCACCGTCGAGTGTGCAAGGAATAGTCGGCCGACGCCATGGCTGGCATGAAGCGGCCGAACCGCTACCGCTTGGTTGACAAGCCCAGCGCAGTCCACCGGCGCCGGCGTGGGACTGGGTGGACTTCGCTCTCGCTCGTCCACCCTCCGGGGCCGCAATGTGAAAAACGCGCCCGCGTCGAGTCGCGTCAGTGAGATCCCGGCGAGGTCGAATTAACCTGGCCCATCGATCAACTCCTTGATGAGGATACAGCCTTCAGAAGCCGCTCGCGGAAGCGATGCCGTACGTAGGATCCACTTGAATCGACGGACCCTCTCGGGTCACATCCTCGCGGGTCAAGTGCGCACCCGGCAAAAGCGTCTCCACAAGCGTCGGCCGCCGGCCTGTTAAGATCCATTCACAGAGATGCGCGATCTGATGGGAGATCAGCGGCGGTACGGCGTCGCCGATATGCCGATAGAGGTTCGAGAGGGCCGCGTCGGCGAAGACGAAATCGTTCGGGAAGCCTTGCAGCATGGCCATCTCTCGAACGGAGCACAGGCGGTCTGCCTCCGGATGGGCATAGCGACCGTTGCCGACGTGTGCGCATTCCCGTTTGATGGTCTGCGCGGGCTTACCCCAGGCCATCCTGCCGTAGACGTCGGGATAGGAGCCGAACCGACGCTCCCGCGCGATCCGCTGCATGGCGGGTGTCAGAAGCTGCTCGCGGTCCGGTCGCGACAGCAGGTCCATCCATGAGCCGCCGTCGCGTGGCGTCGCCCTTAGACGGCGGATCACCTCCGGGGAGGCGAAGCCGGGATAGGTCTCGACCCCGCTCGACCGGGGATCGATCGCCGCGAAGGCCCGCCGGACCGTCAACGCGTCGGCGCGCACGCGCCAGCCTTCCCAGAGATCATCGAGCGTCCGCATGGCGAGCGGGCGCTTGACCGCGATGACGATGGCGCGCTCTCTGATCTGCGGCAGACCAAAACGGCTGAGCAGATGGGTTGCACCGGACACCGCGTAGCCAAGCTCGGTCAGATCCCGGCAAAGACCCTGATAGTGGTGCGAGAAGTTGCCCCGAATCAGCTCGCGGGCGTTCTCCATCACCAGGATGTCCACGTCGAGGACGGCGGCGAACTGTGCACAGCGGCGGACCAGGCTATTGCGCAGGTCGTCGCTCAGATGGTTGCTGGGATTGGCGCGGCTGAAGCCGGTGCAGGGCGGACAGGCCGACAGGACATTGACGCGGGTCGATGCATTCAGCCCCAGGCGCTCGGGAAGCTCGTCCGCGGTGACGCTCGAGAGGTCGATGGCGACAGGCGTAACGCCGATGTTCCGCGCGTAGGTGGCGTTGCACTGAAGTGCTCCTCCCCCACTGCTGGGTTTCCCCACCTCGGCGTCTGCCGCCGCGATGACCTGAAAGACCGGGTGGCGGTGGAAGCCGAAGCTCATTCCGCCGGCTCCGGAAAAGAGATCGACCAGGGTAAAGCAGGTCGTCGCTTGACTCATGCAGTCACCCGTCTTGATCCACATCGCCTTTAAGTGTTTTTGGGCCGATCCGGTAGCGTCGCTTCTCTTCGGCGACTTGCAGTAACCGCCGAGGATCGAGTGTCCCGATATCGCATCCGCCATCCTCCGGCACGGCGGCTCCGTCGGTCAATGCCGAAACCACGCGAAAGGCGACCGCAACAGGATCGCGGTACAGCTCGCACTCCCAGACCACGATGACCTTCCAACCCGAGGCCTCGAGCACGGCGACGGCCTCGGCGTCGCGCGCGACGTTGCGCTCGAGCTTCTCTTTCCAGAAGGCCGCGTTGGTGCGCGGCAAGGTCGCGCGCTTGCAGTCGGCATGGTGGTGCCAGAAGCAGCCGTGAACGAAGACGACGGCGCGATACTTGGGCAGGATCAGGTCCGGACGACCCGGAAGTCCGCCCCCGCCGAGGCGATACCGAAATCCGAGCCGGTGCAGTGCGGAGCGCAGGATCCATTCGGGCTTGGTGTCCTTGCCGACGACCCTGGCCATCAGCCGCGAACGCTGGTCAGGGGTGAGCTGATCCGTCATTGGACGCGCCGGTCTTAGGTTGCAACCCGAAGGACCAACGATCGCCCCTCGTCGCCGTGCAGCAACGCGGTGATGGCATCCGGCTCCAAGGGGCGACTCTTCAGATAGCCTTGGAAGAGATCGCACCCTTGGGTGCGCAAGATGTCGAGCTGGGCTTGGGTTTCGACCCCCTCGGCCAGGACCTTCAATCCGAGTGCGTGCCCCATAGCGATGATGGCATCGACAATGGTGCGGGCGTCCGGCTGTTGGTCGATCTCGTCGATGAAACGCTTGTCGATCTTGAGCAGGTCCAGATGGAACCGACGCAGATACGCAAAAGATGAATAGCCGGTTCCGAAGTCGTCGACCGCCATGCGGATGCCCTGCTCGCGCAGCCGGTCGAGGACACCTGCGGTGTCGTTCTCGCGTTCCATCAGCGCGCTTTCCGTGAGCTCCAGCTCGAGCTGCTCGGCCGGGAAACCTGTCTGCGTCAATACGCGAGCAACGGCCTCGGCGATGTCGCCTTGGCGCAATTGATGTGCGGAGAGGTTGACCGCGACGACCAAGGGGTCGATGCCGGCCCGCATCCACCTGACGCCTTGACGACAAGCCTCGTGCAACACCCACTCGCCGAGCGCTCCGATCAGGCCCGTCTCTTCGGCGAGCGGGATGAACTCGCCCGGCGGGATCAAACCGCGCTCGGGATCGCGCCAGCGCACCAGGGCCTCGACACCGACGATGCGTCCCGTGGCGATCTCGACCTGCGGTTGATAATGCGCGACCAGTTGGCCCTCGGCCAATGCGCCGCGCAGTCGCCGTTCGGTCTCCACGCGCAGCCGCGCGCTGCGCGTCAGATCCTCGGTGTAGAAATCGAAACGATTGCGACCGCCCGCCTTCGCCCGATAGAGGGCGGCATCGGCTTGGCGCAGCATCTCCCCGGCATCCTCAGTTTGTCCGTCGAAGACGCTGATCCCGATGCTGGCGCCGATACGCACCTCGCTGCCTACGGACAGACTGGCGGTCTCGTTCAACGCCGCGATCAGGCGTTCGGCGACACGGGCGGCATCCTGCGGATCGACGATATCTTCGAGGAGGACCGCAAACTCGTCCCCGCCGAGGCGGGCCAAGGTGTCGGCGGAAACCAGACACCCGCCGAGGCGCCGCGCCGTCTGTCGGAGCAGGTCATCCCCGGCAGGATGACCGAAGCTGTCGTTGATGTCCTTGAAGCGATCGAGATCCAGCAGCAACAACGCCAGGAGCTGGCCTTCCCGGGCCGCGACCTCGATTGCGTGGCCGAGGCGTGAGACGAGCAGGAGACGATTGGGCAGCTCGGTCAGAGGATCGTGATGGACCAGAAACTCCAACCGCGACTCCGACTCCTTGATCCGCGACAGGTCCGAGAAGGCGCCGACATAGTGGACGACCTGCCCCGCGTCGTCCCGGACCGCGCTGATGTTGAGCAACACCGGGTAGAACTCGCCGCTCTTGCGCCGATTCCACAGCTCGCCCTGCCAGTGGCCGGTTGTATCGATCTGTCGCCACAGGGCGTCGAAGAAGGCGGCGTCGTGGCGGTCCGATCGAAGGAAACCCGGTGTCTGTCCGACCGCCTCGTCTTCGCGATAGCCGGTCAGCTCGACGAACGCCTGGTTGACCTGAAGGATGCGCCTTTCGCGATCCGTCACTACGACACCCTCGCGCGTGTTCTCGAACAGCGCCGCGGCGAGCCGGAGTCGCTCTTCCTGGCGCTTGCGCTCGCTGATGTCGTCGACGGTCGCGACGAAATAGTCGATGGCCCCGTCCTCGTGCCGCACGGCGCGGACATCGATCTCGGCCTGGACCATCCGCCCGTCTTTGCGCACGAAGCGCTTTTCCATTGCGTAACCGTCCGACTGCCCGGCCACCACCCGCTCGAACGCCGCCAGATCTTTCTCCAGATCCGGCGGATAGGTCAACGCGACCCATGTCATCTCGGCCAACTCCTCGCGCGAGTAACCGAGGATCTCGCACAGCCGGTCATTGAAGCGAGTCCATTGCTTGGTCTTCGGGGAAGTAATCGCCATGCCCACAAAGGGGAGCTCGTAGAACTTCATCAACAGCCGGTCCTTCTCGGCGGCCTGAGCCGCCATCTCAAGGAGATGGGCGCGCTGCTGCAGACGCCTGGATAGCCCCCCGACGATACCGACGACCACAAGCGCGAAGAAGGCAATCAGGCTGACCCAAAAGACCAAGACCTTCAGAGGCGCCATCACCTCCGCACGGTCGACCTTGGCGATCAGACGCCAATCGGTCCCGACGATCTGACGGTACACGGCCAGCACGGGTACACCTCGATAATCGACGCCCGGGACCCGTCCGGAGATTGCAGTCCGGGCAAGTGCGTCGGTCGCCGGAAGCAGCGTCGAGAGCGATTCCCGATGACTCAGCGGCATCCAGTCCGCATGTCTGGCGGTGGTCAGAAACACGGCCGAATCGCCGACGCGCTCGACCAATAGGGTCTCGCCGCTCGGACTGGACGTCGGCCAGAGTCGGAAGAGCGGGAAGAAAAAGCCGGCGGGATCCGTATGCATCACGACGGTCGCGACCGTTCGTCGTATTCCGCCCTCGGTGACGGAGAGCGGCACTGCCCAATCCAGGTGGTAGGCGCCGTCTTCGCCACGGTGGAGACTGCCGTGCACCGTCCTTCCCTCGGCGTGGGCACGAGCGATCAGGGCCGGGAGCGCATCATGAGGGGCATAGTTCTCGCCGACGGTCAGAACTTGTCGTAAATCCGGATCGAAAACCAGGACCCCCTCGTAGCCGCGCGCAGCCGCCAGCGCGCCGAGTCGGCCCGAGATGTCCCGGGCCAGTACCGGATCCGCATCGGGCTCGCGCAGCAGGGTGTCGAGACGCCGCACGAAGGCGGCGTCGGCCGCAAGCAGTCTCCCGTCGGCCTCGCGAACGGCCGTCCATTGTTCCAGTTGATCGGCCTTGAGCGCGGCGATCGCGGCCAGGTTCTCGTAAGCATCATGCTCGAGTTGCGGACCGTGGATCAGGACAATGCCGAAGCTGAGCAAGGGGACGAGGCAGGTCAGGCCCAGAAAAACCAGCAGTAGGCGGCCGGGCTTGACCGGCTCTTCGGCCGCTTCCGGCAACCGGTCGATGAGGCGATGCAGGAGCATGTAGAGAAGGCCGGCCGTCACGGGCCACGAACAGCCAACCCTTGAACATGCTCAGCCACAGCAGCGCAGCGGAGTTGCCCGCACCCCGCGACAACAGCCAATCCGAGACGGCGATCCAGACCAGTGAAAAGCCGAGATAAAGAAGGGTGATGCGAAGGGCGGGCGACCCTCGAAAAAGGTGCTTCATCGGTTTCCTCGGTTCACGGCCGCCCTGTTGCGGGCCGTCGTGTGCATCGCGTCCTGCTCCGACGGGCCGAGCGTTCTGCGCAAAGAGCCCCGAAGCAAGCATTGCAGAGACGAATGCTGTCACTTGACAAAATTCATCAGGTTAAGCTTGCCGCGTTGAAGCAAGAACACCATCTTATCGTAACTACAGGAGGTCCGCGGGGTACACCGGGGACCCTACTGCCAACCCCCTCAGATCGAGGCGTCCCGGTCGACGCCCGGCGCTTGAATCGTACCGATGGCGAGCGCGGAAGAATGGCCGCTTAGGTTCGCAGAATCCCCAACACCACTGAGACGGCCCTCTCGAAACGAGGGATGGAGACCGACAATGCATGAGAATAGGCTGGAACGCGTGAACGTGGGCGGCCTGAAGGTCGCTCAAGCCCTCTACGACCTGGTCGAGCGAGACGTGCTCGCGGGTACCGGGATCAACCCAAATCACCTCTGGGGCGCCTTCGGCTCGATGGTGCGTGAGCTTGCACCGCGTCACCGTGAACTGTTGAATCGACGCGACGCCTTACAGGCGCGCATCGATGCCTGGCATCTGGAGCATCGTGGCCAGACGTTGGACCCAGGCGCGTATCGCGCCTTCTTGTCGGACATCGGCTACCTCGTCCCGGAAGGCCCGGACTTCGGCGTCACGACGGCGAACGTCGATCCGGAGATCGCCGAGATCGCGGGTCCTCAGCTCGTGGTGCCCGTGAACAACGCACGTTACGCCCTCAACGCTGCGAACGCGCGCTGGGGCAGCCTTTACGATGCGCTCTACGGAACGGATGTGATCCCGGACACCGACGGGCTGGAGCGCGGCCCGAGCTACAACCCCAAACGCGGCGCCGAGGTCATCGCCCGCGCCGCCGCATTCCTTGACGAGGCCGCACCGTTGAACCGCGGCTCACACGGGGAGTCCTGCGGCTACCGGATCGAGGACGGCAAGCTGGTCGTCTGCCTGCCGGACAACAGCCAGACGATGCTGGCGGAACCCGGCCAGTTCGTCGGATACCGCGGCACCCCGGAGAAGCCGGATGCCGTCCTGCTGGTCAACCATGGCCTACATGTCGAGATCCGGATCGATCGCGAGCACCAGGTCGGTCGCGACAGCCCCGCGGGCGTGGCCGACCTGTTGCTGGAGTCCGCCATGACCAGCATCCAGGATTGTGAGGACTCGGTCGCCGCGGTCGACACCGAGGACAAGGTCGAGGTCTACCGCAACTGGCTCGGGCTGATGAAGGGCACCCTCACCGCGCGCTTCCAGAAGGGCGGCAAACCCGTCGATCGCGCCTTGGACGAAGATCGGGTCTACCGCAACCCGGTCGGCGGCACCCTCGTGCTCCCCGGTCGTGCGCTCATGCTGGTCCGCAACGTCGGCCATCTGATGACCACCGATGCCGTGCTCGATGCCGACGGAAACGAGACCCCGGAGGGCATGCTCGACGCCCTGGTCACGGTGGCCTGCGCCCTGCACGACATCCATCCGAGCTTCGGCGCGCGTCGCAACTCGCGCACCGGCAGCGTCTACATCGTCAAGCCCAAGATGCACGGACCCGAGGAGGTTCAGCTTGCGGTCGACATCTTTGCGGGGGTCGAGGATGCGCTCGGGCTCGCCCGCAATACGATCAAGATCGGCATCATGGACGAGGAGCGCCGCACGACCCTTAACCTGAAGGAGTGCATTCGGGTCGCATCCGAGCGGGTCATCTTCATCAACACCGGCTTCTTGGACCGCACCGGCGACGAGATCCACACCGACATGGAGGCCGGCGCGGTGCTGCGCAAAGGCGACATGAAAACCGCGCCTTGGCTGCTCGCCTACGAAAACTGGAACGTCGATGTCGGTCTCGCTTGCGGTCTGCGCGGCCACGCCCAGATCGGCAAGGGCATGTGGACCATGCCCGACGAGATGCGCGCCATGGTCGAGACCAAGTCCGGTCATCCCAAGGCAGGTGCCAATTGCGCCTGGGTACCCTCCCCGACCGCCGCGACCCTGCATTCGATGCACTACCACCAGGTCGATGTGGCCGCCGTCCAAGTCGAGTTGGCCGCGGGTGGACCACGGGCCAGTCTGGACACCATCCTGCAGATCCCGCTCGACCCGGCGTGCGCCTGGAGTGCGGAGGAGATCCAGCAAGAGCTCGACAACAACTGTCAGGGCATCCTCGGCTACGTGGTGCGCTGGGTCGATCAGGGTGTCGGCTGCTCGAAGGTACCGGACATCAACAACATCGGCCTGATGGAGGACCGCGCGACACTGCGGATCTCAAGCCAGCATGTCGCCAATTGGCTGCATCACGGGATCGTATCGCGCGAGCAAGTGATGGAGACGCTCAAGCGAATGGCGGCGGTGGTCGACGCACAGAACGCCGATGATCCTGTCTATCGCCCGATGGCCCCCGGGTTCGACGGCATCGCCTTCGAGGCCGCGGCGGACTTGATCTTCAAAGGCCGCGAGGCGCCGAACGGCTATACAGAGCCGACCCTGCACGCGATGCGCAGACGCCTAAAAGGGCATTGAACCGCGCCTCGGGGCGACATGCGCTGTCTCCCCGGGATCAGTGTCCCGCGCTGCCGCAGGCTTCTCGGCTCGCGCGGCTCAAGTGGCGAGGGATTTCGACCGCCTTGCGGTTCAGGTGCGGTTCAGCATGGATGCTCTACTCTTGCGGCCATGACGGGTGTTCGTTGCCCGTCGTTTCGCTGGAGATCCTTTATGAACATCAAACCCCTGGCGCTCTTGATCCTCTCCGCTGTCGGTATCGCGATCCTCGCCCTCGCGCCGGCGACCTCCCAGGCGCGGGAGTATTCCGAATGGGGAGGACGCGACGGTCGGGAATGGCGCTGCGATCGCGGCCGGCCATGTCAGCCCTACTCTCGCCGTTATCGCCACGAACGCGGCACCACGACCATCACGGCCCCGGAATACGGCGGCCATGCCATTCGCGGTTACGTTCCTCCTCGCTCTGTCATACTAAACCCGCCGGAGCGCGGGTACAGGAACGACCGAAACCCCAGATAGTGCGCCGTGGCGCCGCGGATGCCTTCGGCCCCACTGGCCGTCTGTGCTAGATTGGCTCGCACCTGGAACGGATCCCCGAACCGAAAACACCATGCGCCAGACCAGCCTCGTCCTCGCCGTCGTGCTCATCGTCGCCAGCGTCGCGGCGACCGGAACGGCTTGGGGCCGCAGCGATAAGTCGAGCCAAGGACACATGACCCCTTCCCAAGCGGAACAGGCGGCGCGGCGCCAGACCGGCGGTGGGCGCGTGCTCTCCGTAAAGGCGGCGGACGGCGGCTATCAGGTCAAGGTCCTGACCCCGTCCGGGGAGGTCAAATACGTCTTCGTATCCGGCCGCTGAGGGGGAGCACATGCATGTCCTGGTGATCGAGGACGAAGCGCAGCTGCGTCGCCAAATCATCGAGCGTCTCGGTCGCGAGGGCGCCATCGCAGAGGGCACAGGCGAGGGTCGCGAAGGCTTGTACCTGGCGACCGAATACCCCTTCGATGCGGCCGTGATCGATCTCGGCCTTCCCGGGATGAACGGGTTGGAGATCATCCGCAACCTGCGCAACGCCGGCAGTCTCCTCCCGATCCTGATCCTGACCGCACGCGATCGCTGGCAGGACAAGGTCGAAGGTCTCGAGGCGGGGGCCGATGACTACCTCGCCAAGCCCTTTCAGACCGAGGAACTGTTGGCCCGACTGCGCGCCCTGATCCGCCGCGCCAACGGGGCGGCCTCTCGGGAGCTGCGCATCGGCCCGTTGCGCATGGATCTCGTCGCCCAGTCAGTCTGGATCCACGAGCGCCCGACCGAGCTGACCGCCTACGAATACCGCCTCTTGGAGCAACTGGCGAGCGCCCGCGGCGGTGTCCTGTCCAAGCAAGCCTTGGCGGATCGGCTCTATCCGCACGACGAGGATCGCGACAGCAACGTCATCGAGGTCCTCTTGGGCCGTCTGCGGCGCAAGCTCGACCCCGACGGCTCGCTCGCCCCGATCGAGACCTTGCGCGGTCGCGGTTACCGCTTGGCACTCGCAAGCGAGGACAGGCGCCCGGGTTCTGCCTGATGTCGCTGCGTGCACGCGTCGTCGCCTCCGCCGCCGCGGTGCTTGCGCTCTTCATCCTGCTCACCAGCATCGCCCTGGAACAGGCCTTCCGGGACACTGCCGAATCCTCGCGCGAGGAGCGTCTCCTCGCCCAGATCTTCCTGCTCATGGCCGCAGCCGAGGCGGGGAACGAGGGCCTAGTCTTTCCCGAGGCGCTCGCCGAGGCCCGGTTCAGCCTGCCGGGATCCGGTCTGTACGCCCGTGTCTTCGATGCCGACGACCGTCTGATTTGGGAGTCGGACTCCGCGATGGGCATCCCCGAACCCGGCCCGATGGCGCTCGTGCCCGGCGAGCGCCGTCTTGAATTCCGAACCGACAGCGACGGACGGGGCTACCTAGTGGAAGGCTTCGGCGTGTCCTGGGCTACCGGGGCGGTACCGCGCAACTATGTCTTCCTGGTCGCGGAAGACACGGTCGCCTTCGACGAAGAGGTCGGGCGTTTTCGTGCAAGCCTGGCGGTCTGGCTGGGGGCCATGGCCCTGCTCATGTTGGCGGCCCTGGTCTTGATCCTCGCTTGGGGACTCGCGCCGCTGCGACGGGTGAGCATGGAGGTGGCGGCCATCGAGTCCGGCGGTCAAGCCAAGATCCTGGGCACCTATCCGAGCGAGATCTGCGCCCTGACCGACAATCTGAACGGCTTGCTGGCCCATGAGCAGGCACGCCAGATGCGGCTCGACAACGCGCTCGGCGACCTCGCACACAGTCTGAAAACCCCGCTCGCCGTGATCAGAGGCGCCATCGGCGATCTCGAGACGGGGAACGAGACGACCCTACTCATGGAGCAGCAACTGGCGCGGATGGACACCATCATCGCCCATCAACTGCAACGCGCCCGCACCGGCGGGGGGCAGACCGCCATCCTGTCGCCGCCGCTGCAGATCGCGCGTGTCGCGGAGCGTCTGATCGGCTCGCTGAGCAAGGTCTACCGCGATAAAGGCGTCGCGGTCACGGTGGCAGTCCCGGAAGAGATCCAGATCAACGGCGCCGAGGGGGATCTCATGGAGATGCTCGGCAACCTCCTCGACAACGCCTTCAAGTGGTGCCGAAGCCAGGTGATCGTGCGAGCCGGCACGGAGAAGGGGACGCTGGTCATTGCGATCGAGGACGACGGGCCGGGCATCCCGCCGCGGGATGCAGAGCGCCTGCTCGCACGCGGGACGCGTGCGGACGAGGCGGTGCCGGGACACGGCATTGGTCTTGCCATGGCCCGCGAGATCTGCGAGGCGTATGGCGGTCGCCTCGGCGTCGAGGTGTCGGCACTCGGGGGTGCACGGGTCTGTCTGCTGATTCCGACGTGAACGGATGTCTTGGAATCCTAAACCGCCTCAACTCAGGCACGCGTGGCTTCGGCCGCAGCCGATCCGTTCCAAAAAAGACACCGACCGCTCCGGACGCGGTTTAGCCGCCGAACCCCTCCGGGTTCTCCGATTGCCAGCGCCAGGTATCGCGCACCATGTCGTCGATCCCGAGCTCGGCCTCCCAACCGAGCTCCGACTTCGCGAGTGCGGGATCGGCATAACAGGCGGCGATATCGCCCGGACGGCGCGCGACGATCTCGTAGGGCACGGGCCGACCGCTCGCGCGCTCGAAGGCCGCGACCATATCCAACACGCTGTAGCCGTGTCCGGTACCCAGGTTGTAGACCACGACGCCGGGCCCCTGCGCGAGTCGATGCAGGGCCGCAAGATGTCCGCGGGCCAAATCGACGACGTGGATGTAATCCCGCACGCCGGTGCCGTCCGGGGTGGGATAGTCGTCGCCGAAGACGCGCAGTCGCCGCAGCTTGCCGACCGCAACCTGCGCGACATAGGGCATCAGGTTGTTCGGAATGCCGTTGGGGTCCTCGCCGATGCGCCCGCTCGGGTGCGCGCCGACCGGATTGAAATAGCGCAGCAGCGCGATGTTCCAGGTTCCGTCCGAGACGTGAAGATCGCGCAGGATCTCCTCGATAAAGAGCTTGGAGCGGCCGTAGGGATTGGTCGCCGACAGCGGAAACCCCTCCCGGATCGGCACCGTCGCCGGATCCCCGTAAACCGTGGCCGAGGAGCTGAAGACGATGTTCTTCACCCCGGCCGCCGCCATCGCCTCACAGAGCGTAATGGTCCCGCCGACGTTGTTGTCGTAGTAGGCAAGCGGGATCTCGACCGACTCCCCGACCGCCTTGAGTCCGGCAAAATGGACAACCGCATCGAAGGCGCCGTCCCGAAAGATCGCGTCGAGTGCCGCACGATCACGCAGGTCCGCCTTGAAGAAGATCGGCGTCCTGCCCGTGATCTCGCCGACCCGCCGCAGTGATTCCTCCTTGCTGTTGCAGAGGTTGTCGACCACCACGACGTCCATTCCCGTGGCCAGCATCTCGAGGCAGGTATGGCTGCCGATGTACCCCGCCCCGCCAGTCACTAGCACGCGCATCGTTTCACTCCGGTGTCTGTTGCTTCTCGTTCACTCCACTCGTCGGCCGGTCTCGGATACCGAAAGACGCGCCGACCCGCGGCGATCGAGTCGCGTCTCGCCGATCGTAGGTCGACACTCACATGGTTGTCCGGCGAAGGTCAAGCGCTGGGAGCAAAACGTCGTGAGCCCTCTTGCGCGAACCCCCCACATGCGGATCACCGATTCCCCCATGCCCTCATCAGACGATGTTCACACCTCCGACCGCCCGCCTTTCAGGACCTCTCCCCCATCTTGCCGACCTCAGGAAACGCCCGAAAACGGAGGGATGCACGATCTCGGCCGCACCACGAAGGTGCGCGAATGACCGATCCTTGTCCCGGATCAATGCGGCGGGCGTTCGGTTTGCGGTCGTGACCCCGGCTTGCCGCTCGTTGCCGATCGTCACTCCGGCCCTAAGCTTCGCCGGAACTCATCGCCGAGCGGGGCCCCCGGGGGACGTTGACCTGCAGTCGACATCTTCCCACTGCCTGATAGTAGGCGGGTCGATTCCAACTCGAAGATGCCTCAGCCCGCGCGCGGCGGTTGTTTGATAAAGTCAGACCCCATCGTTTCGGCATCGACGGGGACGGCCCTGAAATCCCATACATCAAACATGGAGATGCCATCAAACGATGAGCGCCCCACGTGGCGCCCTTTGTGCTTAACTCTCCCGCAGAACGTCGCCTTGCACGCGTCAAGCAACCGCGAGCGCCGTGCCCCGCGGCAAGCCCCGCCCAACATCGCAGGTCACCGACATGATCGATCCTATTCGCGAGCTTGGTCTCCACACAGGCGCGTCCGCCGACCTTCCCGACGGCCCCTGCGCACCGCTCTCCGCCGACGACCGTCAGAAGCTGCATCTCTACATCAACTTCAAGCTGATCTCCTCCGGTCAGCCCTCCTGCGGCACGGCGGCAACGGAGGGCTTCATCGAGATCGCGCACGATCTGCTGTTGAGCTATCGAGAGAAAAACCGCCTCCTGTCGACGTACCACTGCCCGGTGGATCGGCGGATCCAGGATTTCCTGGGGCGCTATTTCGAGGATCTGGAGCTGGACCGAATCCCGACCCTGCCCTTTCAATCCTTCATCCTGGACCGTCATGGACTGGCCCGCGAGCTGTCCGTCCCCGTCGACAGCGAGATCTTCACCTCGGACATCATCTCGAGCTATCGCGTGGCGCAAGGCGTCCTGCACAACCCGGCGAGCGACCGGCGCACCACCGAGGGGTCTTTCCACGTCGCCGAGGGCGGGCTGCCCATCCCTGGCGACAAGAAGGCCGTGCCCAAGGCGGTCTTCGCGAAGATGCTCGAGGCCGCGCTCGATCCGCCCGACGACCTGCTGACCATCCCCTTTACGGCGAACCACGCCGAACCGGCACGGATGTTCGTCTCGCTCCTGCTGCGCCCATTGGTCTGCCCCGAGGTCCCCGGATTCCAGCCCGAGAAGAACATGGAGATCCGCTTCTTCGCGCCGGGCAACCTGGTCTCCAACCTGGATTTCGTCGAGAGCATCTTCGGCAACGGCGGCAATCCCTATCTTGCGGATTTCGATGCCGCCTTGGACGTCGATCACTGGACCGGCCACACCGGCTGCGTGCTGCTTGCCCCGCACCTGACGCAACTCACCAAGCAGGCACTGGGACTGCCGCACCGTGACCACGCAACCGACCGCCAGCGCGCCGAGGGCATGTGCTGGAGCGATCCGGACGAACGCTACAACGACGGCAATGCCTTCAAGATCACCGCGCGGGACGACTCCGGGGTCATCGTCACCATCCTGGCGGACAACTATTTCGGCTACTGCAAAAAGGAGGTGAAGACTCAGATCAGCTTCGCCGCCAACCTCTTCGGCCTGGCCGAGGAGGAGCACTCGGGCGGCGCGCTCGCATTCCCGCGATTCAACCACGGCGAGGAATTCGGCGTGGATCAGACCACGCGCGAGCCCGGCTATTCCTTTACCGATGTCGCCGAGCGCTATGGCGAGATCATGGACCTGCAGCCGGAGGGCTACGGGATCGACAAACGCTTCCCGCAAGTCGTCTACGTCCCGCAAAAACTGCGCATGGACCTTCTCGCCCAACGGATCACGTGGGATTACGACGGCGCGACACGGACCATCCGCCTGCAGCCGGGCAAGATCTACGTCCAGCCCAACGGCTACAAGATCGAGATGTACAAACACCCAGGCGCACCGTCCTGGCGTCTCATCGGCACCAAGGCGGAAGGAACCTTCTGTCACAAACCCTGCACCGTCTCGGGCGGCGGCAAGTCCGAGATCTCCAAATCGTTGGAGGACGCCGTCCTGTACGGCCCCATCTTCGTCGATGATCTGAATCAGGATCTGGACCGGGTGCAGGAGATCTTCGACCGCGATTACCGAGACCGCTTCCGTCCCGGCTTCGAACATGAGGACCACGACGCGGGGCGCAAGCCATTGTCGCCGGAGCGTAGCCTGGGTTCGGTGATCAAGCTGCTGACCCCCTCGCCCAGTCATACGCACGAGTACAACACCTGGCTCACGATGATCCCGCCGCGGTTGTTGGCCCTCACCTTCATGATCAAGCGCCTCTACCGTCCGAGCTGGGGCGAGGCGTGGCGCGACCGCTTCTCGGTCGACGAGGTCGACGGCGCACCGGGGCACGAGCTCAAGGCCTTCGGGCGGCGCATCGTGGCGACCTACCTGCGCGTCGGGTTCGATCCGGACAGCAAGTGGCGGACCTTCAAGCTGCGTCAAGACTTCATCGCGGCCGAGAAGATCCAGATGGAAGACGACATTACCGCCTCGGTCGTGATACCGCCGGGTGCGGTCAGCGGCTGTCGAGCCGCGGCTCGCGAGGGCGAACACAGCCTCAAGCTCGCCCGCAACTGCGAGTACCGTCTGTTCCAGCGTCCGGACGACGCCATCATTCCGGGCTTCGACAAGCAGACCGAGCTCGAGATGGCGCAGGACGGCAACTTCATGGCCAATTTCGAGCCTCTGCATGGACCGACGCTGGACGCGGTCATCGGCGACGTTTTGACCCTCTCGACCTTCACCGCACCCATGCGCAAGCGTCTCGAGCAGGCGGCACGCGACGGCCTTGCCGTGGTCTCCTCGGCCCACCCGCGGCTGGTCGACGGCAAGCCGTCGAAGAATCCGCGCTATCTTCAGGTTCGCCCGGACTTGGTCAACCCGGTGCGCAGCTATGTCGCCGAGATGGGCGCGCGTCTGCATCGTAAGCTGCCCCTGGACATCCCGGTCTGTCACCCGGTCGACGCGGTCCTGACCGGACGGCGCAACAACCCGCCGGAGCCCGGCATCCGAGCGCTCGCAGTCTACAACCCGATCCACTACCAAGAGCTGCCCGAGCTCTTTATGGACTTCATCTGCTCGCTCACCGGAAAGTCACCCTCCACGACCGGCGCCGGCAGCGAAGGTGCACTGACCAAGGCGCCCTTTAATGCCGTGCGCCAGACCGTGGACCTCAACAACGCCTTGGTGTCCTTCATCCTCACCGGCTATGCCGGGTTCTCGAGTTCCGCCGGACATATCGGCCCGGACGTGAAGGTCTCGCACGACGTCTCACTGTTGATCCCGGAGATCTGGGCCCGTCTCACCGAGCAGGAGCGCGATCCGCAATACCTGATCGCAAACGACTATCTGGAGCCCCTTGAGGATTTCGAGTACCAGGGCCGCACCGTGCTGGCCAGCCGGCTCGGCTACCGCATCACCGAGCGATTTGTCGCCCACTTTTTGGGCAAGATCTTCGACAACCCGCGCGCCGTCTTCACCTCGGCCATCCTGCGCCCGGAATCGCAGAGCCTGGAGGTCTTCGTCGACGGCATCGAGAATATCTGCGAGGCCCAAGAACGTGTCGCCCGGCGCTATTTCGAGGACGGCAGCATCGCAGACGCCTGTCCGCCGCTCGCGGCCCTACTCCACATCATGGCAGAGGGCCACTATCAGGGGCGGAAGGTCCATGACCCGGTGATCCGCAAACTCTTTACCCGCGAGTCCCTGTTGAGCTCCGATTGGTATCGCGAACGTCTGCAGATCAAGCAACAGCGCGACATTCAACTCGCTCGGAGGATGGTGCTGACTGTGCAGCAGTTTATCGATCTGCGCCACTATGCCGACGAAGCGGACCGTCTGGATGCCGCGGCGCGCTTAGAGCGCGCCAAGGCCGATCTGGCTCGGGTGCAGGCGCCCGCCTACCTGGATGCCTTGGTCGGCACCATCGGTGCGGATCCACTTGGACCGGCTCGGGAGACCATGGTCGAGGCCGAGCGACAGGCCGCTTAGTGAGCGGGCATGCCTTCGGTTGCCGGGGACCGGACATCCCGAGCGGCGGGGTTCGAAGGCAGCCCGCGTCCGGAGCGCGTCGGAGCAAGACGCGCCGTTGAGGCTTGGAGGCCGCTATGGCGAACAGGCGTCAAACGGTCCTCCGGGGCAGGGCATTCAATCCGGCGAAATGCCCGCTTGTGCTTGGTGGACCCTTACGGGGACGCGCAGACCGGCCGGATATCCGCGCAAGGAAGGCTTGAAGAAATTGGCAGAACAACGCGCCGAGAGAAGAGTGTTGCCACGATTGTCGTAACCCGTGTCGCTGTCGATTACGATGACGACAACGGTTGGGTGCGGTGCTTGTTTCCGGCACGGTGCTCCGGGGTTATCTGGGGGAGCGCCCAAAGGACAGTAGACGCGACCACCACCGGGCGCGGACCGGGCTTCTCGGCGACCGCAAGACCCGGAGGGAGGCCGGACCCGTCGGAGGACTCGCGGCGCGCCGGCGTGGCGCATCGACGGACGTGCTGCACTCCAACGCACGCCTGACAACTCCATCGAAATCGAACGCATAGGTCGTTGCAGGTGTCGCCGGGGAATCCATCTCCGGCGTGCGGATCTCGGAGCGCTCCGGATCCGGCTTCGGCGCATGATGGCGGCCTTCGGGTATCACCACGGGCATCATCGTTAACGGCTCCCTCTCGGAATCGTCTATCGGGGTATTGTCTGTGGGCTCCGAACCCGACACGAGCTGACTCATGGGTTTGGACTCCGGTTCCTTCGCGACCGACGGCGTGGAGAATTGGGCTTCGACGGTCATACAAGTGTACGGCCGTTAGATGACCAAGATAGGTCATCATGGCCGATGAATCTGTGACATATGCACACCTGCTCGGAAGCCGCGCTCGACGACCCGACCGAAGAGCAGCCGAACCGACACCCCGGACCGCCTTGTGTTAGCGTGCCGGGCATCAAATCACCATCCTGGAACCTTAAAGATGCAACACCTGACACCACAAGGCCAACAGATCGTCGACGATATCGCCCGGCGGCACGGATTCAGCCAAGATGCCGTAACGCACATGCTGGTCGCCGTGCTCAATGGCAATGGCGGCATGGCCCAATTCAGTCACCCGGAATTCGGCGGCGCGGGCCAGTGGATGCAAGGCGGCATGCTGATGCTCGGCGACATGTTCAACTCTTCCCTTAAGGGTCGGGTCGATGCACTCTGCTACGAGCTCGCCAACCTGCTCGCGAGCCAGCCCGGTCTGCTTCAGAGCGGGAGCTTCCAGTCACAGAGCCAAGGCGGAGGATCCTTTCAGAACCAAACCAGCGGCGGCTCGCGCGGTCAATCCGATCTTTTCGTGCCGGACCCGGCCGATCACTGGTGGCCGCAAGCGCTCGGCGTACCGAGCGCGACCGGGAGCCAGAACAACGTCAAGTACGCCTATTTCGCCAACGCACGGCGTCTGGCCGTCAACACCGGCGGTGATGTCTGGGTGTACGATACACTGGACCATCAGATCGGCGGCTTCTCCCAGCAACAAGGCACGGGCGGCTCCATCAGCTTCGGCAGCCAATACGGCACCATCGATCTCGGACGCCTTCCCGTCGTCTCGCGCAACGGCCAACCCGTGGAGACGCCCCTGCCGGCCTCGGCGTCGGATCATTCCGGGCAATATCGGCCCGCGCCAAGCCCGGCAGCGAGGGACGGGGCGAACGAGGGTGACATCTTCGCCGCCATCGAGCGTCTCGGCGATCTCAGGTCAAAGGGCATCCTCACGGACGATGAGTTCAATGCCAAGAAGGCCGAGCTGCTCGCACGCCTTTAACTGAAGGCCGCAGGCTGGAGGCTGGGGGCTCAGCCTTCACCGACCCGGCCAACACCGCTCCGCCGATCAAAGGTACGGCGAAAACAACCGCGCGAATCCGTCGCGCAGTTTTACCGGAATCGAGCGGCCGGCAAGGTCACCGAGCGTCAACTCCCGGCTCGCCGCGATCTTGGCGTCCACTAGCTCATGGAGCCGGCGCGACAGATCGCGATCATAGCATTCGAGGTTGTACTCGAAATTGAGCCGCAGGCTGCGTGCATCCCAATTCGCCGAGCCGAGAAACGACCAGATGTCGTCGATCAACATCAATTTGGTGTGATCGAAGGGCGGCGGGGAGAGCAGGATGCGGCACCGCCCCTCCAGCAGCTGGTCGACTTGGGCTTGTGCGGCCCACTGCACGAGCTTCAGATTGTTCTGCTCGGGCATCAGGATCTCGACCTCGACACCGCGCAAGGCCGTCACGTTGAGCGCGGCGATGAGGGTCTGATCGGGCAGGAAATAGGGCGTGACGATCCGAACCCGCTCGCAGGCCGCGGTCAGCGCACCCAGGATCATGCGTCGGATCACGTCGAAATCCTCGTCGGGGCCGTCCGGCACCCCCCGCGCCAGGGTCGAACCGACGTGATCAGGCACCGGATACCAGGCATCCCCGCCCAGCCGCTCGCCAGTCGTGAAGGTCCAGTCCAGCGCGAAGGCCTCCACCAGAAAACGCACCACCGGGCCTCGAACACGCAAATGTACGTCCTGGATCGGATGGCGCGGACAGGCTGCCGTCATGCATCCGACGCGAATATTCAGTCCGCCGGTGAAGCCGACGCGCCCGTCGGCCACCAGAATCTTGCGGTGGTTGCGCAAATTCAGGTATTGACTCTTTACCGGAAGCACGGAGGCCAGAAAGACCGCGCTCGGGATCCCGCGGCGACGCAAGACGCGCGGCATCGGCGGACGACTGTAACGCTGGCCGACACCATCGACCAAAACACGCACGGAAACCCCGCGGCGGTGCGCCCGCTCGAGCGCATCGGCAAAGAGTCCGCCGACGCTGTCGTTGTCGAAGATGTAGGTCGAGAATCCGATGGTCTCCTCGGCCTGATCGATCGCCTCCAGCATTTGCGGATAGGCTTGGTCACCATCGATCAAAACATCGACCCGGTTACCGGCCTCCAGGGGCAAACGGGTCAGGGCGTCGCCCAGATGTCCGAGCCGGACCAGGCGCGGATATTGGGCCTCCAAAACGCGATTCGCGCAACGCTGCCCGGCCAGCTCCGCGCGATCGCTGGCTTCCGAGGTTTGCGGACGGAGCCGATGGGCCTTGCGGGTGATGCGGTTGATCCCGAAGAGCCAGTAGAGCACGAGGCCGACCACGGGCGCCAACATGACAAGCCCCGCCCAACCGACCGTTGAAGGCACATCGCGACGGCCGAGCAGCAGATGCGCCACGGTGGCGATCCGAGCAGCGAGCTCCAACCCCAAAAGTGCACCCATCCAGAGGGTCGGGTCATTCATCCGTAGGCATCAAGCAAGAGCCAGCTCCTTTCGGAGCCGCCGAAAGCGCCGAGGGATCGGCGCCGGTTCCCCGGGACAGCTTTCGATCTGCAAAAGCCGGATTCCTGATTGACGTCCGTCACACCTGGTCCAAGCCGGCCGGTCACCGACCGCGCTCTCGCCTACCGGGCCGCCAAGGTCAGCTGATTCTGCTCGTCGTCGATGGTGACACGGAATCGGCCGAGCAGGCTCATCCCCAAGAGCGCATTTCCCCCGAGACGCGTGTCGTCGATAAAGGCTGCGGAGACCCCTTCGACCCGCGTCCCCCCGAGCCACACGCCGCTCAAGGTGCCCAGCCGCGCATCCACGGTCCCGTTGGCGGTTTGCACGCTCTGCATCCGCAGATCGTTCGGGGAGATCCCGAGCGGGCCGATCAAGGAGGCCGGCAGGACCACATGATCCGAACCCGTGTCGATCAGCAACACCCGCTGGACGCGCTGGCCGTTCGGCCCCTCGATGCTTAGGTTCACGGTGTGCGAGGTTCCCTGCCGCTGTGTCGGCAAGACGATCGAGTCCCCGGGTTGGTCATCCTCGCCATCGGGCGAGGCGTCGGATGGAAAACCCGATCCTTGGTTTTCAATGATCAGCGGCGGTGCGACCACGGCAACCTTCTCGCCGAGAATGATGATTCGATCGACCCCGCCGTTCTCGGTCTGAACGAGCACGTGGTCGAAACCATCCAGCAACAACCGAAGACGCGGCACCAGCTCGGCACCCTCGGCGCGACCCTCCATTTCCGCCGTTTGCTCGATGCCGCGCACCTCGAACCCGTGCTGGGCCATCAGCCGTTCCAGCTCCTCCTGGATATTCACCAGCGGCGCCGTGTCTGCGGTTCGAACCAGAGTGCCGCAGATCCAGCAGAGGCTGACCAGGACCCGACGAACAAGGTGCTTCATGACTCCGGACTCCGGACGCGAACGGTGCGAGAGATGAACCTAAAGACTAGCAGTGCGCCGGGTCCAGAGCTACAGGCCGGATCCTCCCGACACCGAGGTCGGAGACACGGAAACGCACCCTCACAGGTCGTGCGCCACGGCAAGACCTCGAAGAAAACCGGGAAAAACCGGATCCGTTTCATTATGATGACCGGTCTTTCGGTGGTCCTTGACGGGGCGGAGACAACAGCCCCTCACGCGTCGAGCCCGGACCGCATCATTATGAACGAGACGTCGTCCCGCGACACGGCACGCCGAAACAACAGGTCCGATCGGCACTGCGTCAAAGGCTCGGCACCGAATCCGCTGCAAGGACCCGAACACACAGAGGACACTCAAGCATGCTCGCCGCTTTTCGCGCCCTGACCAAGATCGATCTCGCCGCGGCCGTCTTCGCAGTCGTCGGGTTTTACCTCGCCGGAATCGTCCCGTCCGTGGAGATCGCTTGGGTCGTCGGATTTCTTCTCCTGACCATTTTTCTGTTCGCCTTCGAGGTGGTCACCGTCGATGTCGCCGCGATCAGCATCATGGTCCTGCTCGGTCTGACCGGACTCTTTGCGCCCTTGATGGGACTCGAGCAGGGTTTGGTACCGGTCGAGCATCTGTTCGACGGCTTTGCGAGCAACGCCGTGATCTCCATCATCGCGGTCATGATCATCGGCGCCGGGCTCGACAAGACCGGGATCATGTCGGAGGTGGCGGGTTTCATTATGCGCATCGGTGGAAAAACCGAGTCCCGCATTATCCCGCTGATCTCAGGAACGGTCGGAGGGATCTCGAGCTTCATGCAGAACGTCGGAGCCGCGGCACTCTTCCTGCCCGTGGTCAGCCGCATCTCGGCCCGCACGGGGTTGCCGATGTCGCGCCTTCTGATGCCGATGGGCTTCTGCGCCATCCTGGGCGGCACCATCACCATGGTCGGCTCCAGCCCGTTGATCCTGTTGAACGACCTGATCCTTACCTCGAACAAGGCGCTGCCGGCGGGCACCGCGCCGATGGAGACCTTCCAACTCTTCGACGTGACTCCGATCGGGATCGCATTGCTCGTCGCCGGTATCCTCTATTTCGTTCTCGCCGGGCGTTTCGTCCTGCCCTCGCGCGCAAACGAGATGATCAAGGGCAGCGATACCAGTACGTACCTCGCCGAGACCTACGGGCTGTCTTCCTTCGAGATCCGCGAAGTCAGACTCCGCCCGGGCAGCGCGCTGGTCGGCCTGAGTGTCGACGAGCTCGAGCAGACCTGGCGCGTGCGAGTCATCGCGGTCGAAAAGGGCGATGGCCTGCGCCTCGGGGCCGACGGGGTGGACCGCTCTCTCGGTATCGAGCCCGGCACCACGCTCGGCCTGCTCGGCACGGAGGAGAAGCTCGCGCGCTTTGCCGAGGATAACGCCGTTGACGTCAAAGCCGACCTCGAATTGTTCTCCGAGGCGATGTCGAACACCAAAGCGGGCATCGCAGAGATCGTCATTCCGCCCGGCTCCAGCCTGATCGGCAAGACCGCGCGCGACGTCTGGTTGCGCAAGACCTATGGCTTGTCGCTGCTCGCCATCAATCGCGGCGGCACGCAGATCACCTTCAACACCGGCGGCGTGCGCAATACGCCGCTCCTCGCCGGCGATGCACTGGTCGTCCACACGACCTGGGCGGATCTCACACGCCTGACCAAGGACCGCAATTTCGTCGTGGTCACGACCGAGTATCCGCATGAGGAACTGCGTCCGCACAAGGTTCGCGCTGCTCTTGTCTTCTTCGTGATCACACTGGCCCTGGTGCTCTTCACCGATCTGCGCCTCTCGGTCGCATTGCTGACCGGGGCCATGGGTATGATCCTGGCGGGCGTGCTCTCGATCGACGAGGCTTACGAAGCGGTCAGTTGGAAGACGGTCTTTCTGTTGGCCTCGCTCATTCCGCTCGGGCTCGCCGTAGAGGCCAGCGGCACCGCTGCATGGATCGCGCAGCAGACGCTCGCCGGGCTCGGGGACGTGCCCGTGTGGGTCATCCAGGCCGCGCTTGCGGTACTCGCCACCTTCTTCACGCTGGTGATGTCCAACGTCGGCGCGACAGTCTTGTTGGTGCCCCTGGCGGTCAACATGGCACTCGGTGTCGGCGCCAACCCTGCCGTGTTCGCCTTGACGGTCGCCATCGCCACGTCGAACTCCTTCTTGATTCCGACCCACCAGGTGAACGCGCTGCTGATGGGACCCGGGAATTACCATGTTGTCGATTTCATGCGCGCCGGCGGGATCATGACGATCCTCTTTTTGGTGGTGGCGCTGACCATGCTTAATCTGGTCTTTGGCTGAACCGCGTCCTCGGTGACATGCATTGTCGACGTCAAACGGGGCCTCGACCCAAACAACGAGGCCGGCGAGACGCGGTTCAGGATTTTTTTTATTCTTTCTTTCTAAAACAGCGTCGGCTGGGACGGGCTTGGAATCACGCGAGGGCGAGACCCGAATGAAGACAGTGCATGTCGTGCGAGACGCGGTTCTATAGGGATGTCGCTGCTGCGCAAGACGCCGACCTGTCCGGTTCATGGCTGCGAGCTGGTGCTCTCCCACCACGGCAAGAAGAGCAATCTCGGGCATTACTTCATCGAGGTGATCGGGGCACCGCTCTTGTATTGCCCGCAGTGCTTGGAGAAGGGTCAAGACACATCCGTCGAGGTCGAGCCGGCGGCGTCCAACGCATTCTTGAAACGGCTGGTCCAGGCGCTCGAGGGCTCCGAATTTCCAGGGCTCCTGAACAAGCCCAAGATCCGGGTCGATTTCAACCCGTCGAAGACGACCTTGGAGCATCCCTACACCCAAGGCGTCATGACCCATGCCGCTGCGATGGCACAACCCAGGGCTGCCGCGCAGTCTTCCGACGAGCCCGAAGAGACGCGCTTGGAGGGCATCGAGCCGGTGGAGCCACGCCACACGCTCGATCAACTCATCCTCGATCAGGACACCTTGGAGCGCATCCGCGAGGCGACCAACGTGCTCGTCTCACAGGACCTGATCTACGTGACCTGGGGCCTGAGCTCGGTGGCCCGCACCGGGCGCAGGGTCGCGCTCAACTTCTACGGCCCGCCCGGGACCGGCAAGACCCTGGCCGCCGACGCCATCGCCGACCTGCTGGCGAAAAAGATCCTGCGCATCAGCTATGCCGAGCTCGAATCGAAATATGTCGGCGAGACACCCAAGAACATCAAGGCCGCCTTTGCAAAGGCGTCGGAGACGGGCGCCCTGCTCTTTTTCGACGAGGCCGACTCCATCCTCGGCAAGCGTCTAATCAACGTCTCCCAATCGGCCGACAACAGCATCAATGTCGCGCGCAGCACGACCCTGATCGAACTCGACAACTTCGACGGCGCGGTCATCTTCGCCTCGAATCTGGTCGGGAATTACGACACCGCCTTCCTGCGGCGCATGCTCGCCCACGTCGAGTTCAGGCTCCCCGCCAGCGAGCAGCGCGAGAAGATCTGGCGCTGCCACATCCCGCCCCAATTGCCGGTTGCGGAGGACGTCGATTTCGAGAGTTTGGCGCTCTACTCCGAGGGTGCGGCGGGCGGCGACATCCAAAACGCTGTCCTGCTAGCGGCCTCTTACGCCTCGATGCGACAGGGGGCCGAGCAGGTGGTCATGCTCGCCGACTTGAAACGCGCCATCGCCTTCCTCCTCGACGGCAAACGCAAGATCCTCGAGGGCGACGCCGGAACGGACACCGATCGGTTCGATTGGGGATAGTACCTCGTTCCACCTTATTTTGCGTGCTCAGCGAGGCGAGAAGTGTTCAGCGGCTAGGCGCGCGAGTGAAGGAAGAGTGACCCTCTTTCAAGCTCGCGCAACAACGGCGCTGAACGCTTCTCGCCTCGCCCCTTCGGGAGCCCCCCAAAGGCGCCAGGGCAGCGTTACAGCCCTTGGAAATAGCACCGACTATTCCCCGCGGTCTGTGCCTTGCCCTGGCGCCTTTGGGGGGGCTCTGAGCATGCAAAATAAGGTGGAACGAGGTACTAGGCCGCGTCCCATATGCCCTGCTCTCTTTTCTAAACACCGCCGCGTACAAATCGACGCGCATCACAATAGAGACACCCTGGATCGCCGATGCTTGTGATGGATGCCCAACCGATCAGAGTGCTCAGGAGACCGCGAGGAAGCCGACATGACCGAGGGAGTGCCTGGCCGCAGGCGTCGGCCAATTCCTCCGCCGTGGTTCGAAAAGTCGGCCCTGGCTGAGCCCTAATGCGCGCGCCGCGTTCGCTGCTGCCGGTCCTCGTGATCTCGGCGACCCTCGATGCGGCGGCACTCATTCCGGGCGCGTTTCGCACCTCGTCCAGGGAGCCGATCCGAGTCGGTGTCCTTTATGCCGCGTCCGGCCCGATGGGAGAGAGCGAGAAGGGGCTCGTCGACGGGGCGCGGCTCGCCGTGGAGGAGATCAATGCCGAGGGTGGACTGCTCGGGCGTCGCCTGGACATCGTCGTCGCCGAGAACCATTTGGGTTGGACGCAAGCAGCCACCGAGGTCGAGCGCCTATTCTCGAAGAGCGTGTCAGCGTCGTGCTCGCCTGTTGGACATCGGCCTGCGGCAAGGCCGTCAAGCCGGTTGTGGAAAAGCACCGGCACCTGATGATCTATGCGCTGCAGTACGAAGGCCTGGAGCAATCGCCCCATCTGGTCTACATGGGCTCCGCGCCCAACCAGCAGATCATCCCCGGAGCGCGTTGGACGATGGCCGATTCGGGAGCCGGATCTATCTCGTCGGCTCGGATTATGTTTTCCCGCGCACCGCCAACCGACTGATTCCGGACCTAGTCACGGCAGCCGGCGGCGAGATTCTGGCGGAGCGCTATGTGCCAATGGATGCAACCGATCTCGATGCGATCGCAGCCGAGATCAGGCATCTGCGCCCGGACGCAGTGCTCAATACGCTCAACAGCGATGCCAATCAGCACTTTTTCGCATCCCTGAGGACCGCGAGCCTCGATGCCATTCCGGTGGTGTCCTTCAGCGTTGCCGAACCCGAGCTTCGCTCTATGCTCCGCGGGCAACTCCACCCCGAGCACTACGCGGTGTGGGGTTACTTCCAAAGCCTGCCGGATGCGATCAATCGTCGCTTCGTCGCCGCATTCCGACAGCGCTTCGGCGCCGATCGCGTCGTCAGCGACCCGATCGTTTCGAGCTACAGCGGGATCAGACTGTGGGCCGAGGCGGTTCGCCAATCCGGAACCGTCGATCCGGAATAGGTGAATCGCTCGATCGGACGAGCGAGCCTGAACGGGCCGTCCGGGATCGTCGCCCTGGACGCGGCCACTCGACATCTGTGGCGCAGGGTCTACGTGGGACATGCCCGAGCGGACGGGCAATTCGATGCCGTCGAGATCTCCGAAACGCCAGTCCGCCCGACGCCGTTTCCCGCCTACCGCAGCCGA
Source organism: Thiocapsa bogorovii (assembly GCF_021228795.1). Lineage (NCBI taxonomy): Bacteria > Pseudomonadati > Pseudomonadota > Gammaproteobacteria > Chromatiales > Chromatiaceae > Thiocapsa > Thiocapsa bogorovii. The sequence goes on from NZ_CP089309.1 coordinate 1,429,485, forward strand.
GCGCAGTGGCGTGCTTTGGTCGATCTGCTGTCGGACGAATCCAATCGGCACCCGCCGAAGGATTCACCTTGGGCACCTTAAAGCCACGCCGTCTCCGGCCGCGTTTAGCGATCGGATTCCTGATCAGCGCACTGCTGCCGCTGGCAGGTCTGGCCTGGTTCTATCTGCACACGTTCGAGCGTGCCCTCACCGCGACCGTTCTCCAGAACGTGGCCTCGATTGCCGACAAGAAAGCCGACCAGATCGACAACTACATCAACGAAAGGCTGGCCGACGCCCGCTCCTTTGCGGGCCAGGCCCAAGTTAGGGTACGGCGGCATCGACGTCGCAGCAGCCTGGCGTTATCTACCGGCGCTCGGCTGAGGCATGGTGGTGAAGATCGATGCCGACGAGGTCATGGCACCCCTACACGCGATGCAGAAGGCCACGGCATGGGCGTTCGCGTTCTTTCTTCTCCCCTCGGCCAGCGCGGCGCTTGTGCTCGGCCGCCGCTTGGTCAGGGACGAAACCACCATCGCCGCCCAACAGGCCCGCTACCGCGCGATGCTCGACAGCATGAACGACGGTGTTGCCCTCTACCGCCCGCGCCCGGACGGCAGCGAGTTTGTCTTGATCGACATCAATCCGGCCGCCCAGCGGATCGCCGGGGTGGCGAGACGCGAGGATGTGATCGGATTGCCGTCTCGCATCGCCTTCTCGGGTTTGGAGGCTGCGGGCATCTACGCCGCATTCGGCCGCGTTCATCGCCATGGCCGGCGCGAAACGGTTAGCCTTGCGGTCTACGACAAGGGCCCTAGCCGTCTCTGGCTCGAGAGCGACGTGATCCGCCTCGAGGGCGGCGAGATCCTTTCGGTGTTCAAAGACATCACCGCGCGCAGGGCCGCAGACGAACGCATCGAGCACCTCGCCCATCAAGACAGCCTGACCGGCCTCGTCAATCGCCGAAACCTCGAGATCCTGTTGCGGCAAGCGCTGCACTCGGCACACCGGGAAGGGCGCAGACTCGCGGTGCTCTTCATCGATCTTGACCGATTCAAGGTCATCAACGATACGCTCGGCCATCCCTACGGCATGGAGGCCATCGTCCGTTGGCACCATCCACGGCGCGGCTTGCTGACCGCGGGCTATTTCATTCCGATCGCGGAAGAATCCGGACTCATCCACGTGATCGGGGAGTGGGTGTTGAATGCGGCCTGTCGGCGTTTCGGAGAATGGAAGCAGCGGGGCTTGGGACCGCAGCGTATCGCCGTCAACCTCTCCGCCCACCAGCTGCGCGATCCCACCCTGATCGACACCGTCTCTGCAGTGCTGCGACGCTACGACATCAACGACAACGAGCTGGAGCTCGAGGTCACCGAAACGGTGGCGATGCGCGATCCCAGGCCCGCCGTGGACACCCTGCAAGCCCTGCGCGGCCTCGGAGTTGCCCTGGCGATCGACGATTTCGGTACCGGCCATTCCTCGCTGGCCTATCTCAAACACCTGCCGATCCAGACACTGAAGCTCGACCGCGAGTTCGTGCGCGATATCGAAAACGACGAGAACGACGCCGCGATCAGTGCCGCGACCCTCGCCCTCGCCCATGAGCTCGGCCTCAGGGTGGTGGCCGAGGGCATCGAGACGGAGGGTCAGAGCCGTTTCCTGCAAGCGCACGGCTGCGACCTCCTGCAGGGCTATTTCTACGGCAGACCAGAGCCGGCCGAGGTCTGGACGGCACGCTGGTCAGAGGGCGAGTCTGCCGAGCTCAGGCGCACCCGAAACCACAACGCGTAGAGCGCCGGCAGAAACAGCAGCGTAATCAGGGTACCGACCAACACCCCGCCGATCAGCACGAAGGCGAGCGGCCCCCAGAAGGTGTCGGTGGTGAGCGGGATGAAGGCGAGGACGGCCGCCGCCGCCGTCAGCACCACCGGGCGCGCGCGCTGCACCGTGGCCTCCACGACGGCGGCGGAGCGCTCCAGACCCTGGTGCAGGTTGTCCTCGATCTGCTTGGCCAGGATCAGGGTGTTGCGCATCAGGATACCGGCCAGCCCGATCAATCCGAGCAGGGCGACGAAACCGAAGGGACGATCGGCGATCAGCAAGGCCAGGGTCGCCCCGATCACCCCGAGCGGCGCCGTGGCCACGATCATGAGCGTGCCCGAGAAGCTGCGCATCTGCAGCATGATCACGATCAGCATCAGGACCAGCATGATCGGCTGCACGCGCTGGATCGAGGCGTCGGCCTTGCCCGATTGCTCCACCGCACCGCCGATGTCGATCCGATAGCCGGGCGGCAGCTCGACGATCAGCCCCTGCAGCTCGCTCCAAATGGCCTCGGTCACGTTCGGCGGCTGCGCGCCTTGAACCTCGGATTGGACGGCGATGAAGGGCTCGCGGTTGTAACGCTTGAGCACCGGATCCTCGAAGGCGATCATCAGCTCGCCGGCCTGCTCGAGCGGGATGGTCCGGCCGTCGAGCGTCTTGAGGTTGATGCCGGCGAGGCTGGTCGGCGTGATCGCTGCGCCGCCGAGGCCTGCTTCGGCTCCGGAACCTTCTGCGCTCGCCGGAACCTCCTCGGCAAGCCCGCGCAGGATCAGCTGCACGTTGCGGATATCCTCGCGGATCTCGGTCGCCGGCAGCCCGGAGAGCTGATACTCCAGCTGACCGGCAAGCTCGCGCGGGGTGAGCCCGATCAGACGCAGCCGCTCAGGATCGAGTGCAAACCGCACCACGGGGACGCGCTCGCCCCAGTCCAGATGCGGGTCCACCGTATTCGGATTGGCCGCGACCACATCCCGCACCTGGTCGGCGATCCGGCGCAGCACCAGCGGATCGGGCCCCACGACACGAAAGGTCACGGGCCAGATCACCGGAGGCCCATAGAGCAGCTTGTGCACCCGCACCCGCGCCTCGGGGAACGCGCCGGTCTCGACATGGGATTGGAGCCGGGCAATCAGCGCGTCGCGCTCAGCCGCGCCTTCGGCCACCACGATGAGCTTGGCGAAGGCCGGATTCGGAAACTCGGGGTTCAGGGCGAGGAAGAATCGCGGGGCCCCCGCGCCGAGATAGGCCGCACTCGAACGCACGCCGGGTGCCTCCGCCAGGATCGCCTCGACCCGTTCGACCACCGCCGCCGTCGCGCGGATCGCGCTGCCCTCGGGGAGCCGGATGTCGATCAGGACCTCCGGGCGATCGGAGGTCGGGAAGAACTGTTTCTGCACGCTGCCGGCCAGCCCGACGATCGATAGGACCAACAGCCCGAAGGTCGCGGCCACGACCCAGATCTTGTAGCGAACACAGCCTCGGATCAGCCCGCGCAGCCTCCGGTAAAGCGGCGTCGCGTAGGCGCTCTCCGAGGCATGCCCGCCCCTGCGCTGCGGCGCCTGAAGCAGCAAAGTCCCCAGATAGGGCGTGAAGGTCACCGCCACCACCCAGGAGGCGAGCAGCGCGAAGGCCAGCACCCAGAAGATGTTTCCCGCATACTCGCCCACACCCGAGCGCGCGAAGCCGATGGGCACGAAGCCGATGACGGTCACCAAGGTACCGCTCAGCATGGGTGCGGCGGTTACCGTCCAGGCATGCGCCGCGGCCCGCAGCCGATCCCAGCCGGCCTCCATCTTCACCAACATCATCTCGATCGCGATGATGGCATCGTCGACCAAAAGGCCCAGAGAGATGATGAGCGCGCCCAAGCTCACCCGGTCCAGGTTGATCCCACGGATCAGCATCAACAGGAAGGTGAGCCCGAGCGTCAGTGGAATGGCAATGCCGACAACCAGCCCCGCCCGCCAGCCGATGGCGACGAAGCTGACCAGCATCACCACCGCGACCGCAGCCAGGAATTTGATCTGAAAGAGGTCAACGGCATGCGTGATGGCATCGGCCTGATTGGTGAGCTGCGAAAAGCCGACACCCAACGGCAGACTGGCCTCCAGCTCGTCCTGCAGCGCGACCAAGCGCTCGCCGAGCGCCAGCCCGTTCTCGCCGCGCTGCATCACCACCCCGAGCAGGATCGCATCCTCCCCGCCCGCGCGGATCAGAAACTCGGGCGGATCCTCGTAGCCTCGACTGACCTCGGCGATCTCTCCCAGGGTGAGCAGATGCTCGCCGACACGCACCGGGACATGGCGGATGTCCTCGAGCTCAAGCAGCTCGGCGTCCGGGCGAAGATAGAGCCGCGGCCCGTCGGTCTCGACCAGACCCGCCGGTGCGAGCCGATTCTGCGCGTCCAGCGCCTCGCGCACGTCGGCGGGCGACACTCCGAGCGTCGCCAAGCGCGCCTGATCGAGCTCCACGAAGAAGCGCTGCGGGCGCTCGCCGAGGATACGTGCCTTCTGCACGCCCTCGACCCGGGCCAGGCGATCGCGGATTCGCTCGGCCTCGCGCACCAGCAGGCGGTTCGGCAAGTCCGGTGCCGTGAGTGCATAGAGCGCGAAATAGACGTCCGAGAAGTCGTCGTTCACGAAGGGCCCGAGCACCCCGGCCGGGAGGCTCGCGGCCGCGTCCGACATGCGTTTGCGCACCTGGTAGAAGAGATCCGGGATCTGCTCGGAGGGCGCGTAATCCTGAAACTCGACCAACATGTCCACCCGTCCGGGACGTGCCGTGGTCTCGAGCCGGTAGAAGAGCTCGACCTCGCCGATGCGCTTCTCAAGCGGGTCGGCAACCAGATCCTGCATCTGCTGCGCGCTCGCCCCCGGCCAGAGCGCCGAGACGACCATCACCCGCACGGTGAAGGCCGGGTCTTCCGCCCGCCCGAGCTGCAGGAAGGCCACTAGACCGGCGACGGCGGTCACTAGGATCAGAAAGAGCGTGACCGAGCGCTCGCGCACGGCGAGCGCGGAGAGGTTTAGTCGTGCTCCCGGCGGTCCGGCATCGGTCGGGCTCATCGCTCAAGCACCTGCACGGCCTGACCGGGCAGCAGCAGATGTGCCCCCAGCGCCACCACCGCCGTCCCCGGCGCCAGATCGGTCCGGATCTCGGCCTGCTCGCCGACGATGCCGATCAGCTCGATCGGCTCGGGCTCGACGCGTCCCTCCTCGATCCGCCAGATCAGCGGCCCTTCCCCGCGTTCCAGGACGGCGCCGAGCGGCACCCGAGCGAAGGGTCCGGACGCCTCGCGTGCCGTTTCGAAGGTCAGGGTCACCGTCGTGCCGAGCCCGGGCTCGGCGGGCAGGTCAGGCAGACGATAGCGCGCACGCCAGGTCCGGCTGAGCGGATCGGCACTGCCGGCGATCTCGCGCAGGGTGACCTGCACGGGCGCCGATCCGCCCGACGCGGCGCTCGCCGATCGGTCGACAGGGCCGTTCCCGAGCTGGGCCGTCGCCTCGGGCGGCAGACCGACACGCCGCGATTCGGGCACTTGCACCTCGATCTCCCGCGGCCCGTCCTCGGCCAGCCGCGCAACCGCCTGACTCGGCGAGACGACCTGTCCGACCTGCCCCTCCACATCCAGGATCACGCCCGTCGCGGGTGCAAGCAGATCGGCATAGCGCGTGGCGTTGCGGGCCTGCTCCAGGCTTGCCTCGGCCGCCAGCAAGCGTTGCTCGGCCGCGCGCGCGGCGGTCACGGCCCGATCATGGTCCTGCTCGCTGGCGAGACGCTTGGTCAGAAGATCGTCGAGACGCTCGCGCTCGCGCTCGGCGTTCTCGGACTCGGCCCGGGCACTCGCGACCGTCGCCTCGGCTGCCAGGCGTTGCTGTTTCACGTCGCGCGGATCGAGCCGGAACAGGACGTCTCCGGCCTCCACATGCGCCCCGGCATCGACCAAGCGCTCCTGGATCTCCCCGCCGATCCGGAAGGACAAAGGGATCTCATGACGAGCACGCACCGTCCCCGTGAGCGTCCAGACGCTGTTCGGCGCGGACTCCACCCGGGCGGACAGCACCCAAGGTACCGATTCGGGATCGGGCAGCGCCTCGAGCGCGCTCGACGCGTCCTGACTCGGCTCGCATCCCGAGCCCAAGAGCGCTGCGACGCAGATCGCTCCGATCCTACTCATCCTGGTCGACAAGGGTCACTCCTGCACCGCGAGTGCCGGCATTGATTGGGATACCGAGCGGAGGCGGACTTTTCGCCGCAGTGCATGCCTCGCGCACGCCGGGCCGGCGTTGCGTCGTCTTCGGACGCGCGTGACACGCACTGGTTTTCGAAAACCCAGGTGCGCTCGGTATGGTTGATCGGACCATTATTACTGTACGATTGCGTTTAGTAAATACTCAAAAACAGGAGAGAGGTTCCAAACATGCCGACATCCGACGCCGGCGAGTCCGACGTACGGGCGGCGCCACGGCCTGCCGGACGCGGTCGCCCGCCGGACCCCGCCAAGCACGCGGCGATCCTCGCGGCCGCTCGAAGGCTCGTCTTCTCGGGCTCGATCCAGGCGCTCAATATCGAGGCCGTCGCCCGCGCCTCCGGGGTTTCGAAGGTCACGGTCTACAGCCATTTCGGTGACTTACAGGGTCTGATCCGCGCGGTCGTGCTGCTTCAGCGCAGCGAGATGACCGCCGCACTCGACGATCTGCCGTCGGGCCAGCGCGGGCTGAGACAGGCCCTGATCGACCTCGGATGCGCGCTCATGGGCTTCCTGACCAGTGACGACTATGTCGCACTGCAACGGATGCTCGCCACCTTGGCCCGAGAGGAGACCTGGCTCGGGACGCTCGTCTACCGGGACGGCGCGGAGGCGACGCGTAATCGCCTCGCCGACCGCCTGGCCGAAGCAGCGACTCGCGGCGACCTGAGAGCACACGACAGCCGCCTGGCCGCCGAGCAGCTGCTCGGTATGTGGCAGGGCATACAGACCACGGGGCTTTTGAGCGGCGGCTGTCCGCGACCGAACGCCGAGGAGCTCCGCCGTCGGGTCGAGTGCGGGGTCGACGTGCTGCTGCGGGCATACGCCCCCGAGGCATCACGCGGCCGAGATCTGCCATGAAGGAAGGTGCCGGCATCCGCATGGGATATCGTCCCGCGGCGAGATCGAGGTGCCGACGCCGAGTGGGCGAAAGCGGAACGGCAGCGCGGCAGCCCCACCCCGATCCGCGCCGGATCCGGCTCGGGCGGGCACTAAGTCCGGAGTCTTTGTCTACAATGAGTATGTCGGGAAGGCGAGTCTGCACGGCAGCGTGCAATCAATACGCGCGCGAGTGAAACGCGATTCCGGCGTACGACGACCCAAGGCCCGCAGCAGGTCTGCTCATGAGCTTGACGGCGAAAATGGTACATCCAAGCGCTTTCCCGGCACTCGCCTTGTCGACGGCTTTGGTGATGGCGACGGGATTCCTTCCCGCGGTCGCCGTCGCAACCACCGCGCTGGACGACTATGTCGCCGCACCGGATCCCAGCTATCGCTATGTCTACGACACCACGCGGCACGGCAACGGCTATTCGATTTTCGTCCTCGCGATGACCTCCCAGAGTTGGCGCAGCGCCGATGAGGTCGACCGCACCTTGTGGGCGCACGAGCTTCTGATTGCCGTGCCGTGGATTACGCACTCGGGCAATCAAAATACCGCCTTCATGATCGTGAACGGCGGAAGCAACCAGAGCACACCGGGCACCTCGAACGACGACCTTCTCGGCTTGCTTTCCGTCACGACCGGCTCGGTCGTTGCGATGGTCGGGCAGATTCCGAATCAACCCCTGCGGTTCTTCGATGAAGACGATTCCCGATCCGAGGATGCCCTGCTGGCCTACGGAATGGACAAGTATCTCCTCACCGGGGATCCGCAATGGCTGGTCCATTTCCCGATGACCAAAGGCGTCGTGCGCGCCTTGGACACGGTGCAGGCATTCGCGGCCGATGTCGACTGGCGCTTTCCGCGAATCCCCCGGATCGACGACTTCATTGTGCTCGGAGGCTCGAAACGGGGCTGGGCGACCTGGCTGACTGCGGCCGTCGAAGCGGCCAAGGGCGACGCCTCCCGCGTGAAGGCGATCCTCCCGGCCTCGATCGATCTACTGAACGCGGACGAACAGTTCGGTCATCATTGGTCGGCCTACGGGTTCTACTCGGACGCCATCGGAGACTATGCGGAGTTCGATCTGCCCTGCCGGTCCGATTCGCCGTCGGGCCGGGCGATGCTGGCGTTGATCGATCCCTACGCCTATCGCAACCGACTGACCATGCCCAAGCTCCTGCTCAACTCGGCGGGCGATCAGTTCTTCCTCCCGGATTCGTCTCGGTTTTATTTCGCCGATCTGCCGGGTCCCAAGCAGTTGCGGTATACGCTCAACACGGATCACTCCCAAGCTCAGGATCTGCCGAGCATCATTTTGCCGACCCTGTCCTGGCTGAGCGATGTCCTCGACGACAAGCAAGGCCCTCGGTTTTCCTGGTCTTTCGAGCCGGACGGCGCCATTCGCGTGCAGACCGAGACACCACCGAAGCGGGTGCGCCTCTACCAAGCGACCAATCCGAACGCACGGGATTTCCGATTGGAGTCGATCGGTCCGGCCTGGACGAGCACCGAGCTTCAAGAAACCGGCACCGGCGTCTATGTCGGTCGCGTCGCGCCGCCGGTGCGGGGTTGGACGGCATTCACCGTCGAGCTGACGTTTTCCGGCTCCACGGCCATCCCCACCCCGCTGGAGAGCGATCAAGTCTTCACGACCGCTGTCCGTGTCACCCCGGACTCGTTGCCCTTCGAAGGAACCCATTGCTTCTGCTGGGCCTGCCTGCCGAGCTCAAGCGGTTGGCGCTCCCTCCTGAGGTAAGGGCAACGGATCCCTCGTCGAATCCTCGGAGGGGTAAATCCAATGCAGACGCGTCATAGATCCTTTTGTTCCGATGGAGTTTTTTTTGCATTAGTCCTCCTCGCAGCTGCCCCGGCGCCGGCGCCGGCGGGCTCCGGCAATGTCGTCGCCAACGTCAACCGTGTACTCGTCACCGTAGACGCCCGATGGGGGGGCTGTATGGCGTTGTTGTCGGTCAATCCGCAGACCGTCCTGCCGAGCTGTGGGTCATGGTGGGTCACCTTCAGTTGCACCGGCGACTTCACGGACCGGGTGCGTGCCTATCGCATGCTGGACGCATCGGAGCTTGCACTCGCAACCGGTAAACGCTTACAGGTCTGGTTCCGGGACGACAAGATGCACAACGGCTACTGCCTCGCCGATCGTATCGACGTCATCAGATAGCGCTATGCGGTCGCGTCCAGTCCGGCTCGCTTTCGCCGGTATTGCCGCACTGGCGTTGGCCTTCGGCGCATCGCGGTTGTTTCATGTGCCGCAAACCGGGGATGAACCGATCGTCGTCCCGCCCGACCTCGGCACGTCCGCACAGAAGCACACCGAGGCGCGCTCAAGAAGGGTCGTCGCCGCTCACCGGCCTAGGCATGAGAGTCCGGAATCGGAAGGACCTATGACGCTCGCGACCCCGAGCCCCTTGCGGCCAATGGCGCTCGAAACCCCGACCAACCTCCCGGCGACGGACCTCGGCGAACCATTGGATGCCGATCCCGACCAGGTATGGGCAGGGTTTCGGCAAGACGTCGATCCCGTCGACATCGGCCCCGCGCTCGATGCCGGCGATCCGCCTGCCGACAGGCCGGATAGGCCGGCCGAATCGCTTCTGCACATCGGCGAACCGCTCGATGCCGACGATCCGCCGGGCTCCACCCCGGACAGGTGGGCCACACCGCCCCTGCACATCGGGGAGCTGCTCGATGCCGATGCGCCGCCGTGAGGCACGCCGCCGCTTGCCCGTCGAAGGGTCAGCCGCGAAGACGTTCCTGGTAGTTGGGAATGAGATGGGCATCGATACCTCTGCGCACGAGCGTCCAGAGCTCATCCGCCAGGCTCGCCGTGAGCATGCCCGCCACGGCTCTGGAACCGAGCTCCCCGAGTGAGTGGACGAAGGCCCTGGGCTCCGGGCCTTGAAGTCTGACCTCCTTCAGGCAGTGCGCGTAGGCATTGGCCACCAGGCTGACCGTCGGCAGGAGCGGCACCGGATCCTCGATATCGACATAGCGCAGGATCCGACCGGGAAACGCCCGCTCGAACGCATGGGCCGCGACGGCGTTTCCGATCATCGGTGCGCCGAAGGTGACGACCTCGTTCACCGGAATGAAGGCTCGCTGGAACCGCCAGGCCGCCAGCAGCGCAATCGCCCCGCCAAGGCTATGACCTGTCACCCACAAGGGTCGCTCCGACGCGTCCATGTCCTCATGGACGGCCTGCACGAGCGGGGCCCAGATCTCGTCCAACGCCTGCATGAAGCCGCGATGAAATCGGGCTCCGACACCCGCGGCCGCGAAATCGGTGCCGATGCGTCCTTCGGGTACGACCAGCAGGTTGTTCGCGTTGGTCAGCAGCCAGTCCTTGAGACCGTCGAGGCTCGTCGGCGACTGCGAACCCCGGAAGGCGATCACCAGCGCGCCCGGGTCGCTCGCGACGTACACCTGCGTGTTGTCGACGCTGAACAGGCGCGCATCCAGACCGAGCCCGGCATGAAAGCCGGCTGCACCTTCGGGTTCGTCCAGGTAGGCCAGCTCGCACGCCTTGGCCAGAAACCGAACGTTGGGCAGATCCCCGCGGGTCGACGCGTCGAGTGTCATGGTCTCATCACCTCGCAGGACGGAACGCGGGCGCGGCCTCAGTGCAAGACCCGGCGCCCGGGCTTGGCCTTGCGCCATGCGGAGAGGGTCTCGCCGGAGACGGATGTGCCGCGCAGATCCAGCTCGAGCACACCCGGAAGAGGCATCAGGACCGCGCGAAAGCCGGCGTCGGTGATGCCCGTATTTGCGAGACGCAGACGCTCCAAACGCGTCAATCCGGCAAGCCGCGCGAGCCCCGCGTCGGTCACGCCGCTATCGTTCAGATCCAGCTCGCGAAGCCGGTCCATCCCGGCGAGCCGCTCCAACGTCTCGTCCGTCACATCCGGGTTGGCCATCTGAAGCACCACCACGTCCGTGGCCCCGTCCAGCACACGATAGTCGTGCCGGTCCCAGCCCGTCAGTGTGACATGGCGCTCTCCGTCGACCAGCACATCGCGCGGGCCAAGATCGACCGGCAACAGACGGTTCACAACCGGCGGACCGCCAACGAGCAGTGCCCCCGCCAATCCCATGACCAGAGGACCGCGCACGGCGTGAAAACGCGCCGCACCGAAGAGCAACCCGACCGGCGGAATGACCGCGACCGCAACACCCCAAGGACGGCTACGCCGCCAGGCGACCACGGCAACCCAGATCCAACTGACCACCAGCAAGGCGAAGCCTGCCGAGGTCAACATGAATAGATGGCTTTCATTCATTTCGTGTTACCCGGCCTGAGCGTCTCACTCATCGCGTGCATCCAATCTTTGGATCGTGCCGATCGGCGGATACAGCTTTAAGCCATACTCCGTCGATGGGATGAATCCGAAACGCCGGTAAAACGCCACGGCTTCCGGCTTGCTGTCAACGATGACGCACTGCACGCCTATCGTGCTACAACCCCAACTCCCGCCAACGCGCCTCGATGCGTTTGACCGACACCGGGCCGGCTGTGCCCAGCGACTGTGCAAAGAGCGAGACGCGCAGCTCTTCGAGCAGCCAGCGGATCTCATCCAGTCGGGCATCCTCGCGGCCGGCCTTTCGGGCGGCGGCGGTGCGCTCGCGCCAGCGCTCGAGCAGCCCGGCCATGACGGCCATCTGCTCGCGGTCGCGTCCGGGTGCATGGGCGAGCTTGTCGAGACGCTGCTCGGCGGCTTTGAGATAGCGCGGATACTGCTTGAGCCGGTCGAAGGGGATCTGCTGAAAGAACCCCCGGAAGACCAGCGCATCGAGCTGGTCGCGCAGATCCTGTGCCGTCGGCTGCCAGTTGACCTGGGTGATGGCGGCGAGACGTTGGCGCAGCGACTGGTAGGCGGCGAGGATCTCGGCGGCGAGCCGGGTGACCTCGTCGGCCGTCGGCTGAAGCCGGCCACGCGAATCGGCGAGGCGGTCCTCGAAGTCGCCCTGCTGTCGGATCGGCGGACGGCCGTCGAGGAAGGTCCGATCCAGGATCAGGGCCAGCAGTTCGTCGGAGAGGTCGGGTGGGCGGGGCTCGGCTCCACGCGACAGGCGCGACACCTGCCCGCCTGTGGTTGCCGCTGTCGGTGATCCGGGGCGCACCTTCTCCGGACTGGCTTTCTCCGTGCCGGCGCTCTCCGGGGTGTCCGTGACGGGCGCCTTGGCGTAGAGCAGACGCAGCCGGTCCAAACCTTTGAGCGATTGGCGGATCGGGCGCAGGGTCGCGCCGAGCGTGAGGGTCAGAAGCCGGCGCAGGCCCGCACGGTGGGCGCGCGCGGCGGCTTCGGGCGAATCAAGCACCCGCACCGCCACGTTCTGGCCTTCGTCGACCAGGGCCGGGAAGCCGCGCATCCGGATCCCGCCACGAGTGATCTCGACCTGCTCAGGCAGGTCTCCGAAGTCCCAACGCGTGAGCTCCTCGCGCTCCAGCTCGGCGTCCGGGATGCGGGCAAACCGCGCCTGCCCCGCTTGGCCGAAACGTTGCTTGAGCCGTTGCGGATCCTCGTCCAGCGCGAGCGCCCTGCCCGCCTCGTCGACGAGTCGGACCTTCATGCGCAGATGCGCCGGGATGGCGTCGTGGTCCCAGGCGTCCTCGGGGATACGCAAACCAAGCTCGGCCGCGATCCGCTCGGCGAGGACCTGCGTCAATGGCCGATCGATCGGTGCCTTGCCCTCGGCGAGCGCGGCCTTCAGCCCGCCGGCCAGCCGTGCGGCGTTGTCCGGCACCGGGACCAGCGCCGTGCGCAGGCCTTTCGGCAGACCGCGCAACAGGGCCGTGATGCGCGCCTCCAAGAGACCCGGCACCAGCCAATCCAGCCGCTCGGCGGTCACCTGATTGATGAGAGGCAGGGGCACGATCAGGGTCAGACCGTCGGCCGACTCGCCGGGCTCGAAACGGTATTCGAGCGGCAGGGCGGTGGCGCCGACCTGAAGTCGGTCGGGGAAATGCTCCGGCGTAATCCCGTCGGCATCGTGCTGCATGAGGTCGGCCGGACGCAGATGCAGGAGCTTGGGATCCGTGCGGGTCGCCTTGCGCAGCCACTGCTCAAACTGTGGTGTGGAATAGATCCCGGCGGGGATGCGCTGATCGTAGAAGGCGTAGAGCGCCTCCTCGTCGACCAGGATATCGCGGCGTCGCGACTTGGCTTCGAGCTGATGGATCGACGCGATCAACTCCTGGTTGTGACGCCAGAAGGGTGCGCGGGTGCTGAAGTCGCCCTCCACCAATGCGAAGCGGATGAAGATCTCGCGCGACTCGGCCGGATTGATGGGGCCGTAGTTGACCCGCCGCTTGGGCACCAGGGTGACGCCGAACAGGGTCACCTTCTCGTAGGCCGCGACCTGTCCGGACTTGGCCTGCCAGTGCGGCTCGAAATAGCTGCGTTGCAGCAGATGCTGCCCGGCGGCTTCGATCCAGGCGGGTTGCACGCGTGCGACGATCCGCCCGTAAGCGCGGGTGGTCTCGACCCGCTCGGCCGCCAGGATCCATTTGGGCGATGCTTTGAAGAGAGCCGAGCTCGGATGAATACGGTAGCGGCTATTGCGCGCCCCAAGGTACTCGTGATTGGTGTCGAGCGCGCCGATGTGATTCAGGAGTCCGGTCAGCAGTGCCCGGTGGATCTGCTCCTCCGTGCCGGCGGTCTGGTTCTCCTTAAAACCCATCTCCAAGATCTGCTCGCGCAGTTGGGTCTCGATGTCGCGCCACTCCTGAACCCGGTTGTAAGAGAGGAAGTGACGCTGACAGAGGAGACGGAACTGGTTGCGCGAGCGCGCCTTGCGCTCCTTCTCCAGGAAGCGCCAGAGGTTGAGAAAGCTCAGGAAATCCGAATCCGGATGGGCGAAGGTGGCGTGGATCTGATCGGCGGAGGCGCGTTGCTCGTGCGGGCGCTCGCGCGGGTCTTGGACGCTCAGTGCGGCGGCGATCACCAACACCTCGGCCAGACACTGCTGCTCGGCGGCGGCGAGCAGGATGCGCCCGATCCGCGGGTCGACCGGCAGCCGGGCGAGCCGACGCCCCAGCTCCGTCAACTCGCCGCGGGCATCGAGCGCGGCCAGCTCCTCCAGCGTGCGCTCGCCGTCGGCGACCAGACGCGGATCGGGCGGATCCAGGAAGGGAAAGTCGGCCACGTCGCCGAAACCGAGCAGCTTCATGCGCAGGATGACGGCGGCCAGATTGGTGCGCTGGATCTCGGGCTCGGTGAAGGGCGCCCGCGCGGCGAGGTTGTCCTCGCTGTAGAGCCGGATGCAGATGCCGGAGGCGACCCGCCCGCACCGCCCCTTGCGCTGATCGGCCGAGGCGCGCGAGATGCGCTCCACCGGCAGACGCTGGAGTTGGCGGCGATGGCTGTAGCGGCTGATCCGGGCAAAACCGGGGTCGATGACGTAATGGATGCCGGGAACGGTCAGCGAGGTCTCGGCAACATTGGTCGCCAGCACCACGCGTCGGGTGCCGTGCGACTGGAAGATCCGCGCCTGCTCCCGCGGCCCTTGGCGGGCGTAGAGCGGCAGGATCTCGGTGGCGGGGGGATGATGCTTGCGCAAGGTCTCGGCGGTCTCGCGGATCTCGCGCTCGCCCGAGAGGAAGACCAGCACGTCGCCGCGTCCGACGCGCGCCAGCTCGCCGACCGCTTCCGAAATCGCCTGCTGCATCGTCTCGTCGCGCTCGCCGACCGACTCGTCCTCGGGCGGGCGATAACGCACCTCCACCGGATAGGTCCGACCCGAGATTTCCAGGATCGGCGCCGGTCGGCCCTGCGCGTCGGCGAAGTGCGCAGCGAAGCGCTGCGGATCGATGGTCGCGGAGGTGACGATGAGCTTCAGATCCGATCGGCGCGGCAGCAGACCCTTCAAATAGCCGAGCAGGACGTCGATGTTGAGGCTGCGCTCGTGAGCCTCGTCGATGATCAAGGTGTCGTACTCGTTGAGCAGCCGATCCTGCTGGATCTCGGCGAGCAGGATGCCGTCCGTCATCAGCTTGATGGCGGTCTCGGGACGCACCCGGTCGTGAAAACGCACCTTGTCGCCAACCAGCCCGCCGGCTGTTCCGCCGAGCTCCTGCGCGATCCGATTCGCCAGGGTACGCGCCGCGATGCGCCTCGGCTGGGTATGGCCGATCCGCCCGGCGAGCCCGCGTCCGAGCTCCAGACAGAGCTTGGGCAGCTGGGTCGACTTGCCCGAGCCCGTCTCGCCGCAGAGGACGATGACCTGGTGGGCCGAGATCGCTTTGGCGATCTCCTCGCGGCGCTCGCTGACCGGAAGCTCGGGCGGATAGGCAATGACCGACGGCACGCCGGCCCGGCGGCGTTCGAGAACGGCTCGGGATTCGCACAGCGTCTGCCAAACCGCGAGCAGACCGCGCTCGAATGGCTCACCCGCCCGTGCACGGCGTCGCAGACCACGCAGACGCTGGCGCAGCCGATGGCGGTCCTGGATCAGACAGGTGCTGAGATCGGCGTCGGAGGGAAACGATAGGTCGGTCAAGGATGTTTAAACCGCGCCCGGCGCGCTATGCGATGTCGTTGGATGAGATCGGACTCGGCAGACTTGACGACTGTAGGAGCCGGCGCGGTTTAAAAAATTAAAGCACTGATCATTTTAAACCGCGTCCCCGCCAAGGGTTGTGGATGCGGTTAGCGTCGAAGTCACTCGAAATTCAGCATTTCGCTCGGGGCGCGGTTGAAATCAAGAGGTCCAGGTCGCCTGCGATGGCCGTGAACTCTTCGGCAAAATCGTCGTGGAGCGGCAGGATGCCAAGTAGCCCGGCACGGTGCGCGCGTTCGACATTCAGCGCTTGGCTCGTCATGGATGAGCCTCCAGGCGGACGGCAGCCGCCCGCACGATGCGCCGAAAGGGTGTCGGCTCTTCGTCCCGCGCGTGGGAGATGACATCGACCGGAAGCCCCAGCCTTTCCTCCAGCTCAAGCTTGAGACGCGCACGTTCGAGGAGCATCAGGCCCTGCGGGGTCTCGATCAGCAGGTCGACGTCACCACCTCTGGCCCGTTCGTCGAGCCGCGAGCCGAAGAGATAGACCACAGCCGTCTCCCCCGAGAGACGTGATGCCGTGCCGAGGATGGTGAGTACCTGATCGGATGTCAGTCGCATGGATGAAGTCGCTCGCTCAGCACGAATCCGGAGCGTGGGATCCTCGTCCGGCTAGCGACAGACTAACGCCGATCGGAGTCCCACGCTACGGCACCCCGACCTTCGCAACTTCGCTTCCAGGCGGTAAGCCGGGGCTCGCCGGGCTCGCCGCGCTCGCCCCGGCCTCCTCATCGCAGCGTCGCACATGACTGGACGCCGGCATTGCGTCACGAGGACGCTGGCTTTGTCCCTGGGCCTCCCGATCCGGAGCAACGTGCCGGGCCCGGATCGCGCCAGGCATCGAGTCGTTCCAAAGACTGCCGACGGATCCAGGTCAGAGACCGGAAACCGCCTCTTGCACACCGGTTGCCGTGCCGCCCTCGACGACCTCGTGGACGTTGCCGAACGGCGCAAGGGTTGCGTCGCGCCCCAAGACAAAGCCCTGTTCCTTCACGATCACGCGGTAGGCCTTGTTGAGGGCCAAGGCGCGCTCGGGAGAGGCATACAGCAGCTCGGCGATGTCCTGCCGCAGCGCGTCGAGACGCTCGGGGATCAGGTCCCCTTCCGCGGTGAAGAAGCGCGCGCGCACCTCTTCATTCTCGCGCAGCTCGTCCCCTGCCCCGTTGGTTTCCAAGTAAAAGGCGTACTCGGGTAGGCCGTCGCGACGCACCGGTTCCGGCAGGCCACGCAGACCACGCTGACTCCAATGATACCAGCCCCTTCGATAACCGTCCGCGTCGAGCTTGCGCGGAAAGGCGAAGCTCGAATCCGTGGTGGCGCCGATCCCGCTGTGGCAACCGATACAGAACACCAGCTCCTCGTAGCTTTGCGGCCGCAGCGCACCGTCGGCATCCTCGATCATCGCGGCATAGACCCAACCCTGGTCATTGCTGACACCGGCTTCGAGATTACCGCGAACAGTGCGGATGCGATCCGGAAAGTCATGCTTCTCTTTGAGCTCGCCAGCCATCCGGCTCTCGAGCCTGGCATAGCTCATCCAGTAGCGCTTGCGGGCGTAACGGACCTCCTTCATCCGCGCCGAGAGGCGGTTGTCGGCGATCTTCACGGATTCTCCGTATGCAACCGGACCCTCGGTCTCGGTATACCGCACCGTATGGAGAAATTCGGTGCCCTCCGGATAGAGACGCGCGGCGAGATGGATCCGGCCGGAGTGCTGCTCCGCCAAGGCCTGTCCGACATACCACATCGAGCGGCCTTCGAGCGGCGCCCAGTCGTAGACGACCTTTTGCGCAACCCCGAGCGAGCCGTTCTTGTCGAGATCGACGCCACCGATGCCGATCTCGTCTACAGGATCGATAGGGACGTCGGCCTCTCGGACCAAGGCCTCGACGATCGCGAGATTGGTCTTGTAGACGCCGAGGTCCAACGCTCCATCGGTGTTGCGTCGGAACGGCTCGGGCAAACGGATCAGCACATCATCGGTCGAGCCGTTGGTCGGCCAGAAGCTCCCGAGGAACGGGGAGTAGGCAAAGGCACGCCAGCCGGTCAAGGTGCCGTCGGGTGCGCGATCGAATCCCTCGGCATCGAACCGGAAATAGGCATCCGGGACGAAACCCTCCCATTGGCCGTTGTCGTCGTAATCCCAATCCGGCGGCACCGAAGCGAGGGTCGCCGCGGGAATGATGTTGCCGTCGTCGTCGAGATAGTTGCTGCGCCGAATGTAGGCCAGGATCTCCTCGTCGCTGATCGCCTGGACGGCTTCCCTGCGATCCTCGAAGAGATTTCGCCAGGGATTGCGCTCGGCAGGCAGAGGAAAATCGTAGGCGAGCTGAAGATCCCCGTCATTGAGGTAGTTCGGGGTATCGGATGGTGTGTGGCATGCATAGCAAGGGTTGTGCGCTCCCCCGAGTACATCCTCGGTCTTGGTGTAGCACTGAGCGGGTATATGGGCTGTCTCGTTCGACAGGATCCGCGCCTTTAATGGCAGGGGCTCCGATCCACCGCCGGCGACGGCAGTGCCGACCACTGCAGCACACAGCAGCATGCCGTATCGAATGATCATCGTCTCGCTCCGAAGGATGCTGCGCGGTCACGGCGGGGCTTCGAATCGAGCGCCCGCCGAGACCCATGGGTTACCGCGATTGGTTACCGCGGAAATACGAAGTAACCCGTGTAGCCGCGCGCGTCCGCCGGATCCTCGAGCTTGTCGCTGTCCGACTCTCCGTAAGGATGCTGAATGACCGACATCAGATAGGCGAAGCCATTGATGTTGGGATAGAGGTACGGCGAGGTGGTCTCCGAGCCGTAAGGCGTGGTCTGGATCCGGGTCAGCTCGCGAGACGTCAGGTTATAGGCCCAAACCATGTCGTTCTGATGCCCGCTGCCCGTGTCTTCACCAATGATCAAGGTGTCGTAAGTCGGCACATAGGTGATGTTGTCGGGATTGGCGATGCCCTCGACGTCGCACTTGTTGATGCCGTCATAATCGGGCGACTCCGCGCTCGCACCGTAGTCCGTCGTCATCGGCGTGCCTTGCACCAGCCCCCAAATATTCCAGGCCGTGTAGTTGCTGTCCAGGTCGAGTGCGTAGACGGCCCCGCAGACGTTGCCGGACGGGAGCGCGATGTGATTGGGACCGCCGATGTCGTATTTATCGTAGACGCCGTCGCGACCGACTCGACCGAAATCGAGCATGCCTCGATCGACCTCGGACATCGCCAGGTAGAGTCGATTGTGGTCGGCATCGAACGTGATCCCTTCCATCTTCCGGAACTCTGTCGTCATGCCCTGCATCGCGCCCCAGCGACGAGTCTCGAGGCGCGACGCGATCAGTTCGTCGTCCCAGCCGATCACGCCGTCTTGATTGACGTCTCTGAGCTTAAGGCACTGATGATCGCCGTCTTCGTGCCCGGCGTTGATGGAGGTGAATCCATCCGGGCAGAAGCCGCTGCCCTCGTCCGGCTCGACTTCATCGAAGATATCTTCGAAGCGATAGCTGGCGATCCATTCCTTGACCTGCTCGGCGGTCGCATAGCCGAGATTGATCCAGTTCAACTTTGCGTTGCCCACGCCCTGCTGAGGTCCGACGGCCTTCCACTGCGCACCCCAGAGCGTGCCTGCGCCGAGGTTGCCCGGAATCGATGCCACGAACCGGTAGAGGCCTACGTTCGTTCCGTCGTCCGAGAGATAGACGGTCTTTCTGTCCGGCATCACGTAGGCGAGCTCCAGCGCAACACGACCCATCGCGTATTGCTTGCGGACCGTCGCGCTCTCGAAGCTTTCGACCTTCACCTCGACCGGGTAGCCGTAGTCGTAGGGGTTCATGACCGTCCCGGCGTCGCTCGGCGAGGCGTTGAAGTAGCTCGCCATGGCCGCGTTGTAGTCACTGATGGTGCCGTCGCGCCACTGCTTGGCATCGGGCTCGTATTCTTCGGAGCCCAGATGGGTTCCCCAGGGTGTCACGCTGCCGGCACAGTGCACCCAGCCGCCGTTGACGTCGGAGAGATCCAGCGGGCGGGTGCGTTCGGCGGTGAGGATGCCGTTCAGTGGACTCTGACGCATCTCGGTCAAGTAAAGCCCGCCGGGGCGAGACTCGAAGTGCGACACCATGTAGACGATGTCCTGCTCGCCCGGAAGCAACGACGAGAAATCGTTGTCGCTCGAGATGTAGGAGGAGCCATCTTCGGCCAGCAGCGGGTTGCCGTTGATGTCGATGAGCTGCCCGAAGATCCCTCCCGCCGGATCATTCGTCCCGGTATCGCCGGAACGGAGAATCGTCCGATAGGGCATTGGGATCCGGACTCCGTCGAGTATGGCGTACTCCGAAGTCAGGATCGCCCGCTTTTCGGCGTCGGTCCGCGGCACGGGCGCTTCCAGAAACTCCACCGTCCCTGCCGAGGCAAGGGATGCCGCCGTGGTGCCGAGCAACAAGCTCACGGCGACGCTTATCTTGGTTGGACGCATCGCGTCTTCCTCCGTCGGGTTAGGTATCGATTGGTTGAACACTCGCCCGACCAGCCTATCGGACGG
Source organism: Thiocapsa bogorovii (assembly GCF_021228795.1). Lineage (NCBI taxonomy): Bacteria > Pseudomonadati > Pseudomonadota > Gammaproteobacteria > Chromatiales > Chromatiaceae > Thiocapsa > Thiocapsa bogorovii. The sequence continues at coordinate 1,449,530 of NZ_CP089309.1, forward strand.
TCGTGTCGGCTCGGTGACCATTCGTTTGCCATGCGGTTGCGGAGTGAAGGGACGGCTCGGACCCGATCAAGGCTTTCGAGCCGCGATCAGTTCGGATCGACGCCGCTGAAGTCGTAGTCCATGACGGGGCTCGGGGGCTGGACGAAGGGGCCTTGTAGGAGATCGACACCGGCGCGGCACAGGCGTGCGATGGTCTCGGGCGCATCGACCCCGGCGGCGATCACGGCAAGGCGCCGTTCGCGCAGACGCGCGGCAAGCTCGGCCAGGGGCGCAGGGTCGAGCGACTGGACCAGTGCGCGCCCGAGACGCGCGAAGGCGGCCGGGACGCTCGCAAGCACCCGCTCCGAGGCGTCGCCGCCATCGACACCGTTTAGGCAGACCGGGATGCCGAGTCGTGCCAATCGAGCGACACGGTCGGCTGCGAGACCCAGGTCGGCCGCCGCTTCGTCGACTTGAAACTGGATGACGGGCCGCAAACGAAAAAGATCGCGCCGGTTGATCTCTTCGCGAACCTGGTCGACCCAATCCCCGCGCCCCGCGCCGACCATCGATTGGTACAGGAAAAGCTGTGCCGGCTGGCCCGCATCTCGACAGGCCGCGATGGCATCCAAACCGGTGCACAGGAGCCAACCGTCCAGTCGCTCGACCAGTCCGCAGCGCTGCACCGTCGGCATGAAGTCGACCGGCGACAGCAGCTCGCCGTCCGGTGTGGCCAAGCGAGGCGAGACTTCGTAACGTGCGCTCGGTGCCGAGCTCAGGGAGACAACGGGCTCGAAGAGGAGTTGCAGCCGCTCGGCCAAGATGGCCGTCGACACGGCGTCTCGGTCGGACGGACGAGTCGGCACCGGGTCGCAACCGTAGCCCACGGGGAGACCATCGCCTGCCTTCCGGGCCGAGCGCGCCGCCTTGGCTGCACGCGACATCAAGGTGACGGCGTCCCCGCCGCTGCTCGCCAGGGCGCACCACCCGATTCCGACGGCGGGGCCGGGATCGGATGCGAAGCCGGCCCGAGACAGTGTCTCCGCGAGGTGCCCGCCTGCGCCTGCAAGGCTTGCGGCGGCGTCGCGTCGGATCAGGACGGCCAAGCTGCGCTCGCCGACGCGCGCGGCCAGATCGGAGGCGCTACAGGACTCGGCAACCACGACGGCAAGGCGAATCAGCGCGGCCTCATCGCCCGCAAGATCGAGTACGACGAGCGCGCGTCGATCCGCGCCCGCCCCGCCCCGGCCAATCAACTGGCCGAGCCGCCCCAGGAGACGCCCGAGACTCGCAAGACCCGTGAGCACATCGACGGCATCCGGACCAGCCTGGCGGCGTGCGCGCTCGCGTGCGCGGGCCAAACGCTGCTTGACGCAGGCGACGAGATGATCCGGAGCGACCGGCTTGGCGAGGAAGTCATCGCCCCCGACGCGCAGCGCCGCCATCTGTTGCTCGGCGTCCAGTTCGGCGGAGAGAAAGACGATCGGCAGATCGGCGAAGCGGTCTTGCTCGCGGATGATGCGGGTCAGCTCGATGCCGCTCGCGCCGGGCATGTGCAAATCCATCAGGACGAGATCAGGAACGAACCCGTCGAGCGCGTCGAGCACCGCCAAAGGATCGCAGACCCGCTCGGCGAGCATGCCGGCCGACTCGAGCACGCGGGCGGCGAAGAGCGCGGCGACGGGCTGATCGTCGACCACGAGTACACGATCGGGAACAACCGCCTGCGTGCCGGCCAGATCCAGAAGCCGATCGCTCAGCTCTTCGACCTCTATCGGCATCTTCAGGTAGTCTGTGGCGCCTGCGCGCATTGCGGCAAGTCGGGATCGGATGTCGCTCCCGGAGGCCAGGCAGACCAGCGGGGTCGGTTTCTTGTCGCGCTGCTGCAGTTGCGCGACGAGTCCGCCGAGCGTGTCCGCATCGGGGAGCGCATCGAGATGGACGAGCAAGAGCGCACGGGAGCTCGGCTCCGCGCCGACCAACTGCTCCGGCGTTTCAAAGGTTTCGAGCATGACCCCCTGCGCGAGCAAGAGCGTCCGGAGCGGCGTTGTCAAATCCGCATTGCGGGTCAGGAGATGGATCGCGGGCGCGGATCCGACATCGGCGATTGTCTGATTCATGGTGATCGGTCTCGTCCAGAGTGGGCCGAGACCTCGAAGGCGCATGCCGACGCGGCGCGCTCGGCCCGAGGTCATCGGCGCCGAGGATAAACCGAGCACGTTACGTGAACAACTCCCGAGCCCGCGGGACTGGCGTCAATAGGTGATGCGCGGTGCAGCACCGCCGAGCGCCTCGACCAGTCCGGCCGCAAAGCTCGCGCCGATCCGTCGCGAGAAGCTCTCGAAAAGATCGCGCTTCTTCGTGTAGTCGACCAGCGTCTCCGCACCGATCACGTCGCGCGCAACCGAGCTGGAGCTGCCGAGGTCGTCGACCAAGCCCAGAGCGACCGCCTCCTGGCCGCTCCAGAAGAGCCCGCTGAAGATCTCCTCGCCGCCCTTCAACCGATCGCCGCGGCCGGCCTTGACCTCTGCGATAAACTGGTTGTGCAGGTTATCGAGAACGGTTTGGATAAAGGCCCGTTGATCCGGCGGCAGCGGAGAGAAGGGGTCGAGGATCCCCTTGTTCTCCCCGGCGGTCAGCAGACGCCGCTCGATCCCGATCTCCTTGATCGCCTCGTTCAGACCGAAGCTGCCGATGCGCACGCCGATGGAGCCGACCAGACTGGCCTTGTCGGCATAGATTGAATCGGCGGCAACGGCGATGTAATAGCCGCCCGAGGCGCAGATGTCGGTCGCCACTGCATAGACGGGCATCTCCTTGTCGTTGTCCTCCTTGTACTTGGCCTTGAGCCGCTTGATCTCGTCGTTGATGTAGCCGGCCTGGACCGGGCTGCCGCCGGGGCTGTTGATGCGCAGGATAATGCCCTTAACCTGGTCGGCCTCGAAGGCGTCGCGCAGGGCCGTGATCACCCGATCGGCGCTCGCGTCGGCCTCGGGCGCGATGACACCCTTGATGTCGATCACGGCCGTATGCTCCTCGCTCGGCGAGAGACGCTCGATCAGATCCTGCGAGTAGGCGGCCACCACCAGTGCGATCAAATAGACCAGAATCAGGGTCTTGAAGAAGATGCCCCAACGGCGGCTGCGCTTCTGCTCGCGCAGGTGCTCAAGCGCAAGCTTGTTGATCAGGGCGCGCTCCCAATCGGGCGCGTCGGTCGACGGCATCTCGTCGCGGCGCTTGGTCCAAAACTTCCAATTCATGGGTCACTCCCGGGTTAAACCGCGCTCGGCGCGGTCTGCAATGTTTGTGGATGGGATCGGCCTCGGCAGACCTGACGACCGCTGGAGTTTGCGCGGTTTAAGGGATTAAAAAATATATCATTTTAAACCGCGTTTCCGCTAAGGGGCGTGGCTGCACCAAGCGTCGAGCTCACTCTAAAACGAGCATCTCGCTCAGGACGCGGTTTAGGCGTTCAGCCTCGGCGACATCAGGCTGGGTCAGCGAGCTGCTGCAGTCTCGACACTGCGCATGCCGTGAGCGTTTAGCCATGCAGGCAGCGCCGAGATATCATGGATGCAGTCCAACGGGGCGTGCGGCATTAGTCGCTCGACCGGATGGACACCGTAGGACACGGCAAGCGCCTTGGTGCGTGCATTCACGGCCATCTGCATGTCGTACTCGGTGTCGCCGATCATCAACGTCGCGGAGGCATCGGCGCCGAGCTCGTCCATCAGCTCGAGCAGCATCTGCGGGTTGGGCTTGGAGAAGGTCTCGTCGGCGCAACGGGTCGCGTGAAAGAGCGCACCCAAGCCGGTATCGGCGAGGGCCTTGTCGAGTCCGACACGCCCCTTCCCGGTGGCGACGGCCAAGCGGTAACCTTCGTCTGCCAGCTGATTCAAGGTCTCGCGTGCCCCGGCGAAGAGCACGGAGGGCGTCGGGTCGATCTCGAGATAATAGCGGCGATAGCCGGTGACTAAGTCTCGAACGGTCTGCGGATCCGCCCCGGGATGCAACCGCAGGAGGGCCTCGTCCAGGCCCAGGCCGATCACATCGCGTGCGGCCTCGCGCCCCGGCGGCGGCAGGCCGAGATCGCCGAAGGCCGCCTGGAGACAATTGACGATGCGTGCCTCGGAATCCATGAGGGTTCCGTCCCAGTCGAACACGATCAAGTCGAAGGTCACGCGGCGGGCTCCAGTGCAGAAAGGAAGCGCTCGAGGTCATCGGGCAGCGGCGCCTCGACCCGGTTTGGCCGATCGGCGCTCGGGAGCTGAAAGCTCAAGGCGGAAGCATGTAAAAACAAGCGCGACAAACCTTGAGTCTTGAGTGCGCGATTCGCGATCTCGTCGCCGTATTTGGGATCGCCTGCCAAGGGGGTTCCCAGATGTGCGGCATGGACGCGAATCTGATGCGTGCGCCCGGTGATCAGCTCGACCTCGACAAGGGTGAGCACGCCCGACTCGGAACGGAACCGACCCAAACGTCGAAACACCGTGCGTGCCGGTTTCCCGTCGTCCGGATCGACCTGGACCATCCGCTCGCCGCCTTGCAGCACATTTTTCTTCAGCGGCGCATCCACGCCGACCTTCGCCCGCTCCAGCTCCCCGACGATCAGTGCCAGATAGCGCTTGTCCATACCGCCTTCGCGGATCAGCTCGTGGAGCTCGCGCAGCGCACTGCGACGCTTGCTGATGACGAGACAGCCGGAGGTATCGCGATCCAGGCGGTGCACCAGCTCCAGCTCGCGACCGGGCCGCAGCTCGCGCAGGGACTCGATCAGACCGTAGCTCAAACCGCTGCCGCCGTGCACGGCCAGACCGGCGGGCTTGTCGATGACCAGAAGGCGTTCGTCCTCGTAGAGTATGGCCTCCGCGAGCGGGGCGAGACGCGAAGCCGGCACCCTGACAGGCGTCTCCGCGAGGGCCGTGCGCATTGGCGGAATGCGCACCAGATCGCCCTTACGCAGCCGATGGCTGGCCTTGACCCGACCCTTGTTGACGCGGACCTCGCCGCGACGCATGACCCGATAGAGATGGCTGCGCGGCACACCCTTGAGATGGCGCAGGAGAAAGTTGTCGATACGTTGCCCGTCGGACTCGGCATCGACGCAGAGCACGCGTACGGCCGAATCCTCCCGCGGTAACGCAGGCTCGGGGCGCGAACGCTCGGCAACCACGGGCTTCGCGCCGAAGCGCTGAGGCTCCGTGCGTCCGGGGCCAGCGCGCTTGGAGCCGGTCGGCCCGGGGCCGACGCGGTCGGAAAGCGGGCGGCCCGGAGAGGCGTCTCGCCCCCCTGATGCGCGGGGGGCGGCCTGCTTACTCGGGCGGCGAGCGGCACGGGAATGAGGTCGATTCACGAAGGATGGCGCCTGCCTGGGTGGCTTAATTGATGCTAAATAAGGTTTACTGATACACTTGGGCGCTTGCGCTGGCCAGCGGAAACGCGATTTTTCCCGGAGCGGCGAGCGCAGCCAAGGGTCGGTCACGATACCGGAGCGAGCGGAGCCAAATCCGCTCGGAAGGCCCTGACCCTTATGCCGGCATCCGATGTCCGAGCAGGCCGATGTGCGGGATCTCGAGTGGTGTCGCGGACTCGTTTCGTCGAGTGACCGCGCATTCTACACCCTGTGAGCGCCGCGCGCCCTGCACGACGGCAGACCAGCGCAGCCGGCGCCGACCTCGCCGCTCCCGAGATCGACCCCTCCAACCGGGCGGGCCGATCAGGTGCGAGTGCCCGAATGGGCGCTCGTCGACGACACAACACTACTGACTACGCGCGTGCCCGTCCGGGTCGGCCGAAGAGCCCAGCCCGGCTGAACGGACGCTGCCGAAGCCGTCGCGCCGATTCGTCGGCGCGACGGCGACACGCCGAGCCGCCCGCACGTTTGCCGGGTGCGCGGCGAGCAGTCCCCGAAACGGGAGACGCGTCGTGGTGCGGAATATAACCCTATGAAACGCATGCTGATCAACGCAACTCAGCCCGAAGAGTTGCGTGTTGCGACCGTCGACGGTCAACAGCTCTATAACCTCGATATCGAATCCCCCGGCCGAGAGCAGAAAAAGGCCAACATCTACAAAGGCATCATCACCCGCGTCGAGCCCAGTCTCGAGGCGGCTTTTGTCGACTACGGTGCCGATCGGCACGGCTTCCTCCCCCTCAAAGAGATCGCCCGGGCTTACTTCGAGCCCGACAGCGTCAAAGCCGGCTCGCGCGTCAGCATCAAGGAGTCGGTGCGCGAAGGCCGCGAGGTCGTCGTCCAGATCGACAAAGAAGAGCGCGGCAACAAAGGCGCGGCGCTCACGACATTCATCTCGCTGGCCGGCCGATATCTGGTCTTGATGCCCAACAACCCGCGCGCCGGTGGCGTGTCGCGACGCATCGAGGGCCAGGACCGCAGCGAGCTGCGCGATGCCATGAGTCAGCTCGAGATCCCGGAGGACATGGGCCTGATCGTGCGCACCGCGGGTGTGGGCAAGAATGTGGAGGAGCTCCAGTGGGATCTGGACTATCTGCTCCAGCTCTGGAAGGCGATCGAGACCTCGGCGCAGGACCGCAAGGCACCCTTCCTCATCTATCAAGAGAGCGACGTCATCATCCGCTCGATCCGCGACTATCTGCGCGTGGACATCGGCGAGATCCTGATCGACAACAAGGCCGTCTTCGAGCGTGCCGAGAGCTTCATCCGCCAGGTGATGCCGAGCAATCTGAAGAAGCTCAAGCTCTACCAGGACGAGGTCCCGCTCTTCACGCGCTACCAGATCGAGAGCCAGATCGAGTCGGCCTTCCAGCGCGAGGTGCGCCTGCCCTCGGGCGGATCGATCGTGATCGACCACACCGAGGCGCTGACCTCGGTGGACATCAACTCGGCGCGCGCGACCAAGGGCGCGGACATCGAGGAAACCGCGCTCAACACCAATTTGGAGGCCGCCGACGAGATCGCCCGCCAGCTGCGCCTGCGCGACCTCGGCGGGCTCTTCGTCATCGACTTCATCGACATGACGCCTCCGAAGAACCAGCGCGAGGTCGAGAATCGTCTGCGCGACGCGCTCAAACACGACCGTGCAAGGGTGCAGGTTGCGCGCATTTCCCGCTTCGGTCTGCTGGAGATGTCGCGCCAGCGCCTGCGCCCCTCGCTCGGGGAATCAAGCCAGCAGGTCTGCCCGCGCTGCAAGGGCCAGGGAACCATTCGCGGGGTCGAATCGCTCGCGCTCTCGATCCTGCGCATCGTCGAAGAAGAGGCGATGAAGGAGAACACCCACCGCATCGTCGCCCAGCTGCCGGTCAGCGTCGCGACCTTCCTGCTCAACGAGAAGCGCCGCGGCATCCTCGAGATCGAGCAGCGCCAGGGCGTCGAAGTCCTCTTGCTGCCCAACGAAGCATTGGAAACGCCGGAGTATCAGATCGAGCGCGTCCGCGCCCAAGACGCGGGGAAACTCGTTCCGGATCAGTCGAGCTACGAGCTGACCGCGCTGCCTGAGACCAAGGCGGCGCCCTTGTACGCCAAACTCGGTCAGCCGGTTCAGGCGGAGGAGCCGGCGGTCAAACAGGTCTCGCCCGCAACACCGGCCCCGCAACGCTGGACACCGACGCCGCAACCCGAGACGCCGGTGCAGCAGGAAGTGGAACGCGGCGAGCCCGAAAGCCTGCTCAAACGCATTTGGACCGGTCTTTTTGCGCCGCGCCAGCCCGAAGCGGCAGCCGCCGCAGGCCGCAGGCCCGCCGCGGCCGAACCTATCGCACGGGAGACGGCACCGCGCACGCAGCCGCCGCGACAGAGCGCCCATTCCGGTGAGCGTCGTAGCCAGGCCAGACCGACGCAGGGACGCCGCGACGAATCATCGGGCGAACGCAGCCGCCCGGACCAGGGGCGATCCGGTCGACCGGCACAGGATCAGCAGACACGACCTGAACCGAGTCGCGGCCGCGGCGAAGGCACTCAAACCAGCGAGGATACCCCTGCAGCAGGCGCGACGCGATCCGAGAACGACGAGCAAGCGCAAGCCCGCCGCAGCGCCGAGACGCGCTCGCGCCGCGGCGGTTCGCGCGGACGCGGGCGCCGTGGCTCCGGTTCAAGCGAAGCCGCCCGCTTGAGCGGCGAGAACCCGCGCGATCAAGACTCGCGCGGCGACGAGGGACCCGGCGAGCAGAACGAACGCCGTGGCGAGGAGGCTACGCCGAGGCCCGAGGATCGCGCAGCCACGGCGTCGCGCGGGACACGACCGGAGGATCATCCGCTGATGGTCACGCCGGTCGGAAACACCCCGCGACCCGAACCGGCATCTCAACCCGCCGCGGAACAGCTTGCTGCCGAGCCGGGTGAAGCCGTGAGACCATCGACGGAATCAAACGACCGCCGACGCCCGACGGAACGGACCGAGGAGCCCCGCCTCGCCGATCAACCCGAGCGGGTGGACACCGCGTCGAATGAACCCGCCGATGCGGGAGCCGACCAGCAACGGGACGGCAACACCACGCCGGCCGGCGAGCGGCCGCGATCCTCGCGCCGACGCCGCGGCGGCCGCAACCGCCGACGCTCTTCGGCCGGCGCAGAAACCAAAGAGGGCACCGGAGCCGATTCGGGCAGCGCCGACGGCGCTTCGGAAGGGCAACCGGCCTCGGACCCAGCGAGCGACGCATCGCAGGATCACCAGGCCGCACGCGAGGGGTCCATCGAGCCGGTCTCGAAACCGCGCGAGCACCGATCCGAGCCAAGGGTCCGGCACAGCACAGTCCCCGCGCAGGGCGACAGCACTCGCGTGGAACCACAAGCGGCTGGATCGGGCACCGATGAGTCGATGGGGAATGAGCGTAGCGCACCGATGAAGCAGGAGACCCCGGCGAGCGAGCCGTCCGCATCGAGCACGCACGATACCCCGGCAAGAGAGGCGACTGCGCCGATTGCGCATGAGCCACCCAAGAACGAGCCGCCCGCCATGATGCACCGCCCGGAGCCGGTCGCCGAGCCGGTCCAATCTCGGACGCCAACCGATCGCGCGACCGCCCCCGATGCCGGCCATCGCGAAGCCGAAGGGCCCCATGCGGACAGCACCAGCACCTCGACAGACCCCGACGGACGGGCAACGCAGAGGCCTGATCCCGGTGCTTCGGAACCGGTCACCGCGCCGCCGACACCTGCTGTCCAAGCGCCCTCCCCGGCCTCCGACCCGAGCGATCCCAAAGGCGGGGCCTAAACGCACGACGGCGGTTGATTCGTGTCGATGCTCGGCGCGAACCAACCGAATCCGAAAAGGCAGGATTCGGCTCATCGGTATCGCCATGCTCACTCTGTTCTTCGAGAGCCTCACCAACCTGCTCATCCTGACCTACCGGACATTCATACCGAGTCCGGGTCGTCCCCGGCCAAGCGCCAAACGCATGCTGGTGATGAGTGGATTTATCCCGCTCTTCGCGCTTGTCCAGGGGATCCACTGGATCGGTTTTCTCCTCGACGAGATCTTCTACCGCGGCTATCGCCGTGTCGAAATTCGCGAGCCTTTGTTCGTACTCGGGGTCCCACGCAGCGGGACCACCTACCTCCATCGTCTCACCGCGAACGACACCGCCTTGACCACCTTTTCGACCTGGGAATGCCTGTTCGCCCCATCGGTCACGCAACGACGTTTCTGGCTCGGCCTCGGTCGCATCGATGCGCGCATCGGCCGCCCGCTCGGGCGGATGCTCGACTGGATCGAGAGACACGCCTTCAAGGGCCTCGATGCGGTCCACGCTATGCGTCTGAGCGACCCGGAGGAAGACTACTTCGCGCTCATGCCGGCGCTGGCGTGCTTCATCCTGGTCATTCCCTTTCCGCAGTCGGATCTCTTATGGCAAATTGGCCTGTTCGACCGGGACATGCCGGAGGCCCGGCGCGCACGACTGATGGACTTCTATCATCGGTGCCTGCAGCGACATCTCTTCGTCCACGGCCCCGAGAAGCGGCTGTTGTCGAAGAACGCCGCCTTCGCCCCTCTAGCCGGCAGCCTCGCCGCGCGCTTCCCCGACGCGCGCTTCGTCGTCTGTCTGCGCGAGCCGCACGCCACGCTGCCGTCTCAGCTGAGCTCGCTCGAGGCCGGAATCAACTTCTTCGATGTCTTGTCGGCGTGCCCCGATTTCCGCGAACGCTTGACCAACCAACTGGGCTTCTATTACAAGAATCTGGAACGCGCGCTGGGAGAACAACCCGACGAGCGCTGCGTATGGGTTACCATGCGCGCATTGCAGTCGGCTCCCGCGCGTCTGATGCTGATCATCTACGCGCAGCTCGGGCTACCGGCGAACGAAAAGCTCCGCGGCGCACTCGCACGACACGCGAGCGAGTCCGGAACTTACCGAAGCGCCCACGCCTATAGCCTGGAGCAGTTCGGACTCTTTCGAGGGGACATCGATCGCGATCTGGGACCCGTCTTCGCGCGTCTCGCCGCTCGCGCGGCACGGACTACAGCGGATGCATCGCCGATGCAGTCGGGCGCAACGCCCGGCGACGACCCCATGGGCTCATCCTCAACCAGGACACCCGTGCGCCATGCTGAACCGATCCACTGCGGAGACTCCTGCTAGGACGCTCATGCCTCCGCGTGCCGCCGAGCTGCGCGTTGCCATCGTGTCCGACGCCGCACCCGAGCGCAACGGTGTCGGCGCCTATTACCGCGACCTCGCCGACCATCTCAGGGCCGCAGGGGTTCGAGTGGACTTGGTCGCCCCTCGCTGCCGCGCGGGATCCTGGTATGGCGGCTTGACGCTCCCGCTACCCGGCGACCCCACCCAGAAGATCGTCCTGCCCTCACCTTGGTTCGTGAGCAGGCGCCTCGATCGCCTCCGCCCGACTGTCGTCATCGTGCCGACTCCCGGACCATTCGGAATGCTCGGGATGCATCTGGCCGAGCGCAACGGGGCTGCGCTGGTGGTCGGATTCCATACCCACTTCGAAGCCCTGACGACGCTGTTCCAGAACTGGGGTATCGGCGCCCGCATCGCCAACGGATACCTCGGCGCCTGTCATCGGCTCCTTTTCGGCAAGAGTGATCTCGTCTTGGCAAACTCGTCCGAGATGATGGCGATTGCGCGATCGATCGGTGCGCGCCGCGTCAGCCTCATGGCGACCCCGATCCCGCAGCGGTTTCTCGATTTTCAGCCGGTGCCGGCGCGCCGAAACGTGACTCGCGTCCTTTTCGCCGGGCGTCTGGCGCCTGAAAAGAACCTGGACGCCATCGTCACCGCAGCGCGTCGACTCCCGGACATCGAGTTCCTGATCGTCGGAGACGGTCCCATGCGTGCGTGGGTCGAGGAGCAGTGCCGCGGGTTGCCCAACCTAAGACTCTCGGGCTGGGTGCGCCGCAGTCGGATCATGGCCCTTATCGACGAGATGGACGCCTTGATCCTGCCCTCGACGGTCGAGTCGTTCGGGACCATTGCGCTCGAGGCGATGGCGCGGGCACGCCCGGTGTTGGTCTCCTCGGCCTGCGGAATCCTGAGCTGGGATGTCCTGAGCCGGGGCATCTTCCGGATCCACGAGGGCGAGCACCTCGCCGACGCTTTGGCGCGGCTGCGCGACCTGGACCCTGCGATTCGCGAGCGCAAGGCGCGCCTGGGACGCGAAGGGGCCCGGGACATCAACCATCGCAACCTGCAACATTGGCTCGCGGTCTTGTCGGGTGACTATGCGGATTCGGTCGATGCCGAACACTAAGCCCGCAAACAGCTCGAACGGCGGCCACATCCGCGCGCTGGTTTCGGTGCACGACGTCATGCCCGAGACCCTGCCGCAAGTGGATCGCATCCTGTCCGTGCTCAATGAAGAAGGGATCGCTCCTGTCACGCTGCTGGTGGTTCCCGGCGCCGGCTGGAGCAGCGAGGGTATCGAGCGGCTGGACCGATTCCGAGCGAGGGGCTGCGAGCTTGCCGGCCACGGCTGGCTCCACCGCGTCGAGCGCATCACCGGATTAGCACACCGCATGCATTCGCGTCTCATCTCGCGGAACGTCGCCGAGCACCTTGCACTCGACCGGGTGGGCATCCATCGCCTGATCGCACGCTGTCACGCCTGGTTCGTCGACCAGGGACTCGGCGCCCCGGCACTCTATTGCCCCCCGGCTTGGGCGATGGGACCCATCCCGCGCTCGACGCTCGCAACACTGCCGTTCACACGCTACGAGTTATTCAGCGGCGTTCTGTCGGCCCAAACCGGACGGATGCATCCGGTCCCGCTCACCGGCTACGAGGCGGATACCGGGGTGCGCACGGTCGCCATCCGGGCCTGGAACCGACTCAATCGTCGGCGTGCGGCCCAGCGGGGCTGGATCCGCATCGGGATCCACCCCCACGATCTCGACCTGCGCCTCGCCGAGGATCTGCGTCGGGATCTTCGCCGCTTTCGCTGTCACGCCGGCTACTCGGAGATCGGTGCGGCCTAAACCGCGTCGCCTTGGATGCCCTTGATGTGCTCGGTATCTCCCTCCGATACCGACCACGCAGGCCTGGCCCGAAGAACGCGGCTTAACGCAGATGCCGCTGCAGCAGGTCTTCCAGAAGGCCTTGAGACGCCGCCTCGACCAGATCGAAGACCTGATCGAAACCGCCTGCCCCGCCATAGTAGGGATCGGGTACGTCCCGGACCCCGAGATCGGGCGCGAACTCCATAAAGAGCCGCAGCTTGGACTCCATCCCCGCGGGGCAAAAACCCGATAGGATGCGGTAGTTGTCTCGATCCATCGCCAACACATAGTCGAAGGACTCGAAATCGGAGCGCTCGGCGAGCCGGGCACGCAGATCGCCGATATCGATTCCGCGCTCGAGCGCTGTCGCACGCGCCCGCCGATCGGGCGGCTCGCCGACGTGATAGGCGTGTGTGCCGGCGGAATCGATCTCCACGCAATGCGACAGGCCGCGCTCGACGACCAGCTTCCGAAAGACGCCGTGCGCCGTCGGAGAGCGACAGATATTGCCCATGCACACGAAAAGCACCCTGACCTTCTGCGACTCAGTCTGTTTCGATTCACTCATGATGGTCTCGGCCCGACGAAATCGATCATGGCTGGTATGATATACCGAGCGCGCACGGGATTTTCGGAAAGCAAGCTGCGGCGAAAAACCTACCCGCGCTCGGTATCGACCGGCCTCACACGAACATTTCGGTGCATTGCCGATCCTGCGCAAGGCGCTGCCGCGTCCGGGCCCCGGCGGCGTGAGATCGAGGCCGCAGGTCAACTCGAGCATCGCTTTCACTGAAGGACTCGGCTCCCATGGAGAACACGCCAGACACGGCCGCTTTGGCCGATCAGATCGTCTCGCTGGCCGACGCGTTGGCGCGCCATCGGCTTGAGTTTCAAGCGGCAGAGAGCTCGCTTGTGACGCGAATCGCGGATGTCGACGACGACCGGCGCCTGACGACGAATCGGCTGCAGCGCGCGTGGCAGACACATCGCGAAGACATCGACGCCAGACTCAAGCATCAGGCATCGGTCTTCGCCGGAGCGCTCCTCTTGGTCGCCGCGATAATGGGTGGTGCCTTGTTCTTGACCTACGGCCAACTGGATTCGGCGCGCCGCGCACTGCTGGACGACGTCGCCCGGTTGCGTGTCGATTACGAGCAGCTCGCTGCCGTCGCGACTCAGGATGCGGCCCTCCAGGAGAGCTTGGACAGTCTGCGTGCATCGGTTGCAGCCATGTCGGAGTCCTTGCCGCTGCGATCCGAGAGCATTGGCCCGCAGCCTCCAACCGTTGAGACGGCACCGACCGAGCCAACCGAAGACAGCCCGGCGATCGCCGCGGAGGAGATTCAGGGCAAGCCGGCAGAAGATGCGTCGGCACCGACCGTGCCCGCGGTTCCGGAGTCAATCGCGGCTTCGACAACGCTCCGCGACGAGCTTGCCGAGTCGCCACCGGAAACGCCCCCGGCATCCGCGGACCTTGCCGCTGGAGTGACCGAGCCCGTACCCGAGGCACCACCCGAACCCAGCCCGGCAACCGACCTCCAACCGACCGGAGACCCGCTCCCTCGCGCCGAGGATGCCCCTCCGGAAGATATGGCGTCGACCGCTCGGACCCTCGAGACCGACGCAGAAACGGCGCAGTCGGTCTCGACCCGCATCGCCGAGGAGTCGGTGATGGTCGGGAATACGCCATTCGCCCTGCAACTGATCGGATTTTATTCGCTCGACGATCTGCTCGATTTCGCGCGCCGCGAAGCGCTGCCGTCCCGCGTCTACTTCCGCGAAGAGAGCTACCAGGGCCGGCCTTGGTTCGTCCTGATTCACGGCCTCTATGCGGACTATTCCGACGCATCTGCCGCGATCGACACGCTGCCGACTCAGCTGGCGATACTCGACACCTGGATCCGAAATTTTCCGCCCGAGACCAGGCTCGGAGTTCTCGACATCGTGCGGTAGCCGCTTTCGGCCAGACCGCTTCCAACGGGTGGTACGCATGTACGTTTTGTTGCTCAGCATTCATGGCCTGATTCGCGGACACGACCTCGAGCTGGGTCGCGACGCGGACACCGGAGGCCAGACGAAATACGTCGTCGATCTCGCCCGTGCACTGGCCGAGCGAGACGATGTCTCCCGCGTCGACCTGGTCACTCGCCGCGTGGTTGATCCGGCCGTCAGCCCGGATTATGCCGAACCCACAGAGGTGCTGAGCGAGAAGGCGCGCATCGTCAGGATCGACGCCGGACCCGAGGGCTACATCCCTAAGGAACAGCTCTGGGATCATCTCGACGGCTTCGTGGACAACCTCACCGCCTTCCTGCACGACGAAGGTCGGTGGCCGGGGATTATCCATAGCCACTATGCGGACGCCGGATACGTCGGCGTCCGGCTCTCCAATCTGGCAGGCATTCCCCTGGTCCACACGGGTCATTCATTGGGGCGCGACAAACGCCAGCGCTTGCTTGCTGCCGGGCTCGACGGCGAGCAGATCGACGCACGCTACAACATGGTGCGTCGGATCGATGCCGAGGAAAGCGTCCTGGGCACGGCGGAGCTCGTGATCACCAGCACCTACAACGAGATCGAAGAGCAGTACGCCCTCTACGACTACTACCAACCCGAGCGTATGGTCGTCATCCCGCCGGGTACGGACTTGGTCCAGTTTCATCCGCCTACGCAGGTTGATCCGCCGATCGGTTTCGCCGCAGACGTGGACCGCTTCCTCGACGCGCCCGACAAGCCTTTGATCTTGGCGCTATCCCGCGCCGATCACCGCAAGAATATCGTCGCGCTGCTCGAAGCCTACGGCGAATCGACCCAGCTTCAGGCGCTCGCCAATCTCCTCATCATCGCGGGGAACCGGGACGATATTCGCGACCTCGACGAGGGCGCGCGGACCGTTCTGACCGACGTCCTGCTGACCATCGACGCCTACGACCTCTACGGCAAGGTCGCAGCCCCCAAGCATCATCGCTCCGAGGAGGTGCCCGAGATCTATCGTCTTGTCGCTCGTTCCGGCGGCGTCTTCATCAATCCGGCCCTGACCGAGCCTTTCGGACTGACCCTCTTGGAGGCTGCCGCAAGCGGACTGCCGCTGGTCGCTACCGAGAACGGCGGGCCTGTGGACATCATCGGCAACTGCAAGAACGGTCTCTTGATCGACCCCTTGGATCGCCAGGCCATGGCCGACGCCCTGATTCGCATCCTGAGCGACGATGGCTTCCGCCGCGAGCTCATCCAAAACGGTCTGACCGCCGTGCGCGACCGCTACTCCTGGAAGGCCCACGCCGAGACGTACCGCGAACGGATCGCCCCGCTCACGAAGCGGGCCGAGCCGATTCCGGCCACGCCGCCCTTACGCCGGCGGCTTATCTACCGAGACCGCGCCCTCTTCACCGACCTGGATCAGAGCCTGCTCGGCAATAGCGAGGGGGTGCGGCTGTTCATCGAGATGATGCGGGCCAACAAGCGCTGCGCGAATTTCGGGATCGCGACCGGCCGCCGACTCGACACACTCCTCATCGAGCTCAAGCGCCACGGCATCCCGATTCCCGACGTGATGATCACCAGCCTCGGGACCGAGATCCATTACAGTGCCGCCCTGGTCGTCGACGACTTCTGGAGCGACCATGCGGACCATCTGTGGAATCCTCGGGTGGTCCGCCGCGCCCTGGAGGATGTGCCGGGTCTCGTTCCCCAACGCAGGACCGAGCAGAGTCGCTTCAAAATCTCCTACCACTACGACCCAAACGTGGCCCCGCCGGTCGAGGAGATCACCACCCTGCTGCGCACCCGCGAGCTGACGGTGAACGTCATTCACGCCTTCGGGCAGTTCCTCGACGTCGTGCCGATCCGCGCCAGCAAAGGGCAGGCGCTGCGGTATGTGGCCCATCGCTTCGGGATCCCGCTCGAGCACATCCTCGTCGCCGGAGGCTCGGGTGCGGACGAAGACATGATGCGCGGCAACACGCTCGCGGTCGTGGTCGCGAACCGTCACCATGAGGAGCTTTCGCGGCTCGTGGAGATGGACAACATCTATTTCGCCCGAGAGGCCCACGCGTTGGGCATCCTGGAAGCCATCGATCACTACGACTTCTTCGCGAGTTGTCGTGTGCCCGAGACGGCTGCGAATACATCAGGTATTGCGTCATGAAGCCACTGTTGCTCTGCACGGATCTCGACCGCACCCTCATCCCCAACGGCGCAGAGCCCGAGTCGCTCGACGCACGCCCGCGCTTTCGGCGCTTCGTGTCGCGACCGGAGGTGACGCTCGTGTACGTCACGGGCCGCCATCAAGCACTGGTGCGCGAGGCGATCGCCGAGTACGACCTGCCCGTTCCCGATACGGTCATCGGCGACGTCGGGACCAGCATCTTCAGGGTCACGGCGAGCGACTGGGAGCCGTTCGCGGACTGGCACGAGGAGATCGGTCGCGACTGGGGCGGCGTCGGTCGCGATCGACTCGCCGAGCGCTTCGCCGATCTCGAGATCATGCGGCTTCAGGAGCCGGAGAAGCAGGCGCCCTTCAAGCTCAGCTACTATGCCCCTGCCGACACCGACAGCGGTGCGCTTAAGTCCGAGCTGGAAGCCCGCCTGGTCTCGCTGGGGGTGAACGCCAGCCTGATCTGGAGCATCGACGAGGCGGCAGACATCGGATTGCTGGACGTGCTGCCCGCAGGGGCGACCAAATATCACGCCGTGGACTTTTTGATGCGCCGCCTCGGTCACGACGAGACGACGACCGTCTTTGCCGGCGACAGTGGCAACGACCTCGAGGTCTTGGTCAGCCCGATTCCTTCGGTGCTGGTCGCCAACGGTCACCCCGAGGTGCGGGAGCAGGCGCTGCGCCTTGCAGCAGCCAACGGACAGTCGGAGCGTCTCTACTGCGCACAGGGTGGCTGGTCCGGGATGAACGGAAACTACAGCGCGGGTATCCTCGAAGGTATTGCCCATTTTCGGCCGGATCTCGCGACCGAACCGACGAGATAGGAGCCAGCCCATGTCAGATTTGTCAGCCGAGCAACCGATCGTCGACATCTTCGGCGAGGTCCTCTTTGACTGCTTCCCCGGAGGTCGACGCGTCCTCGGCGGAGCGCCTTTCAACGTCGCCTGGCATCTGCGCGCCTTCGGGACATCGCCACGACTGATCAGTTCGGTCGGCGACGACCCGGAAGGCAAACAGGTGCGCCGCGCGATGCAGGACTGGGGGATGGACACGAGCACCCTGCAAACCGATCCGGATCATGCCACCGGCGAGGTGCGGATCACGCTCGAGGAGGGCGAGCCGACCTACGACATCATTCCCGATCGCGCCTTCGACCATATCCGCACCGTCGACCTTCCGCCGGCCGGGGAGCTGCTCTATCACGGCACGCTGGCCCTGCGCCGCCCCGTCTCCGCCGCGGCGCTGAAGGCGCTCAAGGCACGCGGCCACGGCATACGCTTCCTCGACGTGAATCTTCGCGACCCCTGGTGGTCTGCCGACGAGACCCGCGCACTGTTGCAGGATGCCGACTGGGTCAAGCTCAACCGCGGCGAGCTGACCCTCCTGGCGGACGGCTCCGGCGCGAACACCGAAGACATCGATGATGCGCAGCTCACGCTACTGGCGTCGGCATTCCTTGCCCGACACGACCTGACCGGGCTCGTCGTCACACTCGGCGGCGACGGTGCCTTCGCACTCGGCCGCGAGACCTCGCCGGTGCGCGTCGCTCCGGCACCCGCGCTCACGGTCAAGGACACGGTCGGCGCGGGCGACGCCTTCGCCTCCGTGCTCATCCTCGGCATCGTTCGACGCTGGCCGCTCGAGGCGACCCTGGAGCGGGCTCAATCTTTCGCCTCTCGCATCGTCGAGCAGCATGGCGCAACGGCTGCCGATCCCGCACTCTATCGGCCTTACCTCGATCAATGGGGTATTTGAACCGCGATCAACAGTTCATGCGCGGATCGCCACCCACCGACAGCGGTCACTCCCTTGCAAGGATCGGCGCCGCGCGGTTCAAAGATTCAAATACTTAAATGATTTTGAACTGCGTCTCCGCCGAGACGATGGGTGGCCGCCAGACCCACAAAAAACAATTCACAGCACTCACAGACTCCGGACGCAGTTCAAATGTACGAACAGGTTTCACACGCCCTTCTCAACGACATTCTCGATGAATTCGACCGCGAGATCTGTCGCGAGGATCTTCGGCACTTCTACACACGCCTCGGCGCCAATTTCTACGCCATCCATTCGCTGTTTTTCCATCTCTACGGTCATCGCGAAGACTTCAAGGCTCAGATGGTGCACCTCACCGAGCGTCTTGCTCGAGCCTATATCGACCGCCCGGCGGCGCTCAAGCAGGTCGACATGGCGCGCGAGGAGGACCACAACTGGTTCCTGAGCCAACAATGGGTCGGCATGGCGCTGTATTCGGACGGATTCGCCGGCAACCTGCAGGGACTCAACGAGCACCTGCCCTACCTGCAAGAGCTCGGCGTCAACATTGTTCATGTGATGCCGATCCTCAAATGCCCGCAAGGCGCGAGCGACGGCGGCTACGCGGTCAGCGACTTCCGCGACATCGACCCGCGTGCCGGCACTGTCGAGGACGTCCGGGTACTCGCGGACTCCATGCGTCAGCGGGGCATGTTGCTCACGCTCGATGTGGTGGTGAATCACACCTCCAACGAACATGAATGGGCGCAGCGCGCCCGCGAAGGCGATCCGGATTACCAAAACCTGTATTACTGCTTCCCCAACCGCGACGTCCCCGACATGTTCGAGGCGACGATGCCCGAGATCTTCCCGGAGAACGCCCCGGGCAACTTCACCTGGGACGAGGAGATGGGCAAGTGGGTGATGACGGTCTTCAACAACTATCAATGGGATCTGAACTATTCCAACCCTGCCGTCTTCATCGAGATGCTCGATATCATCCTCTTCTGGGCCAACCAGGGGGCGGACATCGTGCGGTTGGACGCGGTCGCCTTCCTCTGGAAGAAGATCGGTACGACCTCGCAAAACGAGCGCGAGGCGCACCTGATCCTGCAACTCATGAAGGACTGCTGCCAGGTCACGGCGCCGGGCGTGCTCTTCATCGCCGAGGCGATCGTGGCCCCATCGGAGATCATCAAATACTTCGGCGAGGATGCAGTCATCGCCAAGGAATGCGAGATCGCCTACAACGCCACCTTCATGGCCCTGCTTTGGGACGCCGTCGCGACCAAAAACGCCAAACTCCTCAATCAGGGCATCAAGAGCCTGCCGAACAAGCTCGATCGAGCGACCTGGTTGAATTACCTACGGTGTCACGACGACATCGGCTTGGGTTTCGACGACGCCGACATCCGCGCATGCGACTACGACCCCTACTCGCACCGTCGTTTTCTGGTGGATTGGTATACCGGCGCCTTCGAGGGCTCCCCGGCGCGCGGGAGGCCGTTCGGCGTCAACCTCAAGACCGGCGATGCCCGCATTGCCGGCGCGCTCGCATCGCTCGCGGGTCTGGAATCGGCACTCGAGGCCGAGGATCAGCATGCGATCGATCAGGTTGTGGATCTCATCCTGATGCTGCACGCCATGATCCTCTCGTTCGGCGGCATCCCCCTGCTCTGGTACGGAGACGAGATCGGCACGCTCAACGACAACTCCTTCCTCAACGACACGCACAAGGCGAGCGACGCGCGCTGGATCCATCGTCCACGGATCGACTGGGCGCGCGCAGAACGACGTCATATCAGCGGGACCGTCGAACGCAGCCTTTTCGACGGCCTGAAACGGCTCATCGCCGTGCGCAAGGACACGCCGGCATTCGCCGACTTCAACAACCGCGAGCTCATCGACGTCGAGAATCCGCATCTCTTCGTCTTTCTGCGCACCCATCCGAGCCTGGCCGCCAACTCGGTCTTGGTCGCGGCGAACTTCGACGCCAAACCTCAATATCTGGATCTCGACACCCTGAATCGACGCGGCCTCTTTCGTTACGGACAGATCATCGATCTGGCCTCGGGCGAATCACCCGCCGTCTTCAACAACCGGGTGGTGGTCCCGCCCTACCATTTTTACTGGCTGTCCAACCAACGCCCGGGGGCGTTCTTCGACGGAAGCCCGCTCCGAAGCTGATCGGACCGCGTCTTCGGGGCGGATGGATCGATACGTCGGGATCCTCGCTCAGCTTGTACGGCGCCAGTTTGCAACGGCGCCGTCCAAGCTCGCTCGGATACTCGAGAGAATGCGCTCGATCGGCTTCTTGCGAACGCGGTATTTGAGCTTGAGGAGATCCATTTCACTGTTCGCGGCGAGAAGGAAGTCGTCGCTGGTCTGGATGGCATCCACCAGACCGAGCTCGACCGCACGTTGGCCGTGCCAATACTCGCCGGTGGCCGCGCGGTCGAGGTCAAGTGCCGGACGATAGGTCGCGACGAATGACTTGAAGAGTGCGTGCGTTTCTTCCAACTGCTCGCGAAGCTTTTGACGACCCTCGTCGGTGTTTTCGCCGAAGAGCGTGAGCGTGCGTTTGTACTCGCCGGCGGTATGGAGCTCGAAGTCGACCCCGTAGCGTTCCAGCAAGCGATGAAAGTTGGGCAACTCGGCCAATACACCGATCGAGCCGATGACCGCAAAGGGCGCGGCGATGATGCGCTCCGCCACACAGGCCATGAGATATCCACCGCTGGCGGCGACCTTGTCGACCGCGACCGTCAGCGGAATGCCCTTGTCGCGGATGCGGGCCAATTGCGACGCGGCCAGCCCGTGATCGCTCACGAGACCACCCGAGTTGTCCAGACGCACCAAGACCTGATCGCCATCGCGAGCCTCCATCAGGAGGGTCGTCACCAACACCCGCAGCGCTCCGACCTCGCTGGCCCGGATGTCGCCGTTGAACTCGATGACGAAGAGCCGCTTGCGATCGGCATGCCCCGCCTTCTCGCGGGCCTTCTCCTCCTTGTGCTCCGCCTTTCGGTACGCCTTGAACGCCTTCTTCGAGAGCGAAAACGCCTTCAGCTCAGAGGTCAGATCGCGATAGCGCTGGTTGAGATCGGTGATCTCCAACTGCTCCGAGTCGCCGTGGCCGCCTTGTCGAAGGCGCATGGCAAGGATCAGCAGCACCGCAATTCCGAACAGGATCGTGATCGTCTTGGCCAAAAAAAGCCCGTATTCGAGCACGACTTGAATCAGTGACTCCATCAGCGGCAACTCCTCGCCCGGAAAGTTCGTGGATATTGCGTAAGACCTCGCAACCTAACAGGAGAACAAACAACCGAACGCGCAAATCTCGCCGCCCGACCGCTCACCCGGTGCTCACTCGACTGATCAATAGAATGGATGCCACGGGATTTGATCATTGACGTCATGCCGCGCTCCTCGCCGGGCGATCCGCGGACGGCTCGTAAAAGGGGCGTCCTTCGACCGGGATCTTATCCTTCAACCGTGCGTTCGCGAGACTGTCCCAATGGAGGAGGTCCACCTTGAACACCAGCGGCAAGTCGTCGATCTCGTTCCAGAGACGGGCGAATTCCTGGTCGCTCATCCGGGGCGCGATCACGGCCAGATCGATATCCGAACCCGCCCGCTCTCGCCCCTTGGCCCGCGAGCCGAAAATCAGTACGCGCTCGATGCCGGGATAGCGCGCGAAAACACGGATGAAGTCGGCGCGGATGCGCTCCGAAAGGCCAAAGGTCAAGGTTGACTCTGCCATGCTACGGCCTCGCGTGCCAATGCCTGAAATCGCGCCAGGGCCTGGTTTCCGATGAAGGCATACACCTCGTCGGCCAGACGTTCGTCATAGGTGTGGCTGGTGAGATTGCGATAGCGCTGGATCTCGCTCCAGGCATTGCCATCGTCAAGCAGGGCGGCCTGCAAGGATTCCCGCAGAGCTTGCCTTGGGGTGAGTGCACTGATGCCCTCCTGTTCCAGCTTGAGCTTGAGCATCTTCCAGGCCAGCTCGTAACAGAATTCAAAGCGTTGAATGACGGCATCGCGCGTGAATTCATTAAATGGTTGCGCCACCGCCCGTTCGAGCTGATGTACACCCTTGAGGAAATCCGCTGTACGTTCGTTCAGTCGTTCAATGTCCATGACCGTCTCGGCTGAATTCAACGGAGCCTAACTCGGCCTGCCGGAATGATCGATCCGTCCTTGCAGGCCAATACCAATCGATGCCGGGAGGACGATCCCGACCCTGAGCCTGCCCCTCACAAGCCTCATCCGATCCCACTCTGCAGCCGTCAAACCGCTATGGGCGCGCGAATCGCGGGATCCGGCTCATACCCGACAATCTCGATATCCTCGAAACGGTAATCGAACAGGCTCGGCGGACGACGCAGCAGACGCAACCGCGGCAGCGCCCGAGGCTCGCGCCCGAGCTGCGCGAAGACGATGTCGTCGGTCAGATGATTGCGGTAGAGATGCAGGTCGCCGAAGGTATGGATGAATTCGCCGACCTGCAGATCGCACTGGTGCGCGATCAGATGGGTCAACAAGGCGTAGCTGGCGATATTGAAGGGGACGCCGAGGAAGAGATCGGCACTACGCTGATAGAGTTGGCAGAAGAGCCGCCCTTCGGCGACGTAGAACTGAAAGAGACAATGGCAGGGGGCAAGCGACATACGCCCGGCATGCACGTTGTCGCGCGGACTGCGGGTCTCGTCAGGAAGATCCGCCGGATTCCAGGCCGAGACCACCAATCGACGCGAATCGGGTCGGATCCGAATGGTCTCCACCAGCTCGGCGAGCTGGTCGATGACACGACCGTCCGGACAGGCCCAACTGCGCCACTGGGCACCATAGATGGGTCCGAGACTTCCGTCCTCGGCGGCCCATTCGTCCCAGATCGTCACGCCGCGATCCCGCAGCCACCCATTGTCCGTCGAGCCGGCCAAGAACCACAGCAACTCGTGGATCAGGCTCTTGGTATGCACCCGCTTGGTGGTCAACAGCGGAAAACCCTGCGTCAGATCGAAGCGCACCTGACGACCGAACACCGAGCGCGTCCCCACGCCCGTACGGTCGGCCTTGTCAATACCGTTGTCGATCACGTCGCGCAGCAGATCGAGATAGACGCGCATCCGTCAGACCGTCGCCGGCCCGAGCAGAAGGGAGTGCCCGTCCATCTGTTCCGGGATGGGGATGCCCATCAGATGCAGGACCGTGGGCGCGATGTCCTTGATCCCGCCGCCAACCGAGAGGCGCCAAGGCACCTCGTCGATCACCAGACAGGGCACCGGGTAGATCGTGTGTTGGGTATGGGGGTCACCCGTGACCGGATCGACCATCTCGTCGCAGTTGCCGTGATCGGCGGTCAGGATGACCGAGTAGCCAGAATCCACGGCCGTATCGAGCACCCGGCCGACCTCGCGATCGAGTGTCTCCACGGCGGCGATCACCGCCTCGCGAACGGCCGTATGACCCACCATGTCGCCGTTGGCGAAATTCACCACGATAAAAGGAAAATCGCCGCCGCGCAGTGCTTCGATGACGGCATCCGCCACCCCGGGCGCGCTCATCTCCGGCTTCAAATCGTAGGTGGCGACCTTCGGCGAGGGGATGAGCGCGCGCTCCTCGCCGGGGAAGGGGTCGCCCCGCCCGCCGTTGAAGAAGAAGGTCACATGCGCGTACTTCTCGGTCTCGGCGCAATGAAACTGCGCGATACCGTCGTCGCTCAGGATCTGCCCGAGGGTCGTTTTCGGCGTATCGGTGTCGAAGGCAAAGGGCAGGCCGAACCAGGGGTCGTACTCCATCATTCCGGTGACCTGGACCTGGGTGACGCCGCGGCGATCGAACTTGTCGAAATCCGGCTGGTGCAAGGCCGAAACCAGTTGTCGCGGACGGTCCTTGCGGAAGTTGATGTGGATCACCTGATCGCCGTCGCGGATCGGCTCGGCGCCTGCAACAACCGTGGGACGGATGAACTCGTCGTCCTCGCCCGCGGCGTAGGCCGCCTCGATCGCCTCCCGCGCGCTCTCGGCATGCCGGCCTTCGCCGTCGACCATGGCCCGCCAAGCCATCTCGGTACGATCCCAACGATTATCCCGATCCATCGCGTAATAGCGTCCGCTGACGGTGGCGATCCGCCCGCCCGAGGTCTCCAGCGCCTCGTCGAGACACTTGAGATAACTCCGGGCCGAGCGCGGCGGGGTATCCCGACCGTCCGTGAAGACATGGACCATCGGGCGCGCACCCTGACGCTTGCACAGCTTGATCAACGCTGCCAGATGACGGACATGACTATGGACACCCCCGTCGGAGACCAGGCCCATGAGATGAATCGGCCGCCCTTGCTCCGCTGCCGCACGGGCCGCATTCACCAAGGCATGGTTGTCGAAGAAGCTGCGGTCGTCGATCGCGCGATCGATCAGGACCAAATCCTGGAGCACGACACAGCCAGAGCCGATGCACATGTGCCCCACCTCGGAGTTGCCCATCTGACCGTCGGGGAGCCCGACCGCCAGCCCGGAGGCCTGCAGCGCGGTGTGCGGATAGCTCGAGAGATACCGATCGAGGTTCGGCGTGTCGGCGAGTACGACCGCGTTGTTGGCCTTGGCCGGATTCAGACCGAAACCGTCCAAGATGATCAGGATGACCGGGCGTCCTGGGACCTTCTTCCTCGGCTGACTCATCTCTCGCTTACTCCTCTACCGTCGGGGTGGACCATTGTAGACATTCGGGAGGATACGTCGCCCGAATTTCGATCGCATCCGACGGCGTGTCGAACGGACCTGCGATAATCGGGAAAGCTCAGGTCGACGGGTTTATCATCCTCATGTGGGTCTAATGATCGGATCCAGCCATCACAACACAAGCTCCTGAATGCGGGGCAAGCGGAGGAACCATGCAGACCGATCGAATCATCGCTTTCGTCATGGCCGGTGGCCAAGGCTCGCGACTCCAGCCGCTGACCACGGCACGCTCCAAGCCGTCGGTACCGTTCGGCGCCCGCTACCGCATCGTCGACTTCGTGCTCAGCAACCTGGTCAACTCCCAGATCCAGACCATCTATCTCCTGGTGCAGTACAAGTCGCAATCCCTCATCGAACATGTCCGCAAGGCCTGGACCATCTCGCCCTTGCTGCAGAGCCAATTCGTGACCGTCGTACCACCCCAGATGATGTCGGGGACGCATTGGTTCCAGGGCACGGCCGACGCGGTCAATCAGAACATCGCGCTGATCGAGGAGCATCGGCCCGACCTGGTAGCCGTCTTCGGAGCCGATCACATCTACCGCATGGACATCCGACAGATGGTCGATTTCCACAAGGCGCGCAACGCCGACGTGACGATCGCAGCCTTGCCGGTACCGCTCGCCGAGGCGTCGAGCTTCGGCGTGATCGCCGCGGACGAAGAGGGTCGGATCAACGCCTTTGAGGAAAAGCCTGCGAATCCCTCCCCGCTGCCCGGCGATCCGAGCATGGCCTTCGCCTCGATGGGCAACTACATCTTCGACGCAAAGGTCCTGATGCAGGCACTCAAGGAGAGCGAGGCCGCCGGCGAATCGGACTTCGGCCAGCATGTGCTTCCGCGGCTGCTCAACACCCATCGACTCTTCGCCTACGACTTCGCGACGAATGTCATACCGGGGGTGCACCCCTACGAGACCTCGGTCTACTGGCGCGACGTCGGCACCATCGATGCTTATTTCGACGCCCACAAAGATGTCCTTGGCGGCGAACCGGTCTTCGACATGTTCAACCCCGAGTGGCCCATCTATTCGAGCGGCTATCAGGGACCTGTTGCTCGGGTGCTCGGCGGCGAGCTGCGCAATACCCTCCTGGGCGCGGCGACCATGATCCACGAGGGTGCTCGACTGACCAACTCGATCATCCGGCGTGAGACCGTGATCGAAGAGGACGTTGTCCTCGAGGACTGCATCGTCATGGACTATGTCCGCATCTGCCGCGGCGCTCGCCTGCGCAACGTCATCGTCGATCGGCACAATGTCATCGAGGCCGGCGACCGGATCGGTTTCGATCCGGTGAAGGATCAGCAACGCTTCCATGTCACTGCAGGGGGCGTGACCGTGGTTCCGATGGGGCGCGTCAGCTATTTCGCACGCGACACCCGCGGCACCGGACGCGGCGGCTATTCCGAATAGCGTCAGCGCGGGAGTGGTGTATGGCGGATGCGAATCGCAAGACGGTCCTCGTTACCGGAGCCAACTCCGGGCTGGGAAGAGCCCTCGCTGAGTCCTTTGCCCGCGACGGGACGCGCGTCGGAATGCTTGCCCGAAACCGGTCGCGCGGTCGGGCCGCCCGAGACGACATCGTTGCCGCAACCGGCAATCGAGACATCCATCTCTTCATCGCGGACCTTGGCAGCCAGCAGGAGGTTCGCCAAGCCGCGACGGACATCCTCGACCGCTTCGAACGCATCGACGTCCTGATCAACAATGCCGGAACCGCCTATGCAAGCCGCCGGATCAGCCCGGAGGGCATCGAGCGCTCGCTGGCCGTCAACCATCTCGGCCCTTTTTTGCTAACCGGCCTCCTGCTCGAGCGCATCAAGGCCAGCGCGCCCGCCCGCATTATCACTGTCGGAACCCGCATCGACACCGCGATGGATTTCGACGACCTGGACTGGACACGGCGCCGCTATCGCATGATGCAGGCCTACGGCCAGTCCAAGCTCGGCAATCTGCACTTCACCTTCGAGCTTGCGCGGCGGCTTGCCGGCACCGAGGTGACCGTCAACTGCGTCTTCCCGGGCGTCTTTCGATCCAACCTCGGCGGATCGGACGGCGCACAAGGTGTCTTCTGGAAATCAGTCGACCTGCTGCTCGGTTGGGCCCTGCCGACCCCGACGCAAGCCGCCGAGCGTGTGCTCTACGCGGCCCGATCACCCGACCTGGACGCAGTCACGGGGCAGTATCTCGGAGACCGTCGGCCCATCAAGGCACCGTCTCAGGCGCTCGACCCCGGCGCCAATCGGCGACTCTGGGACATCAGCGAGAGACTCGTCGGTTTCGTCCAAGACACCGAGCCGTCTTAGGTTTGAGCGCTGCGGCTCGTCTCATCGGCGGCCAACGGGAAAGCCAGGGATCGAAACGCCGTCTCAGGCGGGCAGTAGGCTGCCCGGGACCCCGTCTGCACGCTTTTGCCGGATGTGCTCCCAAACCTGTTCGTGGAAAAAATAGACCACCGTGTTGATCGCAGGCTCGACCAGGGCGATCGCCCCGCCGACCAGGAGGCTGCCGCTCAACAGGTAGGCCACGCTGAACGCCACCGTCATGTGCAGGATCGCGAACGTGATCGTTTTGGCCATGTGAGTGCTCCTTTTCAACGCTTTGGCAGGAGCATAGCGGCGATGCGTCAATCTTAAAAATCGATTGTTCTTAACTTGGCGATCGTAAACGACAATCAAATAAGCCGCAGGCGCGTGACCCATGAGGTCGCCCGTCTGCCGCGGCCGGTCAAAACCTCGAGTCTCGGATCACACCCTCGTTGACCGCACGGCGCGGAGCGCCACGGGGCACGCTTGACACCGCGAAGCGAATGTCACCAGGTCCCTGAAGGTCGGTTGGCCTGGTCGCTCTAATGATCGAGGCTACGCGGAACATCATCGGCCTCTTGCGAGAAGGCCCAGCCGATCCTGGAGCGGTTCGATGACGGGTGTGAGCTTACGACGCATCAGGCTGCCGAGGACGCTTGGATCCAGCGCCAGTGCACGGATGAGCCCATAGCCCACACCGGAGAGGACCCTCATGGCAGCGACCTCGGGGGCGATGTCGGGGGTATCTCGCAGGAGCCGGACGACGTGCGAATCGGGGCTCTCGGTGGTCGCGAAACGCTCGGCATCGCCGATCAGATCCGCGATCGAGAGGTCCGGATCTCCGTCCGGCCGCACGGCCGCGAAGTACTCCCTCAAAAGGTCGAAGGTCGCGGTGACCACGTCTTGGCTCGGCGGCTTCGCCAACACCTTGGCGACCGTCTCGACAAATGCCTGGCCCGCCGGCGAGTAGACCCGCCGCAAGAGCGCCGCACAGACGTTGCCCGCGTCAGCCAACCGGGCGATGGGCTCGGGCAGATGGCGAGGACTCGCATCCGCGCTCGGGGGCAAATCATCGGGCAGCGCCTGCAGGAAGCCGACAAGATAGACCTGCTTGCGTGAGGCCTTCTTCCAGAGGTCGTCACGCCGATCGGCGTCGACGAGACCGGTCTGCAGGATCAGCCTGATCGACTCGGTGATCTTGTCGCTCTCGGTTTCGAACGGAAGATAGTCGATGAGATAGTCCACCAGAACCCGACCCATCTTCCCCGCAACGATCCCCGGGTTGCTCAGCATGCGGCGTGCATTCTCCGCATCCTCCATGGCCCACCAGGCGCGCCGAGCCAGTTCGTCGGTGAGGCCGGGCGAGCAGACGGCCGCCACGACGGCCTCCGGCTCGCCGAGCAGGAGCAATTGCTCCAGGCTCTCGTCGCGCATCTGACCCATTCGGGTCCAGCGGCTCAAATAGATGGGATAACCGCCGGGAGAGCCCAGGACATGTCCGGAAATAAGCTCCTTCACGCGACGCAGATATTGATCGGGACGTGCGTTCGGGTTGAGACGAACGGTCGCCTCGCCCTGCGGACCGAGACCATAGACGATCAGCTTGGATTCGTCGATGCGGATGGCCTGCGGGCGATTGGCCAGCAGGACGTTCAGCCGGAAGCTGTCTTCGGTGCTGAGATCCATGGCGACTCGGCCTGCCCCAATCAGACCTCGGTCGGCGGCTTGTAGTGCGGATCCTTCGGGTTCAGAAAGATAAATCGGAACTGGCCCGGCTCCATCTCCACGTAGTCCATCGTTGTCTGGTCAAGCAGCGGGACCTGCTCGGGCGTCATGACGATATCCACGCCTTCACAGGCCATGCGGATATCGTCCTCCGTCGGCTCGTCGAAACCGATCCGATAGTCGATCGCCCCATCGGGCATTTGAAACGCGGCCAACCTGAGTGACATACCCTCGGTGCCGCCTTGCTGTGCCGCCTTAAGCACCTGATCGGCCGCTGCTGTCGTAAGTTTAAACATCTGAGACCTATTATCCTGTTGAATAGTCGCTTGAGATGCGTCCGATCCGCTCCGCTCCAAACCCCGCCGGACGTGATCTGCATCACTTCAACCGATGAATGCTCCGACTGCGGGCTCGACGACTTCGCGGTCGGAGCGGGTTGGAAGCGCGATACCAGCAGGCCTTTAGACGTTACAGTCGCCGAGCGGACGGCGGAATCCCGCGCTGACATGTCCGGGCGCCAACCGCCAACCGAATCGGCCGCGCGCTAAGCCCCGAGGCAGCGCCGGACGTGCTCGACGAAGCGCCGCGTCCAGCCGACGCCGCCCACGTCCCTGAGGTGACTGTAACAGGCCAGCAGATGACCTTGAACAACCCCGTCATGGGCGCCGTCGATTCCGACACCTCGCAGCACATCATAGCCGTACCGCCACGCGGGGTCAGGCGCGAGGACCGAGGAATGGTGAAATTCGTGCGCGGGAATCTCGCCGGCTCTCCCACCCGGCTCGCCCGGCCATGGAAAATCCGAGGTTTCGCGCAGTCGTACATAGCCGCGCCCTTGGGGTCGCGCATGCAATCGGACCTCGGCCTTGAGCGCGCCCACCATTTCGCGTCGCTCGTCCTTCCAACCGATCGCCTCGCACAGATACATCAGCCCCCCGCATTCGGCGTAGACAGGCCCGCCCCCGGCAATGAAATCGGCGACCTGCTCGCGCATTCCTCGATTGGCCTCCAGCTCGGCCATACGGCATTCGGGAAACCCCCCGCCGATGTAGAGGGCATCCACAGGTGGAAGCGCCGGATCGACAAGCGGGCTGAACTCGACCAGCTCGGCACCCGCTGCGGCGAGCGCACGCAGATCGTCCGGATAGTAGAAGCCGAACGCCGCGTCGCGGGCGATTCCGATACGCACCACATCCCCCGTGGGCACCTTAATCAACGAGGCAGAAGCCGGGGTTGGCAGACAGGGTGCACCCTCGGCAATCGCAAGCATCCGACTCAGGTCGACCTGCTCGGCCACCCGCACCCGGATGCGGTCGATCCATGCCTCGGCGGCCTGAGCCTCGTTGCTCGGCATCAGGCCCAGGTGGCGCTCGGCGATCTCGATGTCGTCGTCGCGATGCATGACGCCCAGCACCGGAAGATCGGTATAGTGTTCCAGCGCGGCGATCAGATTGCGGGCATGGCGAGCCCCGCCGACTTTATTGAGGATCACACCGGCAAGATTCAGGTCGCGGTCGAAGGCCTGGTAACCGAGCAGAAGGGGGACGATGCCACGTCCCATGCCATGACAGTTGACCACCAACACGACGGGTGAGCCCAGGAGCTTGGCGAGCTCGGCGTTGCTGTTGGAGCCTGCGGGATCGATGCTGTCGAAAAGGCCAACGTTGCCCTCGATCAGTCCGAGATCCGCCGTGTCGAGCTCGTGCGCGAAGGCGTCGACGACCTCCGCGCGCCCCATGGTGTGGAAATCGAGGTTATAGCAGGGGCGTGAGCAAGCCTCGGTCAGCCAGAGCGGGTCGATGTAGTCAGGGCCCTTTTTGAAGGGCTGAACGCGTACGCCCATGTCACGCCAAGCACGACACAGCCCGATGGAGAGGGTGGTTTTGCCCGATGACTTCTGAGCCGCGGAGATGTAGAGATGCGACATCGACCCGTCACCCGAGCTTCGACTGCTTAGGAATTTCGATGGCCGCACGCATCCGACAGCAAACGCAGGCCCGGACATCCGGGGTCACATAGAGCCACGCCGGCCCCGTCCTCGCCGGACGGGCCGACCGGCTCACATCAGGCTTTGGCGCCTGCCGGACCCTGCTCCACGATCTTCTCCTCGTCGACCGGCAGAACATCATCCGCCAGTGACTCCGGAAGGAACTGCAGAACCCGTACACCCACCGACGTGACCAGTAGGGCAACAGCCACACCGCCGAGTCCGAGCAGAACCTCGGGAATCGTCGGGCGATATCGTGACGCCTCGCCCTGAACACCGTCGAAGAAACCGGACGCCAGGACCGTCTGCCCGGGGAACATCTGCATCGGATACGCCTGGCTGCCGATGATGATGACGTACATGCTGGCCAACCCGCCCACGATCACCAAGCCGCAGGCAGCCGCAATCCAGTTCTTGTCCTTGCTCAGCACCGGGTGGTAGATGATCCCGAGCGGCATGAGGCCGCCGACCAGGACCCAACCGACCCAAAACATGAACGTATAGATTCCGCCGTCGAGGAGAAGCCAGCCGACCAGATCGTGGTTCTTAGCCCCGTAGAGCTTGGTGAGATGGTAGACCAGCGTGAAATAGAAGACGCCGAGAATAAAGATGCCGAGCAGATTCTTGAGACGACAGAGGATGCGCTCGCCGATCGGGCGACCTTCCTCCGCGAAGGTGAACATCAACACCAGCATGAAGATGGCGAGACCGTATGCGAAAGACATCACGACGAACATCGGTGCGAGGATGGCGGCGTCGTAGGCCTGGCGCGCGACCAGGAAACCGAAGATCGAGCCGGTACCCGTCGTCAACGCCAGCCGCCAGAAGGTTGCGACGATCCCGATGGGGCGGTTGTAAGGCTCGCCGTGGCGGTCCGCCATGCTCCAGAGATAGGCGATCACGATCGCCATAAATCCCGAGTAGAGGAAGATATTCCAAGCGAAGATCGACCGGAAATTGTAGGTGGTCATCGCCACCACCAAACGCTCCGGGCGCCCGAGATCCAGTACCAGGACCAACAGACCACCCATCAGGAGCGCCGCGGCGAGCAGCCCGGAGAGCCGTCCGAGCGGCTTATAGAGCGGCTTGCGAAAGACCGTCCCGATCGAGGCGATGTTCAGTGCGCCGGAGGCCGAAATGATGAGGAATACGGCGAAGACATGAGGCGTACCCCAGACCACCGAGTTGCTCATCCCGGTGACCCAGTGTCCTTCGTGCTCCATGTAAGCGAAGGCGAGCGCACCGATTCCGACAACCGAGGCGAGAATGCCGAGGAGACTCCAGTACCGAGCCGGCGGAATTCGCCACTCGCGATAGATGATTCGCTTCATGTCCTGCTCCACTCGCCCAGGTCAGATTCCGGAATACCGAACGCCCGTGTTCAAGCTCAGATCTTCTCGGATCTGGCGGCTCGACATCTCGGCGAGATGCTTTCGGATGTTGCTTTCGGGATCTTTGAGGTCACCGAAGACGATCGCCTCATGCCCGGCCTCGCGACACGCATCGACGCAAGCGGTCGACTCCTGCCCGAAATCGCGCCGATGCACACAGAGGTTGCAGCTCTCCACGCATCCCTTGCCGCGGGGTACGAGGGTGAGTTGTTCCTCCATCACCTTGTGGATGAAGCTCCTGGCCTTGTACGGACAGGCCATCATGCAATAGCGGCAGCCGATACAGGTGTGGCGGTCAACCATCACAATACCGTCGGCCCGCTTGAACGAAGCCCCGGTCGGGCAAACGTCGACACACGGGGGATTCTCACAGTGCTGACACATCATCGGGAGATTGGTCACACGCCCGGTCTGATTGTCCTGGAGCTTGACCTTGCGGATCCAGACCGCCTTCTGGTCGTCCCAATGCCCCTGCGATGCGCCCTCTGGCTTGGTTTGAAGATTCAGGCCGTTCTCGCGATCGCATGCCTCGACGCAGGCCGAGCACCCGTCAACACATTTCGCGGTGTCGATCAGCAGGCCCCAGCGCACGTCGCTGGTCACCGCTTCCGAGCGCGGTGCTGCCGTAACGGAATGCAGAACGACCCCGGGTGCGACGACCGCCGCCGTCACGCCGGCGGCGACGCCCATAAACGCCCTGCGTCCAGAATCGGCGGGGCCGGTGTCGACCGGATGATCGGTTGATTCGTGGTGATCTTTCATCTCAGTGGTCTTCCCCATCAGGTCGAGCCTGAACCGATCGATCGCCTCCGACGGCTTGGAAGGCAGCGTGCGACGCCAGCTCGGCATCCGGCCCTTTGGGCACGGACGCATGGCAATCGAAACAGTTCAAGTTGACCGCCGCAAAGGCATGACAGGCACCGCAGAACTCGTCCTTATGATGAATCGGTGTCGGCCCCTGCTCCGCGTCGGAGCGGATGTGACACGCGACACAACCGGCAAGACTGTGTTTGCTGGAGCGGATGCCGCCGTGGACCGTCTCGTCGCGCTGGTGCTTGATGAGCTCCATGTGCTTGCGCCGCATCACATCGGTCGGCTCGACACAGGACTCCAAGGTCGCGGCCTTGGATCCCTCGAGCACATAGGTCTTCGCGTCGGCCGCCAGGACGACTTGGGCAACCAGCACCCAAGCCAGTCCAACGGCGACGAGGCCAGCTCTCACTGCGGCTTTTGCCATCGACGCCTCCACTGTGCTTACTCGCCGAGACCCATCTTGATGTACCCGGTCGGGCAAACATCGGCGCAGATGTGGCAGCCGATGCACTTGGCATAGTCGGTGTCGACATAGCGCCCGGTGGTTCGGCTGCTCTTGTCGACCCGGAAGACAGCGTCTTGCGGGCAGAAGATCACGCAGTTGTCGCACTCGAAGCACATGCCGCAGCTCATGCAGCGCTTGGCCTCGTCGATTGCCTCGGCCTCGGCGAGACCGATCACCCGTTCCTTGAAGTGGCCGAGGACGTCGTCGGAGCTCGGTACCTCTTCCTTACGCAGATTGCGGGGGTGGAAGTTGAAGTGGCCGAGGAAAAGCTCTTCATGCGGGATCACCTCGGCACCCGAGCGATCCTCGTAGTTGTGGATCGCATAGTTTGCGCTCGAGGTTCCGCGCATGTCTCCGCGCTCGTCGGGAACGAACGACTCGGGCGCGAGGTTCGCCTCGGTCATCTTCTCGAGCAGGTTGAAGTGGTGGACATCGACCTTGGGGCGACGCTTGTGCTCGACCTGACGGACGTACTCGTCGATGGAGTCGACGGCGATGGACGCCTGACCGATCGCCGTCGTCAAGAGATGCGGGCGAATGATGTCGCCCGCGACGAAGTGACCAGGCTTGTTCGGCACCTGATAGAACTTGTCGGCGTTCATGAGACCGCGCCCGTTGTCGAGGTCCTCGAGGCCGGTCAGATCACCGCCCTGACCGATCGCCGCGACGATCAAGTCGGCCGCCAGGACGCGCTCGGTCCCTTCGACGGGTGTCGGACGGCCGTCGACCATTTGGCAGTCGGCGACACGCAGTCCGGTCGCCCGACCGTTCTCGCCGAGCATGACCTCCAGCGGCATGACGCCGTCCAGGATGGTGACGCCCTCATGGGTCGCATCGTGAACCTCATGCTCGGAGGCCGTCATCTTGTCGCGCGTGAACAGCGAGGTGAGCGTCACCTCCGCGCCTTCGGCAGCAGCGGTCATGGCCGCGTCATGCGCAACATAACCGTCGTGGATTACGGTTTCGGGGAGATCCTTCGGTCCGGTCTTGCTGATATGACCGAGCCGGCGGGCGACCGAGACGACGTCGATCGAGGTGTCGCCGCCGCCGACGCAGACGACCTTATCCGCGGTGATCTTCATACGGCCTTCGTTGAAGGCCTTAAGGAAAGCGACACCGGAGACGCAGTTTGGCGTGCCCTGCCAGCCCGGGACAGGCAGACCTCGACCGCTTTGACAACCGATCGCCCAGAGCACCGCATCGAACTCTTTCTCGAGTTGATCGATGGTCACATCCGTGCCGACCTTGGTCTTCAGGCGAACCTCGATCTGACCCATATCGAGGATGCGCTGGATCTCGGCGTTGAGCTTGTCGCGCGGCACGCGGTAGCCGGGGATCCCGTAGAAGAACATCCCGCCGAGTCCGTCGTTGGCCTCGAAGATGGTCGCGGCGTGTCCTTTGCGGCGCAGCTGGTAGGCGGCAGCAAGACCGGCCGGTCCGCCGCCGATGATGGCGACACGCTTGCCGGTGTCGACGGGGGCGGCTTCGAACCCGTAACCCTTCTCGATCGCGGTATCACCGATGAACTGCTCGACGGCATTGATCCCGACGAAGTCCTCGAGGGCGTTGCGATTACAGCCGTCCTGACAGGGGGCAGGACAGACCCGTCCCATCATCGACGGGAAGGGGTTGGCGTCGGTCGAGCGACGGAAGGCATACTCATGCCAGTCCATCCCTGCCGGCGGCTTTTCCATTCCACGCACGATCTGCAGCCAGCCCCGAATATCCTCGCCGGACGGACAGCTGCCCTGACACGGCGGCGTCTTATGGACATAGGTCGGGCATTTGTGGGAAGTGTCCTGATTGAAGATCTTATCCGTCAACTTCTCCCACTCATGCTGACCGTCCTCGAAACGGCGCCAGGAAGGTTTACTCTTCATTTCGTCGGTTGAAGTCGCCATGTCGATCACTCTCCGTACCGGTTGAACCCTGATGCATCGTCAGGGGGTTCGTATCAGCGTGCAGCTCACGGCCCGCGAAGCCCGCGCTATTCGGCGCAGGACTCCGGGGGGTCAAGCGGCCTCGTCCGCCTCGTCTTCGTCGTCCTCGACATCCTGTCCGGTCAGCACGATGGCGTTCGACACCAGCTGGTGCAGACTCACGATCTGGTCCATCTCCATGCCGTAGTAAGGAAGCACCTTCGTGAATTGGCTTTTGCAGATGGCACAGATTGCGGCCATGTGCGTCACGCCCTTTTCGAGCATCACGTTGTTGAGGGCCTCGACACGCGGCTTCGCGCCCTTGACGCGCAGCTCCATGAGGTCGTCGGTCAACAATCCGCCGCCACCGCCGCAGCAGAAGGTGCGGTCGCGGATGGTGTCCTCGTCCATGTCGTAGAAGTGGTTGCAGGTCGCCCGAATGATGGCGCGCGGAATCTCGAACTGTCCGCCGGGCGTATTGCCCATGCGCGATGCCCGGGCGACGTTGCAGCTGTCGTGATAAGTGAGAACCTTGTCGTCGTTCTCGCTCTTATCGAACTTAAGCTTGCCCTCTTGGATGAGGTTGTAGGTGAACTCGCAGATGTGCTGCGGCACCGGATATCGTGGATCCAGGAAGTCCCAGGGGCCCGCCAAGGTGTTCAGGAAGCTGTAGGCGACGCGCCATGCGTGGCCGCATTCTCCGAAGACAATGCGTTTGACCTTGAGCTGGATCGCGGCTTCGCGGATGCGCTGGGCGACCCGGCGCATATTCTCGTACGAGCCGATGAACATGCCGAAGTTGGCTGCTTCGGACGCATGCGAGCTCAGCGTCCAAGTGACACCGGCCTCGTGAAAGACCTTTCCGTAGCCGATCAAGCCGTCGACGTGCGGCTCCGCAAAGAAGTCGGCCGAGGGCGTCACTAAGAGGATCTCGGCGCCGACCTCATCCATCGGGTAGCGTACGGCCACACCGGTATCGTCGAGGACGTCTTCTTCGAGACCTTCCAGGGTGTCACGCAGCGCGGGTCCGGGCAGGCCTAGATTGTTGCCGATGGTATAGACCTTGCCGATGATTTCGTTGCAGTACTTTTGCCCCACACCGATGCTGTCCATGATCTCGCGGGCCGCCATGGAAATCTCGGCCGTGTCGATACCGTAGGGGCAGAAGACCGAGCAGCGCCGACACTGCGAGCATTGGTGGTAGTAGCTATACCAATCATCAAGAACGTCTTTGGTGAAGTCCTCGGCCCCGACCAGTTTCGGAAAGAGCTTTCCGGCCAGGGTGAAATAACGCCGGTAGACCTTGCGCATCAGGTCCTGCCGACCCACCGGCATGTTCTTCGGATCCTGGGTGCCCAGGTAGTAATGACACTTGTCTGTGCAGGAACCGCACTTGACGCAAGAGTCCAGATAGACCCGCAAGGAGCGATACTTTCCGAGGAGCTCGCCCATCTTGTCGAGCGCTTTCTCCTGCCAGTCGTCCATGAGCTCGCCGGGAAAGCCGAGTTGCGCCTGGAACTCGGGCTTGGCCACGAACGGCTTGCTGTGAGCCATGGTATCCGGCGTCACGGGTGGGACGTCGAGGTACTGACTCAGCTCGGGAACTTCAAACGTTGCCTTAGCCATGGATCAACCTTTGCTGCGGACTGGATGGCGCGAAAAATCTATTCCTGCTCGAGTCGTTTCGCCCATGGCGCGACGTGTCTGTGCTCGCGCGGGTTGTCGACCTGATTGCGGCTGGGACTGAAGAAGAGACCCGGCGCATGGAGCAACTTGCTGTAGGGAAAGATGATCATCAAGGCAGCGACCAAAAACAGGTGCAGCAACAGAAGCGGATCACCTGGCAGCGGCTGCGGGTCGAAGCTGTAGAGTCCGATGAAGAACGATTTCACCGCGACGACATCGGTGTGAAAGACGAATTTCATGAGCAGGCCGGTGCAACCGATTGCGATCAGTAGCGCCAAAATCAGGTGATCCGAGGGCGAGGAGATGTACCGGACGCGGTCGACGAAGAAGCGTCGCGCCCACAAGCCCGCGAGACCGACGACCATCGCCATTCCGCCGTAGATGCCAAACGGCTGAACCAGCTCGATCGGGAGCCACACCGGCTCTATGAAGTAGCGCAAATGGCGCAGGGTGACGAGAAAAAGACCGAAGTGAAAGATCCAACCGAAGATCCAGGTCCACTTGTTGCCCCGAAACAGGCTCTCGAAGAGCACGACTTCTCGCGTCATTCGGAACACCACACCCGAACGGGTGGTCGGTGCCGGTGTCGTCGGAATCTTCAGCGGAGCCGGGGTGCGCGCGTACTGGACGACCTTGAAGGCCACGCCGGCCAACAACACCGAGGCTGCGAAGTAAAACAAATAGGCGTAGACCATGGTCAGGAACGACATGTGCCCGGTACCTCAATGGATCGGAGAGTCGCCGGGGGTCGAGTCAGAAATGCGCTCGCCCCCGGTCACGGCCGCCGCGTCAGACGCAGCCGGTCGGCTTCGGCAGTCCGGCGAAACGGCAAGCCTGCTTCGCAGGGCCGTAGGGGAACAGGCTGTAGAGATACTTGCTGTTGCCCTTGTCCTTGCCGAGCTTCTTGCCGACAGCCTTCGTGAGCACACGGACCGCGGGTGCGATCTGATACTCCTCGTAGTACTCGCGCAAAAAGTTGATGATGTCCCAGTGTTCGTCGGTCAACTCGATGTTGTCCTGCGCTGCCATCACGGTGGCCACACCCGGCACCCAGTCGTTCAGGTTGGCGAGGTAGCCTTCCTCGTCCACGGCGTATTGCTTGCCCTCGACTTCGATCGTGTCTGACATCTCGATGCTCCTATCGGTTTCTGAAAAACTACAACCAGGCCTGAACTTTCCCGTTTTCCGCGGCAAGATCCACGAATCCGGCATAGTCCACGACGCTGATACCCTCGATGATGCGCTCCGCGGAGAAGCCGCGGGCCTGAAGGTCCGGGCCTAGGACATAGACCTTCAGACGGCCGAGCGCATCGCTCACATGGGGCTCGACGGCGGTCCCCTTAAGGGCAGCATAAACGCCGTCTTCGAACAGCAACAAGGCCGAGCCGTCGGTGGCGAACTTCAGACAGGACTCAAGCGCATTACGCTCGAACGGCGACTTGTTGACGGTGTGCAGAATACTCATGACGTCCCTCTAGAAGCTAAAGATCGCATCGGATTCGTTCATCAGCTCGCCGACGCGGGCCGAGTCGATCACTTCGACGATGTTCTCGATCTCTTCTTCGGTCTCGAAGTCCTCCCAGGCGATCTCGACAAGATCCTCTTGGGTCAGACCGCGGGCCTCCAGCGAGGCACGGTCCACGTAAATCTTTTTGACCTCGTAGTCGCCCAGGGTCCGGAATGTCGGCGAGAAGTTCTTCATGCCGATTGCTTTGGTGTCTTGGCCCTTGGTGAGCTGGTAGACCCCGTCGTCGAGGAACATCACGCTGACGTCTTGATCGAAGGCGGCTCCGATCAGCACCACCTCCAGCGCCTCCCAGGCATAGATGGTCCCGTAAGGCGCCTTGCGGTTGAGGTACATGAATTTCTTCACGACTTCCGACATCTCAACTCTCCTTTAGTCGCCGAAGACGACGAGACGGTCGGCTTGGATGGCCGCCTCGACCAGCTGCCCGAGTCCGGAGATACGGAACTTGGGATGAATGTTGGTGGCATCCTTGCCGTTGCGGCTCGCTTCGCCCTCGTCGACGATGCCGCGGCGCTGAGCCGCGGCCACGCAGACGACCAGATCGAGATTGTGCTGCTCGGCCAACTCCGCCCAACGGTTGACGATATGGCGGTCGTCCTGCGGCGGCGTCGTCAGACGCGTCGAGTTGTTGACCCCGTCATGATAGAAGAAGACCCGAAAGATCTCGTGCCCCTTCTCCAGTGCCGCCTTGGCAAAGTGATATGCCGAGTCGGATGACTGATGCTGATAGGGTCCCTCGTTGATCTGAAGTGCGAACTTCATGCCGACCTCTCGACTGATTGCGATAGCTCTTGAACCGATCCCGCAGCCCGCCTTTAGAAGCGGATGTAGGAGGAGCTGTTGAAGCTGGCCCGTGCGCCGCGCCAGGTATCGATATGATACTTGGTGAAGGGCAGCTCGACTTCTTCGAAGAAGCGGGGCCAGCCGATGCGCTCGATCCACTCGTTGACCCGCTCCCAATCGCGCGCGCCCTCTTTATACGCCTTGAGAATACGCTTGACGATGGCGGTTGCCTCGGGCCAGCGCGGCGGGTTATTCGGGATGCCGGCCGCGACCAGTTTCTGGAAGGTTGGCT
Source organism: Thiocapsa bogorovii (assembly GCF_021228795.1). Taxonomy (NCBI): domain Bacteria; kingdom Pseudomonadati; phylum Pseudomonadota; class Gammaproteobacteria; order Chromatiales; family Chromatiaceae; genus Thiocapsa; species Thiocapsa bogorovii. Next base: position 1,489,528 of record NZ_CP089309.1, read on the forward strand.
TACCGCGGGCGTTGGAGTGGTTGCCACCGACCCAGATCGCCAACTTGGAATGCTCGGCGTCGTTGATCTGCATGGGCGGACAGGGCGGATAGCAGGCACCACAGCAGATGCACTTGCGCTCGTCGACTTCCAGCGAAGGCTTACCGTTGACCATGGCCGGGCGAATCGCTGCGACCGGGCAACGCGCAACGACCGACGGACGCTCGCAGACGTTCGCAACCAGATCGTGATTGATCTTCGGTGGCTTGGTGTGCTGGATGTTGATCGCGATGTCGCCCTGACCGCCGCAGTTGATCTGGCAGCAGGACGTCGTGATGTGGACGCGATTGGGCATATTGGCGTTGCGGAACTCGTCGATGAGTTCGTCCATCATGGACTTCACGACGCCCGATGCGTCGGTACCGGGGATGTCGCAGTGCAACCAACCCTGCGTGTGCGAGATCATCGCCACCGAGTTCTGGGTCCCGCCGACGACGAAGCCGGCACCTTCCAACGTATCGATCAGGGGCTGTACTTTCGCCTCGTCCGTCACCATGTATTCGATGTTGGAACGCAGCGTGAAGTGCACATAGCCCTCGGCGAACTCATCGCCGATGTCGCACAGCTTGCGCAGGGTAAAGACATCGAGAATGCGCTGCGTTCCCGCCTTCACCGTCCAGATCTTGTCGCCGCTGTAGGCAACGTGGAGCAGGACTCCCGGACGAGGATGGTCGTGGTATTTCCACTGGCCGAAATTCTTGCGCATCATCGGATGCATATATTGCCAGGGATCAGGGCATCCGGATTCGATCGGCTCACGCATGTCTGCCATCGCCTTAACTCCAATATTTCAGTCTGATGGTAAGTCAGTCGGCGGCACCCGTCAGTGCCTGCACGTCGGGATCTCGCAGATCCGACGTGCGGCACTTGGGGCGTCGCTGCGGGTTTACTTGCCGGCTTCGGCTTGACGCTCGAACCACGACTCGGCCGCCTCGTCCCATCCGTCCAGCCGAACGTAGGAGCTTTGACGGGGATGGCTCAGCATGTTCGGATCCGGCTCGATGCCGATGCCGTCGAGGAAGTTGGCCAAGCCAATCCGCTCGATCATCTCGCCGCAACGCTCATGCTCTAGACCGTTCTCAGCCCAGAAGTCAATGATCGTCTCGGCGAGCTCGACCATGGACTCGTAGTCCTCTTCGGTCTCGAGCTTCTTGAAGGGAACGACAACCGTACCCATCAGGTCGCCGATCTTGAGGGTACGCTTTCCGCCGATCAGGATGGTGACACCCTTGTCGTCTCCCGGATGCAGCGCCTTCGGCATCACGTTGAGGCAATGCATACAGCGCACGCAATCGCGATTATTGACCACCAACGTGTTGTCGTCGGTGAGGCTGAGCGCCTGAGTCGGGCAACGCGTGATGACATTGTCGATATAGTACTGACGGCCTTTATCGGCGATGTAGTTCTTGACCTCGGCTTGGTCGACCTTCATGTCGTCTCGCCAAGTGCCGAGCACGGCGAAATCCGAGCGCTCGATGGCGTTCTGGCAGTCGTTCGCGCAGCCGGAGACCTTGAACTTGAACTTGTACGGGAGGGCCGGGCGATGGACGTCGTCGACGAAGTTGTTGACCAGCGCTCGGTGTGCCTTGAGCTCGTTCGTGCAGGACATCTCGCAGCGAGCAGCACCGACGCAGGACATCGCCGTGCGGACACAAGGTCCGGCACCGCCGAGATCCCAGCCGTACTCGTTGATCTCGTCGAAGAAGTGCTGCGTATTCTGGGTGTCGGTGCCGATGAACATGATGTTCCCGGTTTGACCGTGGAAGGTCACGAGGCCCGAGCCCCACTTCTCCCAACTGTCGGCCAATTGACGCAGCATGCCGGTTGAATAATGGTTACCCGCCGGCGGCTGAACGCGCAGCGTATGGAATTCTTTGGACTTCGGGAAGGCCTTGCCGACCTCGGAGAAGCGCGGAATGATCCCGCCGCCGTACCCGAATACCGAAACGGTGCCGCCCTTCCAATAGCCCTTGCGGGTTTCGTATGAGTGCTCGAGCTGACCTAGCAGATCATTGGTCATCTCATTGATACGGGCGTCCGGATGCTCGTCGCGGAGACGCTTAATGCCCGAAATGAAACTCGGCCAGGGGCCGGTTTCGAGCTGATCAAGCATCGGGGTCGTGTGCTTCTCGATAGCCATGGCGCTGTCTCTCCGAATCAGAATGAAGCAGGAAGGGATCGGGATGTCGATAAAACCGAATCGGACATGTGTCGCTACGCAACCGATTCACCGAGTGTCTGGCCATGGCACGGGCTGGTTGGCGTACCTGCACAGCCGGCGCGCATCGGGCCCGAAGTCTTACCGAGACCCCATCGGCATTCGCTAAATTACCGGCTCTCGGGGCCGACGCCCATTCCACGATTGGGAGGGCCATCACCCCACGGACTATCCCATTCGGGATAGAGGCATCAAGAGCGCCGCGGCGGGTGTCCTCCCGGTCGTTTTTGGCGGCGAACATGCTTGAGCAAATTGACAGGAGATGCTACATCCGGATGACTGCTAAGTCAACATTCACTAATATTCGAGTTTGCTCATTCAGGGGGTGGACGCCGTGGACGACCCTTTCGATCTCTCGCAGACCAACGCTTATTCGAAGTGGAGGGCTCGGAAGCTGCGGGCTTACCCGGCCGAAAACGCCGACCTGCGCGTTCCCGTCGGACGGCTCGATCAACCCACGCCGGAAGAGCGCGACGCGCTGAAGACCCGGATCGATACCTTCAATATGGCCCTGGTCGCGGTCGATCCCGCCGAGATCCAGACCGAAACTCTTCTGGCATTCACGCGGGCGCTCGGACTGCGGAGGGCGGATGCCAATCTGTTCGCCGACGCCTCTGCGGTGAGCCACATCGCCGCTTCACGAACTCACCCCGGTCGACCTCACTCCGGTCGAACCCACTCCGCTGGACCCAACCCCGGCGACGAGACGCGCGTGGACACAGACCTCGAGCCTCCCGGCGGCACCACTCTCGGCGAATTCATCCCCTACACCGACAAGCCGCTGAGCTGGCATACCGACGGGTACTACAACACCACGGACGAACAGGTCGGTGCCTGGTGCCTGTTCTGCGTCCGCGCCGCGCGTCACGGCGGGGAGAATGGCCTGATCGATCACGAGATGGCCTATCTGCAACTGCGCGATGAATCACCGCAGCACATCGCGGCACTCTCTCACCCGCAAGCCCTGACCATCCCGGCGCATGTTCAAGACGGGCGCACACGTCGGGCGGAAAGTGTCGGGCCGGTTTTCTCGGTGCGAAACGGACATCTGCACATGCGTTATTCGGCACGCGCACGCCATGTCCTCTGGCGCGACACGCCTGACACGCATGCGGCGCGAGCCGCGCTGGATCGGTTGTTTTCCCGCCCGGATGTCTTCACGTTCAGGTACAAGCTAAGGCCAGGTGAAGCGCTGGTGTCGAACAACGTCCTGCACTGTCGCTCTGGCTTCGACGATGACGAGGATCCCGCGAAGGCGCGACTGCTCTATCGAATCCGTTTCCTGGATCGAATCGACCTCGACTGAGGTTCGATCCCAAGCGACGCGCGTGCGCGGCCTTCGGTGTCGTCCTACCGCCAGACACCACGAAAACAACGAGGCAACGACTCGTGGCCGCAAGAACGCCGGCCGGGCGAAGGTCTCAACATCAACCCAACGACAAGGGAGCAGTAGCAGCGATCCATGCTCAAGCTCAGCGAAATACTGGTTTCGAACCAAGACATCGAATCGTTCGACGAGCTCGTCCCCGTCATCCAGGCGGTTGCGCGCTCTGGCGAGCGTTTTTTCAGGATGGACGTCAAGCCACCCTACCCGGATACCCCGGAAAACTGGGAGGACCGCCTCGAGGCGGCCTTCAGCGGGCTCGTACGATGATCCCAGAGCCCAGATCCGAGCATCGCCCCGAACACGGGAAGGCGGCATCATGAAACAGTTCGACCTTCTGGCAACGCAGATCTCCGATACGGCGGCCGATTCGATCATCAATCGCAGCGCCGAGAACGCATCTCTCGAGTCGCACTTGAAGGTGCAGCAGGATCAGCTGCAAAACCTGATTCGGATCCATGCGCCGGCGCACGCGGTCGCAGACGCCCGGCTGCAGGTCGCACGTACACTGGTGAGCCTGGAGCGGGGAGAGGAGGCTTGGCCGCTCGGGCGCGCGGCCTTCGACCATTTCATTGCGCACGACTCCTTCGAGCTTGCCGCAGACGCCTGCGATGTCTTGTTTCAGGCTGGCCAAGAGGAATCTCTTGTTGCGCTCGGCCAAGGAATCTGGCTGGCAGTGACATGCCCAATCGATCCGGAGCTGACGATCGAGCTTCTGAGCCACGTGATCGACGATACGCCCGACGACGCCGACGGCGCCGCAGTGGCCGCGACCACTGCGCTATTCATCGCCGACGTGCGTGCCCGAGACCGTCAACGCGACGATCTGATGTTCTTCGCGACACAAATGCTCGGCATGGTTGCTCGGCGACACAGCGGCGTCGATACGCCCGAGCAGCTCGAGCACTGGATGGAGCGCCTCGAGCTCAAGGAGCCGGAGAAGTTCTTGGTCCGCTTGCGTAACGTCGTTGATGTTCTGGTTCAAGATGACTGGTGGTTCGACCGCCGAGCACTGCAGGATCGTCTCCCGTTCGCATAACCGGATGCCCGCCTGATCAGGCCCTGAACCACACCCAAGCGCACCCACGGACAACGACGATGTTTTGGAATGACGACGACAGCAACGACCGGATTCGCGTGCCCGACGACATTGTCGATCTCCTCTTCGGGATCGACTGCAAATGCATCCCGGTGGACCACGCCTACCTACTCGCCGAGGCGCTGCGACAAACGCTGCCCTGGATTGCCGAGGAGCCCGGTGTCGCCGTGCACTCGGTGCACGTTGCCGGTTCACAGAACGGATGGGAGCGACCCGAGCACGGGACTGACTCCTATCTCGCCGTCTCCCGGCGGACCAAGCTGACTCTGCGGGTTCCCCGACACCGCGTCCCAGAGCTGCTGCGCGATCTTCCCGGGGCCAAGCTCGATCTCGGCGGAGAGACACTCGTCGTCGGCGCGGGCAAGGCCAAGCCGTTGAGCACCGAGACCACCCTGTTCTCTCGATATGTTGCGCTCGATCTCGCCGACCGGGCGGGCGAAGACGAGAGTGTCTTTCTCGAGACCGCCGCGCGCGCCCTCGCCGAGATGGACATCCGCGTGCGCAAGGCCGTCTGCGGCAGGACCAACCGGCTCGCCACGCCCGAGGGCTCCATCCCGACACGCAGCCTGATGCTCGCCGGACTCACGCCCGACGAATCCATCCGGCTTCAGCAACGGGGACTCGGTCGCCACCGCCTCCTCGGTTGCGGCATCTTCATCCCCCATAAGGGCGTCGACTCGGTCAAACAGAGCCAGGGCTGAGCGCGACTCGCCGCCGGTCTTATCCGAAAAGACACGCTTGCCCCGAGCGCGCTGCGGCGTCGCACCGTAGCCGCCGAACACCCTCCGCTCCAGGCACCTCGGGTGCCCGCCTCCCCAGACTCGGACCACCGCAGCCGCAGACTCGAAAAACGACGGCGCGCAAAAAAATGTGACGAGTGCATCACAAAATCATAAGATTAGGAAGTTTGAATCAAACCCTAATGACGGGTACATCGTCACGCGTATTGACTGTACCCCGCCGAACAAAGACGAGAGGAGCAACCATGGCCATCGAAGTCAATGGCAAGACCGTCGAGACGACCCCAAGCGGCTACCTTCAGGATCTCGCAGACTGGAGCGAAGATGTCGCGCTTAAGCTCGCCGAAATCGAGGGCATCACCTTGACCGACAAGCACTGGGACGTTATCAACTATCTGAGGGAAGAGTACTACGACAACGCCCAAAACCAACCCATGGAGCGCGTGGTTCTAAAAGAGATGGCCAAGAAGTGGGGGTCCAAACCCACGAGCAAGGACCTCTACACCCTCTTCCCCCTTGCGCCGACCAAACAAGGCACCAAGATCGCGGGCTTGCCCGAGGTGCTGCGCAAGGGCGGTTACTGACGCGACCGGCATTGCCCGCCGGACGATCCACGGACGGATCGAACACCTCCCCGGGGTCACCGGGGACAAGCCTTCGCAACAGCTACAATCGACCCGGATCCCGGCCGCGCAAGACCCCTTCTTCCATCCCGCGCCCCCTTCCGATTCTCGCGGATCCGACGCAAGGAACCTCACGAGCCCCTCCCGACGATTTCGCGCACGCCGTCCGACACTGACCGCGACACGAATGACAACGACTCGATCCTCCGCGACCTCCACCTGAGCATGCTCGCGCCACGCGCCCTGCGTTTGCGCGTGATTCGTCGATGATCCGGGCCACCCCCCAACCGGTGTCCGCTTCGCGTGATCGAGATCCATGTTCCAGGGTTCGCCGGAGAAAGATTCGCCTTTACTCCAAGATCGATGCCATATATAAATGCGAACGATTCCTATTTGTTTTCGTATCGGCATGGAGTTTCGGATATGTATCCCATCGAATACCCGACTCGCCGAGGGCTCGCATTGGCCGCGCTCGCCTCGGGTCTGTTGGCTACCTTCGCCTCGCCGAGTCGGGCCTACGAGCTGAACGACCGCGTCTCGCTCGGCGCAGTCTTGGCTGCGGCGGGGCAGTGCCAGGAGGGTCTCGGCGGCTCGGTCGATGCCGACGGCCAGGAGCGCGCCGAGAACAGCTGCCGCGGCGGCATGCCGTTCCAGCTCGCGCTCGACGTTCGCCCGAGCGCCCGCGACGAACTCTACGTCCTGCTAGGCTTCGCCGTCGAAGACGGCCTGAACGCGATCTCGCCCTTCGTGCTCGCCCCCTGGGCGGTCGATCTCGAGGACGATCTTCAGGACATCAACGGGCGCGGGCGCGACCACCTGCTGCAGGTCTGGTACAAACACACCTTCACCCTGGGCGAGGACGCCACCCTCGGCACCACCTTCGGCATCATCGACTCCACCGCCTATCTGGACGAGAACGCCTACGCCAACGACGAGTTCACCCAGTTCATGAACGAGGCGTTCGTGAACTCCGGCGGCTTCAATCTGCCCTCCTACGACGCCGGCGCGGCGCTCGAGCTCGCGCTGGGAGACTGGGAGATCAAGGTCGCGGCGCTGAACATCGGCGAGAACGACGACGGCAACAACTACAACTTCTGGGGCGCGCAGCTCGGCTATCGGCTCGCCACCGCACTCGGGGAGGGCCAATACCGCGCCGTGATGACCGGAACCTCAACGGCTTTCTTCGAGCCGCGCCCGGAGCGCGGCGAGGAGACGGACGGGCCCGAGAACGCAGGGCCGCTCGCTGCCGAGGACACCCCTGAAAAGACCGACCTGATGGGCTACGGCCTGTCCTTCGACCAGGCCCTCGGTGATCGTGTCGGTGCCTTCCTGCGCCTGGCCTGGACCGACCACCAGGGCATCCTGGACTACCGCGGACTCTACACCGGCGGTCTGCAGCTCGGCGGCGGCCTCTGGGGCCGCGAGGCCGATACCGTCGGCATTGCCTACGGCTATCTCGACGGCGCCGATACCGGGATCACCAACACGAACGTCGCCGAACTCTATTACCGCTTCGCCGCCAACGACGTGCTCGCCCTCACCGCCGACATCCAGTACATGGCCGACGCCTACGACAGTGGCGAGGACATCGATGGCTGGATCTTCGGTATGCGCCTGGTCGCGGAGCTTTGATGAAACCGCGATGAAACCGCGTCCGGTGCGTCATGCCTTGTTGCCGGGATCGTTCGCCTCGCGGCGACCAAAGAACCGCTGGAGCCGACGCGGTTTCATGATCTTAAAAACGATCTCCTGAACCGCGTCGCGCCGAGGCTGCTCTCGGGCTAGAGGGCCGAAAACACCTCGGAGCGCACGTCTCGCGGGGCACGCGGTTCAGTTGCGGTTCAGTTGCGAATTGCCGGGATGGCCGCATGCATACTGTAACGACTCCCAGACGACAGCAGACCAGCCGCATGACTCAGCAGGCCATTCGCTTCCCGTTCGACAACAGTTATCGACGTCTCCCGGATCATTTTCACGCCCGCATCCACCCCACGCCCGTTACGGCGCCCGGCTTGATCAAGCTGAACGGGGCGCTGTTCGAAGAGCTCGGCCTGGATCCATCGGCGGCGGAGCCGGAAGTGGCTGCGCTGCTTTTCGCCGGCAATCTCCTGCCGGACGGCGGCGAGCCGATCGCGATGGCGTACGCGGGCCATCAGTTCGGCAACTTCGTCCCGCAGCTCGGCGACGGCAGGGCGATCCTGATCGGCGAGGTGGTCGACCGAGCCGGGAAGCGTCGCGACATCCAACTGAAGGGCTCCGGACAGACGCCCTTCTCACGCAGCGGCGACGGGCGCGCGGCGCTCGGACCTGTCCTGCGCGAATATATCCTTGCCGAGGCGATGCACGCGCTCGGGGTTCCAACCACCCGTGCGCTCGCCGCCGTCACGACGGGCGAGCCGGTCTATCGCGAGACGATCCTACCCGGCGCCATCCTGACACGCGTCGCGAGCAGCCATATTCGCGTCGGGACCTTCCAGTATTTCGCCTCGCGCGGCGACACCCGGGCCGTGCGGCATCTCGCCGATCACGTCATCGCTCGCCATTTCCCGGAAGCCGCCCTGGCCGACTCGCCCTATCTCGCGCTGATCGAAGCCGTCTTGGAGCGACAAGCCGCCCTGGTCGCCGCCTGGATGCACGTGGGTTTCATCCACGGCGTCATGAACACCGACAACATGGCGATCTCGGGCGAGACGATCGATTACGGGCCCTGCGCCTTCATGGACGCCTATGACCCGGCCACCGTCTTCAGCTCGATCGACCGCGGCGGCCGGTACGCGTACGGCAATCAGCCGGGAATTGCCCAGTGGAACCTCGCACGCTTCGCCGAGACCCTGCTGCCCCTGATCGACGGGGCATCTGACGCCGCAATCCAACAGGCGACCGACTTGATCCGCAGCTTCTTCGGCCGCTACGAAGAGCACTGGACCGCCGGCATGCGACGCAAGCTCGGCCTCGCCTCCAGCGAGCCGGACGATGTCGATCTCATCCATGGGCTCTTGGACGTCATGAAGGCATCGGGGGCCGATTTCACACTGACCTTCCGCCGCCTCTGCGACGCGGCCGCGGATCCACGGGCAGACAGCGGCGTCAGGGATCTGTTCGTCGACCCGCAAGCCTATGACGCCTGGTCCGCGCAGTGGCGCGCGCGTCTCGAACGGGATCCGCAAACCCCCGCCGAGCGTGCCGAGCGGATGCGCCAAACCAATCCGGCGGTCATTCCGCGCAACCATCGCGTCGAGCAGGCGCTGAATGCGGCCGTCGAGCAGAATGACTTCGGACCATTCGAAACCATCCTGCACGTCCTCGCGCGCCCCTACGAGGATCGGCCCGAGCTCGCCGGCTACACCGAGCCGCCGCAGGAGAAGGAGCGTGTCTTGAGGACCTTCTGCGGGACCTGAGCCAACACTGTCGGAGAAGACCGATCATCATCCATTCGGAAGTAGCGCTTCCTTTTTGGAAGCATATCTTCAAAATAACAACACATTGTTTTTAATTTGGTTATTTCGGATTTCACCCAAATCGACGACGAACCCAAATCCAACCACTACACTAAGCTATTGATGATGATCGTATCCCACCCTGGCGCAATCTTTGCCGCGCTCCGGTTGCCGTTCTCGGCCAACCAGAACACCAACTGAGGGTGGGAGAAACGCGATGAGCTATCTGAAAGACGAGATCAACGCACGTGTCGATGCCTATGACCATTGGGCGACGCGCCGCCGCTACGGTCCGGACGGCCCCAACAATCGCAGACTCTGGGTATTGGCCTGTATGGACGAACGCCTGCCGGTCGATGAAGCGCTCGGGATTCGGGTCGATAGCCCGGTCGGCGGCGGCGATGCCCATTGCTTCCGAAACGCCGGCGGGATCGTCACGGACGACGCGATCCGATCGGCGATGCTCACCTGCAATTTCTTCGGAACACAGGAGATCGTTATCGTCCAACATACCCAATGCGGGATGTTGTCTGCGAACGCCAAGGACCTGGAAGCGGCCCTCCGGGCCAAAGGCGTCGACATCGACGCGCTGGCTCTGGATCCGACCTTGCCCGAGTTGAAGCTCGATCCGGGCGGCTTCGCGAAATGGATCGGGATGATGGACGATGTGGACGTGACCTGCATGAAGACGGTGGAGACCTTCCGAAATCACCCGCTGATTCCGAAGGACGTGGTCGTCAGCGGCTGGGTCTGGGAGGTGGAGACCCGGCGCTTGCGCCCGCCGGTACTCGATGACGAGAAGCGTGCCCGCACGGATGTCACCTCCGCGCAGTTCGGCGTCACGACGCCGCAACCCAACCGCTGGCGTTGATCGAAACGGCGCCCGGCTCGGGCGCCGATTTCCCTCGCCGCACGAGCCTTGCTCGACGACGAGCGTTGAAATCAAAAGGGAGTCATCCGATGCCGCTCTACGACTACCAGTGCACCTGCTGCCAAGCCTCCTTCGAGACCTCGCGGGCCATGACCGCCGAGCCGCCGCCCTGTCCCGCCTGCGGGGGCGTAACGGCTCGGGTCTTTCTCTCCGCCCCGGCAGTACACGGCCGCATGGCCCAGGGGCGCGATCAGGCCGTTCGCTCGCTGCAGCCTGCCGACACGCCGCAGACGCACAGACACGGCCCCGGATGCGGGTGCGGGCACGCGTGATGGCCGTTTCTTTTTTCGACCGAGAACGTTGACGGCATCGAACATGCCCGAAACGACCGATTCACCGTCACGCGCGGTCGCTTTTCTCCAATCCTTCGTGTCCGAGATCGCCAAGGCGATGGATCGGGCCGAATGTCCCAATTGTGCCGCTCACCTCGAGCACATCGAGCAGATCGGCTTGACGGCCGGTGTTTGCCTCGAGGAAAAGGCGCGCGAGGTTCTCGGCTCTTCGCAGCCGATGGACCGGGACCAATACGCTGACCTGATCGTCGAGATCAAGAATCAGATCGGCGGGCGATTTTCCCGCGCCTCCGGCGAGGCCGGGATGGTTCGGGTCGTCAACAGCCGCTGCCCCTTCGGCGAGCAGGTCAGACATGCACCCTCGCTCTGCCGGATGACGTCGAGCGTCTTCGGCGGAATCGCCGCGCGCCACTTCGGCTATGCGAAGGTGGAGTTGCGACAGACGATCGCGGGCGGGGATGGCTCCTGCGATGTCTGCATCTATCTGGATCCGCAGCTTGCCGCACGCAACGAGGGGACCGAGTACCGGGCGGACGGCGAGCGCCTGACCTCGGGAAACCTCACGACACTCATGACACCCAAGGTTCGGCGGCGACTGCGCGAGAACTGGTGCCCGCCGCCGGTCGGAATCGGCAGCCCCGATGCAGCCCTGCAGCCGATCGTCGCGGAGTCGGCGGCCATGCGCGATGCCCTGCGGGCCGTCCGGATCGTGGCCCCCACGGACGTGACCGTCATGATCACCGGCGAAACCGGCTGCGGGAAAGAGTTGGTCGCACGCGCACTGCATGGGCTCAGCGCCCGTCGCGACAAGCCGATGGTCACGGTCAACTGCGGGGCCATCCCCGAGAACCTGGTCGAAACGGCCCTCTTCGGACATGAGAAAGGTGCCTTCACGGGCGCCTACGAGGTCCACCATGGTTACTTCGAACGGGCCGAAAAAGGGACGCTTTTCCTCGACGAGATCGACTCGCTCCCGCTTTCGGCACAGGCCAAGTTGTTGCGTGTCATCCAGGAAGGCGAGTACGAACGCGTCGGCGGCAAGCGCTCTCTGCGTTCGGACGTCCGGATCATCGCCGCATCCAACCGTGAGATCGTGGCGCTGGTCGACGCCGGACATTTTCGCCGCGACCTCTTCTATCGACTCAACGTGGTACCGATCGCGATCCCGCCCTTGCGCGAGCGCACCGAGGACATCGACGCCCTGATCAGGCACATCCTCCGCAAGCTCGCCCAACGCTACGCCACGACCGAAAAGACATTGGTTCAAGCCGCTCGCCTGAAAGCCTTCTCCTACCCCTGGCCGGGCAACATTCGGGAGATGGAAAACGTCCTCGAGCGTGCCTTCATCTTCGCCGCCGATGCTCGGATTACAGACATCGACGTCCCGGTGACTGTGCCGAGCGAACCCGTCCCGGCATGGCGCGCGCGCAAACAGCAAGCCGCCAAGCAGGCCGAGGTCGACACGCTCGTCCGGGCCTTGGAGGTCAGTCACGGCAATGTCGATCAAATCGCGACTCAGATGGGGATCACGCCGCGAGCGGTCCGCATGAAGCTCAAGGCGCAAGGACTCAGGGCTGCGGACTACAGGTAGAGTCGCGACGGCTGCGCCGTCGCTCGTCAAAGACACCCCGCCTCCAGAAAACTGAAATAGGCCGTGCGGTTGAAGATGATGTGATCGGGCAACCCGATGTCCAGCAGCTCCCCTGCGGCCTTGAGCTCACGGGTCACATCGAGATCCGCCGGGGACGGCTCCAGACTCCCGGCGGGATGGTTGTGGGAAACGATCACGGCCGAGGCCCGGACGGTCAAGGCGTCGGCGAACGCCTCGCGCGGATGAACGTGCGTTCGGTCGACCAGCCCGATGAACACGGCCCGGATGTTGATGATCTCGTTCGCCCCGTCGATGCCGGCGCAGAGGAAATGCTCTTGCCCGCGGTCGGCACAATGGCGCACATGCGGCAACAAGTCGGCTTGCATCTCGATCCTTACCCAGTCGGGCTTGATGCGGCGACGCGCAAACTCCAGGGCCGCCATCACCAATGTCGATGAAATACTCCTTCTCGCCGAGAACGAGACGGTATTGGCGACCCACGAAACAGAAGCCGTAGCCCAGCTCAAAGAGGAAATCACGCAGTCGCTGGATCAGCCGGTCCTTGACCGCTTGACGCAGGCCGAGAAATTCGGGGTTGTAGGCGTTCTCGAGCATCTCGTCCGCCTGGTCGGAGAGATGCTCCGGCAGGGCGAGGTCGAATTTGTGGGTCTTGTTCTCCAACCTGGCCCGCTCGTAGGACCCGGCCTTGATCTGATTGAGCAGGACATTGCGCGACCAGCCGAGTCGGGCGGTCGCCTGAAGGTCGTATAAACGGGCGGCCGGGTCGTTCAGCTTTGCCAGTGCGTTGGCATGATGTCCCCAGGGAACGGCCGCGACCAGATCTCTCACGCACTGTGAGAGAGTTTCCGTTTGTTCGCGAATCAGCTCGTCTTTCGGACCAAGGGTGACGGTCCGCGTCGTCTCGGTTCCGCCGATCGTCAGACGTACGCGAAACGTCAGCTCGCTGTCGTAGAACTCTTGCTCCTTCTTGAGGTTTGCCGCCGTGAACGCCTTCTCGCACGGCTCGGTGACGGTGGCAGGCCGGTCGTTTTCGTCCAACTGCCAAAAGACGACGCCGACCTTGTGATAGGCAAAGTCTTAGCGCCGGAAACACTTGACCTGCTCGTCGAACAGTGGACCAGAGGACAGGGTGCCGATGTTCAGGCCCGTCCACCGAAGATGCCCTGGATTCTGCCAGGTTTCACCAAGTATCGGGGAATGCGATGGAGAACGTGCTGTGCGTCCTGTCGTCGGAACCTGCGAGAGCCAGCCAGGCCGAGGTCAATTCCGCGCAGGCATTCGATCACTGCGCAGATCCAACTCGACGGATTCGGCCGCGACGAAGGCCGACGGAGATCACCGGAATGATCGCAAAGATGATCGCGGGGGCGACTTGACAGGGAGCGGATGGCGACATAACCTTAATGCCAACGATTCGCATTTGTATAACGACTCGCCCGGAGTGACGGCCATGCCGAGAGAATCCCTATCCGAAAGCCCAAGTCAACGTGCACAGTCAGCCACCGCCATGCAGGCGGAACTGCCGCGGATCGACAGCAACGCGCTGCTGCGCGGCAACAACCTGCTTCTGATCGATCATGCGGGCGATCGCTACGTCCTGAGGATGACGCGAAACAACAAACTGATCTTGACGAAATAGCCGAGCAGACGCGTCCTCGCCGAGCCGTCGCCCGTATCCACAACCCTCATCAGCGCATCTCTCGGGTCTGGATCCAGATCAGTGCACCCTGCTCGACCGAAACCTCTTCGCCGTGGGGATTCTTCATCGGCTCGTCACCCTCGAGCAGCGCTGCGAACCCCCACCAACCCGCTCGGGGCATTGCATAACTGAAGACTCCGTTCGCATCGGTCTTGATGACCTGCGTGATGTAGGGATCCGCGGGCGGCGTGATCGAACCGTCGTTGCGCTACTCGACCTCGACCTCGGCCTCGGCAAAGGGGACCGGCTTTCCGTCTCGTTTGACGATCCCCTGAAAGAGATTGCCGGTCCAGAGTCCGTAGGGACGAACCTATAGTCAAGACGGTAGGTGAGTTTGCCGTCGATCTCCTGCGCCTGAAGTCTCGACTTAAGGTCTTCCCGACCGCCCGAACTCAGCACTCCCAACCGCACGGGCTCTCCCATGACCATCAGCGGACCACCCTACATCGGATGGGTGAAACGCATCTCCAGCGTCAGGGCGTTGCCGGTCTCGGCGTTGACGATATCCGTGGACGGGATGAGCTCTTGGAAATGGGCATCGGCATGGGCCGCGCTCATAAGCGCAATAGCGAGAGAGATCCGGATCGGGCGAGATTGGATGGACAAAGGCGTCATGATGGGCACCAACGACGGTTTGCGGATCGAGTGCGGGCTGAACCGCGTTTCCCGCCGACCTTGTTGGCCCCGCGGACTCAAAAGCTGCCGCCGATGTTTAGCGCCGCGACGATGATCTCCCAGTACCCGATCGCCGGCTCTAGCGCCCCGCCGGCGTCGCAGGAAGAGACACTGAAACGGCCGGAGTGCACGAACGCCTCGGTCATAAACCGCGTGAGCTCGTCGTTGGCGTAGGCGGGTTACGCGGGCGCCGCCGGATTCGGCAAACCGAGGCCGGCGTTTAGACCTCTCGATCCTGGATCGGCAGGGCGCTGCCCAGTTGGATCTCGGCTGCGACAAGGGCCGTCGAGGGGCTGCCTTGAACATCCCGACTCGATGCCGTGCCCTCTACCGGACCGATTCCTGGTCCGAACCGACTCCGAAGCGCAAAGGGAACGCGGGTGAAATCAACGGCGATCCGCTTCTCAAATTGGCGCCGGAGCTTGGCGACTCGGTCACCGTCGTCGTTCTCGCGGAAGCGACGGCGAAAGCGAGCTTCGAGCGTGGACTCCTCGCCGACCGCCGTGAAAGGCAGCGCGGCGAGGGCAATACCTCAGGGCATATGGTCGAGACCAATCTTGGATCCAGCGCGGGTGTTGGCATCTCCGGGGCGAAGAACCAACGGGAGGATCACGATGAGAGTTCCGACGAGGAGCAGGATCTCAAGTGCGTAGACGACATCGTACCCGACCCCCGGCCAAGCGAGATGCTCTCCGAAGACACCTCGATTCGCCATCCCCATGACGACATCCCGCAAAATACCTCCGGCGGCGAAGGCAAGACCCATCGCGGTCGCCTGAACAGCCCCCCATGCGCCGAGCGCCAATCCGCTGAACCCGCCCTCGGCGAGCGCCATTGCAGCGGTCAAGGTTGCCACCATAAATAGCCCGCCCCCAAAACCGATCAGCCCGGCACCGGCCCGATACAGCCAAACCGCATCAAGTGGGGCGGACAGGATGACCGCGGCGAACGCGAGTATTCCGATCAGAGCGCCGACCGCCGCAATACGGTAGGGCTCGCTACCACGCCCCATCAGCCGTGCGGCAAGCACAAAGGCGAGTAACGATCCGGCGGCCCAGATCGCGTTGAGCGCGGTCGTCTGAGAGACACTGAGTCCGAGGATCTGACCGCCGTAAGGCTCCAGTAGGATGTCCTGCATCGTGAATCCGAAGGTCCCTAGCCCAACCACCACCAGTAACCGGCTGGCTCGCCCGCCGCGGGTAAAGTTGCGCCACGTCTCCATAAACGGCGGGCGCGGTGGCGGATTGGCCGCTCGCTGCTGGTCGATCGCCTCCTGCTTCCAGAGGGCAACAACGTTCAGAACAATCGTCGCCAAGGCAACACCCTGGATGACCTGAATCAGCAGCTCGTTGCTGAAGTTCGTGAGCAGTTGCCCGAACAGGAGGGAGCTTGCCGCCCAAGCAGCCAGGAGGGTGACGTAGAGCAACGCCACGACGCGCGGACGCTTCTCCGGCGGCGAAAGATCGGTGGCAAGCGCCAAGCCCGCGGTTTGCGTCGTATGGAGCCCGGCGCCGACCAACAGGAAGGCAAGCGCAGCGCCCATCTGCCCGAGAACGTTGAACTGGTTATTGACATCGGCAAGGAGCAGCAGTGCGAACGGCATCATCGCGAATCCGCCGAACTGCATCATGCTTCCGAGCCAGATAAAGGGAATGCGGCGCAGGCCGAATGCAGAGTGGTGGTAATCCGAGCGATGGCCGATCAGCGCTCGCAGCGGCGCGAAAATCAGCGGAAGCGCCAGCATGAGCCCGACGAGCGACGCGGGCACGGCAAGCTCGACGACCATCACTCGATTCAGGGTTCCTTGCAGCAGCACCATCGCCATGCCGACCGAGACCTGAAACAGCGACAAGCGCAGGATCTTGCGCAGCGGAAAATCAGCCGACGAGACATCGGAAAAAGGCAGTATCCGAGGCAGCAGCTCGCGCCAGGCTTGCGCCCAGGGATCGTCGTTACGACTCATGCCGTGATCAGCTCCACATGTGAACGAGGCTGGGAAACAAGAGCGATGTCTTGAAGGACGGGGATTATCGCACTCGGTGCAGCAATGATCCACCATGCCCGGAACAGGACCGAAAGGCTGTAGGCCCGATCACGCGGGGCACGGCCAGGCATCGGACTCGCAGTCCTGAGGAGGGGTTGATTGCTCGACGGACGAGCGCCTTCGGGAGGGACGTCGGTTTCGGTCGGGGTCTGTGGATCGGCGATCATCGGTGTTTCGAAGGACGGGGTTGCCAGGTAGGACCATCCCCGCCCTTCGGGCACGATGGGCGCGCCGTGCGGCGCCGGCCCATCATCCTCGGGGCTACGCGGCGGCAGCCCCGTCACGCGTAGGCATCAAGCCCAGCCGAATCCCATCTGGAACACGACGGCATGCAGCACCAGCGCGATGATCAGCAACATGAAGAAGATCGGCATCAGCCAAGTTGCGGGGTTCAGAACCAACCACACCTTCCAATCGTCTTCCGGGTTTTTCGGTTTTGCGATTTCGCTCATGATCTTGTTCTCGTCGAGGTCGGGTTAATTAGAACCAAGGATTGGCAGCGATAATGAACAGATGCACCAATGCGGCAAGGCCGACATACGCGGTGTAGGTGATCTTGAACTGCTCGTGGAATTCCTTCGCTTGTTGTTCGGTCAAACCCGACAAGGATTGCTCGGCCATCGATGTATCTCCGATAGAGAGGTGTATGAGGGCGCCGCGTCAGAAATCGGCAGCCAAGTGTCTTATTGAGCAGGCGCTTCCACGGCGACCGGGGCAGCCGGCGTCCAGGCATTGCCCGGCAGCGAGAAGGCGTAGACGTGAACGGCAAGGGCGATGACCAGCAGCGCGGCAAACATCGGGATCAGCCAAGTTGCGGGGTTCAGCACCAGCCAAATCCGATAGTCCTGTTCAAGAGGCTTATAATTCATGACGTTCATTTAGGCCTCTCCTCTCAGAACCAGGGGTTGGCTGCAATGATGAACAGATGCACCAGCGCGGCAAGGCCGACATACGCGGTGTAGGTGATCTTGAACTGCTCGTGAAACTCTTTCGCCTGCTGTTCGGTGAGACCCGAAGGATTTGCCATGAGTTGAACTCCTTGATATGAGCTGCTGATACCGCCGCTTCGTTGGAAACGGTCGGTGACACGTGGGTGCATTGACCGCCACCCGATTCTCTGTGCCCGATCGCGCCAGGCTTGAAAACGTCGTAATGACCAGAGATCTTGTGTGTCATCTTAGCTTTACATTCGACAATGTCAAGGCAATTGGACAAATAACTTTGCCGATGTGGCGAAAAAGCGCACATCTAAATAGATTTCAATATGTTGGAAAGTCAGGACCGGCATCCCGAGCAAAGGATCGGGCGCGGCAGCCCTGGTCCCGGGGATTTCACATCGGGCTTGGCCTAGGGGGAACCGCGCCAAAAGGGCGCGCGCACGCACGTCGGCAAAGGATTAGGACTACAGACGACCGGCACACCAGGGGAGTGCGAAGACAACGCAAGGCAGGTTGAGGTGGCCGCGGAGACCGAGCGTAGCGGGCGCAGCGAGCAGGTTCCACCGCAGCACAAGCGGCGATATCGGAGGCAAAAAGCGGAGGAGATGGGGGCGAGCCCGAACGAGTTCCGAGCAATTGACCGGAGGTCAAAACGTCGATCGTCTTGGCCTGGAAATTGAGGACTCAAAAACAAGATGCGGCGGGTGTGAGCGGCAGATCTGTCGCTCACTACCCGCCGTCGACGACAGGCGCGCCGTGCGGCGCCGGCCCATCGTCCTCGGGGCTACGCGGCGGCAGCCCCGTCACGCGTAGGCATCAAGCCCAGCCGAATCCCATCTGGAACACGACGGCATGCAGCACCAGCGCGATGATCAGCAACATGAAGAAGATCGGCATCAGCCAAGTTGCGGGGTTCAGAACCAACCACACCTTCCAATCGTCTTCCGGGTTTTTCGGTTTTGCGATTTCGCTCATGATCTTGTTCTCGTCGAGGTCGGGTTAATTAGAACCAAGGATTGGCAGCGATAATGAACAGATGCACCAATGCGGCAAGGCCGACATACGCGGTGTAGGTGATCTTGAACTGCTCGTGAAATTCCTTCGCTTGTTGTTCGGTCAAACCCGACAAGGATTGCTCGGCCATCGATGTATCTCCGATAGAGAGGTGTATGAGGGCGCCGCGTCAGAAATCGGCAGCCAAGTGTCTTATTGAGCAGGTGCTTCCACGGCGACCGGGGCAGCCGGCGTCCAGGCATTGCCCGGCAGCGAGAAGGCGTAGACGTGAACGGCAAGGGCGATGACCAGCAGCGCGGCAAACATCGGGATCAGCCAAGTTGCGGGGTTCAGCACCAGCCAAATCCGATAGTCCTGCTCAAGAGGTTTGTAGTCGAATACGTTCATGGATCTCTCCTCTTAGAACCAGGGGTTGGCTGCAATGATGAACAGATGCACCAGCGCGGCAAGGCCGACATACGCGGTGTAGGTGATCTTGAACTGCTCGTGAAACTCTTTCGCCTGCTGCTCGGTTAAACCCGAAAGGCTTGCTTGCTCAGCCATGGTTTAAGCTCCGTCGTGAGAATGTGTAATTGCGCCGCCGATATCGATCGGGGGGCAGACCTCCGTGGCACCGACTACCTCCACGAAACACGCTTGCGTTCCTTATCTCCCGGAACGTTCGGACTGACTTGCTGTCCTTGTGTGTCATCTTAGCTTGACAGCTTTAGATGTCAAGTTCCTTTTACATAAAAAAAGAAGGGAAAGATCGGAACGTCGGCAGGGCTCGATTCAGCGAACGCGGGCGCAGCCCGCACGCGGCATCGGGCCGCATGCGTCCGAGGTTTCGGCTCACGGGGCGAAGAGGGGACGGCGGGCGGGGCGGTGGGCGAAAATCCGCCCACGCGAGATCGACTCAGAGAACGGACCGCAAATAGCGAAACAGCAATCCGAGGGCATAGATTGCAGCGAAGGCCACCACAGCGACCTTCAGCATGTAGAGAACCATCGTTTTGAACGGACGCAGGCTGTCGAGCGGCGTGGCCACGAGCTCAGTGCCCCCGTCCTCCACATCGCGGCCGGTAGCCTCCGCGGACGACTCTCGCGGGGACTCTTGGATCGACGCGCCGCCCCCACCGGCCCGCGGCTCCGCCTGCACGAGCTGGTACGGCGAGGTATTGGCAATCTTGAAGAACTGGATCTCGGCATCCTCGCCTTCGCGTTCGATCACGACCAGCTCGGTCCCTAGGCCGAGTCCCTGGTCGGACGCGAATTCCAGAGCGAACGCCTCGGCCGTTTCCGCCTCCCCCTTGGCCTCCCATGACTTGGGCTTATCCGGCCAGGTTCTCTTTGCAGCGTATTTCACAGATGTCTTCTCCCGACAGACCGACGTTGAAGCCGGGAGGCGCCTCGGATGGGCGTCTCCCCAAAGACTGCGGGGAATTGTATGGCTGGACCCTACGCTTGTCACCGACCCGCCCGGCGGCTCGGCAGTTTCCTTGTCAATCCCGGTCCTCGCAGAGGACCGAAACATCGGGGCATGACCGGGGACAGGTTGTCCTTTCTTGATCCTCCCCGATCGTCGGCGGAGGATCAGATCTGGCTTAGGCCGAACCGGACGGAGTCATCTGCGACTGGAGGTAGTTCTCGAGACCCACCCGCTCGATCAAGCCCAATTGTTGCTCGAGCCAGTCGGCATGGTCCTCTTCGGTGTCTTTGAGCAGCTGCAGCAGAACGGTACGGGTCTGGAAATCCTTGTGCTGCTCACAACAGACGATGGCATCCTTCAGCGCTGCAGCGACCTCGTACTCGACCTGAAGATCGTTGGCCAACATCTCCGGCACGTTCGCGCCGACGCGCAGGCCGTCGCGCTGGCTCAGATCGGGCGTAGCCTCCAGAAACAGCATGCGCCGGATCAACAGCGTGGCGTGCTCCTTCTCCTCCGTAGCCTCATGCTCGATGCGCGCGAACAGCTTGGCGAAACCCCAGTCCTCGTACATGAGCGAGTGGATAAAGTACTGATCGATCGCAGCCAACTCGTTGGAGAGTAGGCGCTGGAGGTGGGCGATGACTTCGGGGTGACCTTTCATGTTTGGATCTCCGGGGCTGCGGTGGTCAGATGGCCGACTCAAGATAGTTCGGCAACCCGACGCTCGCGATCAGTGAAAGTTGGGTCTCGATCCAGTCGATTCGCTCTTCGCTCGATTCCTGAATCTCTTCGAGGTGATGCCGGCTTACGAAATCCCCCTGCTGCTCGCAGTGTGCGATGGCGCTGGCCAGGGCCTCGCGGTAGCGCAGCTCCATCGTAAGATTGCCGTGCAGGATCTCGGGAACGTTCTCGCCGATCAGCAGCTTGCCGAGGTCCTGGAGGTTCGGCAACCCTTCCAGAAAGAGGACCCGCTCGACGATCGTGTCGGCCTCCTTCATGGTCTCGATCGAGGCATGGTAGACCCGTTTCTCCAGCGTCTTAAAGCCCCAGTTGCCGAGCATCCGCGCGTGCAGGAAATACTGATTGATCGCGGTCAGCGCTTCCTTGAGCACCGCGTTGTGATGCTGATTGATGGAGGGTTGGGATTTCATCTGGACTCGACCTTTGGAAATTGACTGAAGAGGCAACACAAAACTATCTTGACACAAATACGAATCATTCCTATCATTTTCTCAACACGCACGAGTTTCGAGGAAGTCTCATGTACGTATGCGTTTGCAGAGCCGTCACCGAGCGCCAGATCATCGCGGCGGCGGAGCGAGGTGCAGAACGACTCTCCGACCTGAGGAAGGAATTAGGCGTGCCCGGCGATTGCGGTCGCTGCGGGAGTTGCGCAAACGCGTTGTTGCGGCAGGTGCTCGAGAACCGCCGCTCCGAACCCGCAATGGCCGCCGCTGCCTTTTAGTCACCTCACGGCTCCTAACTCGGTTCAGCGCGATTCTTATGGAGCGGTTTCTTCGGTGGGATCCAGAGCGGCAAATCATCGAGACGCGACCGTCCACGAAGGAGGTGACGTCGAAACGCGTCGCTTCAAGTGCCCAACGGCGACACCGGAGATTCACGACGCTCCGAGGACCGTAAACGGACCGACGCCAAGAAAGCCTGCAACACCTGCGCAGACTTCGCTGTGTCGCGTTGATCGACGTGCGATGCCGACGCAGGCCGCGCGGCACCGGAATTGTCGCTTGATTCAATGACGGCGACGCGATCGCGTCGCCGTCCGTCAAC
The DNA here is from genome assembly GCF_021228795.1 of Thiocapsa bogorovii. NCBI lineage: Bacteria > Pseudomonadati > Pseudomonadota > Gammaproteobacteria > Chromatiales > Chromatiaceae > Thiocapsa > Thiocapsa bogorovii. The sequence goes on from NZ_CP089309.1 coordinate 1,511,470, forward strand.
AAGCCCCGCCCTCTAGTTCGAAACGGGTAACGCCGAAAGGTCGGGGCGCGGCGTCTCGGCCGTCTCCACCGGCAGGATCGGATACTCGATCCTCGGCTGTTCTCCGGTCAGCGAATGCAGGAAGGCGACGATCTGCGCCGCCTCCTCGTCGGAGATCTCGGTCCCGAGCTGAGCGGTTCCCATCAGAGCGACGGCCGCACCCAAATCCCAGACCGCACCTGAATGGAAATAAGGCGCCGTCAAGGCGATGTTGCGGAGGGGCCCGGCGCGGAAGACGTACTCGTCAGACACCGTTTTGGTCACCTCGAAGCGGCCCTTGTCGCCAGGGGGAAGGATATCGGCACCCGGCTTGGTGATGAGACCGAACGGGAAGTAGTCCTGCCCTCCGAGGTTGACGCCGGAGTGGCAGGCACTGCAGCCCTTTTCGATGTAAAGATCAAGACCCTGCTTCTGCTCGTGCGTCATGGCCGCATCGTTGCCTTCGATCCAATCATCGAAGGGCGAGCCCGGCGTGACCAAGGTCACTTCGAAGGCCTCGATGGCCTTGGCCATATTGTCGAAGGTGACCGGATCCGGCTCGTTCGGAAACGCCTTGGTAAAGCGCTCGACATACTCGGGGATGCTCTTGAGCGTGACGACAACGTTTCCCGGCTTGTTCGCCATCTCCACTCCGGCCTGGACCGGCCCCTTGGCCTGCTCCTTGAGATCCTCGGCCCGGCCGTCCCAAAATTGCGCCGCGTTGAATACGGCATTCAGCACGGTCGGTGAATTCCTGGGCCCCGTCTGCCAACCGTGGCCGACGGATGTCGGGAGGTTGTCGTCACCGCCCATGCCGAGGTTGTGGCAGGTGTTGCAGCTGATGACCCCGCTTGCCGACAGACGCGGATCCATGAACAACATGCGTCCGAGATCGACTTTTTCCCGCGTGACGGGATTGCCTGCAACCTCGGGCACGCCGGCGGGGATCGGAAGCAGTCCCGCGGATTTCGCCTTCTCGCGCAGAGCCGAATCGTCCGCCGCCGCCTGGGTCGCAACGAACCCGATCGAGACGGCCAAGGCGATTATTGTCTTCGTCATCGTAGAGATCCTCTTCAGGTTTTCGAGCCCCCATGGCGCAAGTCGCCATCGCAGGGCTCTTGGGATTTGCCGCATTGGATCGTGGGGTCGCGGACAAGGGCGGCTTGACCCGACTCGGCTGGCGTGCCGGACCCTTGTCGTAGCGCCGTTGCCGATCGCCTTTCGGAGCTTGGCACGGCACCCATCGGGTCCGGCACCGAGACCGCGATCGCACGCCGAACGGGAGACGCGACCTCAACGTCACCCCGGTCGCTCCGCATCTCGGCCGATTGTAACCGCACTGCGGAAGACCACGAAGAAGCCACTGGGACCGACATCGTACCCAACCTCCCCATCATCCCATCACGAAATCGCGTTATTATCCCGCTGCTGCACGCCGAGTCGTCGAACCCTCGACCCTCGCTTGCGAACGATGCCCAGGCGCGGTCTCGATCTCGAACAGTGCGTCTTCACGGCGCTGGCTCGCACCGCCTCTTATCATCAAATCCCGGCCGCATGCAGAGCCTCTGCGGCAGCGGTCGACCCGGCCATAACGTCCGACGAGCCACGTGAGATATTCGAGCAACATCCTCATCCCCGTGCTGATCGCCCTCTTGACGGTTGCGGCGTGGGCCCTGCTCAACCGGCCGGCGGAGGAGCCACCTTGGCCCAATCGGATCCAGGGCTTCTCGTTCGCACCCATGCGAGCACACAACGATCCGGCGAACAAGAATTTCCCGACCGTCGAGGAGATCGACGAAGACCTGGCGCTCCTACAGGGAACCGTCCATGCCGTGCGCACCTACACCGTGGAGAGCACGCTCGCGGCGATTCCGCGCTTGGCCGCGGCACGCGGCCTGAACGTGACGCTCGGCGCCTGGATCGGGTCGGACCTCGAGGCCAATGAAATCGAGCTCGCACGCTTCGGCGAGATACTGAGCAAGGGGTATCGAAACCTGGTTCGAGTGATGGTCGGCAACGAGGCGATCCTCCGCGAGGACGTTTCGGTCAGCGAGTTGACCGCCTATCTGGACCGAGCCCGCAAGATGACCTGGCTGCCCGTGAGCACTGCGGAGCCATGGCATATCTGGCTGAAACACCCGGAGCTCGCGGAGCATGTGGATTTCATCACCGTCCACCTGCTGCCCTACTGGGAGGGCGTTCCCATCGACGAGGCCGTAGCCTATGCCGTCAGCCGCTACAACGAGGTCAAAAAAGCCTTTCCGAACAAAGATGTCATCATCGGCGAGGTCGGTTGGCCGAGCAACGGCAGGCGCAATCGCGGCGCCGAGGCATCGCTGACGAATCAGGCGCGATTTCTGCGCAGATTTCTCGCGCACGCCGAGCAGGCAGGCTACGTCTACTATGTCATGGAAGCCTTCGATCAAACCTGGAAGGCCAGGATCGAAGGAGCGACCGGAGCCTACTGGGGCGTCTACAACACCGACCGCGAGCCCAAGTTCGTCTTCACCCAACCAGTGGTACGCATCCCGCACTGGCAAGAGCTTGCAGGCCTTTCCGTGGTCATGGCCATTCTGCTCCTGGTCTTTCTCTATCGGGACAGCTCAAGCCTCTCCAGCAAAGGCAAGGGTTTTCTCGCGCTCGTGATGTACGGGATCTCGACCGCTGCGGTGTGGATCGTCTACGACTACACGCGGCTGTACATGACGCCGGCCACCACCATCGTCGGCATCCTGCTTCTCGTCGGCGGGGTCGGCGTCATCGTGCTGATCATGGCCGAGACCCACGAATGGGCGGAGGCCTTGTGGCTGCGGCGTTGGCGCCGACCGTTCCCTTTGCGCTCGGTGCCCGAGGAGGAGCTGCCGTTCGTCTCCATCCACGTACCCGCCTACAACGAGCCACCCGAGCTCCTGACCGAGACGTTGGACGCCTTGGCGGCATTGGACTATCCGGGCTACGAAGTCTTGGTTATCGACAACAACACCAAGGACCCCGCTGTCTGGCAGCCGGTCGAGGCGCATTGCCGGCATCTCAATGCCGTGGTCGGCGAACGCTTCCGATTCTTCCACGTGGATCCGCTTTCAGGCTACAAGGCCGGCGCGCTCAACTATGCGTTACGCGAGACCGATCCGAGGGCCAAGGTCATTGCCGTCATCGACGCGGACTATATCGTGCAGCCGCTTTGGTTGAGACACCTGGTACCCGCCTTCCAAGACCCCGAAGTCGCCATCGTTCAGGCCCCGCAGGACTATCGCGACGCCGATCAGAACGCCTTCAAAGCCATGTGTATGGCCGAGTATCGCGGCTTCTTCCACATCGGTATGGTCACCCGCAACGAGCGCAACGCCATCATCCAGCACGGCACCATGACCATGATCCGGCGCCCGACACTCGACACTGTCGGCGGCTGGGCGGAGTGGTGCATCACCGAGGACGCCGAGCTGGGGCTGCGACTCTTCGAAGCGGGCCACAAGGCACTCTACATCCCTTGCACCTACGGGCGTGGACTCATTCCCGATACCTTTGCCGACTTCAAGAAGCAACGTTATCGCTGGGCCTACGGCGCGGTGCGCACCCTCAAGCATCATCGCCGCGAGCTGTTGGGGATCCGCAAGACCACCCTCTCGGCAGGCCAGCGCTATCACTTCGTCGCCGGATGGCTACCTTGGTTCGCAGACGGCTTCAACCTCCTGTTCAACTTTGCGGCGCTCGCGTGGTCCGTGGCCATGGTCATGTTTCCGCTCCAGGTGACGCCGCCCTACATGACCGTAGCCTTGGTTCCCTTGGTGTTGTTCGGGTTTAAGATGTCGAAGAGTTTCCTGCTCTATCGGCGCCGCGTGACGGCGACCCTGCGTCAAAGCTTCGCCGCCGGCGTGGCCGGGCTGGCCCTCTCGCACACGATCGCTCGCGCCATGTTCGGCGGTTTTATCTCGGGAGGCCTAGGCTTCTTCAGAACACCCAAGCTCGCACAGGCCCCGGCCTTCATACGCGCCCTGGCCGATGCACGCGAAGAAGGTCTTTTCGTCATCGCCTTCTGGCTCGCGGCCGGCCTGATCATGCTCCGCGACGACGCCTTCATGCTGGATGTCCGAGTCTGGATCGCTGTCCTGATCGTCCAGTCCATCCCGTATTTGGCAGCCATCGTCGTGTCTTTGATCAGCGCGGCCGAGACCTTGCCGGCAAGCCTGGTCGGTCCAATGCCCGAAATGACGGGCACAGGATCGACAGCCGAGATCGAGCACGGACGATAAGGCAAGCGTTCGACGCGCCGTGCGTCGAGCGTCGCGGGTTTTCTGCTGCCTGCCGTCTGCCGTCTGCCTTTAACCCTCACCACTCCGAACTCAGCGGTTCACGCTCGTCCCCATTCGAGCGTTCCGCGTCCTGCCGTACCGGAGACATCGGCTCGATTGCCGACGGCGTGTGAAGGCCCGCGATGGGTGATGGCTGCGTCCGCTCCGCCCTTTCCTTCCTCGACCATCAACAGACCGGGATCGGCCAGCGATACGGGCAAACCCCTTTATATTAGGGTTTACCCTATTGGTGATTTCCCCTATACTCGCGTCCAGGTTATCAACTGACCGGTATCAAGTGCGCCATCAACCTGCGCTAGCCGGCCGTTTCAAAGATGGTTTTCCTTATGAACAAAACGCTGATCTTCGCCTCGCTCGGGGTCTTTCTTCTTGTCTCGGGCCCGAATGCCGAGGCACGCGTCAAGCCCGGATTTGAGCAGAAGGGCATCGCTTCCTACTACCACGACAGCCTGCATGGTCGGAAGACCGCTAGCGGTGCCATCTACAACAAGAACATCCCCAGCGCAGCACACAAGACTCTTCCCCTCGGCAGCAAGGTCCGTGTGACCGACACCAAGACCGGCAAAAGCATCGTCGTCAAGGTCAATGACCGCGGCCCATTCGTGAAAGGGCGCATCATCGATCTTTCCCGCAGTGCCGCACGAGAACTGGGGATGATCAAGAAAGGTTTAGCGCGAGTCGAGGTCGAGGTCTTGAGCGTGCCGAGGACAAACGGCTCCTGATCCGATCTCGCCCGCCACATCACTCCCAACGAAACAGCCAAGCCGCCAAGGTCAAGAAGAGCATGGCGAGGCCGGCCAACAGGCCGATCTGCGGGAGAACCTGCATCACACCGGCGCCGTCGATCATGACGGCCCGCGCAGCGTCGACGATATGGGTCAGCGGCAGAAAACCGGATAGAATTCGGGCGGCGCCGCTGGCCCCCTCCATCGAGAACCACACCCCCGAGAGCAGCAGCATCGGCCAGGAGATGAGGTTGAGCAAACCGTCGGCGACCTCCTCCGTGCGCAAGCGTGACGAGACGATGAGTCCGAGGCTGATCAGGCAGAGCGCACCCGCCACATAGACCAGAAGCAACGCAAGGTAGGAGCCGCGCATCGGGAAGTCGAGCAAGAGACGAGCCCCGGTATAGACGACCAGGCTCGCCCCCAGAACCACCAGCAGCCGCGAGAGCACCTGCGCGGTGAGAAACTCCCACGGACTCAACGGCGTTGCCTTTAAGCGACGCAGCACGCCGTTCTTGCGATACCGCACGATCACCCAGCCGACACCCCAGAGACTGGAGAACATGATGTTCATCGCCAGCACGCCGGGCAGCACCCAATCGACATAGCGCAAGGCGGCACCGCTCACGGTCACCCGCTGCGGGGTCGTCCGCGAGGAGCCGCCATGGTCGCCAAGCAAGAGACGCTCGACGAGATAGCCGTTGGCCGACTCCGAATTGACCCAGTAACGCGGTGTCTCGCTCGGATCCACCAGTAGATCCAGCTGATGGCGCTCCACCTTCGCGATTGCCGCCGCCGTGTCGGTCACCGGGATGAACCGGACATGACGGGTCTTCAGGAAGGGGAAGCTCGCGACCGGTAATTCGGCGCCGTCCGCGATCACGCCGACCTTGAAGACGTCTCGCGACGCATCGGTGAAGATGAAGGCAAAGGCCAGCACCATCATGATCGGCATCAGGATGTTCCACGACAGCCCGGCCCGATCGCGATAAAACTCGCGGTTACGCGCGATGAGGATGGTCAGGATACGGCGCCACATGAGATGTTCCGGGTGTTTGGACGACAATCCGGACAATCGAGGCCGGATGATCAAGGCCGGGGGATCGAGGGGGCCCGAGCCGCACGGGCTCAAGAGCGTAGATCATGTCCGGTCAGTTTCAGAAAGAGATCTTCCAGATTGGGCGTCGCGACCCGCAGATCCGTCAGGTCGGCTCCGACGCGCTCGATCTCGGCCAACATCGGAGGGACCTCCTCGGCATAGATCTCGATGCGGCCGTCGCGCCGATCCGCACCCGCCGGGAGCGCGACACCCCTCGGCCATGCCGTTTCGGGCAAGCGAATCACGGTCGCGGGAAAGTGATCCCGAACCAGACGCGCAGGCTGACCCTCGGCGATGATCCGTCCATGGTCGACGATCGCGATGCGTTCGCAGAGCCGCTCGGCCTCTTCCATATAATGTGTGGTCAGGACGATGGTCTTGCCGCGCCGGCGTACGGTCTCGATCAGCCCCCAGAAGTTGCGCCTCGACTGTGGATCCAGACCGGTCGTCGGCTCGTCGAGAAACACCAGGTCCGGATCGTTGACCAAGGCGATGGCCAACAACAGGCGTTGGCGTTGGCCGCCCGAGAGCATGCGTGTGTCCCGATCCAGGATCTCCGCGAGATTGCAGAGCCGCACGAGCTCGTCTCGATCCGCGGTGCGCCGGTAAAGGGTCGCGAACATGTCGAGCGACTCGCGCACCGTCTGAAAATCCTGCAGCGCGGTCGCCTGAAACTGGATGCCGACCGATTCGCGATAGGTGCGATCAAGCGATCGCCCCCGATAAAGAACAGTGCCCGAGGTCGGGGTCTGGATTCCCTCCAGCATCTCCAAGGTCGTCGTCTTCCCGGCCCCGTTCGGCCCGAGGAGCCCGAAACACTGACCGGCTTCGACCCGGAAACCGATACCATCCACGGCGCGCACACCAGGGTAGAGCCGGACGAGATCATGGGCTTCGAGCAGACTGTTCACAGGCGCGCAGTATACGCGCTTCGCACCGGACACGGCGGGCCGAACCCGGACGGAGTCCTAGACTTCGCCCGGCCGATTCCACTGCCGACAGCCATCGCCGTCTCGCTCTGGACCCATGCCCTCGCCGCCCTGACCTTTGTGCTCATGCTGACTTCCTGCGCCTCTCCTGACATCGTGGAATCTCCCGACACCATCGCAAGGTCCCCCGCCCTCGGCATCGACCACGCGCAGATGGACGACGGCTATCGCCTGCCCCTGCGCGTCTGGGCCGGTGCCGAGCAGCCGCCGATCGTCGTACTCGGGCTACACGGCTTCAACGACTACGCGAACGCCTTCGCGCCCTTGGGCCACGAGCTTGCCGCCGCGGGCATCACCACCTACGCGGTCGACCAGCGCGGCTTCGGAGCCGCCGCCTTCCCCGGTCGCTGGCACGGCAGCGACCGTCTCGCCGCGGATCTGCGCAACCTGATCGATCTGTTGCGTGCTCGCCATCCCGATGCCCGTCTTTATGTCGCCGGCGAGAGCATGGGCGGCGCCGTCGTCCTGACCGCGACAGCGCAGGAGCCGCTGCCGGTCGACGGACTCATCCTGATCGCGCCCGCGGTCTGGTCGCGCGACACCATGCCCTGGTATCAACGCCTCGCCCTGGAAGGTGCCGTGCGCACCCTGCCCTGGTTGAAGTTGACCGGCGAGGGCATCCGCATCAGCCCGTCCGACCACATCGAGATGTTGCAGGCGATGGGCGCGGACCCGCTCGTCATCAAGGCGACCCGGGTCGATGCGCTCTGGGGAATCACCGACCTGATGGACCGCGCGCAGGCGGCGGCCCCCCACCTTCAAACCCCTGCCCTGCTGCTCTACGGCGAGCAGGACGAGATCATCCCCAAGAACGCCTTTTGCCGATTCCTGGCGAAACTACCCGGCACGGGTTCGGGTCTCACGTTCGTGCTCTACGAGCACGGTTGGCACATGCTCCCGCGCGACCGCCAGGGCGCACGGGTACGCGCCGACATCGCCGCCTGGCTCAAGGACCCCGATGCCCCGCTGCCGTCGGGCGAAACCACATCGCCGCGCGGCCCGCGGGCGCGCACATTTTGCGGCGACCCCGGCATACTCTGAAGATCGGACGCCCGAGACCCCGACGCATTAAGCGCTCCTCGGCGATCGGGATCGCAACATCCGCCGCCGACATGGAGAAGTTGTGCCTCGCTGTGCTCGGCACAACCTACGGCGAGACGCAGACTTGTACTGACACAAGCCGTGCCGGAACCTATCATCACCGGCTGAATTCAGACCGATAAGATCGCATCACCACCTCACTCATCCCGACCGGAGATCCAACATGGCCTTCACCCGTCGTCGCTTCACTCAAACCATGATCGGCGCACTCGGCGTCGCAATGCTGCCGCTGCGCCCTGCCGCCGCCAATCTGGTCGAGGGCCGCGATTGGCGCGCCGTCTCGCCGCCGCAGCCTGGATCGGCCCCCGACAAGATCGAGGTTCTCGAATTCTTCTCCTACGGCTGCCCCCACTGCATGGACCTCAACCCGATCATCAAGCCTTGGGCCGCCAAGCTGCCGGACGACGTCACCTTCCGGCAGGTCCCGGTGACCTTCGGTCGGGCCGCCTGGGCCAATCTCGCGCGACTCTTCTATGCGCTCGAATACAGTGGCGACCTGGATCGACTCAACCAAGAGGTCTTCAACGCGCTGCATCGCGACCGGACCAAGCTCTTCACCGAGAAAGACGTCTTCGCATGGGTCGCAAGCAAGGGCGTGGATGTCGCGACCTTCGAGCCCCTGTTCAATTCATTCGCGGTCGAGACTCAGATCAAGCGCGGCGACACCCTGGTCGAGCGTTATCGCGTCGATGCGGTCCCCATGATCACCGTTGGCGGTCGCTATGTGGTCGTCGGTCAACAGGCCAAGGGGTTCCCCGAAATGCTCGCGATCGCCGATGACCTGATCCTGATGGCACGCGAGCAAACGGCCGCGAGTTGACCGGGCGCGCAGCCGCGGCCGGACAGGGTGGCGAGGCCGAATCGGCGCCCCCGTCGGCCGAGGTCGCGCCGATCCCGGACAGCCTCGAGACCGCCGGTGCCGAGCGCGTCTCCACCGGACTTGCCGGACTGGATCACGTCCTCGACGGTCTGCGCACCGGCGACAACGTCGTCTGGCGGGTCGACGACATCGAGGACTATCGCGGGTTCGTCGAGCCCTTCGTCGCCCGGGCGATCGCGGACGGACGCGCCATCGTCTATCTGCGCTTCGGCCGCCATCCACCTTTGGTCGCGCCGGGACCCGGCATCAAGATCGTCTCGATCGACGCCCTGCGTGGCTTCGAGGCCTTCATCCGCCGTGTCTATCAGTTGATCACGGATCACGGCCGCGGCGCCTTTTACGTCTTCGACTGCCTCTCCGATCTGCTCTCGGCTTGGGCCACCGACCTCATGGTCGGCAACCTCTTCCAGGTCATCTGTCCCTACCTCTATCGACGCGACACCGTCGCCTATTTCGGACTCCTCTCGGGGGATCACTGTCACGCGACCATGGCGCGCATCCGCGAAACCACGCGAGTGCTGATCGATGTGCGGCGCGGCGACAACGCCTGCTACGTGCAACCGGTCAAGGTCTGCCAGCGTCAGTCACCGACCATGTTCCTCCCGCACGCGCACGAGGGCGGTGCCTTCCGACCGGTCATCGACAGCAGTGCGGCAACCCGCGTCTACGCCGACCTCGCGCGCCGGCACAACCGGACCGCGCACAGGCAACTCGACACTTGGGATCACCTCTTTCTGGACGCCGCACAAGCCTTGAACCGGACGGACGACGCGGAGCACTGCAGCGAGGTGCGCGAACGGCTCTATTCGGTCTTGATCAGCCGCGATGCACGTGTCATCGCCCTCGCCCGCCGCTACCTCGACATCCCGGACCTCCTCGAGATCCGCGCCCGAATGATCGGCAGCGGCTATATCGGCGGCAAAGCGGTCGGGATGCTGCTCGCCCGGAAGGTCCTGCTGCAGGACGACCCCGAACGTTGGGGGCGACATCTCGAGCCGCATGACTCCTTTTTCGTTGGCTCCGACGTCTACTACTCCTACCTGGTGCACAACGGCTGGTGGCCCAGGGTCATGCGCCAGCGCACCGAGGCGGGCTATTTCAGCGAGGCCCGGTCGCTACGGGAGGACATGCGCGGCGGCCGACTCCCCGACGAGGTCCGCGCGCAGCTGGAACGCATGCTCGACGACTTCGGGCAGTATCCGATCCTGGTGCGCTCGAGCAGCCTGCTCGAAGACGGCTTCGGCAACGCCTTTGCCGGCAAGTACGAAAGCCTCTTTCTGGTCAACCAAGGCTCGCCCGAACAACGGCTCGCCCAACTCGAGGAAGCGATCTGCCGCGTCTTCGCCAGCACGATGAGCGAGGACGCCCTCACCTACAGGCGCCAACGCGGGCTGGCCGACCTCGAAGAGCCGATGGCCTTGCTTCTGCAGCGCGTCTGCGGGCGCTATCACGGGCGCTGGTACTTCCCGGACGCCGCCGGCGTGGGCGTATCGCGCAACACCTTCGTCTGGGAGGAGTCCATGGAGCCGAGCGCCGGCATGGTCCGCCTGGTGATGGGGCTCGGCACGCGCGCGGTCGATCGCATCGACGGCGACCACGCCTGCGTGGTGGCCCTGGACCAACCCCACAAACGCCCCTTCCGGGACCGCGACGATGCCGCGCGCTTCTCGCAGCACGACGTCGACGTGCTCGACATCTCCGACAACCGCCCGCGCACGCTCGCGTTGCGCCATCTGACCGACGCGGCGGAGCTACCGCTGCGGTGGTGCGGCGAGATCGACCGGGAAGCCATGCAGCGCGCGCGCGCCGGCTCCCCCTCGGTCTGGCGTCTCACCTTCACGCCCCTGCTGCGCGAGACCGCCTTCGTGCCCCTGATGCAGCAACTGCTCCGGACCCTCGAAACCGCCTACGCCTATCCGGTCGACGTCGAATTCACCCTGCATCTGACCAACGACGGCACACCCTCCTTCAGTCTGGTCCAGTGCCGCCCGCTGCAAACGCTCGGCCTGAGCCCGCGTGTCGAGCTGCCGCGCAAGGTGCCGAGTCGGCGACTCTTCTTCGCCACCGACGGGCACTTCATGGGCGGCAATATCGACCAACCCCTAGCCCGCGTCATCCACGTCGACGGCCCGCGTTACAGCGCCCTGACGAGCGTCCAGAAGTTTGCGGTCGCCCGCCTGGTCGGCCATCTCAACCGTCGGATCAGCGATCGTGATACGTGCCCCACGCTACTGATCGGACCCGGCCGCTGGGGCAGCAGCACCCCCGAACTGGGCGTACCAATCCGCTTCGCGGACATCAGCCGGGTCGCCGTCATCGCCGAGGTTGCCGATCTCGGCGACGGCATGGTGCCGGACCTCTCCTTTGGTTCCCACTTCTTCCAGGACCTCGTCGAGTCGCGGATCGCCTATGTTGCGCTCTTTCCGACCGGCAACGGAGCGCGCTACAACCCCGGTTGGCTGAGCGCCCTCCCGGCGTCGAGTCGCATCCCCCTCGACCTCGACGACCCGCCGGACAACGCCGTCGCGCAGGCCCTCACGGTCTACGACGTGCACGATACCGGCCTACGCGTCGTCGCGGATGTCTTACGCCAGCGGTTGGTGTGTTATCAAGCGCAAGGGTGAAGCCGCCGCGCGCGGAACGCGGATTGCTCGGGAGGCGACGGCCTAGATCAACCCCATCGCCGACATGGCGTGCCCGACCTTCAGGAAGCCGGCGATATTGGCCCCGACCACATAGTTGCCGGGGGCACCGAACTCCTCGCTGGTTTCATGGCAGCGACGATGGATGGCCACCATGATGGTCTTCAGACGCTGCTCGGTGTAATCGAAGGTCCAGGAATCGCGGCTCGCGTTCTGCTGCATCTCGAGCGCGCTGGTCGCAACCCCGCCGGCGTTGGCCGCTTTGCCCGGTCCAAACGCAATGCCGGCATCCTGAAACACCCGAATGCCCTCCGGCGTGGTCGGCATGTTGGCACCTTCGGCAACCGCGATACAGCCCTGCTCGATCAACGTTTTGGCGTCCTTGGCGGTCAGCTCGTTCTGGGTCGCGCAGGGCAGCGCCACCTGACAAGGGATGGTCCAGATGCAGCCGTTTTCGAGATAGGTCGCGCTCGTCTTTTCCTGGACATAGGCGGTGAGCCGTCTGCGCTCGACCTCCTTGATCTGCTTCAGCAAGTCAAGATCGATGCCGTCACGGTCGACAACGACACCGTTGGAGTCCGAGCAGGCGATGACGCGGCCGCCGAGCGCCTTGGCCTTCTCGATCGCGTAGATGGCAACGTTTCCGGAACCAGAGACGATGCAGGTCTTGCCGACGAGCGAATTGCCACGGACCCTGAGCATTTCCTCCAGGAAAAAGATCGTCCCGTAGCCTGTCGCCTCGCGACGGGCGCGGCTGCCGCCCCAACTCAACCCCTTCCCGGTCATGACGCCGGACTCGTAGCGGTTGGTGATGCGCTTGTACTGGCCGAAGAGATAGCCGACCTCGCGCTCTCCGACGCCGATGTCGCCGGCCGGCACGTCGGTATGGTCGCCGATGTGGCGATAGAGCTCGGTCATGAGGCTCTGGCAGAAGCGCATGATCTCGCAGTCGGACTTGCCCTTGGGATCGAAGTCGCTGCCGCCCTTGCCGCCGCCGATCGGCAGTCCCGTGAGTGCATTCTTGAAGATCTGCTCGAAGCCTAAAAACTTGATGATCCCCAGATAGACCGAGGGGTGGAAACGCATCCCGCCCTTGTAGGGACCGAGCGCGCTGTTGAACTCGACCCGGAAGGCGCGGTTGATCTGGATCTGGCCGCGATCGTCCTGCCAGGGCACGCGGAAGATGATCTGGCGCTCCGGCTCGCAGATGCGCTGGATCATCTTCTGTTCCGCAAACTCGGGGTATTTGACCAGGACCGGACCGAGTGTCTCGATCACCTCGCGCACCGCCTGATGGAACTCGGTCTCGCCCGGATTGCGGCGCAAGACATCCTGATAGATGGGCTCTAGCTTCTCGTCGAGACCGGCGACCATGCTGAATACCTCCGGCACTGCCCGGTGGACCGAGCGATCGGCGGGCGGCTCATTTCATCGTTGCGGGACCTTGACCCGGAGAAGGCGTGCGCGTGCGAAGACTCCGGAGCCAGGCGAAAGACCTTGTGGTTGCCCGAGAGCGGCTTCTCGGGCAAGGCGTGCCGAGGATGGCACAGGGTTTCTTGGCAGTGCATCGTAGGGTGCGGTAAGCGACAGCAAACCGCCGCGTGCCTCGCCCGCATCCGCAGCATCGGTGCGGTTCCTTCGTCACCGCACCCTACGGACTGCTGCCGTGCAGTCGCGCGGAGGTCGACCGCCGGAAGCATTCGCTCGATCGCGTGCTCGGACGCGCCGATCGAGAAGAACACGTCATCCATGGGAGGCCCGGAGCACGGGGGCATCTTGTCGCGACTCGCGCGGAGCACGGATGTCACAGCGTCAACTCGATCCCGGACACCAGCACACCGGGAAGCAGCATGCTGTCTGTGGAGCGCCCGTCGTAGGTCTCGGCTGAGAGCAGTAGCTCGCGCTCGCGTGTCAGGTTCTCGAGGCGATCGCCCAGCAGGTGATAGAGGCTGTCGTCGAAGCGCATGACCTTCACGGGCGCCACGATCTCGCCGTTTTCGACCCAGTAGGTGCCGAAGCGGGTCATGCCGGTGACGCGGCAGTCGTTGGGATCCGACCAATTGCAGTACCAGAGGTTGCCGATCCACAAACCTGTATCGAGCTGACCCGGGACCTCGGATGCGTCCAAGGTGCCGGCATCCAGCCCGAGCGATCCGGGCCCATCGCTCGCGGCGTTGACCGGCTCGCCGTATTCCTTGCCGGAGCGTGCGTCGACCAGGCATCCCGCGAAACGACCGCCTTCGACCAGAGTCACCCGCGGCGGCATCGGGAAGCCCTCGGGCGTGAAGCGGGCCGCGAGGCCGCGATCGTGCTCTTCGTGGATCCTGATGCGCGGGTCGAAGCTGCGCTCGCCGCGTGCCATCTTGAGCAGCGGCGTCTGATGAGTACGGTGGCTCTTGAGATCGAAACCGCCCCACGCGAGCATGCCCATCAGCTCGCCGACGGCGCTCGGAGCAAGATAGGCCCGGTAACGCCCGGGCTCCAGGATACGTGTCGGGCGGGACATGACGTGCAGCCCCTCGCGCATCGCCTCGAGCTTGCCGCGCAGGATCGCCGGATCCCAGCCGAACCCGCTGTAAGCGGATTTGACCGCCTTGTCCGCCTCCAGATAACAGCTCCAGTCCAGGTTGAAACTGGTGCTCGCATGCCAGTGGCGATGCCCGATCGAGCTAGCGAGCCCCTCGGCAATGTCGCCGCTCGCCCAGATTCCGACCAGGTCCATTCCGTCTGCAGCCTCGATCAGCTCGCCGATCGCCTCGGCGATTGGCGGGAGTCGTGCGTCGCCGCAATGGTCGCTCTCGGACGGCTCGACTGAGTAGCTGAGGTAGGGATCGTCCGGCACGTGGGCCAAACGCTCGCGCAGCCGGGCAAGCAGACCACGTGCACGAGCCTGATCCTCCTTCGGATCGCCGCTCAAATCGCAGCCGCCCCCGACCTGTCGTGAATCCTCGATCAGGGTCAAGTCCAAGGTGGTCGAGCGGACATGACCGGCCTGACGGATCCGGTTGCGGTTGAGTCGCACGAAGTCCGACGATTCGCTGGAGAGGTTGCAAAAGAGGATCTCGCTGCCGTGCAGCTCGGCATTCAGATGATCGCTCAAGGCAAAAAAGGCATCGGCGTTCATTCGCCACCTCCGAAGACCGCGACGTCGCGAAACAGACAGGGCGGCGTGGCATGACCGACGTAGACCGATTGATTCGGCTCGCCCTTGCCGCAATTGCGCACCCCGCGGATCTCGAGGCTCTCCGGACCGCCGACGCCGTCGAGGCTGCGCCAGAAGCTCGCGGAGATGCCGCGATAGCCCGGGTTGCGCACCAGCCCCGTGAGCTCGCCGTCCTCGATCAGCCGACCCAGCTCACAGCCGAACTGGAACTTGTTGCGGCTATCGTCGATCGACCAGGAGCGATTGGTGTCCATCAGAACACCCCGTTCCACCTGCGCGATCAGGTCGGCGAGACTGCCCTCCCCCGGCTCCAGATTGATGTTGCCCATGCGATCGATCGGCGGACGATCCCAGCTGCTCGCGCGCGTATTGGCGGTGCCGGGCAGACCGGCGCGGGCCTGCGACAAAGGCCCGCCGAGCGGACGCTCCAGGATGCCGCGTCGTATGAGATATTCACGCCCTGCGGGCGCACCCTCATCGTCGGCCACGCCCGAAACCAGCTCCATCGGCACGGTCGGATCGAAGGTGACGTTCAGCAGCTCAGAGCCGTAGCGGTAGCGGCCGAACATCCCGGGCGTGACGAAGCTGGTGCCGGCATAGTTGCGCTCGTCGCCAAGGATGCGGTCAAGCTCCAACGGATGGCCGATGCTTTCATGGATCTGAAGCACCATCTGACTCGGCAGTAGGACGAGATCACGAGTGTCCTGAGGACATTCCGGGGCATCCAGAAGGGCAAGCGCCTCCCCGGCCACGCGCGGGGCGTCCTCGAGCAGACGCACGGCGACGATCCGCTCCAGTCCGCCCTGCTGAGAGCCGTCCGAGCCACCGCCACGTCTGCGTTGAGTCTGGCTCCCTTCATTGGCGACCGCGACCAGGCCCGGATGCACATAGTCCAGGATCTGCGAGACCCGCCCCCCGTCGCTCGTGATCAGGAGCTGCGATACCCGACGGCGCGTCAGCCAGGCCGACCAGTCGACGATGCGATCGTCGATGGCCAAGGCGTCGTTGGCGGCCTGCAGGATGTCGAGCTTCTCGGCGATCGGCAGAGTCGACCACGGCTCCTCGACCGGCGTGCGATAGTCCGCACGCGTGCTGCTGCGCGGATAGATACCGGCCTCGAAGAGTCCGAGCCGGGCATGTACTTGCGCCCATCCGGCCGCCCGCTCGGTGGCGATGCGCAGGCCGGAGACGCTGAGATCACTGGTCGCGCCGTAGCCGATGCCGCCGTCCTTGACGAGGGTCACCATCGCGCCCGAGCTGTATGTCAGCCGACTCGGCTCGACCACGCCTTGGCGGACCTCGAGATGATCGTGCTCCTCCTCGACCAGACGCAATGTCCAGTAATCACAGGCCGGCGCCCTGCTCAGAAAGAGATCGGCGATGTCGCAAAGGTGCTGCATACGGGGATCCTGCCATTTCAGAATCGAATAACGGCACTCTGGTCGAGCGGCGCTCCCGCTGTCAACCGTACGACGAGCACTTTCCGCATGCGTCACCACCCGTCGCGGCAGACGCGCCTCGGCTCTGGTCGACAGCACTGCAATGCACCCCGATCCGATGGTGATAACATCCGCTCGGCAGCACAATGAAACGCCGGGATGCGACGAAAGGGTCGGGGGGCTTCCGCCGGCCAAAACGTGCAGGGAACACCCGTTCGGGCGGAGCCCATGTCACGGACGTCTGTCTCGTACCTTGCGGGCAGACCGTCCGGTTTTCCAAGTCAACTGCCCTGTCGAGGATGATGACTCAGCGCAATCGTCGGCGATACGATCAAGGCTCTACCGACCCGAAGAAGGATCCGTCTCGGCGTCTCGGTGCTCGGCTCGGTGCCCGGGGACTCGCCCTGATCGGCGTCGCGACGCTGACGAGCGTCGGCGTCCTCTTGTGGGACGTAAACGCGCAGCTGCGAGCCCTGGGTTCGAATCCGGAGCTCTGGTCCGAGTTCGTTCGATCGGGCCTACCAACGCAGTCTGCGCTCCTGTTCGGCACAGTCGCCATCTCCGTCGTGGGCTCGATTCTTTGGTGGATCCTGAGCAGTCGAGCAACCGGACGCGAGATCGCGTTTTTGACGGAAAGCCGGGCGCGCAACCGGGCGATCGTCGACAACATGGCCGACGGCGCCATTCATATCGACGAGGCCGGCCGGCTTGTCGCCATGAACCGGGTCGCTGAACGCATATTCGGATACGGGACCTCCGAGATCCGCGACAAGCCCATGTCGATCCTTTTCGCCGAGCCCTATCGACGAGAGTACGAAGAGCGGATGCGCAACGCGCACACGCTCGGAGACGCGGACGCCCTGACCGAGATCCGCGAGCTTGACGGGCTTCGCAAGGACGCGACGATCTTCCCGCTCTACCTGGCGATGAGCCGGGTCGATGTCGGCACCAGCCGCGTCTTTACCGCAGTCGTGCGCGATCTCACCGAGACCCGCCGTCAGATGGACGCGCTGGCCCGTGCGCGTGACGAGGCCATGTCCGCGGACCGGGCCAAAAGCGAGTTTCTGGCGATGATGAGCCATGAGATCCGCACCCCGATGAACGGCCTGCTGGGCATGCTCGAGCTGCTGCGCGACAGCCAACTCAGTCGCCAACAACAGGACTTCATCGCCACCGCCGAAAAGTCGGGGGGGCTGCTGCTCACGGTCATCAACGACATCCTGGATTTCTCCAAGATCGAAGCCGGCAAGCTCGATCTGCAGGAGGTCGAGCTGGATCTGCGCAACACCGTCGAGGAGATCACCGGATTGGTCGCCTCGAGCGTGCGTGCGCGACCGATCGAGGTCGCGAGCTTCGTTCATCCGGACGTGCCCCGGCTGCTGTCGGGCGATCCCTATCGCATCCGACAGATTCTCATGAACCTGATGGGGAATGCCGTGAAGTTCACCGACCGCGGCGAGGTGGTGGTGCGCGTGGGTTTGGATCGAAAGACCGCGGAGAACTGTGTGGTCCGATTCGAGGTCTCGGACACCGGGATCGGGATCGATCCGCAGACCATCGAAACCCTGTTTCGTCCCTTCACGCAAGCGGATGCGTCCACGACTCGCCGATTCGGAGGTACCGGGCTGGGTCTCGTCATCTCCAAACGCCTTGCCGTGCTGATGGGCGGCGAGATCGGCGTGGAAAGCACGCCGGGCGTCGGGTCGCGCTTCTGGTTCACGCTGAGCTTGAAAACCACAACCTCGACCCCCGTCTGCGATGAAACGGATCTCAACGGGATCCGCACGCTCATCGTCGACGATAACGCCACCAACCGCCTGATCCTGGAGAATCATCTCGCGCGCTGGGGCGCAAGAACCGAATGTGCGGAAGACGGACCACAGGCATTGGAAGCACTGCAGCGCGGACTCGAGCAGGATCGGCCGTTCGACCTGGCGATCCTCGACATGCAAATGCCCGGCATGGACGGGATCGAGCTGGCGCATCGGATCAAGGGCGACGAGGCATTGAGTGCGACACGGCTGATCATGCTCAGCTCGCTCGGCTATCCGGGACCCGAGGCGCGTCGGGTCGGAATCGAGGTCGCCCTTCTCAAACCGGTTCGCGAGATCCTGCTGCACGATGCGGCCGCCAAGGTCTTGGGGATGTCGCGACCGGATGCCGGCATCGTACCCGTCCCAGCGAAACGCCCCACACGGCGGTTCGATGCACGCGTCCTGGTTGCGGAGGACAACGCCGTCAATCAGAAGGTCGTGACCATGATGTTGCGTCGTTTCGGCATCGAGCCCGGAATCGCACCCGACGGTCAGGCGGCCATCGAGGCCGTTGCGCAAGAGCGGTTCGATCTCATCCTCATGGATATTCAGATGCCGAAACTCAGCGGACACGAGGCGACGCGTCATATCCGAGCGACCGAGCAGGCTCGCGGCGACGGAGAACATACCCCTATCGTCGCCATGACCGCCGGCGTCTCCGAGCGCGATCGCGAAGACTGTTCCGCCGCGGGCATGGACGACTTCATCTCCAAGCCTGCGCAGATCGCCGAGCTCGAGGCCGTCCTGCTGCGCTGGCTACCGGGTCACGTGATCGGACCGATCAGTCATCTCCCCGCTGCGGGTGCAGCTCGCTCGGTGCGGGATCAGCACGGGTAGACGCCCTGTCGATATAGGCCAGCAGCGGCTCCGCGTCCTTACGCTTCTCCGGATCGATCCGGATCGCTTCATCCAGAGCGGCCCGAGCGAGGTCGTAACGCGCGCTGTGCAGATAGGCCACGGACATCCCGACGAAGGCGTTCGCGCTGTTCGGGTCAAGTCTCACGGTCTCGCGAAATTGCTCGATGGCACCTGAATAGTCCTGCTTCATCAGGAGCGCCCCGCCGAGACGCAGCCTGGCCAAGGCGGAGCCCGGATCGGTTGCGACGGCCTCGCGCAGGACGGCGACGGCGGCATCAAGCTCGCCGGCCTGCATCTTGGCCTCACCGTCTAGGATCAAAACATCGACATCGGCGGCGAATGTCGCCGACGAGGCCAGCAACAGGACAAGGAAGACGATCGGAATCGTGCGCATGGACGGCTCTCGGCTGCTGGGCGCTCCGGAGACAGGGGAGCGGAGGTTTAGTGACGATTCAGAAACGAAAGAGAAGACCTTGATTCACGGGTAGGCCGGGGCGAGCTTGCGAAGCCCGGCATCCCCGGCTCAGTCATGTCAGAACGTTGCCGTTGCCGTTCTCGTTGTCGGCGTCGGCGTAATCGAGAACGACAACGACGGCCGTCAATGGGCATCTCGACAGCGCCGCGTGCAGGTCATAAGGGGCGACTTCAGTCGCCCCTCCAGCCGAGCGATCGGCGCCTTACTTGAGCGAACCCTCCCCGTAGCGCGCCTCGAAGCCCTTGCGCACCACCTCGAGCTGCTCCTTGCTCATGCCGTTGAAGTACCAGTCATGCCCATCGATAGGCTGGAAGTATTCCTCCAGCAGGGCGACCGCGAACGCGTCGTTGCCGTCCTTTTTGATCACCACCTCGTTCAGCTCCGGAATCCATTTGAAGTAGGTGTGCTGGGCGACCTCGTACATGCCGTGCCACCAGGTGTAGTCCGGCCCGCTCATGGATGCGCCGTGACGGGCGCGACGTCCCTCGTGGTGCCAGATTTCCCACCAGGTCCACTCGATCTTCTCGTCGAACGGAGCCGGCGTGATATAGCCGCCTTCCTTGAGTCGCTCCATCATGGCCGCGATGGGTATGGCAAACTTGTCGTTGTAGAGGTCGACCACATCATCGAACTGCTTGTAGTGGCCCGTGATCACGCTCTCGGCATGACAGCCGAAGCAGACCTTTTCCATCTTGGCGCGCCGATCCTTCCAGGTCAGCACCTCGACAACCGTAGACCCTTTGGCCTCGTCTCCGACCGCGGGGATCTCTTGACCCTCGGGCACATCGAACTCTTGGCCGTTCTCGAGCTTGACCAGATTGATCTTGGTCGAGATCGGCGGACGCAGCGTCCAGGAGATGCGCTCGCCGACGTTGTGCGTCGCCCCGATCCCCGGTCCGGCACTCATGTGGCAGGTCGCGCAGGTGGGTGCGGCCGAGTAATCGACACCGGCGACCCACTTGCGTGAATCCAGATTCATCTCGTCGACCTTGGCGCGGTAGATAATGCCGTGTTTGGATTCGTTGTAAACCTCGATCTGAGGATGATCCGGTCCGACATGGCATTTGCCGCAGGTATCGGGCGTGCGGGCTTGCGCACGCGAGAAACGATGCCGTCCATGACAGGCCGTGCAGGACCCGAGGCTGCCGTCCGGGTTGATCCGGCCGATACCCGTGTTGGGCCAGGTACCGGGTGTCGGCCGGCCCTTGTTCTTGCCTTCGGTGTAGAACGCCAACTCGCCGCCGTGACATTGTTTGCAGCCGGCGTTGACGGCGGCAGGACCGCCGATGACTTCGCCGAGCAGGTTGTCCAGGGACCCCAGGATCTGACCGGCCTTGGCGTGATGGGAGCCGTCCATCTCCTCGAACTCGGTTTGATGGCAGGTCGAGCAATTCTTCGGCGTCACCACGATGGAGATGAACTGCCCCTCGTGCTTGAAGGCATCGACCGCGCCCTCTTCACGCTGATGGCAATCCAGACAGTTCACGCCGGCCTGGCCGTGCGCACTGTGGTTCCACTCCCAGTAGAGGCCCGGGTTCTCGGTCATATGACAATCCACGCACTCTTCACCGCGTGGGTCGCCCCAATCGACCCCTGCCTCTCCGCTTGGACGTGCGGCATCGACGGTCGTTGCCAGGGCAAGAAGCCCGATGGCGAGACCGAATCGGGTGAGATCGACCCGACCCGGACCCGCGGGACTCGGTCCGCGAGGATGTTGCTTCATAGTGCACTCCGGATTCTTTGTTATGGACCCCGTCCCTGGGCCAGTCGGCGAGCTCTCGCGCTGACGACCCTCGCCTGATCGACCGACATGCCGAGAAAACACAGGTGCTCATCGGTCTTGGCGATCATCCCTATCGCCTTGGACGATGCCGAGGGGACCTCCGGGCGGCCTTGATGTAAGTCAAATTTCGCCGGCGGTTGATGGATGATTGATCTTTGTCAATGTCCCTGTCTTTGATCTGACTTTCCCTGGAGAGACCGCCACCGCGCGGCCGATTTCACCTGAGCGATTCGAAAGATACGGGGAAACACCATGCCTTCAGCACGACCAACCTTTTCGACACGCCGTCTTGCCCTGTTCGGCTTGATCGGACTTGCGCTGGTCGGGGCGTCGCGGGCGGCGAATGTCCAACCGAGCGCTCAGCCGGACGTTGATCCGGCGGCCGGACAACAGATCGACGCGTCGCGTCTTCAAGCGCTGGAGCAGCGTGTGGAGGATCTGGTGCGGCGTCTGGAACGCCTGGAATCCGCGCCGAGCTCGGGGGCGTCGACGCCGGCAACATCCAAGACCGGAGATATCCACTGGACCTTCGATGCCGCACTGAGCCGAAGTCCGTTCAACGTGACGCACCAGAGCTTCGATCGAGGGTCCGGGCGGTTCGACATCCTGCTCAAGATCGTCGACCCGCTTCCGGATCCGCTACCCTGGCAGATAGCGATCGGTGCAGAGGTACCCGTCGTCGCCCGAATCGGACTCGCGGACGGCACCGCAAGCGAGGGCCTCGTGTTCCGCTTGGCCCGGGGACCGCGGCTCGACCCGGGCGCCATCCTGCACCTCGAGGCGTACGTCCCGATCGAGCAGGCCGGGGCGATCAGCGGCCTGTCGGTCGAAATGGGTCGGGAGTGAGCAAGTCCGGGATCCGGACGACGTCGCGCGGCGACCGGCCTAAACCGAGCCCGGTGCGGTATGCGTCGTTTGTTGGTTGGCCTGGCCGCGCCAGGACCGACAACTGTCGAAGCTGACGCGGTCTAATGCGTGCCGAGACGACGCGTTTTGACCAGATCGCCGCGATAGTCGACGAAGTCCATCATGTGCGCCCCGAGACGCGCGGCGTAGTCCTGGGGTGACGGCGTAGCGTGTGGGTCGATCTGGCGGTCGTGGGCCAGATCCGGCTCGACCATCTCGACGGTGACATAGGCAAGCAGCCCCTCGGCGATCAGATTGGCGGCCTCGCATTGCCACTGAGGGCGCTCTCGGTCTAAGAGCACCTGCTGATCCTCGCCGAGGGTACCGGCGCGCAACGCCGTCCAGCTGTCGATCAAGAGCCGGATCAGATCGTCTTCGTTTGATTCAATGTCGTTCATCGTGCTCCGAGGTGTGAGCTGTTCGAGGCCGCCCCCTCTCGCTCGAATCCGCAAAGCGGCCTGAGACGGCCACATCGGTTTCGATCGTCTTTCGAAGGCAGCTGCTTCAAAACGACCTTGAGTGCGCGTCAGGCTCCCGCACCGACCAAGGCCGGTCCGGCTGCGGCGATGACGACGGTCGCCAACCCAAGGCCCAGATTGACGGCCATCAAGCCGCGGATCCACCCGAATGCAGACGCGGCCTTCGTCCAGTCGGCCGCGGCAACGCTACCCTGCATTCGGCGGAACGGCATGAAATAGATCACGGCAAAGATCAGCGTCATGATCAGGGCGATGCCCATCATGGCGTGGACATAGAGACCGGCCTTTGCGCCCATCACACCGAGGAACACCCAGAGTCCGCTCAACCAAAGGACCGCGATCGAGCCCCAGACCCAAGGAAAAAAGCGCTGAAAGACGCCAAGTGCGACGCGCAGGCGGGGCTGAGGATCCAATGCCTCTTTGAGCGTCGGGCGCAGGGCGAAGTGGGCGAAGAACATCCCGCCGACCCAGACAAGGCCGGCGGCTTGGTGCAGAGCGATCGGGATCGCGATTTGGAGATCCATGAGCATGATCCTGGTGGTCAATGGGCCTGGTCGTTGTTGAAACCCGGCAAGCGACGAAGGCGACACCCCGCCGCGGGGCGGGACGCGTTCGATCGGCGCAAGGCGGCGATCGAGGGTCCTCAGAAACGCGCGACCCTCCGAGTCAGTCTCCCGCAGCATCCGGGTCCATCAGGACGTCTGTCCTGCCCAGTCCCGCAACCCGAGCGACCGGCAGATCCGCACCGCAACGCCATGCCGCAAGTGCATCGCGTTTGCCGACGCCGGTCACCAGGATCAAACGCTCCGGGGCGGCCGCAAGGGACAAGGGGGTCAGGGTCACTCGATCCGGCGGCGGTTTTGGGGCCCCGTGCACCGGGGCCGCGCGCACAGTCGCCGGGGTCGCATGACCGGGGAAGAGGCTCGCGGTGTGACCGTCCTCGCCCATGCCCAACAGGATCAGATCGAAGGGCATCCAATCGGCGATCAGCGCGTTGTAGCGGTCCGCCGCCGACTCTGCCCCCGACTCCGCGGAAATCCAATGCAGATTCTCCGACGGAAGGGCAACACGCTCCGTCAGGGCCAAAGCGATCGCGCGACTGTTGCGCTCCGGGTCCTCGGTCGGAAGACAGCGCTCGTCGCCGAGAAAGAGATGCCAATGCGCCCAGTTCTCGGGCCGGTGGACCAAACGCTCGTAAGCGGCCAGGGGCGTGCGCCCGCCGGCCAAAACGCACAGAAATCGCCCGCGCGCGTGGATTGCACGGCGCGCCGCGTCGCTGATTCGGCGTGCCGCTTCCTCGGCCACGGCATCCGCCGATTCGAGACGAATGAAGTGGATCATCTGCTCGCCCATGGCACTTTGCCCCCTCCGACCGGTAAACTGGCGGCGTTCTCTCAACTCGACCGATGCCGCCCGTCACGACCCCATGAAGATCCTCCTGATCGACGACTCCAGAGTCACGCGATACGCCTTGCGCATCGAGCTGAAGAATCGCGGTATCGACGTCGATACGGCCGACTCCGCGGAGGCGGCCTTGGAGATACTCAAGAGCCGCGTCCCGGACGCCATTTTCATGGATCATATCATGCCGGGTTTGAACGGCTTGGAGGCCCTGGAGATCATCCGCGCGGACCCGGACACGGCCCATGTGCCGATCGTGCTCTGCACCTCGCAAGAGGACAGCGACTTCGCCGCGGCGGCCCGAAAAAAGGGCGTGCTCACCGTCCTGCCCAAATCGCTCGCCGCCGAACGGCTCCCCGAGGTCCTCGAATGCGTGCGCGCGGCGGTCGAGAACGAGACGCCGGCCCCGCGCGATCAGGTTCCGCAGTCCGCCAACTCCATCCCGGCCCCACCCTCCCCGCTCGAACCGCCGAGCCAAGCCGAGCTGATCGCATTGATCGACGAACGCATGGAGGCCGGCCTGAACAAGCGCCTGACGAACCTGGTGGAATCTCTGCGACGCGACCTCACCGAGATCTTGATCGCCGAGACACGGCATCTCGTCGACGAGCGCCTCGGCGAGACGCTCGCGGCACGCGCTGCTGTGCCACCCTCGGCAACCCCGCAGGATCTTCGCGATCTCGAGACGCGCCTGATCCGCGAGATCCTTCCGGACTTGATCGGGGATCGTGTCTCCGCGGCGCTTGCACACCAACACCCCGAGATCCTCGAGGGGTCGAGGCAATCGCTTCCCGACGCGGCGCAACAGCCGACAGCGGGGAGCGACGGGGTCGGATTCGGCGAGCGTGCACCTTCACGACCGCAGGCCGGGCGCCGCAGCAGCGCCTCCGACATGGAGGTCGCCGATGCAGCAAACCGTCTGCGCGACATGGCCACGACCGCCCTACAATCGTTGCGCGCGGCCATCAAGCGTCACGACCGCTGATTTTGTCCTCCTCGACCCGCGCCCCAGCCGACGGACGGGTCAGCTGCGCGGATCCTCGTCGTTTTCTCCTGTAGCCTCGTCCGAGGGGTCATCGTCCGGGCGACGCCGATCCCGTCGGGCGGCGATAAATTGGGAGTAGACCAACCAGGCGGCGAGTGCCATGAAGCCGTAGAACTCGATCGCCTTCAGTGCATGTCCGTCCATTCGATGTCCCCCGCTCAGGATGGCCCAGGTTCGTTGAAGGCTGCAGGAAACGAACCGCTGCAAGCCCGTTGTCGCCGCCGCAGGGGCGCTCAGCGGCACCTCGCGTTCATCCGAGTCTTTTACTATGCTGGCACGACCGACGACGGACACACGGAGAACCCCATGACGACAAGCAACCTCTCCACGACCGAAATCGACGCCAAGCCGCTGCCCCCCGACGTTGTGACCAAGATCGATGCTTACTGGCGCGCCTGCAACTATTTGGCCGCCGGCATGATCTATCTGCAGGATAACCCGCTGCTGCGCGAACCGCTCGCCGAGGGCCATCTCAAGAAACGCCTGCTCGGTCATTGGGGCTCGAGTCCCGGCCTTTCCTTCATGTATGTGCACCTCAACCGCATCATCCGGGAACATGCACAGGAGGCGATCTTCCTCGCCGGCCCGGGCCACGGCGCGCCGGGCGTCCTTGCTCCAGTCTACTTGGAGGGCACCTACTCCGAGATCTACCCCAACAAGAGCGAGGATGAAGAAGGCATGCGCGCCTTCTTCAAACAGTTCTCCTTCCCGGGCGGCATCGGCTCGCACTGCACACCGGAGACGCCGGGTTCCATCCACGAGGGTGGCGAGCTGGGCTACTCGATCTCGCACGCCTTCGGTGCCGCCTTCGACAATCCGAACCTCTTGGTCGCGGTCGCCGTAGGCGACGGCGAGGCCGAGACGGGACCGCTCGCGACGTCGTGGCATTCAAGCAAGTTTCTCAATCCCATCCGCGACGGCGCGGTGCTGCCGATCCTCCATCTGAACGGATACAAGATCAACAACCCGACTCTGCTCGCACGCATCCCTCGCGAGGAGCTTGCCGAGTTGATGCGCGGCTACGGCTGGACGCCGTACTTTGTCGAGGGCGACGACCCGATGGTGCTGCATCAAACGATGGCGGCAACGCTGGATGCCTGCCTCGCGCAAATCCGCTCCCTTCAGCAAGAGGCCCGCGCGAGCGGCAAGGCGACGCGCTGCCATTGGCCCATGATCGTACTGCGCACGCCGAAGGGCTGGACCGGCCCCGCCGAGGTCGACGGCAAGAAGGTCGAGGGCTTCTGGCGTGCGCATCAAGTGCCGCTGTCGGGCATGCACAACAACCCTGCGCATCTCAAGCAGCTCGAAGGTTGGATGCGCAGCTACAAACCGGAAGAGTTGTTCGACAGCACCGGCAAACTGATCCCGGAGCTCCGCGCGCTTGCACCCGAGGGGACCCTGCGTATGAGCGCCAACCCGCACGCGAACGGCGGTTTGCTGCGCAGGCCCTTGCGAATGCCCGACTTCCGCGAGTACGCCCTGGATGTCGCCGAGCCGGGTAAGATCCGCGCGATGAATACCAAGCCGACGGGCGCCCTGCTGCGCGACGTGATGGCGAAGAACATGGATAATTTCAGGGTCTTCGGCCCGGACGAGAATACCTCGAACAAGCTCGACGCCGTCTACGAGGTCTCCAAAAAGCTCTGGCTCTGCGACTACAAACCCGAGGATGCCGACGGCGGCGAGCTCTCGCCGGACGGGCGCGTGCTCGAGATGCTCTCCGAGCACACCTTGGAGGGCTGGTACGAAGGCTATGTCCTGACCGGTCGACACGGCTTTTTC
This sequence comes from Thiocapsa bogorovii, assembly GCF_021228795.1. Taxonomy (NCBI): domain Bacteria; kingdom Pseudomonadati; phylum Pseudomonadota; class Gammaproteobacteria; order Chromatiales; family Chromatiaceae; genus Thiocapsa; species Thiocapsa bogorovii. The sequence goes on from NZ_CP089309.1 coordinate 1,538,379, forward strand.
GCAACCTACGAGGCCTTCGTCCATGTCATCGACAGCATGTACAACCAGCACGCCAAGTGGCTGGCGATCTGCGAGGAGATCCCCTGGCGGGCACGTATTTCCTCTCTAAACCTCTTGATCACCTCGACAGTCTGGCGCCAGGACCACAACGGCTTCACCCATCAGGATCCGGGTTTCCTGGATGTCGTCGTGAACAAGAATCCGCAGGTGACCCGCATCTATCTACCCCCGGACGTCAACACACTGCTCTCGACGGTCGACCACTGCCTGCAGAGCCGCGACGACATCAACGTGATCGTGGCCGATAAACAGAACCATCTCCAGTATCTGGACATGGACGCCGCCATCAAGCATTGCACCAAAGGCATCGGCATTTGGGATTGGGCCAGCAACGATCAGGGCGTGGAGCCGGACGCGGTGATGGTCGGCTGCGGGGACATCCCGACCAAGGAGGCACTGGCCGCCACTGCTCTGCTTCGCGAGCACTTCGCCGACATACGACTGCGGTTCATCAACGTCGTGGACCTCTTCCGCATGCAACCCGCGGGGGAGCATCCGCACGGGCTCAACGATCAAGACTTCGACAGCCTCTTCACCAAAGACCGCCCGATCATCTTCAGCTTCCACGGCTATCCTTGGTTGATCCATCGCCTCGCCTATCGCCGCACCAACCATAAGAACCTGCACGTGCGCGGCTACAAGGAAAAGGGCAATATCAACACGCCGCTGGAGCTCGCGATCGAGAACGAAATCGACCGCTTCAGTCTCGCGATCGACGTCATCAAGCGGGTCCCCCGCCTGCAGATCACGGGTGCGCATGTGAAGGAAAAGCTGCGCGACATGCAGATCGACTGCAGAAATTACGCACATGAGCATGGAATCGACAAGCCCGACGTCGATGACTGGATTTGGCCCTTTTAAACCGCGCCAGCTCCAGCAGACGTCAAGTCTGCCGGGGCCGATCCCATCCAAACACATCGCATGCCGCGCTGGGCGCGGTTTAAGCCCCAAACGCTGCCCTGCCGACGAGACGCCGCCATGAACACCGCAGTCGCCCCCGAAACCGAGACCCCAACCGAGGTCCCGGCCGCAACCCCCGAGCACACCCGCACCGGTATGTCGAAGGCGTCTCTGAAGCAGGCCTACATCGACAATCTCTTCTATATCCAAGGGCGCTTCCGCGAAGTCGCCACGCCGCACGACCTCTACATGGCCGCCGCCTATACGGTGCGCGATCGCATGCTGGACCGCTGGGTGAAGTCGGCTCAGATCTACAAGACATCCCATGCGCGCACCGTCTGTTATCTCTCGGCGGAGTATCTGCTCGGGCCGCAACTGGCCAACAATCTCGTGAATCTCGGGATCTCGGAGATCGCCCAGCGTGCGGGCGAGGAGCTGGACCTCGATTTCGAAGCCATCCTGGAGGAGGAGGAGGAGCCGGGTCTGGGCAACGGCGGGCTCGGTCGGTTGGCCGCCTGCTATATGGATTCACTGGCGACGGTCCAGATTCCCGCAATCGGCTACGGCATTCGCTACGAGTTCGGCATCTTCGACCAGGTGATCGAAGACGGCTGGCAGGTCGAATGCAGCGACACCTGGCTTCGCAACGGCAACCCCTGGGAGATCCCGCGACCCAAGATCAGCTTCCCGGTGATGTACGGCGGTCACACCGAGCACTATCGCGATCACGCGCAACGCACGCGTGTGCGCTGGGTTCCGGACATGGTCATCAGCGGCGTCGCCTTCGACACACCCGTTCTGGGTTACGGGGCCGGCAATGTGAATCTGCTGCGTCTCTGGAAAGCGGAGGCACCCGAATCGTTCGACTTCCAAGTCTTCAATGTCGGGGACTACTACGGCGCGGTCCGCGCCAAGATCGAGGCGGAAACCATCTCGAAGGTGCTCTATCCGAACGACGAGCCCGAGGTCGGGAAGGAGCTGCGCCTGAAGCAACAGTATTTCTTCGTGTCCTGCTCGATTCAGGACATGATCCGGCTGCATCTGAACACGGTCGGCCCGCTCGACACCTTCCACGAAAAGTTCGTCGCCCAGCTCAACGACACCCATCCGGCAATCGCCGTCGCCGAGCTGATGCGCCTGCTCATGGACGATCACGAGATGCCCTGGGATGCCGCTTGGAGCATCACCCGCGAGACCTTCTGCTACACCAACCATACCCTGCTGCCCGAAGCACTCGAGACCTGGTCCGTCGCCCTCTTCGAGCGCCTCCTACCCCGCCATCTGGAGATCATCTACGAGATCAACCGGCGCTTTCTCGACGAGGTACGCATGCGCTATCTCGGCGACGAAGAACGCGTCGCGCGGATGTCTTTGATCGACGAGTCGGATGGACGGCGGATCCGGATGGCGCACCTTGCCGTGGTCGGCAGCCGCGCAGTCAACGGGGTTGCCGCGCTGCATTCGGAGCTCATCAAGACGACGATCCTCAAGGATTTCTACGAGATGTCTCCGGAGCGCTTCTACAACGTCACCAACGGTGTGACGCCGCGTCGCTTCATCGTGGTCAGCAATCCCCGTCTGGCCAGCCTGATCACCGAGATGTGCGGGAATGACCGCTGGATCCGGGATCTCGGCTGCCTACGCGACCTGGAGGCTCACGCCGACGACTCCGGGCTCCAGGCACGTTGGCGCGAGGTCAAGACCGCCGCCAAGCGCGACTTGGCGCTCTGGCTGAAACGCCATGCCGGCGTGCTCCTCGATCCGCAGACCATGATGTTCGACATCCAGGCCAAGCGCATGCACGAGTACAAGCGTCAGCACCTGAACGTCCTGCACATCATCCGCGTCTATCAGCGCCTGAAGCAGAGCCCGAATCTCGGCATGGTGCCGCGTGCCTTCATCTTCGGCGGCAAGGCAGCCCCCGGCTATTACATGGCGAAACTGATGATCAAGCTCATCAACGCGGTCGCCGAGGTCATCAACAACGACCCGCAGGTCAACGGATTTATCCGCGTCGCCTTCATGCCGGACTTCAACGTCAAAAACGGGCAACGGCTCTACCCGGCCGCGGATCTCTCCGAGCAGATCTCGCTCGCCGGCAAGGAGGCATCCGGAACCGGAAACATGAAATTCTCGATGAACGGTGCGCTCACGGTCGGCACGCTCGACGGTGCCAATATCGAGATCCGCGAAGAGGTCGGCGCCGAGAACTTCTTCCTGTTCGGCATGACCGCCGAGGAGGTCCGTCACAGGCAGGCCGAGGGCTACCGGCCTTGGGATTATTATCACGGCGACGACGAGCTGAAATCGGACATCGACCTCATCGCCTCGGGACTCTTCTCGCACGGCGACACCAATCTCTTCCGCCCATTGACGGAGCACCTGATCAATCAGGATCCTTTCATGGTCTTGGCCGACTACCGCGCCTATCTGGACTGCCAGGACAAGATCAGCGAGGTCTATGCCCGGCCCGCCGATTGGGATCGTATGTCGATCCTCAACGTCGCGCGGATGGGGAAATTCTCCTCGGATCGGTCGATTCGCGACTATGCGCAGCGGATTTGGAGGATCGAGCCGATGCCCATCGGGAGCTGATCACTCTCCTTCACGCTGAAATGAGGCACCTCGGCGTCGAAGCAGTCTGTTTCGGTCTCTCATTGATCCAGGACAAAAAAACTCGGAACAGCCCAACTCGCCGATAGCCATAGCTCGGACCCCTCTGCATACTGACGCGAACACGCACACCCCAAAACAAGACGACGAGCATGGATCATGGATAGGCTCAACAAGGTCGCCGACGTCGCGCATGGATCGCTTCTCTGCACACCAGACGCCTCCACGCACCGGCGCAGGGCATTGCGTTCGACACCTTTATTCATGGGGCCGTCTTCCTCGGATCGGGCTCGGTTGCGCGGAACTGTCGCCGACGTTTCGGCGCGGCGGAGATCGCGCGATACCCGACTGTCGAACAACGCAGCCGGCGCCCGAAGGCACATCCTCGATCACCCCTCTTCTTCCCGACTCGCGGCCACTTCCGAACACACTGCAGCGCACCCGATTCCCCGAGCCGACGTTTGCTCGCCGACGTCCCGGCGGCCGCACCGGATATCGCCGCGCAGTGGGCAGTCTCGCATGCCGCCCGTCGAGGGCGGATGATTCGCGCACCCAAGGATTTAAACCACCAACCAAGCAAGGAGCAAGGCGATGACTGCAAAACCCAAGACACTCGTCGATATCACGGTCTTGATGGACGCACTCAACAACGACCAGGAAACGGGAAACGCATCGAGCGCTATCCTCGCGCTCGCCGCGAAAAGACGGATTCAAGGCTTTGTCTGCGCCTCGGCCATCGATCCGCTGCACACCGAGCTTGCCCGCAGTCAGGGCGCAGACTACGCGCGATCGACCATCCAGCGCATCTGCGCAATCCTGGCGGTCGCCCCGGTCGATGCCGGGGTGATCGACGCCGCAATCGGGCTCGGCTGGCGGCATCTCGATGATGCCCTCACCTTCGAGAGCGCACGCCGGATGGGACTCGACTACCTCGTCACGTTCAACGGTCCCGATTTCGACGATCCGTCGGTCACCGTTCAGGCACCCGAGGAGTTTATGCAATCCCTCGAACAAAGACCCTAAGATCCGAAAGGGTTGGCGAACCGCAACGGTACAACCCGATCCGGATCCACGCAGCCGAGGGGCCGGAGTGCCCTCACTCCGAGCAGTCGCTGACCGCCAACTCGCAGTCCGCGGATCCGGTCTCGCAGAAGTCCAAGCAGGTGAACAACCGTCCTTCGAAGGCCGCATCGACCGCGACATGTCCGGATTCTGCACGCACTTCGAATCCGGGCTGCGTGGGCGGTTGGTGTTGCACGAGGGCGAGCCGATCGGCCGGGTAAGACACATCCAACACGACCTGCATGGGGTAGTAGCCGTCGAGAAAGCGGCGCATGTAGGGACCGTTGCGCAGCCGGTAACGCCCGTCGCCGAGCGCGAACAGGGCCCGACTTTCAGCGCGGATGCAGAGCGTCGCCTCAGGCGCGATATCCGTGAGCTGGACCGAGTGACCTTCCACCCAGGCACGCCCGATCCCCTGCGCACTGACCACCTCCAGACCGCGGATCCGCTCGGCGCTGAAGAGGATCTGTGCTGCGCGGACCGCGTCGAGGTTCTCGTGGCATTGGCTCAGCTCGATCCAACCCTCGCGCAGACTCTCCGGTCCGATGCGGATCCGATTGACGTGCCGATGCGTCTCGGCGGCACGCTCGTGACCGACAAACCGAAGCTCGCCGTCACTGACCGCAGCGATACGGGCCTCGAGGTCCATCTCCGGCCATTCCGCTTCATCCGGGAACGCGGTCTCGGCGAGCGCATCTTCGGCAAACGAGGGTCCCGGCGCCAGCCCCCACGACAAGATTGCGAAGAAGCAACTCAGCGGCGCGAACGAACGCGCGCGCGCGCGGAGCCGTAATTCGGTGGTCGGGTTCATGCGTCGCAACATGCTCGCTCCTCAGCGTACGGGGATGTCGAAATAGGTCTCGGGATAGGGCTCGTCGACCAACGTGTAGTGCCACCATTCCTCGGCGAGGTTGCGGAAGCCCTCCTCGCTCATGGAGGATTTCAGCAACAGGCGATTCGCCATTGCCTCGCCCGTGATGGACGGGTTCAATGTATGTGAGAGCGGACTGAAGCAATCGAAACCCGTGCCCATGTCGACACTGTTGTCCGCGAAACGCTCCGAAGCCGGGTTTTCGCACGAACGCAGAGGTGCAGCGGGATCGAACTCCGGTTGATCGGGTGTGGGCACGGGAACGATGGTCAGATCGACCGTACTGCCGCGTGAATGTCCCGAGCGGGCCGCAATATAGCCGTCGCCGAACAGCGCAGCCTTTTCGACATGCGGATAAAATTCGGCCTTCATGCGTTGGTCGTCGAGATCCTCGGCCCAGGCGACGAACTGGTCGACGGCACGCTGCGGGCGGTAACAATCGTAGAGCTTGAGCGACATATCTTGACGGCGTAGCTTCCTCTGCACCCCGGCCAGGGCAGCTGCGGCCCGATGGGTCAATAGACAGGTGGGGGTCTCGTAGCCGTCGATCGGGCGACCGATGAAATTGTGCGCCGTGGCATAGCGGATATCGAGCACCACATCCGGAATCACATCGCGGATGTCGACCAGATCGGGCTCGACGAGTACGGATGACTCGGCAAACACCGAGATCGAGGCCGACGTCAAGACCGACGTCGCCAGCAACGCACTGGCCAGCCTCTGAAAAAAAGCCTTTCGCATTCCCTAACCCTCCACCGCTTTGTAAAATGCGCCGGCGTGCCGGGCGGCCAAGCCCGATCGCGACGCCCGCGCGTCCGCGTTACCCCTCATCCGGCCCGTTCAGCTTGACCCGTCCAGGCCGGCCGGACGATTCGGTATTCGATCACTATACTGCTCAAACATGCCCGACCGACATTCGGCGAAGGACGATGCACCGTACGACATTGCTGCGGCAACGCCTGCTTCTCCTCTTTCTAGCCGGAATGCTGTTCCTGTTCTCGCCGCTCGTGCTGCAGTTCGAAACGCTCGGGCGCTGGCTCGGGGTCCCCGCCCTCTTCGTCTATCTCTTCCTGACTTGGGCAGCTTTGATCGGCGCCGCGGCCTGGATCGTCTCGCGGACACGCGATTGAGCCGCGCGGCAACCGACCCATGATCAACGGCCCCCTGATCATCGGCATCTCGTTCGCGTACCTGGGTTTGCTCTTCGCGGTCGCTTATTGGGCCGACCGGCGCGCCGAGCAGGGCCGCTCCGTCATTGCCCATCCAACAGTCTATGCCCTCTCGCTTGCCGTCTATTGCACCGCTTGGACCTTTTACGGCAGCGTCGGGCGCGCCACCCAGAACGGCTTGGGTTTTCTCCCGATCTATCTCGGACCGACCCTGATCGCGCTGCTTTGGGGTTCGCTCCTGCTCAAGATGGTGCGGGTCAGCAAGGCCGAGCGCATCACCTCCATCGCCGACTTCATCGCCTCGCGTTACGGCAAGAGTCAACTCCTCGGCGGCCTCGTGACCATCATCGCCGTGATCGGCGTGGTTCCCTACATCGCGTTGCAGCTCAAGGCGATCGCCTGGAGCTTCACCATCCTGTCGCATTATCCGGATGTCCGAATGCCGGTGCACGGCGACGGACCCTTTTGGCGCGACACCGCCTTCGTGGTCGCGCTGCTGCTGGCCGCATTCACCATCCTGTTCGGCACCCGTCATCTGGATGCGAGCGAGCGCCACGAAGGACTCGTCGCGGCCATCGCGCTGGAGTCCATCGTGAAGCTCGTCGCCTTTCTCGCGGTGGGCCTCTTCATCACCTTTGGCCTGCTCGGGCTCGGCGGGCCGGCACTCCCGCCGATTCGAGGCGACGTTCAGCTGAAACCCTTGCTCGAGCCGAGCATTGCACCCTTCGCAGACTGGTTCGCGATCTCCGTGCTGGCCGGTCTGGCGGTCATGCTGCTGCCGCGGCAGTTCCAGGTCGCGGTCGTGGAGAACAGCGACGAGCGCCATTTGCGCCGCGCGATCTGGCTCTTCCCCCTCTACCTGCTGCTCATCAACCTCTTCGTGGTGCCGATCGCCATCGCGGGGCTCCTGACCTTCCCGGACGGGACGGTCAACGCCGATACCTTCATGCTGACTTTGCCGATCGCCTTCGACCGGCCCTGGCTCGCGCTCCTGGTCTACATCGGCGGGCTCTCGGCCGCCACCGGCATGGTCATCGTCGAAACCATCGCACTCTCGACCATGGTCAGCAACGACCTGGTCCTGCCGGCACTGCTGCACCGCTGGCGTCGACGACCGCCCGCCGCGGACCTCGGGCGGCTGCTGCTGAGGATCCGGCGCGGCGCGATCGTCGTGATCCTGCTGCTCGGCTTTCTCTACTACTGGCTCGCGGGCGAGGCCTACGCCCTGGTGGGAATCGGCCTGATCAGCTTCGTCGCCGTCGCACAGTTCGCTCCGGCCGTCATCGGGGCACTCTATTGGCGAGGCGGGACGCGCGAGGGCGCGCTTGCGGGCTTGTCCGCGGGCTTTCTGGTCTGGATCTACACCCTGCTCCTGCCGTCGTTCGTCAAGTCCGGCTGGCTCCCGCCCGCGTTCATGGAGTCGGGCCTCGCCGGGCTCGACATCCTAGCCCCGACGGCGCTGTTCGGCCTGAGCGACTGGAACGAGATTACGCACGGTCTCTTCTGGAGCCTGACCGCGAATATCGGCGCCTTTCTATTCGTCTCCTCGCTGCGCGCGCCCAACGCCGCGGAGGCGTCCCAGGCCGGGATCTTCGTCGATGCCTCTCGGCGCACCGCACTCGCAAGCGCTCCCTTATGGCGCGGGAGCGCCGAGATCCCGGAGTTGATGAGGCTAGCCGAGCGCTTCCTCGGATCGGTGCGTACCCGCGCGGCCTTCCGGCAATACGCGCATCTGCGCGGGCTGGACTCGCCGGACGCACTCCCGGCCGATGCGGAGACCGTGTATTTCGCCGAGACGCTCCTCTCCGGGGCGATCGGCGGCGCCTCCGCCCGGGTGATGGTCGCCTCGGTGACCGAAGAGGAGCCGCTCGGGCTCGACGAGGTCCTGAACATCCTCGACGAGGCATCCCAGATCCGCGCCTACAGCCGCCAGCTCGAGCAGAAGTCGCAAGCCTTGGAGACGGCGACCGAGGAGCTGCGTGCGGCCAACATCCGACTTCAGGAACTGGACCGCATGAAGGACGATTTCATCTCTTCGGTCACCCACGAGCTGCGCACGCCGCTCTCCTCCATCCGCGCCTTTTCCGAGATCCTGTTCGACGACCCCGACATCGATTTCGAGCAACGCCGCCGCTTCCTCGGCATCCTGGTCAGCGAGACCGAGCGGCTCTCGCGCCTGGTCAACCAGGTGCTCGACCTCGCCAAGATCGAATCCGGCCATGCCGATTGGCGCTCCGAGGTGGTGGAGCTTCAGACGGTCATTCACCAAGCCGTGTCGGCCACCGAGCAGTATGTCGAGGAACGCGGCTGCCGCGTCCGTCTCGAGCTACCCGACGAGTCGGCCCTGGTCTGGGGCGACCGCGACCGCATCGTGCAGGTGCTGGTGAACCTCTTGTCCAACGCCGCCAAGTTCGCCCCGACTGGATCCGGCGAGGTCTGGATCCGTCTCACGTCCGACAGCGCCGGTTGGCGGGTCTGTGTCGAGGACAATGGCGACGGCATCCCCGCGAGCGACTTGGAGCTGATCTTCGAGAAGTTCCATCAGACCGCGCGCGGCGGCATCAAGCCGGGCGGCACCGGACTGGGTTTGCCCATCAGCCGTCGCATCATCGAGAATCTAGGCGGTCGCATCTGGGCGGAAAGCGCGCCCGGAAAAGGTGCTACCCTTTGCTTCGAGCTGCCCGCCCATTCGGGGACCCCAACGGACCGAAGGCCTGATCATGAGCCCAACCATGAAAAAGCGGATCCTGATCGTTGACGACGAGCCCAACATCGTCATCTCGCTTGAATTTCTGATGATGCGCGAGGGTCACGAGGTGCGCGTGGCGCGCGACGGCGAGGCCGGCCTGGCCGCCGTGCGGACCCATCGTCCGGACCTCGTGGTGCTCGACGTCATGATGCCGAAGCTCGACGGCTTCGCCGTCCTCGAGGCGGTGCGCTCCGATCCCGGGCTCGCCGGGACACGCATCCTGATGCTGACCGCGAAGGGACGCGAGTCCGAGCAGAACAAGGGGCTCGCCCTCGGAGCGGACGCCTATATGTCCAAGCCCTTCTCGACCCGCGACCTGGTCGACAAGGTCAAGGAACTGCTCGATCGCACCTGACGAGAACGGAGCAACAGCATGCCCGAGACCGATCATCCGGTGAGCGAAACGTCGGATCTCATGGCCGCGGGGGGGACCGGCCAGGGTCTTCTGCGCAGTTTGGAGCGGCGAGAGCCCTTGATCGTCGGCCCCGAGACCAGCCTGCGCGAGACCCTCTACCATTTCAGTCAGGATCATCTGGACGCCGCCGTCGTCTGCGATCCCGCGAGCGGCCTGCCGCTCGGTCTGATCCGGCTGCGTGACATGCTGCATGTCATCGGCTTCGAGGGCGGCGGGCTCGACGACCCTGTCGCCGTCCACATGATCGGCGCACCACTCACACTCACCGCCGATGCACCCGCACATCGCGCACGGGTCATGATGGCCAAGCGCGGTGTCGAGCACCTGCTCCTCACCGAGCACGACGGACGCCTCTTCGGTCTGGTCAGCCAGGCCGACCTGCTCGGACTGCGGGCCGGCGGTGCGGAGGTTTTGATTGCGGGCATCAAGGCCGCTCGCGACGTCGAGGCCATGGCGCTGGCCGCAGATCGGGTGCGGCGGCGCGGCGCGGAGCTCTTCCATTCAGGCATGGGCGTGGAGACACTCTGCTACTGGATGTCCGGCCTCAACGACCTGATCTCGATGCGGGTCATCGAGCTGATCGAGGACGAGTTCGATCTCCCCGCCGTGCCCTGGTGCTGGATGGCCTTCGGCTCGGAAGGTCGATTGGAGCAGACCTTCTCGACCGATCAGGACAACGGCTTACTCTTCGTGCCGCCGGACCCGGACAGCACCGAGCCGGTCCGTCGGGCTTTCCTGCCCTTCGCCCAAGCCGTCAATCAAGCCCTGCATTTCTGCGGCTTCGAGCGCTGCCGCGGCAACATCATGGCCGGCAACCCCAACTGGTGCCTGAGTGCGGACGAGTGGCGCAGACACTTCCAGAGCTGGCTGCATGTACCCGAACCGGAGGCACTGCTCAATGCCGTCATTTTTTTTGACTTCCGCCCCCTCTACGGCAGCGACGAACCGGTCGACCGTCTGCGCGACTGGCTGAGCCGAACTGCACCCGAGCAGACCCGGTTCTTCCACTGTCTCGCGGAGCAGGCGCTCGGTGTCGCACCGCCGCTCGGCTGGGCCGGACAATTCGCGTTCGATCGCAACCGTGACTTCCCGCATACCATCGATCTCAAGCTCCAGGGCGCGCGCTTCTTCATGGACGCCGGCCGCCTTTGGGCACTTAGGCACGGCATCTGGGCGACCAGCACCGCCGAGCGTTTGCGCCTGGCCGGTGCGGCAAGACAGCGCGACCCGGAAGAGGTCACCGCCGAGATCGAGTCCTTCCACTTGATCCAGCGGTTCCGCATCCACCAGCAACTCACGACCAAGGACTCGGAGGCCGTCAACCGTATCGACCCCGACGACCTCAACGAGCTGCACCGATTGATGCTCAAAGAAGCGTTCAAGCAGGCCAAAAAGCTCCAGACGCGCATCAAACAGGAGTTCGCCCCGTAAGGTGCGCCGACGCTAGGTCACGGTTCAGAAACAACGGTTGTCAGTTCAGCGCGGCAGAAGTATCGAGACCATTCGTTGTCGTTGTCGTCATCGACCATCGATACGAGCACGACAACGACAACGAAAATGATCTCCGGCGGTCTCGGACTCTCTGCACGATACCGCCGACTACGGGGCAAAGACTGCTGCGAGGATCACAACAACGAGCAGGATCGCCGTTTCGGTGATCTCGACGAGCGCACCGGCGGTATCTCCGGTAAACCCGGCGATACGGTTCATCATGGTCCGGCGGGATAGACCAAAGACCAGAAGCGTCATGACGCAAAGCACGAACCCGCTCCAGCCGGCGAGCGAGACGCTGACGATCCCCGCAATCAGGGTGACCGCCCAAGCCGCGCGACGCGGCAGCTGCGCCACCTGCTCGGAGGCCATCCCATGGGCCCGGGCATAGGGTGTGGTCAGCATCAGGAGCGGCAACTGCGCACGCGCCAACAGCGGAACCAGGATCAGGAGCCAAACCGAACCGCCGGCCATGAGGGCCTGGAGCGCGGCCCATTTCGCAATCAAGACGAGCCCGATCGCGGTCACCGCGGCCGGTCCGCTGCGCGGGTCTTTCATGATCTCCAGGGTCCGCTCGCGGCTCGCGATCCCGCCGACCCAGGCGTCCGCGCTGTCGGCCAGACCATCCAGATGCAGCGCACCGGTGGACCAGACCCAGAGGATCAGGATCAAGGCCGCCGCGACGCCCGGATCCACGGGCACGAGCGCGCCCCCGCCAAGCGCCAGCAAACAGCCCAGCAACGCCCCGATGAGCGGATACCAAGGTACCGACAGACCCGCATGCAGACCCGCAAGTCCGGGTTCGATCTCACGGGGCTCTGGAAACGGCAGCCGCGTTAGGAGACGTCCGGCAAGCCAAAGCGGACGCAGGTCCACTCAGGGAGGTCCGTGGCGCATGAGACTGGGTCGCCCAGGAGACTCCGGAATCCGCAGTCGGGACAGAGAAGCCGGGGGGACTTCGATCAGGAGCGATGCCTCGGGCGGCATCCGCAGCACCTCGGCGAGGACGACCCGAATCACGCCGCCGTGGGTGACGGCCAGTGTGAAGTCCTCGCCCTCCTCGCACACCTGACCCCAAGTCGCCATGACCCGCTCGCGAAAGACGTCGAAAGGTTCCCCGCCGGGCGGCGCGTAGCCGACCGGATCATCCCAAAACCGGGTGAGCTCCTCGGACGGGATCTGATGCGCGGCCAGTCCTTCCCAGGCACCGAATCCGCGCTCGCGCAGCCCGGACAGGCTGGATACGGGAAGTTTGCAGCGCTCGGCAAGGCGCTGTGCGAACGCGCTGCAACGCAGCGACGGCGAGCAGACAATCCGCGTCCAATCCGGATTCTCGGCGGTCGCGCGCGTCATTTGCTCCCAGCCTTCTGCACTCAGGGGATCGTCATGTCCGCCCCGAAAACGCGCGCCACCCTGTGCCTCGCCATGGCGCAGCAGATCCACGAAGCGATCCTGCATCAGGCCTCGCTCACGCCGGCCTCGCCGAAGGTCGCCATCTGCTGGTGCAGTGTGCAGGCCAGCCGCAGCAGGGGCACGGCGACGGCCGCGCCGCTCGCTTCGCCGAGTCGCAGTCCCAGATCGAGCAGCGGGTCGGCATCCAGCGCGTTCAGGATGCGACGATGCCCGGGTTCTGCCGAGCTGTGTGAAAACAACAGCCAATCGCGAACCTCCGGCTGCAGGCGCACGGCCGCAAGCGCAGATGCACTTACGATGAAGCCGTCGACCAACACCGGGAGTCCGCGCTGTGCGGCCGTGATGAAGGCACCGACCATGGCGGCAAGCTCGAAGCCGGAGAGACGGGCCAGAAGCTCCGACGTCGTTCGACCCGAGGTGGCGTGCAGCACAAGCGCCCTGGTGATGACCTCGGACTTATGCAGAACCCCGGGCTCATCGAGCCCAGTGCCGGGCCCGACGATCGCAGTGGCCGGCAACTCCAGCAGCGCACAGGCCAAGGCCGTGGCCGCGGTGGTGTTGGCGATCCCCATCTCGCCGCAGATCAACAAACGCGCCCCGCTGTCCACCGCACGCTCGGTCGCGGCGCGACCGGCATTCATGGCTGCGGCGAGTTGCTCGTCGGTCATCGCCGGCTCGCGCACGATGTTTCCGGATCCCGGGCCGATGCGCTCGGAGCGTACGTTCGCGATCGGCCCGGGATCCTCGACCGTCCCGAGATCCGTGATCTCCATGCGCGCATCCAGTGCACGGGCGAGCACCGAGATCGCGGCGCCGCCCCCGGCGATGTTGCGAACCATCTGGTTGGTCACGGCCTGGGGGAAGGCCGAGACCCCCTCGGCCGCCACCCCGTGATCGGCGGCGAACAGCAAAATCTGCACCGGATCGGGGGACGGCGTGGGGGTGCCCTGCAATCCGGCGAGGCGGATCGCAATCTCTTCGAGACGTCCCAGAGAGCCGCGTGGTTTGGTGAGCTGATCCTGCCGGCGCCGCGCCGCATCGGCGGCCATGGCATCGATCGGCAGGCAAGGTTGGCTCACCCAGCGCAGACCTTCGATCATATCGGTTCTCCTTTCAGCACGAGCGGTAGACCGGCCACGGTCAGCACGACACGGTCGCAGCACGCCGCCAGATCTTGGTGCAGCACACCGGCCAGGTCGCAGAACCGCCGCGAGAGCGCACCGAGCGGTACCACACCCATATTCGTCTCGTTGCCGACCATGATGAGGCGTCCGGGCACCCGCGAAACCACATCGAGCAATGCCCGGATCTGATCGTGCAGACCCGATTCATCCGTTTCCATAAGCCAATTCGTCAACCAGAGTGTAAGACAGTCGACCAGGATGCAGCGATCGGGCGCACCTTCGCGCGCCAGCACCTCGGCCAACAAGAGCGGTTCTTCGATGAGGCCCCAGTCGGGCGGGCGACGGTCACGATGCCCGGCAATCCGCCGGGTCATTTCGGCGTCCCCCGCCCGGGCGGTCGCGACATAGACAACCGGAAGTGTACTTTCGACCGCCAGACGCTCGGCCAGCCGACTCTTGCCCGAGCGCACCCCGCCGAGGATCAGGCAGCGTCCGCCCGCGTCGGAGCGGGGGCGATGCGGATCATCCAGACTCAGAGCTCGACCCCTTTCTGCGCCATGATGCCGGCATCGAAGGCATGTTTGAGCGGGCGCATCTCGGTGACCGTGTCGGCGATCTCGATCAACTCCGCGGGAGCCGCACGTCCGGTGACGACCGCATGTTGATGGATGGGACGATTCTGCAGGGCATCAAGAACCACATCGAGCGGAACCAGGCGGAGCTTGAGCGCAATGTTGAGCTCGTCCATCACCACCATGCCGAACGCGGGATCGGCGAGAAAAGCGGCCGCCTTCTCCCAGGCGGCCATGGCTGCACGCCGGTCGGCCTCCGCGTCCTGAGTCTCCCAGGTGAAGCCCTCGCCCATGACGTGATACTCCAGCTCGGGGAAGCGCCTGAAGAAAGCCTCCTCCCCCGTCGCGAAGCTGCCCTTGATGAACTGGACCACGGCAACCTTCATGCCGTGGCCCATCGCGCGAGCGACCATCCCGAAAGCCGAGGAGCTCTTGCCCTTGCCGTTGCCGGTATTGACGACCAGGACACCGCAGTCCTGGTCCGCCCGCGCAATGCGGGCATCCACGAGCTCCTTTTGGCGCTGCATGCGCCGGCGATGGCGCTCCTGTAAGCTCTCGTCGGTCATTGCGGGCGGGCACGCTCGGAACGCGCACCCGGCAGAGCGCGAGCGAGCGTCAGATGAACCACGGCGGCCAGACCCACATAGACCATCAGATGCAGCAGGGTCGCCGGCATGTAGGTCGCAAAGCGTCCGAGCAGCTCAAGCGCGCTCAGGTCAGCGAAGCGACCGGAGAAGAGATAAAAGCCGCCGCTGGCGAAGACCTCGGACAGAACACCGCCGAGAAGCAGCGTACCGAAGAGCAAAGGCAAGCCTTCCTTGGTCATCTCGAGGCGGCCGGCGGACCAGCGCCCCATCCCCCAGACCACACCGTAGGCCGGAACCAACATCCAATAGGCCGGGGTCATGCAGTAGCCGCTCACACCGCCCCAGCCGATGGCGGTCAGATCGATGACGGTCGCCAGACCGAACAGGGCTGGGAAGCCCCAGATCGAGCGCAGATACAGACCGGCCAAGAAGAATACGGCCAAAGAGGCATCCGGAAGATGATGAGCCAGCGGTGCAAACTGCTGGCCGCGGGTCGCCGCCATGAGCGCGGCCAAACCAAGGCCGATCAGGATACGGCTGCGAGAATCTGTGATTGGGGTCATGTGGTCGGATCTCCTGGTCGCGTCGCCGGGGCGACAATGTGGTGTTGCTCAAATCTCGTGCGGCCATTGTAGGTGGTCGCACGGGGTGTCGAAAGCGGAGCGACGTAGGGTGTCTACGGCTCATATCTCAAGGTCAGGTAAAACGCCCTCCCGGGCTGGTTGAACAGATAAGCGGTCTGGTAATCCTCGTCGAGTGCATTCTCCAGTCGCCCCTGGATGCGTACCGCCGGGGTGAAGGCATACTCGGCGCGCAGACCCAACAGGGTATATCCATCCAATCGCTCGTTGTTGGCCAGGTCGTCGAATGTTCGCCCGGCGACATAGAGGCTCAGGCCCGCCGACCAACGCTCGAACCGGCGGTCCAGATCGAGCTGGACCATCTGCTCGGGGCGCCTAGGCAGCAGGTTACCCTGATTCGGCCCGTTCGACCGGTTTTCGGGATCCAGCAGGGTGAGACTCGCGCCGAGATCCCACTCCCGAATACTCAGCATGCCGGACGCCTCGAAGCCGCGGATGCGGGCCGAGGCGATGTTGGCCGGGGCATAGGTGACCGCATCGAAGGCGATCAGGTCGTCGATGTCGGTCTGGTAGAGACTCAGTTCCCAGCGACCGAGAGGGAGGATTCCGGTCAAACCCAGCTCGACGCTGGCCGACTCTTCGGGAGACAAATCCGGGTTGCCGAAGCCGGGATAGTAGAGGTCGTTGAAGGTCGGCGCCTTGAAGGCGGTACCGTAGGATGCAGAGACGCGAATCCCTTGCTCGAACAGATAACCCCAAGCGACGTTGCCGGTCGTCTGTCCGCCGAACTGCTGGTAGTCGTCGTATCTGAGGCTGGCGGCAAGCTCGTTCGCCCCAATGGAGCCGAGATATTGGCCGTAGACACCCGTGTTGCTTCGCGAGTCGTCAGTGTAGTCCACGGTGCCCGAGATCCGATCGACCTGGTAGTCCAGACCCAAAGTAAAGAGTTGATCCGGGATCAAGGCGAGATCGTTCTGGATGCCGAAGTTGTCGCGCTCGGTCTCGAAGCTGTCGACGAAACGCTCGGACACGAAGGCGTCGGAATAAAACGCCCGATACTTGTCCTGACTCCGACCGGCCGAGAGGATGAGGGTCCAGGGATCGAGCGGACGCAAGGTGCCTTCCACGCCGAACACTTGCTGCTCGGAGCGTGAGAGGTTGCCCGAGAAGATGGAGCCGTCGAAATCGGTGCGATTGTCGGAGGTGAGAAGACTGAAATCGACCTTGGCCCTGTCGGTGAACGCATAGCCGGCGCGTGCACTCACGCCCAGGTTGCGGTAACCGTCGCGATCCGGCTCGTCCACGCCGCAGCCGGCGAAGGGGAAGGCGCGGCCATCGCAGGCGTTGATCCCTTCGGTCTGCTCCATGTTGGCGCCGACGTCGAACCAGCCACGCTCCCCGCCGCCGGAGATGCCGCCTGCGATACTCGCCGTGTCGAAGCTCCCCGCGCCGACGCTGAATCGTGGTCGTAAGGGACCGCCACCGCGCCGGGTGAAGATCTGGATCACGCCGCCGATCGCCTCCGAGCCGTAGAGGCTCGAGCGCGGGCCACGCACGACCTCGATGCGCTCGATCTGAGCGATGGGTAGATCCTGCAGCGGTGCGGTCCCGAGGGTCGCCGAACCCACCTTCACGCCATCGATCAGGACGAGCACATGGCCGGCATTGGTCCCGCGCAGGAAGAGCGACGAAGGCTGACCGGCCCCGCCGCTGCCCGAAATGGAGACGCCCGGCAGGCCGCGCAACGCATCCGGAACCGAGCGAAACTGACGACGCTCGATCTCTTCGCGATCGATCACGCTGACCGACGCCAGGGTCTGATCTTCGGACTCCGGCGTGCGCGTTGCCGTCACCACGAGGGGATCAAGGGTCACGGTCTGGGTGTCCGCATGAAGCGGCAGACCGAACGACAGCGACAAGGCCGCCGCCACAACTGGGATTCTCATCGACAAACTCCATCAGAGGCCCGAGCGCACCCGCGGGGGCCAGCAGAAGAAGGGGTCGAGAGAGCGACGTCGGGCGAGAGCGGAGCCGCAGCAGAACGACGGGGCCGGCATCCCGGCCGGCCGCCCCGCGCGACCCCGGTTCGGGGCTCCGCCAGAGGCCTCGAAAACGCCAAGGGCCGACGGCAGGTCGGCCCTTGCACGCGCGCGAAACGTATCGGTACGGTCCCCGATCATCCGGCCGGTCTCCGGGCTCACGAGCGGGGTCGAACCCCGGACGCGGCGCCTTCCCGTGAGGACTCACAGTGGCATCTCGCCGCGTCTTGACTCGTCTACCGTTGCGGGGGCAGCGTCGGATTTGCGGGTCCCGAGGACACCGCGCACCGTCTTCCCGTTTAACCCGGAAGGCGAAGGCCTTCGAGGCACCGAACAATCAACGCAGCACTGTAGGGTTTTTGGAATCGGCGCGTCAATCCGCAGAGCGCTTCTTCGAGGCCTAGCGCTGACCTGGATCAATAGACCGAGCACACGCGGGTCAGAAGATGGTGCTGATCAGATAGGAGGTGTAGGCGACAAAACAGCCGAGGAGGAGCAGCCCCTCGAGTCGATTGATCCGACCCGGACCACGAAATCCGTAGCCGATGACGAACAGGGAGAGTGTCAAGGCGCCCATGACCATCATATCGCGCGAGACCACCTCAGGTGGCACCGTCGTCGGATGGATGGCGCCCGCGATCCCGACGACCGCAAGGGTATTGAAGAGGTTGGAGCCGATCACGTTCCCGAGGGCCAGGTCGTGCTCGCCCTTGCGCACGGCGATGAGCGAGGAGGCCAGCTCGGGCAACGAGGTCCCGATCGCCACAATGGTCAGACCGATGACGAGGTCGCTTACACCCAGGCCGTGGGCGATCTCGACCGCACCCCAGACGAGGATGCGCGAGCTGACGATCAGGAGCACCAGGCCGACGGCCAACCAGGTCAGGGCGCGAGGCAGCGGTATGGGATGCGCTTCGAGCGACTCTACCACCTCGCCGGCCAGGGTATCGGAGCGCTGACGCAGACCCTCTCGGATCGACCAGCCCATCAGGAGCGCAAATACAATCAAGAAGGACCAGGCATCCATGCGCGTGAGCTCCCCGTCCCACATCACGAGCACGGCGAAGGCGGTCACGGCCGCCAGGATCGGCAACTCCTTGCGCAGGATACTCGAATGCACGGCGATCGGGCTGATCAACGCCGTCAGACCCAAGATCAGGGCAATGTTCGTGATGTTTGATCCGTAGGCGTTGCCCAACGCCAGCCCCGGATTCCCCTGAGACGCCGAGATGGCGGAGACCACCATCTCGGGCGCGGAGGTACCGAAACCAATGACGACCATGCCGATCAAAAGCGGCGGCATGCCCATGTGTCGGGCGGTCGCGGCAGCCCCGTCGACAAAGCGATCCGCGCTCCAGACCAGCAGGGCCAAACCAACGATGACGGCAAGTATCGGCAGAGCCATAGCGAGCGGGACGCCTCCTCGCGAGAATCCGGATGTGAAAAGGCCCCGCATTTTATCAGCCCGGAGCGTCGCGGACGCAGCCTCGCACCGCCGGATGGACGACGTGACCCGCGACCCTCCGCCCTCGCCCTACGGCTTGAATAGGGTGCTGATCAGGTAGGATGTGTAGCCGACATAGCAGGCCAGGAGCAGCAGTCCCTCGATGCGATTGATGCGACCCGGTCCGCGGAACCCGTAACCGATCACGAACAACGACAGGGTCAGCAGGCCCATCACCATCATGTCGCGCGAGATGACCTCCGGGGGCACGACCATCGGATGGATCGCCCCCGCGATCCCCACCACGGCGAGCGTGTTGAACAGATTCGAGCCGATGATGTTGCCCAGGGCAATGTCGTGCTCGCCCTTGCGCGCGGCGATGATCGAGGAGGCGAGCTCGGGCAGCGAGGTTCCCACGGCGACGATCGTCAAACCGATGATGAGGTCGCTCACACCGAGCGCGTGCGCGATCTCGACCGCTCCCCAGACCAAGAGTCGCGAGCTGACGATCAGAAAAACGAGGCCAATCACCAACCAGAGCAGCGCGCGGCGCAACGGCATCTCCGCCGCATCGAGCTCCTGCGTCATCTCCCCGGCCAAGGCATCGGAGCGATGTCGAAGACCTTCGCGAACGGTCCAAGCCATCAGTGCCGCAAACACGCCCAGGAAGGCCCAAGCGTCCATTCGAGTCAAGTCGCCGTCCGCGAGCATGAAGACGGCAAAGACCGTGACTGCCGCGAGGATCGGAAGCTCCTTGCGGAGCACGCTTGAGTGAACCGCGATGGGGCTGATGATCGCGGTGAGACCCAGGATCAACGCGATATTGGTGATGTTCGAACCGTAGGCATTCCCAAGCGCGAGCCCGGGGTTGCCCTGCATGGCTGCCAAGGCGGAGACGACCATCTCAGGGGCCGAGGTTCCGAAGCCGACGATCACCATGCCGATCAGCAAGGGCGGCATGCCCAGATGTCGGGCGGTCACGGCGGAGCCTTCGACGAAGCGATCGGCGCTCCACAGCAGCAATGCCAGACCGAAGACGACGGAGAATGAAGCTAGAACCATAAAGAGCGGAGACGCCTCGTCATAGTGGTTGGATCCAACAGGCTGCGGAGTCTACAGCGCCGACGGGAAGGTGCGAAGCGCCCGCGCTTCGCTAAAATCAAGGCATGGATCCGATCTCCGCCGCCATCCTGCTCGCCATCATCATGGACCCGCTTGGGAACATCCCGGTGTTCCATGCGTTGCTCGGGCGCTATCCGCGCGGAAAACGTCTGCGCATCATCGGGCGCGAGCTGGCGATCGCCTACCTGGTGCTGGCGTTCTTCCTAGCGAGTGGCGACCTGGCGCTGAGGTATCTAGGGCTGAAGCAACCGGCGCTCGGTGTCGCAGGAGGCGTGGTGCTCTTCATCATCGCACTGCGGATGGTCTTCCCGGATCACGAAGCGGTCGAGCGTCGCGAGCTCGACGAGGAGCCATTCATCGTGCCGCTCGCGATACCCATGATCGCCGGCCCCTCTGCCCTCGCGGCCGTTCTGCTGCTGGTGAGCCGCGAGCCGGATCGTTTCTGGACCTGGCTCGCGGCATTGACCGCGGCCTGGGTCGTCAGCGCCGCCATCCTCTTGGCCTCGGGCCTCTTGATGGAGAAACTCGGCCCGCGAGCGCTTCGAGCCCTGGTCCGACTCACCGGGATGCTGCTGATCATGATGGCCGTGCAGATGCTGATGGACGGCGTGACGGCCTATATCGCCGACCTGCGGACCGGCTGAGCAGGGGCATCTTTGCTACGAGTTTGACCAGCGCGTGACCTGGTAGCCGCGCCTCCTGCACGCAAAGGCACAGCCGCCCTTGTGCGCCGCCTGTCTGCGGTACCCGAGAATCCCGTTTCAGCACACGGCAACACGACATCTCTGCTCCACCGTGAGGCCGGTGAGCGACCGGATGGCGCCTTGACCGATCCTCGACACCCCGTTAGCCTCGAAACGCGAGCGTCGCTAGACGGGCAAAAACGGTTGGATTTTCTATCCTCTGTCCGCTGCGCATCCTCTACCGTTACTGTCGAACCATCCAGTCCGAAAAATCCGGGAGCGAGACGATGAAGACGACGATGCTCACGGCAGCCGTCTTGGTCTGCGGTCTGGCGCAGGGCGTGGCTGCTGCCGATCTCGAGGGCAAGTGGGAGGCGCTGAGCAACACAGCGACCTCGATCACCGGCAACATTCAGGTCGCGGAGGATGCGATCACGTTCGGCGACGGGACCAGGCTGGGGATGTCCGCCGACGGCTCGGCAACGGGCAAGTGGGGCGATCACCATGACCCGGTCGAGGGAGCGATCTACCGGCTGCAGCCGCCCGCCGACCCGGCGCTTCTCAACGGCAACCACTTCTGCGGCATGCCGGACAACAAGGTGACCTACGTCGTGCTCGCGCCCTTCGACTCCGGGTTGAGCCTGCTCGTGTACACGGGCGACGCCAAGCCGACGCCGGACGCCAGTTCCTGCGCCATCTACAACTACGCCCGGTAGGCGGTTCCGGGGCCTTTCGGTCGTTCGACGGGAGTCCCGACCCGGAAGCCGTGCGACTGGTCGCTGGCCCGAGAAACAATTCCGGGAAGAACACAGGGTCCCCCAGCGGCTGTCTTCCGTGAACCGGCAACTCCGCTGTGCGAGGCCGAAGTCAGCCGTGTCGTCGAGCGCCGTTTGGTCCTGTATGAACGACGGTTTTTGGTGATCATCGCAGAGCACAGTCTGCCAATAGGCACAAGAAGAAACGCAGGCACTCGACCTTGAGGGATGTCTGAAGGCGATCTTCCCCCTGGGATACCATCGAACCTGTCACCAAAGGAATTCGCGGCGCGGACGTCATCTAGCGCGTTCGTGACGGTATGAATCGCGCGTGCCGATCAATCATCCGGGAGTCCAAGCGTACCAAGAGTTGGTCCGGCGGCTGAGTGCAGTAGGTCAAAGACGATCAGCGTTCTGCGACGACTGATATCGCCGTCCGGGTCTCGCAGGTGCTGCCCAACGACATGGGGAATTTTGGCGAGCAATACGGTGTGTGGGTCAGCGAATACCGATCTTTCATCGGGCTCGCCGCGGCACTGCGTGAGCAACGGATCCACGTGGCCGAGGCGAAGCGTGCCCCCTCGGGAAAGACCAGAAGATGGAGGTGCTCTGCCTCTCGCCTGTGGCCCTGAAGCGCGATCCGGGGATCAGGCATCCGGCATGGAGGGAACTCTTTAAACCGGCGATTTTATTTGTTATTTTAACCCGATACTTATCCCTTGATGCGATCTCGTTCATGGCTACTCTGTACCCGAAGCACAACCCGGTGACCCCCTGCGGCTGGATCAAGCGCGGCGAAGATCACGAGGTGCGCGACAACACCCGGCGGCGGAGGCTCGACGCCACCCAAGGTAGCGGGCACCGTTTGGCTGTTCGCATTTGCGCCCCGCGTCAACTCTCAGCATCCTTGCCTTCGAGCGTGGCCGGAAGGGCGTTATGCCTGTGCCTGAGTCTGCTGGCTGTCGGTTGCAGCCCGCAACTAGCAACCAAGGCGGAAAACGGCGCTCATATGCCTAACCCGTTATTCAATGCAGCGTATTCTGAAGACGCAGATGTCCCGTTCGTTATGGAGCCGAAAAAGGCCATCGCCCATGGTTCCGGGCGGGATCTCTTCCAGTCGGAGAGCGCATCGCGCAGGACCAGGGCGATGGCAGATTGGGTTGTCAGCTCAAGAGACAATCTCAACATGCCGTTCGCAATTATCGATAAGGTCAACGCCAAGGTCTATGTCTTTGGCGCGGACGGACAGTTCTATGGAGCAGCGCCGGTGCTGCTTGGGCTGGCGAAGGGTGACCACTCTCTCCCCGGAATCGGCAAAATGCCAATGTCGCTTATCCCCCCCTCGGAGCGTACGACACCGGCGGGTCGTTTCGTCACCCAAATGGGCCGCGATCCCAAGGGCGAGCAAACACTCTGGCTGGACTACGAAGACGCCCTCTCGATGCATGCGGTCGTCAAGGGCACAGCCAAAGATCGCCGGGCGGAGCGTCTGGCCAGTCCGTCGCCGCTTGATAACCGCATTTCGTTTGGCTGCATCAATGTTCCAGCGCCGTTCTTCCACAATGTGATCGCGACCAAGTTCTCCGATGCGGCAGGCATCGTTTATATCTTGCCGGAAACCAAGCAGTTCGAAAAATCATAACTCGATTCCAGATCGTTCCATGCCTCACTGGAAGACAGCCGCCCCTGGCGCCAGGGTGCCAAGCGGCTGCGTATTGCATAGCTCGTCGATTGAGTGGGGGACCGAATTTAGATCTTGGAAAGGCGGTTCCCACCCTTTTTTCTTGTCGATCCAGCTCCGCAGGGGCATGACCATAGGCAGATGGCCGTTCGGGCGATACCAGGAATCGACGCTCCAGGGCATTCCGGTCTCCATATCGATGATGACTGCGGTCCAGTGAACCGCGGTGAGATCGAAACGACTGCGCACCCTGGGCGATGAGACCGCCCACCCGGCGAGCTCCCCGATATCCCGGAGAATGTGCAGATAGGTCGTGCTGTTGCTGGCGTTATCGACGCAATCCGTGCGTCCTGCGATTCCCGCCTCGTATGCGTTGACGGGAAGGTCATTGGCCAACAATGGCTGATATTTTTGTGCCAGCAATTCCATTTGCCAGACACCGATACGCACGTGCTGTAATCGATCGTGCAGACTCGTGCCCGGACATACGGCCATTTGCCTTTTGAGCAGGGCGATATCGTCGGGAGTGAAGGTCATGGCCTGTCTGCGCGCGCACGACCAGTTGAAACAGATTCGCAGCGTGACGGACCCGTCCCTGTGGATCGCGTACTCAGGCGGAAGTGGAATCGAAACCGATTCCCGAAGGTCATCGAAAAATTTCGCCGGTGACGGGGCGGCCGCGACCGAATCGGTATGGCCGAGGAGTATCGCGAAAAGGCCAATCACAGCGGGCCAAATGAGCATGACAGCCACCGGACTGGCATCAAAGGCTTGCCAGAATGAAGCTGGACGGCCTTTCATCGGGGCGCGCGTCCCTTGGTGCTCCTTCCTCGAGGGAAGTCTGTTCTGACGATCAGACGTCTCCTGCAGCTGAGCCGCGCCCCAGTTTTTCAGGGACTGCATTGCGGGTATAGTGCCGGGTGCAGCGCAAGCGCCGAGTCCTTTCACCCGGCATCCCGCCGTCGCCACTTGCCGTCAACTTGGGTCTTTCGATCTCCAAGTTAACGGCAAGAGCCATCAATGCCGTGAAGGGATCAGCCGCGAGGCGGTATTGGTGCCGGCATCGGCGCTGGGGCCGGTGGCGGTGGCTCATGCTTTGATGCGGTACTGCAAGCCGAGAGCCCCAACCCCAACCCCAGGCTCAGCCCCAAGACCAAAGAAATGCTGGTAAGAAGGGCACTTATGGATGTCTTGTTCATTTGCCGTTACCCCTTTTTTTAGCTCTGCAAATTCACGTTGCTGGAAGCACGGCAGCGACTTCGGTGCTCGGCTGCCCGCATCACCCACACGGAACTTTCTGTTCGTGTGCTTCCCAATATCCGATCTCTCCACCTGACTGTCAACGTAAAGATAGAAAATCCAACCGCCTACATTCAACCTCAATAGAGCAGTCGAACCCCTCAACCGTCGCATTTGCGAGGCTGCTGGGTGCACACAACCTAGCTGGCTGGGCGTTTTGGCTGAGGTCGGCGCCTGCAAGGGGTCGGGCGGTCACTCTCAAAAACGGGAGTCTCTAACCGCCATGAACTATGTCAAGCAATTCGGGGTGAAGCCGGGCAGCAAGGTCGACCTCGCCAAGGTCGCCGCGAGCTTTTCCAAGGTGCACGAATCCCACGAGCACGCCCTGCCCGAGATCGAGCAGTACAGTCAGAAGCTGCATGACCCGCAGTACTTGATGTACGCCGAGGACAAGCGCTGGCTGCTGATTTGCCTGCAGGGGCGCGACGCGGCCGGCAAGGATGGCACCATCAACCGCGTGCTCGGCGCCATGAACCCGCAGGGCTGCACGGTCACCGGCTTCAAGGTGCCGTCCAAGGACGAGGCGGATCACGATTTTCTGTGGCGCTATCATCGACAAACGTCGGCCAAGGGGCAGGTGGCGATCTTCAACCGCTCCCATTACGAGGACGTGCTGGTCGTGCGGGTGCACGACCTGGTGCCGAAGGAGGTGTGGTCCAAGCGTTCCGCGCAGATCAACGACTTCGAGAAGACCCTCGCCGACAACGGCACCCACATCCTGAAGTTCGACCTGCACATCGACCCGGAAGAGCAGCTCGAGCGCTTCAAGCAGCGCATCGACGACCCCGCCCGTCACTGGAAGATCAGCGATGGCGACTATGCGGAACGACCCTTCTGGGACGTCTACACCCAGGCCTTCGAGGATGCGATCGGCAAGTGCAGCACCGAGCACGCCCCCTGGTTCGTCATCCCGTCGAATCATAAGTAGTTCCGCAACCTCGCCATCTCCCGCATCGTCGCCGAGACCCTCGAGTCGCTGAACATGCAGTTCCCGGAACCGACGGTCGACATCGAGGAGATCAAGCAGAAGTACCACGCGATTGTGGGCGCTGAAGGGGGTGATGGCGACGAGCAAACATCGACCGATGCGCAGAAGGAAAAGAAGGGCAAAAAGAAGACGAAGAAAAAGAAAGGCAAGCAATAGTCGGCAGCGGCACCGGATTCGACGGGCTCGGAGCCGCACCGCGGAGCCCTGTTTGCGCTCGACGTCCGAGATACTCTTTGAGCAAGCCCGCAGAGGCATCCTCTAGGAGCATCCCATGAAGACGACAAGCACCAAGCCTAGGGGTTGGAGCCTGCCCATCCTGCAAGGTGCATTGCCGATCAAAGCGGACCAGGTTCCGGCCGAGATCATTGCCGGGCTCACGCTGGCGGCGCTCGCGATCCCCGAGGTCATGGGCTACACGAAGATTGCGGGTATGCCGGTAATTACCGGTCTGTACACCATGCTGATTCCCACGGCGCTGTTCGCGCTGTTCGGCTCCTCGCGGCACCTGGTCGTCGGGGCCGATTCCGCGACCGCGGCCATCCTCGCCGCGGGCTTGGTCGGCATCGCTTCGGTCGGCAGCGACCAGTATGTCGCGCTGGCGGCGTTGCTCGCCTTCATGGCGGCAAGCTTTCTGATCCTGGCGCGCGTCATCGGCTTGGGGTTCCTGGCCAACTTTCTGTCGCGCACCGTGCTGGTGGGTTTCCTGACCGGGGTGGGCATTGAGGTGGCGCTCGGGCAGGTCTCGGGCATGCTCGGGCTCAAGGGTGGCGGGCATGGCACCGTCGAGAAGGTCTGGGCCGATCTGCAGCAGCTCGATGCAGTGAATCTCTATGCTTTGGCCATCGCGATCGCGGTGCTGGTGGTCATCGTCGGTTCCAAGCTGGTGTCGAAGAAGATCCCCGGTGCGCTGATCGCCGTGATCGGCGCCATCGTCTTGTCGCTGATCGACCACACCCGGCGCGGTTACCGACCGAAGAACGCGCTGCTGGTGCCGGATGCATCCGGCGTGCTGAAGCCACGGCCGGTGACGTCCGGAGCCCAGGCCCTGCCCGGCCTGATCATCTACCGCTTCACGCACGGCATGTATTACGCCAACGCCCAGCAGCTGTCCGAGGAGGTCACGGGGCTTGCCGACAGCGCCGAGCCGCCACTGCGTTGGTTCTGCATCGACGGCTCGGCGGTCGACGATGTCGACTTCTCGGCCGCCGAGACCATGCGCTCACTGTTCGCCATCCTGAAGGACAAAGGGATACGCCTGGTCGTCGCGCAGCTCATGGATGACGTCGAAGACAACAGCCGTTACCACTTCCACCAGTTGTTCGGGAAGGATGCCTTCTTCGACACGGTGGACGACGTCGTCGATGCCTACCGTTCGGCAGTGATTGACTCCCGGAAGATCGAAGCTGCCGTGAGTCTCCCTCCTTTGACGGACCGTCCCAGCGCTTAGGGGCATGTGACATCCGCTGCGCGGTGCCACACATCCCCCTTGGCGCTCCTCACCGCGGCGCCCACCGCAACGAAATCACGAACGAGGCCGACGATGCACCCCTCGCCGATCCTCGGTGCGATTCCGCGATCGCGGGCACAGATGGTCAGGATAGGGTTCCCGCTCGACGTCGTTCCGCCGGCGAAAAGCCGGCTGCCGCGCGGTGTTGAACAGACTGGCCGTTCACGCTGAACAAGACCGTACCCTTCGCTTCACGCTTGACCCGGTACATAAGGTCGTCGGCAGCGGCCACTGCTTGCTCAGGCGATATGACCGAGTCCAGGAAGGTGACGACCCCGATGCTGCATGTGATCCTCCGATCATCCGGGCCGAAAGCGCGGTGAAGCTTCCCCGTGAGGTGCGAAATCACGTGCTTCGCTCCAGACCCATCGGTATTGGGCAAAACCAGTGCGAACTCATCGCCCCCGAGTCGAGCGGCGGTGTCAACCTCGCGGACCGAGCTTCTCAGGACCTCGCCGATCGTTCGTAGCGCCCGGTCGCCCTCAGCGTGACCGTCCGTGTCGTTGTTCGGACGCGCCTGTCACGACACGCCCGCCCGACTCTTGTGCAGTTGGCGGATCTCGTCGTGGCGGCGTTCGATCTCACGCCGGAACTCCCTTCGCAGGGCGGCGCTCTCGTAGCGGCGGCGTTCGTTGGGTGTTTCGATCTGCAGCTCGGGTACCTTCACCGGTCGGCCCTCGTCGTCGACCGCGACCATCGTGAAATAGGATGTCATGGCGTGCCGGGTGGACTTGTGAATGATGTCCTCTGCGATGACCCGGATCCCAACCTCCATCGAGGTGTTGCCGGTGTAGTTCACCGAGGCGAGGCAGGTGACCAGCTCGCCGACGCGGAGCGGCTGGCGAAAGAAGACCTGATCCACCGAGAGGGTCACCACATAGTGGTTGGAGTACCGTGCCGCGCACGCATAGGCAACCTGGTCGAGCAGCCGCAGGGTCGCACCTCCGTGGACATGACCTGAAAAATTGGCCATGTCCGGGGTCATCAGAAGTGTCATCGTCAGTGTCTTGTGTTGTTGTTCCATGTAAAACCCGCTTGGCTCGTGAGGAATCCGCTAGTATCTTGGGCACCGCCGCCGGCGCACGACCCGGGCACCGAGGCATCTGCGCCCTGTAGCGTCGTGAGACGGCGCCTCTGGATTGACGAAATCCTATGCAGACTCTCGAGGATGGGCCGCGCGATCGACTTTACGGCGATCGCCGGTGATATTCATACCGGATCAGAGCAAGACATCTGGCATGAATATCGCTCGAACATGGTCACCAACACGGACGCGCCCGCCCGCGACTCCGACACCTCTTCCCAGCAGGATTCATCATGATGCGTGCCCCCGGACGCCTTTCGCTTGGACTCTACATGGGTCTTCTTGCTCTTCTCGTGCCGGGCCTTTCGCTCGCGAGCGAGTCGGGACAGTGGATCGACTTGACCGCGCATACCGTCGGCTATGCGGCCCTGATCATCTTCGTCGTCGCCTACGCGTTGGTGATGGCCGAGGAGTTCCTGCACCTGCGTAAATCCAAGCCGGTCATCATCGCTGCCGGGTTGATTTGGGCGCTGATCGCATACGTCTACTCCCAGAACGGTCTCACCCACGAGGCCGAGGCGGCGGTGCGGCACAACCTGCTGGAGTACTCCGAGCTGATGCTCTTCCTGCTGGTGGCGATGACTTATATCAACGCGATGCAGGAACGTCAGGTATTCGACGCCTTGCGTGCTTGGCTGATCCGCAGGGGATTCGGTCTGCGCGCCCTCTTCTGGTTGACGGGAGGACTGGCGTTCGTCATCTCCCCGGTGGCCGACAACCTCACCACGGCGCTCTTGATGTGTGCGGTCGTCATGGCCGTCGGCGGTGACAACACCCGTTTCGTAACCCTGGCCTGCATCAACATTGTGGTCGCGGCAAATGCGGGCGGGGCCTTCAGCCCGTTCGGCGACATCACGACGCTGATGGTCTGGCAAAAGGGCATCATCGAATTCAATGGTTTCTTCGCGCTCTTCATTCCGGCACTCGTCAATTTTCTGGTTCCCGCGCTCTTTATGCATGCCGCCGTGCCGGACATCAAACCCGAGACGGTGTCGGTGCAACAGCCGCGTCGGGTATCCTTCTCGTACCATCGAGCCTCCGAGCCCACAGCCGAAACGGCGCCGGCGACAATCCATATGCGGCGCGGCGCCAGGCGCATCATCCTGCTGTTTCTGCTGACGATCGCTACGGCGGTAGGGTTTCACAGCTTCCTCAATCTACCACCCGTCATCGGCATGCTGACGGGCCTCGGCTATCTGCAATTCTTCGGCTTTTTTCTGCGGATGAGCCATCACGGCTGGCAGAAGCGCAACGCCGAGCGCGCGAACCTCATCGGCGACATCACGCCGTTCGATGTCTTCAACAAGGTCGCGCGCGCGGAGTGGGACACCCTGCTCTTCTTCTATGGCGTCGTCCTCTGTGTCGGCGGACTGGGATTCATCGGCTATCTCAGTCTGGCTTCGGATGTCATGTATGAACAATGGGGACCGATTCCGGCCAATGTCGCCGTGGGGCTCCTGTCGGCGGTGGTCGACAATATCCCGGTGATGTTCGCCGTTCTGACCATGAATCCGGACATGGACCAAACGCAGTGGCTCCTGGTCACTTTGACGGCAGGCGTCGGCGGGTCACTGCTCTCGATCGGGTCGGCCGCAGGGGTCGCGCTGATGGGGCAGGCGCGCGGCATCTATACCTTTTTCGCACACCTGCGATGGACGCCCGAGATCGCCTTGGGATATTTCGCGAGCGTCGTCGTTCATTTGTGGATCAATGGCTGACGTCCGCATACCGCGGCGAACCTACCGATGAGGCGATGGTGGCGCGGGCGTCGCTCTGCCGTCTCGAGCCTCATGATCGCGCTGATCCTAACCGGCGCTTGGTTGATGGAGCGCTGGGGACCGGGTCTGAACCCGGTCGATTGGTCGTTCGCCGCGTCCGGTCGGCTCTGCGCCTTGGATCAGGTGGTGGATGGAGATTCGCTGCGACTGACGTGCAGCGGCAAGCCCGTCGAGGTCCGTCTGTACTGTATCGACGCACCCGAGAAAGACCAGAAGCCGTGGAGCAATCGGTCCCGAGCACATCTGAAGCGAATCGCCGCGGATCGGGTCGAGCTGCGGCCCATCGAGACCGACCGCTTCGGGCGGACGGTGGCCGAGGTGTACTCCGCCGACGGCGAGCGACGCTCGTTGAACCTCGAGCAGGTCAAGCAGGGGCAGGCTGCGGTCTATCCCCGCTATTGCGCAGAGTCGCGTTTCTTCCGCGCGGAGCGCGAGGCTCGCGCCGCGGCGATTGGTATCTGGAGCACGCAGGGGGAGCATCAGACGCCTTGGGCCTTTCGCCATCGGCATTGAGGTGCCCGCAAGAGACGCGATGATGCCGCTCCGATCAGGGCCTCAGTATCCTGCCCGTACGCCCGTCTCGGATGCAGGAGGGTTGGTCGGATCCGACACAGGGCCCTGTTAGGATCATGTCCGGAGCCTCGTCGAGCGCCAGTCGGACCTGCAAGGCCGTCCGGGCCGGTCTTCGGCTGGCTTGGTTGGCACTCGTGGAGACGATGGCGCCACCGTAGGTACGGCAAAGCGCAGCGGCGAGCGGATGTGCCGTCACCCGAACCCCGAGGGTCTCGAAACGCCCGGTGAGCCAGCGGGGTGTCTCGGACCGCGCCGGCAGAAGCCAGGTATTCGGCCCCGGCCAGGTGGCCCGGATCTCAGCCATTCGATCGGCATCGAGCTGCAGCACGAAGGGTTCGATCTGGCCCGGATCCGAGGCGATCAGGATCAACCCCTTGGCGACATCACGGCGCTTCATGCTCAGAAGCCGCGCGACCGCATCGCCGTTCCAGGGGTCGCAACCCAAGCCGTATACGGCCTCGGTCGGATACGCGACGACGCCTCCGCTCGCAATGATGCGCGCGGCACGCCGTAACCCATAGTCGTGAAAATAAGGCGAGGTCATCGGGGAACCAAGCTGGGTGCCGGGGATCCCACGGAGGCGACCGAGATTCGGGCGTGGTCACGGTCGGGGGACGAGCCCCGGCCCGCATTGCCGGATCGCAACGCACCCAGAGACCGGGAATCGGTATACTTCGACGCTTCTCGCCGACGGTGATCCAGGCAGGAGCAGCCGGGCCAGAAATGCGAATCCCGCAGGGATGGCCTCGGTATTCCCGCACCCTCGGCGATGCCCGGCACGTGCCCGAACTCTTTTCCCCTCTTACCTACCGGAGTTAATGTCATGACCCTGATCAAAAATGTTGGTAAAACCGATCGAAATATCCGTCTGGCCGCCGGCGGCGTGCTGGTTTTCCTCGGCATCGTCACCAACACCGTGCTCTTTTCGATCATCGGCTTGGTCGTTCTCGCGACCGGCGCGATCGGCACTTGCCCCGCGTACATGCCGTTGAACATCAACACCAACAAGGACGACAAGGCCTGATCTAGGCCACGGGAGCAGGCTTGCCGACCACCCGCCCTTCACGGGCGGTGACCGGCAAGCAGAACGGAATCGAACGGCTCGGATTCGAAAGAACCCGAGCCGTTTGGGTCTGTCGTTCGGGTCCCGAGACCTCAAGCGGCGACGATCAAGCCGGACGCTCGAAAAGATAGTGACTCACGTACCACTCCTGCCCCTTTCGGTACCCGAATAGTTCGGCGCAGGCCATGAAAAACAACCGCCAGCGCATCCACCACACGCCCGCTTGAGCGCCGCCGTAGGTCTCTTCGAGAATCGGCCAGACGCGATCGCGTGCGGCATCTATCCGCTCCAACCAGGCATTGAGCGTGCGCTCGTAATGCCGGCCATCCCAGCGCCAGCGCGTCACCAGCTTGAGATGTTCCTGAAAATGCAGCGGTAGATCGTCGCTCGGCATGATACCGCCCGCGAAGAAATAGTGACTCATCCAGTCGCTCGGCCCCACGTCCTCGAAGGGATAGGGATGCTCGCGATGGACGAAGATATGCATCAGGAAGTGCCCGCCCGGCCTCAGCCAGTCATGCACGCGCGCGTACAGCTTGCGGTGGTTTCGCATGTGCTCGAACATTTCCAGCGACACGATCCGGTCGAATTGGCCGTCCGCCTGGAAATCGTTCATATCCGCGGTCACGATCTCCAGATTGGTCAGACCCCGTCGGTCCCGCTCTGCCTCGATGAAGGCGCGCTGCCCGCTTGAGTTCGATACGCCGGTGATTCGGCAGTTCGGGAATCGCTCGGCCAGATACAGACTCAAGGCGCCCCATCCGCAACCCAGCTCCAGCACCCGATCGCCGTCTTGGATCCCGGCCCGCTCGGCCGTGATGGCCAAGGAGGCCTCTTCCGCTTCTTCGAGCGACGTGATGCTCTCGGGCCAATAGCAGGAGCTGTATTTGCGACGCGGCCCCAACACGAGATCGAAGAAGGAGGCCGGCAGCTCGTAGTGCTGCTCGTTCGCACGCTCCGGCACGTCCGCGATCGGCGAGGCGTCCATCATGGCGATGAAGTCGCGTTTCTCGCGCATCGCCGCCTCGCAATCCTCCGTCGGCAAGGTCGCCAGTCGTCCGCGCAGCAAGGCGCGAATGCCGCTACGCGTCACGCTGTCGGGGACCTTACCTTGCTCGACCCACCGGATCGCCGTCTCTGTTGCACGCACCATCGTCGTCTCCTTGTTCGTCCCGTGACCAGGCGTCGACACGGAGGTATTGGCGAGGAACCCCGAGGGCAAGCCGGCCGTGCAATTTTCCGCCGGACAAGCTCGACGCTAGCGCGGCGGCAACTGCTCCAACGCAAGCTTCAAGGCAGCCTCGCGATCCTCGACCCAACGATCCTCACGCATGGCGCCGCGCAAACCCAGGTGCTCCAGACGCTCGCGCGGCTGGCCGTGAACACCGGCCATGTAGACCGCGTGACCTTGCGAGAGCGCATCGCGTACCGTCGACTCGACGGCGACCGCGGTCGTCACACCCATGTGCGGGACCTGACTCAGATCGATCACGACCGCCTGTGCACCCTTGAGCTTGGGGCTTTGACGACTGATGGCGGCCGCGGCACCGAAGACCAGCGGGCCGCTGAGATACAGGATCTTCACCCGACCGCGCCCTTGGGCGAGCAGCGATCGCTCCTCGCACGAGAGACCGGCGCACGGGGCCTCGTCGCGCGTGCGACGTGCCGGGAGAACACAGACGGACTCTTCCTGCACGTCGGCGAGACGTCGAATGGTGAGGACATTGGCGACGAAGAGACCGATCGCCACGGCGGTAATCAGATCGACGAAAACCGTCATCAAGATCACGGCGTAGGTGATCAAGGCGCCCTTGAGCGACACGCGATGGGCGCGGGCGAGGAAACTCCAATCGATGATGTCGATACCGACCTTCACGGCGATGCCCGCAAGAACCGCGAGAGGGATGTTCGCGGTCAGTGCACCCGCCCAGACCACAACGACGGCCAGGATCGCCGCCCGAGTCAGACCCGAGAGTGCGGTCCGCCCGCCGGCCTGAATGTTCACGACCGTGCCCATCGTCGCCCCGGCACCCGGCAGACCGCCGAACAAGCCGGAGGCCAGATTACCGATCCCCTGCCCCAACAGTTCCTTATCGGAATCCACCTGTTTGCGGGTCAAGCTGCCTGCGATCACCGAGGTCAGCAGGGCGTCTACCGAGCCGAGCATCGCCAACACGAGCGCGTCGATCAGGATGGTCTGCCATTGCGCGACGCTGAACACGGGCATCTGTAACGAGGGCAGACCGCTCGGGATCTCGCCGATGCGCCGAATGTCCTGATCGCCCAGCCAGTAGACCGCGATCAGGGTGCCCACGACCAACACGACCAATTGCGGCGGCAGGATCCGCTTGACGCGGGCCGGCATCAGAAAAAGGATCGCGAGCGTCATCGCGGCCAAGGCGGCCTCGCGCAGATCGATCGACCCGATCAACCCGGGCAGTGCCCGCAGGGTTCCGATCACCCCGCCGCCCGGGGCCGCGTGTCCGAGCAATCCGGGCAGCTGGAGGATGACGAGAATAATGCCGATCCCCGACATAAAGCCGGAGATGACAGTGAAAGGCATCATGGTGACATAGCGCCCGAGCTTCATCGCACCGAACGCGATCTGAAAGAGACCGGCGAGCATCACGACCGTAAAGGCCATGGCCATGCCTTGCTCGGGATCGGCGGCGATCAGCGAGGCAATCACCGCGGTAAACACCACGGTCATGGGACCGGTGGGCTCGGAGATGAGCGTGGGCGTCCCGCCGAACAGCGCTGCGAACAAGCCGATCAGGACCGCGCCGTACAGTCCGGCCTCCGCGCCCGCCCCGGATGCGACCCCGAAGGCGAGCGCCATCGGCAGCGCGATCACGGCAGCAGTCACCCCGCCGAAGAGGTCACCGCGGAGGTTATCGAAACGGATCTCGTTGAAAACGCGCATAGATGACTCCGAGGGGCGACTCCGATGTCTTAAAGTCGGCTAACCAGTATCCCGGCCGGCCCGATTGAGCGATAATAGTTGTTTCTTAAGTCTTACATTGATCTTCGTCTATGGGCGAGTCGATTCTCATGGCAACGCTAACGCTGAAGCGACCGGGGCTGCGAATGCCGCGCCGTCGTTACATAGACTATCGCTGATGCCATTGATAGAAAATATCGACTTTTTCCTATAGCACCACTTCAAGTAAGGTTGCGATCTCAGAGTTCGAAACGGCCTCCGCAGGCGAGGCGGACCAGGCACAGACCACAGGAGCTGACCATGAGCGTGAAGACCTACGATGCCGGTGTAAAAGAATACCGGGCCATGTATTGGACGCCGGACTATGTCCCTCTCGACACCGACCTCTTGGCCTGTTTCAAATGCACCGGCCAGCCGGGCGTGCCGCGCGAAGAGGTCGCCGCCGCCGTGGCTGCAGAGTCCTCGACCGGCACCTGGAGCACGGTGTGGTCGGAGCTCCTGACCGACCTCGAATTCTATAAAGGCCGCGCCTACCGCATCGAAGACGTGCCCGGCGACAAAGAGTCCTTCTACGCCTTCATCGCCTACCCGATCGATCTCTTCGAGGAAGGCTCCGTCGTCAACGTCCTCACCTCGCTCGTCGGCAACGTGTTCGGATTCAAGGCGTTGCGCCACCTGCGCCTGGAAGATATCCGCTTCCCGATCGCTTACGTGAAGACCTGCATGGGTCCGCCCAGCGGCATCCAGGTCGAGCGCGACAAGCTCAACAAGTACGGACGACCGATGCTCGGCGCCACGATTAAGCCCAAGCTCGGCCTGTCGGCCAAGAACTACGGGCGTGCCGTTTACGAGTGTCTGCGTGGCGGTCTCGACCTGACGAAGGACGACGAGAACGTCAACTCCCAACCCTTCATGCGCTGGCAGAACCGTTTCGAGTTCGTCGCCGAGGCCGTATCTGCGGCTCAGGCCGAGACCGGAGAGCGCAAGGGCCATTACCTGAACGTGACCGCCCCGGATCCGGAGCAGATGTACGAGCGTGCCGAGTTCGCCAAAGAGCTGGGTCAGCCGATCATCATGCACGACTTCCTGACCGGCGGATTCACCGCGAACACGGGCCTGGCCAAGTGGTGTCGGAAGAACGGACTCCTGCTCCACATCCACCGCGCCATGCACGCGGTCATCGACCGTCATCCCAAGCACGGTATCCATTTCCGGGTGCTGGCCAAGTGCCTGCGTCTCTCGGGCGGCGACCACCTGCACACCGGCACGGTCGTGGGTAAGCTCGAGGGCGACCGCGGCTCCACGCTCGGCTTCGTCGATCTGCTGCGCGAATCCTTCATCCCCGAAGACCGCGCCCGCGGCATCTTCTTCGATCAGGATTGGGGCTCCATGCCAGGCGTCTTCGCTGTCGCCTCCGGCGGTATCCACGTCTGGCACATGCCCGCGCTGGTCACCATCTTCGGCGACGACTCGGTCCTGCAGTTCGGTGGTGGTACCCAGGGTCATCCGTGGGGCAACGCGGCCGGCGCCGCTGCCAACCGCGTGGCGCTCGAAGCCTGCGTAAAGGCCCGCAACGAGGGACGCGAGCTCGAGAAGGAAGCGCGCGAGATCATGACCGCAGCGGCCAAGCACAGCCCGGAACTGGCGATCGCGATGGAGACCTGGAAAGAAATCAAGTTCGAGTTCGATACCGTCGACAAGCTCGACGTGGGTTGAGGGAAGCCTCCAGTCTTCTGCCGCCAGCCTCCTGCTCGGGATAGCCCGAGCTGCGATGCGAATCCGGCACCAGCCGAGAGCTGGCGGCTGGAGCCCGGCGGCAGGAAGCGCTGACCCACTTACGACCGAACCCAACGCATTCGCACAACGAGGACCGAAACCATGCCGTTCCAAAGCACCACGGGCGATTACCAGACCAAATACACACTGGAGACCTTCGGGTTTCTGCCGCCGATGACGCAAGAGGAGATCTTCGATCAGATCGCCTACATCATCGCGCAGGGTTGGACGCCGGGCATTGAGCATATCCATCCCAGCAAGTCCATGAACCACTACTGGACCATGTGGAAGCTGCCCTTCTTCGGGGTGACCGATCTGGCCCAGGTGGTGAGCGAGCTCGAGGCCTGCCATCGCTCCTATCCGGATCACCACGTCCGTGTGACCGGCTACGACAACTACACCCAGAGCCAGGGTTCCTGTTTCGTGGTGTTCGAGGGTCGCGGCTGATCGTAGAGCCGTCGGCAGTCAACGTCCGGCGGTGCGTCCAGGCACCGTCGGATGGAGAGGTGCCGAACACTTGAGATCCAGTGTTTCAACACCGAGCGGGCGGCGCGTTCGCCGAGCCGGTGATGCGAACGGAGTCAGGCGTACATCCCGCCGTCGCTATCACCGCTGATGCGCTCCACGTCCAAGGGAACGACCATGGCTAGCAAAGCGAATCTGAGATCGAGCGGCCGCGAGGCGGCCCTGGCACGTCGCCGTGCCTTGTCCACTCAGGGCAAACGCACCAGCGCTGCCCCCGGAACGGCCGAGCGCAGCCGCAAGCCCGACGCCGCTGCGGTACGTCGCCCTGCCCCGTCGCAGCCGCAGGCATCTCCGGCTGCTACGGCGGAATCGGTGTCGAGCACTGGATGGGCCGGCGGCTCATCGGCCCCTTCGGCATCCAGGCTCGCAACGCCCGTTCGGCGAGTTCAGGCCCAGGTGTCTGCCTCCGGCTCGAGTCGGGCAGAGGCCAGGGCGCGACGCGAAGCGCTGTCCAAGG
Organism: Thiocapsa bogorovii; assembly: GCF_021228795.1. Classification (NCBI taxonomy): domain Bacteria; kingdom Pseudomonadati; phylum Pseudomonadota; class Gammaproteobacteria; order Chromatiales; family Chromatiaceae; genus Thiocapsa; species Thiocapsa bogorovii. Next base: position 1,575,701 of record NZ_CP089309.1, read on the forward strand.
CCGGCAAGCGAGCGGACCGCAGGGCGGATCGCACACGCGCCCCTGAGACGAAAGCGTCGGCCAAGGTCGTTCGCGAAAAAGGTACCGACTGCGGCTGCGGCTGCGGGGGGAGTCCGGAGACGGTGGAGGAGCGTGGCTCGATGGCGAGCGCGGCACGTCAATCGTCGGATCGCCGCGGCGCATCTTCGCTCGGGAGCGCGACCAACGGGTCGCGTCGCAACAACGGCAAGCGCATCACCGCCGTCAAACCGACGGGTCGGATGTTGGCGCTCGCCCGGCGCACGGCGACCTCCGGACGCGGCAAGGCTGCGGTGAACACGCCGACCACAACGGCGAGCCTCGCGCGGCAAGCCAATCCAAAGTTGTCGGGGCGCGACCTCGCGCAGACCGTCCGCGCCAGCCGCAGTGCCGCAGGCGCGGCGGGAACACGCAAGGTCCAAGCAACGGGCCGGGTGAGACCCGGACGCGAGCGGCCGGTCGGCGGCGCGCAGGACCAACCCTGGAAGGTCGGTCTGAGCGAGACCGCGCAAGGCCAGTTCGTGACCGGAACCCGCGTCGGACGCAGTCAATCGGTGACGGGCGACGAACCGAGCGTATGTCGCGAGGTCACGGGGACCGAATACATGGGCGCCGAGATCTTTCGCGAGTTCTGCCAGACCGAGCCGCCGAAACCAACCCCGAAGGTTCGCGTCACGACGACGAGCCACGGCAACGCCGTGACCGGGAACGAGGTGGGGCGTTCGACCCGCGTCACGGGTGATGAGCCCGGCACCTGCAAGACCGTCACGGGTACCGAGTATCTGTCGGCCGAGCAGGCGAGCGCGTTCTGCGGAACCGAGCTCCCCCCGAACCCCCGGCAAACCGGGCGGACGCGGACCACCGGCGGTCGCCCCGTATCCGGTGTCGCCCCGGGGCTTTCGGCCAAGGTGACAGGCAACGAGCACGGTGCAGGCATTCAACCGACCGGCAGTCAGTACATGTCCTCGGCCAACGGCGAGGTGTCGGAGCTCAAAAAGGCGCCGCCGAAGGTCGAGCTGACGCAGACGCTCGGCGGTGGTTCCGTGACCGGAACTCGCGTCGGGCGCAGCACCAAGCTGACCGGCGACGAGCCTGGCAGCTGTCGGCTGGTGACCGGCGACGAGTATGTCGGCGCCGAGCAATATAAGGAGTTCTGCGGCATCCAGCCCGCACCGCTGGAGGCACCCAAGGTCGGGCGATCCTCGACCCCGAAGGGCCTATCGGTCTCCGGCACCCAGACCGGTCGCTCGGGTCGCGTGACCGGCGACGAGCCCGGCACCTGCAAGGTGGTGACCGGAACGCCCTATGCGGGACTCGAACAGGCGGCGACTTATTGCGCTCCGGAACAGCAGCGCATGATTGCCGAGCGGATGCGCCCGATGGCGAGCGCCATGGCGGCGGCGCGCATGACCGGCATCCAGCCGGGGATCGGTGGCGTCATGACGGGTGCGTCTCGGGGTGCCTGCGAGGACATCAGCGGAACGCCGTACGTCGGTGTCGACCAGATGGAAGAGACCTGCGGAAACGCCGCTCGCCCCGGCGACAGCGACTTCCCTCAGCCGCTCCCTCAATCCAGCGAGGGCGCGCCTTGGCAAAGTTTCAGTGTCGAATCCCCGGCCCGACAAGCCTTTCAGTCGCGTCAGGACAACGCGGTCACGGGAACACTCTACGAGCAGGAGGGGCGGATTACCGGCCCTTTCGGGATGGGCACGGGCAAGATCACGGGCACTGAGCAATTTCGCTTCGACCGTGGACAGTCCGTGCCGAGCAACCTCCTGCAGATGGAGCCCGCCGAGACGCCAGGGGTCGACACGGCAGCGGCAGCGGTCCGCTCCCGCGTGACGGGCGAGGGTCAGACCGCCGGAAAGAAGATCACGGGTGACGATTGGGAACGTGGGGAGCGTGTCACCGGGACCGAAGGTCCGTCGGCACGGCGTCGCAACCCGACGCGCCCCGGCCCGGTGGCTGCGATGGGGGCCGTCAAGCCCAAACGCAACGAGGAGCTTCCCGCGCCGGTGAGTCGTGTGACCGGAGCGAGCGGCAATACGGACCGCGGCTCGCTCATCACCTACTCGGGTGGAGCGCGGGGCTGAGCCACGCACGAGCGCACGGACCCGAGCGATCGGGTCCGCCGTGCCGAATCGCACGCGAACCATCACCGGAATCTGACGAGACAACGAGGTCATGTCGAGACAACGCCGTCCAACCCGAGCGAGCCTCATCTGGGCATCCGCACCCGCACCCGCCGCGCCGGCCTACCGCCCGCGCGCTCGGGGCGAGTCCGGGTCCGGCGCGCCCACGGCGACGCGTGAACCGACCGTGGCCGAATCGGCTGCTCCGACACCGAGCACGCCCGAGCCGACGCCAAAGACGCGTGGCGCGCGGATGCGTCCGCGGCCGTCGTCTCGAACAGCCGCTACCGATGCCGCCAAGCGATCGGCACGCCAGGCCAAGCGGCCCGTCGTTGCGGCAGAGGTGTCTCGACAGGTTCGGGGCCCGAGCGGACAACACCCGCTGACCGACCGCGAGGGCAACGCGAGGCTGCAGCGGTATGAGGATCGGATCAAGACGGGATTCGATCGGATCGTGCCGGTACTCAAGCAGATCTCGGCGCTCCAGCATGAGGCCGACTTCGAACGGCAAGCCCAGGCGATCGCCCGCGCCGAGCTGGGGTTTGAGCTGCCCGATCACATGCTGGCGGATGCGTGGGTGACCCAGCTCGATCTACGGCGTCTGTTCGCCTGGTGCGTGTTCGAGACCTACCGTCGGATGGCGGATGACTTCTTCGCGAACGACCCGCTCGGCGGGCGCGAGGTGAGAGATTTCGACCGCTTTCTTCAAGACTGCGGATTTCATCAGCTGGATGTGACGCCCTGCGCCGACGGACGATTGGCCCACGCGATCAGCTACGTGCTGCGTCTGCCGTTCGGCGCCGTGCGGCGTAAGCCCTACGCCGGTGGACTGTTCGATATCGAGAATACCGTGTCCAAGTGGGGCGAGGTCGAGCTCGGTCGCTTCCGGGAAGGCGTTCCGAACACCGCGGATGCGCCGACCCGCTATTTGAAGGCGGTGATCTACCACTACAGCTCGGTGGATCCGCACCATCAGGGCTGCGCGGCCCATGGATCGAACGATGCTGTGGCTGCACAGGCCGCCTTGGACCGACTCCTGGCCTTCCGGCAATCGGTCGAAAATGGGTTCTGCTGCGGTGCCTCTGTGGCGCTGCTGCTGATCGGTTTAGATACGGACACGGACGCGATCCGGATCCACGTGCCCGACGGCGAGGGCCACATCGATCTCACGCAATCGGTGGATGCGATCAAGGTGCATGCGATCACGCGTGAGCTGGAGCCGACCGCAGCACGTGCGAGGGTCGCCGAGCTGATCAAGGCGCACGCCCCGGCGAACGCCGACCCGGGCATGCTCCGGTTGGTCGCACGGCTGATCGAGAACAACCTGTCGCAGATCGACTACGTGCGCCAGGTACACGGCGGACACTACGCGGATGTGGGTCACGCCGAGCGGTTCATGGGCGTGGGCATCGGGTTCGAGGAGATCCAGCTGCGCAACCTGACCTACTTCGCCTATCTCTACACGGTCGAGGAAGGAGCGGCAGATCTGGACGTCGGACGCAAGATCTTCGGCGGACTCAATGTTTCACGCGGACTGCCGATCCCGATCGTCGTCCGCTTCGATTATCACGGCGGGGTGCCGGGCGCGCGCGAGCGCGCGGCGACACGCTGTCGGCAGCTCGATGCAGCGCTCGCCGACCGGTTCGCCGATCTGGCAGACCAGGGTCTCCTGCACCGACTGCTCGTCGTGCGCGACAGCGACTCTGGCGCGGGTATCGAGGTCATCGGATCCTCGCTGGAACCGGTCACGGCGGGAGGTCACTGAATGAAGATCTGTCAGGTGGAACGCCCGCTGGTTTCGACCAACCGGATTCCGGGGTTTGAACATAAGAACCTCCAGGTGGTGCGCGACGGGAGCACACAACAGGTCGCGGTCGATGCCGTCGGCTGCATGCCCGGTGACTGGGTGATCTGTGTCGGCAGCTCCGCGGCACGCGAGGCGGCGGGCAGCAAAGAGTATCCGAGCGATCTGACCATCGTCGGCATCATCGATCATTGGCCGCCCGAGACGGGCGCCGCCGGGTCGGGAGGCGCAGGCTGATGGAGATCAGGCAGGTCGTCGGGTCGCTGGTCTGCACGCATCGTATCGCCGGTCTCGGACATTGGGATCTGCGGCTGCTGCAGGACACGAAGGGCAAGCATTATGTCGCGACCGACCCGGTGGATGCCCGCCCCGGCGACTGGGTCTTCGTGGTCAGCGGATCGGCCGCGCGGTACGCGATGGGGGACGCCGGGATCCTCACCGACTTGACGATCGGCGGGATCATCGACCGCTGGGAGGAGGAGCGAGCCGCGGCGGTCGAGCCGACCTCGGCCACCTCGGCCACCACGGCCCGAGCGGCATGAGTGACAGCATCGAGCGCGGATCGCCCGGCGCGATCGGCATCGACGAAGGGCTTTGAAACTGGATTGAAGATGATCGGGCAGCATCGCCCGGGGCGACTTGGTACACAGAGGAGACACGAACGATGGCAAGCGACAAATTCGGAATCGCGCTCGGGATGATCGAGACCCGCGGACTGGTCCCCGCGATCGAAGCGGCGGACGCCATGACCAAGGCCGCCGAGGTGCGCCTGATCGGGCGCGAGTTCGTTGGTGGGGGCTACGTCACCGTACTGGTACGCGGCGAAACGGGCGCGGTCAACGCCGCGGTCCGCGCCGGTGCCGATGCCTGCGAGCGCGTCGGTGACGGCCTGGTCGCGGCGCACATCATTGCCCGCCCGCACCGCGAGGTCGAGCCGATCCTCCCGGTCGGCGGCCCCGCCGTCGACTGAGCAAAACGCGGCAGCCCGCGACGCGCCGAAGGCCGCGAGGCCAAAGCGAGTCGCGACCCATTCATCAACGATTAACACGACACTTAGAGATTGGAGAGCACAGATGGCCAGTGAAAGCTACGGTATCGCATTGGGGATGATCGAGACGCGCGGACTGGTTCCCGCCATTGAAGCGGCGGACGCCATGACCAAGGCCGCCGAGGTGCGCCTGATCGGGCGCGAGTTCGTCGGTGGGGGCTACGTCACCGTACTGGTACGCGGCGAAACGGGCGCGGTCAACGCCGCAGTCCGCGCTGGTGCAGATGCTTGTGAGCGTGTGGGCGACGGACTGGTCGCGGCACACATCATTGCCCGTCCGCACCGCGAGGTCGAGCCGATCCTGAACCGGACCCTGCCGGCGGCTTCCGACTGATCGAGTGGCGTTCAGCCATGAGCCGCTCGATACCGGCGGCAAGGGTGTTGAAGCATGAGACACGCACGCATTCATCCTCGTACCCTTGGCTATCTCGGTCGTGCCTTGAGCTTGGAGCTGTCCGCAGTCCAGCAGTACATGACCCAGGCCTCGCTCGCAGAGGCCTGGGGTCTGCCCGAGGCAGCGGTGCGTTTTCGCGAGGAAACGGTCGAAGAAATGCAGCATGCCGAGCGCATTATCCAACGGATGTTGGCGCTGGGTGTCGCACCGAACGGCTCGCACCTGCGCCCGGCCGGCGTCGCACGCAACCTGGTCGACCTGTTGCGACAGGATGCAGTGCTCGAAGTCGAGATCGTCGCCCTCTATCGGGAGGCCGTGACCTTCTGTCGTCGGATCGGGGATCGCGACAACGGTGACTTCTTCGAGGCACTGCTCGACGAGGAGGCCGCCCATGCCCGCGAGATCGATGACTGGCTCGCCTCACTCGGTGTGCCGCGCTATCGCGAGGCCGCTGAACGTGCCTATTTCTGAGGGATCCCCGTCATGAACCAAGGCTGGACCGAACGTCGCCGTCCGATACGCCTCGAACGCCGTTTGGAGTTCGCCGACTACGAGAACACCCGCGATTTTCTCGATCGGGCGGCCGCACTCTCCGAGCGTGTCGGTCTGTACCCGGACATGAGCTTCGGACGAACCTACGTGAACATCACTTTGCATGCCGAAGACGACGCGAACGAGGTGGGAGAGCCGCTTCGGCAGTTCGCGCGCGAGATCGATGCGCTGCTCGACACCGAGAGGACCCTCGATGAGTGATCAGCCCGTCAAAGAAGACGTTCCCGAAAGACCCGAGGCGCCGACCGAGACATCGCCCGCCACTCCTGCAAAGCGCCGAGCGTCGGCCAAGCCGAAAGCGGTACCTCGATCCACCGCGAGCAGCACTGCCTCCGCGTCGACAGCCGGCAAGCGCACGGAGAAGAGCCAATCCGGGCCGCGCTCCGCGATCGTCGCCGGTACACGAACCACCACCTCAAAGCCCATCAAAACACAGGCAGAGCCGACGAACACGGTGTCGCGGTCCCGCAGGGTTTGGCCGGACTGAGCGCCCGAACGCTGCTCACCCCCACCCGGCAGTGACCCACTTCGTGCTGAACACAAGCCTTCAACGGCCTTAACGATCGCATTCAAGCGATCGCTCACCTGCCGGGCGACGACCGCTTCGGCTCCCGGATCCCGGTTCAATCGTTAGCAGGGCAAGATGATGACCACGTCGAGCCAGGCCCCAAAAGGGTTGCCCCAAAGCGATGCAACCGGTCGCTTCGTGCGACACGCCACCTTGCGTCAGCTCCAACTTCTCGAGGCCATCGTCCGTCTCGGCAGTTTCACGCGTGCCGCCGAAGAGATGTTCTTGACCCAACCCACGGTGTCGATGCAGATCAAGAAACTGACCGACACGGTCGGGACGCCTCTCTTCCTGCATGTGGGTCGCAACGTCGAGCCGACCGACGCCGGACGCGAGGTCTATGCCGCCTGCCGCACCATCCTGCGCTCGCTCACCGACCTCGAAATCAAGCTCGCCGACCTCAAGGGACTAAAGAGCGGGCATTTTCGTCTAGGCGTCATTACGACCGCAAAATACTTCGCACCCGAGATCCTCGGTGCCTTCTGCGAGCGGTTTCCCGGCATCGACGTCTCGCTGAAGGTCACGAACCGCACCCGCATCATCGAGCGGATGGCAGCCAACGACGACGATCTTTACATCTTCGGCGAGCCCGCCCACGCCGGCCTGGATGTCGAGGCGACCTTTCTCGCACCGAACCCCCTGATCATGCTCGCGCGGACCGATCATCCGCTGGTCGGTCAATCCGGGATCACGATGGAACGTCTGGCACAGGAGCGCTTCCTGCTCCGCGAGCCCGGCTCGGGCATCCGCGACTCGGTCGTGCGCAGCTTCGCAGAGAAGGGCCTGCGCCCGAACGTGCGGATGGAGCTCGGCAGCAACGAAGCGATCAAACACGCGATCATCGCCGGCCTCGGAATCTCTGCGCTTTCGCTTCACACCCTCACGCTCGACGGGGGTGCCGGGCGACTCGCGATGCTGGATGTCGAGGGCTTCCCGATCGAGCGGAGCTGGTATCTAGTCCACCCGAAGGGCCGCGATCTTTCGACCATCGCCAAGGCATTCCTGGCCTTCGCCGTCGACCTCGAGCGCGAGATCACCGCCTCGCTCGAGCGAACCTACGACCTCTTGCGAGCCCCGTCGGCACGCTAAAACGCATCGGGAAGACTTGCCGGCTCTGCGTTGGGCTTTGCGATTCGAGCCGGCGACCGCAAATATCGGTTACCGGAAATTCACCTGAGTAACGACCATGCCGACGCGACTTTTCCTGGTTCGCCACGGTGCGACCGAGCTGACTGCCGAGGATCGTTTCTCGGGCGCGACCGATGTACCGCTCTCCGAGGAGGGACGCAAGCAGGTCGAAAATCTTGCCAGCCGCCTCGCTGGCGAGCCGCTCGATGCCATCTATGCGAGCCCGATGGGGCGCACGGTGGAGACGGCACGGATCCTGGCCAAGCCTCACGGCACTGCGGTTCGCGTCGAGACGGAGCCCGCGCTGCGCGAGATCGATTACGGACACTGGGAAGGAAAGACACGGGCCGAGGTCGAGGCGCAGTACGGCGACGAATACGAGAATTGGCAGGAAGACCCACTCACGATCGCGCCGCGAGACGGTGAATCCGGCGTTCAAGTGCTCGCGCGGGCCTTACCGGTTGTGCGACGTATCGTGGAGCAGCACCACAAAGGCTCCGTGTTGGTGGTCTGCCACAAAGGAACCAACAGGCTTCTGATCAGTAGCCTGCTGGGTTTCGATGCGCGCGGTTATCGCGATCGGTTGGATCAGAGTCCGGCGGCGTTGAATATTCTAGATTTCGTCAGCCCGGTGCGGGCACGCCTCCGCCTCTTCAACGATGTCTCGCACTACGAAGGTGTTCCCGATCGCACCTTCTCGCAACGCCTGTCGCGTTGGTGGTCGCCGCGCAGCTGATCTTTGCCCGCGCCGGGGATGGGTTGTGCCAAGGGAGAAACGACCAGCTCTCTCAGACGGCGGCAACTCGCCCTGCGCCGCATCGCACGGTGCCGAGATCATTGCCGATCGGTTTCATCGGCACATACGGACCGGCCGCACGTTCGGCTTGCGCGATTTCAGCCCGCGCCTCTAAGCATGCCTCGGGCAGGCACCGCGACCGCCATGCTGGCCCCAAGCCCGGCCGCAGGATCACCCGCACGTGCGACATGTTTGCCCCATTCAAAGAAGAATGCGTTCGATAGACTGCCCCCGTAATGTCCCCGCAATGTAGAGGCCGATATGACTGATGCTCCTGCAGACACCGGCGAATTCATCCGCTGGGAATCCGGCTTCCGGAATTGGGTTACGCCGGACGGCAGCCCGGGTCCGTGCGGCGAGGGCGGCTTCAAGGCCGAGCCCGGCCGCTATCACCTCTATGTGTCATACGCTTGCCCCTGGGCCCATCGCACGCTGATCTTCCGAGCGCTGAAGGGCCTGGAGGATGCGATCTCCGTATCGGTCGTGCATCCGGTGATGCCGTCGGAGAGCTGGGTGTTCGGCGACTATCCGGGCGCAACGCCGGATCAGCTTCACGGCTTCGAGAAATTGCACCAGCTCTACGAGCACAGCGCACCGGGCTTCGATGGCGTGGTCACTGTGCCGGTGCTGTTCGACAAGCAGCGTGACGTCATCGTCAATAACGAGTCGTCAGAGATCATCCGCATGCTGAACAGCGCCTTCGACCACTGGGGGCGGGCCGACGTGGACTTCTATCCGTCGGAACTGCGCGAGGACATCGACGCCGTCAACGCGTTGGTCTACGAAAACATCAACAACGGCGTTTACCGGACCGGCTTCGCAACGACGCAGAACGCTTACGAGGCGGCCTTCGATCGGCTGTTCGAGACCCTCGATCAGCTCGAAGCCCGGCTCGTACGGCAGCGCTACCTGGTCGGCGACGCGATGACAGAGGCAGACTGGCGCCTGTTCACGACCCTGGTGCGCTTTGACCCCGTCTACCACGGCCACTTCAAATGCAATCAGCGGCGCCTCGTGGACTATCCCAACCTCTGGGCCTATACGCGCGAGCTCTATCAGGTGCCCGGCGTTGCGCCGACCGTGAACATGGACCACATCAAGCGGCACTACTACGGCAGCCACAAGCAGATCAACCCGAACGGCATCGTACCGAAGGGGCCGGCGCTGGACTTCACGGCGCCCCACGGGCGCGATCGGCTCGGCGGCGGAGGCAGTCCCGAGGAAAAGCGGGGAACGTGAGAAAAAGGGGACGGCAAACGCGGGGAGCCCGTCCGCTGAAGGATCCGAGCGAGCACCGAGACGCTCAGGGACAACCTGCGCGCCCGTGTCGAGCATCCGTTTCACGTGATCAAGAAACGGCGTGACCTAATGACCGAATGGACGACCCGTATGAGCAGCACACCTTCAGAACAGAATTGCTACTTTTGTAAAGTTTCAAGGGGCGAAGCCGACCCCTTTATCTTTGAAAACCGGTCTTTTGTGGGAATCTTCGACACTCACCCCGTCAATCCAGGGCACGCCTTGATGATTCCAAGGAGGCATGTCCTATCCATTTTTCAGCTGACCGAAACAGAGCAAGCGGACTATTTCGATGCCATTCGTGGGGTCAAAGCCGCTATTGAAGACACTGATCTGAAGGAGCTTTACTTAAACATGCTCGGCAGGGACGATCTCAAAGACCGGCCCAAAGACCATATCGAGACAGTCTTGAAGCTGAGTTTCCTGGGAAATAAGCCTGATGCATACACTGTCGGCAACAACGATGGAAGAGAAGCAGGAAGAAGCATTGACCATTTACATGTCATTCTCTTGCCGCGCTATCGCGGAGATGTCGACGACCCTAAGGGCGGTATTCGCAATGTGATACCGGGAAGAGCAAACTATCCGAGACGTTGAAGGTTGGACGGGGGGCAGAACGGGAATGGGGGGCGAGTACCTGTCTTGTCGCCACTGAAACCGGCCAACCCTTCCTTGGTGGCAATTTGCCAAGCGGTCGCCGCGCTCACCCAAACAGGATTCGCCTCGTTTCCGATCGCGGTACGCGCGGCCGGAGACAGTTTGGCATCTCCATCAAGCCACCACAGCAGGGCATGCGTATCGAGCAACAAGCGCATTTTAGTCACAACGGCAACTCGCCCTGCCCCGCATCATCGGCTCAGCCTGCTCGTCCAGCTTCCGCTGGCCTGCCGCACTTGGGCAACTAGAAGCACTGCACGGTCATCGCTTCAAACTCCCGACAGAAGGAATCATTGCCGACGGGCTGTTCTTGATCGAGTGCCGGCCGCAGATCGCCCACCGATTTGTCGTCGGGCGCTCCGCGTAACAGCGCCCGATAGACGCTTCGGCGCGTTTTATCGTCATCGCCGAGGCCGGGATAGCGCGCGTCCGGCGTAAGCAGCGCGATCGGTTCGCCGCAGGCATTGGCGCGGTAGCTGCGTCAGACGTCGAGAGCAGCAGAGCCGGGGAAGGTTCCCCGGCGCCGCCAGCGCGTTATTGATATTTCGCGCAACCATCCTTGTCTTTGATCGGTTCTAAGAACATGGCGTCGAACCATGGCACCTGTTTTCCACAGATATGGTAAAGGTTAACCGAATTAGAGTGGCCCTTAAAGAACAAACCTATGCCAACGACCACGATGGCGAATATAAACAACAGGAACAGTGATCTCATCAAAGATTCTCCTGAAGTGGCGGCAAGTGACGGCTCGACGGCCAGTGTTATCTCGATCTCTCTGCATATTCGAAATCCAAGCGCCCACGCGAGTCCAAGACGCCAGGAGGCTTGAGATTAGCGAGGACTGACGGGCTGGTCAACGGTTACGAAACAAGTTGACTGTCAATCAGATAGCCTCGACTGCGCGCAAGAGCGACGGGGATAAAGGCGTCGGCCTCAATTGATTCAACGGCCACGCGTCCTGTCGGTATCCTTGGCTATTGCGGCTCGTCCAGCTTCCGCGGCCTGCCGCGCTTGCGCAATCGGCAACGCTGGCCGGTCATCGCTTCGCTCTCCCGATAGAAGCGATCATTGCCAACAGGCTGGTCTTGGTCGAGTGCGAGCCGCAGATCGCCTGGCGGTTTGTCGTCCGGCGCTATGCGGAAGTGTTCCCGGTAGGCGGCACGGCGCGCGTCTTCGTCATCGCCGAGTCCGATGTGGCGCGCGTGCGGCGTCAGTAGCGCGCCGAGCTCACCGATCGCGCTGGCCGGGTAGCTGAACCAGCGGTACAGGGCGGGGTCCGCCACCATGCCGGCGTGCACGGGTTTCAGCTCGACGCGACGCTGGCCGAGCAGCAGGTCGGTTTCGGCCGGGACCAGCGAGAATTTGTAGCGGCCGTCCCAGAGGGTGCGGGTACGCCCATAGGTGTGGTTGACGCACTGCACGTAGCAGCGACCGACCGAGACCAGCACCAGCGGCACGCGTTCGGCCTGTTCGGGCGCAAGCAACAGATGGAGCTGGTCATCAGCACGTAGGCGTCCATCCGGCAGCGCTCGCGCGTCCGCCCCTTGCGCTGCCAGCCGGGGAAATAAGCCAGTCTTGGCCCTCGAAGAAGCGCGCCGCTCGGTTCTGGCCGCGCTGCATACTGTGCAGCGGCAAGTCATCGACATGAATCCGTGTCCGGCGGAGCATGAGGAACAAGGATAGCAGCAGAAATTGAGCCCCATTTTGACGCCCCTCTGCTGCGGCTCCTGCCTTGACGACATTGAACTGCCCGACTGCTATCCTGTCCGCTGATAGATCTTCGCGAGCTACATTTGAAGGTAGGCTATGGACATTGACCGAATCACCTTGGATCCGGCTGTCATGGGCGGCAAGCCCTGCATCCGAGGTCTGCGGGTCACGGTCGGAACGGTGCTCGGACTCATGGCCGAGGGCGTCAGCAGGGAGCGCATCCTTTCCGCGTACCCCTATCTCGAGCCCGAGGACCTGGATGCAGCGCTGGCCTATGCCGCCTGGCGTCTGGAGGAACGTGAAGAGGACCTAACCGCGGCATGACCCTGCGGCTGGTCATCGATGTCAATCTCTCGCCGGAGTGGGTACCTGTTCTGACCGAAGCGGGATTCGAGACCGTCCACTGGACGCAGGTCGGAGATCCTTCTGCGCCTGACCGCTGTTGTCTCTCACACTGTTTCACCGGCCGGTTCTCGGATTATGTCGCAGCACACTGCGGGCGCTTTCCCGCACTCATGACTCCGGTGGAGCAGTGTTGGGAGATGGAATACGGTGAGGAAGGTCGCGTGAGCGGGCGGTGTGCGTAAGCGGCCGCGGACCGGGGTTCGTCGGGGTCGCGACGGGGTGAAGGGTCAGGTCTCACATGTAACGCAACCGCAGGTCCGGTCAGAATGGTAGGGCGAGGTCTCCGACGACACCCTCGTGACGTCTCATGGTCCGACTGACGGTCATGCGGCTGACGCCGAAATGCTCGGCGATGGCCTGCATGCTGTAGGCGCCGCTGCGGAACGCCTCGACAATCGCGGAGTCGCGGTCGGGACAGCTCGAAGCATAGTCGTCCAACGGCTTTGCCAACGCACGGCGCTGGCGTTTCGGGATCTCGCGCAGCGGACGCTTCGGGTCGATCAGCGCCTGCATGCGCTCGACAAATTGCTCGGATCCCAGGTAGATCTGGCCCTTCAGCCCCGACCAGGGACCGGCGGCGCCGATGCCTTCGGCGACGAACCGCCGGTAGCCGGCCACCGCTTCGACCCTGCGCTCGGCGAACGCCCGCAACAACCAGTCCGTCTCCAGGAATGCCGGTACCGAGCCCTCCTCTCCGACCGTCGCACGGTAACTGCTCCACGGCCAGTCGCCCGGCGCTCGCACCATTCCGGCGCGGACGGGATTCAGCACGACATAGCGGGCCAGCTCCAGCAGGTAACGCTCACGCTCCACCAGGATGGCCTTGAAACGGCCCTGGAACAGGTGCCCGACGCGCCCGTGGGCGCGGTTGACATACTGCGTGTAGACGCCGTTGAGCTGGCGCATGCCTTTGGAGAGATTGGCATCCGGCGTCTCCAACAACAGGTGGTAGTGGTTCGTCATCGGGATCTCGCGCAGCGGACGCCTCGGGTCGATCAGCGCCTGCATGCGCTCGACAAATTGCTCGGAGCCCATGTAGATCTGGCCCTTCAGCCCTGACCAGGGACCCGCGTCGCCGATGCCTTCGGCGACGAACCGCCGGTAGCCGGCCACCGCTTCGGCCCTGCCCTCGGCGAACGCCCGCAACACCCAGTCCGTCTCCAGGAATGCCGGGACGGGGATCTCCTCTCCGACCGTCGCACGGTAACTGCTCCACGGCCAGGCGCCCGGCGCTCCTACCATTCCGGCGCGGACGGGAATCAGCACCACATAGCGGGCCAGCTCCAGCAGGTAACGCTCACGCTCCACCAGGATGGCCTTGAAGCGGCCCTGAAACAGGTGCCCGACACGCCCGTAGGCGGCGGTTCAGGTACTGCGTGTACAAGAGCGAACCCTCGCCATATGCACAGAGCGAGGCGTCGATGTATCCCGGACAGACGGGCCGGCGATTGTCCCTCCCCCAAGAGAACCTCCCTCAGGAAAACCTCCCCCAAGAACCGAGCGGTAGTTGAACCGCAGTGAACATGTTTTGACCGTTGCCTTTGTCTGTTTTGAACAGCATCTGAGCAGGGCGGGGATAAGATCCTCACCGTCTGTGCTACTTCAACCTTTCAGAGAGACGCAAAACATGTCGATCCGCAACGCAACACTGACCACCGCCGCCCTACTCGCCCTTGGACTGAATGCCGGAGCCATCTCGTCCGCCCTTGCCGGCGAGGGCTGCGACCGCATGAAGGCCGCCCGGGGTCATTCGGGCTATGAGTATCCCCCGATGGCAGGATTCGTCAGTCACGGTCACGGGTATCACCGTCCGCCGATGATGGACCCTTACGGAATGCAGCCCGCCATGTACTGGGGCACGCAGCCGCCGACCCTCGTGAAGACGTCGCTGGCAGAGACCGCGGCCGCCGCCCCCGGCGACATCGTCGACGTTGCGATCGGCGCCGGGAGCTTCGAGACGCTCGTGGCCGCCGTGAAGGCCGCCGGATTGGTTGAGACCCTTAAGGGCGAAGGCCCTTTTACGGTGTTTGCACCGACCGACGAGGCATTCGGGAAGATTCCCCGGGATGAGCTCGAGGCCCTGCTCGCAGACAAGGATGCCTTGGTTGCCGTGCTCACCTACCACGTCGTCCCGGGCAAGGTCATGGCGGCGGATGTCGTCGGCCTCGACAAAGCCACGACAGTACAAGGAAGCACGCTCGCGATCGACACCAGTGACGGCGTCAAGGTCGACGGCGCAAAGGTCGTGCAGGCGGATATCGAAACGAGCAACGGCGTCATACACGTCATCGATGCGGTCATGATGCCCGAGTAATCAAGCACGGCATGCCGTGACGTGTGACCCTCCGCGACGCAGCGCTCAGGAGCCAATCGCGTCGCGGCACTCTCTTCCCTGCCGTGCCAAACTCACCCGGAGAATCCTCATGTATCCATCGAGATCATATCGCCCGTCCTACGGAAAGACCCTGATCATCATCGGGGCCTTGTTCGCCCCGACCCTTGCAATGTCATCGGAATCTGGGCCGCACACCGAAGGGGTCGGTCTCCCCGGCGCGGCGATGTCGGCGCCCAGTCGAACGCCCGCACCCGCCCCGCTCACCAACTCGGTAAACGATCGGGTCAACTGGGCCGGATTTGTTGCGGACGTCCTCGAAAACAAAGTGACGAGTGCGGTCGATACACCCGTTTCGGTCGAGTTCTTCATGAGTCTTTTCCGCGCGGTCAGTTGGGGATCGGCACCCGGCGTCGATGGGGCCTATACGCTTTTCCTTCCCATCGACAGCGCCTTCTCGCAAACCTCCGGAGAGAGGCTTGATGCGCTGATCCATAACCCCGAAGCGTTGCGGTCACTGATCGGCGCACACATCGTCTCCGGCAGATTGACGGACGCAGACTTGGAGCGCGGCGGGGCATTCACGTCGTTGAGTGGCGATCGGATCGCGGCCGACTGGACCGAAACCCCGTCTGTCAACGGGGCAGCCGTGATCGGCACGACAGAGCTCGAGCACGGTGTTGTGCACGTGATCGATCGCTTGTTGTGAGATCCGAACAGCCCGGACGGTGACGCCGCGGCGGCCGACAAAGAGGTCTGGTAATTGAGCGAAAAATGGTGGTCCCTTTTCGCATTTGGAGGGATAGGCTGTACCTCCTAACCTGCTGCCGACCAGTCGGGCCCGGTCGTCATTCTGCTGCGACTCCGGCCCTTGAAGACAGTGAACAGTCCGACTGCTATTCCGCCTGCTCAACGATCTTCGCGTGCCGCATGTCGAGGTAAGCCATGGACATCGATCGAATCACCTTGGATCCGGCTGTCATGGGAGGCAAGCCCTGCATACGAGGTCTGCGGGTCACGGTCGGAACGGTGCTCGGACTTAGGGCGGAGGGTGTCGGCAGGGAGCGCATCCTTTCCGCTTTTCCCTATCTCGAGCCCGACGACCTGGATGCAGCGCTGGCCTATGCCGCCTGGCGTCTGGAGGAAGTAGAAGATTGACAAAGCGTCGCAGTGTCACCCTTTAGCTGACCCCGCCCGTATGAGGCGGCCATTAGACTACCTCAACGGCCTCGACCGGCATCATATCTACCTCCCGGGCCGAGCAGACGGGCCTCCGCGAGCGCGCCATGCCCTTCGGTCAGCGGGTGGCTGGTGGAATATGTCGTTCGTGGTAGACCCGGACCACCGCCTTGACATCTTCGGGGTGGTCAGCTCGCTCCATTTCGACAACGGCCTCGCGCAAGAAGGCGGGGAGGTCTGCCGGCATGTGTTCCGCCATTCGGTCGAAGGCGCACTCCATGAGCTCGCTGTCGTGACTGCGGATGGCGACACTGTTCAACTCATTGTGCATCAGGCGCGAGGATTCGGCGGACTCGATGCCGGACTCCACGCCCGGGGTGAAGGCGGTTAACACCTCGTCCATCAAGTAGCCGAGCGTTGCCAGCCGCTCGGGCTCATGGGTCTCGCGGGCCAGGGCAGCGAAGGCATTCGCCACGGGCTCCAGGCTTTCGAGCCTAGCGCCGAGGCGGGCAATGGATACCGCTAGGCCGGCGACCGCATGGCGCAGTTGTTTCAGTTCTTCGAGACAACCGGCGGTCTCCAGGTCCGCGACCAATCCGGTCGTGGCGCGCAGGAGTTGGTTGCCGGCGACCTCGATGTCTTCGGCGGAGCCCATCGCTGCGCCATCGCCGTCCAGGTTCACCTGCGTCCCGTCGCTGCTTAAGCTCACGGCGAGGTTGACGAACTTAACCAGTGCGTAGCCCGCGGAATGGGCGCGTTCCAGGGTCTCCGGGTCATCGGGATTCGCTTCGGTCAGAACATCGAACGCCGCACTGATGACGCTTCCGATGCTCTCGATTGCTACGTTACCTTGGCTCATGGTCAGGGAATCCTCACACGGATGAAGGGCGAATGCCCACAGGTCGTTCGCGCGCTGCCGTGCGTTGGAGTGATGCAAGTGGTTGGTGCGCAACAGACGCAAGTCATACGACGTCTCCAATTTTCCGCACGCAAACAGTCGGGTATCAGCCGAGTATAGGCTACCCAGGACTCTCTTGCGGTTTGAGGTTCCCCACGAAAATTGGAGAATCCGCGGTGCGGCAAAGGCAAGCGCGGCGCACGTCGGACCATCTGTTTGTGGCTCGAAGCCGACCTGCAGATCTCCGGGTGGCCGGGCCTCCGATGTAAGTAAGCGTCCGGCGAACTACCGGATTGACCCTTCCCTTTTGAGGTCGTCCATTTTCAGATTGTGCGGCAGCAGCGCCGCGACCGCCTCGGGGGACTTGGCACCGGGCAGGTGCTCGAAGAGGTGGTTGAGGTAGGCCCAAGGCTCCAGGCCATTGGCCTTGGCGGTTTCGATCAGGCTGAAGAGCAGCGCGCTGGTTTCGGCGCCCTTGGGACTGCCGGCGAAGAGCCAGTTCTTTCTCCCGACCACAAAGGGCCGGATGGCGTTTTCGGCGATGTTGTTGTCGATCTCCAGGTGCCCGTCCTCGAGAAAGGTGATGAGGATCGGCCATTGGCCGAGGGCATAGGCGATGGCTTCGCCGAGCAGGCTTTTGGGAAGCACGCGGGTGGCGGTGCGATCCAGCCACCGGCGGATGCGCATGAGGATCGCTCGACTGTGCTCGCTACGCCCGCGCAGCCGGGTCTGGGGATCGGCGTCGCGCAGGCGCCGCTCCACCGCATAGAGCTCCCCGATCAGGGCCACCATCTGCTGCGCGGCACCGGCGTTGCGCCCGTTGGCGGCATCGACGAACTTGCGTCGCACGTGCGCCCAGCACCCGGCATGGCCGATGACTCCGGGCGCAGCGGCGAGGACACCATAGGCGCCGTAGCCGTCGGATTGCAGATACAACGGCAGCGGCGGCGGATCGACGTCGCTCGCGAACAGCACCCGACGAGGGACTTCCGCGGCCCGGCTCGGGGCATACTCGAACCAGCGCACCGGTGTGCCCGGCGGCCCGCCGCAAAACACCCACATGTAGGAGTCTTGCGTGTTCTCGCGTCCGGGCTCGCGCAGGACCTGCACCGGCGTCTCGTCGATATGCACCACCGCTCCCCGGCGCAGCAGGTCTTTCAGCGCCGCGGCGACGGGTTGCAGCGGAACCTGCAGTTGGATGAGCAAGCCCGCCATGGTTTGGCGCCCGAGCGCGATGCCCTCGCGCGCGAAGATCGTCTCCTGACGATACAGCGGCAGGGCATCGACGAACTTGGCCGTCACGATGGAGGCCAGCAATGAGCTGTGGGCGATGGATTTGGGGATGATCTGCGCCGGACGCGGGGCGATCTTCACCCCGACCTCCGCGCCCGGCACATCTTCGTTACGGGCAACGTATTTGGCGCGCTTGTATTCGATGACGTAGGTCTGGCGGGGGATGACCGCCAGTTGCTCGGAGCTGTCGTAGCCGATCAAGACCCAATCCTCGCCCATGGCGGCTTTCTCCGCCTCGGGCAGATCCAGGATACGCTCGACCCGCGGCAGATGGCTCGGCAGCGGCCGGCGCACCGGCTTGCCCTTGGGCGGCGCGAGGGTGTCTTCGGCGGGTGTCGCCGGCGGCGCGGTGTCGGCCGGCAGCTCGGCTTCCAGTTCGGCGATCAGCGCCTCGAGCTCGGTCTCGTCAAACAGCCCGAGCTGACTCTCGGGGATGCGATCGGCACTGCGGCCGAAGCGCTTGCGCCGCAACAGCTCGATGTACTCGAGCAACTGGTCAATACGCCGGGTCTGCTGTTGCAGGGTATTGGAGTGCTGTTCCAACTGCAGCGACTGTTCGGCTCGCTCGCGTTCGGATTGCGCCAGTTGATCGCTTAACCGGCCAATGATCCCGTGGAGCATCTCGGGGTCATTCGGAAGTCTTTGAAGCGGGCCGTCCATGAACTGAATAATACCGGAATACCGACCTTCATTCGAGCGTCATCGCGTTTAAAGCAGGTCGAATTCAGCCCGCCGATGGGCTTTGACACGGCGCGGATCGAGCCCTTCGAGCAACCAGCCCAATTCGCGGATCGAGAGCATGACCGGTGTGACGCTCTGCGGCGCCGGCCACCAAAACCGCTCGCGCTCCAAACGCCGATACCACAGCCAAAAGCCGTTGTTGTGCCAATAGAGAATCTTGAGCTTGTCGCGGCTGCGATTACAGAAGACGA
The DNA here is from genome assembly GCF_021228795.1 of Thiocapsa bogorovii. NCBI lineage: Bacteria > Pseudomonadati > Pseudomonadota > Gammaproteobacteria > Chromatiales > Chromatiaceae > Thiocapsa > Thiocapsa bogorovii. The sequence continues at coordinate 1,594,846 of NZ_CP089309.1, forward strand.
ACAGATGATCCGAGAACGGATCGGCCTGCAGCACATCGACCACCAAGGCCGCAAGACCGTCGATTTGTTTGCGCATGTCCGTGGCCCCTGCAGCCAGATACACCTGCGTGCGTGCGCCGAAGCCGATCATGCCGTCGTGCGCTGCGCGAGCACATCCACCACCCGCGCGAGTGTGGCGCCATCGCATCCGGGCGGGACCTCCAGGCGCACGCCGTCACCGAAGACGACGGTCAGCACCCGATCACGGCGCGCCGGCTCGAGGGCTTCACTGAATTGCACCGGCAGCAAGCATAACGGCGCCTCGGCGCGGGATCGCGCCGGGCCGCCGCCCGCTTGGTGCTCCCGGCCGAAGACGGCCCGCCACCGCGACAGACTCCCGGTGGAAATGCCGTGGTGTTCGCAGTACTGTGCCTGCGTCAGACCACTGCCCGGCCAGCCCCGGACCAACTCCCGCCACTGCTCGCGACTGCGCCGCTTCTCTGCCATGCTTTTCCCCTCGGTGCGTGGAACATGGCGGCATCTTGCAGATCGCGCAGTGCGCGGGATAGATGTATTTCGCTGGACGCTTACCGATGTAACGCAACCGCCGGTCGGGTCAGAGTGGCCGGGCGAGGTCTCCGAGGGCACCCTCGTGACTTTTACGGCACGACTGACGGTCATGCGGCTGACGCCGAAATGTTCGGCGACGGCCTGCATGCTGTAGGCACCGCTGTGGAATGCCTCGACAATCGCGCAGTCGCGGTTTGGAAATCTCGAAGCATCGTCGGCCAACGGCTTTGCCAAGGCACGGCGCTGGCGTTTCGGGATCTCGGGCAGCGGACGCTTCGGGTCGATCAGGGTTGCGGTCGCCGGACTCGCTCGGCTCGCCGATCTTTAACGTCGCGTTCAGCGCGTGACCGTTTCCGGGAATGATCCGCCGAGCTGGCTGCGGATTTGCCGGCGAACGTGGCTCGAGAGATAGAGTCCGTGGATGTCCACAAGCTCATCGACCTTGGTCATGGCGGTCGATGCGTCGAGGTGGCCCAGGCGGTGGGCCAAAACGATCAGTCCAAGGGTGCCGATTGGCCTCAGGCCCATCTGACTGGCTCTGCTCCTGGCGGCTTTGTCGTCGATGGCAACGAGATCGATGCCCTGCTCGCGTGCCAGGACGATGGCTTCGACCTCCCCCCGATGCAGGGTGCCGATCGCGCCTCGAACGAACGCATCCCCGATCTCGGATAATCCCCGGCATTCGATGAAGCCGGGCAGATCCAATCTGGTCTCGGCCACCACCGCCGGTGGTGCGAGAACCTGCAAGAAGCAGCTCTGCAGCATCGGAAGCAACTCAATCTTCGCGAGGAAGATCAGAGGACTGGCATTGGTGACGAGTCTCACGAACGCCGGTCCACGAGCGCTTCGACGAGCCGCAGGTCGTCGTCCACGGTCTCGTCGGCGATGACAAAGCCGTGACCGAAGTGCTCCTTAAGCCGGTAGTGGAACTCCTCGTAGCCAAGGCCGGCGAGGGCCGCGGCGGCGCCGTAAGCGTCCGGCGAACTACCGGATTGACCCTTCCCTTTTGAGGTCGTCCATTTTCAGATTGTGCGGCAGCAGCGCCGCGACCGCCTCGGGGGACTTGGCACCGGGCAGGTGCTCGAAGAGGTGGTTGAGGTAGGCCCAAGGCTCCAGGCCATTGGCCTTGGCGGTTTCGATCAGGCTGAAGAGCAGCGCGCTGGTTTCGGCGCCCTTGGGACTGCCGGCGAAGAGCCAGTTCTTTCTCCCGACCACAAAGGGCCGGATGGCGTTTTCGGCGATGTTGTTGTCGATCTCCAGGTGCCCGTCCTCGAGAAAGGTGATGAGGATCGGCCATTGGCCGAGGGCATAGGCGATGGCTTCGCCGAGCAGGCTTTTGGGAAGCACGCGGGTGGCGGTGCGATCCAGCCACCGGCGGATGCGCATGAGGATCGCTCGACTGTGCTCGCTACGCCCGCGCAGCCGGGTCTGGGGATCGGCGTCGCGCAGGCGCCGCTCCACCGCATAGAGCTCCCCGATCAGGGCCACCATCTGCTGCGCGGCACCGGCGTTGCGCCCGTTGGCGGCATCGACGAACTTGCGTCGCACGTGCGCCCAGCACCCGGCATGGCCGATGACTCCGGGCGCAGCGGCGAGGACACCATAGGCGCCGTAGCCGTCGGATTGCAGATACAACGGCAGCGGCGGCGGATCGACGTCGCTCGCGAACAGCACCCGACGAGGGACTTCCGCGGCCCGGCTCGGGGCATACTCGAACCAGCGCACCGGTGTGCCCGGCGGCCCGCCGCAAAACACCCACATGTAGGAGTCTTGCGTGTTCTCGCGTCCGGGCTCGCGCAGGACCTGCACCGGCGTCTCGTCGATATGCACCACCGCTCCCCGGCGCAGCAGGTCTTTCAGCGCCGCGGCGACGGGTTGCAGCGGAACCTGCAGTTGGATGAGCAAGCCCGCCATGGTTTGGCGCCCGAGCGCGATGCCCTCGCGCGCGAAGATCGTCTCCTGACGATACAGCGGCAGGGCATCGACGAACTTGGCCGTCACGATGGAGGCCAGCAATGAGCTGTGGGCGATGGATTTGGGGATGATCTGCGCCGGACGCGGGGCGATCTTCACCCCGACCTCCGCGCCCGGCACATCTTCGTTACGGGCAACGTATTTGGCGCGCTTGTATTCGATGACGTAGGTCTGGCGGGGGATGACCGCCAGTTGCTCGGAGCTGTCGTAGCCGATCAAGACCCAATCCTCGCCCATGGCGGCTTTCTCCGCCTCGGGCAGATCCAGGATACGCTCGACCCGCGGCAGATGGCTCGGCAGCGGCCGGCGCACCGGCTTGCCCTTGGGCGGCGCGAGGGTGTCTTCGGCGGGTGTCGCCGGCGGCGCGGTGTCGGCCGGCAGCTCGGCTTCCAGTTCGGCGATCAGCGCCTCGAGCTCGGTCTCGTCAAACAGCCCGAGCTGACTCTCGGGGATGCGATCGGCACTGCGGCCGAAGCGCTTGCGCCGCAACAGCTCGATGTACTCGAGCAACTGGTCAATACGCCGGGTCTGCTGTTGCAGGGTATTGGAGTGCTGTTCCAACTGCAGCGACTGTTCGGCTCGCTCGCGTTCGGATTGCGCCAGTTGATCGCTTAACCGGCCAATGATCCCGTGGAGCATCTCGGGGTCATTCGGAAGTCTTTGAAGCGGGCCGTCCATGAACTGAATAATACCGGAATACCGACCTTCATTCGAGCGTCATCGCGTTTAAAGCAGGTCGAATTCAGCCCGCCGATGGGCTTTGACACGGCGCGGATCGAGCCCTTCGAGCAACCAGCCCAATTCGCGGATCGAGAGCATGACCGGTGTGACGCTCTGCGGCGCCGGCCACCAAAACCGCTCGCGCTCCAAACGCCGATACCACAGCCAAAAGCCGTTGTTGTGCCAATAGAGAATCTTGAGCTTGTCGCGGCTGCGATTACAGAAGACGAACAGATGATCCGAGAACGGATCGGCCTGCAGCACATCGACCACCAAGGCCGCAAGACCGTCGATTTGTTTGCGCATGTCCGTGGCCCCTGCAGCCAGATACACCTGCGTGCGTGCGCCGAAGCCGATCATGCCGTCGTGCGCTGCGCGAGCACATCCACCACCCGCGCGAGTGTGGCGCCATCGCATCCGGGCGGGACCTCCAGGCGCACGCCGTCACCGAAGACGACGGTCAGCACCCGATCACGGCGCGCCGGCTCGAGGGCTTCACTGAATTGCACCGGCAGCAAGCATAACGGCGCCTCGGCGCGGGATCGCGCCGGGCCGCCGCCCGCTTGGTGCTCCCGGCCGAAGACGGCCCGCCACCGCGACAGACTCCCGGTGGAAATGCCGTGGTGTTCGCAGTACTGTGCCTGCGTCAGACCACTGCCCGGCCAGCCCCGGACCAACTCCCGCCACTGCTCGCGACTGCGCCGCTTCTCTGCCATGCTTTTCCCCTCGGTGCGTGGAACATGGCGGCATCTTGCAGATCGCGCAGTGCGCGGGATAGATGTATTTCGCTGGACGCTTACGCGGCGCCGAAGCTGATTTTGTGCGCTTGGTAAAGACCGGCAGCGAGGAAGAAATCGCCGGCACCGCTCCCGAGGGGCTCCAGCACCGGGGCGAAGTCCGGATTGATGGTTGGTGTCGGCATGGTCGGGCTCCGGACTTGGTTAGCTGAATCGGGTGGTTGATCTTCTTGAGTTTAACGTGAAATACGTCGGGGCCTCAGACCAAGCCGGCAGCCGCACCATCGTCTTTCATCGTCGTGGGTACCCCAGGATCCGAGAGGCATGAAAGTTATCAACGGTTCAGAAACAACCGGTGCATCTTCGGACTGTCGACCGGGTGATTCAGGCTCAAGTGTCACCGAGCCTGAACCAATTGTTTCTGAATCGTCACGGCGTCAACTGTCAGCGGAATGAGGTGTCGCCGGTCGGCGCGACCGGTGATTGCTACCTTAATTGGCTAAAGCGCGCGGGGATCGAGCAGAAATTAAGCCTAACCCCGGCTTACCAGAGCCGCTGCACCTTAAAGCTGTCGAACAGAGTTTCATTGCTGACTAGCGTCATGCCCTCGACCTGCGCCTGAGCAATCAGCATCCGGTCGAAAGGATCGCGATGGGCGTGCTGCAAAAGGCCAGCCTTGCGGGCATGCTCGACGCTGATCGCGAGTGGGATGAAGACTTGATCGGACAGGATCTCGGGAAGCCGCGCGGCCACCTCGACGGCTTCAGGCAGCTTGCCGATCCGAACCTTGGTGGCAATTTCCCAAGCCGTCGCCGCGCTCACCCAAACAGGATGCGCCTCGTTTCCGATCGCGGTACGCGCGGCCGGAGACAGTTTGGCATCTCCATCGAGCCACCACAGCAGGGCATGCGCATCGGGCAACAAGCGCATGCGTCATCCCTCCCAAGCGCTCAACTCATCCTCGGGCAACGGCTCGAAGAACCCCTCATCGACCCGTGCTCGTCCGGCCATGGTTCCAAACCGGCGTCCCACACGGGACGACCGAATGGCACTGAGACGCGCAATCGGCACGCCGCCCTCCACGATCAAGATGTCATCTCCGTGGCTCGCCTGCTCGATCAACCTGGAGAGCTGAGTTTCGGCCTCACGCACGCTGACTTGCTGCATCTGAACGCTCCGGCTGGTGTGGGCTGAGCAGCCCTCAAAGCGCCAGGGATTGGCAAAACCTGGCGCTCTGGATTAGAGAGACGTGATAAGCATCTAGCCGACCCCCGCCGGCGGGCCTGCAGTTAAGGGGGTGGAAGAGAGCACCTGAGCTGGAGACCCGGCAGGAGGAGTCGACGATGAAACTCTACGGCGGAATCGATCTGCATTCCAACAATAGTGTCGTGGCCCTGTTGGACGACGAGGACCGCGTGGTGTAACGCAAGCGGTTGGCGAACGGGGCGCCGCTCATGCTCGCATCCCTGGCGCCGTATCGCGAGACGATCACGGGATTGGTGGGTGGCGGGGTCAGGTGGATGGCGGGGTCAGGTCGCCTACGTAACGCAACCTCCGATCGGGTCAGAGTGGCGGGGCGAGGTTTCAGAGGACACCCTCGTGACGTCTCACGGCCCGACTGACGGTCATGCGGCTGACGCCGAAATGCTCGGCGATGGCCTGCATGCTGTAAGCACCGCTGCGGAACGCCTCGACAATCGCGCAGTCGCGGTCGGGAAAGCTCGAAGCATAGTCGGCCAACGGCTTGGCCAAGGCGCGGCGCTGGCGCTTCGGGATCTCGCGCAGCGGACGCTTCGGGTCGATCAGTGCCTGCATGCGCTCGACAAATTGCTCGGAGCCCAAGTAGATCTGGCCCTTCAGCCCTGACCAGGGCGCGGCGGCGCCGATGCCTTCGGCGACGAACCGCCGGTAGCCGGCCACCGCTTCGGCCCTGCGCTCGGCGAACGCCCGCAACACCCAGTCCGTCTCCAGGAATGCCGGTACGGAGCCCTCCTCTCCGACCGTCGCACGGTAACTGCTCCACGGCCAGTCGCCCGGCGCTCCCGCCATTCCGGCGCGGACGGGATTCAGCACCACATAGCGGGCCAGCTCCAGCAGGTAACGCTCACGCTCCACCAGGATGGCCTTGAAACGCCCCTGAAACAGGTGCCCAACGCGCCCGTGGGCGCGGTTGACATACTGCGTATAGACGCCGTTGAGCTGGCGCATGCCCTTGGAGAGATTGGCATCCGGCGTCTCCAACAGCAGATGGTAGTGGTTCGTCATCAGGCAATAGGCATGACAGATCCAGTTGAACCGCTCGCAGGTCTGTCCCAGGATGCCGAGAAACGCCGCCCGGTCGCCATCGGCGTCGCCGAGAAAGATGCTGCGCCGCTCGTTGCCGCGTGCCGTCACGTGATAGAGCGCGCCGGCAAATTCCAGCCGGAGGGGCCTCGCCATCGTTCTCCTCGTCGCCGCGAAAAACTACAGAACACCATAGAGCAAGCCCGCAGGATGTTCAATGTGAGACCTGACCCCCCGCCTCTTCGGTCTTGGCAAGAGTAAAGACCCGACCCCGAACCCCCGCGGGCGCCTCATGCAGCCAGCCGAGGTAGGCAAGCCGATCTTGGTCGTCGAAGAAGCACGCCGCATCGTTGTGGCCGCGCTGCACGATGTGCAGCGGCAAGCCGTCGATATGGATGCGTGTGCGGCGACGCATGGGGCGCAAGCGCAGCAAAAATTAAGCCTGGCCCCTTTTCCCCGCCGCCGGTGGTGCGAGAACCTGCAAGAAGCAGCTCCGCAGCATAGGCGCAAGCATAGCAGAAATTGAGCCTGGCCCCTTTTCCTCGAAAACCTAAAGCACACCATAGACCAAGCCCGCCGGATGTTCAATATGAGACCTGACCCTAGGCCTAGGGAGTTCAATCTGACGGTTTTCACGCACTTTCCGGTCCCGCAGTCCCTTGCCGGAGAAATGCCGCCTTGAGCTCTGCAAGATATTGATCTTGTTAGAATCTTCCTCTTTTTTTGAGTCGGACAAAACTGCATGAGCGGAACATGGGCTAGACCAGGCAAATTGAACATCCTACCCTAGGCCCCTCAGCCTTCTTTGTGACCCCAGCCTTCTTTCTCGCGCCTCCCGCTAGATTTCGAACCACCAGCACTTTCCAACCCCAACGGAATAGCAGTCATAGTTATACTTCTGGGGATCTGCATGTACCACCTCAACGCTTCTATTCTCTTGACAATACTTAAGGGCGCCTAGAACTTGGACCTTGGTTCCGTTCAGATTCACCACGATGTTGAAAGCCGCGCCGTAAAGTTCGCCGATGCGACACATTACATTGTAAGAACCGACATAATCACGCGAACCCACGAGAAAGATCTTCTCAATCTTATAACCAAACTCATTTATTACTGCTTCGCTCCTCCTGAGAAACACTTGATCCACATCTTTTTTGTACTGTTGCTCGCTCTGCCCTATCACAATGATTCGATCTGGCTCCAATTTCTTGATCGTCATTAAAGCGCGCTCGGGCTCGTGGCCCAACTGAACAGCTAAGAGGCTGCTCTTATGCACTCCTTGCCGACCGTTAAATCCAGGTATAGAGGAAATTCGCCTCACCCCCTTACTGAGCCACCCAATCGACTCCTTTTCGATTTCCGAAGCATAGCGCTCAGGCTCGTGATAAAAAATCCCAATACGAGTGCAAGGATTCAGGCGCGCCACGTAATCAACCAGAATTATCATCCTTTCTCGCGGAAACGTGGAAATATCGACAACTACCCGCCCCCCCGCCCTCAAGTCAAGCCCCAGCTTATTGTCCAGGCAATTAAGTAATTCGCCACCAAACCCCCGCGGAACGGCCACTTCTTCAACAGTTACTCCAACGGCTTCCCTGAGTCGTCGGACCAGCGTCTCATGATTACAGGCATACTTTTCCGAGCCACTGAAACTCTCCGTATGAACCACGACCGCCCTTGTGGCAACCGATAAGAGTGCAGTCTGGCCCAATATACCAAGGCAGCGGTCCTCATAGCTCGAATGGCAGACCACTGCAACCGCGCCATTGCCAACTTCGGCAATTATTCCGTCATGACATTCGCTCAATTTCATTCATCCATCTCCGCCCACAAACCGAGATGACCCTGCCTCCCTTCGTCTCCCTTGTCTCTCGAACCAAAGACCACATTTCGTAGGAAACTCTCCGGGTCTCTGGCTGCCAACTCAACATCCTGAATGCGGATCTCACATCGCCCTTGAAGCTTGACTCCAAGCCCCTTACGCGGCACCAGCCTCCGATTCAAAACGTAAGTTGGAAATTTCACTCCGGTCGGAGTCTTTGCTGGGTAGTCCTGCTTCCGCCGATGCAGCACAGACTCTCTCACGGCGATATCCAATATCGTCTTCCCAAATGAGCCCTCTTCTATAGTCCCCTTGATTGCGACCGCAATGACTTCACCGTCTTTTACATCTGAATGCAACCGATGATAGAACAACGCCGAAAGGCTCTCCGCCAAGTTTATTATGTGCCTTCCATTCACCTCGTGTTCATTGTGGGACAGCGAACTGGTATCACCGGCAGTCTCACCCATGCTCTTAATCATGTCGTTTGAATACGCCTTGATCGCGTCATTCTGAATTTCCACCCCAATTTTTTTCCCTTTTGCGGGAGTCCACCCAGCGTCGAGAGCCTTCGATACGATATGACTGCAAATCTCCAGAAACTGCCGAAATATTCCCGATGAGATATCAACAATAGTGTTCTGGCCAGCATACCTATGCTCGACCTTGTTCTTTCTCAAATACCGGAAATAATACGAAACCTTTTGCTTGTCATAGAAGCTCTGGAAACTATTCGGTCGCCTGCCCGCTGGCATATGATCAAAAGCTTCCCGCATTTCAGCTTTCACCAAATCGCGAAGCTCACTACCCCTCCGCCAATCCTCAAAAAGGGACGAAAACGATAGATCGCTTGGCCAATTGGAAGATTCGAGACGTTTGTTCGCAATTTCGATCACTGTTTTCTTATAATTCCCTTCTCCACGGGCTCCTTCAAGCCCCTTGTCCAGCCAAATCAGCTCGATTAAATCATAGTCATCTCCCTCTCTGTAGGTTCGACCTCGCCCTGCCAAATTCGTCCTCCGCCCAAAGGTCATAATGCCAAATTTATAGCATATGAGCGCATGATTTCTTTCGGCAGCGCAACGAAATAGATACTCTTGCTGCTCGGAGTTCAACGAGTCGAAGTCATCGATCAGCAAAAAGAAAGGACAAGTTAAATTTAAAGTCTTATGAATTGCTGTCAAGAAAGAATAAAACGAGGTAGAGACCGCCAGCCGCGTATTATACGAAGTTGCATCTGCGCCTGGCAGAAGAGAAGCAATGTGATTATCGATTTCCTCAATACACTCATCGCATTTCTCCAAAGCGACGCAACTGAGTTTACCCCAAGTATTGCAAGCCTCCCCATCCTCAAGCCGCAACAAGCGACTTAATTTTCCCCGAATTGCCCCAAGCCATTCTCTATCCTCGTGTTCTCGTCAATCAAGACAGACAGACTATCGACGGCTCTAGCAACGAAAAACAGGGTCAACCGTTCCCCGAAAAGAGCGGCGCGTCGATCGCGGTCACCTATAACCTGAACATCCGTTCGCGCAAAGCCCTTCGTTGATATCCTGCAATAGATCCCAAAATATTCGAGCTGCCTTAGACGTTCGTCAGCTTTTCTTGATTCCAACGCTGCATGCTGTGCGTCAATAGAGAGATACCGCAATAACATTGTCTTTCCGGTGCCTCGCTGACCCTCTACTATAGCGTCAAACTTATTTGTTATCCTATTCAGGAAATTATTCTTATCTACAAATAGCTTGGGTATTATATGTGGATTGATGTCGTTGGCCGCGACTGAATCAAAAGGATTCTCATACTGAACAGCAACGTGAACTCTCTCTATCGGGACCTCTTCTATTCGACCGCCTTGGTCGGCCACTGACGGCAAACGAACAGGAATCGATTTACTCAATTTGGCGTTCTTCTCCCATGTACCAGAGTCGTTGGCGTATTCAACCAACTGACACACCAGCCTAGACTTCGCCAGGTCCACGTCAATAATCCAAAACGATTGCTCCCACTCCGCACCCTGATAGGCTGCGCCTGCTGCAAATGATGCGATACCAGCACCAGTCGCCGCGAACGCGCTTTTCCCAGATCGTTCATGCAGGTGTCCGTGAAGGTAGACGTGCGGACCCGTTTCTTGATTGAGCGTCGATGAAAGCTTCTGCGCGTTCCAGTCCGCAAGCCAATCTAGCGGATGATGCCCTACAGCAATTATTAAGTTTGTCTCCGCATCAAAGTCTTTCAGACAACCATTGATGCTATTCATGTCGACGCACAGTCTTCTTTCATCATCGTTGCCACAGGAAAGAACAGCTGTATTCAAGCATAAAAAATGGATCGGCAACCCTTGCTTCTCGACACTTACGCAGTCGATGAACGGGTTCTCTCGCCATCCATTTAGAAAGTTATCATTCTGAATTTGCTCAAAGCAATCGAAGAACGGCCGAAGATGATTGTGAGAGCGATATATCTTCCCTTTCTGTCGATTGAACGAATCTTCCGTAGGCGACGCTAGCCTTAGATCGTCAATCTCCGCCGACGCGCGATCTACATCATGATTTCCCGGGACCACCAAAATCTGGCTACAAGTAACCGCTGCCAAACGCGAAAGCCAGTCAAATCCCTCCATCAGTTCCGTTTCGTTAGCGCGTTGTGAGAGGTCTCCGGAAAAGATCAGAAAATCCAAGTTAATGCTGTTGGTATCGAAGTACTTCGATATGCCTTTGAGCATACGTTCCTGCTCAGCCGCGTTGTCTGAGATCCCGAAGTGAACATCTGAAACATGAAGAATCCGAACCATTGTCAGCGCCCTGTACTGTGCATGGCAGCGTGTATTGGATGAAAGCTAAGCGTCATGCCGAGACGATTTTATCAAATATTGCTTTCGCAAGCAGTGGTGGAACTGCGTTACCCACCTGTTGTTGTTGGAATCCTATCGACCCCTTGAAGTGATACCAGTCCGGGAAGGACTGCAGTCTTGCTGCCTCTCGCACTGACAGTCCTCGGTTTTGCCTAGGATGAATAAGCATGTTCTTTCGAAAGTTTCCAAGAACGACGGAGGGCTGATCTTCTGCAAGCCTGCGATAGATTCCTGTATGGCAACGACGGACGTCTTTGTAATTTCCCATCATCTTTTCTGGAATGCTCTCCCAATTGGCTCCCTGTGGAATATACGCGTATCTTTCAAGCACCTGCGAACTATTTCTTGACACGAGGTGGTTCGTACACCCTATTTGGCTACCACGGAGTGAATACGCGTAAGACGTTGTCGGCTCCGCCACATATGGTAAGAAGCATGTTGATGCACCATTATTGAGTTCCGGTAAGTCAAATATTGCGTCGCGAACACAAACGGCACCCCCACGGTGGGCTTGAGGAAATTCGAATGCTCTCTCCCCTAGCGAAGCAACAATAAAAAAACGCTGCCGGTTCTGAGGCACACCATAGTCAACAGCATTCAGGATCGCTTGTGCGAAAGAGTAGCCCAAGCCAGTAAGTTCCTCGCCGATCATCCTTACAAAAAAACCCCCTTCCGTTTCGACGAATCCCTTGACGTTCTCAAAAACCACCCATTCAGGCATATAAAGTGAAACGATCCTCAAGAATTCTTTGAACAGCCAGTTGTTCAGATTACTTTTCGACCTATTCCTCTGATTCGAAGTTGAAAAACCCTGGCAAGGAGGCCCCCCAAAAAGGACTATCTCGGATTTACGTGTAATTGGGAGTTTCTCAAACTTGCGGATATCGTCGTTGAAGAATACGGATGGGCGTCCGTGATTATGAAGATAGGTTTCACCCGCGTGCCTGTCGTGCTCGGCAACAATACAAGGGGTAATGCCTGCTAGTCTTGCGCCCAGCGACATGCCCCCCGCTCCTGAGAATAAATCTATCCCGATCACAAGCGCCAATTCACTCGCTGAGCAATGTTAAGAACGTTCCGCATAAAACGGGGAATTAAAATAATTAAAAGGAGGCAGGCCATGTTTTCAACCGCGTCAGCTCCTCATACATCCAAGCCGGGTTGAGATCCGCGCCATTCGGCCAGGTGACAACGCCCATTTCAAGACGCGCTTGCTTGAAGTAGCTCGGATCATTGAGCGGTTCGTAGATGCCGCGGTCATGAGCCGAGGTGAACGCCGAGAGATCTGCGACGCCGCTGGTGCCATCTTGGAATGTCACCGCCCGGCGATAGTCCGGCAATATCGACAATCCCTTCACGCGCCAAGGAGAGGCCGGAATCACTCCAATGGCGCGATCCGTTTCGGAAGCTGCTTCAATTGGCATAGTGTCCAATCCTCCATCTGTTCTTCGCTGTGCTCGACGGCCACTCGATTGTCAGGGAACTAAAAGGGGGGTCGCGGTAGGGACGGAGGTTACCCCCCGCCCCCCGCACAGATCCGTACGTGCGGAATTACCGCATACGGCTCCTGCCTCGGGTCATGACGCGAAGCGAACCGTCGGGTAGGGGTGAGCCAGTTTCACCGACGGTAGATATTTTCGAGCCAGCCTGTTACACCTCGACCAGGGCATCCGGTGCTTGTGACTACGCCGCATGAGAGACTGACGCCAGGCGCGGGTGACTTCCGCTCGGAAGCCGTCCAGGCGTTTGAGATTGCCCGGCACCGCGTGGTAGTTGAAGTAGCCCCGCAGGACGCGGCCCAGCCATTTTCCTTGCTCCGGAATTGGCGCGTGGCGCTGCTCCCTCAGTCGCCCCCGGATCGCCGCCAGCGTCGCCCGCATCCGCTTTTTGACGGTGCGTCTGACGATCGCGAATCGGCCTTTCCGGGTCTTGCCGCAGATGTGCGTAAAGCCGAGAAAATCAAACGTCTCCGGCTTTCCCAATCCCTGGCGTTTCCGGTTGGAAGCAGCGTAGCGGCCAAACTCGATCAGCCGCGTCTTCTCCGGATGCAGTTCCAGACCGAAGCGCTGAAGGCGTTCGCGCAGGTCCGCAAGGAAGCCGCGCGCCTCCACCTCAGCCTGAAATCCATACACGCTATCATCGGCATAGCGGACCAGGATGACCTGGCCGCGCGCGTGCCGCCGGCGCCATTGGTGCGCCCAAAGGTCGTGAACGTAGTGCAAGTAGATATTCGCCAGTAACGGCGAAATCACCGCACCTTGCGGCGTACCCCGTTCGCCGGGAACCCGCCGTCCTTGTTCGTCGATGACGCCTGCTTTCAGCCAGTTGCGGATCAGTCGAAGGATCCGTCGATCCGCGATCCGGTGTTCCAGGAATCGCATCATCCACCCGTGATCGAGCATGTCGAAGAACGAACGGATGTCTGCGTCCAAGACCCAGTTGACCGGCCTGGTGTCGATGGCGACATAGAGCGCGTCCAGCGCTTGGTGTTGGCTCCTGCCAGGTCGAAAGCCATAGGAGAACCCCAAGAAATCCGTTTCATAAATCGCGTTGAGGACGGTCACCACCGCCTGCTGCACGATCTTATCTTCCAAGGCGGCAATCCCCAGCGGACGCAAACGACCATCCGCCTTGGGGATGTAGACTCGCCGCGACGGCGTGGCGCGATAGGCACCGGTATGAATCCGCCGGTGCAAGTCCTCCAGCCGACTGGCGAGGCCCCCCTCGTAGCTGGTCCAGGTCACGCCGTCCACCCCCGCCGCCGCGTCCCGGCGAAGCGCATGGAAGCTCTCCTCCAGTAGCGTCGGTGTGATGTGGTGCAGCAGTGCCGTGAACTGTGCCCGCCGATCCCGGCGGGCCGCTTCGCGTACGCCTTCGAGACCCATCGACACGCGATCCCGGCTCTGTGTCCGGTGCGTGGGCGCCTCTCCAGCGTTCCCCTCGGCTACGCCCCTTCCCTCCACCACCTCCGCGGGGTTGTCCCCCTTGTTCGGCAGCTTCTTCGGTACTACGAGCGTATCCGACTTCTCATCCGCGTCGATGGCGGGATGACGGCTTTGCCTTCCCCGCCCCACCCGGTCGGCGCCGGGTACGGATGAGACCTCCCAGGTCCTGTGCAAAAGGCTTCCCGGCATGCTCAGGGTCTCCGACCGCGCGGGATCGTCTGCGCACTTGCGATTAGCGCCCGCAGCCGTGTCGCCTTCCGCCTGTCTGTACGACGTCGGCATCCCGGAGTTCGTGATTTCGCGGCTCAATGGCTGGCCTGCCGGTTTCCCCTGTCAACGCTTGGAGCTACGCCTCACGGCATATCCCCCATGACTCGGGGCCGAAACGAATCGCCCTTTCTATTTCGTATCGAACTTTCATCGACTACCTCTTGCCAGTTTGTCCTGGCGCATCACAGACCACGTTTTAAACTGTACCAGTTCCTCATACATCCAAGCCGGGTCGAGATCCGTCCCGTTCGGCCAGGTGACAACACCCATTTGAAGACGCGCTTGCTTAAAGTAGCTCGGATCCTTGAGCGGTTCGTAGATGCCGCGGTCATGAGCCGAGGTGACCGCCGAGAGATCTGCGACACCGCTGGTGCCGTCTTGGAAGGTCACCGCCAGGCGATAGTCCGGCAAGATCGACAACCCCTTCACGCGCCACGGAGCGGCTGGAATCACTCCAATGGCGCGATCCGTTTCGGAAGCTGCATCAATTGGCATCATCTCCAATCCTCCATCAGTTCTTCGCGGTGCTCGACGGCCCACTCGATTGTCAGGGCGAGGGCCCGCTTCGGCAGTCGTCCACCAATGACTTCGAGCGTGCGGATATCGATCAGCGCTTCGTGCTCGGCGTAAAGGGCATGGAAATGCGGCGGTGCGTGCTCACGCCAGAACATTTGGATCACGATTCCGAAGAATTGGCTGATGGTGGGCATCCAGTGATTTCAGCCTCCGTGTGCGAATCGATTTGTCGACGATCCTAAGCCGGACGAGGTTTAGGGGCAAGCCCGGGTGAGCAGGGAGATTGACGTCTTGGCTGGTGGTTCTTCCGGGCTGGGCTCCGTGATTTCCGTGCCGCTCGAAGGGGCCCGACGACCCGTCATGCAGATTGAGCGGACGTCCCCGCTGCCGGGGGAAAAGGGGCTCAATTTCTTCACAGCTCGCCGATCTTTTACGTCGCGTTCAGCGCTTGACCGTGCCCGTGAATGATCCGCCGAGCTGGCTGCGGATTTGCCGGCGAACGTGGCTCGAGAGATAGAGGCCGTGGATGTCCACAAGCTCATCGACCTTGGTCATAGCGGTCAATGCGTCGAGGTGGCCCAAGCGGTGGGCCAAAACGATCAGGCCAAGGGTGCCGATGGGCCTCAGGCCCATCTGACTGGCTCTGCTCCGGGCGGCTTTGTCGTCGATGGCAACGAGATCGATGCCCTGCTCGCGTGCCAGGACGATGGCTTCCACCTCCCCCCGATGCAGGGTGCCGATCGCGCCGCGAACGAACGCATGCCCGATCTCTGATAATTCCCGGCATTCGATGAAGCCGGGCAGATCCAACCTGGTCTCGGCCACCACCGCCGGTGGTGCGAGAACCTGCAAGAAGCAGCTCCGCAGCATCGGAAGCAATTCAATCTTCGCGAGGAAGATCAGAGGACTGGCATTGGTAACGAGTCTCACGAGCGCCGGTCCACGAGCGCTTCGACCAGCCGCAGGTCGTCCTCCACGGTCTCGTCGGCGACGACAAAGCCGTGACCGAAGTGCTCCTTAAGCCGGTAGTGGAACTCCTCGTAGCCGAGGCCGGCGAGGGCCGCGGCGGCGCCGAAACTGATCTTGTGCGCTTGGTACAGACCGGCGGCGAGGAAGAAATCGCCGGCACCGTTCCCGAGGGGCTCCAGCACCGGGGCGAAGTCCGGATTGATGGTTGGTGTCGGCATGGCCGGGCTCCGGACTTGGTTGACTGAATCGGGTGGTCGGTTCTGTCAAGTTTAGCGCAGAAGACGTGCCATCATTGGACGACGACGTGCCTCTCCCGGATCTCATGCAAGGGAAACGGGGCCGGCTCAATTCATGGACAACGGCAACTCGCTCTTCGTCGCCCGCTTCTCGCCCCACGACAGCACGACCACAGTCAGGGCCGGCAGAAAGGTAAGGGTGACCGTTGCCGCACCCATCAGGCCGAACAAGACAATCACCCCCACACCGCGATAGAGCTCGGTGCCTTCGCCGGGCAGAAAGACCAGAGGCGACAGGCCGCAGATGGTGGTCAGGGTCGTCATGGCGATGGGGCGCAGGCGGATCTGAACCGCGTCCACCACGGCGTCCACCACCGAAACACCCTGCTGGCGGAGGTTTTGGCGGGCCTGGTCCACCACCAAGATCGGGTTGTTCACAACCGTTCCCATCAGGATCAGGAAGCCCAGCATGGTGATCATGTCGAAGGGCTGGCTCAGCGGCATCAGGCCGATCGTGGGCAATAGGCCCCCGACCAGGTTCAGTAGCGCCAGCCCGACGATGCCGCCGGCGATGCCCAATGGAATGGCGGTCATGATCAGCAGCGGGAAGCCCCAATGCGCAAAGATCGCCACCAGCACCAGATAGATGATGACCATCGCAATCAGGAAGTTGCCGGTCAAGGCGTCACGGGTGGCGTCGAGCTGGTCACTGGCCCCCGAGATCTCCACGCTCACGTCCGACGGCAGCTCGCCGCTGCGGCGCATGGCGCCAAGCAGCTCCTCCTTCACGCGCGCGACACCCGTTTCCAGGGGCACGTCGTCCGGCGGGATCACGTTCAGGGTGACGGTGCGACGACCGTCCACCCGGCGCACCGTGCTGGCGTCCACGGCCTCCTCGATCGTCGCCAGGCCGGACAGCGGCAAGGTGGCGCCCCCTGGCGTGTGAATCATCACATTGGGCAGCTCGTCCAGGCGAGGCTCCCGGCCCTGGCTGCCGTAGAGATAGATATCGATCTTGTCGTCGTCGAGGAAGAAATCGTCCAGGTATGCCCCTTCGGTCAGGGCGGCGATGGTGAAGCCGATCGCCTCGGTGTCCAGACCCAGCTCGGCGGCCCGATTCCAGTCCGGGCGCACCTGGATCAAGGGCTGAGCCAGAGACAGGGTGGGCGGTTGGGTCTGGATGCGCGGGTTGTCGAAGATCTCCCGGGCGCGTTCGTAGGCGGCGTTGGCCGAGCGGTAGATGGACACCGGATCCGGGCCGGAGATATCCAGGTTGATGCTGCGGGTCCCGCCGTCGTTGCTGGAGATGATGGAGCCCTTGGCGGCGAATGCCCGCATGCCTGCAAACTGCTCGTAGAGACCGGTGATCTCGTCCATTAATGCCTCGATGTGCGACGGATCGATGGTCTCGGCGATGATACGTAGGTTGGTGGGCCGGACCTGCATGTTCAGGTAGGCGAGCGGCGGTACCGAGACCTCGCCGGCCGCGTAGGCGTCGCTCGCGGCGCCGACGTGCGGCAGGAAATGGCCTTCGATCTGTTTGGCGATGGCCTCCATCTCGGACAGGTTGTAGCCGGGCGGTGCATTCATGGAGGCGAAGGTCTTCGGCTCTTCGCCCTCCGGCAGATACTCGGCGGGAGGCGTCAACGCCAGGATGATCCAGAGGCTCAGTCCAACCGTGACCAGGATCGTGAGTACCCGTCGCACGGCACTGCCGACCAGCCAGCGCACGCCACCCACGATGCCTTCTGCCCAGCCGCCGGCCCGACCTCCGAAAGGGGCGTTGCCGGATCCGTCCGCGGCCGTTTCGCGCACACCGAAGCCCATCCGTGCGCTGAGGGTGGGAATCAGCGTGACGGCCACCAGCATCGAGGCCAGGATGGCCGCGGAGATCGCAATGGCCACATCGGAGTAGAGTTGTCCCGCTTCCTGCTCGATGAAGAGGATGGGCAGGAACACCAGGATGGTGGTCATGGTGGATGCGAGCACCGCCGGCCAGACCTCCTGGACGCCCTTGAGCGCGGAATCGAACCGGTTCAGCCCCAGACGACGATGACGCTCGATGTTCTCCAGCACCACGATGCTGTTGTCCACGGTCATCCCGATGGCGAACGCGATGCCGGCCAACGAGATGACGTTGATGGTGCGCCCGGCGATCAGCAGACCCATGAAGGCCGCGATGGCGCACAAGGGGATGCCGATCACCGCGACCAGCGTGGCCCGGGACGAGCGCAGGAAGAGAAACAACACCAGGGAGGCAAACACCGCACCGATCGCCAGATTGTTGCGGACGTTGGCCACCGATGCCTCCACGTAGCGGGCATCGTCGGCGGTGAGGTCGAGCCGCATCCCGGCGGGCTCCAAGACCTCCCGGTTGATGGCATCGACCTCCTTCAGCATGGCCCGTTTGATGTCGATGACGTTGGAGCCGCTCTCCCGCCTCACCTGCAACCCCAGGACCCGCTGGCCGTTGACGAAGGACACGGCGCGAATCCGGGAGTGATCCTGACGCACGCTGGCGACATCCGAGAGCCTGACCACGCTGTCGCCGGTGCGCGACACCACCAGTTGCTCCAGCTCCTCGAGATCCTCGAACCGTCCCAGGGTGCGCAGCAGGTAGCTGCGCTTCCCCGAATCGATCTCGCCGCCGGACACATCGCGATTCCGGGCCGTGACGGCATCCCGCAGGTCCACCAGGCTCAGTCCGCGCTGGGCCAGTTTCAGCTCGTCCACCGTGATCTGGACCTGGCGCTCGGCACCGCCCCCGACCGTGACCTCGGACACACCCGGCACGCTCTCCATGCGCGGCCGAACCCGGTCCTCGACAAAGTCACGCATCAGGTCGATGTCCAGCTCCCGAGGGTTGCCCATCAGGGTGGAGATCCTGAAGTACATGAAGGCATTGGCGGAGAACGACGCCGCGACGATGCGGGGCTCGTCCACGTTGCGGGGGTAATCCGACACCTGGCTGAGGGCGTTGTTGATCTGGATCAGCGCCTCGGTGATGTCGACACCGAACGGGAATTCCAGCTCGATCTCCGATGCACCGAAGGACGCGGACGAGATCATTCGGGTCAGGTTGGGCACATTGCGCAGGTAGCGCTCCTGCTCGATGAGGATCTCTTTCTCGATGTCCTGCGGGGTCGCCCCCGGCCATCGGGTCTCAACCGTCACCGTGCGGGTTTCCAGATCCGGGATCATCTGCACCGGGATGCGCAAGGCCGCGGCGCTGCCCAGAATGGCCAGGATCAGGGTGATCACGGCCACCAGGGTGCCGTGTCGGATGATGCCGGCGAACATCAGCGCGCCGTCCGCTCCGCGATCCGCACCGTCATGCCGTGTTCCAGGGATTCATTGCCTCGCACGACGACCTGCTCATGGCCTTCCAGTCCTTCGACAACGACGACGCGGTCGCGGAAGCCGGTGCCGGTGGCGACGCGTTTCTCCCGGACCGCGTAAAGCCCCCCGTCCGTCGGCTCGGCGATCCAGACGGTGACACGACCGTCCGGATAGCGATTGATCGCATCGCGGGACACGGTCAATCCCTGCTTCCCCGTCGAGATCCGCAGCACCGCCTCGACGGCCATGCCGGGCAACGCGGCAAAGCCCTCGGGGGCGATCGCACGCAGCAGGAAGGTTCTGGATTGCGATTCACCGACCGGGACCAGGGCATCGATCTCGGCCGCCATCGAGTCACCTTCGGGACCGGCGCCGCCGATCAGCAATTCTGAGTCTTCGCCGATCCGCCGATAGGCCTCCTGAGGCACCTGAAAATCCAGCCTCAGATGGTCGGTGTCCACGAGCATCAGCAAGGCATCCCCCGGCGTGACCCACTCGCCCAGTTCGCTGGACCGCTCGCTGACGACACCGTCGAACGGCGCCTCCACGCGATGCCGGCGCAACACCACCTCTCGGTGTGCCTCGGCGGCCTGCAGCCGGGCAAGCGCGGCCTGCGCGGCGGCAACATCGGTCTCCCGAGTGCTGACCTCGGTCGCGGCAATGTTCCCGCGCCCCAGCGACCGGGCCTCGTCCAGTCGACGGCGGGCCTCCTCGAGCCGCGCCCTCGCCTCCTCCGTTTCGGCGCGGGCACCGGCGAGCTCGAACGTCGCCTGCTCATCGTCCAGCCCGATCAGCAGGTCGCCTTGCGTGACCTTCCCGCCCGTCTCGACCGCGACCTTGTTCACGAGACCGGCAACCGCCGTGGACAAGCGCGAGCTTCGCAACGCGTTCACGGTTCCGGTGAGCCGGACCTCCTCGACGATCTCGCTGGTTTCCACGGCCGCCAGTTGGACACCGGGCGGGTCCTGACCCCAGGCCGGGGTTGTCAGCGCGCAGAACAAGCAGAGCTGCAGACGATGGCGCCATCGGTGCTGACGCATTCAGTGTCCTCTCGTTTTCATCGGGAACAAGGCTGAATCCTGCCGGCTCATCGTTCTGTCCCCAGAGTTTGGGTCGGGCCGGAATGCATAAAACCGTGTGGCAAAGCGCTCGACGCCGACCTGCCCGGGCACGCGAAACCCGGACCTGCGCCGAACCCGTCATGATGCCGGCCTGGCCGAGGCCCTGTGGCCGGGCAATGCGCTTCATGCGGTTCCGCCCGAGATCGTCAAAACTGGCGCGCAGGACCTCGGGTACGGTAATCCCGGTGACCGCACAGGCGCGTCCCCGGTAGGCCATCGTGGCTTGGCGGAAGGTCTGCTGACCGACACGCTGACGCACCAGACGCTCCACCTCCGTCCCGCGAATCAGGTCCGGAGGGGGAGCCGCCAAAGCCTCCTCGACCTCAGTCTCGAAGTCCAGTTCCGCCTGATTCGGTAGGGCGCGAGCCAATGCTGCGGCACGTCTCAGGAATCGCACCAGGTCGTCCTGGCCGCCGGCCACGAATGCGTGGCCGCGCCGCACGGCCTCGGGGAAGCTGCGGGCCAGCTCCGCTTCCAAGCGCCAGGAGACCGAAGGGGCAAACTGGCCCTGTCACGTTTCCTGTAGGTCAGGACAAGGCGCGCCGACGAGGCGTAGCGGCGCCTGCGGCGAAGAGGCGCAACGCCGCTCATGCCCATGTCAGAAAAGCCGCCGGGCTGACAATACGAATACCGTGGAATGGGTCCAGGACCAGTAGATCCTGATTGCCGGTGACGATGGCCGTCGCTTCACCGTTCAGTGCCACATCCAGAAACGTGTCGTCTTTCGGGTCGCGACAGGCCTGGACTTTGCCTACGATCGGGACGATACGCGCCACGCCGCCGAGTCGCTCAATGAATCGCACCCGATCCGCGCGCGTCACATAGGGGTCGAACTTGGAGCGACTCAGGACCTCGACCAATTCGCTCAGGGTCTCTTCGGACACCAGCAGTACGCCGCGCGCCAAGGCATGATCGACGGCTTGCGCAGCCACGCCGCCGGGACAGAGCAAGCGACTGATCAGGGCATTCGTGTCCAGCACCCAGAGCGATTGCTCAATCATCCGCAAGGAGCTCGGCGAGCTTGGCCTCGTTCATGCCGACGTCTTTGGCCGAGGCCCCGACCTGATCGCAGAACCGTTGGAACTCGGCGACGTTGAGTCGGACAAGACGCTCGTATTCCTGCATCGACAACACAACGGCGACCGCACGCTTCTGGCGCTCGATCACGATCGGCTCCCTGGCCGCAGCCTCGATGACGCTTGCCAGCCCTTGCTTCGCTTCGCTTGCAGTCACGGTGCGCATCGTCGATCTCCAAAATGTACATAGTGTCTAAATTGTACATTAATGCAGAAGAATAGCGACTCGTGAGTGCCACTTTGTCTCGATGACGATTCGCCATTCACCACTCGCCACTCCTGCCCCCGTCAAAGCTCGTCCGGCAGCAACACATAGACGCCGATCACGTCCACCGGCAAGCAGGCACTGACGCTGTACTGGCCGACATCGCGGGCGGCCTCGCGCACGCGGCGATGGTCTTCGAGCAGCGCGTCGGCTCGCGTCTCGGCGAGGATTCGGGGAGTCCTGCCTCGTCCCAAGGGAGGGGATCGACGGCGTCTGCTCGGTCCGGGATGCGATCGAGCTGCACCAGCAGCGCACGCGTGCAGGCGGCTGGCTCGGCGGCGCCCTCGAGCTCTCTCAGCAGTTGATCGACCGCGCGCTCCACGGCAGCCGTCTTGCTCAAACCGGTCACTCGGGCGAGCCGCTCGACCTTGCCGACGACGGCGGGATTGGCGATCTGCAGCGGCATGGAGAGATCCTCGATATTGAAATCAACACCGTCGATACAGGCCTGCCTGCCGGTCATCACAAATGGACCGTCGATTCGGCTCCTCAACCTAGATCCGGCAGTTGACCGCTTCGTGCTTCATGCAATGCCTTGACGCGGTTGACGATCTTGGAGATCTGACGCCTCACCCGCAGGGTGACGGCCGCTACGAGTTCGAGAGCATCACACCGTCTATCCGGGCGGACTTGCCGACGGCGCCGCGCTCGGAGAGTTGGATGAGTAGCTGGAATGTCACTGGGACCGAGCCGCTTGCGCTTCGATCGATATCCAAGGACCACCCGTTGAGGATGCTACCTTGCGCCGCTACAGCGTCCCCGAGCGCAGACGAACGTGTCCCGTTGCCCCGACCATCGCCTCCATGTCACCACTGAAAGAGATGCTTAGCGCTCCTCGCACGGCGGCGTAAAGAGACCCAAGCCGCGCGGCCGGGCATCGTTGCCTTGCGTGCCGAAGTTGCGCGCGACCGCCGAGAGCTCCTTCGGCTCCTGCGCCGGTCGCGCTTGATGCGGCTGTCCCGGCATGCTCTCCACCTCGATCGTCTGGGTCGGAAACGCAAAGTCGACGCCCAGCCGCTCCGCAAGCCGCATGATCTCGATGAACACCCGCTGCCGTTCCACGAGCTCCGCGGACCAGTCCGGGACCTGCAGAAAAAAGTACAGCAAGACATCCAGCCCGTGAGGGCCGAAGTCGTGCATGACGACGTGAAAATAGTCTTTGCGTGTGGCTGGATTGGCCTTGATGATCTCCTTGATCCCCTCGAGAAAGGCCTCGATCCGCTCCGGCCCGGTGTCGTAACGAATATTCAGCTTCGTCGAGACACGGCGATAGGCCCGCTCGCCCATGTTGTCGATCGCCGTATTGACCGTGACCGAATTCGGCACCGACAGCAAGGAATCGTAGAAGGTCCGTATACGGGTGCTTCGAAAGCCGATGTCTTCGACCGTGCCTTCCTTGCCGTCCATCTTGATCCAATCGCCGATCCGGAAGGGGCGATCGAGCATGATCGCCAACGAGCCGAGGAGATTCGCCAGGGTCTCGCGAGCGGCCAGTGCGACCGCCAAGCCGCCGACCCCGAGACCGGTAATCACCGAATACGCCGGCAGGCCGATCCGCTGCGCCCCGTCCACCACCAGTGCCGCAATCGCGACGAAGGCCAGCAATTTGAAGCCGAGCCGCAGCAGCTGGCTGTCGATGCCCCGGGGACGTAAGCGCCGCGAGCGAATCACCAGCTCCGGGATCTGATTGAGGATCAAGACCGCAAGCCAGCCCAGCAGCGCGTACTCCAAGATGACGAAGAACTGCTTGTCCAGGATCAGCATCCGTCCGGTGAAGTTGACGACCTCGTTGATGAAGTACTTCATCACCTGCAACAAGGCGACACCGAACAGGAGCGCCATGACGGTCCCCCTGCGCGAGATCCGATCGTGCTCGCGACGGCGCTTGTCGGCGCGTCGGCCGGCGCGATAGGCAACCACGCCCAAGGCGAAACCCGACAGGAGTACGGACACTCCGGCGATCCACTGCCAGGCCGTCTGGCCCAACACCTGAACCCCCAGCCACGACGGCAACCCGGCTCCCCAGGAGAGGCTTAATCCGGCTCCCGGGGTCAGGCTGTAGGCACCGTAGAGTCCAGGCGTTGCACCCGGCTGATAGGGCAGCTCGGAGACCCGCTCGTAGAACGACTCCGCCAGATCCACGGTTGTGGGGCTGAAAAGCCATTCCCCGGTCCGAGGTCCTTCTTGAACCTCGGCGATGGTGATCTCGGTAGAGGGAATGCGCCACTTCGAGAGCTCGTCGATCGCGACACGTTCGGCGTCCGGAATCTCCTCGTACGGCGGAAGACCGACACGGTCGATCGTCTCCTTGATCAGCAGCGCCGCCTCGAGACCGATATCCGCGGCGAACTCGGCGGGCACCTCGCTCAGATCGAGCGTACGGCGGGCACGCCGAAGGGGTGCGAGGGTATCCTCGCGGGATCGCTCGGGATCCTTCGCGATCTCGTACGCCTCCTCGAGGTTGCGGATCAGGCTCCGTGCAGTGGCTTGCGGACTGGAGGTATCCGGCGGCCGAAGCGGGTTGGCCAAGGGCTCGATGGCCAGGGGCGCAGCGAAGACGGTTGCAACCGGAAGCCACAGCAGAATCAGGGAGACCGTCATCGGAACCGGGATCCTCGAGCGGCGGAAGAGTCTCCGGAAGCAAGCGAACATAGACGATGCCAGAGTGACCAATGCTTCGGGGCAGAATACAGAGAATCGCCGACGAAGATAAGAACGGCACCCGTCGTCCCACCACTGCCTCGTCGTTCCGGCCTCGACATCCCTCGGCATCCTCCCGGTCCTGATCTGACCCCGCCAGGGCACGCAGCATCGAACATTTCCGGATGCGCGCACCCATCCGCGACGGTCGGCGCCTCGGTCGCAAACCATGACGCTCATCAATTCTCGCAACCCGCACCGCGTCTACACTCGAACGCGTCCTTGCGGTTTCATGGAGAACGTCCCCGACGATGGAAGACGGCAGCGTTCAAATCAGCGACATCATGCATCGCGGCGGTCGGACCACGCGCCGCAAGGTCGTCCGGGCGGCTGGAGCCGCGGCAGCCAAGAACGAGGCCGAGCGCCCAGCCGGTCGCTATCCAGTCGGACGCGTCGTCGGCATCGGCAAACCCTGATCGCCACCATCGAGAACGGACGCTCATGGCCAGAATCCTCCCCTCCGACATCAGCCCCTTGGCGCTCGCGGGCGCGCATTCGGGAGAGTTGGAGACCCTGGCGCTGCTCGAGGCGCAACTCGGCCCCGACTACGGCGTCCGCAATCTCAACGCGGCCGGCCTGGACCAAAGTCGCATCCTCGATGCCGCTGCCACCGACGGACTGGCCCGACGAATCGAACGGATCCTCGGCCCCGGCGAACCCGATTCCGCCCGACGCACCTTGGTCGAAGACTCCTTCTGCCAGACCTTCGAGGTCGTCCCGCAGATTCACGCCTACCGCCGGGCCCAAGGGAGCAGAAAAACGTGGTCTGTGATGCGCCAGGACAAACTGGCAAGAGGTAGTCGATGAAAGTTCGATACGAAATAGAAAGGGCGATTCGTTTCGGCCCCGAGTCATGGGGGATATGCCGTGAGGCGTAGCTCCAAGCGTTGACAGGGGAAACCGGCAGGCCAGCCATTGAGCCGCGAAATCACGAACTCCGGGATGCCGACGTCGTACAGACAGGCGGAAGGCGACACGGCTGCGGGCGCTAATCGCAAGTGCGCAGACGATCCCGCGCGGTCGGAGACCCTGAGCATGCCGGGAAGCCTTTTGCACAGGACCTGGGAGGTCTCATCCGTACCCGGCGCCGACCGGGTGGGGCGGGGAAGGCAAAGCCGTCATCCCGCCATCGACGCGGATGAGAAGTCGGATACGCTCGTAGTACCGAAGAAGCTGCCGAACAAGGGGGACAACCCCGCGGAGGTGGTGGAGGGAAGGGGCGTAGCCGAGGGGAACGCTGGAGAGGCGCCCACGCACCGGACACAGAGCCGGGATCGCGTGTCGATGGGTCTCGAAGGCGTACGCGAAGCGGCCCGCCGGGATCGGCGGGCACAGTTCACGGCACTGCTGCACCACATCACACCGACGCTACTGGAGGAGAGCTTCCATGCGCTTCGCCGGGACGCGGCGGCGGGGGTGGACGGCGTGACCTGGACCAGCTACGAGGGGGGCCTCGCCAGTCGGCTGGAGGACTTGCACCGGCGGATTCATACCGGTGCCTATCGCGCCACGCCGTCGCGGCGAGTCTACATCCCCAAGGCGGATGGTCGTTTGCGTCCGCTGGGGATTGCCGCCTTGGAAGATAAGATCGTGCAGCAGGCGGTGGTGACCGTCCTCAACGCGATTTATGAAACGGATTTCTTGGGGTTCTCCTATGGCTTTCGACCTGGCAGGAGCCAACACCAAGCGCTGGACGCGCTCTATGTCGCCATCGACACCAGGCCGGTCAACTGGGTCTTGGACGCAGACATCCGTTCGTTCTTCGACATGCTCGATCACGGGTGGATGATGCGATTCCTGGAACACCGGATCGCGGATCGACGGATCCTTCGACTGATCCGCAACTGGCTGAAAGCAGGCGTCATCGACGAACAAGGACGGCGGGTTCCCGGCGAACGGGGTACGCCGCAAGGTGCGGTGATTTCGCCGTTACTGGCGAATATCTACTTGCACTACGTTCACGACCTTTGGGCGCACCAATGGCGCCGGCGGCACGCGCGCGGCCAGGTCATCCTGGTCCGCTATGCCGATGATAGCGTGTATGGATTTCAGGCTGAGGTGGAGGCGCGCGGCTTCCTTGCGGACCTGCGCGAACGCCTTCAGCGCTTCGGTCTGGAACTGCATCCGGAGAAGACGCGGCTGATCGAGTTTGGCCGCTACGCTGCTTCCAACCGGAAACGCCAGGGATTGGGAAAGCCGGAGACGTTTGATTTTCTCGGCTTTACGCACATCTGCGGCAAGACCCGGAAAGGCCGATTCGCGATCGTCAGACGCACCGTCAAAAAGCGGATGCGGGCGACGCTGGCGGCGATCCGGGGGCGACTGAGGGAGCAGCGCCACGCGCCAATTCCGGAGCAAGGAAAATGGCTGGGCCGCGTCCTGCGGGGCTACTTCAACTACCACGCGGTGCCGGGCAATCTCAAACGCCTGGACGGCTTCCGAGCGGAAGTCACCCGCGCCTGGCGTCAGTCTCTCATGCGGCGTAGTCACAAGCACCGGATGCCCTGGTCGAGGTGTAACAGGCTGGCTCGAAAATATCTACCGTCGGTGAAACTGGCTCACCCCTACCCGACGGTTCGCTTCGCGTCATGACCCGAGGCAGGAGCCGTATGCGGTAATTCCGCACGTACGGATCTGTGCGGGGGGCGGGGGGTAACCTCCGTCCCTACCGCGACCCCTGAGGTATCCCAGGGTCTGTCCCCGTTTTCACGAGTCAAATATGTCGCAGAAATTGATGTTTAAGCGCTTGGTAGACAATGCCCTCGATTTCTTATCGAAAGCTATCGATGACTTGGATGAGCGCCCAAAATATTCGGTAATCCACTTTCATGCGGCTGTTGAGCTTTTCGTCAAAGCACGCTTGATGGCCGAGCACTGGACGTTAGTGGTAGCAAAACGGCAAGAGCCCGATTGGACTAAATTTATTGCCGGCGATTTTCAGTCGGTTGGCTTGGATGATGCAGCAACTAGGTTGGATAAAGTCGTTCCTGATTACCAATGAGCCTCAGCCAACTTGAGCAGACGGTAGGGCATGGGCGGGGTTCGCGCGGCCGCAATGCCGAGGCGCGGCAGCATGGCCGCCAGGTCGAAGCGGCGATTGAACCGGTAGCAGAACTCCGCGAGGTAGCGCGGCAGATGTTGGGAGCTGGCCTTATGATAGGTGCCCCTCATCGCGGTCTTCACGTTGCCGAGGATGGTGTTGACCCACTTGCGCTCGGGCAACTCGACGCCGCCGGCGCCGCTGCCGGTCACCATGGCCTGGTGCTCGATGCCGGCATCCGCGATTCCGCGAAAGCAGGCGAGGCCGTCGCTGACGACGATGCTGTCGGGATGAATGAATTTGGCGGCCCAGTGCGCCAACTCGGTCTTGCGGAATCCTGCAACCACGCTCATGCGCAGCGCGATCGGGTGGCCCTTGTCGTTCTTGGCCACGGCGGCAACGAAGGGGTCTTGTTGGGTGAGCCGCGTCCGGGGTGCCGCCATGAACCTCGCCGCCCCAGTAGACGTCGTCGATCTCGATTACCCCGCTCAGTTGGCGATCGGCGTCGCGTTCGAGCATGACCTGCAGGAGCTTGTGCTTGACCTTCCAGGCCGTGGGGTAGGACACCCCGAGATGGCGCTTGAGCTCAAGCGCGGAGATGGCGTTTTTCTGTTGCGTGAGAAGATACATGGCGAGAAACCAGACGGTCAGGGGCAGCTTGGTGTAGGCGAAGATCGTCCCGGCGGTCAACGAGGTCTGGTGGTGGCAGTGCCTGCACTGCATCAGCTCGCGCGTGCGCAGCGCCGTGAAGTCCTCGGCATGTCCGCACTCAGGGCAGACGAAGCCCGCCGGCCAGCGCCAGCCGAACAGAGCGTCGGCGCACTGCTCCTCGGTGCCGTACTGCGCAAGAAAGTCAGGCAAACTCAGACCCTTCTGAAACTGGATGAGGTTCTTGGCCATGGTGCAGACTCCCGGTGGTGGTCACGGCACCAGTGTGCGACCGCCGGTGGCTCAAAACGTGAGCCTGCGGAGTCTCGTTGGTAATCAGGAAGTCGTTAAGAGTGGCCTCTCAAAAAGAGAGTTAGAAGTATTTCGCGAGGTTACTAAACACCGAAACAAAACAGTGCACTTCTTTCATGAGGCGCACACAAGCAATGAAGCAAGTGCATTGAAACAAGAGGTGGCGAGAAAGCAACTGACGGCTTGGTACTTTTTACATCGCTTAATCACTGAACAATGGAAGGACGTATTTGCTCCTTGGGTATCGCAGATAGCGGATGTTGATAAAAAGCTAAGAGGGCTTCATGAATTTCTGTCTGTTGTGTTTGAGAATCTTTCCTCAGAAATAGATTCACGAAAGGCAAACGGGTTTGTTTTCAAGCAATGCCCGTCATGCGGTTTCGAATCGCAACAGCATGAAGATGAACAAGAGACAATTTATGAATCCGAATGTCTTGTCTGTCGCTTAACCGAACGCTCTCTACAAATCGAATGTCCGAATTGCGGCGAAACAGTGTTCTTCGAGAACGAGGGATTTTCGTCTTGCGGTAATTGCGGAAAACGATTCGAACCTGAAGATGTTGCGGATATTCTAATTGATGATGGCGCTGCTCATATTGCGGCGAAAGATGGCGATGAATCATGGAGCCCAGGTAATTGCGGAGATTGTGAGGGCTATCACACTGTAGTGCGGACGCCAAACGATGAGTACGTATGCGCTTCTTGTTTTGGTGTTTTTGAAAGCCTGCAATGGTGCCAGTGGTGCAATGAACCAAATACGGGAGATATGGAGAACAGCTATTGGGCCGGTTGCAACTTCTGTGATGGGAAAGCGGGCTGGGACAAAGATGATTAAACACGGGCCAAGGCATAACAACGCCGTAAACTCGGACGCATTTTTCGTTCACTGCGCTCACTACAAATTCGCCGGATACGTTTGGCGTTAAGTTATAAAGAGGGACAGGCAACCATGGGATACAGACGGTATCGAAGAGGGAGCCGCTCTTCATCGATGGTCGATGACGTGGCGTACATCAGCTCCCGAGTGAGCTGGAAGGGCGCTCTTCTATTGGGCGTGTTAGCATTCTCCCTCTTCTATTTTGTGCTGCCCGCCTGGATGGCCTCACTCATAAGCGAAAGGCAGCACAGCACGTTCTACCCGATGCTAGAGACGGTCTTCGGGCGGCGAGTGCATTGGCTCCAATGGATAGGAATTGCCTGCGGACTTGTCAGCCTACTTTTCGCCTTCAGAAACTATCACTTTGGGAGCACCGCTGGCCGCGAGGAACGAGGGCTGGTCAGTTTCTTAGCCAGGCTCCTTGGAAGGAATATCGATTGACGAATTTAACAAGCAGCTCCAGCGGAAAGCGGAAAGCGGAAAGCGGACAGCGGAAAGCATCACGTTAGCCTCTATAGGAAAAATGCATTGAATCTGAAATTCAAGCCAATCCGATTTGATCCAGATGACCCGTTTAAATCGGATCGTTTGGATAGAAAAGAAGAGATTCTTAACCTCACATTGCTAGCGCAAAATGTAGACTCTCCAGCCGTGATAGCAATCGATTCGCGATGGGGAACAGGAAAGACAACTTTTATCAAACTATGGGAGCACCATCTCAAAGCAGGAAATACTCCTTCATTATATTTCAATGCATGGGAAACCGATTTCTCAGAAGATCCTTTGGTTTCATTTCTAGGAGAAATGAACGAAGGTCTCAAGAGTTTGATCGGCGCCTCAGAGGAGACCAATGAGGCATGGGAGAAAACCAAGGCTGCTGGAAAACAAATAGCCAAACGAGGCATTCCAGCACTGATAAGAATTGCGACAGCGGGCATCATTGATGCTGATAAAATAATCGAAGATGAGATAGCTAAAACTGCTGGGTCTTTGGCTGGCGATGCACTCGATAGCTACCTCCAACAAAAAGATGCAATATCAGAGTTTCATAGCGCCCTAACTGAGTTTATTGAGAATTCCGCAAATGGGAATCACCTCATTATTTTTGTAGATGAATTAGATCGCTGTAGGCCGAACTATGCCATTGAACTGCTGGAAAGAATCAAACATTTATTTAATATAGAGGGCTTGGTGTTTGTGTTGGCTCCCGATAAAGGGCAATTGGGTCACTCTATCAAGGCTGTCTATGGAAACGGAATCGATGCAGATGGATATCTTCGCCGATTCATTGATTTTGAATACAAGTTAAAGAGGCCAGATATAAGCAACTATATTGAATCACTGCTTTTATCATTCGAGCTTGAGGAGTTCTTTACCCCAAGAAAAAAATATCAAGAATTTCAGTACGACTATGGGCATTTGAAGAATGTCTTTATTGTGCTTGCTGTCGGACTTCGGCTTTCTTTGAGGGAGGTTGAGCAATTCCTAGCAAGTGTCAATATCGCAGTTAGAACAGCAAAAGAAAATCAGTTCCTATTTCCCGCTTTGCTAGTTTTCTTGATGTTGGCAAGGCACTTCAAGCCTGACGCCTATCAACGATACATTTCCGATGAAGGCGACGAATCAGAACTGATTGATTATCTCTATCAGATTGTCCCAGAGAAAAATAGAAAGAAGAGTTTTGAATGTGCGCTAATTGAGGGTTTTCTAATAGCGGCAAAGAAAGATCAATTCAGAACAAGTGACTCAATTGCTTTGCTGAAGCACAAGGATGTTATTCAAGACGAGGAGTTGGATTACGAGGAAAAGCAGTACTCCGAAACAGTTGTTAATGTTGTGAAACGGCCAGCGGCAATGGGCCACGGCGTCAACCTAGAGCTACTTACAGCTCGGATTGATTGGTTAAGAAGGTTTGAGTTTTTAGATGTTGAAGGCTAACAAGGCCGTAAACGCGGACGCATTTTTCGCTCGCTGCGCTCACTACAAATGCGCCGGTTACGGCTGGCGTTATGCGCCAGAAACCAGCCAACAAGAATAGGCCATGAAATATTCCGGATCATGTCTTTGCGGCAAGGTCACTTTTGAAGTGGACGGCGAGTTCCAACACTTCTTTCTTTGCCACTGCGCATACTGCCGAAAGGATACAGGCTCGGCTCATGCGGCAAATCTATTTTCCAGCACCGCGGTGATTCGATGGCTAGCTGGCGAGGATCAAATCTCAACATACAAACTTCCTAATACTCGCCACCAACGTAGCTTTTGTGCTAGCTGCGGTTCGGCATTGCCAAACGTACAACTAGGAGACCTTCTCCTCGTACCTGCGGGATGCCTCGATTCCGATATTTCGATTCTGCCATCAGCCCATATTTTTGTAGGCAGCAGAGCGAACTGGGATAGCGCAGAAAACAGGGACAGACGACGTTTAATATCGCCTAACCCGGTGCCTCAACCGGCTCGGCTGAGCATGGCGTTGGCCGTGGAAGTCTGAGAACCACAGAAATGACCAGAATCTTCATGCCCACATCGGGACCCGAGGACTGGAAACGGTTTCTTGCCGAACCCGAGAAGCACTGGAAAACCGGCAACTCCGCGAAGGCGCTTGCGTATTGCTGGGAAGAATCGGGAGACATCCCAGGCGAGATAAGAGCGGTTCTCGCCCGCGCGCCGGCATTGGCGGAAATTGAAGCGCTGTTCTGCATCCCCGAGCATCAGGTTCAGATACCTGGAGGATCAAGACCGTCGCAAAATGACGTATGGGTGTTAGGTAGAACATCGCATGGCTTGGTCTCAATAGCAGTTGAAGGGAAGGTATCGGAATCTTTCGGCCCGACAATTGCCGAGTGGTTCAAAGACCCATCCGTTGGGAAGAAACGACGGCTACAGTTCTTGTGCCAAGAGCTTGAGATCGGTTTCCCGCCAGCAAACGGCCTTCGCTACCAGCTCTTTCATCGAACCGCGTCAGCCATTATCGAGGCTAAAAGGTTCGGTGCCGCCGACGCAGCAATGGTCGTGCATACATTTAGCCAAAACGATGATTGGTTCGATGACTACGCTGCATTTCTCGCCGCCGTCGGCGTACCAGCCGAGATCAATGGTGTCTCGACCAAGCGTCTTGGTTGCGGTCTTCGACTACACCTCGGATGGGTACACGGCGCAGAAAAATGGCTGCGGGCATAGCAAAGAAACGGCCAACAAGCGCACCAGCCCGATGCCAAACTGCGGCCGGCGCTTCGCACGGGTCCGCAGTTTGCGCGGGCTGTGCTGAAAGAAAAAGCGGCCAACTTCAAATGATTCAGATCGGCAATTCTCGGTGTTCGGACGCTCCCACAGCCTCGACCGCTTGCGTTTTGCGCGGGTCTCCTCGCTGGTCGAGTTCCGGTGACAGTTTACTTAATTCCAAGCAACCCACCCGACCACGCCCTCAAAAGCGACCCCGGCGAGCGCGTTCGAGCTCGGTGCGAGCGGCAATCGGCGGTGGGCGCGCTGTCCGGGTCGCTTTAGGGTTGCCGTTAGGTGACAAGGAGAGAAAATGGCAAGCGAAAAGCCAACAATGATTCTCATGTCCAAATCGGATATGAGCAAGGAACAGATCGAGGCTCTTTCCGACTCGGATGCATGGAAAATTATCTATTCTATGCGCTCAAGGAAAGCGCAAGATCACCGTTTACAAGTCTGTTTCACTGGATTTAGCGCATCCAGAAAGAATGAGCTTTCAGCAATTGCTGAGAGTCATAATTTTAAAGCAGTTTCATCTGTAACGAAGAATCTAGATTTTCTATGTGGCGGTGAAAATGCAGGACCAAAAAAGACTGAGAAAGCTGAATTGCAAGGCGTGCAATTCTTGAACGAAGCCCAGTTTCTAAACCTAGCCGAGACCGGCGAGCTTCCGAATGGCGGAAATTGGTATCAACACTCCACTTCAAGCCTGACGATGTGCTCCAGCCCAAGCCGGTTTCACTCTCGCTCATCCGGCTCGGCTGAGCATGGCGTTATGCGCCAGAAACCAGCCAGCAAGAATAGGCCATGAAATATTCCGGATCATGTCTTTGCGGCAAGGTCACTTTTGAAGTGGACGGCGAGTTCCAACACTTCTTTCTTTGCCACTGCGCATACTGCCGAAAGGATACAGGCTCGGCTCATGCAGCAAATCTATTTTCCAGTGCCGCGGTGATTCGGTGGCTAGCTGGGGAGGATCAAATCTCAACATACAAACTTCCTAATACTCGCCACCAACGTAGCTTTTGTGCTAGCTGCGGTTCGGCATTGCCAAACGTACAACAAGGAGACCTACTCGTCGTACCTGCGGGGTGCCTCGATTCCGATATTCCTATTCCGCCATCAGCACATATTTTTGTAGGCAGCAGAGCGAATTGGGATAGTAGCCTTGAGAACGTTTTCTCGTTTGAAGGAGGCCCAGAGTAAGTCGTGCTCCGGTCCGTTCGGATACCCCTTTGGGCCTGCGTTCCTCGCGGATCAGCGCATCGAGATCGACATCGGTCGCGCAATCCCGCGCCGGGCTCTCGTTGAAGACCCCTCCAGGCTCGTTTCCGAGCTGCCGCGCCTGGCACATCTCAAGAGCCCGTTCGATCGCTTCGGCCGCCGAACGGCGTTCGGAACGGGCCAGCCGAGTAAGCGTCCGGCGAACTACCGGATTGACCCTTCCCTTTTGAGGTCGTCCATTTTCAGATTGTGCGGCAGCAGCGCCGCGACCGCCTCGGGGGACTTGGCACCGGGCAGGTGCTCGAAGAGGTGGTTGAGGTAGGCCCAAGGCTCCAGGCCATTGGCCTTGGCGGTTTCGATCAGGCTGAAGAGCAGCGCGCTGGTTTCGGCGCCCTTGGGACTGCCGGCGAAGAGCCAGTTCTTTCTCCCGACCACAAAGGGCCGGATGGCGTTTTCGGCGATGTTGTTGTCGATCTCCAGGTGCCCGTCCTCGAGAAAGGTGATGAGGATCGGCCATTGGCCGAGGGCATAGGCGATGGCTTCGCCGAGCAGGCTTTTGGGAAGCACGCGGGTGGCGGTGCGATCCAGCCACCGGCGGATGCGCATGAGGATCGCTCGACTGTGCTCGCTACGCCCGCGCAGCCGGGTCTGGGGATCGGCGTCGCGCAGGCGCCGCTCCACCGCATAGAGCTCCCCGATCAGGGCCACCATCTGCTGCGCGGCACCGGCGTTGCGCCCGTTGGCGGCATCGACGAACTTGCGTCGCACGTGCGCCCAGCACCCGGCATGGCCGATGACTCCGGGCGCAGCGGCGAGGACACCATAGGCGCCGTAGCCGTCGGATTGCAGATACAACGGCAGCGGCGGCGGATCGACGTCGCTCGCGAACAGCACCCGACGAGGGACTTCCGCGGCCCGGCTCGGGGCATACTCGAACCAGCGCACCGGTGTGCCCGGCGGCCCGCCGCAAAACACCCACATGTAGGAGTCTTGCGTGTTCTCGCGTCCGGGCTCGCGCAGGACCTGCACCGGCGTCTCGTCGATATGCACCACCGCTCCCCGGCGCAGCAGGTCTTTCAGCGCCGCGGCGACGGGTTGCAGCGGAACCTGCAGTTGGATGAGCAAGCCCGCCATGGTTTGGCGCCCGAGCGCGATGCCCTCGCGCGCGAAGATCGTCTCCTGACGATACAGCGGCAGGGCATCGACGAACTTGGCCGTCACGATGGAGGCCAGCAATGAGCTGTGGGCGATGGATTTGGGGATGATCTGCGCCGGACGCGGGGCGATCTTCACCCCGACCTCCGCGCCCGG
The DNA here is from genome assembly GCF_021228795.1 of Thiocapsa bogorovii. Taxonomy (NCBI): domain Bacteria; kingdom Pseudomonadati; phylum Pseudomonadota; class Gammaproteobacteria; order Chromatiales; family Chromatiaceae; genus Thiocapsa; species Thiocapsa bogorovii. Next base: position 1,629,850 of record NZ_CP089309.1, read on the forward strand.
CACATCTTCGTTACGGGCAACGTATTTGGCGCGCTTGTATTCGATGACGTAGGTCTGGCGGGGGATGACCGCCAGTTGCTCGGAGCTGTCGTAGCCGATCAAGACCCAATCCTCGCCCATGGCGGCTTTCTCCGCCTCGGGCAGATCCAGGATACGCTCGACCCGCGGCAGATGGCTCGGCAGCGGCCGGCGCACCGGCTTGCCCTTGGGCGGCGCGAGGGTGTCTTCGGCGGGTGTCGCCGGCGGCGCGGTGTCGGCCGGCAGCTCGGCTTCCAGTTCGGCGATCAGCGCCTCGAGCTCGGTCTCGTCAAACAGCCCGAGCTGACTCTCGGGGATGCGATCGGCACTGCGGCCGAAGCGCTTGCGCCGCAACAGCTCGATGTACTCGAGCAACTGGTCAATACGCCGGGTCTGCTGTTGCAGGGTATTGGAGTGCTGTTCCAACTGCAGCGACTGTTCGGCTCGCTCGCGTTCGGATTGCGCCAGTTGATCGCTTAACCGGCCAATGATCCCGTGGAGCATCTCGGGGTCATTCGGAAGTCTTTGAAGCGGGCCGTCCATGAACTGAATAATACCGGAATACCGACCTTCATTCGAGCGTCATCGCGTTTAAAGCAGGTCGAATTCAGCCCGCCGATGGGCTTTGACACGGCGCGGATCGAGCCCTTCGAGCAACCAGCCCAATTCGCGGATCGAGAGCATGACCGGTGTGACGCTCTGCGGCGCCGGCCACCAAAACCGCTCGCGCTCCAAACGCCGATACCACAGCCAAAAGCCGTTGTTGTGCCAATAGAGAATCTTGAGCTTGTCGCGGCTGCGATTACAGAAGACGAACAGATGATCCGAGAACGGATCGGCCTGCAGCACATCGACCACCAAGGCCGCAAGACCGTCGATTTGTTTGCGCATGTCCGTGGCCCCTGCAGCCAGATACACCTGCGTGCGTGCGCCGAAGCCGATCATGCCGTCGTGCGCTGCGCGAGCACATCCACCACCCGCGCGAGTGTGGCGCCATCGCATCCGGGCGGGACCTCCAGGCGCACGCCGTCACCGAAGACGACGGTCAGCACCCGATCACGGCGCGCCGGCTCGAGGGCTTCACTGAATTGCACCGGCAGCAAGCATAACGGCGCCTCGGCGCGGGATCGCGCCGGGCCGCCGCCCGCTTGGTGCTCCCGGCCGAAGACGGCCCGCCACCGCGACAGACTCCCGGTGGAAATGCCGTGGTGTTCGCAGTACTGTGCCTGCGTCAGACCACTGCCCGGCCAGCCCCGGACCAACTCCCGCCACTGCTCGCGACTGCGCCGCTTCTCTGCCATGCTTTTCCCCTCGGTGCGTGGAACATGGCGGCATCTTGCAGATCGCGCAGTGCGCGGGATAGATGTATTTCGCTGGACGCTTACCCAGCCGATGGGCCCGTTCTCGTGCCTTGGCACTGCGCACGGAGAGTTGCGGTTCCGCCATCGATCGGCTCCTGACGACTTAAGGTTCAGGGTGAGCCTCCGGCTTAGGCAGGGCACTCCTGCCGGCAAGATGGAGGGATTGCGCCGGCGACCGCTGGTGCGGGCGGCATGCAGCACGACCGCCTGGGCCGACCGAGCGCAATCAGGAGGACGTGTGTCAGGATAACGACCGAGGCCGAAACGCGTCTTTGTCGTTGCGCGCTCCGGCTGTCCGGGATTATAAACCGCCGGCTTTCTTTTCTTTTTTTCTTCACCACAGAGAATCACGGCATGCACCTGTTCTACAAACTGGCAACCGCGGCCTCCGTCACTCTGGCACTCGCCGGAGCGCGCGGCGTCATGGCTGCGGAGACCGTCCCTCAAGAAGCCGCACCGGCAGCTCCGCCGGCGGCGGAAACTTCGGCCACATCCGGCGACCCCGCGGATGTCGTCGTGACGATCAACGGCGTGGGCATGACGCGGGCCGAGCTGGACCGCAATATCGGCGCCCTCTTGGCCCAAAGTCGGTCGGCCGCACCGCTCGACCCCGCCACGCGCAAACGCATCGAGGAGGCCGCGCAGGAGAACATGATCCGCTCGGAGCTTCTGTATCAGCTCGCGAAGAATGAGACGGTCGCCGATCTCGACGAGCAGACCGATGCACAGCTCGCTGCAATCAGATCACGTTTTGCGAGCGAGGAGGAATGGGAGACGACGCTCGCCCAGAAAGGCGTGACCCCGGATGCGTTGCGCGAGATCCTGAAACAGGGAATCTTGATCGATGCCTTCATCGCGAACGAGGTGGCGTCGAAGATCGAGATCACAGACGCACAGCTGAAGGCCTTCTACGACGAGAATGCCGACGCATTCAAGAAGCCGGAATCCATGCGTGCCAGCCATATCCTGATCGGCGTGGATTCCAACGCCACGCCCGAGGAGAAGGAGAAGGCGAAGCAGAAGGCGGAAGGGTTATTGAAACTGGTGAAGTCCGGTGAAGACTTTGCCGAGCTGGCGAAGAAGGAATCGACCTGCCCGAGTGCGCCTCAAGGGGGCGATCTGGGCGAGTTCGGACGCGGTCAGATGGTCGCGCCCTTTGAAGAGGCGGCCTTCAGCCTGGAACCAGGTAATTTCAGCGAGGTGGTCGAGACCCAGTTTGGGTATCACATTATCAAGTCGACCGGCAAAAATGCGGCCGGAGCCGTCCCCTTCGAGGACATGAAGGCACAGATCGAGAAGCAGCTGAGGGCGCAAGAGCTGCAAAAGCAGGTCCTCGCCAAGGTCGATGCATTCAGGCAGACGTCCGTAATCACGTTCCCCGAGCAGGTTCAGTAAACCTCCCCGGCAACGCTCGAACTCATCCACGATGAGACGCCCGGATGCCCCCGGCAGAGCCGGGGGTGATCCGGTGTTCGGAGCCTTAGGTCACCGCACCACGCTCTCGACGTTGCGCAGGCATCGCATGCAGGAAGCATTGCTCGCGCAGCAGCGCTTCCACCAGCCGTGCCTGATAGACGCGATCGTCCTGTGCATCGAAGGGCCGTGCTCGTAACGCGGGCCACTGCGATGACTTTGCGCTGGGTGGAGAAGCGGGGGCACAGTCCACCAGCGTCGGCGCGGGGTTCGGTGGACTTCGCTCTCGCTCGTCCACCCTACCGGCTCGTCTTAATGAACGGCGTGAATAGAAGGAAGAGGCGCTGGGGTTGCGTGCCCGCGCTGCGCGACGTTCAACGGCTCGCCATCAAGATGGAGACTCGGGGCGTCGGGGCATGGGGGCAGGCTTGGCGGAAAATGCACCTGACCGCTTCCGCTGTTTTTTGCAGTCGACTGCGAGCCCGAGATTAGCGCCACGCTCGATCGGGGCGAATCGATGCCGGGCATCACACGGCATCCACCGTGCTTGAGCGTGGGAACGAGACGTCCTCATAAAGAGCGTCGAGCGGACATTCAAAATCGATGGAATGCAAAACCAACCGACCGTTCTCGGGCGGAGCTTCTAGCAGCCAGCCGTCCGGGCGGCGGCGGAACACCTCGCAGGCGCGGCGGCGCGAATCGATCAGAACGTACTCCTCCAGCGTGTCGAGTCGCCGGTAGTCACCGAACTTGGCACCGCGGTCATAGCCTTCGGTCGACTCGGACAAGACCTCGATGATCAGGCGTGCATAGCGTTTGGCGAATGGCTCAGCCGCATCGCGCGCGTCGCAGGTCACGAACACGTCCGGATAGAAAAAAGCCGAAGCCGGCTCAACGCGCATCTTCATGTCGGCGATATAGACCCGGCAGTCACTGCCGCGAACGTGCGAACGCAGTAATGCGAAGACGTTTCCGGCGATTGTTGCGTGCTCCTCGCTCGCGCCCGCCATCGCGAAGACTTCCCCAGCGACGTATTCATGGCGAACCGACGCGGCGGCCTCGACGGCGAGATACTCCTCGGCGCTCATTGATCGGGCTTCCGCGAAATCAGGCATGGATGGTCTCCGCGTTCAGTCGGGACGCTGGGTACATATCCCGGCAAAGGCACTTAAACCGCGCCCAGCTCAATATGCGTCGTTTGTTCGATTGGCTTGGCCGCGCCGGCTCCGACAATTAGCAGAGTCGGCGCGGCTTAAGTCACTAAAAAATATAACATTCTAAACCGCGCCCCCGCTAAGAGCCGTGGATGTACCAAACGTCGAACTCACCACGAAAGTGAGCATCTCGCTCTGGACGCGGTTTAGTAAGGGTTCAGGAACAACTTAGCCATTCCGGTTCATTCTCCCCCTCTCCCCAACCCCTCTCCCGCGAGGGGAGAGGGGCTAAGATGGATCGGTTGTTACTGAACGGTTGCTCATCACGCCTTAACGCCAAGCTCACCAGACTGACGGCAGGGTTAGCACCGGCATAGCCATTTTGTCGTTTTACCGTGCCAGCTCCGAGGATCGTTGATTCTGCCGGGGCCGTCTCATTCCAAGACATCGTGTGACACGCCGAGCGAGGTTGAGGATAACCCGGCATTTTCAGCTGAACCACCCTTGGGTTGATTCGTCCCGTGCGCGAATCTTCTCGGACAGTCGCGCGCAGCGCCGATCCTTCAGCGGACCGGACGGCAGCGCGGCGGCGAGCGCTAAGGCACGGTCAAGATCGCGCGTGCGGTGCTCGTGATACTTCGCCAGTGCCGTGCACGCATCGGCATCGCCTTCAGCCGCCAGTTGCTCCCAAATTGCAAGGGCCTGCTCCCAGTCGCCGCGTCGACGATGCAGGCGCGCCAAATCCATCAAACCGGCCGAATCCAGGTGGCGGCACCCGGACCGGAGTAGATCGAAAGCGCGATCGGATCGACCCTGCGCATGATGGTAGGCGGCCACGGCACGGATGTCGGCATCGAACGCACCCGGATCGTCGAACACCTCGCCCAGACGCGGGATCAAGGTCGCCAGCGAGAGCAGGTCCCAGCGGTTGTGACGCAGCACGCCGGCCAAAGGGGTCGTCTCGCCCGCGCGCAACCAGGCGAGCCAGGCCGCCGGGGCCTCGGAGCCGGGCAGGTCGTCCTTGCGCTTGAACCCCAAGAGGCGCTGCTCCACGCTCGCGAGTCGGCAATCGGGCCAGACCCGACCGTAGGCTCGTCGCACCGGCTTCAAGAGATCCAGATGCGGCAGCGTCGGAAGCGGATCGGTTTGGCCGCAGAGGCGAAAACGCGTGGTGAGCAGCGGGATGTCGAAGGACAGGCCATTGTAGCTGACGAGAAGCCCGGCGCCGCTCAGTTCGGCGGCGATCGCTTCAAGATAAGCCGGCTCGGCATCGAGGCGGGTCAGGAGGTACTGGCGCAGGGTCCAGCCGTCGGCTTGGGCGCGCAGCAGACCGGTCATAAAGGCCCAGGTTCCTGTGCCCCCGGCCAGGCCGCTGGTCTCGGTGTCCAGACAGACCGGGGCGGGTGCTGCCGGGACCGACCGCCCTCGTTCGAGCTCGGGCTCGAGGCGCGACGCCGGACTCACCCAGCCGGGATCGATCGCTCCCTCCCACATGGCACCATCAACCGGTCCGATCGAGACCTGACCGTGCCGCTGCCTCGCGGGGATCCGCCGCTCCAAACAGAGCACGCCGGGCGCGATCTCGACCGCGCCGACCGCCTCGGCCAACCGGTCGGCTCGTGGCTCGCTCGCGCCCTCGGCCCGAGCCTGCCCGACGGAGACCCGACGAATCCGCTCGGCCAGCGAGGGGCTGTCGGTCGGCGACGACAGGGCGCTGCCCTGTCCGTCCGGGCTAGGACCCGCTCCGCGCAAGCGTTGAAGGCGGTCTTTGAGTGTCATTCCGGGCGATCATTCCGCGGCAGCGGAGAGTTCCGGTGCGCGCGGTGTCACCCGAGCGACCGATGCGCTCATCCCCCTGCCCCGCTCAAGAGATCGAGCACCTTCAAGGCGGCTTGACGCGGCGTGACGGCAAGCTCCTCGTCGCCGCGCAACACTGGCCCGACACAAGCGGGACAGCCGGCGGTGCAGCCGCACGCGGCGACCAGATCACGGGCGTCGGCAACCAACAGGGCCGCGTCGTCGTAGAGCGGTGCCGAGAGTCCGACGCCGCCGGGGTAGTTATCGTAGAGGAAGAGCGTCGGCTCGAAGCGCTGGCCGGACATCGGGTCCAAGGGCGCGTTGTCCGGTCCGCGCATCTGACCGCGACCCTCGGCGCCAACGATAGCAAACCAGGTCCCCTGCCCGTCTCCGACCGAGCGACCGAGGTCGTGGATCTCGGCCATGGCGCGCAGTGCGGCGACGTGGTGCAGCGCATAAGCGGCACCGAGGAAGCCGTCGATCGCCTGCTGACGATCCGGCAGCGCAGCCTCCAAGGCAGTCGGCTCGACTTGCCACCAGACCGCGGTGGTGTGCATCTCCTGATCCGGCAGGTCGATGTTGCCGTAGCCGATGTTGTCGTGGCTGTAGTAACGGATCTTCTTGTAGCCGGGATAGCGCCTGACCAGATGGACCTCGCCTTGCGCCGTCGCGCCTTGACCCCGGGCGCGGCCGTCGAACCGGGCGAGGATCTTCAGCCGGGTGTAGTCGATGGCGTCGGTGTAGTAGTCGGCGCGGGTGCGGGTCACGAATGCCTTGCGGCCGGTCCAGTCCAGCCGTTCCACCTGATAGGGCTGGGACTGGATCATGTAGATGGCGCCTTCGTAGAGGGTGCCCGGGGCGCTGCTGTAATCGACCTCGGCGATCACGGTTTGTGCCCCGCCGGTGGTGTCGATCACGACGAAGTTGCCCTCCGCGACCGAGCGCAGCGAGACCGCGTTGGCGGGATAGCTGTCGGCGACCCAGAACCAGCGGTCGCCTTGGTGCTGCAGGACGCCCTCGTCGCGCAGATAGCTCAGCATCTCGCCGAGATCCTCCGCGCCGAAGGACTCGCCGTCGCGAAACGGCAGCTCGAAGGCGGCGCAGCGCACATGGTCCATCAGGATCAAGAGCTGGTCCGGATGGATGCGCGCGTGCTCCGGGGATGCGCCGAAGAAGAACTCGGGATGGCGCATCATGTATTGATCGAGCGCGTCGCTGGTCGCGACCATGACACCCAGACTGGGTTTGAGCCGCCGCCCGGCCCGCCCGAGCCGCTGCCAGGTCGCGGCGACCGTGCCGGGATAGCCGTTGAGAACGGCGACGTCCAGGGCACCGATGTCGACGCCGAGCTCCAGCGCCGAGGTGCTAACCACCAGATCCACGGCACCCGCGCGCATGGTCTGCTCGGCGCGGCGGCGCTCGCTCGGCAGATAACCGCCGCGGTAAGCCAGGACGCGCGGGGGCTTGCGCGGGTCGCGATCGAAGACGTCCTTCAGATATTTGGTGATGACCTCGACCATGAGGCGCGAGCGGGCGAAGACGATGCTCTTGAGCCCCAGCTTGGCGGCCGTGCGCGCGATCCGCGTGGTCTGGGAGCGGGCCGAGGCCCGGATGCCGAGATCCGGGTTGATGACCGGCGGATTCCACAGCAGCAAATGACGCTCGCCCTGCGGTGCGCCCGACTCGGTGATCGCCGCGACCGGTGCACCGCAGAGACGCTCGGCCAGCTCGCCCGGATTGGCGATGGTCGCCGAGGCGAAGATGAAGGTCGGCTCCACGCCGTAGAAACGACAGACGCGCAGTAACCGCCGAAAGACGTTGGCGACATGCGAGCCGAACACACCTCGGTAGGTGTGCAGCTCGTCGACCACGATGTAGGCCAGACCCTCGAAGAACTGAGCCCATTTGGTGTGATGCGGCAGGATCGCTTGGTGGAGCATGTCCGGATTGCTGAGCACGATGTCGCCGCGCGTGCGCACCGCCTTGCGCGCGTCGCCGGGCGTGTCGCCGTCGAAGGTGAAGGCCTTCACGCCCGGTCCGCCGGCCGCCTGGATGGCACGGCTCAGGTCCATCAGCTCGGCGGCCTGATCCTGGGCGAGCGCCTTGGTCGGAAAGAGATAGAGCGCCTTGCGACCCTGCGAGAGCACCGCATCGAGCACCGGCAGGTTGTAGCAGAGCGTCTTGCCCGAAGCGGTCGGCGTGGCAACCACGAAGTGCCGCTTGGCGCGGGCCAGATCCCAGGCCTCGCGTTGATGGCTGTAGAGCTGCGCGCGACCGCCGGCCCTCAGCGCTTCGGCAAGCGGGGGGGCGAGATCGTCCGGAAGATCGAGCCAGAGCGCGGGCCGCGCGGCCTGAGTCGACTCGCCGGCGATCCGCCCCCGATAGCCCTTGAGCAGATGGGCCCTCAGACGCGTGACGGGCTGAGCCTCGGTCGGCGCGGTTCCGATAATCGTCTCTTGACGTGCAGCGCGGGTCAGTGGATTCGAAAGAGGCAAGCTGTCGATTCCGCTTACAGGGAGTTGGCCGATGGGATGAGCCGGATAAAACACGGGATGCAATGAACCGCGATCATCCCCCGCACATCCGGATCCTGCAACCTCGCCGGTCGGTTTGATGTCAAGGCACGCGCGCCGGGTTTATGGCAGGCCCGGGAAACCCTATACTGCCGCTAGATTAAAAGCGCTCGACGAGCCCGGAACCAAGAGGACACCCATGCACAACGGCACGACCATCACCCAGTTCATCATCGAGGAGCAGCGCCACGTAGCCGGCGCCACGGGCGATTTCACGTCCCTGCTCAACGATATCGTCACGGCCTGCAAGGTCATCAGCAACATGGTGAACCAAGGTGCCCTCGTGGGGATTCTCGGGAGCGCCGAGAGCGAGAACATCCAAGGCGAGACGCAGAAGAAGCTCGACATCCTCACCAACGAGGTCTTCATCAAGTCCAACGAATGGGCCGGGCATCTGGCAGCCATGGCCTCCGAAGAGATGGACACCATCTACGATATTCCCGCCAAGTATCCGCGCGGGAAGTATCTGCTGACCTTCGACCCGCTCGACGGCTCCTCGAATATCGACGTGAACGTCTCGGTCGGCACCATCTTCTCGATCCTGCGCATTCAGGGCGGCGCCGGCGCGCCGACAGAGCGTGATTTCCTCCAGGCCGGCACCCAACAGGTCGCCGCCGGATATGCGCTTTACGGGCCCTCGACCATGATGGTCCTGACCACCGGCAACGGCGTGAACGGCTTCACCCTGGATCAGAACATCGGCGAGTTCATCCTCACCCACCCGAATATGACGATCCCGGCCGACACGCGCGAGTTTGCGATCAACGCCTCGAACATGCGCTTCTGGGAGCCGGCGGTCAAACGCTATGTCCAGGAGTGTCTCGACGGGAAGGAAGGTCCGCGCGGCGAAGACTTCAACATGCGCTGGATCGCCTCCATGGTCGCCGAGGTGCATCGTATCCTGACGCGCGGCGGCGTCTTCATGTATCCGATGGACAGCAAGATGAAGTCCAAGGGGCTCGGCGGGAAGCTGCGTCTGCTCTACGAGGCCAACCCCATGTCCTTCATCGTCGAGCAGGCCGGCGGCGGGTCCATCACGGGCACGGAGCGCATCATGGATCTGCAGCCCGAGTCCCTGCATCAGCGGGTCCCGGTAATCCTGGGCTCGAAGAACGAGGTCGAGCGCATCCTGGGTTACCACGACCAAGCCTAAGCGCCGGTCTGCCGGATCCCCCTTCGCAGTCTTGCATTCGACTGCGAAGGGGGATCCTGCTCCTCACACGCGACCCTCTTAAGCCAGATCGATCTCGACCGCCCGAGCCACACGCCCGGCCTTCTCCCGAGCCTCCTCCAGCGTCTCGCCCCGCGCCAGCGCAACACCGACGCGACGCTTGCCGTCAACCTCCGGCTTGCCGAACAGTCGCAGGGCCGTGTCCGGCTCCGCCAGTGCGCGATCCAGCCCGCCGAACCGCAAATCGCGCGACCGACCCTCCGCCAAGAGCGCCACCGATGCCGAAGGGCCGAGCTGTCTGATGTGCGGTACCGGCAGGTCCAGGATGGCGCGCACATGCAGGGCGAACTCAGAAAGATCCTGCGAGATCAGCGTCACCAGCCCGGTATCGTGCGGACGCGGCGAGACCTCGCTGAACCAGACCTCGTCGCCACGCACAAACAGCTCCACGCCGAAGATGCCGGTGCCGCCGAGCGCATCGGTCACAGCGCCGGCGATCTCCTGCGCACGAGCCAGCGCGGCGGCCGACATCGGGTGCGGCTGCCAGGATTCGCGGTAGTCGCCGTCCACCTGCAGATGGCCGATCGGGGCGCAGAAGCTGGTCCGGTCCCCGTGACGCAGTGTGAGCAAGGTGATCTCGTAGTCGAAGGCGACGAAACCCTCCACGATGACCCGACCCGAGCCGGTGCGCCCGCCCTGCTGCGAGTAATCCCAGGCGACCTGCACTTGGTCTGCACTGCGCACGGTGCTCTGACCCTTGCCCGAGGAACTCATCACCGGTTTGACCACGCAGGGCAGACCGATCGCCTCGATCGCGGCACGGTAGCCGGCTTCGTCATCGGCAAAGCGATAGGGCGATGTCGGTAGGCCCAGCTCTTCGGCGGCCAGCCGACGGATGCCCTCGCGGTTCATCGTCAGATGCGCGGCGCGCGCCGTGGGCACGACATGACGACCCGCAGCTTCAAGCTCCAGCAACGTCGCCGTCGCGATCGCCTCAATCTCGGGGACGATCAACGCCGGATCCTCCTCCGCCACCAGTGCCTTCAGCGCGTCGGCATCCAGCATGTCGACGACATGGCTGCGATGCGCGACCTGCATCGCCGGCGCGCCTGGGTAGCGATCGACGGCGATCACCTCCACCCCCAAGCGTTGCGCCTCGATCGCGACCTCCTTGCCGAGCTCGCCCGAGCCCAGCAACATCATGCGGGTAGCGCCCGGGGCGCCGGGTGTTCCGATCCTGGTCATGGCGGTACTCCGCAGTTGGTTTCGGCGGGATGATGCTAGATCCGGCAGTTGAAAGGCCGTCACCCGGCAGGTGAGGCGTCAGATCTCCAAGATCGTCAACCGCGTCAAACCCTGCATGGGGAACGAAGCGGGCAACTGCCGGATTTCGGATGATATACCGAGAGCACCTGGAGTTTTCTTTCGCATCGACGCATCGACTGGAACGCCGGGAGACGCCGGGCACCCACGGCAGGCGACCCCGCGATCGCTTTGTGCGTCGGGCGCCGCAGCCTAAGCGGGCACTTCGATGAGGCGCAGCGGCCGGGTCACGACCAGGCGAAAACGCCCGCGGCCGGTCTTCTCGATGGCCAGCAATGGACAGCGCTCGGCGAGCCTTCGCTGCAGCAGGATCAACCGCGCGTCCAGGTTGTCGGTGATCTCGGGCAGCCGCAACGACGCATCAAGGCGAAGCTCGCGGTTGGTGAAGTCCGCGCGCCCGGTCGCGGCGTGCTCCTGCAGGAGCTTCCAGCAGATCGCCCCGGCCACGCCCTTGATCAGGTATTCGTTGTCGACGAACAGGCTGTGGTCGTGGTGGAAGTGCCGAATCTGGATCGGCCCGCCCGTTGAACGGCCTGTCGACCCGACAGCGGACGCGACCGTGGATTGCGTCGCCGGCGGGGTTGCCAGGGCATGAGGACCGGCGGACGCCGGGACGGACACGGGGGGTAGCTCGCAGGCTTGGTCCGCGGCCCGCGCGAGCCCATCGATGCAGATGGCCAGATGGGACGCCAGGACCACGAAGGCGTCCTCGTCCTGATAGGTGAAGCGTTCCTCGACGGGACTCTCGACGTACAGCACACCGAGCAGGCGGTCGCCGTCGAGCAAGGGTACGGCCAACTGGCTGCCCGCATCCGCCAGCCCCGGGAACGGGATCTCGGTCTCCAGCACACCGCCGTCGGCACTGTCGGCAAAGTGCCGGCGAGTCGCATGGCTGTAGCGGTATTCCTGGACCACATAGCCGATGCGAATCGGGGTGCGGGCCCCGGCGGCGACGCCGACGATGCCCTCGCCGACCCGCACTTCGGAGCCGACACCCGATTCCGGATAGCCGCGGCTGGCGACCGTATAAAGGCGCCGCTGATCCGGGTCCAGCATCAGCACCATCGCGTGGTGGACATCCCAGTGCTGCGCAAGTCCGGCCAGCGTGACCTCCAGCAGTTGCGCCAGGTCGGTGCAGCGAGCCAAGGCCACGACACAGGCCCGTAATCCGGCCAGGAGATCTGCCGGAGGGGACGATTGCAGGAGCGCATCCCCGGGCATGGCCTCGACGCGCAGAACCCGAAACAGGTCCGCACCGAGGAGGCGGAACACCTTGCTCATCCCTGTGTGGGAGGCAATGGCGGCAAGCCGCGCCTTCATGTACTCGAACAGCGGCCCTTCGGTCTCAGTGCGCAAATACTCGAGGTGCAGGTGGTAGAGGGCGGCACTCGAGGGATCGATCACCTCCACCGTCGCCCGAGGCCGATGCAGCAGGTTCTCGCGGGTCTTGTTGAAGAACTGGTAGGACAGGGCGACGTGCCGGTCGTCGACGAAATGCACATGCGACAGCTTGGCCACATTCGGCGTGCCATCCGCGGCACAGGTGGCAATGGTCGCCGGCACGGCGCCTTCGAAACAGGCCCGCAGGGCGCTCAGCGGCACGGTCACGGCTGCGGCTCCAAGCGCCTGCCAGCCCGCGGCCCGGGCGTTTGGTCGAAGAGCAGGGTCGGGGAGAAGACCACGGACACCCCGTCCTCCTTGCTCGGGGCGACCAAGGCATGGGCGAAGGCTGCCGAATACCCCAGGGCGATGAGCTCGGCAGCAAAGGCGCTGCCGCTCGCGCGCATGCGCTGCCGATCGGTCGGTCCGAGCGGCTCGAGACGCGCGGCATGGGCCTTGAGTTGCAGGGTCTCGTGGGTCTTGGGGCGACTGAAGACCACCGCGATCGGTGCGCCGGCGGCCAGGTCACGCAGCAGGGCGTCGCCCGACCGCGTCGGCACAAATACGACGACCTCCCGGCGATCCTCGGCGACCCGACAACCGAAGGCGCGGGCGAGGGACGGCACGCCGGCGGCATCGTGTGACGCCGCACTGATGGAAACCGGGCCGAGCAAAAACAAGGCCTGGGCTTCATCGAGCAGCGGGCAATCGGAGAACGACGGAGCGGTCACCATCTGGGCCATCGACATGGGCCAGTCACCAAACGCGGCGGGGATCCCGGAATTCTACAAGCTTCGCGATGACTTGCCAGCGCCTGCCTCGCAACCCGTCGCCGGGGGATCTCCCAACCCCCCGGATCCTCGGGAGTCCGGGGGTTAAGGAACTTTTAGCAATTCGTTAGCGAAGACTTAGCCCGGATGTTTCATAAACCGACACAGCCGACACTGGCCTCGCGGATTTGCGCGGCGCTGGGCGTCACCGAGGGCGATGACCGGGACGCCGCGGGGGTTGAATGGTGGAAATACCGAGCGGCAACGGGCTTGATCAACGGGGCACGAGTAGTTTTGTCGCCGCGCAGGCGTACGATGCCCTGCCCGAGGTGGGCATAGTCGTCGTGCGCGTGCTGAAATCCCCGTGCGGGGATGTATGTGCGTCTAGGCGGGCGCCGCCCGGGGCTGCGCGTTGAAGAGCCTCTCGGTGACCTGCTGCAACAGCGTCTTGACCGGACAGCTCGAGGGCAGGTGCAGGCGCACGCGGTCTTTGTACTGCACCACGCGCACGGCGAGCTTGAACAGTTTGATGATCACGGTGGCAGGCTGGGCGTTGGCCAGTTCCGTGCCGACGAGGACCTCGGTGCGCAGCGTTTGGTGCAAGACGTAAGCGGCGCAGGAGAAGAACAAGCGCATCTGATTGGCCAAGAAGGTGCTGTCGGAAGTGCGATCGCTGGCCAGATCGTTCTTGATCATTTTGATGAAGTTCTCGTCCTGGCCGCGCGCGCAGTACAGATCGCGGTAGACGCACTCGGGACTGGGCAAGTCCAAGGAGGTGACGACGAAGCGGAGGTTGTCGCCGCGCGCCGTCACCTCGGCTTTGAGGATGGTCCGACACGCGCCGGGCCAGGAACCGGCACGGTAGTCAACCTCGTGGTAGGTGCGGGTCCGCTCGGGTACGTCGGCGTCGGCGCGCCGGGCGTTCTCGATGCGCAGCGCATGGAGCTTGCGGGCGTCGGCCAAGAACGGCTCGGCCCGTGGCGTGAGAGCCCGGTTACCCGCCAGGCCGAAGATGAAATCCGTCAACGGATCGGCCATCGCCAAGGCCATCAACTCGGGGTTGGAGAAGTGTCCGTCGCCGCGCAGGATGATGCGTGTGCGTGGCCACGCGGCCCGCAGCCGCTTGAGCACGCGCTTGAGGATCATCGCGTTCTCGGCGCCGGTGGGGCGCTTGCCGGGACGCAGCACCGCGGTGATGAACTTCCCCGAGAGGCCCTCGAAGAGAAACAGCGGCAAGTAGCAATGGTTGCCGTAGTGATGATTGTAGAACGCGAACTCCTGCTGGCCATGGGTGGCGTCTTCGGAGTGGTCCATATCGAGCACGATCACCTGCGGCGCCTTCGGGTAGCTGGCGATGAAGGCCTCGACGAAGGCCTGCGCCATGCGGTAGAGGTCGCGCGCGCCGACCCCATTCTCCAAACGCGAGAAGGTCGGCCCGCTGGCCAGGTCCGTCGTCGCATCCAGCGGCTTGCGCTCCAGCCCCAGCTTGAACAGCGCATCACGGCGCAGCGCATTGGCGTCGTTGCCGTCTTCGTAAGCACAGGCGATCTGGTAGACCCGTTGCGCGATCAGCTCACGCATCGGATGGGTGGTGTAGGACGGATGGCGCCAATCATCGATCGCTGCGCTCAACCGCTCGGTCAGGCCGATCTGCCGATCAACCCCGCGCAGAATCATGGGGCCAAAGTCAGACGACATGGCGCCGCCGTCGAAGTCGCCGCGGACCGTGAAACCGGCGACCGGGGGAAAACGCAGCTGTTCCGGGGTAGACTCGGGCATGGGCGACCTCGTTTAGCTTCTTCCGAAGCGTTCTTGGCGGAACAGCCATTTTATCAATGGGTTGAACGAGAGTCGCCCTTTTTTATGAAATATTCGGGTTAGCAACGCGCCGCGAGGCCGAGAACTAATTTTCTGCCTGTCCCTACTCCCCACCACTCAGCGCCGGAGATGATCCCAATGAAGGCTCGCAGCATCACCCTGTCCATCCTCGTCTTGTTTGCCCACGGGGTCGCAGCCGACCCGCCGGGCGTCCAAGCCGAGCCAGTCGCCGCTTCGACGGCGTCGTCCGTCGAGCCCGTCGCGAATGCGCTCCCCGATTTGGCCATGTCGGACGCGAAAGACCCGGCCCAAGTGATCGCACGCGGTCGCTACCTGGTCAGGGTGAGCGGCTGCAACGACTGCCATACGGAGGGTTACCTGCAAGGAAACGGCAAGGTCCCGACCGAGCAATGGCTCACCGGCAGCACGGTCGGCTTCCAGGGACCCTGGGGCACGACCTATGCGACCAACCTGCGGCTCCTCCTCGACGAGCTGACCGAGGCCGACTGGCTGGCGCGGGCGCGGGAGCCGAAACGTCCGCCGATGCCCTGGTTCAACCTGAGCGCGATGACGGACGCGGACCTGATCGCCATATACCGGTTCGCGAAATCGCTGGGGCCGGCCGGCGAGCCGGCGCCCGTCGCCGCGGCCCCCGGCGAGGCGGTTGCCACGCCCTACTTCGACTTCGTTCCGAAGACCGCATCCCGGGTCGCCACACGCTAAGTTCAACCCGCAGGAATCACATGGCCGCGGGCCCAGCCGAGGATGCCATCCTCGGCTGGGCCCGCGGCCATGTTCGACGCCAACGATCAGGATGCAGCACCCCTGAATGTCGACGATAGGGTGCTTCGTTCGGGCGAGTTCATCGCTGCGATGATCACATCGCATCCGAGGGCCGCGACAAACCTTCACTCCGTGGTGCTCGCATCCCCATCGGCCACCCCCGCAATCAACTCCTGCCCCTCGTTGCGGACATTCCCAACCGCTCGCGAGACCGGGTGCATGGTGAGCCGCTCCTCCGGACAGGGAATCAGCAGCTCCGAGAGCCGAGCCGGATCGGTCGCGGGGTCGAGCCAAACATCCACAACATCGGGCGCCAGGATCACCGGCATCCGGTCATGCAACGGTTGGAGGCGGGGATTGGCCTCGGTGGTCACGATGGTGAAACTGTCGATCACCTCTGCGTCCGCAGGGCGGGTCCAACGCTCCCAGAGACCGGCGAAGGCGAGGACCTTGCCGTCCGAGGCATGGACGAAGTAGGGCTGCTTGCCGTCCGGGCGCTTGGCCCACTCGTAAAAGCCGTCCGCGGGAACGATGCAGCGCCGCGCTCGGTAGGCCGCCCGAAATGCGGGCTTCTCGGCCAAGGTCTCGGCGCGGGCGTTGATGAGTCGGGCGGCGATCGTCTCGTCCTTGGCCCAACTCGGGAGCAGGCCCCAGCGAAGGGCCTGGAGGACCCGCTCCCCGCTCGGGCGCCGACGGATCACCGGCAGCCATTGCGTCGGAGCGGCATTGTAGCGCGGGGCGAGACCCTCGATCTCGAGGCTGGCACCGAAAAGGTCGGCGATGGCATCGGCGGGACTGTATTGGGCGTAGCGTCCACACATGGACGTGGCCTCCTCCGAATCGGTGTCGGGTGTCGGGTGTCGGGTGTCGGGTGTCGGGTGTCGGGTGTCGGGTTGATCGAACGCCGGCAAGGCCGCCCGAGTCAATTGCGATTCAGGATCGAATGTTCCTGATGCTTTACGACATGGGCTTGCACATCAGGTTCTGTGGGCCTGCATCGAGCCGATCAGGGCCTTGGCAAAAGGCGTAGCGATCGGCGTCCAAGGCGGCGAAAAGCGGGACCATCGGCGTTTACTCGGGCATCGGCGGGACCATGATGCGCCCTGCGGCGGTACGCCGCGAAGCCATCCAGTTGCGGTCGCCCGTCGACTCGGTGCAGTCTTTCCCGGGGGCTACCAGACCGAAAACGCACGACGTCCCGGCAAACTGTACACCGCAGGTCTTCCGCACCAACGTGCTCGGAGCCCTCGGCGCGATTGAGGGATCCTGAAACGGTGATGAACAAGCTCCTATCCCGATCGATTGGCGCGCTGCCGGTCCTGGCGGCACTTTACCTGGTTTGCTTCAATGTGACGCTGAACCTGCCGACGACGCGCGCCTTCCTGAACACGCTGCAGCCGGAGCAATTCCGGGTCACCTGGAAGCGCGCCTGGAGTCTCTATCCACTGCGCGTCGAACTGGACGGCGTCTCGGCCGACGGTCAGACACCCACCGAACAATGGCAGGTCGATGCCCGGCGCGCGGCGGCGTCGGTGTCGCTGCTGCCGCTGCTGAGGGGCGAGATCCGCGTACACGACCTGGACCTCGAAGACATCGACCTGCGCCTGCGGCCGCGCCCTCCCGCCGACGGCTCCCGAGACGCCCTGACCGAGTTCTTTCCCGTGATTCGAGACCGCGATCCCGATGCAGCCGCGGAGGCGGCGCCGGAAGACACGAGCGGAACACTGGTGCTGGAGATCGACGACATCCAGGTCCGGGGCGAGCACAGCTTCTGGGTGTCCCATATCCGCGGCAGCACACCCGGCGCGGTCCGCGGCAGCTTCCGCATGGAGACCGCTACCGGCCGGCTGGCCTTGGCCGGCGGTGCGCTTGACCTGACACTGACCTCATTGACGATCGGGCCGAAAGAGGCCGTCACCGATGCCGCCGCCATCGCGGGGACGATCGACATCCCGCCGTTCATCGTATCGGAGACCAATGGACTCGAAATGATGCGCGTGCCGGAATTGGATGCGCGGATCGACCTACCGGTTCAGAACCTGGATTTCCTGGCCCTGCTGATGCCGCTCCTGGACGAGATCGGCTTGAACGGCCGCGGGCGCCTGCGCGGCCGTCTCGTCTTGTCGGCCGGAGAGATCCTGGGCGGGACCGATCTCGTCGTCGAGGCACACGCGCTGGCGATGGACCTCGGACGTTACGACTTCAGCGGCGACGGCACGATCGAGCTGAAGGTGGATCCGCAAGACGAGGCGCAGGCGGACCTGCTGGTCCGCTTCGAGCAGGTCCTGGCCGAGCTCGAGGCCGACAGTGCCGCCGGGTCGGACGACGCGCAGGTGCTCTTCACGGGTCGCGGGCTGACCGCCCGACTTCATGCGGCGGAGGTCGATCCGACCACCACATCGACCGCAGAGCGGGTCCAAGATCTGGTCTCCGAGGTCGAATTAGGGTTCAAACTGGACATCCCGTCCATGGAGGCACCCGACCTCGCCGTCTACAGCCGCCTGTTCCCGGAGGACTGGGATCTGGCCTTGCTGGGCGGCACCGGCACGGTCGCCGGCGCTCTGGAGGCCTCGGGGGACCGGTTGTCATTGAACCTGGATCTTGCCTCCGAGGAAGCCGATCTGCGCTACAGGGACTATCAGGCCAACGCGGATCTGCTGCTTCGACTGCGGGCGCGAATCGACGACGGTTCGACAGCCAGCCTGCGGTTGGACGGCACCGAGCTGCGCATCGAGGATGCAAGGCTTGCCGTCAAGCATGGCGAAGGGAAGACACGACACCCGTCGGAGCGGCACCTGTCGTCCAAGCCTTGGCGAGCGCATATCAAGATCTCGGAGAGCGCCTTGCGGCTGCTCGTGTCCCCCGGACATGCCGATTCAGATCCAATCCCTGCCATCGCCGAAACGCTGCAGGACAAGGGCTTCGGGGCTGTGCTGGCCGGAGCCGACGGTCGCCTGTCGGCGGTCTTGAGCGTCTCCGAGCTGGACTGGATCGCCGAGCTGCTGGAGCGCCCCCTGGGCCTGAGCCTGGCCGGCACCGGCGAGCTCGACACCGAGATCGTCTTGACCAACGGCCGAGCCGAAAAGGGTACGACCCTGAACATGCCCCGCGAAAGGCTCTCGCTCGCCATCCTTGAGCATCGTGTGGACGGCATGGGGACGGCCAGCCTGCGCATGGAGCAGGGTGGCAAGCGGCCTCGGTTTCGGCTGGACCTTGCACTGGACGATGCGCGCTTGCGCCGGCGCGACGAGCCCGAGCCGAGCATCGGCGAGGTGCGCTTGGATGCCGAAATCGTGATGACCGACACCCTCGCCCACGGCGGCGACTCTGCGGACATCAACCTGACGCTCCATTCCGCGCGCGTTCGGGACATGAGCATCTACAACGCCTATCTGCCTCCGAGCACACCCCTATCGCTGGTCTCGGGCGGAGCGACCCTGGCGGGCGATCTGCGCTTCAGCCCGAATCGCGCCGAGGGACAGCTGCTTCTGGAGGGAGAGGACATTCGCGTGAAATGGGACCGGCAAGAGTTGTCGGGCGACTTGAGGGTCGATCTTTTGGTCCGCGACGGCGCCGCGAAGGATCTGCGCTTCGACATCACCGGCTCGTCGGTGATGCTCAAGGGCTTTCGGGTGGCCGGAGAGTCCGGCTCGACATCGGCACCGGATTGGCATGCCCGCCTCCAACTGGACGAGACACAGGTCCGTTGGCACAAGCCCATGCATCTGACCACCCAAGCCTATGTCACCGTCAAGAACACCCGGCCCTTCGTTGATCTGCTGGACAGCGTACGCGGCAAACACGAGTGGATCGACAACCTCCTGACCCTGGAGAATCTGGCCGGTCATCTGCGGCTGGCCGTTGACGCGGACAACGCAATCATCGAAGACGCCATGCTCGGCGCCTCGGAGCTCGGCATCCACGCCAAGGGGCGCTCCGCCCCTTCCGCTCGGGAGGCCATGTTGCTCCTGCGATGGCACAACCTCAGCGGCACCATGGAGCTGCAGAACGGGCAAAAACACTTCGATATCGTCGATGCACCTGCCCGTTTCGCCGCCTACAGGCCCGGCAAGACACCGCTGTCGGAGCTCGGCACGGAGCACACCGTGCCTAAGGAAACCTCCGGCACCCAACCGTCTTCGGGCGCCATGGCACACGACCGGACGCCCTTCGATGATGGCGACAGGGATGGGCCTGCGACCCGCACACCAAGAAGCAGGGACCATCGGCCAGGGTCGACGCAAAACCCTTTCCTGGACCATAGTCTGTGAGACGATCGCCATGGCGGCCGACGGTCATTGGTTGCTCTTCGTCGTACGGACCAGGCGTTCGATCCTCGTGCCGCCCGAACCGAGTGCGCCTCTCTTCATGGCGGTCGTCGGAAACCAGGCGGTCGCGGCCTCGATATGTGCGCCGACGGGAACGTCATCACCACACCCATCAGATTGAGCACCCAGACCCATGCGGCTTGCGAGGAATGCCGACATCGCCCCGACTACGGCCGTCAGCGACGCGAGCAGGACGGGCGGACTGGTCTGGATTCGGGTCGCCTCGGCGGACAGCGACCCCTAGAACCCCGACAGCTAAAACGGGATCGACCCCGTTCGGGGCCCACTCTGCGTCTTTGCGGTGAAAACCGGAATGGGTCCATTCTCGGACCCGACCGACCGAAACGGAGGAGACACCCCGATGCCACTTCAATCCATCAACCCCTGCAACGGCGAGGCCTTGGAGCAGATCGAGACGATCGACGAGACTGCGCTGGAGGCCGCGCTCGACGCGGCGGCGCGAGCCGCATCCTCTTGGGGCGCCCGGACCGTCGCCGAGCGCACACGCCTCCTTCACGAGGTCGCCGGGCTCTTACGAGCCAGAACCCCGGATCTGGCCCGGCGGATGACCTTGGAGATGGGCAAGCTGAGCGGCGAGGCCGAGGCCGAAATCGGCAAATGCGCGCTGGTTTGCGACTACTATGCCGAGAACGCCGAACAACTGCTCGCCGACGCGTCGACCGCCTCCGATGCATCGCGCAGCATGGTCGTCCATCAGCCGCTGGGGCCCGTACTCGCCGTAATGCCCTGGAACTTCCCCTTCTGGCAGGTATTTCGCTGCGCCGCACCCGCGCTCGCGGCCGGCAATCCGGTCCTGCTCAAGCATGCCTCGAATGTCCCGCGCTGCGCCCTGGAGATCGAACGACTCTTTGAAGACGCAGGCGCCCCGGACGGAGTCTTCAGCACGCTGCTGATCGACGCCCGCGGCGCGGAGGCTGTCGTCGCCGACCCGCGCGTGCGCGGCGTAAGCCTCACCGGCAGCGACGCGGCGGGCCGACGGGTCGCCTCCATCGCCGGCGAGAATCTGAAGCGGACGGTGCTCGAGCTCGGCGGGTCCGACGCCTTCGTCGTCTTGGAGGACGCCGACCTCGACGAGGCCGTCGCGACCGCCGTGCGCTCGCGTTTCATGAATGCCGGACAGAGCTGTATCGCGGCCAAGCGATTCATCGTCGTCGATGCGATCGCCGAGACGTTCCTCGCGCGTCTGCGTACCGCGATCGAGGCACTTGTTCCGGGCGATCCCCTGGACCCGAGGACCACCTTGGCACCGCTCGCGCGTGCGGACCTTCGCGACACGCTCCATGAGCAGGTGCTCGCCAGCCTCGACGCCGGGGCACGCTTGGTCGTCGGCGGACAACCCTTGGAACGCCCCGGCTGGTTCTACGCGGCGACCTTGCTCGATGCCGTCGGACCCGGCATGCCGGCCTACGACGACGAGCTGTTCGGTCCTGTGGCGGCGGTTCTGCGCGCGGCCAACGAAGGCGAAGCGCTCGAGATCGCCAACGACACCCGGTTCGGGCTCGGCGGCAGCGTCTGGACGCGCGACAGTGCGCGCGGCGAGCGTTTTGCACGCCGGATGGCGTGCGGTTGCGCCTTCGTCAACGGACTGGTCAAGAGCGACCCCCGCCTACCCTTTGGCGGGATCAAGGAGTCGGGTTACGGACGCGAGCTCGGCGTGCTCGGCATCCATGAGTTCGTCAACGCCAAGACATTGTGGGTCCGCTAGGAGCTGTCGGACCGGGACGCTCGTCGTCCCGTAGGATCAGCACAGCGGAGGGATCGCGTGGGGAAGCGGTTCGTGTGTCCAGCTCGCTATCCGCGCTGTTCAACGAGATCCGGCAGTGGACCACTGCGTGTTTCATGCAAGGCTTCGACGGCCTTGACGATCGCCTGCGCCCGAGGACTCGCCGGCCGGCGAGGCACCAGTGTCCGAAAGTTGATCGGCGCATCCCTGTGTCGCCCAGCAGCACCCGCAGTCAATTTGACTTTCCGTCAGGTCACCGACGCCGATAAATATGAAGATTCGGATCCTTCGCCTTCTGTTCGGCGTCGCTTCAGTCGGTCTAATCACGGGCATCGCTGCCTGGTGGCTGATTCGGGGCAGTCTGCCGGTGCTGAATGGCGAGCTTCCCGTAACCGGTCTGGGTCACCCCGCGACCATCGAACGCGATGAGCAGGGTGTTCCCACGATTCGCGCATCGACGCGACGCGACTTGGCTTTTGCGACGGGTTTCGTGCACGGGCAGGATCGTTTCTTCCAGATGGACATGATTCGCCGTCAGGCGGCCGGGGAGCTGTCGGAGATGTTCGGCGCGGCGGCTTTGCCGCTCGATAAGCGTTACCGCTTTCATCGATTCCGTGCGCGTGCTCAGGCCGCCTTGCAGACACTCACGCAGCCCGAGCGGGCCATACTCGACGCCTATGCCTCCGGCGTGAATGCGGGTCTCGGGAGTCTCTCGGTCCGTCCTTTCGAATACCTGTTGTTGCGTGAACAGCCGAAGGCATGGGGGACCGAGGAAACGCTGCTCGTCGTCTACGCGATGTTTATGCAGCTCAACGACGACAGGGCACGAGGCGACGTACAACGCGGGCTTGCGAAGTCTGTGCTTCCGACGAACGTCTATGCCTGGCTCTATCCAGCCGGCACGACCTGGGATGCCCCGATTGTCGGCGGACCGATCGAGCCCGTTCCGATCCCGGAGGCCGATGACGATGCGCTCCGCGGCGTCGAGCTCATCCCGAATCCGGCGACAGAGCAGGACAGCCCTGCGCTCGCAGGCAGCAACAACTGGGCGGTCGGCGGCGCGCTGACCGATCACGGTCGGGCGCTGGTCTCGAACGACATGCACTTGGGCCTCTCGGTCCCGAATATCTACTACCGGGCTCGCCTGATCACGACGGGCGAGGGCGAGCGAGACGTGACCGGGGTCTCTTTGCCCGGCACGCCGTTTGTTGTTGCCGGCAGCAACGGCCGCGTGGCGTGGGGATATACGAACAGCTACGGCGACTGGTCCGACGCGGTCGTGCTCAGGCCGGGCGCAGCGGCCGGTACCTATCGAACGCCGGACGGCGACGAGGCGTTTGTCGAGCATCGGGAATGGATCAACGTCAAACGGGCGGATCCTGTCGAGTACAGGATCCGGGAAACCCGATGGGGCCCCGTCGACGAAGGCAATCGATTTGCCGGCAGCGAAGTGGCGGTCCGCTGGCTGGCTCACAGTCCCCGCGCCCTCAACCTGAGTATTCTGGATCTGGAAACGGTTGCAGACCTTGAGGCTGGACTCGACGTCGCGAATACGATAGGCATGCCGCCGCAGAATTTTGTGGCGGGCGATGCGCACGGCAATATCGGCTGGACCATCGCCGGCCGGATCCCGGTGAAGAGCGGATACGACCCGATGGTTCCCGCCGACTGGAGCACTGGCGGAGGATGGACAGGATGGCTGGATGCAGCCGACTATCCGCGGGTCATCAACCCGGAGTCGCATCGGATTTGGACGGCGAACGCGCGCGTCCTAGACGGTGACGCGCTGCGGAAGATCGGAGATGGCGGCTACGACCTTGGGGCGCGGGCGAAGCAGATCAGGGACCGGCTCTTCGAGAAAGACCTCTTCACGCCGGAGGACATGTTGAAGATTCAGCGCGATCACGAGGCGCTGTTTCTCGGCCGCTGGAGAACATTGCTGCTTGAGGTTCTCGTCTCCGGCGGAAGCGAGATGGACGAGTATCGGTTACTGGTGGAGAACTGGATTCCCGCAGCGTCCGTCGATTCCGTCGGCTATCGGCTGGTGCGTGCGTTCCGGTTGCAGGTGCGGCAGAAGGTATTTGCTGCGCTGACCACTCCGGTGCGGGATGTCCATGGGGAGAATGTGGATCTGCTGATCAGTCACCAGTTCGAGGCGCCTTTGTGGTCCATTCTGACGGAGAAGCCACGGCATCTGCTGCCTGCTGATGTCGAGAGCTGGGACGCACTGATGCTCGCCGCGGTGCGCGAAAACATCGACAGCTTCGAAAAGCGCTTCGAGGGTGCTCTGTCTCAACGGACTTGGGGCGAGCTCAACACCGCGCGCATCGCCCACCCGATCAGTCAGGCCGTTCCTTGGCTGTCCGGATGGCTGGATATGCCACGCGAGGCCCTGCCGGGCGATGCGAACCTGCCGCTCGCACAGAGCCCGGATTTCGGTGCCGCGCAACGGTTTTCCGTTTCTCCCGGTGACGAGGCCAACGGTCTGATGCAGATGCCGACCGGCCAAAGCGGCCATCCGATGTCGCCTTTCTACCGACGCGGCCATGAAGACTGGGTTTCCGGTACCCCAAGCCCGTTCCTGCCCGGGCCGACGCGCCACCAACTGACGCTGAAACCTGCTCGTTAGGCGCTTATACCGCACCGCGCAGCGGATCGACCCGAGATCATCGCCCAGCGGTACTCGGGGTCGAGCGCGAAGACGTGATGGCCGCCGTAGAAGGGACCGAAGAAACTGACCTTCAGGCTGCCGACGTCCGGCGTGGACTGGAAATAGGCGAGGCCCTCGGCCGTCTTCCAGACGCCCTTGGCGGGGTCGTAACCCCGGTTCAGCACGGTAAGTCCCCCGTCGTCGCGCCGGCTGTAGGTCGCGGTCACCTGTTCCCTACCGCGCTCGAAACTGTGGTCCAGACGGGCGATCTCATGCCAGGTGCCGCGGTAGCGCTCGGCGTCGAAGCCCCGCACCGGCTCGATGCCCTCCGGCACGCCGGTGCAGCCGCCGGCCAGCAGGATCGGGAGCAGGAGCAGGAGGAGGAAGACCGGACGCAGTGACCGACGAGGATTCATCGAGGGTGTCGAGTGGAGTGGATTTCGGCGTCGTGGGCCCGTTCTTCGAGCGACATGGCCTGCTCGGACGGTCCTCCCTTTAAGATGCCCAATGGCACACAGTGCGTGTCGACACGCCAGCCGAGTTCCTGAAGGTTGCACTATGAGACGCCAACCCGACCGCTTGCGCTCGCGCGCGTGGATCGCAGATCCTTTGCCGGCTCGAGCAGACACCGCAATAGGAGCAACACGCCGATGTGGGACAACCGCTACGCCGAGGACGACTATGCCTACGGCACCGCGCCGAACGACTTTCTGGTCGAGCAGGCGGATCGGCTGCCGGAAGGGCCGGTCCTGTGCTTGGCCGAAGGCGAGGGACGCAACGCGGTCTGGTTGGCCGCGCGCGGCCACGCGGTGACCGCGATGGACGCCTCCGCCGTCGGGCTGGAGAAGGCCCAGCGTCTGGCCGCCGAGCGCGGGGTGCGGATCGAGACGCGCTGCAGCGATCTCGCACACTTCGAGATCGCGCCAGAGGCTTGGTCGGGCATCGTCTCGATCTTCGCGCATGTGCCGCCGGACCTGCGCCGCATGGTGCACCGGCGCGTCGTGGAAGGGCTGCGACCGGGCGGCATCCTGATCCTGGAGGCCTACACCCCGCAGCAGCTTCGCTTCGGCACCGGCGGTCCGCCCGTGGCCGAACTCACCATGGATCTCGCCTCGCTGGAAGACGAGCTTGACGGCCTGGTGTTCGAGGTCGCGCGGGAGCGCGAGCGCGAGGTGTTCGAAGGGCGCTACCATCAGGGACGTGGTCATGTCGTTCAGATGGTGGGGCGCAAGCCGGCTGGCGCCTGATCGAACCGGCAGGACGCCCGGCCGCGACAACACTCGGGCGATGCCCCTCGGCGCTTCGGCCACGCGAACCGACGGCGCCATGCTGCACATGTACGCGATGTACCTGCTGGCGCAGTTTCGAGAGCGGGCCGCCTACCCGATGCTGGTGAAGCTATTCTCCGTGCCCGGCGAGGTGTGTTTCGACCTGACCGGTAATCTGGTGACCGAGGATCTGGATCGCATCCTGGCGGCGGTGTGCGGTGAGGATGTGGATCCGATCAAAGGGATGATCGAGAACCGCGACGTGAACGAATACGTGCGCAGCGCCTGTCTGCGGGTGTTGGTCATGCTCGTCGCCCGGCGGGAACTGGAGCGCGCGTCTGTCGTGGCCTATTTCCGCAGCTTGTTCAACGGCAAGCTGGAGCCCGAGGCGGACTTCCTTTGGACCTCTCTCGTCAGCGCCTGGTGCGATCTGTATCCCGAGGAGCTGCTGCCCGACATCGAGCGCGCCTTCGACGCGGGGTTGGTGGATACGAGCTTCGTCGGAAGGGAATCTGTCGCGCGGCTGATGTCGGAAGGCATAGAGCAGGCGCTGCGAAGCGGCGACAGAAAAGGCCCGATCGAGGATACCGTGTCCGAGATGAGCTGGTGGGCCTGCTTCAGGGAAGATGACCGCAAGGCGGCGCATGAGGCCCCGAGGATCGCGCACGGAGCCGGGGTCAGGGCGGTCAAGGTCGGGCGTAACGAACCCTGTCCCTGCGGCAGCGGAAAGAAGTTCAAGAAGTGCTGCGGGCGTTGAGGCTCGGGGCGCGTATCGGTGTTTGCCATTGCCGTTAGGTGATGAAACCACTATGAAACAGATCCACGGACTCGCTCCCCGCCGATAGCTTCGGTTCAATCCGTGTCGGGCGGAGGCGCTCCGCCGTCGGGAGCAACACCGAGCCACGGTTGCAGCGCATCGAACAACGCCGTGCGACCCGCCGGCTTCAGAAGTACCGCATCTTGCCCCGCGCAGGGCGCGCGTCCCTCGGCGGATCCTACACCGACGAATCCGACGATCGGCAGATGGCGGGCGTCGCCGAGCCGTTGCGTACGGATGCGCCCGGTGACCGTACAGCCATCCATGTCCGGGAGCGTGTCGTCCATCAACACGGCATCGATGCCCCCATCGGCGCACCGAGCGATGGCCTCGGCACCGCCGGCGACACACTCGCACGACGCCCCATAGCGCTGCAGCATCCCGGTGAGGACCTTTTGGTTGACCGGGTTGTCCTCGACCACCAGCACATGGCCCGACAACCGCTGCTCTGAGACGGACCGTCCGTCCGGCCGATCCGTCGGCGCCGGCACGGCATCGGCAGGCACCCGGATCGCGAAGCGGCAACCGTCGTCGATGGCCTCAAGGTCGAGGCTGCCGCCGAGACAGTCGAGGAGCCGCCGGCACAGGTAGAGGCCAATCGTGCCGCCGGTGAAGGCGGCCGCCACCAGCCCCTCCGGTGTCGGCGGCCGTGCGAGCTGCTCCGCGAGAGCCTGCAGGTCCGCCCCGCCCGTCGCCACGACCTCGAACACCGGCCGGGGCGGTCCCGCGGGCAGCTCCTCGACCGCTGGCGCGAGCACCACTTCGGCGCCGGACGCGGTTCCGGACCAGAACCCCGATGCGCTCAGGCAGATCTCCCTCAACACCATGCACAAGCGCCACCGGTCCAGCGCAAACCACTGCTCCGCTGCAGGCGACTTGCGCGACCGCAACACGCCGCCACGGCGCTCCGCCGCGGGTTCCAGCCACGCGA
Source organism: Thiocapsa bogorovii (assembly GCF_021228795.1). NCBI lineage: Bacteria > Pseudomonadati > Pseudomonadota > Gammaproteobacteria > Chromatiales > Chromatiaceae > Thiocapsa > Thiocapsa bogorovii. The sequence continues at coordinate 1,657,149 of NZ_CP089309.1, forward strand.
CCACCTCCTCGACCAGCCGCGCGGGGGAGACCGGCTCGAGCCAGGGCTCGACACGCTCGAGCCGCAGTCGTGTGCCGTCGTACAGGGCATCGAAGGCCCCCAGCGCTTCTCGGATGGCCGCGCTGCCCGTTCTCAGGAGCTTGCGCCGCTCCTCGGCGTCGTCGAACTCCGGGTCCTCCAGCAGATCCAGGAGACCAAAGAGGCTGTCGAGTCGAACACGTTGCTCCCTCGCCAGCGCGCTCAGCATTCGCCAGGTGGCATCGTCCTGCAGCGCGTCGATGGGCCCGTGCTCCGCCGGGGTCAGGGCATCTGTCGAGCCGGCCTCCGCTTTGCTTCGCCGGTCCTCGACATGCCGCACGCGCAACCCTCTGGCGTCCTGCTCCCGCTTGGCGCGCCCGAACAACCCCACCGCCACCGCTCGGGCGTCCGCGTCGATCTCCTGCGGAAACACCAAAGTCACGATATCCGGATGGTGGCTGCCGACCACCCACCCACGACCGCCATCAAGCTCCAACACGCTGAACTCGGCCGCGACGGATCCGGCGAGCACCGGTCCGCACGCGCGGAGCAACGCCTTCGCTTCGGCCGCCGGGTCGGCCGCCGGCTGTCTCAGCAGGACGCACGTCCCCTGCTCGAACAACACCCATAGGGTTTCGGGATCCGCGATGACGCGCCTATAGGTGTCGATCCGCTCGAGATCATCCATTCACTAGCCCTCCGCCACCGAAGACCATGACCCTGCCGCCGCCGCGCGGCTACGCTGCATCGTCGCCTGTTCGGCAACCGGCGTTTCAGCGCGCCAGCGGGCCGAGTATCCGAAAGTCGTACCATGAGCACCTTAGGGATCCGTCTCCCCGACAATCGCACCCTTCGGGAGCCCCCCAAAGGCGCCAGGGCAGCGTTACAGCCCTTGGAAATAGCACCCACTGTTCCCCGCGGTCTGTGCCCTGCCCTGACGCCTTTGGGGGGCCCTGAGCATGCAAAATAAGGTGGAACGAGGTACTAGCCGGACAGCCACGACGTGGGATTTCTGCTGGGCACCGCGGTCTGTCGCCGGCTGCCGAGTCCCCGTTGCGGCTCAGCAGCGGAAGAACCCCCGTCCGCGCAGAAAATCGAGCATGTGCTTGCGCTTCTTGCCCTGCACGGCATTGGCGGTGGCGGCGGACCAGTCGTCCAGCCGGGCGTTGCCGACGCGGCTGCGATAGTAAGCAGCCATCGTGGCGTCGTAGGCGCCGATCTGGGCCGGGTCCGGGTCCCGATAGCGGTCCTGGTGCAGGATCAGCTCCACCGGCATGCGCGGCTTGACCGCCTGCCCCTCGGCCTGCTCGCTCGGCCAGCCCAAGCATAGCCCGAACAGCGGCAGCACCCTCTCAGGCAGCGCCAGCGCCGACACGACTACGTCCGGCTCGTTGCGGATGCCCCCGATGAAGACGCCGCCGAGCCCGACGGACTCCGCCGCCAGCATCAGGTTCTGCGCGAACAGCGCGCAGTCGACAATGGCGGCGAGCGAATGCTCGGCCCAGCCCGCCAGCTCGCCGCGACCCTGTGCCCGGCAGGCGTGATCGATGCGGCGCAGATCCGCGCAGCAGATCAGGAACACTGGTGCCTGCTCCACCCAACGCTGACCACCGGCGGCCTTGGCGATACGCGCCCGCGCCTCGGCCCGGTGGACGCGCACCAGCGAATAGGCCTGGATGAAGCTCGACGAGGCGGCGCCCTGGGCGGATGCGATCAGCCGCACCAGCAGGGCATCGTCCACCGGCTCGTCGGTGTAGTCGCGCACGGAGCGATGGGCGCGTTGCAGGTCGATGACGGCTGAGGTGGGTTGTTTGGTCATGGCGGTTGTCCTGCCCCTAATGTCGTATTTCCAGGCAATTGCTTGCCCGATGCGGGGTTGTCCGAAAACCCAGTCCGGGTAGGACGCACGGTCTCTCGGCAGGTTGTGGGTTCGACCACGCGCTGACGCACCGGCGTCGGCGCATGGGCGACCAGTCTACGCCAGGATGGGTCGATCGCCAGCGAGGCGTTGCTTGAGACCGACGAGCATGTGCCGCGCAGCAGCAAGGATTAAGCCGGCTGCGCACTGGAAGCGCCGACTTTCCAGTCCGGCGAGGCAGTGACTCCCTCACCGGGACGCCGGATCGGGCGGAGTCGGCCAAAAGTGTTCATTGCACCTCACTTGGCTGTTCCGGCAAGCCTTGCAAGCAATTGACTCCGCGACAGGCGATCCGCTCGGTGGTCTTGCGCTCGGTGCCGATCCGCTCCACCCTCGCCGGCATGTCGAGTCGATCGCGCCGAGGCTCGGCGGAAAGACCTCGATAGCGTCGGCTCTTGCGCAGCGCGGCCTGCAGGCCGTCTCCGCAGTCCGTGAGCCGAACCGTTTTAATCAACAGCACCCCGGGGAACCACGATGCCTTCACTGTTCGACCCGATCCAGATGGGCGATCTCGCCCTGCCCAACCGCATCGTCATGGCACCGCTGACGCGCAACCGAGCCGTCGGTCTGAAGCCAAGCGAGTTGACGGTCACCTACTACCGGCAGCGCGCAACCGCCGGTCTGATCATCACCGAAGCGACCCAAATCAGCCCCATGGGCCAGGGCTATCTGGATACTCCCGGCATCTACAGCGCCGAGCAGGTGGCCGCCTGGCGCAAGGTCACGGATGCGGTGCACGCTGCGGGCGGTTTGATCTTCATGCAACTCTGGCACGTCGGTCGCATCTCACACACTTCCCTGTTGCCGGACGGCGAGGTACCCGTCTCGTCGACGAACCGCCGGCCCAATGCCATGACGTTTGCGCCCGAGGGATTCGTCGAGGTCTCTCAACCTCGCGCGCTGCGCGACGAGGAGATCCCCGGGCTGATCCAGGACTACCGTCGCGCCGCCAACCACGCACTCGCCGCCGGATTCGACGGGGTCGAAGTCCACGCCGCCAACAACTACCTGCTCGAACAGTTCCTGCGAGACAGCGTCAACGACCGCGCAGCCCCCTATGGCGGCAGCATCCCCAACCGAGTGCGTCTCGTCGTCGACGTCATGAAGGCCGTGGCCGACGAAGTCGGCGCCGGGCGCACCGGTATCCGCCTCAGCCCGATGACCACGTTCAACGACACCCCGCGCGACAGCGATCCACAAGCGCTTTACAGCCATCTCGTCGATCAACTGGCCCCGCTCGGACTGGCCTATTTGCATGTCATCCATGGTGAAACCGGCGGACCGCGCGAACCCGAGGACGCCGAGCGCCCGTTCGACTACGATGCCCTGCACGAGCGATTCAAGGGCTGCTGGATGATCAACAACGGCTACGGGAAGGACGACGCGGAACAGGCCCTCGCGGAGGGTAGGGCCGACCTCGTGGCCTTCGGCCGCCCCTTCATCAGCAACCCCGACCTCGTTCGCCGATTGCGCGAGAATGCACCGCTCAATGCGCTGCAGGAAGACACGCTCTACGGGGGCGGCGCGGAGGGCTATACGGACTACCCCGGGTTGAGCGATCTTTAGTCACTGCGCGAGAGACCGGCGACCGCAACGATTGTGCTCGCTCTTCAAACGCCGGGTCGGGGATCGGCTCGATCGTCGCCGATGTGCCGCCGGACCTGCGCCGTACGGTGCACCGGCGCGTGATGAATGGGCTGCGTCCGGGCGGCGTCCCGATCCTGGAAGCCTTCACGCCCGAGCGGTTGCGCCGCGGCACAGGCAGTCCCCCGGTCGCGGCGCTCGATACGCAGGCTCGGGGTAAGACGATTCACCAGCCGGAATACATCCCGTGCAAGCAGGAAGAAACGCATGAGTAATCGAACGATCCCCATCGACGAGCGGCTTCACAGGTATCTGCTCGAGCACTCCCTGCGCGAGAGCGATGTCAAACGGCGCCTGCGCGAGGTCACGGCCTCCTTGGAGTGGAGCGGCATGCAGATCGCCCCGGAGCAGGGTCAGTTGATGGCCCTGCTGGTGGAGCTGATCGGTGCTCGGCGCATCATCGAGATCGGAACCTTCACCGGCTACAGCGCGCTGTGCATGGCCGAGGCCATGCCGGCCGACGGTACGCTGATCTGCTGCGACCTCAGTCAGGAGTGGACCGGAATCGCCCGAGACTTCTGGCGCGAGGCCGGGGTCGCGGAGCGCATCGGCCTGCGTCTGGCACCGGCGCTGGAGACCCTCGATGCCTTGCTGGCGCAGGGCCAAGAAGGGCAGTTCGACATGGCCTTCATCGACGCCGACAAGACCAATTACACCCGGTACCTCGATCGGTGTCTGACGCTGGTGCGGTCCGGTGGTCTCATCCTGTTCGACAACACGCTCTGGGACGGCCGCGTGGCCGATCCCGATGACCAGGACGAGGATACCCGGGCGATTCGCGCGCTCAATGATCGCCTGTTGGGAGATCAGCGCGTGACTCTCAGTCTGGTGCCGATCGGCGATGGGCTGACGCTGGTGCGCAAACGCTGATCTCCGCGCGAGGTCAAGCCCGATGGAGTGCTGCCTTCACGGAAGGCCGAGAAGCGTAACACGCCCTGCTGAGCTCGGGTCCGCCTAGCGGGAAACCCCGCGATAGAGCTGTTCCACCCAGTCTCTGAACCAAGCCGGACGCGCGAGCAGAATGTAAGCAAGCAGCACCGACGCAAGCGGGACCGCGAAGGCCGCGGTGTCCACGACGACGAACAACAGGGCCAGAATAAAACGGTGGGCGAGACTCATGACGACCTCGGCGTTGGCAATAGTCACGACGCGAACGGGATTCGGGGCAGCTGCGTTCGGTGGCGTCGCCTCGGTGAACGCAGTCGGCGAGCGGATTCTCATTCGGAGCCTGACAACTCCGCCCATTCCAATGCGCGGTCTCCGGACGGCTGCCCCGACGGGGTGAGCGGAAATGGCCGTTATGAATCAGGCGTTGCGGACGGTCGACCGAAGGCGTCTGGGGTTCTTGAGCCCCTTGCTTTACAGGTCCGGAAACGACGAGCAGGTCCGCAGCCAGGTTTACCGCGACGTCACCTACGGTGATCACGATACCACTTGGCAGGTCTTTCCCTGGGGAAGCACGCCCCCGAGCTTCAGTGCCGAGGCGAAACCCGGCTACGATCCGGCAACCGGTTGGGGGTCACCGAGATTCCCGCCGTTTTTCATGCAGATCAGAAAACAGCGCGAAAGCCTCCCCTCCGAGGCACTGCCGAGAATCACCAGATCACAGCCACGTTTGAATGGCTTGCTCGCTGGCCTTTCTTCAGCACGCTGCCACTCTAGAACTGGTCCCGCTCGACTTGCAGATACATCTGGCTAACGACGCCGCCGAGCTGATCGAAGTCATACCATGCTTGGTAGTCCGCCAGCTCCTCTTTGAGTTCTTGGGTCACTTCGAAGTCGGTCAGCCCGGCGTCATAGCCGGCAGCGGTGCCATCGTAGAGAGCCGTTAGAAACGCCAAAGCGCGTTCGGGTAACGCATCGCCGGCCGGGTGGCCGCGACCGGGAATAAAGGTGTCGGCGTCCAGGGCGATCGCTTCCCGAGTCGCGGCGATCTGTCCTTCGAAATCGGCATCGCTTGGTACGCCCTGCGAGGGCACTTCGGGCTCGACGACCAGGCCGCCGAGGAAGACCGCGCGCTCGCTCGGGACCTCGAGAACCAGATCATGATCCGTATGTCCATGGCCGAAGTGATGCACTTTCACATCAATGCCGGCCAGCGTCAGGGTTTCGCCACCGAGCAAGGGATGGTCGGGAAGGATGAACCGGGTCGTCTCGCCGTCATGATCGCCGGTGATGGCCTTGACCCAAAAGTCCCCTTCGCCTTGGTTGATGCGGGCGATCATGCGCTCATGGGCGTAAATCGGCACCTCGGGATACGCCTCCCCGATGGCCTGGTTCCCAAGCCAGTACAGGCCATGGATGTGCGAGTTGAAGACCGCTATCACGGGCTTGTCGGTGATGGTCTGTAGGCGCTCGAGCACCAAGCGACCGGCCTGGAGGCTGCTGCCGGGGTCGATCAAGATGACACCGGTCTCGCCGATAATCGCTGCGGGATTGGTCAACGGATAGTTCACCGACTGGCGCGGGCAGCGGCGATGATCCGATCCGACGATGACGAAAATCCGCTCAGTAACTGACTCGAAGGGGCATGGCGGATCGCCGGTGCCGAGTGCGGCAGAGAATGGAAAGACGAGGCTCATCGAAACGAGCGGCCCGCGCAGAAAGCGAGCACGGTTATGTGGCTTTGACTTCCACATCGAGCCACCTCCAGGCGGTGATGGCGCCACCTGGCCAGCGCACCGTCACCGCAGACTTTGGCGGCCGGGGCTGGGGATTAGCAGGCGCCGAAATCGAATAAGTTAGGGCATGGCAGGTCGATGCCGGAGCGTCGGTTGATTCAGGTCTCACCGCAGCCGGCCATGCTTGACGGATATAGTCAGGCAAGCAAGATCTGTCAACCCGGCCGATGGGCGAGTGCGTCACTGTAGGGCCTGGGCACCGAGGGCTCTGGCGTGGTTCGCTGCGACCAGCGACGGACCCGAGACAGGCTGGCCAGGGTAACAAGAAGCCGCGGGCCGGCCTGGTGACAAAGAATCCGCTGCAGTGGCCACGACGCCCGTTGATCGTGTGGGAGGAGAGGCATCCGTAAGATGTCCAGACCGGGCCGATCGCAGCTATGGCCGTTTATGATGCTGGTGACTCTTGCGAGCAACCTCCCGGCCGCGCCGCCCTGGAGCCTGTCTGACTAGGGCTTTTTCCTCGAACACGAATCCGCCGCCCCTGCAGGCCAGGTATCCACTAGATCGTGGTGACCCGAATACGCCCTGGCCGTGCAGACCGTCGTGGCCCCCGTTCGGTCCCATGTCCTCTGCAAGGTCGAGCGGCAGGTCAGGACGCGATGCAGTCGCTGTCGGTCAGACTCCGGATGGGCGGATTACCCTTTGTGGACATTGACCTTTCGCGCCCGATCGGGTCGAAACGGCCACGAATCGGGACGCGCGACGGGATCGGTATTGACCCTGGCCCCTTATCCCCGTTGGAGTCGTTCACGGATCGCTCTCTTGTGGGTTGTCGTGGTTTCCTTTGCGGCGAGGTGGATTTTAATTGATGAGTCGTTGCCGAGTCGCTCGTCTCTTGCCGCTGTCAACGCGAATGTCTGTCGGAAGGGTGCGGCTCTCTAGCCCGGATGTTTCATAAACCGACACAGCCGACACTGGCCTCGCGGATTTGCGCGGCGCTGGGCGTCACCGAGGGCGATGACCGGGACGCCGCGGGGGTTGAATGGTGGAAATACCGAGCGGCAACGGGCTTGATCAACGGGGCACGAGTAGTTTTGTCGCCGCGCAGGCGTACGATGCCCTGCCCGAGGTGGGCATAGTCGTCGTGCGCGTGCTGAAATCCCCGTGCGGGGATGTATGTGCGTCTAGGCGGGCGCCGCCCGGGGCTGCGCGTTGAAGAGCCTCTCGGTGACCTGCTGCAACAGCGTCTTGACCGGACAGCTCGAGGGCAGGTGCAGGCGCACGCGGTCTTTGTACTGCACCACGCGCACGGCGAGCTTGAACAGTTTGATGATCACGGTGGCAGGCTGGGCGTTGGCCAGTTCCGTGCCGACGAGGACCTCGGTGCGCAGCGTTTGGTGCAAGACGTAAGCGGCGCAGGAGAAGAACAAGCGCATCTGATTGGCCAAGAAGGTGCTGTCGGAAGTGCGATCGCTGGCCAGATCGTTCTTGATCATTTTGATGAAGTTCTCGTCCTGGCCGCGCGCGCAGTACAGATCGCGGTAGACGCACTCGGGACTGGGCAAGTCCAAGGAGGTGACGACGAAGCGGAGGTTGTCGCCGCGCGCCGTCACCTCGGCTTTGAGGATGGTCCGACACGCGCCGGGCCAGGAACCGGCACGGTAGTCAACCTCGTGGTAGGTGCGGGTCCGCTCGGGTACGTCGGCGTCGGCGCGCCGGGCGTTCTCGATGCGCAGCGCATGGAGCTTGCGGGCGTCGGCCAAGAACGGCTCGGCCCGTGGCGTGAGAGCCCGGTTACCCGCCAGGCCGAAGATGAAATCCGTCAACGGATCGGCCATCGCCAAGGCCATCAACTCGGGGTTGGAGAAGTGTCCGTCGCCGCGCAGGATGATGCGTGTGCGTGGCCACGCGGCCCGCAGCCGCTTGAGCACGCGCTTGAGGATCATCGCGTTCTCGGCGCCGGTGGGGCGCTTGCCGGGACGCAGCACCGCGGTGATGAACTTCCCCGAGAGGCCCTCGAAGAGAAACAGCGGCAAGTAGCAATGGTTGCCGTAGTGATGATTGTAGAACGCGAACTCCTGCTGGCCATGGGTGGCGTCTTCGGAGTGGTCCATATCGAGCACGATCACCTGCGGCGCCTTCGGGTAGCTGGCGATGAAGGCCTCGACGAAGGCCTGCGCCATGCGGTAGAGGTCGCGCGCGCCGACCCCATTCTCCAAACGCGAGAAGGTCGGCCCGCTGGCCAGGTCCGTCGTCGCATCCAGCGGCTTGCGCTCCAGCCCCAGCTTGAACAGCGCATCACGGCGCAGCGCATTGGCGTCGTTGCCGTCTTCGTAAGCACAGGCGATCTGGTAGACCCGTTGCGCGATCAGCTCACGCATCGGATGGGTGGTGTAGGACGGATGGCGCCAATCATCGATCGCTGCGCTCAACCGCTCGGTCAGGCCGATCTGCCGATCAACCCCGCGCAGAATCATGGGGCCAAAGTCAGACGACATGGCGCCGCCGTCGAAGTCGCCGCGGACCGTGAAACCGGCGACCGGGGGAAAACGCAGCTGTTCCGGGGTAGACTCGGGCATGGGCGACCTCGTTTAGCTTCTTCCGAAGCGTTCTTGGCGGAACAGCCATTTTATCAATGGGTTGAACGAGAGTCGCCCTTTTTTATGAAATATTCGGGCTAGATCGAGACCTTTCGGTGCAAATGCCTCACCCGCCCACCTGGCGTCGGCGCGCAGCAAGCTCGGTTCAGGCTGAAGTCCGCGCCCGCTCCTCGATCCGGCGCAAGGCCGCATCGCAAACCAAGCGATAGAGCGGCGCCCATCGAGGGATCTCGAAGGTGACCCGACAGCGTCCGGGTCCAAGAGGGTCTACGCGATGCCCGGTCGCCTCGACGCCCGCGACCCGCCAGGCCCAGGCGTGCTCGGGCTCCCAGCGGATGATCTCAAAGGGGAGCCAGAGGCCGACCGGGGTCTGGATCCGCCCGCGCATGCCGGGGCCGATCAGATCCGCTGGTACGTCCACCGCGCGTACGCTCGGCCCCCAGATCGGCCATTCACGCGTGTCGGTCAGGATCCGCCAGGCGACACCGGCGGGTGCTTCGATGATGCGGCTGACTTGGTTCATGGGATCAGCCCTCGGCGGGTCTCTCGAACACCATGACATGCTGCGTGGGCGGGATGTCGACGCCGTCGATATCGAGGACGACATTTCCGCTGAACTCAACCTCACCGATCGCGTGATTCTCGAAAAACAACGCCGTCAGCTTCTCACGGATCGCATTCGCAGCCTGTCGCGGTTCTCCCAGCGGAAGATCGCCGATCACCAGTCGGGCGTTGGTGAAGCGGTCGAACGGCAACTGACGGGGACGATCCGCCGGATCGAGGCGAACCTCCAAGCCGGAGACCTGAATGGTGCCGCGCAGGCTGAACGGATCGGTCAGTCGCACGTCGAGTGTCGCGATGTCGAGCTGCGAGCGCAGCTGAATCCGATCCCGTGGATTCAGATCGAGCCGAGCCTCCAGATCGCTCAGCACGATGCCGTTCAACCAAGGCGAGATCCGAAGCCTCGAGAAGGCTACATCGCTCAGCCCGATGCCGATCGGCTCCAGCCGTGCCTGTAATGTCGGAAGTGCTTCGCGCGCGAGTGACGGCACCAACGCCGAGGTCAGGCTCCAGGCCAAGGCCCAAAGGGTCCCGACGAGCAGCAGCAGGATGAGGGCTCGGTGACTGCGTAACTTCGACGACTGACGATGCATGGTGGGGAGGCGGGATCTTGGAGCGCCGCGGGCGGGCGCCTCAGCGGGTGGATAGCATACGTTAAAATGCTTGAAGTATCCGTCACGCATCGTGAGAGCGGGCTTGATCGTGGCGTTACGGCAGGGCATCGATGGCGGGGTGGTTGAGGCCGAACCCGTGAAGGATCAGCGTGGGCTTCGCCGATCGCCAGGCTGCGGACCATGTGCAGCAGGTCGATGATTCGCAGATCCGATTCCTACCTTCTTTTCGAAATGTGACTCCGGCTGAGGGGATAAGGTACGGAGTCGACTTAAACCAGCCGCTCGGCGCCTCCTCCTGGGCGTCAGGTCTGGACGCTTTGCGGTCAGCGATGGGCGATGTAAATGGCCAGGCCGTCCAGCAGAAAGCAGACAGTCATCCGCGGATGGAGGCGAGGCCTGCCGCGCCCCCGCGCGGGGTGAAGTTGTCTGCGCCTGGAGGGACCGGACCCGGCCAGGAGCGGACCAAACGCGACCTGTGCTAAGTTCGCATGGACCGCAACCCCCTCGACGGTCGCGGCGCTCCTCATCGGTCCACGGGTGTCTCGTGCTTCTAGGAAACATGCCGTTCACGGGAGTTCTCCGAAAACCAGACAACCACTTGTTCGGCTTCGAAGGGATCGATCGTAATCTACGAGATCGAAATGGCTAAGATCTACATCGAAACGTCCATCGTCTCCTACCTCACCGCGCGGCCATCCAACAATTTGATCGCTGCTGCGTGGCAAAGGGAAACGGTCGATTGGTGGGAAACGCAAAGGGGCCGATTTGACTTGTACATCTCAGAGGTGGTCGTAGAAGAGGCAGGCCGAGGCGATGAGTCAGCGGCGTCGCGACGACTTCGGGCACTTGAAGATATTGAGGTCCTGCAACTTGACAAGAAATCCGTGGCGCTCTCCAAGGCGCTGATTGAACGAGGCGCAGTACCAAAAAAAGCGCTGGACGATGCGTTGCACTTGGCCGTTGCCGCGGTGAACGGCATGGAGTTTCTGCTCGCCTGGAATTGTCGGCACATTGACAACGCCGAGCTGAAGCCAAAGATCAGAAACGTCATAGAAAGCGAGGGTTACCAATGTCCCGAGATAGCAACCCCAATCGAGTTAATGGGAGTCCATGACGATGACTGACGAGGTAATGAAGGAACTTTGGGCCATAAAAGACAAGATAGCCAACGAGCACCGCTACGACATCGACGAACTGGCCGAGTATTTCCTACAGAAACAATCTTCTCGCCGCGGCAGATTCCACTGCGACGAGCGAGACCTGAGAGCCGAACAAGGCGCTCCAGCTGAAGTCGGTATCTCGCGCGGCTGAGCGCAAGCCTTCAGGGCAAGGCTGATGTCTCCTAGAGACATTTGCGCTGTACGACTTTTCGAAATCGTAACGAAGAATCAGTGAGTTGGACGCAAAAAAACGGCACTTTGAAAATCGCGCTAAGATAACCAATTGATTATATTAATGAGGTGAAAAGGTTGGCACGAATTTCTGCGGGGTCTCAATGGAACAACAAATCGGGCCGAATCCTGGGATGAAACCATTTTCGTACCGCCCCCTACAATTTATCAGTCAGTGGGTTACAAGCAGCGCAAACTGCTCCTCCTATGGGTCGGGAGCGGTCCCTTCCACCGCCTCTCGTCCGGTGCCGCAGTGCGGAAAGATCGGCTGAAGGCAGGTAAGCGAATTTTGGAAATCTGAGACGAGATAGCGTTGGAAAGGACAGCAACAGCGCAATCAAAAGCGGCCTACAGGCCACCTGAGAGCGCACGCGCGGCCCGCTGAGGCGGTCGCTGGCAGCGGGCTTTGGTGGATCGGCTACCCGCGCACTTCGCGCGCGCGAGGGCGAGAGTTTTGCCGCCAAATGCGCGCGGGCGTGGCCTACGAGCGCGGGCGGTTTTATCGGGAGGAGAGGCAGGCGGTCCCGAATCCGCAAGGGAGCAATCAGCATGGCGAGGTTAAGGGCAACAAATCCCAGAAACCTTGCCCTCAACCAACCACAGCCGAAACCATCGGTGCGCGCTACAACGTCTCGCCGCGCACCGTGAAGAACGACGCCAAGTATGCCGAAGCCGTCGAGACCTTGCTGTCTGAACATGCGCCGAGGACGCCGATCTTCGAGGCGTCAAAGGCCGTTGTCGTGAAGGCCGCGACCGACACCCATGCCGCCGCCCTGCTCGGCTCGATCGAGGCCGTCGTGGGATTTCCACACGACCACTATCCCTCAGGCGGACAGTGAGCTGATTCAATGGGTTGCTACCCATGCATCCGAGCGCGCGGCGATCGGTCGATGGCCGCGGCGTTGGTTGGCGAGGCTGGAGCGGTCTCCGTGAGGATATCGACGCATTATACGCACGCGCGCGTTCTGGGCTTGGCGACGAGACAAGGTTCATCCAAAGGTCTGCGGCCCGCTCGGCATCGGGCGCCCGCGCGGCGGTATGTAGAGAACCGAGCATGGCGCATACAAGGTTCAGGTGAGGCAAAACTATGGCAACGGCAGAGCAGCAGGCGTCCTATAAGGCGAACGATTCAAAGCGGTTGATGCAGGTCCGGCTGAGTCCCGAGGCACTAGCAAAACTCGACCGCATGGTTGAATCGCGCGGTGCCGGCGGCAGGGCTGCGGTGGTCGAGGAGCTGCTGATGGGCGACGCAGCACCCCCGGCGCCATCATCGCCGCCGCGTGGCCCGCGCGGGCTCTTCTGGCCCTGATCCGCCTGCCGCTGTGGCGTCGAGGCAACACAAGATCATAGGAAAGCCCTATCAGGGCATACCGCATGCGTGAATCGGCCAACCTGATGATCCACCTTAGGATCCTAGCAAAAATAATTTAAACACTGAAACGGTGGTGACTAGCCTTTCGGCATGGACACGACCGCCGTGGTCAAGGAGAAATTCGGGGCGCTGTCCGGTCGCCTGGACGAAGCGACACTGCGCTTTTGGGCTGCCGTGGAAGAGCGTGCGCTGGGGCGCGTAACGACGTACACACGGTGGCGAATGCGCCGGGCTACCACGATTTTGCAGGCGATCGATGCATCGGATGAAGCACGAAGCGGTCAACTGCCGTTCTTAGGATCATGCGGGGTGGTGCGGGCTATGTGTGATCTTTCATCCGTCGGGCTGAGATGCGGCTCGTACGGCTGATGACGGATCTGCGTCGTAAAAAACCGTGGCGATGTCCCGGAATGCCTACGGAATGCCCACGGATTGGCCGGTGGAGGGTTCGGTGCCTGCCCGACTCGGATTACGACGGCGGATGACGACAAGTCGCCGGCAACCATTCCAGCTTGAGAGGCTGGATATCCCTCGGTCCGCAGAGCCATTCGACGACGACCCCGTTGGGCCCGCCATGTCCTTCCATGCGGAGCTGACTGTGCGCGTCGCCGTCGATACCGTTGTATACGGAGCGCTGAAGCATGACTTCCATCCGTGCGTTTGGACAGCCTGCATTCGCATTACAAGCGCCAACCCCCTTGACCTCCAGAACGCGAATCGACGGATGATGGTCGGCCGCCTTGATGGCAAAGGGTAGGCGCTCGGTGGCGTTGATCGGGAAGCGTCCATGATTGGCATAGAACAAACTCAATTCAGACTTCACCTTGCCCATCTCCAGCAGCGCCTCAGAGACCTTGGCCCTTATGGCAAAATCGCGATAGAGCGGGACTGCCAGCGCGGCAAGAATTCCGATGACGGCCAAGACGATCATGACCTCAATGAGGGTAAATCCCCGCTGTACTTGTGGCATTGGTTCTGTCCTACGCGACGGTTGGGCACACATGATGTCGGGTTCTAAGCCGGATCGACGGTCGCACTCAGGATGTTCAGGCTGACATTCTAGTCCCAGCGCCGGCACAGTAGGGCAGAACGGTCGCGGGAAAGGACGGGCCAAGTGTCAGAGCCGGGGCGAACTTGAGACTTTCGCCATCGGCGATCTTAGGGGCTCACGCGAGGTGCCGCCCCCGCCGGGGGGGGCTTGACACTGCCGAGCCGTGTCACCAGCGATCGGGTCGGTTTGATGGGCGGTTTGGAGAGAAGCTTCGTCAGCGGAGTTCATCGCCAACAGTCAAGCGCGTCTGCGGACCCACGCGCGCCGGTGTTGGTGAGCGTCAGCTCATGACAGCGCGAATAACTCGCCTGATCGTTCGTTGCGGTGGCGGTCAGCACATAGCACTGGTCGGCGTCACTGCAACCGGCAAGCGTGCCCCTCGAAATGGTGTAATACGTTTGATCTCCGTCTCTCGGTCTCGGCGAGGTCGCAAGACGGGAGTCGGTCGCAAATTTTTCGGCGGATGGATATTTGTTGTCCGCCGTGTACCCTCGTTCCATCCACTGCGCCGCCTCAAGCAACACCCCCATGGCATCGGCTGTGCGGGCTTTTCGGATATGGTCGGTGTAAGAAGGATACGCGATTGCCGCGAGGATGCCGATGACGGCGACGACGATCATCAGCTCGATCAGGGTAAAGCCGGAAGTTCTAGGCGAGCGACTGATCACGGTAGGGCTCCTGACTGGTCTGTTGGATGTCATGCGGCGTTCTCGCCACGCGACAGCGCACAGGGGACCGAATGGCCCGCGGCGTTTGAGTCCGTACCTGGGTGCAATCGAGGTTGTTCGGACTCGGGCCGTCGTCACGAAATCGCGCCGTGGATCGCTTGCCCGTTGAAGCGTTCGCGCTCGCATGATGATCTCCGCCGGCAGAGACTGCGTCCGCGACGCTTCAACGCAGTTGACGCCAAGACTGACGGCCGATTGCGCCCGCCTCATTCTTGCTGGCGATGATCTTGTCTCGGCCTCCGTAGAGGTAATCGATGCCGCCGTCGGCAGAGCGAACGACCGTCAACTCCTCGCCCTGACTACCGCCGATCCCGCTCACGATCCTGCCGTCGGCCAGTTCTTCGTCTTCGCCGTCGAATTTGCCGTCTCCATTGAGATCGAATACCTCCGAGTCGGTCTGGCCACCTGATGCGAGGACAAGATCCATGAGGAAGCCACCACGGGAGGTTCCGCAGGGATCCGGATCCGGGATCAGCGTGGTGAAGCGGACTCGATCCTGTTTCGCTCCGGAGGGGAAGGTCGGCGCGCTGACAACCCGCTCGCCGATTCCTGTTCCCGTTGGAGGCACGAGATCCATGTACCAACCAAGCTCATCCCCCTCCGGCAGATTACCGGAGACCTCGCGGGCCGCGACCGTGCCGGCCTCAAGGTCGATGGAACCTTGCCATGTGATGGTTTGCTGTAGCAACTGATCCCGTCCCGAGATACTCGCCGCGGCGTCGGCGTCGATCAAACCATAGAGGGTTTGGACTTGAGGGCTCCCGAGTTGTCCGTCTTCCGTTCTGAAATAGCTCCCGGTGCCGAAGGCGACGATCAGTGCGTTTCGGCCGTCGGGATGGGCCGCGATGTTTGGTCCGGCGGTGATCGGCTGAGGCGCGTCCGACGGATCACGTGCGTTGAAGAGGACACTCGCGTCGAGCTCCGCTAGATCAAACCGCCAGAGATTGCCTTGAAGATCCCCCGCATAGCTCAAGTTTGCTCGCAGGTCGTTGTTAGGCCAGTCTGTCGACTGCGTCGCGGCAAGTCCGTTGGGTGAATCGGCGTCACCGACCCCGGTATCGATTTTCGCCAGGAGGGCGCCGTCGGAGAGGCGAACGACGAAGAGAATGGCGCGCTGATGGGCGCTGTTGTAGCCGTTACCGAAGACGGCCGCCCAGTCACCGTTGGGCATGCTGACGATCTCGGGCTGGCCAACATTGTAGCCGAGATCCTCATCGGTAAACTCCCACAAGACATCGCTGCCCGAGAACCCGCCTGGATTGGTGACATCGAGCGCAAAGACGCTCCGACCGCCCGCCCCGAGCGAGCCGACGAGGATCGTCTTCCATGCCCCGCCAACATAGGCATCGCCGATCGCTGCCGCGCCGTCGACATAGTAGCGATGGGCATAGTTGCGATCCATCAGCAGGGTGATGGGTGCGTGGTCACCGTCCTCTGCCGGCAGAAGATGCTCGGACGGCATGTAGGCGAAACGCTCGGTACCGGTCACGGCATCGAAGGCGTGCATCATCCCGTCGTTGGCGCCGACGTAGAGCATGTCCGGGCGGTCGCGATAGGCTTCGGACGATCGATAGGAAAGATAGGCATTGCCTTCCGAACCCCCGAGCAAGCTGTAGCCATAGTCCGTCTTGCCGACAAACTGCGGGTTCGAATAAACGATGTCCCCAAGTAGGCGTAGGGTTCCCGATCCGGAACGACTGCGCAGACCGCTTTGCTCGGTCCCTCGAAGCCAGGCCACACGCGCACTGCCGAGATTGTCCAGGGTGCCGTTCGGAGCATGATTCAGCGCTGCCTGCTGCTCTGCGCTTAAGTTTGCCCATATCAGCGCGACGGAATTGCCGCCAGGGGACAGACTTGTATAGAGATTCCGCGTCGTCGTCGCCAAGAGACGCGACTCGGCACTCCAGACGGCCTGATCACTGAGATCACCATTCTCGTCAAGCTCATAGGCCTCGATCTCACCCGACCAATCGGTGCTGCGAAAACCTGCTACGAAGAGTTGCGTATCGGATTGCAGGACCGCCGAGCTGGCCGAAGCGGAGGTCGCAGAGGTCTCGAGCCGAGCCGCGATGTCGTCGAGGACATCCACGAAGCGGTCACCGAGTTCCGAGGGTACCGCGACATTGACCAACTTGCCGCGACTGTTGATCGTGGCATGCCAAAGGTCGTCGACATGCACCGGGTTGCGATCGCTGAAGCTCGTCGGCCAGGTCGGGGGATGGGCGAACGGGTCAGCGGTTGTATCCGCGTCGACATTGAAAACGGTCCCAGTTGTTCCGAGCGTAAGGGCAAAGAGGTTGACATGGAGGTTACGGTTGCAGTCCAGCCAGGGGTCGGGGTTGGCGTTGTTGCAGGCGACCGGGACCGGGACCAGGCCAGCGCTCAGGTTGGTGCGCGGGTTGGTTGCATAGAGCTCCATGGCGATGTCTGCCATGGTGTTGGAGACCGAATCCGCAAAGGGACTCCCGAATGATCCGTCGCGATTGCCGACCCCTGCGCTGGTCCAATTGTTGGCATAGCCATCGGTGAGCAGGACACCGAAATTCATCTGGCAAGCTTCTTGGATCGGCGCATTTCCATCCGTGCGCTTAAATTGAGCCCGCATGTGATTGACGGCTTCCCGGTTCGGCGTGCCGCCAGAATTCAGATCTTCATAGATCTGCTCGAAGAAGTCCGACCGTTGGGTCGTATTGGAAAGATCGCGAATCGTCAGGTCGGTCGCGGGGCTCGGCAGGCTGTTGATTCGGTAAGCCCCGATGCGGAAGCCCTCGATATCCTTAAAGGCGAAGCCGATCGCCCCGCGGGCCGAAGCGTGGCGCTTGCGGTAATATGTAAACCAATTGGCGAAGTTTTGGATTGCCGCCTCATAGGCTGCTGTCGACTCGAAATTTTCGGGGCGAATCTCGTAACGGGTCATGGTCGAACCGTCGGGGGCCCGACCATCTTCGGATGTGGCGCTCGGCTTGTAACCGAAGCCCTCCGGAAGAGACGTCCCCGGAGAGAGAAAAAAGGTCGCCGGGTAGAAGGAAATGGGCACACCCCTTACCGAGTCTATCGCGCGGTCGGTCGACAATGTTTTCCATTCCTTCGGGTTGCTCCAATCGTAGAATCGGGTCCCTGCGGGAATCACCATGCCAGGAAACATACGGAAAACATGGTTATCGTCAGTTCGCTCTCGCAGTGCCGTCAGATTATAGGTTTCGGTTCCGCGCGTCGGATCCGTCTTGGCAGCGGCCGGGTTGGAATTCTCGAAGCTATAGCCGCCCTGATCGGGCCAAGGCGTGTAGGTTCTGCTTGGGTCGAAGTAGGCGGCGTTGTACTCGGGCGAGCGCGTGAACGCGAACGCTCCGATCGGCGGCACCGCGTAATGGTCGTTGCTGCTGTCGGTATAGGCCCGCCTGCCGCTGGTCAGACCGCTGCCGTTGGGGAAGAGATAGACGAATTTCTTCCAGGTACCGTCCGCGGAGCCGACACGGTTGAAGTTGATGACGCCGGTTTCACGCTGCCCGTCTACATTCCAGCCGGTAAATGAATTGTCATTCGTATTCCACCAGAGCGCGCCATCATTGGCCGGCATCAGGACCTCGGAGTCCATGGAGCCCGAGTCGTCGACCGCCAGAACGAGCGCCGGGATCACCGGCGGCATCACGAACAGCGGGGTGTTGGCGATCGTGACCTCCGCGTGCAGCGCGGGCGCACCTCCAAACGCTAGGCCAATGCCGAGCATGAATGAACCGAGCCTGGACATCAGCGGTGTGATCGATCTAGTTCCCTGTTGCCCTCTCATCTCCGGTTCCTCCATCGAACGAGCATTTACGAAGCGCCCCTGTTCTCTTCCCATGCACGAACGTCACTGTCTCAAGGCGGCTCCACGACGGACTGCAAAATCACCACGGCCTTATCGGTGCCACCCACGCCACGCGCGGTAACCTGATAGCCGTACTGCCAGCGCGGCGGCAGGGTGACGCCGATTCGGTTCATCTTGCGCACTGGATCCACATAAAAGACGGGGGCCGACGGTAAACCGAGATTCTCCGCGGTGCCGGTCGATTCCGGGTTGGTCCCGCCCCATTGAGCCGGATCCGGGTCCAGTCCCAGCTCATCGAGCGCAGCCTCAAGATCCTTTGTTGCCGCGATGGATGTGTCGTTGAGCACTGCCAACTCACCAGCCCGCAGGGCCGCTTCGGCGGCCTGGAAGGCAAGCTCGCGATCACGGACGTTGCCCGCCATGCGCTCCTGCAAGATCGTGGAGCGCATCGCCGTGATGCCGACGACGGTCATCACGAGCATGAACATGAGTGCCACCACCAAGACCACCCCTTTCTGGCGCGGCCAGCGATTCCGATCGGAGTTAGGCCTGCGTGATCTGATCATGGGAGTCGATTCCGGATCGCGATGGTTGCCGTTTCGACGCGCCGCAGGCGGTGATCGTCAGGTTCCAGCAGGGCGCCGTTGAAGGGGATGGCTTGCGGGCTATCGACCAAATTGTCTTCCGCGCTCACTAGAAGCAAGGCGATCCGAACCGCGACGACATTGCCCCAATTGCCGTTCACCTCGGCCGCCGTTTGATACGCTTCTAATCCCGGCGCGCCGCTCGTGTCTACGCCGTAGAGGATCTGCATGTCGTGGATGCCCGGAAGGACTTCAGCGGGGTTGCCGTCCTCCACCGGCCGTCCACCTTTGAACCGCCAGATTGCACGGCACGGCGGGGCGCCCGGTTCGACATTCTCGCAGTCACTGATGAAAAAGGTCGTGTCGATGTAGGACATCACATCGGCATCCAGCAGATATGCCTTGGAGAGAGCGTCGTGTTGAACTCTGAAGAAGCCCTTCGTATCTTCTTTGTCGACGATTTTGGTTGCTTGAAATACGTCTACGCTCGAGCAATCGGAGATGATCAGGATGTCCATTTTGTCCCATCTGTCGGCGTTGCGATTGATCCTTAAGGCAACGTCTTCATTGCCCGCCGACATTGCTTTCGTCAGATGCGCGAACGACCCCCCCCCTCCGCGGACGGTCATCTGGTCCGTGCCGGAAGTGACGAGACGCCCGCCGACCAAGGTTCCCGACGCAACGTCGTCGAGCCCCGATATGATCGTGCCCGCGTCCAAGCTCAGACTCAGCCCGTCGACGTTCGCCACATGGACTTGAAGGTTGCGGTCACCGAGCCGCGCGCAGCCGATAAAACCGGCCATACGAACCGTTCGCCCCAACAGATCGAAGGCGTAGCGTCCGTTCTCCTGGGACCGCGAGACGGCCTCCATGGCTCGATAGGTCTGTTTGCTGCCGAGATAGACGCTCAGGATCCCGGTCGTAAGGAAGAGGCCCAAGACCAGCGAGACCAGGATCTCGACGATCGTCAATCCCGACTGTTTGGATCTTGATGTCATGTTCGACCTCAGATTTCAGTGGCCATGGTCAGCTTGAAGAATTTCGCATCCTTACCATCCGCGGCCGGTTTCTCCATGCACTGAACACTGATGCTGACAATCTCGTCGTGGCCGGTAACCTGACCGACACTCCCCAGGCACTGTGGTAACAGACAGGCGAAGGCATTGCACCATTCAGCGAGGTCGTTCTCGGCCACGGAGCCTACGTCGGCGATGACGAGTTCGGGATCACATTCAGCCTCCTCGCAGGCGCCGACGTACGCACCCGCGAGCGCAGCGGGACGATTGGTCCGCATCCGGTCGGCCATCTCATGCGCCATCTGAGTCGCCTGACCGCGGATGTCGGCCTGCCGCGAGAGCCGCAGCGCGCTGCCCTGCAAGGCCGCGAGGCCCAGCAGGCCGACGGCCAGGATGACCATGCTGATCAGCACCTCGATCAAGCCGACGCCCCGCTGCCTACGCGGCGAGCGGCATGGCTGAGAGGGATAAGCTGCGTTTTTGTTCATTGAGTCAGCATCCCGAGCGAATGACGCTGATTCGACCGGTCACGCCGACGTCGATTGTGCGCGCGTTCTTTCCTGTGCAACCGGTCGTCTTATGCGAAAAGGTTCCTTTTTTCACCACATCACCCGCCGCGCGATAGCGCACGTGTGCCGGACCGGAAAAGGTCGCGACCCCCGTCATAGCCTCCTCCACGCGTAAGACCTCGCCGACAACAGGGTTGGCGGTCGTATCGTCACTCGCATTGGTGTCGACGAAGATGATCCAGCCGCCATCCCAGACGGTGCCGCCCGTGCAGGTGGCCTGGTCGGTGGAGGGACAGATCGAGACATGTTGGCCGCGTTTGACGGCCTCGCTGCGGGCCAGGCTCAGCGCCGTGACCAGGGCATTTGCCTGGGTCGTGGCCCGGTTGTTCTGGATGAGATCGCGAAAGCTCGGGACACCCAATGTGAGCACGATCGCGGCGATCGCGACGGTGACCATGAGTTCGAGTAGCGTAAAGCCGCCACATGCGTTGCGCGCAGGGGAAGCAGGACAAGGAAACTCGGGAAAGGCTACAACCATGTGACCTCTCTTTTTTCAGTCAGTTGAAATAAGCACAAAGCATGCCCTGGGGCGCTATTCAGGGGCGCTATTCAGGGGCGCTATTCAGGGGCGCTATTCAGGGGCGCTATTCAGGGGCGCTATTCAGGGGCGCTATTCAGGGGCGCTGCTCGGTCTCGTCGCCTATGCTGCTTCTTCAACCGTACTGACGACGATTCGAACAATACTTTCGATCAAAATAGTAGCATAGCGACCTTCCAAAATCCGGGGCGATTCGCGACGCGGCGCACATCCCGGACATGGAGATGGAGATGGACCGACGGTCGGGCCATCCGCTAACATCGCGATTGAGGCGTGCAGGATACGTTCGATCTACTTGTCGCCTTGGCCTCGGGTCCGGGATCGTCGGCGTCGATCGGCCTCCGTCCGGCAGATTGAAACGACCAAGAACTCGTCGGCTCCGAACCATGCGCATCGTCCTCATCCTGATCGTCGCCTCTTGGGGAACCATCGCGCTTTTGACCTTCGCGACCACATCTGGGCGCCTTGCCTCGCCGCACATCCGGGTGTCTGCAGCCGAGAAAGTCTTTAGCGGAGACTCATCGACACCGAGCTGACCGACCGTATTTCGACATTCTCGGCCAATCAACGTCCTGTTTCGTCATATTCGGCCCGCCCGCCGAAGACGACCAGCGCCTCCTTTAGAGCCTCGCCTGCAACGCCTCGCCGATCCCGCGCCACGCGGGCATAATACCGTAGCCTTGGTCGATTTATTGCTTAGATATCCGGAGACCTAGCGGCATTCTGAAGCCCGAGATCCGGACTCCTTCGCCGATCAAAATTCAGACGGAGGCACGAGACATGCGCGGAATCATTCAAGGGCACTGGCGCGAAGAGGCACGGATCCGGGGCTTCACCCTGATCGAGATCATGATTGTCGTCGCCGTGATCGGCATCCTGGCCGCCATCGCGCTGCCGGCCTATCAGCACTATACCGTCCGCAGCAAAGTCAGCGAAGGGTTGGGGTTTGCCTCGGCCGCGAAGGTCGCGGTGGTATCTGCCTATTCCGGCGGCGAACTTCCCGCAAACAACGCCGAGGCCGGATTGCCCGAAGCAGGGGATGTCCAAAGCCAGTACGTGGACTCAATCCAGATCGAAGAAGGCGGCAATATCCGAGTCACGTTCAACGAAACCATCCCGCAACTTGACGGGCTAAGCGTCATGCTGGCGGCGAAAGACCGCGGCGGCGCCATCGATTGGTGCTGCTACAGTCCGGATATCGAAGCGCGGTATATGCCGGCGACCTGCCGAGATGATGCGCAGTGCGAGGAAACTCCTACACCTGTAGAGGAAACTCCTACACCTGTAGAGGAAGCTCCTATACCTATATGTCAAGCCAGGGGCTGCCGCTGCCCGGACGGTTGGATTTACAAACAGAAAAAGAACATCTGCCAAAAGGATTGATGTCGACTGAGTAGGGGCTCCCGAAACGTTTGAAACACGGATAGGAAGACCAAGTGCCGCTGCGAGTCCAGGGTCCTTGAGGGCGGCCTCGAATATGAGTCTGGCGAGCGATGGGACGAGATTTAGCGGCGCAGAGAACAGACACGAGAAAATCAAGGAGCGACGACACCCTCTCTCGCGGGAGAAAGCGGATACCGCACGGTGCGCCGCCCGAATTCAACTCGGCCTCAAGCTGGCCGATGACGTCCCAGTCCGGCATCGGCTCGGGAGCATCGTTCCAGGCGGGCCGCCCTCCGGCAAACCCGACGGCGCTACGTCCGCTATGAGTGCCCTTGCCGCCGTTGCTGTTCGCAGAGCCGATGTCTCCTTCGGGTCGGGAACAGCCTATCGCCGACCCGCAGAGGTCCCAGGGTTGGAGGGCGAAGGCACCAGAAGTGAAGCCAGTCGGGCAGCGTCCGCTTTCTGGACTCTCGGTCGGATTTCCTCCTCCACGGCCAGCGACCGCACTGCGCGTTGACCGGACGCTGAGGCGGAATGAGCCAGTGACCGGAATTGGCCGACAACTGCCAGACAAGCCATCGGCCATAGCGGCCACTCCTAACCAATGCAACTTCGGCCCGCTTTGCGCGACGGAGCGGTCGTAATCTGTCGACGAAGACTTCGGGTTCCGGGCTGGACAAGCGGTGTCCCGGGTCGATGCAGACGACCACGCAGGCGCTGGAGATGAAGGCCCCGCCATTTCAGCCGGAGAAGATCCCCCTCAGCCGGAGAAGATCCCCGAGCTCGGCTGTGGGAACGGTGGGACGACCATGGTGCTGGCCGCGCAAACCGGTGCGCGAATCACGGCGATCGACACGGAAAATGCCGCGTTCGCGCGTCCGCGGCAGGTTTCGCCGATCGCATCGATGCGCGCGGTCTGGACAGGGCGCGTCTGCCGGTCCCGGACCAGCCGGATAACGTGGTCTGGGCTGAGCGCAGCGGGTACATCATCAGCGTCGACACCGCGCTCGAGGCCTGGCGGTCGATGCTGCGGAAGGGCGGTATACCGGCGTGCTCCGACATCGTCTGGTGCTGACCGCCTGAGCGGCGAGCTGTTCGTGTTGGAGCGCCGCTGAAGCTGCTTGCTCTGCGTCGGTCAAGCGATCGGGCCAGCGTTCGCGATCCTTTTCAACAGAGAAGACACCATGGAGTTTTCGATAGGCGCCGACGGCCGAGAAGAGGACATCATCGACCTTTTCACCGCGACCTTCACCGCGTCCGAGGGTCGTAGAGAAGGCGCGCTGATCGGAAATCTCGTGCGGAACCTGCTGGGCGGCACGGCGGAGAAGGATCTCTTCGTCTTCACTGCCGAGCAGGACGGCGCGATCATCGGTGGCGTCCTCTGCTCTCGGCTGAGCTACGCGCAGGATGATCGGAGCTTGTTCGTTCTCGCCCCCGTCGCCGTGGCCACCGATCAGCAAGGAAACGGCATCGGGCAGAAGCTGCTGACCCATGCCCTGGCTGGGCTTCGCAGTGCTGGTGTCGACATCGCCATCACCTATGGCGATCCGAACGACTATGCCAAGGTCGGCTTCATGCCGATCAGCGAGGCGGACGCGCAAGCGCCCTTCAAGCTAAGCCAACCCGAAGGCTGGCTGGCACAGCCGTTGAACGGTCATGAGATAACGCCGCTGCAAGGCCCGTCCCGCTGCGTCGAGGCGCTGGATGATCCCGTGTTCTGGTAAGCGCCACAGTGATGGATTCTGATGACTCCAAACGCCTTCACTGCAGCGCAACTGCGGGGGCTGCCAGCGGCAATCCGGCGACGCTCGAAGCGCTTGGCTGGGACCCGTTCTTCGCACAACAGGCCAGCCTCGAGGCGCTCTCCGAAACGCCCCCGGTGCGCGTCGTCGCGGTGCACCGCAGCGGCCTACAGATCGTCGGCGTCGACATCGACGAGCACCTCCCGCCGCGCGCCGTGCACCAACCGGCAGCTGCAACTGATCGCGGCGAATATCGACACGGCCTTCGTTGTCACCTCCTGTAATCAGGATTTCAACCTGGCCCGGCTGGAGCGCTATGTCGCCCTGGCCTTCGAGGCGGAGATCGCACCGTCATCGTGCTGACCAAGGCTGACCTCGTGACGAATCTGCAAATCCGGGTCGACGCTGCCCGCATCATCTCGGAGCGGGTGCCGGTTGTTGCCCTCGACGCCCGTGGGGACGAACCAGCGCAGGTGCTGTCGCCCTGGTGTAAGCCAGGCCGGACGGTCGCATTCCTTGGGTCGTCGGGTGTCGGGAAATCCACCCTGACCAACGCCCTGGCTGGCACCGATGCCATCGCGACCCAGGCCATCCGCGAAGACGACGCGAGAGGGCGCCATACGACGACACGTCGCGAGCTCCATCTCATCGCCGGCGGCGGCCTCGTCCTCGACACACCGGGTATGCGGGAACTGCAGTTGACAGATGCCGTGTCCAGCATCGCCGATACCTTCGAGGACATTCAGACCCTGTCGGCTCAATGCCGGTTTGGCAATTGCCGGCACGAGCGCGAGCCCGGCTGCGCTGTCCGGGATGCGCTCGAGCATGGCCGACTCGACCCTGCGCGACGAGCCTGCCGGCGCAAGCTCCTGGCGGAGGACAGCTTCAACTCCGCGAGTCTCGCCGAGCGCCGGACAAGAGACCGCACATTCGGCAAGATGGTCCGACGGGTGATGAAGGAGAGCACATCACGCCGACGACCTTGATCAAGGTCCGCTCTGCAAAGTCGCGTGATGGCTATGGCTGGACATCGCGCCGACCCACGCGGAAACGACCGCATCCCGAGGGGGCTGCATTGATGAGTCATTGCTGGAACCAGCGGGGTTCGCACCCGCTCAGCGACCGTTCGAAGAATCGGTTGCTCAGTCTCGGTCTGCGCCTCGCCCTGAGCTTGGGGCTCTTCTGTTCGACTGCGGTCACGGCATCACAGGCGCCACTCACCGGGCTTGCACCGCTGCGCTGGCAGCAGCGCATCATCCTGGTCGATGGGCAGCAAATCCCGGATGCCGTCGAGCGCCTGCGCAGAGCACAGGAGGCGATCGATGAGCGCGACATCCTCTGGTTCGTCAACCAGCAGGGCCGACTCCAGAGCAACTATCCAGGGCCGCTCGACGGTGCGCTTGCGGCGGAGCTGAAACGGCAGTACTTCAGCCGGTCCGATGCCGCTGTCTTCCTGATCGGCAAAGACGGGGGTCTCAAGACCGGCGATCAGCGCTTAGACCTGCCACGGCTGTTCGAGCGCATCGATGCGATGCCGATGCGACGACGGGAGATGGAGGGCGGTGAATGACAGACACGCGCCTGACCTTGACACGATCGGCCGCAACCTGGAACCGTCCCATGTTTCGCGCAACGCTGATCGACGAGATCCAAACGCTCGGCCCCGAGCACCCGGCACTCCAGCCGCTGCTGCAAGCGGGCCTGCGACAGACCAGCGCGGTGGCCGATGACGCACTAGCAGTCCACCTGCTGAGCAGCCGCGAGCAAAAGGGCCGTATCCTGGTGCATCTCGGTATCTTCTACGCCGGCATCATCGCCGGCTGCAGCTGCGCCGATGATCCGTCACCGGTCGACACCATCACGGAGCACTGCGAGTTGCTGCTGGACATCGATCTCGCCACTGGCCAGGCACGGGCGGCCTTGTGCGGCGGGTAACCCAACCTCGGCCGTGCTGTGTCTGTTGGCCCTCGTCGATCGAATCACCGGGAGAGCGATCTTGATCAGCACGCATCAGGTGATGAAGGCGATTACCTACAGCGAATACGGCCCGCCGGAGGTGCTGCGGGTCGAGGATGTGCCCAAGCCTGCGTGTGGCAACGACGAGGTGCTGGTGCGGGTACGCGCGGCCGAGGCCACCAAGGCCGATTGCGAATTGCGCCGCTTTCGCTTCGCCGTGAACTGGTTCTGGTTGCCGCTGCGCTTGGCGCTGGGGGTGCGCCGTCCGCGCCAGCGCGTGTTGGGCGGATACTTCGCCGGTGAGGTCGCCGCGGTCGGCAAGGCCGTTACAGGGTTCTCGATTGGTGAGCGGGTCTACGGTGGGACCGGGCTACGCCTGGGCACTTATGCAGCCTATGTGGCCCTGCCGGCCCGTGGTCCGGTTGCTCCGATGCCGGCGACGATGGAGTTTGCGGAGGCCGCCGCGGTGCCGCTGGGCGGGTTGAACGCACTGCATTTTCTCGGCCGCGCGAACATTCAGCCGGGGGACGAGGTGCTGGTCAATGGTGCGGGCGGCAGTATTGGCGCCCATGCGGTGCAGCTCGCCAAGTCATCGGGCGCGCGCGTCACGGCGGTCGATCATGGCCGCAAGGAGGGGTTTCTGCGTCGCCTGGGCGCCGATACCTTCGTCGACTATCGACAAACGGACTTCACCGCCGGCGGTCAGACCTACGACATCATCCTGAGCATGGTCGCCGGCGCGCCCTATGGTCGCTGTATCCGCGCGTTGCGGCCCGGCGGACGTTACCTGATCGCCAATCCCCGCCTGTCCGATATGTTGCGAGCATGGATCACCAACCGTTTCACGCGCCGGCGCGTCGTCGTCGCCTTCGCCCCGGAGACCCGGGCCGGGTTGGACGCGCTGCGCGAACTGATCGAGCAGGGCAAGATCGGCCCGATCGTCGATCGCGTGGAGCCCATGGAGCAGGCGTCCGAGGCCCATCGTCGCGTCGAGCGCGAAGAGCGCTTGGGGGCGATTGTGCTGGCGATCGAGGATCGTCTCGAAGCGAGATAGCGCGTCCGGCACGCGTTCGCGGCCGCCGCGATCACGTCGGCGCTGTTCGCCGGGGGCTTGGT
Organism: Thiocapsa bogorovii; assembly: GCF_021228795.1. Classification (NCBI taxonomy): domain Bacteria; kingdom Pseudomonadati; phylum Pseudomonadota; class Gammaproteobacteria; order Chromatiales; family Chromatiaceae; genus Thiocapsa; species Thiocapsa bogorovii. Next base: position 1,684,379 of record NZ_CP089309.1, read on the forward strand.
CTTTGCTGCCGAGGAGCCGTCAACCCAGAAAGGCCTCAAGGAGTTCGCGTGCAAGGACGTCATGCGCCTGTCCGACAACCAGCGGGAGTACGCACTGGCATTGGTACACGGCTACCGGCTCGGTAAGATGAACACCACGCAGGATGAGATCGAGGTCTTGGCAGCGATGACCGATCAGTTCATCGATCACTGCCTGGACAACCCCAAAGACAACGCGCTGGCGACGTTCGAGAAGATCGGCAAGTCACGACGGGGCTGCCGTTGAGCGTACGTTATCGAACGGCAGGACCGAATCGGTGTTGACAAGGTGTCCGGAATTGCCCGCAACGATCTTGGTCCAACGTCCGCTGCGTGAAGAAGTCCAGCCGTTCGATACTACGCGAGTCAGCGCCTCAGACGGCCGAGACCGCGAGCCTGTGCGATTCGAACTGACCGACCAGACGCGCGAGGCCGTACAGGCCTGGATCAAAGAGGCCGCCCTCTCCGATGGGGATTATCTCTCCCCCAGTCGGCAAAGCGGCTCACCGCACTTGTCCGCCCGTCAGTACGCGCGCATCGTCAAGCGATGGATCGGACTCATGGGCGCTGATCCGCAGGAGTACGGGACGCACTCGCTGCGTCGGACCAAGGCGACGTTGATCTACCGTCAGACCAAGAACTTGCGCGCCGTCCAGCTGCTCTTGGGGCATCGCGAGATCGAAAGCACCGTGCGCTACTTGGGAGTGGAGGTTGACGACGCTCTCGACATTGCCGAGCACATCGAGTGCTGAGGGAAGCATGGGCGCTCAGTCACGGCTGAGCGCCGCTCGGGAATTCGGCGTGAGACCCTGCCCCCGGCAATCGATCCCCTAGATCGGCTCCTTGAGGACCTCTTCCAGGGTCGTGCCGTCCAGGACGCGATCGGCCCAAACCTCGAGTTCCGCCTCGCCCGCCTGCTCGAGGCGTGCCTCGGCCCAGGCCGGCAGGGGTCCGAAGCGCCGCACCAACTGCCGGCGCAGCAGCCTTGCCTCTCCCCGGGACAATCCTTCCTTGATACCTTGCTGAATCCCTTGCTGAATCCCTTGCTCCAGTCCCTGTTGTTTCCACTCCTCGGTCCAGGTCTTCACCCGTTCGGCCAACATGGCGCGCATCTCCTGAAGATTGTTGACGTTCGGTAGCTCGGCGCCCGGCACTCGCGCCGGCAGCAGCACGCGCTTGAGCCAGACGACGAAGGCGCGACGCAGACTGTCCTGCTCGGGTGCGGCAAGCCAATCAATCAGACTCGCCAGAACCCGCTCGATATCCTCGGGCCGGCGACTGTTCTCGAGCCGGAACAAGGCCGCGGCGACATTGCGCTGTCCCGCCAGATCGGTATCCGCAAGCCGCTGCTCGTCCAGCAGCAGATAGCGGATCTGCGGCTGCCATCGGCGCAGCTGCTCGGGTAGATCCGGCTCGATCAAGTCGTCGAGACTGGTCTTGGCCCACCAGGGTTTCTCGCCATTGTAAAGGACGATCGGCAGCACGGGAGGCAGCGGGCTTCCAGAGGGGATCTCGCCAGCGGCGGCGAGGTCCTGATAGAGCAGTCCGACATAAGTCAACAGCCGCACCGCCATGAGGCGATCGACGCTCGACTGAAACTCCAGCAGCAAGTAGACGTAGACCCAGCGCTCGCCCCAGCGCAGCCGCCAAATCATGTCGTCCTCGCGCTCCCGTAGGTCGTGGCTGATGCCGATCTCGCTGACGCGCTGTAGGGTCGTGAAGTCCAATTGCTCGACCCAATCCTCGTGCACGAAGCCTCGGATCAAGTCCGCGACCAGATCGCGATGCGAAAACAGGAGCTTGTAGGAAGGATCGTGTTCGGCCATCAGGGAGAGCGGGATAATTCTGTTGTTTCAGAACAATACCCCAAACCGATCCGCATGACAGGGCGCGCGCAAGGCAGATGCCTCAAGAGCGTCGGCAAGCCGCCGCTCGCGACAGACTGCTGCCGGGCAGGTAGATCCTGTTAGCGGAAAGTCGGCCGCGTTTCGACGAGTGAGAAGTCACGACCCAGACCTGTCGCTGACGAAAGGGCCCGGAGCGGCCCGGTTTGGACGCGTAGCGGACTGTCGCAGTCAACCCTGTGAGCGACTCTGGACCGGCCAGAAGCGAGTCTAGGGGCCTGTTTCCGAACGACCGTTGATCCGCGATAAAGAGTCATTTTCTATAAGGTGTCGGTTCGAGTGGGGGCCTGTCGTCCCGTCTTCCCGCGAGGGGCGAGAAATGCAGTAGACCTTGACGCTTGTTGCCGTGGCTGGAACGGCATAAAGTGCGATGTATGTAGAACATCCCACAGTTGCCACGTCATGCAAGAGATCGTCTCCATCCGCGAAGCCAACCAGCACCTATCCCGTTACCTTGCACGGGTTGAGCAGGGTGCCGAGCTCGTCATCACGCGACGCGGCAAACCCATCGCCCGAGTGCTGCCGATCACCGAGGCGAGGCCGCTTCTGACCGACGCCCAGCGCGCGGCGCGCGAGCGGTTGCGGGAGCGCATGAGCCGGGGCTACGCCCTCGGCGGCATACGCAGCGACCGCGACAGCCTCCATGAGCGCGGCCAATGACCCGGCAGCGCTTCAGCGTCGATACCAACATCCTCATCTACAGCATCGACAAAGATGCCGGCCCTCGGCATGAACAGGCGCGTGCGCTCATGGACGCGCTTGCAGACGCCGATTGCGTCCTGATGCTCCAGGCGCTCGGCGAGTTCTTCCATGCCGTGACACGCAAGGCGAAGATGTCCGCGGACGAAGCCGCCGCTTTGGTGTACGACTGGATGGAGCTTTATCCGGTGGCCGCGGCCGACGGGCGCACGCTTCGCGACGCCATCGGCCTGAAGAACGCGCATGGGTTCGGCTTCTGGGATGCCATGCTCGTGGAGGCCGCCAGGGTTGCCGGCGTAACACGCTTCCTCACCGAAGACATGCAAGACGGTCGCAGGGTTGGAGCCCTGCGCCTGGAAAACCCGTTCAAGGCGGACTTCGAACTCGGCTTCGATTGAGCGCCCGCCGAAGTTCGACTCGCTCATGCCTCAGCATCCGCTCTTCGACGTGTCCCCGGACCAGATTGCAGCCCTCGACGACGAAGGACTGCACCTGCTGATCGCTCGGCTGTGCGAGGCCGACCTGCAGCGCCGGGGGCTTGCTACCAGTGCCTTCCTTTACGGCGGCAACCAGATCGCTGCCGATGGCGGTATCGACGTGCGCGTCGAATTGCCTGCCGACACGCAGATCGACGGCTTCATCCCCCCGAGCGGCGACCGGCTTTCAGGCCAAGGCTGACGAAATGCCGGCAAGCGAGATCGCCAAAGAGATGCGCCGGGGGGTGACGCAACCCGACGGCACCAAGACTCGGCGTCTGCGCCCGAGTATTCGTGCACTGGCGGCTGAGGGTGGGGTCTATGTGATCGTCAGCTCTAAGGGTTCCACCGCCGACTCGAGGCTGACGGAGAGACGCGATGCCATGCGCGCCGCCGTCGCCGACCTCCCAGGCAGCGACGCCCTGCACCTCGACTTTTATGACCGGACCCGCATGACCACCTGGGTGCGCTCTTATCCCGGTGTCGTGCTCTGGCCTTTGGACCGGATCGACCAACCGCTGCCCGGTTGGCAGCCATTGTGAAACTGGTCCCGCGCCTCCGCCGCCAATGGTCCCTACCTGCTGTTTTGGCCCCGGTTCGCCCCGCTCTCCATGCCTCGCGGATAGGTCCCCTGGGAAAAGCCTGCCTCTATGGCCGTCGAGCGTCGTGTCCATCAGATCGCGATTAGGATGGAATGGAGCAAGCTCGGGCGTTGTCGTCTTCCGCGAAAAGCCCGCTAGACTCCGGTAGACGGAACGAACTGTCCAGACCTCGAGGTGACTCGGCATGCCATCGAACTTTCAGCCCGGCTTCGATTTCGACGAGATGCGAACCCTGCTCGAGATCGCACAGCAGACCTACACCGGCATTGCACCGAGCAAGGGTGCCCCTCCCGTGCCGGCACCCCCGGTCAACTGGCGGCTCGACACCGACCTGACGCCCAGTGGCACGACGTTGCTCGACAACTACTGGCAAGTCTGGCGCAACCAGGACGAGGACGACCAATATTGCATCGCGGTCCGAGGCACTGTCGCGACCGCGCCCAGCGTACTCGAAGATCTCTTGCTCCCACTGGTGCGCGCCCGCCTCTCGGTCTCGCTCGCGCACTGCGGTATCCCGCTGACCCTGGATCTCGACCTCGCGCGCGATGAAGCCGATAGTCCCGTGGAGGCCGGAGTTCATGCCGGCTTTGCGCTGGGTCTGATGTCGATCCTGTTCACGACCGATGCCCCCTTGTGGTTGACCCTGCTCGGGCTTCCCGAGGATGCCCGGATCTACATCACCGGCCACAGTCAGGGGGCTTCGGTCGCACTTCTGCTCACCAGCTTCGTGCGTCACTCCGAGCTGTTTTCCTCCAAACACTACAAGACATACGTCTTCGCTCCCGCCAAGCCGGGCAACGACCACTACGCCTACGACCTCGACCGGACGGCCGGCGTCCAGGGACTCGCGTACTCCGTGGTCAGCACGCAGGACTGGGTGCCGCAGGTCCCGTTCACGCTGGAAGGACTCAATGCCATCAATCGGCCCAATCCACTGGCCGCATTCCCGAGCGGCTGCGCCGAGGTTTCGACTGTCCAGTCGCCGCCGCAGGTGCAGCAGGCCGACGTTGCCGAAGAAGCCGCCCGCGAGGAGGCTCGGGCGAGGCTGCAGACGCTTTTCGCGGATTTGCGTCGGCAACTCCCGAACCAGATCTACGGCGTGACCGCGTCGCAACTCAGCCCGGCCCTGTCCGGCGCCGCTGGAGCAGATCGGATTCTCGGCTCGGCCTGCCTCGACTCCGTTCTCGAGCAACTCATTAACGCCATTCTCCCGTCACTCAACTTCGCCAAGGCCGGCACCATGGTTCCCGCCTTCGCGACACCCGGTTCAAATCCCGACGACCCGAAGGACTTCTTCTGGCAGCATCACCTGGGGAACTACTTGAAGTACCTGACGGAAGATTACGGCTGAGGCATCGGGGATTCGGCGTGCATACCACCATGCTGCGTGTCGCCGACACGCCGGATCAGCTGGCCGTCGTCATCGCGCATGAGATCGGCCACGTGCTACCCGTATTTGCATCCGCGGGCAGGCGGATGTCGAGCAGGACGATGTCGGGTGTGAGGTGCCGCAACAGCACCGTCAGCTCCGCGTCGCTGCCGGCTTGGAGGACATCCCAAACCTCCTGGCGGACCTCGTGGGAGACCAAGTCTCGGATAACCGGATCATCGTCGACGATAAGGACCTGAATGATGCAAAAACACAGGTGACGTCGACGCGCAACACCGCACCCCGGCGGATGCTGGCCGACGCGGTCTCCGAACCCGAACGGAGCAACGCCGGGAAGACCCTCGTGCGGCAGCCCTTTTCGCCGCCCCTCGGCCGATCATCCCTCGCCGAATTCCCTGTCGCCGATTCAATAGCGCCCGCCGGTCTTCAGCATGTAATTCGCCAGCTCGGTGCGCTCGAGATTGACCCGCATCAGGTTCGTGTGGGTGATACGGAAGATCGCACGCATGACCTTGTAGACCAGCCGCGGATGGGTCTCGACAAGGGCCTCGAAATCGTCGGGTTCCAGGGTCAAAACGCTGCTGTCGTCCTCCGAGCGCAAGGCTGCCTTGCGTGCGGAGCCGTCGACGAAGGCACGGGTTCCGGCGCACTCGCCCGGACGCATCCGATACAGAGACTCCTCGACCCCGCCGACCGTCTTGCAGACGCATAGACGGCCCTCCGCCAGCAGAAACAGGGTGCGCCGCTGCTCGTCCTCGGAGACCAGCAACTCGCCGTTGGTCAGCCTGACGAGACCCATGCACCCTGCAAGGACCGACGCTTCCGTCTCGTCCAGCTCGGTGCCGAGCTCCGAGCTGCGTAGTATTGCCGCCCGATCCATTTGATTCATCGACCGATCTCCCGTTTCTCTCCAACACGATGGACAATGTGCAGCTGTCGTCCGCGCGCGCGGCAGCGGCGGACGCGGATCAATGTCCCGCCAGTTTAGCGCGTCGGATCGGGATGTGCCCCATCGGCGAAGCACGCTCGTAGCCGGTCAAGGCACGTCGAAATCATTTCCGACGAGCAGGTTCGCCTCGGTCTGCGGGACGTGGCACTGGGTACAGAAGTAGCGGGTTCCGATGATCTTCTTCTCGATCGTGCTCGGATCGCTGCGCAGGCTCACGTAATGGCTCTCGGGCATCGGAGAAGGCTCGGCCGCGTCCTTGTCCTGATCCCAGAGATCCTGGTCGTGATGACATTTCAGGCATTTATTGCTCTTCAGCGTAATGAGGCCGGACTCCTCGATGCTGTGCGGGATCAAGGGCGGCGCATCCTCGAACGCCGTCGGCAAGGTCGAGTCGGCATCCTCGGGATCGATCGAGAGGTAGTCGAAGCTCACCGGGTCGGGAGAATCGAAGACGGTCCCGCCAAGATCTTCGTCGATCCAGGACAGGTCTTGTGCAAAGGTAAGGCTGCCGGCCAGAACGACCCCGACGACGAGCGCGAGGGAACGGGGAAGCATGGTCATGGGTGATCCTCCTTCGTGATGAGCGGATGCCGCGCCGGAGCGGAGCCGGGACCTGGTTGATGTAAGCGCCAACCGAATGCCAAGCTCTTCTCCGGGCAGATCGGGATACAACGCGCGCAATTCGTACATTCCCCCGAGACGACCTGACCATCCTGCGCGAGCCGTTTGAGGTTCAAGACCTGAGGTTCCGGGCAGATCGCTTGGCATTTCCCGCAACCGCTGCAGCTGGCTTGATCGAATTTGACCCTGACCTGGGCGGTATGGCGCCCGACCACGGAATAAAAGGCGCCGAGTGGACAGAGGTGACCGCACCAACCGTGCTTGACGACCAGCCAGTCGAATAAGAAGAGACCGACCAATGCGGTCCAACCCAAACCCAGACCGAAGATGATCTCGCGATGCATGGCCCCGATCGGGCTGACCCATTCGAATGACGGAAGCTCGATTAAGATCGACAGCAGCAGGGCGAGCGCCAGCACCGTGTATCTCAGGTGGCGAGGAATCCCGAAGAGGTTCCTGCGCCAGGTCTTGCGGTGCAGAAATCCCGCAAAGTCGGTGACTGGATTCACCGGACAAACCCAGGAGCACCACACCCGGCCGCCCAGGATCATGAAAACGCCTAAGACCAGCGCCGCGCCCAGAAGCTCCTCGAGTTCAGGGAGGTGCCCGGTCAGCAGGATCTGGAGCGTCGCGAAGGGATCGGCGAGCGTCACCTGACCGAGAACCTCCGATGCACTGAGGTTGCCGCTCAACACGGGGAAACCGAAGAAAGACCAGCCCCAATGCAACGTGCCGAAGAACATCAGCAAGACGCCGATCTGAACGACTCGCCGCAGAATCAAGTGGCGCCAGCCCCAGAGGCGAGTTGACGTTGCCCTATTCATCGGGTTTCCGAATCGAGGCGTGGCGCGGAGCGCCAGGCGATGCGTGACACCGCCGGAGCAGTGTCACGAGTGAGCGCGCCTCGGCGAATAGGGTAACGCGTCTTACCGAATTGTTCGAAAGACCGGTCTGCAGGGACAAGCAAGCCTGTAGGGTGCACGAGCGCGAGCGAAGTCCACCGAGCCCTGCGCCGACGCTTCAGTGGCTCGTAACACCCGCTCTGCGGTGTCGCGCATGCCCCGTGGCGCTCTGCACCGCGGGGCACGATGGCCGCAGAGGCGAGCAAGGCCGGCGTCGGCTGCCGATTGCTCGTCATCTAAAACTCCGCCTGATTCAGATAATCCAGCCCGGGCACCTGACCCTGCTCCGGTGCGGAATCCAGTCGTCCCTTCCGGGTTTCGCCTGCATCGGGACCGGACATCGCGCCGTCTGCCTGCTTCCATCCCATCCTGAAGTGGTCGCCGATCTTGCCTTGAATCAACTCGGCGGGAAGCACCTTGATGGCCGCGATCTGGGTCGGACAGGCATTCTCGCAAATTCCGCAGCCCGTGCAGCCCGCGCTGAGGACCATGGGCAGAAGCATTGCGTGCTTGCTCAATTCACGCCGTCGGGTTTCGACGTGGATGGCTTTGTCCCGAAGCGGGCACACCCGATAGCAGATCTCGCAACGCAGACCCTGCCAGGAGAGACAATTCTCGGTGTCGATGAAGGCAAGACCCATCCGCGAGTCCATGACCTCGTCGAGCGTCGGTGACAGCGCACCGGTCGGGCAGGCGGCCTTGCAGGGAATGTCGTGGCACAGGTAGCAGGGGATCTGTCGGGGCTCGAAACAGGGTGTTCCCAGCGGAGCGCGGTCGCCTAAGGCGGCCAGTTTTAAGGTGTCGTAGGGACAGGCGACGACGCAACGTCCGCATTTGATGCAGAGGGCATTGAAGTCCGCATCCGGCAGCGCACCGGGCGGGCGCAGGGCCGATGGTTCGGCGCGGGCGTTCTGAATGACGAGATACGACCAGAGCATACCGCCACTCGTGGCGACGGCTGCGCCCTGGATGCTCTTCTGTATGAAACTGCGCCGCGTTGTCATGATCGGTGATTCGCCGGATGTGATGAAGGCATTCGGCTCGCTCGGATGCGTGCGCCACATCCGAGTACTGTCGAAGGAGCCGAGGAGGCCGCACTACACCTTGTAGATCTTGATCGCGGTCTTCTTGAAATCCTCCTCCTTGGAGATCGGACAGGTCGCGTCGATGCAGAGCTTATTGACGAATACCGATTCGTCGAAAAAGGCCATGAAGCTATAGCCTCGCGGCGGACGATTGCGACCGGCAGTCTCGATCACCGCCTTGATCTTGCCGCGTCGGGATTCGATCCAGACCGCATCCTGACGCTTGAGCCCGCGCTCCTCGGCGTCCTTCTCGTTCATGTCCAGGACCGCCGCCGGCATGGCCCGATGCAGCTCGGGAACGCGGCGCGTCATGGTGCCGGTATGCCAGTGCTCGAGCAGACGCCCGGTGCAGAGCCAGAGGTCGTAGTTCCCGTCGGGCGACTCCACCGGTGCGGCGTAGGGTCTGAAGAAGATCTTCGCCTTGCCGGGGAATTTGGTCTTCTCTTGGGTCGTAGGACCTTTTAGATCTCCGCTCACCAGCTCCTTCATGGCACCGCCGTAAAACTCGATCTCGCCGGTCTTCACATAGGGATCGTATTTGGCGTTAAAGCGCCACGGCGTCTCTTTGCCGTCGACGACGGGCCATCGCAGGCCGCGCACATCGTCTTGATAATAGACATCGAAAGGCGCGAGGTCGTGATGATGACCGCGCCCGAAGGCGGCATACTCTTCGAACAACGCCTTTTCCACAAACCAATCCACGCCGAGATGCTTGACCGTGTGATTGTCGTGTCCTTTGGCGACCGGATCGGGCCAAGCAAACGCCTTGTTCTCCGGTGTCTCGAAGAGCGCTTCGTATAAGGTCATCTCGGGTCGATAGCCCATCTCCTGTGCCGCCGCCATCACCTCCGGGAGCCTCCCCTCGTCGAATCCTTCGTCCTTGAGACCGGGAATCGATTGTTCCTTCCAGACCTCCGCCAAGGTGATGCGTTTGGAAAACTCCAAGATCTGCCACAGGTCGCTGCGCGCCTCACCGGGTGGGGGCACCTGCTCGCGCCAGACCTGCGTGCGTCGCTCGGCGTTCCCGTAGCCACCCCATTTCTCGAAAATCATAGCCACGGGCAGGATCAGATCGGCCACCTTGGCCGAGATGCTCGGATAGGCATCGGAGACGACAATGAAGTTGTCTTGCTCGCGTGCCGCCTTCAGCCAATGGTTGGCATTGGCGACATGCTGGAAAGGATTATTGACCTGCACCCAAACCCACGAGATGGAGCCGTCTTCCAGGTCCCGCATGATCTTGGTGATGTGGCTCCCGGGTTTCGGATTGAGCGTCTTGGGCGGCAGCTTCCAGGTCTGCTCGGTAATGTCGCGATGCTTGGCGATATCCACGACCATGTCGGCCGGCAAACGGTGACTGAAGGTACCGACCTCGCGAGCCGTGCCGCACGCGGAAGGCTGGCCGGTCAGTGAAAAGGGGCTGTTGCCGGGCTCGGCGATCTTCCCCAAGAGCAGATGCACGCTGTAGATCTGCTCGTTGACCCAGGTCCCGCGGACATGCTGATTGAATCCCATGGTCCAAAAACTGACCATCTTTCGATCCGGCTCGGCATAGAGATCGGCCAGCCTCACGAGCTTGGCCTTGAAGGCATCCAAGGACTCCTCGGCGTCACCCTTGGCCAGCTCGGCGACAAAATCCAACGTGTAGGGCTCGACCCCTGCCTTGAAGTCCTCGAAGCCGACCAGCCAATGTTTGCCGGCGGTTGCCGCATCATCCTGTTTGATCGTGTGCACCTGCTCCGGATCCAGACCGCGCCCGATGGCCTCGTCCCGCGTCAAGGTGACCTCGATCTCGCGGGCCTGGATATCCTTCTCGGCATCGAAGGCGAACTTGTCCGTCGCTCGCATCCCATAACCGATATCGGTGGGGCCGGCACAAAAGACACAGTGCGCGTCGACGAAGGCTTTATTGACCGCATCGCGGTGGATGATCTCGCGCGCAAGGTAGTTCAGCAGTGCCGTGTCGGTGTTCGGCTTGATGATGATCTCGAGATCCGATCCTTCCGATGTCATGTTCCGAAAGGTCGTGATATTGACGACCTTCATCTCGGGATGACCGAGGCGCCGGTCGATCACACGTTGCCAGAGGACCGGATGGGCCTCGGCCATATTCGCGCCCCAGGCGACGACCGTATCCGTGTATTCGATGTCGTCGTAGTTGCCGGGCGGCTCGTCGACTCCGAAGACCTGCATAAATGCAGCGACCGCCGAGGCCATACAGTTGCGCGCGTTGGGATCGATGTTGTTGCTGCGAAGACCAGCCTTCATCAGCTTGGTCATCGCGTAGCCTTCCTGGATCAGCCATTGGCCGGAGCCGATCACGCCGATCCCGGTCGGACCTTTTTCTTCGTAGGCCTTCTTGAACTGGATCGCCATCTCGTCGAAGGCCCGATCCCAGGTCACCGGTGTGAACTTGCCCTTCTTGTCGAACCGACCGTCGGTCATCCGCATCAAGGGCTGCGTGAGGCGATCTTTGCCATAGAGGATCTTGCCGTTGAAATAGCCCTTCACACAGTTCAGACCGCGATTGACCGGGGCGTCGGGATCGCCCTTGGTCGCGACGATCTTGCCGTCTTGGGTCGCGATCATGATCCCGCACCCCACACCGCAGAAGCGGCAGACACCTTTATCCCATCGCCAATCCTGCTCGGTCTCGGCTGCCGCAACGGCGGCGATGCGGCTGATGGGGATTCCGACGGCCATGGCCGTCGCGGCTGCGACGCCTGATTTCAGAAAGGTACGGCGGCTGGGCTCCATCATTCCTCCTCGATCTCGTTCTATTTCTTGATCGCTCACCCGCGCGAGTCGGGCGAGGATGTGGTCTAGGACTCGGCCATCTCCGCGGGGATCGCATCCCATTCCGGCGGTGTTTCGTCGAAGACGTGGTAGACCATCTCGGCCAGCATCACGCCGGGCAACGCCTTGATGCGACAGAGCGCAGCGACCTCCCCTTCGACCGTCTCGGCCTCTTGTACGACCACGATCCGCCCGGTCGCAGGCACCGTGTGATGGACCTCGACGCCGGGCAACACATTGAGCGCTAGCGTTGTGTTCTCGACTCGGGCGGGCGGGACGACGACCAGGATGCCTGAGAGATTCATCGGCGGGTCTCCGGGCTCGGGTTGGTTTTGAGTGTCCGGACGCTAGCGCCGCCGCTGACGAGAAACCTTGATCCCCATCAAGAATCGCGAGCGAATGATCCGAGCGTGCCAAGGCTTCGCCGAGCCGAGTTGAGTCTGGCTCGCTGTTTGCCTTTACTAATCTCTATGCCGACGGTCGCTCGTGACCTGATGAACGTCAGCCGTGTCCTGCGGCTCTCCTGGTTCAAGCAGACGGTCAAGATCATCCTGCCGTCGGCCTTGCCGATGATCTTCACGGGGCTGCGGCTGAGCCTCGGGATCGGCTGGATGGTGCTGATCGCCGCGGAGATAGATGTTGGCCCAGAACCCCGGCCTCGGGAAATTCGTCTGGGACGAGTTCCAGAACGGCAGCTCCAACTCGCTGGCGCGGATCATGGTGGCCGTGTTCGTGATCGGCTTCATCGGCTTCGCGCTCGACCGCGGCATGCTCATGCTTCAGCGCCGCGTCTCCTGGGACAAGTCGGCGGTGCTGCGATGACCCGCCCTGTCAATTGCTCCGACCCCATGACCGTCGCACGAGGATCCAAGGCATGTCTGTCTATCTGAGCATCGATCGGGTCGGGATCACCTTCCCGACACCGAAGGGACCGCGCGAGGTCCTGAAGGACATCAAGCTCGACATCGCCCAAGGCGAGGTCGTCTCGCTCATCGGCCACTCGGGCTGCGGCAAATCGACCGTGCTGAACATCGTCGCCGGGCTGCTCGAAGCGAGCGTCGGCGGCGTGCTCCTTGAAGAGCGCGAGGTCAAATCGCCGGGCCCGACCGCGCCGTTGTCTTTCAGCAGCACTCTCTGCTGCCGTGGCTGACCGTCTACGACAACGTCCGCTTGGCCGTCGACCAGGCATTCGGTCGCGGCAAGACCCGCAAGGAGCGGCATGAGTGGACCCTGCACAACCTGGATCTGGTGCACATGGGGCACGCGCTGGAGCGCCGCCCTGCAGAGATCTCGGGCGGGATGAAGCAACGCGTCGGTATCGCCCGTGCCCTGGCCATGGAGCCCAAGGTCCTGCTGATGGACGAACCCTTCGGGGCGCTGGACTCGCTCACCCGCACACACATGCAGGATTCCCTGCTGGAGATCCAGGCGCGGCTCAACAACACCGTCATCCTGATCACGCATGACGTCGACGAGGCCGTGCTGCTCTCCGACCGCATCGTGATGATGACCAACGGCCCCTCCGCGACGGTCGGGCGGATCCTGGATGTCGACCTGCTGCGCCCCCGCGACCGACTCGCACTCGCGGAGGATCCCACCTATCACCACTACCGCGCCGAGGTCGTGAAATTTCTTCACGAGCGGCACGCACCCGCGGCCGCGCAGTCCGGAAAGCCGGCGCGCGAGCGTCCGGCGTTGCGTCTGGCGGCGAACGGTTAAGGGAGCAAACACATGGGCATCATCCCCGATTGGCTCAGACGCAGCGCGCACGCCGGCGGGCGCGACGGACTGGAAAAGACACGCCTGACGCTCGGCTTTATCCCCCTGACGGACTGTGCACCCCTGGTCATCGCCAAAGAACGCGGTTTCTTCGAGAAGTACGGCCTGGACGTGGAACTCTCCAAGGAGACCTCTTGGGCGAACGTTCGCGACAAGGTGAGTATCGGCATCCTGGACGGCGCCCACATGCTCGCACCCATGCCGATCGCGAGCACGCTCGGCATCGGTCCGGTCGAAAAGCCTACCGTCACGGCGCTGAGCCTGGATCTGAACGGCAACGCCATCACGGTCTCGCAGGCACTCTACGAGCGGATGCGCGAGCTGGACCCAGGCGCCATGAACCACCGGCCCTACTCGGCGGTGGCCTTGAGGCAGGTGATCGAGGAGCGGCGCGCGCAAGGCGGCAAGCCGTTGACCTTTGCAGTGGTCTTCCCGGTCTCGACCCATGCCTACGAGCTGCGCTATTGGATGGGCGCCGCCGGGATCGATCCGGATACCGACGTGCGGCTGCTGGTGGTCCCGCCGCCGCAGATGGTGACCCAACTGCGCGCCGGCAACATCGACGGGTTCTGTGTCGGCGAGCCTTGGAATTCGGTCGCCGTCGCCGAGGGTCTCGGGCGTGTCCTCATCACCAACTACGAGCTCTGGAACAACAACCCCGAGAAGGTCTTCGGGGTCAATCTGGAGTGGGCCGAGCAGTATCCCAATACACACCGCGCCCTGCTCATGGCCCTGTTGGACGCAGCGCGCTGGACCGATGCGCCCGAGAATCGCGCGAGCGTCGCCGAGCTGATCGCGCCGAGCCGCTACATCAATGCCCCGGTCGAGATCGTGCGTCAGTCCATGACCGGCACCTTCCGCTATGCGCTCGACGAGGCGCCGGTCGCGATGCCCGACTTCAACGTCTTCTTCCGCTTCGCCGCGACCTATCCCTGGCGATCCCACGCGCTCTGGTTCCTGACCCAGATGGTGCGTTGGGGCCAGATCGAGAAACCGATCGATCTCGCCGCCGTCGCGGCCGAGGTCTATCGACCTGACCTCTATCGGGAGGCGGCCGATGCCTTGGGTCTCGCCTCGCCCGCGCTCGACCACAAGCGCGAGGGGTTGCACGCGCGCGGCTGGATGCTCGAAGGGGCAAGCATCCCGCTGGCGATGGGCCCGGATCGCTTCTTCGACGGATTGACCTTCGATCCCGCCGATCCGGTCGGGTACATCGCCGGTTTCGACGTCCAGCGCCGTGCCTGCTCGCTGGAGGCGCTGGCGGCGGCGAACGGCGGCCCGGCCACGGCGGCGACGGTCTGAGGCCGGTCGCAACGCGCCCCGACACACGAATTCCCGACGCGGAGAACCAGCATGAACCCCGATGGCATGAACAAAGAACGTTTGGTCCTGGTGGGCAACGGCATGGCCGGGATGCGCACCATCTGTTGAAGCTGGAGCCTGACCTCTACGAGATCACGGTCTTCGGCGCTGAGCCGCATCCGAACTACAACCGCATCCTCCTCTCGCCGGTGCTCTCCGGGGAGAAGACGATCGACGAGATCATCCTGAACAGCCTCGACTGGTACGCCGAGCATGGGATTACGCTGCACACCGGCGATCCGGTCGAGCACATCGACCGTCGCAAACGCTTGGTGCGCAGTCGGTCCGGTCTGGAGGTGCCTTATGACCGGCTGATCCTGGCGACCGGATCCAACCCCTTCATCATCCCGGTACCCGGTGCGGATCTGCCCGGCGTGCTGGGATATCGCGACATCGCGGATGTGGAGGCGATGATCGAGACCGCGCGCGGCTTCAAGCGCGCCATCGTCATCGGCGGCGGACTGCTCGGACTCGAGGCCGCCTACGGTTTGCAGCAGCAGGACATGGAGGTGACCGTCGTGCACCTTCTCGACACCCTGATGGAGCGGCAGCTCGATAAGCCTGCCGCGGCGCTCCTGAAGGCGTCGTTGGAGCAACGCGGGCTGACCTTTCTCATGGAGGCCCAAAACGCGGCGATCCAAGGGCGCGACCGCGTCGAGTCGGTCCGCTTCGCCGACGGCAGCGAGGTCGCGACCGATCTGGTGGTGATGGCGGTCGGCATCCGCCCGAACATGACGCTCGCCCAGAGCGCCGGGATCCATTGCGAGCGCGGGATCGTGGTCGACGACACCATGCTGACCTACGACGCCCGCATCTACGCGATCGGCGAGTGCGTGCAGCACCGCGGGCAATGCTACGGCCTGGTCGCGCCGCTCTTCGAGCAGGCCAAGGTCTGCCCCAATCATCTCGCCAAGCTCGGCTACGGCCGTTACCAGGGCTCCGTGACCTCGACCAAGCTCAAGGTCACCGGCATCGATCTCTTCTCGGCCGGTCAGTATGCAAGGGGGAGATCGTCAAGGCGATCACGAGCAAGGGGCTCTTCACGCTCGAAGACGTCAAGCTGCACACCAAGGCGGCGGCCTCGTGCGGGTCCTGTACCGGCCTGGTGGAGCAGATCCTGGCGAGCACGCTCGGGAGCGACTACTCCACACCCGAGGCGAAACCCATCTGCACATGCACAGACTACAGCCACGATCAGGTCCGCGCGGCGATCCGCGAGCAGCACCTCACGAGCCTGAGCAACTGCTTCGAGAAGCTCGACTGGCGTCAAGCCAACGGCTGCCATATCTGCCGGCCCGCGCTCAACTACTACCTCATCTCCACCTGGCCGGCGGATGCGATCGACGACAGCCAGTCGCGCTTCGTCAACGAGCGTGTCCACGCCAACATCCAGAAGGACGGGACCTATTCGGTCATCCCGCGCATCTTCGGCGGCGAGACCTCGCCGGCCCAGCTGCGCGCCATCGCCGAGGCGGCCGAAAAATATGCCGTGCGCTCGGTCAAGATCACGGGCGGCCAACGGATCGATCTGCTGGGCCTATCCAAAGAGCAGCTGCCGCACATTTGGAAGGATCTGACCGACGCCGGTTTCGTCTCGGGCCATGCCTACGGCAAATCGATGCGCACGGTCAAAATCTGTGTGGGGTCCCAATGGTGCCGCTTCGGCGTGCAGGATTCGACCAAGATGGGCATCGAGCTCGAGGAGTTGAACTGGGGCTCCTGGACCCCGCACAAGTTCAAGCTGGCCGTCTCTGGCTGCCCGCGCAACTGTGCGGAGGCGACCATCAAGGACTTCGGCGTCATCGCCATCGAATCCGGCTGGGAGTTGCACATCGGCGGCAACGGTGGCGTGAAGGTCCGCGCAACCGACGTCCTCTGCCGGGTCACCACACCCGAGCAGGTCAAGGAATACTGCGGCGCCTTCATGCAGCTCTATCGCGAAGAGGCACGCTATCTGGAGCGCACCGCGCCCTGGGTCGAGCGGGTCGGCCTCGCCTACATCAAGAAACGCATCGTCGAGGACGAGATCGGACGCCGCGCCTTCTACAAGCGCTTCCTGGAGTCGCAAACGCAGGCCCAGGTCGATCCCTGGAAGGCACGCGCGGCCGGCGCGCAAGCGCATGAGTTCACGGCGTTAAAGCAGGTGAATGGGTGAGAGAGAAGGATGATAGCTGTTAGCTGTTAGCTGTTAGCTGTTAGCTGTTAGCTGTTAGCTGTTAGCTGTTAGCTGTTAGCTGTTAGCTGTTAGCTGTTAGCTGTTAGCTGTTAGCTGATAGCTGATAGCTGATACCAGGCTGCCGGATGCACGACGCCCCAAACACCGCACCAACACGAGGCTACACAATGACTGCAGTCGTCGACGACATGACTTGGCTTGAAGTGGGTACGCTCGATGAGATCCCTCGCCAAGGTGCGAGGGTGCTTAAACGCGAACAGGGTGATATCGCCGTCTTCAGGACCGCGGCGGACGAGGTGTTCGCCTTGCTCAACCGTTGCCCGCATCGCGGGGGGCCCTTATCGGAGGGGATCCTTTACGGGCGAAACATCGTCTGCCCCCTGCACAATTGGTGTCTCGATCTGGCGAGCGGCGAAGCAAAGGGGCCGGACGAGGGTTGTGCGCCCGCCTATGCGACGCGGGTCGAAGCCGGCCGGGTCTTCGTCTGCGCAGAACCCAATTAAACCGCGCTCCGCGCAGTATGCGATGTTTGTTGGATGGGATCGGTCTTCGCGGCCTTGACTAGCACTGGAGCCGGCGCGGTTTAAGATATTAAAAAATATGATTTTAAACCGCGCCCCCACCAAAGGTTCCGGATCCACTAAACGTCGAAATCACTCGAAAATGAGCATCCCGCTATTGACGCGGTCTAGCGGCAGGCCGTCGCCGTTCATCCGTTTTTCGGCGATTGCCGGAAATTCGATACCCGCTACTGACGCCCTCGCGAAGGCGCGACGATCACGGAGACAGGACGATGACCGAACCGAGCAAGACAACCTGTCCCTATTGCGGCGTGGGCTGCGGGGTGCTCGTCACGCCGCAGTCCGACGGAACGGTTTCCGTCCGCGGCGATCCGGATCACCCGGCGAACTTCGGGCGTCTCTGCTCGAAGGGCGCGGCCCTCGGCGAGACGCTCGGGACCTCGGGACGACTGATCCATCCGAGGGTCGCGGGCGAGCGGGTGAGCTGGGATCGGGCGCTTGATCGGGTCGCCGGTCGTCTCGGCGAGATCGTCGCCGAGCACGGACCGGAAGCGGTCGCCTTCTATGTCTCGGGTCAGCTCCTGAACGAGGACTACTATGTCGCCAACAAGCTGATGAAGGGCTTCATCGGCGGCGCGAACATCGACACCAACTCGCGGCTCTGCATGGCCTCGAGCGTCGCCGGCTACAAGCGCGCCTTGGGTGCCGACACCGTGCCCTGCGACTATAGGGATCTGGAAGCCGCCGAGCTGATCGTCCTGGTGGGCTCCAACACCGCCTGGTGTCACCCCGTCGTCTACCAGCGGATCAAACAGGCAAAGCAGGCCAATCCGGACCGCCAAATCGTCGTGATCGGTCCGCGCCGCACGGCGACCTGCGAGATCGCCGACCTGCACCTGCCGATCGCGCCCGGCACGGATACCGTCCTCTTCAATGGTCTGCTCAACTGGCTCAGACGCGAGGACGCGCTGGACTGGACCTTCTTGGAGACGCACACCGAGGGTTTCGCCGCCGCTTTCACCGCCGCACGCGAGTCAGCCGGCTCTGTGCCGCGCGTCGCCGCCGCCTGCGGCGTCCCTGAATCCGACCTCGCCGATTTCTACCGGCGCTTTGCCCGCACCGAACGGGTTGTCACGCTCTACAGCCAAGGCGTCAATCAATGGTCGTTCGGGACCGACAGGGTCAACGCCATCATCAATTGCCACCTGGCGACCGGACGCATCGGCCGATCCGGCATGGGGCCGTTCTCGATCACCGGACAACCCAATGCGATGGGCGGACGCGAGGTCGGCGGATTGGCCAATCAGCTCGCCGCGCACATGGACTTCGCACCCGAGGACGTCGATCGGGTCGGGCGCTTTTGGCAAGCCGACGGCATCGCCCGCGCGCCGGGCCTCAAGGCGATCGAGATGCTGCGGGCGGTTGAAGAAGGCAAGATCAAGGCGATCTGGGTGATGGCGACCAACCCGGCCGTGAGCATGCCCGACGCCGATCGGGTGCGTGCCGCGCTGCAGGCCTGCGAGCTCGTCATCTGCTCGGACCTCTTCGCCGACACCGACACCGCCCGCTGTGCCGACGTGCTCTTGCCCGCCGCGGGATGGGGCGAGAAAGAAGGCACCGTCACCAACTCGGAGCGGTGCATCTCGCGTCAGCGCGCCTTCCTCGATCCGCCCGGCGAGGCGCGTCCGGACTGGTGGATCCTCACCGAGGTGGCGCGCCGCATGGGGTTCGACGATGCCTTCCCGTATCGCTCGGCAGCCGAGGTGTTCCGCGAGCACGCTGCCCTGTCCGCCTTCGAAAACGACGGACGACGCGACTTCGACATCGGCGCCTTGAGCGATCTCTCGGCGAGCGACTACGATCGGCTCGCCCCGATCCAATGGCCGCGCCCGGCGTGACGTGAAGCCGCACGCCTCTTCGCCGACGGCCGCTTTTACACCCCGAACGCCAGGGCGCGCTTCGTCGCGATCGCGCCGCGACCGCCCGCGACCGCGCCGGACGAAGACTATCCACTCGTGCTCAACACCGGCCGCATCCGTGACCAGTGGCACACGATGACCCGCACCGGCCTGACGCCACGCCTGAACAGCCACATCGCCGAGCCCTTCGTGCAGATCCATCCGGTCGACGCCGCCGCACACGGCCTCGGCCGGGGCGGCATCGCCGAGCTGACCAGCCGCTGGGGTCGGATGCTGGCGCGTATCGACGTCGATCCCGATCAGCGCCCCGGCTCCGTCTTTGTCCCCATGCATTGGAGCGACATGCTGGCCCGCCAAGCGCGCGCCGATGCGCTGGTCAATCCGATCACCGATCCCGTCTCCGGGCAGCCCGAGTTCAAGCACACGCCGGTACAGGTGCGCCTCTTTCGCGCCGCTTGGTACGGCATTGCACTGAGTCGTGAGCGGCTTCCGGTCCCCGACGGCACGCCGCGAGACCTGACCGTCCCGCAGCCCGACTACTGCGTCGCCGTCCGAAATCAGGGCTTCTGGCGCACCGAGATCGCCGGCCGCGAACTCATTGAGGACTGGGCCGACTGGGCACGCGGAGCATTCGGCGCGGACGGCGCATGGCTGGACTTCGCCGACGTCGCACACGGCCGCTATCGCGGCGCCCGTATCGTCGACGGACGCCTCGCGGCCTGCCTCTTCATCGCCCCGTCCCCGAATCTGCCGAGCAGCCGCTGGCTCGGCGAGCTCTTCGGCGCGGCGCAGCTCGATACCCGCGCCCGCACCGGTCTCCTCGCCGGCCGACCGCCGCGCGGCCAGGTCGACGCCGGCGAGACCGTCTGCGCCTGCTTCAACGTCGGCCGCACGCGCATCGAGCAGGCGATCCGCAGCGAGGGCCTGAGGTCCACCGACGCCATCGGCGTCTGCCTGCAGGCCGGCACCAACTGCGGGTCCTGTCTGCCCGAGTTGGGTCGTATCCTGGAGCAAACGCTCGACCGCGGCGCGGCGTGAACGGGGAGCACAATCGGACTAGAATCCGCGGACACTCGAGCCCCTGACCGCGCCACTCATTGGTCCGGTCGGGCTCAACCCCTTGATGAGGAGAACCTCGTGTCCGAACTGCAGGAAACCGCGTCCGAGCCCGCCATCGTGCAAGCGGTGCGGCGTCTTCCCCCTGCCGAGCAGCAGTTGCTTTTGGCGTGGGCGCGCGGCGTCGGCACCATCCGTTACGGGACATTGCGGGGCTTCAAGAAGGCGGGGGCCATGCTCAAGCTCACGCGCGATCAAAAGGCCGCGTGGCCGCTTCTCAAGGTCCTGTCGTTGGCCGTGAAGCATACCCTCTGGGACGCGCGTTCTTGGACCGTGCGACTGGGCGTCGGGGCCGTTCTTGCCACCTTTATCGCGGTCGACAACGGAGGGGCGGGTATCGTGGCGCTGGGGGGCGGGATCGGGCTCCCGCTGTGGATGTTGATTGGCGTCGGCGGCGCCTCAGCCGGCCTCCTGGCGGACAAGATCAAGGCACGGACGACGGCGCGTCGCAGCGCATAGTTCGGCCGGTCATCCGATCGGTGCTTGCGTTGACCAGAGACCTGGTGACCTCGGGCTCTCGACCGATCGCCTTGATTCATTGCGATCGTCGAGCATTGGCTCGCCGCGGGGATCGCCGCGGTGGATGACCCGGCACGTCCGACGATCATCAGCGACGCCGAGAATCACAACGTGACCTCGGTGCGCGCGGCACTCGCGACGCTTCAACGGCATCGGCAGACCGCCGAAGCCGTCGCGGGGATCGGTCGGCACGGGCCGGGCCAAGGTGCGTCCCGATCAGCGACAACCGGCTCGATTCTTTCTTATCGGCCCTCGCCTTCCGACCCAAGACCCGCGTCGGCGTCCCGGACCTTTACAAGCGCGACGGCGTTCATGCAGTAACGCAGTCCACTCGGTTTCGGGCCATCGGGAAACACATGACCGAGATGGGCGCCACAGGTGTTGCAGGTGGTTTCGACACGCAGCATGCCGTAAGCGTTGTCGCCGTGGTAAGCAATCGCATTCTCCTTGACGGGTTGCGTAAAGGACGGCCATCCAGTGCCGGAATCGAACTTGTGTCGAGCGTCAAACAATAAGGTGTCGCAACAGACGCACGCATAAAGCCCGGGCTCGAATAGGCTGCACATCTCCGAACTGAAGGGCCTTTCGGTGCCCTTCTGCCGAGCGACTCGATATTGCTCGTCGGTCAGGTGCAGACGCCACTCGGCATCGGTCTTTTCAACGACTCTGTCGGGTTTCAAGTTTCCGGTCTCGAGGAAACGAGTGACGTCGTGCCAAGTCAACATGCTCTGATCGCTCTGTCGGGTTTGGAAATCGGGTCTTCGCTGATTCGACAACCATGGGGTCCCGGACGGCCAGGGACAACGACTCATGGCCAGGCGAGGATCAAGACGCCTGCAAGAATCAGCATCCCGCCGAGCACCAACTTGAGGGTCACGGCCTCGCCGAGGAAGACCACGGCCAGGACGATCGCGAATGCCAGGCTCAATTTGTCGATGGGGGCCACCAGCGAGGCCGGCGCCAATTGCAGCGCGCGATAGTAGAGCAGCCATGAAAAGCCGGTTGCGAGTCCGGACAGGATCAAGAAACCGACGGCACGCCATTCCAAGGTCCGGGGCATCTGCCACTCCCCGCGCAGCGTGACCACGCCGGCGATCATCGTCAGAATGACCAGGGTGCGGATCAGCGTCGCCAGGTTGGAATTCAGCCCCGCCACGCCGAGCTTGCCGAAGATGGCGGTCAGGCCCGCGAAAAATGCCGAGCCGAGCGCGAAGACTTGCCAGGCCATAAGGGTCTCCTTTAGGTGATTCGAGGCTGCCGATAGCGAAAGATCAGGTCCGAGCCTTCGGGAGGTTCGAGCAGGCTCAGGCGGCCGCCCTGCCGAGCAGCGGCTTCACGCGCGATCGCGAGTCCTAGCCCGCTGCCCTCCCCGTCCGCGTCCGGCACGCGGTAGAAGGGGTCGAGCGTGCCCGCCTTGGAAGCGGCCACAAGGGATGCTCGCCCGGCGTGGAAGACTCGCTGCGCAGATCGTCCGATGCGTTCGCAGAGCCTGCAAGACGCGCCTGGATGCCCGCGTTGGTTTGCCTCTATCGTGCTACTCTCGTGATCCGGGACGGCTTCTCGGGTCTAATATCGGCAACCCGAGGTCGATCGCCTCGGGCGGGCCCGCAGACCAACGTCTCCTCCAGCTCAGAGCAAGCGTAGGACGTGCACAGCACGCAATGCCCATGCGCCGACCACCATCCAACATCCCCGTTCCTCCACACCGTACGCAACGCCGTGAACCCTTACCCTCCGAGCATCCGCGACAGGGGGAGGACGACGCGGCGTCGGCCGACCGGCTGCGGCAGATCATGGAACACCCTGCCTATCGGCAGCCAGACCGGGACGTTCACTTTCTGCACACGCACGCCGCCCGAGGCGTGCGTCTGCAGCTCGATTACCTGAAAGCGGAGCAGTGCCTCGAGGGCCGCGGCGTGCATCACTGCATCGTGGTCTTCGGCAGCACACGATTGCGTCAGCCGGAGGACGCCCGGCGCGAGCTGGCAAGCGCCCGGGAGGCGGCGACCGAGACACCGAAGGACCCGGAGCGGGCGCGCCGGCTGAGGCTCGCGGAGCACCGCCTGGCACTGTCGCGGTATTACGACATCGGCCGCGAGCTTGGCCGACTGGTGGGCGCGGCGGGCCGGGGGGCGAAGGATTCACGGCTGATCGTCATGACCGGCGGCGGACCGGGTGCCATGGAATCGGCCAACCGGGGCGCCTTCGACGTGGGTGCCGACAGCGCGGGGCTGAACATCACGCTGCCGGGCGAACAGTATCCGAACCCCTACGTCACCCCCGGTCTGTGCTTCCAGTTCCACTACTTCTCGCTCCGTAAGCTACATTTTATGAAACGTGCCGCGGCCATCGTCGCGCTGCCGGGCGGCTTCGGGACGCTCGATGAGTTGTTCGGGGCGCTGACGCTGATCCAGACCCGCAAGGTGCCGCCGATGCCGGTGGTTCTGATCGGCGAAGACTACTGGCGGCGCGTCTTCGACATCGACTATCTGTTGGAGGTGGGCAGCATCGACGCCGAGGACATCGAGCTGTTCTGGTACGCCGAGACCGCGGCCGAGGCGTGGAACGGCATCCGCCATTGGCACCGCGTCAACGGCAGCGCGTTGTTCAAGGAGGGCGGAGACGTGTTGCCCGAGGAGGAAAACAGATGAGGCTATCGTTCCACGGCGCGGACCGGGCGGTGACCGGCTCCTGCCACCTCGTGGAGGTCGGCGGGCTGAACATTCTGGTGGACTGCGGCCTGTTCCAGGGCGGACGCGAGGTCGACGAGGAGAACGCGGCCGACCTCGGCTTCGACCCGGAGTCCATCGACATCCTGCTGCTGACCCATGCGCACCTGGACCACTGCGGGCGTATCCCGTTGCTCGTCCGGCGCGGATTCAAGGGCGAGATCATCGCCACGCCAGCCAGCCGGGAGCTGGCCAGGGTGGTCCTGTTGGACGCCGCACACCTGCAGCAGGAGGAAGCCGAGCGCCGCTCCCGCAAGGCGCACCGGCGCGGCCAACGCGTTCCGGCGCCCCTCTACGGCGTGCTGGACGCGCTGAACGCCATGGACCT
Organism: Thiocapsa bogorovii; assembly: GCF_021228795.1. Classification (NCBI taxonomy): domain Bacteria; kingdom Pseudomonadati; phylum Pseudomonadota; class Gammaproteobacteria; order Chromatiales; family Chromatiaceae; genus Thiocapsa; species Thiocapsa bogorovii. The sequence continues at coordinate 1,708,270 of NZ_CP089309.1, forward strand.
GTTCGGCCGCAGGGCTCACTACGGGGTGCCCATCGAGCTGGCCGACGACGTTTCGGCGACCTTTACAGACGCGGGGCATATCCTGGGCTCTGCCAGCATCCGGCTCGAGCACCGCGATGGTGACGACACCAAGGCGGTGATCTTCTCGGGCGACCTAGGCAACAGTGGCCGACCCATCCTCCGCGACCCCACCGTTCCTGCGCCCGCCGACACCGTGGTCATGGAGACCACCTACGGCGACCGGGACCACAAGCCGCTCGAGCCATCCATTGGCGAACTCTACGCCGCCATCAATGACACCCTGTCGCGCGGCGGTAACGCCATCATCCCCACGTTCGCGCTCGAGCGCGCGCAGGAGTTGCTCTACCACCTGCGCGAAGGCGTCGAGCAGGGCCTGCTGCCACGCACGCTGCCGGTGTATCTCGACTCGCCCATGGCCATCTCGGCGACCGAGATCTTCCAACATCACCCGGAGTGCTACGACGCCGAGGCCCGCGCACTGTTCGAACGCGGAGACGACCCCTTCGGCTTGCCGGGACTGCGTTTCACCCGCGAGACGGCGGACTCCATGGCGCTCAACCGCCTCGCCGGCGGCGCCGTCATCATGGCGGGTTCAGGTATGTGCACCGGCGGGCGGATTCGGCACCATCTGCGCCAAAACCTATGGCGCCGCGACTCCAGCGTGATCTTCGTCGGCTTCGCCGCTCCCCGCACCCTGGCCCGTATCCTGATCGACGGCGCCAAGCGCGTGCGCCTGTTCGGCGACGACATCTCGGTCAATGCGCAGCTTTACACCATCAACGGTTTTTCGGCGCATGCCGACCGGACGGAACTGCTCGCATGGCATCGGGCCATCCGACCGGAGCGCACCATCCTCGTACACGGCGAAGAGAAGGCCATGCACGCCTTCTCAACGCAGCTGCGGGACACGGAGGTGTTGATGCCGAGCCAGGGAGACACCGTCGCGCTCTAGACCGCGGCCTGCGTCTCCGTTTTTGGAGGGGGCGGAGCTCGGGGCAGACCGATCACCATAAAAGGCGTCGTTGACGCCCGTCGCGGGACATTCCCCGCCAGCGCATCCCGCTCCACGCGGACGCGGCCGCCTTGCGGCGAACGGATGTGCCGCGTGGGCGTGAGTGGGTGGTTTAGAACTCGCAGTCGCCGAAGTTTACGGAGTGGCCGTCGTCCTCTTGCTCAACGACGCGCATCCATATGCGAGCACGGCGTGGTGTGACCTCCTCTAACGGCGCCGCCCCGTGGCGGCGACATCTATTTATTAGCCTATACTTATGGATGAGAGGTAAAGCCACGCCTTCTCAGGAGGAACCCAGATGAAACGTCTATTTGCCGTGTTGATTCTCGGCGTCTTGCTCGTGCCCTCGGCGCTCGCCTACGACGAGGTGCTGGCGAAAAACTACGAGCTGTTCTTCTCCACCTTCGAGGAGAGCCAAGTGCCCAAGGCAATGCACTTGATCCCACCCGATAAGCTTGTCACCGCGATCAAAAACGGTGAGGACTTGGTCTTCATGGACGTCCGGACCAACGCAGAGCAGTCGATTGTCGGCGTAACCTATCCAAATTCACTCAGCATGCCGATGAATGAAGTCTTCGAGCCCGATAATCTCGCCCGGATTCCGACGGACAAGAAGGTCGTGGTGACCTGCCAGTCAGGTGTGCGATGCACCGTCATCGCAACCGCGCTGCGCAACATCGGGTTCGACAACATCTACGCCGTAAAGGGGGGATTGGCCGCGTTGGTCCAGTACCTCGGCGCCAAGACAGCATTCTGAACGGAGCGGAAAAGGCAGCGGCGCGGGTTGTCCATCCATGTCGCTGTACACTTGACCAACGGCATTCAACCTCGAGCAACAGATCAGTCCACTCCATCGTCCCGCGCGCGTCTTGATGCGCGCATCTCACCAAGGAATCGGCTCGCCCTGCCGGAAGAAGCCCCCGCTGGGTCCGTCCTCTGGCAAGGTCGCGGCCCAGACGATGCCCTTGGCCCCTCCTCGACCGCCAGCGGGGCGTTTGCGCCGCCCATGTCGGCGCGCACCCGGCCCGGACAGACCGAGTTGATCTTGATGTCGGTGTCGCTCAACTCGTCGGCCAGGATGCGGGTGACGGCGTTGAGCGCCGTCTTCGACAGGCGGTAGGCCGGGCAGCAGCCGTTCATCTCGCTGAGCTGGCCCATCCCTGACGAGACATTGACCACGCGACCGCGCCCCTGCATCAAGGGAATCATGAGCTGGCACAGGCGAAGCGCGGCCAGCGTGTGGGTCTCGAAGCCGCGAATGATGACATCCAGCTCCGCCTTCAGAATGCTCGACGCCGGGCTGCCGGGCGAGGGATCGGGAAAGATACCGGCGGTGTTCACCAGCACGTCCAGGCGTCCGAAGTGCTGCTTGATGCGGTCGCGCAGGTCGATCAGCGCGCCTTCGTCCGTCACGTCCACCGGCTGGAAGCTCACCTCATATCCATCCTCGGCGAGCGCCGCGGCTGCCGCGCGTCCCTGCTCCTCGCGTCGCGCGGTAAGCAGGACGCGGTAGTCGAGCACCGCGAGTTACCGACAGGTCTCGAGACCGAGTCCGCGATAGGCGCCGGTAACGAAGGCAATGGGTCGATGGGGCATGGTGCAACCTCTCTCGTGATGGAATGTTCTCGCCTGACAAAGGCCCTAAAGCTAGTACCAAAACCGAAGGCCAATACATCGTAAAGATCGCGAGCCGGGACGTCGACCGGATCCGAGGCCTTGGCTGCAACAGCGGTTTCGCGGGCGGCATCCGCGGCTTCGCCGCGTTGCGGGCTCGCTACTTGAGTCCGCGATGCCTAACTCGCTGTGCACCTACGGAGCTCGGGATGAATTCCGTCGGCGTTGCCCATACCCTGCTTGCACGAGGGATTATCCCCGTCGTTATCCAAATGCGGCTCCTGAGCGGCCGAGCACACGATGTGATCTCTGATTCGTGTCGCCATGGCCAACTCGTTGGCGCGTCACCGCCGTCGGCCTCGCAAACCGCCTGCCACGTCGATCGCACTCATCACGAATCCCCATTCCGACAAGGAGTTCTTGATGCATAAGATCTATTTACCGCTATTGCTGGCGACCGTCTTGTCCTTGCCCGGCCTTTCGGTGACGGCCGACGAAGGCGCTCAACCCCCCTCGCCGATGACGACTGAAGATCCGGCCATCCCGGTCGATGAGCTGGCTCTGTTGCTCAAACCACTGACCAAGTCGCAACTGTTGATCGAGGCCGATGCCTGGCAGGGGCTGGTGCAGGACAAGGTCGAGGAGATATCCCGCGCCGAGATCGCGGTCAAGCGTCAGAATCAAGAGATCGACACGGCAACACAGATCAAGAAGGAGCGCGAGAAGGCAAAGAAGCAACTGGAGGATGTCGAACAAGAGGCCAGCGACGCTCGCATCAGTGGCGATCCGACGGCGATCGCCAAGGCGGAGGAAGCGGCTGCCGACGCGCTGGAGCAGATGGATGTCGTGAGAGAGCACATCGACGAGGCCGCCGATGCGGCGGAGCGTTCCGCGGAAATCCGTGACCAGATGTCCGAACAGGTCAAGGCCCGTCTCGAAGAAACCGCGGAGGCGGCGCAGGTCGCGGGTGCAGCAGTCGATAAGGTCGATGAGGCGGTCGATCAGGCCAAGGACAAGTCCGGAGACGCGTTACGCGTCGCGGCGGACGATACACGCGCAGTGGCCGAACAGGCCGCGCAGGCAACGGAAGCGGTGGCGGAAAAGGCCGCCGAGGTCGTCGCGACCGCGAAGGAGCCGGCGCAGCAGGCCGAAGCGGCTGAGGGGGCGCTCGACGGGAGTGCTGCGCTCATGGATCAGGCCGCCGAGTCGAAGAAGCAGCAGAAGGTCGCATTGCTCGAAGCGGTCGCTGAGCTACGCGAGCAGCGCACCCTCTTGTTGGATCAGTTCAACGCGGTCATCGCGGCGTTGGAGACCAAGACCGACGAGCAAGACGCCGATACATTGGCCAAGATCCGCGACTACAAGCTCTACGCCTCTGCTGTGGGTGGCATCGAGCTCGATGTCACAGACGCGACCTCGGCGTGGCTGGCCATTCAGGGTTGGGTCATGTCGGACGAGGGCGGGGCACGTTGGGTACTGAATCTCGCGAAATTCGTCGGCATCTTGCTTGCGGCCTGGATCATCTCCGGCATCGTCAGCGGCCTGATTCACCGCGCGGTGCGCCGCGTGCCCGGCGCATCGAAATTGCTCGAGGATTTTCTGGTGAAGGCGGCAAGGTGGGTGGTCCTGGCCATCGGTGTGATCATGGCGTTGGCGGCGCTGGAGCTCAGCATCGGCCCGCTGCTTGCTTTGGTCGGTGCCGCGGGCTTCGTCGTCGCGTTCGCGTTGCAGGACTCGCTGAGCAACTTCGCCAGCGGGCTGATGATCCTGTTCTTTAAGCCGTTCGATGTCGGTGACGTGGTTGATGCCGGCGGCGTTTCCGGTTCCGTGGAGTCCGTGAACCTGGTCTCCACCACCATCCGTACCTTCGACAACAAGAAGATGGTCGTGCCCAACAACCGCGTCTGGGGCGACGTCATCACCAACGCCAGCGGCGTCTCCGAGCGGCGCGTCGACCTGGAGTTCGGTATCGGCTACGACGACGACATCGACAAGGCGCAGGCCATTCTCGAAGAGATCGTCCACAACCATCCCAACGTACTCACAGAGCCGGCGCCCACGATCCGCATGAACGCGTTGGCAGACTCTTCGGTGAATTTCATCGTTCGGCCCTGGACCAAGACAGCCGACTACTGGGGCGTCTATTGGGACATCACGCGCGAGGTGAAGATGCGCTTCGACGCCGCCGATATCGGCATCCCGTTCCCGCAGCGTGACGTCCATCTCTACCTCGCCGACGGCGGCAAGTTGCCCGGGCTAGTGGCGGCACCGGTGCCCGAGACCGGAGCAAAATCCAGCGACGGCGGACTCGACAAGTGATCGGGGTGCGCGAGGCAAGGCCCTAACCTCCATCAGCAACACCGAAAGATGGTGCCCGCGCCGTCGCATCGCGCGACTCGCGGCGTGATTGGTCATCCGGCGGGAAGCACGGCAGTGTCGTTGGAAACGCGTGCAGACTCCTGCGAACACCACCGGCCGGGCCGTGCGGTCCGCGTCGTCTGCGAAATGTGCGATTTCGCAATGCAGTTTTGCGCCGACTATGTCCAACTCAGGGGTAGCGCCGTCGCCGGCCAGTCAAGTTCAATCGTCAGGAGTTCGATAAAGACGGATGGATTCGGCAGCAGGACCGACCCCCACGCTCGGCAGCACGGACTCGCCGTGAACATGTTGGCTAGAACGCCGACCTGTGCCGGATACAACCATGGAGCATCCATCGATGAGGACTCAACTGGTAAAGAACGCGATCGTTGCGATCGTCGTGGCGACGAGTTTTGCGTGCGGCAATTCGGCACTCGCTGCGGGCGGTAAGAACGCTTACAACAACCCAACAGGTGATCCGGCCGAGGACACCTACCAGACCCCCTACACCAATGTCGGCGAGGGGCGCATCATGGTCTTCTGCGCGGAAGGTGAGACCCTGGTCGTGACGCCGGCCGAAGACGGGGCCGTCGAGGCAGTCTGCGTGCCGGCTGCAGCCTGATCCCACCCAAGCCGCACGGTTCGTCTACTGGCCCAATCCTTAATCGGCCGACGTGCTATCCCACCGGGTGCGGCTGAAATCAGTGGTCTCGTCGACCGTCATATTCTTAGACGGGTCAGCATCGTGCAAGCTCGTACCGAAGAGTACCGGGTTGGTCCTTTAGGTGCCGTGGAGTACCGCGGTACCGGAGTGTACGTCGGCCGGATGCGCGTGTTCCAATGGCGCCGGTCACGGCATGGCGCCACTCGCCGTCTACGTCCAAACCGGCGCACCGAAACCCCTCGATCAGACCCCGCTGTAGCGCTACCAAGTCTCTGCGACGGATGTTACTGTTCGCGGGCGAAGATATCGAGGGCGGCCAGATTGCGATCTTGCCCGCCGCTCCAGGTGAATACGACCTTCAGATCGATGCCTCTCTTCTGGCGCCCTGAGTGCGGGAACGACACCCCGCAACGCTTTATTTGAAAATAACCGACGGCGCCCCGGTACTCTTTCCTGACTTACAGCAACGGGAACAGGCTTTTCAGGCGCAGCAGGGAGCCTATGTCGACAATAGCAACGCCGTGCTCGACGGCATGTACGATAGCTATCTGGACCAATCGGCCACGCAATACCAAGGACATCAAAGAGAGGTTTGTTCCTAGCCCTCGACCCGGCACATGGTGCGACTCAAACCTGAGGGACAAGCCATGTCATCCGGGTAGGCCGAGAACGGCGGATTAAAAAACCTCATGCATCCGCGCTGACCGCGACCCCGCCTATGGCCTTTTCGACAGCGAAAATCGCCTCCCGTAGGTGGGACACATTCGACTTTCAGGGCTTGAGGAGCACCGCCAACCGCAGGGGTTGGCCCGCGATCGGGCTCACCACCTTCCCGCCCCGCGTGACCCTCTTTGAGTACGTTGAGTACGCCGCTCGTGCCATCCGCAACTGCTATACCGTCCTATCCCCCTGCCCGATACCCGCGCACGACGAAAAACCCCGAGCATCTCTGCTCGGGTCTCGCGCGCTCACTCACAGAGCACACTCTGTGACTTCAACGGCGTCGCATATTCAAATGGCGCGATTGCCTAATTCCGGTGCAGGCTCGGGTCATGAGCCTACCGGCTTAGGCGATTGCCGGAGACTTTCGTACCAGATGATGCAGGATTGGCGTTTGCCTTCAAGGAAGGCTGGCGGGAGCATAGCAGGCTATGTGACCGCCAGCCCGACACCGAAGGCGGGCGTCAAGACAAGTCAGAGGGTATGAAAGTCGACAGAGATCGCCTTAGTTCCCAGGGGGTCATTCGAGCCAAAGGCCGTCGCTCCTGGCCTTCATCAGGGCCAGGTGAATCGCCAGCGCTCCGGATGCGAAAAACGGGCATCGCCTTGAGGCAACCCTCTTACAATCCCACATCGTTGATCGGATCGGAAACCGTTACGTCTGCGGTCCGGGCGCGTTCGTCGACCTCTTCAACGCGGATTCTCGTACTCGGGTGTCCATCCGGCTCAGCTGATCAAAAAGTATCGAAAGACACATGAACCTACGCCAGATCTCAGGGATCGCTCGGCCGATCGAGCCGGGCTATCCGACCAACCGCTGGATTGCCGTTCTGACGCTCCTCGTGCTGATCGCCGGGGGCGTCTGGCGATTGCTCGACGGCGACGGCTGGCTGACCGCGAGCGGGTGGTCCGCGTCGGCCGCCGTCAGCTTCTTCCTCGCTTGGGCACTGGCACGTGAGCTCGATCCAGACCGCGAGCTCGCGGCCTTCGTCGCCGCTGGATTCACGCTACCGGCCCTTGCCGCGGCCGGGCTCGGTTGGTTGCCCTTACCTGACCTGGCGGCGCTATTCCTGGTCCTGCTTGCGATGCGCGTCATGAACCGCAGCACCGGGGTCGCCGCAACTGTGCCGGATACTGTCGGCCTGCTGGGCTTAGGGCTTTGGCTGGGCTACGAGAGCAGCCCGATCTATCTGGCTGTAGCCGTCGCCGCGCTACTGATCGACGCGCTGCTTGGGCCTGCGGATCGCCGCCGTGTCATCCTCGCCGTCTTGGCCGCGACCATCGGCGGCGTACTGGTCGCGATCGGCGACCCGCCTTACGCCCCGCCATCCCCTCCGACATCGGCACCGATGTGGGTCCCGGTTCCAGTGCTCGCGGCGCTCATCATGAGCGCAATTTTCGCGGTCACGATCCGCGCCGCCGATCAGGTCCAAAGCCTTGCCGACGCCACCGCGGAGCCGTTGTCTCCCCGCCGCGTCCGCGCCGGACAGTTGCTGGCGCTGTTGACCGCGCTTGGCCTCACCCTCGCGCATGGCTCGCCGGGCCTCACGGGATTGCTGCCGCTCTGGGCAGCGATGGCGGCCACCGGCGCCTATCGGATCGCCGCAGGACGCAAGCCGGCAATCCCGAAATGATCGTGCTGACTCGGCACTGAGTCCGGGGCCGTACGGGCATCCGCACCGAATTGAATCCTCTTTCCAAGAGCCGAGGCTTGCTGGATAACGGACCGAGGAGCCGCGGTTGAGCAGCAGCTTGTCCGGTTCTGCGCGTGGCCGGGTCGCACCTCGGATCAGGGGTTTGATCCGGAGGCCTTGCTGAAACTCTACCTGTACGGCTACACCAATCGCGTGTGCACAGCTCCAGGCTCCAGGAGCGAGAATGCCGGCGCAACCTCGCGGTGAACTGGCTGCTGGAAGGATTGACGCCGAGCGATACCGAGCGCGAGTTCGTGCTGCTGTGCAAGAAGCTTGGGTTGCTCGGCGAGGAGACCGTCGGCATTGATGGCTCGTTCTTCAACGCCAGCAACGCGAAAGAAGGGCGCAACGGCGTACCGCCGGCGAGCTCGATTCGGAGTGGTCTGGCCCTGGAAACAGCTTCGTCCAGCGATACTGGAAAACAAGACCTGACCCCAACGTTCGCTGACCCCAATTCCACTCCGATCGGACCGGCACTGGAGAACGTTCGCGCCCAGATCTAGGGGATGCGCTCAGCGGCCGAGGACCCGTCGGCGCATGCCGCGCAGGGCTCGTCGCGCCCGGCGATCAAGCTCATGCCACACCGCGACAACCAGGTTTCGCTCGGTGGCGCCGCGCTTGTGCGAGCCAAGGACATCGGATGCGATGAGTGCGTCCAGGGCAGCAATGCCGTCCTTCCTAGGCCGGTAAACACCCCAGACCTCCAGGGGCTCGAGGATGCCGCGCGCGACCAGACTGTCGTCGCAGTCGATAAGAAAATCGAGATAGCGTCGCGCGGTGGCGTCACGCGGGTCGAGCCGCTTCGCCAACCGTGCGTTGGTGCATATAAACCGCATGAAGGCGCCATGTCGGTGCTCGAAGATCGGCTCGAAGGTGGCGCGTAGAACAGGCATCGTGTCCTCCTGCCGGATGCCTTCCATGCCCTCGTCCTCGACCGGGGCGTTCAGCCGAAGGCCGCGGGTGATCTCTTTCGGGATCGCGCGCAGAAGGGCGTTCGCCATGCGTTCGTTCGCGTCCCAAAGAAGCTTGCGATTCTGTCCGACCACGTCGACGAGATGGAAGATCCCGTTCGGCGACAATCCCAGCAGCAGTTGTTCGAAAAGGCGTTCGAGGTTGATGACGTGGTGGATGGCCGCGTGTGCAAAGATCAGATCGTACTGTCCCTTCTCGATGGTGATGAAGTTGATGTCCTCGACCGCGAAGGTCACCGCGAATTGCTCGCGGTCGACGATCTCCTGCGCCGGGCCGAACAGGGCCGGGTTGATGTCGGTGCAGGTGATTCGGTAATCGCAGGTCAGGGCGCGCGCAAGTTTGAGCTCATGGCCGCAATAGCCGCTGCCTAGACTCAGGATACGCAACGGTCGCCCGAGTGCACCGAAGCGCGCGTTCAGAGCGCCGGCGAAGTCGGCAAACGGCGAGGTATCCAGGGTGCGCTGAACGTGCTGCCAATAGTAGGTCCAGCAGTCGCTGGCGTGAGCTCCGCCCTCGCGCAGATCGTCGGTGATTTCGATCTCCGCGTAATGCTCCTTCTCCTCACGGACCAGGGCGTCGTAGTCGTAATGCTTGGTGAGATCTCGCTCCATCATTGAACGCATCTGCGCCAGCCGGGCGCGGATACACATCCTCTCTGTTGTTGCTCAAAGTCGTGTGGAACGGCGGTGCGGGTCCGGCGGCTAGGCCAACCCTCAGACCGAAGATCACTTCGTGGCCAAGACGACCCGGGGCCGTGCACGGACATGATCGAAGCGGAGCGCCTTGAAGGTCCTGCACACACTTCGCCGTCGATCGTGGTGGCTTGCATGGGGCTCGAGCAGCTTGACCAAGGCGACGGTGACGGCGACCTGAGCAAACATGAGCGGCACGAGCCTTTTCGCAGGTCGATCTTGGTGCGGGCGACGTCATCGCGCCGTTGTTCGATGTTCAACGTCAAGTCGCCTCGGACGTGTTCGAGATCGGCTCTTAGCTCGGCTCGGATCGGCTCAATCTCTTTCGCAGCCGCAGTTCAGTCTCGCGCCCTTGGACTGGCGTGGCTGAATCCGCAAGGTGCGGATAGCGAACTTGCAGACGCTCGACAACTTCGGCGATGACACGAACGCGACTGCGCTCGTCGAAGGCCGTGGTCAGGGCCTCAAAGAGTGCGACCGCGGGTGTCATTGCGATGTTTGGGCCCCAACGCACGATAGCCTTGACCGTTTCGGGCCGAGCAGGCTGCCCGGGCAGACGGCATCGGAGATGTCGTCGAGCCAGACGTCCGGTTGCTCGGCCTTGAGGATCGGTCGGTTTAGCAGCGGATTTTAGCACGACATCGTAAAGCACGCGGCCGAGGAACAGGCCTCGAAATGACTTGCCTCGCGACTCTACTCCGGCGCAGAGGAGCCAGCGTCGATACGCTCGAACCGGCGCACCGCGCGGCTGACAGTCGAGTAGTGCACGCCGAAATGCTCGGCGATCTCCCGCATCGTGTAGGCACCGCTCAGGAATGCCCGCGCCATCGCCTCGCGCGGTGGCGCGTTCTGATCGGCGAACGCCGACAGCGGCTGCGCGAGCGCACGGCGCTGGGCACGCGGAACCTCGCGCAAGCGCTGCGGATCGTTCGCCAAACCCCGGTGGCGCTCTACGAAGCCGTCGGTGCCGAGAAAGACCTGGCACCGCAGTCCATCCCACACGCTCGACCGTCCGACCCCCTCGGCGACGAAGGCCGCGTACGCGTCTTGCGCCGCCGCACGCGCAGGCCCGAACTGACCGAGCACCCAGTCGGTCTCCAACCAGGGGGGCGCCGGCACCCGGCCCAGCATGGCGGGGTAGCTGCTCCACGCCCAATCACCCGCATCGGCCACCATGCCGGCACGCACCGGATTGAGCACGACATAGCGCGCCAGTTCGAGCAGGTAGGTATCGCGCTCGACGAGAATGCCCTTGAAGCGGCCCTGAAACAGGTGTCCGACCAGGCCGTGACGGCGATTGACCCGCTGGGTGAAGACGCCGTTGAGCTGCCGCATCCCCTGCGACAGATTCCCCTCCGCGGTCTCCACCACCAGGTGATAGTGATTGGTCATCTGGCAGTAAGCATGACAGCGCCAATTGAAACGTGTGCAAACTTCCGCGAACACCGTCAGCCAGGCATCTCGGTCCGCATCGTCGCGGTAGATCGCCTCGCGGCGATCGCCGCGCGCGGTGACGTGATACAACCCGCCGGCGAGCTCGATGCGGAGTGGTCTGGCCATGGAAACAGCCTAGCCCAGAGATGCCGGAAAACAAGACCTGACCCCGCACTCTCTTCCCAAACTGCAGCACGGCACCAGTCAAGATACTATGGCGTTACACAAGACCCTACAGCCCCGGAGCCTCGCAAAACCTGCCCCCATCGTCTTCGCAAGAACCAACCACGCCAGCCGGAGCGTCTTCATGCCCAAACCCGAAAATAGCCTCGCAGAGGCCCTGGAAACCTGTTCGCCGGAGCGACGCGCCGGCTTCGCCCGCTGCGACAACGGCGAGACGGCACCGCAGGCGATCGGCTCGCACACCCTCTGCGACCGGGCGCCCCTGAAATGCCACCCGGCGGACCTCTCCTGATGTTGGTCCTGATGCCGGAGGGCGTGTTTCGGCGAGGGTTTCGGCTAGCGCTCTGGGGTTGCGTCCTGGTGGTGGCCTGGCTTGCGTTCGCGCCGCTCGCCGAGCCCGTGGGCTTCTCGTGGGACAAGGCCAACCACGCGCTGGCCTTCTGCCTCATGGCTGCTCTGGCGGACGGCGGCTATCCGGGTCGCGCCCGAGAGTGGCCGCGCTGGGGACTGCTGCTGGGCTACGGGCTCGTCATCGAGTTGGTGCAGTGGCCACTGCCCTATCGCGAGTTCTCCTGGCTCGACCTGGTCGCGAACGTCGTCGGCGTCTTGCTTTATATCGGCCTCCGCGCCTGGGTCGGCTGGCGCGTTCGACGCACGCGCGGACCGGCTCGCAGTCGATCGTGATACTCGGGCTCAGGGGCAGATCACGGTTCCTTCGGCGGAAAACCCAACCTGGCGGGGACGATAGCCTCGCGCTTGGCTCCCGCTCACCCGAACCCGCCCTTCAAAATCTCAGGCGCACCTGCCTTCCATCGCTGTCACGGGATTTGACCTCGAAGTGACAGACGCCGAGATCGGCAGAGAGCGTGGCGGTGTGAAGGCCGTTGCGCCAGGTGAGCTCCATGCGGTCATCGTCCGTGTCGGCGACGCTCAGCGCACCGGCAAAGGCCGGCGAGCGATTACGCAGACGAATGAGCTCGAGCTGATTGCGAACGAGCGGCTCCGCCAGCCCCTCGCGGACCCGATCCATGGTTAGGTTCGTGCGGTTGATCTCCTTGTGACCGGCGGTGCCGCCCGCATCCGCGGCCGCATAGTCGTTCCTTCCTGCAAACAGGTCCAGATACCACACCTGGGGGATGCCAGGCATAAACAGTTGGATGGCCCGAGCCAGCAGCAGCTTGCACTCGTCTTCCCCCAGCGCACTGAAAAATGTGGCGTTGACTTGGTAGTAGGCAATCTTTTTGCCGTCCGTGCCATAGAGGTTCTTGACGCGGCCGCCATGGTGGATGACGCCCTGCATCACCTGGTCGATGATCGCGTCGTCGAGAAGGCCCGGACGATGGTCGCCAGCCATCCCCGCGCCCGCGCCGCGCAGGTCCAGCACCGGGATACCGTCGTGGCAACCGAGCATGTTGATGGTCTGCAGGCCGCGGGACTGAATCTCCGCGATCCAGCGACGCAACGGCGCGCTGGTACCGCGCTGGAGCGCGTCTATGACCAGACCGGGAAAGAAAAAGTCATAGATGGGATAACCCTCGGCGGCAACCTCCTCATGGAGACCCTTGCCATACTCGGCATGCACCTCAGGGAAGATGATCACGTCATGGCGCTGAGCGATGGCACGCAGGCGGTCCAGGTAGTCCCAGGTGCCGGGCTTGTTGAAGAAGTTGGGCTTGCCGGGCTCCTTGTGCAGATAGGCGAACGCATCCAGGCGGATGATCTTCGCGCCATAGCCCGCCAGCTTGGCCAGGGTCTCGTCGTAGAACTCCCAGACCCGCTCGGAGCGGGCGTTGAGGTCCATCTGGCCCAGGTACTCGCGCTTCTGGTCCACCAGAGCCATGGCCTGGTTGCGCAGATAGTTGTAGCCGTCCAGATCCATGTCGTCCGGGTCCACGCCATTCTCCAGCGCGCCGTTCACCATCATAGACAGAGCGGTGGCGGCCGAGCCGTCCATCCCGGTGGCGATCAGCTCGTCCGGTGCGATCGGCCGATAGCTCACCTTCTGGTAGAAGGTATTCCAGTAGGGCCGCTCGGTCCCGTCCGGGAAGCGCACATCCAGGATCGGAAGCCCCGGCTTGCGCAGGAACAGCTTCTCGAGGTGTTCCGCGTCCGGGATCACGTGGCCGTCCGGACCCATGGTCCCATGCTCGTGCCAGAAGCTGTTCCAGTCGATAAAGAAATCCCGGTATTCGGACGCGTCGCCCTTGGCCAGCAAATCCCGGAACTGCGGCGAGGCGACAGAGAGATGATTGAGAACCAGATCGAACTTGAACTGGATGCCCCGCTCCGTGAGTGCCTTCAGATCGTCGCGGGTGACCAACTCCTCGTTGAGCCCATAGTCGATCACCGAAAAGCCACGATCGAGATCGCTGTTGAAGCAGGTGGGCAACAGGTAGAGCAGGGAGAAGGTGCCGTCGAAGTCACTCTCGCCAAGCAACTCCACCAGGTCCGATAGGCGGGTGCCGATGCTGTCCGGATAGAGGTTGAGCATGACCCCATTGGGAAGTGTCTGAGTGGCTGCTGCGTCGTGTCGTTCCATCGTGGATTCCCCCCTGGCTTGCTGTGGCGCCGTTACTCTATATCTGGTGCTGGCGGCCCGAGTGGCGCACTAAAGGCTTTTCGGTTGGGCTTGTGCGATCGGATGAAATGATCGGAAGCCGAACGGTCACGCGAGCTAAAAGGAGTTTAGAGAGCAGGCGTCCCGCGACGGTCGATCCGGCCTATCTGTTGCCGCCCCTTTCGCATTGAAGGCGCAGCGTGTGGAGCGAGAATTTGAACCAGAAACGACACAATTTTACCGCTCCGCCAGCTGCTGGCAAATCCAGCGAGTGAAGGAGGCCCTCCTCAGCCCGGCGGGTGCTTGGCGGTGCCCTACAAGGCTCGACGCCGCTGCGGGGACACTCGCCGACCGGATTCTTAGGCTGCGGGGGTGGTAACACCGCCCTGCTAGCCGACGCGCTCGGCCCCCGTTCCCTCAAACTGCAGCACGGCACCCGTCAAGATCCTATGGCCGTGATGCCAAGCCTAGACCGATAATGCTCGATTACAAGACCTGACCCCTTTTTTCTCCCATAATGCTGGATTACAAGACCTGACCCTTTTTTCTCCCTTACGAATCGAAGTTACCGACTTCTTGTATCATGTCACCTTGTACGGTCATCGAGTGTGACGATCGGAATCATGCAGTCTGGATGGCGGTGTCATATTAACTGTCAAACGACCTATAACGATCGTGTCAAGGTGGCGCTCGCAGAGGGGAATCGGTCGAGGAAGAAGTGCTGGCTCAATGATGTGTTCACCGTGCACAACGATCGTCGACATGGCTCGATCGAGATGCTCGGCAGCGGATTAAATATCGGCGTCACCCAAGTATTCAAGCGTCTTGATTCTCAGATTCATGTTATACCATGAGGCTTAGCGATGAAAACGGATTCAAAAGAAATCACGCCCATTTTTCTCGTTGGTGCAAGACGATCTGGGACAACCCTTTTCAGGGTAATTTTGAATGGACATCCGGATGTGTCATGGGATAGAGGCTGGGAATTCGCAGTCAATTTCATCGGCGACCAGGGTCAGGTTCTCGAGACATTCAAAGACGCAACACCCGAAACCTCCAAAAACCCTACCATTACTGATGTGCGTTCCTACTTAAACCACAAAGCCCAAACAACACTGGGCAATAAAAAAATCCTGGGCGTCACCGTTCATGAGGGATTCAAGAAGATTCCCTATCTCTACAAAAATGCGAAATATATCCATATCATCCGGGACCCGCGGGATATCGCCATTTCCAGCGTCAAACTTGGGTGGGCCGGATCCTATTATTATGCTCCGGACATGTGGATAACCGCACAGCGGGAATGGGGTGAGCTGAAGACGTCCATTGATGAAAATGCATGGATTGAACTAAGGTACGAAGAATTTGTTACCCATCCGGAAGCCGAGCTCAAGAAAGTCTGTGATTTTATAGGCGTCGACTATACTGAAAAGCTATTCGATTACATCAATACCACGAAGTACAACTATCCCAAGGAGTCCTTAGCCTATCGATGGAAAACCCAACTTCAGGAATCCGAGGTACAGCTCATCGAGTCAAGGATCGGGGGTTATCTTCATCAAGGCGGATATGAGCCATCCCCCTATCCTTCCCTCGTCATCAGTTGGCCAAAGGCAATGCAGCTAAAAATCAGGAACTTCATCGGAATCAAAGCGAGAGGTATTTCGGACGAAGGATTTTTTCTATATCTAACTGGATTCGTAGGCCGTAAGCTTCGATTGAAATCGCTGCTCGCTCTGCATAAAAAGAAATTGGGGGAGATAAAGCAGAAGCGCGTTGAGAAGCTGGAAAAAGACTACTGAATCGAAGTCGAGCCGCCGGATGAGCAAATGATGCGCCGGCGGAGCGGGTTCCCAGAAAAGGGACCCAAAAACGGCTACCATTGAGCTGAACCCGATCAATGGTACGTCCCATTTTTTCTTGCCCGGACACGCGTTCGGTCATGCCGCGAAGCGCCGTCCCGTCACCGCAAACGCCCAGTCGTTTCTCGTTGGGAAGGCAAGGTATCGACTCCGATCCGAACCAGCCACCTTTGCGGATCGCGGCCGTGGGAATGTTCCCATTGGGAAGAGACACCCCGCCCCCGGTTCTTATGAAACCCGGAAAATCGCCGGTGCCGTGCCAAGATCCAAGTAGGCCGCGGGTTCGGAGATCGCTGGCGCGACGCCCGGCGGGCGCGGGCCGACCCCCTGGTGGCTCGCCGGCAGGGGCGTCTCGGTCACGACCGTTCCTCCGTGGCGTTTGGCGGGAATGCGCCGGTGCCCGACCCAGGCTCGATGGCTTTCGGCCAAGCCCTTCTGCGAGGTCGCCGGCGCATTCCCAAACCGATGGTACGAAGGCACGACCCACCTCGAAGATCACGGTTCCTTGAGACTGCACAAGCACGGCCGACAGTTTCCCCGTCAATAAGAAACAACCGCGCTCCGTCCCCGTTCTCTTTTCCGCAAGTTGGATAGGTGTGCCGGGGTCAGAATGGACGCTAGAGTAGAGGGCAGATGATCGCGCAATTATTCGCTCAGTGGATCGCTTCCGGTGCAACCGAGCCGTCGCGCGGCGGACTGAACCCGGGACGGCGATCCATGCAAGCTGGCAGGCCGAAAATGCTGGATCGCATGACCTGCCCCCATTGCCCTGCATTGTCCTGTGCCAAACGAAAGGGGGCGGCAACGGATTGGCCCGATCTACCGTCGCGGGACACCTGCCCTCTACTCTACCCGCGGCCTTCAGCGTCGCGCAATTAATAGACGGCGCTATCCGGATTCACCCGCTCCGTATCCCGGATCTGCTCCACCAGCCGCTTGACATCGTCCAGCGTCGTCTCCGGATTCATGAAGACCAGCCGTAGCCAGCGCCGGCCTTGGAATTCGGTGGAGGTGATGTAAAAGTCCCCACGGTTGAGGATTCCGTCGCGCAGGGTGAGCTGGTGGGCGTCCGTTCCCGGCAGGCGCAGGCAGAGGATGTTCGACTCCGGCGCGACAGCGACCTCGATATCGTCGATGCCCTTCAGATAGTCATGGACTTGCTCAGCGAGGCGATACTGATGCTCGACGTAGCGCGCGAGGCCCTGCTCGCCGAGCGCGGCGAGCACCATGAAGAATCGCAGCCCCATGGCACTCTTGGTGCATTCGACGGACCGGTGCAGAAAATCGAAGCCCAGCTGCTCCTTGTCGTGAAAAAGGTAGCTCGCCTGTTGCGAGAAGGCGCTGTCGATGGTGCGATGATCACGCACCAAAAGCGCGGCACAGACGGATGGAGTCCGCATCATCTTGTGGGCGTCCCAAGTCAGCGAGCTGGCGAGCTCCACTCCGTCCAGCCGATGGCGGTATTCGGTCGACAGCAGCGCCGATGCGCCGTGGGCGCCGTCGACGTGGAACCAGATACCGCACTCGCGACAGAACTCGCCGATCGGACGCAGCGGATCGTAGACGCCTACCGAGGTGCTGCAGGCATTGGCGACGAGGGCCAGCGGCGTGCGCCCGTCGGCCTGGATGCGCTCCAGGATCTGCGGCAGGGTCTCCGGCCGCATCGCGCCGCGGGCATCGCAGGGAACCCGGTAGATATTGCGGGTGCCGATGCCGAGGATGCCGACGGCGCGGTCAATGCTGTAGTGGTTGCTCTCGGGGGCAATGACAGCAAGGTCGCCTTGGTCGCCCTGGTGCCAGGCATCGGGGCGCAGTGCACTGCGCGCGGCGATCAGGGCCGTCAAGTTTGCCAGCGAGCCGCCGTGTGTCAGCACGCCGCCACCGCAGATCCGTTCGGCACGCTTTCCGGCCTCGATGGGCGCCGGTGTCCAACCGATCTTTTCAAGCATCCAGTTGATGACGAACCATTCGATGGCCGCGGCGCCGGGGCCCATCTCGTAGATGGCCATCGGGTTGTTCGTCAGCCCGTCGATCAGCGCACCGAGTGATGCGGAGGGGTGAGGCACCGCCACCTGATGGCCCATGTAGCCGGGCTGGTGCAGATTGATGATGCTACCCAAGTAAGCTTCGGTGAAACGCAGCAAAACGTCGCCGGTGAGCCCGCCCTCGCGGGCAAGACAGTCAAGGCGGAGGTCTTCGATCAGTTCGACCAGCGGGCGTTGCGCCAGTACCGGCGTGCGGCGCTCGCGTGCGGCCGAAACCTGACGGTCCAGTGCCGCGGCGACGATCTCGAGGTCTGAGCGAAAAGTCATGGTCTGCACCCAATCCGGGTCTATCAGGCGAGCTGCCGGTCGTCACTTCACCCCAGCGACAAGCCTCTCCGGCGTCGGGGCAGACGTCAATTTCCCGCAGCGGGTTGGTGGCGCTTTACAGTCCGAGCCATACCGCATAACACCTCGCGAGGGCTCCTGCTGTCGCAAGCACCCGGTCGTCATGGCGACACGCGGCTATGACGATGGTCAAATCAACTCAGATCCAGCGCTCCGCGCAATCGCCACCTCCCTAAGCCCCGAATTCGCACCTGACGTGAGCCCGCCATCAATTGTGCCCAGGCTGGTATCCAATACCGGCCGGATCTTGCCGCTCCGGGCCAGCGGCGTCAATGTCCGCACATTGCGGCCGATACCGCCCCAAGACGCTCCGTTCACGCCCACCCCGCAAGCCCCACACCACCGGCGCCAACAATCCGTCGATGATCCCCTCCCTTTCCGCACCCCTCTCGAGCGCCTCGTCGGCGCCGTCGAGCGCGTCACCTTCCACAGCGAGCAATCCGGCTTTTGCGTCCTGCGGGTGAATGCCCGAGGCCAACATGATCTGATGACGGTGATCGGCAGTGCCGTTTCTGTCTCGGCCGGAAAGTCCATCCACACGCACGGGCGGTTGATCAATGGATCTACGCCGCCGTCAGTTGCGCCGTGCGCCGGTTCGAACGCGCAGACGCCGTCACGGCCGCACAGGAGTCGACCTACCGTCGAAGGCACCGTGGTCACGCTTTGTGATCACCGCATTACTCGATTACAAGCCTTGCCCCTAACTTGCCCCCTTCGCGCCGCCGCCCACACCTATGATAAAAAAGGAAACCTCAGCCGAACGATCGTCCGCAAGATTCATATCTGCCAAAAATGAATACAGAAGGTATCTCATGGCAACAACATCCCTAAGCCTAGGGGAACGCTGGGAAGTCTTCATCAAGAACGAGATCGCAACCGGTCGGTATGGCTCGGCAAGTGAGTTGGTAAACGATGCGCTGCGTCACATGGAGGAGCGCAACGCCAGATCGGCTGCGTTGCGTGAACACCTGGCCGAAGGCGAGGCGCAGGCGCGACGTGGCGAGCTCGTCGAGAATGCGGGAAAACCGCGAGCATTCCGCGCGAAATAATTCGGGAATCGGCCGGTGAAACAAAGTGAGCGACAACAAAACGGCATGAGCAGGACGGCCAGCGGGATGGTCAGCCCTATCTGCCAACGAGCCCTGAGCGAGCACGATGAGCGATGTCATCGGCAGGAAGCTTTTCGGCCCGCCGCCAGCGTCGGCTGGTTTCGCCTACTCCGGTGACCAAGCTGGATCGAGAATCTGATCTGGCGTCCAGAGGCATGTCTCGGGGAAATCCGAGAGTCCGGTCTCCTGCGCGGCTTGTGCCGTCGCGTCGTCCCAAACGCCCGCCCACCAGTCGGGGTCGTCGAGCTTTGGAAGCAGGCTCGGGGTCTCTTGGAGTCTACGCAGGATCCCTCGCCGTTGGTTTCTAATGGTGATCTGCCAGCTGGCTCCGCGGCGACCGGGCTGCATCTGCCACTTCACCAGGTGAGCCAAGAGCAGTGCCATGCGGTTCGTCAGCTCTCTCTGCTCACTCTTTCCCACGTCTTCGATCTCCTCGGCCAGATGAGCAATATCCAACAGGTCGAACCGTCTTTCGCGCAGCAGTCTTGCTTGTTCGGACGCCCAAGCGACCACGTCTTCTTCGTACCTTGTTGCGTTCGCCATGGTGGCTGTTCCGCTAATCGTCGTTGGTTTATCTCTCATCGGATGACTATAGATCTGAGTCCGGACACAAGAAAGCCCGCTGGGGCGGGCTTTGTCGAGCGGGCTTGGTGTGCTTTGTGGTCAGGTCCTGAAATCACTTATCCGATGGCTCGACTCCGGCGCGGCCGATCCGGCATCGGCGCGCTCGAACCGGCACACGGCGCGACTGACGGTCGAGTCGTGTACGCCGAAATGCTCGGCGATCTCCCGCATCGTGTAGGCACGGCTCAGGAATGCCCGCGCCATCGCCTCGAGCGGCGTCGCGGATTGATCATCGAACGCCGACAAATGCCCTTGAAGCGGCCCTGAAACAGGTGTCCGACCAGGCCGTGACGGCGATTGACCCGCTGGGTGAAGACGCCGTTGAGCTGCCGCATCCCCTTCGACAGATTCCCCTCCGCAGTCTCCACCACGACATGATAGTGATTGGTCATCTGGCAGTAGGCGTGACAGCGCCAATTGAAGCGTGCGCAGACCTCCGCGAACACCGCCAGCCAGGCCTCTCGGTCCTCATCGTCGCGATAGATCGCCTCACGGCGATCGCCGCGCGAGGTGACGTGATAAAGCCCGCCGGCGAGCTCGATTCGGAGTGGTCTGGCCACGGAAACACCTTAGCCCAGCGATGGATCAAGCGTTCCGGTCGCCGATTTCGACGACGACTTCGCCGACCTCCAACATCGCCATGGCGTCCGGCAGCACCTCTGTCAGGATCCGGCGCGGGTGGGAGTTGGTAACATTGCCGCAGGTGAGCCAGAGGATGCGCGGCGGCGGACCGAGTCTTAAGGCAAGTTCCACGAAATCGCTGTCCTTGCTCATGATGACGACATCGCCTTGGTCGCGAGCCGCTTGGAAAATCGCCCGGTCATCGCTGTCCCGCAGCCCCAGATCACGTACAGCCAGGCATCTGATCTCAAATGTACTTGCCAGCCAGGCTGCAAGGGTCGGCGGCAATTGCGCATCAAGCCAGATCGTCACGCGACCAGTCGCGGGATGTCGACGCGCTCAGCGGCTAGGAGCAAACAGGCTTGAATGTCCTCCGGCTCCAAATCCGGAAAGTCCGCGAGGATCTCGCGGGCGGACACGCCCTCCGCGAGCATCTCAAGGATATCGACGACGCGGATTCGCATGCCGCGAATACACGGGCGCCCGCCGCATTGATCGGGGTTTGTGGTGATGCGGTCTCTAACCAGGTGTTTGTCCATTTGGGACTCCGAGGGGCTGCCAATCGCTTTCTATTAGGAGGTTGTGACTGCGGCCAGTCAAGTCAGATCAGGCCGGACGATAGGCGACGGGAACATAGGCTGACATATCACGGAGTCGCAGTCGGCGACCAGACCGATCGGTCGGGCCTTCCCTCAGTCTCCGACAGGAGCGAGGATCGGAGGCGTGACGTCCACGAGGCTACAGCGTCAGTCCAGGGAATCCCGTATCCGCTGACTCGACCCCGGTTCGGCCGAGCCGACCTCGGCGCACTTGAACCGGCGCACGGCGCGACTGACGGTCGAGCAGTGCACACCGAAATGCTCTTCGATCTCCTACATCGTGTAGACACTGCTCAGGAATGCCCGCGCCATCGCCTCGCGCGGGGGCGCATAGTCATCGGCCATCGCCGATAAGGGTTTCGCCAGCGCGCGGCGCTGGGCACGCGGGATCTCGCCTAAACGCTGCGGATCGCTCGCCAGTCCAGGGTGACGCTGTACGAAGCCGTCCGTGCCGAGCAAGACCCGGCACCGCAGCCCATACCACACGCCACGTGATAGTGATTGGTCATCTGACAGTAGGCATGACAGCGTCAATTGAAGCGTGCGCAGACCTCCGCAAACACCGCCAGCGAGGCCGCTCGGTCCTCATTGTCGCCGTAGATCGCCTCGCGGCGATCGCCGCGCGAGGTGACATGATACAACTCGCCCGCAAGCTCGATTCGGAGTGGTCTGGCGATGGAAACAGATTAGCTCAGAGATGCTTGAAAACAAGACCTGACCCCAACTCCCCCTCTGCACGTGCACGCGGCCGTCCCTCAGGTAATCGTTGCCATCTTGCCAGCAGAAAAACTCAGCCCTAAGCTGGAGCTTTACTCGAACCCTCAAGACGACAGGAGGCGATCGATGGCTGAACCGCAACTCTCCGTGCGCAGCGCCAAGGCACGCGAACTGGCCCATCGGCTTGCGCGCTACGAACGCCGCTCGGTGGCCGAAGTCGTCGAGCGGGCGCTGGAGATGTACCAGGCACGGCAGCTCGGACACGAGCCTGCACGGGCGTTCTATGAGAGGCTGGCGCGGGATTGCGCGACCGATGTCGATCTTGAGGCGCTGGTCCGCGAGGAACGCAAACCCCATACGGGCATCGACCTTTGATCTTCGCAGACACCAACGTGGTGTCGGAAACGCTGCGCAAGACGCCCGACAAACACGTCCTCGATTGGCTGATCCGTTTCGACGCCGAGATCGCCTTGCCCCCCGTAACCATCGCGGAAATCGCCTTCGGCATCGACAAGATCCGCACGGACCAGCGTGCCGCGCGACTGACCCGAGGGCTGGAGGACTGGCGCACCCGATTCGTCGACCGAATTTATCCGTTCACCGAAGCCGCCGCCCTCGCCTACGGAACGATCATGGGCGGAGCGAACAGGCGAGGGCGCCCTCTGAGCGCGCCGGACGGCATGATCGCTGCGATCTCGATCGTCAACCGCAGCGCCCTGGCGACCCGGAACATCGCCGGCTTCCGGGCGATCCCTGAGCTTGAACTCGTGAATCCATGGGATTTCCGCTGACCTGGGCAGGAACCGCCCGTGCGTCGCTCCGAGGCCAATAGCCGGCTTCAGTGCGGGCCAGCACAGCAAGCCCGGCTGAACCTGCAGCTGCTCGCTGTGCTCCCTCAGGCCTCGGCACCATGGCGGCGCGGAGCGTCCGATCAGGCTTGCTGCACCGAACGCCAAAATATCGTATTACAAGACCTGACCCCGCCACCTCGCTATCGCGTTCCGCCTCAAGGCTTAGGGGTATAATCCGCCAATCGCGAAGCAAGCTGGACGATACGATGATCACCGTGCACGAAGAGTACCTAGTCGACGAAGCCGGCAACCGTAAGGCCGTCGTCCTACCGTTTGACGCATGGCAGCAGATCAAATCAGAGCTGGAGGAGCTCGATGACATTCGCGCATACGACGAGGCCAAGGATCAACCCTCGGAGCCGATGCCGTTCGAGGAGGCGATGCGCGAGATTGCCGAGGGAAGGCTCGATTGACCTACGCCATATTCATCGAGAGGCGCGCCCAACGTTCACTGTCACGAATCGCCGGACAGGACCGGGACCGGCTATCCAATGCCATCCGCCGGCTGGCCGATGAACCCAGACCACAGGGAGTCAAGAAACTCAGCGGACGAAACGCCTGGCGGATTCGTGTCGGTGATTATCGCATCCTCTACGAGATCCACGACGAGCGTCTCCTGATCATGGTGGTGGACGTCGGCCACCGGCGAGAAATCTACCGGTAGGACCGACGCACGCCATGGCGAATGGCGATTCCGGCGCCGAGCCAGATGCCGGAGCCTCTCGGTAGATGCCAGAAAACCCAGCCGCCTCCTTGCCTTCCGGCAAGTGGCCGAACCGCGTCTCCGTTCCGCCCTGCGCGGGCTAGTAATCTTCGCGATTTTCGCGATCTCCGCGAAATGTGAGACCCCGTGCCCTAACACCTTAGCTCAGCGATGCTGGAAAACAAGACCTGACCCCACCGCCTTTACTCTGAGCGCGCCGGACGGCATGATCGCTGCGATCTCGATCGTCAACCGCAGCGCCCTGGCGACCCGGAACATCGCCGACTTCCGGGCGATCCCCGAGCTTGAACTCGTGAATCCATGGGATTTCCGCTGACCTGGGCAGGAACCGCCCGTGCGTCGCTCCGAGGCCGATAGCCGGCTTCAGTACGGGCCAGCACAGCAAGCCCGGCTGAACCTGCAGCTGCTCGCTGTGCTCCCTCAGGCCTCGGCACCATGGCGGCGCGGAGCGTCCGATCAGGCTTGCTGCACCGAACGCCAAAATATCGTATTACAAGACCTGACCCCGCGGCCCCTCATTAGCGCGGCCCCTCATTAGCGCCAGTGTCCGCTGGAATCCCTTATTAAAGCCAGATTGACAAATCTGCCTCAAATCCGACCTTCTTTCTAGAATGCGCGTGAGCTATTGCGATGCCTACACTAGTTAGGTCAAGATGTTCAAATGTTGATTTCGTTATATCTTCAAGGAACTTCTCAAACTTCGGGCATATTGATTTCAGGTAATCCGTTGCCTCTTGCTTGCTCATCATTTCGCTACTATTTATCTGTATTAATTTATTGGTGTTATCTTCTGAGATGGCCTGCTGCTCGCAAAGGATTCGGATTATGTCGTCATTCATTCCTCTTGCCTGAACAAGATTGACGTTGTGCTGACATGGAATAATGACGTGCCAGATGTTTGGGCTTTCTTCTGCTATTTCGGCTAGTTGATCTCTTTCAAATCCTTTGCAGAATATGGCATTATAGTTCTGCATTAAAGTATTTACAACGTCTCTTGAGCCCGCCCTTATGGCTGCGCAGCCAACATACTCAATATGCCTGTAGTTTGACGCCTTTTCGCCTACGGCATCTGCGAATACTAGTACAGCATTGTTCAGATAATCAGAAAACATCTGAAGATTGGTGATATTAAGTCTTCTCGTGTAGTAGAGATTAAAAAAACAAGCCAATATATCGAGTTGCACACCATTCAATTTCGGTGCTATTGAGAGAGATTCATTTAGAACTACTTGAAGTAGACTTCTTTCTTCTTCTCTGGAGCGATCAACCAATATATCAACCAGAATGTCTCCCAACTCCTTATCACCAGAGCGAGCATATTCCTTTTGTGCTTGAAATAAAGAATGTTGGAAATCCGGGTCTTCAGACGCCTTTAGGCCTTCTGGATTCTTTACTGAAAGCTCTTCTAGAAACTGCTCCGTAATCTCTTTTGCTCGCTCATCAGCAGTGTCTTTGGCTGCACCAGCAAGTTTGTAGAAATTAACTTCGAATACCTCTAACGCAATTTCTTTAACATGTGCAATCGACAGGCCTGTGTTTACGGTTATGCTTTCCGCCTGTAAATTCACAGAGTTGTCGCCTGATTCTTGTGTTTTCTTACTTATCATCACTTTCCTTGTCTTTATTCGAGATGTTGATACTACCGCCAACCTGAACATTTGTTGAGTTGTCGCCGCTTTTTTGCGTCATTTTTGTGCTGGATGACGTTCGGACCAAAAACCACGAAATGACTGAAACCCCGACCCCGCTGAAGATCCATTCTTTATTGTTGACTATGTAATCTAGCACTAGACTCTCCATTTTAAGATTCAACGTGTTCTAGATTGCGAGCATGTTTTCATGTCCTAGACCGCATGCTGTCCAGTAACCATGTCACCGCAAAGGCGCCGTGCCGCTCCCCCGTCTCAGGAGATGCTGGACCGACATAGGCGAGCCCTCAAGAGCTAGAGTAAAAAACCCTCAAGCGATCGGCAATCGCTCCAGGCAGTTCGGCTTTCGCTTCGCTGTCTTCGTCCGGTCCATGACCTTAGCTTTCCCCGCAACGTGTGCGAGAAATATAGCACGAGATTCCGGGCACGCCCGAGTCACACATGCACCTTGGCGGGGAACCGACGATTTTCTGGGGTTCCATCGAGCCACTGGCCGGGTGTCTACTCCCAACGGAGCGGCCCCCTCGCCTTGTGAGCGTGCTTGGGTGCGAGAACATAGGTCGCGCCATTGATTAATGTCGGCTAAATGGTGAGCCCTTTCTTCATGAAACAGATGGCGATTTAATTCGACCAGGGTGTACTAGAGACATTTGTTAGTGGCTTTTGCGAAGGCTTGCCTCCAATGCTTTTAGAAGACCTGGCGCAGACTGCCTAACAAAATCGACTTGATCAGATGTTATATCTTCACCATGCACCGCATAGTTACAAATTGATATGACCTCTTGTATACCGACCACAATCTCTCTTGATATATAGTCTGATCGCCCCAATTGATTTAGCATTTTTCCGACAGAGACTCTTCTAGTATCAAGCCCAAGTGCTATCGAGTGCCGGCGAAGTAGCTTTTCGAAGGCCAACCTAACCTGAAACATCTCTGTTTCAATCGAATCAGCATACCTCCCGCTTAGATTGTCTGTATCTTCTGGCTTTATACCTAGCTTGGCTAGTGCATCTTGTATCTGAGCCGTTAAATCCGGGATTTCCGAATCCTTTGGTGGTTCGGGACTCGTACGTATATATATTTGGTTATTGTTAGCGGAAGAAACCTCAATAGAAGAAGTAACTTCGGTTTTTAGGATGGCTAATTGATGGGTCAGGTCCTTCTTTAACTCTTGAATATCTTGCTTAAGCTTAATTCCGAATATATCCATTTCTTGAAAAATGGGAGCGAGGCAGATACCAATCCATACAATAAATACCATTGAATCAAAATAAGTCGGGTTCCCGCCTATTAGATCTTCCTGTCTGCTAAACAGAAAAGAGCCTACGACAACCACAAGGACAAACCACCAAAATAACTTAAAGTTTTCCGTGTTTTTCATAAACAACTCGATTCGCGTGGTTGCCTTATAGCCTGCTTTTGATTCCATACACCATCTCGGTACTAGGCCGCATTTAGTCACGTACCCTACGCAGTGAGTCATCCTCCCTACGATGCAGTAAGCCAAGGTCCTGCCAGCCTCGGTTCACGCTATCTCAAAGCCCCATGCCGGGTACGGATACCATTGCGGGGGTTTCCAGGCACCTTCATGCCACACATGGACCTTGGTGGGGCATCGACGTCTTTCCAGGGTGCCATCGAACAAGGGGCCGGGTGTCGACTCCCCACGGAGAAGCGTAAGCGTCCGGGCAACTACCGGATTTCCCCTTCCCTTTTGAGGTCGTCCATTTTCAGATTGTGCGGCAGCAGCGCCGCGACCGCCTCGGGGGACTTGGCACCGGGCAGGTGCTCGAAGAGGTGGTTGAGGTAGGCCCAAGGCTCCAGGCCGTTGGCCTTGGCGGTTTATGCCGCCCGCCGAACTATGCCGAGCGGCGAAACTATTGCCGGGAACCGCCGAAAGTCCATTGTGACGAATTCGGCATAGTCTTGTATCTCCGCGTTCAACACCGGAGGGCAAGATTATGTTGGCGGAAGAGTACTTGCGTAAAAGTCGGCTATTCAAAAGTCTGAAGTGCGGGCCCGACGGACATGTGATCGATCTCTACACAACCCGCCTGGTCAAGGAGGGGCTCGCTCGCCAGGGCACCTGGCGATGTCTGAGTCTAGTCGATGGTCTTTTGAAGTGGCTGACCGGCAGCCGCTTGGAGCTTGCTCGGCTCGATGAGCACGTGCTCGAGCGCTACCTGAGGCACCGAGGCCGCAAGCAGTCTATCCAGACGGGCGACCGAGCCGCGCTGAAGCGCCTACTTGAGGTCCTGCGAGAAGCGCAGGCGATTGCGCCTGCACCAGTGCCGCCGATGTCGTGGGATGAGGAGATTTTCGAACAGTTCGCCGATGACCTGCGACATGAACGCGGGCTGGCACCGACGTCCATCCTCCGCCACCGACCGATCGTTCGCCGGTTTCTTCGCGAGGTATGTCCCGCCGGCGCCGGCAATCTCGACAACATTGGACAAGAGGATGTCATCGGCTACGTCGAGCGCCACGCCCGGGACGCAAGCGCGGCGTCCGGGAAGGCCATGTGCTGGTCCCTGCGTGCCTTTCTGCGCTACCTCTACCGGCGCGGGGCGAACCCGAGGGAACTTGCCGACTGCGTGCCTTCCATCCGGGGATGGCAGCTGACAGATCTGCCGACCGCTCCGTCCTGCTCGCAAGTTGAGAAGGTTTTGGCCCAGTGCGATCGAACGACAGCGTTAGGACGGCGCGACTATGCCATCCTCCTGCTGCTCGCCAAGCTCGGTTTGCGCGCCAACGAGGTTGCGACCCTCACGTTGGACGATATCGACTGGCGGTCCGGGGCGATGCGCGTTCGCACCAAGGGTCGGCAGCAGACCTGGATGCCAATCCCCGCCGATGTCGGCACGGCCATCGTTGCCTACCTGCGTGAGGATCGACCGGTGTCCGATTCTCGCCAGCTGTTTCTGCGGATCTTGGCGCCCCACGTCGGTTTTGCCTCCGGGTGCGCCATCACGATGATTGCCCGGGCTGCGCTCGAGCGTGCGGGAATCAGCGGCTTTGCACACCGAGGGGCGCATCTGTTCCGCCACAGCCTTGCCAGCGAGCTGCTGCGCTCCGGCGCCACCTTGTCGCAGATCGGCCAAGTGCTCGGACACGCGCATCCCGACACCACGCGCATCTATGCAAAAGTCGATCTCGAGGGGCTTCGGTCGTTGAGCCTTCCTTGGCCGGGAGGTCTGCAATGATCGCGCTACGCTGTGCACTCGAGCACTACCTGAGCATCCGCCAAGGGCTCGGTTACAAGTACCGGCATCAGGCGCGGCGACTGGCCGACTTCGTTTCATTCATGGAGCGGCAAGGGGCTGTCACCATCACGACCAAGCTGGCTTTGGCTTGGGCGACTTTACCCGCCGATCGGCACGCTTCCTGGGCCTTGCGGCTGAGCGACGTCCGTGGCTTCGCGCGTCATGTTGCGAGCATCGACCCGAACACGGAGGTGCCGCCCACCGGAATCTTGCCGCCTGTGAAGCGCGCCAAACCCTATCTCTACAGCGATGTGGAGATCCGTGCGTTATTGGCCGCCGCCCTGGCCCTGCCACCCGACGATGCCCTGCGGCGGTGGACCTATCATTATCTGTTCGGGTCGATCGCCGCGACAGGCATTCGCCTGTCCGAATCGCTCGGACTTCAGCGCAGCGACGTCGACCTCGACGAGGGCGTGCTGACCGTGCGAGAGAGCAAGTTCGGCAAGTCCCGGCTGGTGCCGGTGCATCCGACGACCTGCGCAGGCTTGCGCGACTACGCCCGGCGGCGGGATGCGCACCTCGGATCGCCGCGCGGGCCGCACTTCTTCGTTGCGGAGCGCGGCGGCGCATTGCTACCCCAATATGTCTATCGTGTCTTCTGGCGGCTATCGCGCGAGATCGGACTGCGGCAAGCGGGTCAGCATACCGGCCCCAGAATCCATGATTTACGCCATAGTTTCGCGATTCGGACGCTCCTCGGCTGGTATCGCGACGGGCTTGACGTTGCGCAGCGGCTCCCGCTGCTTGCGACCTATCTTGGCCATGCCAGCGTGCGCGACACCTACTGGTACCTCTGCGCCTGTCCGCAGTTGATGGGAGAAGCCGCACGGCGCCTCGACCGACGCTGGGAGGGACGGCCATGAGCGCAAGCCCCAGTGCCGCCCCGCTCATCGAGCGCTACTTCACCGTTCGACTGATGCGGCAGCGCGAAGTCAGTGCGCACACGATCGCAGCCTACCGCGATACGTTCCGGCTCCTGTTCCGGTTCGCCCAAAAACGGCTCCGCAAGCTGCCGTCGGCGCTCGCCCTCGAAGATCTCAATGCCACCCTCATCGACGCGTTCCTGGCCGATCTCGAGACCGCGCGCGGCGCGAGTGTCAGGACGCGCAACTTGCGCCTGACGGCGATTCGATCCTTCTTTCGCTTCGTGTCTTTCGAGGAACCGGCCGCCAGTGCGCTGATTCAGCGCGTTCTCGCAATCCCCGCCAAACGGCATGACAAGCGCCAAATCGATTTCCTGACGCGGACCGAGATCGATGCCATTCTTGCCGCACCCGACTGCACGACATGGCTGGGATGTCGTGATCGTACCTTGCTGCTGCTCGCGGTTCAGACCGGCTTGCGCCTTAGCGAGCTCGTCAATCTGGATCGGGCATCTGTCCATCTCGCAGCACCGGCTCATGTGAGGTGCCTTGGCAAAGGCCGGAAAGAACGCTGTACGCCGCTCCCTTCGGCCACACAGGAGGCACTCAAGACGTGGCTCAAGAAGCCGGTGCGGTGCGACGGGGACGCGCTGTTTCCCAGCATGCACGGTGAGCGGCTGAGCGCCGACGCTGTCCAGGCACTCCTCGCCAAGCATGTCCGCACCGCAAGCGCGCGCTGTCCATCCTTGGCATCCAAGCGCGTATCGCCGCATGTACTCAGACACAGTACGGCCATGGAACTGCTGCAAGCGGGGGTCGATTGCTCCGTGATCGCGCTGTGGCTAGGCCATGAATCCATCGAAACGACGCAGACTTATCTGCATGCTCACCTCGAACTCAAGGAAGCGGCCCTGGCCAAGCTCGTACCCCACGAACTCGGCGAGCCCAGCCGCTTCCAAGCGAGCGACCAGCTGCTCGCCTTCCTGGACTCTCTGTAAGGCATCAGACTATGCCGAATCGTGCCTCTGTCCGCACCCGCTTCTGCGCGGCAAGTCCGCGCAACCGGCGGGCTGCGGCCAAGACCGTTCGGCATAGTCCGGCGGGCGGCATAAACCACCTTATGCCGCGCACGGCATAAGGCGGTTTCGATCAGGCTGTAAAGCAGCGCGCTCGTCTCGGCGCCCTTCGGACTGCCGGCGAAGAGCCAGTTCTTTCTCCCGACCACAAAGGGCCGGATGGCGTTCTCGGCAATGTTGTTGTCGATCTCCAGGTGCCCGTCCTCGAGAAAGGTGATGAGGATCGGCCATTGGCCGAGGGCATAGCCGATGGCCTCGCCGAGCAGACTTTTGGGAAGCACGCGGGTGGCGGTGCGATCCAGCCACTGGCGGATGCGCATGAGGATCGCCCTGCTGTGCTCGGCACGCCCGCGCAGCCGGGTCTGGGGATCGGCGTCGCGCAGGCGCCGCTCCACCGCATAGAGCTCCGCGATCAGGGCCACCATCTGCTGCGCGGCACCGGCGTTGCGCCCGTTGGCGGCATCGACGAACTTGCGCCGCACGTGCGCCCAACACCCGGCATGGCCGATGACTCCGGGCGCAGCGGCGAGGACACCATAGGCGCCGTAGCCGTCGGATTGCAGGTAGAACGGCAGCGGCGGCGGATCGACGTCGGCGGGGAACAGCACCCGACGGGGAACCTCCGCGGCCCGACTCGGGGCATACTCGAACCAGCGCACCGGTGTGTCCGGCGGCCCGCCGCAGAACACCCACATGTAGGAGTCTTGGGTATTCTCGCGACCGGGCTCGCGCAGGACCTGCACCGGTGTCTCGTCGATATGCACCACCGCTCCGCGGCGCAGCAGGTCTTTCAGCGCCGCGGCGACGGGTTGCAGCGGGGCCTGCAGTTGGATGAGCAAGCCCGCCATGGTCTGGCGCCCGAGCGCGATGCCCTCGCGGGCGAAGATCGTCTCCTGACGATACAGCGGCAGGGCATCGACGAACTTGGCCGTCACGATGGAGGCCAGCAGCGAACTGTGGGCGATGGATTTGGGGATGATCTGCGCCGGACGCGGGGCGATCTTCACCCCGACCTCCGCGCCCGGCACATCTTCGTTACGGGCAACGTATTTGGCGCGCTTGTATTCGATGACGTCGGTCTGGCGGGGGATGACCGCCAGTTGCTCGGAGCTGTCGTAGCCGATCAAGACCCAGTCCTCGCCCATGGCGGCTTTCTCCGCCTCGGGCAGATCCAGGATACGCTCGACCCGCGGCAGATGGCTCGGCAGCGGCCGGCGCACCGGCTTGCCCTTGGGCGGCGCGAGGGTGTCTTCGGCGGGTGTCGCCGGCGGCGGGGTGTCGGCCGGCAGCTCGGCTTCGAGCGCGGCGATCAGCGCCTCGAGCTCGGTCTCGTCAAACAGCCCGAGCTGACTCTCGGGGATGCGATCGGCACTGCGGCCGAAGCGCTTGCGCCGCAACAGCTCGATGTACTCGAGCAACTGGTCAATACGCCGGGTCTGCTGTTGCAGGGTATTGGCGTGCTGTTCCAACTGCAGCGACTGTTCGGCTCGCTCGCGTTCGGATTGCGCCAGTTGATCGCTTAACCGGCCAATGATCCCGTGGAGGACCCCGGGGTCATTCGGAAGCGTTTGAAGGGGGCCGTCCATGACGTGAATGATACCGGAATACCGACCTTGATTCGAGCGTGATGGCATTTAAAGCAGATCGAATTCAGCCCGCCGATGGGCGTTGACACGGCGCGGATCGAGCCCTTCGAGCAACCAGCCCAATTCGCGGATCGAGAGCATGACCGGTGTGACGCTCTGCGGCGCCGGCCACCAAAACCGCTCGCGCTCCAACCGCCGATACCACAGCCAGAAGCCGTTGTTGTGCCAATAGAGAATCTTGAGCTTGTCGCGGCCCCGATTGCAGAAGACGAACAGATGATCCGAGAACGGATCGGCCTGAAGGACATCGACCACCAAGGCCGCAAGACCGTCGATTTGTTTGCGCATGTCCGTGGCTCCTGCGGCCAGATACACCTGCGTGCGTGCACCGAAGCCGATCATGCCGTCGTGCGCTGCGCGAGCACATCCACCACCCGCGCGAGCGTGGCGCTATCGCACCCGGGCGGGACCTCCAGGCGCACGCCGTCACCGAAGACGACGGTCAGCACCCGATCACTGCGCGGCGGCTCGAGGGCGTCGCCGAACTGCACCGGCAGCAAGCGCACCGGCGCCTCGGCGTCGGATCGCGCCGGCCCGCCGCACGCGTGGTGCTCCCGGCCGAAGACGGCCCGCCACCGCGACAGGCTACCGGTCGAAATGCCGTGACGTTCGCAGTACTGTGCCTGCGTCAGACCACTGCCCGGCCAGCCCCGGACCAACTCCCGCCACTGCTCGCGACTGCGCCGCTTCTCTGCCATGCTCTTCTCCTCGGTGCGTGGAACATGGCGGCATCTTGCAGATGGCGCAGTGCGCGGGATAGATGTATTTCGCTGGACGCTTACGGAGAAGCCACATCGCCTCGTGAGCGTGCTTGGGTGCGAGAACATAGGTCGTGCTATTGATCGGGGTCAGCTAATTGGTGACCCGGTTGCCCAGTGCCCAGCATGTAGCATGCGTAGTACATACCGATGTTGCCTGTTACTTGCGTCTCTCACTTCATGCAGTAGTTTGTAGGCTAACGCCGCAAGTAACCGGATCACAAAAGGCGCCAGCCTTTTGTGGATCCGTGTGCTCTTATCTTGTTAACCCATGCATTGATAGCGAGCCGAGAAACTCGCCACTTTATATGATGCTTATCCTGGCAACCGAAAACTATTGCTCTTCTTCATTCTCGGAATAGATATCAGTTATCTGGAGACTTACAACATAAGCTGCATTTTCCTTTTTTAGCTCCGACATTTCCTCTACACGAATCTGTGGTGATCGGGTTAGAAGAACAGCCAACCTCTTAGCTTCCATTTTGTTGTCCGTTGAGATCACGATGGTTACATCAGTCATCTTCAGCTCTCCGTCTATGTATATGAGTCTTTATTAATCGGTTCGGGGGTATACGCATGGTTTATTCGACCTCTGGGATCGGGGCGCAATCTTCTTTGTTCTTCAAAATCATGGATTAACTCTCTAAACTCAACATATGCATACTGATTCTTTACTTGGGCAGACTCTATATATGTACTCATTCGCCTGTATATCCTTATCAAATACGAGCCAGACATACGGTAGATCATGTCCTTATCAAATACTTCCGTGTTTGCGCCAACGGACAAATGCTCTAACCAGCTAAGAACTTCTCTAACCAATCTTTGCAGATCTTTGTCGGCATCAATCTTTTCAATGTCCCCATCTGACAAATTATTATTTCCAAATGCATCATTTAGTGCACGCCGGCCTTTGCTCCAAATTGGTCGAACGGCACGCATATAATCGATCGTCGCTTGCTTTCTCCTCCTATCGTGATCGGCAAGCATTGTATTGTTTAACGTTTTTTGCGCGCTTTCCTGCGCTTCCGCCGCTCTTGCAAGTTCCTTTCTCGTAAGTTCAAGTTCAAGCTTCTGAAGCTCAAGCTGGTTTGCTTGAAGAAAAATCGCATAAATTACACCAGCGAACGCAAAACCACTGAAAAGGGTATTTACGACGCCAAACATATCTCCGAACGCGCCGCGATCAGCGAGCGTATCGAACGAATTATATACCGAAATAGCAAAAACCGCCTGTAATGTCACGACAACAAGAATCAGAATTACTAAATGCCGATGCTTACTCATGCTCAATGTACCCTTTTTCAGGATGTCAATATGGCAGACGGATTTCTCGGACTAGTATTGATCGGCTAACGCCACGCGTAACAGGACCCCAAAAGCGACGCTGCGATCCATTTTTCACGATCCATATTCACGCGTTTGTTAGCTTGTTTTCAAAAAGATTCAAAAAGTGTGCAATATATCCCAAAAACACCGATGCTAAGCCCGAAGCAGCTATAGCCACCTGAGGATACAAGGTAACGACCTCGAACTTGGTAAAGGCAGTTGTAAACCAAGCTCCGGCGAAAACGGGAATGAAAATAATCGCTGAACCCAGTAACGAACTCAAAGACTGGTTGGCATTCTGAAAGCGATAAAGCATTAATCCTGCGACAAAGCAAATACTAAGCAAGAATTTCCATAGATGCCATTCAGACTGCGATTCGATTTGTGCGAAGCCTAACACGCGTTAGTTACTCGCTTGAATTTTGCATCTACATTTTCAACAGCCTTCAGTAATGCGCCGGATAGTCGTTCTCTTTCTTTTGGGTTCTCTCGCCAGCCATTTTGCCAGCTAGCCAGAGCAATCATTAATTCGTCAGAAAATCCCATTTCTATCCCTTAGGTGTGTAGCTGACCTCGCGAATACATATAGTGTTCTTGCTTGCACACGTACTGTCCCGTACGAGATCGCATGCAGTCTCGTACCCAGGTGGCATCCAGAGCCCCTCTCGGTTCATGCTTGAACGACACAGCCCACCCCCCAAGAGCCAGACTCAAAAAAGCCGAACCCCTCGGTTGCTCCAGGCGGTTCGGCTCTTGCTGTCTTCGTCGAGTCTTTGACGTTCGTTTCCTCCGTAGCGTGTGCGAAAAATATATCACAGGATTCGGAATCCGGCCGTCACGTCAGGCGCCCGCATCAATCGAGCGGCACCGGAAGGTCCCAGATCACCCACCCCCGTCCCACGCCCCTGTCCAAAACCCGACACCCTCTCGGACCTCAAAGCGTACTGATCGAAACCTCATACACCCCCCCAACCACCACAAACTCATCCTCCCCCTTCAGCATCCCCGGCAGTAGCCGATTGAAGAAGAAGATCTTCGGTAGGGGCACCTCCGCGATGAGGATGTAGTCCCCGAACTCGTCGGCGCGCTCGCGGCTGCTGGTGAAGCTGTTGAGGTTGTTGAAGAGCACCCGGTAGCGCCCGCCGCCGAGGGTTTCGAGGATCTCGTGCTCGTCGATGCGGTTGATGCCGCGGTAGAGGCTGAGGTGGGTCTCTTCGGGGTGGGCCTGGAGGAGCTCGTACTGACAATAGGTATAGAGGAGGTCGAGCTGGGCCTCGAGGGCGTTGGTGGCATAGAGGCCGCGGGTGCCCTCGGTGACATAGCGCTCGTACGCCTCGCTGTGTCTGCCCTGGAGCGGTCCGGCGTGGTGTCGGGCGAGCAGGCCGAAGCGGCTCTCGACCCAGCGTTTGAGGATGGCGCCTTCGCGGCCGTCCGAGTCGAAGGACCAGCCGCGTGCCATGCGCAGATAGTTGGCGTTGATCCGTTTCTTTTTGGTCTTGTCCTTCGCGAGTCCGGCCTCGTCGAGATGATCGAGAAGGAAGTGGGCGCTGACGTAGTCCTGAAAGGCTTGGGAGCGTGCGGCGTGCTGCGGGATCGGCGCCAGGGTGCGAAAGAGGTCCGCGTGGAAGTTGCGAATGCCGTCGAGCTCCAGCGGGACCGGGTGTTGTTGGTAGGTCAGGCTGCCCAGGATCACGGCGGGGAGGTTGCAGTGATTGATGGGGAGACGGGCGTTGGCCGGGAGCGTGGCGGGCGGCGGTTGTTGGGTTTGTCGGTTGTTATCCATACATGCCTTGCGGCTTTGTCGGGGATGCCACCAAACCGGCGACATCTGTGAGCCATTAACAACTCCATTTAAAACATGATGATGGAGCGCATTGGCGTGGTTGGCATATGGTTTGCTGAAAGGCTCGTGAGGCAAATTTGTTCAACGCCCGCGAGAGCGGACCTACAGGAGACCACCCCATGGCTATGCGTCAATGTGCCATTTACGGCAAAGGCGGAATCGGCAAGTCCACCACCACTCAGAACCTCGTGGCCGGTCTCGCCGAGCTCGGCAAGAAGGTCATGATTGTCGGTTGTGACCCCAAGGCCGACTCGACGCGCCTGATCCTGCACGCCAAGGCACAGAATACCATCATGCAGATGGCCGCTGACGCCGGCTCGGTCGAAGACTTGGAGCTGGAAGACGTGCTCAAGGTCGGCTACGGCAACATCAAGTGCGTCGAGTCGGGCGGCCCGGAGCCGGGCGTGGGTTGCGCCGGTCGCGGTGTCATCACGGCCATCAACTTCCTCGAAGAGGAAGGCGCTTATGAAGACGATCTGGACTTCGTCTTCTACGACGTGCTCGGCGACGTGGTCTGCGGCGGGTTCGCCATGCCGATTCGCGAAAACAAGGCGCAAGAGATCTACATCGTGTGCTCCGGCGAGATGATGGCCATGTTCGCGGCCAACAACATCGCCAAGGGCATCGTGAAGTACGCAAGCTCCGGCTCGGTGCGTCTGGCCGGCCTGATCTGCAACAGCCGCAACACCGCCCGCGAAGACGAGCTGATCATGGAGCTCGCCCGCCAGCTGGGCACGCAGATGATCCACTTCGTACCGCGCGACAACGTCGTGCAGCGCGCCGAGATCCGCCGCATGACGGTCATCGAGTACGACCCCAAGGCCAAGCAGGCGCAAGAGTACCGCGACCTGGCCAACAAGATCATCAACAACACGAAGTTCGTGATCCCCACGCCGATCACCATGGATGCGCTCGAAGATCTGCTGATGGACTTCGGCCTGATGGATGGCGAGGACGAGAGCATCGTCGGCAAGACCGCCGAAGAAGAGGCGGTCGCGGCCTGAACCGCGTCTCTCGGTGACATGCGCTGTCTGCGTTTGGGTTTGACCTTGGTGGTCCCTGCAGCCCTCGGCGGGGCGCGGTTCAGGATGATTGAAGACTTAGGGATGAGTTGGCGCGGCTTGGCGATGAAGGCTGCCGGGAGCGAGGTTTCGCTTGGATGAAGGCAACGCGGGTCAGGCCGGAGCGGGTTCGGCACGGGGATTGTTGTTTTGAATGGACACGGCGGGTCGATGCCGCTGTCCCTTGTTCTTCCATTTCTCAACGCGCGACCGTCGGCGGATTGGCCGCGGCGCCGAATCGAGGAAAACCAGTATGTCAGCATTGACTCGCGAAGAGACCCAAGCCCTCATTCAAGAGGTGCTCGAGGTCTATCCTGAAAAGGCGAAGAAGGATCGCGCCAAGCATTTGGCGGTCAACGACCAATCGGTCGAGCAGTCCAAGAAGTGCATCACCTCCAACCGCAAATCCTTGCCGGGCGTCATGACCGTGCGCGGGTGTGCCTATGCCGGTTCCAAGGGCGTGGTGTGGGGTCCGATCAAGGACATGATCCACATCTCGCACGGCCCGGTCGGCTGCGGCCAGTATTCGCGTGCCGGGCGTCGCAACTATTACGTGGGGACGACCGGCGTCAACACGTTCGGCACCATGAACTTCACCTCGGATTTCCAGGAGAAGGACATCGTGTTCGGCGGCGACAAGAAGCTCGACAAGCTGATCACCGAGATCGAGGGGCTGTTCCCGCTGAGCAAGGGCATCACTGTCCAGTCCGAGTGTCCGATCGGTCTGATCGGCGACGACATCGAAGCGGTCGCGAAGAAGCAGGGAAAGGCGCTCGACAAGCCGGTCGTGCCGGTGCGTTGCGAGGGTTTCCGCGGCGTGTCTCAGTCACTGGGTCACCACATCGCCAACGACGCGATCCGCGACTGGGTCATCGGCAACCGTGACGGCGACGAGTCCTTCCAGGTCGGCCCCTACGACGTGGCGGTGATCGGCGACTACAACATCGGCGGCGACGCCTGGTCCTCGCGCATCCTGCTGGAAGAGATGGGCCTGCGCGTGGTTGCCCAGTGGTCGGGCGACGGCACCCTGTCGGAGATGGAGCTGACCCCCAAGGTCAAGCTGAACCTGATCCACTGCTACCGCTCCATGAACTACATCTCCCGTCACATGGAAGAGAAGTACGGCGTGCCGTGGATGGAGTACAACTTCTTCGGCCCGACCAAGATCGCCGAGTCCTTGCGCAAGATCGCCGGCTTCTTCGACGAGACCATCCAGGCCAACGCCGAGACGGTCATCGCCAAATACACGGCCGAGTACGAGGCGATCATCGCCAAATATCGCCCACGCCTGGAAGGCAAGAAGGTCATGCTCTATGTCGGCGGCCTGCGTCCGCGCCACGTGATCGGTGCCTACGAAGATCTGGGCATGGAAGTGGTCGGCACCGGGTACGAGTTCGCGCACAACGACGACTACGACCGCACCATCAAAGAGATGGGCAACGCGACCCTGCTCTACGACGACATCACGGGCTACGAGTTCGAAGAGTTCGTCAAGAAGGTCAAGCCCGATCTGATCGGCTCCGGCATCAAGGAGAAGTACATCTTCCAGAAGATGGGCATCCCCTTCCGCCAGATGCACTCCTGGGATTACTCGGGTCCGTATCACGGCTACGACGGCTTCGCCATCTTCGCCCGCGATATGGACATGACGATCAACAACCCCTGCTGGAAGAAGATGCAGGCCCCTTGGCAGCAGTCAGGCGATCAAGAGGCTGCACCGATGGCCGCCAGCGCCTGATCTCGAGGCTTCGTCCGCCAGCCTTTTGTCACCGGCTATCCGCCGGAGGCTGGCGGCAGGCGGCTCGAAAAAGACACCGAACGCAGTCCCAACCATGTCGTTGTCCGCGGATGAGCGGCGCGGCAGGAGCACACTCATGAGCCAAACCACCGACCAGATCAAACCCAGCTATCCCTTATTCAGGGATGCAGACTATGTCGAGAACCTCGCGAAGAAGCAGGGCGGCGTGGAAGAGCGCCACTCCGACGAGAAGATCGAAGAGGTGTTCCAGTGGACCACGACCAAGGAATACCAGGAGCTCAACTTCAAGCGTGAGGCCCTGACCGTCAACCCGGCGAAGGCGTGTCAGCCGCTTGGCGCCGTCCTCTGCGCCCTCGGGTTCGAGAAGACACTCCCCTACGTGCATGGCTCGCAGGGCTGCGTGGCGTATTTCCGCACCTATTTCAACCGTCACTTCAAGGAGCCGATCGCCTGCGTATCCGACTCCATGACGGAAGACGCGGCCGTTTTCGGCGGCCAGAAGAACATGATGGACGGCCTGCAGAACGCCCGTGCGCTCTACAAGCCCGAGATGATCGCGGTCAGCACCACCTGCATGGCCGAGGTCATCGGTGACGACCTCAACGCCTTCATCGGCAACGCCAAGAAAGAAGGGTTCGTCCCGGACGAATTCCCGACCCCGTTCGCGCACACACCGAGCTTTGTCGGCAGCCATACGACCGGCTGGGACAACATGTTCGAGGGGATCGTCCGCTACTTCACGCTCAACACGATGGACGATAAGGTCGTCGGTTCGAACAAGAAGATCAACCTGGTCCCCGGGTTCGAGACCTATCTCGGCAACTACCGCGTCATGCACCGCATGATGAAGGAAATGGGCGTCGACTACAGCCTGCTGTGCGACCCGACCGAGGTGCTCGACACCCCTGCCGACGGTGAATATCGCATGTACGACGGCGGCACCAGCATCGATGCGGTGAAGGATGCCCCCAACGCGATCGACACTCTGCTGTTGCAGCCCTGGCAGTTGCCGAAGACCAAGAAATTCGTCCAGATCACCTGGCAGCAGCCGGCAACCCCCATCCACATCCCGATGGGATTGGAGTGGACCGACGAGTTCCTGATGAAGGTCTCCGAGCTGACCGGAAAGGCCATCCCCGAGTCGCTGGCCAAGGAGCGCGGTCGTCTGGTCGACATGATGACCGACAGCCACACCTGGCTGCACGGCAAGAAGTTCGCGCTCTACGGCGATGCCGACTTCGTGCTCGGGATGGTCAAGTTCCTGCTCGAGCTGGGTGCCGAACCGACCCACATCCTCTGCAACCACGCCAACAAGCGTTGGAAGAAAGAAGTGGAGGGCGTGCTCGCGGAGTCGCCTTACGGCAAGGAGGGGAAGGTCTATACCAGCTCCGACCTCTGGCACTTCCGCTCGCTGTGCTTCACAGACAAGCCGGACTTCATGATCGGCAACAGCTACGGCAAGTTCATCCAGCGCGACACCCTGCACAAGGGCAAGGAGCATGAGGTCCCGCTGATCCGGATCGGCTTCCCGATCTTCGATCGGCACCACCTGCATCGCATGACCACGTTGGGCTACGAGGGTGCCATGTACATCCTCACCACCCTGGTCAATGCCGTGCTCGAGCGCCTGGACGAAGAGACGCGCGAGATGGGTGTAACGGACTACAACTACGACCTGGTGAGATAGCCTGCTCGGGCGGCGCTCTGCGCCGCCCGAGGATGCGTTGGGAAAGCGATTCGCCGTGAATCTTGGATTCAAGTCCATCTCCCCGAACCCGGCACGGAATCCGTCGTACCCGGGGCTGGACCCCACCGCCAAGCCGGCACTCCGCTGTTCCCTCACCATCCCTTCCAGACGAGACGCTCGGCGCACCCCTTCAAGACGACGAGAGGCAACCCACTGATGCCCAATGTGATGATTCGTAAGAACGACGCGGGAGAACTGCTCTTCTACGTCGCGAAAAAGGACATGGAGGAGACGATTGCCTCCGTGGAGCTGGATGACGCCGAACACTGGGGCGGCGAGGTGGAGCTGACCGACGGGTCGCGTTGGTATATCGACCCGATCAGCCCGCCCCCCGCGTTTCCGACCACGCTGCGTTTTAAGCGCGGCGACGAGTAATCAGGAGAATCGACATGGCCCTGCAAATTATTCGCGAGCTCTGCACCGCCTGCGGCGACTGCGAGCCCTTGTGCCCGACGCAATCCATCTCGGCCTGGAAGGGCGTCTACCGCATCGACGCCAACACCTGCAGCGAATGCGAGGGTGACGGCGAACCCGGCGTGCCGCAGTGCCTCGATGCCTGCATGGAAGAGGACTGCATCGTCCCGGCTTGAACCGTGCGTGGCGTGACGAGCGGGTCGAGAGGGTTTTCGGTCGCTCGTCCCATCACGCAATCCATCTCCTACCCATAGCAGACAGGACCGAATCCGATGTCCAACGACACACTCTCCGACGATATCGCGCTGCGCATCGGCCTGGCCGCCCGCACCCTCCCCGAACCGGATCCGGCGCGCCTGATTCGTGTCCTCGCCGACGCCGTGGGCCTGCC
Organism: Thiocapsa bogorovii; assembly: GCF_021228795.1. Lineage (NCBI taxonomy): Bacteria > Pseudomonadati > Pseudomonadota > Gammaproteobacteria > Chromatiales > Chromatiaceae > Thiocapsa > Thiocapsa bogorovii. The sequence continues at coordinate 1,749,488 of NZ_CP089309.1, forward strand.
GCCCACCGCGACCACATTGGACACCCTGCGGGTGAAGGATCTCAAGCAGGCCGCCGACGGGGAGTTGGGCGATCTGGACACTGATCTGCTGAAATCCATGCTGGCCATCCTCAAGGGCGAGACCGGGGAGACCGTCGCGCCGGCTCCGCCGATCGAGCCCTATGCCGAGGGCGACATGCCCGGCTCGGTTCGGGTCGCCTGCGCATCGAACGGAGGCGATGAGCTCGACGGACATTTCGGGGCCGCGCGGCATTTCCTGGTCTACCAGGTCTCGGCGAACGAGATTCGCCTGATCGACGTGCGCGAGGTCGACGAATCCGGAACGGTCGAGGACAGGAACGGCCAGCGTGCCGCCTTGATCGCCGACTGTCAGGTGCTCTATGTGGCCTCGATCGGGGGTCCTGCTGCAGCCAAGGTCGTCAAGGCCGATATCCACCCTATCAAAGACGCGGCGGGCGGAAGCGCGAGAACCCGCATGATCGCCCTCCAGCGCATTCTCGGCGAGAAGGCCCCGCCTTGGCTCGCCAAGGCGATGGGGCAGTCGCCCGAAGAACGGGTTCGATTCGCGCGCTCGGAGGATGCGGCATGATCGCGGGGGAGCGACTCGACCAGATCACGGAGGTGGTGCGCCGAGCGGGGCTCAGCGCAGAGACCCTCGGCGCCTTGCGGGAGACCTTCACCGATATCCATTTCACCCATTGCAGCGATGACGACATCGGCGTCGGGAGGCCTGTTCGCAGCGCCGAGGGCTTCAAACTCTACCTGGTGGATGGACGAGAGCACTGTCTCGTCTTGACCGACGACCCGGCGAACGCCACCGGCGTTGTCCTTGCCGAGGTCGAAGAGCAGGATTGACCCTCGGTGATGAGGTGCCGCATCGCTCTCGAATCAGGTTGATCAGACTCGGGTCGGCAGGCGATAGGCAAGTCCTGCAGGCGACACAAGACGGATAAAGTCTGCCCGAGATGTCCGCGCAAACGGTGAGGCCCTCTCCGAAAGGCAAGCCACAGCATGGCCTCTCTCCCTGTCCGATGCCGCGGTCCCTCGCGCCTCGCCCACCGTGTCTCCTTCGGTGTTAAAATCCGCCCGCTCCGTGCCGGACCTCGTCCGTGCCGGTCATGATGTCGTCCAAACCGGAATCGATCCTCGCGTCACGCTATACCGAGCTCAGGTGGGTTTTTCGGAAAGCAGGGTGCGTCCCGCGCTCGCCGGTACAGGGCGCGCCTAGGAGGCGAAGCGCCGGCCCGGCGTGCGCGGGGCGCGCAACGCGGCGAAAAACCCACGTGCGCTCGGTCAATTTATTTCGCCCGGCTTGGGCGATCAATCTGGTGGAGAAACCCCATGAAATGCGCAATGTTGGTGACCGGAAACGGTCCGATCGTGATCGTGACCTCGTACGACTCGCTCGAAAATCCCGATCTGCTGGAGCGTCTGAAGGATAAAGGCATCCCGAAATTCCTGGCGTACGAGATCCCGATGGAGTTGGCACGGGAGCGCTACAAAGGCCATTTCGAGAAGGTCATGAACGGGTTTACCGAGTCGGACAGCCTCCGAGTGCTCGATCACAACGGACATCGCGCCTTCAATCTCTTCACCTGGGCGGAGCTCGGCACCCCCCTTGCCCACGAAAGCCCGCTCGACGACCTTTATCACCAACACTGATTCCTCGGCAAGGACCGCCGCACGCAGAGATGCGCCGAGCGGCGGAGGACAGCCGACGCACCGCAAAGGCGCCAACGATCGCGCCTCTGCGGTTCAGCTGTCCCGTATCGAGATCAGAGCACGCTGTAGGTCACGGTCACTCCGGCCATGACGATGGCCATGATGCTCATCAGCTTGACCAGGATGTTTAGGCTCGGACCCGAGGTGTCCTTGAAGGGGTCACCGACGGTATCGCCGATCACGGATGCCCGGTGCGCGCGCGAGTTCTTGCCGCCGTGATAGCCGGACTCGATATATTTCTTGGCGTTGTCCCAGGCGCCGCCGGCATTCGAGAGAAAGACCGCGAGCACGAAGCCGCTGGCAAGCCCGCCCATCAGCAAACCGATAACGCCCGCAACACCCAGCAGCAGGCCAACCACGACCGGCGCGATCACGGCCAGCAAGGCCGGCAGCACCATCTCGCGCTGCGCACCGACGGTGGAGATCGCGACACAGCGCTCATAGTCGGGCTGGGAGGTGCCCTGGAGGATGCCCGGATCTTCGCGAAACTGCCGGCGCACCTCTTCGACCATCATAATGGCCGCACGCCCGACCGCCTGCACCGTCAAGCCGCTGAAGACGAAGGCCACCATCGAGCCGATCAGCAGGCCCACGAGTACGGTCGGGTTGAGCAGGGTCACGTTGAAGAAGGTCATGAAGTCGGTCAGGGTGGCCCGCGCCGTCTCGACGGTTGCATCGTTACCGAGCGTCAAGACCGTCTGCCCGGCGTTCACCAGCTCGATGCGGATCACCTCGATATAGGAGGCGATGAGTGCGAGCGCGGTCAAGGCGGCGGAGCCGATCGCGAACCCCTTACCGGTCGCCGCGGTGGTGTTGCCCAGTGAATCCAGTGCATCGGTGCGTGCCCGCACCTCGGCGCCCAGACCGCTCATCTCGGCATTGCCGCCGGCATTGTCGGCGATGGGACCATAGGCATCGCTGGCGAGCGTAATCCCCAGCGTGGACAGCATCCCGACCGCCGCGATGGCCACGCCATAGAGACCCTGGTTCATTTGGGTCAGATCGAAACCGGACGCGAAGAGGAAGGCCAGCATGGTCCCGGTGCCGACGGCCAGGACCGGAATGGCGGTCGAGAGCATACCCACACCGACGCCTGCGATGATGAGGGTTGCCGGCCCGCCTTCGGCCTGGGCCGCAATGAGCCGGGTCGGGCCGTAGCTGGGCGAGGTCGAATACTCGGTCGAGCGACCGACGATGATGCCCGTGACCAAGCCGGTCACAACCGCGCCCCAGACCCCCCAGACATTCGGGATGCCGAGGAGAAGCAGCAGCCCGGCGGAGGCAATTACGATCATGAGCGCACTGGCATTGATACCGCGCGAAAGCGATCCGAGCAGATCCTTTTGGGTCGCGCCTTCCTTGGTCTTGACCAGATAGACCCCGACGATCGACAGCAGAATGCCGATGCCGGCAATGGCGATGGGGGCGACCACGGCCTTCATCTGAAGCGCCGGATCCAAGACATAAGCGGCCGCCCCTAGCGCGGCGGCTGCGAGGATGGAGCCGCAATAGGATTCGAAGAGGTCGGCACCCATGCCGGCGACATCGCCCACGTTGTCCCCGACGTTGTCCGCGATGACGGCGGGATTGCGCGGGTCGTCCTCCGGGATGCCGGACTCGACCTTACCGACCAGGTCGGCACCCACATCCGCAGCCTTGGTGAAGATACCGCCGCCGACACGTGCGAACATGGCCTGCATGGAGGCGCCCACGCCGAAGGTCAGGATCGTCGTGGTGACGAGCACCATACGGACCCCTTCACCGGCTGCGCTGTGAGGGATCAGCAGGTCGGCCAGGATGAACCAGACGACGATATTGCCGAGTCCGAGCCCGACCACAACGAGCCCCATGACGGCACCGCTGCGGAAGGCGATCTTCAGTGCCTCCGGGAGCGATGTGCGCGCAGCCGCGGCCGTGCGGGTCGATGCACGGGTCGCGGTCTGCATGCCGAAATAGCCGGCGAGTGCCGAGAAGAAGCCCCCGAAGACGAAGGTAAAGGGCAGCCAGGTGTTTTGAACCTGGTAGTAGTAAGCGAGAACGCCGAAGACGATGGTGAGGACCGCGAACACCAAGAACATGATCTTGTACTGCTGGCGCAGATACGCCATGGCGCCGTGGCGGACATGGTCGCCGATCTCCTGCATCAACGCGGTTCCCTGGTCCTGCCGGAGCATCTCTTTGAAAAACTTCCGGGCATAGATCATCGCCAACAGCGCGGCGATCGGTGCGATCCAAAAGACAGGCTCGTTCATGGGTATTCCGATGGACGTGGGAGGCCAAAAGAACCCGCCGCCGGAAATGCGCCGGGCAGGACCTGAGTCCGAGACTCAGGGGAATCGAGAACCGCGTATCACTCGAGCCCGGTCACCTGGGCCGAGCGCCACCAGCCCCGATGACGGTTCTCGAGCTCCTCGAGATCCGGGAAGCGGTAGAAGGCAAAGTCGGTCTGGTCGCCGACATAGAACCCGCCCTTGACCATTCGGTAGAGCACGCCTTCCTTGACCTGCTTGAGTACCAGCTTGCTCGGCTTGGTGTCGTTGTGTTTCAGCTCGTAAAGCACATCACGCAGATGAGCGAGGTTGGGATAGGGAAGATCGTCGGCCGCGCCGTTCTCGGGATCGGTTGCGAGCGCGCCGAGATGGAGCTCCGAGAACACGAGACGAGGCACATGGACCGTGTGCGACGGGTCCGTGATCGCGTCGCAAAACTCATGCGGTTCCGAACGACTGGCGACCATCGGCGTGATGGGGCAGAACTCTTGATAAAGATGGAGACGACCGCCCGGCTCGGGCACATAGACCGAGCGCGGCAGCTCGAGCGTCTTGCCGTCGTTGGTCACCAGATAGAGGTTGCCGAGCGCGGATACGGGGATGCGCGACAAGACACGATAGATCGAGAGATAAACCGAGCGTTTCGGGGCGCCGTCCGGCTGAGTAATGCAGCGTTCGTCCACCAGATGGAACGGGAAATCCTCGGAGCGGAATGCCGGGTCGACCTCGAAAAAGATCGCCTCGCCTTTGACGTGGGCCTTGGACCCGACCGCATAGTAGCTGCCGAAAGCCTCCGGCTCGAGCATCGACGCGATCAGCGCCTGCGGGATCAGGGACAGATACAGATGCTTTTCAGCCATGCCGAGCCTCGCCTTGATGTGCCCGGATATCCGACCGGACCCGGTGTTTCTCAATTATCACCATAAATGCAGGCGATGTGGAGAGTAGATCCGGGTCATTTGTCGAAGGGACGCAGTCAGAGTGCGTGGCGGAACCAAACGGCGGACGATCAAGGCAGGCTAGCGAGGGAGACTGAGGGATGTTCGGAGCAGATATTGCGTCGGAAACGCCGACTGGACTGGAGGAAAACTGGGGGAAAAGCCATGCGGGTTCGGGGTTGGATACATCCCTGTATCCGAGCCGCCTCGGGACTCTCGGCTTGTACCGAGGTCCCTAGACGAACAGCAGGTTCTTATTGCGCGGGAGCAGCCGGAGGAGCCATCGGGGCTGGCATTGCGCCGCCGTAGGGGGCACCGTAGCCGGGCGCACCGTAAGGAGCGCCGTAGCCGGGCGCGCCGTAGGGGGCACCATAGCCGTAAGGCGCGCCGTAGCCGTACTGATCGCCGTAACCGTAACCGCGACCATAGCCACGACCCTGACCACGCCCGTAGCCGCGGCCGCTTCCGCTCATGTTCATGTTGAAGTCGCCGGTGCCGTCACCGAACATGTCGCCGAAGTTGTCCATCATGCCGCTGCCGTAGCCGGGCCCGCCGCCGTAGCCGCCGGGTCCGCCGTAACCGGGGCCACCCCACCAAGCACTGGCGGAGAAGGAAGCACCGGCCAGAGCGACAACGGCTGCAAGACCTGCAAACTTGATCGTTTTATTCATATTCGTCCTACCTCTAATCAGGAAACGTTGGGCGCGGGCTTGCCCGCAATGGGGTCTCCGAAGTCGGGATGCTGTTGTCTCCGACTGCGGGCTTGATGTGGAGCCTGCGACCGAACCCTGCGGGGATCGGACTGAGCTCCGAGGTGAACCGTATGAGGGCGCAAACAGCCGACCGGCGCGATTTGCCGTGTTGCACAAATCCGGGCAGAAGGGGAGGTTGCGGGCTCGACGGCCCATCGGAGTAACGGCTAACCCTGCGAAGAAGCCCGGGCCGCTCATTACCGGTAGAAGCGGATCGAGTATAGGCGCCGATGGCGTACAGGCGCAACGTATTAAACGGCGCCGCGCTGGTTGAGCGAACCTGATCGGGTCAACCGGACGATACCGGCGAGCACTTTCCTCGAATATCGCGAGACGCTACCGATGACGCCATTCAAGCTTATTCAGTAGCTTCCGTCAGGAACAGGACTCATCTCACGGTAAGCACGGCGACATGCGCCGGGACGACAAACCTTACTTTTTGCGTTGGTTAAAGGCGCGACCCTCCGGACCCAGCACGATCAATGCGCCTCGGATTCGCCCGGGCGGAACGCAACGAAGGCCACCTTCAGCCCAACCGCGGCGGAAATGTGCGCCATCGTCGGCGCGAATCCAGGAAGACCCGGGCGCGGCAACGCTTCGCATCCGATCGAGCTCAGGCGGGCAACGGAAGCGCGAGATCCTTCCACAACCGCAGGGTCGGGCCCGACTGGTTCATCGTATAGAAGTGCAGTCCCGGCGCCCCGCCGTCGATCAGGCGACGGCAGAGGTTGAGCACGACCTCGTGCCCGAAGGCACGCAGACTCTCCACGTCGTCGCCGTAACCCTCAAGTCGGCGCCGCACCCAACGCGGGATCTCGGCACCGCAGGCGTCGGAGAAACGCGCGAGCTGCGTGTAATTGGTGATGGGCATGATGCCGGGGATGATCGGCAGGGTGACGCCGACCCGATCGCAACTCTCGATGAAGGCGAAGTAGGCATCCGGATTGTAGAAATACTGCGTGATGGCGGCATCCGCACCGGCCTGCACCTTGCGCTTGAAGTTGGTGAGGTCCCGCTCGGGACTCCCGGATTGCGGGTGATACTCGGGATAGGCCGCAACCTCGATCTTGAAACTATCCCCGAACTCGTCGCGGATGAAGGACACCAGCTCGTTGGCGTAACGGAAATCGCCCCCGGTGCCCCCGCCCATACCGGAGGGGAGATCACCGCGCAAGGCCACCAGGCGTCGGATCCCCTGCTCCCGATAGCGGCCGAGGATCTCGCGGATCTCGGCCCTTGCCGAACCCACACAGGCGATGTGCGGGGCGGTCTCGATGTCATGGCCGCGCAGCCAGTCGACGGTCTCGAAGGTGCGGTCGCGGGTGGATCCCCCGGCCCCGTAGGTCACCGAGAAGTAGCCCGGCGAAACACCGTTGAGCTGCGCGATCTCGCGCTTGAGCTTCTCCATTCCCTCCGGGGTCTTGGGCGGGAAGAGCTCGACGCTGAAGGTCGGGGGTTGTTGTGATACGGGCGGCATGGCTCAAAAGCCTCCGGCCTCCGGCCTCTCGCCTCCCGCGCGTTGAACGACAGCGCGGTCAGTGGCTTCGATCCGGCGGCGAATGGGTGGAGACGGACAGCACCGCGACGGGCCACGAACGCCAATGGGCAATCGGCGCACGTGGCGCGGAGCGCCCGACAGAGACGTGACACCGCAGAGCGGTGTCACGAGCAGTTCAAGGCGTAAACAGCGCCATACGCAATTGTTCTAGGCGATCCACCGGGGACAAACCCGAAGCGGCTGAAGCGGACGCGATCCAAGCCCCTGTCTCAAAGACTTAAACCGCGCCAGCTCCAACGCCTTAAAGTGCCCGCGAGGCCGCGAAGCCCGCGAACCCCGCTGGATCAAGACAACGCGCGCGGTTTAATACCTGTAGTTCTCGGCCTTGTAAGGACCCTCGACCGGGACGCCGATATAGTCGGCCTGCGCCTTCGACAGTGTCGTCAGCTTCGCGCCGATCTTGCCCAGATGCAGACGCGCGACATCCTCGTCCAGATGCTTGGGCAGCACATAGACGCCGACCGGATAGTCCTGCGGCTTGGTGAAGATCTCGATCTGGGCCAACACCTGATTGGTGAAGCTGTTGGACATCACGAAGCTCGGATGTCCGGTCGCGCAGCCCAGGTTGACCAGCCGCCCCTCGGCCAGCAGGGTGATGCGATGCCCGTCCGGGAAGACGATTTGGTCGACCTGCGGCTTGATGTTCACCCACTCGTACTGCTTGAGCGCGTAGACCTGGATCTCGTTGTCGAAGTGACCGATGTTGCAGACGATCGCTTGGTCCTTCATGGCGGCCATGTGATCGTGGGTGATGATGTCGGTGTTGCCGGTCGCGGTGACGAAGATGTCGACCATGCCGACAACATCCTCGATGGTCACGACGCGATAACCTTCCATCGCCGCCTGCAGCGCACAGATGGGATCGACCTCGGTGATCCAGACGGTCGCGCCCAGACCGCGCAGCGATGCCGCGGAGCCCTTGCCGACGTCGCCGTAACCGCAGACCAAGGCGATCTTGCCGGCGATCATGACGTCGGTCGCGCGCTTGATCGCATCCACCAGCGACTCGCGGCAGCCGTAGAGGTTGTCGAATTTCGATTTGGTGACCGAGTCGTTGACGTTCATGGCGGGGAAGAGGAGCTGCCCGTCACGGAACATCTGATAGAGGCGATGAACGCCGGTGGTCGTCTCTTCGGTGACGCCGCGGATGCCCTCGGCGATGCCGTGCCAATGCTTGGGATTGCGCGCAAAGGTCCGTGAGAGAAGCCCTAGGATGGACAGCCATTCCTCGCTGTCGTCGGCCTTGGGTGCCGGAATGGCGCCGGCCTTTTCGTACTCCACACCCTTGTGCACGATCAGGGTGGCGTCGCCGCCGTCGTCCAGGATCATGTTCGGGCCGCCGCCGTCGGGCCAGTTCAGGACCTGCTCGGTACACCACCAGTACTCGTCCAGGGTCTCGCCCTTCCAGGCATAGACGGGGATGCCGGCCGCGGCGATGGCGGCGGCGGCATGGTCCTGGGTCGAGAAGATGTTGCACGAGCACCAGCGGATCTCGGCGCCGAGTGCGACCAGCGTCTCGATCAAGACGGCGGTCTGGATGGTCATGTGCAGACTGCCGGTAATGCGTGCGCCGGCGAGCGGCTTGCTCTTGCCGAACTGCTCGCGCAGGGCCATCAGACCCGGCATCTCGGTTTCGGCAATCGCCATCTCTTTGCGACCGAAATCGGCCAGGGAGATATCGGCCACCTTGTAATCGGTAAACTCACTCATGGTTATCAGCTCCTGATGAAACGTGAGTGAGCGCCGTTGTCGTGTCGACCCCGCCGCCGAGCCTGGCCCGGGCTCCGATGGCCCGGGTCGCAACGCTCCTCGGTCGCGAGGTGTATGAGGAAGATCAATCCCAACTTGTCATGGAAAACGCATGCCGAGACGAAAACGGCGCCAAGCGAACACGCCCTCGGATTACGATGCCCAAACGCCGACCATCCCGGACGCGATTCAAGAACAGCATTTTCCTCGACCGCGTCCCCCGACGGCCTCGTGCGAACGTGATCCGACGCGCACCTGAAAGACCCCGTATCCCAGCGGGCGCGGTCGAGCCTTAGATCCCCGCCGCTTCGCGCAGCATCTCGGCCTTATCCGTCCGCTCCCACGTGAAGCCCGGCTCCGAACGCCCGAAGTGACCGTAGGCCGCAGTGTCGCGGTACTTAATCAGGTCGCGGTTGGTGAGATCCAACATCCGGGTGATCCCGTAGGGGCGCAGATCGAAGTGCGCGCGGATCAGCTCGATGATTCGGTGCTCGCTGATGCTCGCCGTGCCGAAGGTATCGATGGACAGCGACGTCGGCTCCGCAACCCCGATCGCATAAGACACCTGAACCTCGCACTTCTCGGCAAGGCCGGCGGCAACGATGTTTTTCGCGACATAGCGCCCGGCATAGGCCGCCGAGCGGTCGACCTTCGAGGGGTCCTTGCCGGAGAAGGCACCGCCGCCGTGGCGCGCCATACCACCGTAGGTATCGACGATGATCTTGCGCCCGGTCAGGCCGCAGTCGCCGACCGGGCCGCCGATGATGAACTGGCCCGTCGGGTTGATATGGTACTTGGTGTCGCCGGTCATCCAACCGGTGCCGCCGAGGACGGGCTTGATGATCTCTTCCATCACCGCCTCGTGCAGCACGCCTTGACTGACATCCGGGCTGTGCTGGGTGGAGAGCACCACGGCCTCCACTGCAGCCGGCTTGCCGTCGACATAACGGAAGGTGACCTGCGACTTGGCATCCGGGCGGAGCCACGGCAAGGTGCCGTTCTTGCGAACCTCGGCCTGGCGCTTGACCAGACGATGCGCGTAGTCGATCGCCGCGGGCATCAGTTGATCGGTCTCGTTGGTCGCATAGCCAAACATCATGCCCTGGTCGCCGGCCCCCCGGGACTCCTCGTCCTCGCGATCGACACCCTGGGCGATATCCTTGGACTGCTCGCCGAGCGCGACCAGAACGCCGCAGGTCTGACCGTCGAAACCGACCTCGGACCCGTCGTAGCCGATATCGGTCACGACCTTGCGAACGATGCTCTCGTAGTCGATCTTGAGGTTGCCGTCGGTGAGCGTGATCTCCCCCGCCAGCACCACGAAACCGGTCTTGACCAGGGTCTCGCAGGCAACACGCGCCTTGGCGTGGTTCGGATCGCGGCGAAAGATCTCGTCGAGCACGGCATCCGAGATCTGGTCCGCCATCTTGTCCGGATGTCCTTCGGAGACGGATTCGGAGGTGAAGATATAGTCCTTGCTCATAGTGTCGATGGCCTTCTTTTTGTCCCGATGAGGTGCGTGTCTGGGTGCGCTATGATAGCGAGTCGACGCAAAACCGCAAAACCGTCCGGCGGTTGCGAATGCCGGTCGTTGCCGCGCATCGGCGCGGGGATTTAGAAATCACCGTCCTTTCGGTAACATACTGATACGTCGGAACAGACCTGGGCTTCCCGGCAGCCCTGGCTTTCACTCGGAGACCTTCGATGGCTTCGCTCGAAACCCCCGTTTGCGACTTCGGGCGCCCCGCGCCGGATTTCGCCCTCCCCGGCACCGACGGCAAGGTCTGGACCCGCGACGCTTGTGCCGGAGAGCGCGGCTTGCTCGTCATGTTCATCTGCAACCACTGCCCCTACGTCAAAGCGGTTCGGGAGCGCATCGTCAAAGATGCTCGCGAGCTGATCGACATCGGAATCGGCTGTGTTGCGGTCATGTCCAACGATCCGCACGACTACCCGGAAGACTCCTTCGAGAACATGCAACGGGTCGCCGAAGCGTTTCGCTTCCCGTTTCCCTACCTGCTCGACGAGACCCAAGCCGTCGCGAAGGCTTACGGGGCAATCTGCACGCCGGACTTCTTCGGATACAACGCGGCGCTCGAGCTCCAGTACCGAGGGCGTCTCGATGCCAGTCGCAAGGAGACGGCGCCGGAGGATGCGCCACGCGATCTTTTCGAAGCCATGCAGCAGGTTGCGCGAACAGGAAACGGCCCTGAACGACAGATCCCGAGCATCGGCTGTTCCATCAAATGGAAGTCGGCGTAGCCGTCGTGCAGGTCGCGGGATCTTCGATCCGCACGAAATAACTGGTCATTTTCTCGCGCAATTCTTAATATTAGGATCTGATAACTTCCTTTTTGACGGTATAAGTTTGTTTTGATTTTCGGGTCGACGCTCTTCGTCCACAATGACGCACCTTCGCAAGGGTTTCGAAACCGGCCAATTCGTTCGCGCAAGCAAGACCTCGCCGAGCGCAGCGGCAATCGCTTCGGCCGCTAGCCCTGCACACAGCATTCCGCCGTCGTGCCATATCCCGACATGCGCCCGCCGCGACGCGGCCGGCGGTCGCGACTCGCGGCACGCTTGACCGACTGACCATTGCTTCTGAACTTAGGAGGGACTGATGTCCTCACGTAAAGATCTTGCCAATGCCGTACGAGCACTCGCGATGGACGCGGTCCAAAAAGCCAATTCGGGTCATCCGGGCGCGCCGATGGGCATGGCCGACATCGCCGAGGTGCTCTGGAACGACTTCATGTCGCACAACCCGGAAAACCCGGCCTGGCCCGACCGAGACCGATTCGTTCTCTCGAACGGTCACGGCTCGATGCTGATCTATGCTCTGCTGCACTTGACAGGATATGAGCTCGGGATCGAGGACCTCAAGCAGTTCCGCCAACTTCACTCCAAGACACCCGGGCATCCCGAGTACGGTTACGCCCCGGGCGTCGAGACCACAACGGGGCCGCTCGGTCAGGGCATCACCAACGCGGTCGGGATGGCACTGGCCGAAAAGGCACTCGCCGCACAGTTCAATAAGCCCGGCCACGACATCGTCGACCACTACACCTATGTCTTCCTCGGCGACGGCTGTCTGATGGAAGGCATCTCGCACGAGGCCTGTTCGCTGGCCGGCGCCTTGGGTCTGGGCAAGCTGATCGCGGTCTACGACGACAACAACATCTCGATCGACGGCGAGGTTCGCGGCCACGGCGACACGCCGGCCTGGTTCCTCGACAACACGCCGAAGCGCTTCGAGGCCTACGGGTGGCACGTCATCCCCAAGGTCGACGGCCATGACCCGGAGGCCGTGAAGGCGGCGATTGAAACCGCTCGCGAGATCACCGACCGTCCGAGTCTGATCTGCTGCCAGACCATCATCGGTTTCGGCTCTCCGAACAAGCAGGGCAAGGAAGAGTGTCACGGCGCGGCCTTGGGCGAGGACGAGGTCGCGCTGACCCGCGAGGCACTGGGCTGGAACCATCCCCCCTTCGTGATCCCCGACGCCGTCTATCAGGGTTGGGACGCCAAGGAGCGCGGCGCCGCGGCCGAGTCTGCGTGGAACGACCGCTTTGCCGCCTACGCCGCGAAATTCCCGACCGAGGCCGCCGAATTCAAGCGTCGCATGGCCGGCGATCTGCCGAGCGACTGGGCCGCGCAGTCGGACGCCTTCATAGCCGCCGTGGTTGAAAAAGGCGAGACCATTGCCTCGCGCAAGGCCTCGCAGAACGCGCTCAACGGCTTCGGCCCGCTGTTGCCCGAGCTGCTCGGCGGCTCGGCGGACCTCGCCGGCTCCAACCTGACCCTGTGGAAGGGCTGCAAGGGCATCGGTAAGGGCGACGCGCCCGGCAACTATGTCTATTACGGCGTGCGCGAGTTCGGCATGTCGGCCATCATGAACGGCATCGCTCTGCACGGGGGTTTCGTGCCCTACGGCGCGACCTTCCTGATGTTCTCCGAGTATGCGCGCAATGCACTGCGCATGGCCGCACTCATGAAGATCCAGTCGATCTTCGTCTATACCCACGACTCCATCGGCCTGGGCGAGGACGGCCCGACCCATCAGCCGGTCGAGCAGATCCCGACGCTGCGCATGATCCCGAACATGAGCGTCTGGCGTCCGTGCGACGCGGTCGAGTCCGCGGTGTCCTGGAAGCTCGCCATCGAGCGGCGTACCGGCCCGAGCTGCCTGATCTTCTCGCGTCAAAACCTCGCGCACATGAACCGCTCGCCCGAGCAGCTCGATGCCATCGCGCGCGGCGGCTACATCCTGCGCGACTGTGCCGGCACCCCGGATGCGATCATCATCGCTACGGGCTCCGAGGTCGAGCTGGCCGTGAAGGCGGCCGAGGCGATGTCGGACAAGGCGATCCGCGTGGTGTCCATGCCGTCCACCGACACCTTCGATGCGCAGGATGCCGCCTATCGCGAATCGGTGCTGCCCAAGGGCGTGACCGCCCGCGTTGCGGTCGAGGCCGCAGTCACGGACGGCTGGTGGAAGTATGTCGGTCACCAGGGCGCGATCCTCGGTGTCGACCGCTTCGGCGAGTCGGCGCCTGCCGGCCCGCTCTTCAAGGAGTTCGGGTTCACGGTCGAGAATCTGGTCGCCAAGGTTCGCGGCGTGCTCTGATCGTTACCACCGCTGCGCAGACGGGACGCCGGGCGCTCACCCACCCGGCGTCCGAAGCACGCGAGAGCAGTGCCGAGCGCAAACCCACGACACGGTGGTCTTCGCTCGAATCGAGGGTTCCCCGACCCTTCGGCATCCCGGATGCCTGATTCGCGCAATACAGGTTTTTGTTCCCTTTAGAGGAGTATCTCTCGATGACAATCAAAGTCGGCATCAATGGTTTCGGTCGTATCGGTCGGATGGCCTTCCGCGCAATCGCGAAGGATTTCCCGGGCATCGAGGTCGTTGCCATCAACGATCTGCTCGACCCCGAGTATCTGGCCTACATGCTGAAGTACGACTCTGTCCACGGTAACTTCAAGGGCGACATCGCCGTCGACGGCAATACCATGATCGTCAACGGCAAGAACATTCGTCTGACCGCAGAGCGCGACCCGGCCAACCTCAAGTGGGGCGATGTCGGCGCAGAGCTGGTCATCGAGTGCACCGGCTTCTTCCTCGACGACGCCTCTTGCCGCAAGCACCTCGAGGCCGGCGCCAAGAAGGTCGTGCAGAGCGCGCCCTCCAAGGACGCGACCCCGATGTTCGTCTACGGCGTCAACCACAAGACCTACGCCGGGCAGGAGATCATCTCCGCCGCGTCCTGCACCACCAACTGCTTGGCGCCGGTCGCCAAGGTCCTGCACGACAACTGGGGCATCAAGCGCGGCCTCATGACCACGGTGCATGCCGCAACCGCGACCCAGAAGACGGTCGACGGCCCCTCAATGAAGGATTGGCGCGGCGGTCGCGGCATCCTGGAGAACATCATCCCCTCCTCCACCGGAGCGGCCAAAGCGGTCGGCAAGGTCCTGCCCGAGCTCAACGGCAAGCTGACCGGCATGGCCTTCCGCGTGCCCACCTCCGACGTCTCCGTGGTCGACCTGACCGTCGAGCTGAGCAAGGAAGCCAGCTATGCCGACATCTGCGCCGCCATGAAGAAGGCGTCCGAGTCCGGCGATCTGGCCGGCGTGCTCGGCTACACGGACGAGAAGGTGGTCTCCACCGATTTCCGCGGTTGCCCCACCCCGTCTGTCTTTGATTCCGAGGCCGGGATCGCGCTGGACCCGACGTTCGTGAAGGTGGTCTCCTGGTACGACAACGAGTACGGCTACACCTGCAACATGCTGCGCATGGTGGAGCACGTTTCGAAGTAAGCGTCGTCGACGCAAACAGCTCGTTCCCGCGCAATGCGTGGGAACGGATTTGTCGAAGAGGGCCGAAGCGCAACCGGAAAAGCCATGCACTTCCATATCGAATCGGAACAAGAAGAGGACGGCCGCTGGATAGCCGAGATCCCCGAGATCCCGGGCGCGCTTGCCTACGGCAAAGACGCCGAAGAAGCCATGGCGAAGGTCGAGGTGCTCGCGCTTCGCGTGCTCGCGGAACAGATCGAGGTCGGCGAAACCCGCCCCATGGCCATCTGCATCGATCTCGCTGCGGCATGAGCCAATGGCCTTCGGTCAAGGGCAGAAGACTCATTTCCGCCTTGCTGAGCATCGGCTGGAGCATTAAACGTCAAACGGGCTCCCATCGGACTCTGTCGCGTCCTGATTGGCCCGACTATGTCTTCGCGTTTCATGATCGCGAGACCATCGGTCCCCGAATGCTGGCTCGGGTTGCGAAGCATACGGGGCTGACCCCCGAGGACTTATGATTGATGAGGTCTCGGTTTCTCTACCACGCAAGAAGACCGGCCCCGGCGTTTCCGCAGTCTCTCCGGAGGCAAGGGTTGTGCGAGCAAGTTCCTTGATTCAGCCTGATCATCGTGACGAAGTGACGTCTAAAAAACCATTGATATCGATGTAAAAATCAGTTTTATCTCTGAATTTCATATTTACAAAAATATCCGATCCAACGAGGAATCTCACCATGTCCTTCATCAAGCTGACCGATCTGGATCTCGCCGGAAAGCGGGTGCTGATCCGCTCCGACCTCAACGTGCCGGTCAAGAACGGCAAGGTCACCTCCGATGCGCGCATCACCGCCTCCATGCCGACCTTCGAGCACTGCATGAAGGCCGGCGCCAAGGTGATGGTGATGTCGCACCTGGGTCGTCCCGAGGAAGGTGTCTTCTCCGAGGCCGACTCGCTCAAGCCTGTTGCGGATGCCATGAGCGCCAAGCTCGGCCGCGAGGTTCGGCTGGTGCGAGATTATCTCGGCCAGGCTCCCGAGGTCGCGGACGGGGAGCTGGTGCTGCTGGAGAACGTCCGTTTCAACAAGGGCGAAGGCAAGGACAACGCGGACCTCGCCAAGCAGTACGCCGCGCTCTGCGATGTCTTCGTCATGGACGCCTTCGGCACCGCCCATCGCGCCCAAGCCTCCACGCATGGCGTCGGCCAACAGGCACCGGTCGCCTGCGCCGGACTGCTGCTCGCCGAAGAGCTCGATGCGCTCCGGAAGGCGCTCGCCGCTCCAGCCCGCCCGATGGTCGCGATCGTCGGCGGCTCCAAGGTCTCGACCAAGCTGACGGTCCTTGAGGCGCTGTCGGAAAAGGTCGATCAGCTCGTCGTCGGCGGCGGGATCGCCAACACCTTCCTCGCTGCGTCCGGCTTTCCGGTCGGCAAGTCCCTCTGCGAGCATGATCTTATTCCAACCGCCAAGGCGTTGATGGAAAAGATGACCGCGCGCGGTGCCACGATCCCGATCGCCGTCGACGTCGTCTGCGGCAAGAAGTTCGACGAGAACGAGCCGGCCGTGACCAAGGCCGCCGCGGACGTCACCGACGACGACATGATCTTCGACATCGGGCCGAAATCAGCGCAGGAACTGGCCGATATCATCGCCAAGGCAGGAACCATCGTCTGGAACGGCCCGGTCGGCGTCTTCGAGTTCGATCAGTTCGGCGGCGGCACCAAGGCGGTCTCGATGGCCATCGCCGAGGCTCCGGGCTTCAGTCTAGCCGGCGGCGGCGACACCATCGCAGCGATCCAGAAGTACGACATCTATGACAAGGTCTCCTATATCTCCACCGCAGGAGGTGCCTTCCTCGAATACCTGGAAGGCAAGACACTCCCGGCAGTAGCCATGCTCGAGGCCCGGGCGAAGGACTGATCAGCGCAACCCGCCTCCTGCCACCAGCCTCCAGCCTCCGGCGATTTGCTCGGAAGCCGGGGCTGGAGGGCGGAGGCAGGCGGCCGGAGGCTAGACATGCCAAGACGCACTAAGATCGTCGCCACGCTCGGCCCCGCGACCGACCCGGTCTCGGTGATGGACGAGATCATCGCTGCCGGGGTGGACGTGGTTCGCCTCAATCTCTCGCACGACAGCCATGAACGGCATCGCGAGCGTGCGGAGCGGATCCGCGAGCGTGCGGCAGCCGCCGGGCGCGAGATCGCGCTTCTGATGGACTTGCAGGGACCCAAGATCCGCATCGGCAAGTTCGCCGCGGGCCCGATCCTACTCGAGCGGGGGGATATCTTCGCGATCGATGCCGAATGTCCTCTGGATGCCGGTGACCGCCATCGGGTCGGCACCACCTACCCCGAGCTTGTGGATGATGTCCGCCACGGCGACACGTTACTGCTCGACGACGGCGCGATCGAGCTGTGGGTGGACGCGGTCGACGGCGGACGGATCGACTGCAAGGTCGTCGTCGGCGGTGCCCTGTCCAACAACAAGGGCATCAACAAGAAGGGCGGCGGTTTGTCGGCCCCGGCCCTGACCGAGAAGGACCAGGACGACATCCGCTTCGCAGCCGAGATCGACGCGGACTATCTTGCGGTGTCATTCGTGCGCAATGGCGATGATGTCCGACTTGCGCGCGAGCTCTTCTACGAGGCCGGCGGTCACGGCGGCGTCGTCGCGAAGATCGAGCGCGCCGAGTCCCTTCGGGCGATCGACGACATCATCAATGCCGCCGATGTCATCATGGTCGCACGCGGCGACCTGGGCGTGGAGATCGGCGATGCGGAGCTGCCGGCCGCACAGAAAAATCTGATCAGCCGTGCCCGCGAGCTCAACAGCGTCGTCATCACCGCGACTCAGATGATGCAGTCCATGATTGAAAACCCGATCCCCACGCGGGCGGAGGTCTTCGACGTGGCCAATGCGGTGCTCGACGGCACGGACGCGGTCATGCTCTCGGCCGAGAGCTCGATCGGGAAGAACCCCGCCAAGGTGGTGGAGGCGCTGGACCGCATCTGTCTCGAAGCGGAAAAGCATGTCACGCGCTCGGGACACCGGATCGATTCGGTCTTCGGTCGTGTGGACGAGGCGATCGCCATGGCCGCCATGTACACGGCCAACCACCTGGGCGTGAAGGCGATCGCCGCTTTGACCGAGACCGGCTCGACCGTGAAATGGATGTCGCGTATCCGCTCGGGCATCCCGATCTACGCGATCACCCGATCCGCCCCAACCCGACGAAAAGTCAGGGTTTTCCGCGGTGTCTATCCGGTAAGCTTCGATGTGGCCAGCACGGACATCCACGAGGTGAATCGCGAGGTCATCGAGGAGCTGATGCGACGCGGGACGGTCCGTGACGGCGACCTGGTGATCATCACCAAGGGCGATCGCTCGGGGGTTGAAGGCCAAACGAATATCTTGAAAATCATGCGGGTCGGCGAGCACAAGCTCCTGACGAAAGACTGAGCCAGCGATCCTTGCTGCTTGCCCGCTCGTTTTTAGCTGTCAGTCCGATACGAGGAGAACCTACATGGCCCTGATTTCGCTGCGTCAATTGCTCGACCATGCCGCCGAGCACCAGTACGGCGTCCCTGCCTACAACGTCAACAACCTCGAGCAGATGCGCGCCATCATGGAGGCCGCCGACGAAACGGACTCCCCCGTGATCGTGCAGGCCTCCGCGGGTGCCCGCAAATATGCCGGCGCCCCCTTCCTGCGTCACCTGATCCTGGCCGCCATCGAAGAATGGCCGCACATCCCGGTGTGCATGCACCAGGACCATGGCACCTCCGCGGCCGTCTGCCAGCGTTCCATCCAGCTCGGCTTCTCCTCCGTCATGATGGATGGCTCGCTCGGCGAGGACGGCAAGACCCCGACCTCCTACGAGTACAACGTCGACGTCACCCGTCGCGTCGTCGAGATGGCCCATGCCTGCGGCGTGTCGGTCGAGGGTGAGCTGGGTTGCCTGGGCTCCCTGGAGACCGGGCAAGCCGGCGAAGAAGACGGCATCGGTGCTGAAGGCGTCCTGGACCACAGCCAGCTCCTGACCGATCCGGAAGAGGCTGCCGACTTCGTCAAGAAGACCAGTGTCGATGCGCTCGCCATCGCCATCGGCACCTCGCACGGCGCCTACAAGTTCACCCGTCCGCCCACCGGCGACATCCTCGCCATCGAGCGCATCAAGGAGATCCATAAGCGCATCCCCAACACCCATCTGGTGATGCACGGATCTTCCTCGGTCCCGCAAGATTGGTTGGCCATCATCAACCAGTACGGCGGCGACATGGGCGAGACCTACGGCGTGCCGGTCGAAGAGATCGTCGAGGGCATCAAGAACGGCGTTCGCAAGGTCAACATCGACACCGATCTGCGCATGTCCTCCACCGGCGCCATCCGCAAGTTCCTGGCCGAGAATCCCAAGGAGTTCGATCCGCGCAAATACTTCATCGCCGCCACCAAGGCCATGAAGGGCATCTGCAAGGCGCGCTACGAGGCCTTCGGCACCGCCGGCAACGCAAGCAAGATCACGCCGATGTCTCTGGAGGCCATGACCGATCGTTATGCCAAGGGCGAGCTTGAGCCTAAGGTCAACTAAACCGCGTCTCGGTGTGATATGCGCTGTTGTCGCTTGGTGCCTGGTCTCCGGGCATCCACAGGCGTCGGAGCTGACGCGGTTTAGGATGGTTTAGGGATGACTCAGGATCAGCGTCGCAAGCTGGGTCGATGCGCATCCATCGGGCTTCATGGAGGTTCACCGGCTGATTGAAAACAGCGTTTATCGCGTCGGACAGGGCTTAGGTAGGCGCCAATCCGAGGGTATGGAAGGGAACAAGGGGCGCCGATAGCGCCCCTTGTTTCATTGAGTGCCGGGCAGTCGCGAGGCCAGTGTTTTAGCGGCTGATGGCTGACAGCTGGAGGCTGACGGATGGCAAACGGCGCCAACCCACCCACACGGAGACGGTATTGACCGACGACACCAAATTCCCCTGCCCGTGCTGCGGCTACCGCGTCCATGATCGCGAACCCGGGTTTCACCAGGTCTGCCCGATCTGCGGCTGGGAGGACGATCTGACCCAATTGCGCTTCGCCCGGATGCCGGGCAGCAGCAACACCGTGAGCCTGGAAGAGGCCCAACAGAATTTCCGAGACTACGGCGCGTCCGAGCGCCGCAGCATCGGCAACACCCGCACCCCGGTCGAGGGCGAGAGACGTGACGACGGCTGGCGTCCCCTCGACCCCTCGCGCGACAACATCGAGCAGCCGGTCCGCGGCGTCGCCTACGGGGACTCCTATCCCTGGCCCGATACCACCGTGCTCTACTACTGGCGCATGAGCTATTGGCGTCGGGTAGTGGGGTAATGCAACGCGTAAGGCTCCCGTGCACTGACGTTGATGCGGAACGCATGGCGGAGATGACCCATCGCCTGCTCACCCTGTTGATCGCTGTCGTCCTGATCGTCGGCTGCAGCCGCGCGCCCGAGCTGCCCTCGTTGCCGAGCGGCGCGGTGATCCTGGCCTTCGGCGACAGCCTCACACGCGGCACCGGGGCAGGCATCGGCGAGGGTTTCGCGGAGGTCCTGGCAGTATCGAGCGGCCGCGAAGTGGTGAATGCCGGCGTGCCGGGGGAGGAAAGCGACGCCGGTCTCGCTCGGCTGCCGGGGGTGCTCGACACCGTGCAGCCGGACCTGGTCATCCTCGGTCATGGTGGCAACGACATGCTGCGCCGGCGCGACCTGGAGCAGACGAAGTCCAATCTTCGGCAGATGGTCATGCTCGCGCGAGACCGGGGCGCATCGGTCGTGCTGCTCGGTATTCCGAAGCCCGGGCTGTTCCTCGGTACCCACCCGCTCTATCGGGAGCTGGCGGACGAGCTCGAGATCCCGCTCGAGGACACGGTGCTGGCCGATGTCCTCGCCGACCGCGACTTGAAAGCGGATCAGATCCATCCGAACGCGGCAGGCTATCGGCAGGTCGCAGAGTCGGTTCACCGACTCTTGATCGACGCCGGAGCGCTTTGAGTCAAAACCGCAGTGACCGTCCATCACATACCGCGCTGGGCGCGGTTTAAGGCGCGAGCCTCTCGATTCGCCAGGACCCGTCACCCTCGCGCGTGTAAAGAAAGCGGTCGTGTAATCGGCTTTCGCGCCCTTGCCAAAACTCGATCTTGCTCGGAATGATCCGAAAGCCGCCCCAAAAGTCCGGGAGCGGGATCTCGCCGTGTGCAAATCGCTGCTTCATCTCGGCGACCTTCGCCTCGAGCAAGGATCGCGAGGTGATCACCTGACTCTGAGGAGACGACCACGCGCCGATCTGGCTGCCGCGCGGTCGGGTGGCAAAATAACGCAGCGATTCCGCGGTCGGGATGCGTTCCGCTCGTCCCGTGATCTGGACCTGCCGCGCCAACGCCACCCAAGGAAAGAGCGCCGCGACCTGCGGGTTGCGGTCGATCTGCCGCGCCTTACGGCTTTCGAAGTTGGTGAAAAAAACGAACCCCTCGCGGTCGAAGAGCTTGAGCAACACGGTGCGGACGTAGGGTTGACCACCGTCGTCCACCGTACACAGGCTCATGGCGTTGGGTTCCGGCAGCTCCGTCTCGATCGCGGCGGTGTACCAATGTTCAAACAAGCGGATCGGATCCGGATCGAGACTGCCCCGCGAAAGGCCCTGCTCCATCGCTTCGATCCTAAATGCATCGGCGTTCATTGAAAATTATCAAAAACAATAGAGAAAATTAGGATAATTGCCTCGCCAAATGGTCGAAGCCCCGGTAGTTTCCTAGGTCAAGACCGAGTAGGACGGTCAAACATCTGCGATCCTGAAGGGGAAAACCACTGAGCCCCGACAAGACGGCCTGCCCCGGGCAAGCCGAGCGGATCGGTAAAAAGACTTCATTGGAGCACCACCATGACCCGCCAAGAACAGATCCACGCCCTGAAGCAGGACTGGGCCGAAAACCCCCGTTGGACCGACGTGACCCGCGGTTACTCCGCCGAGGACGTGGTCCGTCTGCGCGGCTCGGTCCAGCCCGAACAGACCTACGCCAAACGCGGCGCCGAAAAGCTGTGGAAACTGGTGCACGGCGAGGCCAAGAAGGGCTACGTCAACTGCATGGGCGCGCTCACGGGCGGTCAGGCGATGCAGCAGGCCAAGGCCGGGATCGAGGCGATCTACCTCTCCGGCTGGCAGGTCGCCGCGGATGGCAACACCTCCGAAACCATGTATCCGGATCAGTCACTCTACGCCTACGACTCCGTCCCCACCATGGTGCGGCGCATCAACAACGCCTTCAAGCGCGCCGACGAGATCCAATGGTCGAAGGGCATCGAGCCGGGTGACGCGGGTTACATCGATTACTTCCTCCCGGTCGTGGCGGATGCCGAAGCCGGCTTCGGAGGCGTGCTCAACGCCTTCGAGCTGATGAAGAACATGATCGCCGCGGGCGCCTCCGGCGTTCATTTCGAAGACCAGCTCGCCGCGGTCAAGAAGTGCGGCCACATGGGCGGCAAGGTGCTGGTACCGACCCGCGAGGCGGTGCAGAAACTGGTCGCTGCGCGGCTCGCCGCCGACGTCATGGGTGTCCCGACTCTGCTCTTGGCCCGCACCGATGCCGAAGCGGCAAATCTGCTGACCTCCGATGTCGACGACAATGACCGTCCGTTCGTGAGCGGCGATCGCACGGACGACGGCTTCTATCGCGTCCGCAACGGCTTGGAGCAGGCGATCAGCCGCGGTCTGGCCTATGCACCCTACGCCGATCTGGTCTGGTGCGAGACCGGTACGCCGGACCTGGGCTTCGCTCGCGAATTCGCCCAGGCGGTTCTCGCGCAGAACCCCAACAAACTGCTGGCCTACAACTGCTCGCCGTCCTTCAACTGGAAGAAGAACCTCGACGATGTCACGATCGCGAAGTTCCAGGACGAGCTGGCGGACATGGGCTACAAGTACCAGTTCATTACGCTGGCCGGCATCCATAGCATGTGGTTCAACATGTACGACCTCGCGTACGATTACGCCCGCGGGGAAGGCATGCGCCACTACGTCGAAAAGGTGCAGGCCCCCGAGTTCGCGGCGCGCGAGAAGGGCTATACCTTCGTGTCGCATCAACAGGAGGTCGGCGCCGGCTACTTCGACGACGTGACCACGACCATCCAAGGCGGCGCCTCCTCGGTGACGGCCTTGTCCGGCTCGACCGAAGAGGCCCAGTTCTGAAAAACCTCTGATCGCGGCTTCGCGCAGACGCGAAGCGCGATCGTCCATCGGCCGGGTCTCCGGCCGGCCGCGTTCCGAAAACCGACGGTGCATCAGCGCCGCCGGTTTTTTTGTTGTCCCGGCGCTCGCCTGCTCTCGGATCACTGTCGCCCTGCATAGCCCCGTGATAGAGTGAGCAGCAGGAAATGACGACACTTTTCGTGTGCTCTCCCGCGAAGCTAGGGTCAATACCTCAACCTCTGCCGAATGATTCGCACAAAGGCGCAAAGATCGCCGATAGGCCTGGTGGCGCTCGTTCTGGCACTGGTGCTTGCCCTGCACCTTGCCTATCAGCTTTCCCTCGGTATCCCCGCACGCGTCCGAATCGAGCAGGAAGCGGCCGCGGAGAGGCTGCTGCAACAAATCGCCTCCGCCATCTTGCAGGATCCATCGCGCGGCAACGAGCCGGCCGTGGCGTTCGTCCTCGGCGCATCCAGCGCGCATCCGGGTCTCCTCGCACTCGGGCGACTCGACAAGGGCCGATCGGCTCAGGGTGCCGGCGCGCAGCAGCCCGCAGACCCTTCAACGACGAAGACGATCGATGCGATACCGGCCGACATCGCGCGTGCGGCCGCCGCTTTGCCCATGCAGCCGCACTTCAAGGTTGGACCCGAATCGGGCCGCCTGATCGGCGTGATGAGCGTCGGCAAGACGAGCAACGCGGATGGGTCGCGCGTCGATCCCGCCGCACTTGAGCCGGAGCCCATGCTCTATTTGGTGATGGACCTGACCGCAGCAGAGGATGCCGAGCGCCACCGACTCCTGTCGTGGGCCGGCGTGTGGCCTTGGGTCCTCTCGATCGGGCTCGCCCTCCTTCTGGCCCTATCGGCGAGCCGTTACGCAGGCACGAGGACACTGCCGCGATCCGGCTCGGGGATCCTTACGGGCGGTGCGAACCCCGAAGCGGGCTCGGAGATTCGCGCCGAGTCTGGAGAACCGCGCCTCGCCGAGGTCGAACACATCCTCGACAGCGCCGCCGTGATCCTGGTCGGTTTGGATCTCGATGGTCGTGTCCGGCTCATCAACCGCAAAGGCTGCGAGGTCCTGGGCCTCGACCGAGAGCAGATCGTGGGGCGTGATTGGACGGAGTCCTTCGTACCCGAGCGCGAGCGCGAGCAGGCACGCCGAATCCTTGCACGTGTGAGCTTGGAGGACGACGAGCCATTGATCGCGGTCGAGGGTACGATCCTCTGCGCGGATGGCTCGGAGCGGCTGATCGAATGGAACAATAGCCGGATCCGCGACAACGCAGGACAACTGATCGGCGGCCTCGGCTCGGGGACCGACATCACCGAGCGCAAACAGGCAGAGCGGGCGCTCTCGTATCTGGTCACGCTGGAGACCGTCCTGGTCGAGACATCGCGATCCTTGGTGGCCGCTCCGGCGGATGCAGTCGGCCCCTTGGTCGAGAATGCCTTGGGGACCGTCGCGCGGCGCATGGGCGCGGAGCGGGCCTATGTCTTCGTGCTGAGCCGCGACGG
Organism: Thiocapsa bogorovii; assembly: GCF_021228795.1. Classification (NCBI taxonomy): domain Bacteria; kingdom Pseudomonadati; phylum Pseudomonadota; class Gammaproteobacteria; order Chromatiales; family Chromatiaceae; genus Thiocapsa; species Thiocapsa bogorovii. The sequence continues at coordinate 1,773,999 of NZ_CP089309.1, forward strand.
CTCGAGCATGCGCAACACCCAGGAATGGAGCGCGAGCGGCCTCGGGCTTGCCGGCGCAGGCGCGCCGCCGGTGCCCACATCGCTGATCCCGCGTTGGATGGAAACCCTGCAGCACGGGGACGACATCCGTATCGACGACGTCGGCAAGCTCCCCGAGACCTGGCGTGTCGACCGCGAGCAGCTCGAGCAGCTCGAGGTGCGATCGGTGGCCGCCGTCGCCATTCGGGTGGCCGGTCGGATGGGCGGATTCGTCGCCATGGAGATGTTGAGCGACACGCGCAACTGGCGTGACTCGGAGATGCGTGCACTGGGGTTTCTCGGCGATCTGATCGGCGGCGCCTTCGAGCGACGGCGCAACGAGCAGAAGCTGCTCGACAGCAGACGCCAACTCGAAGAAATCGCGCTCTACGATCCTTTGACGCGCCTTCCGAACCGGCGGCTCTTGGCCGAACGCATGGACGCGGCAGTCGTGCAGGCCCGCGAGCAAGGTCTCTTGCTCGGAGTCTGTTATCTGGACCTCGACGGGTTCAAACCCATCAACGACACACACGGGCACAAGATGGGCGACAGGGTGCTGGTCACCGTCGCCAGCCGGTTGCGCGGCTGCGTGCGCGAGGACGACACGGTGGCCCGGCTCGGCGGTGACGAGTTCGTCCTGCTGATGAATCGGATGGAGTCGTTGTCGGACTGCGCCGCGCTGCTCGAGCGCGTGCTCGCGTCGCTCGCCCAACCCATCCTGATCGACGGTCACTCGCTCGCGGTCACCGGCAGCGCCGGTGTGACCCTCTTCCCGCAGGACGCAGGAGATGCAGATACCCTCCTGCGCCATGCCGATCACGCCATGTATCAGGCCAAACAGCAGGGCCGCAACCGCTTTCAGTTCTTCAAGGCGGTCAAGGACCGCCCCGATCAGGCTCACAAGCTCGAGCTGGTGCGCATCCGAGAGGCCATCGAAGGCGACGAGCTGAGGCTACATGTGCAACCGAGGGTCGATATGCGCTCGGGCCGAGTCGTGGGTGTCGAGGCACTCGTACGCTGGGCGCATCCCGAGCGCGGACTCTTGCCTCCGAGTGAGTTCCTGCCACTGATGGAAGGCGACGAGCTCCTCCATGACCTGGACTGGTGGGTGATGGATCGGGCGCTGCGATTGCTGGAAGACTGGCAGAGCGCTGAGCTGGATCTCACGATGAGCCTCAATCTTTCGGCTTGCTCGCTGCAGGACGCCGGCTTCGTCGCCGCCTTGCAGGAGATGCTTGCGCAGCATCCGGGCGTCGATCCCGCGCGGTTGCTGTTCGAGATCATCGAGTCCGAGGCGTTGCGCGACATCGAGACTACCGCCTCGGTCATCCGAGCATGTGCTGTCCTCGGCGTCCAGTTCGCGTTGGACGGCTTCGGCAACGGCTATGCGTCCTTGACCGATTTTCGCTGTCTTCCGGCCCAGGTCGTCAAGATCGATCAAACCGTGGTCCGCGACATCCTACGCTCGCGCGACGGTCGCAATCTGGTCAAGGGCGTCATCGGGATCGCCAATGCCTTCCAGCGCGAGGTGATCGCCGAGGGCGTCGAATCCGCCGCGCACGGCCTGCTGTTGATGGACCTGGGCTGCATCCTGGCGCAGGGCTACGGCATCGCAGACCCGATGCCCCCCGAGCAGCTCCTTCCCTGGATCAAGGGTTTTCGCCCACCGCAACTCTGGACCGATCGCCCCGACGTGGACTGGACCACCGAGGACCTATCGCTTTTGAGCCTGGAGGCGATCCATCGCGACTGGGTCAATCGTCTCGTGCGCCACGTCTCGACCGATACCGCAGTACGGCGACCCGAGCTTGAACCCGAATCGTGCGACTTCGGGCGTTGGTACCTCGGAACCGGCCAAGAGCGTTACGGAGAGATGCCGAGCTTCCGCTCGCTCGACGCCGTGCACCGACAGATTCACCTGCACGCCGGGGAGCTCCTCGCGCTCGATCGCCTCGACCGCGAGGCACTGACCGACCCGATCAAGAAACTGCTTCAGGAGCGCGACGAGCTGGTCGCGGGCATTCGATCGCTCCAGGCTGAAGTGCTCGAGCACCCACACCAGGATGCGACCGTCTGAGCCTGCGAACTAGCCTTGCTGCATGCGAGGGCTTGATCGCGCTTTGACGATGACGCTGGACCGCAGGCCCGTGGGCCGGGTAATGCCAACGACGGCCGCATCCGGGTTCAACGCTCGATCAGATAAACCTCGACACGGCGATTGCGCTGCCGCGCCTCGGCGGTCCGGCCCGCATCGATGGGTCGGGCCTCCCCCATCCCTACGATCTCGATGCGTTCGGCGTCGACCCCGGTTGCGGCCAAGGCATCAGCGACCGACCGGGCGCGTTCCCGGGAAAGCGTCAGGTTCTTGGTTGCACTGCCGGAGCGATCCGTATGGCCCTCGACACGTGCCACTAGGCGGTCATCTCGCGCAAGAACCTCGGCGATGGCCTCGAGCCCTTCGGGACGCTCCGATAGAAGCGCACTCCCGCCGACCGGGAAGCGCAGCTCCGAATCGGTCAGTGTCACCAAATAGCCGCGCTCCGTCGGACGCGCACCGAGACGCGCAAGGTCATCCTCCAACCGGCTCCTGGAAGATGCCGTGTCCAAAGCATCCGAGTCGCCATCGGTCGCGGTCGTTGTATCGATCTCGGGGAGCATCTCGGCCGGACGACCCTCTTGCTCCGAAACGACGCGTGCGAACGCCACCTGCTTCTTCGCCACCGCCACCACCTCCTTTTCGAGACGCTGGAGCTCGGCTTCGACATCGCTCAGACGCCCGTTTAGGACAGCCCAATCGGCATGGCCAGCTGTCCCGACGGATGTCGAGACGGGCGCGTCGGACCCCGCGACCTCAAGGGTCACAAGGGTCTCGGTCGCCAACGACTCGCTCTTCAGCGGCTCGGTCGGCGTTGTCTGCGGGCCCCGCAGATAGGCCAACAGGAGTCCTGCCGAGAACGAGAGGATCAGAAAAACAAAGGCATAGATCGGATTCGATTTCACCGCGGAGGCGACGTCGGACATGGTAATTCCTCGAGTACGAGATCGGTTCGGAGGCTCGGCGACCGAGAAGATTCGACCGGTTCGGGAGATGATCGAGGCCTCGAGACGACGGATCGGCAAACCCGTCGTCCCGCGCCTGCCGAGGGCGTCAGTGGCCGGGAACGCAGATCCCGTTGCGGCGGACCGCGATGGCGGTGCGCGCGAGCAACAAGACGACGATGCCGGTCAGGAGGGTCAGCAGACCGAGACCGAGATAGCGGTAGATGTCCTGTCCGGTGCGCTCGAACATCAAGAGACTCGCAATGCCGATCGCCGCAAGCGGGAAGGAGTAGGCCCACCAGGAGAGGAAGAATCCGAGCTTTAGGAATCGGTTCGCTTGAGTGAACAGCAGCACGGTCAGAAAGAGACCGATGAAATAGAGTACCCGCGCAAAGGCGTCGAGCTCCCCGACAAGACGCGAATAGGCAATGAACCCGACGGCGGGCGGGGCGATAAGGATGAAAAGCGTCGGCATCAAGCGCTCTTCGATCGGATGATGAAACAGCACCCGATAAAAAATGATCGTCATCAGGATCAACCAGAACAGCATTCCGGTACTGAAGAAGAACCAGGAAATATCCTGATAGCCCAAGGGGACTCCGGCCACCGGAACCAAGACATTCCCGACCGCCGGAATGAACCAGGCCGGATTCATATGATGCACCTGAAAATGCTCATGATGGATCCAAACATTCACGACATAGAGCGTGAAAACGAAATGAAGCGCCGTTCCCGCCATCCAAAGCGAACGACTCACGTCATTCATGACCGGTAAGAAGGCGATAGAGAGCAGGAGCAGACTGATCGAGATGGTCGGAAAGAAATTGAGCTTCACCGGATGGCGCAGCTCTTGGATCACGGCCTGCCGGTACCTCGCCAGTTTGGCCGCATACAGCACCATCAAGATCATGAAGAGAGTACTCGTCACGCCGATCAGCCAAGGGGTGATGCCCAAGTCGAGGGCGAGGACCGTCTGAGCCTTCTCCCAACCGATGGTGAGGCCCGACAGGCCCATCACCATTGCGAAGAAGGAGATCGGGAAGTGCTCAAGCCGCCCTGATTGCTGTTTTGGAGTCTCCATCATGCTGCAAACATCCTCGCTCAAATAATCGACGGCATAGGCACAAACAAGAGCACAGCGAGGATCATGGTCGTCGCAAGCACTGGGGCCCACAGCCAATAAGGTGTCTCCGATACGCCGATGCGAGTCGAGCGCGGAACGATCCGGGTCTGCTGGGTCATGGTCTAGCTCCGATGTGCGTCGAGTCCTGGCGAGAGGTGCGTCGGTCTTCGCGACCGGGGCACCCGACGTCGGCTCCCGAAATGAGGTTGATGCGCAGTCTAGGCATCGTCGCGGTGCGATGCATTGATAAATCTCAGACTGCTCAGCTCGGGTTTATCCGGCGCCTCGCTTCCGCTCGGCAGCCCAAACGCGGATTGTGAATCTTCAATGCCAAGCCGTGCTTTAATCCATAGCCTCGCGGTCGGACTTCGCCACGCTCGGGCCTCCTAACATTCCCGCATCGCGGCATCATCAACCACGACTCCGGAACGACGCCAATGAAACAATCCCTGCTACAAGAGAAATATCCCGTGTACAGCCTCGAGCTACTCAAGCCGGAAACCCCCATGAAGGATGCCGGAGCCATCATCGAGTACCTGAAGGGCTGCATCGCACGGCATAAGATCGCCGAATTCATCTCGACCTTCGATCACTACGCGCACACCCGAGCGCTCGAAGAAGGCGAGATCGCCGATGACATCCTCGCTGCCAAACACGTCATCTTCTGCTTCGGAACCCACCTGAAGGATTCCCATGTGATGGCGGTCAGGCCTCGCTCGATCGGTGTGGTCGAGAAGGCCGATCGATTCGTCATCACCTTCCTCGAGGCCCCGATGCCCCTGGCGAATTCGGCAATGGAAGGCTGGGTCAAGGCGCTCGCTCGATCTCCCGAGGCGATCCCCGCTTAAACCGCGCCCAGCGCGGTATGCGGTATTTTTGGATGGGTTTGTTGGAGTCGGCGCGGTTTAAGAGTTCAAAAAATATTAAAATCTAAACCGCGTCTCCCCAAAGGTCGAAAAAGTACCTAAGACCAATACAACATGAAAATGACGCATGTCGCTCTGGACGCGGTTTAGAGCAGGGTCTCGCGGACATCACCTGGTTGGGAGAGCTGCAACCTCGCCGGTGCGGTCGCGCGGGGTTGCGATATACTCGGCGCTCCGCCGACAGCCTCGCCCACGACCGCCGATGCCCACAGAAAACCCGTCCGCGCAGCACAGGTCCGACTTCAAAACCGCTGACCTCTCCGATCAATACGACGAACGCGTCCGCATCTGCGACCCGATCTTTCGGGATTTCGGCGGCCAGGTGCGCTTCTGCGGGCCGGTCGTGACGGTCAAGTGCTTCGAAGACAACACTCCGGTGAAATCGACCCTGGCCGAGCTCGGCCACGGCCGCGTCCTCGTGGTCGATGCCGGCGGATCGATGCGCTGCGCGATGCTGGGAGACCTGATTGCGGCGAGCGCGGTAGAGCAAGGCTGGGCCGGAATCATCCTCTACGGGTGCATCCGGGACAGTCGCGACATCGCCGCCATGCCGTTGGGGGTCAAGGCACTGGGGACACATCCGCGCAAGAGCCTCCGGCGCGGTGAAGGCCAACGCGATATCCCGGTCACCTTCGCCGGGGTGCGCTTCATCCCGGGTGATCAGGTCTACTGCGACGAGGACGGCATCCTGGTGGCCGACGGTCCGCTGGATCTCGATTAAACCGCGTCCAGAGCGAGAGGCCGAGCTCCGAGTGAGTCCACCGGTAAGTGCACTCCCGAAATCTTAGCGGGGACGCGGTTTAAGATTTTCATTTTTCATCATCATGGACCGCGTCAGCTCCGGCTTTCGTGGTTTCAACGGTGGCGGATCCAATCCAATCACTACAGATGCCGCTCCAGGCGCGGTTTAAGTCACTAAACCACCCGGCGGCGATCGATCCGGCAGGGTACAGCGAGGGAAAACAATGGCGTGGACCGAGGCGAAACAGATTGCCGAGGCGATCCTCGACGGATTCGGACGTCATTATCGGCTGTTTCGCGAGATCACCGGCAGAGCGCGGGAACGCTTCGAAACGGCGGATTGGCCGGCGGTCCAGGCCGCCGCACGCGAGCGGATCAGCTATTACGACGAGCGGGTCGGCGAGACGGTCGCCCTGCTGCGCCGCGAGTTTCATCTGCGCGACCCGACCGACATCCTGTGGCGCCGCGTCAAGATCGAATACATGCGCCTCCTGCCGCTGCACCACCAGCCTGAGCTCGCCGAGACCTATTACAACTCGGTCTTCTGCCGACTCTTCGATCGGCGCTATTACAACAACAGCTACATCTTCGTCTGGCCGATGATCTCGACCGAACACCTCGAGGCCGAGATCCCGATCTTTCGACCCTATTACCCTGCGCGTGACGGTTTCGCGCGGGTGATCGCCCGCATCCTCGGCGACATGGGTTTTCAGCGCCCCTTCCGAAACCGCCGGCACGACATCCGCTGCCTAATGCGTGCCGTGCGGGACCGCTTCCCGCGCAGGCGCGCGCTACATCAGAACTTTCAGCTCGCCGTCCTCTCCGAGCCCTTCTACCGCAACAAGGCTGCCTACATCATCGGCAAGGCGATCAACGGGGCAGACCAGATCCCGTTCGCCATCCCGATCCTCAACGACGAGGGAGACGCGGATTCTCCCGGCGGACTCTATGTCGACACGCTGCTCTCGGGCGGGGACGAGATCTCGGATGTCTTCAGTTTCTCGCGCGCCTACTTCATGGTCGACAGCGAGGTGCCGGCTGCGGTCGTCGATTTCCTGCGACCCTTGATGCCGCATAAGGGCAAGGCCGAGCTCTACACCGCCATCGGTTTGCAGAAATTCGGCAAGGCGGAGTTCTACCGCGACTTTCTCAAACATCTAAGGTATTCGGCGGACGATTTCGTCATCGCACCCGGCATCCGCGGGATGGTGATGTGCGTCTTCACGCTTCCCTCCTTCCCCTTCGTCTTCAAGGTGATCAAGGACCGTTTCCCGCCGCCGAAGGAGATGACGCGGGAGACCGTCAAGGAGAAGTACCAGCTGGTGAAGCTGCACGACCGCGTCGGGCGGATGGCCGATTCCTGGGAATACTCCCACGTCGCCTTCCCGCGTCACCGCTTCTCGTCCGCGCTCGTGGAGATGCTGGAGACCGACTGCGCAAAGAGTCTGGAGTCCGACGGCGATCAGCTCATCATCAAGCATCTGTACATCGAGCGACGCATGTCGCCGCTGAATCTGTATCTGCACACCGCCGACGACGAGGACATCCGCCACGCGATCGGCGAATACGGCGACGCCATCAAGCAGCTTGCGGCGGCCAACATCTTCCCCGGCGATTTCCTGTTCAAGAACTTCGGCGTGACGCGTCAGGGTCGCGTCGTCTTCTACGACTACGACGAGCTGTGTTACCTGACCGAGTGCCGTTTTCGGGAGATCCCGCCCGCACCCTACCCCGAGATGGAGATGGCCGAGGAGGTCTGGTACAGCGCAGGGCCGAACGATGTCTTCCCGGAGGAGTTCGAGACCTTCCTGCTCACTGACCCGCGAATCCGCAAGGTCTTCCGCGAGCTGCACAGCGAGCTATTCGACCCGGCCTGGTGGCAGGCACGCCAGGAGCACATTCGGGCGGGCCATCTCGAAGACGTCTTCCCTTATGACGAAGAACGGCGTTTCGGTCGCGCCGACCGGATCGGGCCCGATCCGGACAGTTAGGAACCTCGGCACTCGCCGACCATCTCAAGCGAAGGCGCCATCCGCGTCCTAGCCGCATGACGACAAGGGGAACCGTTGCGCGCATCGGCGCTCGGTAGCCCCGTTGCACCGCAGAGGAGACTGGAACGATGAAGATGCCTTCGCCTCGAAGACACCACCTGGCATGGAGTCTGCTCCTGCTCGGCACGCTCGCCGGCGCCGCAAGCGACGGACCCGCCGAGCTGGCCCCCGGGATGCAGAATCCCGGCTATCACGAGCAACCCGCCTGGTTCAAGGCGTCCTTTTTGGATCTCCGCGAGGATGTCGCCGAGGCCACCGCGCAGGACAAGCGCCTGATCCTATACTTTTATCAGGACGGCTGCCCCTATTGCGCCAAGTTGTTGCAGGAAAATTTGGGCGATCAGTCGATCTCCCGTCGAATGCAGGCGAGTTTCGACGTCGTCGCCATCAATCTCTGGGGTGATCGGGAGGTGACCGGCTTGTCCGGGGATCTCACCACGGAAAAACAACTCGGCGCGGACCTCAAGGTCCAGTTCACACCCACGATGTTGTTGCTCGACGAGGCCGGGCAGGTCGTTCTGCGGATCAACGGCTACTTCCCGCCCCATCGCTTCAAGGCTGCACTCGACTACGTCGCCGAGCGACGCGAGCAGATCGGCGAGTCTTTTTCCGACTATGTCGCCGGCCTCGATCCGGCCGAAGCCAAGGGCACGCTGCATACACAGGGGAGCTTCCTGAAGGCCCCGTTCCGGCTCGCCGACAATCGCGATGCCTCCATGCGTCCTTTGGTGGTGATGTTCGAGCAGCCCACCTGCCGAGACTGCGACGAGCTGCACGAAGACATCCTCAAGCGCGAGCCCGTCATCTACGCGCTGAGCAACTTCGACGGGGCAATCCTGGATACCTATTCGCGCGACCTCGTTCAGACGGTCGACGGCCGCGAGATCCCGATCCGCGACTGGGCCGCGGAGCTCGGCATTAAGTACACGCCCAGCCTGGTCTTCTTCGATGCCGCCGGGCGCGAGGTCTTCCGCACCGAGGGATACTTCAAGGCATTCCACATCCACGGCGCATTGGACTACGTCGCAACGGGCACCTACCTGTGGCAACCGAGCTTTCAACGCTACCTTGCTGAACGCCGCGAGGCCCTCGCCGAGTCGGGGCTCGAGGTCGATCTGATGGATTGACCTCGGGGAAAGCGCATCGGTCATCTTGACCGCGCGAACGCCCAATCGCCTCGGGCGCGCAACCCGTCTCCCGTGGGGGCAACTCCCGCCGGTCGACGCCGACATCCGGAGCAAAGAGAGGGCCGAGCGACTCCGAACCCCGTTCGCAGCGCAGCGATGTCCCGCGGCGTGTCGGCATCCGCGCGGGCACGCGCAATCCGAACGCGCCCGACGTTCCGGACAACGCATTCCCCGAAGGCGGCCCGCCTGAACAGTATTTGAACATTAAGGAACGCACAATAAACGGGAGATGAAAGGTTTTTGTTGATTTTTTTCCTTTTCGCGACCATTTCTTGCGGGGCGCGAGTTCAACTCGCCACAAACCTCCACCCGATGAAAGGAGAACGAGACATGATCAAGAAGGCTATTGTTGCCGCCTTGTTGTTTGGGAGCGTACCCGTCGGCGGCGCCCTCGCGGCCGAGGCATACCTGGTCCATGGTATCGATGGTGCTGACCTGGGGCTCGAGACAGCACTCCCCGTCGATGTGTCGCTTGACGGCGCGTGCGTCGCAGCCGGCGTGACCTATACCTCATCCCCCGGACCGGCGCATCTGGACGCCGGCCTGTACACCTTGGAGATTCGCCTCGCAGACGACACCCCCTGTGCCGGCCCCATCGCCGCGACCACGCTGCTTCCGGTCAACTTCGGCGAAAACTTTACGCTCGTGGCTCATCTCACCGACGCCGGATCGATCACCACCACGAAGTTCGTCAACGATATCCGCGCACCGGAGTCCGGCGCAGCCAGGCTGATCGTTCGTCACACAGCCGACGCGCCGCTGGTCGATGTCCTGGCCGACGGAGCACCGCTCTTCACCGATCTGGCGAACGGTCAGCAGGTTTCCGCCACGCCACCGGCCGCGATCTACTCGGTCTCCGTGGCGCCTGCCGGCACCGGCGTACCGGTCATTGGACCAGTGGACCTTCCGCTCGGCGATGGCACCGTCACCGCGGTACATGCCGTGGGCTCGGCTTCCGGCGAAACCTTGAACCTCATCTTGGTGGACCTCACGCCGTAGCGACGTCGCGGGTTCGGGATGTCTGTTGCACTGCGCCACCTGTCGGGGCAGTGCGACATCTACGATTGGTTCGACCATTGGCCGCGCCCGCTTCCTCCGTCACCCGGCGCCGAATCGCGACCACTCCGTATCGAAGAACGGCCTGTGCAAGGACCAAGCGGATGGGTTCAAGCGCTGGCCCGAGTGCAGTGAGCGGCTTGCCGGCCCGATCGACATCGACACCAATCCGGATAGTTCATCCGACGCGGCCATCCCGGTATGCATGCCTCTCCCGGGGCCTTTGGATTGGCGCGAGGCTCCGCCGGAGGCGCCCTACAAGCGACGTTTGGCTATTTTGCGACGTCGTCCGAGACAAAGGCCGGTGCCGTTTCCGCTGCAGATCACCCGACCGCTCGCATCGTCAGCGGCGTAGGAGATCTGGACGATGCCGCGACCACGGCACCCGTAGAAGAGATCGCCGCGCCAGGTGTTGCGGCCGATCTTGCGCAGCGCGCAGTTGCGACATCCGGGGTTGGTGGAGGTCACGCGGGCGACGCGCTCGCTGGCCGGCGGATCGATGGTGACGATGTGTCGGACACGGTCGCCGTCCCAGCCGGAGGTCGGGTCGATGGTCAGGCGTCCCGTGCAGTCGCCGCGCATGGCGAAGGAGCCGCTTCCTTGGGGGGGCGGGGGTGGGATGGTCGGTTTGGTGCCGGTCTTGATCTCGGGTGGCGGGGCCTTCGGGGGCGCTTGGACCACGACGGGTTTCGGTGGCGGCGGGCGGCACGGGCCGATCCGCTCGTCGAGCGCTTGCCTGACCGGTCGCAACGTCGGGGCGGACTCGCGTTTGAGATCACGCTCGAGGGCGACGAGGCGCGTGCAGTCCGTGCCGGCCTCGGCGAGACGTTGGGTGTAGCGGTCGATCCGATCGCAGTCGGCGATCGGTGCCACGAGGGCGGCGCGCGCCTTGGCGAAGCGCGGGTCGCCCTGATCGGCGAGGCGTGCGGCCAGCGCACGCGCCTTGGTGCAGTCGCCGCCGATGGCGGCGATCTGCTCCTGCAGCGCGTCGGCCTCGCTGCAGATCTGGAGCTCGGGCGCCAGACGGGTGCGGATGTCCAGGAAACGAAGGTTGTTTCGATAGCCCTCCAGCCCGTCGGCCAGGGCCTGTAGAGAATCACAGTCGCCGTTGGCCTCGGCGAAGCGCTGCTCCAGGTCGTTCAGGTCGGCGCACTGGCGCAGCGCGACGGCGAGTCTCCCGGCCACGGCGGCGAGTGGCTCGCGGTCCGGGTCATGGCGCGAGAGGGTTTCGTCGAGTCCGGCAAGGGCCAGACAATCGTCCTGCGCGCGGGCCAGCTCGTCCTCCAGATGATCGGCGAGGTCGCAGCGTGCGAGGGCCTCGTCGAGCCCTCGGCGGATCTCGCTCAAGGGTGGTCGGCTTGCATCCAGCTCGACGAATGCGGGGGCGGTCTCGCGCGCCAAGGTGCGCAGCGCCGTGCAGTCCTCGAACGCATCAGCCAGCTGCGGGCCGAGTGTCTCGGCGAGACGGCAGGCGGCGAGTGCGCGATCGAGTCCGACGCGCAGCGCGGCCAGCGCGCGCTTGGGTTCATCAAGTGTTGCGATCTCTTGGTCCAACTCGGCGACGGCGAGGCAGTCGCCGGCGACGACATCGAAGCGTTGCGCGAGTCCATCGACCCGCGTGCAGGCCGAGATCCGCCGGTCCAGGTCGGTCTTCAGGGCGCGGAAAGGCTCGCGTTCGAGATCGTAGAAGGCAAGCTCTTCGTCCAATGTGGACAGATGATCGCAGGGTGGCTCGGTCGCGAGTCGTTCGGCAAAGAGCGCGGCCTCCTCGCAGATGCCGATCTCGGTGAGGACCGCCATGCGGATATCTGCGTAGCGCGCGTCCTCCCGATCGATCCGGTCCAGGCGGGAGGCGAGCTCCACGAGCGGCGCGACCGGATCGCAGTGGTTGGCCAGCGCGGCGTCGAGATCCTCGCGCAAGCCCTGCTCGGTCTCCTCCAGTTGCCAGAACCAGATACCGAGGCCGAGACCGACTCCCAACGTTGCGAGTGCGATCAACCCCAGGAGCGGCAGGATCCACGCAGGGCGCCGCCGCGGGGGCGGCACGGTCGCGGGATCGGGCGTACCGACTGCGCGCGGCGGCCGGCCGGGGTCGGTCCCGCCCCAGGAGATCAGGACCGGGGCGTCGCCGATTACATAGACGGACTCGTCGCCCGGGTAGACGATGGCGCGCTTTAAGAGCTGCGCGGGCTCGGGATCGTCCGGCTCGCGGCGGGACAGCTCGTCGGCGAGACGGGAGATCGCGTTCAGGTGATCGGCGAGGATGCGCCGCGCCGCCGCCTGCGCCTCGTCGGGCAGATCCAACAGAGGCCGCGGTTGTCCGGCCAGCGCGCTGGTCCAGGTGACCGTACCCGCGCCATCGAGGGCAATCTCGGGGCGTGCGAAGAGGGCCGCCGTTGCGCCCGGCAGATGACGTCTCAGGGTTCGGCCGAGCGCGTCGAATTGCCGCCAGGGATGATCCGGCGCCAACACCGAGGCCGACGGCGCGTCCCGACTTACCGCCCGCGCCCGCCACCGCCGCCGCCACCGCCGCCGGACGAGCCGCCGCCACCCCCGCCCGAGCTGCTGCCGGGCGGCGTCGCGGATGACGCGATCTGACGACTGAGGGTCTGGCCAAGCGACCGGCTCACACGCGAGAGATCGCCCGCGGTGCCGCGGCCTCGATACCAGGATATGCCGCCTGCGGCGGCCGCCGCGGCGGCGACGCCGACGGCAAGCGTGAACTTGCGAGTCCAGGCCTCTTCGACATCCAGCGCCAGGGCATAAGGCAACAGCGCCTCGTAGCGTTCGGCATCCAGCAGGGGCGGCGCATCGCTGCCCGGCCCGGGGAGCGAACTCAACGCGTCACGCTCGGCGACACTCAGGTAGAGCTTGAGACCCTCGATTCGGTCGAGCAGCTGTCTCCCCTCGGTGGTCGGTGCCTTCAGCAGCCAGGCAAAGAGGACATGCGCACCGACGGCAAGCCCGAACAGGACGAGCATGGCCGGGATTCCGTCTCCGCCCGCAACCATCCAGGCCACACCGCCATAGAGCACGGAGAAGGCGATCCCAAGGGCGAGCTTACCGTCGTTGACGAGAAAAAAGCGCGGGCTATAGAGTTGCACGAGGCTCTGAGTGTGGCCCTTCTGAGCCGGCCCGACCCGATCCGCCTGCTTGTTGGTCAGTACCAGCTGATCGCCCTTGGCGAAGAGCAGCCGAAGCAAGGTCGCTTGACTCGCCGTGAGTGCGGCCTGGTCGGCGCCATGCAAACGCTCGAGCCGCCATGCCTCGCGCCAACCGGCCTTTTCCTGATGGATCACCACATGGCCCTTCACCGCCATCTCGACCAGATCGGCGGCAAAGCAACGGTGGTCGTAGCCCATCCGACTCAGATACCGCAGACCCGCGGGTGAATGTTCATCCGGGGGACGGTAGTGCGGAAAGATCGGGCCGGCCTGCGGATCGCGCCCGACGCGCCACCAGGTGGTCCCGCAATACGCGAGCAGCAGGATCAGCCCGACCAGGGCGACCAGCACCCCGCGATTGTCGTACAGGAGCCAGCCGAGACGCTGGGCCTTCGTCGGCTCGGCGATCAGACCTTTCGGGAAGCCTGCAACGATCGTCAGACCCTCGCCGACACCCAGGGGTCGTGTCGTCGCGAAACGGATCTCGTCGGGCGCGACCACCTCGGCAACCAGGTCTCGACCGACAGCGCCCTGAGGACCCGTATAGCCCTCGGCCGTGATCTTTTCGATCGGGACTTCGGCAGGAAGCCGCACCGTGGCACTCGCCTCGAGGATCGGAAAGATCCAACCCGTACCGGTGACGTTCCAGTACAGCTCGTCGTGCCCCTCGAAGAAACCGAGCTGGCGGGTCGTGCGATAACGAATGCGGTAGGTGTAGGTCGCCGGGACAGCAAGAAGATCGTCGTTGCCGGTGTTGATCTCCACGCCGTTGGAGACGCGCTCGATGAAATTGGGCTCCGGCTCACCGTCGCGCTCCACACCGAGAAGCTCGAAACCGACCCGGACCTGGTTGCCGAGCCGGTCGCGATAACGAGTCGGAAATTCGCGGACGATGCCGCGGCGGATCTCGCTGCCCTCGGCGCGAATCGCGATGGTCTCGGCCACCTCGAGGCTGCCGTCGGACTGGATCGAAAGATCGCTGTGGAAGGAGAGGATCTCCTCGGCTGCACCTGCCTGAGCGCCGACGCCGAGGAGGAGCAGAAACACGAGGCCGAGGAGCCATCCACCCCCGGAACCAGCGCATCGCTGCATCCTGGAGAAGGAGATGCACGGGACAGAAGGCTCGGGGCGGCGGTCGACCCTGCTCATGTTTCGGCCTCGAGTCGCGGTGCCGCGCGCTCGGACTCGCGAGCTAGATAGAATTCGGCCGACGCAAATCCGAACAGCCGGGCGACCAGCAGATCCGGCACCTTTTGAATCCCGTCGTTCAACTCGCGCACCGCACCGTTGTAGAAGCGGCGGGCGTATTGGAGATGCTCCTCGACATCGACGAGATCACGTTGAAGACGCAGGAAATTCTCGCTCGCCTTCAGATCCGGATAGGCCTCCTCGAGCAGCATCAGCCGCCCGACCGACTGCTCCAGGGCCGCCTCCAGGGTCGCCAGCTCGGCGGGGCTTCGCGTCTCGATGGCACGAGTGCGCAGCGCCGCGACGGCCTCGAAGAGTGTCTTCTCATGCGTCGCATAGCCGCGCACCGCCTCGACCAACATGGGGATCAGGTCGTGACGCCGAGTCAGCTGAACATCGATATCGCTCCAGGCCGCGCGCACGCGATTGCGCAGACGCACCAGGCGATTGAAGACCCCGATCCCCCAGCCCAGCGGGATCAGGAGGAGCGCCGCTAACCCGTAAACCATTGACCGTGGAACCTTCCGAGCGATACCGACGATGTTCCGTCCATGACAAACATCAGGGTCGACCGCTCGCGCCCAGCTCGAACATCGGCTTGCTCTCCGGACCCACCTCGTGAAGGGCCGGATTCAGGCGCTTCAGGTCGAGCGTCGGCTTGACCTTGAGCGACAACAACGACGGATCCAGATACTTCTTCATGAGGCGCCGCGCCTTGCCGAGATCGCGTGTCCCGCGCAACGCGCGCACCTGGTTCAAAGCCACCTGAGTCGGCTTGGTTCCGCCGTTGCGGCGGTAATAGGTGATCACCGCCTCGGTGTAGTTGAGCGTCTCGAGATAGGTCACCTGACTGTTGGTGCGATCGACCACGCCCTCGCCCGCGTTGTAGGCCATGATGACCCGACCGTAATCGTTGTTGTATTTTCGCAGGAGGCGCTTGAGGTGACGTGTGCCGGTATCGAGGTTGATCTTGGGGTCGAAGAGATCGGCGACCGAGGTCACCCCGTAGTCCGCTGCCGTCGGGGGCATCAACTGCATCAGCCCCACCGCGCCCGCGCGGGACACGGCGTGGGCGTTGTAGTTCGACTCGGCCGCGACGACCGCGCGCACCAATTCCTCCTCGACACCGTGTCGCCGGGCGACCGCCGGAATCATGGCGATGACCTCCGCGCGGCTCGGACGCGGTCGGTTCGGCGCCACGGGCAAGGCCGGCCTGGTCGGGGCGGCCTCGGCCTGAGGCGTCTCGGCACCCTCCGTCGCGGGGGATTTATCGGCCAAGGTGCCCCAGGAAACGAGCGGCCAAACGGCCAACGCCAGAAACGCCAGGCGTCGCGCCCGTTTTTGATCGGCACCGAAGGATGTCATGACCCGTCCACCACTGAGGTTGCCAATGAGGCGTCCGTCGAATCGCCGTGAGCAACCCGGGACGCATGATGCGCGCGTGGGAGCCGACGCGTCAGAAGGGGCTCCAGAAGATCCGCCACCTCCTCGATACCGGTCGGCTCCACGGCGGGAGGTCGATCGGCGCTGCACAGCGTAAGGATTGCCTCTGCGAGGTCTCCGGCCAGGAGATCCTCCCGCGTGATCTCGCGTGTCGGCATCCGCTCCGCGAGCCAGGGTATCAGGGCGGTCTCCTCCGGCCAATCGCCGCGTTTGACATAGAGCACGGGGATCCGGTTGACAGCAGCCTCCGAATAGGTACCGTAGCCGGGCTTGCAGAGCATGAGATCGCAGGAGGACATGACGTCGGGCACCCGCAGCTCGAGAGAAGAAATCCCGGTCGCATCGCGCCTCGGACCGGCGGGGAGATCCTGAGCCAGCCAATGGACCTGGTCCTGCTCGGGCCACATCGCGAGCGGATCGAAACCCTCGAAGCCGCCGAACTGCATGAGGGCGAAGGGCCGATCGGCGGGGACGCCGCAACGCGCCCGCAAGTCTTCCCGACGGTCCGGATAGCGGCTCGCGACGGGGCCCACATCGATCGCATTCGGCAACCATGCCATGGGCATCGAGGGGGCCGGTCGGATGAAGCGCTCCGCTGCGGCATAGACCGACCGCATCCGCTCCATCACCGCATCTGAGACCTGATCGGCCACCGGGCTCTCGCGCAGGATGTCGTACCAGTTGAGCGAGCACAGCGCCACCGCCGGAATGCCCGCCCGCCGTGCCGCATCGAGCGGCAGCCAAGGCACGTCGGCCAGGACAAGGTCGGGCGCCGCGCGGCGCAACAGCGACATCTCGCGCTCGAGCAGCCGATCGTAGTCGGCCTCGAAATCGGCATAGCGGATCAGGCTTTCCGACCAACGGGTGCTGAGCGGGCCGTGCATGAGCAGACCGATATCCGTCGCCTCGTGGATCTGCGTAAACCCACGCGGCAGTCGACTGCGCGCAAAACCAGGGTCGATGTCGCTCTGTAAGGTGATCTGCAAACCGGGCAAGCGTCGCGCCAGCTCATGAACGACCGGCGCCGCCTGCGCCAGATGTCCGTAACCGTGAGCGGTCACTGCAAGGAAGAGATGTGACATGAAAGCGCCTCCGGTTCGCCTTGGGCCCACGTCAGGATTCGAGGTACTCCGTCGCCGCGGCGGGGCGGCCGAGCCTCTGCCCGAGTCGGACCTTGCAGCCCGGCGCAAGCGTCTCGTCCAACTTCACCCGACCCGGCTCGAAAAGCAGGATCACGGTCGAGCCCAGATTGAAGCGGCCCATCTCGGCGCCGCGCTCGAGCCGGACCGATCCGACTCCGGCACCCGCAACGGTGCCCGCCGTCGACGCCCGATCCCTGCCTCGCGCAGGCGTCACCTCGCCGGCCCAAACGGTCTCGATGCCGCCGACGAAGATGGCCCCGACCAGGACCATCGCCATCGCGCCGACCTCGGTCTCGAATCGGCAGGCCACCCGCTCGTTGCGCGCAAACAGCCGAGGCACCAAATCCGCAGTAACGTTGTTCACGCTGAACAACCGTCCGGAAATATGCCGCATCCAGGCGAGATCACCGCCGAGCGGCATGTGGATCCGGTGGTAATCGCTCGGCGCCAAATAGATGGTGGCGAAGGTCCCACCGTCGAAGACCCGTGCGCGCTCGGGGTCTCCCCCGAGAAGTTCCTCGACGGTGTAATCCCGACCTTTCGCTTGGATCAAGCGACCCGCCGTAATCCGACCGCTCTGACTGATCGTGCCGTCGACGGGGCTCACGACCGCCAGTGGGTCCGGATCAAGAGGCCGGGCGTCGGGTCTCAGCGCGCGGGTAAAAAAGGCATTGAAGTGCGCATAGGCCTTCGCGTTCGGCTCCACCGCCTCGGTCATATCGATCCGGTAGAGGCGCAGGAAGATCGCGATCAACAGGTCCTTCAGTGGACGCCACCGCACGCGCGCCAGCCGATACATGAGGGCCGACAACAGGTGCTGCGGCAGGACATGCTGAAGGGCGACGAAGAGCCGCGCCCCCACGCCCCGAACGGGTTCCGTCATGGTGTCTCCGGCAATAAGAGGTACGAGCCGGCATGGATGGCTTTCAGATCCTCGGCCATCTGTGCGCCGCCTTCGGTCTCGGGAAGGAAGGCGAGTACATATCCCCCTGGCGCAACAACGAAGATCGACGGCGTGTCTGCGCCGCCGAGGCCGATGTCGGCGCGGAGACGTTCGATCTGCTCGGGATCGCCGCCGAGTATCTTCAACGCGGGCAAGAGACCGGCGAAATCCCGGTGAAGGCTTGAATCATTGCCCGTGGTCACGAGCACGAGACGCAGCTGTTTGCGCAGAGCGCGCTCGTCGGCCACCCGGTTGTAGACATCGATCAGACGCTGGACGGCGAGTTGTCCAGAGGCGCGCGATAGGTCACCGAAGGCGAGCAGGGTCCAGCCTTGGGACAGATCCTTTTGGCCGAAGGGGCGGCCGAGCGCCTCCCGGAGCTCGAAATCCGACAGGTTCGCAGGCGGACGGATCAACAACCCGCTGATCACCGGAGGCGCAGCGCTCCGGCCCTGGTACTGATTACCCCATTGGTAAGCCAGAATGAACAGCGAGATAGCACCGAGGATCAGGACCAAGCGGATCCAAAGGGGGTGTCGGTTCCGCAAGAACATCTCAGACGCACGCCTCGGGTGCTCGGGCCGGCTCGGAGTCGGTCGACAAGGGTTTCGCGTATCCCGGGGAGCGGCTCGGGCCCCATCGTGCGGACCGCCACGTCGGCGAGTAGACATCACAGCGATGCGCCCGCGCTCCCTGCGCTGTCGGGTGGACAAGCGCAGCGCAGTCCACCGGCGTCAGCGCAGGACTCGGTAGACTTCGCTCACTCTCGTCAACCCTACCGGCCGATCTTGTCGGCAAGGCATCAGGGCGGGGCGTCGCGGACAACGTCATGATAGCGATGGGATCGGAACCGAGTCGCGGGCGGGGTCGCGAACCATCACGATTCGGACCCGAGGATGCGGCCAGTATACGGGGCGCTTCGCCCGAGGCTCAAGCCGAGGCCGCCGATGGCGCGTCGGGGGCTCTGGACTTCGCGCCGAAGGACTGATCGCCCGGAAGACGGCGGCCGACGCTGGCTAAGGCGGGCTCACCGAATCCACGACGGTCCCCCACACGCCACGGGCGTTCGCCCGCGCGATACGCTCCATGGCGTGATACTCGAAAGGCGCATTGGGAAGCGCGAGCGCCCAGCCGCGTTGGATCAGGTAGGCACCCAAGTCCTCGCCCGGGCTTAAGCCGGTGCGATCGACATAACAGACGGCCTGAGTCATTCCCTCGGCGGAGCGCGCGCGCGGCTCGCAGGTCACGAAACCCCTGACTCGAAAATCGAGCGCGAGCACAGCCCGGGAAGCGCACCTCACCGGGCGCTGCCGGGTGCTGCATTGCCGACCGGCGTCGGGCAGATAAATGCCGAAGAGCTCGATCGACTCGCCCTTGATCAAAAGAGATCCGTCGTCCTGAACGATCGCGAGCCCGACGATCTCTCGGGGCCCGGCGGCGACGGCGACCGCGCCGGCGAGGACGCTGGCGAGTGCTCCGAAAAACAACCTTCCGAACAGCGGGCGCATCCGCGATCGAACCTGAGCGCGTATCCGCCTCTTGCCGAGTCTTGCCCTCATCGCCTCGAGCACCGGCCGGCGCCGGCTCGACGGCTGGGCCCTACTCGTCATTCGACGAACTGGCCGCGCCGGGGCTTTCGGTCTCGGGAGCAGACTCCGTAGCACTGTCGAGTCCGTTGGAGCCTGTTCCGGTACCGAGCATCCCCGCCTTCGCGCTCTTGCCGGGAAACTCGAACCTCATCTCCGGCCAGATCGCCAGTCCCTTGGCCGCCGATACCGTACCGCCGGTCGCCTCGTTCATGGCGGTTCCGCTGAGTGCCGTGCGCACGATCATGTCGCTCTGACCGGTGATCCCCGCAAGGCGCCCCGTTCCGCCGGTGAGCGTGAATTGGCCTGTGCAGGAACCGGGCTCGCCGTTGCAGGTGAACTCCGCATAGACGTAATCACCGGTCGGACTTTCGATGGTGCAGTAGCCCTGCCCGTTCAGCTGATTGCTCAGGACGTGGATGATCTGGGTCGATGGCATGTAAATAGCGCAGCATCCAGCAGGCCGTCCCCGTGTTCGATATACATGACACCCTCGAACGTCCCGATGAATTGGAGCTTATCCACGGCGATCTGAAAGAGCTGACCGTTCGCCTCCCAGGGCGCGAGGATCTTGGCCGTGCCCTCATCGGCGACGGCGGCGCGGGGCAGCGCCAAGGCGAGAAAGAGCAGGAGGGTCGAATGGATCAATGTACGCATGGATGCCTCCGAAATGCGATGTGCGAGCTCGTCCGAATCGCTGCCGAGTCTAACAGCCCCCGTCGAGGCGCGGCTCTGATAACATCGACCATCGATGATTCAAAACGATCGAAAGGGAGGGCGAGGTGAGGATTGTGAAGTCGAAAGCCGATGTCGAGGGGGCTCCGTGACGCCCTGCGAGGGTCCGGAGACCCTGCTGCTGGGCTGGCGCGAGTGGGTCGGATTGCCGGAGTTGGGGTTGAGCCTCGTCAAGGCCAAGATCGACACGGGGGCACGCACGTCTACGCTGCATGCCTTCTATGTCGATGGCTTCCGGCGGGGCGGGCAGCACTGCGTTCGCTTCGGCGTCCACCCGCTGCAGAAACGCACCGATGTTGTGATCCACGCCGAGGCGTTGGTGCTCGACCAACGGCGAGTCACCGACTCGGGCGGTCATCGCGAGGACCGCTACGTGATCCGCACCCGGCTCGCACTGGGCGGACAGGATTGGCCGATCGAAATGACCCTCACCAATCGCGAGAGCATGCTGTTTCGTATGCTGCTCGGTCGCACGGCGCTCGCCGGGCGCGCTCGGGTCGATCCCGCACGCTCCTTTCTGACCGGGCGGATCGCGCGACCCCGGGAGCATTACGCCTGACGCCGTCAACTTGGTAGCCGCTGCGCCGGCGCCTCGCCCATCGCCTCCCAATCGAAACGGGGCAGTTGATCGAAGACGCCGCGGATGCCCTCGTTCCAACTGCTGGAAAGTGCCCGCAAAGCCGGCGAATCGGCGGTCAGCTTGAGTCGGTGAGTCAGCGTCAGGCTGTCCTTGGCGTAGATGGCGACCTCGAACGGCGGGCCGACCGTCACATTCGAACGCGAGGTCGCGTCCAAGGAAACCACGCACAGACGCGCCCCGTTCTCGAGCGACAGGTCTGGCTTGGCGATCCGGTCCAGCGCCGGCTTGCCGTATTTGGTCTCGCCGATCTGCAGATAGGGCGTCTGAGGCGATGCCGCAAAATAATTGCCCTGCGGATAGATCAAATAGAGGCCGTGCGGCTGATCGGCGATCTGCCCACCGAGGATGAGCGTGGTCTCCGCGCTCACGCCGCTTTGGTGGAGGGCCGGGGCATGATCGCGCTGCACCCCGACGCTGACCCGCCCGACATAATCCGCCGCCTCGAAGAGATAACGCGCACTCAGCAGGTCGATCCGGGATCGCTCTCGGTGTGGATCCGTAATGGGCCCCGTATCGCGCGGCTGGTCGAGGTCGCGTCGGATGCGGTTCAGCACCTCCTGCGTGGTCGCGAGATTGCCCGCGGACATCAAAACGAAGATCCGATCCGCGGCGGGTTGGAAAACATGGAGTTTGCTGAACGTGGTGACATAGTCGACGCCGGCGTTGGTGCGGGAGTCGGCGGCCATTACGAGGCCCTCGTCGAGGGCGAGTCCGAGGCAGTAGGTCATGATGATCGTGTCTATGTGGCAATGCTCGGGGGTCATGCTCGGGTGATCGCATTCGAACGATCGCTCGCATGCCGGACCGATGCGTGATGTGTCTGCGCGAGAAGCCCGGGGCATGCTGGCGGACGAATGCTTCGTCACCGCGTGAGCGGATGGACGTCGCAGCCCGTGTCCAGCATACTCCGAGCGGGAGGTTTCGAGGTCGGTCTTCGATGGATCGACGTCGCAAATCGTCCCGGCCGAGACACCCCCCGACACCTGGTCTGCGAGTAAGAGCCATGAGTATCGATTGGAATGCCTATCCCTCCGAGGGTTTCTACGACGAGTTGGTCGCCGGCAACGGGCATCGGGCAATCGCCGGCCTGCTTGCCGATCTGGAAGCACTCGGCCCCGAGGAGCTCGTATCCCGCCAAGAGGCCGCCGATGTTTCGATCAAGGAGATGGGCATCACCTTCACCGTGTATTCGGAGGAAGGCGGCGCCATCGATCGAACGTGGCCCTTCGACATCATCCCCCGCATCATTGCTCAGTCCGAGTGGGAACGTGTGGATGCCGGGCTGCGCCAGCGCGTGCAGGCCCTGAACCTCTTCATCGACGACCTCTACCACGACCAGAAGGTGATCAAAGACGGTGTCTTTCCGGCCGAGGTTCTCGCCAAATCGGTAAATTTCCGCCCGCAATGTATCGGGGTCGACCCGCCCTTGGGGATTTGGGCCCATATCTGCGGCTCGGATCTGGTGCGCGACGCGGACGGAACCCTCTACGTCCTGGAGGACAACCTGCGTGTCCCGTCCGGGGTCTCCTATATGTTGGAGAACCGTCTGGTCACCAAACGCGTGCTCCCCGAGCTGTTCGAGCACTATGCCCCGCTGCCGGTCGACGATTATCCGTCGGAGCTCTTCGACACCCTGGCGGCACTCTCGCCGCGACCCGCGGACTATCCCGCGGTGGTGGTACTGACCCCCGGCATCTACAACTCGGCCTATTTCGAGCACTCCTATCTCGCACAACAGATGGGCTGCGAGCTGGTCGAGGGCCGCGACCTCTTTGTCGATAAAGACGACTGCGTCTACATGCGCACCGTCGACGGGCTCGCCCGTGTGGACGTCGTCTATCGTCGCATCGACGACCTCTTCCTCGATCCCGAGGCATTCCTTCCCGACTCCGCGCTCGGGGTGCCCGGACTGATGCGCGCCTGGAAGGCCGGCAACGTCGCCTTGGCCAATGCGCCCGGCGCCGGGGTTGCGGACGACAAGGTCGTCTATGCCTTCGTGCCCGAGCTGATCCGCTATTATCTCGACGCCGACCCCATCATTCCGAACGTCCCGACCTACCGCTGCATGGAGCCGGATGCCCTGGCCTATACGCTCGAGAATATGGAACGGATGGTGGTTAAACCCGCAAACGAGTCAGGCGGCTACGGCATGCTGGTGGGGCCCGCATCGACCAAAGCCGAGCGCGAGCACTTCGCCGAGCTGATCAAGAAGGACCCCCGCAATTATATTGCCCAGCCGGCCCTGAAGCTCTCGACCGTGCCGACGATCATCGGCAAAAAGCTCGAGCCGCGTCATGTGGATCTGCGCCCCTTTATCCTCTCGGCGGACCGCCAGCAGGTCACGATGGGCGGGCTGACACGGGTGGCGATGCGAAAAGGGTCTCTGGTCGTGAACTCGTCCCAAGGTGGCGGCAGCAAAGACACCTGGATCGTGCCCGAGCCGCCGCAGGCCGACGAATGAGCGGCCGAGCCGTCGGCATGAACCGTAGCGAATCCAATCGAGCATAGGGGTCGGAACGCATGCTCTCGCGCGTTGCAGAAAATATCTACTGGATGGCCCGCTATGTCGAGCGGGCCGAAAACACCGCCCGTATCGTGACGGTCAACGCCAATCTCCTGCTCGACCTGCCGAAAGGCATCGCGCCCGGCTGGAGGCCATTGGTGGACATCACGGGCGCGAACCTGCTCTTCGAAGAGCACTACAAGGACTACAGCGAACGCAACGTCGTGCGGTTTTTACTCGCAGACGAGCGTAATTCAGGATCGATCGTGCCGGCTCTGGTGGCGGCACGCGAGAACTGTCGCACCATTCGCGACTTCGTTCCGCGCGAGGTCTGGGAGCTGCTGAACGAGATCTATCTCTTCGCCCGCGAGGATCTCCCCAAGGGGATGACGAAGGGCGGTCGACACGCCTATCTGAAGCGGGTGATCCAAGGCGCCCAGAACATCAACGGGCTGCTCTCGGGCACCATGCTGCACGATCAGGGTTATGACTTCCTCCACCTAGGGCGCTTTCTGGAGCGTGCGGACATGACCACCCGGATCATCGACGTTCGCTCCGCCAATCTGCTGCCCGAGGAGGCAACCGAGCTACGACCCTTCGAGACGATTCAATGGGTCAGCGTGCTGAAATCCATGACGGCCTATCAAGCCTATCGGCGCAGCGAGCAGATTCGCGTACTGCGTGGGCCGGTACTGCGTTTTCTCTTTCAGAACGAGGCGTTCCCGCGCTCGGTCGTGCATTGCATCGAAGCATTGCGGACTAGTCTTTCGAAGCTGCCGCGCAACGAATCCGCTTTGCGCGTGGCGGGACGTCTCAAGCGCAATCTCGAAGGAACCGAGCCGCGTCGACTCAATCAGCAACAGCTCCATGCCTTCATCGACGACCTTCAGGTCGGGATCGGCGATCTGCACGAGGAGCTCGCACGGACGTGGTTTCCGCCGCCTCCGGAGACGCAGTCGCAATCCCAGACGCAGGACTGAAGCTGAATCGCGTTCGGAGCACTCTGCGGGGCTTGAGGATGCGCTAATCGCAACGTCTTCGGGTGTCGATTGGACGCCCCCAGGAAAACCCTGCACCATGAGCGCTCCTTCTCGCCGAACCGGAAGACGACGGTGACCCCAGACCCTCTGTCGATCGTGGATGCCTATCTCGACGCCCAATTGGCGCGGGATTTCCATGCGATGCGTGGTTTGCTCGCCGACCAGGGTTTCTGCTACCGCAGTCCGATCGCTGCGTTCGATCGGGCGGATGAATTCATCCAGTACGCCGCCGTGTCGAGCGGCATCATGATCGACAGAGAGATCCGAAAGGTCTTTGTGGATGGCGAGGACATCTGCCATTTCCTGACCTATCGGATCCAAATCTCCGAGAAGCTCTCCGTCGAGGCCGCGCAGTGGTCGCGCGTGCACGAAGGCCGGATCCAAAGGATCGAGGCGGTCTTCGACGCCTCGGCATATCACGAACTCTTTCCGAACGACGAGCGGAGCCCGTAATTCACCCTCGTTTCGCAACCGGCAACCACCGGAGTAAGGTCTCGCGCAGCTCGGCAAGCTTGACCGGCTTGGCGAGATAGTCGTCCATCCCCGCCTGCAGACAGGCATCCCGATCCTTAGCCATCGCGTTGGCGGTCATGGCGATGATGGGGGTGCGTGAACGGCCTTCGCGATGCTCGCACTCCCGCCATTGTCGCGTCGCCCCGAGGCCGTCGAGCACCGGCATCTGCATGTCCATCAGCACGGCGTCGTAGCGCCCGCTCGCAAGGTGCTCGATCGCCTCGGCGCCGTTCTGAACGAGGTCGGGCTCGATGCCCAACCGCATGAGCATCCCGCGCGCCACCTGTTGATTCACCGGATTGTCTTCGGCCAGCAGCACACGCCCCTCGAGGGGCCGATCGAGCA
The DNA here is from genome assembly GCF_021228795.1 of Thiocapsa bogorovii. Classification (NCBI taxonomy): domain Bacteria; kingdom Pseudomonadati; phylum Pseudomonadota; class Gammaproteobacteria; order Chromatiales; family Chromatiaceae; genus Thiocapsa; species Thiocapsa bogorovii. Next base: position 1,799,382 of record NZ_CP089309.1, read on the forward strand.
TCGGCTTCTCGCCTTGATCCGGGATCGACCTGTCGGTGAGGAGAACCTGCGCGAGTGCGTCGCGAAGCAGACCCCGCCGCACCGGCTTGCTCAAGACAAGATCGACCAGATCAGCGGTCTCTCCGAACGGCTCCGGGCGCCCGCCCGAGGTTAGCAGGATCAGTCGGACGTCGGCGATGGCCGGGGTCGCGCGAATCTGACACGCGAGCGCAAGGCCATCCATCTTGGGCATCTGCAGATCCAGCACGGCGGCCTCGAAAGGGCGATCAAGCGCCTGCGCATGGAGAAGCCGCTCGAGCGCTGCCGGACCGTCGGGTGCGGCCTCGTAGGCCACACGCCAGCCGCGCAGATAGTGTCCGAGGATCTCCAGATTGGTTGCGTTGTCGTCGACGCAGAGGATCCGCCGACCCTCAAGCCCTGCACCGCCGGCCGGCTCAGCCTTGGCGGGCTGATGATCCAACGGCAGTCGGATGCGAAACCGAGAACCCCGGCCGAAGGTGCTCTCGACCTGGATGTCGCCACCCATCAGCTCGATCAGATCCTTGCTGATGACGAGACCGAGACCGGAGCCTCCGAAACGCCGCGTCGTGGAGCCGTCCGCCTGGACAAAGGGCTTGAAGAGACGCTCGAGCTGCTCGGGCGTCATGCCGATCCCGGTGTCCGAGACCTCGAAACAGAATCGGCTGCGCCCGCCCTCCTCCGCGCAGACATCGACGCGCAGAGCAACCTCGCCCGAGAGCGAAAACTTCACCGCATTGCCCAAGACGTTGGTCAGGATCTGCCTCAGACGGTGGGGATCGCCCAGGACGCGGTCGGGCATCCCCGGCGGCACGAAGCAGACCAGCTCAAGCTCTTTGCTGCGCGCGCTCGCCGTGAAGAGACCGGCGACATCCTCGACAAGACGGCGCAAATCGAACGGGATGCGCTCGAGATCGAGTCGCCCGGACTCGATCTTGGAGAAATCCAGGATGTCGTTGATGACGTTGAGAAGACTTTCGGCCGAAGTGTGCGCCACATCGACCAGTCCCTTCTGCTCCGCACTCAGGCGCTCGTGCGAGAGCATCTCCAGCAGGCCGAGCACGCCGTTCATCGGCGTGCGGATCTCGTGGCTCATGTTGGCAACGAACTGACCCTTGGCGATGCTCGCCGATTCGGCCTGCTCCTTGGCGACCACCAAGGCCGCCTCGGTCGCACGCCGCTCCTCGATCTCGCGCTCCAGATCCCGATTCAACGCGGCGATCCGCTCCTTGTCCTGCGTCAAACTTGCGATCAGATCGAGATTGACGTGCCCCAGCTCGAGCGAGTGGCGCAGGGTGCGATGGTAGCGGCCCGCGTTCAGCCACATGAAAACGGCGAACAGCAGGATCAACGCGAGAAAGGTATAGGCAAGCTCGTCGCCGATGACGATCATCCGCAGCGCGAAGGGCACCAGCGCGCCGAGCATGTACAAGAGATAGGCCATCAGGCAGGCGCTCAAGCTCGGGATGGCTCCGGCGACCATCCCCGAGATGACAAAGCCGAGAAAGACCTGGTAGGTCAAGACATGACTGGGGAGCAGGAAGACCGAGAGGCCCCAGGCGAGACCGGTTGCGGCGGCACCCAGCGCGAAGCGACGGGTCCAATCGGTGGAAGAACGGGCCTCGCCGGCCCGCCGATAGCGCAACATCAGGAGCCCGCGGGCGATCAGAATCACGATGAGTGCAGCGAACCAGATCCAGGCCCCGGCCGGAGACGAGACCAGGCTCATCGCGCCTGCCACCAGCAGGGCATTCGCCGCAGTGATGACGAGACTGGCCGGAAGCTGCTCGAACATGAGGCGCGTAAGATCCGCCTCGATCAGCGCATCCGTCGCGGGATGATGCGGCAGATCGTTACCACGGTAAGGCATGGTCGGATCAACCCTTCCCGGAGTCGACGAACGGAGCCGCAACCGCGGACGTGTCGAGCGCACGGGCGAGGTCACGCAGCGTCATGCCGCCGAGCGCCGCGTCAATGGCCTGATCGATGCCCGTCTCGATCCGTCCGATCTCCCCGTCCGGGAGGGTGCCTCGACAACCGCTCTCGCGTTCTTCGAAACAGCGCACCGCATCGAGCATCGCCTTGACCGAGATAGCGTCCGTTGCGCGCGCCGGGACGAAGGTCGGCGAATCGCCGATCGTGCGAATCAGAAAGCCGGCCTCCTCAAGCACGGCCAACATCCGTTCGGCATTGCTCTTGGGAACCCCGAACGTCTGCGCGAGCGCCTCGCTGCTCCAAGGCGGTTCGCCCGACTCGTAACGGCGCGCCACCTGACCCGCAAGGAGTAGGGCCAGACGCTCGCGCTGTCGATTGCTCAACTGCAGATCACGCGATCGGATCCTGAGATACTCGGGGTGTTGGTGGTAGAAGGCGATGCTTGCGCCGATCAGCAGGATCAACCATGCGATATAGATCCAGATCATGAAGAGGATCAGGATTGCCAGACTCGAATAGACCGCCATCAAGCGCGTCGAGCTGGCCATGAAATAAGAGAACATCCCCCCGATGAACTCCCAAAGCAGCCCGGCGATGAGTGCCCCGACGAGCGCGGAGAGGATATGGACCCGCGTGTTGGGAACGAAGAGGTAAAAAAAGGCGAACGTCAGCGAAATCATCATGTAGGGCCCGAGCTGACCCAACGCATGCCAGACATGTCCGAATGGCTTCGCCTCGATGATCGCTTGAACGAAGGCGTTCCCGCCGAGCGAGGCCGAGAGCCCGACAGCCGAGAAAAAGAGCACTGGGCCCACGAGGATAACGCTCAAATACTTGCTGAACCGTTGCGCGAAGGAGCGTTGCGTGGAGACGCGCCAAGTGAAGTTGAAGACCTGCTCGATCTTCTGGACCAGCGAGATGACGGTGTAGATCAGCAGTGCGAGTCCAACCGACCCCAAGACGCCCACTCGCATGTTGTCGACAAAGCCGATGATCTGGGTGGTGATCTCCACGCCGCCCTCGCCGAGCGGTCCGAACACCTTCAGCAGCAGAGGCTCCAATTGATTGTGGACACCGAACCCCTTCAACACCGAGAAGGTCACCGCCAGCAGGGGCACGAGCGCCAAGATGGTCGTGTAGACCAGGCTCATGGCCTGCAGGGACAGATAGCCTTGCGTCAGGTCGCGGACGAGCGCATAGATCAAACGCCCGAGCCAGATCGGAAGGGCTTGCCAAGGCGGCACTTCGTCGAGCGGGCGACTCCAGAGCAGCGCATCGATGCGCTCGGACACGGGCATGGCGTGGTTCATGTGCGCTCTCTCGGGGGAGGAGTCGGACGGCACTTCCGGCCGCTTGCCGTCGCTTCATTATATCGGGTCGGTGCGCGTTGTCGCCGTGATCTACCCAGGGTGTCGCGCCGACTTGAAGCCTGCTTGTGCCCTCTCCATCTCCGTAGTCCCGAGGGCGCGATGAGCCCCTGCCTTGCCAAGGCGGCATGAATCGCGTTCGCGGGTGATCGACAGACATCACCTCATCGAAGAGCAACCCCATGCGTTCTCTCTGCAACTTCGTCGGGGCTTCGGCCCTCTTATTCTCGTCTGCCGCCTTGACGGCGGACGAGCCGCAAACCCTGACGCCGATGTCGGACGACATCCAGGCACCCGAGTTCGACCTCCAAGGGCCCGCCGGCGAGCCGCAACGTCTCGCCGATCATCGCGGCAAGCCCATCATCCTCAATTTCTGGGCGACCTGGTGCCCGCCCTGCCGCGCCGAAATGCCCTCGATGCAGCGTGCCCACGAAACCCTCACCGACGAGGGCGTCTCGGTCATCGCCGTCAACGTCGGCGAAGACGCCGAGACCATCGCACGGTTCCTGAGCGAAACCGACGTCGACTTCCCGATCCCGATGGACCTGGACTCCGAGGTCGTGCAGAGCTACCCGGTCAAGGGGCTGCCGACGACCTTCGTCATCGACCCGGAAGGCCGCCTGGTCTACAGCGCCACCGGCGAGCGTGAATGGGACGATCCCGCACTGCTCGATCAGGTGCGGGCGCTTAAGACCGGGCCGTAGGCCGAGGACGCGCGATGCCCGCAGATCGGCTCGTACCCGCGCCGCCGTGTCGAAGCTTCAATCCACGCCCGGTCAATTGGCCGGGCGATGCAGGCCGCTCAGCGCCAGATCGGGCGTCATCGTTTAGCCCCCCCTTTCTTCGAGCGCGCCGATCGGGATGATCGAGCGCCACCCGGAAGTTGTCCAATGCCCGCCCACGTTCATCCATGCTGATGGAGATCCCTTCACGCGGGAGGACACCGCTGAAGAGCGTGGTTATTCGATCAGCCTGATACGAAACGCGCGTCCCTTCAGCTTGCCGACCGACAATTTTTTCAACGCCGCCCCCACGCTCTCTCGGCTGACCGCCACATAGGCCCAATGATCGGCGATCTGGATCTTTCCGACTTGATCACCACGAATACCACCCGGGCCCGTCAAAGCGCCCAGGATATCCCCCGGGCGAACCTTTTGCTTCTTTCCACCATCGATCTGAACGGTAACCATCGGCGGCACCATCGGGCGGTGCTCCTGCGGGTCGAGTGACGGCAACAACTCGCTGTCCATGATTGGATCCACCGAGGTATCCAATAAGGCGACGCGATGAGCCTCACCGTCATCGTAGAGAGAAAAGGCCGCCCCCTTGCTGCCGGCACGCCCGGTACGACCAACGCGATGGGTATGCACCTCCACGTCCAGTGCAATCCGATAGTTGATCACCGCATCGAGTGAGTCGATGTCCAAACCACGGGCCGCTACATCGGTGGCCACCAGCACCGAGACGCTCTTGTTGGAGAACCGCACCAGGATCTCATCCCGATCCCGTTGCTCCAGGTCACCGTGCAGGGCGAGGACGCTAAAACCACTGTCCCGTAACCCCTGAGCCACGTGTCGCGTATCGACCTTGGTATTGCAAAACACGAGGGTCGACACCGGTTGGTGCTGCAACAGCAAGAGACATAGCGCTCGCTGCCGCTGTCGATCGTCGGTCACGCGATAGAAGTGCTGGGCGATACTGTGATTGTCGTGAGTGGACGCTACTTGGGCCATGACCGGTTCAGTCATGATGCGCCGAGCGATAGCCTGGATCCGACTGGGGTAGGTGGCGCTAAACAGCAGTGTTTGGCGAATCGTCGGTATCCGGTCGATGATCGCATCCAGCGACTTTTCGAAGCCCATCTCAAGCATCCGATCCGCCTCGTCGAGCACCAGCATGGTCACCTCATCCAACCGCAGCGTGCCTCGCTCCAGGTGATCCGCGATGCGTCCCGGGGTTCCCACCACGATATGGGCACCGTGTTCCAGTGAGCCGATCTGAGGGCCAACGGCAACCCCGCCGCAGAGTGTCAGCACCTTGATGTTGTGCCTCCTACGCCCGAGCGCGCGGATCTCCTGGGCCACTTGATCGGCGAGCTCGCGGGTGGGACAGAGGACGAGAGACTGGACCCGAAAGCGTCCGACATCGAGCCGTTCCAGTAGACCGAGCCCAAACGCAGCGGTCTTCCCCGAACCGGTCTTTCCCTGTGCGATGACATCCCTCCCCGCCAGGATATCCGGACAACTCAGTGCCTGGATGGGGGTCATGGTGTCATAGCCGAGCGAGGACAGATTCTCAAGCAGATCCGGGTTGAGGTTAAGAGAGGCGAATGACGTCTTAGTCAAGACACGTGTCCCGCAGTCGCGCTGGGGTCGTCCTGTTGCGGACGACCATCCCGGTACTCCAACTGCACGCCGCTGAGAAAGTTGCGCAGAATTTGATCTTTACATTGGCGGTAGTGCTTATGATCCGGCTTGCGAAAGAACGCACTCAACTCATGCTTGCTGATGTGAACATCGCTTGCGGCCAAGAGACGCAGGATATCGTCCGCTTTCAGATCCAAAGCGATTTTGAGCTTCCTAAAGATGATGTTGTTGTTCAATGATTGCTCCGGCTCGGGCAGCTCGCTGTCTTTCGTGCCCCGTCGATCCTTGATCAAGCCGTTGAGGAAGGTCGCCAATTGGTGATCGCCACATTCCTCGAACTCCGGATCATCGCTTTTTTTCAACCAATTGCTGACTTGGGAGCGGGTCACCCGACTGTTCGCTGCGGCAAACACCGCAATCATCTTGGAATCATCGAAATCGAATGTGTATCGAAGGCGGCGCAGGATGTCGTTGTTGGTCATACAGGGGCTCAATGGTTAAATAGGCAGGTCATCGCCCGGCTCTGCCGGGACAACAATCGCAGTTTGACATTTCCTGGAGTCCATCGAGGATATACCCCTCAGTTCCGGGGACCAGTTCCGAGGACAGTTTACTCAACGCCGAAAGTCCGTCCGAAAAATCTGTGGAATTGACGGGCGTTCGTGGATATTCGGTTATCCCCCTCTTCTCCAAGCGGACCGATCGAGGGGGCCGGGCGTCGCCCGGTGCCGTTTCGGCACCCAGCCCCGCCAGGCTGTGATGCTCCAGAACGAAGTGCTCCGGGAAACCTGCAAAGACGTCGCGGTAGACGCGAGCGGTCTGCTCGATGATGGTGAGGAAGGGAACCGCCAAGACGATGCGCTTGAGCCCGTGGCGCCGCGCATGCTCAAGTGCGAGCTTGAGCATGGCAAGGGTCTTGCGGGAGCCGGTCGGCGGTTTCCGGAAGTCCAAACCATCGATGCGGGCACGGGCACAGAGTCGGTCCATCTCAGGGTCGGAATCGGACGCTCTCTTCCAGACCGCACGGCATTCGCCGCTGAGAGTGGCTCAAACGTGAACCTTTGCGGAGTCCATTCCACGACCCTGCCGCGGATCACTGAAGCGCCGCCGGGCTTCGTGCTCCTTCGGCGTCAGGGTTTGTGAAAACATGGACAGCCCCCGCAATGCCTCTTGGCTGAACCAGCCTAAACCGGAAAAGTCCGCGAAATCAAACCGGCCCCAAGCCCGTCGTTGCGGTTGCTCCCGACCGGTCAGGGAACAAACCGCCGCGGCGACATTCGACCCGGTCGAGGATCCCGACCCGGATCCCCGATCCGATCTGTTTTTCCGAATCGGCGTGACGCCGGCAGACCGGTAGACTATGTGCCCGGCATCACCTGCCGCCATCGTCGAATCCCGATCAGGACAACCGTGGATCCCAGCTTCGTCCATCTGCATCTGCATTCCGAGTATTCGCTGGTCGACGGGCTGGTGCGGATCAAGCCGTTGGTGAAACGTGTCGCCGCGCTGGGGATGCCGGCGGTCGCCATCACGGATCAGTGCAACTTCTTCGCGCTGGTGCGCTTCTACAAAGCCGCGGTCTCGGCCGGACTCAAGCCGATCGCGGGGGCCGACCTCCTGGTGCGCAACCCGGAGGACGTCAATAAGCCACACCGCCTGGTGCTGCTCGTCCAGGATGCGATCGGCTACCGCAATCTCACGCAGCTCATCTCCCGGGCGTACGTCGAGGGCCAGCATCTCGGGGTGCCTTACGTGGAACGCGACTGGATCGCGTCCGCGGCGGAGGGTCTGATCGCGCTCTCGGGCGGGCCGCAAGGCGACGTCGCCCAACTGCTCCTGAACGGCCATCGCGAAGCCGCCGAGCGTCGGCTCGCGGAGTGGCTCGCGGTCTTCGGCGACCGCTATTACCTGGAGCTGGTGCGCACCGGACGCGAGCAAGAGGCCGAGCTGGTCGAGACCAGTGTGGATCTGGCCATCCGCTTGGGCGTGCCCGTGGTGGCGACCAACGACGTGTGTTTCCTCCATCCCGATGACTTCGAGGCCCATGAGGTGCGGGTCTGTATCCACGAGGGGCGCACCCTGGAAGATCCGCGCCGTCCGCGCCGCTACAGCGCCGAGCAGTCGCTGCGAAGCCCCGCGGAGATGGCCGAGCTCTTCGCCGATCTGCCCGAGGCGCTGGAGAACTCGGTCGAGATCGCCAAGCGCTGCAACCTTGAGCTGACCCTCGGCGAGAACTTCCTCCCGGATTTTCCGGTGCCGGCCGGGATGACGGTGGACAGCTATTTCGCCGAGGCATCGCGGGTCGGGCTCGAGGAGCGCCTGCAGCGGATCCTCGACCCGGAGGCCGCCGACCTTGCCGATCAACGTCGACTCTATTGCGATCGACTCGATCTGGAGCTGTCCGTCATCACCCAGATGGGCTTCCCCGGTTACTTCCTGATCGTCGCGGACTTCATCCAGTGGGCCAAGGCGCAGGGCATCCCGGTCGGTCCGGGCCGCGGCTCGGGCGCGGGCTCGCTGGTCGCCTATGCGCTCAAGATCACGGATCTGGACCCGATCGAGCACGATCTGCTGTTCGAGCGGTTCCTCAATCCGGAACGCGTCTCCATGCCCGACTTCGACGTCGACTTCTGCATGGAAGGCCGCGACCGGGTCATCGACTATGTCGCAGGGAAATACGGGCGCGAGGCCGTCTCCCAGATCATCACCTTCGGCACCATGGCAGCCAAGGCGGTGGTGCGCGATGTCGGGCGCGTTATGGGTCACCCCTACGGATTCGTCGATCGGGTTGCGAAGATGGTGCCCTTCGAGCTGGGGATGACCCTGGAGAAGGCGCTCGCCGAGAGCGACGATCTGAAGGCCGCCTACGAGGACGACGAAGAGATTCGGGCACTGATCGACATGGCCCGCAAGCTCGAAGGCCTGACCCGCAATGCCGGCAAACATGCAGGCGGCGTGGTCATCGCGCCGACCAAGCTCACCGACTTCGCTCCGCTCTACTGCGAGCAGGGCGGGGAGAACCTGGTCACCCAGTTCGACAAGGACGACGTAGAGCAGGTCGGACTGGTCAAGTTCGACTTCTTGGGTCTGCGTACCCTGACGATCATCGATTGGGCGCTCAAGACGGTGAACGCGCTGCGTCGCGAGGCCGGCGAGCCGGCGATCGACATCGAGCGGATCGAGCCGCAGGATGCCGAGGCCTTCGCGCTCCTGAAGCGCTGCGAGACCACGGCGGTCTTCCAGTTGGAGTCGCGCGGTATGAAGGAGCTGATCAAGAAGCTCCAGCCCGACAGCTTCGGCGACATCACCGCGCTGGTGGCGCTCTTTCGCCCAGGCCCGTTGCAGTCGGGCATGGTCGACGACTTCATCAACCGCAAGCACGGACGCGCCGAGGTCGCCTATCCGCACCCGGATCTGGAGCCCATCCTTAAACCGACCTACGGCATCATCCTCTATCAAGAGCAGGTGATGCAGATCGCCCAGGTGCTCGCCGGCTATTCGCTCGGCGGCGCCGATCTGCTGCGCAGGGCGATGGGCAAGAAGAAGCAGTCGGAGATGGACAAGCAGCGCACCATCTTCGAGGAAGGAGCGGTCGCGCGCGGGGTCGACCGAGCGGTTGCGACCTACATATTTGACTTGATGGATAAGTTTGCCGGTTACGGATTCAATAAATCGCACTCGGCCGCCTACGCGCTGGTCAGCTATCAGACCCTCTGGCTGAAGACGCATTACACGGCGGCCTTCATGGCCGCAGTGCTGAGTGCGGACATGGACAACACCGACAAGGTGGTGACCCTGATCGAGGAGTGCCGTGCCCTACGCCTGCGGGTTGAGCCGCCGGCGGTCAATCGCTCTGCCTATCGCTTCACCGTCGCCGATCCGCGCACCGTCATCTACGGCATGGGCGCCATCAAGGGGGTCGGCGAGGGCGCGATCGAGGCGATCATCGCGACACGCACGGCCGAGGGCCCGTTCCGCGATCTGTGGGACTTCTGTCGACGGATCGATCTGCACAAGGCCAACCGACGCGTCCTCGAGGCCCTGGTGCGCGCCGGTGCACTCGACGAGCTCGGGCCGAACCGTGCAACCCTGATGGCCGAGCTGCCCTTGGCGCTCAAGCTGGCCGAGCAGCACCATGCAACCCGGGCGGCCGGTCAGGCCGATCTCTTCGGTGCATTGGAGCCTGTCGCCTCGCCCGAGCCCGATCCACAATTAGCGAGCGAGGTCCGCGCCGACTGGGAAGACGAGCAGCGCCTGGCGGGCGAGAAGGAGACGCTCGGGCTCTATCTGACGGGACATCCGATCGATCGCTACGAGTCGGAGCTTCGGGCGATGGCGGTCAGCCGTATCGCCAAGCTCTTGGAGACGGATCGCGAGCTGGGCCGTCGGGACCGGCGCGACCGCGAGAAACGCAGTGTCGCCGGCCTGGTCGTGTCGGTGCGTCACAGCAAGACCCAGCGCGGGCGCATGGGCTCGGTGGTGCTCGACGATCGCACGGGGCGCATCGAGATCACTGTCTTCTCCGAGCTCTACGAGCAGTTGCGTCATCTCTTGGTGCCGGACCAGATCCTACAGGTTTCGGGGGCGCTCAATTTCGACGAGTACCGAGACAGCTGGTCCTTGCGTGCCGACGACGTGCGGACCTTCGAGCAGGCGCGGGCAAGCATGGCCGATCATCTGCGTCTCATCCTGGACCTCTCGGATCCGGCTGCCCATGCCGAGGGCCTCGCTCGGCTCGATGCCTTGCGCGTGGCACTCGCGGCCTTTCGCGACGGCGATCTCCCGGTCCGTCTGCGCTATTGCCGCCCCGGCGCAGCGGGCGAGATGGTCCTCGGAGACGCTTGGCGAGTCGAGCCGACCGACGCCCTGTTGAAACGTCTGCGACAGCTCCTCGGAAGCGACGCGGTGAACGTCGTCTACGAGCGCTCGCCGCTGCCGGCAGCGCAGACCGAGACGCAACCTCCGCGTCTGGCGGCGGTCGGCTGATGCAGACCGGACGACGCGTTCGACAGGTCTTGGCCGTCGCCCTGCTGATCGGGGCCGCCTGGTTGATGGTCGGCCTGGTCGCCGATCTGAACCGCGTGAAGATCCTGAAGACGGATCTTGCCGAGATCCACCATGTCCGCTACGGGCTGCTGGATGCCGACGTCTGGGTCGCGCGGATCGGCGAGATCCTGGAGAAGCGCGTCGACGAGTTGGATCTCACAGAGGCTAGCCGGGCCCAGGTGACGGAGGCCGTGACCCAATTGCTCGATACCCTGATCCGCGAGATCGAGCGCAACCTCGCGCAGCGGCGGCCCGACCCGGGCGGAAGCTGGCTGGACCAGCTCCAAGGCGCACTCCAGCAGGGTTTGCAGGATCTGCTGCTGGACGTGGCGCGTCTGCGCGACCGAGTGCCCGAGTATGCCGATGCCTTCGTCGAGCAGCTGTCCGTGCCCGGTGTGAAGGAGCAGATCAAGGCGCGGTTGCGGGTCCTGCTGCGCGATGCCGTGGCCTCGAGCGGTGCCGGGACCGATCGCCGCCCGCTGGAGGCCGTCTTGGTGCGCTATGGCTGTGCGGATGTGGATGCCTGCTCGCGCCTGATCGAGACCGAGATCGACATGGTCCAACCGCGGATCCGTCAACAGCTCGGGGCCGTGATCGGGCTGACGGCCTTGGTGTTCATGGTTTCGCTGGTCGGCGGTGCCCCGCGCGGGCGAGGGTCGGACAGGACGACCGATCGGCTCGCCCCGGTTCTGCTCTTCGCACTCGTGGGTGCGACCTTCCTCCTGCTCGTCGGCGGCCTGGCCACGCCCATGATCGAGGTCGATGCGCGCATCGCCGAACTGGCCTTTCAGCTCCTCGGCGAGCCGGTCGTCTTTACCGATCAGGTGCTCTATTTCCAGACGAAGAGCATCTTCGACGTGATGCGGATCCTGTTCGAGTCCGGCCAAGCCGACATGCTGTTGGTCGCCGTACTCCTGACCCTCTTCAGCGTGGTCTTCCCTGCGCTCAAGTTGTTGGGGACGTATGCCTTTTACTACGATTGGAGCGGGTCACGCGGATCGTCGATCGTCCGCTTCTTCGCGCTGAAGTCCGGTAAATGGTCGATGGCGGACGTCATGGTCGTTGCCATCTTCATGGCCTACATCGGCTTCGATGCCCTGGTCGGCAACCAACTCGGCAGCCTTCGGGGCGCAAGTGATGCGGTCGCCGTCTTGACCACCAACGGCACCTCCTTGGAGCCTGGGTTTTATCTCTTCCTCGGATTTGTCCTCGCCGGACTCGTCCTGTCGAGCGCTCTGGAGAACCGTCTCGACCGGGATGGATAGGCCGTGGCGAGGAATCTAAGCGCCTCGTTGCCGGAAGGCGTTATCCATAAGCACTGAAGGCGGACGATCCGTGTAGGGTGGACGAGCGAGAGCGAAGTCCACCGAACCCTGCGCCGGCGTTGGTGGACTGCGGTGCGCTTGTTCACCCTACAGCTGCGAATTGCCCAGGCGCGGCAATCCGCGCGTCGAAATGGCCCGTTACTTGCATATCGTTTTAAGGCGCCCTTTTGAACCCCAACCGGAATCCATCGCGATGACCACCAGAGAATTCGACAGCATCGTCATCGGAACCGGACCCGCCGGAGAAGGCGCGGCAATGAAGCTCGCCAAGGCCGGGCATCGGATCGCCGTAGTCGAGGCCCACAACGCGGTCGGCGGCGGCTGCACCCATTGGGGCACCATCCCCAGCAAGGCGCTGCGCCACTCGATCCAGATGCTTGCGGACTATCGGCGCAACCCCCTGTTCCAGCACACGCAGCATCAGATCGAAGCGGAATTTCCCGACCTTCTGCGCGCCGCGGACGGCGTGATCAACGAGCAGGTCCGCACCCGGTATCGCTATTATCAGCGCAATCGGGTCGAGGTCGTGTTCGGACGTGCGCGCTTCCTCGGCGAGGATCGGGTCGAGGTCCAACGCCCGGGCGGCATGACCGAAGAGCTGCGCGCTCAGCACATCGTCATCGCCACGGGATCGCGACCCTACCATCCGCCGGATGTGGATTTCACTCACCCGCGCATCCGCGACAGCGACTCCGTCCTCGGACTGAAGCACACACCGCGATCCATGACCATCTATGGTGCAGGGGTCATCGGCTGCGAGTACGCCTCGATCATGGGCGCGCTCGATGTGAAGGTGAATCTGGTCGATACACGCGACCGACTCCTGTCCTTCCTCGACGACGAGATCACGGACGCACTCGGCTATCACCTGCGCCAGCAAGGCGTGGTGATCCGACACAACGAGACCTACGAGCGCGTCGAGGCCGATGACAAGGGTGTGGTGCTGCACTGCAAGTCAGGCAAGAAATTCAAGACCGACATCCTGCTTTGGGCCAACGGACGGACCGGCAATACCCACGACCTGGGGCTCGAGAGCATCGGACTGACACCCAATCAGCGCGGACAGCTCGAGGTCAACAAGAGCTACCAGACCGCCTTGCCGCACATCTATGCCGTCGGCGACGTGGTCGGCCAGCCCGCACTGGCCAGTGCCAGCTACGATCAGGGGCGATTCGTCGGTGCGCACATCGCCGACGGCGCCTGCGACTGGTCGCTGATCGAGGAATTCCCGACCGGGATCTATACGGTCCCGGAGATCAGCTCCGTGGGCCGGACCGAGCGCGAGCTCACAGCTCGGCAGATCCCCTACGAAGTCGCCCAGGCAGACTTCAAGAGTATCGCTCGCGCCCAAATCACGGGACACACGGTCGGCATGCTCAAGCTCCTGTTCCACCGCGAGACCTTGGAGATCTTGGGAATTCACTGCTTCGGCGAACAGGCCGCCGAGATCGTCCATATCGGTCAGGCGATCATGTCCCAGCGCGGCGAGGCCAACAGCATCCGTTACTTCACCGAGACCACCTTCAACTATCCCACGATGGCGGAAGCCTATCGGGTCGCCGCACTCAACGGCTTGAATCGGCTCTTCTAACTGAACCGCGTCCGGAATGACATGCAGCCTCTCATGTCGATGAATCATCCTGCCGATCAACGGGCCCCGCGGTCGACGCGGTTCAGAAAAACAGAAATTTCATTGGCTTAATTCGCGATGAGGGGGTGCACTTCGTTGCGGGCACAACTTTCGGTTGATATGTTAGCAAATACTTATATAATGATTCCCTAATCAGGACGGCGATCGAAGGGCAACGACAATAATCAGCTTGCTGCCGACACCCCGACGCTGTTGCCTGCGTCCGTCCTTGATGAAGACCCGCGAGTCCCGCTCGACCCAGGCGTCGAACGAGAGCTGCTCCCCGATTGACAGGGAGGACTCGCAAGAAGACCGAAACCCATCAATTTCAAATCCTAAAGGTGTGTTCCATGTCCAAGCTCGTCCAAGCAGCCTCGATCATCGCACTTGCCGCCGCCGCGTCCTCCGCCGGTGCCTGGTACAATGCCCCTGTCGCACCCGTCATGACTCCGGAAATGGCGGAGCAACAGATGCAGGCCAGCTCGGCACGGCATGAGGCCATGGCCGAGCAACGGAACAAGGCCATGGAGGACGCGATGGATGCGCACCGCCGGATCATGGAGCAGCATGCCGCCGCTTTCGATCGGATGCCCTCCGAAGCGGCACCGGCCTTCCCGGGATTCCCACCGGCACCGGAATTCGGTCAGTACCCGGCCATGGCCGAGATGCCCGCGATGCCCGAATTCGGTCAATACCCGGCTATGCCTGAGATGCCCGCGATGCCTGAATTCGGTCAGGTTCCGCCCATGCCCGAGATGCCGGCCATGCCCGAGTTCGGACAGTACCCGGCGATGCCTGAATTTCCGAGCGTCACGGAGATGCAATCCCCGACCACGCCTGAATTCATGAAGACGCGTCTCGAAGAAATGGATGCCCATCGCGCCAAGGTTGAGCAGGAGATCCAGGAGCGCCGCGATGCCTTCAGGACGATGAGTGAACAGCGCCGCGCCCAACAGCCGCGCGCCATGGACCGCACCCACATGGCCGGTTATGCACCGCAGATGCACCCGACGATGATGTCGAGACAAGACTGCGCGCCCAAGACCCCGGCGGCCGACCAGCAGGCCACCGCACCGGCGCCCGCCGCGACTGTACAGTAAAGGCAAGGCACCGCGCGGTGCCGTGCGGGAAAGAGATGCCTGACGCATGACCCGAAGACCCCGGCAACGGGGTCTTCGGCGTTTACGACGCCCGCAAGGGCCTGCACGGCTCAATCCGGCGGCCGGTCTGCGGCCGCACGCGCGCAAGGATCCGAAGACAAATAGCCCGGTCAAGTGGTTCAATTGCGCATCCGAGAGACGCCGGCACGCCAAGACATGCATCGGGTTTGCGTTGCGCGAGACGGTTCCGGATCCGCTCCGCATGATCATCAACACAGGAGGACGCTCACTTGATCCAGCCAAATCAGCGAATGGTCGATGTCAGGAGGCTCGTCCAAGTGACGGGGTTTGCCCTGAGCCTCGGGGTTGCGAGCAGTGCCGTGGCCGAAGGCCCGGACGTCGATCCCGAGGCGGATCGGATCCTGCGCGACATGTCGACCTATCTGAGCGGTCTGGCCGCCTTCAGCGTGCGTGCGGAGGTCGATGACGAGGTCATCGATCTCGCCGGTCAGAAGCTGCAACTGAGCAGCTCGGCAACCCTGATGCTGGAACGACCCGATCATTTCCATGCTCATCGTCAAGGGCCCCTGGCCGATGTGGAGATCCTCTTCGACGGCCAGACCCTGACCCTGCATGGTCGGCGCGAGCAGATCTATGCCGCCATCGATGCCCCCGGCAGCATCGATGCCGCGCTGACCGAACTGCGCGCCGCGACCGGTCTCGATGCCCCGGCCGGCGATCTCTTCGTGTCCGATCCCTATCCGGGTCTGATGACCGATGTCACCCGGGGTGCCTATCTCGGGACCGCCTACGTGGACGGAACCGCGGCGCACCACCTTGCCTTTCGCGCCGCCACGGTCGATTGGCAGATCTGGGTCCGGACCGGCGATCAACCGCTGCCGTTGAAATACGTCATCACCAGCAAGTGGGTGACGGGCGCGCCGCAATACGCCGTGCGGTTTCGTGACTGGAACACCGCGCCGACATTCGAGGCCGGTCAGTTCACCTTCCTTGCGCCCGAGGGCGCGCGGCAACTCGAGACGCTCTCGGTCGACGACCTGGGTGTGCTCACGATCGAGGAGAATCAGCAATGAAGACGCGCGGCCCAGTGAATTCCATCGCCCTGGGGACAGGCCTGATCCTCAGCGCGCTGCTTGTCGACGGTTGGCTGCCGATCGGATTCGCCATCAAGGACGCGCAAGCGGTCGTCGGTCGTCCCATGACACCCGCGAGCGTCGCAGGCGTCGCGCGCCGGACCACCCGCCGGACCATTCGCCGCACCGCGGTCTATGCGGCCACCCTGCCCGCGGGTTGCCGGTCCGTCGTCATCGACGGGACATCCCTGCACAGCTGCGGCGGAACCTACTATCAACCCTACAACGGGCGCTACGTCGTGGTGGATGTGTATTGACGGCATTTCGGCCGGTCCCCGTGGACCATTAGAGCCACGTCAGGGCCTGCCTTGACTCGAGTGACCTCGCGGTGGCGACGCTTGGAGCGCCGACACCGGCGAGCCGAGGGTCGTCGTCTTGAACGGCAACCCGCCGGCTGGCCCGGCTCCGCGCACGCGGCCCGCACGACCAGACCGCCAATGGCCGAGGATCGTCGGCCTGATCCCCGAGCGCTCTTGCCGGGAAAGGATTGCCGCTCACCGGCGCCTGATCCTTGTTGGGTATTCCCCCTCAAGAGACCCAGGTCCGGGGACGTTCCGAGAGCCCCCGGCATCCGCGAGCAACGTCTATTCTAATGTGGTTCCGATGACCTTGGAGTGAACCCGCATGAACGCCATTCCGATGCTTGACCGGCGCGCCGGCGACTTCGACGACCCTTCTCAAACGGCCATGCAACAACGACTCATCAAGATCGGTCTCGCGCTCCTGGCCACCCTTCTGCTCGCCGGCTGCGCCACCAGCGCGCGCCAACTGATGCCGACACCGATCCTGTATCAACTTCCAGGCGGACAGCCGGTGTTCGAGGTCACCGAGACGTCTCGGCAGACTCCCGATGTCGACCTTCTTTTCATCACCGACCGGGCCCCGCCAACGCCCGCGGAGCTCGAGGCGCACGCCAAAGACGAGGCGCGGCCGGCTTACGGCCAAGAGCGTGCCCGGCACATCGCCTTCGGCTCCGTGCGGGTACGGATGGTGCCGGGGTTGGACTGGGAGACCCTGAGCGAGCAGAGCCAGCTCGCCGAGCGCACCCGGGAGGTCAATCTGGAGCTGGGGCCGGTGCGGGAATTGGGCGTCTATCCGGAGGAGCCCTACCCGGTGTCCAAGGGCGCCGACGGCAAGGTGCTGCGTGATCGTGCCGAGCTCGCGCGCCACTTCGAGGCCAAGGCCGAGCTCCAAGGCGAGGTGGAGCGCAGGCTGGCGCAGGCGCCGAAGAAAGAACTCATGCTCTACGTCCACGGCTTCAACGAGACCTTCGCCACCGCCGCCTTTACCGCCGCGGAACTGTGTCACTTCCTCGGCCGCGAGCAGGTCTGCGCCTTCTTCACCTGGCCCGCCTCCACCACCGGCAATTTCCTGATCTCCTACACCACCACCACCGAGTCCGCCGACTACGCGGTCGCGCATCTGAAGAAGACGATCCGCACCCTCGCCACGACCCCGGGGCTTGAGCGGTTGCAGATCCTGGCCCACAGCCGCGGCACGGCCCTGACCTTGCGCGCCGTGAGCGAGTTGGTGACGGAGGCGATCGCCGCCGGCAAAGAGCCGATCGACCTGTACAAGATCGACAACCTGGTTTTGCTCTCGCCGGACATCGACGTGGACATCGCCGGTCAGCAGATCACCGGCTTCCTCTCCGATCCGGAATTGATGACGGTCTGGCCGGAGGGGCGTCTACCGCGGGTGCTTCAGGGCCGCTTGACCATCTATGCCTCGCCGGAGGACCGCGCCCTATTGGTCTCCCGCATCCTGTTCCGCAGTCGCAACCGGGTCGGTCAGCTGCGCCCGGAGGACATCCCGGACCGAGCACAGCGCTACTTCGAGGCCGTCGGGCGCATCGACCTGATCACCTACGAGGGCAAGCGCACCGATGCCTTCGGCCACTCCTACTTCACCACCAATCCGCAGGTCAGCTCAGATCTGATCCAATTGATCCGCTACGGCAAGCAGTTGGGCGAGCCGGGCCGGGAGCTAACCAAGACCGGACGGGTGACCTGGGAGTTTCCGGTGGATGGGTCATGAGGCAGACACGCGCGTTCTTGGACGACAAACCTTATCCACCCACTCCAGACTGACCAGGAATCGATTTATGCACCAAGCCGTCAACACAACGCTGACTGCCATCGCACTGTTTATCGCGATGCTCGTCCTACTGGAGGTGGGCCGCCGCGTCGGCAACAAACAACTCACCAGAGATCCGGAAGGTGCGCGAGCCGGTACAGGCGCCGTCGAAGGAGCCGTCTTTGCCTTGTTGGGTCTGTTGATCGCGTTCACGTTTTCCGGAGCCGCGTCGCGTTTCGATGCGCGCCGCGATCTCCTCGTTCAGGAGAGTAATGCAATCGGTACCGCCTATCTGCGGCTCGATCTACTGCCGGCCGACGCCCAGCCGGCGATGCGTGAATTGTTTCGTCGGTACCTGGATGCCCGCTTGGACATCTATAGCAAACTGCCTGACGTGCAGGCCGCGTATGCCGCACTCAAGACGGCTACGGACCTGCAAACGGACATCTGGAACGCGGCCCTTGCCGACGGCCAACAGACCGGCGCGATGCCGGACGCGATCAAGCTGCTGTTACCTGCCCTAAACGACATGTTCGACATCGCCAGTTTGCGGACCATGGCGACCCAGATGCATCCGCCGATGGTCATTTATGGACTGCTCTATCTCATGGCTATGGCCAGCGCATTGCTGGCCGGATACGGCATGTCCGGCGGTCGCTCGCGCAGCTGGCTCCACGTCATCGCCTTCCCGGCCGTCATGGCGATTGCGGTGTACATCATCATCGACATCGAGTACCCGCGCCTTGGCTTAATCAAGGTCGACAGCTTCGACAAGGCACTGGTCGACCTCAGGGCGAGCATGGACTGAGCTGAAACCGGCGACATCGGAACGCGCAAGCTTCAGCGAGCGCGGGATGACAGAAGTGGCCATGACGACGGAACACAGCAGGCCGTCGGAGACCTCCACCTGCGCCTTCACCGTAGATCGATCTCATCCGTCGGTCGGCATCCCATGCCGACACGGCTGCCCGCAGGGCAGGCGTGTCGAGGACGGGGCCAATCCTTGCCATGTCTGCTGGTCGCGCTGACCGCCGGTGCGCTTCTGTCCGGGGTGCGCGTTGCGCAGGGGCAGGAGATCGAGCCACGCACCTACTCCAACGCGCCGGTTGGCGTGAACTTTCTGATCGTTGGCTCCGCCTTCACGCGGGGTGGTCTGCCATCCGATTCCGCGTTGCCTTTGACCGACCCGGAACTCGATACCTCCAGCGCGGTGCTGAGCTATGCGCGGGTGTTCGATCTCCGGGGAATGTCGGGCAAGTTCGACGCTATCGCCCCCTACACCTGGCTGTCCGGATCGGCAAACTCGGTGGACGGCCCGGTCGATCGGCACAATTCCGTCAATCTGTATGTCAGCCGTGGGGTGTTCGCACGTACCGGCAACGATTTCGATCTCATCGGCATCGCCATCGCCTGGCAGCTCCGCTGCGGCGGCGGGCTCTAGGATCGCCTGGGAGCCGTTAACCGAACCTCCGAAGTTCCGCCTCCGAGATTGCGTAGAATCAACGCCATATCGGTGCCCGTCGGCGCGCTCCTGTGCAGATTCGCTTCATCCTGTCGGGCTACGAACTGATCGTGTTTACATCCCTTCCGGCAGCTGGCCTGGTGGACCGATGGCAGGTTTATTGCGCTGTTGTTTCGCAGGCTTATCGCTTAAACCACCCCAGCTCCAGCAAGTGTTGATTCTTCCGAGGCTGAATCGAATACAAAACAATCGCATACTGCGCTGGTCGCGGTTGAATTGTTCGATAATGAAAGAACCAGCGGCACTGCGGAGGAGGCAGCATTCAATGAACGAGATCAAAGACGTCATCGACCAAAATGAGTCCACGGAAAACGAGGGAGCTGACGCCGAAACTCCGGCAGCCGAGAGCCGGGCAGCAGAGGTCAGACCCCCAAAGAAACGTAAGCATCCGAAAAAGCTGAAGAACAAGAAATACCTGCGCGAACTGGAAGGGCTGCACGTCGAGCTGGTCAAGCTGCAGCAATGGATCATCCATGAAGGACTCAAGGTCTGTATCGTATTCGAGGGTCGCGATGGTGCCGGCAAGGGCGGAGCCATCAAGGCGATCACAGAGCGGGTCAGCCCGCGGGTCTTCCGCGTCGTCGCGCTGCCGGCGCCCACCGAGCGCGAGAAGTCTCAGATGTATATCCAGCGCTACATGCGTCATTTCCCGGCAGCGGGGGAAGTGGTGATCTTCGATCGCAGTTGGTACAACCGCGCCGGTGTGGAGCGGGTGATGGGCTTCTGTACCGAGAAACAGACCGAACGGTTTCTCGAGTTGGTGCCGCTGACCGAGAAGGCGATGGTGGATTCCGGCATCATCCTCCTCAAATACTGGCTCGAGGTCAGTCCGCAGGAGCAGACACGACGCCTGGAGGGGCGCATCGAGGACGGGCGCAAGACCTGGAAGCTCTCGCCGATGGACCTCAAATCCTACAGCCGCTGGTACAACTACTCGCGGGCGCGCGATGCGATGTTCGCGGCCACCGACACCGATTTCGCACCCTGGCACATCGCACCGTCCGACGACAAGAAGCGCGCACGCCTCAACATCATCAGCCACCTGCTCGCGACGATTCCCTACAAGACGCTGCCCCACAAAAAGATAGAGTTGCCGAAGCGGCAGAAGGCCGAGGGCTATCGCGAACCCGACTATCCGTTCAAGTTCATCCCCCGGGCGTTCTGACCGTCCGTCAACGCTGGCGCCCTCTTGCAACGGGTCGCTCGCTGCGGACGGGACGGAACCGTCGACACACTCCAAGGAGTCAACTATGAACAACATGAATCGTCGCAACCGCAAGAGCCGAATCGTCGGCCTGCTCTTGGTCCCGGTCCTTCTGAGCCTGCTGCCGGTCAGCTACGCCGCACGCGTAGGCGGTCCCGGCGGCGTGGCCGATCCGCGCGGTATCGCCGATCCGAGAGGCGTTGCCGATCCACGCGGCATTGCCGATCCGAGAGGGATTGCCGATCCGCGCGGCGTTGCCGACCCCCGAGGCATTGCCGATCCGCGTGGCCCCCTCGACCCGCGTTAGTGATCCATTCAGTTCCGGAGGACAATATGAGCGAAATCCCGCATGAAGACGGCGTGATCGTCACCATTCTTGAGCGGTTCGAGCAGTTCCGCCTGCCACGGGCGCTCGATCTCAAGGCCAAGGTCGAGCGCGGCGAGCGACTCGAGGATACCGATCTTGCGCATCTCAACGAGGTGATGCGGGACGCGGAGGAGATCAAGCGCTTCGTGGACAAGCGGCCGGATCTCCAGTCGCTCTATACGCGCGCCATCGGTCTCTACCAGGAGATCACCCGCAAGGCGCTCGAGAACGAGCAAGGCTCCTAAGCCGCGCCGTCAGCTCATGCAGCCGCCACCGATGGTCGTGTTCTCGTTGAGCCGCTTCGTGCCGTCATTGCGTCGCTCCGACTTCTTGAACAGTATCGGCCCGCTGCTCGAACCGACACACGTCCTGCGCAGGGGCCACCATAGGCAGATGCGATCCGGCAGTGGTCAACGGAAATGCCGAGCATGACCGATGACGCGAGCCACCACGCCCAGCGCAGCGAAGCGCTACGGGGATAGAATTTGAAACTGTTTCAGTCAATTTTCGGCGGTGGCGAGAAGGTCGGAACCTATCCTGAGTCACTCATCAAGATGGCCACGGAGCGCGCCGTAGACGGCACGGATTCGCGACTGCGTCTGCTGCCGGGCTACGCAAAGCGCCTGCGCAAGCCCGTCATTCAGGCCATCGATCACGTGGTTACGCTGGTGGCGGGGATACCGGCACCCGTGGCGGCGACCCGCACCAGCTATAGCACTGAGCCGCGCCTCGCGGCATTGTTTGCCTCTGCCCCGGATATGCTGGACACCTTCAGCCGAGACCCTGAGCTGGGGGCATTTCTGTCGGGCTCGGACGGCGGCGAGGTTCCCGCCGTCACGACGCTGCTCCTGGCGGAGCGAACGGAAAAGAGCATCCTCGGCATGGACCTGGTCGGCGACCAGGTTCGGCACGATGTACAGCAGGTCTCGGTCAGTTTCAGCGGACACCGGCTGCTCGACCCCAAGACCAGCGAAGAAGACATGCGGCGCCAACTCATGCGGCGCGCCTTCGACCATCTGCTGAGCCTGGCGCTGAGCCGCATCGCCGAGGCGCGCGTGGAGCGCGCCGACCTCACACGCCAGCGCGATCTGCTGCGTCGCAAGCTGACGACGCTCGAACGCGGCGGCTGGGGCTTCAATGCGCCGGGGGGCGAGCACCCTGATCCCGCCGCATTGGCGACCGAGTTGGACGCCATCACGGCTCAGTTGGGCACCATCGGCTCGGACGCCGGCGTCCTGCGGGCGCATCTGGACATGGTCGCCGAGCTCCTTGGCGAGGCCGATGACCAGCTGCGAAGGGATGAGATCACCCTTTATCTTGATCCGATGAACATCCAGCGCGACGCACGGGACCCATCGGTTCGCCCGATCGTGTTGCAGGAGCTGCGCAATGCCAGGGGCCGCACTGCCGTCATGCTGCCCATTGCAATCGACCCGGCTGAGCTGCCGCCGCGCGAGGATTTCGTCACCGCGGCGCAGCGCTACCTGTACTGACTTCGGCTCGCCATGGAGCCACGGACCTCAACACGATCGATTCGGAGATTTGCAGATGACGGAGCCGCTACACCCGGCCGCGATCCACCACTTGCCCCCGTTCGTCACCGCGCCGGGCGAGACCGACGTACTCTTCATCGTCACGGCCTTTTTCGTGCTGTTCGCCGTGGTCGGCATCGGCATCTTCTACTTCAAGCTCCACGCGTTGCCGGAACAGATGGCGCATCGCGGTCAGAAGGTGCAGTTCGAGCTCGTCGCGGTACTGGCGCTGCTGGCGCTCTTCACCCACAACCACTTGTTCTGGATCGCCGGGCTACTGCTCGCCTTCGTGCCCTTACCGGACTTCACGACGCCGCTGCGGTCCATCTCCGGCTCCCTCGAGCGAATCGCCAACAGAGCGGAGCCCGCGACTTCAACGCCGCCGGTGCAGGACGCGCCTGTCCCGGCCGATCATCAGCCGATCGGGCAGCGGGAGGCCTAAGCGATGTTGGAGCTACTCCTGTGCTCGATGCTGACCGTGTTGCCGGACTACCTCTTTCGCCGTTACGTGCAGGGCAAGCGGTTCGGGCGCGAGATCACGCTGTTCACGGTCTGGTTCGAGCTGCGCTGGGGGATCACCCTGTGCCTGATCCTGACCGTGGCCCTGATCACGACCATCTTCTACTTTCACCCT
Source organism: Thiocapsa bogorovii (assembly GCF_021228795.1). NCBI lineage: Bacteria > Pseudomonadati > Pseudomonadota > Gammaproteobacteria > Chromatiales > Chromatiaceae > Thiocapsa > Thiocapsa bogorovii. Next base: position 1,822,658 of record NZ_CP089309.1, read on the forward strand.
TCCACCAAGTCCGCCACGTCGGTCTTCCGCACCGTGACCGTGCTGCCACAGATCAACGGCCGAGTGGTCGAGACCTTTGTCGAGCTGAATCAGCGGGTCGAGGAGGGGCAACCCCTGTTCCGTCTGGACAGCACCGAGCAGGAGGCGGATCTCGAGACGGCCCGGCGCCGCATTGCCGAGATCGAGGCCGCAATGATCGTGGCCAAGTCTCGGCTCGACGAAGCGGACGGTCGCATCACTCAGGCGCGTGGTGCACTGCAGCAGGCCGTAGACGAGTTCGAGACCCGCTCCGAAGCGAATCGTAAGAGTCCCGGTTCAATCGCGGAGCGGGACGTCGAGCGCATGGGCGTTCAGGTCGAGACCCAGGAGGGCGCACTGGATGCTGCCCTGGCGAGTCGCGAGGCCATCGTTTCGGAGATCGAGTTCAAGCTCCCGGCGGAGAAGGCGAGCGCCGAGGCCGCGCTGCACGAGGCCGAGGTCGAGATCAAGAAGACCCTGGTCGTGGCCGGGACCGCCGGCGTCGTGCAGCAGTTCGCGCTGCAACCGGGCGACATCGTCAATCCGATGATGAGACCCGCCGGCATCCTGGTGCCGGAACGTCACGCGACGGGCCTCATGGCCGGCTTCGGGCAGATCGAGGCGCAGGTGCTGAAGGTGGGCATGATCGGCGAGGTCACGTGCGTCGCGATGCCTTGGCGGATCGTGCCGATGGTCGTGACCGAGGTCCAGAACGTCATCGCCTCTGGCCAGGTGCGCCCGACCGACACCCTGATGGACGTGCAGCACTTCGCTAAGCCCGGCTCGATCACCGTCGTCATGCAGCCGCTCTATCCAGGGCAGCTCGACGACCTGCCCCAGGGCGGCAGTTGCATCGCCAACGCCTACACCAACAACCACGATGCGCTACAGGACCCAAACATCGGCAGCCTGCACAAGTTCGGACTGCATGCCATCGACACCGTCTGTATCGTGCATGCGATGATCCTGCGCATCCAGGCACTGCTGTTGCCGATCAAGGCCCTAGTGTTCAGCGGGCATTGATCGGCAAGGCGCGGGCGACACGGACGGCCGATTGCGTGCCGTTCGATCGCAGAATCCAAACAACCAACGAGGACAACGCATGAAAGACCCACAGCGGGATGAAGGCGTGCTGCAGGCATTGCTTGAGCGACTCAGTGAGCAGCGCCTGCCGCGGCTGCTGGCACTGAAGCAGAAGGTTGACGCCGGACAGACCCTTGCCGAGCAGGACTTGAGCTTCCTGCGACAGGTCTCCGAGGATTGGGAGCAGGCCAAGCCCTTCATCGACCGACAGCCGAAGTACCAGGACCTGGTTGCCAAGGTTGTCCACCTCTACGGAGAGATCGCCGCGAAGGCGCTCGAAAATGAGGGATGACATGAAGTCTAGCCGCGCTATCCGTAATCCGACTGGGCTTGCGCTCCAGTACATCACTTCCCGCGCAATCTCGCAGCCTTGTGATTCTTTCGCCATTGGCCAGGCGTGCTACCGCTCCAGCGCCGGAATGCGCGCGTGAAGGCACTCGCGTCGGCGTAGTCGAGTGTCTCGGCGATCTGGTGCACCTCCATCCGGGTGTCTGCGAGCAGCTGCCGGGCGATCTCGAAGCGCCCTTCGTCCAGAAGTTCCTGAAAGCTCGTGCCGCAAGCATTCAAGCGACGGCTGAGCGTGCGGCTGTGTATCGAGAAGAGCTTCGCGACCTGGTCCGACCGGGCCTGATCCATCAGCAGTGCCGTCCGCAACACGCGCCGCACCTGCCCAGGCAAGTCGTCGCCGTATTCGGCCTCGAGCGCATCGATCTGCGCCTGCAGCGAGCGGCGTAGCTCGGGATCGGCCCCTGGCAAGGGGTGATTCAACCAGTCGGCAGGGAACACCACCGCGTTCAGCGCGGAGTCGAAGAGCAACGGAGCCCCGAAAAAACCGCGAAAGGGACGGACGTCCTCCGGCTCGCGGTGAGCGAACCGGACCTCGGTCGGCTTCCAGTCCGGGCCGCACAGCGTGCGCAGGATGTTGAACATGGCGGCAACTGCACCGTCCCCAATCTGATCGGTCGCCACCGTGCCGGATTGATAGATGTCGTACCTCAGCATCGCCAGATCGCCGTCCAGCTCCAGGTGCGCCACCGCGCCGCGGACGTGGAGATGCAGAAAGCGCACGAGGCTGCGTAAGGCCATCCCTACGTCCGGTGAGTACTTCACCAGCAGGCCCATCAATCCCAGGGAATGCAGATCGGCCTGCTGGCCGACCAGCAGACCCAGATGCTGGCAGCCGGTGCTGTCGACACAGTGCGCCAACAGACGGCTACGGGCCGCGTAGGAAATCCGATTTTCAGGATCATCGAACAGGCTCAGGTCAAACCCCGCCCCGGCCAATACCTCAGCCGGATTGGCACCCAGGCTTCGGAGAGCCGCCGGCAGTGCCATGGTGGCGCCGATACGCAGCTCGGTTGCCGGGTGTGGGGGTGCTGTTCCGCGTCGGGTCATAGTCACGGCGTTTCCACTGCTTGATCTCGTTCGACATCCTAGGCGTTGCTGTCCGGAAATGTCCATTGTTTGTCTTGATATGTCCAGTGCGGCGGCAAGCGCCGTGTTAGAGTCCTACGCTACCGTCGATCTATGCGCGTTGTTGGAGGTCTCCGTCCAGCCGACCGAATTCGACATGACACCCACAGTGACGTTGAGGGGTCGCGTGCCGACGCCGCAACGCACTGAATCCCGAATTGGGCCCGTAACTGCGCCCCGATCAATGAGAGGAGTCGACGATGAATCCAAGGTGGCTTTCGAGTGTCGTTGCAGCGACCTTCCTGCTTGCTTCTACAATGATCCTCTCTGCGTCCGAAGAACAGCAGGTTCCCGAACGCAAACAGACGACCCTCGGTCTCTACATGAATGCCGCGCAGGCCTACGAACAGTGGAAGGCCGCACCTGAGAAAGTGACGATCATCGACGTGCGGACCCCGGAAGAATACGCCTTTGTCGGTCACCCGGAGATGGCATGGAACATCCCCTTCGCCTTTGTCACCTATCAGAGGAAGGACGGCAAGACCGAATACGGCCCGAAGATGAACGCCGATTTTGTAGAGCAGGTGAAAGAGTTAGCGGGAACAACCGACACCGTGCTGCTCATTTGCCGCTCAGGCGACCGCAGCGCCAAGGCGGTCGAACTGTTGGCGGCTGCCGGCCTCGAGAACGTCTACACCGTCACTGACGGATTTGAAGGCGACAAGGTCAAGGATCCCGGCAGCGTCTTTGACGGTAAGCGGATGAGGAACGGCTGGAAGAACTCGGCCCCCTGGGTCTATGACATCGATCCGGAAAAACTCATCCTTGAAGAGTATGCATCAGAGCATAAGCAATAGTGCGGCCTATGGGCCGGACTCGAACCAACCCAGAAGCGACGATCCAGAAGCGATGATCATGATCGATAACCGTTCCGCTATGGTGCGACTGTCTTGCGTTATTGTCTTTGCCGCGGCGGTTCTCGTGAGCGGTTGCGCCACGGATTCCAGCCTCCTCGGCGACGGCACCGGCGTCACCGCCAGCGACCCGACCCGCGTGACGCAGAGCGGCTTCCTGTCGAACTACGGGCGCCTGGCCGCATTGCGTGGCGTGGGGGCGGCGAACTAGGCTGGGACAAGGACGCGCCCATTCAGGGCTCGTCGCTGGTCTAGGTAGCGAGGGCTGCAAAACGATGCGCGATCTATTGCTGTTCGTAAACAATTTTTATGTGATCGCCCGCTTCGTCCGGCAGGTCTTCGTGTTCCTGTGCCTGCTCCTGATGCTGTTGGGGCTCGCCCTGGCCTGGGCGGAAGACTGGACCCTGGGGGACGCCGCCTATTTCACCTTGATCACCGGACTAACCGTGGGCTACGGCGACATCACGCCGGTGACGACACTCGGCCGGATTGCCAGCGTCGCGTCGGCGATTGTAGGCGTTGGCGCGACCGGTCTCTACGTCGCCATCGCCAGCAAGGCGGTCGCCACGGCAATCCGGGGCCAGCGCCCCCGTCGCGACACGAAGATTGCGGACGCTGATGTTGACTAATGGCCCTGCAGCGCGGCGCCGGCGGGCCGCATTCGGACTTGAGCCGGGTCACCCTCGCCACCCTGATGTCTTTGCCGGATGCAGACGAGACCTAAAACAACCACACACGCATGGCCGGCCAACCGATGAAAACGACCACAAGACTTGTCACCTTCCTGGCGCTGCTGCTGTTCGTCTGGTACCTGTTCGCCGACCGCATCACGCCCTACACTTCACTCGCGCGGGTCAAGGCGATCGTGATCGAGGTCGTGCCGCAGGTTTCGGGCTATGTCGCGGCACTTGCGGTGACCAACGCGCAGCTCGTCGAAGGCGGCGACCTGCTGGCCCGGATCGATCAACGACCCTTCGTGCTGGAGGTCGAGAAGGCGCGTTCCGCGCTGCAATCTGCGACCCAGTCCGTCGGCGCCAGCTCCTCCCAGGTCGAGGTCGCCCAGGCCACCCTCACCCAGGCCGAGATCAACCTTGAGAACGTGAAGGTCCAGAGCGCGCGCATCTTCGAGCTGGAGCAGAAGGGGCTGGTCGCCAAGGCCAAGGCCGACGACATGCGCGCCGACCTGGCCGCCGCCGAGAGCAAGGTGGCCGGGGCGCAGGCGGATCTGGAAAAGGCGCGCCAACAGCTGGGTGATCAGGGCGCCGACAATGCGCAGATCCGCTCCGCCATCGCGCAGTTGGGCGAGGCGGAGCTCGATCTGGAATGGACCGAGCTGCACGCGCCCTCGCGCGGTGTCGTGGTCGATCTGACGATCGGCGAGGGCACCTTCGCGAAGGCGGGCCAGGCGCTGATGAACCTGGTGTCCTTCGAGGATGTCTGGGTCGAGGCCTATCTGACCGAGAACAACCTGGCGCGGGTGTCCGTCGGCGATCCGGTGGACATCGTGCTGGATCTCTATCCGGGCCGGATCTTCAAGGGCGAGGTCAGCAGCATCACCAATGCCGCGTCGGTCGGCCCAGACTCGCCCGGTAGCCTGCCGAGCGTACCGAAGGAACAGGCCTGGCTGCGCGACCCGCAGCGTTTTCCGGTGCGTATCCGCATGCTGGGCTACGAGATCGGCAGCGAGAACGCCGACATCCGGCGCAATCTTAACGGCCAGGCCAATGTCATCGTCTACACAGGCGATAACGGGTTCCTGAACGCTCTTGGGGCGGCCTGGATCAGGCTGATCAGCTGGCTCTCCTATGCCTACTGAGCCGTCTACTGAGATCGGGCTCCCTGAGCCGGCGGACGACCAGGCCAGCGCGCGGCAAACCCACGACCGCCGCGCGCTCCGGCTTGGCCTCGGCGTGACCCTTACCTTCGTGATCGCGCTCGCCTACGACTGGACCCTGGCGTATCTCGCGCCCATCTTCACCGCGCCCTTGTTGCAGGCGCCGAGGGCGCCAACCCCGCGCGCGGCGGTCGGCATCCTGCTGGTGACGAGCCTGATCATGGCACTGTGCCTGATGGCGGGCGGCGTGTCGCAAGCCTACCCAGCGCTCTTTCTGCTCGCGCTCTTCCCCGCGTTGTTCTGGACCTTCCGCTCCGGTCTGCGCGGTGGCTCGTCCCTGGTGATGATCCTGCTGCTGGTCGGGCTGATGCTGGTGCCGATGGTCGCGAACACCACGGTCGAGATCACACGGGATGTCGCCGGCTCCTTCGTCGGCAACATCGGCGTCTCGCTGGCGGTGACGCTGCTCCTCTTCGCCCTGCTTCCGCCACTGCCGACCGAGCCGACGCCGGCGCCGAAGCCGGTCTTGCCGGCGGCGGAGGTGGATCGGCGTGCCTGGATCCTGACGGCCATCACCGGTTCCTACGCGGTCGCCTACTTCAGCTTCGGCTGGACCAACGTCCACACACCCATCTACATCGCCATCTACGCTTACAGCGCCAACCTGGCGCGTGGTCTGACCGTCACCAAGGGCATCCTCGCGGCCAATGTCGCGGCGGGTCTAGTCACCTTGGTCATGTACCAACTCACCGTCATGGCGCCGCACTTTCCGTTCGTGGCGACGATGACGCTGGCCGTCGTGCTGGTCCTTGCCCGCATGATCACGTCCGATGCGCCCTGGGCCCCGTTGGCCGGATTCGCTCTCAGCGTGGTGATGATCCTCTACGGCGAATCGATCATCCCCTTCAGCGACGAAGGCGGCGCCAACTTCGCCGATCGCTTGGGCGAGCTCGGCATGGCGGCGATCTACGCGCTGGTGGCGCTCTACGTCCTCGACGCGTATTTTCCCCCGAGAGAGGCTGGATCGGGCGACGCGCAAGCGTCCGCCGCGCCCGCAGCCGAAAACTAGGTGATTTCCGTGTATCAGCAACTTCCCCTGCTCTGTCGTCGTCGGTTCCTGTGTCTTTCAGCATGGATGGCGCTTGTCCCTTTCCTCGTTGGTTGCTCCAAGAGCGAGGAACCGGTTCCGGCGGAAACACCACGGCCGGTGAAGACCGTCGTGGTCGAAGTACCCGATATCGGCGGCGTGCGCCGCTTCCCGGGGCGTATCGATGCGCTGAACAAGGCCGAGGTCGCCTTCCGCGTACCGGGCACCATTGCGGAACTGCCGGTAAAAGAGGGCGACCTGGTCGAGCAGGGGCAGCTGCTCGTCGCCCTGGATCCGACCGACTTCGAGATCACGGTCAAAGACGCCCAGGCCAGCTTCGACCGCGCCGATAACGACTTCAAGCGCGCGCAGGAACTGGTCGAAAAGGACTTTATCTCGCGCACGGACTTCGACGAGAAGGAGGCCCAGTTCAAGAGCGCACAGGCCGCCCTCGATCAGGCCAAGCAGGATCTCTCCTACACCAGGCTGACGGCCTCCTTCCCCGCCACCGTCGCTAAGCGCTACGTGCAGCGTTTCGAAGAGGTCCAGGCCAAGCAGCCGGTGCTGGCGCTGCAGGACAGCACGCAGCTAGAGGTCAGGATCGACATGCCGGAGAACATCATGCTCAGCATCCGGCCCCCGGGAAGCGGCCAGCCGGAGGCCGGACGGGTACCGGTCACGGCCAGCTTCGACAACCGCCCGGGCAGGGAGTTTGATTTGACCCTTCGCGAGGTCGCGACCCGCGCCGATCCCAAGACCCAGACCTTCGAGGTCAGCTTTACCATGCCGGCCCCGAAGGACTTCCTGGTCCTCCCCGGCATGACCGCGACGGTGACCGCGGATCTGAGCAAGGTCGCGACGGCCGACACGGTCTTCTACCTGCCCGCCGCGGCCGTGACCGCCGACGAATCGCTCCAGCCCTTCGTCTGGGTGGTCGACGAGACGACGATGAGGGTGCAAAAGACTCCGGTCGAGGTTGGTCGCTTGACGGGCCGGTCGATCGCGGTCAAGGACGGCCTCACCCCCGGCAGCCGGGTGGTGACCGCCGGTGTTGGCTATCTCGCCGAGGGCATGCCGGTGCGCCTGCTGCCCGAGCGCGAGGAGGCCGAGCCGCGGCCCGGCGAGGTGCCGAGCGAATCGCCGCTTCCCGCCTCGGCCCCGCCTGCATCCTGATGGGAACATCCAAGACCGTGAACATCGGCGAATACTCGGTTCGAAACCCCGTCATTTCCTGGCTGCTGGTCATCATCCTGATCGGCGGCGGGCTCTGGGGCTTTCAGGGCATGGGCAAGCTGGAGGACCCGGCCTTCACCGTCAAGGTGGCCAAGGTCATCACCTATTACCCAGGGGCCTCGGCGCAGCAGGTCCAGGACGAGGTGACCTACCACATCGAAGAGGCCCTCCAGCTCATGGAGCAGGTGAAATGGATCAAGAAGTCCATTTCGCGGCCCGGAATGTCCGACATCACCGTCGAATTCCAGGACAAGTATCGCGGGCCGGACTTTCCGAACATCTACGATGAGCTCAGGCGCAAGATCGCCGACATGCAGCATGAGCTGCCGCCCGGCGCCCAGGCCCCGATCATTGTCGACAGCTTTGCCGACGTCTACGGCATCTACGTGACCTTGGGCGGCGAGGGCTACAGCTGGCGCGATCTCTGGGATACGGCCGATGACCTGAAGAAACAGCTGATCCTGGTCCCTGGGGTGCGCAAGATCGTCATCGACGGCGCGCAGCAGGAGGTGGCCTACCTGACCATCTCGCGCGCCCGCCTGGGCGAGCTCGGCATCCCGGTTGAGCGCATCGCCAGCGTGCTCAAGTCGCAGAACGTGGTGGCCGACGCCGGCAACGTGGCGGTGGGCGACGAGTACCTGCGCATCTGGCCGACCGGCGAGTCGAGCTCGGTGCAGTCCATCGGCGACGTGCTGATCGCATCGGACGAGAAGAAGCTGGTGCGTCTGAGCGATATCGCCGAGATCCAGCGCGCCTACCAGGAGGTCACCGGCAAATACTATTACAGCGACGGCCGGCCGGCGCTGGCCCTGGGCATTTCCCTCCAAGCGGGTCAGAACGTGGTCGCGGTCGGCGAGGCGGTGGACCGGCGCCTGGCCGAGCTGCAGGCCGACGTCCCCATCGGCATGGCGTTGAGCGCGGTCTACGACCAGCCCAAGGAGGTCGATGAATCGGTCAACGGCTTCATCGTCAGCGTCGGCCAGGCGGTGGTCATCGTGCTGGTGGTGCTACTGCTGTTCATGGGCCTGCGCGTCGGCCTCATCATCGGCGCGACGCTGCTGATCACCGTGGCCGGCACCCTGTTCATCATGGCCCTGTACGGAATCGAGCTGCAGCGCATCTCCCTGGGCGCCCTGGTGATCGCACTCGGCATGCTGGTCGACAACGCCATCGTCGTCGCCGAAGGCATGCTGGTGCGCATGAACGCCGGCATGAAGGCGCCCGAGGCGGCCAGCGAGGCGGTCGGCAAGACCATTTGGGCGTTGTTGGGCGGTACCGTCATCGGCATCCTCGCCTTCGCCGGTATCGGCTTTTCGCAGGACAGCACCGGCGAGTTCGCCGGCTCCCTGTTCTACGTCATCCTGATCTCGCTCAGCCTCTCCTGGATCACCGCCATCAGCACCACACCGCTGCTGTGCGGCCTGCTGCTCAAGCCCGGCGAGGCGGGCAGCGAGCAGCAGGATGCCTACAGCGCGGCCCCTTTTCGCATCTACCGCGGGCTGGTCAGCTCGGCCTTGCGCTTGCGCTGGGTCACGATGGGCGTCGTGGTGGGGCTGTTCGTGCTGTCGCTCTGGGGCTTCGGCTTCGTCAAGCAGGCCTTCTTTCCGTATTCCAACACGCCGCTGTTCTTCGTCGACATCTGGGAGCCCCAGGGCACGGACATCCGCAAGACCCGCGAGGACACGCTGCGGGTGTCGGAGTACCTGCGCGGTCTCGAGGGCGTGGAGCAGACCACCTCGGTCATCGGCGGGCCGCATCAGCGCTTCACCCTCGTCTACGACGCCAAGGAGGCGAGCCCGGCCTATGCGCAGATCATCGTGCGCACCGATACCCGCGAGCGCATCGATGCCGTTTGGGACCAGGTCGACGCCTTCCTGAAGCAGGAGCTGTATTGGACCGACCCCATCCTTAAACGGATGATGATCGGCCCCGGTCGCGACAGCAAGATCGAGGCGCGCTTCCATGGACCGGACGCGGCGGTGCTGCGTGAGCTGGCTGGGGAGGCCAAGGCCATCATGCGCGCCGAGCCGGGCACCAAGGAGGTCCGCGACGATTGGCGCGAGCCGGTCAAGGTAGTGCGCCCGATCTTCAACGAGCAGGTCGGCCGACAGCTCGGGATCAGCCGCGAAGACCTCGCCGCCGCGCTGCAATACGCCTTCGAGGGCACCCAAGCTGGACTGTACCGCGACGGCGAGCGGCTGTTGCCGATCCTTTTGCGGGCGCCGGAGGAGGAGCGCGCCGATGTCGCCAACATCCAAGACATCCAGGTCTGGAGCCCGGTACTGCAGAAGGCGGTGCCCGTCGGCCAGGTGGTGAGCGGCTTCGAGACCGAATGGGAGAATCAGGTCATCGGCGGGCGCGACCGCATGCAGACCATCATCGCCTCCTGTAATCCCAAAGGCGCCTTGGCCGGTCCGCTGTTCGAGCAGCTGCGACCGCAGATCGAGGCCATCGCCCTGCCGCCCGGCTACAGCCTGTCCTGGGGCGGCGAATATGAGGACCAGACCAAGGCGCAATCCTCCCTGCTCGGCGCGCTGCCGCCGTCGTTCCTGATCATGATCCTGGTCAGCATCCTGCTCTTCGGCAAGCTCAAGCAGCCGCTGATCATCTGGCTCACGGTGCCGCTGGCGCTGGTCGGCATCACCGCCGGCCTGCTCGCCGTCGATGCCGCCTTCGACTTCATGTCACTGCTGGGCGCCCTGTCCCTGGTGGGGCTGCTGATCAAGAACGCCATCGTGCTCATCGAGGAGATCGACCAGCAGATCGAGACCGGCAAGCCGCCCTTCCCGGCCATCCTCGACTCCGGCGTCAGCCGCATGCGACCGGTATTGCTGGCGGCGGCCACCACCATCCTGGGTCTGATCCCGCTGCTGCCCGATGTCTTCTTCGTCAACATGGCCATCACCATGATGGCGGGGCTCGGCTTCGCGACGGTGCTGACGCTGGTGGTGGTGCCGACGCTGTATGCGATTCTGTTTCGGGTCCGAACGTAGAGCTGCTCTACATCAGTGCGTGCGAGCGGTCGAACGTCGTTTTTGGGTTCCCGGCCCGGTTGGCCTCTTACGCTGCGGAGGAATCAGGCGGATGCTCCAGTCAACGATACACTTGAAAATCCATTCAACGCTCAGGGCCACGCTGCTCGCATCGCCGACGTTAACGACCGAAGCGAATGCAATGTTCCAGAACAGCGCCGCCTTCGAACCGTTTGTTGCCCAGGGCCTGGATGCGACCGCCGAGGCCGGAACCATGACTGGTGAACAAAAGGATCAGCTCGCAATGCGGTTCAACGAAGGCAAGGCCGTATTCGTGTTGATCGGCAAGAGTTGGAAGATCGCGGCCAAGCTGACCGGATCGAGATACTGGCCGGACGACGAGCTGAATGGCCGCTGAGTGAGAGGATGATCCTCTCGCGCATCAACCGCCTCGTCCTGCGTATCGCCATTTCGCTGGCACTGGCGATCGCGATCCTGTGGGCGGGCGCGGCACTCTGGATCGACGGTCCCGAATCCCCCGTGCTCGCCGGTACGCTCGCAGGGGGCCTCGTGCTGCTCGCCGGGCTTTCGGCGCTGATGGTCCGTCCCTGGCGGCGGGCCGTCGTCGCGGTCTTCGTGCCCTTCGCGATCGTGCTTGGCTGGTGGCTGACGCTCGCGCCGAGCAACCAGCGTGATTGGCAGCCGGATGTCGCGCGGCTACCGACAGCGACCGTCGATGGCTCCATACTGACCCTACACAACGTCCGCAACTTCGCGTATCGCGGCGATCAGGCGTTCACCGAGCGTTGGGAGACCCGCACCTACGACCTCGACACCCTCGTCGGCTTCGACCTGTTCATCTCGTTTTGGGGGCCGACAGCCTATGGTCACACCATTGCGAGCTGGGAGTTCGCCGACGGGCGTCAACTTGCGGTCTCGATCGAGACGCGCAAAGAAATCGGCGAGGAGTACTCGGCCCTGCGGGGCTTTTTCCGTCAATACGAGCTCTACTACGTCGTCGCCGACGAGCGCGACGTCATCGGGGTTCGGGCAAACCAACGCGGCGAGACGGTCTACCTCTATCGATTGGGAGGGGCGCCGAGCACGGCCCGCGCGCTGCTGCTCGACTACGTCAAAGAGATCAACGCCATTTCCGAGCGACCGCGCTGGTACAACGCCCTGACCCACAATTGCACCACGACCATCTGGCACCATACGAAGGCGATCGGTATCGGCCCTACGATCGACTGGCGGTTGCTTGCGAACGGCTACGTCGTCGACCTTGCCTACGATCGCGGGACGGTCGACACCGGCCTCGGGCTCGATGAGCTGAAGCGCCGCAGCGATATCACCGCGCGCGCTCGGACGACCGGCGACCCGGAGGCGTTTTCGAGAGCCATCCGGGAGGGATTGCCGCCTCGACCTGATCACGGCGCCGCGAGTGCCGTCCCGCCTGCGCGCTGACTCTTGTTTCACGGGAAAACTGCATGAAACGCACGCTTAGATACGGAGACTATCTGCGAGCCGTCGGCGCCGGGCGGCGTGAGCTCAGCTACAACGCCATCCTGCCGACCCTGCACCGGGACGCGCAGGGGCGCCCGCTGCCGCCACCTACACCCAGCCCCATCCGTCTGCATCCCGACGAGGTCGCGGCGCTGTTGCGTCCCTATGTGTCGGTTCGTTTCATGGACCAGGTCAAGGCGGTGGTGCCGCTCGGGCTCTATCTCGCGCTGTTCCAGGTTCTGATCCTGCGCCAGCTGGTTGCGGACTCCTGGCTGATCAGCGCCGGCCTGTTCGCGGTGATCGTCGGGCTGATGTTCTTCATGGAGGGGCTGAAGCTCGGCCTGATGCCGTTCGGCGAGGTGATCGGGCATAGCCTGCCGCGCAAGTCGCCGCTTCCGCTGGTGCTCTTCATCACCCTGCTGCTCGGCATCGGCGTGACCTTCGCGGAGCCCGCCATCGGCGCGCTCCAAGCCGCGGGGCAGAACGTCTCGCCGGAGCGGGCACCCTATCTCTGGGTGCTGCTCAATCAGTGGTCGGGCGCGCTGGTACTGGTCATCGGCGCCAGCGTCGGTCTGGCGGCGGTGCTCGGCACGTTGCGCTTTCTGTATGGCTGGAGCCTGAAGCCGCTGATCTACGCCGCCCTGGTGCCGGTGATCGGACTGACCCTCTACGGCGCCGGCGACCCGGAGCTGGCCAAGGTGTTGGGGCTCGCTTGGGATGCCGGCGCCGTGACCACCGGGCCGGTCACGGTGCCGCTTGTGCTGGCGCTGGGCATTGGCATTGCGGCCGCCGCCGGCCGCGGGGATTCCGGTCTGTCCGGCTTCGGGATCGTGACCCTGGCGTCGCTGTTTCCCATCATCGGCGTGCTGCTGTTGACCTTCTACGTGGCCGGCACGGTCAGGCCCGCGGAGGTGCTCGCCGCCGCCACCGCCGCAGCGGCCATGCCGGCCGAGGCGCTCGCCTGGTATGAGCGCAGCCCAGGTGTCGAGATCGTCTTGGGGCTGCGCGCCATCCTGCCGCTGGTGATCTTCCTGTTCCTGATCCTGAAGCTGGTGCTGAAGGAGCCGTTGCCGCGCCCGCGGGAGATGTGGCTCGGCATCGGGCTGACGGTGCTCGGCATGTGCCTGTTCAACCTCGGGCTGACATACGGGCTGTCCATGCTCGGCGGGGGCGCCGGTGCCTTGGTGCCGGCCGCCTTCATGCAGGTGCCGGGCGCGGCGGGTTCGCCGCTGTACGTCTATGCGGTCGGGCTCACCCTGGCCCTGGTGTTCGCCTGGGTGCTCGGCTTCGGCGCCACCATCGCCGAGCCGGCCCTGAACGCACTCGGCGTCACCGCGGAGCAACTGACCAACGGCTTTTTCAAGAAGCGCACGCTGATCCTTGCGGTCTCGGTCGGCGTCGCCTGCGGCATTGCGCTCGGCCTGACCAAGCTGATCTTCGACCTGCCGCTGGCCTGGCTGGTGGTGCCGCCCTATCTGCTCGCCGCGGCCCTGACCGCGGTGTCCTCGGAGGAGTTCGTCAACGTCGCCTGGGACAGCGCCGGTGTCACCACCGGCCCCATCACGGTGCCGCTGGTGCTGGCGATGGGGCTCGGTTTCGGCAACGCGACCCAGGCCGTCGAGGGCTTCGGCATCCTCTGTCTGGCTTCCATCGGCCCGATCATCAGCGTGCTGTTGACGGGCCTTTGGGCGGGCATGCGGGCCAAGCTACAGGAGCGGGCCGCCCGGCATGCGCAGCCCATCCACCATGAGCAGGAGATTCAAACACAGGTATGAACGACAACAAGATCACCTATCTGATCGATGTAGCCATGATCACCTGCATCGTCTCGGCCGGGCGCGGCGACACCGTGATCAAGGCCGCACAGGCGATCGGGGCCACCGGCGCGCTGGTCTACCACGCCCGCGGCATCGGCCCACGGGAGCGGCTCGGACTGCTGGGCATCGCGATCGAGGCGGAGAAGGACGTCGTCAACGTCCTGGTCGCCAGCGATTACCAGGACGCGGTCTTCGAGGCGATCTACCGCGCCTCGGAGCTCAATGTGCCCGGTGCCGGCATGGCTTACATCACACCCATCGAGAGGTTGGCGACCTATATCCCACGCGAGATCCTGGAGCGCGTATCCGGCCAAGAGGATACGCCATGAGCGACCCGCAAACGCCGGCGCCCATCCCGGGCGCGGCCGCCAAGCTCATCTCCTGCATCCTGCCCGACGACGGTACCGAGCGGCGCTTGCTGGGCTGGCTGCGCGACCAACAGGGTATCCTGCGGGCGAACAGCGTCTATTGTCGCGGTCATTCGGTGCTGAAGCAGATCCCGGCGCGACGGGGCCGACTTCCCGAACCGTCGCTGATCCGCCTGGTCACGATCGTGGTGGCCGCGGACGAGGCCGATGCGCTGTTCGAGCGCGTCTATGAAGAGGCGGCGATCCATCGCCCGGAAGGTGGCTTGATGATGATGACGCCGCTCACCTTCGCCACCCCGTTTGCGCTCCCGGCGAGCATCGCCAATGAGACCGGAGAGCTTCAGGAGTAAATCCGCATGCGTTTTCCGATGCTCGACTGGCTCGCCGGCTACCAAAGGGGCTGGCTGCGTCTGGATCTGGTCGCCGGCCTGACCACCGCGGCAGTAGTCATCCCCAAGGCCATGGCCTATGCCACCATCGCCGGGCTGCCGGTGGAGGTCGGACTCTACACCGCCTTCGTCCCGATGGTGATCTACGCCATCCTCGGTACCTCGCGACCGCTCAGCGTCAGCACCACCACCACGCTGGCAATCCTGACCGGCGCGCAGCTCGCCCTGGTGGTGCCGAGTGGCGACCCGGCGGCGCTGCTGACCGCCGCCGCCACGCTCGCCTTCCTGGTCGGGGGCATGCTGATCCTGGCCGCGGTGCTGCGCCTGGGGGTGGTCGCCAGCTTCATCTCCGAGCCGGTGCTGACCGGCTTCAAGGCCGGTATCGGGCTGGTCATCATCCTCGATCAGGTGCCGAAGCTGCTGGGCATCCATTTCGAAAAGGGCAGCTTTGTCGAGAACCTGATCGCGCTCGTCCATCATCTGCCCGAGACATCGCTCGTCACGCTCATGGTCGGCGTGGCGATGCTGGCCGTTCTGGTCGGGCTCGAACGCTTCGCCCCGCGCGTGCCGGCACCGCTGGTGGCTGTCGCCGCCGGCATTGCCGCCTCGGGCCTATTCGCGCTCCAGGGCTATGGCGTGGAGACGGTCGGCCACATCCCACAGGGCCTGCCGTCGTTCAGCGCGCCGAGCCTCGATCTGATCGCGCAGCTCTGGCCCGGTGCGCTGGGCATCGCGCTGATGAGCTTCACCGAGTCCATCGCCTCGGCGCGGGCCTTCGCCGGCCGTGGCGAACCGCGCCCCCATCCGAACCGTGAGCTGGTCGCAACCGGCCTCGGCAATCTGGTCGGCGGTCTGTTCAGCGGCATGCCATCGGGCGGCGGCACCTCGCAGACGGCCGTGAACAGACTTGCCGGCGCTCGCACCCAGGTCGCCGGTCTGGTGACCGCCGCCGCGGCGGTGGCAACGCTGCTCCTGCTCGCGCCGCTCATGGGCCTAATGCCCCTGGCGACCCTGGCCGCGGTGGTCATCGTCTATTCCATTGGCCTGATCCAACCGGCGGAGTTCGTCGCCATCCTGCGTATCCGGCGCATGGAGTTTCTCTGGGCCTTGGCCGCCTTCGCGGGCGTGGTTCTGCTCGGGACACTGAAGGGGATACTGGTTGCGATCATTGTCTCCTTGGTAGCGATCGCCTATCAGGCGGCCAACCCACGACTCTATGTGCTCGGCCGCAAGCCCGGCACCGACGTCTTTCGACCGAGGTCGGACGCGCACCCGGAGGACGAGACCTTCCCCGGACTGCTGATGGTCCGGCCCGAGGGACGCCTGTTCTTCGCCAACGCCCAGCGCATCGGCGAGCAGATCTGGCCGCTGATCGACGCCGCCCAACCCAAGGCGGTAGCGATGGATTTCAGCGCCGTACCGGACATCGAGTACTCGGCGCTGAAGATGCTGATCGAGGGCGAGGAGCGGCTGCGCGAGCGCGGCAGCCTGCTCTGGCTGGTCGCCCTCAACCCGGAGGTGCTGGCCATGGTGCAACGCTCGTCGCTCGGCGAGATGCTCGGCCGCGAGCGGATGCTGTTCAATCTGCCGACGGCGGTCGAGCGCTATCTTGCTCAGACCGCTGTTCAGAATGGCCCAGACTGAGCCTACACTTGGAAGGAGGCGACAGAATACGTCGACCTCTTGAGGACTCTCAAATCACTGGAGATCGATTATGAATACGAACCGATGGGAAATTTCAGCGCGAAGAGGCGAATTGCAATGAAAACATCACGCATACTCATGAAGCCCTCTGTACCTCGTCTGTCGACGATGACGTTGTGCATGACCGTTGCGCTGGGAACATCGACTGGCGTGAGTGCCGATGAGGCAGATGCCAAGCGGCTACTCAAGGCCATGTCCGATTACTTGGTCGCACAGCAGGCGATCTCATTTGACTACGACGCCGTCCTCGAGGTGATCACCAAGGACGCGCAGAAACTCGCGCTGGCGAGCTCGGGTACCCTCGTCCTCGATCGGCCGGACAAGATCCTCGCGACACGCTCGGGCGGTTTTGCGGATGTCGAGATGTCTTTTGACGGCAAGACGCTGACTTTGCTTGGAAAAAACCTGAACATCTATGCGCAGCAGGCCGTCCCCGGCACGGTCGACCACCTGGTCGATGAGCTGCGCGAGCGCAACCGGCCCCTTCCTGCAGCGGATTTGCTGCTATCGGACCCCTACGAGGTACTGATGCAGGACGTTGTCGACATCAAGGACCTCGGCAGCGGCGTGATCGGTGGCGTCGAATGCGACTATCTCGCCTTCCGGGCGAAGGACGTAGATTGGCAGATCTGGATCGCTCAGGGGGATCGGCCTTATCCGTGCCGCTACGTCATCAGCTCCAAGGTCATCGATGGTGAGCCGCAGTACAGCATCCAGATCAGGGACTGGAAGGCGGGCGACGAGGTCGCGGCAACGGAGTTTACCTTCAAGAATCCAACGGATGCGAAAAAGGTGGACCTGGACAATCTCGAGGGTACCGATGAATTACCGAAACATTTCAAACTAGGAGCATCGCAATGAAGGTGTCACAACGACTTGGTGTTGTGCTGATTGCCGGGATTACCTCAATTGCCGCCGCTGGACTCGGAGAGCGGTTTTCGGTACCTGGTTTTCATGGCTTCATCCCGACGGCCGAAGCCAGAGTCGGCCGTCCACTCACACCGGTGAGCGTTGCCGGGGTCGGGCGTCGTACTGTGCGGCGCTGCGCAGTCGGCGTTTATAACTGTTAGGGCCGTAGGGGCGCAATTGGACGGTAGCCGTATTGAGCAGCATCTGTTCGCCAAGGAGCAGCGCGAACACGCGGGGTTGAGCATCTCCGACGCCTCGGCCCGGGCGGACCGAGCTGACGAGGGGCCATATCAAGCCCACCGATCGTGGGCTTGGGCAGAACAGACCGAGGGGATTTCGCCGAAGGCGGCGTCGTTACCGCCGAGCTTTCTCGTTGATCAAAACGCTCGCTTGACCATCGTCGACTCCAGAGGGGCAAGGTCATCACCCATCCTGTGTTTTCATGCCGCCTTCACCTGGGTGCGCTTTTTCTGTTGGCCGGATGCGCCTCGGCGTCGCTGGATCGCACGGATCTGATGCCCGCCCCGGCTGTCTTCGAAGCGGGGCGCATCGATCCGTTCGCCGAGTTGCCGTCGCAGGGGCGGAGACTCCAGAGCGAGATCCTGTTTGCAACCGATCGAGACCCGGCAACCGCCGACGACGTCGAGCGACACTGCGCGAATCGGCGCGGTTACCTCGTGCGCCTGGGCCGCGCCGACATCATCCACGGCGACGGCCGCCTGAGCTTTCAGGATGCGCGGCGGCTCTCCCTGCAGTCGGCGCGCACGATGCCTTATCGGGTGCAAGTCGGTGCCGTCGAGGAGATCGGAATCCTGCCCGACAGTGTCTCGCCGTTCACGGATCCGGCCCTCGTACCACAGGATCGAGACGCCGCCGCGGCGGCATTCGCCGCGGCGATCAGCGAGAAGCTTGCCAGCTCGAAGAGCCGCGACATCGTCGTCTACGTGCACGGGTTCAAGGTGCCTTTCGAGAACCCGCTGTTGGTGGCGATCGAGATGAAGGCGATCGAGGGCGGTGCAGATGCCGAGACCAGTCGACTGGCCGAGGTGATCCTGGTCGGCAGCGACTATGAGACACCGGGCTCTTCGGGGCCGCGGTCGCCAACGGCATCCTGGATGTGTCCGAGCGACTCACGGTCTACCTCTCCGGCATCGACGGCGCGCTGCGCTTCGCAAATCGCGTCTTCGGTCGCGAGCGCCTGGGGGAGATGCTGGACGCCGCCCTTCCGGAGCATGAGCGAACCCTATTGCTTGGCGCGGACGACCTGGTGCTGATCGACGTGACCGACGCGGAGAGCGCCGGCGCGCGAAACGGGCATTCCTATTTCCGCGATAGCCCGTGGGTGAGCAGCGATATCCTGGCAACACTCACCTACGGACTCGGACCTGCCGAACGCGGGCTGATTCGCCGCGATCCCGACGTACCATCTGGAGCTACCCTTCGGATTTCATCCAACGTCTGAGGGTTCAGCTCGCGGCCGAGTCCAACCGTCCAGCAGCGCTTTGACCGCGCCGAGCAACCCGGGCAGGGCGTGGAGTGCCGGGCTGGGCAAGTCGGAGAGTTTGCTAGAGACCCGCTGCCGTCTCGGCTGCAGTCGGCATACGAGAACCCGGCATGCCGCCCGATTCTGGGCTGTCGGTCGCTCGATCCCGGCTGAAATAGTCCGCGAGAAACTCATCGAAACCCCGATCGTCGACAGCCTCGATGGCCTGCTGTTGCGCGATCGACTCGCGCGCGAGCCGTTCGAGCAGTGCCTCGCGCTCGGGGTCGAGGCGGTGATGCCGGAAGGTCTCCCGATGAGACTCCGTAAGGCGTCGCGCGAAGGCGAAAAACCCTTCCTGCCGGTCCCTCATCGCCTCGAGGATTCGGGCCGACGGGGTCGCGTCCGGATCCTCGACCTTCTCGCGTTGCCGCGCGACGCTCCGCACATGAACACCATCCGACGCCCCGTCGAGGAGCTCCGCGACGGCGACCATGTCATCCAAGATCTCGCTCGCCCAGACACGCAAGGGCACTGCCGTGCGTTGACGCGAGAGCGCAAGTCCCGACTCGCGCCCACGATGGGCAGTGAGGACCTGATTCTCGTCGATCTCGCGCCGCTCACGCGCGCCGATGCGCGGGCTGTCCAAGACCAGGCAATAGAGCATCAGGGTTTCGAGCACGCGGATCTGCTCGGTTGTGATCCCGACCGGCTCGAAGATGTTGATGTCGGGCGATCGGAGCTCGACGTAGCGAATACCGCGGCGGCGCAGCGCCAGCGTCGGTCGCTCCATCCACTCCGTGATCTGCTTTGGACGCACCGTGCTGTAGTACTCGTTCTCGATCTGCAGCACGTTGGCATTGAGCTGCTCGTAACGATCGCCGACCTTCACGCCGATCTTCTCGTACTGCGGACAGGGGGTCTCGATCGCCCAGGTCAGGCTGCGCACATAGGAATCGAGGCTGTCGTAGCTCGCCTTCATCCCGGTGCCTTGTTCCTGTTGGTTTTGATACCCGATGTCGCCCATGCGCAGCGAGGTCGCATAGGGGTAATAGAGCGTATGGCGATCGAAGATCTGCAGATCGGTCTCGCGTCCCTGGACGAAGCTAGCACAGACCGCGGGGGATGCACCGAAGAGATAGGGCACGATCCAGCCGACACGCTGCAGGTTGCGGACCATCCCCATCTGCACCTCGGAGCGAAAGGCCACGACATCGCCCTCTACGCCCTGAATCGCCTTGTATACATCCAAAAAGTCTTCGGCAAACGAGAAGTTGAAATGCAGACCTGCGATCACCTGCATCGTGCGACCGTAGCGGTTGCCCAGCCCACGCCGATAGACCGTCTTCATGGTCGCGGCGTTTGACGTCCCGTATTGCGCCAGCGGGATGCCCGCACCGCCCTCGAGGACGCAGGGCATACTGGTCGCCCAGATCAGCTCGTCTCCGAGACTGTGATAGACATAGGCGTGGAGATCGGTAAGGAATCCCAGGACCTCCTCGACGCTGGAGGCCGGAGGCGTGATGAGCTCGAGCAGGGCCTCGGAGAAATCGGTCGTGATGTAGGGATGCGTCAACGCCGAGCCGAGCGCTCGCGGATGCGGCGACAGGGCAAGATGTCCGGCCGCCGAGGCACGCAGCCCCTCCTTCTCCAAGCCGATGCGATTGCCGCGCAGCCGCTCTGAAGCGCCGCCGGAACGCAGACGCTCGATCCGCGTTTCAAGATCCTTTCGAGACTGATTCAATGAATAACCCTTAAGTTCGGCAGTGTGCTGCGCCCAACCCTGGGTATGGCCGACGACCGGCTAAACCACGGCGAAAGGATGCGGCAGAGTCCCCGCGCGCCATCCGGGCGACAATAGTCGAGATTCGAAAACCTGAATCGCGTCCACTTCAACCCACGTCAATCTACGCGACGTTGATTCAACGTACCAACGGCGCATGTCATCGAGGGGCGCGATTCAGTCACGCATCACGGCGCGCGGTCGTTCGGTGCGATCGAGCAACACGGCATCGGCGAGGATACGGGCCGCCTCTTCGACCTGGATGCGCGCGATCGCCTCGCGTTGGGCGTCGAGCAGATCTTCGTCGACTTGCTCGTCGTCCTCGTCGACAGGCGCAATCCCGCGAGCACGCAGGTAAGCGTCCTGCTGCTCCTTGAAGACACTCCCGCGCCGCTTGTCCTCATCGCGACGCGCCTTCTCCTGGAGCGAGACTTGGGTCTGGGCCTCGACATCGCGCATCAGTTTGCTTCGCTCGACCAACATCGTGAAACCCGGATCCTTCGACACGCGCTCGGCGGACTGCAAGGCAAGGAGATCGACACTGACGGAACCCGCCTTTTGGTAATCGGCCGGTCGAATTCGGGTCCAAGGCAAGGCGTTGTCGAGTGAGCGCTCGCCGTGCTCGGCCATAAGCTCTGCAGTGGGGAACCGGATATCCGGCTCGACACCGCGCAGTTGCGTACTCCCGCCGCTGATGCGGAAGAACTCGGCCATCGTCAGACGCAAGCGCCCGAGGTTATTCTGTTCACCGGGGACGTATCGATTCAGATCGATCAGGGTCTGCACGGTGCCCTTACCGAAGGTCGGCTCGCCGATCACCAGACCCCGCCCGTAGTCCTGGATGGCACCGGCAAAGATCTCCGAAGCGGAGGCGCTGTCGCGGTCGACCAGGACGGCTAAGGGCCCGCGGTAGGCAAGGCCGGGTTCCGGATCCGTCTCGACCTCGATCTTGCCAAAGGCGTCCTTCACCTGAACGACTGGGCCGGTATCGATGAAGAGACCGGTCAGCGAGGTCGCCTCGGCCAACGAGCCACCGCCGTTCCCGCGCAGGTCGATCACGATGCCGTCGACACCCTTCAAGACCAGCTCGTCGATGAGCAGGCGGACATCCCGGGTCGTGCTGCGGAAGTCTCGATCGCCAGAGCCCTCGGCTTGAAAGTCCCGATAAAAGGCCGGGATCTCGATCACGCCGATCCGTATTCCCGGCGCGTTGCCGAGGTCATCGAGGACAACCGCCTTCGCGGCCTGGTCCTCGAGTTTGATCTCGTTGCGTACGATCGCGACCTCGCGCACACCGCCGTTGGTCGCGGCGGATTTCGGCAGCAGCTGCAGTCTCACGACCGAGCCCTTGGGTCCGCGAATCTTGTCGACGACGTCTTGGAGCCGCCAACCCACGACGTCCTCGATCGGGCCTTCGAGCCCTTGGGCGACACCGACGATCCGGTCGCCCGTCTGGACCTGACCGGACTCCCGGGCCGGACCGCCGGGAACCGTGCTCTGGATCACCGTATATTCATTGTCTGCGCGCAGCACCGCGCCGATGCCTTCAAGCGAGAGCTTCATGCTGATGTCGAAGTTCTCGGAGGTGCTGGGCGACATATAGCTCGTATGCGGCTCGAGCGTCTGGGTATAGGCGTTCATGAACGTCTGGAAGACGTCGTTACCGTCAAACTGATGAGTGCGCCGTACCAACCCTTGATACCGTTCGCTGAGCCGCTCGCGAATCTCCTCGTCCGTCTTGTCTGCCAGGCGCAGGGTGAGGAAGTCGTTCTTCACGCGCCGGCGCCAGATCTCGTCCAGCTCGGCGCTGTCCTTGGCCCAGGCCGCATCCGGGGAGTCGAGCGTGTAGGTCTCGTCGCGATCGAAATCGAAGGGACCCCTCAGAAGGCTCTCGGCATAGATGACCCGCTCGTCGACCCGCATCCGATAGACCCGAAAGACATCGAACGCGAGATCGAGCTCGCCGCGACGCAGCCCTTCATCCAAACGTTTGGCGCCGCCCTTGAAGCGCTCGACATCACGGGCCAGAAAGAACGAACGGCTTGGATCCAGCGCCTCGAGGTAGTTGTCGAGCACGGCTTGCGCAAACGCGGAGTCGATGTCGACCTTCTTGTAGTGAAAGCGCTCCAACACCTTGTTGATCACGACCGCCGACTTGGTCTGGGCAGGGCTCGGAAACAGCTCCGACAACGGGACCTGGCGAGGAGCGGCAAGGACAAGCGTCGCCGCCAGGAAGGCCGCGACGAATAAGATAAGGCGTGACAGGCGCGATCTCATAGGCATTTCTCGTAATCCATCTCTTTGGGGAGAGACAACGTTGGTCGGACGGGGTTTCTGGTCCATGCCGAAAATACCTGCATCCAACGCCGAACGGACGATTGCCCCAGAAGGGAATATGGGTCCGCAACCGCCTCTCTTCATGTGCGTTTAAACCGCGCCTCACGGGGATCAAGGATATCTCCGAAGCCAAATGCACGATGAAAACGACGCATATCGCTCTGGACGCGGTTTAGGTCTGGTAGACCTTACGCCGGTAGAGATCGGTGCGGCGGCTCACCACACGATCGACGAACAGCAGGCCGTCGAGGTGGTCCATTTCGTGCTGGACTGCCCGCGCCTCATATCCCTCCATCACGTACTCGCTCTCCCGACCATCGAGATCCTGAGCCTTTAAGCGGATGCCGGTGGCGCGGATGACGTTACCGGTGTAGTCCGGCACCGACAGGCAACCTTCGCGACCGATCGCGTAGCCCTCCCAATGGACGATCTCGGGATTCACCAGGATCAGATGGCCATGGTTCGGGGTCTTCGGGCGACCCGAAACATCGACGATGACGATGCGCTGAAAGCGCCCGACTTGCGGCGCAGCAATACCGACAGCGGCCGGACCGGCCAGACGGGTTTCTTCGAGATCCGCCACGAAACCACGCAGGTCATCGTCGAAACGCTCGACCGGCTCGGAGACCTGCTTCAGACGCGGATCGGGGAGCTTGAGGATATCGAGGATCGCCATGGCTCAGCCGATCAGCACATCGACGGGAGCGACATCGACGGAAACGCCCCGGTTGCTCAGTGCCGAAAGCGCCGTCTCCAGCGCTTCGATGGTGTGCTCGCAGTAACCCTGGATATTCATAATGTAGACAGGGTGTTGCGCATCTCCGGCGACATCGGACTCCAGCTCCAGGATGTTGAACCCCTGTTCGGCGAGAATCTCGGTTACATCGGCAACGATGCCGGCACGATCCGCCCCGAAGACCCGGACCTGAAGATTCGGCACCAGGTGCCGGTGCAGACCGCCCGGCACGGGATCCAGGTGGACACGCAGCCCCAGCTCCTCGGCCACCGGGTGCAAGGCCGCGAGCAACTCCTCGCAGGGGCGCTCGCCGCTTACCATCAGCATAATGGTGAAGTTGCCGCCGAGGCGGATCATGGACGCCTCGCCGAGGTTGCATCCGCAGGTATAGAGCGCGCGCGTGACACGCGAGACGATCCCCGGGCGGTCGGCTCCGACCAATGTCAGCATGTTCCAATCAGGCATCTTATGTGTCTCCCGCAGCGGCAGCGCCGTCGCCGGCAAGCCAGATCAGGCTCGCCATCCTCCCGGTGACGCCGTCGCGCCGATACGAAAAAAAACGTCGTGGATTCGAATGGGTACAGTAACCGCCTCCATGGACCGCTGTCACCCCGAGCCTCGCAAGCCGGCGTCGTGCCAGACCGGCGAGGTCGGCTAGGAAACGCCCGTTGTTCGACGCACGGAATGCATCGATCGACTCCGGATCCGCCTCGAGGAATCGCTCGCGCACCTCGGGGCCGACCTCGAAGGCATCCGGGCCGATCGCCGGGCCGAGCCAAACCAGGATGCGCTCGGACGGGATCCGTTCGGCCAGGGGACGCTCGGACGCACGAAGGGCGGACGACGCACATATGGCCGTGACCGCCCGCTCCAGGATGCCCGAGGCCAGACCGCGCCAGCCGGCGTGGACCGCCGCCACCCGGGTTCCCCGGTCATCGCACATCAGGACCGGCAGACAATCGGCCGTCATGACGACACAGACCACACCGGCCTCGCTGGTCACGGCCCCGTCGGCCTCGCAGCCTCCGCGCTTGCACGCATCGCTCGAGAGGGCCGCATCCTCGCCCGCGAGCCGGCAGCCGTGCACCTGTCGGAGCCAAAGCGGCTCGCTCGGGAGCTGCAGGTGTTCTCGCAGGATGGCGCGATTCCGGGCAACCCGCTCGGGCGCATCCCCGACATGATCCGCCAGGTTGAGGCTCGCATAGTCACCGGCTCCGACACCGCCCTCGCGCGTCGTTGAATA
This sequence comes from Thiocapsa bogorovii, assembly GCF_021228795.1. Taxonomy (NCBI): domain Bacteria; kingdom Pseudomonadati; phylum Pseudomonadota; class Gammaproteobacteria; order Chromatiales; family Chromatiaceae; genus Thiocapsa; species Thiocapsa bogorovii. The sequence goes on from NZ_CP089309.1 coordinate 1,847,481, forward strand.
GGCCTTGACGCGAGCCGGCGCAGGCCAGTCGGGTACGATCATCTCCGGCAGGCTCCTCTCCGGCACAAGTCGCTCGGGTAACGTCCGGTTCAAGCGGACGCCTCGCCCCGAAACCGCTCGAGCAACTCGGCCAGATCAGCCGGCAGCGGGATCTCCCAGCTCATCGCCGTCCCGAGCGTCGGATGCTCCAAGCCCAGACGCAAGGCGTGCAGCGCCTGGCGCGGGAAGCCCTGGAGCGCCTCGACGAGACCTGCGGATGCCCCTTTGGGCGGCCGCGGCCGACCACCGTAGGCACGATCGCCGACCAACGGATGCTGCGTATGGGCCATGTGCACGCGAATCTGATGCGTCCGGCCGGTCTCGAGCTCGACGGCGAGCAGGCTGTGACCGGCGAATCGCTCCAAGACCCGGTAGCGGGTGATCGCAGGCCGCCCGTTGGCGACCACGGCCATGCGGGTGCGCTGTGTCGGATGACGCCCGACCGGAGCCTCGATCCGACCGCCGGCGACCACCTCACCGATGACCAGGGCACGATATTCACGGTGGACCTGCCGAGCCTGTAGCTGCTCGACCAAGGAGCGATGCGCCTCAAGCGTCTTGGCCACCACCAGGAGCCCGGTCGTGTCCTTGTCCAAGCGGTGCACGATGCCGGCCCGCGGCACGCGCGCCAGCCCCGGAGCATGATTGAGCAATGCGTTTTGCAAGGTCCCGTCGCGATGACCCGCCGCCGGGTGAACCACCAAACCCGCCGGCTTGTCGAGCACGAGGATCTGCTCGTCCTCGAAGACCGGATTCAGCGGGATCGCCTCCGGGAGACAATCGCCGACCGGCTCGATCGGCGCGTCGAGCTCGATGAGCTCACCGCCCCAGACTTTGTCGCGCGAGCGCCGCGCCACCCCGTCGACCAAAACCTGTCCGGACTCGATCCAAAGCTGCAACCGGCTGCGGGAGAGTTCCGGGATCAAGGTCGCCAACACCTGATCGAGCCGTCGGGCCGCCAGCTGCGGCTCGACCCGGATTCGGCGTTGGATGCGCATCGGACCCGAAGCGGCGGGCCGCGGGATGTCCGGCGTGGCTTGCGTCATGGCCGACTCACCCGTCCGCTGCCGGGATATCCCCGCGCGCGAGGAGTTTTGCCTTCGGGTATACTGCGCAGGGAAATCAACAGGTATCTCTGATTCATGCGAAGAACGTTAACACGACTTCCGGCGCTCGTGCTCGCCGTCGCGCTCGCCGGATGCGGCGTCTTCGGCAAAGAGATCGATCTCACCGAAAACTGGAGCGCAGCGAGACTCTACGCCGAGGCATCCTCCGAGCTGGATTCGAACAACTATGCCAAGGCGATCGAGTACTACGAGAAGCTGGAGGCTCGTTACCCGTTCGGGCGTTATGCGATGCAGTCGCAGCTCGACATTGCCTACACGCATTACCGCGCGGACCAGCCCGAGGCCGCGATCGCCGCGGCGGATCGATTCATCAAGCTGTATCCTCAAAACCCTTACGTCGACTATGCCTACTACTTGAAGGGTTTGGTCAACTACAACCGCAGCGTCGGGTTTTTGGATCGGTATGTTCCGGTCGATGCCTCGCAGCGCGACCCGGGATCGGCGCTCGACGCCTTCGTGGATTTCTCGGTCTTGGTCGAGCGCTTCCCCGACAGCCGCTACGCCGAGGATGCCCGTCAGCGCATGCTCTATCTGCGCAACAATCTCGCAAAGCACGAGGTCAATGTCGCACGCTACTATATGCGGCGCGGCGCTTACCTCGCTGCAGCGAACCGTGCGAACTACGTGATCGAGCGGTTTCAGCGGACAAGTGCCGTTGAAAGCGCCCTCGTGGTCTTGATCGACGCCTACACGGCGCTCGGAAAAAAGGAGCTAGCGGCCGACGCGAAGCGTGTTCTCGACTTGAATCGGGAGGCGGGTCGTTTCATCTCCGACGAGCCGGATCCCGGCGAGGTCAGTCTCGCGCGCAAGGTCTGGGACTATCTCAGCCTGGACGAGAATTGACGTCGAGACACGGAGACACCGCTTGACGCAACGACAGGGCAGTACGCCGGGCCTCACTCTCCTCAAATCACGCCTGGAGAGGAGACGATAGCGACCACGCCGGAACGAGGCGTCAGCCGGGCCTTGACCTGAGGCCGATCAACACCCCGGCGTACGCGGGGCGTGCAATGCGGCGATCACCCGCACGCGCTCGGTGTACAACCCCGAGCGAGATGCCTCGACTCAGACTGCGGCCTCGTTCTCTTCACCGGTCCGGATACGCACCACATGCGTCACATCCGAGACGAAGATCTTGCCGTCGCCGATCTTACCGGTCCGAGCAGCGGTCGTGATGGCGCTGATACAGGTCTCCACCAGGTCATCGGTGAGCACCAGCTCGATCTTGACCTTCGGGAGGAAGTCCACGACATACTCGGCGCCCCGGTAGAGTTCGGTGTGCCCCTTCTGGCGTCCGAAACCCTTGACCTCGATCGCGGTCATGCCGGTGATGCCCGCGGCGGAGAGCGCCTCGCGGACGTCGTCCAGTTTGAATGGCTTAATGATGGCTTCAACCTTCTTCATGACGCTCTCCATTGTGGGAACCGGCTACCGAAGCCGTTGAGTATAAGTTCCGCGCATGCCGTTGAACAGCGAACGGCTTGAACCCTGACCGAGACAAGGACCGCCGACGAGGGATGCGCGATGCACTGGAACACAAAAGACTTCGCCCGAAGCGCACTCTAGAACCCGCTCGTGATCGGATAACGGCGATCGCGGCCGAACGCCCGAGTGGAGATCCGCACGCCGGGCGGGGCTTGGCGGCGTTTGTACTCGTTGCGATCGACCAACCGGGTAATCCGACGCACGATCTCGGCGGAATATCCGCGCGCGACGATGGCTTCGACACCTTCGTCCTCCTCGATATAGAGCCGCAGGATCGGATCCAAAACCTCGTAAGGAGGAAGACTATCCTGATCGGTCTGATCGGGCCGCAGCTCCGCGGAGGGCGCACGCGTCAACACACGCTCCGGAATCACCGGCGAACAGCGGTTGCGATAGCGCGCCAGTCGATACACCAAGAGCTTGGGCACGTCCTTGATGGGCGCGAAACCGCCGGCCATGTCGCCGTAAAGGGTCGCGTAACCCACAGCCATCTCGCTCTTGTTTCCTGTGGTCAGGAGGATGCGCCCGGTTTTGTTGCTGATGGCCATCAAGATGATACCGCGGCAGCGCGCCTGAATGTTCTCCTCGGTGACGTCCGCAGCCAGACCCTCGAAGGCCGGCTCGAGCATCGAAAGGAACGACCGGAAGGCCGGCTCGATCGAGATCAGCTGGGCCTTCACGCCGAGTGACTCCGCCTCCTCGAAGGCATCCGCGTTGCTCATCGGCGAGGTATAGCGCGACGGCATCAAGACGCCCTCCACCGCGTCGGCGCCCAACGCATCTACCGCAACGGCGAGCGTCAACGCCGAGTCGACACCGCCCGAGAGACCGAGCACCGCGCCGCTGAAACCGTTCTTGCGGACATAGTCGCGCACACCCAACACCAGGGCGCCGTAGACGCTCGCCTCCTCTTCCATCGCATCGTCGTCGAACGCCGACGTACTGCACTCGGGGGTGGAGCCGACGGGGCCCCCGTCGTCATCGAGGTCGAACGTGAGCAGGTCCTCCTCGAAGACCGCCGCGCGATGCAGGATCCGACCCGCACCATCCGCGACAAACGAGGCACCGTCGAAGACCAATTCATCCTGCCCCCCGACGAGGTTTGCATAGACGACCGGGATGGCGTGCTCGCTGGCCCGACGTGCGACCAGCGCCTCGCGCTCGGCACGCTTGCCGACATGAAACGGCGAGGCATTGATGTTGACCAGGATCTGCGCACCCGCCTCGACCGCCTGCCGTGTCGGATCTTCTTGCCAGATGTCTTCACACACGCTCAGGCCGATCCTCAATCCCAAATGCTCGAGCACCAAAGGGGTCGCGCCGGCTTGAAAGTAACGCTTCTCGTCGAAGACGCTGTAGTTGGGCAAATGCTGCTTCGCGTACTCGCCGATCACCTCGCCATCGCGCACCACGCCCGCAACATTGAACAAGCCACCGACGGCCCGCAGCGGATAACCCAACACCAGGGTGATGCCGCGACACTCGCCTCGGATCCGATCCAATGCACGCTCGACACGCTGCAGCAGCTCGGGACGCAGCAGGAGATCCTCGGGCGGATAACCGGTGAGGGTCAGCTCGGGAAAGACCAACAGATCGACGCCGTCCGCACGCGCAGAGGCCGCCTCTGCGACCACCCGATCGGCGTTGCCGACGACATCCCCGACGACGAGATTCAACTGCGCGATCCGGATACGACATCCCACGGCGGGATCCTCTTGGTGTGATGGGCAGTTTGTTTTGGCCCGCTATCGCCGGCCGCGGCCTCTACGCGAAAGGTGAAAGATGTAAGGTGGAAGGTGAAGGGCCAAAGGCTGATAGCTGGCGGCCATCATCGCCCCCTCGTCAACCGCCGAGAAGCTCCGCCAGTCGACTCCCCATCTCCGCGGGCGATCGCACGGTGACGGCACCCGCCCGCTCGAGGGCGGCATATTTGCCTTCGGCCGTTCCGCGCCCGCCCGTGACGATCGCGCCGGCATGCCCCATGCGCTTGCCGGCCGGCGCCGTGACCCCGGCGATGTAGGCAACCAGCGGCTTGGAGATTCGCTCGCGGATGACCTCGGCGGCCTCCTCCTCCCCACTTCCGCCGATCTCGCCGACCATGATGATCGCCTCGGTCTGCGGGTCCTGCTCGAAGAGATCGAGACAGGCGATGAAATCAAGCCCCTGGATCGGATCCCCGCCGATCCCGATGCAGGTGCTCTGCCCCAGCCCCGCTTGGGTCGTTTGCCAGACCGCCTCGTAGGTCAGGGTTCCCGAGCGCGAGACGATGCCGACCCGACCGGGCGCGTGGATGTTCCCCGGCATGATGCCGATCTTGCAGGCGCCCGGCGTGATGATGCCGGGACAGTTGGGACCGATCAGGACCGCCGGGCTGCCCGCGAGCGCGGCCTTGACCCGCACCATATCCAGAACGGGGATCCCCTCGGTGATACACACGATGACGTGAATCCCTGCGTCCGCAGCCTCCAGGATCGCATCCGCGGCATAAGCTGCGGGGACGTAGATCATGGTGGCATCCGCGCCTGTATCGCGAACCGCCTGATGCACGGTATCGAAGACCGGCCGATCGAGATGGCGCTGCCCCCCCTTGCCGGGGGTCACACCGCCGACGAGGTTTGTGCCGTAAGCAATCGCCTGCTCGCTGTGGAAGGTGCCTTGCTTACCCGTGAAGCCCTGACAGATGACCCGTGTATTGCTGTCGACGAGAACGCTCATCTCAAACCCCTCCGGCGACGGCCGGTCGACCGGCCGCTGCGTCCACGACCCGCCGGGCCGCCTCGCCGAGACCTGCCATCGTCTCGACCGCCAACCCGCTGCGTGCGAGCATCTCCAGGCCCTGCGCCGCATTGGTACCCTCCAGGCGCACCACCACCGGGACCGAGACCTGAACCTCCCGCACTGCGGCGATGATACCCTCGGCGATCAGGTCGCAACGCACGATGCCGCCGAAGATATTCACCAACACCGCGCGGACGTTGGCGTCGGACAGGATCAGTTTGAACGCCTCGGCGACGCGCGCTGCGGTGGCGCCGCCGCCGACATCGAGAAAATTGGCCGGCGCGCCGCCGTGCAGCTGCACCAGGTCCATGGTTGCCATGGCAAGCCCGGCCCCATTGACCATGCACCCGATGTTGCCGCTGAGGCTGATATAGCTCAGCTCGTGCCGCTTTGCGGCCAACTCGCGCGGGTCCTCTTGACCGGGGTCGCGAAGCGCCTCGAGCTCCGGGTGTCGATAGAGAGCGTTGTCGTCCAGGTTGATCTTGGCATCCAACGCGATCAGCTCGCCGCGGTCGTCGACGACCAGCGGGTTGACCTCCACGAGACTCGCGTCCTTCTCGACGAAGAGTCGATAGAGACCATCCATCAGCAGCCCGAGCGACTTGATCTGAGCGGCCTCCAAGCCGAGTCCGAACCCCAAACGGCGCACCTGATAGGGTTGCAGCCCGACCGCCGGATGCACGCGCACCCGCAGCAACAGCTCCGGCGTTTCGGCCGCGACACGCTCGATATCCATCCCGCCGGCTGCCGAGGCGACGAAGAGAACACGCTGGGTCTCGCGTTCGAGAAGTAGTCCGAGATAGATCTCGCGGACAATCGCCATCGGCCGCTCGATCAGGAGCGTGTCGACCGGCAAGCCGTCCGGCGCGCTCTGTCCCGTAACGAGACGCGTGCCGAGCAAACGCCGCGCGGCATTCTCGACGGCGGACGGACTCTCGGCCATGACCACGCCCCCGGCCTTGCCGCGTCCGCCCGCATGGACCTGCGCCTTCACGACCCAACGTTCGCCGCCGAGCGCGCCGCAGGCCGCCACGGCCTCCTCGACCGTGCTCGCCGTTAAGCCGTCCGGGATGTGGATCCGGTGCTCTTTGAACAGCCGTTTCGCCTGGTATTCGTGTAGATTCATGGTGTGCTCGCCGTCGCGGTGTGCCGAATCCCGAAGCGCCGCGACCAGATGGCCGCGCCTCCGGCATTCTGGTCTAATCCGCGGCAGATTGGCAAAGGCGCATTCATCCCCCGCACGCAATGCGCTGCCCGACGGCCTGTCCGAGCGCGAGACCACTCAATGACGCATCACCCAGAACCCGCGACGGGCCACCCGAGCCCGGCAACGCCGCCCGAGAGCACGCCACAACCCAGGGCGCCCGGCCATTCCCAGTCGAGCTGGCTTGCGCTGCGCTGGCTGTTTCTGTTTCGGCTCGTGGTGCTGATCGGACTCATCCTGCTCTTTTCGCCCTCGGCGATGGACCCACTCATAACGCCCGCCAACGCCGCTCTGGCCTGGAACGTCCTGATCCTCTACGCCATCCTGGTGCTGCTGAGCGGCCTGACCCTCTACGCGCATTGGCCCAGCCGCGGGAGCCAGGTCCACCTCGCCATCTATATCGACATCATCGCCTTCACGCTCGTGATGCATGCCGCGGGCGGCGCCGCAAGCGGTCTCGGGATCCTCATCGGGGTGTCCGTGGCGGCCGGAGCACTTCTGATGGAGGGACGCCTGGCACTTCTCTTTGCGTCCTTCGCCTCCCTTGCCGTGCTCACCGAGCAGATCTACTCGGACCTCTCCGGGGGCGTCGCGACATCGAGCTATACCCAGGCCGGCCTCCTCGGCAGCATCTTCTTCGCGGTCGCATTGCTGGCGCATGTGCTCTATCGCAGGGTGCGCGAGGCCGAGGCCATGGCGGCGCGACGCACGGTCGATATCGCCAATCTCACCAAGCTCAACGCCTTCATCATCGCAAACCTCGAGACCGGCATCCTCGCGGTCGACGGCGAACGTCACCTACGCCTGAAGAACAAGGCCGCCCTGGGTCTTCTCGACGTCGATGCGGCCGCCCCCGGCAGCTCGCTCGGCGATTTCTCCCCGGAGGTCGCCGAATGGCTCGAGACTCAGGTCAAGAACCCGGCGCCCCAGGGCACCATCATGCGCGTCGGCGAGCGCGAGCTGCGTGCGACCCTCAAGCTCCTCGGTGATTATCGGGCCTCCGGCGCCTTGATCTATCTGCGCGACAATCAGGAACTCACTCGCGAGGCCCAACAACTCAAGCTCGCCGCACTCGGCACCCTCACCGCCAGCATCGCCCACAACATCCGCAACCCGTTGAGCGCCATCACCCATGCGAGCCAACTCTTCGCAGACGGCAAGGACCTGCCGGAAGACGATCGCCACCTACTCGAGATCATCCAGCGCAACAGCGCGCGCATCGACGAGACGGTGCGCAGCGTGCTCCAGCTTTCGCGTCGCGATCGGATGGATCCGGTGTCGCTCGATACGGCACTCTGGATCGAGGAGTTCGCCCAAGAGTTTCGCGAGACCCACCGACTTGCGCCGGAACGCCTCGCTCTCGAGATCACCTTTTCGCCCGATCCGGTGGAGGTGGATCCGCGTCATCTGCACCAGATCATCTCCAACCTGTGCGAAAACGCTTTGATTCACGGCGGATACGGCAGTGAGCCGCCGCGGATCAAGATCCGCCTCCTTCCGAGCGGCGAGACCGCCGGGCGGCCTCTGATCGAGATCGCCGACGAGGGGCCCGGAATCGACGCCAAGACCGCGCGCGACATCTTCAATCCATTCTTCACCACCAAGACCAGCGGCACAGGCCTCGGTCTCTATATTGCCCGGGAATTGGCGCAGACCAACGGCATCCATCTCACCTACGAGCCCGCTGATCCGCACGGCAGCCGATTCAGGCTCCATTTCGATGGTTGACGGGTGCCCATGACCCTTTCGACGGGGTGACACGGCTTCTGTCGGGCCCGGCCACGCGCTATGCTTGGGGAACACACCCGGGACAGGGCAACACACGACAACGCTGTTCTGAACGCGGGTATGGAACGCATCGGGAGTGCAGGCTCCGAACCCAACCACCTTGACCACACCGAGGGAGCTGGCCTAATGACGAAGGCTCAAGCGCTGGTCGTCGACGACGAGTCCGATATCCTCGACCTCTTGAAGATCACGCTCGGGCGAATGGACATTCGGGCATTGACCGCCATGACGGTCATCGACGCCAAGCACCAGCTCGAACGCAACCGCTTCGACCTCTGCCTGACCGACATGAGCCTCCCGGACGGAAACGGCATCGATCTGATCCGCCATATCTCCGAGCACTATCCCGACCTCCCGGTCGCGATGATCACCGCCCACGGCAACATGGAATCGGCGGTCGCCGCCATGAAGGCCGGGGCCTTCGACTTTGTCCCCAAACCGGTGGATCTGCAGCTGCTGCGCCAGCTCGTCGGCTCGGCGCTGCGGCTGCGCGAGACCGCGGCGACCGGCGGGGAAAGCCGCGGCGCCGGCGGGGCAAACCTGATCGGAGACTCGCGCGCGATGGAGCAGATCCGCCAGATGATCGGCAAGCTCGCGCGTAACCAGGCCCCGGTCTTCATCACCGGCGAGAGCGGCACGGGCAAGGAGCTCGCGGCTCGACTCATTCACGGCCAAGGCCCGCGTGCCGCCGGGCCCTTCGTCGCCGTGAACTGCGGGGCCATTCCGCAGGACTTGGTCGAAAGCGAGCTCTTCGGTCACAAGAAGGGCAGCTTCACCGGCGCCGTGAGCGACAAGGAGGGGCTGTTTCAAGCCGCCTCGGGCGGCACCTTGTTTCTCGACGAGGTCGCGGATCTGCCGCTCCCGGCGCAGGTGAAACTCTTACGGGCCGTGCAGGAGAAGAGCGTGCGTCCGGTCGGCGCTCAACAGGAGGTCGCCGTCGACGCACGGATCATCAGCGCCAGTCATCGCGATCTCAACCTGGAGGTCGACAAGGGACACTTCAGGCAAGATCTGTTTTATCGCATCAACGTCATCGAGCTGCGCATGCCCGCGCTGCGCGAGCGCCCCCGCGACATCCCCGCTCTGGCGGAACGGATGCTGTTGCGAATCGCTCGGCATCATAAGGGCCAGCCCGCCATGACCCTGTCGGAGGACGCCGTCGACGCCTTGATGGACTACGGCTTTCCGGGCAACGTGCGCGAGCTCGAAAACATCCTGGAGCGCGCGACCGCACTCTGCGAAGGATCGGTCATCGAGGTCGGGGATCTCTATCTGCCGCAGGCCGACGGCCCGGCGCCACCCGCCCGCGCACAGATCGACGACAGTGTTCCGCTGGAGGATTATCTCGGCGAGATCGAGAAGAAGGCGATCCTCGACGCCCTCGACGAGACGCGTTGGAACCGCACCGCCGCGGCAAAGAAACTGGGGATGACCCTGAGATCACTGCGTTATCGTCTCGCCAAGCTCGGCATCGAATAGCCGATCGCATGCCGCGAGCGGACCGAACATGACACCCTCCGATTTCGACCCGAAACACCCCGACCCGGCCCACGACCCCTTCGTGGACTGGGTGCGCCAGGCCACACCCTACATCCACGCGCATCGCGGTCGCACCTTCGTGATTGTCTTCGGCGGCGAGGCGGTCGCGGATCCGCGCTTCCCGGATTTGGTCCACGATATCGCCCTGCTGCACGGGCTCGGCATTCGGCTGGTCCTGGTCCACGGCGCGCGCCCCCAGATCGAGGCACGCCTCGCCGGTCGCGGTGCACAGCTGCGCTACGTCAACGGGCTGCGCATCACGGATCAGACCGCGCTGGCCTGTGTGAAGGAGGCCGCCGGGGTGGTCCGGGTCGAGATCGAGGCACTGCTCTCGCTCGGGCTCGCCAACTCGCCGATGGCGGGCGTGCGCATCCCCGTCGTCTCGGGAAACTTCGTCACGGCGCGACCTCTGGGCGTGATCGACGGGGTCGACTACGCCCATACCGGGGCGGTGAGACGGATCGACCGTCAGACGCTGCGTGCGGTCCTCGACCAGGGCGCGGTCGCACTGATGCCGCCGCTGGGTTATTCGCCGACCGGCGAGGTCTTCAATCTCAGCTCGGCGGACGTCGCGCGCGGCGCAGCCGTCGCGCTCGGTGCCGACAAGCTGATCTTTCTCACCGAGGATCCTGCAGGGGATGCCTCCCTGGAAGGCGAGATGCGGGACCTATCTCAGGATGTGCTCGGGCCCAACCTCCTGGCCCGCGACATCGACGCCCTGCTCGCCGCCTCGAGCGAGATCCCCGAGGACGTCGCCCAGTGCCTGCGCGCAGGCGCCGAGGCTTGCCGCAACGGCATCCGCCGCGTACATCTCGTGCGACGGCGGCGCGGGGGTGCGCTGCTGCGCGAGCTCCTCACACCCGACGGCAGCGGCACCCTGATCTCCGCAGAACCCTACGAGGAGCTGCGCCCGGCGCGTATCGACGATGTCACGGGGATCCTCGAGCTGCTCCGTCCGCTGGAAGAGCGCGGCGTGCTGGTTCGGCGCTCGCGCGAGCGCTTGGAGACCGAGATCGACCGTTTCTTTCTGACCGAGCGCGACGGATTGATCACGGCCTGCGCGGCGCTCTATCCTTATCCGACCGCAGGGATGGCGGAGTTGGCCTGCGTCGCCGTCCATCCGGATTATCGAGCGAGCGGACGCGGCGATCGACTGCTCGCACATATGGAAAACATCGCCCGCGCCGGCGGCATCGCGTCCCTGTTCGTCCTCACCACCCAAACCGCACATTGGTTTCGAGAGCGCGGGTTCGAGCCGGGATCGCTCGGCGCCTTGCCGATGGAGCGGCAAGCCCTGTACAACTTCCAGCGGAGCTCGCAGGTCTACATCAAGACCCTTTAAATCGCGTCCACCACCAGATGCGCGGCTTCGATATCGGCTCGGCCGTCGAGCGCGTCTCGATGCGCTTGACCCAACGCGATTTCGATTTCCGAGGATATTCCATTTTCCAGACTTCGGCTGCGGAGCCGTCACCTGTTCAGGCGATGGCCGAGCCGTTCTTTTGTGACCAGATCATGACAATGTCGACCCCGATAATGACCACACCAGCACGAATCCCCGGCCATTCGGAGCAACGGTGGTTTTTGAGACCCCTCGGATTGCTTCCGTTCCTCCTGGTTTCCTCGATGATGCTCGCGGGCGACGCGCCCGCGGCCGAGCCGACGCCGGCCGGGTCGATCCCGACCGCACCGGCAACCAGCAGCGACGGCTTGCCGTCGGTCGACCAAATCGAGGCCAAGATCGCCGAGGTGGCGGCTGATACGGCACTCGACGAGGCCGGCAAGGCGGCTTTGACCGAGCAGTATCGGCGGGCACTGGCAAACCTCGAGGCGACCCGGACCTTCGATAAACAGGCCAACGATTTCGCCAAGGCGCTGACGACGGCACCCGCGGAAACCACAGCGATCCGGGAACGACTGGCGCAACGCGAGCAGGGCGCGAGCGAGCCCGACGAGATTCCGAAGGATCTTCCGAAGGAAGAGATCGCGCGGCGCCTGAGCATCGTACTCGCCGACGCGACCGCACAGGAGACGCGAGTCGGCGAGCTCGACAAGGCGATCGAGCGCAACGCGGGCCGACCCGCCGCCATCCGCGCACGCCTGTCGGATGTGAAGACAGCGCTCGGCGAGATCGATACCGAACTGAACCAACCCACCAGCGCCGACGCGGACGCCGCGTCGGTCGAAGCACGCCAATGGGCGCTCGAAACCCGTCGAGCGTCGCTCTGGGCCGAGACGCGTATGCTCGAGCAGGACCTGCTGAGTCAGTCCGCGCGCGAAGCATTGAACCGCGCTAAACGAGAGGAAGCTGTCCTGGAGTGGGAGACCCTTCAAGCCCGGCAGCGCCAGCTCGAGGAGCTGCAAAACCAGCGACGTCGCGACGAGGCGGAGGCGGCGCAGCGGGAATCCGAGCGTGCAAAGATCGCGGCCTCGGACAAGCATGCCCTGGTGCAGGAGGCAACCCGGGAGAACGCCGAAATCACGACATCCATGGGCGATCTGGCCCGCGATCTCGATGCCCTCGCCCTTGAGATCGAGACCCTCGAGGCCGAACGCAAACGGGTAGAGCAGGATTTCAAGGCGGCGCAGGAACGCATCGAGGCCGCCGGTCTCAGCAAGGCGCTCGGTCAGGTTCTGGTCGAGCGGCGCGACGAGATTCCCGACCAGCGGAGGCTGCGCGGGGAGATCGAAGATCGCGAAGAGAAGATCGCCGAGGCCACACTTCGACAGATCCTCTACCGCGAGGAGCAACGTCAGCTGCGCGATCTCGATGCCTATCTCGACGAGCTCACCACGCGTGATCCAACCGCGCAGGCCCCGGAGGTCCGCGAGCAACTCAAGGAGGCACTCGAGCAAAGACGCCGCTTGATCACACAGGCACTGAGCGTCGAGGACGACTACATCCGCCAGCTCGGCGAGTTGAACTATGCCGCCGACCAGCTCATTCAAACCGCCGAGCGTTACGACGACTATCTTGCCGAGCGGTTGCTGTGGGTACGCAGCACCCTCCCGGTCGGCATCGAGACCCTCGTCACGCTGCCCTCTGCCATCGGCTGGCTCGTCGCGCACGAGCATTGGGTCGAGGTCACAAAGGTACTGACGCACGCGGGGGTGCACTCGCCGCTGCTCTGGGGTCTATTGCTCGTTGTCGTCGTCCTGTTCTGGAAGCTTTCGGCGCTGCGGCGCGCGATCCGCGCCACGGCCGAACCGCTGCGCAGGATCCGAACGGATCGCCTGCGCTATACCGGCAAGGCTATCGGCCTGAGCCTTTTGGCGGCACTCCCCATACCGCTCCTGCTGTGCCTGATCGGACTGCCGCTGTCGACGTCCATCAACGCCACCGGCTTCACGCGCGCGCTTGGGTCGGCCCTGATCGCCGCCTCCGTCGGTCTGTACTATCTGCGTGCTTTCCGAACGCTCTGCATCACCGGAGGGGTCGCCGACCGACACTTTCGCTGGAGCCAAGAAACCCTTCAGCGGCTCAGACGCGAGTTTGATTGGTTCAGCATCTTCATCGTACCGGTCGCCCTGACGGCCATGGTGCTCTACAACGACAGCGATCCGGCCTTCAGCGGCAGTCTCGGACGCCTGGCGATGATCGTGACCATGGTGGGATTCTCCGTCTTCTTCGCGCGCCTATTGAGCCCCGCGAAGGGTGTCGTGAAACCGTTCCTCGCGGCGTCCCCGAACGGTTGGTTCAACCGCTTGCGTCTCATTTGGTTTCCGGTGATCGTCGGCGCGCCGCTCGGGTTGGCGGTGCTCGCGCTGCTGGGCTATGTCTACACGGCCGGCGTGCTCTTCGAGTCGCTGGTCCAACAGACCTGGCTTGCGCTTGCATTGATCGTGCTGCATCAGGTCATCGTGCGATGGCTGATCGTCACGCGGCGACGCTTGGCGCTGACGGCAGCCGTCGAGCGTGCGAGCGCGCGCCGTGCGCAAAACGAGGCCGAGCGTAAAGAGACCGCTCAGGCGCCCTCGGAGCTGCAGGTCGACGAGCCGGAGCCGAATCTCGCCGCACTCGACGAGCAAACCCGACGCCTGATCAATGCCTCGGTGTTCTTCACCGCATTGCTGGGGGTGTGGCTGACCTGGTCGGATGTCCTGCCGGCTCTGTCCATGCTCGAGCGCATCCCGCTGTGGTATTACGAGGGAATGGTCGACGGCGTCGCCCAACCGGTCCCGGTGACGGCGGCCAACCTCGGCCTGGTGCTGTTGATCCTCTTCGTTGCGACAGCTGCCGCCAAGAACCTCCCTGCCCTGTTGGAAATCCTGCTGCTTCAGACCGAATCCGTCTCGGCGGGCGGGCGTTATGCGATCAAGACCCTGGTCAGCTACGGCATTACGGTCGCTGCCTTCCTGCTCGCGTTCAGCACGCTCGGACTGAACTGGGGGCAGGTGCAATGGCTCGTCGCGGCGCTGGGCGTCGGTATCGGGTTCGGCCTTCAGGAGATCGTGGCGAACTTCATCAGCGGCATCATCATCCTGTTCGAACGCCCGGTGCGCGTCGGCGACATCGTTACCATCGGCGATACGACCGGCGTGGTCACCAACATCCAGATCCGCGCAACCACTATCCGTAACTGGGACAGGCAGGAACTCCTGGTACCCAACAAGGAGTTTATTACCGGCCGGTTGTTGAACTGGAGTCTGACCGATCAACAAAACCGCATCACGATCCCGATCGGCATCGAATACGGAAGCGACACGCGCAAGGCGCTGAGCATCCTCGCGCAGATCGCCAAACAGCATGAGCGGGTACTCGATGATCCCGCTCCCTTGATCAGCTTCGAGGGGTTCGGCGACAACGCCCTGACCATCGTGCTGCGGTGCTATCTCAACGCGCTCGAGGGTCGGATCGGCGTCGCCACCGAGCTACACCAAGCGATCTACGATCGGTTCAAGGAGGAGGGGATCGGTATGGCGTTCCCGCAACGCGATGTCCATCTTTCGCTGCGCGAGCCCTTGGATATTCGTTTGGATCCCGCCGTTCGCGACGCGGTTCGGGCGGCGTCACCGGTCCGGCAAGGCGGATCTTGAGCAGGCCCGCCTCCCGGGCGGGCCATCGGCATCAGCCCAGTTCGTCGAACTCGGGGTCTTCGAGAAGCTCGCGAAGCCGTTTGATTTCGCGCATATGCTCGATCCGACGACGCACCGCAAGGTTCGCCGCGGGGGCGCGCGAATCGGGGCCGGTCATCGACGGTACACGTTCGTTGGCGTCCTCGCCATAGCTGCTCTCGTTGTCCATCATCTCGGCTACCTCGGGTCACACCATCACAAGGGAAGATTCGGCGCTCTTTAATGCAAAGAAGAGCCGCCGTCAAGTATTAGTTTGATGCTTGCCTCGAACAGCGGTGCATCACGCTCGGCAACTTGACCCTGGAGTCGGTGCGGATCGAGTTGCCCCGAGCCACCGCGGGCCTCAAGATACCGGGCTGACACCGAATCGGTTCGGAGCGAAGAGGAGACCCTACGTTGAACGAGCGTGTAATCCTGGTCTGGGACCTACCGACCCGACTCTTTCACTGGCTCCTTGTGTTGCTTGTCGCGGCGTCGTTCGTGACCGGCCTGCAAGGCGGGAATCTGATGGTTTGGCACGGCCGCATCGGTCTTGTGATCCTGGGCCTGCTGGCCTTTCGCCTCGCCTGGGGCGTCCTGGGGTCGACCTATGCGCGATTCGGGCATTTCGTGCGCGGACCGGGCGAGGTCATCGACTACCTGCGCGGTCGCTGGCGAGGGCTCGGACACAGCCCATTGGCGGCCCTTTCCGTGCTCGCATTGATCGGCTTACTGCTGTTTCAGTCGATCAGCGGCCTCATGAGCAATGACGATATCGCCTTCAGAGGCCCCCTCTACGACCTGGTCTCCAAAGCAACCAGCAACTGGCTGACCGGGTTGCACCGCCAGAACATCTGGTTGATCGGCGGGCTCGTCGCACTGCACGTCTGCGCGGTTCTCTTCTACACGCTGCTGCGCAAGGACGACCTCATCCGTCCGATGATCCACGGCCGCAAGCGCGTCTCGGGCGCGGCCGCGAAACCGGCGACCGGAGGCGGCTGGATCGCCCTTCTCGCGGCATTGGCCGTTGCCTTCACCGCCGTGTGGATCGCCGACGGAGGGCTTCTTCCGCCACCCCCGCCGCCTCCGCCCCCCGGCAGCATTCCGACGTGGTAACCGCCGTCGACACTCAAAGACGCGGCCGTCACTGCCAATTGAGTTGCTCGGCGACCGATGTTCTGGTACTTAAGCGTGTTTTTCGCGGCAGGCCCGGCCAGCCGTATCGGGCGCATGCCATCCACGACAAGAGCCTTCGGGAGTACATTCATGGCCGAAGCGAACGCCACTCAAGCCAACACAGCCGAGTTCGAGCCCTACCGACAAGGCACGGACGAGGACTATATGAGTCCCGAGCAGGAGGCGCATTTCCGCGAGATTCTCCTCGCCTGGAAAAAATCCCTCATGGAAGAGGTCGACCGAACCGTACACCACATGCAGGACGAGGCCACCAACTTCCCCGACCCCAACGATCGCGCCACGCAGGAGTCCGAGTTCAGCCTGGAGCTGCGCACCCGCGATCGCGAGCGCAAGCTGATCAAAAAGATCGACGAGGCGCTGGGTCGGATCGACGACCACGACTACGGCTTCTGCGAAGCGTGCGGGGTCGAGATCGGCATCCGACGTCTCGAGGCTCGGCCGACCGCCACACTCTGCATCGACTGCAAGACACTCGACGAGATCCGAGAACGGCAGCGAGGATGATCGATTGCGCAGGACGCCGCTCTCGGTCGTGACGCCGATGCGCGCTCCCGCGGATCCCGGTCCGAGCAGCGATCCCGGGAAGGCCGCGTATCGCGGCCGCTTCGCGCCCTCCCCGACCGGCCCGCTCCATCTCGGCTCGCTCCTCGCCGCCGTGGCCAGCTACGCTGACGCCCGCGCAAACCGAGGCATCTGGCTGGTGCGGATGGAAGACCTCGACCGCGCGCGCGAGGTTCCCGGGGCGTCCGACCTGATCTTAAGAACCCTGAGCGCATTCGGTTTCGAATGGGACGAAGCCGTGGTCATCCAAAGCCGTCGCACCGACGCCTACCGAGACGCACTCGACACACTCAAGGCCCTGGATCTGACCTATCCGTGCGGATGCAGCCGCACCGAGGTTGCTCGAGCCGGGCGCTCGGGACCGGAGGGGCCCGTCTACCCCGGCACCTGCCGCGCGGGTCTTGCCCTCGGGCGGCGTGCCCGCACCGAGCGCTTCCGCACCCCGCCCGGCGCACTCGGCTTCGAAGACCGAATCCAGGGGCGACAGCAGCAGAAGGTCGATGAAGCGGTCGGCGACTTCGTGCTGCGGCGCGCCGACGGCATCCACGCCTACCAACTCGCTGTCGTCGTCGACGATGCCCTTCAAGGGATCACCCAAGTGGTGCGCGGCGCGGACCTGCTGCTCTCGACGCCTCGCCAGATCCTGCTGCAACGCGCCTTAGGGTTCAGTCAACCCGGCTACGCGCATGTCCCTCTGGTCTTGGACGCGGCGGGCCGAAAGCTCAGCAAATCACTGGCTGCCGCACCCGTGGATGCGCGCGATCCGCTTCCCGCCTTGCGTGCAGCCTGGACCCTGCTAGGTCAGACCCCGCCGCCCGCGGATCTTCACATCGATGCCTTTTGGACGTGGGCCATCGCCGAGTGGAGGATCGCGCGCATCCCGGCCAAGACCTCGGCGGAATACCCGAGCGCCGCATCGCCGCGGACGCGTGAGCCCTTCGCGCGCCCCTCGACCCCGAGACACCCCGATGGCCCTCAATGCAACCGTTTTCAAAGCGCAGATCCAGATCAACGACATGGACCGTCATTATTACGAGGCCCACACCCTGACGCTGGCCCGGCATCCGTCGGAGACCGATGAGCGGATGATGGTGAGGCTCCTCGCCTTCGCCCTGCATGCCGACCCGCAGCTTGCCTTCACCAAGGGGCTGAGTGCGGATGATGAGCCGGATCTCTGGCAGCGCAGCCTGAGCGGCGAGATCGAGTGCTGGATCGAGGTGGGTCAACCCGACGAGCGGCGCCTGCGGAGAGCAAGCGGACGCGCTCGCGAGGTGGTGGTGATGACCTACTCCGGGCGCGCGGCCGATCTTTGGTGGCAGCAGAACAGCGCCGGTCTGGAGCGCCTTCGCAACCTTCGGGTTGTCGATCTGAACAGCAGCGAGAGTCAGGCACTGAGCCGCTTGGTCGAGCGCTCGATGGATCTACAGTGCACCATCGACGGCGGCGAGGTTTGGATCGGCAATGAGCGGGAGACGGTCGCCCTGTCTCCACGCCTGCTCCAGGTCTGAACTCAAGCGCGCCCGGCGCGGTATGGGGTGTTTTCGGATGGGATCGGACTCGGCAGCTTTGACGACCGCTGGAGTCGGCGCGGTTTGAGGTACTAAAAAATAAATCATTTTATACCGCGTCCCCGCCAAGGGCCGTGGATATACCAAACCTCGAACTTACTCGAAAGTTTGCATTTCGCTCTGGACGCGGTTTAAACAGGGCGGGGCAGGCCGGAGCACGCAGGCTCCGGGCACGACCCCGAAGAGCCGTCGAGAGTCCGGCTGCCGGCGCCTCGCGATGCTACTGCTGGCCGAAGGCCCGCAGATAGGCCGAGAAGCGCTCCCCGACCTCAGGATGCGCCAGACCGAACTCGACGTTGGCCTGGAGATAGCCGAGCTTGCTGCCGCAATCGTAACGCTTGCCCTGGAAGGGATAAGCGATCACCGGCTCGTCCTTGAGGAGCGCGGCGATGGCATCGGTCAATTGGATCTCTCCGCCGGCTCCTTCCTGGGTCTGTTCGAGCTTCTCGAAGATCTTGGGCGTCAGCAGATAGCGCCCGACGACCGCAAGATTCGATGGCGCATCGGCCGGTGCCGGCTTCTCCACGATCCCCACGACCCGCAGCTCTCCGTCCGGACCGGACTCGACCTTCACGATGCCGTACTTGTTGGTTTCCTCTCGCGGGACCTCCTGGACACTCAGCACGCTGCAGCCGAACCGCTCGTAAACCTCGGCCATCTGCTCCACCACGCCCTTGCCTTGCGAGCGGATCAGGTCGTCGGCCAGCAAGACGGCAAAGGGCTCACTCCCCACGACGGACTTGGCGCAGAGGACGGCGTGCCCGAGACCGAGCGCCTCGGCTTGGCGCACGTAGATGCAGGTCACGCTCGGCGGCATGACGTTCTGAACGATGTCCAGGAGTTGCAGTTTTCCGGCACTCTTGAGCTCGGACTCGAGCTCGTAGGCCTTGTCGAAATGATCTTCGATCGAGCGCTTGTTGCGCCCGGTGATGAAGACCAGCTGAGTCGCCCCGGCGTCCTCCGCCTCCTCCGCCGCATACTGGATCAGCGGCTTGTCGACGATCGACATCATCTCCTTAGGGCTTGCCTTGGTGGCCGGAAGGAACCGGGTCCCGAGTCCGGCGACCGGGAACACTGCCTTTCGAATCTTCGCCATCGCGTCTTCTCCTTCAGGATCGATCAATAGTGAGCGGACAGCTCGGACGAACGCCGAGATGGATGTTGAGACGGGTCATGCCCGGGTCTGGAGCGCATCAGTCCACGAGCGAATCCTCGATGGCCTGCAACGCAGCCAAGGGATCCTTTGCCGCCGTGATCGGGCGCCCGATGACCAGGTCGTCCGCACCGGCTGCGAGGGCGTCGCGTGGCGTCATCACGCGCACCTGGTCACCGAGCGACGTACCGGCTGGTCTGACCCCCGGCGTCACCAGTCGAAAATCGGGGCCCTGTGCGGCACGAACCGCAGCCGCCTCCAAGGGCGAGCAAACGACCCCGTCGAGACCTGCGGCATGCCCGAGCGCGGCAAGTTGGACGACCCGCTCGCCCGGCTCGCCCGGACATCCGACAGCGATCAGATCCTCCCGGCTTAGACTGGTGAGCAGGGTCACTCCGATCAGCAACGGCCGACTCGACATGGCATCGAGCCGAGTGCGCGCCGCCTGGATCATTCCGGCCCCGCCCGAGATGTGCAGGTTCACCATCCAGACCCCGAGATCCGCAGCTGCAGCACAAGCCCCGGCCACTGTGTTGGGGATATCGTGAAACTTTAGATCGAGAAAGACATCGAAACCGCGCAACTGCAACGCCTCGACGAATGCCGGCCCGCATCGGGTGAAGAGCTCCTTGCCGACCTTCAGCCGGCAGCGCGTCGGATCGAGCCGCTCGACCAGGGACACCGCTTGGGCCTCGCTCGCGAAGTCGAGCGCGACAATGATGCGTTTGGCTGACGTCACGGCCGGTCCTCGGGTGCATCGTCAATGTTTCGGGCGGGGTTGTTTTCCCAAGTCGACGGCTGAGTCTCGTTCAACGACCTTCGGTCGGTGCGAGACGCGCCGAGCTCGCAAGCCGCGACAAACATCACAGGCATCATTGCGGACCGGCCCCCGACAGGGTCAGGCGAGTCGCCGCTCATGCAGCACCTCCTCTCCGATGATCGGCTCCGGCTGAACAGGAACGACACTCCCCCAGCATCGGCAGCTGGGACACTGCCAATGCAGCGAGCGCGCCTCGAAACCGCAGTGGTCGCAACGATAAATCGCCTGCCCGGCGAGCAAGTGCCGCGTCACGTCCAAAGCGACACGCATACGCTCGACGGTCAAACCCTGCCCCTGGGACGGACTCTCGACCTGAAGCGCAAGGAGGCGCTCGAGCGCCGCTAAATCCGCATGCTTGGAGAGGTAACGCGTCAGTAGATCCATGGCCGCCTCCTTGCCGCGGCTCTGGGCCACGACATCACCGAGACTCAGGATCAGGGCCGGACTCGAATGCCGCTGCGCCAGGTCCTCCAAGACCGCCGGGGCATCCTCGCGTCCGAGCCGCCGCAAGGCGTCGATCAGCTCGGGCAGGATCTCCGGGACATAGGACGCGCGTTGCTCCGCGACATGCAAAAAAAGTGCAAGGGCGCGCTCCGGTGCACCGTCTTCCAATGCAGCACGACCCTCCAGCATGGTCGCACGGACACACTCGGGATCGGCCTCCCGCGCCAGGCTGAGTTGGACCATCGCACGCGCAGCATCGCCGCAGCGCCTTGCATCTTCGGCGAGCTCGCAGTGGTAGTGGCCGATCGCGACCTTGACGGACGGGTCGTTCGCAGGCTCGAGCAGCTCGGCGACCTCCAGGCAGCGTGCCCAGTCACGCTCCTGCTCGTAGAGCTCGCGCAGACTTTGGAGCGCACGCTGGCGGTGCAAGCCGAGCCCGACCAGCTCCTGGAACAAGCATTCGGCGCGGTCCAACAAGCCTGCGCGCATGTAGTCTTGGCCGAGCTCGAAGAGCGCATCCCCGCGCTGCTCCGCCGCGAGATTCTTACGGGCGATCAGATTCTGGTGAATGCGAATCGCTCGGTCGACCTCACCGCGGCGCCGGAAGAGACTGCCGAGGGCAAGATGGGTTTCGACGGTCTCCCCATCGACCTCGACAAGCTCGAGGAACATGTCGATGGCTTTGTCCGGCTGCTCTTCGACGAGGTAATTCAAGCCCCGCAGAAACGCGGGGTGAGGTGGCGATCCTCGAGTGCGTCGCGACGGCGTGCCGCGGCGCGCAACCCACCACCCCGAGGCTGCAGCGACGGGCAGGAGCAAAAACAGCAGCTCGATCACGGGCGCCACCGAGAATGCTGGAGGACAGGGAGACCGCCATCGACCACGCGGCGGCGACCGCTCTGATATGCTGGTTTGGGTAAACTGCTCACGCCCTAGATGATACAGGCAACCCGCCCGCCCCGCATGAGGAAGCCGAGCCGATTGGCGACCGACCCTGTGCGCCCGGGTTGGGCATCCCGCTCCGGGCCCCAATCTTCCGGGACAAGCGCATCGCCGACAGGCGCCCTTAATAGTCGGCACAACAACCAGGAGTCACGAGCGTGCAGGAATTCACCGGGAAAACCGTTGTCGTCACCGGCGCCGCGGGGAATCTGGGCCGCGCCACCGCAAGCACCTTCGCCCGCCGAGGCGCACGACTCGCCCTGATCGACCGGAACCCTGAGGCCTTGCACTCGGCGCAGAAGGCGCTGCCTGAGGGATGCGAGTCGGCCGTCTTTGCGACCGACCTGTTGGATCCTGCCGCGGTAGCGGACACGATCGCCGGCGTCAAAGACCGGTTCGGCGCGATCCATGTCGTCGCGAATATCGCCGGTGGCTTTGCCATGGGCCCCGCCATCCACGAGACGACGGATGAGCAGTGGGATTCTCTGATGGATCTGAACCTGCGCACCGTCTTTAACTGCTGCCGAGCGGCGATCCCCGAGATCCCGAGCGGGGCCGGCGGGCGCATCGTCAACATTTCAGCCAGGGCGGCCGTTCGGGGAGCCGGACATATGGGGCCCTACTGCGCCTCCAAGGCCGCCGTCATCACCCTCACCGAGAGCCTCGCCGAGGAGCTGAAACACCGGGGGATCACCGTCAACTGCGTCTTGCCCGGGACCCTCGACACCCCCGAAAACCGTTCGGCGATGCCCGACGCGGATCACGACACCTGGGTCCCCTTGGACGCACTCGCCGACGTGATCGTCTTTTTGGCCTCGGATGCCGCACGCTGCGTGACAGGCGCAGCGGTGCCTGTCTACGGACGGAGCTAAGACGCGTCGTGTACCCTGAATCAAAAGGACGCAGCCTGACCCATCACACCCGATCGGACGTCGGATCGACGCGAGTGAACGATCGGAGACGCGCGCTTCACCGCTGGGCCGCGTCGATGTGCTTCATCATGGGCTTCGGCATCCAAAGCGCCGTCGCCTTGGAGTTGGACGAGACAACCGAAGTGCTTCTGATCGAAGCGGTCGAGGCCGCCTACGCATTGGATCTCTATCACGCCCGCTGCCGAAGCGACGGTTCTAACCGGCGCACCGAGAACCTCAACAAGCTGCTCGCCAGCCGGATGCGCTTGACCGTGCTCAGGGTTCAGGACGACGTGTTTCCCGAGCGTAATTATCGGAAGGTTCAGGAACGGCTCCAGCGGGAGTTCGTGGCGACGCTCAACGCAAACGGAGGGTGTGCCGGGGTGAAGGACTCGGAGCTCCCCGCAGAGTTGCGAGCACGTTACGACGAAAAGATCAAAGCGATCGAAGCACTTCCCTGAAACGCTGCGCCTGAATGGATGCGCTCCTGCAGGTGCGCTGCCCCGAGTCGGCGGCCGAACCTCAACGTGCCGGGTCGGTGGCCGGGCCCTATCGCCGATCCAATGGCTCCCCGGACTCCGCTTGGAGGATCTTCGAGAGGGCCGACAAGCCGGCCGCAGCCTCCTTGAGCCGCTTCACGTCACTGGAGGAGACCTTTGCTCCGGATTGCGGAAGATGCGCGATCAGGTTCTTGACGATGGCGCTGTTGCGCTCGATCCCGTCGCGAAGGGCCAGGATGCGCTCGAGCCGCGCATCGACGGCCGAACGCAGCTCTCCCGCTGCGCGCGCGCACTCGCTCGGCTCGGCAGCGGCATGAAGATCGCGCAGGGCCACGGCCTCGCGCATCGCACTACGCCACCAGTTGACGAAGGTCGATTTGTGATCGGCCAACACATTGAGCGAAGCCGCCATAGCGTCGATCTCGTCGCGCGCACCAGGCACCGTCGGGATGCGCTCGCGCGGTGTTTCGGTGGTCATACGGTCGAGCAGCCCTGCGATCTTGCGCACCGGACGGACGATCCTCAGGGTGATCATGACGGCGAAGACCGCCCCGAGCAGGGTCGCCCCAAGCGCGATCAACAGGTTGATCCGCGCCCGCGCAGCCGCGCTCTCCGCGATCGCGGCGGTCATCGAGGTCGTCAGCCGACTGGCTTCGACAAGATTGGCCTCGACCAGCGGCGTGATCCGTCCCGCGGCGAGGTCCATGGCGTCCTCGAGCCCTTCGATGTGGCGGTCCTGCTCGACCAGCGCATGAAAATCGCGCCCGTAGGCCGCGAGGCGCTCGGTCAAGGCCGCTCGCTCGGGTTCGGCGATCCGAGCCCGCGAGACGCGCTCGGCGGCCTCGCTCAGGATGTCGTCCACCATCGTGACGTAGGTCTCGTCGCCGCGCAGCAAATAATCCTTCTCGCGGCGCCGCAGCTGGAGGATCGCGATCTCGAGACCTGTCGCCTGTTCGACCGAACCTGCCAGCGATCCAGCCAGCGCCTCAAGCTCGTGCGCGGTTCGGCGAAACGCGCCCTGCAGACCGCTGTTTTCGTCGAGCCCATTGGTCCGCCACGCCTCGACGACCGATTCGAAACTTGTCAGGTAGTCGGCGATCAGCGTTTGAATCTCGGTCGCCGCGCGACGTGAGGCCTCATCGAGACGCGCGAGTACCGCGGCCTCGGCATCCAATGCAGCCGCTGCGCGCGCGACCTCCGCGACCGCATCGAGATTCCTGGTCACAAGAAACTCGGACTGAGCCGCCCGCATGGCGCCGAGACGTCGCTCGATGCCAAAGGCATGGGACTGACGTGCACCGTAGAGCGCGTGAAGTCGCTCGTAGTCAGCGCTCAGCCGCGCCAGTGCCAACTGATTCTGAACGATGACCCCGAGAAAAATCAGGATCACCAGACCGAATCCCAGCCCGATCTTCTCACCGATACGCAATCTGCTCGCGAGCTTGCTCACCCTGCCTCCCGGGCCTGATATGGCCGGTCGAAACCCGTGCCTCGGCCGATCACACGCCAGCCTACCCTAACCCGGCCGAGCCGTAACCAAGAAACGCCGTCGAAAGCTCTACTCGTTGTCGTAATCGGATTCCGTACGAACGCGACAACGACAACGACAACGACAACGAACAATTTTGCGACGGTTTGTTCAAGATTTTCGGCTTGATGGACTCGTCCACACGACCCGCCGATCGTTGCGCACGCCACCGCACGGTCGATCCCAGATCCGGCAGTTGAACGCTTCGTGCCCCACGCAAGGCTTTGACGCGGCCTGAAAATCTTGGAGATCGGACGCCTCGACTGCCGGATCTAGGTTGATGCTCATCGGCCGGAATGCGACGCTTGGGCCGTCCAGCAGACCCCGCATCCCAACTCAGCCCCCGGAGGGTCATCCAAAACGCCTATGTCGAACCCGAGTCACACCAAGCGGAAAGGTTTTCTCAGACACTTCCGCGGTCTGGTCCGCGAGGCCCACCCGTGCGCCGACCTCGACCTTCGCGGCTCACTGCGTCTGGGCAAGTCGACGGTGAGGCTCCCGCCGCCCGCGCTGCCCCTGCAGATCCTTCTCGGCGGCGAGCAGGGTTATCGGCTCCATCTCTATCCGGAGCCGGTGCTCGATTCGGAAGGACGTTTCGAGCACCGCGGCAGCTATCTGCTCGTCGACCCCATGACCTACTTCTCCGACATCAGCGGATTCATCCGACTGAGCGAGGGCGATACCTTGACCCTGGGACGCGACGACCCGACGCAACGCCTGCTGCTGCGATACCCTCGCGCCGTCGAGCCGCAGCATCTTCGGCTCAAGCTCTCGGCCGATGAACTGTCCTTCAAGAATAAATCCAGGTCGGCGGGTGTTTGCATCGCTCCGCTGGCCACGACCGACCTGATGGAGCGCATCACGCGTTCGCGTCGCCTTGCACTCGAGCGCCTCGCTCGGGTCCTCGGCGGACCGATCGAGCCTTTGCCGCGGGCGCCCTCGCTGGACCTGCTCGAACAGGTGATCGCGCTGATGGATCAAGAGCCCTATCGCGCACTCAATCGGCTCGGCCAACCGGGAGGTCTCTTGATCCTACCCGATCGCGCGACCCCCATCTTCGTCGGCGATCTGCGCGCCCGTATCGACAATCTCCTCGTCATCCTGACACAAAACGCCTTTCTTCAGGCACTCGAAGAGGGCAGCGCAATCCTGATCATCCTGGGCAGTGCCGTACATCCGGATCGGCCCGAGCAAGCCGCCGAGATGGACAGCTCCATCCTGATGATGGATCTGATCTTTCGACTCAAGCTGCGGTTTCCCGAACGCGTCTTCTATCTGCGGGGACATCACGACAGCTTCTCCGAGGCCATCAGTTGTGCCGGATTGCCGCAGGGGTCGCTCTGGGAGGATGCTCTACATCAGACACGGGGACCGGCCTATCGGGACGCGATGCGGCGTTTCTATGCCCGTCTGCCCTTGGTGGCCGTCACCTCCCGCTACCTCGCCGCGCACGCGGCACCGCCGATCACGGCCGAGGGATGGCAGACGCTCGTGGATATCGACCGGAATCCGGAGCTGGCCGACCGCCTCGTTCGGGTGCCCCATCCCTCGGAGGATGACCCGAGCGGCACCTATGGGAGGCGTGAGCTGAGCCGTATGTTCCGACGCCTCGGCCTGGCGGAGAGCGCCGTCTGCGTGCTCGGGGGTCATCCGGCGGCTTCGGCCGGGCATCGCACCCGAGACACCGAAGACCCTGAGCACCTTCGGAGGGTCTTCAGCGCCGATCCGCACTGGGTCGGCACCCTCACGCGTTCCCACAAGCGTTTACTGCCGCTTCGCTATCCGGCCGAACCGCTTCTGGAGGTCTACAACCGGCTGTTGCGCACCGCAGGTGCGGGAAACCCCTCGAATCGACCGCTGACGAGCCTGGCTCAACCGACCCCGACTCAGCCGAGGGACGCCCCCGACGAGGTGCCACGATGACCCCCGATCTCACCCAAGCGATCACGCCGGCGATCCACTGGTGGGCAATGGCGATGAGCCTTTTCGGCGGCCTCGCACTCTTTCTCTACGGCATGGATCAGATGGCCGAGGCGCTCAAGGCGGTCGCCGGAGAGCGGATGAAGGACATCCTGGCGAAACTGACCGCCAACCGCTTCATGGGCGCCATCACCGGAGCCTTCGTCACGGCCGTCATCAATTCCTCTTCCGTGACGACGGTCCTGGTGGTGGGCTTCATCAGTGCCGGACTCATGACCTTGAGTCAATCCGTGGGCGTCATCATGGGCGCCAACATCGGCTCGACCGTCACCGCGCAACTGATCGCCTTTCAGATCACGGAGGCAGCCCTGTTGATGATCGGCATCGGCTTCACGATGCAGTTCGCGTCCACGCAGGAGGCGATTCGCCAATACGGCGGCATCCTCATGGGTTTGGGTCTGGTGTTCTTCGGCATGAGCATCATGAGCGACGCGATGGGGCCGTTGCGGACCTACGAACCCTTCCTGGAGTTTGTCCGGAGGCTGGAGAATCCGGCGATCGGCATCCTGGTTGCCGCCGTCTTCACCGGCGTGATCCAATCCTCCGCCGCCACGATGGGCATTGCGATCGTCATGGCGAGCCAGGGTCTCATCAATCTCCCCACCGGGATCGCGCTCGCCCTCGGGGCCAATATCGGGACCTGCGTCACCGCGTTGCTGGCAGCCATCGGCAAACCGCGCGATGCGCTGCGCGCTGCCTTGGTGCATGTGATCTTCAACGTCTGCGGCGTCTTGCTCTGGGTCGGCTTCATCGCGCAGCTCTCGACCTTCACGCAGCTGATCTCGCCTTCCCATCCCGGCCTATCGGGAACCGCTCGACTCGCCGCCGAGGTCCCCCGGCAGATCGCCAATGCACATACCTTGTTCAATGTCGCCAATACAGTCCTCTTTATCGGCCTGAGCACGCAGTTCGCACGCCTCGTGCAGTGGCTGGTTCCGGACAAACCCCCGGGCGCGGAGGCCCTTGTGGTCCGCGCAAAGTACCTGGACGACGAGTTGATCTCCACGCCGTCCTTGGCGCTCGATCGCGTGCGCCTGGAAGTCCTGCACATGGGCGAGTGCGTGGACGCGATGATGTCGCGCATCATGCCGGCGATCCTCAGCGGCAATCGTCGCACGCTGCGCGAGATCGAGCTGATGGACAACGACGTCGACACGCTGCACGCCCAGATCATCACCTATCTGGGCAAAATCAGCCGTCTATCGCTCACCGAGAAGCAGACGGCGACCCTGATGCGCCTGATGGCGGCGGTGAACGACTTGGAGAACATCGGCGACGTCGTGGAAACCAACCTGATCGTGCTCGGACGCGAGCGGATCGACGCGGGCGTCTCCATCAGCGGGCCGACCCGCGAGGTCCTCATGGGCTTCCATCGGATCGTGACACGCTCGGTCTCTTCCGCGGTCCAGGCCGTCGCGCAGAACAACGAGATGGCCGCGCGCACCGTGACCTCCATGAAACAGGAGATCCAACATATCGCCGACTCCGCGGCCATCCACCAAGCACAGCGCCTCGTCGCGGAAGAACCGAATCGCATCCCCGCCTACACAATCGAGATCGACATCATCGAGAAGCTCAAGCGGATCTATTACTTCGCCAAACGGATGGCCAAAACGGTCGAGACCGACGAGGATGAGAGCCCGTCTTGACGGGGTGTGGGTCGCGGCCGATTCAGGATCCCAAGCGCGCTGATCGGGACGCATCGTCCCGTCGCCACCTGAACGATGCAGACTCTCCGATGGATACGAAGGAACCCCGGTCTACCGGTAAAGCCATGGCATTGGACGCGTGATGCATCACACGACAATGGTATGGCCCGCGTAGAGCGCATCGACCTGCGCCTTGAAACGCTCCAGCACCTCCTCCCGTTTCACTTTCATCGTCGGGGTCAGTAGGCCGTTGTCCAGGGTCCAAGGGGTCAGAAGCAACTGGACGCGGCGGACCTGGGCGTGGGCCGGGAAGTCGCGTAGCAAATGCCCTAGTCGGCTGATGACGGCTCGCTTGACGCGCTGGTTTTGGAGTGTGCTCGGGTCGGCCGGGTCCGAGGAGAACTCTTTCGCCAACGATTCCCAAGCCCCCGGCTCCAGCACCAGGAGCGCGGTCACGAACGGCTTGCCCTCCCCGACGACCAAGGCCTGCTCGAAGAGCGGATCGGCGGCAATCGTCTGCTCCAGGTCGCCGGCCGGGATTTTCTCTCCCGACGACATCACCAAGATGTCTTTGATGCGCCCGCGGATGTAAATCCGCCCCTGGCGCATCTCCGCGATATCCCCGGTGTGCAGCCAGCCGTCCGAGTCGATTGCCTGCCGCGTCTCCTCCGGTCGCTTCCAATAGCCGAGCATCACGCCAGGACTGCGTGCAAGTAGCTCTCCGTTGGCGGCAAGACGCACCTCGGCGCCGGGAATCGGCAGACCCGCCGAGCCAGGCACATTGTCCTCCGTACGGTTACCCGCGATCGTGGGGGAGGCTTCGGTGAGGCCGTAACCTTCCAGCAGATTGAGTCCAAGCCCGATGAAGCAACGTGCCACCGGCTCGGAGAGAGGGGCCGCTCCGCTGATCGCGATGCGCAGGCGTCCGCCCAGCCGAGCCAGAACCTTATCCGCAACCAGAGGCCTCAGCAGCTGCCACAGCATCCGATCGACGAACCCAATCTCCGCACCACGGCCTTGCGCGGCGAGGAAGCGGAGCCAGCCGATGGCGATGGCCTGACGGAACAGCGCCCGGGCGATCCGCCCCTCCCGCTCGAGCTTGGCCTGAATCCGGGCATAGGCCTTCTCGTACACACGCGGCACCGAGATCAGTGCTGTCGGACGGATCGTCATCAGGTCTTCGCCCAACGTCTGCAGGGAGCGCGCATAGGCGACACAGCTGCCCGCCATCATCGGGAGGTAGTAGCCGAGGGTGCGTTCGAAGGCATGGGACAGGGGCAGGAAGGAGAGCAGGATGTCGTCGTGATAAGTCGGCACCATCTCGAGCTGAGCCGCCGCATTCCAGAGAATGTTGTGGTGGGACAACATCACGCCCTTCGGTCGACCGGTCGTGCCGGACGTATACACCAGGGTCGCCGGATCGCTCGGATCCGCGTCATGATCGCCGTGCACTGCCCCCTCTCGATTCAGCCAATCGGCCACGCAAACAACGTCCGGAGGCCCTTCGAAAGGCACGTCTGCGCGTGCGGCGTCTTCCAGGCAGATGACCTGTCGCAGCTCCGGAAAGACTGTCCGCCGGGCCCCCAACATCCGCCATTGATTCAGGCTACCGATCAAGAGTGCCTGACTCCCGGAATCGGCCAGGATGTAGGCGACGTTCCCTGGAGTGTCGTTGGGATACAAGGGAACCACGACCAGCCCGAGCGCCAAAGCCGCCTGCTCGTAGCAGACCCACTCGACGCCATTGCGCAGCTGCACCGCCACGCGCGCACCGGGGGCCAGGTCCAGGTCGGCGAGCGCGCGTTGCCAGCGGCCGACGCGCTCGGCCATCTCGCCCCAGTTCAGGCTCGACCACTGGCCGCATGTCTCGTCGAACTGTCGGTAGGCAGTGAGATCCGGGGTGCGGGCAACCCGCTCACGAAAAAGTCCCGACAAGGTTCCGGCCGTTTCAATCGGGATCAGATCGGCCCTGCGATCCAGCGACGTCTTCATCTTGATCCCTCCCAAGAAGGTCAGGGCGCCACGTCGCCCGCGGTCTATGCAACCGCGAGGTCACTCGCGTCTCTACCTGCAAGTATCGAACAGCCGCGACAAAGCAGCTAGCGTCATCCGCCTGTCGGGTCGGCTGTGCCGACCGAAGCTCTCGCGGTGGCCCCGTCTTGTTTCTCAGATGATTTCGTCATGAACTTCTAAAATTTGCCGGCCTCACGACCGGCGATCTGTCCTACCTTCGGGCACCGCCTAAGGGGTGTTCACAAGGGCTACAATCGACCCCTAACGGAAACAGGCATTACGAACCAGAACGACTGCACGCCGCGTCATAACGGACACTGCGGGGACGGCTCCAGAGCAGATCAATGAGGAGGGAGGCTAGCCCGCTTCCAGTGAGACGGTCCGATCCTGCAGGGCACCTCGGCCTCGCCGAGGCTCATAGGTCAGTCGCTATCAGCAAAGCGGATCACCCCGAGTTCCTCATAGTCGCCCGCGCCATCGGGGGCCAGCACCAGCGCGTCCAAGTAATCCAGCAGCTCGAATGACACCGCGGCGATGTTTGGCCGATGAGTGATCAACACCAAGTTACCAGGCCCACCATGGGCGCTGGTGATCTGCTGCAGGTGCCGGCTCTGAGCCGCCGCCTGCGCTGGTGGCATCTCTTCGATCAAAGCCAGAAACCCGGACGGTGTGGCATGCTCAAAGGCGATGGTCGCGGTTTCTGTGGTGCGGCAAAAGGGACTGTGAAGGACCTGCGACACCGCAACCTGATGCGCCCGAAAACGACGCCCGAACTCGGCGGCGTCCCGACGTCCCCGGGCGGATAGCTTGGCTTCGGTCTGACAGGAAGGGTCGCGGACACGCGGGTCAGTTTGTCCCGGCCCACGCTCGATTGGGGCGTGACGCACCACGACCACCTTGCCGCCCGCTTGCAGGGCTTCCCACAGCGCCTCACTAGCCATGGCCAAAGTGGTTGGCGTGAGCACGGTCACCCAGGCACCGCACAGCCATATGAAGGCACGCCGGCCGTTGAATCGGCTTCTCATGATCTGGACCCTCGTTGTATGAGCGACGTTAGAACTGGTCCTGTTCGATCTGCAGATACATCTGGCTGATGACGCCACCGAGTTGGTCGAAGTCGTACCATTGGCGATACGCCCCCAGATCCGCTTTGAGCTGTTCGGTCACCTCGAAGTCGGCCAATCCGGCGTCATAACCGACGGCAGTGCCGTCGTACAGCGCTGTCAGAAAGGCCAACGCGCGCTTGGGCATGGCATCTCCGGCAGGCTGGCCGCGTCCGGGAATGTAGACATCGGCGTGCAGCGCGATGGCTTTCTGAGTTGCGGCGATCTGTCCTTGGAAGTTGGCATCACGGGGCACGCCCTGTGAGGGTACTTCGGGCTCGACCACTAAACCGCCGAGGAAGACGGCGCCC
The DNA here is from genome assembly GCF_021228795.1 of Thiocapsa bogorovii. NCBI lineage: Bacteria > Pseudomonadati > Pseudomonadota > Gammaproteobacteria > Chromatiales > Chromatiaceae > Thiocapsa > Thiocapsa bogorovii. The sequence goes on from NZ_CP089309.1 coordinate 1,879,176, forward strand.
TCTTGCGGCACCTCGACCACCAGATCACGGTCGGTATGCCCATGGCCGAAGTGATGCACCATGATCTCGATACCGCCCAGCGTCAGCGTTTCGCCGCCACGCAGCTGATGGTCAGGGACGACGAACTCGGTCTTCTCACCGTCATGATCGCCAGTGACGGCTTGGACCCAGAAGTCCCCCTCCCCCTGAAGGATGCGCTCGATCATGCGCGCATGGGCGTAAATAGGCACACCGGGATACCGTTCTCTGATGGCTTGGTTACCCAGCCAATACAGCCCGTGAATGTGGGAGTTGAAGACGGCGACAACGGGCTTCTCGGTGATCTCCCGAAGGCGCTCCAATACCAAGCGGCCAGTCTGCACGCTGCTGCCGGGATCAATCAGGATGACGCCGGTTTCACCAATGATGGCAGCGGGATTCGTCAGCGGATGTTCCACCGACCGCAGAGGGCAGCTTTGGTGATCGGAACCGACGATGACCGCGATCCGGTTGCTGACCGGCCTGAAGGGACACGGTGGATCGCTGCTGCCGACTGTCGCGGAGAACGGAAGGAAAAGACATATTGCGCCGAGTAGACCGCGCAAAGAACGCGGTCGGTGTCGTGACGTAGGTGCCCACATCGGAAGACCTCCGGGCGATGTTGGCACCCACGGACCCGCCGCTGACGGTCACCAGAGATCTTGTCGGCCGCTGGTCGAAGCCAGACAGCGCCAATCGATCGCCGTTCAAGGCATGACAAGCCGACGCCAAAGCGTTGGCGGCTGCCGGTCTCACTGCGGCCGGGAACACCGGGGAGTTAAGGCCAAAGAACGAAAGGTTGTCAAGTTGGCCAACCCGCGCGGCATGGCCCCATGGGTCGAGCGAAAGCGGCTCAAGTAACCTGCACGCACACTTCAAGGGCGGTGGCCACACTGCTCAGACGGCTTGCCTGAGGTCCGGTCCGTGGAACATTGCCGCCGCTGGTCGCCGCCGCGGTGTTGTCCGGTCCTCGCCGGTTCCTGCCGTTAGGGCCGACTGAACCGACCCAAGACCGGCTGGACCACAGGCACTCGTAACAGCGGTCGACGAATCCGGGAGCGTCAGTGCGGATGGCTCTGAAAGATTTCCGTGGCATACAGTGAGCGACAACAACTCGCACAACGGGCCGCGTCATCATGGCGTCCGGCCTGCGCGCATGCCCCGAGGTGTCGGAAACGATGACGATAAGCTCGCGGAGTAGCACTCCCGGAAGTCGCCGGCGTCTGACGCCGTTGTTCCCTTCGATCGCGCGCCTGACCGGGGAGGCGGCCGGGTATCGCCTGCTTGCGTGGGTTTTCGTCCGTCTGCTTGCGGTCATCTATCTGGTGGCCTTCGTGTCTTTCGCGGTCCAGGTCGAGGCCCTCGCCGGCAGCCAGGGCATCTATCCGATCGCGGAGCAGCTAGCGTTGGCCGCGGAGCAGCACGGTCAGCTTCGCGTTCTATTCTACCCATCCTTGTTCTGGTTGGCGTCCGGGGACGCCGCACTGCTCGCCGTCGCCTGGGGCGGTGCCGTCTCGGCTACGCTGCTGCTGGTCCTGCCCTGGCTCGGCTGGGGGCGCGTCGAGCGGCTTGTCTTGATCCTGCTCTACCTGCTCTATCTGTCGCTTTACCATACAGGCCAGTTCTTTACGAACTTCCAGTGGGATTACTTGCTCCTGGAGACCGGTTTCCTCGCCATCCTGCTGCCCGGCGGGTCGCGCCTGGTTGTCTGGCTGTTCCGGTGGTTGTTGTTCCGTCTCCGTTTCGAGTCGGGACTGGCGAAGCTTCTGAGCGGCGATCCCGCTTGGCGGGATCTCACGGCGCTGCGGTATTACTTCGAGACTCAGCCACTCCCGCACGTTGGGTCTTGGTACGCTCACCATCTCCCCGATTGGCTTCTGCGAGTCGGCACCGGCGGGACCCTGGTGGTCGAGTTGATCGTGCCCTTCTTTATGTTTCTGCCGCGCCCTTGGCGTCTCTTCGCCGCCGGGGCGACGGTCTTCTGGCAGGTCCTCATCATTGCCACGAGTAACCACAACTTCTTCAATCTTCTGACGATCCTCTTGTGTCTTTTTTTGCTCGACGACCGTGCGATTTCACCGGTCGTCCCCCGGCGCTGGCGACGCCTGGCCGAGGCAGGGGCGACCTTGCCGCAGCAGCCGCCGCGCCGGCAGGCTGTCTTGACCATCGTCTTGACCTTGATCCTGGTGCCTGCGAGCCTCGTCTCGGGCGCGGAGTTGGTGGCCGGCCGCACGTTCGAGCCCGTCAGCACCTGGGTCCGCGGATTGAACGCCTTTCGTCTCGCCAACCGCTATCACGTATTCCCGACGATTGAGACCGAGCGGATCGAGATCCAAATCGAGGCGAGCCCGGACGGAGCGCAGTGGCAGCCGTTGGATTTCCGCTACCGCCCCGGCGACCCGGCCCAGGCGCCGCGCTTCATCGTCCCGCACCAGCCCCGCGTCGACTGGATGCTCTGGTTTACGCCCATGAGTCCGATCTTCCTCGACTGGCTCGAGCGCTTTCTGGACCGCCTCTTGGAGGGGTCGGAGCCTGTGACCAGCTTGCTGGCACACCCACCGACGGGCGCGGAGCCGCCGCGTTTCCTGCGGCTTCAGGTCTGGCGCTATCGGTTCAGCTCGCCCGAGCAGCGAGCCGGCACCGGTGCCTGGTGGCAGCGCGAGCCGCTGGGCCCCTTCTATCCACTCCCGGCAGCAATGCGCCCGCCGATCTCGGGCGAGGGCGGGAACGCAGACGGGGCGTCGAGAAGCCGCGATGATCGGGATGAGTGAGAAAGGAAAGCGGGTGATGTGCGCCGGCTTTCAGGTCAGCGGCAACCCCGGTCTGTCGACCGGGCGCGCGTTCGCTTGCTCAAGTCAGCGCTGTCCGGCGACCTGGTCGAGCAATCTCTGGCCACCGCTACCCTGGCGGAGGCCATGGACCGCTGCGCGGCGAGCGAGGGCTGCGAAAGCGAGTGGCGAGGCCAACCTCAGTTCGCTCAAGCGACAGATCCCGCGTTTCAGCACCCCGAATGCCGCAAGAACGGCACCGGATGGTATGTCATCCGGAGCGTCGACGAACCCGCCGGAAGCGTCACGGCCCGAAATAGGTCGGCGAATGGCTCGACCGGTATCGGCGTGCCGTTGATGCAGGCGGTCCAACCCGGCGCATAGATTTCGCCGATCACCAATGTCGTCTGCACCGGCGATCGACACTCGATAACGAGACGCGTATTTCCGATCTCCACCACGTCGCAAGGCGCCGATTCCAGAGCCTCGATCGCCGCGGAGTCGGACACGGAAAGCCAGCGTGACGTCCCTGGCCGTTCCCACACCTCGTATCGGTCGTCGGCGAAGCGTTTCCGAGCGCCAGCGTTCGCCAGTTCGTCCCGATAGCGCCGGGCCTGCTCCGACGCCGGCGATGGATCTCTCTCCACTGCTCGAGCCCACTTGGACATGATCGCGACGTAGCGCAGTCCGAGCACGTCGAATCGGGGGTCGAGTGGACCCTCCGAGCCATCGACAAATCTACGGGGCTCGTCGAAGGTCACGAAGGCCCCGATCCGTTCGGCATAGCGCCTCAACTGAATGGGGTTATACCCTTGCGTGTTGTACCATCTGGCGGTGCTTGAATGACCCATTGATTCGCCGCCGCCGATGATCTCGACTCGCGCCCAGGGCGCTGTTTCTGATTGTAGCCAAGCGTCGAGTGAATCCGCTTCGGGAGGCTGCGTATGCTGATAGGCCCTAGCGAGGGCGACTTTCGAATAGCGCTGAGAAAACAATCCACTGTAGCGACCAGCCGCGCCAAGGTCCACGGCGAAGAAGAGCCCGGCTACAAACAGCACCAAGAAAGATCGATTCGGATTCGCAAGCTGCTTCGCCATCCACCGGAGCAGGATTGCCAATAAACCAAGGCGAACCACCAACCAGCCGTAATTTTCCATCAGTACGGGCAACGCGTCTCGCGCTTGCGCCGCTGCGCCCAACACGAATGCCAGCAACGGAATAGAAAGCGCGAAGGCAATCGGAAGGTACTGCCTGTTCAACGCGAATTGCCATGCCTTTTCGGCGCTCGGAAGCGCTGAGGTTCGCGCGGCTTCACGTCCGACGACCAGCAACCCCGATGCGAACAGAAGATTCAACATATACGCCGCATCGGCCGGTCGCCTGAAGAAATCGAACCCGGGGATATGATCAAATACAAATGGATACAAGGACCCGTTGACGCCCAATGAAAAGAGAACGAAAAACACTGTAAGCGCGAGCCAGGCCAAAACGACCGGAGACCACCAACGCACTCCGAGGAAGATCGCGATCAGATACAACGACACGGGAATCATCCCGATATACAAAAAATCCTGCGTGATATCCGTGACGCTCCAAATCGTCCCATCCAAATTCCCGAACAAGGCAGGAAAAAAGACGCTCGTGAACACGATGGGTGAAAACGATGCATGCGCGGAATCGGCCGGCGTGAAATCGTTTCGTGTCGATACACCGACGACCTCCAGGATCGCGGAGTAGACAGGCGCAAGGAGAATGAGCGATACGATTGCGGCGACGCCGTACATCGCGATGAGACGCCATCGATTGACGGATCGTGTGATGGTCACAACCACGGCTCCAGCCAACAGGAGTCCGCCCAGAAAAACGACCTGATTCGCATTGGCCGCCCAGAACGCACTCAACAGCCCCAAAAGAACCGCTCGACCGATCCCCGGCTTGGACTCGAGCAGCAATAGAAGCCAGAACAACACCGGCAACAAGCCGTAGGCGATCATCTGCGGCACATGTTGCAGTCGACTGGTCGCCACACCCCCCAGCACAAAGACCAAAGCACCCGAGAGAAGCCAGACCCTCGGGACGCCGCGCGACGCACCGATCGCGTAGATCGCCAATCCACCGATCAATGGATGAATCAAGGTGACCAGGTCGAACGCCTGCAACGTGTATCCTGGCCCAAGCAGCATGCCCACGAGCGTGTGCAGTGTAAAGAGCATGCTTTGCGGATCGCCGAGAACAGGCAGGCCGGAGTATTGATAGGGGTTCCACCAAGGCCAATCCCCGCTCCGAATCGAGTCGACCACGAAACGCGATTGCGGATAAAACTCACCGACCGAGTCATATGGAATGAAATGATAGCCCAGGATCCAGGGCACCGACGCCAAGAGCCAGACCACAACCAGTAGAAAGACATCTTGGTTGGCAACCGGCCGGGCAAACAAGACGCTTTCTCGGGATGTATCGATTGCGCGGAACGCCGTCACCCTGAAACCCTCGTCGTGCGTTTTCGACCCTCCCGCCGGGTCGCCGTGGAGTCATCTCGAAGTTCACTGTGCCACGGCGGAGATTGTATCGAGTGCTCCGAAGCAGCCGACAATGACGGCACGCACTGTATCAAAACGGTGTCACGATCGGGAGGAGATCGGCGAAGACTGGTGACCCAGTGACCGTCGGAACGCGGCGTTGGCGGTATTACGCGGTCATGCTGTCCCTGCAGCGAGAATTGCGGCTCCCAACGGCGTGCCGGCGAGTAATTCCGCAAACCCCCTGATCAACATCTGCATCGCCAGCGCGACCAGCACGATACCGGAGAACCGGGCAAGCGCGTCTTGCGCCCCGGCAGAGAGTCGGCCGGTGACCGGACCCGCAACCAAGAACGTCACCGCCACCACCGGCACCATCGCAAACACGACGGCACTCAGCACCGCTTGGTCCGCAAGAGCCGGGTATTGGTCACTGGCTGCAATCGCAACCGCAATGGTCCCGCCCCCGATCGTGATCGGGAACAGCAGCGGCACCACCGCAAGCTCTCGCCAGTTCACGTCGCCGGCCGCCTCGCGCACCAGATCCTCGGACTCCGCGACCTTTGACTCCGAGGACTTCGCACCGCGGGTCATCAACGGGAACCCCTGGTACAGCAGCGCAGCGCCTCCCGTTGCGCTCAAGGCGCCGGTGGAAATACCGAGAAACATCAACAGCCAGCGCCCCAACCAGATCGCCAGCAGCAGAACGATTGCGTAATTGCGCGCAATCTCCCAGGCCAGACGCCGGTGCACCTCCGGCGGCGCATAGCGTAAGAAAGCCGCTGCCGTGCCGAGCGTGGCAGGCGGACTAAACATCGCAAGGAGGGTCACGAATACGACGATGACGTCGGTCCAGGTCATGGTCATCGTCATTGCACCTCGGGCCGGCCTCGGGTCGCAGGGCATGCACAAGCGGGCGAAGAGCAGACTCGTCAAACGGGCTGCGACGAGAATGCCGAATAGTCCGACTACACCTGACGCCGGGACGGAAGGCCCCCGGACAGGGTCGCATCGCCCGATAGAGTCTCGGCAGGGCCCACCCGCAGGAGACTGGGCATTAGGTGTCGGAGCCCACGCGCGCCAACGACGCTTGCAGGGCATCGAGGATGAGTCGACGCGCGGCTTGCTCGTCGAGGTCGGGGACATCCCATCCCATGATGCGGCTGTACTTTTTGAGGAGGTGACGCACGTCCTCCTCGAGCTCTTTGGCATAACGGTCCATTTCGATCTCTTCGATTGTGGCCATGTCGAGTCGCCCTTGTTTAGCGTTCTGTTCATGCGAACCCGCAAGCCTTCGCCCGCGACGCGAGGCGACACCGGAGGCGGATCCCGTGTATGCCCTCACCGTTCAAACGTTAACCCGCGCGAGGCGCGTCTGCAAGCCCAGCACCCGTAGCCAAGCAGGCTTACCGGCGATCGAAAACGGTCTCGGAATCTCTGCAGTGCTCCATCAGTGACTCGAGGTGCGTATTCCAACCAAGCGCGCGAGGAACACGGCGACGAACATCGGGCCGACAACCGCCTCGATCATCACCAACGACTTTGCCGGTGGCGTCAATGGAGTGATGTCGCCGAAGCCGACGGTGGTCAAGGTCACGAAGCTAAGGTAGATCAGCTGACTCTGGATCTGAACGATGCCAACCGGGGCCGCGTGCGTGTAATAGAACGAGCCCGGTGAGAGTGTCTCCAGCAGCATGAACACGAGAGCGAAGCAGTAGCCGAGCAGGATGTAAACGCAAATACCGCCGTAAACCGTGTCGTTGGTTGGTGATCCGCGGCGCTGGATGTAGACAAAAAGGGCACCGGCATTGAATCCGGTAAACAGCAGCGAAAACAGAATCGAGGCCGGCGCCAGCGCCGAGGCTTGGAGCCAGAAAAAGGTCCAGCGGGCTGCAAGTGCCGGCACCAAGAGCACGCAGCCGACGACGAGCAGTATCCGGCTGTGGTACATCGAGGCCAGTCCGGCGAGCAGGACTATTGATGCCGCGATATTGCCCAGTACTTCCCCGTTGACGGTGGTCGCGAAGCCGCTGGTGACAGCGAGAACAAGGAGGCTAAAGAGCAGGATGGCGAAACGGAACGGGCGCTCCTGTGGCGTGGAGTCGCGCATGAAACCACTCGTTGCCCGATTCCCTCGATGGATCTTGAACATGCGATGGACCTCGAGCGCGGCGCTTAATCGGCAATCGGCGTTGCTGCGGTCATGAAGGCGCCTTTCAGAGGTCCGCGAGCATCTGTACACCGCTCATTACGGCGGACGCTCGCGCAAGGGTATTGTGCAGCATGTCTTCACCCGGCCTCGGGAAGATCGATCGTTAACCCCCGCGGCCGGTCGAAGGTGTTCGTCAAATGCCAGTCAAGAGCGCGGCGCGTTGGTCATCACCCACGCGGGTTTGTCGTAGACCGACATCTCATCCTGATGAAACTCGACGACGAAAGAATCACCGGTGGCGTCGTTTACCAGATCATGGAAGGGAGACCACGCCGCCCGGGATGGCGAGGGCCTCCAGCATCACAGGCTGCGTGGCGAGCGCGGCTTCAAGGTCAGCAACGGAGCCGAATTGACCGAGGGCCCCCTCGATCAAAAGGTGACGAGATCATAGCGAATGTCGCGTCGAACGAGAAGGCTCGCCAGATGCAGCTGCATCTGCGCAGCCATGGCCGGCGTATGCGGTTGGCGAGGATCGCATGACCAATCTACGGTTGGACGCAGGTGGAAAAATCCCGCAAGGTCAGGGCGGGCTATCGTGAGAATTTCAGTTGAGAGCGAGCAACAACAGGTACGATCGACAATAACCGGGGATTACGGCCACCCCGGCGCGTTCCGCCCCGCCGGGAACGACGGGGACGCCACCGCCCCGTCAGGGCAGCGCAAGCCGCAAGGCGGGCGGTGCCTGAGCCGGCACCGTTGCAGCATCTTGGAACTGCAACGACGCTAACCGCGCATAGAGCCCGTCTTCGGCCATCAACTCATCATGTCGCCCGCTCGCGACGATCCGACCCTGATCCAGGACCAGGATGCGGTCTGCCGTGCGTACGGTCGCCAGCCGATGAGCGATGACGATACTGGTGCGGCCCTGCATCAGCTGCTCCAACGCTTCCTGCACCAGCCGCTCGCTCTCGGCATCCAGCGCACTGGTCGCCTCGTCCAGCAAGAGGAGCACCGGATTGCGCAGCACCGTGCGTGCGATGGCGATGCGCTGACGCTCGCCGCCCGAGAGCCTGACCCCGCGCTCGCCCAGAAAGGTGTCGAAACCCTGCGGCAAACGGTCGAGAAACTCGGCCGCGTGCGCGGCCTCGGCGGCGCGGCGGACATCCGCATCGCTCGCGTCGACGAGACCGTAACGGATGTTCTCCCAAGCGTTCGCCCCGAAGATGACCGGATCCTGCGGGACCAGCGACATGTGCCGGCGCAGCTCGGCGGGCGCGAGATCGCGCAGATCCACCCCGTCGAAGCGCACCGCACCGGCAACCGGATCGTAGAAGCGCAACAGCAGTTGAAAGAGTGTCGACTTGCCGGCGCCTGAAGGCCCGACCAGCGCCACCCGCTCGCCCGGCTCGATGACCAGATCGAGGCGATCGAGCGCCGGGGTATCCGGACGCGCCGGATAGAGGAAACGCACCGCATCGAACTCGACCCGCCCGCGCGCCGGATCCGGCAACGCCCTCGGTTCGGGTGGTGTGCGAATACTCGGCTCCGACTCCAACAACTCCATCAGCCGCTCGCTCGCGCCCGCACCGCGGAGCAACTGGCCCATGAGCTCGCTCAAAGACCCGACCGATCCGGCGACCACGACGGCGTAGAACAGAAAGGCCGAGAGCTCGCCCCCGCTGATGGTGCCCGCCAGGACCTGCCGACCGCCGACCCAGAGCACCACCCCGATCGCGCCGAAGGTCAGGAGGGTCGACACCGCCGCCAGCAAGGCACTGGTCTGCGAGCGCCGCGCCGCGACCTCGAAGGCGGATTCCACCTGGGTGCCGTAGCGCTCGCGATCGATCGGCTCGTGACAGCAGGCCTGCACTGTGCGAATCCCGTGGATCACCTCGTCGACATAGGCCCCGACGTCGGCGATCCGGTCCTGGCTGGCGCGCGACAGGCGCCGGACGCGATGCCCCAGGAGCCAGGCCGGGAGAATCACGAATGGCACCCCGAGCAGCACCAAACCGGTCAGGGCCGGGCTGGTGATCGCGAGCATGACGATGCCGCCGATCATCAGGAGACCGGTGCGCAGCACCATCGCCAGGGTCGAGCCGACCACGACCTGGAGCAACGCCGTGTCGCTGGTCAGACGCGAGATGACCTCACCGACCCGGGTCGTCTCGAAGAAACCGACATCGAGCGACAGTACCCGATCGAAGACGCTCTTGCGGATATCCGCCACCACCCGCTCGCCGATCCAATTGAGCAAGTAGCTGCGCACTCCCACGGCGATGCCGGTCGCGAGAACCACGGCGAGAAACAGCATCAACGCCTGATCCAACGCCTGCGTCGAGCCGCTGGTCAGGCCCGAATCCACCAAGGTGCGAATCACCTGACCGAACGCAAGGACCGAACCGGCCCCGACGAAGAGTGCCACCAGCGCCCCTGCGAGCTGCCAGCCGTAGGGCCGGGTGAAACCAAGGAGCCGTCGCAGCGCTCCAAGGTTGCGCGTTCCGGGGCGGTCGTTGGGGGTGACGGCTTGCTCTCGCATAGGTCTGATCTCGTTGGGACGACAGCGGGGTTCACCGCCCGGTGTCAAAGGATTCGGCGCCCGAGCGGGCTCGACCGGAACGCTCGGCTCGGCCTCGCCCTCCGATTCCAACTAGGACCATCGGTTAACCCTCTGCTAACCTCCGAGGAACCGAGTCGCGGTCGGCGACCGTGATCCGGCCCGGGCAGGGAACGCCGACAACACAGCAGGAGTCGATTCCCCACTACCGAGGGAGCTCGAAGAGACGATGAAGACGATTCAACAACTGCTCGGCGACAAAGGCTCGCAGGTTTGGTCGATCGGCCCCGATGCAAGCGTCTACGATGCACTCGTGCTCATGGCCGAGAAGCAGATCGGCGCCCTTCTGGTCATGGAAAACGGCGCAATGATCGGTCTGATCTCGGAGCGCGACTACGCGCGCAGCGTCATCTTGAGGGGGCGCACATCCAAGGAGACGCTCGTGCGCGACGTCATGACCGAGCGCGTCGTCTGCACCCAACCGGAGCAGAGCCTCGAAGAGGCGATGGCCCTGATGACGGATAAGCGGGTGCGCCATCTCCCGGTCATCGCCGACGGCAAGGTCATCGGCCTCATCTCGATCGGCGATCTGATCAAATCCATCATCTCGGAGCACAAGTTCATCATCGAGCAGCTCGAGCACTATATCAGCAGCGGCTGATATCCGGATCTCAAAACCCGCGGCGGAATCGATGCTCTCGCCGGTTCGGCAGGCCGGTCAGGAGGTCGTCACCGGTACGCGTCCAAGCGGCGGACGCTGAACGCGACGACTCGCCGTTTCCATTGGCATCGACAGGATCCTCCATCGGACCGGACCTGTGGATTGACGTGATGGACAGCCAAAGCTCCAATAGCGGGCATGAAGATCCTGCACGCGTTCTGGCTTCCGGAGTCAAGCCCCGACTTTGTTCAGTCGGGGACGATGCGCCTGTGGTGCGAAACCGACCGGGCCGATCCGGACGACACGGAGCCGACATCGGCCCGGCACCCGGGCCAGTTGCCGCGATCGGACTGGCCGGCACTGCTCGAGGGTCTCGGGCTCGCGAACGGGACGACGGTCCTCAAGCCGACCCCCGGCCTCGTGCGTTTGCCGAGCCACGGCGCGAGACCGCTGCCGTGTCCCGAGCTCGCCAAGGCACTGCAGGAGCCGGTGGATGTCTCCGGCGCGACCCTGCGGACCTGGGAGGTCGACTGCATCGCGCTCGAGCGGCCCATCAAGCAGCTCGCCGACATGCACTACCTGGCGGCCTTCGGGTTCGACGATCTGGAGCCGGGCAGTGACTTCCTCTTCTGGTACTGGTTCACGCAGGAATTGAAGCAACGGCTGCTGCGCGATCAATACCTGCCGGCACTGCGGTACCGTCAGCCGCCGATACCGAACGGCAAACGCAAAGCACCAGCGCCCGAGATCTACGGGGCTTGGCGGTGGGCAGCGGGCCCTGAGGACCCGCTGATCGCGACGGCGGCCCGGCGCATGCCCGCCGCCTGCGGTGCCGGCCTCGATGCCCACCTCGGCTCCGGCCGGGATGCGGGCCCACACGGGACCGGACACGAGTGGCTGGAACCCATGAGCCTGCTGCGGCACTGCGCGGACGTGCTCCTCGACCGGTTGATTCGACAGACCAAGTGGCCCGCCGCATTCCACAAGCGCGTCGAGGCCACTCTGCTCGCACCCTGCCTGGCGCCCACGCCGGCCGCTGCCCGCTGGACGCCCTTCGCGCCGGACCCATCGCACGGACTGGAGATGCTGCGCCAGTGGCAGGCGTGGCGCGACCGTATCGTCGGCAGCGAACGGACCGCGGCCTTCCGATTGGGCTTTCGGCTCGCGGAGCCGCCGACGGACGATGCCGGCGACCACATCGTCGGCCATCAGGGCGACGATCAAGACACTTGGCGCCTGCACTTCGTCGCCATCGCCACAGAGGATCCGTCGCACCGTTTGGCGCTGGCGGACTACTGGGCTGCATCGACATCCGCGCGTGCCACGCATCGGTCGCGCTTCGGCGCCGATTTCGAACAGATCCTCCTGCTGAACCTCGGCCTCGCCGCGCGCATGGTGCCGATGCTTTGGGGCGGACTCGACACCGCCGAACCGCAGTCGGTCGCGTTGGACCTGGATGGCGCCTTCAGCTTCCTGAAGGAATCCGCCTGGGTGCTGGAAGACGCCGGCTACAGCGTCATCGTCCCGGCCTGGTGGACGCCAAAGGGCCGCCAGCGCGTCAAGCTGCGGCTGCGCCCGTCCGCGGGCAAGACAGGCAAGAGCGCCGGCAGCAGCCCCGGCGCCGGGCATGTCAACCTGTCCAATCTCATCCAGTACCGCTACGACCTGGCGATCGGTGACCAGACCCTGACCCCCGAGGAATGGCAACAATTGGTCGAGGCCAAGACGCCGCTGGTGCGCTTCCGCGGCCAATGGGTCGAGCTGGATCGGGACAAGATGCAGGAGATGCTCGCCTTCTGGCGCGAGCACGGCGGCGAGATGCCGAGCATGAGCCTGCAGGAGATCCTGCAACGCACTGCCGAGGACGACGCCTTCGAGGTCGATCCCGACGCCGCCCTGGCCGGGATGCTGGAGCGGTTGCGCGACCAGAGCCGGTTGCAGCCGGTCGAGACCCCGACGGGCCTGCACGCCGACCTGCGCGACTACCAAAAACGCGGCCTGGCCTGGATCGGGTTCCTGGAGGGGCTCGGGCTGAACGGCTGCCTGGCCGACGACATGGGTCTGGGCAAGACCATGCAGGTCATCGCCCGACTGGTGCAGGAACGTGTCGGCGCGGACCGCATCGCGCCAACCCTGTTGGTCGCCCCCACCTCGGTCATCGGCAACTGGCAAAAAGAGGTTGAGCGCTTCGCGCCGGGCTTAAGCACCTGGATTCATCACGGCGCGAAACGCGAGAAGGATACCAAGGCGTTCCAGGCGCAGGCCGCCGAGCACGACCTGATCATCACCTCCTACGCGCTGGTGCGGCGCGACCAGAAGCTGCTCGCCGGCGTGGACTGGCAGCGCGTGGTGCTCGACGAAGCGCAGAACATCAAGAATCCGAAGGCCGACCAGACCCGCGCCGTGTGCAAGCTCGAAGCCCGGCATCGGCTCGCCCTGACCGGCACCCCGGTGGAAAATCGGCTCACCGACCTCTGGTCGATCTTCAACTTCGTCAATCCCGGCTATCTCGACACCCAGCCACGCTTTCGCAAACGCTTCGAGCTGCCCGTGCAACGCGACAACGACCCGGTGCAGACCGCAACACTTAAGCGCCTGATGGAGCCCTTCATCCTGCGCCGCGTGAAGACCGACAAGTCCATCATCGCGGACCTGCCGGACAAGCTCGAGGCCATCGCCTACTGCAATCTCAGCCGCGAGCAAGCGGCGCTTTACGAATCGGTGGTGCGCGACGTCGAGCAGCAGCTCGAAGAGAAGACCGGCATCGAACGTCAGGGCCTGATGCTCTCCACGCTGATGCGCCTGAAGCAGATCTGCAACCATCCCGCGCAGTTCCTTCAGGACGGCAGCGCCTTCACCGCCGCGCGCTCGCACAAGCTCGAGCGGTTGCACGCGATGCTCGAAGAGGCCATGGCCGAGGGCGACAGCGTGCTGATTTTCTCCCAGTTCACCGAGATCGGCGAGCAGCTCGAACACACGCTGCGCCGCGACCACCACTACAACACCTACTATCTGCACGGCGGCACCTCGCGCGCCCGGCGCGAGCAAATGATCGACGCCTTTCAAGACCCGGACGGCGAGCCGTCGGTGTTCGTGCTCTCGCTGAAGGCCGGCGGCGTCGGCATCACCTTGACCCGCGCCAACCACGTCTTCCACTTCGACCGCTGGTGGAATCCGGCCGTCGAGGACCAGGCCAGCGATCGCGCCTATCGCATCGGCCAGCAAAAAACCGTCTTCGTGCACAAATTCGTCACCATCGGCACGCTGGAAGAGCGCATCGACGCCATGATCCAAGACAAAAAGGCCCTGGCTGGCACCATCGTCTGCAGCGACGAGTCCTGGCTGACGCAACTCGACAACGACCGCTTCAAAGACCTGATCCGCCTCAATCGCCAGGCGGTGATGGGCTGATGCGGCGATAGGCGACGACACCCATGAGCAACCCAGGCAGAACTTGGTGGGGGAGCCGCTTCCTCGCTGCATTGGAAGGCTTCACCGACAGCGGCCGCCTGCAGCGCGGACGCGGCTACAGCAGCGACAACCGCATCCTCGAGTTCGCCATCGCCGACGGCTTGGTTACCGCAACAGTGCGCGGCAACGTAAACCCCTACTACGGCGTCTACAAGGAGCCAAAGTACAAGACCCGCATCCAGATGACCCCGCTGGCAAAAGACGAATGGGCCAGCGCCATCGCCCGGATCGGCAGCCGAGCCGACCTGGTCGCACGCCTGTTGATGAACCAGATGCCGGACGACATCGAGTCGGCCTTTGCCGGCACCGGCAAGGCCCGAGTCACGACGAAATCACTGCTGCCCCGCAATCGCCAGGACTTCAAGCTCACCGACTGTTCCTGCCCCGACTACGCCAACCCCTGCAAGCACATCGCCGGCGTCTATTATCGTCTCGCTCGCCAACTCGACCAGGATCCCTTCCTGCTGTTAGAGCTGCGCGGCCTCGGCCGAGAGCAACTGCGCGCGGCGCTAAGCAAAACCCCTCTCGGCCACGCCCTGCACGGGCTCGCCGACACCGCAAAACCGGAGCCCGTCGCCACCGAGAGCTACTTCACCCGGCCCGAGCCCGCGAGCGCATCACCCGACTACCACGCCTTCTGGCACGGCACCAAGCGCCTGCCGCGCGAGCTGCCGGCCATGCGCCCGGCTGAAGTCCCCGCCATCCTGATCCGCAAGGGCGGCGACTATCCACCGTTCTGGGACAAGGATGCCTCGTTCGTGGCACTGATGGAGGAGCTGTATCTGCGGGTGCGCGAGAAGAACAAGACGTTGCTGTAGCCGGCGCCCCTTGCGTAATCCGCGACCACGACGGACGTCCCGGCACAGCTCGCAACCAAGAGGCGCGCGATGCGCTTACGGACGTAAACCCCGACCGATGGATTGCTCGATCAGGACGCGCGCATTGGCCGCGCGCAGGGGCACGATGGTGTAGAGGTTGGTGACGTCCCAGCCCTCCTTGAGCATGTTCACGTGGATCACGATCTCGGTCGTCTCCTCGGTGTGCTCGACCTTGAGCAAGCGGGTGATCATGGCCTCTTCTTCGGCCCCGCTTTTGCTGGAATCCACCTGTATGACCTTGTCTTTGTAATGCCCATCGAAGAAGGCATCGGATTGGATCAGCGTCAGCAGCTCGCCCGCATGGGTGGTGTCGCGTGCGATGACCAATACGAAGGGCTTGACGATTGGCTTCTCGGTTGCGCGCGCATAGGTCTCCAGCTCGACCTTCACCCCCTCATGCCGGCGCACCCCGTCTTCGAGCTTGAGCCGCTCGATCTCGGAGGCGGACATCCCGCTGGGGTCGAAGTCCTTGCGTGTGACGACCGCGGGTTTCTTCACGAAGCCGTCGGCCATCGCACGCGCCAGCGGGTAGTCGAGGATCACGTTCTTGAAGGCGACGGCGCCCCGGCTGGTCTCGACATAGGGCTGGCCGTCAGCTCGAGCCCGAGGATAGGACGAAGCTCGTTGATCGCCCGAATCCCGGCGCTCGCGCGGTAGCCGTGCGACTCGTCCATTAGGAGCACCAGATCCGGCAGTCCGGCCAGATAGTCGAAATAGCTGGTGCCGATGTACTCCGACAGTCGCTTGATGCGCGGCGTCTTGCCGCCACGGACCTCCGTTGATCTTGGAGATGTTGAAGATGTTGATCCGCACGGTCCTGAACAGGCCGGCCCCGGTGACATTCTGTTGATCGTAGTTGTCGCCTGTGATGACCATGGGCGTATTGGTCGCGAACTCGGCGATACCCCGGAGGACATACTTCGTCGTGTTCGGCGTGAAGTCCGTGATCAGCTTGTTTAGTTGGTCAGGTTGGGCGCCAGCACGAAGAAGTTGTCGGTCCGTGGGCCTGATGCAGATAACTGACGAAGGCACCCATGAGCCGGGTTTTGCCCACGCCGGTCGCGAGCGCGAAACACAGCGAGGGGAGATCCCGCTCGAAATCGGAGACCGAAGCAAACTCCCCGCGGATGATGTCCAGCACGGCGGTGACCTCGGGCGCTTTGCCGGGCGTCGTGATCTCCATGATCCGATGCAGGATCTCCAGCGATCGGCGCTGGGGCGGGCGCAGGCTCAGGCGGCCGGCGATGGCGTTCACATGGCGGACAGTCACGAACCACCTCCTTCAAGCGACACGGAGCAGATCCTTTTCGATATGCCGGCGCAAGCGGGGTTTGATCATCGCATCCGTTGCAAGGTCGACCTTGGTGCCGAACAGTGCCTCCAGGCAATCCTTCAGATCCATGTAGCCGTCGAAGGTCGGCGGGCCTTCGAAGTCCACCAGCAGATCGATATCACTCCCGTCCCGAAGTTCATCGCGGGCAGCGGATCCGAAGAGGGCGAGATGCTTCACGCCGAACCGTTGCCGCATCTCCTCGCGGTGCCCGTTAAGAACCAATAAGACCTGTTCTCTGTTCATCAGGATTCCTCTTGACCGAAATCAAACCTCTGCTGCCCCGACTGCGGGGGCGCGATCGGAAGATTGTCGACCCGAAGCGAGTAATCGTCGCGGCCCCACTCGCAGCGCGAGAGCACTGGCGGAGGATCTTTTTGACCGTGAGATTGGAGTAGAGGTCGGCTCGGGCACGAAAGGCGGTGCAGAGCACCAGGAGGCTACGCTCGGGTCCGACCTCGTCGCTCAGTTGCTCAAGCTGCTCATGATTCAGGTTGGCAGTGGTGATATAGATGAGATCGCTCTCGGTCGAGTAGCCGTGCTGGCCTTGATCATCGGTTGGTCCAGAACGGGGGGTTTTGGTAGGCGATCAAGCACCCTGAAGGAGTTGCAGGAGCGCCGGGTAGGCGTAACCTTGGAAGTGCAAACTGACCGAGGGAAATGCCGTTATCCGATGCCCCTGCCTGCGTTGACTCTAGTGCAGATCGACGCCCCACGCCAATCCACGATCGCCCGTCGATGGACAAAGACATGCGGTCAGCGACATTCAGGCACGGCATTGTGGCGGGTTTTGATGCAGGGCTCAGCGACTTCCGCTGCCCCCTGGAGTCCCGCGCAAAGAAATCGGATTCACTGGGCATGGGCCGGCGTCAGATCCAAAGCGGCCTTCACATCGAGCCAGAACAGATGCGCAGGCGAGCTTGGCAACCCACCGGCGTTGGGGCGAGGCCGAGGCCAGGGGTAGATCCGGAGACAGTAAATTTAACTCGTAAACGAGGCGAGTGTCAGCTGTCCACTCGACTGCGAACCCCGGACCAGCGAATCACCAGCGTCGGCTACTGGCCGGTTGCAGACGTT
Source organism: Thiocapsa bogorovii (assembly GCF_021228795.1). Classification (NCBI taxonomy): domain Bacteria; kingdom Pseudomonadati; phylum Pseudomonadota; class Gammaproteobacteria; order Chromatiales; family Chromatiaceae; genus Thiocapsa; species Thiocapsa bogorovii. The sequence continues at coordinate 1,896,607 of NZ_CP089309.1, forward strand.
AGGGGCGACCCAATCGACCCAAGACCTTCCGGACCGCCGGCACCCGTATCAGCGGTGGACGAATCCGGCAGCGTCAGCGCGGATTAGTCCGAGAAATTCCAGGGGAATAGGGTGAGCGAAAACAGCTGGTCTCGCGGGCATACTCCCGTGGCAGCATGTTCTCGGTCTTGGGCTCGACCCCGAATCTCGCCTGGTCCTAGGTCTCGAAATCGGCGAACTCGTCCTCGGCAGACAGAAACGGGTGCGCCTGGCCATCTCCTTTCATTAAGGGCACCGCCAAAAGGCAACCGCCACGACGAAAGTGTGAGTTGGCATCAACATATCGTCCTCAGATGAACGGGCCTTTTCTAAAGCACCCAAGGTCCGCCGTGCGGACCTTGGGTGAACGTTTCTCCCTACCTTTCCGCTAGCGCCCGTACTCAAATCGGCCAGGCATGGAGCGGTAGCGTGTGCTGCGCGGAAGAATCGATGACCGGCAGGCGCTGCTGCTCAGGCGACGCCGACGGCCTGGTGCAGATAGGCAACCGCATGCTGATTCAGCCCGAGTTTGGACGCGAGCTCTTGCAGGTAACGCTTCTCGGCATCGGTGTCGACCTGGATCGTCATCAGCGAGGCGGTATAGATCTGCGCTGCCGCCTGCTGGTTAGGCACCGCACGTGCGATGGCATCGGTCTCCATCGGCTTCTGCATCTCGGCGAGCACGAACTGGCGCTCCTCCTCGGAGACGCCGTCCTCCTGCATCTTGCCGAGCAGGCGCTGTGCTTCCTGTTGGTCGATCTGGCCGTCGGCCTTGGCGGCATTGATCATGGCGCGAATGGTCAATGTTGCCATGTCCTGGACCTTTTGCTCCTCCGCGGCATTGGCTGGCTTGCGCAGGCCGGCAATGATGGCGCTGGCATCATCGAGGCTGAAGCCTCCGCCAGCTTCGGCTGGGGCGGTGGCCTGCCCGCTGTCGGACATCATCTGCCTGGCCATGCCGAGCGCCTGAGCGGCCAGTGCACCGAACATCGAGAGCGCGCCGGCGCCGGCGGCGGTATTGCCGGAGCTGGCGACATTGGGGCCGCCCTGGCCACTGAAGATGGTGCCGCCGAGCTTTTTGAGTATGTCGAAGGGCAGACCGCCGCCACCCTGGCTGCCACCACTCATCATCGGCCCGGCAATCTTGCCGAGCATGTCGAATAGACTGCCGCCGGGGCCGCCTTGCTGCGGCATACCGCCTTGGCGGCCGAGCATATCCTGCAGTCGGCCGGCGGATGGACCCATGCCGCCTTGCATGAGTGAGCCAAGAATGTCGAACGGGTTCATATCAGCGCTCCAATTTTAATGGCGACCGCGTTGCCGGAGACGGATCTCCGTCGCAGCGGAGATGATGGCCGGCGGACAACCCGCCCGGCCGTGCTCAAGCGACTGCTCCATCGGTGACGGGCTCCCATCCGTCGTTGTCGTCCTAGCGAAATTCGGCGCACGATTCGGATGATCTGGCCTACCTCCGAAGCTCTGCTCCGGATAGGGCGAGTACTGGCGGGCTCAGCTCTCTATCGAGTTGCTCAACGCGCAAGCTTAAACGGCAGAGTCCGTAGCCGCCCCCTTCGCAGCGGCCGACCGCATGGACAGCCCCGACATTCCGACCCGGTACGCCCGGCCGACGAGCCTACCAGGCAATCCCGGCCAGCCCGCGAATGGCATCGCGATTGGTACGAGACGTCGCAAGGGCCAACGCCGGTTGAGCCGCTAGCCATCGATACTGCGTATGCTCGCGCGGATTGAGGCGAATCAAGCGTCGCGTTTCAAGCATGAGGGCGAACCAGTATTCGCGATTGAAGCAGACGTTGGGTGCGTAGCGTTTCCGCCAAGCTTGGATAATCGGAAAGAGGTTTGAGTGATGCAGATCGATTAGCGCGCCGCCGACCAGCAAGCCTGTTTCTTCGAAGACCTCACGCGCCGCCGCATGTCGCGGCGACTCCCCGGGCGCCAGGCTGCCGGTGACCGACTGCCAGAAGCCAGCGGGGCGGGTCCGTTTCAAGAGCAGAAACTCGCCGCCGCGGGTGCAGATGACGACCAGCACCGATTGAGCGCGCTTGCGTGTCTCATCCGACATGGATGCGGGCTCCAACGGCGGCTCATCGGCTTGGACGGCGAGCGCAATGCTCCGCGCCTCCTCGAGCGACCGCACCGACCGCACGGAATCACCGACAACCGGCCCCGGCATCATCCCCGCCGCATCGACAGCCATCCCCGCCTCAGGCCCGCAGCCTGATGCGCAGCGCGAGCTCCTTGAGCTGGGTCTCGTCGACGGCCGAGGGGGCGTCGGTGAGCAGGCAGGCGGCACTCTGGGTCTTGGGGAAGGCCATGACGTCGCGGATCGAGCTCGCGCCGGTCATCAGCATGACGAGGCGATCCAGACCGAAAGCGATGCCGCCATGCGGCGGACAACCGAAGCGCAGCGCCTTGAGCAGGAAGCCGAAACGGTCCTCCGCCTGCTCGTCGCTGATGGCCAAGAGCTTGAAGACCTGCCGCTGAACGGCGTCGCGATGGATACGAATGGAACCGCCGCCGATCTCGGTTCCGTTCAGCACCATGTCGTAGGCACGCGAGAGACAGGCGCCCGGATCGCTCTCGAGCAGCTCCAGCTGTTCCTCTTTCGGCGCCGTGAAGGGATGGTGCAGGGCGACCCAGCGCTGATTGACGGCATCGCGCTCGAACATCGGAAAGTCCACCACCCAGACCGGGTGCCAGCCCTCGGCGAGCAGCCCGCGATCTTGACCGAGCCGAACCCGCAGCGCGCCCATCGACTCGTTGACCACCGTGGTCTTGTCGGCGCCGAAGAAGATGAGATCCCCATCGACGGCCTCGGTGCGGGTCATGATGGCGTCGACCGCGCTGTCGGGGAGGAACTTGAGGATCGGCGACTGCAGGCCCTCGCGCCCTTTTTCCGCCCAGGCGTTCACCTTGATGTAGGCCAGGCCCTTCGCACCATAGATGCCGACGAACTGGGTGTAGCCGTCGATCTCCTTGCGCGAGAGCTCCCCGCCGCGCGGCAGACGCAAGGCCACGACGCGACCCTCCGGGTCTTGCGCCGGCTCGGCGAAGACCTTGAAGTCGACCCCGGCCATCAGATCGCCGACGTCGATCAGCTCCAGGGGCACGCGCAGATCCGGACGATCCGAGCCGAAGCGACGCATCGACTCGGCATAGGTCAGACGCGGGAAGGGATCGGGCAGCTCGACACCCTGCACATCGCGGAAGAGCGCGCGGATCATGGTCTCCATGATCCCCATCAGCTCGTCCTCGGTCATGAAGGAGACCTCGATGTCGAGCTGGGTGAACTCGGGCTGGCGATCCGCGCGCAGATCCTCGTCGCGGAAACAACGGGCGATCTGATAGTAGCGGTCCATGCCGGACATCATGAGCAACTGCTTGAAGAGCTGCGGCGACTGCGGCAGCGCGAAGAACTCGCCCGGATGGGTGCGGCTGGGGACCAGATAGTCGCGTGCGCCCTCGGGCGTCGATTTGGTCAGGATCGGGGTTTCGATGTCGAGAAAGCCCTGCGCGTCGAGGAAGGAGCGCATCGCCCGGGTCACTTGGCTGCGCGTGCGCAGGCGCGCCTGCATCTCGGGGCGACGCAGATCCAGGTAGCGATAGCGCAGACGCAACTCCTCGGAGGCGTCGGCGCCGTGCTCGTCGAGCTGGATCGGCGGGGTCTCGGAGGCGTTGAGGATCTCCAGATCCAGGCCCAACACCTCGATCTCGCCGGTCGGCAGATCCGGGTTGACGGTGCCTGCCGGGCGCGGTCGCACCCGACCCGTAAGTTTGAGCACATACTCGCTGCGCGCTTGCTCGGCACGGGCGAAGACCTCGGCGCGATCCGGATCGAGCACGACTTGGACCAGCCCGTCGCGGTCGCGCAGATCGATGAAGATCACCCCGCCATGATCCCGACGCCGATGCACCCAGCCGCACAATACGACCTCTTGGCCCTCATGGCTGCTGTTCAGTTCTCCACAGTAATGCGTGCGCATCGTCGTCTCGCCTCGTGTCTTCGCATCGAGCGACGCAAAAGCGCGTCGCTCGATGAGGTGTATTGCGTGATGGGATGGGGAAAGGTCGGTCGCCGCGTCCGGCTCAAGCCGCGGGCTTTTTTTCGACCGGCTTCGGCTTCGGGGCGGCGCTCGCATCCGGCTTCGCCGTCGCGCTGCTGCCCTTGTCGCCCGAGCCGGAGCCAGAGCCGGACTTGGACCCGGAAGCCGCACTGTCGCCCGACTTGGTCTCTTTCTTCTCACCACTGTCGTGCAGATTTTTCTGATTCGACTTCTTGAAATCGGTCTCATACCAACCGCCGCCCTTCAACCTGAAGGCGGCAGCGGAGATCTGCTTGCGCAGCGTCGGCTGACCGCACGCGGGGCAGTCGACCAGGGGCGGGTCGCTGATCTTCTGAATCTGCTCAAGCTCATGACCGCAGGACTCGCAGCGGTACTCGTAGATCGGCATCGTTCGTTCCTCAAACAAAAACAAGCTGGCGCCGATTATCAGGCGTTGCCGGGAGATTTCATACCGCACGACGCAGACCGACCTCTCGACGACAACCGCCGCTCGACCCGTCTCGTGCTACACTGAACTAGTGTACTCGTGGAGAGACCATCATGGCCAATCTGACAATCACCGTCGACGACGAGGTTCTCAAGCAGGCGCGAATCCGCGCACTCGAAGAGAACAGCTCGGTCAACGCCATACTGGGGCGCTACCTGCAGGACTACGCGCGAGCCGACGAGGCGCGACAGCGCCGCCAGGACGCGCTCGACGCCCTCCTTGCGTTGGCGCAGCAATGCGGCTGCGGACGCGGCGGACAAACCTGGACGCGAGCGGATCTGCATGAGCGGTGAGATCCGTTTTTTGGACACCAGTATCCTGGTCTATCTCTTCGACGGCGATGAGCCGACAAAACAGGCGATTGCCGAGCGGATCTTTCGCGACGATTCCGGGATTCGACTCAGCACCCAGGTGCTGGCGGAATTTTATGTCACGGTCACCCGCAAATTGGGGCGTCCGATGTCGCCCGAACAAGGCTTGGCCGCCGCGCAACACTTCAAGACGTATCCTGTCGCGCCGATCACCCAAGACCTGGTCACGCGAGGCATCAGCCGCAGCATCGACTCGCGGATCTCCTTTTGGGACGGACTGATCGTCGAAACCGCACTGGCCGAAAAGGCTCGACTGCTGGTCACGGAAGACCTTCAGGACGGCTGGACGATCGGGACCATGCGGGTGTGGAATCCCTTCACGCCGACCGGCAGCGACAGGCCCCGGCCATGCTGAACACCGATGCAAACCGCCGATGACATCCTCGACCAAGCGATCCATCCTCCTCACCGGCTGCTCCAGCGGCATCGGGTTCACGTGCGCAATGGGCTTGGCCCGACGCGACTGGCTGGTGATCGCCTCCGCGCGCAAAGCGCAAGACGTGTCGCGCCTGAAGGAGCAGGGTCTCACGGCCGTTCAACTCGACCTGGACGACCCCGAGAGTATCGCCGACGCGCTCGCGCAAACCCTGGACATCACCGGCGGCAGGCTCGATGCGCTCTTCAACAACGGCGCCTACGGACAACCCGGCGCGGTCGAGGATCTCAGCCGAGATGTCCTGCGCGCCCAACTGGAGACCAATCTGCTGGGCTGGCATGATCTGACCTGCCGGGTTATCCCCATCATGCGCAAGCAAGGCCATGGGCGCATCGTTCAGAACAGCTCCATCCTCGGCTTCATTCCGCTCCCCTTTCGCGGCGCCTATGTCGCGAGCAAATACGCCCTGGAAGGGCTCACGGACACCCTGCGTCTCGAGCTGCGCGGCAGCGGGATCTCGGTCTCCTTGATCGAGCCGGGGCCCATCCTGAGTCGCTTTCGCGACAACGCCTACCTGGCCTTGAAGGCGAACATCGACACCGAGCACAGCGTCCACCATGCAGCCTACGCGCGTGCGCAGCAGCGACTCACCAAGACCGGCGCCGCCCAGCCCTTCACGCTCCCGCCCGAAGCCGTACTGAAGAAGCTTATCCATGCCCTGGAAAGCCCGCGACCGCGGATTCGCTATGCGGTCACCGTCCCCACTCACCTCTTCGGCGTGCTCACCCGGCTCCTGCCGGACAGCGCGCTGGACTCGGTCATCGCACGCATCTCACGTGGGGGTGCCGGGTAGCCGCAACCGCCGCCAGTCATCACGCCCCACCCTGCGGCCCCGATCGATCCACGAAAAACATGCGTTTAAACCGCGTCCCGCCGGCGAATGGAGGCCAGCCGACGCCAACCTCACCAACAACCATCACAACTCCCGCCGGACGCGGTTTAAACGTACTTGACTTCCAGAATTTCGAACTCCCGAATACCGCCGGGCACCTGCACCGAGGTCACATCGCCTTCGCTCTTGCCGATCAGACAGCGTGCGATGGGCGAGCCGACCGAGATCTTGCCTTGTTTCAGATCGGCCTCGTCTTCCCCGACGATCTGAAAGCTATGCTCGATATCCTTGTCCAACTCCAGCACCTGCACAGTCGCGCCGAAGACGACCCGCCCGCTGGCGGCAAGCTGCGTCACGTCGATGATCTGGGCGTTCGCGAGCTTGCCTTCGATATCCTGGATACGCCCTTCGACAAAACCCTGCTGCTCGCGCGCGGCATGGTACTCGGCGTTCTCCTTCAGATCGCCGTGCGCCCGCGCCTCGGCGATCGCCTCGATGATGCGGGGGCGCTCGACACGCTTGAGCCGCTCGAGCTCTTCGCGCAATTTCTCAGCGCCTCCGACGGTCAGAGGGACCTGATTCATGGGTGATTTCCTCGTCTGGATGCACCGCCTTCGTCACGTATGCGGATCGGGCCGGAGGCCCTCGCGAGTCGGATCTTAGGGGTGTCGCATAGAAAACGTTGCGGGCGCCGAAGGGCGCCCGCGAGGTTGGTCACGCGAGATCTTGTAACCGATTGACGCTCAGAATGTCCAGCTGTTTCAGCGCCAAACAGGTCGCCTCCGCACCCGAAATGGTCGTCGTATAGCTGACCTTGTGTTGGAGCGCGGCGCGGCGGATCGCCGCGGAATCGGCGATGGCTTGAGAGCCTTCGGTCGTGTTGACGATGAAGCTGATGTCGTTGTTCTTGATCATGTCGACGACATGCGGACGCCCCTCGGCGACCTTGTTGACGCCGATACAGTCCAGACCGGCGTCACGCAGCGATTGTGCCGTACCGTGGGTGCCGAAAAGCGTGAAGCCGAAGCCGACCAGGTCGCGAGCGACTCGGATCAGGCGCGCGCGATCGGCCAGGCGAACGCTCAAGAGCGCTGTTCCGCCGAGCCGCGGGAGGAGTGTCCCCGCCCCCTCTTGCGCCTTGGCATAGGCCTCCCCGAAGGACTCGCCGACACCCATGACCTCGCCGGTCGACTTCATCTCCGGACCGAGCTGGGTATCCACGCCCGGGAACTTGATGAAGGGGAAGACCGCCTCCTTGACGAAATAGTGCTTGGGCATCCGCTCGCGGCGGATGCCCTGCTCGGCGAGTGTCGTGCCGGCCATGCAGCGCGCGGCCACCTTCGCGAGCGGGAGGCCGATGGCCTTGGAGACGAAGGGAACGGTTCGCGAGGCCCGCGGATTGACCTCGAGGATGTAGACATCCTCGCCCTTGACGGCGAACTGCGCATTCATCAGGCCGACGACCTTGAGGGCATGCGCCATCTGCGCCATCTGCTCGCGCATGCGGTCCTGAATCGACGGAGACAGGGTGTAGGGCGGCAGCGAGCAGGCCGAATCGCCCGAGTGCACGCCGGCCTGCTCGATATGCTCCATGATGCCGCCGATCAGCACGTCCTTGCCGTCGCAAATGGCGTCGATGTCGACCTCGATGGCATCGTCGAGGAACCGATCGAGCAGGACGGGGGACTCGTTGGAGACCCGCACCGCCTCGCGCATGTAGCGGTTCAGCTCCGACTCGTCGAAGACGATCTCCATCGCCCGACCGCCCAGAACATAGGAGGGACGCACGACCAGCGGATAGCCGATCCGGGCGGCCCGTTCGATCGCCTCGGCCTCGCTCCGCGCGGTCGCATTCGGCGGCTGTCGAATCCCCAGCTCCTGGATCATCTGCTGAAAACGCTCGCGATCTTCGGCCAGATCGATGCTGTCCGGACTGGTGCCGATGATGGGCACGCCGGCAGCTTCCAGATCGCGCGCGAGCTTCAAGGGGGTATGGCCGCCGTACTGGACCACGACGCCGAGCGGCTTCTCCTTGGCGACGATCTCGAGCACGTCCTCGAGGGTCAGCGGCTCGAAATAGAGCCGGTCGGAGGTGTCGTAATCGGTCGAGACGGTCTCGGGATTGCAGTTGACCATGATGGTCTCGTAACCGTCGTCGCGCAGTGCGAAGGCGGCGTGGACACAGCAGTAGTCGAACTCGATGCCCTGGCCGATGCGGTTCGGACCGCCGCCGAGGACCATGATCTTTTGGCGATCGCTCGGCTCGGCCTCGCACTCCTCCTCGTAGGTGGAGTAGAGATAGGCGGTGCTCGACGCAAACTCGGCCGCGCAGGTGTCCACGCGCTTGAACACCGGCCGCAAGCCCTGCCCGTGCCGCAGTGTCCGGATCTCATGCTCGGTCGTGCCGACGAGGTGACCGATCCGCCGATCCGAGAACCCCTTGCGCTTGAGCAGACGCAGATGCTCGCGGCTCAGGGCCTCGTGACCACCCGCGCGCACCTGTGCCTCGACATGCACGAGATCCTCCAGTTGAGACAAGAACCAAGGATCGATCTTGGACAGGTCGTGGATCTCCTCCAGACTCATTCCCAGACGGAAGGCGTCGGCGAGATAGAAGATCCGCTCAGCCCCGGTCTGACGCAGCTCGTGGCGAACCTGCTTGGCGGCATCCGGCTCGCGCGGATCGACGATCTCCTCTAGACCGTAGCGGTCGATCTCCAGGCCGCGGAGGGCCTTTTGAAGCGACTCTTGGAAGGTGCGGCCGATCGCCATCACCTCGCCGACCGATTTCATTTGGGTGGTCAGACGCGCGTCGGCCTGCGGGAACTTCTCGAAGGCGAAGCGCGGGATCTTGGTGACGACGTAGTCGATGCTGGGCTCGAAAGAGGCCGGCGTGGCACCTCCCGTGATCTCGTTGCGCAACTCGTCGAGCGTGTAGCCCACCGCCAGCTTGGCCGCGACCTTGGCGATCGGAAAACCGGTCGCCTTGGAGGCGAGCGCCGAGGAGCGCGACACGCGCGGGTTCATCTCGATGATGATCATGCGGCCGTCGGCCGGATTGATCGCGAACTGCACGTTCGATCCGCCGGTATCCACCCCGATCTCGCGCAACACCGCGATCGAGGCGTCGCGCATGATCTGGTATTCCTTGTCCGTCAGGGTCTGCGCCGGCGCGACCGTGATCGAGTCGCCGGTGTGCACCCCCATCGGGTCGAAGTTCTCGATCGAGCAGATAATGATGCAGTTGTCCGCGCGGTCCCGGACTACCTCCATCTCGAACTCCTTCCAGCCGAGCGCCGACTCCTCGATCAGGAGCTCCTTGGTCGGGGAGAGATCCAGCCCGCGCCGGCAGATCTCCTCGAATTCCTCCTGGTTGTAGGCGATGCCGCCGCCGCTGCCGCCCATCGTAAAGGACGGACGGATGATGGTCGGAAAGCCGATCGAGGCCTGGACCTGGATCGCCTCCTCCAGGCTATGGGCGATCGCCGAGCGCGGCATGTCCAGCCCGATCTTGCGCATCGCCTTGCGGAAGAGGTCGCGGTCCTCGGCCTTGTCGATCGCCTCGCGCGAGGCGCCGATCAGCTCGACGCCAAAGCGCTCGAGCACGCCCTCGCGCACCAGATCGAGCGCGCAGTTCAGCGCGGTCTGACCGCCCATCGTCGGCAGCAGTGCATCCGGGCGCTCACGCTCGATGATGGCCGAAACCGCGCGCCAGGTGACCGGCTCGATGTAGGTGGCGTCCGCCATCTCGGGGTCGGTCATGATGGTTGCGGGGTTGGAGTTCACCAGGATGACCCGGTAGCCCTCTTCGCGCAGCGCTTTGCAGGCTTGCGCGCCGGAGTAGTCGAACTCGCACGCCTGACCGATGACGATCGGCCCGGAGCCGATGATCAGGATGCTGGAGATGTCGGTACGCTTAGGCATGGAGGTTCATTCGCCGGTTAAACCGCGCCCAGCGCGGTATGCGATGTTTTTGGATGGGATCGGCTCCGGCAGACCTGACGATCGCTGGAGCCGGCGCGGTTTAAGATATTAAAAACAATACCCTTTTAAACCGCGACCCCGCTAACGGCCGTGGATGCACCAAACGTCGAGTACACTCGAAGATCAGCATCTGGCTCCGGGCGCGGTTTAGGCCTTGCGGGCGCCCATGAGCTCGATGAAACGATCGAAGAGCGATGCAAGATCGTGGGGACCCGGACTGGCCTCGGGGTGACCCTGGAATCCGAATGCCGGGCGATCCCGATGCCGGATGCCCTGCAGACTGCCGTCGAACAAGGAACGATGGGTGGCCTCGACCGTCGGGGGCAGACTCTCCTCGTCGACCGCGAAGCCGTGGTTCTGGCTGCTGATCATGACCTCGCCCGTAGCGAGATCCTGGACCGGATGATTCGCGCCGTGATGTCCGAACTTCATCTTGAGCGTGCGCGCACCGCTGGCAAGGCCGAGCAGCTGGTGCCCGAGACAGATGCCGAAAAGCGGCATGTCGTTGCCAAGCAGCTCGCGGATCGCCTCGATCGCATAGTCGCAGGGCTCCGGATCGCCAGGGCCGTTGGAGAGAAACACCCCGTCCGGCTTCAGAGCCAGCACCGTGGTCGCAGGCATGTGCGCCGGCACGACCGTCACATGACAGCCGCGCGAGGCGAGCATCCGAAGGATGTTGCGCTTGATGCCGTAGTCGTAGGCGACCACGTGAAACGGCAGGCGATCGCCGACCGGATGGATGGATTCGGGATGGCCTTCGCCCAGGACCCAGACGCCTTGGGTCCAGGAATAGGTCTCGGAGGTCGAGACCTCTTTCGCCAGGTCCATGCCCTTGAGGCCCGGAAAGCCCTGTGCGGCGTGCAGAGCCGCCGCCTCGTCAATCCCCTCGCCAGCCTGAAGGCAGCCGTTTTGGGCACCCTTCTCGCGCAGCAGGCGGGTCAGGCGTCGGGTGTCGATATCGGCAATGCCGAGGATGCCGTGGCGCTGCAAATAGGCGTCGAGACGCTCGGTCATGCGAAAGTTGCTGGGGAGGATCGGCAGGTTGCGGATGATGAGGCCGGCGGCCTGAACGCGGTCGGACTCCTCGTCCTCAGGGTTGGTGCCGACGTTACCGATATGCGGATAGGTCAGGGTGACGAGCTGTCGCAGATACGAAGGATCCGTGAGGATCTCCTGATATCCGGACATGGCGGTGTTGAACACCACCTCGCCGATGCTCGATCCATCGGCGCCGATCGACGTTCCCCGGAAGACGGAGCCGTCCTCCAGCACGAGTACCGCGGGTTTGCTCAAGGGTTTCTCCGATCCGGGCGGGGGCGTGCAACGGCCGCGACGCGAGCGAGTGTGACGGCGCGATGACACCTGGGCGGGCACACGGGCACCACCCTGACCCGCCGGAATTCTAAAGAAGCCGCGCGCGGGTGTCCATGCGCACCGTGATGACGAACGACGACAAGCCGCAGAACGTCAGCACTGAAAACCGCCCGCGCTGCCGGCCGCGATATCCGCAACACGATCTGCGTCTCGGACCCGGCGTCGGATCCCGTGCTAAACGGCGCCGACTCCAGCGGTCGTCAAAACTGCCGGGGCCGATCCCATCCAAAACATCGCATACCGCACCGGGCGCGGCTTAAAGCGCCTGCCGCGCCCAGGTGATGATTCCGTTCGTATCCATCGCCCCGGCGGTGCGCGCAACCTCGGCACCGCCGCGGAACAGCGCCAGGGTCGGGATACTGCGGATGCCGAAACGCGCACCCAGGGCCCGCGCCTCCTCGGTGTTGATCTTGACCAGACGCATGCTCGGCTCAAGCCGACCGGCAGCAGCCTCGAAAGCGGGTGCCATCATCCGACAGGGTCCGCACCAAGGCGCCCAAAAATCCACCAAGAGCGGCAGGTCGCTGCGCGAGAGATGACGCGCAAAACGGGACTCGTCCAGGGCCAGCGGCTGACCGAGAAACAGCGGACCGTGACACTTTCCGCATTTCGCAGCGGCTCCGAGACGCTGCCGAGGGACCCGGTTGACCGCGTCGCAGGCAGGACAGACAACATGAAGCGATTCGGACATGGCGATGACTCCTTGCGGTTGTATCCGGATACCGGGCTCGATCGGCTTGAATCGACTTCATCGGACAGCTATGTTCGAGGATTAAATCCACGCCATCCGATCCGTTTGAAGGAGTGTCCCGATCATGGCCGATTCCCCGCATATCGTAACCGTTACAGCAGAGAACTTTCAGTCGGTCGTCCTGGAGGGCTCGTTCGACCACCCGGTTCTGGTCGACTTTTGGGCCGACTGGTGCGCGCCCTGCCGCATGCTGATGCCCATCCTCGCCAATCTCGCCGCCGAGTACCGCGGGCGCTTCATTCTGGCCAAGGTCAACACCGAAGAGCAACAGGCGCTGGCCGCCGAGTTCGGTATCCGCAGCCTCCCCACGGTGCAGCTGTTCAAGTCCGGCCGACCCGTGGATCAATTCATGGGCGCTCTTCCCGAGGGCCAGATCCGCGAATTCCTCGACCGGCACATCCCGCGCGCCTCCGACGGACTCTTGGCGCAGGCGCAGGGGCTTCTGGCCGCGGGCGATCTCGACGGTGCCCGAGCCTTGATCGACCGGGCACGGGAGGCCGATCCGGAGAATGCACGCCTGGCACTCGCCGAGTTGCAGCTTTTGGCCGCTCGGGGCGAGATCGCCGAAGCGCAGGCAGCGATCGACAAGCTCCCGATCGAGCTTGCAGGAGAGCCCGAGGTCTTGGCGCTGCGCGGACAGCTCAGGTTCGCGACGGCACTCGAAGACGCGCCGCCGGAATCGGATCTGATCGCACGGCTCTCGGAGGATCCCGCCGACAGCCTGGCGCGCTACCAGCTCGCTGCACACCAGGTCGTGCGGGGTGATTACGCAGCGGCGCTCGAGAACCTCTTGACCCTCATGAAACGCGATCGTGCCTTTCAGGACGACGCCGGACGCAAAGGGATGCTTGCGGTCTTCGACCTGCTCGGCGGCGGAGATCTGGTCGCCGGGTATCGCGCCAAGATGATGAATGCGCTCTATTGAGCCGCCTGCCGATCGATCCTCTCGGGTCTGAGGTCGCTTCCGCGTCGCGAATGACAAACCACCTGATGAGCGACGCGACTCAAGCTCTTTATCGACTTTAGAGTGGCGTCGGGTGTGGGCGTCATTCGGTTTGATTCCGAAAGAGGGCGAGATCTTCCCAGGGATGGCCGAGCCATCTTGGCACCTCATGCGGAGTCAGGTCCTCTGACTCGCCCCAGCATCTGCACACACCGCCCACGGCGATCAGGGTGTCCCCCGAGAAAACCAAGGGAACGTAGGGGCGAAGCCAGCGCGGGATCCCGGCCTCCTGGAAGAGGTTCTTGAGGGTGCGGCGGCGGGATCTCGGCTTCGGCCGGCAGTTCTGCCCGATTGAGCCGAAACGCACCGTCGCAGACACGCCCGACCCGTAAGCCTCCCCCGAGCTGTCGCCCGCCTCAGCCCATTGTAGCCACCCCAGCCCGGCTGGAAGCTCGAGCACGGGCGGCACCCCGCTCGGCGAGCGACGGATCGTCAATGCGCCGGGCGAAGGCGGCAGGGGATCCAGTGCAAAGAGGTCGTCCCGATAGCGACGCACCTCGCAACCTGTCCAGGCGACCAGCGGATCGGCATCGGCACGGGCCCGAATGACCTCCTCGAGGATGCGTTCGAGATGACGCCGATCGGGCAGCGCGAACCCGCGGCGACGCAGCCACAGGCGCAGCACCGCCTTGCGGCGCGAGCGCCCCAGCGCCCCGAGCGCGCGCACACCGAGCGTACCGGGATGTGCGCCGGTGCAACCTTCCATCAGCTCCGCGGCCAGGCCGTCGACCAGTTGGGCCGTCTCGGCACAATGATCGGCGCTGCGCGAGAGGGTCACGGAAAGTCCCGGCCAGCGCGAGCGCAGCAAGGGCACGACACTGTTGCGGAGATAATTGCGGTCCATCCGAACCGATGCATTGCTGGGGTCCTCGATCCACGACAGCCCGCAGTGGCGGGCATACTGCTCCAGCGTCGCCCTCGAGACATCCAGCAAGGGTCGCACCAGCCGGCCCTGCCCAAGCTCGGCCTCGCGCGGCATCGCCGCCAACCCGTGAACCCCGCTCCCGCGCAAAAGCGCGAGCAGCAGCGTTTCGGCCTGATCGTCCTGATGGTGAGCGGTGAGCATGAGATCGCCGGGGCCCAGCACGGCGGCAAGCGCGCGATAGCGTGCCTCGCGTGCCGTCGCCTCGAGGCTCTCCCCGGGGACGGGTTTGAGATTCAGACGGCGCACCACCAGCGTCACGCCGAGAGCGTCGCAGATGTGGCGACAGCGATCGGCCCACCGGGGCGAGTCGGGGTGAAGGCCGTGGTCGATGTGGATAGCCCGCACCGCGCCGGTCGCTTGATCGGCTCGGGCGGCGGCGTGAAGCAATGCCGTCGAATCCGCTCCGCCACTGAAGGCGACCCAGCAGTCTTCGAACGGGCCGAGTCGCCGCAGCGCCTCGGCTAAGCACTCCGGGACGCGCCCGGTCATGCCCTCACCGCGACGCCGGGCGTTCGTCCTTGAACTTGCCGTAGCCCATCAGACGCCCGTAGCGCCCGGCGATGAGCACGTCCGGGTCGATCCCGCACAGCTCGTCGAGACGGGTCAAAAGAGCGGCTTTGATCGAGGCCGCCGTCGCCTCCGGGTTGCGATGGGCGCCGCCGAGCGGCTCCTTGATGATCTGATCGATCAGACCCTGCTCGAGCAGCTTGTCCGAGGTGATGGCCATCGCCTCGGCGGCGAGCTGGGCCTTGTCGGCGCTCTTCCAGAGGATCGAGGCACAGCCCTCGGGCGAGATCACGGAGTAGGTACTGAACTGCAGCATGCCCAGCCAATCGCCGACGCCGATGGCCAAGGCACCGCCCGAACCGCCCTCGCCGACGACCGTGCAGAGGATCGGGGTGCGCAGCCTGGACATCTCGCGCAGGTTGCGCGCGATCGCCTCGCTCTGGCCGCGTTCCTCCGCACCGACGCCCGGATAGGCCCCGGGCGTGTCGATGAAGGTCAGGATCGGCAGACTGAAACGCTCCGCCATCTCCATCAAACGCAGGGCTTTGCGATAGCCCTCGGGGCGAGGCATCCCGAAGTTGCGCAGGATCTTTTCTTTGGTGTCACGGCCCTTTTGATGGCCGATCACCATCACCGGCCGACCCTCGATCCGGGCCAGTCCGCCAACGATGGCACGGTCGTCGGCGAAGGCGCGGTCGCCATGCAGCTCATGGAACTCGTCGAAGATCCGCCGTACATAGTCGAGCAGATAAGGCCGCTGCGGATGCCGCGAGAGTTGAGAGATCTGCCAAGGGGTGAGCGCGGAGAAGATCGAATCGGTCAACGCGACACATTTGGTATGAAGCCGCTCGATCTCTTCTTGGATGTTCACCTCGTTGTCGAAGCCGACGAGGCGAAGCTCTTCGATCTTGGCCTCGAGTTCTGCGATGGGCTGTTCGAAGTCGAGAAAGTTCAGGTCCATAACCACAGGATCGTCGTTGGAAGCTGCGGGAGTCTGGCATTGCCGTCCCGCGAGTTCAAGCCGCTGTCGAGGATCCGGGGGGTTGCGGGTACGCCGCACGGCGGAGCGCAAGACCGCTGCGAAAGACGTGCGAGTGCGATCGGCCCACGCAGAGCGTGGGATTAAAAGCGAATGACGCCGCCCTCGAGAAGGCCCACGAGGATCAGGTAGATCCCGATGACATAGTTGAGGATATTGGGTTTGACCAGGATGAGGACACCGGCGACCAAGGCGATAATGGTCTGCGCCTTCACCGCTTGCCCCTGGTAGACCAGCAGCAGGCCAAGTGACCCGACCGCGAGCAAGTAGGTCGCGACGGCGTAGTTGAGGACGCGCGGAACGATCAGGATGATCAGGCCCACAACGATCGCAAGAACGGCCTGCAACGGCCACTGGACCAGAAAGCTCGGCATCTCCATCGGTGTATCACCTCTGCTGGTGTGGTTGAGGTTCGCGGTGCGCGCTCGATTCGGGCGGATCGCGTCGACCGGCGGCCACCTGGGCGAATCAGGGGCTCGCCGGTCCGACGAGATCGTCCAGGATACGGCTCATCAGACGATTGGCCTCGCCGTAAGCGCCCGGATCGACCCCGAGAATGTCTGCCTCGGTCTGGACCCAAGGCGCGGACACCAGCTCGTCCCGGCAGTGATCGAGGATCGCCTCGGCACTCTGCGCCGTGGTCTCCAGGTGGAACTGGAGCCCGATCACCTGTCGCCCGATCCGGAACGCCTGGTTCTCGCAGGCCGCGCTGCGGGCCAAGCGTATGGCACCTGGCGGCAGATCGAAGGTCTCGCCGTGCCAGTGAAAGACCAGGCTTTCGGCCGGAAAGCGGCAACAGTCTTCACCCGTATCGGCGCCCTCGCAGACCCCTCGAATCGGGAACCAGCCGATCTCCTTCTCCGCATTGGGATAGACACGGGCACCGAGTGCGTCGGCGATCAGTTGTGCGCCCAGACAGACACCGAGCACCCGCGCCCCATGCGCGATTGCCTCGCGCAGGAATTGCTTCTCGGCACGCAGCCACGGCAGCTGCGCCTCGTCGTTGACGCTCATCGGACCACCCATGACGATGACCAGATCGAGACCTTCGACCGGCGGGAGCACGCCATCGTCAAAAAAAAGCGTGTAGTTCGGCGTGAGACGTCGCTCCGCCAACCAGGACTCCATCGAGCCGATGCCCTCGAACGGGACGTGTTGCAGGACCTGAACCCTCATCGATGGCCTCTTTGGCAGATGGTCGTGTCGGACGCGGACCGTCACCCTTTCGGCAGCCGGCGGACGCGAGACAATTTGAACCGCAAAGGCGCGAGTGACGCAAAGGCTTTTCGGGGCTCGCCCCGACGCGCGCCGGGCGCACCCTGCCGACCGTAAGATCCACGTGCGCTCGGTATAGAATGGCGCCCGCCCATGAGCCGGATGTTGGCAATCACCGATGCTGTCTATCGAAAACCTCTCGAAGCGTTTCGACACCTCCCTCGATCACCCGCTCTTCGAGCAGGTCTCCCTGACCCTCTCACCGGGCGAGTCAGTCGCCGTGATGGGCGAGTCCGGCGTGGGCAAGTCGACCCTGCTGAACTGTATCGCGGGCCTCGAGCCTGTCGACGGCGGTCGCATCCGGTTGCGCGACACCGAGGTGACCGCACTCGACGAAGACGCCTGCTCGCGCCTGCGCCGGCGCGATCTCGGGTTCGTGTTCCAGGCGTTCCACGTTCTGCCGCATCTGACCTTGGCCCAGAACGTCGCCCTGCCCCTTTGGCTGCTGGGCGAGCGTGAGGCCGTCGCCGATCGGCGCGCCCGCGCCATGCTCGAGCGGGTCGGACTGGGTCGACGCGGCGACGACTGGCCGCGTCATCTCTCTGGCGGCGAGCTGCAACGTGTCGCGATCGCACGCGCGCTGGTACATGCGCCGGCGGTCGTGCTGTGCGACGAGCCGACCGGGAATCTCGACCCGGAACGCGCACAAGGCGTGCTCGAGCTTCTCTTCGAGGGCATTCACACCGCCGGGGCAATCGGGATCCTGGTCACGCACTCGCGCGTGGCGGCCGCCCATGCAGACCGGATCCTGCGGTTGACCGCGAACGGCCTGGTCGAGGATGCGGGATAAGACGATGGGGCTCCTCGGATCCGGCACGGGTGCAGCACTGCGGCATGTCTTCCTCGCCAGTCTTCGGCGACGACGCCTCGCCACCGCGCTATCACTGCTCGCGATCGCGCTCGGCGTGGCGCTCGGGCTGGCGGTCCAGCTCATCCATACCGCCGCGCTAGACGAGCTCGGTCGCGGGATGCGCCTGCTGAGCGGCGAGTCCGACCTTCAGGTGGTCGGCCCGCGCAGCGGCTTCGGCGACGCGGTCTATGCGCGGATCGCCCTTCATCCGGCGGTGGCGGCGGCGAGTCCGCTCCTGGAGATTCAAGCCCGGCTGCCTGGTCGTGACGAAACGCTGCGGGTGTTCGGGATCGATCTCTTTCGCGTTGCCCGGGTCACCCCGTCGCTGCTGCCCGCAGTCGACACGACAGGGGCTGACGACGACGCTAACCCCGATGGCTCTGACCCCGATCGACCCGATCGACTGGCTGCGCTTCAGCCCGATGCCCTCTTCCTGAGCCCTGCCGCGGGCGCGCGGCTCGGGCTCGATGCGGGTGATGCGGTTGCGGTCCAGATCGGGCTCGGCGAGGCGCGTCTGCGGGTCGCCGGTTCCGTGCCGGGCGCAGGGGTCGGGCAGATGCTGGCCGTGATGGACATCGCGGCCGCCCAGCAGACCTTCGATCGGATCGGCCGCCTTACCAGGATCGATCTGCGTCTCGCCCCGAGGATCGAGCGCGGTCCGGCACAGGAGCAGCTGCGCAACCTTCTGCCGCCGGGCGTCACGCTCCTGACACCGGAGGAGACGGCGTCCGAGATCACAGGCGTGTCGCGCGCCTACCGGGTCAATCTGACCATGCTGGCGGCCATCGCGCTCCTGACCGGCGGCTTCCTGGTCTTCTCGACGCAGTGGCTTGCGGTCGTGCGCCGACGCCGTGAATTCGCCTTCCTGCGCGCACTCGGGCTCGACCGCGGCAGCCTCAGGCGCGGATTGCTCACGGAGGGCGCCCTACTCGGACTGGTCGGCGGCATCGCCGGCGTGCTCCTGGCCTATGTGCTGACCGCGGCCGCCTTCCGTCTGATCGGCGGCGATCTTGGCGCGGGTTTCTTTCGAGGCGTCGCCCCGCAGCTACGCGTCGAGCCGGTTCTGACGCTGGCCTATCTCGCGCTCGGCGTGCTCGCGGGCGTGGCCGGCGCATGGCTGCCGGCACGCGAGGCTGCGCGCATGGTGCCCGCTCGCGCTCTGCGGGCCGGCGACGAGGCCCAGATGTACCAGGCGCGCCCGCGCTGGGGTGCAGCCCTAATCGCGCTGACCCTCGCCGCCCTGCTCTGTTTGCTGCCGCCGGTCGGCGGCGTTCCTGTGCCCGCTTATCTGGCCGTCGCTCTCATCCTGGTCGGCGCCGTTCTCGCCATCCCCGGAGCGACAGTCGGCGCGATGCGTCTCTTGCCCGTGCGGGGCGCGCTCGTGATCCGACTGGCGCGGGCGCGTCTCGCCGCTGCCCCTGGGCAGGCGGTCGTGGCCGGCGTCGGCGTTGTCGCCAGCGTCGCGCTGGCGGTTTCCATGGCCATCATGGTCGATTCGTTCCGGGATTCGCTCGACGACTGGCTCACCCGGATGCTCCCCGCCGATCTCTATCTGCGCGCATCCGACTCGGGCGCGAGCGGCTTTCTGGATCCGGATGCCGTGGCACGGGTAGCTGCGCTGCCGGGCGTGGTGGCGGTCAGGCCGGTGCGCTTCGAGAGCCTGCGCATCGGCGAGGTGCGCGAGGCGATCGCGCTCATCGCCCGGCCGGTGCAGGACACCTCGGGCCTTCCGCTCGTCGCCGGCACGCTCGATCCGCCCACCGAGCCGGGAACGCATCCGCCGACCTGGATCTCGGAGGCCCTGGCCGATCGGCTGGACCTCGGGGTCGGGGATCCGCTCGCCCTGCCGATCGGTGAGCAGCTGCAGACCTTTCGCATCGCCGGCATCTGGCGCGACTATGCGCGCCAACAGGGTGCGGCGGTGATCGAGCTGGGGACCTTCCGCGCGCTGACGGGCGATCGGCGCACCAACGATCTGGGCCTCAGCTTGGCGTCGGGGACAGATCCCAGGGAGGTGATGACCGCCATCCGCGTGGCCCTCGGCGACCGGGTGAGCGAGATGATCCTGCCCGGAGAACTGCGCGGCATGATCCTTCAGGTCTTCGATCGCACCTTCCTGGTGACCTATCTGATGCTGGCGGTTGCCGTCATGATCGGTCTGTTCGGCATCGGGACCACGTTCGCTGCGCTCGCCGCCAGTCGCCGCAAGGAGTTCGGGATCCTGCGCCATCTGGGTCTGCCGCGACGCCGTATCGGGACCCTGCTGGCACTCGAGGCGGCGCTGACCGCTGCGGTCGGCGTCGGTGTCGGACTGGCTGCAGGCGGGGCGATCGCCCTGGTGCTGATCGAGGTCATCAACCCCCAGAGCTTCCACTGGAGCATGGACATGCGGATTCCCGTCGGCCTCTTGATGATCTTCGGCCTGGCGATGGTTCTCCTCGCCGCGCTCGCCGCCCGACTCGCCGGTCAACAGGCGATGCGTCAGGATGCGGTCCTCGCCGTGCGGGAGGACTGGTGAGCGCGGGCCTTCGCATCGCGATCGGTACAGCTTGCCCGGGACGCCTCGCGCGCGATATGCGCCGCCTCGCCACGGGCGCGCTGCTGGGACTGCTCGCCGCCGTCGTCGGCTCGGGTCCGTCGGTGCGGGCCAGCGACTTCGCCCCGGTGGTCGAAGGGCGCGCACTGTATTTTCCCGAGGACAGCGGCGCCCATCCCGAGTACCGGACCGAATGGTGGTACATCACCGGCTGGCTGACCGACGAGACCGGCACCGAGCGGGGCTTTCAGGTCACCTTCTTTCGGGTCGGCACGGGCATCGGCGCGGACAATCCAAGCCGCTTCGCGCCGCGTCAGCTCATGCTGGCCCACGCCGCCATCGCGGATCCGGCCACCGGACATCTGATCCATGCCGAGCGTGTCGAGCGCGCACTCGATCCCTTGGCCGGGGCAGCCACCGGGCGAACCCGCGCCTGGATCGAGGACTGGGAGCTCGCCCTGAGTGACGGCGACGCGGCCGAGCGGTATCGGACCCGCATGGAGGCGGACAACTTCGCGCTCGACCTTGCGCTGATCCCGGCCGGCCCGCCCCTGCCGAACGGCCGGGACGGACTCAGCCAAAAGACGCCGAACCCGGAGAACGCCAGCTATTACTACAGCCGACCCCAGCTCGCCGTCGAGGGCCGAATTCGGATCGACGGCACGGATCATCCGGTAACGGGACATGCCTGGCTCGACCACGAATGGTCCAGCGAGATCATGCCGGAGGAGGCCCAAGGCTGGGATTGGATCGGCATCAACCTGCACGACGGCGGCTCGCTGATGGCCTTCCGGATGCGCCGGCGCGACGGCTCGGCCCTCTGGACCTCCGGGACGCTCCGACAGGGAAGCGAACACGCGCAAACCCTCGCCCCGGAGGAGGTGCACTTCGAACCCGGACGCCTTTGGCAATCGCCCCGCACGGGGACCCGATACCCGGTCGAATGGTCCCTGGAGATCGACGGCAGGCCCCTCCGCCTCGAGCCGTTGATGGACGATCAGGAGCTCGACGGCCGCCGCTCGACTGGCATCGTCTACTGGGAGGGTGCCGTCCGCCTTTACGACGCGGATCGGGAGATCGGACGCGGCTATCTGGAGATGACGGGATACGGGCAACGGCCGGACAACCTTTGATCCCGAACGGCGCGGCATTCGCGCCGCGACCGGCCACAAACGCCGGACTGCGTCGGGGCTTCTTGAGTCCGAGAAGCGACCGGTAGCGGCAGGGAGTGTGCCCGACAGAGTCGGGATCGCCATGCGTGACTTGGCCGGAAGGGTTATTCGACCGCTGTTCTCAGCGTCCCGATCAAAGCCTCGAGATGACCGATCAATTCGTCGCGAGCCTTGAAGAGATTGGGCACTCGCGACCGCGCCGAATCGATCTCGCCGTGTTCGGCCGTCGCCATGATGGAGATCGCCAGATCATGCACGGCGGCGTGACACGGGCCTACCGCATGAAACGCTTCGAGCGCCCCGTAGTGGGCAGCTCCGGTTCCTTCGTACCAGCGTTCGAAACGGCAAGCGTCTCTCTCGATTGCGGACAGTCTCGAGAGGTCTGCATCGTTGAGCGCATCGACGAATTCATCGACCCATCGGCGGTGGTTCTGCATGGCCATCATCAACGGAATGTCATCCTTACCGATGTCCTGGTCGACGACCATGCCTTCGCCTTGCTCCGGCCAGGTTGACACCCAGCCGGGAATCGCATCCGCAGGCATCGGACGCGCAATGCCGAAGCCCTGGCCCAAGGGGCAACCGAGTAGGATCAGCAAGGCCCCATGCTCGGGTGTCTCGACGCCTTCGGCAATGACCACCCGCTTAAAGGCACGAGCCAGTCTGACGACACTCTCGACGATCTCCATGTCATCCGGATCATCGAGCATGTCGCGCACGAAGCTCTGGTCGACCTTCAGCACGTCGATCGGCAATCGGCGGAAATAGGCAAGTGACGAGTAACCGGTGCCGAAGTCATCGAGTGCGAAACGCACCCCGAGTGCACGACAAGTCGTCAGGGTTCGGCCGGCTCGCTCGACGTCGCTCAAGGCCGAGGTCTCCAAGATCTCCATCTCGAGACAACCCGGATCACACTCGGGATGCTCGGCAAGCAACTCCCCCAGGCGCTGAGCGAAGCTCGGTGCCAACAAATGCCCGGCGCTGATATTGACGCTGATCGGTAGTTTGAGGCCGCGGTGCTGCCAGATCGCGGCTTGGGTCAGTGCGGCCGAGATCACCCACTCACCGACGGCAATCTCCAGGTCGCTGCCGTCGATCAGGGGCAGGAAGGCACGCGGCAACAACAGACCGTCTTCCGGGTGCCGCCAACGAATCAGCGCCTCGACGCCGATGACCTCGCGAGCGGCCATATCGACCTTGGGCTGGTAGAACAGCACGAACTCCTGCTCGGCCAGCGCCTCTTTGATGCGTTGCAGTTTCAGCCGGCGCTCCTGAAGCTGCCGATCTTGTTTGGCGTCGTACAAGTGATAGCGATTCCTGCCCGCTTCTTTGGCACGGTACATGGCTTGGTCGGCGTGACGCAGCAAGATGTCGGCACTGTCGCCCTCAAACGGAACATCAGGCGGACTGAGGGTGACCCCGATGCTGGCGGAGACCCGGTGGGTCACTCCCTGCAGGACGATCGGGCTGGTACAGGCGGCCAGTACGCGCTCCAGTAGGACATCACTGTCTTCCAGTCGCATGAGGTCGTTAAAGAGCAGGACAAACTCGTCACCGCCGAGTCGAGCTACCGTGTCTTGTGCGCGCAGCACCTTGCGCAGCCGATTTGCGATGCCGATCAGGACCTGATCGCCAACGGCGTGTCCGTACTTGTCGTTGATCGGTTTGAAGTCGTCGACGTCGAGATAGCAGACGGCCATGAGCCGGCCCGAACGCCGGACTCGGACGCTCGCCTGTTCAATTCGATCGAATAAGAGCCGTCGATTCGGCAAGCCGGTGAGTTGGTCGTAGTTGGCGATACGATCCAGTTCCTCCTCATGGGCCTTGAGCTCGCTGATGTCGGAAAAGATCGCAATATAGTTTGCGATCGACTGGTCCGCATGGCGGACCACCGAGATCGACAAGAGCTCGGCATAGAGCTCACCATCCTTGCGCCGATTCCAGATCTCGCCCTGCCAAGACCCCTTCCGTGTGATCGCGTCCCACATCTCACGGAAGAATGCCTGATCGTGTCGACCGGAGGCCAGGATCTTAGGATCCTGGCCGAGCACGCTTGCCTGTTCGTAGCCCGTGATGGCGCTGAACGCGGGATTCGTATCGATGATCCGGTTTTCGGCATCCGTGATCAGAATCGCCTCAAAGCTGTGTTCGAAGACGCTGGCGGCAAGACGCAACTTCTCTTCAGCCTGCTTACGGTCGGTGACATCCCGAATCGAACCGTGCCACAGCACACTCCCGTCCGGCTGCCGCTCGGGAGACGCTTCGCCCTCGACCCAGGTCAAGCGCCCGTCGGGACACTCGATCCGATAGCTGTCTTGCCAGGTGGTCAAATCATGCATCGACTCGGCGATCTTGGCCTCGACCCTTGAGCGGTCGTCTGGATGCACCGCGTCGAAGACGGCGGTCGCATCCGTCGAGGCATCAGCCGGCTCGACGCCATAGATGTCTTTGATGCCTGCGCTGGTATAGGGAAAGGCGGCGTGCCCGTCCGGCCACTGCTGATACTGGTAAATCATACCCGGGACATGCGCCGCAATCTTCTGGATACGGTTATGCAGTTCCTCGCGCTTGCTGATGTCGTACTCCGTCGTGAAGATCAATGGCGGCTCGCCGCCGATATCGATACGTTTCGCATTCACGGAGACGGCGAACGTCGTACCGTCCTTACGGACATGTATATTCTCGACGGAAAACGGCTTTCCTGTCATGATTTCAGCCGTTCTCTTCTTGACCAGCTGTTTTCCGGCTTGATCATCGATGTCGGAGACGGGTCTACCGATAAAGTCCTCGCGCTCATAGCCATGCATTAAGCAAGCTGACGTGTTTGCGTCGACAATAAGGGGAATACCATTCGGGGTATTCGGATCAAGGATCATGCAACAGCTACCAGCCTGCTCAAAAAGCGCGCGAAACTTCTCCTCACTATTTCGCAACGCGAGCTCGGACTGCTTACGCTCGTTGATATCTTCAATAATCGAGATAAAATACCCAGGATGTCCTATCTTGTCTCGCACCAAACTGACGGTAAGATTGATCCAGACAACATCACCACTCTTTTTATAGTAACGCTTTTCCATTGCATAGGTATTAATGGCACCCGCGAGCAACCGGTTCACATAGCCGAGATCGGCCCGTAAATCATCCGGATGAGTAATGTCTTGAAACGTCTTCGACAAAAGCTCGTCTCGCGAATAACCAACAATACTGCAGAGCCTTTAATTGACTTCCAGCCAGGTACCATCCGTTGCGAGTCGCGCCACCCCTACGGCCGCTTGCTCAAAAACAGAGCGAAACCTTTGCTCGCTCTCCTGTAATGCCTCTGCTGCCTGTTCGTGCTCGAACAGCACCCGCTTGAGCTGAATTCCAGCATGTCTCTCGCGAGTCCGACTCTGGCGCATGGCTTCGCTGATCAAGCTGGTAATTGTGCTGCCGATCAAGAAGACCGTCAGGGCAAGCCATTCGGTTCCAGTCAGCACGCCGCCGTGGAGCCAGGCCTGCACGTAGATGCCCGCGAGCAGTGTTGCCAGCAGACCACCCGAGAGACCGGTGGACAGCGCAATGATCAGAACTGCGGGGTAAAAAATGACGTATGGAAGGACGTCTCCCCCATCTTCACCAACGATGACCGCTCGCAGGGCAGCGGCAACGACAATGCCGATCACCGCAACCCCGACGACGACCCAGATCCTCTCGTAGGCCGTCATACCGGCGGGCGATTGGAACAGCCTCAGTTGCGTCAGCGAAGGCAGCAAAATGGCCACGCTCGCCAGCATGAAGGCGAACGCCGTCAACACGGCCGGGGGAATCGTCGAATGTCCCAACACGGGCGGCAGACCTGAGGCGTATCCGGTGAGCGTCACCTCGCTGATCACGAAAATGCCCCAGGACAGCGCTACGGACGTCAAGAGGCAGGCGGGGCGACGTTTCGACGCCGACCACCGGCAATAGAGTGCGGCGCTTGCGAGCAGAAACGCCAGGGCCGTAAGGGGGGACATACGCCCGACAGGGATCCCCGTTGAGGTTGAGAGATCTCCGACGATCCAATGCTCCAAGAAGGAATTGCCGCCAATGGTCTGCGCGCCCAACAACACGCTGAGAACGATAACGATCGAGAGGCAGCCGATGTTGAAGAGGCGAGCGACAGGGGAAAATGGCCAGCGGCTGGAGGAGACCAGCACCGTCCCCAGCAATACGAACAAGAATGCCGTGGACGGTGCCATCGGCACATTGCTTGCGCCGAATGCCAGGGCTTGCCAACGATCAAACCACCATGACACCCCGACGACCAGGCCCGAACCGACGGTCAAAAACCCTAGGAGTTGAGCGAGTTGGCGACCTATTATCTCTTCTTGGTTTATGAACTCGGTGTCAGCGTCTAGAGTCCGGGCTGTTTGAGCATTCCGTCGGTCACTGACCGGATGCTCATGGATACTTTGAGTGGTCATCGCCGCCCTTCTCTCGTGATCGGCAAGTCCGACGAGTAGGAAACCCAATCGTCTCTAGGTGCAAGAGTACGGCCTGAAGAGGCAGGTTGGCGAGAAACCGATGTGCTTTAAGGTTCGCCGAGCTCCATTGCAAACCGCGCAATGGGAGCGAACGCCTTTAAGGAGAGGAGCCGGAGCGGTTTTGAAAGCAACCCTCGGCGTGACCGCGTGTCGCGTCCGAGTTGATCGAGCGCGTCGGGCGGGGCGCGCATGCATCGAGCAGGCTCTCGGCATCACGCGTCGTGGCGAAACGCGACGGCGATGCCATCAGGCGCTGCTTTCGGACTCGACGACCGCGATCAAGCGCCCCCGCGCGAGCCGTGCCTCGATCCGTGTACCGGACGGGGCCTGCTCGGGCGCGCGCACGATCGCGCCGTCCTGCAAACGGGTGACGATGGCGTAGCCGCGGGCGAGCGTCGCCAAGGGGCTGCGGGCCTCCAAGCCGGCGACCGCGCGCAGCAGCCGCTCGCTCCGGGTCTCGGCCAGCCGGGCGCGGGCGCGGGCGAGACGCTCGGCGAGCGCGTCGACCCCGATTCCGAGCCCCGCCAACCGTCGCCCCGGCGAGGCGGGCATCAGGCGTGCCGCCGCCGGGCGCAATCGGGACCGAGCCTGCACCAGCCGGTTCGACAGGAGCGAAACCAAACGCTGTTCGAGCTGATCAAGACGCTGGGCGCGCTGCTGAAGACGCGCTGACGGGTGGAGCAATGCCAAGTGTCGCGCGACGGCGTTCAGCCGTTGGCCGGCGGCGACCCGGAGACGCGCATGGGCCGCGTCCAGACGCCGACTCAAGGCGACGAGCCGGTGGCGCAGATGCTCGCCCGAGGGCGCCACCAGCTCGGCCGCGGCCGACGGGGTCGCCCCGCGTCGGTCGGCGACGAGATCGGCGATGCTGATGTCGCTCTCGTGCCCGACTCCGGTGACGACGGGGATGGCTGAGGCGCGGATCGCCCGCGCGAGGGCCTCGTTGTTGAAGGCATGCAGATCTTCGAGAGAGCCCCCGCCGCGGGCCAGGATGAGCACGTCGCACTCGGCGCGGGCATTCGCCGCCGCCAACGCGGCGCGGAGCGACGCCGGTGCGGCCTCGCCCTGCACCTGAGCCGGATAGATCACCACGGGCAAGGCCGCGAACCGGCGCTTCAAGACGGCGAGCAGGTCACGCACGGCCGCACCGCTCGGCGAGGTGATCAGACCCACCTGTCGCGGAAATGCCGGAATCGGACGTTTGACGGCCTCGTCGAAGAGGCCTTCCGCGGCCAATTTTCGCTTCAGGCGCTCGAATTCGAGCCGAAGGGCACCCTCGCCACCCGGCTCCATGTAATCGATCACCAACTGAAAATCGCCGCGCGGCTCGAAGAAGCTCGCCCGACCGCGAACCAGCACCTCTTGACCGTTGGCCGGGCGGAAATTCAAGAGCATCCGCTTGTGACGAAACATGGCGCATCGGACCTGCGCCGCCGCATCCTTCAGCGTGAAATAGATATGGCCGGAGGCCGGCTGGGCCAGATTCGACAGCTCGCCTTGAACCCAGAGCACGGGGAAACTCCCGTCGAGCACGGCGCGGACCTCGCTCGCCAGTCGGGCGACGCTGTAGATGTCGCGATCATCGTCAAAGGCACGGGCGGGTCGTTGGAGTGGCATGGCGGGATTCGCAATCAAAGGGTTCAAGAGGTTGGCGTCAGACGGAGTTTACCTGCGGCCGTTGAAATTCTATACTTTCGGGTTACTTTCCTGTTCTGGTCACTGATTGCGGAGCCTCCCCATGCGCCTGATCCAGGAAGCACTCACCTTCGACGACGTCCTGCTTGTCCCGGCCCACTCGCGGGTGCTCCCGAACGAGGTCGATTTCCAGACCCGGCTGACCCGCGACATTACCCTTAAGATTCCGCTCGTTTCGGCCGCGATGGATACGGTCACGGAGGCACGTCTGGCGATCGCAATGGCGCTGGAAGGCGGTATCGGGATCATCCACAAAAACATGAACGCCGAGCGCCAGGCCCGCGAGGTCATGGCGGTCAAACGCTACGAAAGCGGGATCATCCGCAACCCCATCACGGTCGGGCCTCAAACCAGCATCGGCGAGGTGCTGAAGCTGACCCACGCGCACAATATCTCGGGCGTGCCGGTCACCGAGAACGGCCTGCTGGTCGGCATCGTCACGGGGCGGGATCTGCGCTTCGAGACCCGCATGACCGAGCCGGTCTCGACCATCATGACCCCGCAGGAACGCCTGGTGACCGTGCGCGAGGGCGCCAGCCGCGAGGACGTCGTACGACTCCTTCACGAGCACCGTATCGAGAAGGTCCTGGTGATCAACGACAAGTTCGAGCTGCGCGGACTCATCACGGTCAAGGACATCCAGAAGGCGAAGGACTTTCCCAAGGCCTCGCGCGACGCCCAAGAGCGGCTGCGCTGCGGTGCGGCCGTGAGCGTCGGCAAGGGAACGGACGAGCGCGTCGCCGCCTTGGTCGAGGCCGGGGTGGACGTAATCGTCGTCGATACGGCCCACGGGCACTCGCAAGGTGTGCTGGATCGGGTCGAGTGGGTCAAGGTCCGCTACCCGGAGGTCCAGGTCATCGGCGGCAATATCGCCACAGCGGATGCAGCCCGCGCGCTGGTCGACGCGGGTGCCGACGCGGTGAAGGTCGGGATCGGGCCGGGTTCCATCTGCACCACCCGCATCGTGGCCGGTGTCGGCGTCCCGCAGATCACGGCGGTCGCGAACGTCACCGAGGCATTGGAGGGCACGGGCGTCCCGCTGATCGCCGACGGCGGTCTGCGTTTCTCCGGAGATGTCGCCAAGGTCATCGCCGCCGGGGCCAACAGCGTCATGATCGGCGGACTCTTCGCCGGTACCGATGAGGCGCCCGGAGAGGTCGAGATTTACCAGGGACGCTCCTACAAGTCCTACCGCGGGATGGGCTCGCTCGGGGCGATGGGCTCGTCCGAAGGCTCGAGCGATCGCTACTTCCAGGAAGAGACCGAGAAGGAAAAGCTGGTCCCGGAAGGCATCGAGGGGCGGGTGCCGTACAAGGGCAGCGTGCTGAACGTCATCCACCAGCTGGTCGGCGGCTTGGGATCGAGCATGGGCTACACCGGCTGCGCGACGATCGAGGAGATGCGCACCAAACCGCAGTTCGTGCGCGTGAGCGCCGCGGGGATGCGCGAGTCCCACGTGCACGACGTGCAGATTACGAAAGAAGCACCGAACTATCGGATCGACAATTGATTGCTTGCGCCGGATTGTGCTTTGGGCACAACCCGGCGCAAGCAATCAAAATACGTCAGTAAGGTTTTCTTGCTTTTTTCTCAAACCTCGCGTCGTCGGATCTCTGTTGTCCTCTCCTTCTTCCCCGCTCGTCGTCCGGAACCATCGCCACGTTATGACCAATATTCATGCCGACCGCATCCTGATCCTCGACTTCGGGTCGCAGTACACACAGCTCATCGCGCGCAGGGTGCGCGAGGCCGGGGTGTATTGCGAGTTGCACCCGCACGACATGGCTCCGTCGGCCATCCGGGAGTTCGCACCGAGCGGCGTGATCCTGTCCGGTGGTCACCAGTCGGTCCATCAGGACGAGACGCCCCGCGCCGATTCGCTGGTGTTCGAGCTAGGCGTGCCGGTGCTGGGTATTTGTTACGGCATGCAGACGATGGCCGCACAGCTCGGGGGCAGTGTTGCCCCGGCCGTCCATCGCGAGTACGGCTACGCGCAGGTGCGCGCGCGCGGCCACTCGCGCCTGCTGCGCGACATCGAGGATCACACCAGCCCGGAGGGCTACGGCCTGCTGGATGTCTGGATGAGCCACGGCGACCGGGTCGAGGCCCTCCCCCCGGGCTTCCATGTGATTGCCGAGACCGCCAATGCGCCCTTGGCCGGCATCGCCGACGAGGAGCGCCGATTCTACGGGGTGCAGTTCCATCCGGAGGTCACCCACACCCGCCAGGGTCAGAGGATCATCGAGCGCTTTCTCCATGAGATCTGCAACTGCGGACGCCTCTGGACCCCCGGCAACATCATCGAGGACAGCATCGCCAAGATCCGCGATCAGGTCGGCAGCGACGCCGTCCTGCTTGGACTCTCGGGCGGCGTCGACTCCAGCGTCGTCGCCGCCCTGCTGCATCGCGCGATCGGCACCCAGCTGACCTGCGTCTTCGTCGACAACGGCCTGCTGCGGCTCGGCGAGGGCGATCAGGTCATGAGCACCTTCGCGCGCCACATGGGTGTGCAGGTGATCCGGGTCGATGCCGAAGACCGTTTCCTCGGCCGACTCA
Source organism: Thiocapsa bogorovii (assembly GCF_021228795.1). Classification (NCBI taxonomy): domain Bacteria; kingdom Pseudomonadati; phylum Pseudomonadota; class Gammaproteobacteria; order Chromatiales; family Chromatiaceae; genus Thiocapsa; species Thiocapsa bogorovii. The sequence continues at coordinate 1,927,005 of NZ_CP089309.1, forward strand.
AGGGCGTGACCGACCCGGAGCAGAAACGCAAGATCATCGGCAACACCTTCATCGAGGTGTTCGACGACGAAGCGAGCAATCTCGTCAACGTTCAGTGGCTTGCTCAGGGCACCATCTACCCGGACGTGATCGAATCCGCCGGAGCCAAGTCCGGGAAGGCGACGGTGATCAAGTCACACCACAACGTCGGCGGTCTGCCGGAGGAGATGAACCTCAAACTGGTCGAGCCCCTGCGCGAGCTCTTCAAGGACGAGGTCCGCAAGATCGGCATCGAGCTCGGCCTGCCCTCCGAGATGGTCTATCGTCACCCCTTCCCGGGGCCCGGCCTCGGCGTGCGCATCCTGGGCGAGGTCCGAAAGGACGACGCGATCACCCTGCGCAAGGCCGACCACATCTTCATCGAAGAGCTGCGTCGCGCCGACCTCTATAATCAGGTCTCCCAGGCCTTCGCCGTCTTCCTACCGGTCCGCTCGGTCGGCGTGGTCGGCGACAACCGCCAGTACGCCCATGTGATCGCGTTGCGTGCGGTCGAAACACTCGACTTTATGACGGCGCGCTGGGCACACCTTCCCTACGACTTCCTGGATCTCGTGTGCCGGCGCATCGTCAACGAGGTACCCGGCGTATCGCGCGTCGTCTACGACATCACCGGCAAACCGCCCGGGACGATCGAGTGGGAGTGACCGCGCGGCGCGTCGCACCTTAGACCAGCCACTCGGGGAACTCGTGACACTCGCTCCGCGGTGTCACGCATGTCCTCGGCGCTCCGCGCCACGTGCCGATTGGGCCGCGTTCCCAAACCAGGTCTGCGATCACAATGTCATGTATCCAGCGCAAGCCTCCGCCGAGGCGCGCGCCTTGCCGGCGGAGCTCCGAAACACGACCGAATACTCCGGAAACCGCACGGGTCAACCCATCGATGGACCCTTCTAACGACACCGACGAGCACTGGATGCGATTGGCCCTGAGCCTCGCCGATCGAGCCGCGGCCGAGGGCGAGGTCCCGGTCGGCGCGGTCCTGGTGCTGAAGGACGAGGTCATCGGCGAGGGCTGGAACCGACCGATCGGTGCCCACGACGCGACCGCCCATGCCGAGATCCAGGCCCTGCGCGATGCCGGGCAACGCCTCGGCAATTACCGCCTCCCCGGCACGATCCTCTATGTGACCCTCGAGCCCTGCGTCATGTGCGCGGGCGCGATCATCCATGCGCGCGTCGGCGAGGTGGTCTTCGGAGCGGCGGATCCGAAGGCGGGCGCCTGCGGGAGCCTCTTCGACATCCTGCCGTCGGACGGGCGATTCAATCACCGCACCGGATGCCGCGGAGGCGTCCTCGCCGAGGCGTGCGGCGAGACGCTGCGTGGCTTCTTCCAGGCCAGGCGCCGACGACAGACGATCCCGACGATAGACAAGTAAGTTTCCGCGACTTACACTTACGGGCTTGTCGAAGGCGAGCAACTCGCACGACCGACAAACCTGGAGAGGTGCCGGAGTGGCCGAACGGGCTTGACTCGAAATCAAGAGAAGGCGCAAGCCTTCCGTGGGTTCGAATCCCACCCTCTCCGCCAGTCACGCTCGAGCAACCGATCGAGAGCCCGCTTACCGAAGTCGGCTCAACCGCAACCGCCCCCGGACCCGTTCACCACGCGAACCTCGGCCTACGGCGCGTCGACCGGGCTCGGTCGCGCCGTGCTCCGCTCGCCGAAATCTCCACGCGCCGAGGCGCCCTCTCGTCAAGACTCGCCGCCGGTCTTCTCTCGACCGCTCGTCTCATCGTTCCGCGTCTCGTCCTTGTTGTCGAAGTCCTTGTACGGATTCTTGGAAATGAGGTGGCGAAGCCAAAAGAAGAGTCCGAGGAGAGCAATGGCTTCCACAACCGCGAACGATCGGGTGTACTCCATGGAGGCGTCCTCTCGGAAAGTATGTTAGAGGCACGAACGTTGCCACAGGTTGCCTGCATCACAAACAACATTCGGACACCGAGGTGGTGTCGGGGAGATCGACGCGAAGTCGAAAACGGCGACGACCTCAGCTGCCGGAGAACCAATGCCGTCGCCGAGTGCCGTCATCTCGTTACGCTCGCCGAGGTCAAAGCGGTCGGTCCCGGGACTTGGGTTGGCTTTGGACTGCGGCCGGAAACTGCAATAGACTGAGTTTGCAGGGTCAATGATCGAGGTCTCGGAGCCTTCCCGGCCGCCCGACTCGCGGCGAGGCCCTTTCCGAACCGGCGCATGCCATCGACGGCGAACCCCGGCCCGATCCACGAGGATTCGCGAGGCTCGATCGATGAACAAACACCCGTCTGTCGTCGTGCGCCCGATTCGCGCCTGCGCCTGCGGCGCATTGCTGCTCGCCTCGCAGGTCTCGGCCGATCCGGCGGTCGGCGGATCTTGCGAGGCCGAGGTCGGCGTCATCGCAGGCGATTACATCGCATGTCTGTTGGCAGCCCGCGCCGATAGCCTGAATGGCCAGGCACAGGACCCGGCACGAATGGCCGTCGGTCTCGAGGACTGCGATCGCGAGCATCTGCGGCGTTACGTCGAGACGGTCCTGCGGGACCCCGCGTCCTGTCCCGGTGCGGAGGAATCCTTGGATGGCATCTTCAAGCACCTCCGGCAGTTGCACGATGGCGCCTTGGACGCGGTCGATCAGGTGGCGCTGATCGTCTCCGGTCGGTCGACCACGCCGGTCGCCGGAAACATCATCCTATTCAACAACTGCGCCCTGCCCTTGAAGCTGATGTCGGACACCAATGCCACGATCGACGGCAATGTCCTGCAGGCGGGGGATCAAGAGACCTTCCCGATCGGCGAACTTCACGTGGGGAGTCCGAACAAGATCTTGGTCGCACCGGTGACCACCAGGGACCAATGCCGAGAACTGGCGTGCGAGGATTGGACCGCGGTGCAGCCGAACACAGTGCAACGCGAGCCCGGGATGTGGGAGCACCCGAACCTGACTTACGCGGCCTACTGTCAGCCGACGAATGCGGGTGCCGCACAATGCTTGAGCGATCCCGCCGAGACGCCATGCTGCGGTCCGAAAATGAACTACGACAAGACATTCGGAACCCATTTGGAGTTGACGCCGGATTTCCAGGGCCAGGACTTCGTGAACCTCAGCACCAACGCCATGCCTCCCTTGCTTTGCGGCCCTGGGGTCGACCCGAACAACTGTGTAACAGTAAGCGCCAATATCTTCTTCAACCTGCCGATCCAGGTCGACATGGCCGGCGGAGACTGTGCATGCGACAGCCTTGGAAACCGCACTCAGTTGATTTGTACAACAGTGAGTTGCGAAGATGCTTACCAATATCCCCTCGATCCGAAGCAATGCGCCTGTTCGAGCGGCGGCCAGCGCGGCTATACCGTGACCTACTGCCCGGAGGGCTCGCCGCTGCCGCGGATTCCGAGCGCGCCTTGAGCCGGCGGCGCAAGGGCACGAGCGTCACGCTCATGGCATCGGTATTCCGGCATGGGAAATCGGGGCGGACCCGACAGATGCCGTTTCGAGGTGCCCGCACTGTCGCTGGAACTCTATCGTATACGAGCAACTCCACTGGCTGGACTTCGACCAGCAAGTCAATCCGCCTGTTACCGCGTTAGGTCCATTCTTGTAATCAGCCATTGCATGATTGCAAGACCTAACCCTACTTTCCTTTTCATAGCTGATCCAGAATCCGCTTGCGAATCGACTGGTATTCTTCAGCACTGATCAAGCCCTGTCTGCGCAGCCCCTCCAGTTCCTCCAGACGCTGGGCCGTCGCCCCGCTTCCGCCCGGCGAAGCCCGCGTTGCCGCCGCCGGCTGTGCGGGCACCGCTTGGGATGCGCTCACCATGGGCGCGTCAGGGCGGCAATCCAGGTCCACGGTCAGGCTGCGCTTAAGCAGTTCGTTGTCGACCTCCATGGTTTCGGGCGTGCACCCTGATCGTTCAAGCGTAAGGGTTCCTTCCCGATGCCAGTCGAGTCCCTTGCGCTGGTGCGGAAATACGCGATCCGCGTAGATCTGCATGGGCGTGGTCCCGATCACCTGGCCATTTGCCAACACGGTCGCGCCAGTCGGATCAGACCGAATGTTGACGGGAATCGATAAACAGCCTTGCAGCGTCAGCGCCAGGGCGGTGACACCCAGGACGGCGACCTTGGATCGGATAGTAGTCATGTAAGCTTATGTTCCCAAAGCTGGCGTTACAGAAGACCAAAGAGCTGGCGTGGCAACTGCTGGGCCAGCAGGGCAGCTTGAGCCATCAGCAGCCGGTCCAGATTGTACGCCACCAAGGAGTCCCAAGGCGGCCTAGGTGTTGCGATTTGCTTCGCGCATCCTCGGGAGCCGAACGATTGACGCCAAGTTCCCAGCGGATACTCTGCGGGCCGACTTCGGGTCGCCTCCGGGCCGCGGATCTCGACAAGTTCGATTCGGAGATTTGCAGATCACGGAGTCGCTACGCCCGGCCGCGACGCAGCACTTGCCCTCATTCGCGACTGCGCCGGCGGAGACCGACGTCCTGTTCATCGTCACGGCGGTGTTGGTGCTGTTTGCCCTCATCGGTATCGGTACCTTCTACTTCAAAATCCTCGCGTTGCCGGAGTAGATGCCACATCGGTGACAGAAGGTGCAGTTCGAGCTCGTCGCGGTGCTGGCCGCCGCTCCCCCAAACGGACAGCCGATCGAAGAGCGGGGGCCTAGGCGGTCTTGGACCTGCTTCTTTGCTCGATGCTGACCGTCCTGCCGGACGACCTGTATCGCCGCTACGCGCAGGGCAAGCGGTTCGGACGCGAGATCACGCTGTTCTTCGATGAGACATGTCCCGTCCCTCGTGATTTCTATCGGTGTCGGGAGTCCTGTCCCATGTGCTTCACGGTCGCCCTCGCCATGGTCTCTTCCTGGTTGTTGCCGTCACTGGTGGCGAACCAGGCCACGGCCGTGTCGGTGGACGGCGAGATGTAGACGCCCTGCCCGCAGACGCCGGCTTTGTAGAGATCGCCCTCCGATGTCACCGCATCCCACTGGTAGCGGCTGGTGAGCTTGCCCGCGTCGTCAGAGAAGGAGCTGGTGCACTTCTGACCGGCCCAGCCCGTGTCGTACATGTCGAGGTAGGTGCGATAGAAAAGGCGACAGGTTCGGTTTATTCACAACGGCAACTTGCCCTGCCCCGTATCGTCGGCTGATTGCGGCTCGTCCTGCTTCCGCGGCCTGCCGCGCTTGCGCAATTGGCGGCGCTGGCCGGTCGTCGCTTCGATCTCTCGACAGAAGCGATCATTGCCGACGGGCTGGTCTTGATTGCGTGCCATCCGCAGGTCGCCGAGCGGTTTGTCGATGGCCTGCACGCCCCCTGTGTACGCTTCGCAGGCGGGATCGCTCCCGCACCACGCAACACTCGGTTCCGGTGGATGGCCACTCCTTACCGGCTCGGGACTTGCACCCGGTGGGTCGCAAAAAGGAGTTTCCGATTTGCTTATCCGTTCGCTATCTTCCCCTCCTTCCAGGCTTTGCCTGGCGCAACGGGCTTACGAGCAAGGCCCCGTCTGCCTCAGAAACCCGCCGTATGGTTGCTCGTTCGCTCATCACCACGCCGCAGACCGAGATCCGGCGACCGACTCCTGAAAGCCCGCAGCGACAGCATGTTCGACGATCACGCGCCCGCCGCAAGCCCCCTACCTGTCCAGACGCTCGGCGCCATCGGTGAGCAGATCACGCAGGTCGTGTCCTTGCTCGGGCGTTTCGGCTTGGGTTTCACCCTTCACGACGCAGGCCAACAGATTCCAGGCTCTTATTGGGGTGAATCGGAAGCCGGCCTGGTCGGCGACGTTCTACATGCCACACCCGAGACGCCCCTGCACTCGGTTCTGCACGAGGCGGGGCATTGGATCTGTATGGACCCTGATCGGCGTGGGCGCCTGCATACGGATGCCGGCGGCGACGACCCGGAAGAGAACGCGGTCTGTTATCTCCAGGTGCTGCTGGCGGATGCCGTCCCTGGTCTCGGGCGCGAGCGCATCTTCGCGGACATGGATGCCTGGGGCTACAGCTTCCGACTGGGCTCGACCAAGCGTTGGTTCGAGCAGGATGCCGAGGATGCACGACTCTGGCTCTTGGCGCATGGGCTCGTCGATTCGGCGGATCGCCCGACGTGGCGGGTGCGCCAATGTCCTCGGCCGCCCTATACTTGACGTATCGGATCCCCGCAGATGTAGGAGTCACCGATGCGTATCGCCCACATGACCGCCGCGGTTTTAGTCATCGTCGCTTCCGCCCCGACCTTCGCATGGGGCCCATATCGGCCGCCACCGCCCGGCCCTTACTATCCCGCAGCCCCATGGGCCGGCGGATGGAGCAACCCTGGCCCCTTCGCGGATCCAGGAGACCCGTACGCGCCGCAGTCTTTCGGACCACCGCCGTTCATGGAGCCGCCAGGGTTGCCTGTGCCGCCGAGCAACCCCTTCGCCGCACAATCGCACGCGCCTTCCGCGCAGCCCGCGACCTCGAACCAGCAGGCGAGACATCTGTCGATCTCGCGACGAACGACCCCCGACGCCTACCTCGTCGAGATCCGGCTCGCGAACATCAATCCCGAGCAGGTCCAAATCATTCCCCGAGGACGCGGATTGCGGATTGCTTACCGGACCCGCGCCGAAGAGTATCGGGAAGACCGCTTCGGCGCGGGCTATGGCCGCGGCTACAGCGTCATGAGTGGCTCGGCCAGTCAGGGCCTGGCCCTGCCGCCGGACGCCGATGTCGCAACCATGTCTCGCGAGGTGACCCCTGACCGGATCCAGCTACGCATCCCGCGGGTGGATCTGCGCCGATCGGCGCCTTGGTTTGGCCCACCGGTGCCCGAGCGGAACACGGAATCAGGCCGGAGCGCAGCTGCACCGGAGTGAGCAGTCATCTATTAGCGATCAGCTAAGGAGGGTTTCCGGAGAGCATCGACGCACCGGGGCGTCCGGCGCACCGGCCCTCCGCCTCGTAAAGGTTCAGAAACAACTTAGCCATTCCGGTTCATTCTCCCCCTCTCCCCAACCCCTCTCCCGCGAGGGGAGAGGGGCTAAGATGGATCACTTGTTATAGAACGGTTGCCTACCGCCAAGAAGCAACCCATCAGCCAGGGAACCGAAGCCAATGCCTTTCGACACACCTCAGGACGCCGAGGACGCCTTCTACGATGCGCTGGAGGCGGGCGACCCCGCGGCCATGAAACAGGTGTGGGAGGACTCGGAGAGCATTGCCTGTCTCCTGCCGATGACGCCGCTGGTGATGGGGCATGAGGTTCTGCAGCTTTGGCGATCCATCTTCGAGCAGGCAGGGGCCTTCGACATCCAGGTGCGTCACATCGCCTGGATCGAGGCCGGAGAGACCTCGATCCACCTGATCGAAGAGCGGATGCAAGGCGGGGCACCGGGCCAGCCGGGGCCGGCGATCTACGGCACCAACGTCTTCAGGAGAGGGCCCGATGGCTGGCGTCTGCTGATCCATCAGAACTCCCCGACGCCGCAGGCACCGAGTGCGCCGGGGGCTTGAGATCGGACCCGATCGACACGGAGCCGCCCTGAGCCTCGGTCGTCGCGTCCATATCACGACGCTCGGCTGCCGGCTCAACGAGGCCGAATCCGAGGAGTGGGCCGAGCGTTTTCGAGACGCGGGGTTTCGCGTGGTCGATGCAAGCGCCCCCGCCGACCTGGTCGTCGTCAACACCTGCGCCGTTACGCAGGAGGCCGTGCGCAAATCGCGCGGAGTCCTGCGGCGCAGCCAACGCGCCAATCCAGGGGCGCGACTGATCGTAAGCGGCTGTCTCGCCACGCTCGGAGACAACGCCGTCTCGGCCGAGACCGGTGTCGATCTGATTGTCGCCAATCGCGACAAGGACCGCCTGGTCGAGATCGCGCTCGCAACCCTGAACCTTCCGGCCATGCCCGAGACGGCTAAAAACGATTCCGCTGGAGCACTCTTCGCGCGGGGTCGCCAGCGTGCCTTCATCAAGATCCAAGACGGCTGTCGATACAGCTGCACCTTCTGCATCACCACCGTGGCGCGCGGTGCCGAGCGCAGCCGGACTGATGCCGAGATCATCGGCGCCATCGATCGACTGGTCGCGCAAGGCATCCGCGAGGTGGTCTTGACCGGCGTGCATCTCGGCGGATACGGCAGCGACTCGGGCAGCACGCTCTCCGATCTGATCGCGCGCATCCTCGGCGAGACCGGGATCCCCCGTGTACGCCTCGGCTCGCTGGAACCTTGGGATCTCGGCGATGCCTTCTGGCGGAACTTCGAGGATCCGCGCCTGATGCCGCATCTGCACCTGCCGCTCCAAAGCGGCTCGGACCCTGTCCTGCGACGCATGGCGCGGCGCTGCAAGACCGTGGAGTTCGGCGGACTGGTCGAGGAGGGTCGCGCGCGCGTGCCGGACCTCAACATCACGACCGACATCATCGTCGGGTTCCCCGGCGAGAGCGAAGAGGACTGGGACGACACGCTCGCCTTTGCCGAGTCGATGCGATTCGGACACATCCATGCCTTTGCCTACTCGCCACGGCTCGGAACCCGGGCAGCCGAGATGTCGGGGGGGATCGATACCGAGACCAAGCGTCGGCGCTTGGGTGCGCTTCAGGACATCGGATTGCGCATGCGAGAAGCGATCCTGCGCGAGCAGATCGGCAAAACCGTCGAGATCCTCTGCGAGGGCAACCCCGACGGCGAGCGGCGGGAAACCCGATTCGGCTACACCCCCAACTACCTGCCGGTCCAGGTCGCGGCACGCGAAACCGCGATCGAGGGCAATCAGCTTGTCGAGGTCGTGCTCTCGCGCCTGGGCGAAAGCGGGCTCGCGCTGGTCGGGCAGCCGATCGATCCGAAGGATCGGGGAATAGACATCCAGGTCTAGAGGGATGCAAGACCGGGCTCAGAACCCCCGGTCGATCTGCGCAGCACGAGCAGCACTGAGCTCGGTGGCGACATAGGCAAGCGAGAGGCCCATCTCGCGTGTCCAGGACAGCTCGATGCGCCAGGTCGGCGACGGCGTCCAGACATGCATGGCGATGCCTTCGCCGCGACGGATCGCGACCAAGCGGCGCCCGGGCGTGGTCGCATCGGAGGAGAAGCGGCTGCGGTCTTCGCCGAGCCCGTAGATATCGCGCAAGGCAGCGTAGGTCTCCTCGTACCGCAGCTGTGTCGAGACGCCGAAGGCCCGCACGACCTTGTAGATCTTGCCGTTGAAGGCGAGCACGTAGAGTCGATCCGGACCATCGACGAACACCAAGGCCAAGCTCGCGTCCTGCTCCTGGCGCACAAGCGGAGGCGGAACGGCCTGCAACAGTGGTCCGACATCGCCGCCCAGACAATAATGCCCGAACACCATCTTTAGGCACGGCTCGTTGGCGAAGGCACCGGAGGAGGCGAGCGCGACCAGGAGAAGTGCCGGGATCACGGCGATTCGGATACCCCTAGTCCAGCGCATGATGCCTCCGCAACAAGGTTGTAGGCCGCCGGACATCATCGACTGCGCCCGGCGCCTTGGGCAATGAGGGCCTCGCCCTCCCTGAAAAACGGTGTCGCCGCCTCTCGGCTCAGCGGATGGAGCTCCAGGGGGGCGCCCCAGAGCCGCTCCATCACCGCAGCGACCTTGAACGGCTCGCCGCTCGTCCAGAAGCGCTCGGTCCCGACACCGCCGGGCGGTGCCAGCAATCCGGACTCGTCCAGGCGGCGGCGAACCTGCCGCGCAACGGCAGCGCCCGAGTCCAATACCCGGGTCCGCGGTCCGACGATCTCGCCGATCAGCCCCCCCAGGTGCGGATAATGTGTGCATCCCAAGACCAGCGTATCGGCGCCTTTCGCCAAGAGCGGTTCCAGGTAGGCGGCCAATAGGAGTCGTGTACCTTCACCCTCCAGGTCGCCGGCCTCGACCCGCTCGACCAGCCCCGGACACGCCTGGAGGAGAATCTCCGGTCCCTCCCCCAAGCGCGCGAGCAGTTGCTTGAAGGTGTGACTGGCCAGGGTCTGTCGCGTGGCCAGAACCCCGACCACGCCCGAGCGGGTCTGCTCGATGGCCGGCTTGACCGCAGGCTCCATGGCGATGACCGGCACCGTATACCGGTTTCGAAGTACCCGGGCCGCCGCGCCCGTGGCCGTATTGCAGGCCACGACGATCGCCTTAGCACCGCACGCGATCAGCCGCTCGGTGACGGCAACGGCGCGCAGCTCGATCGCCTCGCTGGACTGATCGCCGTAGGGCGCATAGGCCGAGTCGGCGACATAGAGCAGATCTTCGTCCGGCAGCTCGCGACGGATCTCGCGCAGGACCGAAAGACCGCCGACACCCGAGTCGAAGACGCCGATCGGCTGATGCGACGTCATCGATCGAGCGCTCTTGCCGAAGCACGTTTTCGGGACATGATGTGAGGCACTAGGATCGCCGTGTCGATGAAAAAAGAGGTTAAACCGCGCCCGGTGCACTATGCGTCTTTTGTTGGATTGGCTTGGCCGCGCAAGCTCCGACAACTGCCGGAGTTGGCGCGGTTTAAGGCATTAGAGACGCTTAAATTCTAACCGCGTCGCCACAGAGGTCGGAAAAATCCTTGAGCCCGACACAAGCCGAAAATGACGCATTTCACTCTGGACGCGGTTTAGCCCGGATCCGAATCGTCGTTCGACCTCGGAGGCGGCCTCAGAGATCGAATCGCGCCCAAACCGGACAATGATCCGAGGGCTTGTCCATGCCGCGAATGGCATAATCGATATCGGCATCCAGCAGACGCTCGCGCAGTGGTGCAGTCACCAAGAGGTGATCGATACGCAGTCCGTGCTTGGGCTCGCGCTCGAAGCCGCGCGAGCGATAATCGAACCAGCTGAAGCGGTCGTCGACCTCGGGATGTACCGCGCGGTAGGCGTCGACCAGACCCCAATCGGTCAAGGCCTTGAGCCATTCGCGCTCCTCCGGGAGGAAGCTGCATTTGCCGGTCCGCAGCCAGCGCTTGGCGTTGTCCGCCCCGATGCCGATATCCAGGTCAAGCGGTGCCACATTCATATCGCCCAACACGACGAGATTCTGGTCGGGCGAGCAGACATCCCGCAGATAAGCCGTGAGATCCGCATAGAACTTGCGCTTGTTCGGGAACTTGATCGGATGGTCACGGCTCTCGCCCTGCGGGAAGTAGCCGTTGATGACCGTGATTTCACCACCGCCGGGTAACGGGTACGACCCGATAATGGCGCGACGCTGCGCATCTTCGGCATCCCCCGGAAAGCCTTTGACGACTGCGAGCGGCTCGACCTTGCTCAAGAGCGCGACACCATAGTGCGACTTCTGACCGTGAAAATGGGTCGCGTACCCAAGCCCTCGCACCAGATCGACCGGAAAGGCGTCGTCGGCGACCTTGCATTCCTGTAGGCCCAGGACGTCGGGATCATGGGCGGCCTTGATCGCTTCGAGCTGATGGGGTCGCGCACGAATCCCGTTGATATTGAAGGAAACAATCTTGAACACGACGAAGACGCTCAGTCACCACGTTGGCCGACGGTAAGCGAAAAGGCTACCACGGCAACGGCGGGCATCCAAACCGAGCGTCTGCTGGGTTCGAGCCCGCAGGATCCGGATCGAGCCGACGAGGATCGAGTCGACGACCCTAACGATGCCGGCTGGTGTATCTTGGGGTACCCCAACAGGAGTTCACCCGCTCTCATGAAGGCGATGATCCTCGCCGCCGGTCGCGGCAATCGAATGCGTCCCCTGACCGATCAGGTCCCCAAGCCCCTGCTCGAGGCCGGCGGTCGCCCGTTGATTCAGTATCACCTGGAGCGTTTGGCCGCGGCCGGCATCCGGGAGATCGTGATCAACCACGCACACCTCGGCGAGCAGATCGAGGCGGCACTGGGCGACGGCAGTCGGTTCGGGGTCCACATCCGCTATTCCCCAGAGCAAACCGCCCTGGAGACCGGCGGCGGCATCTTTAAAGCCCTGCCGCTCCTCGGATCCGACCCCTTCCTCGTGATCAACGGCGACATCTGGTCCGATATTGATTTTACAGGCCTGAACATCGCCGGGACCGACCTCGCTCACCTGGTACTGGTCGACAATCCGCCACACCACCCCGGCGGCGATTTCATCTTGCGGAACGACCGTGTCCGAGCCGAGGGAGACCAAGCCGAGGGCGGCCGAATCGAAGGCGACAGGCGTCTGACCTTCAGCGGCGTCGGGGTCTACAGCCCTGGCTTGTTCGCGGGGTGTCGCCCGGGGGCCTTTGCACTGGCACCGCTGCTTCGAGACGCAATGGAACAGGACCGGGTCGGCGGAGAACACCACCGCGGATACTGGCTCGATATCGGGACGCCCGAGCGTCTCGCGGAGTTGGATCGGCTCCTGCGCGAGGAGTCCCAGCACGGCCGGCACCCCGCGACGCCTATCGAGCGGCCCGAGATCCGACCATAATGGGGCTAAGTCAACCCTGACGGAGGACAAGGGATGGGCCAGGAGATCGCGGGGGCGCATTTCACCGAGCAGGACTTCGTCGAGTTCGCCGCCAGGCTGCGCGAGGAGACGGCGCTCCTGGAACACTGGCTGGACTCCGATCGGTTCGAGACATCCGATCCGACCGCGGGATTCGAGCTGGAGGCTTGGCTGGTGGATCCTCGGCTGGATCCGGCACCCGAGGTCGAGTCGCTCCTCGCGGGTCTGAACGACCCCTTGGTGGTCGCAGAGCTCGCAACCTTCAACGCGGAGATCAACGGTTCGCCGATGCCGCTGACGGGCGACTGTCTGTCTCGGCTCGCGACCGAGCTCACGGCGACGCTGCAACGCTGCGACCGCGTGGCGCAGACACTGGGGACCCGTCTCCTGACGATCGGCATCCTGCCGACCGTGCGCCCGCAACATCTCAGCCTCGGCGCCATGACACCACGACAGCGTTACCGGGCCCTCAACGACCAGATCTTCGCCCTGCGGCACGACCGGCCTTTGAAGCTCGACATCGCGGGTCGCGACCGCCTCGCGTTGGAGTGGCACGACGTGATGCTGGAGGCCGCCGCGACCTCGTTTCAGATCCACCTTAAGGTGAGCCCCGGCGAAGCGGCGCGCGTCTACAACGCCTCGAAGCTCATCAGCGGGCCCATGGTCGCCATCGCGGCCAACTCACCCTATCTCTTCGGGCACGACCTGTGGGACGAGACCCGAATCCCGCTCTTCGAGCAGGCGGTCTCTCTGGGCGGCCCCATCCTGCAGGAACGGGTGAACTTCGGTTTCCGCTATGCCGAGCGTTCGATCATGGAGACCTTTCGCGCAAACCTCGACCGTTATCCGGTTCTGCTCCCGCACCTCATGGTCGAGGAGCCGCAGGCACTGGCCCATCTGCGTCTTCACAATGGTACCATCTGGCGCTGGAATCGCCCGCTGCTCGGCTTCGATGCGGCAGGGCGGCCGCATCTACGCATCGAGCACCGCGTCGTTCCGGCCGGTCCGACGGTGTCGGACATGTTGGCGAATGCGGCCTTGTACCTCGGTGCCGTGCGTGATTTGGCCGGGCAACTCGAGCCGCCGGAGGCGCGAATGCCCTTCCTGCAAACCCGCGCAGCCTTTTATGCCTGTGCGCGAGAGGGGCTCGATGCCGAAATCCCGTGGGTGGACGGCGCAATCCTGCCCGTCACCCACATCCTCGGGAAGGATCTCTTGCCCCGAGCGCGACGCGGGCTGCAGGCTGCAGGCATCGACCCGCCGGAAATCGCGCATTGGCTCGGCATCATCGAGCGGCGGCTCGAAACGGGCCGGACCGGAGCCCGTTGGCAGCGCGCTTGGGTCGCGCGCCATGGCCCAGACATGGCCGGGCTGACCGCCGCCTACCTCGAACAGCAAGGGACGGGGCAGCCGGTACACGAGTGGGCCTTGCGCGACTGATCGGATCGAGCGGAAGCCACGGAACCCTCGCATCGACCACGACAGGCTGGATCGGATACTTAGGCCACGTCCTGAGCGAGATGCTCGTTTTCGAGTGAGTTCGACGTTTGGTGCATCCACAACCCTTAGCGGGGACGCGTTCTAAACAACATCGTTATAACATTTTGAACCGCGCCGGCTCCAACGGCCCTTAAGTCTGCCGGGGCCGATCCCATCCGAAAACATCGCATACCGCGCCGGGCGCGGTTTAAACCCACTCCCGAATCGACGACTTAGACGCCATGCTCCAAGAGCTCGATCACCTTCCGGAAGGCATCCTCAAGGCCGAAAGCCACGACCTGGATCGGCTGCTCGGAGCGCCGACCTTAATCCATCTGCACGGCGCACGCGAGCCCGCGCTCTTCGTGTCGGTGCTCATGCACGGCAACGAGACCGTCGGGTGGGAGGCGATCCGCGCATTGCTGCGCGACCGGCTCGAACGCTTCGGCGAGCTGCGCCTGCCGCGCGCGCTGAGCCTCTTCATCGGCAACGTCAGTGCAGCGGCATCCGGGGTGCGCCATCTGCCCGGACAGCCGGACTACAATCGTGTCTGGCCGGGCACCGATCGTCCGCATACCCCCGAACATGACCTCATGGCAAAGGTCGTGCGCATCATGGCCGAGCGCGGGATGTTCGCCAGCCTCGATCTGCACAACAACACCGGCTCCAATCCACACTATGCCTGCGTGAACCGGATCGACAACCGATTCCTGAACCTCGCGAATCTATTCGGACGCATCGTCGTCTATTTCACCCGACCGGCCGGCGTACAATCCCTCGCCATGGCCGAGCTGTGTCCGTCCGTCACGGTTGAATGCGGCAGGGTCGGCGAACATCAGGGGGTCGAGCATGCCCGCAGCTTCATCGAGGCCGCGCTGCACCTCGCCCGCATCTCACCGCATCCGGTGGCGTCGCAGGATATCGATCTGTTCCACACGGTGGCCCAGGTGAAGGTGCGCGAGGACGTGGGATTTGGATTCGCTCCGGAAGAGGCCGACTTGCAGCTCAATCCGACGATCGAGCACCTCAACTTCTGCGAGCTGCCGCGGGGCATGGCCTTCGCTCGCATCAACCCGGGATTCGGGATCGGTCTGGACGTGCGCGATGAGCATGGCCGGGATGTCGGCGAGCGTTATTTCCATGTCGAGGATCACGAGCTGCGGCTGCGTCAGCCCGTCATGCCCTCGATGCTGACGACCAATCAGGTCATCATCCGCCAGGATTGTCTCTGTTACCTGATGGAACGCTACAGCGACCATCTGCCGCGCGAAGACTGAAGATCGCCCGATGGTGGAGAGGGATGGCGCGGCTGGAGACGCCATGCGTCTCGGGGTCGCGCCGGCCGGTCGTCAAACGCCTTCCGATCCCGAGCTGTCGAGCACCTCGCTCGCCTGACGATCGGCGTGGTAGGACGAGCGCACCATCGGCGCGCTCGCAACATTGGAAAAGCCGATCGACTCGGCGAAGCGCCGCAGGTCGTCGAACTCGTCCGGTGTCCAGTAGCGCTTTACGGGCAGGTGATCGCGGCTAGGCTGGAGATACTGGCCCAGGGTGAGCATGTCGCAATCATGCGCACGCAGATCCCGCAGCGTCTGGTCGACCTCCTCGCGCATCTCCCCGAGACCGAGCATCAATCCCGATTTGGTCGGAACGCCCGGATGCGCCGCCTTGAATGCAGCGAGCAATCGCAACGAGCCGGCATAGTCCGCGCCGGGGCGCGCCTCGCGGTAGAGTCGCGGAACCGTCTCGAGATTGTGGTTGAAGACATCCGGCACGCCGGCGCCGACGAACTGCTCGAGGGCAATCGCCTCGCGACCACGGAAATCGGGCACTAAGACCTCGAGCTTGATTGCCGGACTGCGTTCGCGAACCGCGGCCAGACAGGCCGCAAAATGCGCGGCTCCGCCGTCACGAAGATCGTCCCGGTCGACCGATGTGATCACGACATAGCGAAGGCCCATGGCCGCGATCGACTCGGCCAGATGTCGCGGCTCAAGCGGATCTAGAGGCTGCGGACGCCCGTGCGCGACATCGCAGAAGGGACAGCGACGCGTGCAGATGTCGCCCAGGATCATGAAGGTCGCGGTCCCGTGATTGAAGCACTCGCCCAGGTTCGGGCACATCGCCTCCTCGCAAACGGTCGCCAGTTTGCCCTTGCGCAGCAGGCTCTTGATTCGGCTCACGCCCGCTCCGAGCGGTGCTTTGGCACGAATCCACGCTGGCTTGCGCAGAATCTCCGTTGCGGGCTCGACCTTGACCGGGATGCGCGATACCTTGTCGTGCCCGCGCAGGTGGGTTTCGGGGGTTGTCCGCGAAGGGGCATCAAGCGGTTGTTCGAAAGCCATGGCTGATATCGCGCAACGTAGGAGTAAAGAATCGGTATCGGATCCGCGCGACCGGCTGGCGGAGCGGATATCGTGTGTTTCGCGGGCGGGTGTTCTTTTTGCGCGTTCGCCCCGCCCCGACCGGATCGGATCGGATCGGATCGGATCGGATCGGATCCGGCGAATGGTCCAGTGTAGAGATTCCGAGACCGTCCGAGATCAATTTCGTTGTCGTTGGCGTTGTCGTTGTCGAAATCGTCGTCGGATCGATGGTCGATTACGACTACGGCAATGGACGACCTCGACACATCTGCCGCACTGCTCTAGGAGAATCGCCGCATTTCGTCCAGAGACAGTTGGGACATGCTCGTCCGATCACCAGTGCGGCCTCGACCTTGGTCGCTTTGCGTGCAGGTTTCGTACTTCGCGCACGCACCCGGCGGGCCTATTTCATCGCGGGCTCATCGCGGGAACAGGCGATTCATCAGCAGTCCGAACCAGGGCGTAAACCACTCGGGCCGGCGCGCGAGAGCGCGGTGGATGGCCGGGACGGACATCCACCGCCAGGCACCGATCTCGGAGGGATCGGGGCGAGGATCCCCGGCGTAAACGCCGAAGAAAACGTGAAGATACTCGTGCTCGATCAAACCGGAGGCCTGATCCTCCGCACGGTAGACGAGCTGGGAGCGTTCCGTGAGCGGAACCCGGATTCCGAATTCTTCCTTCAGGCGTCGCCCGGCGGCCCGGGTCGTCGGCTCGTCCGGCCTGGGATGGCCGCAGCAGGTGTTGGACCAACGTGTCGCGAAATGATATTTCACATCGGCGCGCCGCTGCAGCAAGAGTCGGTCGTCGGCGTCGAAGACCAGGATCGAGAAGGCGCGGTGCAATTGACCGTCGCGATGCGCGTCGATCTTCCCGGCGGGGCCGAGGATCTGGTCCCGGTCATCGACCAGGATGACCTGCTCGCTGGCGTCGCGCTGCGATGCGCGTTCCAAGGCGTCGGCCGCAATCGGGGGTACGATTCGAGCACTCAAACATGACCTCCAGCGAAACGTCTCGGCGCGATGCCGATGCAGTGCGGCTCAGGCACGACAACCGAAGGCGTCGATCGCGGCGCTCAGCTCCGCGTGTTGAATCGCGTAATCCTCGATCGGGATCCCGGCAGCAATGGCCTCCCACGCCTGACGGATGCTTGCGGCGCCGCCACGTGGACCCATTGGGTGCCCGAAGACCCCGCGCCCGGGCACGAAACCGAAATCACGCGTTCCGAGCTGATCATGGACCCGCTTGAGCGTCCCGGCCCAATCGCTCCCGCCAGGCACCGGCAGACTCGGGCGTAGATGGCCCATCGGCTCCAGGCACGCGGCGGCGTTGCGACGAACCTCGGTATCCGACATGAACATTCGACCGCCGAACCCCGGCATGATGATGACGTCGAATCCGGCGAGTCGCTGCAACTTGGTCATCACCACCGAACCGATGCCGAACCGCTCCAAGCGACTCAGGGCGGCGATCATCGGGAAGTGCGCCACTAAGGGGACGCGGGTCTGCCGAGCCAGCATTCGAACGGCGCTCAATCCGACAGTCAAGGCATTGACGAGCAGGGCGTTTGCTCCGTTCGCGACCGCCACATCGTGCAGGTCGGTCAATCGATCGACCTCGTCGGTGACGTTGGCCAGGTAGACCTTCGCGGTGCCCGTTTCCGCTTCCGCCGCACGACGCGCCGATCCCAAGAGCGCGGAGCGGCGCTCAAGGCTACACCAATCGGTATCGCAAAGCATCTCGTCGTCCTTGGCCACGTCGAGCCCACCCAACCACCCGTGGAGGCCAAGCTCCGCCATATCCTCCGGCGCAAGTCCAATATTCGGCTTGATGACCCCGAAGAAGATCGGACGATCGTAGACCCCGAGCAGGTCGCGAAAACCCTCGACACCGTAGCGAGGGCCGTCGAACTGGCTCAGATAGACATCGGGAAAATGAATGTCGAGCAGCTTCACGACCGGGGCGCCGGGCGAGAAGAAGGTGCCTTCGCCGCAGACCGCACTGAGAAGATTCGGGATTCGGGGACCGAAATTGCGATGTGGATGGGCGATGCGAACGCGACAAGCGTGAATCTCGCCGTCGCCCGGTGCCGTCAAACCGTAGCTGAATTCCGGGAGCGTCGCATCAACGGAGAGATGGACGACTTTCGCACCGAACTCGCCGCGTAGGTCCTCGCCCGAGCCGACGCGGTGCCACTGGGCGGTCGACTGCTCCGAGCAGAAGTGTGCAACCGCAACGCGCGGGTCTCCCCGGCACTCCAGGTAATAGTCGAGACGCAGATAGGCGTCGGGATCCAGATTATCCGCATCCGCAAAAAACCCTTCGAGATCGGCTGCCGTCATCCGCTATTGCTCTCCGCTGATCTGCATCAGAAGCCGGCGCTCATCGCGCGGACCATCCAATTCGATGAAAAAGACCGATTGCCAGCCGCCGAGAAGCAAACACCCGTCTGCAACCGGGATGGTCTGCGATGCAGTCATCAGAAGACCGAGCAGGTGGGAATGCGCGTTCAGGCGACCGTCGATCGGATTGCGGTTATGCCGGAAATCCGTATCGGCGGGAACGAGACGGTGAAGGAAATCGAGCATGTCACGCTGCAACATCTGCTCTTTTTCATTCAAGCACACGAAGGCGGTCGTGTGGGGCGAGAATAAGGTGACTTGACCTTGGACAATTCCGCTTTCTTTGAAGCGTGTCTGAACGAGTGCCGTGATATCGATGATCTCGATCGGTGCGGCCGTGCTCAGGACAATCGATTCGCAGAGGAGGAACATCGGCAGGGCTTCGGGCGGAGACCTTCGAGCGTCGCGATCTCGGGCGGGGTCGGCGTTGCCCACCGCCCGCCCGAGATCGCAAACTGCGGCCTGATCTAACGGCCGGCGGGCAGGGGAGCCATCTGAGCCGCAGGCGTCACAGCGGCAGCCTTGCCGGCAGCAGGCGTGCCGTCGGACAGCCAGTTGAAGTCGGCCGTGCTGAGCAGGATAAAGTGGATCAACAGCCCGAGCACCAACAGGAAACCGAACAAAGCGACCAGCGTTCTGCGCGGATCGAAGATCTGCCAAATTTTGTGCATGTGTTTATCTCCTAAGGACGTAATGCGGGACGGTGCAGATCGCTGCGCTCCTCCCGTCGGACTCCATTGCGAGTCTAAAGCGCTCGACTACAGCCAGGGGCGCCAGAGCCATGCAAGGATGTGAGCGACAATGACGACGCCGAAGAACCCGGTCATGCTCTGCACGAAGATACCGTGGAATTCTTTCGCCTCTTCTTCGGTCAGACCGGACATGCTTTTCACTTCAGCCATGGAATTACCCTCACTTGTCATGTTTTGGCCAGTTGGCCGTTACCGCGAACTTCCCCGCGGCGGGGACCACAGTGGACCGGACCATCCACGCGTCCTGACGGAGCGCGCGGATGCTCCCGATGCGAACACCGGACTAAACGCCCCCGAGCCAGTTGAAGCCCGGACTGCTGAGCAGGATAAAGTGGATCAACAAAGCCAGGACGAGCAGGAACCCGAACAAGCCTACGAGTGTTCTGCGCGGATCGAAGATCTGCCAAATTTTATGCATCTGTGTACTCCAGTGACTATTAGATGGGTGCTGCTGCATCAGCAAACGCCCGTTGGGCCTTCAATCGTGCCCCGCTGCCCGATCAGAGCCAGGGGCGCCATCACCGATCTGTTCCGCTTGACCCGATCTGCCTTGCGGCAACCTAGGGCAGCGCTTACGGGCACGGCCTGCTGAACCATCTCACCCGATGTGCGCCGGACCGAAATCCGGCGCTGCTTTTGGCCTCCCTGCCTTGTGCCGACCAGCCAAGCCGGCCGACTTGCTTACAACTGCTTCGGCTGGGCCGCAGGCGTTGGTACCGCCGCGGGCTCGACCGGAGCCGCTTCCTCGGGCGCCGCAATCAGGGTCGGACCTGCGAGTGCGGGGTAGTCCTTGAGCATCTGAGCACCGTAAAGCGGCTTATAAGCGCCCTGATGGCAGGTCGCGCAGCTCACACGGTAGGGATCGCCCAGCGGTCCTTTCCGCGTCTCGGGCAACACCTCGTTCAACGGCCAGATATATTCCTGGTTGATCTCGCGCACATGCCGGATCGCATACCAAGCGGTCGTCCGCTGCGGCGTGCTTTGATCCCAGGCGAAGAAGGACCGGCTGTTGTGGCAGAAGGTGCAGTTGACGCCGAGCGAATCGGAGATCTGCATCATCAAGCCATAGGTCCACTCCGCTTGCTTGGTCGAAGCCAGGTTGCCGCTCGGCAGAGCCGAGTCGCCGATCACGCGGATCTCGTTCGCCTGATCCAAGAACGGCGTAAAGGGATCGAACGGCAAAGACGCATAGGCAACCGTCGACGAAGCAATGTTCTGGCCCGTGGGAGACACGCCTGAGGGCAGATCCGGACCGGGATCGGTCGTCCAGACATACTCAGGTACCGGCTTGCCCCGATGGCAGGTATAGCAGGTCACACCAGTGTTCGCGACATGATCCTTCCATGCGGAATTCGCTTGCTGCGTCATCTGGAACATCTTGCGAGATACGACCTTCGTATAGATGTCGTCCGACGCCCAGTTGCCGGGCACGTGGCAATAGTTGCAACCCTGCTCCGGAGCGACCCAGGTCGTGACGGCCACCATCAGACGGGTGAAATCCGCAACGGTGAGATCACTCAGGACCTGAACGTTCTCATAGACCTCGGAGACCTTCGGCCCGCCCGGTGCTGCCGCCGGAATCGGCTCCGGAGGCTGGTTCGCTTTAAAGCTTCGAGCCAGGTCGCCGGGGTTTTTGACATGCTCCATCGCAAGACCGCGGTAACCCAACTGGACGGTCTCGGGTGGCGGTGCTTCACAGCCGGCGACAAAAACCGAAGCGACAACAGCCGCGAGCGGGATCGACGTGTAATGAGCCATCTTCATTGCGAAACCCCCTGCAACATCGTCGGATCCACAGCACCTTCAAGCGGATAGACGGGAGCAACACCATGCTTTACGGCCCAAAGATACCAGTTGTCGACCACGGTTCCGGTCAGGAGAATCCCGATACCGGCGGTGATGACCGTCAAGACCGCAAACCACCAAGCCCAGCGATGAATCGATTCCATCGTGGCATTGAAGCCCATCGTCCAGCGCCAGAAGAGAGCTGCACGCTCCGCTGCGGTGCCGCGATCCGTGATCTGGTCGATCTCTCGATCGCCGCCAAACCGGCTGACGGAGAGGATCGTCGCGCCATGCATCGCAAACAGCAGGGCGGAGCCATACAGGAACGCAATCGAGAGCATGTGGAACGGGTTGTAATAGAGGTTCCCGTACCGAATCGAGAAGGCCGCCGTCCAGTCAAGGTGAGGGAAGATACCGAAAGGCACTGCCTCCGCCCAACTACCCATCAGAACCGGGCGAATGAAACCCAGGCTCAGATAGAAGAAGATCGCCGCCGCAAATGCCCACGATAGCCACTGACTCAAACCAAGATCCGCAGCCCGCTTGTAGGTCCGAATCCACCAAAGGATGATGGACGTGGTCAGAAAGAATCCTGCGATCAACCACCAGCCACCATCACCCAAAGGAGGGATACTGAGGCCGTAGGATGGTGGCGGCGGCTCAAGCGCCAACCAGAAGAAGTTCTTCAGAAACTCGATTGGGCTCCAATTTACGGAAGCCGCCATGTTGAAGCCGATGATCTCGATGGCGATGAAGCCGAAGAGCAAGGATGCAACACCGGTGAATCCGAGGTAGATGGGACCAATCTGAGCGTCACCGAGCTTGCCTGCCCAGTAGGAGAAGATCGGCTTGCCGATACGCGGCAGGTTGCCTTTCGGCATCGGCGTTCCGGGGTAAGCCGGAGAGCGCACCTGCACGCTTGTAAAAATGTTCTGATATTCAGCCATTGTTGTCTCCTAGACCCTACCAGAGCGGAAGCTCAAGCCACCAGTTCCACCATTCCGGCCAGCCGCGCGTCCAGAAGGGTCCGCTGATCACGATACAAACAGCGCTGAAAAACACCGCGGCGAGGGCCAGGAACAGACCCAAGCGATGGATGCCGAGTGCGCCGATGGAGTAACCGATCAGATCGCGAAAGAAGGTGTTCTCGTGCTCACCGGTCTTGACGGGCTCACCTTTCTTGGGATTCGTCACCGACAGGATGAGCGAACCGTGCATCGCCAACGCCAAGGTGGTGGTGAAGAAGAAGGTGATCGCCAACATGTGGGCCGGGTTGTAGTGGAAGTGCAGGTACTGGTACCCGACATTCGATACCCAATCCAAATGGCTCAGAATCCCGTAGGGGAAACCGTGACCCCACGCACCCATCAGGATGGGACGAATCACAACCAAGGTGACGTAGGCGCCAATGGCGAACGCAAATGCAAAAGGAACATGGAAACCGATCCCGAGCTTGCGAGCGATTTCGACCTCGCGAAGTGCCCAAGAGACAAAGGCCCCAATCGCGCAAACGGTAATGAACTGCCAGAGACCGCCTTGATCAAGCGGGGCCATTCCAAGCCCATAGCTCAGATCCGGTGGAGCGATGTTGATCTGCCAGATATTGAATGTCTGAAGCTCGGGACTCGGGCCCAGGGTGGCACCCCAGACGATCAAGAGCGTACCTAATATGGCGAAAAAGAGCGTAGCGACCCCGAAGAAGCCGACGTAAAACGGCCCCACCCAGAAGTCGAATAGGTCGCCCCCTATCAGCGTCCCGCCACGGACGCGGTATTTTTTCTCAAAACTGAGCATGGCCATCGTAAAATCCTCTGCTGGGGAGGCATCCGATCCGGCTGCCTCCTCTTAGCACTGTCGGCGGTAGGTGGGGTCTGGCTAATGAGCCACGCCTCCCCTGCCACCCCCGAAAAGGACGCTATTGCCTTTGCGGCACAACCGGCGTCACTTGCATCTGGCTGACCGCGGACTTCGCCGGGACGCCATCTTCGAGCCAGTTGAAATCTGCAGTGCTCAGCAGAATCATATGGATCGCCAGACCAAGGACAATCAGGAATGCAAACAGCGCGATCAGGATGCGGCGCGGATCCATGATCAGCCAAATTTTCCACAAGCTTTCAGTCGAGAACATATGCTTTTCTCCACGAATAGGGGCGGGTTAGATGTCCGCGTGACCAGCACCCTTTGGCGCCAGTAACGAATAGGTTTCCGCTACAGCCAGGGGCGCCACAGCCAAGCAAGGATGTGAGCAACGATGACGATCCCAAAGAACGTGGTCATGCTCTGCACGAAAATGCCATGGAACTCTTTCGCTTCTTCTTCGGTCATGCCGGACATGCTGGTGTTTTCAGCCATTGATCGATCCTCCAGTAGGAGATGAACCTAAGTGACGCCGCACCGACCCCGTGCGGCGGGGGTTTCGTCGCGGACCAATGGACCGCGACGGAGAAGCTGATCGAAACGCCCGAGCAACTTCTCGACTCAATCGTCCCGACGAGAGGGACGGGCAATTCATGTCGAGCGGAGCAGTCACTTCGCTCGACAGACAACACCGGCCAGTGCTCGGCGAAAGACCTCGCCCGTGGACCTCGACCTCCGAGGGTATGTCTAGCGACGCCGACGGCAGTAAGTCCGGAGCGTCGAATCGTAGATTGTTCAGGTCGGGTCTCACGGGTCCGGTACGAAAGCCTTGCAGGGTGACTGGATTTAGCCCGAATATTTCATAAAAAAGGGCGACTCTCGTTCAACCCATTGATAAAATGGCTGTTCCGCCAAGAACGCTTCGGAAGAAGCTAAACGAGGTCGCCCATGCCCGAGTCTACCCCGGAACAGCTGCGTTTTCCCCCGGTCGCCGGTTTCACGGTCCGCGGCGACTTCGACGGCGGCGCCATGTCGTCTGACTTTGGCCCCATGATTCTGCGCGGGGTTGATCGGCAGATCGGCCTGACCGAGCGGTTGAGCGCAGCGATCGATGATTGGCGCCATCCGTCCTACACCACCCATCCGATGCGTGAGCTGATCGCGCAACGGGTCTACCAGATCGCCTGTGCTTACGAAGACGGCAACGACGCCAATGCGCTGCGCCGTGATGCGCTGTTCAAGCTGGGGCTGGAGCGCAAGCCGCTGGATGCGACGACGGACCTGGCCAGCGGGCCGACCTTCTCGCGTTTGGAGAATGGGGTCGGCGCGCGCGACCTCTACCGCATGGCGCAGGCCTTCGTCGAGGCCTTCATCGCCAGCTACCCGAAGGCGCCGCAGGTGATCGTGCTCGATATGGACCACTCCGAAGACGCCACCCATGGCCAGCAGGAGTTCGCGTTCTACAATCATCACTACGGCAACCATTGCTACTTGCCGCTGTTTCTCTTCGAGGGCCTCTCGGGGAAGTTCATCACCGCGGTGCTGCGTCCCGGCAAGCGCCCCACCGGCGCCGAGAACGCGATGATCCTCAAGCGCGTGCTCAAGCGGCTGCGGGCCGCGTGGCCACGCACACGCATCATCCTGCGCGGCGACGGACACTTCTCCAACCCCGAGTTGATGGCCTTGGCGATGGCCGATCCGTTGACGGATTTCATCTTCGGCCTGGCGGGTAACCGGGCTCTCACGCCACGGGCCGAGCCGTTCTTGGCCGACGCCCGCAAGCTCCATGCGCTGCGCATCGAGAACGCCCGGCGCGCCGACGCCGACGTACCCGAGCGGACCCGCACCTACCACGAGGTTGACTACCGTGCCGGTTCCTGGCCCGGCGCGTGTCGGACCATCCTCAAAGCCGAGGTGACGGCGCGCGGCGACAACCTCCGCTTCGTCGTCACCTCCTTGGACTTGCCCAGTCCCGAGTGCGTCTACCGCGATCTGTACTGCGCGCGCGGCCAGGACGAGAACTTCATCAAAATGATCAAGAACGATCTGGCCAGCGATCGCACTTCCGACAGCACCTTCTTGGCCAATCAGATGCGCTTGTTCTTCTCCTGCGCCGCTTACGTCTTGCACCAAACGCTGCGCACCGAGGTCCTCGTCGGCACGGAACTGGCCAACGCCCAGCCTGCCACCGTGATCATCAAACTGTTCAAGCTCGCCGTGCGCGTGGTGCAGTACAAAGACCGCGTGCGCCTGCACCTGCCCTCGAGCTGTCCGGTCAAGACGCTGTTGCAGCAGGTCACCGAGAGGCTCTTCAACGCGCAGCCCGGGCGGCGCCCGCCTAGACGCACATACATCCCCGCACGGGGATTTCAGCACGCGCACGACGACTATGCCCACCTCGGGCAGGGCATCGTACGCCTGCGCGGCGACAAAACTACTCGTGCCCCGTTGATCAAGCCCGTTGCCGCTCGGTATTTCCACCATTCAACCCCCGCGGCGTCCCGGTCATCGCCCTCGGTGACGCCCAGCGCCGCGCAAATCCGCGAGGCCAGTGTCGGCTGTGTCGGTTTATGAAACATCCGGGTTAGGTGTCAGTCTAGCTTGACTGACGTAGATGTCAATCTACATTTACACCTGTTTTGCAGCACACCTGCGCACGGACAACGAAAGGGGGAAACTTGCCCCCAGGCCGAGGTTGATCACGGGAAAGAGGCCGGGACAAGGGCTGCGGAGGGAGTCGTGACGAGGCCGTCGAGCCGACGGCACCGGCAGGTCGGTACCACAATCGTCTCACGAGTAGCCAACGAGGACCCGCCGGCCGAGCCGGCGGGTTGAGACGGGAATAAGCCTCGCGACGATCGCCCGTCCGATTGGGTGCGGCAGGGATGGCGTGGGCCGAACAGAAGACTCCGGGACTACACCGAGCGCTGAGCGTCGACCACGCGAGCGAGACTCACCCGTTCATCCCCTGCATTGCGGGATGCGCGCTCGGCGGCATCGCGCAAGCGTTTGGCTGCCGAGATGCGCACCAGCACGGGCTGGGCATCGACGATGCGATCGAATGCCACGAGGGCATCCTCGTCCCAGGGCAGCTCGCGATGGAGTCGAGCAGGCGTGGCATCGACCTTGTCGAGATCGGTTCCGAGCGGAATGATGTTGAAGAGGGCGTCGAAGAGTGCGTTGCACACCTCTTGGACGATGTAGGTCGCACCCGAGTAACCCATGAAGGGTGTCCCCGTGTGCCGACGGATCACGGTGCCCGGAAACGATGCCGGGATATAGGTCGCGCGGGCGCCGATCTCGGACAGATACATGCGCTCGTTGTAACTCCCGAAGACGATCAGAGGCGTCTTCGTGTGCACTGCGTCGCGCACGGCATCGTTGTCCGGCTTCACGCCGGCCTTGCGCGAGAAGGTGAAATGACAAGGCAAACCCAGCTCGTCCTCCAGGAAGTGGCGGAGACCTCGAGCATAGGTGTCGGTGGCGACCACTCCGAAGCTGGCCGTGCCGAAGAAATCCTGCGTCACCGACCGCCAGAGATCCCAGATCGGCTTGATGGTCGTGTGCTTCTCCTGCTCGATGAAGGGCTCGGGATCCAGCTCAAGCAGCTCTCCGAGGGTGAGCAGGAACTTGGTCGTGCTGTGCAGACCGATCGGGGCTTGGAGAAAGGGCCGCTCGAGCGCCTCGCAGAGACTGCGACCGAACTCGCGGTACATGCAGATGTTGACCTCTGCATTCACCAGCTCCGGCACCCGATCCAGATGGCTCCCGAGCGGGAAGACCTGGTTGACCGTCGCCCCGATGCCTTCCACCAACCGTCTGATCTCGGCTAGATCCGACGGGGTGTTGAAGGTCCCGTACATGGGTCCGATGATGTTGACGCGCGGGGGCTCTCCCGGCTTGCGCGGCTTGGCCTTGGGCATCCCGCCTTTCTTCAGTCCGTATTGACTCCAAAGCCAGTACATGGCGCGATTCGCACTCTGCCACTGATCCTCGTCGATGGTGCGTGGCAGGAAGCGATGGATATTGGTCCCTTCGGGCGTGACGCCGCCGCCGATCATCTCGGCGATCGAGCCGGTGACCACCACGGCGGGACGCTTCGGATCCAGGGTGGCATAGGCGCGACGCATCGCCTCCTCGGTCCCCTTCTGGCCCAGCTCTTCCTCGCCCAGGCCGGTCACCACGACCGGAAGCTCGTGCGGCGGCAGTCCATCCGTATAGTGCAGCACGGCAGTCACCGGAAGGTTCTCGCAACCGACCGGCCCGTCGATGATGACCTGCAGGCCCTTGATGGCCGCAAAGACGTAGACGGAGCCCCAGTAACCGCCGGCGCGGTCGAGGTCGTTGATCAACATGGGTAAAACGTCCTCGATACCGGACTTAAAGTGGCTTGACGACTGGGGATAGGGCGGGTGCGGTGACCGACACGGGCGGCTGATCCCAGATCCCGCAGGTCTCGCCCGCGCCGACGCCCTCGAAGAAGACGCGCATGGCCGTGAAACGATGCCGATTGGCCAGCGCAGTATTGATGACCTGCGCCAGAGAGCCGGCACCCGCGGGGCCCATCAGCGGACGCGCCGAGATGAGATTCGTGAAATAGAGCGCGGGGATACTCATCTCCTTCGCCGCCTGCACCACCGGCGTGGTCCCGATCGCCAGATCCGGCTCCAGCGCCTTGACGGCCGCGAGATCCTGCTCCAGAGACGCACGGAACTGTACCGGCACACCACGCGACTCCAGCCAGGCGAGATCCGTTTCGGACCAGGGGGTTCGCCCGCAGGCCGTACCGACATAGGGCACGTCCGCGCCGGACTCGATCAGCAGACGCGCGACCAGCAACTCGGAGCCCTCGTAACCGGAGACCGTCACCCTGCCCTTGATCGGACTGCCCGACAGGGCGCCGGCAATGGCCGGCAGGATCTTGTTTTTGGCCAGATCGACCTTGTCCTGCGCGATCCCGCAGGCCGCTCCGATCGCGTCGAGCCAGCTCGCGGTACCCTCGCACCCGACCGGCGCGGAGCCGACGACGGGGCGACCCGCCAGGGCGAACTCGCGCGCACTCGCGGTGTATTGAGGATGAATCGCTGCGGCAACCCGACAATCGAGCGCACCGTACAGCTCGCGCCATTCGCGGGTCGGCACGACCGGGCCGGGGGCCAGTCCCATCGGCTCGAGCATCATCCCGATGCCGACCGGATCGGCCGGGAACATCTCACCGAGCAGCGTCACGGTTGGCCGCTCGCTGCGACCGCCGCGCGGTGCCTGCACCGGGCCTTGCTCTGCCTCGGTGCGCGCATACTGCAGCATCGCGCCGGCGAGCACGTCCTTCGCCTCGGCATGGGTCGGCACCCCGAATCCGGGGACGTCGATCCCGAGGATGCGGACGCCGTTGAGCTCTTTTGGCAAGAGACGCAGCGGCACGCCCGACGCGGTCGGCACGCAGAGATTGATCACCACGATGGTGTCGTAATGATCCGGATCGGCGAGCTTGAGCACCGCCTCGCGCACGTCTTCGAAGAGCGCGCCCGAGACCAGGGTCTCCGAGTCGAAGGGAACATAGCCGACCGAGCGACGCGCGCCGTAGAAATGCGAGGTGAAGGTCAGACCGTAGACACAGCAGCCCGAGCCGGCGAGCACCATGGCCGTGCGCCGCATCCGCAACCCGACCCGCAAGGCGCCAAACGCCGGACACATGGTCTGGGGTTGATCGTGCGGGCCCTTCGGATAGTCCGCCGCGTAGCGCTCCAGCAACTCGCGGTTTCCCGCTGCTGCCGCTGCGGCGTGCAAGGTCTCGGCGCCGCCGTGACAGCCGCCGCCCTCCCCCGCGTCGGTCGAGCGATTCAACGTCGCCCCTTCGCGCTCGGATGGCTCAGACATCGTCGTAGATCACCTCGAGCGAGGGTTTCTTGAAGGTCTCGGCACTGCACATATCCTCGGGCCGCGCGGGCTCGAGCACCACATGCCGGCCGACCACGTCACCCGTGAAGAGTCCCAGGAGCCCGTCTTGATCGAGCGGCTTGGGATGGATCGGCGGGGCCAGCGCGACATTGGTCGCCAGCTCTTCGAACAGCGGTCCCCAGCGATCGCCCGGCCGGCCGATGATCTCGTAATTGGCACTCTTGCGCCGGATCTCGTCGTGCGCCGGAATGGTGGCCAGGATCGGGATCTCGACGGCCTCGGCAAAGGCCTGTGCCTCGCCGGTACCGTCGTCCTTGTTGATCACCATGCCCGCGACACCGACATTGCCGCCCAGTCCACGGAAATATTCCACCGCCGAGCAGACATTGTTGGCGACATACAGCGATTGCAGGTCGTTCGATCCGACCACGATCACCTTCTGACAGAGGTCACGCGCGATCGGCAGGCCGAAGCCGCCGCAGACCACATCGCCGAGGAAGTCGAGCAGGACATAGTCGAAGTCCCACTCATGGAAACCCATGCCTTCGAGCAGCTCGAAGCCGTGGATGATGCCGCGACCGCCGCAGCCCCGGCCCACGTCCGGACCGCCGAGCTCCATCGCGAAGACACCGTCGCGTTTGAAGCAGACGTCGCCGATGCTGACCTTGTCCCCGGCGCGCTTCTTCTCGCCCGAGGTCCCCAGGATGGTGGGACAGGCACGCCCGCCGAACAGCAGGGTGGTGGTGTCGCTCTTGGGGTCGCAGCCGATCAACAGGACCTTCTTGCCCTGCTGCGCCATCATGTAGGAGAGGTTGGCGAGCGTGAAGCTCTTACCGATGCCACCCTTGCCGTAGATCGCGATGATCTGGGTCTCTTTGATGGATGGGGCGGCGATCGAGGGTGCGCCGACCGGATCCTTGGTCGATTGGCGCCCGGGCGCCAATGCGGGACTCTTGACGGATACACTCACGAGATCGATCTCCAATCCAGGATCATTTTCAGACAGTTGGGGTCGCCGAAGGCGGTGCGATAGGCCGCATCGGCTCGGCTTGCGGGCTCGCGATGGGTGATAAGCCCGCCGAGCGACAGACGCCCAGAATCGACGAGCTGTTTGACCGCGACGATATCCGGCGGACGCCATTCGGCGGCCACCTGGATGCGCGTCTCGCGCATGAACGCCGGCGGGAACGAGAAGGACAGAGGTTGGCTGTAGAACCCCGCCAGGATGACCTCGCCTCCAGGGGCCATCCGAGCGATCAGGGTGTCGAGGATCTCCGAGTCGCCGCTGACGTCGCAGATGCGTCGATAGTCGGTACGATGATCCTGATCCGGTGCAACGACCTGATAGCCGTGACCTTCGGCGCCTTGCGCCCGCTCCGGATTGGTTTCCCAAACCGTCGGGCGAGCCCCGTCGACGAGTGCCGCGATGCGCGCCACCAGTCGCCCCAGGACGCCATGGCCGATGATCAGGTCGACCGGGCCTGCACTCAGGCCGCCGATCGCGTGATAGGCCGTCGCCGCCAGCGCAAGCAGGACGGCTTCCTCGCCGAGGGCATCGCTGACCGGCACGGCCCGCTCGCCGGGCAGGACGATCCGGGAGGCCGCCCCGCCGAAGAGTCCGCGCGCCTCGTTGTAGCAGCGTGCTCCGGGGACGAAGACGCGCTGACCCACCTCGAGCCCGGAACGATCGCCGGCCCAGGTGACACGACCAACCGATTCGTAGCCCGGCACCAAGGGATAGCCCATTCCGGGGAAACTCGGCATGCGCCCGGACCAGAGCAGTCGCTCGGTGCCCGTGCTGATTCCGCTCCATTCAATGCTGACCATGACATCCGCGTCGCCCGGCGGGGTGAGTGTCAGCGGTTTGAGCGCAAGGAATTCAGGCTGATCGAGAACGACGGCGAGGGTATCGAGGTTCAATGTTCGACCCTGATAGTGACGGTGGCAGTGACAATCAAACGCATTGGAGTTTAACCCAACTCGAGCGCGTCCGGCAGAAGATGCCGGACTGAATGCATAGGACGGACCTTACGCCATGCGCGTCGCGGCCAACAAGCGTGTCAAGATCGGTCGGACGGTCGGGACCAAACGCACCGGATCGAACACGTTGAGCCGCAGCATGTTCTCGATCTCCACCGGGGTCCGCGGGCGCCCGCTGCCCATAGCGAGAAGGTAGAAACCGAAATAGGCGTCGCCGATCGGCTCCGCCCCGCGCGTCCCGGACATCGGCTCGGCGACCAGGAGCGTTCCGCCCGTCGGCAGGACGCGCCGGGCGGCCTTGATGATGGCAAGCGCCTCTTCATCGTCGTGATCGTGCAGCACCCGGACGAGAGAGACGACATCCGCGCCTTCCGGCAAGGGATCGCGCATCACATCGCCGCCGACCACGGTCGCCCGATCCGCAAGGCCCTCGCGCTGGAAGCGGGCACGCGCGCGTTCGGCGACGGCGGGCAAATCGAACAGGATGACCTTCAGATGCGGCCAACGCTTGGCCGCCGTCACCAGGAAGGTGCCGTCGCCGCCGCCGACGTCCAGGAGACACGTGTGGTCCTTCAAGGAGTAGGCATCGAGGACATCGCCGGCGATCAGCGACTGGCTGTCGGACATCAGCGCCGTGTAGCCGTCGATCGATTGCTCGTCCACGTTCGCCGCGTCGGCGTTGGCCGCGTAGGACCAATAGCTCGACAAGACCGTGCGCTCGACCTCGCCACGCAGCAAGGCAACCGGATCGGCGAGATCCGAATAGACCATCGCGTGATGCTCGACCATGGCGGCAATTCCGGGGTTTCCGATCATGGCCGCACCCAGCTCTCCCAAGGCGTAGCGCTTGTCCTCGCACGGGGCGACCAACCGCAGACTCACCGCGGCACGCAGCAGGCGGATCGCACCCTCGGGCGGCAGCGACATCCGCTTGGCCAATTCGTCCGCGCTCTGCGGGCCCTCCGCGAGGATCTCGAACAGCTTCAGACGGACGCACGCGAACAAGATCTGCGAATAGACGAACCCGGCGACGATGTCGAAGAGCTCGCGTGCACGTTTTTGTGCGATCGGGCGGGTCAAGGGGAAGGCCGAGGCCCAGCGCTGAAAACGGGGGCTTGCCAGCAGATGGTTGCGTACACCCAACCAGGAATCAAAGATCGACACGTCAACTACCTCGACGAATGGATAAAAGGCTAAAGGCTAAAGGCGAATCCGGTCGCGAGGACGTACAGGTTGCGCCCCTGACGACGAACGCCATCGCTGAATATCGCGTCCCGCCCGAGCCGCGTCATTCAACGACACAGACAGGCGGCGCACGACAGGCGCGAAAGACCGAAAGCGGCTGTTTGACGTGCGAACCGACGCGACCTAAACCGCGTCCAGAGCGAAATGCGTCATTTTCACTTTCGTGTTTGGCTTTGGGGATATCCTCGATCTCGGTGAGACGGGGTTTAAAATTGAATCGTTTAATATTTTAAACCGCGCCAGCTCCGACATTCGTCGGAGCCGGCGCGACCAAGGCAATCCAACAAACTTCGCACATCGCACCGGGCGCGGTTTAAGCGCGATCGGCGAGGCCCTTCGGCATAATATGTCGCGATTCCGACATCAGGACCTCTGCAAGTTGCGCGGAGCCCGGACATGGCGGGATCGCATCGATGGCGCCCTTGACCAGACCGCGAAGCAGAGCGACCGCGCCGTCCACCCCGAGCTCGCCTGCAGC
Source organism: Thiocapsa bogorovii (assembly GCF_021228795.1). Lineage (NCBI taxonomy): Bacteria > Pseudomonadati > Pseudomonadota > Gammaproteobacteria > Chromatiales > Chromatiaceae > Thiocapsa > Thiocapsa bogorovii. The sequence goes on from NZ_CP089309.1 coordinate 1,959,682, forward strand.
GCTCGGGCGATTGAGTACCGCATCGCGCCCGACCGGCTTGCCGACCTCTTGGGCACTGGCGGCGACGTCGCGCAGATCATCCGCGACCTGGTAGGCTTCGCCGATCTTGTCGCCGACCACACGCCAGGCATCGGCATCGGCCCCGGCCACTTGAGCACCGGCGGCGGTTGCAGCGGCAAAGAGCGCGCCTGTCTTCGCCCGGTGATAGTCTGCGACGGAGACCTTGGGCTCACACTCCCAAGCCTGACCGGCGACGATGCCGGACGGCATCCCGACAGCTCGGCTGACGGTCATCAGGAGTGGCGCCAGACGCTCCGGGCTGTTGCCCAAGACGCGGGCCAAATTTTCGAAGGCGAGGACGATCAGGGCATCGCCGGCCAACACGGCGAGCGGCTCGCCGTAGGCCCGATGGACCGAGGGCAGACCTCGACGCAGCGGGGAGTCGTCGAAACAAGGCAGATCGTCATGGACCAGGGACGCGCAGTGGAGCAGCTCGATGGAGGCGCCGGCGGCATCGGCAGCCTCGACATCGCGGCTGCCGCACGCCGCAGCGACGGCCAAACAGAGCCGCGGTCGCACGCGCGCTCCGCCCGGGAAGACGGCATGGCGAACCGCCTCGGCAAGCCTGGGCGGGCAGGCCGACGTCGTCACCGACTCCAAGGCTGCCGCCAGTGCTTGCTCGATTCGCGTGGTTGGATCCATCGCCGCTCCCCCGGTCGCCGCCGATCTGTAAATATTAGTTGACACTTGTAAGTGTCATGTACAATAGACACGGACGCCAACGGCGTCAAATACAAATCGTAAAGAGAGGCCATCATCGGATGCCCACAGAGAAAGTCATCGTCGTCGGCGCCGGCATCGGCGGACTCGTCACCGCAGTTCAACTGGCCTCGCGCGGCCTTGAGGTGCGTGTCCTCGAACGGGCTACGGCCCCCGGCGGAAAGATGCGCGAGGTCGTGGTCGGCGATCAACACATCGACGCCGGACCGACGGTCTTCACGATGCGCTGGATCTTCGAAGAGATCTTTGCCGAGGCGGGCGCATCCCTGACCGACTATCTGACGCTCGAGCCGTTCGAGATCTTAGCACGCCACGCTTGGAGCGAGCATGAGCGCTTCGACCTCTTCGCCGACGAGGAGCGCACCATCGATGCGATCGGCGACTTCGCCGGCGCGGCCGAGGCCAAACGCTATCGCGGCTTCTGCGAGCACGCGCGCACCATCTTCGAGACGCTCGACGGACCCTTCATCCGGTCCTCGCGTCCGAACCCGATCAGTCTGGTGAGTCGTTGCGGGATCAGCGGCTTTCCGGGCCTGCGCCGCATCAAGCCGTTCGACAGCCTCTGGCAGTCCCTCGGAGAGCATTTCAAGGATCAGCGTCTGCGCCAACTCTTCGGGCGCTACTCGACCTATTGCGGCTCCTCGCCCTTTCTTGCACCCGCCACCCTGATGCTGATCGCTCACGTGGAGCGCCAAGGCGTCTGGTCGGTCGAAGGCGGCATGCATCAGACGGCCGTTGCCTTGGCGCGGCTGGCCGAATCGCTCGGCGCCCGCATTACCTACGGCGCCGATGTGTCGGAGATCCTTGTCGAGCGCGGGCGCGCCCGAGGGGTTCGGCTCGGCTCGGGCGAGCAGCTCCAAGCCGACGCGGTCGTCTTCAACGGCGACGCCGCCGCACTCGCCAACGGGCGCTTGGGCGCAGGCGTCGGACAGGCCGTCGCCAAGACCGCACCGTCCGAGCGCTCGCTCTCCGCGATCACCTGGAGTCTGGTCGCACGCACGGAAGGCTTCCCGCTGTTGCGCCACAGCGTCTTCTTCTGCCGCGACTACCCGGCCGAATTCGAAGACATCTTCGGCCGCGGCCAGGTCCCGCGCGAGGGCACCGTTTACATCTGCGCCCAAGATCGCGGCGCCCACGACGACGCAGCACCGCAGGGACCCGAGCGTCTACTTTGCCTCCTCAACGCCCCTGCAAAGGGCGACCGGCACCCATTCGACACCGCGGAGATCGAGCAATGCGAGCAGCGGGCATTCTCACTCCTGGAGCGCTGTGGGCTCCAGGTCCATCGGACACCCGAGACGAGCGTCGTCACGACGCCGGCCGTCTTCAACCAGCTCTTCCCGGCGACGGGCGGGGCCCTTTACGGCCAGGCGTCACACGGATGGAGGGCCTCCTTCACGCGTCCTCCGTCGCGCAGCAAGGTGCCGGGGCTCTATCTGGCCGGGGGGAGCGCGCATCCGGGAGCCGGGGTACCGATGGCGGCCATGTCGGGACGCCTGGCGGCAGCGACCCTGCTCGCGGACCTCGCTTCGACCTGAGGATCACGCCCGGCGGCTATCTCTGGTGGTATCTGGATGCACTGAGCGATGACGGAGACCATGGCCTAACCATCATCGCCATGCTCGGCAGCGTCTTCTCGCCGTACTACGCGTGGGCGCGACGGCGCGGCAATCCGGACCCGCTCAATCACTGTGCGCTCAATGTCGCGCTCTACGGCAAAGCAGGGAAACGCTGGACCATGACCGAGCGCGGGCGCAAGGCACTGCGTCAGGCGCCGGGCCGGCTCGACATCGGTCCGAGCCATCTGACCTGGGACGGCACGGCACTGACCATCGACGTCAACGAGATCACCGCACCCATCCCCTCGCGGGTGCGCGGACGCATTCGGGTGATTCCGGCCGCCGTCAACGCGCGCGAGTTCACGCTCGATCCGGCGGAACGCCATGTCTGGTGGCCGATCGCGCCGATCTCGCGCGTCGAGGTCGACCTGGAAAAACCGGCATTGCGCTGGAGCGGCCATGGCTATCTCGACTCAAATCGCGGGGAGGAGCCGCTCGAAGACGCCTTCCAGTGTTGGGACTGGTCGCGCGCCAATACGCCGTCAGGCACCACCATGCTCTACGACGTGACCGCGCGTCACGGGACCGGCGCCAGCCTCGCGCTGCGCTTCAATGCCTCGGGCGAGGTCGAGGAATTCCCCCCGCCGCCGCGGGTGCGGCTGCCCACGACCGGGATCTGGCGCATCAAGCGCGGGACCCAGTGCGAGGCGGGGCATCAGGCGCGCGTCGTGGAGACGCTGGAAGACACGCCCTTCTACGCACGCTCGCTCGTGGAGACACGCCTGGCCGGCGAGACCGCAACCTGCGTTCACGAGAGCCTCTCGCTCGATCGCTTTGCCTCGCCCGTCGTGCAACTGATGCTGCCGTTTCGGATGCCACGCGTCGGCGGCTGAGAAGACACTCAACCGCGCTCAGCGCGGTATGCGATGTTTTGGATGGGATCGACGCCGGCAGACTTGACGACCGTTGGAGCCGGCGCGGTTGAGGATACGAATAGAAATACAATCTTTAAGGGCCGGATACGGATTCAAGGGCAAAGGCACGGATCGCAATTCGATCATACTTGCCCGAATCCAGCAGCGGGAGCCCGGCGACCCGCTTGAAGGCGCGGGGTCTCTCGGCGCCCGAGAGGGCACCGTCGCACCAGCGCTCGAATGCCTGCTCGTCGAGATCGCCGCTGTAGACAACGACCAAGCGATGCCCCCAGGTCGCATCGTCGAGAGCGACGACGGCCAGGTCCGAGACGCCGGGGGCCGCGCGGAGGAGCTCATCCACGCGGGTCAGCGAGATGTTGTTGCCGCCGATGACCAAGACGTCGTCGGCGCGTCCGACAACTCGGAGATCACCCTCCGCGTCGAGGCCGCCCAGGTCCGAGGTCTCGAACCAGCCCTCCTTGAGCCCCTGCCCAGGACGGCGTCCGGGGTTGGCGTAACCGGCCATCAACATGGGTCCGCGGACCCGAAGCCGACTCGGACCATCGCGCCCGTCGTGCCGATCGATCTCCACGTCCGGGAGCAACGGACCCACGCGACCGTCGCACGGGACGCGCTCCAGCGAACACGCCGAGGTCGCGATCTGGGATGCGGTCTCGGTCATGCCGTAGGTGAGGAAGAGCGGCCAACCGGCGAGGAGTGCGCGCTCGGCCAACACTGGATTCAGGGCTTGTCCGCCTACCAGAACCACGCGCAGGGAGGGTGGAGGCGCGGCACCCGACTCGAGCAAGCGGCCCAACATCGGCGGCACCAGAGAGATATGAGTCACCGCGTAACGTTGCAGATCCTCGGCGACGGCCTGCGCGTCGAATCCTTCATGCAGGATCAAGCTCGCCCCCGCGAGCGCCCAACGATGGATAATCGCCAGACCGCCGATATGACTCAGCCGTAGGCAACAAAGCCAAAGGTCCCCGGATCCGAAACCGAGGCGGCGATTTACAGCCGCAGCCGAGGCAAGCAGGTTATGGCGGGTCAACATCACAACCTTGGGCCCGCCGCTGCTGCCGCTGGTCTTCAGGAGCAGAGCCAGCTCCGAAGCCGAGGTCCCGGTACCCGGGGATGCGTTCCCGGTTGCGACACCGATCGGAAGGCCCGTCGGGATCAGGGTCTCTGACTCGGGAGACCAACGCCACTCCGCCCCGGTCGCGGCGGCCAGCGCGAGTAGCGCGCTCGGATCCAAACCGGTGCGATACGGCAGCAAGGCCGCCCCGACCCGCATAAGCGCCAGGTTCATCACGACCGGCTCGATCACGGGGGTATCCGGACAGAGGACGACCTGTGCCGGCCGAAGCCCGTGCTTCGTCAACCCGAGCACACGCTCGCGCAGCTGCGTCTCTCGCTCGAGCGGATCCAAACAGGTGCCGCCGAAGAGAAGGCGGCCGTGACAACCGAATCGATCGGACAAGACGATGGATGGAGACAATCGGTCGCGAATGGGTCGACGAGGGAACCGAGAAGGCCGGGCTATCGGGCGGAGTGCCCTACCAGCGCACCTCGAAGACACAGGATTCGTCACCGTTGGCCTGGCAGGCAACCTCGGTGACCCGCGCGTTCGGGTGGACGAGCCTGGAGAACAGGCGCTCGAAGCTCCCGGCATAGAAATCACAGAGAGGTTCGTTGGCCGAAGCGCCTCGGCAGATCGGACCATCCGTCACCGTCAGCCTGGTCGGACGACCGGGCTTGCCGTCGAAGACACCGCTACCGACAAAGGTCCAGGCGTTACGACGAATCGCCGAAATCAGTACGCGGCTCGCGAGACGAGCCGGAAGGATGACGAGGAGGCGCTGGACCGGACGAGGGATGCGGTTTGCGAGCAGATAATCGCCCGTACGCAATCCAGCATCGTGGGAAACGGAACGCGCTTCAGCGAGACCCAAGTGCTCGCGCAGCGCGGCCTGGAGCCGAGTGACCTCGAACTCGTCGACCATCTCGGACGGGGGTGTCTTCAGATAGTGCTCGAGGCCGGCGGCTCGGAATACCTGAGCGACGACATCTGGTCCGCGCGCCTCATCCAACGCCTCGGCGACGCGGATGACGGCGTTGGGTCCCACCCGCGCGGTCGCACCAAGATCGGCGGGCGCGTTCAAGGCCCTGCCGTCGCGCGCCACTGGGTGCTTCCCCAGTCAACGGACGCGTCCTGCTCGACACAGAGCCCATGCAGGAGATAACGTCCCTCTTCGGTGACCCGGATCCCATCGTCCGTCACCTCAAGCAGGCCACGTCCGCCGTCGCGGCAAAGGCTTTCGTACTCGCGCTCCAAGCCGTGCGCAGATGACGCGGGTAGCTCAAGGTTGCACATGAGATAAAGGATGGCCTCCCGACGGCGCCGATCCTGATCACTCAGCCGCCGGCCCCAGGACACGGGAAGCAGACCGGACGACACGCAACGCTGCCAGGTTTTGAGGTCCGGCGCGTTTTGAACCAAAGCGCCACCGACCTCCCCGATCCCGCTCGGACCGAAGGCGAGCACCTGCTTGGCCGGCATCGGGGTGTAGCCGATTGCGTTGCGATAGAGTCGGCGCTCGTCTTGGGCGCTGGTGAGCTCGTCCGCCTCGCGCGCGAAGACATCCAGACCGACCCAGCGATAACCTGCTGCCGAAAAGCACTCGACGGCCTGATGGAACAGGGCCAGCTTTTCGGCCACCGACGGAAGGTGGTCCGCGCTGATGGCATGTTGATGAGGCCTGCTGACGGGATCGTGCGCGTAGCTGAAACAGGCGACCCGATCCGGCCCGAGCGCGACGATCTGGTCGAGCGTCTGCTGAAACCCCTCCGGCGTCTGGAAGGGCAAACCGTAAATCAGATCGAGATTGATGCTCTCGAACCCGGTGTCCCGCGCGGTCAGAAAGACGTCGCGCACCATATCGAGTGACTGGACGCGACCGATGGCCCGCTGTACGTCTGAGTTGAGGTCTTGCACACCGAAACTGATGCGCTTGAATCCGAGCCCGTAGAGGAGGTCGAGCTGGCCAGCCGAGGTGCGTCGCGGATTACATTCGATCGACGTACAGGCTCGATCCGAAATCCGGAAATAGCGCTCGACGATTTCCATCAGCCGAGCCAGTTGGGGTTCGTTGAGATGGTTCGGGGTGCCGCCTCCGACGTGAAGCTGATCGGTGACCCGACCGCGGCCGATGATGTCGGCAACCAGCCCCATCTCCCGGTCGAGAGTATCGAGGTACTGATCGACCTTCTCCTCGCTGTGCGTGATGGTTGTATTGCACGCACAGTAGAGACAGCGCACGTGACAGAAAGGGACGTGCACGTACACGGAGACATGCTCGTCGGGGCTGTTGCGCAGCCCCATGAGCGCTTCTTTGTAGTTCGAATCCGAGAAGGTCGCGTCGCCGCCCATTTGCGATGTCGCCAAGGCGCACCCGGGCGGCAAATGTCCGAACCGCTCGAGGAGCTCGAGCGGCAGACTTGAGGGGAGTGGAGGCGCCATGTCTTGCACCCGGTTAGTCAGGTTGGACTGCCGTCATCTTGGGCTTGGAGGCTGCGGCTTTGACCGGCAGATCCGATTCGGAAACCTGCAGATCGTCCGGAGCTCCGCAAGCCACGATCTTGACGGGCGTCCCTTTGAAATTCATGTCCGCCGACAGCTCCGGACGATCCCGCTTCAACTGCGCGATCTCGTCTGCAGTGAGGACCTTGGACGCGTCGAAGCCCAAATCGACTTCGGTCGACATCCCCTTCATCTTGAGGCGCTCGAGGTCGTAGAACTTTTTCGACGCCGTGGTCTTCGCGAAGGCCTTGAGGCAGCCGAGCATGTAACGTCTGCGGAACTTGTCCTTGATCCAAGGATACTCCAAGAAGCTCTTGCGCATGTAGAAGCGCGCATAATTCTTCAGGACGCCCTTGAGCACCTGCTCGCGGGTCATCGCCTCGGGCTTCATGATCGGAGTGACGAAATTGTACTTCGAGTAGTCGCGAACCTCCACCCGGTCACCCAACTCCTCGAACAGCTCCGCGAACGGCCATGGCGTATACATGTTCCAGTTCGCCATGTCGGGCTTCCAGTCCTGGGCGAGCTTGTAGGTCTCCTCGATGGTCTCGGGCGTCTCGTTTTCGAGGCCCATGATGAACTGGACCTCCGCGACGATTCCGGCCTGCTGCAGGAGCTTGACCGCGAGCTTGTTCTGCTCGACCGTCGTTTGCTTGCGGAAGGTGTCGAGGTTCAACTGCGAGACCGCCTCGGTGCCGAGCGAGACATGGACCAGACCGGCCTTACGGTACAAGGGCAGCAGGTTGCGATCGCGCATGATGTCGGTCACGCGCGTGTTGATGCCCCAATGGAGCGGGAGGTCGCGCTTGATCAACTCCTCGCAGAGTGCGACGAACTTCTTCTGGAAGATCGTCGGCTCCTCGTCGGCGAGGATCATGAAGCCGACGTTGTAGTCTCGAACCAGGGTTTCGATCTCGTCGACGAATTTCTTCGGATCGCGATGACGGTACTTGCGCCAGAACTTCCACTGCGAACAAAAACGGCAGGTAAAGGGGCAGCCACGCGCGAAGTTCGGCACGGCGACCCGGCAGTTGAGGGGGGTGTAGATGTACTTGTCCCAGTCGAGCAGCGACCAGTCCGGCGTCAAGGTGTCCAGATCTTCGATCACCGGACGCGCAGGGGTTGCGACGACTTGGCCGTCGTCATCGATATAGGCAATACCCCAGATACGCTTGCGATCTTGCCGATGGGTGCCCGCCTCGATCGATTGCAGGAGAGCGACCGCGATCTCCTCGCCCTCTCCGCGCACGATATAGTCGATCCAGGGCGCCTCGCTGAAGACCTGGGTATACATGAAGGTCGGATGGATGCCGCCGAGCACGGTGACGCAGTTCGGAAGCACCTCCTTGGCGATCTGCAGCGTGGTCTGCGCCTTGTAGATCTGCGGCGTGATGGCGGTGGCGAGGACGACGTCGGGCTGATTGACCCGAATAATCTCGCGCAGTTTCTCATCCGGAATATCGTAGGTCATGGCATCGATGAACCGGATGTTCGTCATGCCCGCGTGCTTGAGCGCACCTCCGATGTAGGCGACCCAACCGGGTGGCCAGTTTCCCGCGATTTCCGCACCACCACAGTGATAGTTAGGCTGGATCATCAATATACGCATGAGAATTCCTCAGGAACGGGTCGAACGGCAAACGGCCATTCGAGCCTGACCGCATCAGTCCGATCTCGGGCGTCACCGAGCGCTAGAGCCAACGGCGCCGGCACCGAGACGCGAGGCCACCGGGTACGATGCCTCGGCGATGCCTTGGCCTAGAGCTCGAACGTTTCCGAATCGGGTCGTTTCGTATCGCGCCTTCCGGACGCGCATTGCCTCACACCTTAGCTGATTCCCGAGCAGCTCGATATGATTCGCGTCAACCGCGCCGAGCGCGACGACATCGTCTCTCCGACACCGCCTCGACCGATATGCCCACAAGCGTAGCCGAGACTCCGGCTCGGATCAAAGTCTGCAACCGGGCGGGCGCGTGCGCCCTTCACCGAGGTCGAGGTTCACGGAAGCTCCGCGATTGGAGCCCCGCTTCGAGCCTTCCCGACGCAGCGGCCGGGTGACGGCGATGTCGTTTGCGGCCGCAACACTTTTCGGGTGGCGGCCATTGCCCGCTTGGGCCCATCGGAACGCGTTTCCCCCTGTCCAGGTTGGCGACTCGGTTCCCCGCCGGGTTTCCCGTCTGCATCCCGAGAGGGCAGAGCCCACGCCCAGAGCGCCTCGTCCGGCAAGGGAAGCACGAGGAACCAGTGTTCGAGGATGCCCAGCGCCAAAAGGCTTGCCACCAAGATCAGGCTGACCACTTCAAACTCGCTCGCACCGGGACTCAGCGCCCGCGACACCATCAGCACCACGACCAGAGTGGGCACCGTCACCGAGATCGGAAACAAGAGATTCATGCTCCGCTTCGGCATGTAGGACTTCAGATAGGCGAGGTGCTCTGGCAGCCAGTCGTTCAGATTTGGAACCCCCAGGAAGAGATTGAGCTTCGCGCTCCAGCGCATCAGCCAGAGCACAACGAAGGTCCAGGTTCCGACCTGATTGGGCTCGCCCCAGGAGATCACGACGAGGAAGGCCACCGCCGACAGAACGGCAAACTCATGATAGAGGCTGGTCAAGATGGCGAGGCCGAAACGCTTCCAGGCCGGGCAACCGGGCGGGCAGGGTGCCTTACGCGGCCCGGTCAGGAGTCCCGTGAAATAGCTCATCTCCAAGACACCCCAAACGATCACGCCGGAGGTGAAGGCAATGTAGGTTGCGCTCAGCGAGGTCGAGGTGCTGCTGACGACAAGCGCAAAGACGGCAAACGCCAGCACTGCAGCGCCGCCGAGCATGGTCCACCCGAAGGTGCGTCCGGGCAGATTGTCCAGATAGAGCACCAGACCCGTGCTGAACCACCAGAGCCCGAGCGCGAAAAGAACGGGGTAACCATATTCGAGCATGAAATGCGCCCTATTCTCTGGCCGATGGCGATCGGAATGTTCCCGCTTCCGGGATCACCCCTGCCCTCAAGCGAAGGACCTCGCCGACGCCGTATCGAGGAACGACCGATGTGTCGCTCGGTTGGAGCCGATCCCGCGGACGCGGAATGTCGAGGTCGGGGAGCCGGATAATACCAGGCGAGACATCGCGCGAGCATTGTTCGCTGCGTCGCGACGGCGGCCGGGCAGAGGACGTCGCGCGCCCCGACACCCGGCCACAACCTCACTGAGCCGACGGGGGTGCCGATAGGAATCGACCTACGGAGGCTTCGTTCGTCGGTCCGAATGCCCTGAGGTCGATAAAGAAGTCGGTCGTTTGATCCTCCAGCGTAAAACGACCGTTCTCGCGCAGGCTTAGCCGGTAGGGTCGATCCATCGCCACGCTATGCATCCGACGCTCGCGCTCCAGCGTCCGAAGCACCCCGCGGATGAAACCGTCTTCGCCTGGCGGAAGCCTCTCCAACAACTCCCCGGAGGCGGCATCGTAGACCGCCAGGTCGCCTTGGCCGACCTCGACAAAGCTCAAATCCCGAACCGCAACCTCGGGCGAGATAGGACCCTGGCTTGGATCGAAGCCAATGAGCCTTGCGACAGCGACGGCCAGGATCGTAAACCCGATCAGCGAGGCAACCGCAATCAGCATGCCCCGCGGAAACGGACGATCATGCAATTCAGTCAAGATTCAACCTCTTCTTCAGGATGTCGGAACGGCATCGGGACCGGCGCGATCGTCGGCGCCCGCTTCGGCAGGCTCCCCGCCTTGCTCGTTTTGGGCGAGGTAACGGTTGAGGGCGTCCGAGAGGATCCCGGCGACCCGCGCCACGTCGGGAACCGCCCTCAGCATCGGCTGCGGTTTCGCGAAATGCCACGGCCGAACATGCGGCCACAAGACCATGTACGACGTGCGCGTGGATGCCACCAGGATGATGGGGATGTCACCGGTTTCGTCGCGATAGCGCTTCATCTGCGCGGAATGGACCTGAGCGAACGGGAAGTTGACGATCATCGGCAGTGCAACACCAAAACGCATCACGACGCGACGCGTCGTGATGGTATAGACCGTGGACCTCGCATTCGCCCAGGCAAGCAGCAATAGCCCGCCGATCGAGACGACCCCGAGGGCCAGGATCCAGAGCGCACCGACCACGACCTCGGCCGCAGTCTCCCCCGCGGAGAGATCAGCAAAGATCCTCCAGCCGAGGATGATGGCGAAATAGACGGCGACCTTCCGAACGTGAAAGGCGCGCCGCGCCAGAGCGATCCAGCGCGGCGCGCCCTGCCAGAGCATCTCCTCTCCGGGAGGAAGATGCTCGGGCAAGCCCCGAATGGGCTCGAACTCATACTCTCTCACAGCAGAGGCTCAGACCGATCCGCGGTTGCGTAGAGTTGACCACCGGCGTAATAGGCGCAGACCTTGTCCTCTTCGTAGAGGGTGACCTGGTCCGGCTTAGCCAAACCCGGCACATTGGCGAAGTGCTTGCCGGCGATCGACTGAACCTTAACCTTGCGGTTCTTCTTGTCGAAACGCGTGAAGTTGATCGGCAGCAGGACCTGCTTACCGCCCTTCGCGACCTTCACCTCCAGATACCGGATCTGCGGCTCGGAGCGGTCGACCCAAACGTCGGTCACGGTACCGCCCACTTCGCCGTCGCATCCGACAACCGTCATACCGCGCGGGTCCGGATCCTTCTCGGCGATCGAGAAGTCGGTGGCGACGCGCAGCGGGACGATCTTTGGCGCACCTTCGAAGGTCAGATCCGGGTGCTTCTCGCGATCCGGGGAAGCGGACGGACCGAATCCGGACAGCATCGGATCGCCGTTCGGGATCAGCGGCGAGCCCGCGCCCGGCTGAGTCGGCGTGGCATTGACCTTCTCGACAGCCTCGACGCGAGGCGCGGAGACGGTCCCGCCGTTGTGCGGCAGCAGATAGGTCTTCGGCTCCGGCATGGACGGGAAGCCTTCGATCTTGATCTTACCGCCGCGCGTGGACTCGAGCGGATAGCCTTCACGCTTGTTTTCGCGATGCAAATAGAAGACGAGACCGGCGAAGAAGAACCAGAAGACATAGAGAACGAGCTGTGCGACGTCGATATAGCTGGTGATGGCTGCTGACATGATGTGACCTCCGTAGGACGAAAGACTAACCGCTGAAACCGGTTAGGCCGAAGCGCGAGAACTGCCGATGACCGGATTCGTTCGGGGGAGCGACGAGCGGATCAAGGGCGGTCAACGCGGCGAAAGATGCTCTGGATCTCGATGTAATAGACGCCCCCCTAGCCAGTGAAAGGGCCGGCGCACGCCGGACCGAGACGACACCCGAGCGCCGCGCCGCAACAGGCAGCGGAGCCACACGCATGGGCGCGCGAACCGCAGTCTCGACACACAACACTCGACTGCTCATACAGGCACCAACTCCAGTGCCTGCGACGTATAAAACCCGACGGCGATCCGTTTGGTCCGCTGCGCGCGCCAGCCGGCGAGGGCCGGATCGGCAGCCAGGAGCGTGCGCAACCGATCCGGTCCGACCGGTACGATCGCGGGCGAACGGTTGCCGCGCGGAAAGAGCTGCCCGACCGCGTGCATGACAGCCAAAACGGGCGTCTTGGGCGCGAAGGTAAAGATGATCGAACCGCTGGTGCGCCCCGCAAGCCCCGCAAGCACCTTGACGACGTCCGATGGCACGTAATGGATCAGCGAGTCCATGGCGACGACGTGATCGAATCGCCCATGCGCGGGGTCCAGCATGTCACCGGCCTCGAAATGCACGGATCCGGGGCCGAGATCGTTCGGAGTGCGCTCCTTCGCGATCTGGATCAGGGTCGGCGCCACGTCGATGGCGACGACCTCCGCGCCACGCCGCGCCGCCTCGAGCGCCAGGGCACCCGTGCCGCAGCCCGCGTCGAGCAGGCGCTTGCCCGAAAGATCGGCGGGCAACCAGTCCAACAGGGTCGCCCGCATATCGTCGCGACCCGCACGCACGGTGGCCCGGATCCGGCTGACCTTCACGTCGGACGTCAGTTTGCGCCAGGCGTCGGCGGCGGTGCGATCGAAGTAGGTTTCGATCTCTTCGCGGCGCTCTTGATACGAGCCGTTGGCCATCAATCGAACCCCAGAAAATCAAAGATGTCGCGGTCGCGCATGGGCTGCGCATCCAATGGCTCGACGCCGTCCCAGAGCATCTGGGCAAGTCGCAAATACTCGGACCTGGCATGTTCCAACCCGGGCGCCTCGTCCATCTCGAACAGGGTCGACTTCTTCAAACGACTCCGCCGAATCACATCGAGGTCCGGCAGATGCGCAAGCCGTTTGAGACCCACCGCATCGTTGAAGCGGTCGATCTCGTCGGTGTTCACGCTGCGGTTGGCAATCACGCCGCCAATGCGCACGCCGTAGTGTTTGGCCTTGGCCTGAATTGCGGCCGCGATGCGGTTCATCGCGAAGATCGAGTCGAAGTCGTTAGCCGTGACGATCAGCGCGCGCTCGGCGTGTTGCAGCGGCGCGGCAAACCCGCCGCAGACCACATCGCCGAGCACGTCGAAGACCACCACATCGGTGTCTTCGAGCAGGTGATGCTGCTTCAGCAGCTTCACGGTCTGACCGACCACGTAACCGCCGCAACCGGTACCGGCCGGCGGTCCGCCCGCCTCCACGCACATGACGCCGTTGTAGCCTTCGTAGACGTAGTCGCTCGGACGCAGCTCCTCGGCGTGGAAATCCACCGATTCGAGGATGTCGATGACCGTCGGCACCAGACACTTGGTCAGGGTAAAGGTCGAGTCGTGCTTGGGGTCGCAGCCGATCTGCAGCACACGCTTGCCGAGCTTGGAAAAGGCGACCGACAGGTTCGACGAGGTCGTGCTCTTGCCGATGCCGCCCTTGCCGTAGACGGCAAAGACCTTGGCCGTATCGATCCGGATATCCGGATCGAGCTGGACCTGGACGCTGCCCTCGCCGTCCGGGTGTCCCGAGAAATCGCCGAGCATGCCGGCCGGGATCTCTTGGATCGTCACGCAGCGGCCTCCTCGACAATGCCTTCAAGCCGGTCCTCGAGCTCCTCGCCGGCTTGACGCAGCGCTTCGAGGGTTGCCGCATCGGGCGACCAGTAGTTGCGTTCGTGGGCCTCGATCAGCCGGTTTGCGACCTTTGCCGATGCCGTCGGGTTGAGCTGCGCGAGACGATTGCGCATCTCCTCGTCCAGCACGTAGGTCTCGGTGAGCTGCTGGTAGACCCAGGGTGCGACCTGTCCGGTCGTGGCCGACCAGCCCATGGTATTGGTCACGTGCACCTCGATCTGGCGCACGCCTTCGTAGCCGTGCTTGAGCATGCCCTCGTACCACTTGGGATTGAGCATGCGGGTGCGCGTCTCGAGCGCCACCTGCTCGGCCAGGGTGCGGACCACGCCGTCGCCGCGGGTCTGGTCACCGATATAGACCGGCACCTCGTCGCCCTTGAAACGGCCGACCGCACGGGTGATCCCGCCGAGAGTGTCGAAATAATGGTCGACCGTGGTCACGCCCAGCTCGACCGAGTCGAGGTTCTGGTAGGCCAGCTGTACGGTGGAGAGCACGCTCTTGAGCAGCTCGGCCTGACGGACCGGCTGACCGGAACGCCCGTAGGCGAAGCACTTACGGCGCGTGTAGGTCTCGGCCAGCTCATCCTCGGCGTCCCAGCTGCTGCTATCGACCAGGTAGTTGACGTTGGCGCCGTAAGCCCCGTCGGCGTTGCTGAAGACCCGCAGCGAGGCGGTCTCCAGGTCGCAGCCCTGCGCCTCTTGATAGGCCAGCGCATGCTTGCGCACGAAGTTCTGCTCGAGCGGCTCGTCGGCTTGGGCGGCAAGGAAGGCGGCCTCGGCCAGCAGGCGGGTCTGCAGGGGCAACAGATCGCGGAAGATGCCCGAGAGGGTCATGACCACGTCGACACGCGGGCGCCCCAGCTCTTCGAGCGGGATCAGGGTCGCGCCGGCCAGACGGCCGTAGTTATCGAAACGCGGCAGCGCACCGATCAGCGACAGGGCCTGCCCGATCGGTCCGCCCTCGGTCTTGAGATTGTCGGTTCCCCAGAGCACGAGCGCGATGGTCTCGGGGAAGCTGTTGCCCTCCTCCGACAGATGACGCTCGATCAGACGCTGGGCCTGGCGCGCGCCGTCCTTGACTGCGTAGGCGCTCGGCAAACGGAAGGGATCGAAGCCGTGCAGGTTGCGCCCGGTCGGCAGGATCGCCGGCGTGCGCAGCAGGTCGCCACCCGGCGCGGGGCGGATGAAGCCGCCGTCAAGCGCGTGCAGGATCGCCGGGGTCTCGGTGTCCTGGACCAGGAGTCGGTCGGTCTCGGCAAGCTCGCGGAACAGCTCGACGTTCTCGTGGGAGGTCGCCATGCCGCCGGCTTTGAGTGCCTTTTCCGGGGTCTTGCCCGCGACCAACGCCTCGATGGCTGCGCGCGTCGGGTGCATGTCCTTGGACGCCTCGGCAACCGCGAGCAACAAGTCGAGCCGCTCCTCCTCGGTCGGCGCCTCGCCGACGACATGCAGTCCATGCGGGATCAAGGTGTACTCGAGCTCCAGCACCTTATCGTGCAGCGCGGCAATCCGCTCCTCGACATCCTCGCCCCAAGCCGGCTCCAGCTCGGCCAGCTCCAGCTCGGCGGCCTCGGCCTGAATCAGCTCGGCCAGCTCCTTGCGCTCGTCCTGCTCCTCGGGCGGGAGACCGCGCCGCCGCTCCATCGAACCCTTCAGATCGATCAGCCCTTTGTAGAGCCCGGCGTGGGCGATCGGCGGCGTAATGTAGCTGATCAGGGTCGCCGCGGCACGCCGCTTGGCGATGGTGCCCTCGGACGGGTTGTTGGAGGCATAGAGATAAACGTTGGGCAGGTCCGTGATCAGACGATCCGGCCAGCAGGCGCCCGAGAGACCAGCCTGCTTGCCGGGCATGAACTCGAGCGCGCCGTGCGTTCCGAAGTGCAGCACCGCATGGGCGCCGAAGTCGTCGCGGATCCAGCGATAAAAGGCCGAGAAGGCATGGGTCGGGGTGAAACCCTTCTCGAAGAGCAACCGCATGGGATCGCCCTCGTAGCCGAAGGCCGGCTGGATTCCGACAAAGACGTTGCCGAACTGGGCGCCGAGCACGAACAGCGAGCCGCCATCGGTTTGCTGCTTGCCGGGGGCCGATCCCCATTGGGCCTCGATCTCGGCCAGATAGGGCTCGCGCCGGACATGATCGTCGACCGGGATACGGACATGCACGTTGGCGTGGGAGCCGAAACGCCCGGAGTTGCCGTTGACGATCTGCTCGCGCAGGGCGTCGACATCCTTGGGCACATCGACCTTGTAGCCTTCGGCATGCATCGTCTTGAGCGTGTGATACAGCGATGCGAAGACCGAAAGATAGGCGGCCGTACCCGTGTTGCCGGCGTTCGGCGGGAAGTTGAACAGCACGATGGCGACCTTGCGCTCGGCGCGCTTGGCCCGACGCAGACGCACCAGACGCTCGACACGCGAGGCGAGGCGTTGCGCCCGCTCGCCGTGCGACTGCATGTCGCGCGCGCCTTCGCCCGAACCCCCGCCGCTGCGACCGCCGTAGACCATGGAGCCGGTCGCGCCGTCGAGCTCGGGGATGGCGACCATCATGGTTGCCTCGACCGCGAGCAGACCCTGGCTCGACGATTCCCATTGGTCGACGTGCTGGAACTCGACCGCCAGGGTGGACAGATAGGGGACATCCAGCTTGGTCAGGATCTCCTCGGCCGCTTTGGAATCGTTGTAGGCCGGTCCGCCGACCAGGGAGAAGCCGGTGAGCGAGATGACCGCATCGACCGTCGCCTTGCCGTCCTTGAGGAAGAACCGCTCGATCGCCGGGCGCGCGTCCAGACCGCTCGCGAAGGCCGGAATGACCTGCAGACCGCGTGACTCCAGGGCCTCGATCACACCGTTGTAATGGGCGGCATTGCCGGCCAGCACGTATGAGCGCATCAGCAGCAGACCGACGCGACCGACAGGGCGTCCGTTGACGGGCGGCAGGCTCGCGATCTGATCGGAGATCCGGCCCTTCATCTTCGGATGGTAGAGACCGACGTCGGGGTACTCGACCGGCGGTGCGGCCTTGATGGTCCCGCGCAGATGGCGCCTCGGGCCGTCCGCATAGCGGTCGACCAGGAACCGGATCATGTTGCCCAGGTTCTCGTCCGAGCCGGCTAGCCAATACTGAAGCGTCAGGAAATAGGCGCGCACGTCCTGGGCGGTGCCCGGGATGAAGCGAAGCAGCTTGGGGATGCGCCGCAGCATCGACATCTGCTGTGCGCCCGCACTCTGCTTCTTCTCCTTGCCGCCGCGCAGACGCTTGAGCAGCGCCATGGGGCCGCCGGGGGAGCCGTCCATCTTGAAGCCGCCGAGCCGCGTCATCTTCATCAGCTCGCCGGCCGACATGCAAACGATCATGGCATCGCAGTCGTCGCGGCGGGCCGCCAGCGCGGGCAGGATGGGTTTGAAGTGCTCCTCCATGACCAACATAGTGATCATGATGATGTCGCCGCGCGCGATGTCGGCGAGACAGCGCTCCAGCGACTCCGGGGAGTCGGCCCACTCGGTCGCGGCGTGCAGGCTCAGCTGCAGGCCGGGCAATTCGCGCTGCAAGGACGGACGCGCCCGCTCGGTCGTACCGGCAAGATGCCCGTCGAGATTCACAATGACCACACGGACGGGAGTGATGTCCGGGGTCGAGGCGCGCTTGTCAGCGGCCGAAGTGCGCTTTGGCATCGTAGAGCGTCTCCACAGTGATGGTCTGAATGCCCTGTTCCTCCGCGAAACGCTCGGTATTCCGACGCGCCTTGCCGCGCACGAAGAAAGGGATCTTTTTCAGCTCCTGCTCGGCTTCCGCTGCCCAAGTGATGGTGGAAGCATCGGCCGAAACCGGCATATCCGCCGGGTCGACCGCTGCTTGCGACTCGGATCCGGGCGACTCGGACCCGGCCGGCCAATTCGTGCTGCCCCCCGAGCCGAGATGAGACGGTGTCGCCGAATCGTGAAACTCGAAGTCCTCCCGGAACATGGTGATGAGATGCTCTTCGAGCCCCATCATCAAGGGGTGGACCCAGGTGTCGAAGATCACGTTCGCACCCTCGAAACCCATCTGCGGCGCATACCGCGCCGGAAAATCCTGCACATGCACGGGCGCCGAGATGACCGCGCAGGGAATACCCAACCGCTTGGCGATGTGGCGCTCCATTTGGGTGCCCAACATCAGCTCGGGCTGCAGCTCCGCCGCCCGTTTCTCGACCTCGAGGTAGTCGTCCGTGATCAACGGCTCGACGCCGTAGCGCTTCGCACACTCGCGCACGTCGCGCGCAAACTCGCGGGCATAGGTGCCGATGCCGACGACGGCGAACCCCAACTCTTCGGCACACATCCGGGCGGCCGCGACCGCGTGGGTTGCGTCGGCAAAGATGAACACACGCTTGCCGGTGAGGTAGGTCGAGTCGACGGACCGCGAGTACCAAGGCATTCTAGACGAAATCGGCGACTTGGCATCAGCCACGTCGATCCCGGCGATGCGACCGACCTCGTCGAGAAAATCGTGCGTTGCACCGATGCCGATCGGCACCGTCTTCACCGTCGGCTGACCGAACATGCGCTCCAGCCACAGGCAGGTCTGATCGGCCGTCTCGGGATAGAGACAGACGTTGAAATCCGCCTCCGGGATCCGGAGCAGGTCCTCGGGGGTCGCGCCCAAGGGCGCGACCACATGGACATCGACACCGACCGAGGCGAGAAGCCGAGTCACCTCTTCGATGTCGTCGCGGCATCGAAAACCCAGCGCCGTCGGGCCGAGCAGATTGGCGCGCGGACGCCGGTCGGCCGGTCTCGGCTCGGGGTGACGCCCCGCTTCCGGGACCCGCGGTTTGAGCAGACCGCGCACGAGTTGGTAGAAGGTCTCGTTCGCGCCCCAGCACTCCTTGCGCGCGTAAGCCGGCAGCTCCAGCGACAGCACCGGCACCGGCAGCCCCATTCCGCGGGCCAACGCACCGGGCTGGTCCTGGATCAGCTCGGCCGTGCAGGCCTCGCCGACCAACAGCACGCGTGGTTTGAAGCGCTCGAAGGCGTCGCCGACACTGGTCTTGACCAGTTCAGCGGTATCGCTTCCAAGCTCGCGCGCCTGAAAGGTCGTGTAGGTCACGGGCGGGCGTGTACCGCGCCGCTCGATCATGGTGAAGAGCAGATCGGCATAGGTGTCGCCCTGAGGCGCGTGCAGAACGAGATGCACACCTTGCATGGAGGCGACGACACGCATCGCGCCGATGTGCGGGGGGCCTTCGTATGACCAGAGTGTGAGTTGCATCGCGTCAGACCCGCAACAAGGCAGCGCGCCGCAGCGGCCGCGCGAAGAGCTCGGCAAGATCGGCGGCCTGATCGAATCCATGAACCGGCGTGAAGACCAGCTCGATCGACCACTTCGTCCGCAGGCCCTCGGACTCCAGCGGATTGGCTAGGCCCAGACCGCAGACCGTCAGGTCGGGGCGATCTTCGCGCAGGCGATCGAGCTGCCGTTCGAGGTCCTGTCCTTCGGTGAGGCGTACGTCTTCGGGTAGTAGACGCATCTCCTCGGCCATGAGCCGACGATCGAGGAACGGCGTGCCGACCTCGACCAAATCCATCCCGCACTCGCGCTGCAGGAAGCGCGCTAGCGGGATCTCGAGCTGCGAATCCGGTAGGAAGCTGATGCGTTTGCCCTCGAGGGACTCACGATGATGGGAAAGTCCGCGTTGCGCCCGCGCGATCGCCGGCGCCGTGACGGCGTCGAGTCGCTCGCGCGTCACACCCCACGCCTCGGTCACCGCACGCATCCAACCGAGCGTGCCTTCGATCCCGAACGGATAGGGCGCGGACAGCAGGCTCGCCCCTCGCGCCTCGCAGGCCCGTGCCGTCTCCCCTAAAAAAGGCTGGGCCAGCAGGACTTTGGTCCCGTTGCCCAGGGAAGGAAACTCGGTGGTCCGACGCGGCGGCAGAAAGTGCACCGGACCGATCCCCAGATCGGCAAACAGCCGGGCGAATTGATCTTCGACCACGTCGGGCAAGGTCCCGAGGACCAAGAGCGAACGCTCCCCGCTCGGCAGCTGCGGCAACTCGGGCACCAGCGCCTTCAGACAGGCGTCCTCGCCTTGCGTGAAGGTGGTCTCCAGGCCGCTTGCCGAATAGTCGAGGATCCGCACCCGTCCGCGATAGACACCGGACAGACGCTCGGCAGCCTTTGCCAGGTCGAGCTTGATGACCTCGGACGGGCAAGAGCCGACCAGGAACAGGGTGCCGATGTCGGGCCGCCGCTCCAAAACCTCGGCAACCACGCGATCCAGCTCGGCGTTACAGTCGGCCAGACCGGCGAGGTCGCGCTCGTGGAGGATCGCTGTCGCAAAGCGCGGCTCTGCGAAGATCATGACACCTGCAGCCGATTGCAGCAGGTGAGCACAGGTTCGCGAGCCGATGACCAGAAAGAAGGCGTCCTGAATCTTACGGTGCAACCAGACGATCCCGGCGAGACCGCAGAACACCTGACGCTGGCCGCGCTCGCGCGTCACGACCGGCAGTCCATCGCCGACGGCGGATGCCCGATCCTGCGTCTGCAGCCCGCTCATTCAGCCGCCTCGGCGAGGGTCTCGCGGTCCTTTGCCCGATCGCGGGCTTGGTCGAGCCTGGCGGCGCGCAGTTTGATCAAGAACTGCCCGGCATTGATGACATAGGTCGCGTAGGCGGCCAGTGCCAGCCACATCAGCCCCTGAGTATCGAGTGCACCGGTGGCGAGCGCGAACAAATAGGCCGTATGCAGGGCCAGCACCAGCATGCTGAAGACGTCTTCCCAAAAAAACGCCGGCGCGAAGAGGTAGCGACCGAAGACGACGCGCTCCCAGATCGCGCCCGTGATCATGATGGTGTAGAGCACCAGTGTCTTGACGACGATCGATACGGTCGCGGCGAACGCGCCCTCGCCCGTTGCCAAATAACGCAGCACCAGATAGAGGCTGACCAGAAAGACCAGAAACTGCACGGGCGCAAGAATGCCCTGGACCAGCGTCCACGGGGACTCGTCGCGGCGGAGGCGCTCCTCCGGGGTGTAGAGAGGTCTGCGTTGCTGCGGTTGCATTCGAGGATGATTCATCAGTGGGCGAACTAGGGTATGATCCCTCGTCGCGTTCTACATATGACGAATCTAGTCCGCTTTCAGGGATGCGTCAACCAAACTTTACGTAAACCTGACTTGACAACCCCGCACCAGGCACCACAATAGGGTAGCGAGCCCGACAGTGGTGAACCGGCGTTTCTGCATTGCCATCAGCAGCAGCTTCGCCCCGCAGCAGACGCACACAGGCTGCTGTACAAACCCCCGACTCGGACTCCGCACAACGGCGGCGCTCGGCCGATCCGGCATGGATCGACAGGGCGGCATGCACCTCGCGCCTCGGCGTGTTTTTCGTTGACGACTGACGTCCCGAGCAGCGCAAGCGGTCTCTTGTGATCATCGATACGAGACAGGATCCGGTCGAAGCCGGAAGCCGCGTCGAGCGATGCGCTCGAGACCGCCGGGCGCAATGGCGCATGTGTCGGGTGCCCATGGGCACGCCGCCCTATCAGGAGCGCTCCGGCGAGCCGACCGCAATCGGCACCGAAAACGGGTTGCGCGGGCGCGCCCAGAGGCATTGGAGGGTCTGGTCGTCGTGAGTCCGTTCAGAGCCCCGAAGGAATCGTTCGGCACCCTCGATGCCGAAACGGCGGCGGCGCTGGTTGAAGGCGCAACCGACATCGCGGTCGTGGTGGACCAGGCGGGCATCGTCTGCGACATCTCGTTCGGCAGCGAGGATCTCTCGAGCGAGCTCACCAGGGACTGGATCGGACAACCCTGGCTGACCACCGTGCTCCCGGAGAGCCGCGCAAACCTCGAAGCCTTGCTCAGCGAGGCATCCGGGACCCGCGTCACCCGATGGCGCCAGGTCAACCATCCCTCCGTGCGCGGGACCGATATCCCGATTCAGTACAGAGCGTTACGTTTGGGAACGAGTGTCGTGGCACTGGGGCGCAACCTCCAGGGCATGGCAGCCCTGCAACAGCAGCTCGTCGATGCACAACAAGCCCTTGAGCGCGACTATTGGCGATTCCGGCAGGTCGAGACCCGGTATCGATTACTGTTTCGTATGGTTTCGGAGGCCATCCTGATCATCGATGCGCCGACCCAGCGGGTTGTCGAGGCGAATCCGGCCGCCGGACAGCTCCTCGGCGAATCGCCCACACGTGTGATCGGCCGTCCCTTCCCGGAAGGATTCGACACCGAGGGCACACAGTCGATCAATGGTCTTCTGGCCGGCGTCCGGGCCGCCGGTCGGGCGGACGACGTGCGGGCCAAGCTCGCCGACGGCATGCAGGAGTTCTTGGTCTCGGCCTCCCTGCTGCGTCAGGAAAACCTCTCTTTTCTCCTCGTGCGGCTGTCGCCGATCGTCGCCGAGAGTGCCACCTTTACCCTCCCGGAGAACCGGGCGCGCTATCTCCGCGTCCTGGAGAACGCACCGGACTGTGTCGTGATCACGGATGCAGACGGACGCGTCTTGAGCGCCAACAACACCTTCTTGGCCTTGACCGAGATCGCCGCGGAACAACAGGCGCGGGGCGAATCGCTGGACCGTTGGCTCGGACGTCCGGGCGTCGACCTGAATGTGCTGATGGCGAATCTGCGCCAACACGACACGGTCCGCCTCTTCGCGACCACGTTGCGCGGCGAATATGGATCCACGACCGATATCGAGATCTCGGCCGCCGCGGTTCGCAACGGGGAGCGTCCCTATTTCGGCTTCTTCATCCGAGATGTCGGTCGCCGGCTGCATGCCGAGCAACCGACGAGTCCGGAACAGCCTCGCTGGCTCGATCAGCTTACGGACCGGGTCGGGCGGGTTCCCCTCAAGGAGTTGGTGCGCGAATCGACCGATACCATCGAGCGCCTGTGTATCGAGGCGGCACTGAAACTGACCGGAGATAACCGCGCCTCGGCGGCCGAGTTGCTGGGCTTGAGCCGCCAAAGCCTATACGTCAAAATCGACCGTTACGGCATTTCCGACCAAGCAGCCGAGCCATCGGCGCCATCCGACAAGTGAGCGGCATGAATCGAAGCGCGTTACCCGCGGCAACGTCCGCCTATCCGTCCATGCCCGCGATCCTGGAAGTGTCGCACCCCATTACCTGGTTCCCGCCGATGTGGGCCTTCGCGTGCGGGGTCGTCTCCTCCGGCGCGCCCGTCCTGCAGCAGTGGTGGCTCCTGCTCGCCGGCGTGCTGTTGGCCGGCCCCCTGATGTGCGGAACCAGTCAGGTCGTCAACGACTGGTACGATCGTCATGTCGATGCCATCAACGAGCCGGACCGCCCGATCCCCTCGGGCCGAATCCCGGGGCGCTGGGGTCTCTATCTCGCACTGATCTGGACTACGGTCTCGCTGCTGCTCGCTTGGATGCTGGGACCCTGGGTCTTCGGGGCATCGCTGATCGGCATGGCCCTGGCCTGGGCCTACAGCGCGCCGCCTTTCCGGCTCAAGGGTAACGGCTGGTGGGGCAACCTCGCTGTCGGATTCTCCTACGAGGGATTGGCGTGGGTGACCGGCGCCGCCGTCATGCTCGGCGGCGCCATGCCGGACTGGCGGATCCTCGCACTCGCCGTGCTCTACAGCATCGGCGCACACGGCATCATGACGCTCAACGATTTCAAGGCGATCGAGGGCGACAAGCAGATGAACGTGCGCTCGCTACCCGTTCAACTTGGTGTCGACGGGGCCGCGCGCCTGGCCAGTCTCGTGATGGCCGTTCCTCAGGTGATCGTGATCGCGCTCTTGTTCGCCTGGGACAAGCCGGCCCACGGGATCGCCGTCGGCGTGGTCCTGATGATTCAACTGCTGCTGATGGTTCGCTTCCTGCAAAGTCCGCGCGAGCGGGCGACCTGGTTCAGCGGCCTCGGCGTCAGCGTCTACGTCACCGGGATGATGATCAGCGCATTTGCTCTGCGCGGGCTGCTCGTGTGATCCGAACCCGACCCTGCAATCTCCGTTGAGACGCTCGATCGTGCCGGGGCGGCACGGACAGCGGTCTTCCCAATACCTCGCTTTTTCCCAACATCAGGGCCAGCAATCGATGACAAATCTTGAAACATTCGACGTTGTAATCGTCGGCGGCGGGCCCGCCGGTGCAACCGCTGCAACCGATTTGGCCCGGCGCGGCCGGCGCGTCCTTCTGCTCGATCGCGGCGGGCGCATCAAGCCCTGCGGCGGCGCCATTCCGCCGCAAGCGATGCGTGAGTTCGAGATTCCCGAATCCATGCTGGCGAACCAGGTCAACTCAGCGCGAATGGTCTCCCCGTCCGATCAGCGTGTGGACATGCCCATCAACGGCGGCTACGTCGGCATGGTGGATCGCGAGCATTTCGACGAGTGGCTTCGGGAACGCGCCGCGCAAGCCGGGGCCGAGAGACGGACCGGAACCTTCGAGGCGGTCGAGCGCGACACCGACGGTACGGCACTCATCCGCTATCGACCGGGCGCCGGGCGCAGCGGCAACGAGTCCGAGCGGGTCCGCGCGCGCGCCGTGATCGGCGCCGACGGGGCACACTCGTCCGTCGGCAAGCAGTGTGTGCCGGGCGCAGACATGATCAAATATGTCGCCGCGTATCATGAGATCGTGCGGACCCCGGCCAACGGCGGTCCGGCCGATTTCGACGGCACGCGCTGCGATGTCTACTACCAAGGCGACATCTCGCCGGACTTCTACGGCTGGGTCTTCCCGCACGGGGACACGACCAGCGTCGGTGTGGGCACTGCGGTCGAAGGCTTCTCTCTGAAAAGCGCGACCACCGAGCTGCGGCGGCGCGCCGGATTGGAGCACGCCGAGACCCTACGCCGGGAGGGCGCGCCCATCCCGCTGAAACCGCTCAAGCGCTGGGACAACGGACGCGATCTGGTCCTGGCCGGCGATGCCGCCGGTGTCGTGGCTCCCGCCTCTGGCGAGGGCATCTATTACGCGCTGGTCGGCGGACGGCTGGCCGGGGACGCGGTCGACACCTTTCTCGCCACCGGCGATGCGCGTGCGCTCAAGACGGCACGGGCGCGCTTCATGAAGGCACACGGCAAGGTCTTCTGGGTGCTCGGGATGATGCAGTACTTCTGGTACTCCAGCGATAAGCGTCGCGAGCGCTTCGTGAGCATGTGCAAAGACCCGGACGTGCAATCTCTGACCTGGGATGCCTACATGAACAAGCGTCTGGTCCGCGCCAAGCCGGCGGCCCATCTGCGGGTCTTCTTCAAGGATATGGCGCACCTCTTGGGCTTCGTCTCGGCACGCTGATGCGAGCACCTTGGACATCATGGCCGAGCTCTTCGCAAGCGGGCGCTTGATCGATCTGATCCTCGGCCTGGTGCTGGTGGAGGCGATCGCGTTGGGTGTCCTTCACCGTCTGACGGGCAAAGGTGTCGCACCGCGCGATCTGGTCGGACTGCTCCTCGCGGGCGCCTTTCTCTTGGTCGCGGTCCGTCTGGCCTTGACCGGCGCCGAGTGGTTCTGGATCGGACTCTCGCTGGGCTTGGCTCTGGTCGCTCATCTCGCCGATTTGGCCCTGCGCTGGCGAACCTGACCCAGCCGCGTCAGTTGCCGATAGGCGGATCGTCCTTTGTGTTCTGCGCCGAGTACCAGGCGAGGTGCTCGAGGAGCTGCGTGGTCCGGTGCACCGAGGACTGAACTGCATCGACCAAGGCGGGCACGCGACCTAAATCGACGCCGTCGGTCACCTCGAGCGCGGCAAGCTGCGCATTCCCGACAATCGCCGAAAGCAGCTCGCGGTACATGGGATTGGCACTCCACTGCAACTGCTGGCGCATCAGTTTTTGCTGTTCCAGCAGACCCGCCTGAACCCGATGCCGGGCATCCTCGGCGCTCTTGCGCTCGCTCAGATCGGTGAGCAAGATCACGAATCCCAAGACACTTCCCGGCGATGAAAAGACCGGATCGGCGCGCACCAGAAAGGGACGAAGGCCGATATCCCTGGTGTTCAACTCCACCTCGCCGCGCCAAGCCCGACGATGGTTCACCAATTCGTTGAGGCGGCGGCGAGCCTCCGCCGGCTCGGAGAACAGGGCGAGCAGATCATCAAGACACTGCGGCGGCGGTTGGTCCGGATGCAGGAGTCGCTCGAAGGACTGCGTGGTCAGTAAAAAGACGCCATCTGCATCGGCGATCAGGATGGGCTGCTCCGAAACACGAACCTGAGAGCGAACCTGAGCGAGCTGCGCTTGGGCGATCAGCACACGGACCGAGCGAAACTGCTGGATGACATCCGCCACGGATTCGCCGATCAGCCTGGCGGTCGCTAGATTTGCGGAGGTCCAGGGGTCGGACGTGCCCTCCACCACTTGGTGCCATTGCGCGAAGGAGCGCCGCGGCGAAAGCTGCGCGGGATCGTTTCCGCTGAAGACAGGCTTAAAGGGATTGCCACCCCAAGTAACGGTCCTAACCCGCTCGGGACGACACCAGATCAGGTATTCGCCCATGCAGCTCGAGACCGGCGCGGCGAGGATGCCGCTCGCCACCGGGGTCAGATCCGCAAGGCGCGGCTCATCGCGCCGCAGCGAGGCGGTCGCCATCACAGCACTCCGCGGTTGAGTGTCGAGCCAGGCGCCGATCTCGCGCAGGTCCCGAGTTCCGGGAACCTCTCCGGTGGTCAGAATGCGGCCGTCGCAAATCAAGGCCGCTCCCGCTGCATCGACGGTCTGAAGCAAGGTTCGGGGATCGTCGAAGAGGGCGGATGTCCAGTCACCCTCGCGCGAAATCGCCTCCACCATCCTCTGCTCGAGGCGTCGGACCGATAGCTCCGCCTGAGCCTGGACAAAGCTCTCCAAGGCAGCGATGCGTGTCGCCACCGCCTCGGCCAGTAGCTCGCAGACGGCGCGAATCTCGTACTGCACGAAGCGCGGCCCGCGGTGATGACACGCGATCAGCCCCCACAGCCTGCCCCCGACCAAGAGCGAGGCGACCAGCGTTGCCCCGACACCCATATTCTTCAAATATTGGATGTGGATCGGCGACATGCTGCGCAGGCTGCACAGCGACATATCCAGATCCTCACCCGTGACGGGCGATGTGCGGGGGTGGATGCGCACCGGTTCGTAATCGACGTCGACCAAGAGGCGGATCCGGTTGCGCTCGTAGAGCCGTCGAGCGATTCGAGGGATATCGGAATCCGGGTAACGGTTTCCGAGGTATGCCTCGAGCTCGGGCTCGCGCTGCTCAGAAAGAACCTCGCCGTGACCCTCGTCATCGAACCGATAGACCATGACCCGGTCGTAACCGGCGATCGACTTGAAGATCCGCGCGGCCTCGTCGCACAAAGACCGCAACGACGCCGAAGCGATGATCGTCTGCAGCGCGGCATTGATCCGAGCCGATAGATCGACCGCGGCCCCCGACGGCTCGAGCTCGACGACCAATCCACCCGCCGGCGGACGATGCACGATGGCATCGAAATCCCGCTCCGGGCGCACCCCCACCGGTGTTCGCAACACAAGCGGGATCTGCGCCAGATTATCGCCGAGTCTAGGACGAACCCTCGCTGCCAGCACCGGCACCAGCTCGTCGAGGCGGGCCCCGATCAGATCCCGGTCGATCCGCAAGAGTGAGCCTGCATTTTCGCTGACCTGGATCACAACAAGATCCGGCTCCGACAGAACGATCAGGGCACCGTGCGGCTGGATGGATGCGGCGAGCTGAATCTGCTCGCGTTCGCAATTGGAAAGATCGGCGTACCCGAACGCCGGTGAGGAGGAAAGATCGGGGGTCAATTGGACTGCGCTCCGATGCTTAAACCGCGCCCGGCGCGGTATGCGATGTTTCTGGATGGTATCGGCCCCGGCAGACTTGACGCCCGTTGGAGTCGGCGCGGTTTAAGATATTAAAAAATATACCATTTAAAACGCGTCCACGCTAAGGGTCGTGGATGCAACAAACGTCGAGCTCACTCGAAAACGAGCATTTCGCTGTGGACGCGGTCTAGGTTCGACTTCCCGGATCCGTAACCGTGTCCGGATCCATACCGTACCGCTTGAGCTTGACGTAGAGACTCTGACGACTCAACCCGAGCAGGTCGGCGGTTGCGGTACGATTACCGCGCGTGAGCTCCAACGCCTCCTCGATATAGTGCTGCTCCAGCACGCTGATCGCCTCGTCCACCAGCGCACGCAAGGGACCTTTGCCGATCCGCCCGCTCAGGGCGTTCAAGCGTCCGCCGAGACGCTCGTCGTTGTCTTGTCGCGGCAGGCGCCTGCCGACATCCCGGAACAAGATTCCGATCGACGACGGTTCGGTGTCCAAATCGCCGGCCGCCGAGATCTCCACCTCCGTCTCGCCGCCGAGCTCGCCGCGGAGCCTGGTCGAGAACGGACGAACGACGCCCAGTCGGGCGATCGTCGTCAACAACACGCTCATATCCGCGCCCGGTCGATCGAGCCAACGTCCTAGGCTTCGTTGCAGCACCCCGACCGAGGTCGGCATCTGAACGAGGTCGAGGAAGGATGGATTGACCCAGCGAATCAGGCCACTTCGATCGGTCACGACGAAACCATCGGGCAAGCGCTCGATCAGGACGTCGGCAAACGCTCCGTCGGCAGTCTGTCGAGACGTCGACGCGGCCTCAGTGGCTGTCAGTTGAAGAAGGTACAGTGAACCGGCCTCGGACGCGAGCCGCGAAGCACGCACCATCCAAGCCGCTCGCTCCGCTCCCAGATGCAGCAGGATCCCTGGCGCGCTGCCTTGATCGTCAAGCCGTTGGAGCATCGCGTAAAAGAGGTCGCGCTCGCCGTCGACCAACTCGCCGGCAAAGTCTTTGCCGACCAACGGCCGCTGTGATCCGCTCGGACCAACGAGGGCACGCGATGCAGCCGGGTTGACGTCCTGGATCGCCAGACCGTCGACTCGCAACAGAATCACCGCATCGCTCGAGGATCCGAACAAGAGCCGATACCGGGTCTCGACCTCGCGCAGCTTCCAATAGTCGCGCTCCATCGTCTGCTGCGCCTCCACAAGGCGCGTCTGCAGCTCGGTCACGGCCTGGAGACTGCGGCCGATAGCGACCAGACCGGCATCGCCACCCAAACGCACGGCGGTATACTCGATCGGAAGACGCAACCCGGATGGAAAGATCTGATTGACCTGCCTGAAGGCCGAGACGCCCGAGTCCCGCGCGTCATCGACGAGGCTCTGCAGGCTCTCGCTCCCGACCGAATCGACCGTCTCCGCCCAAAGACGCCCGACCCAGGCGTCCAGCGCCTCGCCGCGGAACGCGGGCGACAACGCTGCTCGCCGGATCACGCCGACGTGATCTAGGAAGATGGTGACGTCGGGCTGGGCCAGATGGGTCATGGATATGGACGTATGAACTTGATCACGCTTCAATAATCACCGCTTCGCGGTTGGACTTCAACCGATATCGGTCTGAATCGTGATCGTGACCGGTGCCTGCAGTCATTCCCCGGGTTACACTAATCCCTGCGGTTCTCGACAGCACGCCCTCGTAGCTCAGTTGGATAGAGCGATCGCCTCCTAAGCGGTAGGTCACAGGTTCAAATCCTGTCGAGGGCGCCAAATCCGCGTCAACAAGCGCCTTCACTGGACCTTCCCAGCACCGGGAGCCGACTCACCCGATTCGGACCCACCCAACGCGTCGGACACGCATCCGATGTCCACGACTTCGCCCGAGACGACCTCGCTGAGTCCGCGCAAGACCAAATCAGGCACCACCCGGCAGGGCCGATCCATCGCCGGGACCAGACGCTCGGCGTCGCCGCCGGTCAAGATCAGCGCCGGCGGCGCCTGTGTCTCCTGCCGGAGTCGGTCGTAGAGCCGAGTGGCGAGGGCCGCAAGCGCCTGAAGACTGCCGGCCGCAACGGCGGGGCCCGTATCGACCGCCCAGGGTTCGTCGGTCGGCTCGGAAGCGATCCGCGGAATGAGGGTGCCGGCCAGAAGGCTCGCACGCATCATCTCGACCCCCGGGAGAATCAGGCCGCCGAGATGACGGCCATCGGCAAGCAGGAGGTCGAAAGTGGCCGCCGTTCCGGCATCCACGACCAGCACCGCCTCGGCAACCAGGCGGTGGGCGGCAACCAAGGCGAGCCAGCGGTCGACACCGAAGCGCTCCGGATCACGATACGCGATCTGGAGCGCTCCAAATCGCGCTCGGGTCTGCACGAACTCCACGTCGAGACCCCAATAGGCCCGGGTCGCGCGGCCGATCGCTGAGGCGACCGATGCGCCGCCCACGTTACTCGCCACGACACGCTCGGGGGCATCGAGCCGTTCCCAGTCGGCCAGAAGGTCGATCGGCACCGCCCCGCCGTGGCGCACGATCCGGACCTCGCCGTGAGTGCCTGCGCCCGAGAGAGTCCAGCGCAGGTTGGTATTTCCAATATCAAGCAGAAGCATCATCGATCGTCCCCGACCTCGCCTCTCAAACTGACCTCCCCCGCATGGAATCGCCGTTCCCCATCGGCGGTATCGAGCCGTAAGGCACCGTCCGACGCGATCCCGAGCATCCTGCCCCGAATCTCCCGGTCCGCGAGCAGCAGGCGCACCTGCTCGCCGCGAAAGGCATCGAACTCGTCCCAGAGTGCAAGGAATGGGTTCAGACCCTCCCGACCGAAGCGTTCGAAGGCATCGATCAGGGCATCGACGAGCAGCGCCGCCAAGACGTTGCGGTCAATTCCCGGACCACCGAGCACTTCGGCAAGATCGACCCACGGCTGGTCGATGGAGCGGCCTTGATCAGGCGTCATCCGCACATTGATCCCGACCCCAACCACCAGAGCACTGGGGCCTTGGGATTCGCCGGCCACCTCCAAGAGCATCCCGCCGAGCTTGCGCCGATCCCAGAGCAGATCGTTCGGCCATTTCAACGCAAGTCCCTCTGCGCCGCTGCGATGCAGCACGTCCGCGACGACGGCGCCCGCGACCAGGCTGAAGCCGCCCAGCACAGCAGGCGGAGCGCTGTATCGCCAGAGCGCGGACAGATAGAGGTTCGCGCCGAAAGGGGATATCCAGGGACGCCCGAGACGCCCCCGTCCGGCGGTTTGGCACTCCGCAAGGCACAACGTTCCGGAGGGCGCACCCGCCGCAGCCTCGCGCATCAGGGCGCGATTCGTCGAGTCGATCTCGGTGTGAATCTCCAGTCGTTCCATTGCCCGGCGAGCGGTTGGGGACAGCGCCGCCAGAATCCGCTCGGCATCGAGGAGATGAGGGGGCGCTTTGGCGTCATGAAACCTCGAGCCGGATGTCACGCGTCGCCATCCCCGTCGGAGCGAACGACACTGGCAAGCCACCGCGTGCGGGCCTCGAGCACTTGCGGCGACACCCCATCCAAGAGCATCAAGTCACAGGTATCAAAACGCGCCGGAGCCGGGATGGCCAGCACCTCGATCAACTCGTCGCGCCGGAAAAGATGGAGCCTGACCCCGGACGGAGCGGCAGCACGCGCGACCAAGGACTCCAAATTCTCCGCGGTAGCACGCAGGCCGTCGACCGCGACCACGACATCTCCAGGAGCGATACCCGCACGCTCGCCCGGACCGTCGCGGATCACGTTCTGGACAATCGCCTCGGCGGCGCCTGGACGCAGACGCAGATCCAGGGTCGGGCGCGCTTCCCGATGATCGAAGTGCTCCGGACAACCGCCTTGGTCCTTAGGCCCATCCGAGGGGCGCAGGCGCATCGCGATCCCGACGCCCGCCAAGAGCGGCTCCAGATCGAGCTCCTCGGTCCCTTCCAAGGCGGTCGAGAAGAAGCCGCCGAGATCGAGCCCAGAAACCTCGGCCGCAATCGCTTCGACCCCATGCTCGGGCACGCCGAGACCGGTACGGCCATAGCGACCCCAGAGCGCGCGCATGACGTCGTCGAGCGATACCCTGCCCTGCGTGCCGTCGCGAATGGTCAAGTCCAACGCGAGTGCCATCAAGGCGCCCTTGACGTAATAGCTTACGATCGCATTCGGCGCATTCTCGTCTTGCTTGTAGAACTTGGTCCAAGCATCGAAGCTCGACGCAGCCAGGGTCTGCACCTCGCGCCCGGGGGTTCTCGCCAGACGCGTGATGGTCGCGGCGAGCAAGCCGAGATAGGTCCGGACATCGATACGACCGCTGCGCACCAATGCAAGCTCGTCGTAGTAGGACGTGATGCCTTCGAAGGCCCAGAGCGTGCGTGTATGAATCTCCCGATCCAGCCCGCCGTTCATAAGCGCTAAAGGCCGAATGCGTTTGACATGCCAGAGATGAAAATACTCGTGGCTGCATAGGCCTAGAAATCGGACATAGGCGTCGGTGGGCTTCTCGTCGTTCGGATGCGGAAGATCGTTCCGAGAGCAGAGCAGACTGGTCGAGAATCGATGTTCCAATCCGCCGTATCCCTCTCCCAATGCCGTGACGAGAAAGAGGTAGCGATCGATCGGCAATTCTCCGAACAGGGCCGCGTGCTCGCCACAAATGCGCAAGAGATCGCTCTCGAGTCGCGCCTTATCGGCGTACTGGCGGCCCGTGATCGCCATGCGATGCGGCACACCTGCAAGATCGAACGCGACCCGTTCAAAGCGACCCATCTCGACGGGATGATCGATCAGGTCATCGTAATTCTCAGCGCGATAACATCCGAAACCACGCACATCGATCTGCTCGGGCGTAAGGCTGGTGGCAACCTCCCATTTCCCCTCGACCCGTCCATCCGCCGGTAATAGATCGACCAGACAGCGTCGGTCGTCCATACCGCGAACCCGCATCAGGAGAACCGCCCCGTTGAAATAGGCGTGCGTCGTATCGAGATGCGCTGCTCGAACAGAGAGATCCCAAGCGTAGACCTGATACCGCACCCTGATTGCGCTGCCCGCCGCCCGACAAAACCACGTTTGTTTGTCGCGCTTTCGACACTCAAGCGGTGTTCCGTCGGCCGATTCGGCGACGAGCGTCAGAACATTCCTGGCGAAGTCCCGAATCATATAACTGCCGGGGATCCACGCGGGCAGAGAGAGCTCGACAAGCTCGGCCCCCGAGCTCGGGATCTCGATATCGACTTGGAACCGGTGTGCTTGCGGAACGGCGGGGCGAACGCGATAAATCAGGTCGAGCGACATCAGAGCAGGAGGTGTCGTGAGGGGTAATTTGTTTTTCGGCGATTCGAGTCTGGCATTGAGGACGACCTCGGGGCATTGCCCCGAAGCCGGAGTCAGCTTACCAGCGCGGCCCGCGTGAGGGGCGCTCACCGCGCGGCTTGGCTTGGTTGACCTTCAGGTTCCGGCCTTTAAGCGGCGTCTCGTTCAGCCCCTTGATGGCGGCATCGGCCTCGGAGTTGTTCGGCATCTCGACGAAGCCAAAGCCTTTGGACTCACCAGTGAACTTGTCGGTGATCAAGTTCACGCTCGAGATCTCGCCATAAGCGGAGAATGCGGTCTTCAGCTCGTCTTGGGTCACGCCGTAGGCCAGGTTGCCAACGTAAATATTCATTATTCAAGAGTTCCGTGAGAGCGCATTGAAGAGAAAGAGAGAACGGTCGAAAAATCAATACGCAACTGATTCGACAGTCTTTGCCCCCAACCGTTGGAGACGAAGGTGTGGCGGGACCGGAGCGATCCGGCTCCCGCGGTGCTCGTCAAAGACCTACGGCGTTGCGCCGCGCCCGCGGCGGTCGCCCCCACGCCAGGGACGTTTCCCGGCCGCTGAAGCGGCGGCCGTTAGCGGCTTGCGTGCCGGCCGGTTCTGGCCTCGCGAGTCGCGGCGACCGCCCAGGCTGCGATCGGGCTCGGACTCGGGAGGAATCAGAGACGGCTCGAAACCGACCACGGGATCCAGCGCGATCTCCTTACGCAGGAGACGCTGAATTCCTTGAAGCAAACCGCGTTCGTCATGACTGACCAAGGACAGCGCCTTTCCGCCTGCGCCCGCTCGACCGGTCCGCCCGATGCGATGCACATAATCTTCGGCGACGTTGGGCAACTCGAAGTTCACCACTTGGGGCAGATCGACGATATCCAATCCCCGCGCGGCGATATCCGTCGCCACCAGCGCTCGAACGCTGCCGCGCTTGAAATCGTCCAAGGCGCGCGTTCGAGCCGACTGGCTCTTGTTGCCGTGGATGGCCGCGGCGGTGATGCCCTCTCGCCCGAGGTGCTCCACCAGCCGATTGGCGCCGGCCTTGGTTCGCGTGAAGACCAGCACCTGGTGCCACTCCTCGCGACGGAAGAGGTGCGCGAGCAGATCGCGCTTGCGGGCCTTGTCCACGGGATGAGCCGCCTGAGTGACCGTTTCGGCCGCCGTGTTGCGGCGTGCGACCTCGATGAACTTCGGGCGCTTGAGAAGCCCGTCGGCCAGCCGTCTGATATCGTCGGAATAGGTCGCCGAAAACAATAGATTCTGGCGCCGCTCGGGGAGGAACTGGATGATGCGCCGGATGTCGTGGATGAAGCCCATGTCCAGCATGCGATCGGCTTCGTCCAGCACGAGCATCTCGACGCGCGACAGGTCGACGGTGCGTCGGCCGGCGTGATCGAGCAGGCGGCCCGGTGTTGCGATCAAGACGTCGACACCCCGCTGCAGCTGATTGATCTGCGGTTGCATACCGACACCACCGAAGACGATGGCCGATCGCAAAGGCAAGTGCAGGCCGTAGGCGTGCACACGCTCCCCGACCTGGGCCGCCAGCTCGCGCGTCGGCGTCAGGATGAGTGCACGCGGGTGACGTTGCGGGTGCCCCTTCTCGGAGAGACGCTGCAGGAGAGGCAGCACGAAGGCCGCAGTCTTCCCTGTTCCGGTTTGAGCCCCGGCAAGTAGGTCATGACCGGCCAGAATTTCCGGTATTGCCTGCAGTTGAATCGGGGTCGGGCGGGCGTAACGCTGCGTTGCTACGGCACGCAGCAAGTCGGCCTGAAGGCCGAGTGAATCGAATGACATTGAAACTCCTGAAACCGGCCTAAGACCGCGCAAGCGCGGGACCGGCCTAGGCAGAAAAAGAGGCGTTCGAGGATGAAGCCTTGGGAAAAGGTGGGGTCAGCCGCGAGACGACGCATCGACCGGATGATGCGAGAAGTGGAGTCTACGCGACGCGCCCAATGAAAGCCAGCGCCGTCGGTAGCCTATTTATCTTGCATTTTTCGCATCGGGATTTTGGAGCCCGCTGCAACCTGCGGCCTCCCGGTATCGAAATCTTCACCGACATTCCATCTCGGCATCCGAGGTCAACATCGGCTCGTGCGACCGAGCCAAGCCCGCACGATGCCAAAATGGATGCCGAGATGGTGCCCGGCAAATCGCCGGAGCAATGGCGCCTTAGGCGTCGACCGCTTGGAGATAGCTGGATTTGAAGGCTTCGCGATCGGCCTTCGAAGAAGGGTCATAGCCCTGCTCCGCCATTTTCTGCTTCATCCAGCCGGGAAGCACGCCGCGCACATAGACGTTGTCCGAATTCTCCGGATCGACATATCGCGTATACTGCCGCCCCCCAGTAGAGGCGCGCCGGACCGACGCGCCTGCACGCCGGCGCTTGGATTCCACAAGAGGCAGAATGTCTTCCAATTCGTAGCCGTATTGGGCGATCAGGCCCTTGATCTGTTGAGCGACTTCCGATTTCGCTTCTTGACGGCGCACTTCCAGTGCGCGCTTCAGCTCGGCCTTGCTGCTTTCGATTTCGGCAAGCTGCTGCTGAATCTCGTCGACGCTAAGGTTAGCGTACTCCACGTGATATACCTCCAAAACGGGTAAAGGATGATTCCCGAAAAGTCAAACGAGCCGTCATGCGGCTCGATCCTGCATAATTTATGCGATTTATAATGGATGTCAAGCAGAAAGGGTAAAACGCGACCGGATGAGATGCTCCGATCGATCCATCGAACATCTTACTCGACTTTGGCCATTTCCGGGCCTCGGCGGAAGCGCCGCGAGGCGCCGGGAGCGACGGTGACAGACCCGATTGATGTGGCGGCAGAGGGCCGCGGACGGTATCGTCCGATGTCGACCAAAACCTCGGACCTGCCCGCGGATGTTCCCTCTGCCAGCCTCGATTGTATCTGTTCTGCAGCCCTTTGCCTGCCTGTTCACCGCGCCGACCCTGGCGCATCTGCACGTCTTGCTCACGGGAACGCTGCTGGCGCAAGGACCACGCACGGTGACGGCGGCACTGCG
Organism: Thiocapsa bogorovii; assembly: GCF_021228795.1. NCBI lineage: Bacteria > Pseudomonadati > Pseudomonadota > Gammaproteobacteria > Chromatiales > Chromatiaceae > Thiocapsa > Thiocapsa bogorovii. The sequence continues at coordinate 1,995,689 of NZ_CP089309.1, forward strand.
GGCGATGGGGCTGAGCGCGGAGCGGCGCTTCGAGCGTTACCACCGGGTGCTGAATCGGGCGCGTTGGTCGTCGCGCCAAGGGGCGCGGATTCTGCTGGGGTTGTTGCTCGGGATGTTGCCGGCGCAGGTGCCGATCGTGGTGGCGGTCGACGAGACGCTGGAACGGCGCAAGGGCGCGCGCATTCGAGCGAAGGGGATGTATCGCGATGCGGTGCGCTCCTCGCGCGGCAAGGTGGTGACCTGTTTGGGGCTGGAGTGGATCTGCATGGCGTTGTTGGTGCCCGTGCCGTGGAGCACGCGGCCTTGGGCGCTGCCCTTTCTCACCCGCTTGGCGCCGTCGAAACGGGCCGACGAGGCGGCCGCGCGGCACCATCGCACGGTCGTGGAGCTCACCATCGGGATGGTCTGGCTGGTCTCGCGCTGGCTGCAGCAACGCCGCTGGATCCTGCTCGGCGACGGCAGCTACTCCTGCATCCAGCTGGGGTGGGAAGTGCTGGCTGCGCAAGCGACCCTGATCACGCGCCTGCGCCTGGATGCACGCCTGTTCGCCTTTCCCGAGCCGGTGCCCGCCGGGCGGCGCGGCCCCAAGCCGAAGAAAGGCGGCGTACTGGCCAAGCTCGCCACACGCGAGGAAGCGGCGCACACCCGAGGCGAGGAGGTCGCGATTCAATGGTACGGACAGCCCAAAACGCTGCGCCTGCTCAGCGAGGTGTGTCTGTGGCACACCGCGGGATGGCCGCCGTTGCCGATTCGCTGGGTGCTCGTGGTCGATCCCGAGGGCCGGCTGCCGACGCAAGCCTTCTTCACCACCGACCTGAACATGGCGCCGGCCCGCGTCGTGGAGCTGTTCGTCCAGCGCTGGTCGCTCGAGGTCACCTTCGAGGAAGTCCGTCGCCACCTCGGCGTCGAGACCCAGCGCCAGTGGAACGACCTGGCGATCGCACGCACCACGCCGATGCTGATGGCGCTGTTCTCGCTCGTCTGTCTCATGGTCTACCGGTGGCGCGAGCGCTGGGACGCCCTGCCGCGCTCCACGGCCTGGTATCTGAAGTCCCACGCCACCTTCTCCGATTGCCTGGCCCTGGTGCGGCGCACCATCTGGGCCGAGGAGAATTACGCCTACTCACGGTCCGAGGGGGAGATGGTCCTAATTTCGTCCAAGCGACTCGATCGCCTGCTGGAACAGCTCGCGGCGACCGCCTAGATTGGCCAAAGTCGAGATCTTAAAGAGCCGCTCAGTCGCGCAGCTTCACGCAGATGCTCGGCTGGGTCGCACACACGGATTGAGCAATTCGGAACCGAATCGGACACGCCGGGAAAGGAGACTCATCGGCTCGATGATTGGTCGAGCATCGCATCCTCCTGCGCCGTATCCTCGGCATTACGGCTCAGAAACATCGCATCGCCGTAGCTGAAGAACCGATACCGAGCCTCCACGGCATGGCGGTAGGCATCCATCACGGGACGATAGCCTGAAAAGGCGGAAACCAACATCAGCAGTGTCGATTCTGGCAGGTGGAAGTTGGTAATCATCGCGTCCACCACCCGAAACCGATAACCCGGCCGAATAAAGAGACGACTGTCGCCCCGAAAAGGGCGAAGCTCGCCTTCGGCCGCGGCGCTCTCGAGACTCCGGACGCTCGTGGTACCGACCGCGACGATACGCCCACCACCCGCGCGCGTCGAATGGACTTGACGGCAGACCTCTTCATTGACGTCGATCCATTCCGCGTGCATCTCATGCCGATCGAGGTCATCGACGCGAACCGGCTGGAAGGTTCCTGCGCCGACATGCAATGTCACCTCCGCGAACGCGACGCCCATCTCCCGCAGACGGGCCAACATGGCCTCGTCGAAGTGAAGGCCGGCCGTCGGAGCGGCGACAGCCCCGCTGTGACGAGCGTAGACGGTTTGATAGCGCGCATCGTCAGAAGCGTCGTCCGGACGCTGGATATAGGGCGGCAAGGGAATGTGGCCCTGCGCCGACATAAGGTCGGCAAAGCTGCCTTCGGTCAGTCCAAGGCGATAAAGATCGCCTTCGCGCCGGCGCACGAGAAGGCGAACGCCCGCGCCGAGATCGATCCAGCGCCCCGGCTTGAGTGACTTACTTGCGCGGACCTGGGCCAATGCCTCGCGGGCCCCGAGGACGCGCTCGATCAGGATCTCGACTCGACCGCCGGTATCCTTGTGCCCGAGCAGTCGGGCTCGCATCACCCGCGTGTTGTTGAAGACCAACAAATCACCCGGCCTCAGCAACCGCGGCAGATCGCGAAAGAAGAGGTCGCGACACCCCTCGCGCAAGGGATCGAGCGCAAGCAACCGCGATGCACCGCGATCGGGCAGCGGGCGCTGGGCAATCAAGTCGGCGGGCAGGTCGTAGTGAAAATCACGAAGGCGCATGAAGCGAATAGACATGAAACAGGTTGCAACGGTCTACGACGAAGGTCTAGAAGCAGGCGGTCGGCGAACGCGGCGGGCATGATAGCACTCGAAGCTCGATCGTCTTCGGTTATCCTTATCCGCTGGATCCCAATGACGCCCGCCTGAATATCGTGAGACTCGGCATCGATCGACTATTGGACGACCCCGCCCTTCATGGGCCGCTTCGAGGCCGCCGCGTGGCGTTGCTCGGCCACCCGGCATCCATGACCGCCGCCGGCCAACACAGCCTGGACGCGCTGATGGCGCTAGGCGACGTGAACGTGACCGCCGCCTTCGGCCCTCAACACGGAATGCGTGGCGACAAGCAAGACAACATGGTCGAGACGGAAGACACCCTGGATTCGCGACACGGTATCCCGGTCTTCAGCCTTTACGGCAAGGTACGCTATCCGACGGGTGCAATGCTCGATCACTTCGATGTCCTACTGGTGGATCTGCAGGACATCGGGACCCGCATCTATACCTACGTCACGACGCTTGCCTATCTGATCGACGCTTGCGCCGCGGCAGGCAAAACCCTCCGGGTCTTGGATCGACCCAACCCCGCCGGACGCCCGATCGAGGGCAGCATCCTGGAAGCAGGCTGGGAGAGCTTCGTCGGCGCAGGTCCGCTCATCATGCGTCACGGACTGACCTTCGGGGAGCTGGCCCGCTGGTTTGTCGCCTACCGCGGTCACGATATCGACCTCGAGGTGATCGCGATGGACGGTTACCGCCCCGAGGTCGGCCCCGGTTTCGGCTGGCCCGCCATGGAACTGCCCTGGATCAACCCCAGTCCCAACGCCGCGAGCCTCAATATGGCCCGCTGCTTCCCCGGCACCGTCCTGTTGGAAGGAACAACACTCTCCGAAGGGCGCGGCACCACGGTGTCGCTGGAGGTCGTCGGCGCGCCGGACCTGGACTTCGAGCGCGTACTCGAACGCATGCGCACCGAATCCGCGGATTGGACAGAGGGTGCCTTGATCCGCCCCTGCTGGTTCGAGCCGACCTTCCACAAGCATGCCGGGCTGCTCTGCTCGGGGCTGCAGATCCACACCGACTATCACGGCTACCGTCACGATCGCTTCAAGCCGTACCGACTGATTGCGCTTCTGTTGAAGGCCGTTCGATCCGAATACCCGGATTATCCGATCTGGCGCGACTTCCCCTACGAGTACGAGACCGAGCGTCTGGCCATCGACCTACTCTCGGGCGGTACCTTCCTGCGCGACTGGGTCGACGACCCGGAGGCCCGGCCCGGCGACCTGGAACTGCGTCTGAGTGCCGACGAGGCACAATGGGCCGAGTCGACAGCGGAGGTCCGGCTCTATTAGTGGAAGGTGAATCATCCGAGTGGCGATTCGACGTTACGCTGCGGGTGAGCGAGCGTCGCGGAAGCGGATCGTCACGAGAAGCCCGTCGGCATCGCCGCCGAGGGCGATGGACGCCTGGTGCAGATCGAGCGCCGCTTTGACGAGGCTCAACCCGAGTCCACTGCCGGGGGTCGAGCGACTGTCGTCGAGCCGGACGAAACGATCGAGGACCCGCTCGCGCGCCTCCGGCGGAATGCCGGGTCCGGAATCGCGAATCGTCAATATCACGCCGTCCTCCCGAGACGCGACGGCAAGCGCGATGGTCCCGCGCGGCGGCGTGTATTTGATGGCGTTGTCGACCAGATTGACCAAGGCCTGAAACAGAAGATCGCGGTCACCCATGACCTGGGCCGGTCCATCGAGTCGAAGCGTTAAGCTCTGGCCCTTCTCGGCCGCGAGCGGCTCGTAGAGCTCGGCCAAATCCTCCATCAAGGCACCGAGATCCACGCGCGCGAAGGCGGCCCGTCGGGCGCCGGACTCGATGCGTGCGATCCGCAGCAAGGCATTGAAGGTCCCGAGCATCTCCTCGGCATCGGCGATCGCCTCGCCTGCGAGCGAGCGAGCGTTCTCGCAATCTTCGAGCTCGTTGTAGAGCAGCTCGAGCTTGGTTCGCACACGCGTCAGAGGGGTGCGCAGATCATGGGCGATGTTGTCCGAGACCTGACGGACGCCCGCCATCAGCTGCTCGATGCGCTCCAGCATCCGGTTGAGATTCTCGGCCAGCTCGTCGAAATCGTCGCCGCTGCCGTTGAGCGGGATACGCCGGGAGAGGTCTCCGGCCATGATCTTGCCGGCGGTCTGATTGATGATCTCCAGCCGTCGCATCACACCGGCACTCATCACCCATCCGCCCAACAAGGCCAAGGCAGCGGTGATGGCCAACCCCCACGCGAGCGCGTCCAGGATGAGGGCGCGCGTCGCCTCCAGATCGCGCACGTCGCGCCCGACCAGCAGCCTGAGACCACCGCGCAGCAAGAAGACCTGTCCGCGGGCCGCATGCTCTTCGGCGCGATCGGGTCCGCGCTCGCGCAGGCGGAATCGGATCCAGCCCTCCGAGCCGGGAAAGCCCGTGGGCCAGCGATCGAGGTTGCCGGCGAGCCGCTCGAGGTTGTCGTCGACCAGGAGATAGACGCTCGAGCCGACCGGATCGCGCGCAACGCGCTCGCTGATCACCGAAGACAGACCGGCGAGACCGCGGCGCCGATACTGCTCGGCCAGCCCACGGATTTCCGCCTCGATGGTCGCCGCGGTTTGGCGGTCCATGTAGCCGGCGGTCGACCAGTAGATAAACGCCATGAGGATGCCGACCGACACGCCGAGAAGCAGCACGTAGAGGACGGCCAGGCGGAAGGTGGAGCTGCGCAGGGTGTTGGCGGCCCGCGCACGCAGCGCCGACGGCGGATGCCCGGTGTCGCTCATGCCCCGCGGAGCATATAACCGACACCGCGGACAGTCTGCAGGAGAGGCGGCTCGAAGTCTTTGTCGATCTTGCTGCGCAGGCGGCTGATATGCACGTCGATGACGTTCGTCTGAGGGTCGAAGTGATAGTCCCAAACCTGCTCGAGCAGCATGGTGCGCGTGACCACCTGGTCGGCATGTCGCACCAGGTATTCGAGCAACCGAAACTCGCGCGGCTGAAGTCGGATCTCGCGCCCGGCGCGGGTCACCTCTCGCTTGAGCAGATCCATCTCGAGATCGGCGACCCGCAGGCACGTCTCCGGCGTGTCGGCCTTGCCGCGACGCAGCAGGGCCTCGAGACGCGCATGAAGCTCGGAGAAGGCGAAGGGCTTGACGAGATAGTCGTCACCACCCGCCCGCAGGCCTGCCACGCGATCGTCGACCTCGCCCAAGGCACTGAGAAAGAGCACCGGCGTGCGGTTACCGGAGGCGCGCAGTGTTCGCACGATGCCCACCCCGTCGAGCCCGGGCAACATACGGTCAACGACCAGGGCGTCGTACTCGCCGCTGGCGGCTTGCAGCAGGCCCGCGCGTCCGTCGGCGACGTGGTCCGTGACCGCGCCGGTTTCGGCGAGGCCCCTGAGTAAATAGTCGGCGGTTTGGCGATCGTCTTCGATCAGGAGGACTCGCATGGGTTGCTCGTCGGGGTTCGGGAATTGGTTATTGGTTATTGGTTATTCGTGGCCGGTTATCGGCGTTCCGGCGAGATAGGATAGCGCGGAATCTGTTCGATCAACCCCCGGGGGCACTCGATCGCGAACGTGCTGTGCGGCAAGGTCGCGATCGAGGCCGGCAAGCGTTGGTAGGTTAGGGATCGATCAGGTTGCGAAGGGAACGGCGATGAAGAGAGGCCGGCCATCCTTCTCGACACGCAGGATCAGGCTGTCGCGCTTCTCGTCGATCGCTTCGCGGACCGCCGCAACGACCTGGTCGGGCGTGTCGACCGATTCCGTCCCGACCATCGAGATGAGACTGCCCGCCTCGACCCCCGCGCGATCGGCCGGGCTGTCGGCCTCGACCTGCGCCACGAAGACACCGGCTGCATCCGCGTCGAGCCCGCGCTCGGCTCGCAGCTCGGGGGTGAGCGGCGATAGATAGAGGCCCAGACGGGGGCGGTCCGACTCCGCGGCGTCTTCGCTCGGCATCGCGGCGATCCGATCCTCTTGCGGCATCGGACCGATTGTGAGCGTCAGATCGCGTGCCTTGCCGTCGCGCATCAGGCGCAGCGTCATGGGTGTGCCGGCCTTGGTCCCTGCCACCAACTTCGAGAGGTCCTTCGCGCTCGTGAGCTGCTGCCCGGACGCACTGAGGATGACATCGCCTGTGCGAAGATCGGACGCAGCGGCCGGACTGCCGGGAATGAGATCCGCGATCAAGACGCCGGTCGCCTCGTCGAGCCCGAGCCCGGCCGCCAATTCTTCGGTCACCGGCTGAATCTGGACGCCCAGCCAACCGCGCTCGACACGTCCGTTCTCCCGAAGGCTTGCCACCACGCGCTCTACAGTTTCGGCCGGAATGGCGAAGCCGATCCCGACATTGCCGCCGGTCGGGGAGAAGATGGCGGTATTCACGCCGATCACCCGGCCCGCGATGTCGAACAGAGGACCACCTGAGTTACCCCGATTGATGGGCGCGTCGATCTGCAGGTAGTCGTCGTAGGGGCCCGAGTTGATGTCGCGTCCGCGTGCGGAGATGATGCCGGCATTCACCGACCCGCCGAGCCCGAAGGGGTTTCCCACGGCCAGAACCCAATCGCCCACGCGCGCTGTGCTCGAGTCGCCGATCTGGACGGTGACCAACGGGCGATCGACATCGATCTTGAGCAGGGCAAGGTCTGTCTTGGGATCGCGGCCGACCACCCGCGCCACATGGCTGGTCCCGTCGTTCAGGACAACAGTCACCTCGCCGGCGCCTTCGATCACGTGAAAATTGGTCACGATGTGGCCGTCGCTGTCGACGATGAAGCCTGAGCCCTGGCCAGTGACCTGGCGGGGCATCGCCCGCCCCGGCTGCTCGAAGAAACGGCGGAAAGATTCCGGCACGTCGGCATCCGGCGGGAGCGTCGGGTGGCCGCGCAGCCCCGTGGGCTGCACACTCTCGGCCTTAACCGACACGTTGACCACAGCGGGGGTGACCCGCTCGGCCACGTCCGCGAAGCTGGGAAACGCGGCGGATGCAGCTCGCGCATCCGCGGGTATGGGTTGATCGGCCGCCACGGCACCGCGGCCGCTCCAGTACAGAGCGCCGGATGCGAGGGCGAGCGCCAGGGTTGCGCTGACGAGCCCGGGATGCCGCAAAGGCAGCCGAGGGGCCACGGCAATCGATCGCGTCGGGGTCGTGATTCGGCGTTGTGACACGGTATTCTCCTGACCAAGAGCCGGGCGACATCGCCATTGAGGCGAATACGCACCGGGAGATTGTTGAACAGGACTCAAAGTATGCGGACGCCTTCGTTGCGCAAGGATGTCCGACATCTTAATTCTTGTTCATCTATCGGGAGCCCCTTCCGGACGCTTGCGGGAGGGGCGAGGACGGGGTACCGTGCGGACGCGGTCAGCACGGCGTCGGCGCTATTCGCAGCTCGGCGGGGATCCGAGAAACCGTACCTTCACGCAATCACCATTCCTTGGGACCGGCAGGGTCGCCGACCCCGAGAGGAAGTTCCGAGCCGATTCGACGGCACAAGCGGAGAACGCATCATGAATGGAAAACCAATGGTCTGGACCTTGGCTTTCGCACTTGCAGGCGGGATCGTCGTCGCGACCTCGACAGCCCGATCGGAGGTGACCGTCATTCCCGTGACAGGCGCCGAGGTGAGCTCGGAGATCAGCGGGACCGTCGAGATCGTCAACGTCGAGCGACGCATGCTCACGATCAAGACACCGGATGGCCGGTTCCAGGTCATCAATGTCCCGGAACAGGTCGGGCGTCTCGACGAGATCAAGATCGGCAACAAACTCACCATCACCGAGACCGAGGCGGTCCTCGTCGATTTGGTCAAGGGATCGGAGGAGCCCGCCGTCGGCACGACTCAGGAGACAGTCGTCGACCGGGAGAGCGGGGCAAAGCCCGCGGGCACCATCACCGATACCATGACCCTGTACGGCCGAATCGCCGCGGTCGACAAGGCCAACCGGAAGGTCAGCGTCCAGGGCGCGCAGGAAACGGTCGACTTCACCGTCAACGACCCGGCACTCCTCGACGAGCTTGCCGTTGGGGACGGTGTGGTCGCAACCTTCATCCGGTCGGTCAAAGGCAAAGTCGAAATTCGCTGAGTGTCGGTCCGAGCATCGGGTATCGTCGCGAAGCAGCGCCGATATTGCCCGAGCAGCCGACCGGCTCGAAAGAGCCCCGCTCGGTGCTACCCGCATCCGGCTCGACCCATAACCTTCCCGAAAACACTTGGAGGTCGATATGGCAACGATCGAAGAAGTCGAGATGGGGCGTTACGCGCAAGAGTTGGAAGACGACGTCCGCCATCTGGTGCGCAAGTATTGCCGCATTATGGCTTGGGATATCCCCGACCTCGACGAACAAGCCGCGCGCCGGCTCATCCTCGCAGCCCTGCGTTCCTCCGTGACCCGTGTCGAATCCGAGTAACGGGGCATCGACATGTCCAACGGCGTCGCCGCCGTCGTGGCTATCCGACGCCATCGGGCATGCTCGGGACCAGCGGCGGGCCGCCCCGGGATACGTCCCGCGACACTCGGCTTTCTGGTTTGCATGCTTGCAGTGGCCGGCTGTCAATCCACGCCATCGAGCTCGCGCAGCGATGCCTGCAACTTCGTCCCGGGCATGACCACGGATGACCTGGCTCGATGCGGCTGCATCGCAAGTAACTCACGAAGCGACGGATCCGTCATGCTGATGTCGGAGGAAGCGCTGAACAACACGCGCACCGTCGCCATCGTCAATTACATGTGTCCGCTCGGTGCATCCGGTGTCGCGAGGGTCGCGGTCATGAACGGCATCGCCACGACCGTCTACGAGTAGAAAACACGAGACCAAGCGAGTCGATGACGATGAGAGCAATAGACAAGCTCGTTCGGCGATGGCAGCTCAAAGCGATGGACCACATCGACACGGCGGCGCTGGTACGGGCCGGCAACCGACGTCTCGTCGAACGGTTTCAACGCGTCGCACGCGACGTTCCGGCCTATGGCGCCATCCTGAAGAGGCACGGCGTCAGTGCGGAGAAGATCCGCACGCCCGCCGATTTCCAGGCACTGTGCCCGGTTCTCGAAAAGCAGGACGTCTTCGGAAGCGCCCCGATCGAGCAGCTGTGCGTCGGCGGACGGCTCGGTCCGCTGGCGGGTGTCCTGACAAGCTCGGGACAGGGCGGGCGGTTCGCCTTCGGTCTCTCCACGCATCGGCAAAACAAACGCGCGGCGAAGGTGATCGAGTTGGCGATGGAATATGCCTTCGGTACCGATCGCTACCGCACCCTCCTGATCAATGCGCTACCGATGGGCGTACGCTTTTCCTGCTCGACCGTCACGGTCGCCGAGACCAGTGTGCGCGAGGATATGGTGTGTGCCTTGGTCGAGCGGTTTTCCCCTCGGTACGACCAGACCGTCCTGGTCACGGACCCGCTCTTCTGCAAACGCATCCTGGATTACGGCCGTGCGGCGGGGCTCGCGTGGGAACGCTTCAAGATCCATGTCATCCTCGGCGAGGAGACCTTCGGGGAGGCTTTCCGTCACTACGTCGCAAGTCGACTCGGGCAGGACCCCGAGGGTTGGACGCGCGGCTTGGTCGGCTCCTCGATGGGTGTCGGCGAGCTCGGCCTCAATCTCTTTTTCGAGACCCGGGACACGGTTCGCATTCGACAAGTGGCGTATCGGCAGCGCGATGTCCTCGGCGAGGCACTCGGCGATTGGCCAGGCCGGGTCCCGCCGCTGGTCTTCGTTTACGATCCGATGCGGATCTTCGTCGAGATCATCGAGCCCGATGCAAACGGTTTCGGTGCCTTGACCCTATCGACACTCGACCCCTCCTTGATGCTTCCCCTCATCCGTTATCGCACGGGTGACCGCGCCAAACTGGTGAGCAACACGGAGATGGCGCGCGCTCTGCCGCGCGCGGGCGAGAACGGCATTGCCGTTCCGAAGCTGCCGATGATTGCCTTGGCAGGGCGGGAGAAGGATGTCCTACCCGACGGACGCACATTGCTCGACATCAAGGACGCGCTCTACTCGCGGCCGCATCTCGCGGATCAGCTCAGCGGGGCCTTTCGGATCGAGCCCGGGGATTCCGGAACCCGTCTACACGTTCAGATGGGGCCGGCCTCGGAGGCACGGGAAAACGAGATCGCCGAGGGCTTGGCGGCCTGCCTCCAGCGGCCGGAGTCTGCACCGCGCGATCGGCTGGAAATTTGGCGCTACAGTGAATTTCCATTCGGCCGAACGCTCGACTACGAGAGGAAATTCAGCTATATCGAATAGACTCGAGCCGATCGGGCAGCCGAGGTGCTCGGCTCACGCGAGGAAGCCGCCTCCCATCGGCCGTCACTCACGCGGCGGAGCCGCACGCCCGCCACCTGCTATCCGGAACCTTTAGGCCGTCCGGCAGAAGGTCGTGCTCGAGACCCGTGACCATGTAAGAAAATGTATCGGGAGATGCCCGGGAAATCCCTTTCTCGAGCGCCTCGATACTGACGACATAGGGTCGCACGGGACCGTAATAATCCGTTTCCGGCCCGGCCGGCATGTATTTGAATCCCATGCGCTTGAGCAACACGTACAAGCTTCGCTCCATGGCGAAGACCCAGTGGGTAATTCCGAGCCGCTTGCTCTGCTGGTAAAGCACGCGACAGAGTCCCATCAAGATCTCCGGGGTATTTCGGGGTGGCGCAAAGTAGACGACATCTGCCCCCGCCCGCGACCGTGGATCATCACGCGGCGGACCCCCGTAAGGCGTGTCACCCTCGCGCCTGCGAAACGCCTTGGAGACTGCGAGACGCGATAACTCTCCGTATCGGGGCAGCAAGGGATGACTCGGGTCGTTGAGGAAGCTGAATTCCTCCGAGAAGACGCAGTGCTGCGTCGCCGGAAAGCCGAGCGGAGAGTGCATCACCAGCCGCGCAGTGCCCGCCGGATGCCCTCCCCGATGGGTTGCCAGCACATGCAGCGCGTGCGAGTCGTAGGCGTCCGTCTCCAACTGCGCCGGATAGTCCGCCTCGTCCAAGAACCCGCGCTCGACGCAGTAGACCTGATAGCGAATCGCATAAACCGTTGCCAGATCTGCCGCATCGCGGACACAGGTGAACCGGAAATACGGATCCTGAGCGTGCCCCGCCCCCGGATGAATCGCTGACTCCAATGTATTCAAGCTTTTTACCCCCCGGTGGACACTATCGAATCCCGCGACCGCAGGCCAAGAGTCGGCGAAACAGAGGCGAGATTGCGCTGACCTCGAAGATCCCGTCGAGATTTCGCCGAGACACGCTTGGTTCTGCCCCAGAGATCGTGACTAGACCGATTGTGGAGCCTATCACATCAACAAGATAAGGCGTAATCCCAAAGATTACTGATCCAGCCTGCAATCGATCTTCGGCACCAACGCGACATGAAGCGCTTTTCACACGGATGTAACCCTTGTGTCTACGCACGCGCAGCAATTAGACTTGGGGCATCGCATCATCTCCCCAAGCACGGTCGCAAAGCGCGCTACCGCGCTCGATCATGGCAAAGATCATGACGAGAGTTGCGACTCGCAGACGCCCAGACAAGACGATCCACGCCGGTGCCCCCGGTTAACGGGGTCGATCGGCAAGGCATCGGTGCTGTTCGAAAAGGAAGCCGGCCCGCGATCAAGCGGGTCGCGACGACCTTCGACACTGTCCGCCGGCGCTTTTAAGGACCTCGCCACGGGGCCTCGATCTTCGAGCGCACCCGTGATGGATGAGTCGATTCAGGACATCTGGAACACGCCTTGATCTCCCGACGGTCCGTGCGCAACATCCTCAAGAGCTTGGTCGCTGTGACCTTGTGCTGCGGGTCGTTGCATGTGAGCCCGCAAGAGTTGATCGCCAATAGGGACGCCGGAGTCGAGAGCTTGACGCGCAACGAGGCCCGCCTTTTCTTCACGATGCGCCTCAAGAACTGGCCCAACGGAACCTTGGTCAAGGTTTTCGTACTCCCCGACAACAACCCGCTTCATATTCGCTTCTCGAACGAAGTCCTCGGACTCTACCCCTACCAACTTCGCCGCGTTTGGGACCGGCAGATCTTCTCCGGGACCGGACAAGCACCGACAACGGTATCGAGCGAGCAGGAGATGCTCGAGCGCGTCGCAACGACGCCTGGAGCGATCGGCTATGCAGACGGACCCATCGATAATTCAAGCATTCGCGTGTTGGAGGTGCGTTGAGATGCGTACCCGGCTCTCTATCGCGGTCATGCTGGCATGGATGGCCCCGAGCGCGGCTCCGGCCCTGGAGTTTGTCGAGGGGAAACTGCAGGTTCACGGCTTCGCCAGCCAGGCGGTCGTCAAGTCGACCGACAACTACTATTTCGGCGACAGCCCCAGCACGTCGTTCGATTTCACCGAAATCGGACTCAATGCCTCATACCAAAGTACGCCGAACCTTCTGTTTTCGGGCCAGCTCTTGGTGCGACGCGCCGGTGAGATGTACGACGGCACCCCGTCTCTGGACTATGGTCTGGTGGATTTTTCGCCCGTCTCCGATACCGAGAAGCGCCTTGGGGTGCGTCTCGGGCGCATCAAGAATCCGTTCGGACTCTACAACGAGACGCGCGATGTTCCCTTCACGCGCCCGAGCATCTTTCTCCCCCAAGTCATCTACTACGACAAGATTCGCAACGGATTGCTGTCGTATGACGGCATCATGTTCTACGGTGACCGTTACCTGGAGCAGGGGAATCTCTCGCTGCAACTGGGCGTCGGGCAGTCCGTGATCGACGACAACGTGGAATGGGCCTATCTCGGCGACGACGTGGACGGCGAGATCCAGGCGGAGGGCATCAACTGGGGGATCGGCAGCTTCTGGTTCTCGACCCCGGCCGACGAGCTCAAGCTCGGTCTCAGCGCCATCGTGACCGAACTGGACTTCAATGCCGGCCCGGAAGCCTTCCTGAACTCCGGCACCATCGATGTCTTCGACTGGGTCGCTTCGTTCCAGTACAACGCCGCGGATTGGACGATCTCGGCCGAGTATTCCCGTGCACCGACGCGCTGGAACGATCTCGGCCCCTTTTTCCCCTTCAAAGACCAGGTCATGGAAGGCTATTATCTCCAGGGTGCCTACCGGCTTCGACCGAATCTCGAGATCATGGCCCGCTACGAGGAAGGTTTTGCAAACCGCAACGATCGCGACGGGCGGGATTTCTCGGATCTCACCGGCGGCATCACACCACGCTTTGATTTCTTCTCCAAGATCCTGACCGCGGGCCTGCGCTGGGACATCAACCCGAACATCATGTTGCGTCTCGAATTTCAGCGATACGACGGAACCTATGCCTTGTCGATCCGCGAGAACCCGGAGCCCGGCAATCTCGTTCGCGAGTGGGATGTCTTCGCCGCTTCGATTTCGGTGCGTTTTTGAGGCCCCCGGGAATGGAGGAGGAAGCCACCCTCAAGGCCACGCCCTCGGTCGATCTGAGTCTGCGCTGGAAGGCACTCATCGCCATGACCCTGGCGCTCGTGCTCGTCAATGCATCGCTCGCGTTGATCTCGAACTTTCAGCTGACCAGTCAATTCGAGCTCCAACAGAGCGCGGTCCGGGATCAACAGGCTCGGCAGTTGCGCGCTCTCGTGGAAGAAGACACGCTGGAAATGTCGAAACTCGCCAGCCTGGTTCCTTTGCTCAGTGGCGGCCAAGCAGCGACGATGGGCCCGGACGCTGCGATCGAGGAGGCATTAGTCACCAACGGCGCCATGCTCGATCTGGAATGGGATATTCGATCGGTACAGTGGGTACGGCCCGACGGCAGCACGGCCATCGTCTGGCCGGAAGATGCGCAGGATGTTCCAGATGCGCTGCGCGCCGAGCTTCGCGACAACCCGGAGCAGGCGATTGCGGCACTCCTATGCAGCCCGGAATGTCGGCAGTACAAGGCAACCCCATTGCTGTGGGAGGGCTCCTTCGCCGGAAACCTGGTCCTGGGCCGCTCGCTCGCCGATGCATTGCTGGCCTTCAACGCACTGACCGGAGCCGAGGTCGCCATCACCTGGCATGACGATGCCCGATCCGCCGAGCTGCTGGATCCGCTGAGCCCGAACTACCTGGATTTTCCCGCCGTCACCTACCCGGACGACACCCTGCCGGTTCTGCGCGCCGCCGCGCCGACGCTCGCGAGCGGCGACACGAGGCATGAGCCGCTGCTGATCCCGCATGGGTCGGGTTGGTACGAGATCTTTCGCATCCCGGCACTTGCCGCCCGTATCGACGCGCTGGTGATCAACGACGTGACCACTCAGCGCGAGGCGATCCGCACGGCCACGACCGGCAGCATTCTGCTCGGAATCCTAGGCTTGATCCTTTCGGGCTCGTTGCTCCTGCTGATCATCAAGGGCCCTTTGTACCGACTCAGGGATCTGGCCACGGTCATCCCTTTGCTGGCGGAAAACCGCTATACGGATCTTCGCCGTCAGCTCCCGGGACGTTCCAAGTCGCTTATGCCGCGCGACGAGATCGATCTCATGACGGAAACGGTCAGGAGCCTCACCGACCGCATGGAGCTGCTTCAGTACGACCGCGTGCAGGCCGAGGCGCGCCTGGTCTGGCTCGCCGATCACGACCCCTTGACCCAGTTGTACAATCGCCGTCGTTTCAACGACGATTTCGAGCGCATCCTGGATCAAACGATCCGTTTCGGTCATCAGGGAGCGCTCCTCTTCCTGGATCTCGATCAGTTCAAGGACGTTAATGATCTGAGCGGCCACCGCGTCGGCGATACCTTGCTTCAGCGCGTCTCCGAGCAATTGAGACTCGTCACCCAGACGAGCGATCTGCTCGCACGCCTGGGCGGCGACGAGTTCGCCCTGGTCTTGCCCGAAGCGACCGAGGACGACGCCCTCGCCAGCGCGGAGTCGATCCAAGAGGCCGTCTGCTCGATCAGCCTTCAGGAGCACGGCCGCCGCCACAGGGTCACTGCGAGTATCGGCATCGTCATGTTTCCGACCCAGGGGACCGACATCGGCCAACTCATGGCGAGTGCCGATCTGGCCATGTATCAGGCCAAAGAGAAGGGACGCGGGCGCTGGTATCTCTTCTCCGAGGACGACCAGGGCAAGGAGCAGCTCGACGCCCGGGTGCTCTGGCGCGAGCAGATCAATCAGGCATTGACCCAGGGCCGATTCGAGCTGCACGTGCAACCGATCATCGAGATTGCGACCGGAGGAATACGGCACATGGAGGTCTTGCTCAGGATGCGCGATGCACGCGGCGGGATGGTCTATCCGGATCGGTTCATCCCGGTGGCGGAACGCACCGGGCAGATCCAAGCGATCGATCGGTGGGTCATCGACAATGCTCTTGCCGCCATGGAGCTGCGAGCCGACCTGAAGCTCTCGATCAATCTCTCCGCCAGCGCCATGGACGATCCCTTACTGCTGATGGACCTGCGACATCTTCTGGAAAGACACCGCATCGCGCCCGAGCGGATCTCCTTCGAGGTCACCGAGACCGCCGCGATCAACAGCTTGCTGAACGCGACGCGCCTGATGCGCGGTATGCAGGAGCTCGGGTGTCGTTTCGCCCTGGATGATTTCGGCAGCGGTTATGCCTCTTACGCCTACTTGCGCAAGCTTCCGGTCGACGAGGTCAAGATCGACGGGGCCTTCGTGCGAGACATCGCCAAAAACCCCGAAGATCGGATTTTCGTGAAGGCGATCACCGACATGGCCCACGGCATGGGGAAGCGCGTCATCGCCGAGTTCGTCGAGAACGCCGAGATTCTGGAGATTCTAAAGGGACTCGGGGTCGACGACGCCCAAGGATACTATTTCAGCAAGCCGGTCAAGCTGCAGCAACCGGACACGCCGATAATGTTCGACGGCGTCCTTTGAATACCGAAGCGTCCCCACGACGGATGGTCACCTCACCGCACCGGACATGAATCGCCCGTGAGCTCGTTGCGGGACGATCCAGCGGGGCTGCGGGCCGATACAGCCGGCGTGCCTGCGGCATCAGGAAGGGTTCAAGAACAAATGAGACGACTCGACGAGAGAATACCTTTGTCACGATTGTCGTTGTCGTAATCGACAACGATTCGGTGCTCAACGGATTTCCGGCACTTGACCAAGTAGCATCGACCGGGACCCTGGAGGCGGGGTACGGGAAGGAATCTATCCCTCGCCGACCGACCCGCGGATCATCTCGAAGATCGCCGCTGAATCCTCCTCGCCCAGCCCACGCTCGACCAGCATGTCCAACCATTGCGCCACCGTCGCCGCCGTCGTCAGGGAGATCCCCAACTCCTGCGCCGACTCGAGCACGATCCGCATGTCCTTGCGGTGCAGGCGTGCCTTGAAGCCCGGCGTGTAATCGCCCTCGATCATCCGCAGGCCGTGCACCTCCAAGATGCGGCTGCCTGCGAAGCCGCCGAGCAGGGCCTCGCGCACCTTCCGCGGATCAACGCCGCTCGCCTGAGCCAACAGGACCGCCTCCGAGACGCCGGCAATGGTCGCTCCGACGACAATCTGGTTGCAGGACTTGCAGACCTGACCCGCGCCGTTGGGTCCGACATGCACGATGCTTCCGCCCATCGCCTCGAACAGTGGCTGCACCCGCGCAAAGGCGGCCGGCTCGCCCCCGACCATGATGGATAGCGTACCGGCTTTCGCTCCCGCCTCCCCTCCCGAGACCGGGGCGTCGAGCATCGCGGCTCCGGCGGCGCGAAGTCGCTCGGCCATCATCCGTGTCGACGAAGGAGAGATCGTGCTCATGTCCACCACCACTGCACCGGGCCGAACACTTTGGATGATGCCCTCCGGCCCGAGGATCACCTCTTCGACATCCGGGGTATCCGAAACCATCGTGAAGACGACATCCGCGTCGCGCGCCACGGCGACAGGACTCTCGGCTGTCCGCGCACCGGCTTCGGCGAGAGGTTGCATCGACTCGGTCCGACGTGCATGGACGACGAGCTCATAGCCGGCCTTTATCAGGTTCAGGGCCATCGGCCGACCCATAATGCCGAGTCCGATGAAGCCGACACGTTCGTTCATGATGTGATCCTCATTGACGGCCGAGACCAGGAGTCGAAGGCCGCGATGCGCCTGATCGTCGCCGAACCGCGCAACGTACGCCCCCGGGGCCTCGGTCCTCTTCTTGTTTCACGGAGGCCTCGCCCCCCGAACGCATGCAGAGGGGCAAGGACGAGGCGACCAAAAACCGCGCCGAGCGGACCGACCGTGACTCAGCCGTCGAGCAGCTCGAGCCAGTGCACGACTGGAATCTCGGTGCCGCCGGCGATCTGGAGCTGGCAGCCGATGTTGGCTGTCGCGATCAGCTCTGGCCGTCCGGACTCCAGGGCTTCGACCTTGTTCCCGAGCAGACGTGCGGAGAGCTCCGGCTGGGTGATCGAATAGGTTCCGGCGGATCCGCAACACAGATGGCCGTCCGGCACGGGAGTCATCGCGAATCCGAGTCCAGTCAGGACCGGCTCGACCACCTGCTTTATCTGCTGACCGTGCTGCAGCGTACAGGGTGCATGGAAGGCGACGCGGCGACCTCCGCCGGGCGAACCGAGCGGCGAAAGATCCAGGCTCGCGACGACCTCGATCGGATCACGCGCCAAGGCCGCCACACGTGCGGCCCGCTCTGCGTAAAGCGGATCCTCGGCCAAGGCGTGACCATAGTCCTTCACCATGGCGCCGCACCCGCTCGCGGTCACCAGGATCGCCTCGCAACCCGCCTCGATCTCGGGCCACCAGGCGTCGATATTGCGCCGCATCGCATCGAGCCCGTCGGTCAAGGCGTTCAAATGATAGGCGGCGGCACCGCAACAGCCGGCAGCGGGCGACTCGATCAGATCAATCCCGAGCCGCGCCAGCACACGCGCGGCCGCGGCATTGGTCACAGGCGTCGCGACCGACTGGACGCACCCGCCGAGCACCAGCATTCGACGATGCGCGGCCGGCTTCGGCCAAGCGCCGGCCGGACGCGGTGTCGGCAGCTTCGCCTTGAGCTTGGCCGGGAGCAGTGGTTTCATCCAACGCCCGATCCGCATCAGGGGGCCGAAGCGCGACGGATAGGGCACGGTCTTCACGAGCGCCCAGCGCAGCAGCCGCTCGGACACCGGACGCTCAACGCGCTCCTCGACCAGGTGTCGTCCGATATCGAGCAGTCGCGCGTAACGCACACCCGACGGACAGGTCGTCTCGCACGAGCGGCAGGTCAGACAGCGGTCGAGGTGCTGTTGCGTGATGCGGGTCGGCGCCTGTCCCTCCATGACCAGTTTGATCTGGTAGATCCGTCCCCGCGGACCGTCGAGCTCGTCGCCGAGCAGTTGATAGGTCGGACAGGTCGCGGTGCAGAAGCCGCAGTGGACGCAGGAGCGCAGGATGGCGTCGGCCTCGCGACCGGCGGGCGTGCTCAGAAACTCGGGCAGGATCTCGGTCTGCATGCCTGGCTCCTTACAGGGTCGGGTAGAGGCGACCGGGGTTCAGGATGCCGTTCGGATCGAAGGCACGTTTCATCTCGCGATGCAGTGTCATGAGTCCCGCAGGGAGCGGGTGGAAGACCTCCGAGCGGCGGTCACCCCCGCGAAACAGCGTGGCATGTCCGCCCACGGACGTCGTCGCGGCGCGGATGATATCGGCCGCGGCGTCGCTCCGCAGCCAGCGTTGCGCACCGCCCCACTCGATCAGCTGGACGCCCGGCAGAGACAGGGGCGGGACGGCAGGAGGCACCGACAAGCGCCACAAGGGTGCATCATCTGCAAAGAAAGGGTGGCGCTGCTCGCGGATCTGATCCCGCCAGAAGACGAGCGCCTCGCCCTCATCGACCGACTCGCCCCCGATGCGCTCGGCGGCGGCCGAGACGCCGCCTTGGTTGCCGGACAACCGAACCCACAGCCGCTCGCCGTCGAAGCAGGTCGCACTGATCGGCAGCGGCTTCGCGGCCCAGCCCGTCATCCGATGGATCGCCTCCGGCTGCGAGCAGGTCTGCACCAGTGTCCGCACGGTCGTCGAGATGGGGAGCACCTTCACGCTGATGTCCAGCAAAATGCCGAGTGTCCCGTAGGCTCCGGTCATAAGCCGCGAGATGTCATAGCCGGCGACGTTCTTCATCACCTCGCCGCCGAAACGCAGGATCTCGGCACGCCCGGTCAACACGCGCGTGCCCAGCACCAGATCGCGGGCCGAGCCTGCGTAAGGCCGCGCAGGCCCGGAAAGGCCGCAGGCGATGGTTCCACCCAGGGTCGCACCCAGGGTCGAGTTGTCCCCGTCCGAGTCATCGGCGAAATGCGGAGGCTCGAACGGGAGCATCTGCCCCTGCTCGGAGAGCGCCGCCTCGATCTCGCACAGCGGGGTGCCGCAGCGCGCAGTCACGACCAACTCCTTGGGCTGGTAGTTGAGGATCCCGGTATGCCCGGAGAGCGACAAGCCCTCGCCGTCGACCGCGCGACCGAGGGCCGACTTGGTGCCGTTGCCCTCCAAACGCAGGGGCAACGAGGCATCGGCCGCGGCTCGAACCCGATCTTGAAGCTCGGCGGTTAGGTCGTTGCTCACGGAGTCCACCTCGACAGATTGAAAAAGCCCGTATTGAACATCTCCAAACCGGGTCGGTTCCGACATCCTTGTCTGCCGCAAGGCCGAATCGGGCCGGAAGGATCGCAGATCGCGCGGGACGCGGTTCAGCGCGCGCTCGCGGCACGCAATGCGCTGCGGATGATGTTCTCTGCCCCGCCGCTGCCGTCGTCCGCCGCGCGGGCCATCCGGGTCGCATCGACCGGGCGGTAGCCCAGGGCCACCAGTGCGCTCACCGCATCGGCGAGCACCTGATCGCGCGTGTCGGCACCGCGGGGTTGCGTCTCGGGTAGATGGGGGGCGCTGCCCGGAATCATATCCAGGCTGTCCCGCAACTCCATCACGAGGCGCTGTGCAGTCTTCCGGCCGATCCCGGGGACCCGCACCAGCACATCGAGGTCTTCGTGCTCGATACATTGCGCGAAGCGTGCGGCGTCCATCGACGAGAGGATCGCCAGGGCCATCTTGGCGCCGACGCCCGTGACCTTGAGCAGACGCCGAAAGAGCGCACGCTCCTGCTCGCGGCCGAAGCCGTAGAGCAACCAGGCATCCTCGCGCACCACCAGGTGAGTCACCAGGACCACGGTCTCGCCGACGGCGGGCAGGTCGTAGAAGGTCGACATGGGGGCCTCGACCTCATAGCCGACACCGCCCACGTCCAGCAGCAGCTGGGGCGGGTGCTTGGAGAGGATCCTGCCGTACAGGCGGCCGATCACGGGCGCCAATCCCGCCAGGAAGCGGAGGCCCGCCCGCGCGCCGGGATGCCCATCGAGTGGGCATGACAGAGCGCGATCGCCAGGGCGTCGGCCTCGTCCTCGCAGGGGGTCTCGGTCAGCGCAAGCAGGACGCGAATCATGTGCTGGACCTGGGCCTTGTCGGCCCCGCCCGTGCCGACAACGGCGAGCTTCACCGTCTTGGGACTGTATTCGTGCACCGTCACGCCGGACTTGAGCCCGGCGCAGAGTGCCGCACCGCGCGCTTGACCGATCTTGAGCGCTGCGGTCGGATCACGGGCAAAGATGAGCTGCTCGACCGCCATCTCGTGGGGTGCGTGCTCGGCCACGATGGCGGCGACACCGTCGAAGATGCGGCCGAGACGATCCGGCCAGGGGTGTTCGCCGACCCGCAAGGTGCCGCTGGCGATCCAACGGCTGCGCTGACCGTCGGTATCGATGACACCGTAGCCGGTCGTGCGCGAGCCGGGATCGATACCCAGGATGCGGTGGCGAAGTCTCTCCGGGGATCCGATCGATGTGCGGCCGACCGACGCGCCGGGCCGGACGCCGGGCAGGCCCTGCCGATCGGCGGGTCGCCGGCGGTCTTCAGGCATCGAGCTCGGCCAGGATCTCGTCGGCGATATCGGCGTTGTGGTAGACCTCTTGGACATCGTCCAGATCGTCTAGGACATCAACCAGACGCAGCAGCTTCTCGGCCGTGTCGCGATCGAGCTCGGCGAGGGTCGCGGCATTGTAGGAGACTTCCGCCACCTCGGTATCGAACCCGGCTTGGGTGAGCGCGTCCTTGACCGAGGCGAAGGCCTCGGGCGTGGTGACCACGTCGAGCGAGCCGTCGTCGTTGGCGACCACATCCTCGGCTCCGGCCTCGAGCGCCGCTTCCATCACCGCATCCTCGTCGGTACCGGGCTGGAAGCTGATGATGCCTTGCTTGCTGAAGAGATATCCGACCGAGCCGTCGGTCCCCAGGTTTCCGCCGTGCTTGCTGAAGGCGTGACGAACCTCGGCCGCGGTGCGGTTGCGGTTGTCGGTCATGCAATCGACCATAATGGCGACCCCGCCCGGACCGTAACCCTCGTAGCGGATCTCCTCATAATCGTCGCCCTCCATCCCGCCGGCGCCGCGCTTGATGGCGCGCTCGACCGTATCGCGGGGCATGTTGGCGCCGAACGCCTTGTCCATCGCCAGACGCAGACGCGGATTCGCACCGGGGTCACCTCCACCCTCGCGGCTTGCAACCGTGACCTCGCGGATGAGCTTGGTCCAGACCTTTCCGCGCTGTTTGTCCTGAGCCGCCTTGCGGTGCTTGATGTTGGCCCATTTGCTGTGACCCGCCATCGGTAACCTCTCTTCACTCACGATCGACCGAGCGCGCGCCCCACCCCACGAGCCCGGCCCCGGATAGGGAAGCCTGATCAGGGCCGGTTGACATGGCGGGAGTCGCGCTGCATGTTGTTTGGCCCGGCATTCTAGCATCGGCCGGGGAGCTCCGGGGGAACCGGGCGCGCGGATGCGGGCGCAGACCGAACGACAGATCCGTGCCCGCACGCCGACCCCTTTGCGGCGCCCCCTCAACGACTTCAGGACCCGTCCATGTACGCGACCCCCGAAACCGGCGACGGTTGGATCACGGCCCTCGTCGGCACCGACGCGGAAGGCTTTCGGGTCGAGGCGCGCTTTGCGATCTCGCCGCAGTTTCGCGCGCTCGTGAAGGGCCGGGAGTCCGACCTGGTCTTTGCCGCCCGCAGTCGTCTGGCACGGATGGGGATCAACATCTGTCCGCTCGACGAGCCGCTCTTCGACGGGGACCACTGCACGCTGAAACTCCAGGTGGTCTCCGCGATCCACTCCTTCGGCATCGCCGAGCACCTGGAGCATATCGTGATCCCAGGCCTGCGGGTCGGACGCCTGGTGTTCTGCCCGCAGGACAACAGGCTCGACTCCTCCGCCATCCACGGACTCATCCGGGGCAACGAGATCCAGGTCCCGGACGGCTTCTCGGTCGACAGCAACGGCTATCTCATCCTGCGGCCGCAGCGGCAGCGCTTTCGGTTTCTCGAGCCCTTGACACTCGAGCAGATCACGGCGATCGCCACGCATGCCGACGGAAAGGACCTGCTCAATCGCCTGCAGACCCGCGAAGCGGTCGACCACATCGCGCTGCCGGCGAACAACGGCCTGGTCACGGCGTGCTCCATGTTTCTGCACCGCCACTACGTGGTGCTTCGCAATCTGGACGACGCGCTCGGCTTTCATCTACAGGCGACAGTCCTCGACCCGGTCTCCACGCGCGGCACCAACGTCTACCTGGAGTTCATCAACCGCTCCGAGCAGTTGATCGTCAACCCGAGCGTGGCCGCCTCGGTGCACGACGCCATCCCGCTCACCCCGAGCCGTCGTTATTGGCACGGGCGCGCGAGCACCGCGCCCCCCGAGACCCGATCCGGCAACGACTACCCGCAGCTCGCCGAGATCTTCGATGGGCTCGAAGCCGGACCGCTCGAGGAGTGCTACTCGCATCGCATGATGGCCGTGACGCAGCATCCCGAGACCCTGCTGAACGGCGCCCGCCCCGATCGCATCTGGACCCGGCCCGTGGAACCACGCGACCCGCGCGGCGGGACCGACTTGGCGGCCGGCTTGGTCGCCGAGGGCCTCAAGCTCGACACCCGCACCGAATACGGCACCGGCATCCTGGAGGATCTTGCAGACGGCGCACGCGCGACTCTGCTGCTCGGCTACTTCCCGAATCTGATCGAGCACACCGAGATCTGCGCCGCGGCCCTGCGCCGGCGGATCGGTCGCATCGTCTTTCGGCGCGCCTCCTTCGAGCACGGGCACTTCCTCTCCGCCCGCGACCACGGCCGACTGGCCGACTACGAGGGTCTCGGCATCGAGGTCTTCTGGTGCAACGATGAACGCGCTCAAGTCGCGCGGCACGTCTTCCGGGGGCTTCGCGGTTATTTCACCTCGCCCGAGCAGGTCGATCGCTTCCGCACCAGCCTGGTCTTCGCCATCTATGGATCCATCAAGCCGCTCGACGACAGGTCAGCCCTCCAGATCGAACGTCTGCTGACCAACCTAAAGGGCCTGTTCGGAAGCGACATCAGCGTCCTAACCGGCGGCGGTCCGGGCGCCATGCTGCAGGTGACCGAAACAGCGCACCGGCTCGGTCTCCTGGTCGGCTCCAGCTACATCGAGACCCTGGACCAGAAGCCCAATCAAAGCGCCGACTATTACCAGACCTTCCAGGCACGCAGCCGCCAGTCGCGCCAGCGCTGGTTCGAGATTGCGAGCTTCCACATCTTCCTCTCCGGCGGAGTCGGAACGCTCGAAGAAATCGGCCTGACCCTGACCGACATGAAGCTCGGCGTCATCGAGTCCGGACCCATCGTCTTCTTCGACGGCTCCGGCGAGGGCTTTTACTGGGAGGGTCTCAAGACCCAATTGAACCGCATGGCGGCACAAGGCCGGCTCCCGGACTGGGTACTCGACAACATCCTCATGACCGCCGACCCCGACGCCATTCCGCGCTTCTACAAACAGACCCTCCGGCTGGGGTAGCCGCGGGGCAGACCACCGAAAGGTCCGTCGCCGCAGGATACGACTCCGGCGGGGGTTTCTTGCTCCCCGGACCGAGCACGGTTAGGATCCGCAGACTATAGGATGACGCGAGTTTCCGCCTTCGAAGCGCAGAGGGGGTGGTATGCCGTGGTGTCGGGCCGACTCCGTGTGCCGACCTCCCAACTCGTACTTCAAAGCACTCGGACGGCCAACGGATGGACCCTTTTTGAACGACGTGTTTCGACAAGTAGCACGGATCGCGGGCCAACTGCTGATCCTCTGCGCCCTGGCGGTCTCGGCATCCGCCGCGGAGCTGCCGCTCTGGGAGGTCGGCCTCGGCGCCCTCGACACGGCGGGCGGCCCGATGAGACGCCCGAGGCGCGTGCCTGCCGCGATCAGGGGATGATCGGTGCGGACGTGACAACCCCTCGCAAAATCGGGAGAATTCCGGTTATGGTACCGCGCACCGGATCGATGGATGCGCGACGTTCGAACGACTGCCGCGCCGACCGAGCCGAGATATCCGGATCCGGGTCGCGCCGAGCCCCGAGGCGCCCTTGTGTCGACACTCATGACCTTCGAGCATCCGCTGAACGAGCGCGTCCGCACCTTCCTGCGGATCGAGCATCTGTTCGAGCGACTCAACTACTTCGCGCCTCAGTACGACGCCTGGGCGACCCGTGTGGCCGTCGAGACCCTGCTCGACATCGCCGCGGTGACTGCACGCGCGGACGTCAAGAACGAGCTGCTCAAAGAGCTCGATCGCAACATCGCCACGATCAAGCGTTTCGGGGATCAGCCCGGGGTCGATCCGCGGGCATTGGACCAGGTGCTCGGCGACCTCGCGGATGCCGTCGGCGGTGTTCATCGCCTGTCCGGACCGATCGGACAGATCGCCCGAGAGGACGACCTCCTCAAGAGCGTCGCCCAACGCAGCAGTATTCCGGGCGGGGCCTGCAGCTTCGATCTACCGCAGTTCCATCATTGGCTCATCCAGGCACCGGAGATCAGGCAGGCGCGGCTCGACCACTGGCTTCAGGATCTGCGGCCGGCGGAGCGGGCGATCCGCCTCGTCCTTTCGCTCGCCCGAACCAGCGCATCGCCGCGTCAGGTGCTCGCGGAGGGCGGCTTCTTTCAGGAAGCGCTCGATGTCCAGGCCCCGGCGCAGATGGTGCGGGTCGGGATCAACGGGACCGGTGCACTCTACCCCGAGATCAGCGGTCACAAGAGCCGCTTCAGCATCCGTTTCATGAAGACCGGATCTCAAGGGCGGCCGTCTCAGATCCCGGAAAACATCCCCTTCAAGCTCACCTGCTGCGTCTTTTGAACCGCGTCCTTCACACCATGCACTGTTTCGACTCGCTCGCTGCCCAGGCACCCGCCAAACGCCTCATCCGTGGACGCGGTTCAGATGATTCGGATCCATTCCTAAACCGCGTCCAGCACGGATTCTTCGGCGTCCACCGAGCTGCGCTCGCCAACAAAGCATCGATTTTCGCACGGGACGCGGTTTAGCCATGGACACGATCGTCTCCTGTCCACGTTGCGGCAAGGCTGTCGTTTGGGGTCCGGCATCGCCCTGGCGCCCCTTCTGCAGCGAGCGCTGCCGTTTGGTCGATTTGGGCGAGTGGCTGGACGAGAATCACCGGATACCCGGCACGGAAGACGATCTCGACGATGATTCACCCATCAGCGAGCATTCGCCGGGGGCACACTGAGGCCCGGCGCACATCGCGACCCTTAGCGATCAGTCGATCGGCCAGAAACCTCGAATCGCCGCCAAGCCCTGAGCGCCATGCTCTCGGGCCACCTCCAGATCAGCTCGGGTCAAGCCACCGAGTGCATAGACCGGAAGCGTCGCCGTATCCACCAGCTCCGCGAAGCGGCGCCAGCCGAGCGGCTCTGCCCCGGGGTGGGAGACCGTGGGCTGGACCGGCGACAGCAGCGCATAGTTGAGCCCGAGACGCGCCGCGCGCATGAGATCATCGGCCGTGTGACAGGAGGCTCCGACCAGGTCGTCCGGCCGACCCGGACGCTCGCTCAGTCGGGCGAGCGCGCGTCCGCCGAGATGTAAGCCATGACGCGGGATCTCCAGTATCTCTTCCGGGTGTCGGTTCAGGAGGAGAGCTGCACCGCCTCGCTCGCAGACCACGAAGGCGCGACGCGCCAAGTCCCGATAGGCCGACTGATTCAGGTCGTGTGCACGCAGTTGGACGAGTCGGATTCCGCGCGCGACGGCGCGCGCAAGCCGAGCCAGAAAGACCTCGGGGTCAAGAGGATCAAGACCCGTGATCAGCATGCAAGCCGGCAGGCGCAGGGCTGTGATAACGGGACGATCGGCCGCGGGAAAGCAGGCCGGATCCATGGTCTCGGGACGTTGCCAGGCGAGAGGCTGCCCTTCCAAACCGGCGGGGACGCCCGCGTACGACACGACACGCCGGACATCCAGCAGGACATGGCGATCACCGTAATGGTGTCGAATGCGGATGAGCGGACGGCTGTCGTGGACCTTGATGCCAAGCTCCTCTTCAAGCTCGCGCGCCAGACCGCGCTCGGGTGATTCGCCGGGTTCGAGCTTGCCGCCCGGAAACTCCCAGAGCCCGCCCTGATGGACGCGATCCGGGCGTTTGGTGATCAGCACCCGTCCCGCAGGATCGGAAATCGCGCCGACCATCACATGAATCAGGTCGCTGCTCAACTGCGGTATTCGGCGTTGATCCGGACGTAGTCGTAGGAGAGATCGCAGGTCAAGACCCGTGCCTCGGCCGGACCCCGGCCAAGCGAGACGCGGATCAGAATCTCGGGCTCGGCCATGACGGCGGCCCCGGCCTCCTCCGTATAATCAGGTGCGCGCCCCCCATCATCGACGATCAAGACCTCGCCGAGATGGATTCGAATCCGATCAATGTCGAGATCACGAACACCCGCACGCCCGACCGCGGCCAGGATGCGACCCCAGTTGGGATCGGACGCAAAGAGCGCCGTCTTCACCAACGGCGAATGGGCGATGGTGTACGCCACCGCGCGGGCTTCATCGACATCAGCCGCGCCTTCGATCTGCACGGTCACGAGCTTGGTCGCACCCTCGGCATCGCGAACGATGGCGGTCGCCAGCTCGACGCAAACCGCATCGACGGCACTCTGGAGTACGCCGTATTCCGGCGACGCACCGTCGCGTATCTCGGGATTTCCGCAGGCCCCGGTCGCGACCAGCACGCAAGCGTCGTTGGTCGAGGTATCGCCGTCGACCGTGATGGCATTGAATGATCGGGTGACCGCCGAGCCCAAGCAGGCTTCGAGCACGCCGGGTGCCACGGCCGCATCCGTCGCGATGAAGGCGAGCATGGTCGCCATGTTCGGACAGATCATCCCGGCGCCTTTGGCGATCCCGGTGATCGACGCGGTGCGTCCGTCGATCTGGAAGGTGCGCGAGATCAACTTGGGCACCCGATCCGTCGTCATGATGGCGCGCGCAGCGGCAGGCCATGCCGATGCATCCAATCGGCCGAGCAGCTCGGGCAGTGCCGCCGCAATACGATCGACCGGCAGATGCTCGCCGATCACGCCCGTGGAGAAGGGCAGGACCTCCTCCGCGGCACAGTCGCCCAGAGCGGCGAGTGCAGCACAGCTCGACTCCGCATCCGCCAGCCCGCGCCGACCCGTACCCGCGTTGGCATTACCCGCGTTGATCAACAGATAGCGGGGCATCGCTTGACCCAAATGGGTCTTGGCGACCCGCACGGGCGCGGCGCAGAAGGCGTTCCGGGTGAAAACGGCCGCGCAGCGGCTGCCGGGGGCGAGTTCCATGACCAACAAGTCATCCCGTCCCTGATAGCGAATACCGGCCGCCCCGGCAGCCAAACGCACACCGCCGACGGGATGCCAGACCAAGTCGCGCAACTGGCCCGGGACGACGGGATCGGATGCGGTCATGGTGTCCGTCAACTCGCTTTGCCGTGGCATTGCTTGTACTTCTTACCCGAACCGCAGGGACAGGGCTCGTTGCGCCCGACCTTGCGATCGCCGCGGACATAGGGTTGAGCGTGCGCAGGTTCGGCGCCGCGAGCGCTCGCCCGGTCGCGGCCTTCGGGATCCGCATCGCCCGCGGAACCGAGACCCTCGAAGCGCTCGTGCTTGAACTCGAACTCCCGTTCCCGAGCGGGCGCCGCTCCGAGCGCGGAGACAGGCTGCGGCTCTGCACCGGGCTGTGTCTGCACCTGGAGTTTGGCGAGAGTGGCCACGACGTCGTGTTTGATGCTGTCGAGCATCGCGGAGAACATCTCGAAGGCCTCGCGCTTGTACTCCTGCTTGGGGTTCTTCTGCGCGTAGCCGCGCAGATGGATCCCCTGACGTAGATAGTCCATCGCGGCAAGGTGGTCCTTCCAATGGGTGTCTAGGGTCTGGAGCATCACCGCGGTCTCGATCTGACGCATGGTCGGCGAGCCGATGAGCTTCTCGCGATCGGCGTAAGCCGAGATCAGGGTATCGTGGATGCGTGCCCGCAGGGTTTCTTCATGGAGCGAGTCGTCCTCGTCGAGCCACTTGCGGATCGGCCAGTCGCCGCCGAAATGCTCGTTCAACGCGACACTCAGCCCTTCCACATCCCACTGCTCTTCGAGACTCTCGGGCGGAACATAGGTGTTGATCAGGCGCGTCAGGGCATCGTCGCGCATCGCCGTGACGGTATCCGAGACATCCACGCTGTCCATCAGCTCGCGGCGTTGGCGATAGATGACCTTGCGCTGATCGTTGGCGACGTCGTCGTATTCGAGCAGCTGCTTGCGGATATCGAAGTTGCGGCCCTCGACCTTGCGCTGGGCGTTCTCGATCGCCTTGGTCACCCAGGGGTGCTCGATCGCCTCGCCCTGCTGCATGCCGAGCTTTTGCATCATCTTGCCGACGCGATCGGAGGCGAAGATGCGCATCAGGTTGTCTTCGAGCGACAAATAGAAACGCGAGGAGCCCGGGTCACCTTGGCGGCCGGAGCGACCGCGCAACTGGTTGTCGATACGACGGGACTCGTGCCGCTCGGTGCCGACGACATGCAGACCGCCGGCCGCCACCACCTGGGCGTGGCGCTCCTTCCAGGCGGCGCGAATGGCGTCGCGATCGGCATCGGGACCGGCCTCTTCGAGCTCGGCCTCCAGATTACCGCCGAGCACGATGTCGGTCCCGCGACCGGCCATGTTGGTGGCGATGGTGACGGCACCGGGACGGCCGGCCTGGGCGATGATCCCGGCCTCGCGCTCATGCTGCTTGGCGTTCAGGACCTCGTGCGGGATCTTCTGCTCGACGAGCAGACGATCGATCAGCTCGGAGGTCTCGATCGAGGCGGTACCCACGAGGGCAGGCTGACCGCGAGCAACGCAGTCGCGGATGTCCTCGATGATGGCCTGATACTTCTCGTCTTGCGTGAGATACACGAGGTCGCCCCGATCCTCGCGGACCATGGGCTGATTGGTCGGGATGACGACGACCTCCAGCCCGTAGATCTGCTGAAACTCGTACGCCTCGGTATCCGCCGTGCCGGTCATACCCGAGAGCTTGGGATAGAGCCGGAAGAGATTCTGAAAGGTGATCGACGCCATCGTCTGGTTTTCGGGCTGGATGGCGACCCCTTCCTTGGCCTCCACCGCCTGATGCAGACCCTCCGACCAACGCCGGCCCGGCATCGTGCGCCCGGTGAACTCGTCGACGATGACGATCTGACCGTCGCGCACGATGTACTCGACGTTCTTCTGAAACAGCGCATGCGCACGCAGCGCGGCATAGACGTGGTGCATTAGGACGATGTTGGCGGGGTCGTAGAGACCGCCTTCCTCGGCGAGGAGTCCGATCTCCACCAGCATCTGCTCGACGTGCTCGTGACCTTCCTCGCTCAGATAGACCTGGCGCGCCTTCTCGTCGACCGAATAATCGCCGGGACCGAAGTCGGGTTGACCCTCCTCGTTGGTGATGGGGGCCTGACGCGTAAGGCGCGGAATGATCTTGTCGATCTGCTTGTAGAGATCCGTGCTCCCTTCGGAGGGACCCGAGATGATGAGCGGGGTGCGCGCCTCGTCGATGAGGATGGAGTCGACCTCGTCGACGATCGCGTAGAAGGGATCGCGCTGAACGCGCTGCTCGGCCACGAAGGCCATGTTGTCGCGCAGATAGTCGAATCCGAACTCGTTGTTGGTGCCGTAGGTAATGTCCGCGGCATAGGTCTCCTTGCGGGAGACCGGGCGCATGTGGCGATAACCTTGACCGACGGGCGGCTCGTAGCTCAGATCGAAGAGGAAGGACGCGGAATCCGGGCCGGTACCGCCCGATGAATTGATCACGCCGGTGGTCAGACCGAGGAAATGGTATATCTGCCCCATCCAGGCGGCGTCGCGCCGTGCCAAATAGTCGTTGACGGTGACGACGTGCACGCCCTTGCTCGGGAGGGCATTGAGGTAGGCCGAGAGGGTCGCGACCAGGGTCTTGCCCTCGCCGGTTCGCATCTCGGCGATCTTACCGTCGTTGAGCACCATACCGCCGACCATCTGCACATCGAAGTGACGTAGGCCGAGCGTTCGCTTGGATGCCTCGCGCACGACCGCGAATGACTCCGGAATCAGGCTGTCGAGATCCGCTCCTGCGGCAAGACGCTCGCGAAACTCCGTCGTCTTCGCGGCGAGGGCTTGATCGGAGAGTCGCTCGAGCTCGGGCTCAAGGGCATTGATCCGTGCGACTGACTTGAGCAGCGTCTTGACGAGCCGGTCATTCCGGCTGCCGAAGACCTTTTTGAGCAGATGCTTGACCATCGGATACGTTTGAGACCTGTCGGGAAAATCCCGGCATGATACCGGAATTCAATGACAGCCGCAGGTGCCGTCGCAGGTTCGGCCACCGCCGCGAGCCCGCGCAAACCGCCCCGCCGTGCACCCGGCTCGGTCCTTCGACGGATCGCCGGCATCTAACCGGGTTGACCCTCGGATGTCGCGGCCACGACCGGACGAGGCTGACGGTCGATGTAGCGGAAGGGATCGACCGCCTTTCCGTCCTTCAGAACCTCGAAGTGAACATGCGGGCCAGTCGCGGTTCCGGAGGATCCGACCGTCGCGATCTTCTGACCTTGGCGGACCATCTGCCCCTCTTTGACAAGATTGTCCTGGTTGTGGGCATAGCGTGTGACGAGCCCGTTGACATGCCGAATATCGACCGTGCGCCCGTATCCGCCCTTACGACCGCTGAAGGTGACGACACCGTCGGCGACCGCCACGATCGCGGTACCTCGCGGACTTGCGAAGTCGACGCCCTCATGGAAGAGGCGCTTCTTCTTGATGGGATGCACCCGAAACCCGAATCTCGAGGTGATGTAACCGGCGCGGACAGGCCAGCCGGACGGCATCACCTGAGCCGTGAGACCCTTCTCCATGATGACGTCTTCGATGACCTCGAGCTTGCGCTGACGGTCCTGAACCAGACTAACCATGCTGCCGAGCTCGCTGGCGATTTCGCGGATCGTAAAGTCTCGCGCCGGACCGTCTTCGGCACCGCCTCGCGGAGGCGGATTCTCGAAATCGAATTCTTCGGGGTTCAGACCGGACATCTGAACGAGTCGTTCGCCGAGTGCATTGAGCCTGAAGAGTTCAGCCTGCATGTCGCCGACGCGGGCGGTGATCGCATCGAGGTCGTCGGAGTTTGCGGGATCGGAGACGGGGGGAAGCGGTGCTGGCGAGGCTCGGGGAACAAGCGCCGGTTGAGCGGGGTTGTCGACAAGTGTTGTCAGATTTTGGTAATGCCCTATCCAGAATCCTAATCCTACCCCCGCCACGGTGAACAGGGTAACGGCCAAGAGTGTTATAACGGCCTGTCCGCGATCGGTTTTTCGTCGGTCGAGGTGGCGCATCGTCTTCCCTCTGCTGCTTCTCTAACTGGATGGGCACTGGGCACAAAGGTTAATTGTCGCCACAATCGTGGCCCAGGTCGATTCGTTTTTCCGCGCGAACGACCATCGGGATCGCTTTCGCTCAGCCGTTCGCATGTCGAGGATTACCTCCGATGCTTTATCCGAGACTGGCTCATGTCCGCGAATTGCTTCAGTCCAACCGATTGATCCGCAAGCATCTCGAGCACAGAGACCGCGAGCTGGCCTTGCTGGGAATGGTGCTGAATCGGCTGCCGGATCCGTTGCGCGCGCATTGCCGCGACGCGACCCTTGCCGGGGAGGTCCTGACGCTTGTTCTGGATTCGCCGGCTTGGCTTACCCGCACACGCTTTTTGATCGAGGACCTGGCTCGATCGCTCCAGGGCGAGGGCGTCGCCAAGATCTCGACGCAGGTCCGCATCCCGGGGGAGGGCGATGCGGCAGCGGGGGATCGAGCCGGCCCGCCAATCGAATCGCCGAAAGCGCCCAACGGCGGAAACCGACTGAGCGTTCGAGCAATCGCACATCTGCGCGGCGCGGCGGACGGGATGACGGACCCGGCCTTGGCGGAGGTCTTTCGGCGTTTCGCAAACCACCATGCCGCGGCCGCCGAGGCGGCGGTCGGGGACGGACGGGGTGAATCGCAGCGGTTGCCCGGCGTCGAAGAGAAGCTCGCTCCAGAGGCGAACTAAGCCAGCGCCACCGGGTGCGCATAGCAGATGGGAGATTGCGCGGAGTCCTCGAACACCACCTCTTCCCAGGCATCGACGTCGGCCACCAGCGCGCGCAACAGGTTGTTGTTGAGCGCATGACCGGACTTGTGTGCCTGGAAGGACCCGATCAGTGTATGACCCAGGAGATAGAGGTCGCCGATCGCATCCAGGATCTTGTGTTTCACGAACTCGTCTTCGTAGCGCAAGCCTTCGTCGTTGAGCACACGGTATTCGTCCACGACGACTGCGTTGTCCAGACTCCCGCCCAGGGCCAGATTCTGAGCGCGCAATGCCTCGATCTCGCGCAAAAAACCGAAGGTTCGCGCCCGGCTCACCTCCTTCACGAACGAGGAGGTCGAGAAATCCACGATCGCCCGGTTGGACCGCGCGTGGAATGCGGGATGGTCGAAATCGATCGAGAACTCGACCTTGAAGCCGTTGTATGGCGAAAAGCGAGCATACTTGTCGCCGTCGCGCACCTCGATCGGCCGCTTGATACGGATAAAACGCTTGGCGCGATTCTGTTCTTCCATCCCTGCCGACTGCACCAGGAACACGAACGGCCCGGCACTGCCGTCCATGATCGGCACCTCGGCCGCGCCGACATCGACATAGGCATTGTCGATCCCGAGTCCGGCAAAAGCCGACAGGATGTGCTCGACCGTCGAGACACGGACATCGCCTTTCACGAGGGTGGTGGACAGCCGGGTATCGCCCACGTTGAAAGGTGTCGCCTTGATCTCGACAGGCGCCTCCAAGTCGACCCGGCGGAAGATAATGCCCGTATCGGGCGCCGCCGGCCGCAAGGTCAGGGGGATCTTCTCGCCGGTATGCAGGCCAACACCGGTCGCCCGGATCACATTCTTCAAGGTACGCTGCTTGAGCATCGGTCGAGGTCTCCCATCGCAAGCCGTGGCGGCTGTCGGCATCCGTTGCCGGCTGATCGACGATCGAGCGTGGTCCGGCAAATCCGTGCCGGGACCACGATCGTTCTCCATTCGTCATGTTGTTTTGCGGCTCGCATGCGAGCCACCTGCCGCTAAGCTTAGGGTTTTCCCCGACGTTTATCAAGATCACTAACGAACCATTTTGAAGGCGACTGTTTTGGAAGAACTATTTGATACAGGGAAACCCCTGATCAATCCGCCTGCCGGCGCAGAAACGCCGGAATATCGAGATAGTCGAGATCGCTCTCCACGACCGCCTCGGCCACAGCCGCAGCACCGCCGCGACGATAGATCGCGGGGCGGCCGAGGTCGTTATAGTTGGGTGCACTCTCGTTGTTGCCGCCGCCGACCAGGTGCATTGCAGCCGCCTCTTGGGCACCTTGCCGCTTGAGCGTGACGCGACGCTCGCCCAAACCGGTCGCGACAACCGTGACACGCAGCTCGTCGTCCAGCGCCGGATCGATCACGGTACCGACCACGACGGTCGCATCATCGTCGGCGAAATCACGCACGGTGTTGCCGACCTCGTCGAACTCGCCGATCGTCAGACTCAGTCCGGCGGTGATATTGACCAGGATGCCCTTCGCACCGGCAAGGTCGATGTCCTCCAGGAGCGGGCTGCGGATGGCGGCCTCTGCGGCCTCGCGGGCACGATGCTCGCCGCGAGCTGCACCGGTCCCCATCATGGCGACACCCATCTCCGACATGACCGTTTTAACATCGGCGAAGTCGACGTTGATCAGGCCTGGACGAGTGATCAGCTCGGCGATGCCCTGAGTCGCATGCAACAGCACGTCGTTGGCGGCACTGAAGGCGCCGAGCAGGCTCATGTCCTTACCGAGTACCGCCAAGAGTTTTTCGTTGGGGATCGTGATCAAGGAATCGACGTGCTTGGCCAATTCCGCAATGCCTTCCTCTGCGATGCGGCGCCGTTTGGTCCCCTCGAACGGGAACGGTTTGGTCACGACGGCGACCGTCAGGATACCGAGCTCCTTGGCCACCTGTGCCACGACCGGCGCCGCACCCGTACCGGTACCGCCGCCCATGCCGGCGGTGATGAAGACCATGTCCGCCCCGTCGAGGGCCTCTTGGATGCGATCCCGATCCTCCATCGCGGAATTGCGACCGACCTCGGGATCCGCACCCGCGCCCAACCCCTTGGTGATGCCGGCACCGAGTTGAAGGATCGTCTTCACCTGCGAGCTCTTCAGCGCCTGCGCGTCGGTGTTGGCGCAGATGAAATCCACCCCTTCGATGGTCGCGGCGACCATGTGGTTGACCGCGTTCCCGCCGCCGCCACCGACCCCGACGACCTTGATGACAGCGTTCTGACTGTGGGTATCCATGAGCTCAAACATACTGTTGTCTCCTCTCGAATTCATGTGTTGCACGACCTATGAAACCCCGTACGTGCGCGCTTCGGCGAGCACGTCCCCCCGACACCGCCGCGACACCTGTCGCGGCACCGGACCGCAGGCCGCGGCCCCCGACCGATGGGGCTTGACGAAACACCCCACCCCAAATGCGCCTTCAAGTGACTGAACGCCCCCCCCGAACACATTCGACCGACTCAACCGCATCGGCTGCGACACGCGCAACGCTGAACAGGATCCGCGAAACACGCCCAAACGCGATGTGGCAGCCGACCCGATTCCATCAAAAATTGCCCTGAAACCAGCTCCGCATCCGCGACCACGCACCTCGCAGCCCGGCGGAATCCCCGATCTCGGGCCGCCGCGAGAAACGGTGCTGCCGCGCGTACATCAACAGACCCACGCCGGTCGAATAGATCGGATTGTTCACGACCTCGTCCATCCCGATCACGTACTGCGGGACCCCGAGCCGCACCGGCATATGGAAAACCTCCTCGGCCAGCTCGATCAGGCCGTCCATCTTCGAGCTGCCGCCGGTCAACACGACGCCGCCCGCGACCAGATCCTCGAAACCGCTGCGCCGCAGCTCGTTGTGCAGCAGGGTCAGGAGCTCCTCGTAGCGCGGCTCGACCACCTCGGCCAACGTCTGGCGCGAGAGTCTGCGCGGCGGTCGATCCCCGATGCTCGGAACCTCGATGGACTCGCTGTTGGCCGCCAGCTGTGCCAGGGCACAGGCATGCTTGACCTTGATCAGCTCGGCATGCTGCGTCGGCGTGCGCAGTGCGACCGCGATGTCGTTGGTGACCTGATCGCCGGCGATCGGGATCACCGCGGTGTGGCGAATCGCCCCGTCCGTGAAGACGGCGAGATCCGTCGTACCGCCGCCGATGTCGACGACACAGACTCCGAGCTCCTTCTCGTCGTCGCCGAGCACCGAGTAACTCGAGCTGAGCTGAGCGAGCACCAGATCGTCGACCTCGAGCCCGCAGCGCCGGATGCACTTGACGATGTTTTGGGCGGCACTCACCGCACCCGTGACCATATGCACACGGGCTTCGAGCCGCACGCCGCACATCCCGATCGGCTCGCGGATGCCCTCCTGATCGTCGATGATGAATTCCTGCGGCAGGATGTGCAGGATCTTCTGATCAGCCGGGATCGCCACCGCCCGTGCCGCATCGATGACTCGGTCGACGTCGGCCTGGGTCACCTCGACCTCCTTGATCGCGGTGATGCCGTGCGAGTTGAGGCTGCGCACATGGCTGCCGGCAATCCCGGCATGGACCGAGTGGATCTCGCAGCCCGCCATCAGCTCGGCCTCCTCGACCGCACGCTGGATCGACTGGACGGTCGACTCGATGTCGACGACGACGCCCTTCTTCAGACCCCGCGAGGGGTGTGTGCCGATGCCGATGATCTCGATCTGGTTGTCGTCCTTGAGCTCGCCCACCAAGGCGGCCACCTTCGAGGTGCCGATATCCAGGCCCACCAATAGATTCTTGTCGTTACGTCTCGACATCCGGTCTCATCCTCGTTTGCCGGATCGCCTCTGGCGATCCGTTGTCGCACGAGCCTGCGGCTCGGCGTTCGCTGCCCATTTCACGGCGAAACCATTGCTGTAGCGCAGGTCCACCACCAGCGGCTGACCGGCCGCCTCCAACTGTGTCGCGCTGGCGATATAGCGCGCAAGTCGCTGATCGATGTCCTCCGTGCCGAGATACAACTCGACACCCATGACCAGCTCGACGCGCCACGCCCCCCGCGGGTCGACGGAGAGCGACTGAATGAGATGGCCGATCAACATCAGATCGTCGCGCCACTGCACATAGCGCTTCACCACCTCCGGCGCACGTCGATCCTCGCCTTCGAGCAGCGGGAGACCCGCCGGGACCGTACCCGTGCCGGGCCGAAAAACGATGCCCTCGGCCGTCACCAAACCGTCGCGATTCCAGCGCGCGATCGGGCGGTGCTCCTCGACCTCGACCTGCAGCCGATCCGGCCAAACGCGTCGCACGGTAGCGTGACCGACCCAGGCCAAGTCCTCGGCGGCCTGCTTCAGATCCTTCAAATCGGCCGTTAGGATGCCGCCGCGCAGCCGCTCGCTGATGGTCTCCTGCAACAAGCGCGATGAGTGGTGATGCAGCTCGCCCTCCACGGCGATGATGCGCACAGGCAACAACTGCGGCTCCCAAAGGCCCAGCAGCCAAATGCCGCTCGCCATGACCGAGATCAGAAGGAACCCGACGAGAGCGAGCCAACGCCCGGAGCGACGTGGACGCACTTCCTCGACCGTCGGAGTGATGTGAGCCGGGTCAACCACGGTCGAGACTCGTCTCCAGGATTCGCAACACCAAGGTATCGAAGTCCAGCCCCGCCACCCGAGCAGCCATCGGGACCAGGCTGTGGTCGGTCATGCCCGGGACCGTGTTGATCTCCAGCAGGAACGGCTCTCCGCTCCCGTCGACCATCAGGTCGACCCGTCCCCAGCCGCTCGCCCCGGTGGCCTCGAAGGCGTCGAGCGCGAGTCGCTGCAGCCGCGACTCCTCCACTTCGGGCAAACCGCAGGGGCAGTGATAACGCGTGCTGTCCGCCCGATACTTGGCTTCGAAGTCGTAAAAGGCGTGCGGCGTTTCGAGTCGGATCATGGGGAGCGCATCCCCCCCGAGCACGGCGCAGGTGTACTCGGCGCCATGAATCCATCGTTCGGCGAGGACCAGGGCATCGTAACCGCGGGCCGCGCGCCAAGCATCGGCCAGCGAGGCCATGTCCTCGACACGCGCCATGCCGATGCTCGATCCCTCGTGGACCGGCTTGACCATGAGCGGGAAGCCAAGCGCCTCTGCGGCTGCCAGATCGGCGTCCGTGCGCAGCAACACCGAGGCGGCTGTGGGCAAACCGCACCCGGTCCATGCCAGCTTGCAGCGATACTTGTCCATGCCGAGCGCCGAGCCCAGCACACCGGAACCCGTGTAGGGCATCCCGATGGTCTCCAGGGCACCCTGGATCTGGCCGTCTTCGCCACCGCGCCCGTGCAGGATGACGAAGGCGCGATCGAAGCCGCCGGTGCGTAGGTCTTCGAGCACACGCTCGTCCGGATCCAGCGGATGGGCATCGATACCCTGACGCAGCAGGGCCGCCAGCACGGCACTTCCGCTCTTGAGCGAGATCTCGCGTTCCGCCGCACGCCCGCCGAGGAGTACTGCGACCTTGCCGAACCGAGCGCGCGCCTGGATCTTCTCTGGTGTCATGAATGCTCTCCGGCGATGTGTTTGACCTCGGGCACCAGTCTGACGCCGGTGGCGTCCTCGACCCGGCGCTGCACCAGGTCGATCAGCTCGCGGATGTCCGCGGCACTGGCCTCGCCCGTGTTGATGATGAAGTTCGCGTGCTTCTCGGACACCTGAGCGCCGCCGATCCGATAACCCTTAAGCCCTTCCGCCTCGATCAGGCGCGCCGCATGATCGCCGGGCGGATTGCGGAACACCGATCCGCAGCTCGGCAGCCCCACGGGCTGTGTCTGCGCACGCCGGTCGAGCAGCTCGCGGATCCGCGCCATCCCGGCCTTGCCGTTGCCGGGGGCAAGCTCGAGCGCGACATCCAGGAACCACTCGCCGGGCGGCCCGATGACCTCGCGGTAGCCGATCGAGAAATCGCCGGGCACGCGCTCGCGAACCCGACCGACGCGATCGATGGTCCGCACCGAGACGACATGCTCCCAGGTCTCGCCACCCCAAGCGCCGGCATTCATGGCCAAAGCGCCCCCCATGGTGCCGGGGATGCCGGCGAGGAACTCGCACCCGACCAAATCGTGCCGCGACGCGAACCGAGCCACCTTGGCGCAGGAGACACCGGACTCGGCCTTAATCCCGGTTTCACCGCATCGTTCCAAACGTGTCAGACAGGCCTGCGTCTGGATCACGGTGCCGGGAAAACCGGCGTCGTCCACCAGCAGATTGCTCCCGAGTCCAAGCCACAAGAGCGGCTCCTGCGGGTCGAGCCGGGCCAGGAAGGCCGCGAGATCCTCCGCATCCGTGGGCCGATAGAAGCGGCGCGCGGGCCCGCCGACCCGCCAACTGGTATGGCGGGAGAGTGGCTCGCGCTCGCGCAGCTCGCCCATCATGCCCCCGACCGGACCATCAGGCTCGGCAGACGCGCCGCCAGACCGCCAATGTCGCCGGCACCCATCATCAGCACCATGTCGCCGTCGGCCACCAAGTTGTCCAAAAGACCCGGCACCTCGTCGATCCCCTGTGCAAAGATCGGATCCAACTCACCGCGGGTGCGGATCGCACGGCTCAAGGCACGCCCGTCGGCCCCCGGTATCGGCGCCTCGCCAGCCGGGTAGACCTCGCACAAGACGAGCGCATCGGCGCTGGACAGGACGGCCACGAAGTCCTCGAACTGCTCCTGGGTCCGCGTATACCGATGGGGTTGGAAGACCAAGACCAGTCGGCGTCCGGGCCATCCGGCGCGGGCCGCCGCCAGGGTGGCCGCGACCTCGCGCGGGTGGTGCCCGTAGTCGTCGACCAAGAGCAGTCGGCGACCGGATGTGTCGGTCAGCGCGCTGATCATGAAGCGACGTCCAACCCCTTCGAAGCGGGAGAGTGCGCGCGCGATCGCCTCATCCTCGACACCCAGCTCGAGCGCAACGCTGATGGCGGCCAGCGCATTCAGCACGTTATGCCGACCGGGCAGGTTCAGATCGATCTCCAAAGGCGACTCGAGATCCCGGGCCTCGACGCGAAAACGGGTGCGCATGCCGTCCTGCCGGATCTCGACCGCGCGCACGTCGGCCTCGGCGCGCGTGCCGTAGGTGCGCACGGGACGCGGCACCGTCTCGATCAGGGCTCGGATCTCGTCGTCGTCGATACAGAGCACCGCGAGCCCGTAGAAGGGCAGGTGGTGCAGAAACTCCATGAAGGTGCTGCGCAGCCGATTAAAGTCGTTGCCGTAGGTGCGCATGTGATCGGCATCGATATTGGTGACGATCGAGATCATGGGTTGCAGATACAGGAAGGAGGCATCGCTCTCGTCGGCCTCGGCGACGAGATATTTGGTGGTCCCCAGCTTGGCATTGGCGCCCGCGCTGTTGAGCCGACCGCCGATCACGAAGGTCGGGTCGAGTCCGCCCTCGGCGAGGATGCTCGCGACCAGGCTGGTGGTCGTCGTCTTGCCATGCGTTCCTGCCACGGCGACGCCGTAGTAGAAGCGCATCAACTCGGCGAGCATCTCGGCACGACGCACGATCGGGATACGCCCGGCGCGCGCGCCCTGAATCTCGGGATTGGTCTCGTCGATCGCGCTCGACACCACGACCGCGTCGGCATCCGCAACCTGCTCGGCCCGGTGCCCTATAAAGATCTCGACACCCAGCCCCTCGAGGCGGCGCGTCGCATCGCTCGCGCGCAGATCCGACCCCGCGACCTCGTAGCCCAGATTGGCCATCAGCTCGGCGATGCCGCTCATTCCGGAACCACCGATCCCGACGAAGTGGAGTCGACGAACCCGACCCATCCGAGCGGCGGTGTGTTGAAGGTGTGCGTTCATCGCTCGGCGACCTCCAAGCAAGCCGCCGCGATCCGTCCTGCGGCATCCGGCTGTGCCCGCTCGCGGGCTGCATCGGCCATGGCCGACAGGGTCTCGCGGTCTCCCAGCAAGTCATTGAGCAGATTAGTCAAACCGGCGACGGTGAGGTCGCGCTGAACGACGAGTCGCGCCGCCCCGACGTCGGCCAGATAGCGAGCATTGCCGACCTGATGGTCGTCGACCGCGAAAGGATATGGCACCAACACCGAGGCGACGCCGGCCGCGGCCAGCTCCGAGACCGTGAGCGCGCCGGCCCGGCAGACGACCAGGTCGGCCCAACCATACGCCTCGGCCATGTCGGTGATGAAGGGTGCCACCTCGGCCTCGATCCCGACCGACCGATAGGCCTTCCGCGCCGTCTCGAGGGTGCTCTCGCCGGCCTGATGGCGCACGCGCGGACGCCGCTCCGCCGGCAGCTCTGCCAGGGCAGCCGGGACCATCTCGTTGAGGATTCGAGCCCCGAGCGAGCCGCCCAGGACGAGCAGACGAAGGGGCTCCGCAGTGCCTGCCGCGCGGCGGCGCGCCAGACGCTCGCGCGGCGACGGCAGATCGAGGATCGCGCGACGCACCGGGTTTCCGCAGGCATGGGCATCACGCGCACCGGGGAAGCTTCCGGGAAAGGCCTCGAACACCCGCGTGGCAATCCGTGCCAACCACTGATTGGTCATGCCGGGCACAAAGTTCTGCTCGTGGATCACCAGCGGCAGACCCAACACTCGCGCGGCCAGACCGCCGGGACCGGACGCGAATCCACCCATCCCCAAGACCACCGAAGGACGGCGCCGACGCAGAATCCGTGCGGCCTGCCAGAGTGCAACCGCGATCTTGAAGGGGGCGCCGAGGATCTGAGCGATCCCCTTGCCGCGCAGACCTTCGATGCGGATCCACTCCATCTCCACTCCGTGCTCGGGCACCAGACGCGACTCCATCCCGCGGCGCGTGCCGATCCAGAAGACACCCACGCCCTGCTCGCGAAGACGCTCGGCAACGGCCAGCGCGGGAAAGACATGCCCACCGGTGCCCCCGGCCATGACGGCTACGCTCGTACCCATGGCAGCCCCCGTGCAGGTCCCTTCTCTGCTTCGATGCGACGCACCGTCGCGTCGATCCGCAGCAGGATCGCAATCGCGATACAGGCGGCGATCAAGCTGTTGCTCCCGTAGCTCATGAAGGGCAGCGTCAAGCCCTTGGTCGGCAACATCCCCACATTCACGCCGATATTCACGAAGGCCTGCAGACCGAGACCGAGGCCGATCCCCTGGGCGACATAAGCGGAGAAACGTTCGCCGACGGCCTCTGCCCGCGCCCCGATCGAGAAGGCCCGCCACGTCAGGAAGGCGAAGGCCGCGATCAGCACAAGCATCCCGACCAGACCGAGCTCCTCGCCCACGACCGATGCGATGAAGTCCGTATGGGCCTCGGGCAGAAAGAACTGCTTCTGGATCCCGTTACCCAGCCCCACACCGAGCCATTCACCACGACCGAAGGCGATCAAGGCCTGGCTCAGCTGATAACCCGTGTTGAAGGGGTCTTGAAAGGGATCGATAAACGAGGTCACGCGCTGCAATCGATAGGGTGAGACGACGACCAGCACCAAAAGCCCGGCAGCGACGACCAGGAACAGCACCACGAAAGGCATGAGGCTGACCCCGCCCAAAAAGAGCAGGCCCATGACGGTCGCCAGCATGACCGCCGTCGTCCCGAAGTCCGGCTGCTGCAGGATCAGTGCACCGGCAATTCCGATCAAAATCATGGGCCGGATGAATCCCGAGATCCGGTTGACGACGTCATCGGCATGGCGGACCAGGTATCCCGACACGTAGACGATCGCAAACAGCTTCACCAGCTCGGAGGGCTGAACATTCAGCGGACCGAGCGGGATCCAGCGCGTCGCGCCGTTGACCTCGCGACCTACTCCGGGCACCAACACCAAGACGAGCGAGAGGACACCGAGCAGGAAAAGC
This sequence comes from Thiocapsa bogorovii, assembly GCF_021228795.1. Taxonomy (NCBI): domain Bacteria; kingdom Pseudomonadati; phylum Pseudomonadota; class Gammaproteobacteria; order Chromatiales; family Chromatiaceae; genus Thiocapsa; species Thiocapsa bogorovii. The sequence continues at coordinate 2,038,434 of NZ_CP089309.1, forward strand.
CAAACCCCGCCGCGCTCCCACCACTCGACCCGCACACTGTAGGCCAGGACGGCGAGGGTAAGGGCCAGTCCCAGCGCCAAGCCGTGGCGCGTGACGTAAAAAAAGGGATCGTCGCAGCATTTGACCGCGATCGACATCGATGCCGATGCCACCATCACAAAGCCGAACGCCACCAACCCCAGCGCGCAGAAGAGCAAGGGGTAGTCCACCCCGGCCACCGGGCGCCCACGCCTGCGGAGCGCGCTGCGCGCTGGATTGCCACGAACCTGGCGGGCGGCGACCGTCATGCGCCGAGTCCCCGCACCGCCTCGGCAAAGACACGCCCGCGATGCTCGTAGCTGTCGAACATATCGAAACTGGCGCAGGCCGGCGAGAGAAGAACCGTATCACCGGGCCGGGCGATCGCCGCAGCCCGAGCGACCGCATCCTGCATGTTCGCGGCCTCGACCAGAGGGACCTCGCCGTCCAACGCCTGCGCGATGATCCCGGCGTCCCGTCCGATCAGAACTACCGCGCGCGCGGCGCGCTTGACCGCCGAGCGCAGAGGCGCGAAATCGGCACCTTTGCCGTCGCCGCCGGCAATCAGGACCGCGCGGCCTGCGCTGCCGGAAGGGATCAACCCTTTAAGTGCCGCCACGGTCGCCCCCGGATTCGTCCCCTTGGAATCGTCGTACCAGCGCACGCCGTCGCGCTCCGCGACCAGCTCGCTGCGGTGGGGCAATCCCGAGAAGCGACGCAGAACCGCGCAGGCCTGTTCCATCGGCAGGCCGCACCCGCCGGCCAACGCCAAGGCCGCAACGGCGTTTGCCAGATTGTGCATCCCCGGGATGCGAACCTCGGAGGCCCGCATCAGAGGCTGTGTCCCTCGGCAGATCCAACTCGTACCGCCGTGCACGCGCAAACCGAAGTCGCTTTCGGTCGGCTCGCCGAGGGTGAATCCGATTTCGAGCGCGGCCTCCCGCGGCATTGCGGCAACGATCGGGTCGTCGCGATTCACGACGGCTACCCGCGCTCCCCGGTAGATACGTCCCTTGGTTCGCGCATAGGTGTCCAGATCGGGATAGCGGTCCATGTGGTCGGCCGAGACATTGAGGACGACCGCCACATCGGCGCGAAGGCTAACGGTGGTCTCCAGTTGGAAGCTCGACAGCTCCAGGACATAGCGCTCGATCGAGGCGTGGAACAACTCCAACGCGGGCTCGCCCAGGTTTCCGCCGACGGCCACACGCAGCCCGGCGGCCGCGGCCATCTGCCCGACCAGCGTCGTCACCGTGCTCTTGCCGTTCGATCCGGTGATGGCGCAGATCGGGGCCCGCGCGGCACGTGCGAAGAGCTCGATGTCGCCGATGACCTCGACACCGCGCGCGATCGCAGCCTGAATCAGTGGCTCGGAGACGGGCACACCGGGACTGACGAGCAGGCGCGCAGCGGCCGCAAAGACCTCGGACTCGAAGCCTCCGACGAAGACCTCGACCTCCGGCATCTCTTCGCGCAACTGCTGCACACCGGGCGGATTCTCGCGGGAGTCGATCACGACCGTCGCGATGCCTTGCGAGCGCAAATAACGGGCACACGAGAGCCCTGTCTTACCGAGACCGACCACTAAGGTCTTCGCGGCACCGGACAGCAGACTCATCGTACCTGCTCGGAAGACATGCGCGGACCCGTGCCGCGATTGTCCGTTTCGATCGCTTTCATTCCCCCCCCATCGAATCAAAGCCTACACGAACCCTACGCTGTCGCTGCGCCTACCGGATCTTCAGACTCGCCAATCCGACCAGCACGAGAACAACCGTCACGATCCAGAAGCGGACGATGACGCGCGGCTCGGGCCAGCCTTTGAGCTCGAAATGATGATGGATCGGCGCCATTCGGAAGATGCGTTTGCCCGTGAGCTTGAAGGACATCACCTGCATCATCACGGAGATGGTCTCGACGACGAAGACGCCGCCCATCACGAAGAGCACCAACTCTTGGCGCGCCGCCACCGCAACCACCCCGAGAGCGGCGCCCAGCGCCAAAGCGCCGACGTCGCCCATGAAGACCTGCGCCGGATAAGCGTTGAACCAGAGAAACCCCAAGCCCGCGCCGACCAAGGCACCGCAGAAGACGACCAGCTCGCCAACCTCCGGGATGTGCGGGATCAGGAGATAGCTCGAGATGGGTCCATGGCTCGCGGCATAGACGAAGACCGCCAATGCACCGGCAACCAAGACCGTCGGCATGACTGCGAGACCGTCCAGACCATCGGTCAAGTTCACCGCGTTGCTGGCGCCGACGATCACGAAATAGGTCAGCACAATGAACCAAGGTCCGAGTTGGATCGAGACGTCCTTCAGGTAGGGAATCAGCAGCTCGGTTTCCGCAGGCGAGCCCGCCGTCACGTAGAGCGCGATCGCGGCGGAAAAACCCGCGACGGTCTGCCAAAGATATTTCCACCGGGCCGCCAAGCCACGTGGATTCCGAAGCACCAGTTTCTTGTAATCGTCTACCAGACCGACAAGGCCGAACGCAAGCGTGGTCAGGAGCACGATCCAGACGTAGCGGTTGTCCAGATCGGCCCACAACAGCGTGCTCACTGCGACCGCAACGAGGATGAGCGCACCGCCCATCGTCGGCGTACCGGCCTTGGAAAGATGACTCTGCGGGCCGTCGTCGCGCACCATCTGACCGACCTTGTAGGCGCGCAGACGCATGATCATCGGCCGGCCGACGAGCAAAGCGATCGCGAGCGCCGTGAGAACGCCCATGATGGCGCGCAAGGTCAGATACCGGAAGACATTGAATCCGGTCTGAAACTGCGACAACCATTCGGCAAGGTAAAGCAGCACCTAACGCTCTCCTTCGGCGCACAGCGCCTCGACGACCTGCTCCATCCGCGCGGAGCGGGAGCCCTTGACCAGGATACGGTCATCTGAGGACATCTCGGTCCGAAGCGCACGCACGAGATCCCCCTGGTCGGTAAAGTGGCGTGCGCCGTCGCCGAAGGCAGACGTCGCCGACGCGCTCAGGATGCCCACGCTGAAAAGACGATCGACGCCGGCCTCACGCGCGATCTCGCCGATTTGACGATGCAGGGCGTCGGCCTCGGAGCCCAGCTCGGCGAGGTCGCCCAAGACCAACCAACGCCTGCCCGACAGTCCCGCGAGGACCTGGATCGCCGCGGCGATCGAATCCGGATTGGCGTTGTAGGTGTCGTCGATCACGCCTGCCGCACCACATTGACGGGGACAGAGACGGCCCTTCACGGGCGTCAGCGTCGCGAGGCCCGCCTGGATCGCGCTCGGCTCGATCCCGAGCGCCAGCGCCGTCGCAGCGGCGGCCAAGGCATTGCGGGCGTTGTGCTCGCCGGCTAGACGCAGGGCGATCGGGACCGCCTTTCCGTCGTGATGGGCAACGACATGAGTGCTGAAACCCGCCTCGTTCCACTCGACCCGGATCGCCGAGCGATCCGCCCGGAGATCCGCCCGGAGATCTTCAGGACCCTCCAGCCCGAACGTCAGGGTGCGGCGATCGGCCGCCAGTCCGTGCCAGAGAGCGGCGTACGGGGAATCGCCGGCGAAGACGAACACTCCGTGGCTCGGCAGGCCGCGGGCGATCTCGCCTTTTGCATGGGCAACGCCGTCGACACTGCCGAAACCCTCCAGGTGAGCGCGCCCGGCATTCGTGATGAGGGCGACATCCGGACGGGCGATGTCGGTCATGTAACCGATTTCGCCGTGGTGGTTGGCCCCCATTTCCAAAACGAGAAAGTCCTCGTCGCGGGCACTCAAGAGGGTCAAGGGCATCCCGATATCGTTGTTCAGATTACCGCGGGTCGCGCGGACGCTACCGACCTGACCGAGGATGGCGGCGACCATCTCCTTGACCGTGGTCTTGCCGTTGCTCCCCGTGATGGCGACGACTCGACCGGCGAAGCGGTCGCGCCAAGCCGCCGCGAGGGCCCCGAGCCCGGCGCGGGTATCCTGAACGATCCACTGCGGAAGGTCCACGGAGAGCGGGTGATCGACCATCGCAGCGACGGCACCCGCGGCACGGGCGGCGGCGACATGGTCATGCCCGTCGAAACGCTCGCCGCGCAGCGCGACAAAGAGCTGGCCGCTGCAATCGGCACGGCTGTCGGTGCCGACCGAGGCGAAGTGACGATCCTCGCCTTCGAGACGACCACCGGCGCGAGCAACAGCTTCCGAGAGAGACCACATCACCGACGACCCTCCTTCCATTCCCGTAATGCCTCGACGACTTGGGCGCGGTCGCTGAAGCGCACCTTGAGCTCGCCCATCTCTTGGATCGTCTCGTGACCTTTACCGGCCACCAGCACGGCATCACCGATGCCCGCCAGGGTGATCGCAGTGCGGATCGCGAGGGCGCGCCGGCGTCTCACCCGTACGCGCCCCGGATCGACAACGCCGGCGAGGATATCGGCGAGGATGGTCTCGCCGCACTCCCCGCGCGGATTATCGTCGGTGAGGATCAGCTCGTCGCTCAGACGCTCGGCAATCGCCCCCATGACGGGGCGACTGTCGCGGTCGCGTTCGCCGGCGCAGCCGAAGACCGTGAAGATGCGCCGTGGACCATGTCGGCGCAGATTCACGAGCGCCGTCTCGAGTGCGGCCGGTGTCCGGGCCTCGTCGACGACGATCAGCGGTGTTTGCGCGTCGCCGAAACATTCCATGCGGCCGGGCACGCCCTGGATCAGGCTCAACTCCCTCGCAGCGCGCTCGAGCGGAAGACCGCGCGCGAGCAACACGGCCAAGACGGCCAGAAGATTGTTCGCATTGAAGGCACCGATCAGACCGACAGCGAAATCCGCCTCGGTATGGGCATCGCGCGTCTCACAGGCGACGCACAACCGCAGACCCCTCGGCATCGGCGCGATCTCTCGGGCACGAAGCCGGATATCGCATGCGCGCAGGACGTCGTCATCGGGGAGCGCCGCGTTCCGCTCCACTAAGAAACCCGCCACAGCGACACCCGTCGGCAGTGCATCCAGGATGGTCTTCGAAAAAGGATCGCTCAGATTCAGGACGGCCCACTTCAGATCGGGAGACCCGAAGAGACGCAGGACAGCGTCGGCGCGATCCGAAGACGCGCCCCTATCGCTCGGATCGGCTCCATCCATTCCGGTGAAGAGCACATGCGTGAAGTGAAGGTCCTCCGCCCGGGAGCACGCGAGCGCCTCGAAGGGGACCTCGATGGCAACGGCCCGGGCACCGCGCAGACAGAGCCCCTCGAGCGTCGCACATAGGCCGCGAGCGGCGGGGTCGCCCGTCGTCTTGAGGTCGCCGGGAAACCCGTGACCGACGGTGGCGATGACGCCGCAAGGCATTTCTACGGCCAAAACCTGCGCCAGAGCGTGGGCAACGCTGGTCTTCCCCCGCGCCCCAATGACGCCGAAGGTCTCCGGGCGGGCGTTCGGCGAGCCCAAGAGGCGATCCGCCATCATGGCTGGGCCTCGCGTCGGGCAAGCAACATCGAGGGTTGCGGGTCGTCCGGAGGGACATTGAACAGTCGCAAAGCGCCTTCCATCACTTTCTGGAAGACGGGCGCGGCCACGAGTCCACCGTAGTAAGCCTTGCCCTTCGGTTCGTCGATCATCACCGCGATCACCAAGCGCGGCGAGCCCGCGGGGGCGAAGCCCGCAAACACGGCCTGATAGCGCCCGCCGCCGTAGCCGGCGCGACCTGACGATTTCTTGGCCGTCCCGGTCTTGCCGGCGACCCGATATCCGGTGATGGCTGCGCGTTTCGCGGTGCCTTGATCGGAAACGACCGTTTCCATCATCGCCCTTACCTTGCGCGCCGTTTCGGCGCTCAGGACGCGGGTTTCCTCGCCCGCACGCGCAGGGGAGGCGGGATCCTGTCTCATGAGTGTCACCGGACGCTTGATGCCGTCCGCGGCCAACACTCCATAGGCTTGAGCCAGTTGCAACGCCGTGACCGACAAGCCGTAGCCGAAGGCCTGGGTGGCATGTTCGAAGACGCGCCATGTCGAATGATGCCGCAGCACGCCTCGGCTCTCGCCCGGCACGCCGACATCGGTCGCGTGGCCGAAGCCGAGCTGATCGTAAAGACCCCAAAGATCGCCGTAGCTCATCATCTGGGCGATCTTCACGATGCCGACGTTGCTCGATTTGGTGATCACGCCGGTCACGCTGAGGTTGCCGTAGTTGCGCACGTCCTTGACGGTATTGCGCCCGACCGACAACACCCCGCCCCGCGTCGCGATCGTCGTCTTCGGCGTGATCAAGCCCCGCTCCAGCGCGGCGGCCACGACAAACGGCTTGATCGTCGAACCCGGCTCCATGACGTCGGTCACCGCACGATTGCGACGACGCTCGCTGCTGCCGCCGCGCTGTGCGTTCGGGTTGTAGCCCGGCTGGTTGACCATCGCAAGGATCTCGCCGGTCTCCACATCCAGAGCCACCAACGTGCCGCCGACCGCCTTGTGCTCGGCAACGGCGGCCTTGAGCTCGCGGTAGGCGAGGAACTGAAGGCGACGGTCGAGACTGAGCGCGATATCCGCGCCCTGGCGCGGCGCGCGGACCTGTTCGATCTCCTGAACGATCTGCTGTCGACCGTCGCGAATGACCCGACGCAGCCCGGGTTCGGATTTGAGCCAGGAATCGTAGGTCAGCTCGATACCCTCCTGGCCCTTGTCGTCGATATCGGTGAATCCGAGGACGTGCCCGAAGACCTCGACACCCGGATAGAAGCGGCGATACTCGGTCTCGAAGTCCACGCCGACGAGATCGTGGTCGGCGATGACTTGGCGCACCGCGCGCGCTTCCTCGAAGCTGACACGCCGCTTGAGATAGAGAAACCCACGCTCGGCGGTGGCATCGAGCCGTTCCTGCAGCGCGTTCGGTTCGAGCCCCAGTGCCCTGGCCAACGGCGGGATCGCGTCGCGTCGCTCGACCAGCTTGCGCGGCTCGCCCCAGACCGTCTCCACTGGTGTGCTCACCGCCAGCGGCTCGCCGTTGCGGTCGGTGATCATGCCACGGCGCGCTGCGATCTCGCCCACACGCAGATAACGACGCTCGCCTTCACTGCGCAGATAGTCGGTCTCGACGACCTGGCGATAGAAGACCGCAACCGAGAGCACGACAAAGGCGCTCGACAGGACACCGACCAACAGGCGGCGACGCAGCGCGAGATTCGGCTTGGCGCGCCTCGGCTCCGGACGTCGGGCACGACGGTTACGGGTAGACACGGCCGACCTCCTCGATCATCAACACATCCTCGAACCTAGGATTGAACATGCCCAGCTGGTCCCTGGCTTTGCGCTCGACCCGAACATGCGTCGAGAGAGCTGCCTCCTCGAGACGAAGCCGATTCCACTCGACGTCGACGGCATCGCGCTGAGCGCGCAACTCCTGCAAGTGACTGAAATGGAGACGCGTCTGGTACTTGGTGTACACCACGGCGATCGCCGAAAGGGTCACTGCCAAGACCAACCCGACCAGAATCCAAAGCGGGCGGGCACTCATGCAAGACGCTCCGCAACCCGCATGACGGCGCTGCGTGCACGGGGGTTGGACGCGACCTCGGCAGGCGACGGGCGCACCGGCTTGCCCAGGATGCGCAAGCGTCCCCGCGACTCCTCGGCGGTCACCGGAAGACCCTTGGGCAGGACGGGACCGCGCGATTCCGTACGCATGAAGCGCTTGACGATACGATCCTCCAGAGAGTGAAAACTGATGACGACCAGCCGTCCGGCGCCAGCCAAGAGGTCGCAGGATTGGCGCAGGCAATCCTGAATCTCCTCGAGCTCGTCGTTGATTCGGATACGCAGTGCTTGGAAGGTGCGTGTTGCCGGGTGCTTGCCGGGCTCACGCGTCGGTACCGACCTCGCAACCAACGCAGCAAGCTGGGTCGTCGTCGTCAAGGGGCTCTCGCCGCGCTGCGCAACGATGTTGCGTGCGATGCGTCTGGCGAAACGCTCCTCGCCGAAATCAAACAGGACTTGAACGATCTCGGCATCGGAGGCGTGGGCCAGCCATTGCGCCGCCGATTCACCTCGGGTGGGATCCATTCTCAGATCCAGAGGACCTTCGGAGGAAAAACTGAAACCACGCTCGGCTGTGTCGAGCTGAGGCGAGGACACCCCGAAATCCAGCAGCAAGCCACAGAGATCGCCTTGGACGCCGACGTGCGCGAGCAGCTCGGTGATCGAGCCGAAGCGGCCGGACACCATCGTGAAGCGCCGATCGGCATGCGCAAGCTCGCTCCCCGCATCGACCGCTTCGGGATCGCGATCGATCGCGATCAATCGACCGGACTCGCCGAGGCGCGCCAGAACGGCACGACTGTGCCCGCCGCGCCCGAAGGTGCCGTCGACATAGATGCCGTTCGGATCCACGACCAAGGCGTGCACGCTCTCCTCCAGCAGCACCGGCAGATGTTGTTGTTCGATCAAAGAAATACTCAAAGCGTCAAAGAGCCGAGCCCGGCTGCCGTCGCCAACTCCCCGATATCCGCATCGCCGAGCGCCGCCTCGTTGCGCGCGTTCCACGCGGGTTCGTCCCAGAGCTCGAACTTCGAGCCCTGACCGACGAAGGCCACACGTTTCTCCAGCGAGGCGAATTCACGCAAGTACTGCGGCAGCAGGATTCGGCCCTGGGCGTCCATCTCGACCTCCTGTGCGTTGCCGATATACAGGCGCTGGATCGCACGGGCCGTGTTGTCGAACGCGGGAAGTGCAGCGAGTTTTGCTTCGATCAGCTCCCACTCGGGCTCCGGGTACAGCAGGAGGCAGCGGTCGCGGTCGACGGTGACGACGAGTTGGGAGTTGCACGACGACTGGAGCCGCTCGCGGTGCTTTGCAGGAACCGCAAGACGCCCTTTGACGTCGAGATTGACAATGAAAACCCCCCGAAACACGGCCGCCCCCCGTGGTGACTTGCGCCCGGCGACTACTCCCCCAATTCCCCACTTCCCCCCACTTCAACCTCATCTTAGAGGTGCTCAATGGGATCGTCAAGGCGAGATGCAGCTTTATTTCTTCACAGACAGCAACTTAGATGCGGCGCCCCACGCACAGCATAATCCCCGCCTAATGCATTTATTTTCATGCGACTAACGGGTAAAGCTGAAGAGGGTTTGCAGAAGAGATGCGAGGAACGAGGCGCAGCGGTTCGGCTGCCGTCGGTCGGATCCATGGAAGGGTCCGGGAGAGGGGCTGGGAGCCGGCCTGTAAGCCGGGTTCTGTCGGGGACAGCCATTCATCTGGGACGTACGTCACCGTACGCCTCGAGCGACCTACCCGGGGGCACGCGCGGGCCGCGCGCTGCAACACAGAGTTGCACGCCCCCCTATTTGGTCTTGCTCCGGGTGGGGTTTACCCTGCCGCTGCTGTTGCCAACAGCGCGGTGCGCTCTTACCGCACCATTTCACCCTTACCTCCCATCACGAAGACGGGATCGGCGGTATCTTTTCTGTGGCACTTTCCGTGGACTCTCGCCCCCCAGGCGTTACCTGGCACCCTGCCCTATGGAGCCCGGACTTTCCTCCCTCGCCGCGAACGGCGAGCGCGACTGTCCGGCCGACTCCCAGCCGGCAAGTATAACGCCAACCGGTGCTTCGGGTCTCGGTCGATCGCGAACGCGTGGCGCATCACGACTACTCACTCTCCACTGTCCGTCGCGGCAGTGCCTTGAGCCAGGTTCAGCTCGAGACCCAGTCGGTAAAGCGCGTTCTTCTTCACCCCGGTCAGGCGCGCCGCGATCGAGACGGCCTGAGCCAACGGCAAGCTCTCGCCGAGGATGCGCAGAACCCGCTCCGCTTCAGCCCGATCCGCATCGCCCGCATCGGCGTTGCCCGCGACGAGCACGACGAACTCCCCGAGACGTTGCTCGGCGTCGCCGTCGAGACGTTGCACCAACTCGCAGGGCGTGCCGGCGAGGAAGGTCTCGAAATACTTGGTCATCTCGCGCGCCAGGACCAAGCGCCGTGACTCGCCCAGCGCTTCGCCGATATCAACCAGGGTGGCGAGGATGCGCTTGCCGCTCTCGTAGAGGATCAGCGTACCCCGCTCCTCGTCGAGCTCGGCGAGCCAGGCCAGGCGATGCGATCGGGTGCGCGGGGGAAATCCGACGAAGAGGAAACGGTCGCTCGGCAAACCCGCCGCCGAGAGGGCGCAAATGGCGGCATTGGCGCCCGGCACCGGGACAACGCTCAGACCACGCTCGCGCGCCGCGGCCACCAGGCTGAAACCGGGATCGCTGATCAGCGGCGTACCCGCATCGGAGACGAGCGCAACGCTTCTGCCTGCATCGATTTCGGCTAGGAGCCGAGGCGCAACAACGGCTTCGTTGTAGTCGTGATAGGCCACGAGCTTGGACGAAATGCCGAAATGGGTGAGCAGCCGAAGTGTTTGACGGGTATCCTCCGCAGCGATCAAATCGACCTCACTCAACACCTTACGCGCCCGATCGGTCATGTCCCCGAGATTGCCGATCGGCGTGGCGACCACGTATAGTACCCCCGTTGACTGCTGCACCTCGCCTCCCAACGTCTCGAACCGGAACGGATCATGCCCAAGAATCGCGTTGACCACCGTCCCCTGTCCACTCCGATAACGATCATCGCCCTCCTCGTTGCTCTTTCACTGACCGGATGCGCGATCGATCCAGCTCGGGACGAGGCGCGCCTGTTGGCGCCCGTGGCAGGAAAGCCGCTGAGCCAGGCCGATGCGCTCGCCGCGCAAGGACAGGCGGATGCGGCGGCCCGGGCGTATCTGGACATCGCGAAGGGGGCCACGCCGCCCGCACGCGAGCAACTCCAGCTCAAGGCGGCCCGCACCTTCCTCTCGGCGGGAGACACACTGCAGGCGCAGCAGACCATCGGCGAGATCTCGCGCCCGGCACTCACGAGCAGTCAACGCGAGCAGCTCTTGCTCATCGAGGCGGACCTCGCCCTCTTGGATGGACGCCCCAAGGATGCGATCCCGCGTCTTCAGTCCATGCAGGTTCAGACCCTGCCGAAGGATTTGAAGATCCAGCGGCTCGGCACACTCGCCGCAGCCCAGCGTCTCGCCAACGATCCTGTCGCCTCGGCGGAGTCGCTGATCGCGCTCGATCGCCTGCTCGACAACGAGGATGCACGTCTCCTGAATCAGGTCTCTCTGGTGACGACCTTAGGCACGATGAGCAGCGATCAGCTGCGCAAACTCGCACGCAGCTCAAGCGGGGCAATGAAAGGCTGGGCGGAGATCGCACTCTTGGCCCACGACGCAGGCGCGGATCCTGCGACATTCCAGACGCGCTATCGGCAAGAGCAATCCAAACGACTCGGCCATCCTGCTCATCCCGGGTTGGCCGAAGCCTACGTCAATATCTTGTCGGGGGGATACGCCTCGGGTGAGAGCGTGACCGTCATGCTCCCGCGCGGTGGACGCTTCGCGGGCGCCGCCAGGTCGGTCAAGGAGGGCATCGAGGCCGCCAGCCGAGCCGACACCAGCGGCAGCCGACCGGCGCTCGATTTCATCGACAGCACCCAAACCTCGCGCGCGCGCGTCCTTCACGCAAAGGCGGTGGAGTCCGGCGCGGACTATGTGATCGGCCCGCTCGCGAAGGAATCGGTGGACAGCCTCGCAGCCGGCCCCGCACTCGCCGTGCCGACACTGGCCCTGAACCAAACGACCCGCGACACCCAGCCCGCAGCGAATCTCTTTCAGTTCTCGCTGTCGCCCGAGAACGAGGCCGCGGAGGTCGCCGACAAGGCCGCCGCAATGGGTCTGAAGCGCGCCGCCGTGCTGTATCCGCAAGGACCTTGGGGAGCACGTCTCGCCAGTGCGTTCCGCAACCAATGGCGCCGACTGGGCGGAACACTGGAGGCCGAATCCGTGTACAGCCCGACGGCGCGAAACTTCCAGAAGACGGTGACCACGCTTCTCGGCGACTCGCAGGCGGATGTCCTCTTCCTGGTTGCGACCAACGAGCTCGCGCACAAGCTGTATCCGCAGATCCGGCTCAGCAAATCCTCGATGGCGGTGATGTCCACTTCGCACGTCTACTCCGGCGTCTTCGATCCGGCTCGCGACCGCGTGCTGGCGGGGCTGTATTTCGTCGATATCCCTTGGATGCTGAACAGTGGCGGAGAGGGTGCACTGTCGCGGCGACGCCTGAGCGGATCGTCGTTCGAGGTCGCCAATCCGCTGGCCCGTCTCTACGCGATGGGGATCGACGCCTATCGCATCACCCCGCGGCTGCCCGCGCTGGCCAAGAACCCGGGCGCCTTTTATCCGGGACAAACCGGAGGTCTCTCGATCGACTCGCTGGGCCGCGTCCAGCGCCAGCTCGCGCTCGGACGCTTCGGCGAGTCGGGGGTTCTCGAAGCTGGGGAGCCATCCGACACGCCGGCCTCGGAGAGCCCTTGAGCGGCGAGAAGCGTCGCCCGTCATCGGGGGCAACGGACGAGGCAGCCGGAACCCGGGGCGTCGGCGACGCCAAGGAGCGTCTCGCAGAGGTGTATCTGAAACGCCGGCATCTGCAACCCATCGCGCGCAATCACCGCTGCCGCTTCGGGGAGATCGACCTGGTGATGCGCGACGGCGAAACGTTGGTCTTCGTCGAGGTGCGTTACCGACGCTCGGACCGCTTCGGATCCCCGGCGGAGACCGTCGACCGACGCAAGCAACAGCGTTTGACGGCTGCCGCCAGCCATTATCTTCAAGCCCACCCGACCGTGTTACCCTGTCGGTTCGACGTGGTGGCGGTCAGTGGCGGAGACCGCATCGAATGGATCAAAAATGCCTTTGCCGTTGAATCGTAAATCCCTCCGCAGTTGCTTCATTCGGACGCCGCTCGATCAGTTCGGCGCGATCGTGCGCGCGATCGGACGGCACCGACGCACCGCAGCGGCCCTACTGCTGCTCGGTGCAACGCTGCTGTCCGGCTGCGCGCCGATGATCTTCGGCGCAGCAGCCGTCGGCACCGCCGCGACGGTCCACGACCGACGTCCGGCAAACGTGATCCTCGACGATCAGCAGATCGAGCTCGAGGCGATGAGCGCCCTGATGAGCAATCCCGATATCGGCGGACGCTCCCAGATCTCATCCACCAGCTACAACCGTACCCTATTGCTCACCGGCACGGCCGATACGACCGAGGTTGCACATGAGGCCGCGGCGCTGCTGAGCCGCATCGGAAAGGTCCAGCGGGTCGTCGACGAGATCGTGGTCGGGCCCCGCCTCGACCTGACCCGACAGGCCCAGGACACCTATATCACGGGGCGCGTCAAGACGGACATGCTCAGCATTCAACTGCCCGGATTCGACCCGACGCGGGTGAAGGTGGTCACCAGCGACGGCGTGGTCTTTCTGATGGGTCTGGTCAACCCCACGGAAGCCGATGCCGCAGCGGAGAAGGCCAGTTACGTCCCTGGGGTCAAACGTGTGGTGAAGCTTTTCGAATATGTCGACGACTACACCGACACCTGAGCTGTCTGCGGGATTCCTGAAGAGTCTGGCACGGATCGCCGGCGCGGGACACTTGCTCACGGATCCAGCGGATTGCTGGCCCTATGGATACGACAACAGCAGACTCCACGCACTTCCCAAAGGCGTCGTCTTCGCCGCCGACGAGGCGCAGATCATGTCACTGGTCGTGCTCTGCCGCGACGCCGGCGTCCCGCTCGTCGCGCGAGGACGCGGTACCGGCACGACCGGGGCGACGGTTCCGGACCAGGGCGGCATCGTGCTCTCCTTCGAGCGCATGGACGCCATCCTGCGCATCGCCCCGGAGGATCGACTCGCCGTGGTGCAACCCGGGGTACTCAATGAACAGCTCCAGCGTGCCGTCGGCGCCTTCGGCTTCTTCTGGCCGCCGGACCCCACCAGCGCAGCGAGCTGCACCATCGGCGGGAATCTCGCCTACAACTCGGCCGGACCGAGGGCGGTCAAGTACGGAACGCCGCGAGAAAACACGCTCGGCCTTGCGGCCGTCAGCGGTCGCGGCGAGCGACTGCGCACGGGTGTACTGACCACGAAAGGCGTGGTCGGCTACGACCTCACCCGGCTCATCATCGGCTCGGAGGGCACGCTCGCCCTGATCACCGAGGCTACGCTGAAGCTCACCCCCATGCCCGAGGCCAAGCGTACGCTGCGCGCAGCCTATGCGGACATCCACGCGGCCGCGGCTGCCGTGTCGGCAATCATGTCGCAACCCGTGATCCCCTGCGCCTTGGAGATCATGGACGCCGCGGCAATCCGGGCCGTACGACGCTACGCAGGGCTCGACCTTCCCGAGGATGTCGGGGCGCTGCTGATGATCGAGGTCGACGGACCCGCCGGCTGTATCGATCAGTCCGTCGCCGCGGTCGCCGCAGCCGCAAATCATGCCGGCCTCGTCGAACTTCGCCGGGCAGAGTCGCCCGAAGAGGTCACCGCGCTCTGGACGACACGCAAGGCGCTCTCGCCGGCCTTGCGCCATATCGCGCCGAAAAAGATCAACGAGGATGTCGTCGTCCCGGTCTCGCGCATGGGCGAGCTCATCGAGGGCCTGGAGAGGCTATCGCAAGAGAGTGGCGTGCAGATCGTGAATTTCGGTCATGCGGGCAACGGCAACATCCATGTGAATCTTCTGATCGACCCGGACGATCCGGTTGCCGTCGAGAGCGCGCATCAGTGCCTGGACGCAATGTTTTCGCTCGTGCTGCAGCTCGGCGGAACGCTCTCGGGCGAGCACGGTGTCGGGATCGCCAAGCGCGCCTTCGTCGACCGCGAGATCGAGGCACCCGTGCTCGCGCTCATGCGCGACATCAAGCGGCAGTTCGATCCGGCCGGGATCCTCAATCCCGGGAAAGGCTTTCCGGAGACCACCAAGCGCACCGAAACAGGTCGCTGAACCGAAACCAAGAATGCCGGTATCGGCTACTTGCCCGGGCGCACCAAGCCGCCGAGCCCGACCGCCTCGAGCGCATCCAGGAGCAGGCGTCGCACGGACGCCGCATCCTCGCATTGGAGGGCCACCTTGAGCACCTCGCGGGCCCGTGCCCGACTGATGCTGCGGATGACGCGCTTCACACGCAGCAGGCTTCCCGCACCCATACTCAAGCTGTGCACGCCCATGCCGAGCAGGAGGAAGCTCGCGAGCGGATCACCCGCCATTTCCCCGCAGACGCTCACCTCGCGGCCGTGAACGCGCGCGCCCGCGAGGATCTGCAGCAGTGCGCGCAAGACCGCCGGATGAAACTCGTCGTAGAGCTTTGCGACGTGGGCGTTGTTGCGATCGACGGCGAGTAGATACTGGGTGAGGTCGTTGGTCCCCACGGAGATAAAATCGACCCGCCGCGCCAGTGCCTCGCACTGATAGACGGCGGCCGGGACCTCGATCATCACGCCGATCGGCGGCAATCGCACCTGATAGCCCTCCTCGAGCAGCTCATCGTGTGCGCGATGGATGAGCAGCAGCGCCTCGTCCACCTCGCCGACCGTGCTGATCATGGGCAACAGGATCTGAAGATTGTCCAGTCCGATGGACGCCCGCAGGATCGCGCGCACCTGCGTCAAGAAGATCTCGGGCTGATCGAGCGTGATCCGGATGCCGCGCCAGCCCAAAAAGGGGTTGGCCTCGTGCATCGGGAAATAGGGCAACGGCTTGTCCCCGCCGATATCCAGTGTCCGGATGGTGACGGGGCGCGGGGCAAACAGCTCGAGCACCCGCCGATAGTTCGACATCTGCGCGGTCTCGCCCGGAAAGGTATCGCGCACGATGAAGGGCAGCTCGGTGCGGTAGAGCCCCACACCGGCCGATTCCTCGATCCCGAGCGGTCGTGCCTCCGAGACCAAGCCCGTATTCAAGTAGAGCGGCACCAGGTAACCGTCCGAGGTCTCGGACGGGAGATGGCGCAATGCCTGGAGCTCGCTGGTCAGGGCCGCCTCGTCTTCGGCGAGACGCTGATACTCGGCGCGAACGGTCGGGCCGGGCGCAACGTAGACCCGCCCGCGGTAACCGTCCACCACCAGCTCGCGTCCCTCGACACGCCCGACCGGCAGGTCGGCAACCGCCATCGCCGCCGGCACGCCCATCCCGCGGGCAAGGATGCCGACATGCGATGAGCCCGAGCCGGTGGTCGAAACGATCCCCGCCAGCATCTCGCGCGGGACATCGGCGATCTGCATGGCGCTGAGCTCGTCGCCGACCAGGATCGTGTTGGGCACGTACTGGATCGGCGCCGCCGTCAGCTTCTGCAGATGCGTCAGGATACAGCGACCGAGATCGCGCACATCGGAGGCGCGCTCGCGCAGATAGGCATCGTCCATGTCGTCGAAGACCTTCGCGTGCTCGGCGATGGTCTCGCGCAGCGCCCCGGGCGCCCAGTTGCCTGCACGAATCCTCGAGAGCGTTCCGTCGATCAGGGTGTCGCTCTCGAGCATCAGGCGCCAAGCGTCGAACAAGGCCATGTCTTCGGCACTGAGATGTGCTTGGGTCCGCAACGCAAAGCGATCCAGGTCCTCGGCCACGTGCTCCACTGCACCGAGAAAATCCTTGGCCTCGTTGTCGAGGTTCTCGGCGCGCCGATCCGGAACGGCGTTGAGATCGGCCGGCGGGTAGACCACCACCGCGACGCCGATGCCGATGCCGGGCGATGCCGGCAAGCCGGGCAGGAAACGTTGCGGGATCCCGTCGTCCTGAAGACGGGCCAACTCTCCGTTGGTGCGCGCAAAGGTAATGGCGCCGGCCAGCTGCGATGCCAACGTGACGACGAAGGTGACCTCGTCGTCGCCGAAGTGGCGCTTTTCGCGCTGCCGCAGGACCAGCACACCCAGGACCTTCCGATTCTGGATAATGGGCGCACCGAGGAACCCGTGATAGTGCTCCTCTCCGGTATCCGTGATGCGCTGGTAGCGTGGATGATTGACCGCGTCGTCGAGGTTGATCGTTTCGGCGCGCTCGCTGACCAACCCGATCAACCCTCGGCCCAACTCCAACCGCACCCTGCCGACCGCCTTCGCGCGCAGTCCATCGGTCGCGTGCAACACGTGCCGACGGTTGTCGAAGTCGTTGAGATAGACCGAGCAGACATCGGCCCCGACTGCCTGCTTCACACGCTGGACGATGATGGTCAGTGCACGCTCGAGGTCGGGGGCGTTGTTGACCTCCTGCACGATGCGTCGCAACGATTCGAGCATAGGCGAGGCCTGCCCCGGAGCCGCCGCGGACCCGGCAACCGAGCCGGCGCCGTCGAGTCCGACCGACCCTCGCTCGAGCTGCTCCGCCGCGAGCCCTGTCATCGTCCGCGCTGATGCATCAAGCCGACCGCCCGGGACTGGATGTCCTCGCGGGCGGGCGGACCCTCCGGGTACAGGCTCGGAGCGAGCTCCTCAAGCGCTTGCGTATAGACCCGGCGTTTGAAGTAGACCACCTCGTGCAGCGGTTGCCAGTAGCGGACCCAGCGCCAGGCATCGAACTCGGGCTTTTCGGTCTTGTCGAGACAGAAGGCGTCTTCACCGCAATCCACCCGTAACATGAACCAGACCTGCTTCTGGCCGATGCAGGTCGGACCGCAATGCCGCCGGATGTAGCGTTTGGGAAGGTGATACCTGAGCCAACCGCGTGTGCAGCCGAGGATGGTAACCTGGCGGGACTGAAGTCCGACCTCCTCCTCGAGCTCGCGATACATCGCCTGCTCGGGCGTTTCGTCCGAATGGATCCCGCCCTGCGGAAACTGCCAGGCATTCTGGCCGACGCGACGACCCCAAAATAGACGCCGGTCCTGATTGCTCAGGATAATGCCGACGTTGGGTCTGAAACCGTCGTGATCGATCAAGGAACCGAGTCCGTGAGGCCGTGATGCCTCATTCTTCCACATCCGGCGCATGACCGGCAAGCAGACAGCTGTATAAGCGATTGCCATTCAACGGCTTTCGCATGCCATCGGAAACGGCTCGGAGGCCCCCTCACGCGACGCCGGACGCAGGCACCCCCGGCTTGAAACACCGGTAGGATTCCGAGACCATCCGGCGATGCGAGGCGACACGCGGGCGCCCGAGCACGACGCCGATGACCACATCACCGCGAGACATCAACCGAAGGACTAGGACATGGCGCTGGCGATCTTCGATCTGGACAACACACTCTTGGCAGGCGACTCCGATTATCTCTGGGGTCGCTTCCTCGCCGCCGAGGGGGTGGTCGATGCAGACCATTACGACAGTGAGAACGAGCGCTTCTATCGCGCGTACAAGGACGGGACCCTGGATATCCGGGAATTCTTGAGATTCTCCCTGCGCCCGCTGCGCGACAACCCGCGAGGGTATCTCGAAGCGCTGCGCGAGCGCTTTGTCCAAGAGCTGATCGCGCCCATCATGCTCCCGGCCGCCAAGAACCTCGTCGAGTCGCATCGCAAGGCGGGAGATACGCTCATGATCATCACGGCGACCAATGCCTTCGTCACGGCCCCGATCGCGCAGCGCTTCGGAATCGCGCATCTGATCGCGACGCTGCCGGCGGAAGAGAACGGGCGTTTCACAGGTGAGCCAGCCGGCCAACCGGCGTTTCGCGAGGGCAAGGTCAACCGGCTCGATGCTTGGCTGCGCGAGCATCGAGAGACCCTCGAGGGCAGCAGCTTCTACAGCGACTCGCACAACGATCTCCCGCTCCTGGAACGCGTCGATCGGCCGGTCGCGGTCGATCCCGACCCGCAACTGCGCGCGACGGCCCTGTCACGCGAGTGGCCCGTCATCTCGCTGAGACCCTGAACCCGGGGCGCAAGGCCGCCGGCGCGCCTCGCAACCGCGTTCGGATCCACGTTCACACCGGCGTCACGCAGCCCACATACGCCCGCAATACTCCGAATCTATGATGGCCCTCCACGCAATGGTTCTTTTTCCGAGGGCATGCAATGGTTGCGACTGCGTCTGCGTTGACCGCCAAGCGCGGGGAGCGCCTTTTCGTCGAGCTCGCCGCGAGCGAGTCGGAGATCCGCGAGGCACAAGCCCTGCGGTTTCGCGTCTTCGGAGAGGAGTTGGGCGCAAAGCTGAAGACGGGCTCGAGCGGACTGGATGTGGACGATCTCGATGCCTACTGCCAGCATCTCTTGGTGCGGGACACACGCACCGGCGAGGTCGTGGGCTGCACGCGGCTCCTGACCGACCGCAACGCCGAGCGCATCGGTCGGTTCTATTCCGAGAGCGAATTCGACTTGGGGGCAATCCCCCGGCTTAAGGGCCGCCTCCTGGAGGTCGGTCGGACCTGCATCTCGGCCGAATTTCGACAAGGAACAGCGATCGCCGTGCTCTGGTCCGGGCTGGCCGGATTCATCCAGCTCCACGGCTTCGATTATCTGTTCGGCTGCGCCAGCATGCCGCTCGGCGAGAACGACATCCAGGCCGCGGCCATCATGAACCGATTGCGGCGACATGCCACGGTCTCGCCCGAGCTGCAGGTCATCCCGCGGGTGCCGCTGCACACCGCACAAGTGCACGACGATGTTCTGGATGCGCCGCTGCCGGCCTTGCTGCGCACTTACGTGAGGCTCGGGGCGAAGGTCTGCGGGGAGCCCTGCCGCGATCCTGATTTCGGCGTGGCGGATGTACTGATGCTGCTCGACGTCCATGCGCTGAATCCGACCTATTCGCGGCACTTTTTCGATCGCACCGCGAGTCTGTGACGCGATGCGGCACGCGCGGTCGACTCGGCGGCTTGCACTCATCCTCGCTCACCTGGGCAAGGGTGCGTCGCTCGCACTCTACATCGGCCTTCTTTCGCGACTCGGCCGGAGACCGACGCGGATTCCGGACATGGCACGGCGCTGGCACCGACGTCTCTGCGGAATCCTCGGAATCCGGATTCGCGTCGTCGGCCGCCCACATCCCGGCTGCCTCTTGATCGGCAACCATATCTCCTGGCTGGACATCCCCGTCGTCGGCGCGCAAGGCGAGATCGCGTTCCTCTCCAAGGCCGAAGTGCGCGATTGGCCCCTGATCGGCTGGCTTGCCGACACCGCGGGCACGCTGTTCGTCGAGCGCGGCGCCATCCGCATCGAGGAGATTGCCTGGCAGCTTCGCAAAATCGGCCGAGATCGGACCCTGATGCTCTTCCCGGAAGGGACGACAAGCGACGGCTCGGGCGTACTGCGATTCCACCCGCGTCTCTTCGCGCTTGCGCAGGAGACCGGACTGGAAATTCAGCCTGTCGCCATCGCCTACCGTTGCGACACCAGCGGGGCGCACGACAGCGTCGCGCCCTTCATCGGCGACGATACCCTACTCGCCCACCTGCTGCGGGTGGTTCGCCACCCCGGGCTCACCGCGGAGGTCCATTTCCTCCCGCCGGTGGCGATCGACGAAGAGAACACGACCCGACGCCTCCTCGCCGAGCGCACGCGTCGCGCGATCGTCGAAGCACTCGGTATAGGCCCCGACGCCGCGCCGCATCGCCCGCGCCCTGCGGGGCCTACCCGGCTGCCGGATCCCGTTCCGGACCCGATCCACGGGCGACGGGAATCCATCACGACGGACGGAATCGCTCATGTCGCCTGACAACGTTGTCCCGGAAACCGATACGGTCTCCGGGCGTCTGCGCGTCGCGATCGTCACCGAGACCTATCCCCCCGAGATCAACGGTGTTGCCCACACCATGCGGCATCTCGCCGAGGGATTGGCCGAACGCGGACATACCATCCAACTGATTCGCCCTCGACAGCACGGCGAGCAACGCGACCCGGTTGCACCGTCGCTCGGCCGCATCGGCGTGCACCTGGTCCCCGGCCTGCCGATCCCGGGTTACCGAGGTCTCAGATTCGGGCTCCCGGTGTACTGGCGGCTGCGCCGCCTCTGGGGCCGTGTCGCGCCGGATCTCATCTACATCGCGACCCAGGGCCCGCTCGGCCACGCCGCGCTCTCCGCCGCGCACCGACGCGGGATACCGACGGTGACCGGATTCCACACCCAGTTTCAGCAGTATAGCCAGCACTATGGTCTCGGGCTCTTCACCCACCAGATCGCCGAGACGCTGCGTCATTTCCACAATCGATCGGATGCGACCCTCGTCCCTACAGCCGAGCTGAAAGCGGAGCTCTCGGGCGAGGGATTCCATGATGTCCACGTCTTCGGTCGCGGTGTGGACGTGGACCTCTTCTCGCCCGCTTGGCGCGACGATTCGCTCAGGCGCAGTTGGGGCTGCGACGAGGACACCTTGGCTGTACTCTACGTCGGGCGAATTGCGCCGGAGAAGAATCTCGATCTCGCAAGCGAAGCCTTCCAAGCGATCCGGGCCGCTCGACCGAAGGCACGTTTCATACTGGTCGGAGAGGGTCCAGCGCGCGAGCAGATCCAACGGGAAAGTCCCGAGCTCATCTGTCCCGGGGCCAAGATCGGGGTGGAACTCTCGAAATATTACGCCTCGGGAGATCTCTTTCTCTTTCCGAGCCTGACCGAAACCTTCGGAAACGTCGTGCTCGAAGCAATGGCCAGCGGCCTACCGGTTGTCGCTTTCGACTACGCCGCGGCCAGATCCCTCATTGCTCCATGGCGGAACGGGGTTACATTACCGCTTGGGGATCGTGCAGCGTTTATCGCTGCCGGATGTGAGCTGGCTCGTGACCTGCCACGGGTTAGAAAGCTCGGCGAACAGGCCCGTTGCGCGGCGGAGGAGATCAGCTGGGATCGCGTCATCCGGGGCGTCGAAGACCGTCTCTTTCAGGTCATCCACCGAGAACGTGGAACGGAGGCTTGCCGTGCGGCTGTGGCTACAACATCTCAATGAGATCGAGGTCTCGCTCTGCCGCACGTGGAGCCGAGGCGGTCGGCGCCGTTGGATTCAACGTCCGTTCGCCGTCATCAGTCGGCTCGGCGACGGGGTCTTTTGGTACAGCTTGATCGCCATTTTGCCCATGACCCATGGACTTCTCGGCCTCAAAGCCAGTGTCCACATGCTTGCCACGGGCGGCGTCGCGCTCGCCCTCTACAAATCGCTCAAGGTCTATACGCGTCGCGAACGGCCCTGCCATTATGCCGCCGAGATCATCGCCTTGGTCCCCCCGCTCGACCGATACAGCTTTCCGTCCGGCCATACACTCCACGCCGTGAGCTTCTCGAGCGTCGCCGTCTACTATGTTCCCGAGCTCGCCTGGATACTCGTGCCGTTCACTATGCTGGTCGCCAGCTCGCGGATCATCCTCGGCCTGCACTATCCCAGCGATGTTCTCGTTGCGACCTTTATCGGACTGACTCTTGCTTTTACCGGCATCTCGATCGTGGCTTGAACCTGGAATCCGGCGTTCTCATCAGACCCGCCGGCTGAGGGGACACCCAGAAACGACACCGCCCCGAAACGTGCCCACGAAAAAGGCCGGGCGATTGCCCGGCCTTTTTCGTGGCGGCGCACACGAGGTGCGCCAAGCCATCGGTCAAGTCTTACTTGGCTTCAGGCTGAGCCGGAGCAGCGGGCGCCATCGGGGCGACAGGTGCTGCATAGGGGTAGGCGTAAGGATAACCGCCGCCGTAGTAAGGAGCGCCGTAGCCGTAAGGCGCGCCGTAGCCATAGTAGGGGTTGTTGTAGCCGTAGCCGTAGCCGCGACCCAGTCCGCGACCGTAGCCGCGACCACTGCCGCCGCCGCTCATGCCGAAGTTGAAATCACCGTAGCCGTCGCCGAACATGTCGCTGAAGGCATCGCCGAGTCCGGAGCCGTAGCCGGGGCCGTAACCGCCGTAACCCGGGCCCCACCAAGCGGACGCGGACGCGGAAGCACCGAGGAGAGCGGCAACGGCAGCAGCAGTAGCAAGCTTGTTCATTCTATTCTCCGAATCGATTTATGTTGTTGGCAGCAAGCGTGGATGCCTTATCGCCACCCACGGAACGCATTATATTAGCAAATGATTAAATATGAAATAAGTAATATCAATCGGATTGATCTTTATCATTGCCTTTACCGATTACCTTGCCTTGTCCGCGCGCACACGCCGCGCAACCTCGACCAAATCCTCCCAGGCTTTCCCCTTCTGATCCGGCGAGCGCAGCAGGAAGGCCGGATGGTAGGTCACGCGCAGCGGAATCGACCCTTTCCGAAACGCCATCCACCGTCCCCGTAGGCTCCCCAGCGGCGCGTCCGTCTGCAGAACATTCTGGGCCGCCACGCGCCCGACGCAGAGGATCGCTCGCGGACCGAGCAGCTCGATCTGTCGCAAGAGATAAGCCTCGCACTGCCTGGCCTCCGCGGGGTGTGGATCGCGATTTCCCGGCGGGCGGCACTTGAGCACGTTGGCGATGTAGACCTCCTCGCGCGCCAGGCCGATCGCCGCGAGCATGCGGTTGAGCAACTGGCCGGCGCGCCCGACGAAGGGCTCGCCGGCGCGATCTTCGTCCGCGCCCGGCGCCTCGCCGATGATCAGGAGGTCGGCATTGCGATTGCCGACTCCGAAGACCGTATGGGTGCGGGTCTCGCAGAGCCCGCAGGCGCGGCAGCCGGACACTGCCGTCTCGAGCGCATCCCAATCCATCCGCGCCGGATCGGGGGAAGACGGAGCGTCCGGCAAATCGGACTCGCCGGCCCCAGACTCGCCGGGTCCAGACTCGACGGCGCCCGGCGGAACCGGATTCGGCAGGACCTCGGGATCCGCGGCTCGAATCGGCGGTGTTTGATGCGGAAGTCGCGCGGACGGGGAAACGAAGCTCGGGGCGGTTTGACCCGGCGCGGGGGACGCGGGCGAGACGAGGGCCTTCTCTTCGAGGCTCTCGACCGCACTCGCTGCGACCTGGCGCGGCACCCACACATCGACGCCCATTGCGCCCAGGTAGTCCAAGCGTCGGCGCTCGTCCATCTCCATGCGCGTCAGACGTCGCCGGTTTGAGGATGTGCGCGCTGGGCCGGCTGGAGGATCTTGTTGCAGGCGTTGATATAAGCCTTTGCCGAGGCGATGACGATATCGGTGTCGGCGCCCTGCCCGTTGACAATGCGCCCGCCGCGTTCGAGCCTGACGGTGACTTCCCCCTGGGCGTCGGTGCCGCTGGTGATGGCGTTGACCGAGTAGAGCTTCAGGACCGTGCCGCTGTCGACGATCGACTCGATCGCCTTGAAGGTCGCATCCACAGGACCACCGCCGCTGGCGGTTCCGGTCAGCTCCTCCCCGTCGAACGTCAGCACCAGGTTCGCGCAGGGCGTCTCGCCCGTCTCGGAGCAGACCCTCAGCGAGACCAGCTTGACCCGTTCGTTGGCCGCGTCCAGCGTCGCATCCGTCACCAACGCCTGCAGGTCCTCGTCGAAGATCTCATGCTTCTTGTCGGCGAGATCTTTGAAGCGCGAGAAGGCGGCGTTGAGCTCCTCCTCGGAACCCATCACGATGCCGAGCTCCTGCAACCGGGTGCGAAAGGCGTTGCGACCGGAATGCTTGCCCATCACCATCCGATTGGCGTTCCAACCGACGTCCTCGGCGCGCATGATCTCGTAGGTCTCGCGATGCTTGAGCACCCCGTCCTGATGGATACCGGACTCGTGGGCGAAGGCGTTGGCACCGACCACCGCCTTGTTCGGCTGAACCGCAAAACCCGTAATGCCCGAGACCAGCCGCGAGCAGTTCATGATCTGGGTGGTATCGAGCCGGGTTTGACACTCAAACAAATCCTGACGGGTGCGGACCGTCATTACGATCTCCTCGAGCGCCGCGTTGCCGGCGCGCTCGCCCAGGCCGTTGATCGTGCATTCCACCTGGCGGGCACCGTTGCGTACGGCGGCAAGCGAGTTGGCGACCGCGAGTCCCAGGTCGTTGTGACAATGCACCGAGAAGATCGCCTTGTCGGCGTTCGGAATTCGTTCGCGCAAGGTCCGAATCAGGCTTCCGAACTGATCCGGGATGTTGTAGCCGACCGTATCCGGGATATTGACGGTCCCGGCACCGGCGTCGATGACGGCCTCGAGGACGCGACAGAGGAAATCGATCTCCGAACGTCCTGCGTCCTCGGGCGAGAACTCCACATCGTCGGTATAGCGACGCGCCCGCTGGACGGCATGCACCGCTTGTGCGAGCACCTGATCAGGGGTCATGTTCAGCTTGCGCTGCATGTGGATGGGGGAGGTGGCGATAAAGGTATGGATCCGCCCGGCGGTCGCACCGGCCAACGCTTCGCCGGCCCGGTCGATGTCCTTGTCGAGCGCGCGCGCCAGACCGCAGACACGGCTCTCCTTGACCGTCTCGGCAACCGCCTTGACCGCCTCGAAATCACCCGGACTGGCGATGGGGAACCCCGCCTCGATCACATCGACACGCATCCGCTCCAGGGCCTTCGCGATGCGCACCTTCTCGTCGCGGGTCATGGATGCACCCGGACTTTGCTCGCCGTCGCGCAGCGTGGTGTCGAAAATGATCAAGTGGTGTTTTGCGGTCATGGATGATCTCTGCGTCGCGCGGCCGTCTGGAAGGAAGGGACCCGGTCTTCGGGAAGCTATTGTAGGCGATCGGCGCGCAAGCGGCGCCTTTGCGATCGCGGTTTGGGGCGATCGGACCGATACGGGCGGACTCGGGAGCTTGTGGCTCGCAGCGGTTCCTGTATAAGCTGCCGCCGGCGGCACCGGGAGCCAGAACGGGAGATTGGGGCGTCGGTGCTACGCCGGCGGTGCCGGGAGTCGGGAGTCGGTGCGGTTCGCTCTCGCTCACCGCACCCTACGCCGGCGCCGGGAGCCGGAACGGGATATCGTGGCCCCGAGCCCGGCCGGCGCCCGACGACGCGACGCCCCAAGGATCCCGAGGAGGCCATGCACGCGATGATGCCGGACCTGCACGACCTGGAGATTCTGCTGCGCTCGGACACCCCGATCGTGCTCATCGAGTCGATCGAGGAGCCGCGTGTCGTCGAGCTCTTCGCTGGACTTGCCGTGCGTCTTGCCGAGCCGGCCTTTCGCTGGTCGGTGACCGAGGGGCTGCGGCGCATCGAGCTCGATACCGAGCCGCAAAGTCGCCTCGCCGATCCGACCGAAGTGCTTCGCAACATCCGCTCGACACGGCAACGCGGCATCTATTTGCTGCTCGACTTCCATCCCTATCTCGACAATCCGCTGCACGTACGCCTCCTGAAGGAGATCGCTCAAGGCTACGCGGACCTGCCGCGCACCCTGGTCCTGCTCAGTCATGCGCTCGAGGTTCCGCCCGAGCTGCATCATCTGAGCGTACAGTTCGGCCTGCGCCTGCCCGACCGCCAGCGCATCATGGGCCTGATTCGGGAGGAGGCGAAGCGCTGGCAGGACTGCGCGAACGGGCGCAGCTTCAAGACCAGCCGCGACGCGGTGGATCAGCTCGCCCGCAACCTGCTCGGGGTCACCGAATCCGACGCGCGCCGCCTGATCCGCAACGCCATTCGTCACGACGGCGCCATCACCCGCGAGGACGTCGAAGCGGTCAAACGCGCCAAATACGACCTGCTCGGTCCCGAGGGCGCCATCGGCTTCGAGTACGACACGCGATCCTTCGCCGAGGTCGCCGGTCTGGGCAATCTCAAGGCCTGGATCGATCGGCGCCGCGATGCCTTCCTGGATCCGGACCGCAAAGGGGATCACCCGCGCGGGGTCTTGCTCCTGGGGGTGCAGGGCGGCGGCAAGAGCCTAGCCGCGAAGGCGGTCGCCGGGCGTTTCGGCGTGCCGCTGCTGCGCCTGGACTTCGGTGCGCTCTACGACAAATACATCGGCGAGACCGAGAAGAACCTCCGCAAGGCGCTGGCGACGGCCGATGTCATGTCGCCCTGTGTCCTGTGGATCGACGAGATCGAGAAAGGCGTCGCGACGGGTGCCGAAGACGACGGGGTCGGACGACGCGTGCTCGGCACCCTGCTGACCTGGATGGCCGAGCGCAACAGCCGCGTCTTCCTCGCGGCGACCGCGAACGACATCTCCAGACTCCCGCCCGAGCTTATCCGCAAGGGACGGATCGACGAGCTCTTCTTCGTGGATCTCCCCGGCGCAACCGTGCGGCGCGAAATCTTCGCGATCCACCTGCTTAAGCGGCGGATCGATCCCGAACGCTTCGACCTCCCGCGACTCGCCGAGGCGAGCGAGGGCTTCACCGGCGCCGGCATCGAGCAAGCCATTGTCTCAGCGCTGTACGCCGACGAGACCGCCGGAGATGGACTGACCACGGCTGGTCTGCTCGGCGAGATCGCAAGCACCCAACCCTTGTCTGTCGTCATGCGCGGACAGCTTCAAGCGCTGCGTGCCTGGGCATCCGGCCGAACGGTGCAGGCGCACGCACCCGACGAGCAAGACGACCCAGGCGCCATCGTGCTCGATGACACCGCCGAGATCCCATCCGCCGGGATGGAGGCCACTCGCAACACGGCCGGCGGTAAGCCGCCGGAGCAGCCCGGATAAGCCCGCTCACCTGACCGCGACCCGTGCAATGACCTTCGCCAGCCCATACCTCCCCTCACAACACGAGGTTCACGAGTTCGTGTCGGCCAAACCTTCGAGGCGCTGCGATGGAATACAAGGATTACTATAAGACGTTGGGCGTGGCGCGAGACGCCACCCAAGCCGAGATCAAGCGGGCCTACCGAAAGCTCGCGCGTAAATTCCATCCCGACGTCAGCAAGGAAGCCGACGCCGAGGCCAGATTCAAAGAGATCAACGAGGCCAACGAGGTCCTGCACGACCCGGAGAAGCGCGCCGCCTACGACGCGCTCGGCAGCAGCTGGCACGCCGGCCAGGATTTTCGCCCGCCCCCGGGAGGTGTCCATCACGACTTCCATTTCGGCCCCGACGAGGCGGCCGAGTTCAGCGACTTCTTTTCCAGCATCTTCGGACGCGAGTTTCACGCGGGGTCCCAGAGTCAACGGCGCCGCCGCGGTCAAGATCAGACCGCGCGCATCGCGATCGACCTCGAAGACGCCTACCGCGGCGCGACACGTCAGCTGCGTCTCGACATCCCCGAGATCGGCGCAGACGGGCGCGTCACCTCCCGTACGCGCACACTGAATGTCCGCATCCCGCCCGGTGTCACGCAGGGTCGCCAGATCCGTCTGGCCGGTCAAGGCGGACCGGGGATCAATGGTGGTCATGCCGGCGATCTCTATCTGGAGATCGAGATCAATCCGCACCCTTTCTTTACCACGGACGGCAAGGACATCCATCTGCGACTGCCCATCGCGCCCTGGGAGGCCGCACTCGGCGCGTCCGTTTCGGTCCCGACACTCGGCGGAACAGTGAACCTTAAGGTCCCTCCGGGATCTCAGTCCGGGCAACGCCTGCGCTTGAAGGGTCGGGGGCTGCCCGGCGAGCCGGCCGGGGACGAGCTGGTCATGCTCGAGATCGTCACCCCGCCCGCAACAACCGATATGGCCAAGGCGGCCTATCGCGAGATGGCCGAGCGTCTACACTTCAACCCAAGGGCCGAGATGGGAGTCTGACCCATGACGCAGACCGAGACACGCATTGAAGGGATCGTGCTCGACGAGGGGCTGACGGTCACACTCACCGAGCTGACCCAGCTGTGCGGCTCCAGCGGCCGAGTGGTGAGACTGATGGTGACGGAAGGGCTTCTGCGGCCCAAGGGTCGAGCCCCCGACGATTGGCGATTCGACGGCTTGGAGGTGCGTCGCGCACGCCGCGCCGTGCGCCTGCAGCGCGACCTCGACCTCAATCTCGCCGGTACGGCACTCGCGCTCGATTTGCTCGACGAGCTCGAACAGCTGCGCGAGCGGCTTCGCGCGCTCGAGCACCAACTCGGGCAAAGACGCACCCGCGAGCTCGGTTAAACCGCGCCCCGCGCGGTATGCGTCATGTGTTGGATTGCCTTGGCTGCGCCAGCTTCGACGACTGTCGAAGCTGGCGCGGTTTAACCCATGAACCGCATGGAAAGGTCGACCGCGGCGACGTCCTTCGTCAGCGCACCGACCGAGATGCGATCGACACCGGTCTCGGCGATCGCCCGGATGGTTGCGAGCGTGACGCCTCCCGATGCCTCCAAGCGAGCGCGACCCCCGCTCATGGCGACCGCAAGACGCAGATCTCCGAGCGCGAAGTTATCGAGCAGGATCGACTCCGCCCCGCCATCCAAAGCCGTTTGCAGATCGTCGAGACTCTCGACCTCGATCTGAATCTCCACGCCGGCACCGGCCGCGGCGCTCGCGGCCTTAAGGGCCGCCGGGATCGAGCCCGCCGCGAGAATGTGGTTCTCCTTGATCAGGATCGCGTCGAACAGACCCATGCGCTGGTTGTGGCAGCCGCCGCAGAGGACTGCATATTTCTGCTGCACGCGCAAGCCGGGTAGGGTCTTGCGCGTATCCAAGACCTGGACGGGCAGACCGGCGACCGCGGCCGCAAATCCAGCCGCGCGGGTCGCCGTCCCGGAGAGGGTCTGAAGGTAGTTCATTGCCGTACGCTCGCCGGTCAGCAGACCGGCCGACGGACCATCGATCAGGGCGAGGCGCTGACCGGGGCTGACGCGATCGCCGTCGGCAACCTCCCAGCGGACGGCAATATCGGGGTCAAGCAGCCGAAACGCGGCATCGAACCAGGCGCACCCGCAGACGACCGCAGGCTCGCGCGTGATCAACTCCGCCCGGGAGCGTTGAGCGCGCGGCAACAAAGCAGCCGTGAGATCCCCGGAGCCGACGTCCTCTTCGAGAGCCGCTCGGACTTGGGTCTCGACGAGACACAGGTCCGGATGCCGCAGCGGCCGAGCCGCCGTGGGCGAGGGAGCCGTCTCCTGCTTTGAATCAGTCATCGAAGGAGGCCTCTCGTAGATTCGTCAACATCGCCTGCAACGCCTGATCGGCCAGCGGCGTCTCGCCGTTTCCCAAAACCGCGACCCGCCCGGCCCCGATCGCCTCGGCGAGCCCGCGTGCGGAAAAACGCGTCGGGCACCGCCCCTGTCGGTCGAAGAACAACAACTCGTCGCGTTCGGCGTTCCACGCGGCCAACTTAAGACGGACATGCCCGACGTCCTCGCGAGCCCAATCGATCCAATCGCCGATCGCGCATCCGCAGGGGACCGGGATCGGGACCAAGTGGCCGGTCTCGACACCGGAGCCTCCGAGCACGGCAACGCGCGCCGAGCCCTGGAGCACGTCCAGATGCAGGGTCTGCAGCTCCCCGAGCCACCGCGCCGTCAAACGGGGATCGCAGCCCGCCTCGGCGAGCTGCCTGCGCAAGGTCTCGAGCAGGCGCGGGATCCGCTGGAGTAACTGACGGCGCTCCTCGGCGGTGCGCTTGGCGCTCACGCTCCAGAGCAGTCGATCGATCAACTCGAGAGCGGCTTGCCAATCCGCGCTATCCGTGCCCCGGGAGTGATGGATCGCGAGCAGAACCAGAGACCAGCCCTCGCGCAGGAGGACCTCGACCGCACCCGGGATCTGGGTATACGGCGCCAGGCGATCGGCGACGGCAGCCGCGACCCGCTCTTGCGCAGAGTCGGCATCGACGGACAGGTCGGTTCGATCGGCATCGAGGATCGGAACGCCCGCGCTGCGAAGAGCGATCGAGATCCCGTCGCGTGACTCCCCCGCATGGGGGTCGCCGGCCACACCGTAGGCTCGGGCATCCTCTCGCGCAAGAAAGGCTCCGAAATAGCGATTCATCCGGACAAACACCTTGGTATCACCGTCGAAGTCCAGCACCAACCGCTCGATCACCCGCTCGATCATCCCGTAGAGGCTGTCCGGGCCGCGCCCGTCGGATTCGCTCCAACCGATCGCAGCCCTGCCGATATTGTTGATCAATACCCGCGCGGGATGTGTATCCTTCGAAAAAAAATCCTTGTCCAACAGTGCCATCTTCGCGACCGGGATCTGCATCCTCCCGATCAAGATCTTGATCGGGTCTGGAATGGCGCCGCCGGCCAACAGATGCTCGAAGAAGAGAAACACCAGATCGAGCGCATCTTCGTCCCGCTCCGCCAAGGCATATCGCGGGCGATCCTCGCCCGCGAGGGCCGCGGACAGCTGTGCACGCAGGAACGTCTCCGGCGCCGGACACCCGATCGCCGGGGCGGAAGCAACATCCAAATTGTCCAACAAGGCCAGAAGCTCCGCCGTTGCGACCTGCACCTGACCCGAGTCGGTACGCGAGGCGCCGCTCGGTCGCTGGCGTGCGAGCAAGGCCCGCAGCGCATCGAACGGCATCGAGAGCGTGTCCGGCGACTGGCGCGGCCGATCTCGCGGGCCCGGAATGCCCTGCATCGGCCTGGGTGTCGATGTCGGACGCGGTCTCGAAACAGGGACGGCGATCGCGGACGAAGCGGGCTCGAGTTGCCTCAGACAACTGCGGTAGAAGTCGTCTAGCTGGTCCATGACATGCCGATCGAACAGCTTGTAGACGACCAGCTTGACGGACGGCTCGAACGGGGGTAGCGCGGCCAAAGTGTCGTGAAACGCATGGCACAGGGCGGAGGGACCGAACGGATTCTCCGCGAGACCGACCTCTCCCCAGCCCATCAGGGCGGCAAAACGCCGATCGAACTCCATCAAATCGCTGCGATAGCGGGATTCCGCCTTCGAGACCAGGTTCTCGGTGGCCAGCATCTCCTCGAGCTCGGATTCCGCGAGCAAGGCTAGATCGCCGAACCCCGACTCGGCGCCAGCGCCTTCGCCATGCGCAGGCCTGAACTCGGCC
Organism: Thiocapsa bogorovii; assembly: GCF_021228795.1. Taxonomy (NCBI): domain Bacteria; kingdom Pseudomonadati; phylum Pseudomonadota; class Gammaproteobacteria; order Chromatiales; family Chromatiaceae; genus Thiocapsa; species Thiocapsa bogorovii. Next base: position 2,069,969 of record NZ_CP089309.1, read on the forward strand.
CCGCGATCTCGACCGATCAGATTCCCTGCTCCTTGCTCGACGCGCCGCAGGAAATCACTCTGAAGACGTCGGCGCTGTTTGACGAGGATCTCGCGAGCATCGAAATAGACCCGATAGCTCAAATCGTTGGTCGACTTGTCGGCGAGGTCGTGCAATGCGTCGTCGAGCCTCGCAAACAGTGCACGCCAGAGCGACGGCAGGCGCTCGCCGAGCAGACGCGCACAATCGGCCACAACACGCTCGCGCGCGGTCAAAGCATCGCCGCCGGGACCGGATGCGGGCTGGATTCGCGGGGACTTGATCAAGTGAATCTCGACGCCGATTGCCGGTCATGTCACCATCATGACCCGAGGCACGGGCGGCCGGTAAACCTCGAGGAACCGATGGAATATGTTGCGACGATGGTAAGCAATGAAGGGTTCGGTGTCACCTTGCATCGACGGATTCAAGGCCGACGGATCCTGCAATCCCAAGACCGATGCGACCCTCGACGCCCCGTGGTACCGGTCGACCTCGCGGTGCCCGCAGCGCGTTACGCTCGCGCAGCAGCGATCCGGGCAGCCGCGTTCATCCGGACAGCCGTGCAGAAGCCCGAGTGAACGCCGACGACACGATGGACGGCGGTGCGGGCATCGACGGAGAGGGATGGCTCTCCGGAGCGGAGCGGCGGCCCTCGCCGAGCCAGGACCACCGCCCACCGGGGACGAACATCGATCTGCTGGTCATCCACAACATCAGCCTGCCGCCGGGCGACTTTTCGGGCGATTGGATCGACGATCTCTTTCTCGATCGACTCGATCCCGCCGCGCATCCCTATTTCCAGGCGATCGCCGGTCTGCGCGTCTCGGCGCATCTGTTGATCCGGCGCAGCGGTCGGCTCCTGCAGTACGTCCCTTTCGAGCAACGCGCCTGGCACGCAGGCGTCTCGCGGTTCGCAGGGCGAGAGCGCTGCAACGATTTTTCGATCGGGATCGAGCTGGAGGGGACCGACGAGATCCCGTTCACCGAGGCACAGTACGCGCGCCTTGCCGAGTGCACAAGGCGAATCCTCCGCCGCTACCCCGCGATCACCGAGGACCGGATCGCCGGACACGCCGAGATCGCCCCGGGTCGCAAGACGGACCCGGGGCCGGCGTTCGATTGGAATCGCTATCGAAGATCGATTCGCGGAGAAGGCCGAGGGATCGCGCCCGAGCTGCCGCTCGACTAACCGGCCTGCGGCAAGGCAAAGCGCCCCTGCTCGATGTCCGAAGCCCGGGGATAGGCGTCGGTCCAGCGCAGCAACTCGAGGCGACCGTCGTGTTGCTCCACGATGGCGGTGCAGCTCTCCACCCAGTCACCGCAGTTGCAGTAGGCGACACCGGCGATCTCGCGCAATTCCGGGTGGTGGATATGTCCGCAGATCATGCCGTCGACGCGACGGCGCTCCGCCTCGCCCGCGACCGCCGCCTCGAAATTGCCGATATAGCTCACGGCATTCTTGACCTTGTGCTTGAGATACCCGGCTAGCGACCAGTAATCCAGGCCGAGCCCACGGCGCATCCGGCTGACGAGTCCGTTCAGCATCAGCAAACCGTCGTAAGCGCGCGAGCCGATCATGGCGAGCCACCGACCGTTCTGGACCACGGCGTCAAACGCATCCCCGTGCATCACCAGGAAGCGACGACCATCGGCAGTGGTATGAATCACCTCTTCACGGACGGCCACGTTGCCGAAATCGGCACCGAGATGCGTGCGGAACAGCTCGTCGTGGTTGCCCGGTGTGTAGATGACCTCCGTCCCACGCTTGGCCTTATCGAGCACCTCGCGGACCACCTGATTGTGGGCCTCGGGCCAATAGACACCGTTCTTCATCGCCCAGATGTCGACGATGTCACCCACCAAGTACAGCTGCTTGCACTCGGTCGACTGCAGGAAATCGAGCACGAGAGCCGCTTGGCACCCTCGAAAGCCCAGGTGGACATCGGAGATAAAAATACTCCGATATTTCAACGGATTCATTCGCCTGATGTCGGTCATCGTATCGCCGGCCTCGAGCCATCAACGTCGCGACATGATCTCCGCGCGCGATTGCCGGGATATTGACGAACCGTGAAGATGCGATGAAATCTCGGGGCACCGCGCAACGCCGACTCACTCGGGGCGATCCACCCAGGCGTGCCGGCCCGAGCCACCGATCGCCCCGGACAGCACCGGGCAATCCCCTCGTGAAGCAGTGCAGAGATTCCGAGACCCTCGGAGATCACTTTCGTTGTCGTTGTTGTAATCGGCCATCGATACGACTAGGTCTACGACCACGACAACGACAACGAACGGTCTCGACACATCCGCCGTGGTGCTCCACTCCGTGGAGGGGAGCGAGACTCAGTCCGCGGACCAATGCGGGGTGGCGATGCCGTCGCCGAGGTCGGCGGCGACGAGTAGACGCCGGATCTCGAGCAGACGCTCGATGAGCGCCGGCTCGCACGCCTCGTAGGCGGCACGGTCCGGAACGCGCTTCACCACAACGCCGAGCAGCTCTGTGATGGCGTTGCCGATCGAGTTCTGACTAATCGTAAGCATCAGGCGGCCGGAGTCGTGCCGAAAGATGAGCTGTTTGAAGGCCGGCTCCCAGCGGATCGAGTTGGCGTAGGCGGGGTCGCCGAGACAGCGCTCGCGAACGCGTTTCGCTGTCTGCATGAAGGCGTTGTCGAAGAGCAGGACCGATTCGATCTGATCCGGGAAGTAGACGTCCGGCAGGATCTCGGCGTTGCGGCTCGACACCTGCGAGAAGAAGGTGCGGTAGAAGTCGAGAAAGCCACGGAGGATCTCGTCGTACTCCGCCCAAAAGGCGATGTCGCCGAGGGCCGCGACCCCGCCCTGGATCTCCCAGCAGGGCAGACCCTCGGGATAACCGGTGAGGGCGAGGCGCGACTCGTCGGTATGCACCGTTTTCAGGATGCGCAGGTCCAGCGCCTCGTCGAAGAAACGGCGATAGACATCCCGCATGTGCGCCTGAAAGAGGCTGTGCTGGCCCCCGTCGGTCAGGTTGGGATGGCTCGGATCGGCCAGCGGAGCCGAGCGCAGCTGCTCCATCGGGAAGACGATGAAATGGTTGTGCAGCATACGGATGCTGGGCACGCCCGGCGAAGTCAACGGCCAGGTCGCATCCAGACTCGCCTCGCCGGCCATCACCAGGGCATCCGCGGGATCCGGATAGCGGCGGAGCATCTCCTCGATGATGATCCGATTCATCCGGTTCCAGACGCGCTTCACGGACGGCGAGACCTGGGTCCGGCGGACCGGACGGCCGAGCGGATTGAGGATGCGCTTGGAGGTATCGTAGATGATCGAGCAATCCAGCTCGGTAGAATGCCCCAGCGCCTTGCGGTAGAGCAGAAGATCCTCTTGGTTGCGCAGCAGGCCGTTGTTCTGCACCAGATCCCGAAGGTTCTCGGCGCTGTTGAAGAACTCGTTCGGCGTCAGACCCGCCGGGACATCCAACGGGATGGGCCGAAAAGGGGTGACAATCTCGCGCGGACCCGATGACATCGCTCAACCTTGTTCGTGGTCTTCTGTGCGCCGATCGCGGAGTCGTTCGGCGTAGTCGAGACGCAATTTACAGCGCTCCCAATCGCCTCCGACGCATTCCGCCCGCCGACAATCGAACTCGCAGCACGAGACCTCGTCCGGTACACGAGGAGCCAGCCGCTTCGACAACGACGACCCGAGACGGCGCAGTAGGCCCGGTTTTTTCTTGTTGGACGTCTCGCTCATTTCGCCCCTCCGCAGATCGATCTGGTGTTGCCCGTCACAGCGTCCTCGAGGGTGCGAGCAGTCAACCGGATCCATCCGTTCAGGGTCGGTCCGTCAAGACGGCTTATATCCTAGCAGTTTCCGGACCCGAGTAGAGCACATCACCGAGACCTATCGGCTTGATTCCGACCCGCTCGCACCGGCGGATCCGAACCGTTCGGCCCCGACCGGGCTCAATGCCTCTCGCGCCGATGGCGCGATCGACTTTTACGCAGTCGCAACAGGGTCCACACCGGCCCCGAAACCGCATAGGTCGTCGCCATCAAAAAGAGCATCAGCGGCGGGTTGATGAAGATGACGCCAAAGCCCAGCATGACGGCGACGGCCAGGAGAAAGGGCACGCGGCCCTGGAAGTTGAGCTGCTTGAAGCTGATGTAGCGGAAGTTGCTGACCATCAACAGACCCGCGCCCGCGGTGAGGAAGGCCGCAATCCAGGCGACATCGGCCCCGGCGATCCCCGTATCCGCGCCGATCCAGACCCCGCTCGCGATGATGGCCGCGGCCGCTGGACTGGCGAGCCCCTGGAAGTAACGCTTGTCGGCGATCCGCACCTGCGTGTTGAAACGTGCCAGACGCAACGCCGCGGCGGCGGTAAAAACAAAGGCGGCAAGCCAGCCGACCTTGCCGAGCCCGCCCAAGGCCCAGTGATAGGCAACCAACGCCGGGGCCACACCGAAGGCCACCATGTCCGAGAGGCTGTCGTACTCGGCACCGAAATCGCTTTGGGTTTGAGTGATACGGGCCACGCGCCCGTCGATCCCGTCGAGCGCCTGAGCCGCAAAGATCGCCAGCGCAGCCGCCTCGAAGCGATCCTGCGTGGCCGCGAGAACCGCATAGAATCCCGCAAAGAGTGCTGCGGTCGTGAAGAGATTGGGCAGCAGATAGATTCCGCGTGGTCGCTTTCGGGTGGCTGGCACGTTGTCCATTGGATCGATCTCGTTGGCGGGCGTCTGGTCGGGTCGCGAGTATAGCCGCCAGCGGGGTGGCACCGAAAGGAAGCGCCGCGACACCGAACGCACCGAAAGTGCGCGAAAAGAAGATCCTCGTCCGGCTATCCATTGGTCATCGACTTGTGGCATGGTTCGGTCGCATCGGCGTCGGCGACTCGATCGCACGGCAATCATGGCCCATTGAATTCGGAGGGGAGATGAGTCTGCAGCAAGCCAAGCCGCCATTGCCTAGTGACGACAAGCGTTGGAAGCTCGTCAACGCGACCATGCGCCGCAACGGCTATGCCGGCCATGCCCTGATCGAGACCCTGCACAGCGTGCAGGACGCCTTCGGGTTTCTCGACGAAGGCTCGCTGCGATTCGTCGCGTCATCGCTCGACCTGCCGCTGAGCAAAGTCTATGGTGTCGCGACCTTCTATCACCTCTTCGCGCTGAAGCCGAAAGGCCGTCACGCCTGCGTCGTCTGCACGGGGACCGCCTGCTACATCAAAGGGGCCGGAGGTCTCGTCGAGCGTCTGCAGGAGCGCTACGACATCAATCCCGGTGAAACGACTGAAGACGACCGGCTGTCGCTGCTGACGGCACGCTGCGTCGGCGCCTGCGGTCTAGCCCCGGCGATCGTGATCGACGGCGATGTGCTCGGCAAGCTCGACAGCGAATCACTCATTGCCAAGCTCGAGGAGCTGACCTGATGAACCTCGACGATCTGACCGACCTGGCCGAGAAATACCGGGAAGCCGAAGCCGGCGTGGATCGCGAGGTGCGTGTCTGCCTCGCGGCCAGCTGTCAGTCATCCGGTGCCGTCCCCGTCTTCGATGCACTGGTCGCCGAGCTCGGCGACACCAAACCCTCCTGCAAGGTCAAAGGGGTCGGGTGTATGGGCCTATGTTCGGCCGGGCCGCTGGTCGCTGTCGCCGATCGCGAGGCGGACCTCCAAGGCTCCGTGCTCTATCGCGACGTGACCGCGGACGACGCCGAGGACATCGTCGCCAGCATCGATGGCCCGCCTGTGGAGCGCTTACGTTGTCCGACCAATCAGCCCTTCTTCGCGCGTCAGCAGAAGATCGTGCTCGAAAATGCCGGCATCATCGATCCCGACAGTTTCAAGGGCTATGTCGCCGTCGGCGGATACTCCGCGCTGATCCGGGCCTTAAGCGAGATGACCCCCGCCGATGTCTTGCGCGAAGTGACCGACAGCGGTCTGCGCGGACGCGGCGGCGGCGGCTATCCGACCGGCTTGAAATGGTCGACCGTCGCGAAGATGCCGGCGACCCAGAAATACGTCATCTGCAACGCGGACGAGGGCGACCCGGGCGCCTTCATGGACCGGGCGATCCTGGAGTCAGACCCGCATCGTGTCCTTGAGGGCATGGCGATCGCCGCCTACGCGATCGGGGCCAACAAGGCCTATGTCTATGTCCGCGCCGAGTACCCGCTCGCGGTCGAGCGACTTCAGACGGCCATTCGCAAAGCCAAGCGCTCGGGGCTTTTGGGCAACAAGATCGGCGATACCCAATTCAGCCTGGAGGTAGAGATCCGCCTCGGCGCCGGGGCCTTCGTCTGCGGCGAAGAAACCGCACTCATGGCCTCCATCGAAGGACTACGTGGACAACCGCGCCCGCGTCCGCCGTACCCCGCCGAGGCGGGACTCTGGGGCTACCCCACGCTCATCAACAACGTCGAGACCTTCGCCAACATCGCCCCGATCGTGCGCGAGGGGGGCGATTGGTTCGCCTCGATCGGCACCGAACGATCGAAAGGGACCAAGGTGTTTGCGCTGGCCGGAACCATCACGAACACCGGCCTCATCGAGGTCCCGATGGGCACCTCTCTGCGCGACATCATCGAGGTCATCGGCGGGGGCATCCCAGGCGGCAAGGCTTTCAAGGCCGTGCAGACCGGCGGCCCCTCGGGCGGTTGTATCCCGGCGCAGCACCTCGACATCGCCGTGGACTACGACAGCCTCAAAACGCTCGGCACCATGATGGGCTCAGGCGGCATGATCGTCATGGACGAGACCTCCAGCATGGTCGACGTCGCACGCTATTTCATGGAATTCTGCATGACCGAATCGTGCGGAAAGTGCATCCCCTGCCGCACCGGGACGCAACAGATGCACAGCATCCTCGACCGGCTGGCCAAGTCGCAGGCCACACGGGCCGAGCTCACACTGCTGGAAGAGCTCTGCGAAGTGGTGCAGGCAACCAGCCTCTGCGGACTGGGCCAGACGGCGCCCAATCCCGTGCTGAGTACCATGCGCTATTTCCGCGACGAATACGAAGCGAAGCTCGGCGAGGTTTAGCGCGAAGCAGACCGTCGCGATCACGACGGCGCGACGTGCGAAAGAGAACAAAGGATGTCGAGCCGTCAAACCCCGGCGCCGGGGCCAGGGGATCCACCGAGAGCGAACACCTGCAGCGACGCACTCTGCGTTGCGTCCTGAGCACCTTTGCGGTCCAAAATGTACGAACGAGGTTGACGGAGCCGATATGCCCCTACCCGCCAAGCAACCGAATGTCCGGGTCGTCACGCTCAACATCGACGGCCGGGATCTCTCCGCCCGCGAGGATGAGACCATCATCGAGGTCTGTCGCGAGAATCAGATCCCGATCCCGAGCCTCTGTTATCTCGAAGGTCTCTCGGTCTGGGGCGCCTGCCGGCTCTGTCTCGTGGAGCTGTCCGGTCAGGGGCGCTTGTTGGCCGCCTGCTCGACGCGCGTCACCGAGGGGATGCAGATCCAGACCAACACCGAGAAGCTCCAACGCTATCGCCGTACCATCGTCGAGCTGCTCTTCGCCGAGCGCAACCATGTCTGCTCGGTCTGTGTCTCCAACGGACACTGCGAGCTGCAGCATATGGCTCAGAAGTGCGGGGTCGACCATGTCCGCGTGCCCTATCGTCAGGCGAGCTACCCGGTGGACAGCTCGCACGAGATGTTTCGGCTCGATCACGACCGCTGCATCCTCTGCACCCGGTGCGTGCGTGTCTGCGACGAGATCGAGGGTGCACACACCTGGGACGTCATGGGCCGCGGCAGCGACTGTCGCGTTATCACCGACATGGCGCAACCCTGGGGCGAAAGCGACACCTGCACCAGCTGCGGCAAATGTGTGCAGGTCTGCCCGACCGGCGCATTGGTCAAACAGGGCACTTCGGTCGGCGAAATGGTCAAAGATCAACACTTCCTGCCGATTCTCGCCCGCCGGAGACACTCCCAATGAGCACACCGCCCAAGATTACGGTCGCGACCACCTGGCTCGACGGCTGCTCGGGCTGTCACATGTCCTTCCTGGACATGGACGAGCGCCTGATCGAGCTGGTCCAGCAGGTCGACATCGTTTATAGCCCATTGGTCGACACCAAGACCCTGCCCGACCACGTCGATGTGGGCATCCTGGAAGGCTCGATCAGCTCGGAAGATGACCTGGAAAAAGCGCACGCGTTTCGCAAGCACTGCAAGATCCTGGTCAGCCTGGGCGACTGCGCCGTCAACGGAAACGTCCCCGCCATGCGCAACCATTTCAAGCTCGCCGATGTCGTCGATCGCGCTTACCGCGACACCGTCACGTTCCAGCCGCAAACGCCGACCCAAGGGGTGCCGGCTTTGCTGGCCGTCGTCAAACCCATCCACGGCGTCGTCGGGGTCGATGTCTTCGTACCCGGGTGCCCGCCGAGCGCCGACGCAATCTGGTACGTGCTGAGCGAGCTCATCGCAGGGCGCATACCGGAACCCAGCGCGGTCACGCGTTTCGGGGCCTGAAGCCATGACCAAGCACCCTGCCGGACACCAAGCACCACAGGATCCCGACGCGGGCGTGATCGTCGCGCTGCTCAAGCGTCTGCGCACGCAGCGCCTGCCGCGCCTGCTCGACATCAAGGCCAAGGTCGAGCGGGGGGCGCGGCTCGACAGCTTCGATATCGCGTTCCTGACCGAGGTCTTCACCGATGCCACGGCCATGCAGTCCAAGTGGGCGCAGCACCCGGAGCTCGACGAGATCGTCGCCAAGATGGTCCATCTCTACCACGAGATCACCGAGCGCGCCTTGAACAACGAAAGCGACGACTCGGACGCCACACCCAATCCCAACCCTCAGGGGCCGCATCCATGAGCCGCACCGTTACCATCGAACCCGTCACCCGCATCGAGGGCCATGCCCGCATCACCCTGCAGCTCGGAGACGCCGGGGAGGTCGAAGACGCCAAGTTCCATCTCACCCAGTTTCGCGGCTTCGAGAAGTTCTGCGAGGGCCGGCCCTATCGGGAGATGCCCGCGCTGACCGCGCGAACCTGCGGCATCTGCCCGGTCAGCCATGTGCTGGCCTCCAACAAGGCGTGCGATCACCTGCTCTCGGTCAGCATCCCGCCGACCGGCGAAAAGTTGCGCCGCATCATCAACCTCGCGCAGCTCACCCAGTCGCACGCCTTATCGTTTTTTCATCTCTCCTCGCCGGACCTTTTGCTCGGTTGGGACTCGGATCCCGTCTCGCGGAACATCTTCGGCGTCATGCGCCAAGACCCGGCGCTGGCTAAGGACGGCATCCGTCTGCGCCAGATCGGCCAGACCATCATCGAGACCTTGGGCGGAAAGAAGATCCACCCTACCTGGGTCGTCCCCGGCGGGGTTAGCGAACCGTTGACGCAGGAGAAGCGCGACGCGATGCTCAAGCTGATCCCCGAGGGGCTGGAGATCGCCAAGCGCACCTACGCCTTCTTCAAGACGCTTGTGCCCAAGTTCAAGGACGAAGCAAACCACTTCGGCAGTCAGCCGACCATGTTCCTCAGCCTGGTGAGCCCCAAGGGCCACCTGGAACATTACGACGGCTTCCTGCGACTCAAGGATGCCCAAGGCCGCATCCTCGAAGACATGGTGCCGCCGCACGAATACGAGCGTCTGATCGGTGAGGCCGTCGAGGACTTCAGCTACATGAAGTTCCCCTACTACAAGCCGCACGGCTATCCCAATGGCATCTATCGGGTCGGACCCCTTGCACGTCTGAACAACGTCGATGCATGCGGAACACCTTATGCCGACGTGGCGCTCGCCGAATTCCACATGCTTCAAGAGTCCGGCCCGATCGCCAGCAGCTTCCACTATCACTATGCCCGACTGGTCGAGATCATCTACGCCCTCGAGATGATGGAACGTCTGCTCAAGGATCCGACCATCCTCGATGCACGCGTGCGAGCCCGCGCGCGGAGCAATCGCTACGAAGGGATCGGGGTCGCCGAGGCCCCGCGCGGGATCTTGATGCATCACTACCGCATCGACGACGAGGGCCTGATCACCTGGGTCAACCTCATCATCGCGACCGGGCACAACAACCTCGCCATGAACCAGAGCATCCGCCAGGTCGCCGACGCCTATGTCGACGGCAACAATCTCCAGGAGGGAATGCTCAATCGCGTCGAAGCGGTCATTCGCTGCTTCGACCCCTGCCTGTCTTGCGCCTCGCATGCCTTCGGCGAGATGCCGCTCGCCATCGAGCTCAAGGATGCGACGGGCCGCGTCGTCGACACACTCAGGCGCGGCTGAATGGATCAGGCATTGAAGGGCCGGAAGGTCTTGATCATCGGCTACGGCAGCCCGATCCGCGGAGACGATGCAATCGGACCACTGGTCGCGGATCGGTTGCAGGCCGAGGGCATGCCGGAAGGCGTGGAGGTGGTCTCGCGCCACATCCTCACCGCCGAGCTGGTCGCCGACTTGGTGGAGCACGACCGCGTCATCTTTCTCGATGCCGCAGTCGACGGAACGCCGGGCGAGGTCCGCTGCCGATCACTTGCCCCCGACGCCAGCGCCATGTCGACCATGGCGCATTTCCTCGATCCTCGCGAGCTCCTCGCCTGGTGCGAGACACTCTACGACAAGGTCCCCGAGACCTTCCTCGTCTCGGCGTGCGGAAGCGCGTTCGACTATTCCAACTACGTGCTGACACCGACCGCCGAAGCGGCGATCGAGCCCATGCTGGATTGGGTGCGGCGGCTGATCGACACGAACGCACCCACCTCGACGGATCAGGTTCAGGCCACATCGTCACGCGAAACAGGTACGCAGGCCCCGCTTCAGGCCCGATAGGCGGGCCTCGCCCGAAGTCACGGGTCGACGTCGATCGACAGCGGCGTCGACCCGTCGCCCATCCGCCACTTCACCTCGACTCCAGCGCGGCTTGACTCGGGCCCATCGATGAAGCTTGCAAAACGTGTACGGTTCAGGCCAAACTGGACTTCCGATGTTCCAATGATGCGGCGTGATCCTGTCGGGGTCGGCAGCCCCTAGCAGAGGCATCGATCAACAACCCCGATGGAGACGGGCGATGCGAGCGGCGATCCTCGTCGGATTGATGCTGGTCTACAGGTCGGTCCAGGCGGCCGAGATCTACGGATGCACGGATCCGGAGGGCGCGGTGACCTTCTCTCAGACGCGCTGTGCAGTCGATGCGAGGCGCGTCGATCTGTCCGATCGCCCACGAACCGATCGTTCCATGCCCGATCGCGATTCCTCTCCCGAGACCCGGAACGCACATGTCGCCACACCCGAGCCCGCGCCGATCGACGGAAGTCGACCGGTAGCCGAACACACGCATCGACGCGAGGAGCGCGAAAAGCGCGCGCGGATGCGCATGATGGCCATCGAGGCCGACCGATGGGGACGCGAGGCATGGCGAGACGGGATCCCGGACGAGAAGACCTTTAGCAGCAGCACGCAACAGCGTCGCTGAGGATGCATCGGCAACGTCGGTCGAGGTCACCACTGCGGACGTTCGGGCCGCCAACGATGGCGCCGTCACAGATCAAACCGCGGCGGGAGCGATAGGCTCGGTTTCGAGCGAGTCCAACGGTGAGTAAACCCCCACTCCTCGGCCGTGACGCGGTTTGAAATTCCGTATTCGTGAATTCGAAAGCGGTTCGGCTCCGGCACGCGTGGTCTCAGCCGTCGCCGATCCGATACAATCACGGCACACACCGCTCCGGACGCGGTTTAGTCGTCAGCGTTTGCCGACGGTTTCACGGTCGTCAAGCCGAGCTGCTCCCACATCTGCATCCCGCCGCGATACCACTTGATCCGATTCGCAGGGTAGCCGAGCGCCAGCAAGGCGCGGATATTGGTCGGGGACTGCCCGCACCAAGGTCCGTTGCAGTAGAAGACCAAGGTCTTGGCGGCGCTGAAATTCCAGAGCGCATTCAAACGAATCGCACCGAGCTCGAATTCCAACAGATCTGCGATCGCCTCGGGCTGCGCGTGCGCCGGATCCAATCGCGTGTAGGGGAGGTGGATTGCACCGGGGATCATCCCCTGAGACACCCAAGGTTCGGTGCGTGAATCGATCACCAGGATCGGCTCGCCCCGGGAGGCGCGCTCGAGATAGGCGATCAGCTCGAGCTCGCCGATCGTCTCCACACCGGGGGACAACTGCATCGACTGGATGCAGTAGGGAGGACAGTCACGGGCGGTCTGGTCGTAGGGCGCGACGATGGTGTGATCCGGCTCCTGATGACGCATCAGGAGAACCGGTTTCCCCGCGTGCTCGACCTCGACATACGGCAGGGTTTCGGTGAGCTTGACCCGAAGATCGTCCAAATCGAAGAGCCCCTCCTCCGGGTTGGCCGCACCGGCGCCGGTCGCATGAGCGGCGAGAGAAACGAGCGCAGCCCTCAGGTAGGCCGGCAGGGTGAATCTCATCGACATCTTTCTAGACCTCCTCCGAACCGCATCGGCGGCAAGGGTTGTTCATTGAGCCCGGCCACATCCGCACGGCATGGGCGTTTCTCGAGCCGAAACTGGATCAGTTGCGCTCGAACAGGGCACGGAACAAGGCTTGGTTTCCATCGTGAAGGTACTGATCGAAGACCTCGGCGAAGGCCGCGCGGGCCTGCTCTTGACGCCCCAAAAGCTGACCGACGAGCGCACCCATTGCGAGCAGCGTCTCGGTATCGGCCTGACCCTCGGCCTGCATCTGTTTGGCCCAGTCGAGCAAGTGCTCGGCCTGTACCGCCAAGTCCTGAACCAAACCGAGATGATCGAGCAGCGTCTTCAGAAGCTTGATCAATCGGGTCATCTTGCCGCGCGGATAGAGACTCTGGAAAAGTTCCATCAGGTATCGGAGCTTCTTACAGCTCTTACGCAGCTCATGCAGCTCAGCGGCCGGGGAATCCGGGCGAATGGCGAGACCCTCGCGTCGCACGCGTTTTCCCATGCGCCGGATGCGCTCGTCTGCAAGCGCCTTGACCGGACGCGCAGCCTTGGGTTCGGCCGGATGCTCGGCGATCGGCGCATCGAGGAAGGTCCGCCACTCCTGAATCAAATCAATGAAGGCAGGGGAGCTCAGGGCGACGGCAAGGCGTTCCTGCTCCTCGCTTCGGCGGGCACAGAGGAACGCGTGGAACGCGCCGAGACAGGGACGCAAGCGAACCGGAAGGGCCTCGCGATAGCGTTCGAAGTCCAGAAGATAGACATCCAGATCGCGGACAGGCCCGGTGATCTGCTGCAGCCATGTAAACTTCACCTTGTAATGCTTGACGACATCAGCCGGAAACACGCCCTTCGCCTGCCCTAGGGCCGACCGCGTGCGACGCGTGGCAACACGCAGATCATGCAGAAACTCGGTGTCAAGATGCGCCCGCGCACCTTCCAGATTCGCGATCAGGGTCCCGAACAGACTCTTCAGGAGCGCCTTGAGTGCCTCGTCCGACCTCTGCTCGGGATCGAGGCGATCCTGGATCTTGGACGAATAGTCGCCGGGGGATCGACCGCAAGCCGACAACGCCTCCGTGAGAATCGGTGTCTCGGCGGACTCCAGCCCGAGTCGCTCGGCCAACAGATCGGCCACTTCCTGCGCGACCTGCTCGTGGTAGGACTCCGCGACGAGGTGGATACGCGACGCTAGCGGTCCGCAGGTCGCGCCGCTCGGAGTGCGCGCGCTCAGCGCCTCGATCTCGACGCGCAGCAAGGTTTCGGCGTCGTCGTTGACGAGCCGGAAAACGGTCACGTGACTCTGGACCTCGACAAGCGGGAGCAACCGTCGGATCCCGCAAACCTGCAGGATACGCTCTCGCACCGGCCCGAGCGGAAGATCCGAGGCGAAACCGGGCTCGTCGGAAAGGGTCTGAGAAAGTGGCGGAGACACGCCATCGAGGTCACTTCTGATCAGACGCCGTATCGAGCGCTGCGTGCGGCATTCCAGCGCGCCGCCGTCGTGAAAGATCGCCCAGTCGAAGGTGTCGTAAAACACCCGCGTTGTTGTCTCCGGGGACGCGAGGATCGGACGATAGAGTCCCGTCAGCAGATCCGAGACCTGTCGGAACGGCGTGCCGTCGGGAACCCGAAGCTCCGTTGTCGATTTCCTCATGGGATATTCGGAACACCTCGCAACCTTGGCCCGATAGGTTTCGAGTATGAACGACTGGAGCGCGGAGGGCACCTGCGTCCTCCATACCAGCAGGATTCCTCCTGCGGGCCGAGCCGCCGGCGCGGTTCTTGCCCAGCTTCTAGACATGCCCCGGCGTCGAGGCGAAACGACCGCTGGGCCGATTCGAAATCGTCATCCGATTCCGTTAAGGTCAACCCATCGACGCCGAGGCGTCTGAACCTTCGAAAAGGTACGGAACCATGAGCAAGCTCGACCAACTCAAGACCATGACCACGGTCGTTGCCGACACCGGTGACTTCGAGTCCATTGCCGCGTACCAGCCCCAAGATGCCACGACCAACCCGTCATTGATCTTCAAGGCGGCCCAGATGCCTCAGTATCGCGAGCTGGTAGAGGACGCCGTCCTTTTCGGTACGCGTGAAGGCGGCAGCGACGCGATGGGCCAGGCCAGGGCGACCATGGACAAGCTCGCCGTCAACTTCGGCACGGAGATCCTGAAGATTGTTCCCGGACGGGTCTCGACCGAGATCGATGCGCGTCTGTCATTCGATACCGAGGCCACGCTCAAGCGCGCTGCGGCGTTGGTGGAGCTCTACCAAGCCGCCGGCGTCGACCCGAGCACCCGAGTCCTCTTCAAGATCGCCTCGACATGGGAAGGGATCCGAGCGGCGGAGATCCTGCAACGCCAGGGCCTGCACTGCAATTTAACCCTCTTGTTCAGCTTCGCGCAGGCCGTCGCGTGCGCCGACGCAGGTGTCACGCTCATCTCGCCGTTCGTCGGACGCATCCTCGACTGGTATAAGAACACCGACAACGTCCCGGGCTATCCGGCCGACGAGGACCCCGGCGTGCAGTCCGTCACCCGGATCTACAATTATTACAAACGCCACGGCTACGAAACGGTCGTGATGGGCGCAAGCTTCCGCAACCTCGACGAGATCCTGGAGCTGGCCGGCTGCGATTACCTGACCATCTCGCCCGCCCTGCTCGGCGAGCTCGCCTCGACCGAAGGCGATGTCCCACGGAAACTCGATCCCGAAAGAGCCCTCGGTATGGAGATACCGAAGGTGGGCTTCGACGAGCCCGGATTCCGCTGGGAGCTCAACGAAGACGCGATGGCCTCGGAAAAGCTCGCCGAAGGGATCCGCCTCTTCGCCGCCGATACGCGTAAACTTGAGCAGTTCGCCCATGAGGTCTGTCACAACTGTTAAATCTAAACCGCGTCTCGGGCCTTCCTTGGTAGCGGAGCGCGAAAAACCCTTCGACGCCCTCAACGACCTTAGAGTTGACGCGGTTTAAATGAAAAAAAATAATAACTTAAACCGCGTCGACTCCGAAGCTCGCAGATTGACTCAAGCTCACCCCGATCCCGAGCCGGGTCATATCGCACAGGACGCGGTTTAATGGAGCACCGCGCACGCAAGCGCTTCGGCCAGAATTTCCTGCACAATCGCCAGGTGATCGACCGTATCCACGGGGTGCTCGCCGCCACACCCGGCGAGCGCGTCGTCGAGATCGGACCCGGCCAGGGCGCCATCACTGCAGGGCTCCTGACCGCGGTCGGCTCGCTCGATGTCGTCGAGTTGGATCGCGACCTGGTTGGACCGCTGCACGATCGGCTAGGCGCGCTCGGCGCGTTGCGGATCCACCAGGCCGATGCCTTGAATTTCGACCTCTGTGCGCTCGTGCATAAGGGCGAGCGCCTCCGTCTCGTCGGGAATCTGCCCTACAACATCTCCACGCCCCTCTTGTTCCGATTCCTGGAGCAGGCCGACTGCATCGAGGATATGCACCTGATGCTTCAGAAAGAGGTCGTGGAGCGCATCGTCGCCGAGCCCGGCGACAAGACCTACGGACGTCTCTCGGTGATGGTTCAGACGCTTTGCTCGGCCGCCTGTCTCTTTCGCATCGGCGCGGGCGCCTTCACCCCGGCCCCGAAGGTCGAGTCGGCCTTCCTTCGACTGCGGCCCCATCGACCGTTCCCTTACCCGATCGAGGACCCCGCACTGCACGCCCGGATCGTCGCCGCGGCCTTCGGACAGCGCCGCAAGACCCTGCGCAACAGCCTCTCCAAGCTGATCGACGCGGACCTGCTGATCGAGACCGGGATCGATCCGACGCTGAGGGCCGAAAACCTCGACGTCGCAAGCTTTGCACGCTTGGCGAACGCCGCTTGCAAATTGCTGCGGATACCCTGAAATTGGCCGATCCGACGAGGGGTATTTGCGAACGAGGAGAATGACGATGGTGGGCCGGGATTCAGACAAGGATATGAGCGAAGTCAAGGTCGACGAAGGTTCCGAAATCACGCTTGCGCGGGCCAACGACGTCCTCCCGACCCACATCCCTATTCTGCCCGTCGCCTCGCGCCCCTTCTTCCCCGGGCAGGCCGTTCCGCTGTTGATGGACGCCGAGGGCTGGGCCTCGACGCTGGAGGCGGTCGGGGCAAGCGAGCATAAGATTCTCGGTGTGGTTTTGGTGCGCAGCGAGACCTCTGAAGAGGCGCAGACCACAGACTTCTATCCCGTCGGCACGGCGTGCCGGGTGCATCGCGTCCACCAACAGGACGGCCACCTGCAGGTGCTCGTGGAATGCCTTCAGCGTTTCAGAATCGCCAATTGGATCAGGCGAGAGGCGCCGTTCGACGCACAGGTGACCTATCTCCCCGAGCCCGCGGGCCCACCGAACGAAGAGATCAAGGCCTACGCCATGGCCGTGATCAACACCATCAAAGAGCTGCTGCCGCTCAACCCGCTCTATGTCGAAGAGCTGCGGATGTTCCTCGACCGCTTTGGCCCCGACGATCCCTCGCATCTCTCCGATTTCGCGGCCAGCCTCACGACCTCGACCAAGGAGCAGCTCCAGGAGGTGCTGGAAATCCTGCCGCTTCTGCCACGGATGGAAAAGGTGCTCGTCCTGCTCAACAACGAGCTTGAGCTCGCCCGCGCCCAACAAAAGATCCGGCGCACGGTCGAGGAAAAGATGCAGAAGCAGCAGCGCGAGTTCTTTCTGCGCGAGCAGCTCAAGGCGATCCAGAAGGAGCTCGGCATCGCCAAGGATGACCGAACCGCCGAGATCGACCGTTTCAACGAGCGGCTCGCCAAGCTCACGCTGACCGAGCAGGCGACCAAACGGGTCGAAGAGGAGATGGACAAGCTGCGCATGCTGGAGACCGGCTCTCCCGAATACGCCGTGACCCGCAACTATCTGGACTGGATCAGCATCCTGCCGTGGGGCAAGCACTCCGCCGACAAGCTGGATCTCAAGCGTGCACGGCGCGTCTTGGATCGAGACCATTACGGCCTGGAAGATGTGAAGAAACGCATCCTCGAGTTCCTCGCCGTGGGGATCCATAAGGGCGAGATCGCCGGCTCGATCATCCTGCTCGTCGGCCCGCCCGGTGTCGGCAAAACCTCGATCGGGCACTCCATCGCCGATGCCCTCGGGCGGCGCTTCTACCGCTTCTCCGTGGGCGGCATCCGCGACGAGGCCGAGATCAAGGGCCACCGCCGAACCTACATCGGCGCCATGCCCGGCAAGTTCCTGCAAGCCATGAAGGACGCCGGCACGGCCAATCCCGTGATCATGCTCGACGAGATCGACAAGATCGGCGCCTCCTACCACGGGGATCCGGCCTCGGCCCTGCTCGAGGTCCTGGACCCGGAACAGAACAGCGACTTCCTCGATCACTATCTGGATCTGCGCTTCGACCTCTCGAAGGTCCTCTTCGTCTGCACTGCAAACCAGACCGACAGCATCCCCGGCCCCTTGCTCGACCGTATGGAGGTCATTCAGCTCTCGGGCTATATCGCCGAGGAGAAGCTTCAGATCGCCAAGAAGTACCTGCTGCCCCGTCAGATCGAACGCGCCGGGCTCGCCAAACGCACGGTTGCACTCGACACCAAGACGCTACGCGCCTTGATCGAGGGTTACGCCCGGGATGCCGGGGTGCGTCGCCTCGAGAAACAGCTCGGCAAGATCGTCCGCAAGGTCGCCGTGCGCATGCTCGAGGGCGAAGAGACGCCGATCAGCGTCGGCGAGAGCGATCTGAAGGACTATCTGGGCAGCCCGGTGTTTCGCGACGAGCGCAAGCTTTCCGGGCCAGGCGTCGTGACAGGCCTCGCCTGGACCGCCATGGGCGGCGCGACACTCTCGATCGAGGCCGCCCGGACCCACAGCTTTACCCGAGGGTTCAAGCTCACCGGCCAACTCGGCGACGTCATGAAGGAATCCGCCGAGATCGCCTACGGCTATCTGGTCGGCCACGCCGCCGAGCTCGGCGCCGATCCGGCCTTCTTCGAAAACGCCTTCATCCATGTCCATGTCCCTGCTGGCGCCACCCCGAAGGATGGCCCCTCGGCCGGCATCACCATGACATCCGCCCTCCTCTCGCTCGCCCGCAACCAACCGATCCGTCGGCTCGCCATGACCGGCGAGATCACGCTCACCGGCGAGGTCTTCCCGG
Organism: Thiocapsa bogorovii; assembly: GCF_021228795.1. Lineage (NCBI taxonomy): Bacteria > Pseudomonadati > Pseudomonadota > Gammaproteobacteria > Chromatiales > Chromatiaceae > Thiocapsa > Thiocapsa bogorovii. The sequence continues at coordinate 2,088,547 of NZ_CP089309.1, forward strand.
TCGGCGGCATCCGCGAAAAGCTCATCGCGGCGCGGCGCGCCGGCATCCGCGAGATCATCCTTCCCGAGGACAACCGCGGCGAGTTCGAAGAAGTGCCCGAGCATGTCCGCAAAGGCTTCAAGGTGCATTTCGCCTCGCGCTACCACGACGTCCTGCCGCTCTTGTTCGGGCCAGCGTCGAGGAATTGATCTCGTCCGGGTGGACAAACGCAGCGCAGTCCACCAGCGCCGGCACAGGGCAAAACCGCGTCCAGAACGACACGTGTCGTTTTTCATGCTGCGTTTGACTTTGGAGATCTCCTCGATCCCAGCGAGACGCTGGTTTAATTTTAAATGTTTTTCAATATCTTAAACCGCGCCAGTTCCAACGGTCGTCAAGTCTGCCGGCGCCCGATCCGATCCAAAAACATCGCACACCTCGCTCGGCGCGGTTTAAGTCTTCTCGTCCAAACACTGCGTCAAGGACAGACGCCAATCGGGCATCGCCAGGCCAAAGGTCTCTTGGAAGAGGCTGTTGTCCAGGACCGAATAGAGCGGGCGGCGCGCCGGCGCCGGATATTCGGACGAGGGAATCGGGATCAGACTCGCCTCCAAACCCGCATTTTCCAGGATCGCACACGCAAACCCGTACCAGCTGACGTGACCCGAGCCGGTCAAATGATACAGCCCGCCGACCTTCTCCAGATCCAGCTCGCCGCGCAAGACCCGATAGAGCACCAACGCCGTCGCCGAGGCCAACATCCGGCTCCAGGTCGGCGAGCCGATCTGATCGTCGACGATGCGCAGCTCATCGCGCTCTTTGAGCAGACGCAACATCGTCAGCAGGAAATTCGCCCCCCGGATTCCGTAGACCCAGCTGGTGCGAAAGATCAGCGCGCGGGCACCCGAGCTCAGCAACGCCTTCTCGCCGCCGAGCTTGGTCTCGCCGTAGACATTGAGCGGACCCGGTGCGTCGTCTTCCCTGTAGGGCCGATCGAGGTTGCCGGAGAACACGAAGTCGGTCGAGTAATGGATGATCGGAGTACCCCGACCGGCCAGCATGGCGCCCACCTCGCCGACCGCATCGGCATTGATCCGCCGCGCGATGTCGCGGTCCGTCTCCGCCTTGTCCACGGCGGTGTAGGCGGCGGCATTGACGACCGCATCCGGGGAGGTGTCTTCGACAAGCCTCGCCACGGCGGTGGGGTCCGTCAGATCGATCGTCGGCCCGTACTCCCCTTCGAGGGAGGCCGGGATCACATCACCGAGTGTCGCGAGTGTGCGCCGCAATTCCCAGCCGACTTGACCGTTGGCGCCGATCAGAAGGATACGGGGCCGTTCGGCGGTCGTACGCGTGGTGGTCATAGGCTGGCCTCGTAGTCGGGAAGGCGTTCGGGAGAGATCTCGTTCAGACAGAGCGCGGCCGAGTCCTTTGCAGAGAGTTCCGGCATCCCTTCGAGCGGCCAATCGATGCCGATTTCGGGGTCGTCCCACCGCAGACTGAGCTCGGTCTCGGGGCTGTAATAATCGGTGTTTTTGTAGATGAAGAGGGCCGAATCGCCTGTCACCAGGAAGCCGTGCGCGAAGCCGGGCGGGATCCAGAACTGGCGACGGTTCTCCCCCGACAGGGTCGCTCCGACCCAACGCCCGAAGGTCGGCGAACCGCGACGGATATCGACCGCGACGTCGAACACCTCGCCGTCCATGACCTGAACCAACTTGCCTTGGGCATGCGGATGCTGCACATGCAGGCCCCGCAGGACACCTCGGCGCGAAAAGGACAAGTTGTCTTGGACGAAGGGCGCCGGGATACCCGCCTCGGCGTAGCGATTGGTCCGATAGGTCTCCATGAAGAAACCGCGCTCGTCGCCGAACACCTTGGGTTCGAGGATCAGCACATCCGGGATTGCCGTTTCGATGACCTTCATACGCCACCTCGACGCAGCAGGCTCAGCAGATACTCGCCATAGCCGCTCTTCTTCAGTGCCTCGCCCATCGCCCGAAGTTGATCCTCGTCGATCCAGCCATTGAAGTAGGCGATCTCTTCAGGACAACAGATCTTGAGGCCTTGGCGACGCTCGATCGTTTCGATGAACTGCCCGGCCTGCATCAGCGACTCGTGCGTGCCGGTATCCAGCCAGGCCGTCCCGCGGCCGATCCGGCTCACGTGCAGCTCGCCCTGCTCGAGATAGCGGATGTTCAGATCCGTTATCTCCAGCTCGCCGCGCGGCGACGGACGCAACTCCTCGGCGAGTCTGCAGACCTGATTGTCGTAGAAATAGATGCCGGTGACCGCCCAGTTCGACTTGGGTTTGATCGGCTTCTCTTCGAGGCTCAAGACGTGCCCGCTCGCATCGAACTCGGCCACTCCGTAGCGTTCGGGGTCAGACACGTAGTAGCCGAAAACGGTAGCGCCGCGCTCGCGCGCGCCCGCGGCGCGCAGCTGATCGACCAGGCCGTGGCCGTAGAAGATGTTGTCGCCGAGGACGAGACAGGAGGGCGATGTCCCGACGAAGTCCTTGCCGATCAGGAAGGCTTGCGCGAGTCCACCCGGATGGGGCTGCTCGGCATACTCGAGATGCAGCCCCCATTGGGATCCGCCGCCTAGCAGCGATCGGAACATCGGCAGGTCGTGCGGCGTGGAGATGATCAGAATCTCGCGAATCCCCGCCAACATCAGGGTCGAGAGCGGATAGTAGATCATCGGCTTGTCGTAGATCGGCAGCAGCTGCTTGCTGATCGCCCGCGTCAGCGGATAGAGCCGCGTACCGGAGCCGCCGGCCAGGATGATGCCTTTTCGATTCATGATGCGATCCCTCAGCCGGCGGCGCCGAGACGCTCGCCGAGATAGCTCCCGTCGGTCACCCGCCGGCACCACTCCGGATGGCCCAGATACCAGTCGACGGTCAGGCGCATGCCGGACTCGAAGGTCTCCTGCGGCTCCCAACCCAGCTCGCGTTGCAGCTTGCCGGCATCGATCGCGTAGCGCCGGTCATGGCCCGGGCGGTCCTTGACGAAGCTCTTGAGACCGACATGCGGCCGATACGGCGAATCGGGCAGGCGCTCGTCGAGCAGGGCACAGAGGGTATCGACAACCTCGAGATTGGTCTTCTCGCTGTTGCCGCCGACGTTGTAGACCTCGCCCGGTCTGCCGGCCTCGAGCACGCGCAGGATCGCCCGACAATGATCGATGACGTACAACCAGTCGCGTACGTTCCCGCCGTCGCCGTAGATGGGCAAGGACTCGCCGCGCTGGGCTTTCAGGATCATGAGCGGGATCAACTTCTCGGGGAACTGGTAAGGCCCGTAGTTGTTCGAGCAGTTGGTCGTCAGCACCGGCAAGCCGTAGGTATGAAACCAGGCGCGCACCAGATGGTCCGATGCGGCCTTGGACGCGGAATAGGGCGAGTTGGGCGCGTAAGGGGTCGACTCCGTGAAAAGACCGGTCGGTCCCAATGACCCGTAGACCTCGTCGGTCGAGACATGCAGGAAGCGAAAGGCGTCCTTGGCCGCGCCGGTGCGCTTGGACCAGTGCGCGCGCGCGCAGTCCAGCAGATTGAAGGTCCCCACGATGTTGGTCTGGACGAACTGAGCCGGGCCGTCGATCGAGCGGTCGACATGACTCTCGGCCGCGAAGTTCACGACGGCGTCGACCTCGTAGTCGGCAAGGAGTCGGGCGACCAGCGCGGGATCAGCGATGTCGCCCTGTACGAAGACGTGACGCGGGTTGTCCTTCAGATCGGCCAGGGTGTCCAGATTACCGGCGTAGGTCAGAAGGTCGAGGTTGACCACCCGCGCATCGGTCGTCTCGAGGATGTGATGGACGAAATTGCCGCCGATGAATCCGGCCCCGCCGGTGACGAGAATGGTCAGCACACGCGATGCTCCTTGACGCTGGTGGTGGAACGCTTAAACCGCGCCCCGCGCGGCATGCGATGTTTTTGGACGGAATCGGCCCCGGCAGACTTGACGACCGTTGGAGTCGGCGCGGTTTAAGAACTTAAAAAATTGATTATTTTAAACCGCGTCCCCGCCAAGGAACTTCGATGCACAAAAGGTCGAGCTCACTCAAAATCAGCATCTCGCTCTGGACGCGGTTTAAAACGGGATATCGTCGTCGAAATCCGCCGCACCTTGGCTGCTTCCTCCGGGGCCGCTCCCTCCGGAGGACGGCGCCGGACTCGAGGACTGGGGCCGCCCGCCGCCCCGCGACGACTGATACGCAGGCGCTTCGTCGAAAGGCACCGACGATCCCACACCACCGCCGCCGGAACGGCTGTCGAGCATCTGCATGGTCCCGTTGATGTCGACTATGATCTCGGTCGTGTAGCGATCTTGTCCGTCCTGACCCTGCCATTTTTTTGTACGCAGCTTGCCTTCGACGTAGATCTTCGAGCCCTTATGCAGATACTGCTTGACGATCTCGGCGAGCCTCCCGAAGAAGACAACGTTGTGCCACTCGGTGCGCTCCTGTTTATCGCCCGTGCTCTTATCCTTCCAGGTCTCGCTCGTTGCAATGCGGATATTCGCCACCGCATCGCCGTTCGGCATGTAACGCACATCCGGGTCAGCCCCGAGGTTGCCGATGAGAATCACCTTGTTGACGCCTGCCATGCAGTCCTCCCGCTCCGCGCCGAACGCGGGCGTTTGTTGTCTCGCCTAGAAGTTCGCGGCCGACTTTGGCGTTCCGCCTCAAGCCCTGGCCGAAAATGCCTGCAATGTTGCCCAATCCAATCTGCCACTGTCCACCTTCAGGTAGGCGACACCCTCGTCGAGCGCGACGACGGCATCCTCCACGCCCGGGATGGCCAGCAGACGCGCCTCGAGACCCAGACCCTCCTCGGCCGGCTGTTCGCCGAGCGACAGAACATGCGCCGTCAGATTCGCCGGCATCGCCATCGTCGCCGCCAAGCCGATCCAGACCAACGACGTCACGGCCCCGACCAGATAGACGGCATCCGCCCCGAAGCTCTGGTGCGCCAAGCCGCCGAGCAAGCCACCCAAGAAGGCCCCCACGAACTGCGAGCTTGAGAAAACCCCCATCGCCGTCCCGCGTGCACCGGCGCGCGCCGCCTTCGAGACCAGCGACGGCAGGATGGCCTCCATGAGGTTGAAGACCGTGAACATCACCAGCAGCAGGATTCCGACGACCCAAATCGACTGATGGAAGAGATAGAAGCCCACCATGGACGCACACATCGCCGTAACCGCACCGAGCAGCACTGCCTTCACTTTGCCGCCGCGCTCCGCCATGATGATGAAAGGGACCATTGCGACGATAGCGAGCAGCACGACCGGCAGATAGAGCAGCCAATGATCCACGGGCGCCAAACCGGCCGACTCGATCGACAGGGGCAGCACCACGAACATGCTCACCATGGTGAGGTGCAGCAGGAAGATGCCCAGATCCAGGCGCAACAACGTGGGGTTGCTCAGCACACCCGCGAACTGATCGAGCACCGGCTGGGCCTCGCGATGGACGCTGGAGCGCTTGGGATCGGGGACGACATAGACCAGAACAAGCATGCCGACGACCGCTAGAAACGCGGTCAGCCAAAAGATCCCCGAGATCCCGAGCCAGCGCGCCAAGGGCGGCCCGACGACCAGTGCCGCCGCAAACGACAGGGCGACGCTGATACCGATCGCCGCCATGGCCCGGGTACGCACCGCATCGCGGGTCAGATCCGCGGTCAACGCAATGGTCGCCGCCGCGATGGCACCGCTGCCTTGGAGTATGCGCCCCAGAATGACCAGCTCGATCCCGTCGGCCAGTGCCGCCACGACGCTGCCGATCGCAAAGAGCACCAGCCCCCCGTAGATGACCGGCTTGCGCCCGATCCGGTCCGAGAGCAAACCCAGCGGAATCTGAAACAACGCCTGCGTCAAGCCATACGCGCCGATCGCCAGCCCGACCAGCAGAGGCGTCGCGCCGTCCAGGTCGTGCGCGTAGAGCGCGAAGACCGGCAAGACCATGAAGAGACCCAGCATGCGCGTGGAGAAGATGGCGGCCAACCCGACCGCAGCGCGCTTCTCCAGCCCGGTAAAGGCGACGAGGGGTTGATGGGACGGGGTCAAGGACGGTGGCCTTCTACATCGATTCGGCGGAAAACCCGAGTATAAGGGCTTGTCGAAGATCGTGCCCGATCGCGATTGACAGGGATCCTCCCGCAGACCAGTCTTCTTAAACCGCGCCCAGTGCGGTATGGAATGTTTTTGGATGGGATCGGCCCCAGCAGACTTGACGACCGTTGGAGCCAGCGCGGTTTAAAATATTAAGAAATTTATCATTTTAAACCGTGTCCCCGCTTACGGTTGTGGATGCACCAAACGTCGAGCTCACTCGAAAACAAGCATCTCGCTCTAGACGCGGTTTAAGACAAATTCCGCGGAGACACACCACATGACGGCAGAGATCGAAAACCTTGTCCTCGAACATCTTCGCGCGATCCGAGCGGACGTCGCCGACATCAAACGCGAGGTGACCGCCAACAGTCTCCAGCTCTCGGCAATGGGACAACAGCTTGCCGGGCTGACTGCCGCAGTCTACGGCAGCAAATCGGATGTCGACGACATCAAACGCCGCTTGGAACGTTTGGAGCGGCGATTGGAGCTTCATGACGAACATTGAGTGCCGCCTGTAGTACCCGCCGATCGGTGACGCGGCGGCCACACCTGCCTTTGCATCTTCTCCGACACGGGGGCCAGCCTTATTCGTCGGCCCGTAGCCATCCGCTGCAGACCGCGCGATCCTCTGCGACGGGTGGAGGCGTTCGAGCGGCCTTTGCGGAATAATCGCGGATTGGCCGCCCACCGCCGCAGGTCTCCCAGCCCTATGGACACAATCCGCATTCGCGGCGCACGCACCCACAATCTGAAAAGCATCGATCTGGATCTCCCGCGCGAGCGGCTGATCGTCTTCACCGGCCTGTCGGGATCCGGCAAATCCTCCCTCGCCTTCGACACCATTTATGCCGAGGGGCAGCGCCGCTACGTCGAGTCGCTATCCGCCTACGCCCGGCAGTTCCTCTCGATCATGGACAAGCCGGACCTGGATCATATCGAGGGCCTCTCACCGGCCATCTCGATCGAGCAGAAGACGACCTCGCACAATCCGCGCTCGACCGTCGGCACCATCACCGAGATCTACGACTATCTGCGCCTGCTCTTCGCGCGGGTCGGCCAGCCGCGCTGTCCAGCGCATGACGAGGCGCTGGAGGCCCAGACCATCAGCCAGATGGTCGACCAGGTGATGGCGCTGCCGGAGGGCGATCGGCTCATGCTGCTCGCACCCGTCGTCTCGGCGCGCAAGGGCGAGTACCAGCGGCTAATCGGCGAGCTGCATGCACAAGGCTTCGTGCGCGCACGCATCGACGGCGATCTCTGCGAGCTCGACGACCCGCCCGAGCTGGACATCAAGAAGAAGCACGACATCGAGGTGGTGGTGGACCGCTTCCGCGTGCGGCCGGATCTCGCCCTACGTCTGGCCGAATCCTTCGAGACCGCGCTCAAGCTCTCCGGAGGCATCGCCCGCATCGCCGCGATCGACGAACCCGAGCGGCCGATGATCACCTTCTCGGCGTCCTTCGCCTGCCCGGTCTGCGGCTACAGCATCCCGGAGCTCGAGCCGCGGATCTTCTCCTTCAACAACCCGGGCGGCGCCTGCCCCACCTGCGACGGGCTCGGCATGGAGCAGTTCTTCGACCCCGCCAAGGTGGTTCTCCATCCGGAGCTGAGCCTAGCCGGCGGCGCGGTGCGCGGATGGGATCGGCGCAATGCCTTCTATTTTCAGGTGATCCGTACGCTGGGCGAGCACTATGGCTTCGACGTCGAGGCCCCTTGGAACGAGCTGAACGCCGGGGATCAGCAGCTGATCCTCTTCGGCACCGGCAAGGAGAAGATCAAGCTCAAGCTGCCACACGAGCGGGGTGCCGCCAAGGTGCGCCCCTTCGAGGGCATCATCCGCAACATGGAGCGGCGCTACAAAGAGACCGACTCCAGTGCGGTCCGCGAGGAGTTGGCACGTTATCTCTCCCACCAGCCCTGCCCGACCTGCGGCGGCTCACGTCTGAACGAAGCGGCCCGCCATGTCTTTTTGGAGGACCACAACCTGCCCGCGGTCGCCGCAATGCCCGTGGGTGACTCGCTGCGCTTCTTCGAGAAGCTGGAGCTGCCCGGCAAGCGCGGCGAGATCGGAGCGCGGGTGATCAAGGAGATCGCCACCCGGCTGCGCTTCCTGGTCGACGTTGGGCTCGACTATCTGACCCTCGACCGCAGCGCCGAGACGCTCTCCGGCGGTGAAGCGCAACGCATCCGTCTCGCCAGCCAGATCGGTGCCGGGCTTGTCGGTGTCATGTACATCCTGGACGAGCCATCGATTGGCCTGCATCAGCGCGACAATGCCCGTCTGCTCAAGACCCTGACCCACCTGCGCGACATCGGCAACACGGTCATCGTGGTCGAGCACGACGAGGAGGCGATCCGCTCGGCCGATCTGGTCGTCGATCTGGGGCCGGGCGCCGGCGTACACGGCGGCGAGATCGTCGCCCAAGGGACCGCCGAGGCGATCGCCGCCGCGCCTGCGTCCTTGACCGGACGCTATCTGTCCGGTGATCTGCGAATCGACATCCCGAGCCAGCGCAAGCCCAACGACCGGGATCGGCAGTTGCGCATCCTGGGTGCTCGGGGCAACAACCTGCGCACCGTCGATGCCGAGATCCCGGTCGGCTGCTTCGTCTGCATCACCGGGGTCTCGGGCTCTGGCAAGTCCACCCTGATCAACGACACGCTCTTCCCGGTCGCCGCGCGTCATCTCAACGGCGCCAGCCTGCAACCGGCACCCCATAGCGCCATCGAAGGGCTCGACTTCTTCGACAAGGTCGTCGATATCGATCAGAGCCCCATCGGTCGGACCCCGCGCTCCAACCCCGCCACCTACACCGGACTCTTCAACCTGGTGCGCGACCTCTTCGCCGCCGTGCCCGAGGCGCGCTCGCGCGGCTACGGTCCCGGCCGCTTCAGCTTCAACGTCAAGGGCGGGCGTTGCGAGGCCTGCAAAGGGGACGGACTCATTCGGGTCGAGATGCACTTCCTGCCCGATATCTATGTCCAGTGCGACACCTGCAAGGGCCGACGCTACAACCGCGAGACGCTCGAGATCCGCTACAAGGGCAAGACCATCGACGAGGTCCTGAACCTCACCATCGAAGACGCGCTCGAGTTCTTCTCGCCCGTGCAGCTCATCAAGCGCAAGCTCCAGACCCTCATGGACGTCGGCCTAGCCTATGTCCGGCTCGGCCAGAGCGCCACCACGCTCTCCGGAGGCGAGGCCCAGCGTGTCAAACTCAGCCGCGAGCTCAGCAAGCGGGATACCGGCCGGACACTCTATATCCTGGACGAGCCCACCACCGGCCTGCACTTCCACGACGTCAAGCATCTGCTCGACGTCCTGCACCGCTTCCGCGACCAGGGCAACACCGTGGTCGTCATCGAGCACAACCTGGATGTGATCAAGACCGCGGATTGGATCATCGACCTGGGGCCCGAGGGCGGGCACCGGGGCGGCGAGATCATCGCCGTCGGCACGCCCGAAGAGATTGCCGCGAACGACCGGTCGCATACCGGGCGATTTTTGAGGCCGTTGTTGGAGAGGGGGTGGTGAGGGGACCAATCATCGTCTCGGCCATTCGGCATCCCGCCGGATCCACGCCGCGCGGGTCGCTCCCGTCGCGCCCTGCGGACCGTTCCGAGCGGAGGCCGCAAATCGTTGCGTTGGGCCGTGTCAACCGATGGGCTCGGGCCTAAAGGGATCGAATCGAAGCTATCGAGTGACCACATCGACGGCTCGCGCCGATCCATGTTTCCCGGCCATCGCCAGCAGGTGAATTGAACCTGAACCTGCACCCTTAAACCCCGAGCTTCAGGCGGCGCAGGCCCAGGTCAAAGGCCAGCTGAGCGCACGGGAAGCCGACTACCCCGGTCTTCTTGCGGCCTGGGGCAACCTGAAGCAGAGCCCGGCAGCCGAAACCAAGACCAATCGTGCGTTGGAGGCGCGGGTCGCCGGGATCGACAGCAGCGTCCAGGCACGCAAGGGCGCCGATTCGAGTCGCTCGATCGAGGCGACCTCAGTCCCTCCACTCACTGAAGACGAAGTCCTGCTCGGCGCGTTGGGTATGGCAGGCGAAACAGGCCGCGCCACCGTCCGTGACCAGTCGCTGGTCGCGGCTGTCATCGGCCCAGCCCTCGAAGCCCCAACCGCCAGTGCCGGCGAAGCGCGCCGAATCCTTAACCATGACGCCGAGCAGTACACGGTTGCCTTCGGTGGACGCCTGGTCTTGTGTTAGGTATTCGAGCTGGTCGAACACCAGCACGGATCCGTCTGCGAAGGTGCCGGCTTGTAGTCCGGCGAGCGCCGGTTCGTTGGCATAGATGTGATGGATGCCCAGAAACGGGTCCTCGAGTGGATGGCCGGGATGGATGGTCATGGATTTGACGTGCGTCCAGCCACGGTAGGCATCTGGGTAGTCGATGAGGTCCGAGGCGACGGCCGATGTGCTCATGCCTGCGAACAGCGTCACTGAAATCAGGGTCTTGTTCATCGTGAGCTCTCCTCGTGGGTGGAATGAATCAGGCATCGAGACGAGTGTGCCGGGATCCGTCTCGGCTTTGGACCGGCTTTTAGCGGCTCTGCACACGTGTTGCAGGTTGATGCGCATCGGTCCGTCAGGACACTGGTATCGACTCGATACTGACTAAAGAAAAGCACGGCATCGAGGTTCTGTCAAGAAAGTATCGACGCGATACTATTTCCCGGCTAAGCTCGAGACATGACTTCGCTGGAGGGCTGAGCAAAGATGTCGGAGACCGCGATCAGGGAGCTTCACGACCACCTCGAGCGCCTCTGCAATCTGCTGCGGGCCCAAGCGCGTGCGGCGGGCACGGGTCTGGGCCTCCAGCCTGTGCAGTTGGATGCGCTCCACTACCTTGCGCTTTGCAACCGCTATTCCGACACCCCGCAGGCCGTGACCGAATACCTTGGGTTGACCAAGGGGACGGTCTCGCAGACCATCAAGGTTTTGCAGGCAAGGGCGCTGGTCGATAAGATGCCCGACCCCAATGACAGACGAGTGATTCACCTGCGTGTGACGGCCGCGGGCAAGGTGCTACTCGCTCAGGTCGCGCCAGCGCCCCTGCTGCGTCGGACGATGGTCGAGATGCCTGACCCCGAGGTGGACGGGTTGGTCGAGGGATTGAGGAGGTTGCTGCGAGCCGTCCAACACGCCAACGGCCTCAAGACCTTCGGCGTCTGCGCCACCTGCCGATTCAACCAGGAGACCATCACCGCACAGGGACAGGACGCAGGTCACGGATGTGGACTGACGGGCGAGACCCTCACCGACTCGGACCTCACGCGGATCTGCCGGGAACACGAGTATCCAGGCGCTGACGCAGGGCTTCTGCCACGAACGGAAGCGGTGGCCTGATGCATCGGCTGCATCGGCGCGCGATCGGCCATCCATGGAGGTGGTGGCGCGGCCTGCCGCGAGTGCGGACTCTGCGACTTGGCGAGGGAGCGGATCGCCGAGCATCTCGAAGCCCCGGCCGAGTGCCTTTTCAAGGCGCCTTATGCGCCGCGAGCGATCAGACTGCGCGCGTCCCACACACCGAGGATCGTCGGGTGATCGCGTGGGCTGCGATCCCGGTCAGGCCGCCAACAACCTTGGCGACATCGGCGCCAACTGCAACGACGTCGGTATCGATCTCCGCCTGCCCGCCCCCGCCGATTGCCCTTTTGAATGAACGACCCGGGTGCCGGCGGGGGTTGGGGAGGATCCGATTAGAATCGGTGCTCGGACCCTTTGCTCGGATCGCGCGTTTGCCGGGCAGAAAAGCGTCAGTAGGTCTTGTAAGGCAGAAATTTCCCGCTCATTCGGATCTGAACGCGGTCGCCCTTCGGGTCGGGCTCGCGTTGGATATCCATGCTGAAGTCGATGGCACTCATGATGCCGTCGCCGAACTCTTCGTGGATCAATGCCTTGATCGATGTGCCGTAGACATTGATCAGCTCGTAGAAGCGGTAGATGAGCGGATCGGTCGGCACGGCGGTAGGTAAGGACCCTTTGTAGGGGACAATCTGGAGCTGGGTGATCGCCTCATCGGGCAACCCGAGCGCGGCACCGACAGCCTTGGCCTGGGTCTCGGTGAGGGTCATCTGGCCCAGGAGGGCGGCGGTCGACCATTCTTTACTGTGGCCGATGATCTCGGCGAGCTGGGACCAGCTCAGTCCTTTCTCGAGCTTGGCGGACAGGATGAGAGCAGTGACGTCGTCGCGTGTCATGGCGTGGTCTCCATCAGTTGGATGCGTTGCGAAATGCGATGCCGGGGCTGGGCTGTTCCGTGGGGCTTGGTGTTTTGGGAAGCGGGACGACACGGGCGCCGCCGTCGAGTCCGGGACGGACGAGCGGCGGGTGCACCGGGTCGTCGACTTGCTCGCCCGCATAGGTCTTGGAGCGATTCACCAGGAAGTCGACCAAGTGATTGCGAATCCGGTAGTACTGAGGATCGTGATGAACGGTCGCGCGGGTGCGGTCACGCGGCATGGTGATCTCGACGATCTCGGCGATCTTCGCGTAGGGACCGTTGCTCATGAGCAGCACCTTGTCGGCGAGCAGGATGGCCTCGTCGACGTCGTGCGTGATCATGAAGACGGTCTGGTGCGTGGCCTGGACGATCGAGAGGAGCTCGTCCTGGATGGTGCCGCGCGTGAGCGCGTCGAGCGCCCCGAAAGGCTCGTCGAGCAGGAGCATCTTCGGCTCGATCGCAAAAGCGCGCGCGATGCCCACACGCTGTTTCATGCCGCCGGAGAGTTCGGCCGGCTTCTTATGAAGAGCCGCGCCCAGGCCGACCATCTCCAGGTAGCGGATGCTGTGGGCCTCGATCTCTTTGGCCGACCAGCGGGGCCAGCGTGAGCGCACGCCGAAGGCGACGTTGCCCAGGGCGGTTAGCCAAGGTAGCAGGGCGTGACTCTGGAAGACTACGCCGCGTTCGAGCGAGGGACCCGCGATCTCGCGACCGCCCATGACCACGCCGCCCTCGGTCGCCTCGTCCAGTCCGGCCAGGACGTTGAGGATGGTGGTCTTGCCGCATCCGGAGTGGCCGATGATGCAAGCGAACTCGCCCTTCTCGATCCCGAAAAAGATGTTTTCGAAGACGGTGAAGTCGGACGCTCCGCCTGTGCCCGGAAAACGTTTGGTCAATCCCTCGATCTTCAGAAAGGGCTGCGACATGCTGCTCACTCCTTGTAAGTGACCGCGCGTGCCAACTGCGCGAGCATGGTGTCCAGCATCATTCCGACCAGACCGATCAAGAGAATGGCGCTGATGATGTTGGTGATGGAGAGGTTGTTCCACTCGTTCCACACGAAGTAGCCGATCCCGGTGCCGCCGACCAACATCTCGGCCGCCACGATGACCAGCCAGGCGATGCCGACCGAGATCCGCATCCCGGTCATGATGGTCGGCGCGGCGGCGGGAAGGATGACCTGGAAGGCCGTGCGCAGTGGCGAGACCTCAAGCGTTCGGGCGACATTGAGCCAGTCCTTCCGCACCGAGGCGACACCGAAGGCGGTGTTGACCAACATCGGCCAGAGCGAGCAGATGAAGATCACGAACACGGCCGAGATGTCGGAGTCCTTGATGGTGTAGAGCGCTAGCGGCATCCAAGCGAGCGGCGAGATCGGTTTCAGGACCTGGATGAAGGGATCGAGCGCCTTATAGATCAAGGGAGACATCCCGATCACGAAGCCCAAGGGGATGGCAACCAGCGCCGCGAGCGCGAACCCGATCAGGACGCGCCCGATCGAGTAGATCAGCTGGGTGCCGATCCCCTTGTCGTTGGTCCCCCGATCATAGAAGGGGTCCCGGATGTGCTCCCACAGCTTCGCGCCGACATCCAGCGGCCCGGGCATCGCCGACTGCCCGCCCGTGGCCGCCTGTGCGCCGATCAGGGCCGCGTATTCGGGATCCACCGTCACCTCGCCGAGGGTCTGCTGCGTCGAGAAGTGCCAGACACCGACGAAGACCCCGAAGAAGAGTACCGATAGGATCGGTGCTGCCCAGAAGCTGGTTGGCTTCATCCGTCAGGTCCTCCGGATCGGGAAGCTCTCGATATAGGCCTCCGGCTTCGACGGATCGAACGGCTTGCCCATGACCGAGAAGGCCATCACCGGATCGGTCGGTGCCTCCATGCCGACCTCTGTCATGAGACGAGCCGCATCGGTCGCCAGGAAGACCTCGCGTGCCACGTTCGCATAGTCGACATCGCCATCGATCTGCCCCCAACGCTTCATCTGAGTCAGGATCCAGATGGCGAAGGATTCGTAGGGGAAGGGGTCGAAGTCGATCCGATCGGGATCCCGGACGATATTGCCCAAACCGTCGGCGAAGGTCCCGGTGAGAACCTGTTCAACCACCGTGACCGGCTGATTGAGGTAGTTGGCCGGGGCGATCGCTGCGGCGATCTCCTTGCGGTTTTCGGGTTTGCGGGCATAGGCGGTCGCATCCAGGATCGCCTTGAGCAGGGCCTGATAGGTGTTCGGCATGTCGGTGACGAACTCGCGGCTGGCCGCGAAGGCGCAACAGGGGTGTCCGTCCCAGATCTCTTTGGAGAGGAGATGGATGAAACCGACGCCATCGTAAACCGCGCGCTGGTTCACGGGATCGGGCGCGAGGAAGCCGTCGATGTTGTCGGCACGCAGGTTGGCGACCATCTCGGGCGGGGGCACGGCGCGGATCTGCACGTCCCGATCCGGATCCAGGCCATGCTCGGCGAGGTAGTAGCGCAACAGATAGTTGTGCATTGAGTAATCGAAGGGGACAGCGAACTTGAACCCCTTCCAGTCGGCCGGGTCGCGCTTGTCCTTATGCTTCATCGCGAGCGTGATCGCCTGGCCGTTGATGTTCTCGACCGCAGGCATGGTCCAGGGGATCGGGTTGGATCCTGCACCGATCGTGATGGCCAGGGGCATCGGCGAGAGCATGTGGGCTGCGTCGTACTCTTTCGCCAGGGATTTGTCGCGGACGACGGCCCAACCAGCGGTCTTGACCACCTCGACGTCGAGCCCGTACTTGGAGTAATACCCCAGCGGATGCGCCATGATGATGGGGGTCGCGCAGGTGATGGGGATGAAGCCGACGCTCAGCTTGGTCTTCTCGAGCGGCCCGTTGGTCTCCGCGAAGACCTCTTTCGCGAGCCCGAGCGGAAAGATGCTCGAGATCGCGGCCAGGGCCGTTCCTGCCCCGACCGACTTCAAGAAGCGACGCCGCTCGGCGTCCCGAGGGAAGAGCGCACGCATGACGGTACCCTCGACCAGCCGATCCTGCTGCTCACGCTGGTCCCGGGCGTGGGCCTGATCGTGCTCGGCTTGGTTGCGATGGTGTCCGCAGGAGCAGCCGCCGCGGTGCAGTTTGACGTCGGGATCGAAGGGATTGGGCAGAGACATTGGTGATTCCTCGTTCCGGTGGGGGGATCCGATTGGAATGTTCGGGCTTAGGCGGAGATGAGCTCGGGAACTCCGAGCGGCGGATTCGCGTACTCGATGTCGTGCTCGTAAAGCGCGTAGGCGCGTTGGTACTCCATCACCCGAGCGACGCCCTGGATGAACGCGGCGTCATATCCGGCGCGCCGCAGCAGATGGAATCCCAGCTCCATCCCCGAGCTGATGCCGCCTGCGGTGACAATGCGTCCGGCATCGACGACGCGGGCGTGACTGATTCGACAGGCCGGTGCCAGCTCGGCCAATCGGGCGATCGGCGTCTTGCCGAGGTGGGATGCCTCGAGCCGATCGGGCTCCTTGCGGTTGGTGGCCGGCAGTCCGTCGAGCAGGCCCATACAGGCATAGACCCAGGATCCGGTGCAGACGCTCGTGAGGAGACAAGCGTCCGGGAGCCCCTGAATGAAGTCGTGCAGATTGCGGTTGTGCATCTCCTGACGTGTGCCAAACCCTCCCGGGATCAGAAATGCGTCCATCGCCGGTCGGTCGGTGAAGCCGTAACTAGGCAAGACCGTAATGCCGGCCTGGGTCTGGACAGGACGCAGGGTCTCGGCCACCAGGAACACATCGATCTCGGGGTCGAGCCGTCGTGCCACAGAGAGCACACCGCAGGGTGCGGCGTAGTCGATCACCTCGGCGTCCTTGAAGACGTAGACCCCGAGTCTAAATCCGGCCTTGCGCATCTCGTGCTGTTCCCGACTCTTTCGCATGGTTTCATTCTCTGGGCCGACGATCACCCGCGGTATCGCGAAACGCATGATTTCGTCGTAGGGGGATCACTACAGGGATGTCGTCCCGGCGACTGTTGGCCCCGAGGGATCATCGAGTTGCATTCAGCCTGGATCCGGCAGTCGGCACGATGAGGGAAGACAAACAGGATTCGGTGATCCGGCGTCCCGAACCGGTTTGGCTCAGGGCTCGAGCAGACCATGGCGATTGGCATAGGTCACCAATTCGACCAGGGTCCGAATGCCGAGCTTCTCGAAGACGCGGCTGCGATAGGTGGAGATGGTGTTCGAGGACAGGGCGAGCTGCTCGGCGATCTCGGAGACGGATCGCCCCTGGACGAGCAGGTTGAGCACCTGAAATTCCCGATTGGAAAGGCTCTCGTGGGGTGGTCGGGCGCCGTCCTCGCGGACGCTGCGCGCGAGCATCTCGGCGATGCCCGGCGTGATGAAGACACCGCCGGCAGCCACCTTGGTGATGGCGCCGAGCAGTTCCTCGGGCGAACAGCCTTTGTTGAGGTAGGCGCCGGCACCGGCGCGAATGGCACGCACACCGAACTGTAATTCGGGATACACCGAGAGCATGACCACCCCAACCTTGGGAAACTCGCTCGTGATGAGCTTCAACGCCTCGAACCCATCGCGGTCACCCAGAGCAATGTCGAGCAGGATCACGTCGACCGGGGTCGTTCGCAGGATTCGCAGCGCCTCGGGACCGTCGGAGGCCTCTTGGATGGAGCCGATCCGTGGCTCCTCCGACAAGATCTGGATCAGACCCCGGCGGATGATCATGTGATCGTCGACCACGAGGAGCCTGATCACGCGAGCACACCCCTCAGCCTCAAAGCCACCCGAGTGCCCTCGCCGGGGTGACTGACGATGGCGAGCTCGCCCCCGATGGCTCGCGCCCGTTCATGCATCCCGAGCAATCCGAAACTGATGGGCTGAGCCGGTAGCCGCATGCCGCGGCCGTCGTCGGACATCTCGATCAGCAGGTCCCGGTCTTGTGCCTCCGTCGAGAGACAGACCCTGCGTGCTCCGGCATGGCGCTGGGTGTTCGTCAGCACCTCCTGAACAATGCGGTAGACCGCGATCTCCGCGTCCCGACCCAGGCGGCAGCGCTCGACCTCGGCAGGGCAGATGAAGCTGCAGCGGAGGCCCGAGCGGGCCTCGGTCTCTTCCAGCAAGGACTCCAGCGCAGCCCAGAGACCCAGGTGATCGAGGACGCCGGGACGCAGGTCGTTGAGAATGCGGCGCAGGGCGTCCATGGCGCCGCCGCCGATCTCGAGCGCCGCGTCGATATGACGGCGCATCACCGGGTCATCGGTCAGGCGTTGCCGCAACCAATTCAGCTCGAGCTGCATGGCGGTCAGCGAGGCACCCAGATCGTCGTGAATCTCGCGTGCGATGTGCGCCCGCTCCTCTTCCCGGACCGAGTTGAGATGGGCCGAGAGGCGGAGGAGTCCGTCGTGCGCCTGGCTCAGTTGCCGGTGCGCGGCAGACAGCTCCGCGGTCCGCTCGACGACGCGCCGCTCCAACTCGGCGCGGGCGGCATGGAGCGCCGCCTCGGTGCGCTTGCGCTCGGTGATGTCGGTGAAGGTGACGACCGCGCCGACCACCTCGTCGCCGTTGCGGATCGGGTAGGAGGCATACTCGGCCGGGAAGGGGCTGCCGTCACGCCGCCACAGGACCTCGTCCTCGACCCGGCAACTACAGCCCTCCCTGAATGCCTTGAAGATCCGGCAGTCCTCTACCGGCATTCGCGCACCGTTTCCGTGCGAGTGATGGATGAGATAGTGCATCTGGCGGCCCAGCACGTCATCGGGCTCGTAACCCAGCAGCTCGGCGCCGACCCGGTTGATGAAGATGCAACGCCCGGCCAGGTCGATGCCGTAGATGCCTTCGCCGGCCGACTCGAGCAACATCTCAAGTTGGCGCCGCCAGGCCGCGTGGTGGGAGAGGTGGTGGAGATTCGCGAACATTCGGAGACAGGATGGCCCGGCGATGCGTGTCGACATTGCAAGAAAGGGACCTCTCCGAGCCGACGCCGACTCCATGCCTCTTCGGACCCTACCGCAACGACCTGATGCGGAGGCGGACGTGCCCGGATCCTCGCGTGACGCCCTTGCTCGCTGTCGACCCGGACCCTATAGTCGAACCTCCGGAATCTTCGACGACGACTGCCATTCTCAACGTAACGGACGCCAAGGTACACTTCTCCGAGGTCGTCGAGCAGGCCAGTTAAGGCCAGCACATCATCCCCGGGATGCGTAAGCCCATCTGACCATTCGTTACGAACCCGAGCCGTCAAATCAGCGCCTTGGGCTTTTTCAGAGGCAATTGTGGATCGCCGACGACTTCGAGGCGACCCCGAAGGCCGGCGATTCTTTACTCCAGATCGAGATTCCTCGTCTGACGGCGTATCCCGGCTTGCCGATGCATCATCGCGACCCTTTTGACCGGCTCCTGGTGGCGCAGGCCCAGACGTCCGGCTTGGTTCTGGGCACCCGCGATCCGGAGATTGCCAAGTATGATGTGCGAACCCTGCTCGCCTGAGCGCACGCGTCCGACGGCTCCGAGCCGCAACGCAACCGCCCCCCCGCCACAGCGAATCGATGCCATGACCCCACAAGCCAGCTTCATCAACATCGGCGAACGCACCAACGTCACCGGCTCCGCCAAGTTCAAGCGACTGATCCTCGACGGCAACTTCGACGCCGCGCTCGATGTCGCGCGTCAGCAGGTGGAGAACGGCGCCCAGATCATCGATATCAACATGGACGAAGCGATGCTGGACTCGCAGGCGGCCATGGTGCGCTTCCTGAATCTGATCGCCGCGGAGCCGGACATCGCCAGGGTGCCGATCATGATCGACTCGTCGAAATGGTCGGTGATCGAGGCCGGGCTCAAGTGCGTCCAGGGCAAGTCCATCGTGAACTCGATCAGCCTGAAAGAGGGCGAGGTCGCCTTTCGCGAGCAGGCGAAGAAGGTCAAGCGCTACGGCGCGGCTGCTGTGGTCATGGCCTTCGACGAGATCGGTCAGGCCGACACGCAGGAGCGCAAGTTCGAAATCTGCTCCCGCGCCTATCGTATCCTGGTCGACGAGATCGGCTTCGCCCCCGAGGACATCATCTTCGACCCCAACATCTTCGCCGTGGCCACCGGGATCGAAGAACACAACAACTACGCGGTCGACTTCATCGAGGCGACCCGGCGCATTAAGCGCGAGCTGCCTTATGCCAAGGTCTCGGGCGGGGTGTCCAATGTCAGCTTCTCCTTCCGCGGCAACGACCCGGTGCGCGAGGCGATCCACTCGGTCTTCCTCTATCACGCCATCCGCGCCGGGATGGACATGGGCATCGTCAACGCCGGCCAGCTCGCCATCTACGACGATCTGCCCGCGGAGCTGCGCGAGGCGGTCGAGGACGTCATCCTCAATCGGCGCCCGGATGCCACCGAGCGGCTGCTCGATCTCGCGCCCAAATACAAGGGCGACGGCTCGGGCATCGAGAACAAGCAGGATCTCTCCTGGCGCGAAACGACGGTCGAGAAGCGCATCGAGCATGCGCTCATCAAGGGCATCACCGATTTCATCGTCGAGGACACGGAAGAGGCACGCCAGAAGCTCGGCGCGCCCATCAACGTCATCGAAGGCCCGCTGATGGACGGCATGAACGTGGTCGGCGATCTCTTCGGCGAGGGCAAGATGTTCCTCCCGCAGGTGGTCAAATCCGCGCGCGTCATGAAGAAGTCCGTCGCCTATCTGGAGCCCTTTCTGGAGGCCGAGAAGTGCGAGGGCGACACCCAGGGCCGCATCCTCATGGCGACGGTGAAGGGCGACGTGCACGACATCGGCAAGAACATCGTCGGGGTCGTCCTCCAGTGCAACAGCTATGAGGTGATCGACATGGGCGTCATGGTGCCGGCCGATCGGATCCTCGCGAAGGCCCGCGAGGTGAATGCGGACATCATCGGGCTGTCCGGCCTGATCACCCCCTCGCTCGACGAAATGGTCCATGTCGCCAAGGAGATGCAGCGCCAGGGCTTCACCATCCCGCTGCTGATCGGCGGTGCGACGACCTCTAAGCTGCACACCGCGGTCAAGATCGAGCCGCAATACACACACCCGGTCATCCATGTCAAGGACGCCTCGCGCGCCGTGGGCGTGGCGGGCAGCCTACTGTCGAAGGAGATGAAGGAGAAGTATGTCGCCGGCGTGCGGGCCGAATACGTGCAGATCCGCGAGCGTCGCGCCTCCCGCGACGAGGCGCGCGACCTCGTGCCTCTGACCAAGGCCCAATCCAACCGCACGCCGATCGATTGGGAGCACTATCAGCCGCCGGTCCCCGCCGAGCCGGGCGTGCAGACCTTCCGCGACATCCCGCTCGATGAGATCGCCGCCTATATCGACTGGACCTTCTTCTTCCACGCCTGGGAGCTGCGCGGGCGCTATCCTCAGATCCTCGACGACCCCGAGAAGGGCGTCGAGGCGCGCAAGCTCTTCGACGACGCCAAGGCGATGCTGCACAAGATCATCACCGAGAAGTGGCTCGGGGCTGCCGCGGTCATCGGACTCTTCCCCGCCAACGCCGTCGGCGACGATATCGCGGTCTATGCCGACGAGAGCCGCCGCGAGACCCTGCTGACCTTCCACTGTCTGCGCAAGCAGGGAAAGCAGCCCCCCGGTAAGTACAACGAGTGTCTGGCCGACTACGTCGCTCCGGCCGAGACCGGCATCCCCGATTATGTCGGCGGCTTCGCCTGCACCACCGGGATCGGGATCGATGAACGTGTTGCGGCCTTCGAGGCCGATCATGATGACTACTCCGCCATCATGCTCAAGGCCATCGCCGACAGGCTCGCCGAGGCGCTGGCCGAGATGCTGCACGCACGGGTCCGCACACGCCACTGGCGCTATGCCTCGGATGAGGATCTGAGCAACGAAGACCTGATCGAGGAACGCTACCAGGGCATCCGCCCCGCGATGGGGTATCCGGCATCGCCCGACCACACCGAGAAGGATCTGCTTTGGCAGGCGTTGGAGGTCGAGCGCAATACCGGCATCTGGCTAACCGAGTCCAAGGCCATGGTCCCGACCGCGGCGGTCAGCGGGCTCTATTTCTCGCACCCGGACAGCCGCTATTTCGCCGTCGGCAAGCTCGCCCGCGATCAGGTGGCCGACTACGCCGAGCGCAAAGGCATGCCGCTGCCCGAGGTCGAGCGCTGGCTGGCGCCGAATTTGGCGTACGAGGCTGACTAAACCGCGCCCGGAGCGGTATGCAATGGTCTTCGATGGGACTCGCCCTGGCAGACTTGACGACCCCTGAAGCCGGCGCGGTTTAGGATATTAACGCGAATTTCCGAAATCGCCTTACCACAACTTACCGGCGGCAATGACCAGGCCGCCGACGGTGGTGATGAACGCGATCAGCCACAGGAAGTGGCGGTCGTGGCGACGGATCATCTCGTCGAAACGCTTGTCGACCTGCTCGAAACGCTTGTCGATCTGCTCGAAGCGTCGCTCGATCTGCTCGAAGCGTCGCTCGACCTGCTCGAAGCGCTTGTCCATGTTGACCTGCATCGCCTCGAAGCGCTTGTCCATCTGCTCGAAGCCCTGACGCATCAACTCGCGCTGGTGCTTGAGCTCCTCCTCGACGCGCACCATGCGCTCGCGCAGCTCGATCTCATAGACCGCAGGCGGCTTGCCGAGACTCTGCTCAGCAAGCCAAACGGCCATGTTGGATTTGATGAAATCGATGTCTTGCTGGGTCAAGGTCATAGCGGACTCCGCTGGATCGCGCACGGGTGCGATTATAGACCGAGCTGACGCGGATCAATCCCCGGCCGAGCCCCCCATCCCGGCTCGCACGCATCGCAGCAGGCCGTAATCGTAGCGGCCTTCGAAGGCGTCGTAGATCGGTTTGAGGCTCATGAGCGCGCTCTCGGGCAGTCGCTCGATGGCGAATTCGATCGCCCGGACGGTCTCATGATCGAGGCGCACAACGTCCTTCACGGCGACTTGCCCTTCCTCGATGCACCGCTCCAAGTGCGTGTAGACCGTGCTGGGCTTCAAGGCACGCTGCTCGGCGATCGCCTCGACTCCTTGGCCTGCGCGAAAGAGCTCGAGGGTTTCTCGAATGGTGTCGGTCAATCCGGACTCGCGGGCGCGCGCACCGACCGAGGCGGGCCTCGCGACCGGCAGCTTCGGTACTATCGAGGGTCGGCCGTGCTTGGCCGCGTGCGTGGCGAGCAGCTTCAGAAAGCCATCACCGAAGCGCTCGAGCTTGGCCTGACCGACACCGCTGATTCGGCTCAGCTCGTCGCGATCGCGCGGGCGGTAGGTCAGGATCTCGCGCAGGGTGGCATCGCCGAAGATGACGTAGGCAGGGACATCCTGCTCCAGGGCGAGTTGACGCCGGTAGTCGCGTAGCGCTTCCCACAAGCCGAGCGCCTCCGGATCGCTCGGCAACTCCGCGGCGGGTTTGCGGCCTGCCCCGGTCGATTTTTTGCGGTCGGGGTCTTGGCGCAATCGGATCCGACGCTCACCACGGAGCAAAGGCCGGGCCTGCTCGGTCAGCCGAAGGGCGCCATGACCCTCGATATCGACGGCGATGAATCCCGCCGCGACGAGCTGGCGATAGACCGACTTCCATTGATCCGCGGACAGCTCTTGGCCGATGCCGAAGGTCGTGACCTGGTCATGCCCGAAGCGGCGAATGCGCTCGTTGTTCTTGCCGAGCAGAACATCCACCAGATAGCTGCTGCCGAAGCGTTGGCCGGTGCGATAGATGCAGGAGAGCGCCTTCTGCGCCGCCTGCGTTCCGTCCCAGGTGGCGACGGGCTCCAGGCAGGTGTCGCAGTTGCCGCAGGGCTTGGGTAGGGGCTCGCCGAAATAGTTGAGCAGAACCTGGCGCCGGCACTCGGTCGTTTCGCAGAAACCGAGCATGCTGTCGAGCTTCTGCATCTCCACCCGCTTGAAGCGCTCCTCGGCCTCGGACTCTTCGATCATGCGACGCAGCATCACCACATCGCCCAGACCATAGGTCATCCAGGCATCCGCCGCTTGGCCGTCGCGCCCGGCGCGCCCGGTCTCCTGATAGTAGGCCTCCAGACTCTTGGGTAGGTCGAGATGAGCGACAAAACGCACGTCCGGTTTGTCGATCCCCATCCCGAAGGCGATGGTCGCGACGATGACCACACCTTCCTCGCGCAGGAACCGGGCTTGGTGCGTGCGACGAGTCTCGGCCGGAAGCCCGGCGTGATAGGGCAGCGCGGTCACGCCCTGCGTCGCAAGATAGGCCGCCGTCTCTTCGACCTTGCGTCGCGACAGACAGTAGACGATGCCTGCATCGCCGGGATGCTCGTTGCGCAGGAAGGCGATGAGCTGTTGGCGCGGGTTGGCCTTCTCGACGATGCGATAGCGGATGTTCGGTCGGTCGAAGCTGGACACGAACTGCCCGGCCTGTTCCAGACCCAACCGGGTGAGGATCTCGGCACGGGTCGGTGCATCGGCGGTCGCCGTGAGTGCGACGCGCGGGATTTGGGGCCAACGCTCGTGCAGCAGGTGGAGCTGGATGTATTCGGGGCGGAAATCATGGCCCCACTGAGAGACGCAGTGGGCCTCGTCGATCGCGAACAGGGCAACTTGGACGCGATCCAGCAAGGCAAGGAAACGCTCGGTCAGAAGGCGCTCCGGGGCGACGTAGACCAGGTCCAGATCGCCCGAGATCATCGACTCCTCGACCGCTCGAGCCTCCTGCACTGTCAACGACGAGTTCAGGAAGGCGGCTCGCACCCCGAGTTGCCGCAGCGCATCGACCTGATCCTGCATCAATGCGATCAGCGGCGAGACCACCACGCCGACCCCGGGCCGCAGGAGCGCCGGGATCTGATAACAGAGCGACTTGCCTCCACCCGTCGGCATCAGGACCAGGGCGTCTCCGCCGCCAATCACCCGGTCGATGATCTCGGCCTGGGCGCCGCGAAAACGGTCGTAGCCGAAGACGCGGTTGAGGACCTGAATCGGCGTCTCGTTCATCCTGTCACTCCACAGAATCGCAACCGCATCGGTTGCGATGCGCATTTTAGCCTATTCGTGTACGCCAGACCCTCTGCCATCATGCGTGTGACCCGCTCAAGCGGCATCGACGCACGACACCCGCGATGGACCCGGCTTCTGGTACCATTTACGTGCCGTTCAGCGTTGGACCCTGCCATGATTGAAGAGCCCGTTCAGGCCGCCGTCGAAACCATGCTGCCAGAGGTCGTCGCAGCCGTCGATCTCGGATCCAACAGCTTTCACATGATCGTGGCCCGCATCGGCAACGGTCATATGCAGGTGACCGATCGCCTCAAGGAGATGGTTCGACTCGGCGAAGGCTTGCGAGACGACAAGCAGCTCGACCCGCAGGTCGCCGAGCGCGCATTGGCGTGTCTGGAACGATTCGGCCAGAGGCTCCGCGGATTCCCTCCCGGCAGCGTGCGGGCGGTCGGAACCAATACCCTGCGTCAGCTCGCACCCGAGAGCGATTTCCTCCCCCTTGCCGAAGCCAAGCTCGGCCACCCGATCGAGGTCATCGCGGGCCGCGAAGAGGCCCGACTGATCTACCTCGGCGTCGCCCATGATCTAGCCGCAGGGACCGAGCGGCGCCTGGTCATCGACATCGGCGGCGGAAGCACGGAGATCATCGTCGGGCTCGGTTTTTCACCACGGCTGCGCGAGAGCCTGCACATGGGCTGCGTGAGCATGTCGCGCCGTCATTTCGCCGACGGTCGCATCACGGCCCGGATCATGGAGAAAGCCGAGCTCACGGGCGCGCTCGAGGTGCGGCCCGTGCGCGAGCTGTTTCGCCGCACCGGCTGGCAGACGGCGGTCGGCAGCTCCGGGACCATCAAATCCATCGCGGCGGTCGTGGCGGCCGAGGGCTGGTGCGAGGACGGGATTTCGGCGACGGCGTTGCTGCGGCTTCGCGATGCACTGGTGGAGACGGGCCGAACCTCCGCTCTCGCGCTCAAGGGCTTAGCCGAGGAGCGTAAGCCGGTCTTCGCCGGCGGTGTCGCCGTGCTGCGTTCGGTCTTCGAGACGCTCGGGATCCAGCATATGCAGGTCTCGGAATATGCACTGCGTGAAGGCTTGATCTACGAAACGATGGGGCGCAGCCAACACGTGGATGTCCGGGAACGCACCGTCGAGACCCTCGGCCGACATTTCCAGATCGACCAGGACCACGCTCAACGCGTCCGGGCGACGGCTTTGTCCCTCTTGCGCCGGCTCACCGCGCCTTGGGCGCTGCAGGATCCCACGCACGGACTCATGCTGGCGTGGGCGGCACGACTCCACGAAATCGGCGTGATGGTGGCCCACAGCCAACACCAAAAACACGGGGCCTATCTGCTGCGCAATGCCGACCTCGCCGGCTTTACGCGACCGGAGCAAATGCTGCTCGCCGCGTTGGTCCTCGGGCACAGGCGGAAGTTTCCCGTCCAAGAGCTCGCAGCCCTACCCCACGGGACCGGGGAGCCGGCACGCAAGCTCTGTGTCATCCTACGCCTGGCCGTTCTGCTGCATCGCGGACGCTCTTCGGAAACCAAGCCCGATCCGACGCTCACGACCGACGGCGATAACCTCGCGTTGAGCTTCCCGGACGGGTGGCTCTCCGATCATCCACTGACGCAGCTGGAGCTCGAAGAGGAGGCCGAGCGCCTGGCGTCCTCCGGGATTCGTCTGAACTTCGGCTAAACCTGCCGGCTCCGCCCGGATGGAACCGCGCCGTCCCGTATCCTTTTCCCCTCATCCTGGTAAAATTAACCGTGCAACGGGGCTTCGCGCTGCACAGACCCCGGAACGGAATTTCCCCGCCGCCGCGGTACCGCGCGCGGTTCCCACGCCGCTAAACTGGAGGACTACAACAATGGCCGCACTCTTTTCCGCCGAGTGGATGAACCATCTCAAGGACGCTTGGAACGCCGAGCCGGAGGTCAAAGACAAGCTGGCCGAGATCGACTTCGACTCGGTCATCTATTGCGGGTTCAAGAACGAGGAAAACCCACGCGGGGTCTTCGTCGTCGAGAAGGGCGAGTGCGTCCGTGCCGGCTCCTGGTCGGATACGGATCCGCCGGCCAACTGGGACATGCGGGCCGACCTCAAGGATTGGCTGAAGTGGGTCGAGAAAGGCATCGGCATGGCCGGCATGGGCACCGCCTTCATGACCGGCAAGCTGAAGTTCAAGGAAGGTGACTACAAGGCAATGCTGAAGGATCCGCGCATGGCGAACCCCTTCGTCAAGAGTTTCGGGCTCATGCAGCAGATCCCGACCGACGAGCTCGGCTGAACCTGAACCGCGCCAGCAGTGACATGGTTCGTTTCGAGGTGGCTGCGAGGTCACCTCGAACAATCAACTCGGCGGGACGCGGTTCAGGTTGATTGAGGATTTTCCCGCGCTTCGCCTCTCGGCTTGATAACGGCTCTTTTCGGATTAGCCAAGCGCATAACCCGCATCGACATTGAGGCATGCACCGGTAATCCGGCGAGCCTCCTCGGACGCGAGAAAGAGCACGGCGCGCGCCACGTCGCTCGGCTCGACGGCCTCTTGTCTCAAGCGGTGGCGGCGTTTCACGGTCGAGGCGATTAGATCGCTCGCTCCGCCCCACATCGGGGATTCCACCACGCCCGGAGCCACCGCGTTCACACGAATTCCGCGCGCCCCCAATGCCATTGCCAGCCGCTGAGTCAACATCTCCAGGCCCGCTTTGCTGGCGGAATAGCTTGTCGATGTGCACGTCTCGAAAGGGTGCTGCGCACAGGCCGACGACATGTTGATGACGACCGGGGCCGCGCTTTGCTCCAGCAAACCGAGACAGCCTTGAGTCAGGGCAAAGGGCGCAATCAGGTTGACTTCCAGGGTCGTCCGCCAGGCCTCGACCGTCTCCTCGATATCCCCTTGACTCAAGATCACGCCGGCGTTGTTTACCAAGACATCCAGTCGCCCGTCCCTGTCCCGGATCTCGGCGACGAGTTGCTCGCGGAAATCCGCATGCGTCACGTCGCCCACCAGGAGACGTAGGCGTCCGCGATCGACGGCCTGACCCCACAGCCGGGCAAGCGCGGCGACCTTCTCCGGATCCCGCCCGAAGGTCACGACGCGATCGCCGGCCTCGATAAAGGCACCGACGAGCCCCGCGCCGATCCCGGATGTTCCCCCGCTGATACAGACGATGCGCGGCACCGTCGCAGTCATCGCTCGCGCTGCCCGAGGTTGGCGTGAATCAGCGCCCCGTTCAACACCGGGGCATGTGCCGCAAAGGCCACAGTCTCGGCGATCTCCTCCGGCTCGATCAGCCGATTGAAGGCCGACATCCCCGCCAGAGCAGCAAGCGTGTCCGGGTCGTCCCCGATCATGGCACGGATCTGCTCGGTGTCCGTGAAGCCGGGACAAATCATGCAGGTGTGGATCCCGCGCCCGGCAAGATCCTGGCAGGTGGAGCGCATCATCCCGGCCAAGGCATGTTTGGCGATCACGTAGCTCGCCACGCCGGGAACCGCCTTCTCCGCAAGGGTCGAGCCGATGTAAATGATGCTTGAGCCGGCGCCCATATGCGGCAGAACCAATTGGTTCAGCGCATTGGCGGCAACCAGATTCAGTTCGAGTACGGCACGCAGATCCTCGCTCGGCAAGGCGTCGATGCTGTCGCGACGCATGATCGAGGCGTTGTGGACCAGACAGATCCGATCGGCATCGCCCAACCAGGCAATCAGCGGGGCGGCGATCCGATCGATTGCGTCGGGCTGCGCGAGATCGCACATCAGATTCTCCACCCCCCGCTCCGTGCAGGGACGGCGGGAGAGATTGACGACGACGCTGCCATCCAAAAGAAAGCGTGTCGCAATGGCGCGACCGATCCCCGCGCTTGCGCCGGTGACGACGAGCAGATTCATGATGTCCTCCAAGACGAAAAGGCCCATTGTCCGTCGCCCGACGAGACACCCAGCTCGATGGCGCGCAGATCTCGACCGTCCAGCTCGGGCCGCACGCGCAGACGCGCAAGCAGGAGCTCGGCCAGCTCTTCGATCGTCACGTTTCGAATGGGCAGGAGCAGCACGTCGCGCTCGAGAAAGGTCAGGCGCTCCTCGCCGAACCAAGCGATCACCATTCCGTCGCCATGCTCGATCCTTAAATGGGGCGACCGCTCGGGCAGCAGCAGGCGCTCGTCGAACTCGTCGCAAAGCGTCTTGAGCACCCTTTTGAGCATGACGTAATCGAACGCCATGCCGTCCGCCCCGACCGGTGCCGTTACATTGCAGCGGATCCGAAAATTGTGGCCATGGAGGTTCTCACGCTCGGTCGCGGAGAAGATGGTGAAATGGCCTGCGCTGAAATTGAGATATTCCTTACTGATCTCGATACGGGTGAGGATGTCGGTATCCAAGGTCGTCTCCGATGCTGCTCGCGTGCCCCAGGCTCGGAGCACCTGTCGGTGCAGTCGCGATCGTTCGCCACTCGCCTCCGACTCTTGGCCGATTTTCCCCCTGCAGACCGGCCGAAAACCCTCGCCACTACTGGGCTGGCGGGCGATTTCGGATTTCACGTGGGTGGCTACATCGTGACTTGCAGGAACTCCACTATCTGCGCTTGCTCGGGTGTTGGGGTACTATTCCGATCGAACTCAGCACCGTTGACGGCCACGCGATTGCGCGTGATCTGAGACAAGCAATCAATCACCCCGCGGAATGTCCAGCGTCTGTCTTCGCCCTTGCCATCGTTGGCAAAGAGCGGCGCTAAGCGCTGCTCCATGTGCCATTGCAGGTAATAGGCCAGCATACAGAGAAAGACGTGACTGCGAATGCGCTCATCGCTCTTGTGATAAACCGGGCGAATTTCCAGCTGCACGGTCTTGAGATTGCGAAAGGCGCGCTCGACAAAGGTCAGGCTCTTATAGGCGCGCACCACGTCCAAGGTTTTCATCTGCGCTTGATCGACATCGCTGGTGATTACATAGCACCCATCGAAACGCTTTTCGTGCTCCACCTTCTCGGCGTTAATCGACCAGGTGAGGCGATGCGCGCACGATGTTTCCTGTTGCGGATCGGCCTCAATCGCCCATTGGATGAACTTGCCCATCTTGTATTTGGCCAACACCTTGCCAACGCGCGCACCGAGCTTTTCGACGGTCGCGGCGCGCTTGTAGGCGGCGATCTCACCCAGGGCCTTGGTGGTGAGATCCAGCAACCGTTGGCGCGTCTGCGACTCGCGCTGAGCGGTCTGTGGATTGCGGCACAGGCAATACCGGCGGGACGGGTCGTCAGGATCGCTGACCTCATGGATATTGCGCTCATCGAACAGATCGAGGGTGATCACCTTGTTCTTCAGCAGGGTCATCATCTCGCCATGGGTCAGGGCGCCAATGGTCTGCAAGTCCGCCTCGTCTTGCAGCGCGTTAATGTTGCTGCGGGTGACCATCCCGCGATCACCGACGAAGATGATCGTCTCGATGCCGTAGCCTTGCTTGATCTCATGCACCTTATCAACCACGGTGGTTTCGTCCTTGGTGTTGCCCGCATAGACTTCCACCCCGACCGGGCAACCTTGGTCATTGCAGATCAGCCCGACAACCACTTGCTCACGACTTTTTTTGCCATCGCGGTTATAGCCGAAGGCCACCAGTTCGCTGTCTTTGTACTCGCCTTCAAAATAGACACTGGTGATATCGTAGAGAATCACATGCCCATTGCGCAGATGACGCCCGGCCAGGGCTTTTGGATCGCCTTCTGGCGCTGTAACAGCCGATCCATTGGCTCGTAGCAATGCGCCTCGACCTCGGGGGTCTCAGCGATTCCGCAAAGCTCCCACAGACAGGTATTGGGATGATGGTTGCATAACGCGAGCTTACTTCCGGCATAGACCAAGCGACCGACAATCATCGCCAGTGCGCCGCTGACCCAGGGTTCGGCGCGCGAGTAGAGGATGCGATGCAGACCCAGTTGCTTGGCAATGGCCAGGATGGCCTGACTGGCGCCGTATTCGCGGCTGTTGAGAATCCGGAAGGCCTGTGGGTCATCGACGGGAACCACGCGCTCACGAAAGGCCAACTGCAGGAGTTGGAGTTGCTCCAGTGAGCAGCCGGTGATGCGCCCATGCTGGGTGTGGCACATCTTGCCGTTGTCGCGAAAGGAGGTGCGCAAGATGCCCACCGGGCTTTTGCGGGTGGTTTGGATTTCCAGGTGCAAATTGCCATGCGCGGTCTGCATGGCTAATTTCTAGCCTATGAACGCTGATATCGCAAGCGCCAATATTTCACATGCATGGCGACATTTTGAAAAAACTTATCGGCGAGGAAGTCAGTAGCCACGCGGCCTAGCGGCGAAAAATGGCCAGATCTGCAGGGGTAAAGTCGGTCTTGGGGGATGTGGGGTCACGGAGCCGAATCCAAGCTGAACCGCGCCCGCGGTGCACGATGATGCTTGAGTGCACTCGCCTCTTGAACCAACAGCGCTGGAGTCGACGCGGTTCAGAGAAAAGGTGCAAGACTTAAACCGCGCTCGTGGAAAGGGTGATTGGTTCGTGCGAGACGGAGCCAGAATCACCCTGTCGCATGTCCCAACGGGCGCGGTTGAAGCGGTTTAAAGGGGCTCCAATTCGCCTTCGTAGGGCTCGATCTCGGTCACGTCGATCCGATAGCCGGCTTCGGCCAGGTCGCTGCTGGTGCGGATCACTCGAAGCGTCCCGGTGACCCAGACGGTATCGAACAGCTCGCCGACATACTCGCGGCCCTCGGGCGCAACCACATGAACCGTCTGGTTTGCGGGCGGCGGCGGCACATGAATACAGGCTCCGTAATAGGGAACCAACAGGAACTCGGTCATCCTGCTCGCATCCAGCTCCAAGGGCACGACGAAGCCGGGCAATCGGACGAGGCGTCCGTCCAGCTCTTCCACGACCGGGGCATCGGCCCAGAGCGCCATGAGCTTGTCCATCAACGCCATGGCACGCGGATCATCGTCGTCCATCTCATCGAGCGCGTCGAGGTCGAAGTCCTCGAGCAGTGTCTCGGGCTGCCACTCGACCGGGATCAAGCGATCCCAATCGATCTCCTCTGCCTGCACCGCGCTTGAAGTCGCTGACTCTGGCCCAGCCGATTCCTCGC
The DNA here is from genome assembly GCF_021228795.1 of Thiocapsa bogorovii. NCBI lineage: Bacteria > Pseudomonadati > Pseudomonadota > Gammaproteobacteria > Chromatiales > Chromatiaceae > Thiocapsa > Thiocapsa bogorovii. The sequence continues at coordinate 2,119,938 of NZ_CP089309.1, forward strand.
CGCAACCCACGAGCCACAGGGCGAGAATGACCGGGAACAACCGCGCAAACAGTCTCATCGTTGGTTTCTCAAGGATTAGACCCTCGTCGAGGGCAAGTGAGCCGATCAGGCGCAATGGTTCTCGCGGGGAAGACTCATACCCGAATCAACAGCCCGTCGGCCAAAGACAATCGATATGCGCGATAGCCGGGGATCAGACCGACTAGGAACCCGGCGGCGAGGACCAGCGCCAACAGCATCATCTCATAGGCCGAGAGGATTCCGACAGCCACGAAGATCCCCGTCGCCGACTGGATCAGCGGCTGGGCCCCCAGGAGGACCGCATAGAGAAGACCCAAGCCAACGAGGATGCCGAGCAGTGTCAGCGCGAACGCCTCGCCGAGAATAAGCGAGAAGACATGGCTCGGACGGGCGCCGACCGAACGCAGGATCGCCATCTCGCGCCTGCGCTCGCCGAGACTCGTCAGCAGCGCCGTCAAAAGACCGAAGAGACCGACGACGACCACGAACCCCGAGACCAGCAGCAAGGCCCGCTCGCCGACCGCAATCAGGCCCCACAGCTCCGCAAGCGCCACGCCGGGCAGGATGGCCATCAGCGGCTCCGTTCGGTAGTCGTTGACGAAACGTTGCACCTGGAAGGTCGAGATCCGCGAGCTCAGGCCCACCAAAGCCGCAGTGATGGCTTTGGGGGCAAGGTCCATGGCACGCGCCTCGTCCGCATCGACGACCCGGCCCGGCAAGGGCGCACCGCCTTCCCAACCGACATGGATCGCCTCGATGCCCTCCAGGCTCACGTGGACCGTGCGATCGACCGGCGTGCCGGTCGGCGCGAGTATCCCGGCGACGTGGAATGGATGCTCGTCATGACGCGCGAAGGCGACATCGGAGGCGCCGTGAGCGATCACGACGGAATCGCCCAAACCGTAGCCCAGCGCCTTCGCCACATCGGCGCCGAGTACGGCGTCATAGAGGTCGGAGAAGGGCGCGCCCTCCTCAATGACAAGCGAGCGGCCGCGGCCGTATCGATAATGCTCGAAGTAGGCAGAAGTGGTGCCGAGGACGGGGTATCCGCGGTGCGAGTCACCCAGCGAGATCGGGATGGACCAGGCGACACGTGGGTGAGCGGCGATATCCGAATAGGAGGCCCAGGAGATGTTGTTGGTGGCGTGACCGATTCGGAAGACAGCGTAGAGCAGCAACTGAACCGGTCCGGTCCTCGCGCCGACGATCAAGTCGGTGCCCGAGATGGTATTCGCGAAGCTCGCGCGCGTCTCGGTGCGCAGGCGCTCGACACCGACAAGCAGCGCAACGCTAAGACCGATCGAAAGGACCGTCAGCAACGCCGTACCGCGGCGATTGAGGAGGCTCTTCCAAGCCAAGCTCAGGATAGGCACGGGTCCTCGGGACGCCTAAAGCCTCAGGCCTTCGATCCGGCTCGCCAGCGTGAAATCAAGCGCAGTGATGCCGCCCGGGTCGTGTGTGGATAGATCAACGACGACTCGACTGTAGACATTGCTCCACTCGGGGTGATGATCCATCGACTCGGCCACCAATGCGACCTGACTCATGAAGCCGAACGCCTCGACGAAGTCCTTGAACTGGAATGCCTTGTGCAACTTACCGTCGACTAGACTCCAGGGCGACGCGGCAGTGGCATTGAGCTCCGAGAGCGCCTTCGCGATCGATTCGGTATCGAGCTTGGCGCGGCTCATGTTGAACCGCGCCGGGTTCGATATGCTCGGGGCGAGGAAATGCATCGCTTCACATGAATCCCCAAAGGCTTGAGCGGACGCGGTTCAAGACACCTAACAGTTCCATCGTGAAACTGTCCGTCGTTTTCACCTGAACCGCGTCGGCGCGAAGGTTCGTGGTGGCCACGAACGTGCGAATGACGCTGCCCCAACATGAACGGACGGACGCGGTTCAGTGATGAGCAATCTCTTTTTCGGTAAAGAGATAGTCCTTCAACTCCTTGTCGAAGGTCGGATCCTGACGGCGGATCCATTCCAGCACCATGGCTGCATGCTCCTTTTCCTCGTCGCGATTGTGCGCCAGGATCGCCTTTAGATCGCCGTCCTTACAGGCGTCGACCCGCTGGTTGTACCAGTCGACCGCTTCGAGCTCCTCCATCAGCGAGATGATGGCCCGGTGCATGTCCCGGGTCTCGTCGGACAGTTCTTCGGTCGGCTCGTGGTAGCCCTCGTTCGCCATTGGCACTTCTCCGAATCGTGTGGTTCACAGGTCGGGCGCGTCGTGCGCGCTTCGTCGATTGTCGGACGTGCCGCGACGAAACACAACCGCGCGACCTAGGACGCGCGGTCGCGACGCAGGGTCTCGATCAGGATCTCGCGATTGCGGTAGCGGATGTCCTTGCCCTCGGACACGTAGATGACCTGCTCGGCGATGTTGGAGGCGTGATTGCCGATGCGCTCCAAGGCATGGGCGCCGGTCAGGAGACAGACGATTTGGCGCGGCGTAAATCCGGCGAGATCTTCTTGGCCGAGGAAGTCGCGGGCCTCGTCGGAGGCCCCGAAGAGCCGCGGCTCGTCCTCGAAGACCCCGAGTGCGAGCTCCACGTCGAAACCGGCGACGGCCTGGATGCTGCGCTCGAACATACAGCAGGCATGGTCGTCGAGTTTACGGAGCAGATCCTTGAGTGCATCCGACGGGAGCCCGCCCGGCATGAGGCCGCCTTCGCGCAGCGCCAAGGATTGACGGGCGATGCGCACGGCCTTGTCGCCGGCCCGCTCGACATCGCCGGCGATGCGCGAGAGCGCAAGCACGATGCGCAGATCGACCGCGGTGGGCTGGCGACGGGCGATAACGCGGAAGATCTCTTCGTCCGCGTCGAGGGAGAGGAAATCGATCTGGGGTTCGCGATCGAGCACGCGGTAGGCTTGGGTGTCCTTGCCGTCGACCAATGCAGCGACGGCGGCTTGGGTCTGCTCGATCACCCGCTGCCCCATGTCGAGGATGATCCCGCGCAGCTTCGCGAGCTCTTGGTCGTAACGGCGAACCGTATGACCGCCCGCAATGTCGCCGGCAGCGAAGCCAGTGTTGTCGCCGACCATCAGCCGAACCGCCCGGTAATATAGTCCTCGGTCAACCTGTGCTTTGGGTTGGTGAAGATCTGATTGGTCTCGCCGACCTCGATCAGATCACCGAGATGAAAATAGGCGGTGCGCTGCGAGACGCGCGCGGCCTGCTGCATCGAGTGGGTGACGATGGCGATGCTGTAGTTGGCCCGCAGCTCGTCGATCAACTCCTCGATGATGGCGGTGGCGATCGGATCGAGCGCAGAGCAAGGCTCGTCCATCAGGATCACCTCGGGGGAGACGGCGATGGTGCGCGCGATGCACAGCCGCTGCTGTTGGCCGCCGGAGAGCCCGGTCCCGGGTTGGTCCAGGCGATCCTTGACCTCGCTCCAGAGGCCGGCCTTCTGAAGACTGGCCGAGACCAGCTCGTCGAGCTCGGCCTTGTTGTTGGTGAGCCCGTGGATGCGCGCACCGTAGGCAACGTTCTCGTAGATCGACTTGGGGAAGGGATTCGGCTTCTGGAACACCATCCCGACCTGGGCGCGCAACGGCACCGGATCGAGTCCCTTGTCGTAGATATCCTGACCGTCGAGCTGGATGGACCCGGTGACGCGACACCCGTCGATGGTGTCGTTCATCCGGTTCAGACAGCGCAGAAAGGTCGATTTCCCGCAGCCGGAGGGGCCGATCATGGAAACGACCTCGTTCTTGCCGATATCCAGACTGACGCCCTTGATGGCTTGCTTGGCGCCGTACCAGACATCGACGTCGCGACACACCATGCGCGGGTTCGCAACCGTGACATCTCCGACCGTCGCGCGCGACTCGCGCTCGCCGGACAACTCCGCAGAGCTCATCGCGCCGGTGCGTCGACTCATCTCATCAACCGTGGTGCTCATGACTGACCTCGAGTGTAGACCCAACGTCCGTGGACGGTGGGATCGAAAATGTTCGCAAACGCGCTCACCAGCGCCGCTCGAAGCGACGGCGCAGCAGGACGGCGGTCAGGTTCATCAGGATCAGGAAGGCGAGCAGAACCATGATGGCCGCGGAGGTGCGCTCGACGAAGGCGCGCTCGGGGCTGTCGGCCCAGAGGAAGATCTGGACCGGCAGCACCGTGGAGGGCGAGGTGAAGCCGCTCGGAATATCGACGATAAAGGCGATCATACCGATCATCAGCAAGGGCGCGGTCTCGCCGAGTGCCTGCGCCATCCCGATGATGGTGCCTGTCAACATGCCGGGCATCGCCAGCGGCAGCACATGATGCAGCTGCGTCTGCAGGGGCGAGGCGCCCACGCCAAGCGCCGCCTCGCGGATGGAGGGCGGGACCGACTTCAGCGCCGCGCGGCTGGCGATGATGATGGTCGGCAAGGTCATCAAACTCAGGACCAAGGCCGCGATCAAGGGTGTCGATCGCGGCACGCCGAAGATCCCGATAAAGACCGCGAGCCCCAAGAGCCCGAACACGATCGAGGGAACGGCCGCCAGGTTGTTGATGTTGACCTCGATCAGATCGGTCCAGCGATTCTTGGGCGCGAACTCCTCGAGATAGAGTGCCGCGCCCACCCCGATCGGAAAGGAGAAGAGCAGGGTCAACGCCAAGGTGTAGAAGGACCCCATGAGCGCACCCGCAATCCCGGCCAGCTCGGGCTCGCGCGAGGTTCCGTGCGTGAAGAAGATGGTGTTGAAGCGCTTCTCGATGCGCCCCTCGGACTCGAGCCGTTCCACCCACCCGAGCGTTTGGTCCTTCACACGGCGTTCGCTCTCCGGAAGCGTCCGATCGATGTGCCCTTTGACCAACATGTCGATGTCGTCGTCGGCAAGCAGCCAAACCTCTTTCGTGGTCCCGATCAGATCGGGGTCGGCCAGAACCATATCGCGAAGATGCGAGGAAGCGCCGACGCTGATCATGGACCCGAGTGCCCGCGTATCCCGGCGCGCCGTGACCTCGGGGAAGACCTCGCGCTGGGCCTTTCGGATCAGCGCGGCATAGTTGGCACGCCTGAGGGTCTCGGGGTCGAGCGCACCTTCGGGATCGATGACGGAGGCATCGAAGGTCACCGGCAACTGGATATAGGTCTGCTGAAAGGCCGTGTAGCCCTTGCCGACGATATCCGCGAACAGCAGCGCGACGAACAACAAGCCCAAGACCACGGCGCCGAGGCCGAGCAGGCGGAAACGCCGCTCCTTGGCATAGCGCCGCTTCAGACTGGCGTTGACGATGTCGATGGTGCGTTGAGGCGGGGCACCGGCCGCACGCGCGTTATTCATACTGCTCCCGATACTTGCGCACGATCTGAAGGGCGATCACGTTGAGCGTCAGGGTGACGACAAACAGGGTCAGACCCAGGGCGAAGGCCGCCATGGTCTTGGGGCTGTCGAATTCCTGGTCCCCCGTGAGCAGGGTGACGATCTGAACGGTGACGGTCGTGACGCTGTCGAGCGGGTTGGCCGTCAGATTGGCCGCGAGACCCGCAGCCATCACGACGATCATGGTCTCGCCGATCGCCCTCGAGACGGCGAGCAGAATCCCGCCGACGATCCCGGGCAGAGCCGCCGGGATGATCACGCGCCGGATCGTCTCCGACTGGGTGGCCCCGAGGGCGTAGGAGCCGTCGCGCATCGCCTGCGGCACGGCATTGATCACGTCCTCCGACAAGGACGACACGAATGGGATGATCATGATGCCCATCACCAAACCCGCGGCCAAGGCGCTCTCGGAGGCAACGTCCAGGCCCAGAGAGATTCCGAGCTCCCGAATGACGGGCGCAACGGTCAGGGCGGCAAAGAATCCGTAGACCACCGTCGGCACGCCCGCAAGCACCTCGAGCGTCGGCTTGGCATAGGAGCGAACCCGGCGCGGCGCATACTCCGACAGATAGATGGCCGACATGAGCCCGATCGGCACCGCCACCAGCATGGCAATCGCCGAGACCATCAGTGTCCCGGTGAAGAGCGGCACGGCACCGAAGGCGCCCGAGGCACCGACCTGATCGGCCCGCAGCGCGGTCTGCGGACTCCAAAGTGTGCCGAAGAAGAATTCGAGCGGCGAAACGGATTTGAAGAACAGCAGCGACTCGAACAGGACCGAGAGGATGATCCCGAGCGTCGTCAGGATGGCGATCGAGGAGAAGATGACCAGGATAACCATAAAAATGGTCTCGACCCGGTTGCGCGCCCGCATGGTCGGCTTGGTCTTGGCCCAAGCGTAGCCCATACCTGCGACCGCAACCGCCAAGACAGCCAGCCACATGGCCCAGCGTGCGATCTGATCGAGTTGAGTGTAGCGATCCGCGGCGGCCTGCATCTCGGGCGTCACGACACCGGAGACGATGGTGCCGGAGGCGAGGTTCTTGATGTCGTTCACGATCAGGCCGATCTGACCGGAAGACATGCCGTCGAGGATCTCCGGCGGCAGCTCCGATTTGACGATCGTGATGAGGATCTCGTTCTGGAAGCCGACCCAGAGCCCCATCAGCAACAATGCCGGGATTCCGGCCCAGAGTGCCGCGTAGAGCCCGTAATAGGCGGGGAGCGAATGCAGTGTATTGAGGCGTGCGACACCGCCGGCGGCGGAGATGGCGCGTTTGCGCCCGAAGTGATAGGCAAACGCCATCAACCCAAGCAAAACAATCAATAGAGTCGATGGATTCATGGATGTGCTGTGCCGTGGCGGATGAAACACGCCAGCGGCCCGAAGGCCGCTGACCGGTCGGGCACGCTCTGCCGAGCGAGTCCGCTTACTTGGCGGGAGCCTCCATCGGGGTGAGCGCCTGCGCCTGCTCGGCCACGCTGGCACGCATGTCGTCCGGCAGCGGGATCAGACCCTTGTCGGCCAGATAACCCTCGGGGCCCCATGCCTTGTCGTTGGTGAACTCGGCGACGTATTCCTGGATGCCCGGAATGGTGCCGACGTGGGCGTTCTTGACATAGAAATAGATCGAGCGCGAGACCGGATAGGAGCCGTCGGCGATCGTCTCGAAGGTCGGCTCGACGCCGTCGATCTTCGCACCCTGCACCTTGTCTGCGTTCTGATCGAGGAAACTATAGCCGAAGATGCCCAAGGCGTTCGGGTTGGCCACCAGCTTCTGAACGATCAGGTTGTCGTTCTCGCCGGCCTCGACGAAGGCGCCGTCTTCGCGGATACCGTGACAGACCGCCTTGTGCTTGTCCTTGTCGGTCTTCTTGAGCGCCTTGATGGAATCGAAGCTGTCGCAGCCGCCTTCCATCGCCAGCTCCACGAACGCATCGCGGGTGCCGGAGGTGGGCGGCGGGCCGAGCACCTCGATGGCCACATCAGGCAGATCCTTGTTGATCTCGCTCCACTTCTTGTAGGGGTTCGGAACCAGCTCACCGGCGTCGTTCGGGACGTCCTTCGCCAGTGCCATCCACAGCTCACCGAGGGTCAGGTCGACCACGGGACCGGATTTGGAGTTCGCGATCGCGATGCCGTCATAGCCGAACTTCACTTCGGTGATCTCGGTCACGCCGTTGGCCTGACACTGCTCGAACTCGGAGAGCTTGATGGCCCGCGAGGCGTTGCTGATATCGGACTTGTCGACGCCGACGCCGGAGCAGAAAAGCTTGAAGCCGCCTCCGGTGCCTAGGGACTCGACCTTGGGCGTGGGGAAAGACGACTCGCGACCGAAGGTCTCGGCGACCGCGGTGGAGAAGGGGAAGACGGTGGACGAGCCGGCGATCCAGATGGAATCACGGGCCATCGCCTGGGTCGAGAGAGAGGCCGCCGCGAGTGTGACCGCTGCAGCGATAATCGTTTTGTTCATGACATGACCTCCGGGAGGCGTTGATAAGCGAGCCCGAATTGTGCCCCTGCATCATGCCGATTGTATGAAGTTCATGTGACGATACGATGACGAAGCCCGAGCTGACCGACCCGTCGCGTGCGCTCAATTCTTGTCCGGATCGCCCAGAGACCGGACCAAACGCATGGTGGCGTTGAAGAAGTCGTCGTTCGGATGACGCTCGCAGTTGGCCCGAATCCGGATCATGGCGGCATCGAGCTCGGCGCCTTTCAACACGTCGCGCCCCGTCGCGAGATTCAGCCCGGTCACGAGTCCGGACAGCCACTCCTGATAGCGACGATAGCCCTCCCCTGCGATGGCTTGCGCACTCGGATCCGACGGTGCGATGGCCAGAAAGTCCGAGCACGGTTTGACGCCCGCACCCCACAGCACGGGCGCCCCCGCAGCGAAGGCGTTCCCGAGAGGACCGACGGTTAGCGCAGCGCCGAGGAGCATCGAAAACAACGGTTCGCCAAGCGACCGCCGGCTCGAGAGATCGGTCATGTCATGAGTCCTTCATTGGATGGGCTTAGTGATCGACAGCAGGTATGATTCGCCGATTTGCCGACAGCCCGCAAGTCCATCGTCATGCGCATCCTGATGATCTCCGACGTCTACTTCCCTCGCATCACGGGCGTGTCGACGTCGATCCAGACGTTTGCGCGGGAGTTCGTGGACAAAGGACATGAGATTACCTTGATCGCGCCGGATTATTCGGCGGCCGGCGGCGAATCTGCCCCCGAGCCCTTCGAGGTTCTGCGCATCCCGTCGCGCTATCTGGTGATCGACCCCGAAGATCGCATGTTGCGTCCCCGCGAGATCCGTCGCCACGACCGCATGCTGGCGAGCCGCGGATACGATCTCTTGCATATCCAGACCCCTTTCTTCGCGCACTATCTCGGCCTCGGGATCGCCAAGCGATTGGGTGTCCCGGTGGTCGAAAGCTACCACACCTTCTTCGAGCAGTATCTCCATCACTACGTGCCTTTTGTCCCGACCGCCTGGATGCAGCGGCTGGCACGCGACTTCTCGACGGCCCAGTGCAACGCTGTCGATGCGCTGGCGGTGCCCTCGCATGCCATGCTGGAGGTCTTGAAGAGCTACGGTGTGAAGACGCCCGCGACGGTCATCCCGACCGGGATCGAGCTCGTCCAGTTCAGCCAGGGCGACGGTGCTCGTTTCCGCAACAGTCGGGGCATCCCGCCCGGGCGTCCCGTTCTGGTGCACGTCAGCCGTCTCGCCTTCGAGAAGAACATCGACTTCATCCTGCGGATGCTCGTGCGCGTGAAGACGCAGGTCCCGGAGGTCCTCCTGGTCATCGCCGGGGAGGGCCCGGCACACCGTCGGCTTCAGACCCTGGCGAACCATCTCCGGCTGGCCGACAACACCTTGTTCACGGGCTATCTGGAGCGCGACGGCTCCCTCGAGGACTGCTACTGCGCGGGCACCGCCTTCGTCTTCGCCTCGAAGACCGAGACGCAAGGACTCGTGCTCCTGGAGGCAATGGCGCTCGGGGTGCCAGTCGTCTCGACGGCCGTGATGGGAACCAAGGAGGTGCTGGCGGGCGGCGGCGGATCGCTCATCGCGGAGGACGACGAGACCGACTTCGCGGACAAGGCGGTCCGACTCCTCACGGATCCGGCACTGCGCGCGCGACTCGCCGTCGAGGCGGTCGAGCACGCAAGATCCTGGTCGGCACCCGTCCTCGCGGAGCGGATGTTGCGGTTCTACACACTGGTCATCGAGCGGCGGGTGCGCAATCAGGCGACGGATCCGGCGGTCGACCCGACCCCGAAAACCGACGACGTCGTCTAAACCGCGCCCGGCGCAGTATGGAATGTGCTCAGACGGGATCTGCCCAGGCAGACTCGACGAACGCCGGAACCGGCGCGGTTTAGGGTATTGAAGAATAAATGGTTTTGAACCGCGTCCCTGCCAAGGGCCGTGGATGCACCAAAGGTCGCGCGCGCTCGAAAGTCAGTATGTCGGTCCGGACGCGGTTCAGCGGACATCACGACTTCGGCAGAGTCACACCACGCTGGCCCTGATACTTCCCGCCACGGTCCTTGTACGAGGTCTCGCAGACCTCGTCCGACTCGAAGAAGAGGATCTGCGCCACGCCCTCGTTCGCGTAGATCTTCGCCGGCAGAGGCGTGGTGTTGGAGAACTCAAGGGTCACGTGGCCTTCCCATTCAGGCTCCAACGGCGTGACATTCACAATGATGCCGCAACGCGCATACGTGCTTTTTCCGAGGCAAATCGTGAGGACATTCCGCGGAATGCGGAGATATTCGACGGTGCGCGCCAGTGCAAACGAGTTCGGCGGGATGATGCAGACGTCGGACTTGAGATCGACGAAGCCGTTGGAGTCGAAGTTCTTCGGATCGACGATGGCCGAGTTGATGTTGGTGAAGATCTTGAACTCGTCGGCACACCGCACGTCGTAGCCGTAGCTCGAGGTTCCGTAGGAGATGACCCGGCCATGCTCGCCCTCGCGGACCTGAACCGGCTCGAACGGATCGATCATGCCGGCTTCTTCGGCCATACGGCGGATCCAACGGTCGGACTTGATGGGCATCGGGGAATCTCGATAGGAAGACGGCCGGTGAGCCTACACCAGGGCCGATCGCTCCAACAAGTCCACAGACATCTCGACCGCGTATGGCGCTCAAACGCGAAGCAAAGTAGCCACGCCAACCCCTTGCCTATCGGCAGACGTGGACACGCCAAACCATCCCCGCGCGAGCGCACGGACTTTCCCGCTGGTCTCCATCGGTGTCGCGATCCCTACCGAATCGGCGCCCGGTTCCATCGGGCACGCGCGATACGCGACTGTGTTCCGAACCGACGGCCCGCAAGACAGGAGCCGGTCAACCCGTCAGCGACGATTTCGCGCAGTTCCTCCCCGATGATGCCTGTAGCCGATTCCGGCCATCAGGATCATGCACAACAGCAACCCCCAAACCGACACGGCCGGGATCGCAGTTGGTGAAGTCGGATTCCAGCGCGTCGGGCCGCCACTGGTGACCGGTGTCTGATCGTCGTCGACACTCCCGTTGCCATCCTCGTCCCAGTTGGCAAATGCCTGATTGACGACCGGACGCCGGGAATCCTGGATGCGCGTGCGAAAGACAATGACGATCTCGTTTGCGGCGTCATCGGCACCGGTCGCGCCCGGGTCCGGTCCGATCCGTCCTTCGAAGACGACCTGGAGAGCGGCTGCATCGTATTCGCACACGGATGTCTCGGAGACGCCTTCGACAAGGCATTCCAGGCTACCGTCCACAAACGTGCTATTCGCCGGAATCGGGTCGACGACCCTGATCGGCATCACGTAGGCCGCGTTGGGGTTCAGCCAAACCATGGTCCATTCCAGCTCGGGCCGGTCGGCGTCGCTGACGACCTTTCGCCCGGTCGGCGGATCGAAGGGATCGAAGACCTCCACGGGGATCTCGACGGTGTCGGTGTCGGAGTCTCCGGAGTCATCCCGGATCGTGGCCTCGTTGCGCAGCAGGCCCGGTTCATCGGCCGTCACCAAATAGGTCACCGTCGCGCTCGCACCGGGGGCCAGGTCGCCGAGGTTCACCTCGAGGGGCGAGAGACTGGAGACCGCACCTTGGCTGGTCGTGACGCTCTCGACCAGCAAGGTCCCCACACGAGCATCCTCCAGTCGGTCGCTCAGCCGCACATCGCGCGCCATTGCACTACCCTGATTGAAGGCCACCAGCGTGAAACGAAGGGTCTCGCCGGGATTGACCAGGCCATCGGAGTTGGCGTCATCGATGAGCACGGCCCGTTTAGCAAGCGAGAGCCCGGGTGCGCCCACCTCGCCGGCGGGTACGACCGGGAATACGGTCGGCTGCGCTCCGTTGTCCGGGTTCCCGTCTCCGTCGCTCGGGGTCGAGCCGAGCTGGTCGCTGCTCGCTCTGGCCTGGTTGACGACCTCACCCGCTGCGTTGGCAATGCCGGTGATCGTGATCAAGACGCTTGCTCCAGGCGCAAGCGTGCCGATATCGCCGATTTCGATCGTGTTTCCGACCGGAGCGGGTGCCGTGCCCTGCGTCGTCGTCACCCCGGTGACGCTTACCCCGGGCGGGTCGAGCCCGAGCGGAACCTCATCGGCAAATACGAGATTGGTCAGATCGACCTGGCCCGTATTCAGCAGCACGACCCGGTAGGTGATCTGGTCGCCCACATTGATGGTCCCGGCCGGAGCAACCAGATCGCCGCTCAAGGCGTAGGTCTTGGTGAAGCGCAATGCGGATGTCGGTCTCTCACCGACGACGATATCGGTGGGCTGGAAGCCATTCTCGGGAATACCGTCGGCATCCGTCGGTGTCGGCACTGTTTGGTCGGAGCTGACCACCCCTTGATTGGAGATGATGACTCCAGGCGGCAAGGGTGCATCGACCCGCACCTGGAAGCGGATGGTCAGACTCGCGCCGCTCTCCAGTTGGCCGATCTCCACGCGCACCCGCGTGGGGTCGGTCTGATCGATCACGCCCGCGTCGCTGACCAAGGAGTCGGCGATGTAGGTCGTATTGAGCGGCACCGGATCGGTAAATACCACCCCGCTGGCGGTTGTCGTTCCCTGGTTGGTGACGACGACGCTGTACTCCAGCGTATCGCCCGGATCGAGTTGTCCGTTGTTCGGGACGTCGTTGACGATCGCGACACCCTTAACAGCATACAGGGAGGTATCCGCGGTCGGAGTGACACTCGCCTCGGAGACCGCCGCATAGTTGTTCAGCGCGCCGTCGGGGCCATCCTCCCCGTTTCGGCCGCCGTCTGCCGCACCCGTCGAATCCGGTTGGCTGGCATATCCCAGGACCACCCTGTTGGTCAGCGGAATCGCCACCGCCGTCGACGTTTCCACCCGGGCGCGATAGCCGAGACTGGTGGTCGCGTCACCCAATGTCAGGCTGGCTCGATCCCAGCGCAGCGTTTGGCCGTCAACGTCGGACGGCGCCGGATTGGCCGAGCCCGGCACATAGCTCAGCCCCATCGGCAAGCGATCCTCGACCACCAGGTCGAAGGCGTCGGCCGTGCTTGTCACGCTGTGGTCGATGGTGAGTGTAAAGGTCACTTCATCCCCGAGCGAAACCGCCGGGCGATCCGCCGTCTTGCTCAGCTCGAGATCCGGCTCGACCACATCGAGGTCCAACGGCTGCAGACCGGGCTCATCGAGATCGGCGTCGAAATCCACGCGCTGCTCGTCACCATCGAAGTCCAGATACGAGACGTGGGCGTTGTTGCCGAGCTGGATGCCGTTCTGGTTCTCGAGGATATTGTCCACCCGCACGCGGATATCGACGGTGACGACATCATCGTCGACGTTGCCGTTGGCCGGATTGGAGAGGTTCCCGAGATCGAAGGTCAAGATCCCGCCGGCGATGGCGGTCGGTTGATCGTCGGGACCGGTTGGCCGCTCGGTCGTGATGCCGGCATTGCCCAAGCCGATGTCGGCACTGATGAAGCTGACACCCGCCGGCAGGCTGTCGACGATCACGACATCCCGGGTCACGCCCTCGATCACGCCGAGCGTCAGCCGATAGCCGACCTCCTCGCCGATGGTGTAGCGCGCGTTGCCGGGATCCGGATAGAAGGCTTTGTCCAGCGTCACCGCGGCATCCACCGTGATGATCGGGGACTTGGCCGAGGTGTTGTAGTTGTTCAGCACCTCGGGGTCGGTCTGATCACCCCCGTCGCGGCCGTCGCGCGCATTCGGGTCATCGCCGTCGCGGCTGCTGAAGCTCGCCAGAACCTGGTTTTGAATGGCCTGGCCCTCCACGACCAGGTCGGTGAGTCGAGCCCTGAATGCGAGCGTCACGGAGGCCCCGACCGGCAGGTTGAAGGGCGCGCTGTCAAAGCCCTGGTCACCCGGATTGAAGTCGGGGAACGTCGGCACCGGCGCGCCGCCGCTCGTCGCGGTCACCTCGAGGTCCGTGACGTCCTGCAAGCCGACCGGCAGCGTATCGCTCAGGACCGTGGCGAAGGCCGCGGTGCTGCCGTTGTTGGTCACGACGACCCGGAAGTCCAGACGCGCACCGGCTTCGAGCCCGGTGGTCGGGCTGGTGATCGTCTTGGCCAAGGCCAAGAGAGGCTCTCCGACGGTCACGCTGTCCGCGTCGAGAAGCGGTGTCGCAGCCTCACCGGTACCGGGGTCGATGAAGGCGAGCTCGGCCCGGTTGATCAGGCTTTGGTTGTCCTGGTTGCCGAGCTGGTTTGCGATCCGAGCGCGGTAGGTCGCCACCAGGGTCCGGGTGTCGCCGGTCGTGTTGGCGAGCGAACCGAAGTCGGCCGTCAGGGTCGTGTCGTCGCCACTCGAACCGATCGCGAAATCGCTCGGTGTCGTATCGGCACTTAGGCCGTCGAGTTCGAGCAGCAGCGAACCGGCGACGTAGTCCAGACCATCGGCAAGGACATCTTCCAACACGGCGCCATCGAGCACCGTAGCGGGCGGCACACTCAGGCGCAATTCGTAGTCGACCTCGTCTCCAATGGCATAGCGGCTCTGTCGATCAAGCACTTGCTTGCTCAGCACGGGCTGACCCACGCGGACCAGGGCGCTGTCGCTGGTGGTGAAGTCATTGGCTCCGGTACCGGAACCCGTCCGCTCGCCATCGGGGTCGCCGGGATTACCCGGCGTGGCATCGTCGGTGCCCTTCTCGCCCGGCAAACTGGTCCAAGTGCCGGTCGCGGTGTTGGGGATGGTGTCTCCAGGCGACAAACCGGCCGGCGCAACCAAGGTGTAGATGATGGTCACGACGGCACCGGCCGGCAGCTGCCCGACGTCGAGGGCAAGGCTGTTTCCAGCGAGATCGCTGCGGTCGGTAATGCCCGTGGCCCCGCCGCTCGAGTCGATATCGACCCCGGTCAGATCCCAATCCGCGGGGATCGGATCCGAGATGACGGCATCGTAGGCCGTAGCCGCCCCCGCTTCGTTGGTCATGATCAGGGTATAGGTCACCGTGCCGCCGCCCGGCAGGAGCGTCATCGGATCGACCGATTTACTCAGGTTGATCGTCGGCTCGATCGCCTTCACGGCCAGAGAGACCGGCGTCAGACTCGAGGGCTGATTCAGCCCATTCAGATAGCGCAACCTGGCCTGGTTGGACAGGGTCGTGCCGGCCTGATTGGCTGCGACATTCCTGACGACGGCCTGATATTCCAAGGTATAGGCGGCGGCCGCGGCATCGGAGTTGATGACATCGCCGAGCAAGAGGCTGATGGTCTGACCCGACTGTTGCAGCTCGCTGCCATCGATCAGGTCGACGAACACGCCGCTCGCGGCCACGTTGATGTCGCCGGGATTTCGGGAGGCATTCAGACCGGTGGTGAAGGTCCTGCTCAGTCGCGCGGTGCCGGGGATATAACCCAGACCCGCGGGTAGGACGTCCTCGATCAGCGCATCGCGCAGGGTGCCGGGCGGCATCTGCACACCGACCCGGAAGGTCGCGACCTCGCCGATCAGCAGATCGCTGCCGCTGCTGGCCGCCTCGGACGTCGCCGCCAAGGTCTTGGTCAGCCCGCCGGGCGTGGCGAAAGCCGGATCGTCGGTGACCACCGGCGTCAGGGTCGGATTGAGTCCATCCGCCGGGTTGCCGTTGTCGTCGCTCGGGACGGCGCCGAAGTTGTTGCCGGTCACAGTGGCCTGATTGGCGATGACGGTACCGTCGGCGACGTCGGCGTCGATAGTCACGCGGAAACGCACCGTGGCGACATCTCCGGGCAGCAGACTCCCGAGATTGACCGCGATCGGGTCGCCGGCGTCGACCACGACCCCGAGGTCGGTCGTCACCGAACCCGGCACCAGCGATGTATTGGGCGGGATCGCATCGGCCAATCGGGCGTCGACCGTCGCCGCCGAGCCGGTATTGGCGACACTGATGCTGTAGCCGATCACATCACCCGGGTTGGCAAGGCCGTTGCCGTCGCGATCCGACGCCAACGTCCAACGCTTTTGCGCATCGACTCGCGGCTGACCGGCGCCGGTGGTCGCCTCGATCTCGGTGGGCTGGAAGCCGTCGGTTGGATCGCTATTGCCGTCGGTCAGGCCAGGCAAGGTCTGGTCGGAGTCGGTGGCGCCCTGGTTTGTGAAGGTGTAGTCGTTGGCATTGCCCGGCAGCGGATTGTCCACCGTGACGTTGAAGACCAGGACCTCGAAGTCGCCGGCCGCGAGCGTGGGCACGGACCAGCTCAGCGATTGGCCGACCACCGTCGGCGTGCCGCCCGTAGCATTGGCGCTGCCGCTCACATAGATCAGGCCGGTCGGGATCGTGTCGGTGAGTGAGACGTTGGTTAGATCCTCATCGCCGTTGTTGCTCAGCACCAGGCTGTAGCGCAGGGTGTCACCGGGGTTGACGACGCCGTTGCCGGCAACGTCGGTGAGCAGGATGACGCCCTTCTCGGCATACAGCGGGCTCTGCACGCTCGGCTGGCCCCCGACCGGAATGTCGGTCGGCTGGAAGCCGTTCTCGGATACGCCATCCGCGTCGGTGGGCGTCGGTACGGTCTGGTTGGAGTCGACCAAGCCCTGATTGCTGATGATGGTACCGAGCGCAGTACCCGAATCGACCGTGACCCGGAAAGTGATCGTCGCCTCGGCCCCGCCGGCCAGATCGCCGACTTCCACAACCAGCGGATCGGCACTCTCGTCCGTCGTGCCGACGGTGCTGCTCAGCGACCCGGCAACGTAGGTCGTATTCGCGGGAATCGAATCGGTGAAGACCACGCCGGTGGCATCCGTGCCTTCGTTGCTCAAAACGATGCTGTATTCCAGCGTATCGCTCGGATCGAGCTGACCCGAAACGCCTCCATCGACGGCGATGTCCACCGTCTTGACCGGATAGAGGAACGCCGTGGTCGTCGGGGTGACCGCAGCCGAGGTGTCGAAGACATAATCGTTCAAACCGCCCTCGCCGTCGCTGCCGTCGCGTCCGCTGTCTTCGGATCCATCGGCATCGGCTGTACTGGCAAAGGTCCCGCTGATGCTGTTCTCGAGCGCCGCGCCCACGACCGCATCCAAATCCACCGCGGCGAGATAGGAGAAGGTCTTGCTGCCGCCTGCTTCGAGGAAGCCGAGACTGAAGACGGGCGCTGCGGGGTCGGTCTCATCCACAGCAGCCTCGCCCATCGTGGAGCCGAGCTGATAGGTCAACCCCGCGGGGATCACATCGGCGAGCTCGACCTGATAGGCATCCGCAGCGCTGCCGCTCGCATGGCTGACCGTGACGCTGTACGTGACCAGATTACCCAGTGCCGGGGCCGTGGTATCCGGTGTCTTGTTGACCTGCAGGATGGGCTCGACGACGGTCACATCGAGGCTGTCGGAATCACTGCCGATGTCGCTGGTCACGGCAACGTTATTGGTCAGGACGTCACCGTTCTGATTGTCGGCAATATTCTCCACCCGCGCCTTGATCCGCAGGATGAAGAAATTATCGGTCGCACCGGGCGTATTGCCGACATCACCCATGTCGATGGTCAGGACGCCCTCGGGGTCTTCGACAACACCGACCGGGTCTTGGGTGTAGCTGACGTTGTCGCCGGCTTCGATGGTAACCAATTCAACGAACGCAAGGCCGACGGGCAGCGTGTCGGTGACGATCAGATTCCGGGTCACGCCGGGCAACAGCGAGACCTTCAGGTCGAACTGAACCTCCTCTCCGATGGCAAGGTTCGCGTCCTGGCCCGTGGTCAGGGTCTTCTGGATAGCGATGTCGGCATCCAGGGTCAGGTCACGGCTGGTGGTCTGGCCGTAGTTGTCGAGCTGGGTGTCATCGGTATCGTCCAGGATGTCGCTGCCGTCGCGACCCGCATCGCCTGCGGCAAGGCTGTTGTATTCGGCTTCGACGGTATTCGTAAGCGTTGCGCCGGTGACGGCATCGGCGACCACGGTCGCCTTGTACGTAATCGTCAGGGTCGTCTCCGGCGGGAGATCGAACGGGGGCCAAGCCAAGGTGTCCGGATTCGTCTGGTCGGCATCGGCAGCGGTCAAGGCACCGCCCGCCGTCTTGACCACCGTACCCTCGGGATTGGTGACCTGAATCTCGGTGAAGAACGGACCCGTCCCGCCGTTGGCTCCCAGCAAATCCGCCGGCAGCACATCGATCAGAGTCATCCGGTACGCGGTCGCAAAGGCGTCGCTGTTGGTCACGGTCAAGCGATAGCTGACCTCGCTTCCGGCGCTCGCCGGCGTGCCCGCGGTGATGGTCTTGCCGAGCGCCAGGCTCGGCTCGCGCACCGTGATGGTGTCCGCGGCCGAAGGAAGGGGTTCGCTCGCGCCGTCATAGGCGAGCGTCGCGGTGTTGGTCAGCGTGGTATTGCGCTGATTGCCGATGACATTGGCGACCTGGACGTCGTAGGCGATAACAATGTCTTGCGACGTGGCGGCACTGTTCTGCACGGTACCGAAGTCGAATTCCAGCGGACCGGGCCCGGCACCGGGATTGGTGTCCGGGATCCCGGTGGCAGAGAATCCCGTCTCCGGCAACGTGATCGTGATCGGCGTACCGGTGTAGAGGAGGCCTGCCGGCAGCACATCTGTGACAACGAAGCCATCGGTTTGACCAACCGGCACCGAGACGGTGATCGTCGCCGTCGTCACATCGCCGATCTGCAGAGAGTCGTCCGCGACCGCTTTGCCGATGCTCGGCCGATTGGCCGTGACCGTGGCGCTGTTGGTTGCGGCGAGGTCATTGACCGCCTGACCACCGGTATTGACGTCACCGGAGCCGGTGCGCTCGCCGGTATCGCTGTCCGGGGCTCCGGGGGTTGCGCCCTCTGTCCCGTTGCTGCCCGGCAGGCTGGTGCCCTGCACCTGGACGGTGTTGGTGACGACCTCATCGAAGGCGATGTTCGGGTCCAGCGTCGCGGTATAGGTGAGCGTGATGCTCTCCCCCGGCGCGAGATAGCGCTCGGCGGGATCGAGACAATCCATCGTCAAGGTCAGTGTCTGCAACGACACGCCGCCACATGTCAGGACGTTCACCGAATCGCGGCTCAGCACGGCGCCGGTCAGGATCAGGTTCTGATAGCGCACCGGCAGGGTATCGACGACGGCGATATCCCAGGCCCAGGTGCGATTGCCACCGGTCGGGGTGTTGGACGCCACCACGGTGAAGGTCACCGTGTCGCCACCCCCGGCCGTCGTCGGGTTGGCGGCCTTGGTCACCGCCGGCGTCGGCTCCTGGATCCTGACCACTTGGGTCGCGCTCAATGACTGCTCGGTCCCTTCGCGATTCAGATAGTTAAGCGTTGCTGTGTTGGTCTTTTGATCGCCGCGATTGTTGACCGCGGTGTTCAGGACCAGCGCATCGAAGCGGATGACGACCTGGGCATTCTCCGCAGCGCTCTGCACGTCGCCGACATCGAATCCCAGTTGCTGTCCGTCGACACTCGGCGCAATGGCGATCGGAGTTGTCGCCAATGAGCCGCCGTTGGCGACACTGACACCCGCGACGGATGCCTGGATCGTCGCCGTGCCGGTGAGGAATTGCTGTCCGTTCGGCAAAGTGTCGGTAAAGATCGGGATCGTGAGCGGACTGCGGGTCTCCCCGCGGGGAATGCTGTAGGCCATCTCATAGGTAATGACCTCGCCTATGGCGACATTCGCGCCGGTGGTCCAACCCTCGGAGGTTTCGGCAATCGTCTTGGCCACGGCGCCGACCTGGGTGCCTGCGGTGACGATATTGGAGTCAGCGACCGGGGTGTCGCGCCCGACCTCGGGATCGTTCTGGCTGTTGCCCTGGACACTGGCCTGGTTGGTGTAGGTCCAGCCGCTTCTGATGTCCGGCCCGACGGTGGCGGTGAAGCTGAAGATCACCTGGCCGCCGTTCGCGGCTAGGTCGACACCGTCCTTGGCGGTATAGCTGATGGTGCCGTTGCCCTCGTCGTAGGCGAAGTCGAATTCGCCCGCTACGGCTGCAAGGCTCGTATCTTTGACCCCGGCTGCGTCCAGCGCGAACAGCTCGTTGTCGACGCCGTCATTCAGCACATCCGTGACATCGATCCCATAGACCGGGACATCGCCGCTGTTGGTGGCGGTCAACGTGATCGTGACGATATCGCCGGTTTTGAGGCCGGTGGTCGGCGTCATCGTCTTGGCGATGCCGAGATCGGGCTCGCCGACGGTTGCGTCGGCAGTGTCGCTCCAGGTCTGCGTGGTGTCGTCGGTGGACAACGTGACCGCATTGGTCAAGGTCGCGCCGTCGGTATTCGACGGGATGTCCAGTACGCGGACCCGATAGCTGACCTCGAAGGTCTGGCTGGCGCCCGTGGTATTGCGGACCGTGCCCAGCCCAGCGCTTAAGGTATTGTTTGTATCGGTGAAGTCAGTCGGCAGCGAACCGCCGAAGATCAATCCGGACGTGGATACAAGGCTGTAGGAGCCGGTGACGTATTCGACGCCGGCCGGCAAGACATCGGTCAAGGTCATGCCCTCGACCACAACCGGGCTGATCGCGCTCAAGCCGCCCGGCACCGTCACCGTCAGCCGATACGGGACCTCGTCGCCGATCGCATAGGGGCCACCCGGCTCGACGAGGACCTTATCCACACCAAGACCGGTGACCCGCAGTCGCGCGCCGGTACCGACGGCGTTGTTGCCGAATCCGGTCTGTAACGCACCAGCGGGGATGCTGTTCAGATGACCGGCGTTGTTGGTGACCGAAGAGGTCACATCCACCGAAACCGAGCAGCCCCCGGCCGGAATGGGTGCACCGGATTGATAGGTCACGGTAACCGCGCCGGCATTCGCAACCACACTGCCGGCAGCACAGCCGTTGGCGACCTGGATGTTCGGAGCGGCGGCGATGAAGACACCGGCGGGAAGCGTATCCACCAGATCCGCGGTCAACGTGGTGTCGGCACTGTTGCCGTTGCCGAAGGACAGGGTCAGTGTCGTCGTGCCCCCTGTCAGGATGGTGGACGGCGTGAAGAACTTGCTCAGACTCGGCGGCTGCGGCGGGTTGACGAGCAGATTGGCCGTCGCCGGCGCGCCGTTGTTCCCCGCACTGGTTTGCAGCGCCCCGGCAGGGATGGTGTTGACGAACGGCGAGGCGGTGTCGTCGTCGGCGGTCACATCAACGGCGATGGTGCAGCCGCCGTCCGGGATCGCCGCCCCGCTCGCGTAGGTGATGGTGCCACTGCCGACGGTCGCGGTGACGTCGCCGGTGCAGGTGCCGCCGATGTTGGGCGTGGCGGCGACGGTGACGCCGATGGGCAGCGTGTCCACCAAGTCCGCGCTCAGCGTGATCGCGTCGGCATTGGCATTGCCGAGGCTGATGGTCAGCCGCGCGACGCCGCCGGGGTTGATGGTGTTGGGCGAGAACGCCTTGGCGACCGTAGGCGGCGTCGGTGTCTGCACCACGAGCCCTGCGTTGGCGGGGTCGAGGTTGGCACCACTGTTGGTGACCAACGCGCCGGACGGGACGGTGTTCGTATAGCTGCCGCCGGTGTCGGACGTGACCGCGACCGTGATGGTGCAGCCGCCGGCCGGGATCTCGGCGCCGCTGCCGTAGGTGATGCTGCCGCTCTCCGGCTCGGCGGTGACGGATGGCAGGGTACAGGTCCCGCCAAGGTCGGCCGGGTCGGCAACCTTAACGCCGGTCGGGAGGTTATCGACGAAGTTCGCCGAGAGCGTCAGCAGGCTGCTGTTCGGATTGCCCAGGCTCAGGGTCAGCGTGGACGTGCCGCCCGCCATGATGGTGCCGGGACTGAAGGTCTTGCCGAGCGTCGGCGGCACCAGCGGATCGAGCGCGGATATCGCGAGACTGGCCGTTGCCGGGGACGGATTGGTGCCGGTGGAGGTCTGCAACTGGCCGGCGGCGATCACGTTGGTGAACACCCCATCGACGCTGCCGGTGACATCGACGCTGATCGTACAATCGGCATCGGCCGGGAGCTGCGCGCCGGCGTCGAGCCTGATGCCGGTATCACCGGCATTGGCGGTGAGAACACCGGTACAGGTGGTGGCCGCATTCGGCAACGCGGCCACAAACAGGTTGCCCGGTAGCGCATCGATCAGCGGCGCGGTCAGGGTGATCGGCTCCGCATTGGGGTTGGTAAGCGTGATGGTCAGGGTCGAGGTACCGCCCGAGGCGATGCCCACCGGGTCGAATGCCTTGCTGATCATCGGCGCCATGCCGACACGCATGGCGGCATCCACTGGCCCCGGATTGGTCAGGCCCTGATCGGTACTCAAGCTCTCGGCGGCAATGAAGTTGCTGTAGTTGCCGGGCGCGTTGCCGACCACGTCCGCATAGAAGGTGCAATTGGCATCAGGACCGATCGACGCGCCGATCAGGCGCATGAAGCCTTCGCCGGGATCGGCGATGACCTGACCGCCGGCACAGTCGGTGCCTGAATCGGGCGTCGGCGCAATGGCCAGGCCCGCCGGCAGCATATCGGTCAGCGTCACACCGGTCAGTGTAATGACGGTATCGTTGTTGGTGATGGTCACCGTCAGCCGGTTGGGCTGACCGGGATTGCGTGTTGCGTGTTCAAACGCCTTCGCGAGGGTCGGGGCTTCGACGACGTTCAGTGTGGCGCTGGCCTCGTCTTCATTCACCACACCCTGATCGCTCTGAACCTCGCGCTCGGGGATGATATTGGTATAGGCGCCCAATTCGTCGACGGTAACGTCGACCTCGAGGGTACAGTTCGTGTTGGGCGGAATCGTGCCTTGGGATATCGTGACGAGACCGCTGTCCGCATCGTTTCCGGTCGCGACGACGGCTTCCCCGCCAGGGCCGGTGCCCGCACAGGTGGTGCTCGCGTTCGGGGAATCGGCAATGAACATGCCGACAGGCAACCGATCCGTATAGCTGACGCCGGTCAATGTGACGGGGCTGGCGGCATTCGGATCAAGCGTGCTGACCAGGCGAATCTTCAAGCGCGAGATCTGGCCCGGGCCGATGAAGGCCGGCGCGAAGCCCTTCATGACCCCGAGCCCCTGCAGGGTCGAGAGCGTCGCGATGGTGCCCTCGGGATTGGTATAGCCTTGGTCGCTGACGATGGCCCCGACAGGGATACTGTTGGTCAGGTTGAGAAACCGCACGGAGGTGGTTGTCACGAACACCTGGCAGGTCTGGTTCGGCGGGATAGCGGCGCCGGACAGGACGAGTTTGTTGTCGCCCGGGATGGCGGCCACCTGACCGCCGGGGCAGGTGGTGCTCGCATCCGGGACCGAATAGACCTCGATGCCCAACGGGAAGGTATCGGTGAGCCCGACGCCCTGCATCGTGATCGCCGACGGGTTGACCACATCGATGCGCAGCACCGAAGGCACGCCACCGGTGACGATGACCGGATCGAATGACTTGTTGAGATTGATCTGGGCGCTGGCCTCGGCCAGCGTCGCCGTCACCGCGTCGGTGCTGGCGGGTCCCTCGGCACTGGTGATGTTGCCGGCCGGGATGGTGTTGATCCAGTCGCCTTCGCCGCTGGTCAGGACGTCGAAGAATAGATCGCAACTGCCGCCGGCGGACAGGGTCGCGCCGAGCAGTTGGGCACTGTCTGTGCCGGGGTTGGCGACGATGGTCGGCGCACCGCCGCAGTTGGTGCTGGCGTTGGCCGGGTTGGCGATGGTCAGGCCGGTGCCGAGCGGATCGGTGAGCGAGACATTGGTTAGGGTGCCGTTGAAGCCATTGAGGACACTGATCTTGACGCGGGCGATGCCGCCGGGCGCGACCGAGGTCGGGGAAAAGCTCTTGGAGCCGGACAGGCCGGTGCCGATACCGAGCGTCGCCGTGGTATTCGCCGGAATGCTGCCGACCGAGGAGCTGAAGTCGCCGGGCGTGATGATGTTCTCGTAATTCCCGACCGTGCTGCCGGTGACCCGAACGGTGATGACACACTCCGCAGACTCGCTGTCGTCCGGCCGGGCCGGGACGGCGCCGCCGGTCAGGATCACCCGGGCGCTGTTCGGGAACACCTGCAACGCACCGCCGCAGGTGTTGGTGGCGGCCGGATTGGCCGACAGCGTCACGCCCTCGGGCAGATTGTCGGTCAGATCCACCGCGGTCAGCGCATTGACCACCCGATTGCGGATGCGGATGGTCAGCGTGGACTGGCCACCCTGGGGGATGCTGGCCGGGCTGAACGCCTTATTGACCGCAACGGAACTGACGCTGACGATATTGACGGCGGGGCTTGGGCCGGGGTTCGAGATGGTACCGCCGTCGCCGCCCTCGCCAGAGATGGCGTCTGCCGGAATCTGATTCGAAAAGCTCAGACCGGTCGCCGCGTCCGCCGGCAGACGCGCATCGAACACCACCGTGCAGATGCCGGGGTCGAGCCCGCTGCCGGCGACGATCGTGCCGCCGCTCCATTCGAGCGTTGGGCTGTTGTCGTCGCCGGACCAGGTGCCGCCGACGCAGCCGACGCTGGAGACGGGGTTCGCGCCCTGCAGCACCATCCGAGCGTCACCGTTCGCCGGCAACTGATCGAGGAAGTTGACATTCGTCACCTCCCCGCCGGACCAGTTGCGAATGGTGACGGTGAAACGGGTCCATTGGCCGGGCGCCACACTCGTCAGCGTCGCGGTCTTATCGACCGTCAACTGCGCATTGACGCCAAGGTCCGCCGAGGCTGCCGGGCTCGGGAAATTATTCGGATTCTCTACCGCATCCACCGCGATGCTGTTGGCATGGACGCCGTCATTGAAGGACGTGACATAGGCGGTGATGGTGCATGCGCCGCCCGGACCCGCGGTCGCGCCGCTCAGTCTCAGGACGGAATCTTCACTGTCGGCCGCGAAGCCCAACGTGCCGTCGACCGCATCGGTGCCGGTGCAGACGACCACGGGATCGGCCGGTGCAGGCACCGGCAAGCTTTGCGTGTCGCGCACCAGCAGGGTTGTGCCCGCCAGATCATCGGCGAAGCCGGTAATGGCGAGCGGACTGCTCAGGCTGTTGTTGGCGATCCTAATGGTCATCAAAGCCGGTTGCCCGGCGGGAATGACATCCGGGCTGATGGACTTGGTGACGGCGATCGGGGTGTTGACGCTCAGGTCTCGGGAGAACGCCGGGCTGATGAGCCCGCGACTGTTGCCGATAGCGCCCTCGCCGAGGCTGTTGGTGATGCCGCCTGGCTCGGCGACAACGACGCCGACGCCGATCACGCAGGCACCGCCGGCACCGATCGTGCCGCCGGTCAAGGTCACGCTATCCGCACCGGGATCGGCGGTCAGGCTGCCGTTGACGGCGCCGTTGCCACTACAACCGATACTCGCATCGGCGGGATCCGCGACCTCCGTGCCTTCGGGCAGCGTGTCGGTAAAGAGGGTCAGCGGAATGGTCGCGCCGGCATTCGGGTTGGTCAGCGTGATGGTGAGCCTGGTCGGGTCACCGGCGACGGCGGGCGACGGCGAGAAAGATTTGGTACCCGTGGGAGGCGCCAGAGCACTGACCGACAGCGTGGCGTTGGCCTGCGTCGTGTTGAAGACCTCCGTCGTGCCTTCAAGCGCCGAGTAGCCCGCGGTGCTCTCAGTGGGCGCGCTATTGGCTGGAATGTTGGCGACGTGGTTGCCGGGGATCTGTGATCGGACCACGACCTCGAAAGAGCAAAGCCCGTCGGTGGTGCCGGTGCCCGCGGGGATGACTCCTCCGGTGAGGTAGACCCTGGAGGTTCCGGGATCCGCGGCGTTGACTGTGAAGCCGCAGCTGTTGCTGTTAATGGACTGCGGGTCGGCGATCTGGATCTGCCCCGGCAGCAGCACCGTCACCGCAGCGGAGGTCAAGGGTACCAATGAATCGTTGGCGATCGTGATGCGGTAAGACGATGCATCGCCTTGGTTGATGGTCGCCGGGATGAAGCTGTTGTTGATCGTCGTCGTTGCTGCGGCCAGACCGGAGAAGAGTAGAAGGCCCAGAGCGATCGGGATCCGCGCCTGGAATCCCCGACGCCGAATCACGGAACCCAGGGCGGCAACCTGCCTTGTCTTGCCTTCCTTTGACATCATCGACTCCTCACCTTTCCGTCCTGTTGGCGCGGCTGCTTAGAGCCACGATGGCAATCCCGTCTTGATCGACGTCACGCCGCAGGCGCGCTTGCCTGAGACTGACGAAGCCTTGGAATCTTCGAATCCGGTCTAGTCCCCACGGGCCGAGTGAAGCGGGGGCGGTCGTCGGCCGAGGTCGTGGCTGTGTAGCGCGCGCGAAACGCTAGCCCACCAACCAAAGCTACTGCCGAACGGGGAGAATTGATCTAGGCGCGCGCAGAGGTTAGCACAGCGCTTGTGAGGCTTTCGAGCGATGATTCGAAGGATCGAGCCTCGTCCACGAGGCGTCGCGCGTCCAAGTGGCTGAACGCTGCGCCTCCGTTCCTCGAGACCCTGAGGGGCCTAGTTGTTCTGGATCACGATCCGCGGGAATTTCGAAGCATAGTCCTTGGCTTGCAGCGAAAGCTTCGCGGCCGTCTTACGGGCGATCTCGCGGTAGATTTCAGCAACGCGCGAATCGGGTTGGGCAACCACGGTCGGCTTGCCGTTGTCGGTCTCCTCGCGAATGTGGCCGTTCAGGGGGAGCGAGCCGAGCAGATCGATCCCGTATTGCTCGGACATCTTCTGCCCGCCACCTTCGCCGAAGATGTGCTCCTCGTGGCCGCAGGCCGAGCAGATGTGCGTGCTCATGTTTTCGACCACGCCCAGCACCGGCACCTCGACTTTCTGGAACATCTTAAGACCTTTGCGTGCATCGAGCAGCGCAATGTCCTGGGGGGTGGTGACGATGACCGCACCCGACACCGGCACCTTCTGCGCGAGGGTCAATTGCGTATCGCCCGTACCCGGCGGAAGGTCGATGACCAGATAGTCGAGATCCGACCAGTTGGTGTCGTTCAGCAACTGCTCCAGGGCCTGTGTGACCATCGGGCCGCGCCAGATCATGGGCGTTTCTTCGTCGATCAAGAAGCCGATCGACATGGCCTGAAGGTTGTAGCTGGTCATCGGCTCAAGGCTTTTGCCGTCCTTCGACTCGGGTTTGCCCGAGATCCCGAGCATACGCGGCTGGGACGGGCCGTAGATGTCGGCGTCCAGGATACCGACACTCGCGCCCTCGGCCGCTAAAGCGAGCGCCAGATTGACGGCGGTCGTCGATTTGCCGACGCCGCCCTTGCCCGAGGCCACGGCGATGATGTTCTTGATGTTGTCGATCGGCTTGAGCGATTTCTGAACCGAGTGCGACTTGATCTGCCAGGTCACGTCGACCTGCACCATCTCGACGCCATCGACCTTGAGGACGGCCTCTTCGACCGCCTTGGCGATGTCCGCGCAGATGGTCTTGGCCGGGAAGCCCAAGACAACCTTCACTCTGACCTGACCGCCCTCGATCTCGATGCCCTTGATCGAATGCGCCGCCACCAGATCGCGCCCGAGATGAGGTTCCTTGTAGCCCTTGATGGCGGCTTCAACGGCTTCTTTCGTGGGTTCGGACATGAGGTACTCCAGGATAAATGGATGCGCCCGGCACTCCCGGGTCACATGAGACAAATGCTTTTCAGTAGGCCGGGATGGTCGACCCGGGGCCGGAAAAGTTCCCGCAGACTTTTGGTGTGTGCCTGCCTTAAATCAAGTCCGGGCCCGAAAGACGCGACCGGGACCGCGCTGTCCGGACCGGGACGGGCCGTGAGATACTGGGGCATCGTTCGAGATCCTAAAGCCGATTCACTTGAGCCCACCCATGAGTCAAACCCGCGACATCCCGGGCGGCAGCCCCCGAGAAATTCTGGTCACCAGCGCACTGCCCTACGCCAACGGGCCGATCCACATCGGCCATCTGGTCGAATACATCCAGACCGACATCTGGGTGCGTTTCCAGAAGATGCGCGGGCACGCCTGCTGGTACGTGTGTGCGGACGACGCCCACGGCACGCCCATCATGTTGCGCGCTCGTCAGGACGGCATTAAGCCCGAGGCGCTGATCGCGCGGGTCGCGCAGGAGCATCAGTCCGATTTCGCGGCCTTCCGGGTGGGCTTCGACAACTATCACTCGACGCATTCCGAGGAAAACCGCCACTTCGCGAATCTGATCTACAGTCGCAACCGCGACAAGGGTCACATCGGCAAGCGCACCATCACCCAGGCCTACGACCCGGTCGAGCAGATGTTTCTGCCCGATCGCTTCATCAAGGGCGAGTGTCCCAAGTGCGGGGCGCCGGACCAGTACGGCGACAACTGCGAGGCCTGCGGGGCGAGTTATTCACCGAACGAGCTCAAAAACCCGCGCTCGGCGGTCTCGGGCGCCGCGCCCGAGCAGCGCGAGTCCGACCATTATTTCTTCCGCCTCGGCGACTTCGAACCGATGCTGCGCGACTGGACCCGCGGCGGCGGTCTGCAGCCCCAGGTCGCGAACAAACTCGACGAGTGGTTCGACGCCGGTTTGCAGGAATGGGACATCTCGCGCGACGCGCCCTACTTCGGCTTCGAGATCCCGGACCATCCGGGCAAGTTCTTCTACGTTTGGCTCGATGCCCCGATCGGCTACATGGCGAGCTTCCTGAATCTCTGCGAAAGCACCCGCGGGCGCGACGCCGGATTGGATTTCGATCGGTTCTGGGCCAAGGAGTCGACCGCGGAGCTGTATCACTTCATCGGCAAGGACATCATCTATTTCCATGCGCTCTTTTGGCCGGCGATGCTGCACGGCGCGGACTTCCGCACGCCCTCGGCGGTCTTCGCGCATGGCTTCCTGACGGTCGACGGACAGAAGATGTCCAAGTCACGCGGGACCTTCATCAAGGCCCGAACCTACCTGGACCATCTCAACCCCGAATATCTGCGCTACTACTTCGCGGCCAAACTGGGACCGGGCGTCGACGACATCGATTTGAGTCTTCAGGACTTCACCGCACGCGTGAACTCGGATCTGGTCGGCAAGGTCGTGAACATCGCCAGCCGCAGCGCCGGGTTCATCGCCAAGCGTTTCGCGGGCCGACTCTCACCGACCTTGGCCGATCCGCAGCTCCAGGCCGACTTCGTGCAGGCCGGCGAATCCATCGCCGGCGCCTACGAGCGACGCGAGCTCAGCCGCGCCGTGCGCGAGATCATGGCGTTGGCCGACCGCGCCAACCAATACATCGACGAGCAGGCACCTTGGGTGATCGCCAAAGACCCGGCTCGAGAGGCCGACCTGCACGCGGTCTGCTCCATGGGCATCAACCTCTTCCGAATCCTGATCGGCTATCTGCGCCCCATCCTGCCGGGCACCGCCGCCGACTCCGAAGCCTTCCTGCGGATCGAGCCGCTGACCTGGGCCGCCCTCCCGGAGCCCCTCCTGGATCACGAGATGGCACCCTTCAAACCTTTGATGACCCGCGTCGAGCCGGCCCATATCGAGGCCATGCTGGAGGCGTCCAAGGAGGACCTGAGCACGACGGCACCGCGGCCGGCCGACATGGACGAAGCAAGTCAGCACCTGACCGAACACCCCATCGCCGAGACAATCGACATTGAGACCTTCGGCAAGCTCGATCTGCGCATCGCCCGCATTCGCTCGGCCGGTCTCGTCGATGGCGCCGACAAGCTCTTGAGACTCGAACTGGACCTCGGGGGCGAGACCCGCACCGTCTTCGCCGGTATCCGCTCGGCCTACGACCCGAGCGACCTGGAAGGGCGGTTGACGGTCATGGTCGCCAACCTCGCCCCGCGCAAGATGCGTTTCGGCATCTCCGAGGGCATGGTGCTGGCCGCCGGTCCTGGCGGGAAGGACATCTTCATTTTGAGCCCGGATGGCGGAGCGCAGCCCGGGATGCGAGTGAAATAGAGTAGTTAAACCGCGTCGAGAGCAAGATGGTCATTTTCGAGTGAGCTCGACGTTGGTTGCATCCACAGCCCTTCGTCGAGACGCGGTTTGAACTGATATCGTTCTGAAGATCTTAAGCCGCACCGGCTCCAACCGTCGTCAAGTCTGCCGAGGCCGACCCGATCCAAAAACACCGCTTACCGCGCCGGGCGCGGCTGACTCGAGGTGATAAAGGGTAAGGGGCTGGAAGCTGCGGCCGGAGGCGATCCCCCGATAACCCTTCAGTCCCGGTGTTGTAGCAAACCGCCCCCGGGGCGTATCCTTCGGCGATTTCGCGCTTGCAGCATTTCGCGACCCGTTTCGCGACTCGACAGCTCAGCAAGCGCCCATCGCACGACCCGAAGCCAAAGAGAGCATGACCGAATACGCGCTCATCCTGATCGGCACCGTGTTGGTCAACAACTTCGTGCTGGTTAAGTTTCTAGGGCTCTGCCCCTTCATGGGCGTCTCGAAGAAGCTCGAGACGGCCGCGGGCATGGGTCTGGCGACGACCTTCGTGATGACGCTCTCCTCCGTCACCTCCTGGCTGGTGAACGAGTACATGCTGGTGCCGCTCGGCATCGAGTATCTGCGCATCATCGCCTTCATCGTGGTCATTGCGGCCGTGGTGCAGTTCACCGAAACCATCATGCGCAAGACGAGTCCCCTGCTCTATCAGGTGCTCGGGATCTTCTTGCCGCTCATCACCACCAACTGTGCCGTGCTCGGTGTGGCCTTGCTGAACCTGCAAGCCGAGCGCAGCCTCGTCGAGGCGACGCTCTACGGTTTCGGTGCCGCGGTCGGCTTCTCGCTCGTGCTGACGCTGTTCGCGGCCGTGCGCGAGCGTGTCGCGGTCGGCGATGTCCCGGAGCCTTTCCAAGGCAGCGCTATCGCCCTGATCACCGCGGGCCTCATGTCCCTGGCCTTCATGGGTTTCGCCGGGCTCGTGTCGAGTTGAGCGGAGGATCGCCATGTTGACCGCCATCCTCGCCATGACCGGACTCTCCGCTGTCCTCGGACTCCTGCTCGGCTATTCGGCCATTCGGTTTCGGGTCGAAGGCAACCCGATCGCCGATCAGATCGACGCGCTCCTGCCGCAAACCCAATGCGGCCAATGCGGCCACCCCGGATGCCGACCCTATGCGGAGGCATTGGCCCGCGGCGAGGACGAAATCAACAAGTGCATCCCGGGCGGGGAAGCGACCCTGCTCGCCTTGGCTGATCTGCTCGGGCGCGAGCCTGCCGCACTCGAAGTCGAGGAGAAGCCGCCCTCGGTCGCCGTGATCGACGCCGAGACCTGCATCGGCTGCACCCTGTGTCTGCAAGCCTGCCCGGTGGACGCCATCGTCGGTGCCGCCAAGCAGCTCCACGGCGTCATCGCCGCGGAATGCACGGGCTGCGAGCTCTGCCTGCCGCCTTGCCCGGTGGAGTGCATCCACATGGTGCCGATCGCCACCGACATCCCCCATTGGCGCTGGCCTTATCCGTCCAGCGAGCCCGCCTCCCGCTCGGCATCGCCCGAGCGGGAGACCGAGGCAGCCTGACCGGAGCCCTGCCATGGCAGCCATCCAATCACTTCTGCACCGCGACCGCCTGTGGACATTCCACGGCGGGATCCACGTGCCCGACGAGAAGGCGCTCTCGAACAGCCGGCCGGTGGAGGTCATGCCGCTGCCCACACGGCTCGTGATCCCGCTGCAGCAGCACATCGGGGCGACGGCACGGCCGGTGGTGACGGTGGGCGAACGCGTCCTCAAAGGCCAGCTGTTGGCGCAAGCCGAAGGCTATGTCAGTGCCTGCATCCACGCCTCGAGCTCGGGAACCCTGGTCGCGATCGAGCCCCACCCGGTACCGCATCCGTCGGGACTCTCCGCACTCTGCGCGGTCATCGAAACCGACGGCGAGGACGCTTGGACCGAGCTGCCGGAACCGATGACGCATTACGGGCAGCTGGACGTGGCCGAGATTCGCGAGCGGATCCGTTGGGCCGGGGTAGTCGGACTCGGCGGCGCATCGTTTCCGACCAGCGTCAAGCTCAACCCCGGCCCGGATCAGCGCATCCGCACGCTGATCATCAACGGGGCCGAGTGCGAGCCCTATATCACCTGTGACGATCTGCTGATGCGCGAGCGCGCCGGCGACATCCTTGCAGGTGCGCGGATCATGCATCACCTGCTCGGCGATCCGCGAATCCTGATCGGGATCGAGGACAACAAGCCCGAGGCGTTCGAAGCCATGCGCTTCGCGCTCGCCGAGACAGACATGAAAGGCTATACAGAGATCCGCTCGATCCCGACGCTCTATCCGAGCGGCGGGGAGAAGCAGCTTATTCGCATTCTCACCGGCGAAGAGGTCCCGACGCATGCGATCCCGGCTCGGATCGGCATCGTCTGCCAGAACGTCGGATCTGCGGCCGCGGTTGCAGACGCCGTTCTCGAGGGTCGGCCGCTGATTTCGCGTGTCGTCACCGTCACCGGACGGGCGATCGCCGAGCCGCGCAACCTCGAGGTGCGCATCGGCACGCCCGTGTCGGACCTGATCGCGCACTGCGGCGGCTATCGCGAGCGCCCGCGCAAGCTCGTCTGCGGCGGGCCCATGATGGGGTTCGAGATCGCGCATCCCGAGATCCCGGTCACCAAGCCGGCCAACTGCGTGCTGGCCTTGACCGAGGCGGAAACCCCCGATGCCGGCCCCGCGCTCGCCTGTATCCGCTGCGGGCGCTGCGCCGAGGTTTGCCCGGCCAAGCTCCTGCCGCAACAGCTCTACTGGCATGCGCGCGCGAAGGATCTCGACCGGGTCCAGGACTACAACCTTTTCGACTGCATCGAATGCGGATGCTGCGCGCAGGTCTGCCCGAGCCACATCCCGCTGGTTCAGTACTATAGGTACGCCAAGAACGAGGTCTGGGCACGCGAAGAGGAGAAGCGCAAGGCCGAGCTCGCGCGCATGCGTCACGAGGCCAAGCAGGTACGCCTCGAACGCCAAGAGCGCGAACGCAAGGCCCGGCTTCGCCGGAAGAAGGAGTCGCTGGAAGCGGGCCCGGAAAAGGGTCAAACGGATCAAGAGGCGAAGAAGGCGGCGATCGAGGCGGCCAAGCAACGCGCCGCGGCCAAGAAGGCCGCTGCCGCTAAGGCGGAGGAGACCAATGACGCCTAAGAAAAACCGGTGCAACGGCCGCAAGACCGCATCCTCATACGAGCGGCCGGACCGACCTTCCGCCTCGTCGACGGGAGCGGTCTTCGCGGGTACGTCGCCGCAGGGGCAGGCATGACCAACACGCTCGTCTCCTCGCCCCACGGGGCCCGACCGAACCGGGTCGACCGGGTGATGCAGGAGGTCCTGCTCGCGCTGGTCCCCGGCGTCCTCGCGATGATCTGGTTCTTCGGCTGGGGCGTGCTCATCAACATCGCGCTCGCAGTGGCCGTGGCCGTGGCCGCCGAGGCGGCGGTCATGAGCATGCGCCGACGCCCGATCGCTCCGGCCATCGGCGACTACAGCGCCGTCGTCACGGCGGTGCTCTTCGCGATCTCGGTCCCGCCGACCTTGCCTTGGTGGATGACCCTCCTCGGCACACTCTTCGCCATCGTTTTAGTCAAGCAGCTGTATGGGGGCATCGGGTACAACCCCTTCAATCCGGCGATGGCCGCCTACGTCTTTCTGCTCGTGTCCTACCCGGTCGCCATGACCACCTGGCTGGCACCCGACATGCTCACCGCGCACGCACTCTCGTTCACGGAGTCCATGCGACTGATCTTCACCGGCGGTTTGCCGAACGGTATCGCGTGGGACGCCATCTCGGCGGCGACCCCGCTCGACGCGATGCGAGGGAAGCTCGATCAAGGCATGCTCATCGAGGAGATCCGACTCAGTCCGCTGTGGGGCGACTTCGGCGGACGCGGCTGGGAGTGGGTTGCGAACGGATTCCTGCTCGGTGGGGTCTACCTTCTGTGGAGACGCATCATCACCTGGCACATCCCCGTCTCGATGCTGGCCGCGCTCGCCGTCGCGGCAGGCGTCTTCTGGCTGGTCGACCCGACGACCCACCCCTTCCCGGCGTTCCATCTGTTCAGCGGAGCGGCCATCTTGGGGGCCTTCTTCATCGCGACCGACCCGGTCAGCGCCTGCACGACCAAGACCGGGCAGCTCATCTTCGGGGCCTCGATCGGGTTGGTGGTCTTCGCGATCCGTACCTGGGGCGGTTATCCGGACGCCGTCGCCTTCGCGGTCTTGTTGATGAACATCGCCGCCCCGACGATTGACCACTACACCCAGCCCAGGGTCTTCGGGCACAGTGGAAACCGAGCAAACCCATGAAGAAAGCACCGATCCTACTAGCCGCCGTCGTCCTGAGCGCCTTCTCCGTCACCGGCGTCGCACTCGTCGCGGTGACCCATCATTTGATGGACGGGCGCATTGCCGAGAATCAACGGATTGCGATGCAGAGCAAGTTCGAGTCGATTATCCCGGACGGACAGTTCGACAACGATCCGCTCGAAGATCTGATCCACGTGAGCGCGCGTGATCTCCTTGGCGCCGAGAACACGAGCGTCTATCGCGTGCGTAAAGCCGGTGAACCCATCGCGGTGATCCTCGACCCGGTGGTACCCGACGGCTACGCCGGCCCGATCCAACTGCTGGTATCGGTACTGCGCGACGGCAGCGTCGGCGGGGTGCGGGTGCTCTACCACCACGAGACCCCGGGGCTGGGCGACAGAATCGAGGAGCGCAAGTCGGACTGGGTGTTGAGCTTCGACGGTAAGTCGCTGTCGAATCCGACGCTCGAGGGCTGGGCGGTGAAGCGCGACGGCGGCGAATTCGATCAATTCACCGGCGCAACCATCACACCCCGCGCGATCGTCCAGGCGGTCAAGAACACCCTGATCTACGTCCAACAACAGGGCGAGACCCTGTTCGCACCAGCCGAAGGCGCGAAGACCGTGGCCGTCGGAGCGGGCTGATGGCGGGACCTCAACCCTACGGCAGCATCATCGGCGACGGCTTCTGGAACAACAACCAAGCCCTCGTTGCCCTGCTGGGACTCTGTCCCTTGCTCGCGACCACCACGAGCGCCACAAACGGCTTGGGCATGGGTCTCGCCACAACGGCGGTGCTCATCCTTTCCAACGTCACCGTTTCCCTGATCCGCGACCTAGTGCGCCCGGAGGTCCGCTTACCCGTCTTCGTGCTGGTGATCGCCTCCTTCGTCACCGCGGTCGAGCTCACCGTCCAAGCCTATTTCTACGAGCTCTATCTTGTGCTGGGGCTCTTCATTCCGCTGATCGTGACCAACTGCGCCATCATCGGCCGAGCCGAGGCATTCGCCTCCAAGAATCGTGTCGACCGTGCCCTGCTCGACGGGATCGCAATGGGGCTCGGCTTCACGCTGGTGCTGGTCACGTTGGGAGGGATGCGCGAATTCGTCGGTCAAGGCACCCTCTTCTACCAGGCCAACCTTCTGCTCGGGGATGCCGCGACCGGCCTCAGTTTGAGCCTAGGTGAAGGCTTCCAGGGCGCGCTGATCGCCATTCTCCCGCCCGGCGCCTTCATCGGCCTCGGCCTCTTGATCGCGCTGAAGAACCTGATCGACAGGCGTGTCAAGCGCCGCTCGGCTGTGCGAGCGGCCAAGTCCGCCCCGGCTCAGACACCCGCCGGCGGCGCGGCGGCACCAGCCGCGGGTTAAGGGGCGGTTCGCCGATCGGAGCGGCACGGAGATCGGATCCGAAGCGACAACTGCCGTAGGGTAATGGGCAAGCGCCGTAGGGCGAGCAAGCGTAGCGCAGTCCACCAGCGTGGGCGCAGGACTCGGTGGACTTCGCTCTCGCTCGTCCATCCTACAGGTCTATCGCATGATTGACGCCCCGCAGCTCGCTCGGCTCGCGCCGGGCGATCTCTTTCAGCCTTCCGACTTCAGGCTCGGCATTCATCGAGGCCGCCTGCATCATCAACGCGTTCGGATACCGGAAGCGCGCGGAGCGCCGCTTCCAGCGCCCTCCGTAGGTCGTCCGGTTTGACCGGTTTCGACAAAAAGGCATCCATACCTGCCGACAAGCAGTCGCGCTTCACGTCCTCGGAGGCGTTGGCGGTCAACGCGACGATCGGGATCGGTCGATGGGGCACCTCCTCGCGGTATCGCCGGGCGAAGCCGATCCCATCGAGCTTCGGCATCCGCAGGTCGACGATCGCGATGCCGTAGTCGCCGCCGAGCGCTTCGGTCAGGGCCGCCTCCCCGTCGGCGACACGGGTGAGCTCGAAGCCCATCTTGCCCAAAAAGCGGGTGATCACCTTGGCGGCAATCTCGTTGTCCTCGGCCACCAGGACACGCATCCGCGCGGCATCCGCAATCGGCTCCAAACCGCGTGACGGCGAGGCCTGCCCGGCCCGCGGCGCTCTAGCCGTCGACATGCCGGCGCGCCCCAAGAGCGACTCGGCTGCGGCGACAAGGTCCTCCCGCAGATAAGGCTTCGCCAGACAGGCGTCCTTCGTCTCCTCGAGCAGGGGGCGTCGTCCAGGGTAAACGAGAAAGAGGCAGGGCACCGCCTCGCCGAGGGCCGCTTTGACCTCGTCCCGCGCCGCATTGAGATCCCGACCCTGCGGGTGATCGGCGATCACAAGGAGATCGTAACCTTGCCCGCGGATCTGCTCGGAGCCGATATCGACAGGCTCGACAGCCGTCTCGCAGACCGCGCCCTCGCGACCCAATGCGGCACAAGCCAACCCGCGACGAGTGGGATTCGGCTCCAGGATCAGGATCCTCGAATGGAGCAACCGACCGCCCGGCGTGCTCGGCACCGCCTCGACATCCTCGATCAAGGGCAGACGAATCCAGAACCGACTCCCGCGTCCCTCCTCGCTCTCCACGCCGATCGTCCCGCCCATCAACAGGGTCAGCTCGCGCGAGATGGTCATCCCGAGACCGGTTCCGCCGAAGCGTCGCGTGGTCGACTCGTCGGCCTGGCGAAAGCGCTCGAAGAGTCGTGGGAGCTTGTCGGTCGGAATGCCGATCCCGGTATCGACGACCTCGAAGAGCAGCTGCGGGCGGCTATGCCCAGCCTCGGGTGGCCGGACGCTCAGAACGACTCGGACCTCACCCGCCGGCGTGAACTTCACGGCATTCCCCATCAGGTTGAAAAGGATTTGGCGCAACCGGAGCGGGTCGCCGATCAACCGGATCGGAACCTCGGGATCCACGTCGGCAATGAGCTCGAGCCCGGCCGAATGCGCCCGCATCGCGAGTGCGTCGGAGACGTCGCGCACCAGACTGCGCGGATCGAAAGGAATCCGCTCTAAGACGATCCGACGGGCATCGATCTTCGACAGATCCAGAATGTCGCCGATCAACGCGCCGAGGATATCCGCCGAGTTCGCGATGGCCTGGACGCAATCGCGCTGCTCCTCATCCAATCGGGTCCCTCGCAAAAGCTCGGTCATCCCGACGACGCCGGTCAAGGGGGTGCGCAGCTCGTGCGTCATGAAGGCCAGAAAGGCTCCTCGCGCTTGATTCGCCCTTTCGGCCTCGGCACGTGCATCCTGGACCTTGCGCAGCAAGGAGTACTGGTAAAGAGGCAAGAGCACCAAAAGCGCCAGGAAGAATGTCGCCTCGAAGGTGTGAAGACGCCATTCATCGAGCGCGACCAGAACGACGTTGTAGCCGACGACGGCGGCTAGCGAGGCCACCACGAGATGGTTCTTGCCGAAACGGGTCCCGGCGGAGATGAAGACGAGGATATAGAGCAGGTAAAATGGGCTGATCGCCTCGCGGGTGATAAAGATCGCCAGGCTGATGGCGACGACGTCGAGACAGATCCCGAGGTACACCCGCGCGGGCCATTCGGGCCGCAGAGCAATACTGATCAGAAACCCGACGTTGGAGACCAGATAGATCGCGAAGAGCGTGAGATAGTAGGGAACGTCCACCCGGTAGTACTGCGTCAGGGCGCCGACGGCGATGTAGACCGCGCCCAGGAGACAGGCGGTAATACGTACTAAGGCCGATTGAAACTCGGGGTTTCCCGTCAGTCCCTGCGACACACCGAACCGTCTGATCAGTCCTTTCATTCCCTTCCCTCCGAGCCTGCGTTTGTGCATCCGACCCCGTTTCCGTGATCGCTGCCGTGCGGATCGATCATGGTATATTAGCGAATCGTTTCGCGCTTTTCGGCCCGTCGCCGATTCCGAGCCGCGAAACGCGATTGACCGGCCCGCGCGCATCCATTCCGATTCCGGGTTCGAGCCCCGATTCGCCCCCGGACCGATCGCAAGCCCGATCGCAGCCAGATCAGCGCTGGCCGCGACGAGGCCCTGAGCTCAAGAGAACGAGGAGAAGACTATGTCCAAGAAGCATCCGATCGTTGCGGTAACCGGTTCCTCGGGTGCCGGTACAACCACCGTCAAGCGCGCCTTCGAGCACATCTTTTACCGCGACGGCATTAAGGCCGCCGTGATCGAGGGCGACAGTTTCCACCGCTACGACCGCGTCGAGATGAAGGCCGAGATGGCCCGTGCCGCCGAGACCCACCGCAACCTCAGCCATTTCGGTCCCGAGGCGAACCGGTTCGACCTCCTCGAGGAGCTCTTTCGCAGTTACGGCGAGAACGGTACCGGCAAGCAGCGCTACTACATCCACAGCGACGCGGAGGCCGATCATCACAATGCACGCCTCGGGACTCAGCTCAAAGCCGGCCAATTCACGCCGTGGGAGGATCTTCCCGAAGGCACCGACGTACTCTTCTACGAGGGACTCCACGGGTTGGTCGTGACGGAGGAGGATAACGTCGCCCAACACGTCGATCTCGGTGTCGGCGTGGTCCCGATCATCAACCTGGAGTGGATCCAGAAGATCTTCCGCGACAATGCAGAGCGCGGCTATTCGGCCGAGGCGATCGTCGATACCATCATGCGCCGCATGCCGGACTACATCCGCCACGTCACGCCGCAGTTCTCGTTGACCGACATCAACTTCCAGCGCGTGGCGACGGTCGACACCTCCAATCCCTTCATCGCCCGCGACATCCCGACACCGGACGAGAGTTTCGTCATCATTCGTTTCAAGGATCCCGAGCGGCTCCAGATCAATTTCCCCTATCTCCTGTCGATGATCAACGACTCCTTCATGTCGCGGCGCAACACCATGGTCGTGCCGGGCGGCAAGATGGGGATGGCGATGGAGGTCATCCTCCAGCCCATCATCGAGCGCATGATGGACGCATGCAGGGTCTGAGCGCGCCGCAACACTGAGCCTCGCGGGTGACCTCGCCCGCGAGCCGACTCGTCGGCGCACGGCGTCGGCGACTCGATCGGCGCATACCGAACGCTTTTTCGTTTGCGATCGACGCATCAAAGGCGATGGATCCGAGAGGAGCACCGGCCTGTTAAGCTACCTTCACGGCTTCCACGCCGGCAATCACGCAGATGTCTTCAAGCATGCGGTTCTGACCCTCGTGCTCGAAGGACTCCTAGCCAAACCCAAACCACTGGTCTACGTCGAATCACACGCCGGAGCGGGCCGTTACGACCTCGGGGGCGAACAGGCACGCAAGACCGCGGAGTATCGGCTAGGAGTCGAGCGACTCTGGGAGCGGCGTGAGGCCTTTCCGCAGCTGTCCGCCTACCTCGGGGCCATCTCCGCGCTGAATCCGGACTATGGATACTCGACCTATCCGGGCTCTCCCGCCCTTGCGGCCCATCTACTGCGCCCCGACGATCGACTGATCCTGATGGAGCTTCACCCGACCGAGTCGCAGACGCTGCGTCGCCATCTCGGCAGCGACCCCCGGATCGGCATCCACCGTCGCGACGGTCTCGAAGGCTTGACCGCACTCTTGCCGCCGAAGCCGGCACGCGGACTGGTTTTGATCGACCCGCCATACGAGCAGGTCTCCGAGTACAGGCGCGTTGCAGAGGCACTCGTCGCCGCGCATGCTCGCTGGCCGACCGGGGTCTACGCACTCTGGTATCCGCGTTTGGGGTTGCAGCGCGATCGCTCCGCGGATCTGATCGGACGGATCCGGGGATCCGTCCCAGGCGGGCTTCTTTGCGAACTGAGGGTGCGGCGACAGGCCGACGACTTCGGGATGCACGGATCCGGAATGCTGCTACTCAACCCCCCTTGGCGACTGGAAGAGCAGCTCTCGGACCTGCTGCCGCGACTCGCCGATGCGCTCGGGATCGAAGAAGCGGGCCGATCGGCACCGGCGTGGATGATCGATCGACTCTAGTACCCCGTTCCACCCTATTTTGCGTGCTCAGCGAGGCGAGAAGCGTTCGGCGGCTAGGCGCGCGAGTGAAGGAAGAGTGGTCCTCTTTCAAGCTCGCGCAACAACGGCGCCGAACGCTTCTCGCCTCGCCCTTCGGGAGCCCCCCAAAGGCGCCGGGGCGGCGTTACAGCCCTTGGAAATAGGATCCACTATTCCCCGCGGCCTGTGCCTTGCCCCGGCGCTTTTGGGGGGCTCTGAGCATGCAAAATAGGGTGGAACGGGGTACTAGTACCTCGTTCCACCTTATTCTGCGTGCTCAGCGAGGCGAGAAGCGATCAACGCGGGCGCGCTCCCTGGATGCCCACCTGATCGACCCATCCACCGCGGCAGTCAGGGCTTCGCTTGGGCGCGGCAAGGATCAACTCGCCCAGCTCGGCGGTGTCGTCGACGACGCCCGCCAGACCGATTCTCAGCTCCTCGATCAGACCATCGGAACAGCTCAGGCGGACCCGCTCGCCAGCCCCCTTGCCGAAGGCGTCGTCGAACGCGGCGCGCACCCGTGTCGCACTCAGGCGCTTGCCGATGTTCTCCTCGAAGAGGACGCGGACGCCGGATGCGTTGAGCTGCTCGAGCAGCATAAGGGAATGATTGAAATAAGTGTCCGCATCCGTGCCGTAGCAGGTTCCGTGCTTGACCCACTGATGTCGCTGCAGATCGGAGCGGGTTCCCGGCATCAATGAGTCAAGCCGCGCGAGGGTCGC
This sequence comes from Thiocapsa bogorovii, assembly GCF_021228795.1. Classification (NCBI taxonomy): domain Bacteria; kingdom Pseudomonadati; phylum Pseudomonadota; class Gammaproteobacteria; order Chromatiales; family Chromatiaceae; genus Thiocapsa; species Thiocapsa bogorovii. The sequence continues at coordinate 2,160,511 of NZ_CP089309.1, forward strand.
CTGGTCGAGATCGAGCGCCGGCAGGAGACGCCAGCGGCCCGATTTCGAGAATGTCCGCTCCCGTTCGCCGACACCGCAATAGGTCTTGCCGATGGGCTGAGGCCAGAGACCGTGGAGCGAGAAGCGCCGCGCGTCCGCACGTTCCGGCGTCTGGTCCCGGCATTCCGTGCGTGTCGCGCGCGACTCGCAGAAGGCGGGCTGCCAACTGGCCGCCAGCACGAGCTGGCTCTCCATCGAGCCCGGACGCGATGGCGGCGGGGGCGACTGCGCACCCGCCGCAGGCACGGAGAGGTCCACAAGACGACCGCATCGGATCTCGACCCAGCGCTCTTTCGGGTTCGCGTCCTCGAATCTGAGTCGATAGTGGCTCGGATCCGCCCGATTGGTTCCGACGACCACATAATCTTGGCCGGGGACGAGCCGGATCGAACCGGGGTTGTCCGGTCGCTTGGTGGAGACCGTCGCAGAGCAAGGTTGCTCGGCGATCAGAACGGCGTCCAGGCGCTCGGCGAAGGGCGCCGGCGACCACAGAAGCACGAAACAACCGAGGATTCCGCACAAGCGCGAGGGCTGCGGTGCCATTGGTTCCTGCCTCTTCACTCCTGCCGCCTGCCGTCAGCTTCAGGATGGATGCGCAACATCCTCCGAGACACCGGGTGGGTTCTCGGTGAAATCCAACGCCTCGACACTCACAAGGTGCACACGCCGGCTGTCTGCACGCATCACCGTGAAGCGGAACCGGCCGAGCTCGACCGACTCGCCTTTCTTGGGCAGGTGCCCCATGGCGTTCACGACAAGGCCGCCGATGGTGTCGAATTCCTCGTCCGAGAAGTCGCTGCCGAAATACGTGTTGAAGTCCTCGATGGTCGTGCGTGCCTTGGCGCTGAACTCGTTCTTGCCGCGTCGGAAGATCCCGGGCCCTTCGTCGTAGTCGTGCTCGTCGTCGATCTCGCCGACGATCTGCTCGAGCACGTCCTCGATGGTCACGAGCCCGCCGGCGCTGCCGTACTCGTCGATCACGATCGCCATATGGTTGCGGCTCGAACGAAACTCCTTGAGCAGGACATTCAGACGCTTGCTCTCGGGAACGAAGACCGCGGACCGCAACAGGTCGCGGATGTTGAAGGCGCGCCCGGAGTGGTCTCGGCAGAAAGAGAGCAGGTCCTTGGCGAGCAGAATGCCGACAACCTCTCCTTTGTCGTCGCCCGTGACGGGGAAACGGGAGTGCGCCGATTTGACGGCGATCTCGAGGATCTTTTCCAGCGGGTCGTCGCGCCTGAGATAGACCATCTCGGCACGTGGAATCATGATGTCGCGTACACGCAGATCGGAGACCTGCAACACGCCTTCGATCATACTCAAGGCGTCGGTATCGAGCAGCTCACGCTCCTTCGCATCTTTGAGCACCTCCAGGAGCTGCTCCTTGTCTTGCGGCTCGCCCCCGAGCATCTGGCCGATCCGTTCGAACCAGTTACGTGAACGCGAGCCCTCGCTAGATCGATCGCTGGCCATCGTGTGCTGTTTGATCCTCGTAAGGTGAAGGGAATCCCAAGGCGCCGAGGATACCGGATTCCACGGCTTCCATCTCCTCGGCATCACTCTGGGTAAGATGATCGTAATCAAGCAGATGCAGGACGCCGTGCACCACCATGTGGGCCCAGTGGGCCTGCTCGCTCTTGCACTGTTCGCGTGCTTCGCGCTGCACCACATCGGCGCAAATCACCAGATCGCCGAGTAGATCGGCGATCGGGTCCTCCGGATCGAGCCCGAGATCCAGATCGGACGGCAAGTCGAACGGAAAAGAAAGGACGTTGGTCGGTCCTTCGCGCCCGCGATAGCCGCGATTCAGGGCAGCCCCCTCCTCGGCATCCACGAGACGAATGGTCAGGGCCGCACGCTCGCGTCGGCCAGCCAAGGCGGCGGCCGCCCAGCGCTCGAAGTCCGCCGAAGGCGGGAGGTCCGATGCCTCGCTGGCAATCTGGAGATCCAGATCCAGGGTCGCGGGCCGATCGCCGCTCATGCCTTCGGCGCCCGCCCTCGCAGTGGCACCGGCTGCTCGAAGGCATCGTAGGCATTGACGATGCGCTGAACCAGGGCATGGCGCACCACGTCGCGAGAGTTGAAGAAGGTAAAGCTGATGCCATCGACGTCCTTGAGGATCTCGACCGCTTGGCGCAGGCCCGAGGGTTGGCCGCGCGGCAGATCGACCTGGGTCACGTCACCCGTGATCACAGCGGTCGAGCCAAAGCCGATACGCGTCAAAAACATCTTCATCTGCTCGGGCGTCGTGTTTTGGGCCTCGTCTAGCCCGGATGTTTCATAAACCGACACAGCCGACACTGGCCTCGCGGATTTGCGCGGCGCTGGGCGTCACCGAGGGCGATGACCGGGACGCCGCGGGGGTTGAATGGTGGAAATACCGAGCGGCAACGGGCTTGATCAACGGGGCACGAGTAGTTTTGTCGCCGCGCAGGCGTACGATGCCCTGCCCGAGGTGGGCATAGTCGTCGTGCGCGTGCTGAAATCCCCGTGCGGGGATGTATGTGCGTCTAGGCGGGCGCCGCCCGGGGCTGCGCGTTGAAGAGCCTCTCGGTGACCTGCTGCAACAGCGTCTTGACCGGACAGCTCGAGGGCAGGTGCAGGCGCACGCGGTCTTTGTACTGCACCACGCGCACGGCGAGCTTGAACAGTTTGATGATCACGGTGGCAGGCTGGGCGTTGGCCAGTTCCGTGCCGACGAGGACCTCGGTGCGCAGCGTTTGGTGCAAGACGTAAGCGGCGCAGGAGAAGAACAAGCGCATCTGATTGGCCAAGAAGGTGCTGTCGGAAGTGCGATCGCTGGCCAGATCGTTCTTGATCATTTTGATGAAGTTCTCGTCCTGGCCGCGCGCGCAGTACAGATCGCGGTAGACGCACTCGGGACTGGGCAAGTCCAAGGAGGTGACGACGAAGCGGAGGTTGTCGCCGCGCGCCGTCACCTCGGCTTTGAGGATGGTCCGACACGCGCCGGGCCAGGAACCGGCACGGTAGTCAACCTCGTGGTAGGTGCGGGTCCGCTCGGGTACGTCGGCGTCGGCGCGCCGGGCGTTCTCGATGCGCAGCGCATGGAGCTTGCGGGCGTCGGCCAAGAACGGCTCGGCCCGTGGCGTGAGAGCCCGGTTACCCGCCAGGCCGAAGATGAAATCCGTCAACGGATCGGCCATCGCCAAGGCCATCAACTCGGGGTTGGAGAAGTGTCCGTCGCCGCGCAGGATGATGCGTGTGCGTGGCCACGCGGCCCGCAGCCGCTTGAGCACGCGCTTGAGGATCATCGCGTTCTCGGCGCCGGTGGGGCGCTTGCCGGGACGCAGCACCGCGGTGATGAACTTCCCCGAGAGGCCCTCGAAGAGAAACAGCGGCAAGTAGCAATGGTTGCCGTAGTGATGATTGTAGAACGCGAACTCCTGCTGGCCATGGGTGGCGTCTTCGGAGTGGTCCATATCGAGCACGATCACCTGCGGCGCCTTCGGGTAGCTGGCGATGAAGGCCTCGACGAAGGCCTGCGCCATGCGGTAGAGGTCGCGCGCGCCGACCCCATTCTCCAAACGCGAGAAGGTCGGCCCGCTGGCCAGGTCCGTCGTCGCATCCAGCGGCTTGCGCTCCAGCCCCAGCTTGAACAGCGCATCACGGCGCAGCGCATTGGCGTCGTTGCCGTCTTCGTAAGCACAGGCGATCTGGTAGACCCGTTGCGCGATCAGCTCACGCATCGGATGGGTGGTGTAGGACGGATGGCGCCAATCATCGATCGCTGCGCTCAACCGCTCGGTCAGGCCGATCTGCCGATCAACCCCGCGCAGAATCATGGGGCCAAAGTCAGACGACATGGCGCCGCCGTCGAAGTCGCCGCGGACCGTGAAACCGGCGACCGGGGGAAAACGCAGCTGTTCCGGGGTAGACTCGGGCATGGGCGACCTCGTTTAGCTTCTTCCGAAGCGTTCTTGGCGGAACAGCCATTTTATCAATGGGTTGAACGAGAGTCGCCCTTTTTTATGAAATATTCGGGCTAGGATGATAAAGGAGTCGTTGAGCGTTCGACCGCGCATGTAGGCCAGCGGGGCGACCTCGATGACGTTGCGCTCGAGGAGCTTGGTGACCTTCTCGAAGCCAAGCATCTCGAAGAGCGCATCGTAGAGCGGACGCAGATAGGGATCGATCTTCTGGGCCAGATCGCCGGGCAGGAATCCCAAGCGCTCGCCGGCCTCGACCGCCGGACGCACCAGCAAGAGTCGGCGCACGCGGTCGGAATCGAGTGCCTCGACCGCACAGGCCACCGCGAGATAGGTCTTGCCGGTGCCGGCCGGGCCGACGCCGAAGTTGATGTCGTGCTTCAGCATGGCGTGGAGATAGCTCTGCTGATTCGGTCCGCGTGCTCGGATCAGACCGCGCTTGGTCTTGATGACGACATCCGGCAGACGATCCTCGGCCGATTCCAGAAGCGCGTCGGCCCCGGACTCTTGAAGCCAGAGATGAATCGTCTCGGGCGTGAGCACCTCGGCGGCGGTCTCGGCATAGAGATCCTGCAGAAGCTGCTCCCCGAGGCGCACACCTTCGGGATCGCCGATCAGACGGAAATTGACACCGCGATTGCTGATCTCGATACCGAGTCGGCGCTCCAACTGGCGCAGATGCTGATCGAGCTGGCCGCAAAGGTTGGCGAGCCGAACGTTGTCGGCGGGCTCGAGCTCCAGATCCAGGGTTTGCGGTTGGATCGACACGCCGGCCGCCGCGCTCAAACGCCGACCCCGCACATCGCCGTGCGCGCCGGTGCGTCGGTCATCAAGCGACCGCGCAGCGAATTGGGCAGCGCTTCGGTGATCTCGATGTCGACAAAATTGCCGATCAGCTCGGGCGCGCCGGCAAAGTTGACGACGCGATTGTTCTCTGTCCGACCGGCGAGCCGGAACGGATCCTTGCGCGACGGACGCTCGACCAAGACGCGCTGGATGGTTCCGACCATTGCCTGGCTGTAGTGTCGGGCATTGTCGTTGATGCGCGCCTGAAGCCGTTCCAGACGTGCCTTCTTGTCGGCAAGCGGTACCGCGTCCGGATAGTCGGCCGCGGGCGTGCCGGGGCGGCGGCTGTAGATGAAGCTGAAGCTCTGATCGAAGCCGATCTCCTCGATCAGATCCATGGTCGCGGCAAAGTCGCTCTCGGTCTCGCCCGGAAAGCCCACGATGAAATCACTCGAGATTCCGATCCCGGGGCGTGCTTGGCGCAGGCGACGGATCTTGGATCGGTACTCCAGTGCCGTATGCCCCCGCTTCATGGCGGCGAGGATGCGATCCGAGCCGGATTGCACCGGCAGGTGCACGAAGCCGACGAGCTCCGGCACCTCGGCATAGACCTCGATCAAGCTCTCGGAAAACTCTACCGGATGGCTTGTGGTAAAGCGGATGCGGTCGATTCCGTCGATCGCGGCGACATAGCGGATCAGAAGGGCAAGATCCGCGACGTCACCCTCGCCGGCTTCGTCGGCCAATGCGCCACGATAAGCATTGACGTTTTGCCCGAGCAGAGTGACCTCGCGTACGCCCTGCTCGGCCAGAGCGGCGACCTCCGCGATCACGTCGTCGAAGGGCCGACTGATCTCCTCCCCGCGCGTGTAGGGCACGACGCAGTAGGTACAGTATTTCGAGCAGCCTTCCATCACGGACACGAAGGCGGCCGGCCCCTCGGCACGGGGTGTCGGCAGGCAATCGAATTTCTCGATCTCCGGAAAGGAGACATCCACCTGGGGCGAGTGTCGCTCCCCGAGGTTCTTGAGCATCTCGGGCAACCGATGCAGCGTCTGGGGGCCGAACACGAGGTCGACATAGGGTGCACGGGCGCGAATGGCATCGCCTTCCTGGCTCGCCACACAACCGCCCACGCCGATCACAAGGTCCGGATTCTCGAGTTTCAACGCCCGCCAACGCCCGAGCTGCGAGAAGACCTTCTCCTGCGCCTTCTCGCGGATCGAACAGGTGTTGAGCAGCAGGACGTCGGCGTCCTCCGCCCGTTCCGTCAGCTCCAGACCCGCCGACGCATGCAGGACGTCCGCCATGCGGGCGGAGTCGTAATCGTTCATTTGGCAGCCGTGAGTCTGGATAAAAAGCTTGCGGGGCATTGAAGGCATGAGAGCGAGGGGAGGCGCGATCGCGCAACTAAATAAGAGGGATGGGGTGAGGAGAGGCAATCCGCAACCCCCGGCCGCCGAGCGACCCGGCCGCGCAGAGCTGCATCGTCCGGATTCGGTACCCGGGTGTCAAGCGCGCCGATCGGTCCGCAGGCGCATGGTCGGCGCTGTCGAACTACAACCGGAGAATGCATCCCGGTTGACCTCGGTCAACTCCACCTCAAACTCTTCAACACAGCATCTAGTTGGCGCTATAGTCCGCACCACAAGATATAGTGGAAATGGACGAGAGACGCCTCCATGGGACAGCTCCGAAACAACCTGTCGACCCTGCCCGTACGGGTCCGCAAGCGCGACGGTGTCGAGGTGCGCTTCGATGCCGCCAAGATCGAGTCCGCGATTCGTCGCGCCGGACAGGCGAGCGGCGAGTTCGGTGCGCCGGAGGCGAGTCTATTGACCGCTCAGGTGGTCAAGGTGCTGGCCCATCGCTACGGAGCAGAGCGTTTGCCCGACATCGAGGGTATCCAGGATGTCGTCGAGCAGACCCTCATCAGCGCCAACCACTTCGAGACGGCCCGCAGCTACATCGTCTATCGCGAGCAGCACAAGAAGCTGCGCGACGAGCAGCGCACCTTGGTCGACGTCGGCGGCTCCATCAACGAGTATCTCGACCGCTCGGACTGGCGCGTCGCGGCCAATGCCAATCAGGGCTACTCGCTCGGCGGCTTGATCCTCAACACCTCGGGCAAGATGATCGCCAATTACTGGCTGAGCCATGTCTATCCGCCCGAGATCGGCCAGGCCCATCGAGACGGCGACATCCATATCCACGATCTCGACATGCTCTCCGGCTACTGCGCGGGCTGGTCGCTGCGTACCCTGCTCAACGAGGGGCTGAACGGGGTGCCTGGCAAGGTCGAGGCCGGTCCGCCCAAGCACATGTCCTCCGCAATCGGGCAGATCGTGAATTTCCTGGGCACACTTCAGAACGAGTGGGCCGGCGCACAGGCGTTCTCGAGCTTCGATACCTATATGGCAGCCTTCGTGCGCAGCGACGGGCTGGATTATCCGCACGTCAAGCAGGCCATCCAAGAACTCATCTACAACCTGAACGTGCCCTCGCGCTGGGGCTGCCAGACTCCCTTCACGAATCTGACCTTCGACTGGGTCTGCCCCGAGGATCTGCGCGAGCAGGTGCCGGTGATCGCTGGCGTGGAGCAGCCCTACACCTACGGTGATCTTCAGGCCGAGATGGACCTGATCAATCGGGCCTATATCGAGGTGATGACCGAGGGCGACGCCAAGGGCCGGATCTTCACCTTCCCGATCCCCACCTATAACATCACCCCGGATTTCCCGTGGGACAGCGAGAACGCAGAGCACCTGTTCGAGATGACGGCGAAGTACGGTCTTCCCTACTTCCAGAATTTTCTCAACTCGGAGCTTTCGCCGAACATGGTGCGCTCCATGTGCTGCCGGTTGCAGCTGGATCTGCGCGAGCTGCTCAAGCGCGGCAACGGGCTGTTCGGCTCGGCCGAGCAGACCGGCTCGCTCGGTGTCGTGACCATCAACTGTGCGCGGCTCGGATACACCCATCGAGGCGACGAGGCCGGGCTTCTGGCACGGCTCGACACACTCCTGAACCTCGCGCGCAACAGTCTCGAGATCAAACGCAAGGTCATCCAGCGGCACATGGATGCCGGACTCTTCCCCTATACCAAGCGGTATCTGGGCACGCTGCGCAACCATTTCTCGACCATCGGCGTGAACGGGATCAACGAGTTGATCCGCAACTTCACCAACGATGCCGAGGACATCACGACGGATCGGGGCCACGCCATGGCCTGCCGGATCCTGGATCACGTCCGCGCTCGGATGGTCGAGTTTCAGGAATCAACCGGCAGTATGTACAACCTGGAAGCCACACCCGCGGAGGGCACGACCTACCGCTTCGCCCGCGAAGACAAGAAGCGCTTTCCGGACATCCTACAGGCCGGCACGGCCGAGACGCCCTACTATACCAACAGCTCTCAGCTGCCGGTGGGCTACACGGACGACCCCTTCGAGGCGCTGTCCATGCAGGAGGCGCTGCAAACCAAATATACGGGCGGCACCGTGCTGCACCTGTATATGAACGAGCAGATCTCGACGACCGACGCCTGCAAGCGACTGGTCCGTCGGGCACTGGAAAACTTTCGTCAGCCCTACATCACGGTCACGCCTGTGTTCTCGATCTGCCCCAAACACGGTTACATCGCGGGCGAGCACGAATTCTGCCCGGTCTGCGACCGCGAACTCATCGCGCGCAAGACTGCGGCGCTTGAAGAGGCGGAGGCATAGGTCGATCACGGGCTCGCCGAACGCACGGCCGCTCGACAGGACAACGACCGCCGCACACGCCATCGACGCACAATCATCCGAAACGACATCAGGAGCGAAACCATGACCCACCAAACCATCGAGCTGAAGACCGAAGAACGCACCCGTTGCGAGGTCTGGACCCGCGTGATGGGCTATCACCGCCCGGTTTCGGCCTTCAATGCCGGCAAACGCGCCGAGCACGCCGAACGCTGCTACTTCACCGAGACACCCACCGGATCCGCAAATCGCGAAGAGCGCCGCGCCGCCTAGATCTTTGAGCCGAATCGAGCCGATCGAAGCGCAACGCCCATGTCACGACAAACGCCCTGCCCGAGCGACGTCGATGGGCCGACCGCTGCGGACTCGGCGGACGCAGAGCGCTTGCGGATCGGCGGCTTCGTCCCACTGACAACGATCGACTACCCGGGCGAGCTCGCCGCAGTCGTCTTCCTTCAAGGCTGTGCCTGGCGCTGTCGCTACTGCCAGAACGGCGCCTTGATCGACCCGGGCGCGACCCCGGTCATCGCCTGGCCGACGATCCGCGAGATCCTCAAGCGTCGCCGCGGTCTTCTCGATGCAGCGGTCTTCAGCGGCGGCGAGCCGACCCTCCAGTCCGCACTAGCCGCGGCCATGACCGAGGTCCGGGAGCTCGGATTCAAGGTCGGCCTGCACACCGCGGGGCCCGCGCCGAAACGTTTGGAACGGCTCTTACCGCTCCTGGATTGGGTGGCCCTCGACATCAAGGCGCTGCCTGAGGACTATCCCGCAATCACGGGTATCCCCCGATCCGGCGAGGCGGCGTGGGAGAGTCTATCGCTGATCCAGGCGTCCGGTGTTCCGCTGGAGGTCCGCACCACGACAATGCCGCAATGGACGGCACGCGATCTCGCGACGCTCGCAGCCCTCCTCGCGCAAAAGGGCGTGCGGCGATACGCGGTTCAGGCCTGCGAGACCCGAAACGCCTTGGATCCTCTTCTCACTCAGCCCGCAATTCCGCTCGCACAGCTCGCCGCCGCCATCGATCCGGCATCCTTCGAGGGATTCCTCCTGCGTGGCCACTGACGCATCGGGCGAGACCCGCGCGCCCGTAGACCTCAGGATCGGGGCGTTTCGCGTTGACGGGCCAGCATGGCCCCCAAGCCATTGGCGTCGATAGGGCGGCTGAACAGGTATCCCTGAGCAAGATCGCAGCCCTGCTCAAGCAAAAAGTCGCGCTGCTCGGGCCGTTCAACCCCCTCCGCGAGTACGCTGAGGTCAAGCGCCTGGGCCATCGCGATGATGGCGCGTGTCAGCTCTGTATCCTCCTGGTTGTCGGGTATGCCCGCGATGAAGCTCCGATCGATCTTCAGCACGTGGAACGGAAACCGCCGCAGATAACTCAAGGCCGAATAGCCGGTTCCGAAATCGTCGAGCGAGAGCCGAATTCCGCGGCGATCCAAGCCTGCCAGCAAGGCACCGATGGTGGGGCGGTCGCGCAGCAAGACCCCTTCGGTGATCTCCAGCTCCAAGAGTCCTGCATTCAAACCGGAACGTTGCAGTGCCAGCTCCACTTGCTCCGAAAAGGACTCCGGCGCTTGGAGCTGCAAAGACGAGACGTTTACGGCAACCCTGCAAGGCGCGATCGACTGCCATCGCGCTGCGGCCGCGCAGGCACGCTGGAGGACCCATCCGCCGATCTGCTGGATCAACCCCGCATCTTCGGCCACCGGAACGAGAAGATCCGGGGCAACGGTACCGAGCTCCTCGCTGGTCCAGCGCAGCAGCGCCTCGGCGGCAACGACGCGCCCGCTGCGCAGATCGATCAAGGGCTGGTACAGGAGTGCGAGCTCCCCGCGCTCTGCGGCGTGTCGAAGGAGATTCGCCATCGATAACCGCTCACGGATCTGAACATCGAGCCCCGTGACATAAAAGCTGTAGCGGGCCCGCCCACTGTCCTTGCCCTCCTTCATCGCCAAGTCCGCATTCTTGAGCAGATCCTCCGCGCTCTTCCCGTCGTGCGGACTCATGGCGACACCCAGGGTCACCGTCAAAAAAAGTTCTCGACCCTCGATCGAGAAGGGCGCTGCGAAGAGGTCGAGTAGCGCCTGCGCACGCTCGGCCGCATCGACGGGATCACGAAGATCGGGGTAGATGACGAGGAACTCGTCGGCTGCTAGACGCGCCAGGGTATCGCCCGCCGACACGAGCGAACTCACCCGTTCGGCCGTCTGTATCAGAACCTCGTCGCCGGCAGCATGGCCCAAACTGTCGTTGACCCGTTTGAAGTGATCCAGATCCAGATAGAAGACCAACACCCGATGCCCGTCGCGCGCGGCGATCATCAGGCTCTGCTCGAGTCGATCCATGGCCAAGGTGCGATTCGGAAGGCTCGTCAGGGAATCGTAGTTAGCCTGGTAGATCAAACGGCGCTCGTACTCCTTCCGCTTCTTGATCTCTCCGCGCAAGCGCTCGTTGTGCTCACTGAGCTTGCGCCGCTGGTCTCGCGCAACATCCATCCGAGTCTGCAACACCAGGTTCTGACGCTGCGCCCCCAGGAGCATCCAACCACCGACCAACAGGGCGACGGCCAAGACGACGAGCGCGAACAGGAACCAGCGCGATGTCAGCAGGCGCTCGTCGAGTGATGCCCCCGCGCGGTCGACCAGTAAGAAAGGTGTCCCGGATACCTCGACCGGCGCTCCGGCCGCACCCTCCATCGCGGTAAGCTCCTCCGCCGAGCGCAGCAGTCGGTAGCGGGCGAATCCGCTGCCTCCGGGATCGAACCCGACCAGTGCAGCCAAAGTGGTCCGCTCGTTGACCCAGGCGACCAAGGTCCCGCGCGCACGTCCCGCGATCAAGATCGGCGCTTCCACCAGGATGGCATCCGGGTGATCGGATACATCGACAACCAATCGGACCTGTGTCGGAGCGCCACGCTCCCGTAGCGCCCACCGCTCCGACGGCGGCGGATCGGCACCGGTGTCGACCAGGATTGACCCGTCGGCATCGAACAAGACGATTCGATCGAAAAACGGCCCTGAATCGACACGCTTCTCGCCGACGCGCTCGATCAGGAGCTCTCGGATCGAGACCAAGCTCGCTTGTAGCCCGTACTTCATGGACATGCCGAGGTCGCGATTCACGAAAAAAGACTGAACCGCCTGATCACGGCGCAGATTCGCCAGATCGCCGAGACGCTCGGCGTAGAAATAACTCAGTGCGTTGGCATGCAGCTGTGCATCCAGCGCATGCCGGGCCGCGGCGGAATGACTCAGACGCTCCTGGGCGACCCAAGTCGTGACGAGCAGAAGCGCAAGATAGACGACCAGCGCCACGCCGCCCGCAATGGTCGGAGCCAGCAACCAGCGTCGGCTGCGGCCCTTCTTGCCTTTTGGATCGGACATGATGGACGGCCCCAACGGATCGATCCTCCCCGAATTGAAACAAGGCTCGGGGACGACCTTGCCAAGCATCCCGAGACATGCCGGCCGGCGCCCGTCTCGATGCAGCGGCATGCCGATGAGTGTACTGCAACCTCGTGAAATGAGCGGATTCGGATGCGGAGCGATCACGAAACTGTGAGGGCGATCCCAAAATCGCCGAGATCGGTTTTCGGGGGTGCGGCCTCTCCCTCGATATTCACGTTGTATGGCGGCAGCGCATGCCGCGTGAGGCTCGCACGGATTTGTAGGAGACACTCCGCCGCCCCATCTCGGGAACCATGTATCTTCACCGACCCCGAGGACAAGGTCCTGCCATGCGCGACATCCTGCTGGTCGACAACGGTTCGAAGAGAGCCGATGCCACGCTGAGGCTGAGACAAATCGCGAGCCGTCTCGCCGAGCGCCTCGGCGAGACCGTTCACCCCGTCTCCCTGCTGCACTCGGACCGAATTCCGCCGGACAAGCTGCACGGTCAGCCCGCCGAGACCTTCGAGCTCTTTCTGCGTCGTCGTCTGAGCGAGGACGCTCGGCGCTTTTTGATTCTCCCGCTCTTCTTCGGCCCGAGTCGAGCCATCAGCGACTATGTCCCCGAGCGCATCGCGGCCCTGCAAAACGATTTCGGCCCGTTCGAGGTCCAGATTGCGCGAGCCCTCTGTCCCCTCCCGGAGGGCGAGCCCGACATGGTCGAGATCCTTCTGGAGCGGATTCACGACGTCGCCATCGAGCAGAACATCGCGCCGCGTCGGATCGTGCTGCTCGACCACGGCTCGCCCATTCCCGCCGTCACGGAGGTACGGCGTTGGCTTGCCCGACAGTTGACGCAACGGCTCGCCAACGACCCGGGTCCCGACGTCACGCTCGGCGAGGCCGTGATGGAGCGGCGCTCAGGAGCTGAATACGACTTCAACGGAGAGCTTCTGGAGGATCGTCTGCGCGCGCTCGCCGCAGAGGACATCTCGACGCCCGTCATCCTCGCCATGCTGTTCCTGTCGCCCGGACGGCATGCCGGCCCACGCGGCGATATCGCCGAGATCTGCTTGTCCGTGGAACGCGAACACCCGGGCTTTCGTGTCCACCCCTCTGGGTTGGTCGGCGATCATCCTCGGCTGCTCGACATCTTGGCGGCGCGCATGGCGGAGACGGAGACGACACCTGCCGGCCGAACCGACATCTTAGAACCGGCTCGTTAAGGACGGTTGCCGGCCGGCGGCCCTCGCCACGACGCCCGACCGAAAGTGCCTTGTCGGCTCGGGCGGAAGACACCCTTCAGCGCTTTCGGATTCCCATCCACGCCGTCGCAGTCCATATTGCCGAATCGGAACACCACCCCGAGAAGGAGAAGACTCGAATGGCCAAATCCGTTCGTGCCCCGGACTTTCGCTGACGCTTCCAATCGCCGATATCATGGGCTGCCTCGGCAGCACGCCCGACCGCAGCGGCGCCGAGGGCATCTCCCCGGAAATTTGCGAGCGCTTCTTCGCGGAGGCCCGCGCCTATTCGGAATGGTGGGCTGAAGCCGAGACGGATCCCGCCAATCTGCTGCCGCTCGGCGAGGCGACCAAGTCGGCAACGCAAGCATTCGATGCGGTGAAGGCCAAGATCGACGACTTCTTCACCCGTACCCGGCTCGCCGAATATGACCGCAGCGCGGCCGGCGCCCTGAATCCGAGCGAAGCGGCCTATCTGGCCGTCTCGGCGCGAGAGCTGTCCGAGGGCACAGAAGACATCGCCGCCTTTCCGATGACCCGAATCGAGGCCAAGCGTGCCCTGCCGCTCGACCAAGGCGTCAATCCGGCTTGGTCAGCAGCACTGCGGGAATTTCGCGATCGTGTCGTCAACCCGCTGCTGGGGCGGCATGAAAAGCTCACCGAGACCGAATGGCTGGACATCCGTCGGCGGTTCGACGCAAACGCCGCTTGGATCGCACGCATACAGGGCTCGACGGTCGCAGCAGCGAACTGTGTATTCAGGTCAAGGACATCGAGGCACACAGCGCCATGGCCTCGCTCAGCCGGACCTATCTCGCCTACTGCCATTGCGTGCGCCGCGGCGGAACCGAGACCATGAGCATCGTCGCCGCCTTGACCGGCGGCCATGCCGACAACCTGATGGTCGGTCGCAACGGCATCTTCTACGATCGGCAGGGTCGTGACTGGGATGCCACCATCACCAAGATCGTAGAGCAGCCGATCAGCGTCGGCGAGGCCTTCTGGAGGCCCTACAAGCGCACCGCGAGGATGGTGTCGGAGCAGATCGAGAAACTCGCCGGCGCGCGCGACAAGGCGGTCGACGATGCCGCCGGCAAGAGACTTACCGAGGCCACGGCCGCGAGTCCGGCCGCCGCGCCCGCGGTAAGCGGCTTCGACATCGCCAAGTTCGCCGGTATCTTCGCCGCCCTCGGTCTTGCCGTGGGTGCAATCGGCACGGCGCTCGCAACGGTCCTGGCCAGTCTGCTCAAGCTCCCCTGGTGGCAGATCCCGCTCGCCGTGCTCGGGGTCATCCTCGCGATCTCCGGGCCCTCGACTCTGCTGGCCTACATGAAGCTGCGCGCGCGCAATCTCGGTCCGCTCCTGGACGGCAACGGCTGGGCGATCGACAGTTCGGCGAAGATCAACATCCCCTTCGGTGCCAGCCTTACGCGGCTCGCCGAGCGTCCTCGGAACTCGGAATATTCACTCATTGACCCCTTCGCGGAAAAGCGACGCCCCTGGCGACTCTCTCTCATGCTCCTTGTCCTGCTCGGTGTCCTCTTTTTGCTCTGGCGAGAAGGTTACATCGCGCGCGGTTTGGAGCAGTTTCAGCAGGCATCGGGCGTCTTCGGGGAAGCCGCGCCTGCCGTCGGGACCGAATCTCCACCCGATACCTCGCACGAGGCCGCACCCGATCCTACAGAGGCCGTCATCGCCGATGATGTCGCCGGCTCCGAAGAGGCGGTCGCAGTGCACCCGGCCGAGCCGGAAGCCGAGTAGGGCCCGCCGGATTTAACATAGATCAAGTTCCTCCCCATTGCCTTTTGCTAGCTTGAACCGGTCGAGAGACCGGTTCGAGATCTCGTTCAATGGCACCGGAGGAGGACACATGAATAAAAGACCGCAACGTTTGACGACCCTGGCCACGGGAGTCGTCCTCGGACTGGGGGTCGCGGGGGCCGCCTGGTCGGAAGACACCTTGAAGGACGTCATGGATCGACGCGGCCTTACCGAAAAGGATCTTCTCGCCGCGGCCAAGACATACGTCCCCACGGGAGGGCGCGACGAATTCGTGGTCTTCGCCTCCGGCGGACAGTCGGGGCAGGTCATTGTCTACGGCATCCCCTCGATGCGCCTGCTGAAATACATCGGCGTCTTCACGCCCGAGCCCTGGCAGGGTTATGGCTTCGACGACGAGTCCAAGGCAGTACTCGAGCAGGGCCGTACCCGCGGCAAGGATCTGGTCTACGGCGACACTCATCACCCGGCGATATCCGAAACCGACGGCGACTACGACGCCAAATACGTCTTCATCAACGACAAGGCAAACCCGCGCATCGCGGTGATCGATCTGCATGACTTCGAAACCAAGCAGATCGTCGTCAACCCCTTCTTCAAATCATCGCACGGCGGTGCGTTCGTGACGCCCAATACCGAGTATGTCATGGAAGCAGCGCAATACGCGGCGCCGCTCCTCGACGACGGCTTCGTGCCCCTCGAGGAGTTCAACGACAAATACCGCGGCGGCTTGACCTATTGGAGCTTCAATCAGGAGAAAGGCCGTATCGAGCCCGAAAACTCCTTTACGCTCGAACTCGGCCCCTACAGCCAAGATCTTTCAGACGCAGGCAAGAAGGACAGTTACGGCTGGGGTTTCACAAACTCCTTCTGTACCGAGCGCTATGTCGGCGGCATCGAGCGCGGACGCCCGCCCTTCGAGGCCGGATGCTCTTCCAAAGACACCGATTATCTGCATGTCACCCATTGGAAGAAGGCCGAAGAACTGGTCAAGGCAGGCAAGGTGAAGAAGGAAAAGGGAATGTACTTCATCCCGCTTGAACAGGCGATCGCCGAGGGCCTGCTTTACCTGGTGCCCGAGCCCAAGAGTCCGCACGGCGTGGATGTCACGCCGGACGGGAAATTCATCATCGTCGCCGGTAAGCTCGACAGCCATGTCTCCGTCTACAGTGTCGAGAAGATCATGAAGGCCATCGAGGAGGGCAATTTCGAGGGTAAGGATCCCTACGGTGTGCCGATTATCCCGATGCAGGACGCGCTCCATACGCAGGTCAATCTCGGGCTGGGTCCGCTGCACACCCAGTTCGACTCCAAGCCCTGCGTCGCCTATACCTCGCTTTATGTGGACTCGCAGGTCGCCAAATACGACTACTGCGAAGGTAAGGTTCTCGACAAGCTGTCCATCCATTACAACATCGGTCATCTCATGACGATGGAGGGCGACACGGTCAACCCGCAGGGCAAGTATCTGGTGGCGCTGAACAAGCTCTCGATCGATCGTCATCAGCCCGTCGGCCCTCTGCATCCGCAGAACCATCAGCTGATCGACATCAGCGGCGACAAGATGCAGCTGATCTACGACATGCCCTTGCCGCTCGGCGAGCCCCACTATGCCGCCGCCATTCGCGCCGAGAAGCTGCAACCTGCGGTACGCTATAAATCAGGTTGGAACAGTCGAACCGATGAAGTGCATCCGAATCGCACCCGCGCCGGCCGCGAGACGACCGAGCGTACATGCGATGCCGGCGGAAAATGCACCACGCGCGTCATGGGTACCGTCATTCGCTCGCACATCACCCCCGAGATCATCGAAGCGGAAGTCGGCGACGAGGTCCACCTGCATCTCACCAACCTTGAGCGCGCTCAAGATCAAGTCCATGGATTCGCACTTTACGGACAAAACGTGAACCTCTCGATCGAGCCTGGAAAGACCGCGTCTTTCAGCTTCGTCACCGATGAAGAAGGCGTCTTCCCCTACTACTGCACGGAGTTCTGCTCCGCTTTGCATCTGGAGATGCAGGGATATCTTCTGGTCCGCCCCAAGGGCTATGAAGCGACCACGGTATCGATGGTCGAAGGCACGCTGTATTCACAAGCAGACTATGAAACCCAGGTCAAGACCAACCTCGAGACCCAAGCCGTCATCGATCAGGTGGTCGCCTATATCACAGCTCGGAACTTCCAGGACTTCCCGACCGCGGTCGCGCTCGTCGAGGACGCCACCGACCAGCTCGGGTTTGCACACGAGTCCAAGAAGAAATCGGAAGACGCCGCCACCATGGCCGACTGGCAGAACGCCATGCTCTGGGCCAATCAGTGGTGGCAATACCAGGTGAAGGCCGCCGACCTGGGCCTGCGAGCGAAGAACCTCCTGGACGAGGAGGGCGCGACGGTCAACAAATGAAGTCGCGTCATTGACCGGGATCTGGATCCCGGTCAATGGCAGCCTCTCGACATCCGCAATCGGCTATCGACCGGAGAGTCCACGATGAACGCCTTGAAGTCCGTTCTAATCTCGATCGCCGCGGCGATAACGGCATCCTTGCCCGTTCTCGCCATGGACGGCGCCGAGCTCTATGTCACCAAGACCTGTGTGGCCTGTCACGGCAAGGACGCCAAGACGCCCCTTCTGCCCATCTATCCAAAGCTCGCGGGACAAAGCCCGGATTACGCCTACAATCAAATGGTGGATATTAAAAGCGGCGCTCGTAGCAACGGCATGACTGCGGCGATGAGGGGTGTCATGCACCTCGTCAACGAGGAGGAGATGCGAGCCATCGCAAACTGGCTCGCCACCCTGAACTGACCCTGTGCCCTTTTTGCAATTCCATCATCAATGCATGCATCGTCGTCCGCTTTTATGGCGCCCTTATCAACTCGCAGCGCAAACATGCTCGATCTCAATAGACAAGACCTCGGAGCGATTTGCAGACGCGTGAGGCGCCGCCCGAGTCCTACGAGCCCGAATTGGAGTACGCCATGAATCAAAGTGACCTGTTTCAAATCGCTATCCTAGCGGCGGCCGTCTGTACGGCCGGAACGATCTCGGCAGCGGACACGAGCGACGCCGACCGCGTCCATCGCGCCGAACCCATCGATTGGAATCAAGGCGGAGGCGAACAGGACGAAGCCCTGCATCTCGAGCCTGACGTCGAGAACGGCATGGACGTCTATGAGGTCTGTGCCGCGTGTCATCTGCCCGAAGGATGGGGCACACCGGACGGGACCTTCCCGCAACTGGCCGGCCAGCATCGCGGTGTGCTGATCAAGCAGATGGCGGATATCCGCGCACAAAATCGGGACAATCCGACCATGTATCCCTTCTCGCTTCCGCAATCGATCGGCGATGCACAAGCGCTGGCCGATGTGGTCGCCTATATCGAAAGCCTGCCGATGAACCCGGCTTGGGGGAAGGGACCGTATGGACCCGGGACCGAAGACTATGCTCTGGGCGAGCAACTCTACCAGGACAACTGCGTGAAATGCCACGGCGAGACCGGGATGGGCGACGTGGAGAAATTCTATCCGCGTATCAACGGTCAGCACTATGCGTACATGGTTCGCCAGTTCGAATGGATCCGTGACCATAAGCGCCGCAATGCCAATCCGGAGATGGTCGAACAGATCAAGAACTTCTCCGACAAGGATATGCAAGCGGTCATCAGCTATGTCTCTTGGCAACCCGTTCGCGAGGAGCAGTTAGCCGACTCGGTCGATTGGAAGAACCCGGACTTCGAATGATCCGAATCGGATCCCGATTCGGATCCGGCGTTTGAAGGACCGAATCGATGCCGCGCCTTCCGGATCACGAGATCCGGAGCTCGATTGCGAACGCGGGACACTGCTGCGGCAGTGTCACGTATCGCTTTGACGCTCCCCGCTTCAGCTGTCGCCGGCCGCATCGATCCTGAAGGCTCTTTCACCCAACGCACGCGCACGACCGTATCCATCATGAGCAATACATCGACTCTCTCCTTTTCGGATCGGCACACGCCGTTGATCTTCGGCTTGATCCTGATCGGACTGCTCCTGCTCGGTGCCATCTATTTCGTTCCCGTCTGGTGGGTCTCGCTGACCGCGCCCAACTATCCGCCCGAGTCCTTCCCGGACGGCGTGCGCATCCATTTCCACATGAACGGTGTCTTCAATGGCTGTCAAAAGGTCGAGAAGTCGGAGATCACCGAGGACGAGGCGCTCAATTGTGTCCATGAGATGGACACCATCAATCATTATGTCGGCATGTATCCCATCTCGGCCGGAGGCGTCGTCGAGCGTGCCTTTTCACCATTCCTGTTGTCGATGCTCGCGGTCATGATCGTCGGATTCGCCATCCCCGGATCCAAGACCCGATTGGCGGTCATGGGCGTCGGGTTTGCGCTGATTGTCGGCTGGATGGCCATGACCTTCTATACTGCCGACGGGCTGAAGCTGAACAGCCAAGGCTATCTAAGTGCACTGGCGTTCGCACTCGATCAAGAGACCGCGACACCCGAGGCCGAAAAACGCCTTTCACCGGCCGAAGCACTGATCGCGCAGATGAAGGCATCGTTGGAGGGTGATGCGCAACCGAAGGCCACCTCGGGTGCTCCGAGCATCGACGACACCGGCGAGCCGGACAAGACCGCACTCGCCGCAAACCTGCGCGGCGCTTTCGAGCGCGATCAGGCAAAACAGCCCGCCGGCGAGCGTCGAGAGTGGACCGGAAGCGGCCACCAACTGCTCACCTGGCATTACGGCAAGAGCCTCGGGCGCTACTTCAACAACCCCGAAGAAATCCGGCCCATGGTCAGCGTCATGGGCACTGCGGCGCATGTCGTCTTTTGGGGCATCATCGGGGCCATGTTGCTGCTGCTCTGGGGTGCTCGCCGGTCCGAAGGCCCGATCTATTGGCTCTTGATCCTGGCGCCGATGGCCCTGCCGCTGATCTTCATCCTGGACTATTCCGCCTGGCTCTGGTGGTACGGCCACAACATGAACGCGATGGGCGCCTTTACGGTGAAGTCCTTCATGCCGACCGTCTTCGGCGACGGCAAGGTCGCCCAGTTCGGAACCCATTCCTATCCCTATTGGGGCTTCGGCCTGATGCTGTTGCTCTCGGCCGTTCTGGCGGCGGCGACCCTGCTGCGACGCAAGCAGCTTAAGTTTGCCCCATGAACCCGATCCGGCTTGCTTGCGCTGGACTGCTCCTGATCCCTGCATGGGTCGGGGCCGCCTACCCGTCACTGCAGCCTCTGGTCGACGCCGCGGAAACGGGCTCGGTGCTTACGCCCGAGCCCGGCATCTACGCCGGCCCCGTGCGCGTGGACAAGCGGCTGACCATCGACGGTCGCGATCGGGTGACGATCGACGGGGGCGGCAAGGGCACTATCGTGCTACTCGAAACCGACGGGGCGACGCTTCGGAACCTGCATCTCACCAACTCGGGCAGCTCGCACAACGACCTGGATTCGGGCGTGCAGGTTCGGGGCAAGTTCAACGTGATCACGGACAACCGCATCGATAACGCCCTGTTCGGCGTCGACCTGCAGCAGTCCGAAAACAATATCGTGCGGCGTAATGACATCTCCTCCAAGCCGGTCGATCTGGGTGTGCGGGGCGATGCGATCCGGCTCTGGTACAGCTTTAACAACGAGGTGACCGACAACATCATCCGCAACGCGCGCGACACCGTGGTTTGGTACTCGCGCGACAACCTGATCGCTCGCAACGACGCACGCGGCGGGCGCTATTCGCTGCATTTCATGTACTCGAAGGGCAACCGCGTCGAGGGCAACCACTACGAGGGCAACACGGTCGGGATCTTCCTCATGTACAGCGACGGCATCGTCGTTCGCAACAACCTGATCGCCAATGCCACCGGCACGACCGGCATCGGGATCGGCTTCAAGGAGACCTCGGACGTCGTCATCGAGGGCAATCGCATCCTGTATTGCGCCGAGGGCCTGTATCTGGACGTTTCGCCCTACCAGCCGGGCAGCATCAATTATTTTCGCGACAACCTGATCGCCTACAACGGCATCGGGATCCGCTTCATCAACGACTGGCAGGGCAACGTCCTGACCGGGAATCGGTTCAAGGGCAACACCACTCAGGTCGTCGTTGAAGGCGGCAAGACCGCCAACCGCAACACCTGGGACGGCAACTACTGGGACGACTACGAGGGCTTCGACCGAAACGACGACGGCGTCGGCGACTCGCCGCATGCCATTCAAGCCTTCGCCGACCGGCTCTGGATGGACGTGCCCCCGGCGCAGTTCTTCAAGGGCTCCCCGATGCTCGAGGTCATCGATTTCCTTGAGCGCCTCGCCCCCTTTTCGACTCCGGATCTTCTGGTGCGCGACGAGCATCCGCTGTGGGACGCCGATACCGAGGTCGTACTCGCCGTACCGCAAGCCGGATTGGCCGGCGGCTCGGAGTGGGAGCTGGATCCGGACACCGAGGCCGAGGCGCCTGCCCCGGACGTCGCACCGGGCGGCTATGACGCCTACGAGGCGTTGCGTCGCTCGCTCGGGAGGGATTGAGAGGTGAACCGAGCATGAACGAGAAACCGACTGCCCAACCGAAGACGAAGCAGAAATCGAAGCGCAAGACCAAGAAGCTGCGCGAGCAAGGCCGGCGTGAGTTCCTGCGCAGCACAGCCCTCCTGATCGGGATGGTAGGGGCCTCGCTCGCCGGGCTCATTCCGCTGATCGGCCAGGCCAACGCGCGTCTACGCCCGCCGGGCGCGCTCAAGGATCGGCTCGACGAGCAGGGATTCCTCTCGGCCTGCATCAAGTGCGGCCAGTGCGTGCAGGTCTGCCCGGTCGAGGCGATCAAGCTGGCGGATCTCAACGACGGTGTCGGCGTAGGCGCGCCACACATCGAGGCGCGCGACCAGGCCTGCGACTTCTCCTGCGACGGGCTGCAATGCGTGCTGGCCTGTCCGACCGGGGCACTGACACACGATATCGACTATCCCGCCGAGACGCGGATGGGATTTGCGCGAGTCGCCCGGCCGGGCCGCTGCCTCGCCGTGCGCGGTCAGCCCTTCAAGGGTGCTGCGCGCGGCCCGGATCACCCCGCATTGCTGCGCTTCGAGTCCGTCGACCGCTGGAATCCGATCCCGCTGGCCGAGCATCCGTTCGACCTGCCGCTGTGCGATCTGTGTGTCCGACTCTGCCCGATCGAGATCCGGATCGCCCAATGCGAGGCCGGCACCCCGCCATCGGGCGATCCCAATCAGTGCCCACCCTTGCACGCCATCCGGATGCAACCGATGCCGGACGGACGCACCGCGACACCGGTCGTGGAAGACGGCTGTGTCGGGTGCGGCGTCTGCGAGATGGTCTGTCCCGCCGAGCCCGCCGCCATCGTGGTGGAGATCCATCGGAGCGCCGACTTCCAATGAGCTACTTCGTCGAATCGCTGCGCCAATTGCTCGGGCTCAAACCGATCAAGCCCACACCCGAGCAGATCCCGATCCAGACGATCTACAAGGAGAAGCGCAAGACGCCGCTGTCCCGCGAGGCGTTGCACGCGGTCGAGGCGGGTCACGCACGCAGCGCGAACCGCCACAAATGGCGCAATCGCCGCTGGATCACCTTGATCGTGGTGAACCTGCTGTTCGTCGTGTCCTACGTGCTCGACGTGCAGTTGGTCGAGGGCGCGCTGACTGCCTCGCGCGTCATCGGCTTCCACCTGGCCGATCTGAACTCGGCGCTGCAGGTCACGCTCGCATACAAGCACATCGTCGTCAACCTGCTGATCGGCACCCTGACCGTCCTGGTGCTCTGGATCCTGCTCGGCGGGCGGACCTTCTGCTCTTGGGTCTGTCCCTATCATCTGGTCGCCGAATGGGCCGAGTCGCTGCACCTGTGGCTCGCCAAGCGCGGCTGGGCGATCGACATCCAGTTCCATCGCACCGTTCGGGCGGTCTTCTATGTCGTCTTCGCCCTGCTTGCGCTGCTGACCGGCTATACCGTCTTCGAAACCATCTCGCCGACCGGGATCCTCAGCCGCGCGCTCATCTACGGTCCCGGCCTGGCGCTGCTCTGGATCCTCGCCCTGCTGGTCTTCGAGGTGCTGCTCTCGCGCCGGGCCTGGTGCCGCTATATCTGCCCGATCGGCATCACCTACGGCCTCGTCGGTGTCGTCTCGCCGCTGCGGGTGCAGTACAACATGCGCAGCTGCCATCACGAGGGCGACTGCCGGAAGATCTGCATGGTGCCGCATGTGCTCGACGTCACCATTCGCGGCCGTGCGCAAGGACTCACCACCGACATCGGCGCGGACTGCACCCGCTGCGGTCTCTGCGTCGACATCTGTCCGACCAGCTCGCTGAGCTACACATTCAAGGGACTGGAGAAGGCCCTATGATCCGTTTCGAGCAGGTCAGCAAACGCTTTCGTCGCCAGACCGTTCTGAAGGGGATCGACCTCGTCATCGAGCGCGGACATCGCGTCGCCCTCGTCGGCTCCAACGGGGCCGGTAAGACTACGCTGATCCGCTGTCTGCTCGGGGAGTACGTCTGCCAAGGCAAGGTCCGTGTCGATGATCTGGACCCGCGCGAGCACCGACGCGAGGTGCTCGGCAAGATCGGATTCGTGCCACAGCTGCCGCCGCCGCTCAAGATGCCGGTCGGGCAATTGATCCAGTTCGCTTCCGGGGTCTGCCGTGCCGATCCGCGCCGCATGGAAGCGGTCGCGACACGGCTCGGGCTGGATGCGAAGGCATTTCGGCACCAGCCCTTCGTCAAGCTCTCGGGCGGCCAGAAGCAAAAGCTGCTGATCAGCATCGCCCTGGGTCGGGATACCGACTTGCTGGTCATGGACGAGCCCGCCGCCAACCTGGATCCCGACGCGCGGCACATCTTCTTCGAGCTGCTGGCCGAGCGACAAGACAGTGTCGCCATGCTCATCTCCAGCCATCGGCTGGACGAGGTCGCTGCACTCGTCAACCGGGTCATCGAGATGGACCAGGGCCTGGTCGTGCTCGACGATCGCGTCGCGGACCTGGTCGATCTCACTAGCCGTCTGCGCTGCCATTTGGTCCTGACCCGCGCGGACGACGCCTTTACGCGGGCGGTCACGCCATGGGGTCTGCGTAGCAGCGATCGGGGCATCAGCTGGGACGGCTGGGTCGCCGGGGCAGATCGGCTGCGGTTCCTCGGGCTGCTGTCGCGTTACGCCGCGCTGCTTGATTCCATCCGATTGGATACGGCGACCGAGCCGGAGTTGGCGGAGGTGCGGTATGCGTAAACCGCGTCCGGCAGATTATGGATTGGTTGCGCACGAGCGCTTCATCCGCGGCAATCAACAGGCGTCGCGGTCGACGCGGTGTAATGATCAAGTTTTTCGTTTTCTGAACCGGGTCCAGCTCGGATCTATCGAGTTGTGCAGGTCGGCGAGTTTGCCGCCGAGTCCCCCGTCATCGCGCGGGACGCGGTTCACGAGCATCGTTTCGGCGGTTGTGCTGACACTCCTCGTTTCCGCCTGCGGCGGCGATCCGGGACAGGGACCGGTCGAGGTGAAATGGGACCGCGATGCCTGCAAGCGTTGCCGCATGGTCCTCTCTGACCGTCTGCACTCAGCTCAGGTGCGTGTCCCGACACCGGACGGGCGTTCGCGCGTCTATCGCTTCGACGATATCGGATGCGCGCTGATCTGGCTCGAAGAGCGTGCCGAGCGCGATGATCCGGCCACCGAGATCTGGGTGAACGACTGGCGCACCGGGGACTGGATCGATGCGCGCACCGCGACCTATCTGCGCGGCCAGGTCACGCCGATGGAATACGGCCTCGGCGCCCAACCCGAGGCCGCGCCGGACGGGCTCAACTTCCCGCAAGCCAAGGCGCACGTCTTCGATGTCGAAGCCCGGTTCAACGTCCACGGCGGACATCTGGATGCCAACTCGGCGCCGCCCGGCGCGGCATCGGATCAGGTCCCGCCGACCGAGCAAACGCATGACCACGCCGATTGAGCCGTTAACGGAGTCCCGAGACCATGCGTGAATTCTGGCTGACCGCCCAAACCGATCTCCTCGAGTCGTTTCGGGCCAAGTGGTTCGTCGCCTACACGCTCGTCTTCGGCGGACTGGTCGTTCTGCTGTTCGCCTTCGGACTGACCGAGTCGCGGATCATGGGATTTACCGGGCTGTCCCGCCTGATGGTGACCTACATCCAGCTCGCCATGGCCATCCTGCCGGTCTTCGTGCTCATCACCACCGTGCGTTCGGTGGCCGGCGACCGCGAGGCCGGCGTCTACGAATACCTGCTCTCGCTGCCCATCGGTCTGGCGCCTTGGTACTGGGGCAAGCTCGCCGGGCGCTTCCTGGTCGTCTTCCTGCCCGTGTTCCTCGCGATGATCGGCGCGATCGTCTGGGGCTCGGTCAAAGGGGCTGCGGTACCTTGGTTGGTCTTCATCTGGTACACGGCTCTGCTGATGGCGCTCGCCTGGTGTTTTCTCGGCATCGGGATGCTGCTCTCGACCCTCAGCCGTTCGGCAGACGTCGCCCAGGCCTCGGCCTTCGTCGTTTGGTTGACGCTCCTGCTGTTCCTGGACCTCATTCTGCTCGGCACCCTGATCCGCAATCAGATCCCGCCCGAGACGGTCGTCGGCATCGCCCTGGCCAACCCCATGCAGGTCTTCCGCACCGCGGCCATGCTCCTGCTCGATTCGCAGCTGGTCATGCTCGGCCCGTCCGCCTACGTCATCCTCGACAACTTCGGGCAGGCCGGTTACATGGCCTATGCGATTGTCTACCCGATGCTTCTCGGCACCGCCTGTGCCTTCGGCGGGTATCTGCTCTTCCGTCGGGGCGACCTACCGTAGGCACCCGTTGCGCACGCAACTCGACCGGGCGCGGCGCGATCCACTCCCGACGTCCGCCGATCTCATGCGTCGCCTTGTCCACGCAGACGACCGGCGCCAGATGCCCGCCTTGGCCGGCCTTATAGCGCTCCGCCTGCTCGGATGTATGGCCGTCCGGAAGCTCGTTGCGCGTGAATCCGAACAGCAGTTGCCGGGGTCCCGGCTGCCGCCGAGCCAGTTGCAGAAAATCGTCAAATGACTCCAGCGCGATATTTTTCATCGTTGTTGTGATGACCTCGCCTCTTTGGTGGTCTTTGATTCAGTGCTGTCGACCGGCCATCCGACGACTGACTCAAGCCAAAGACTCGTCGTGCATCAGTCTCTTACCCGCGAATAACCAACCGCAGAAGTCAGAGTACCGACCTCACGACCAACAGCGTCAATTTACCCCGAAGGCTGATCCCGATCCGCCGCCATCACACCATCACGAGATAGTCGTATCGCCCCGGACCACAGCGACGCTCCAGCTGCTTGACGATGCGCCGCTGGATCGCAGGGGTATCGTTCGGCCCGTTGATATAGAAAGGTTTGCCGTCCTTACCGAAGGTGAAGGACACCGGGCAGGCGCCGGCATCGATGTCCCCGAAGATCAACCGAGCAATCCGGTAGTCTGCGTGCGGCTCGAAGCCGAGGTCCTTGGCATAGGCCAATGCCTCCTCGACCAGTTTGCGCGCATAGCTCGGATGCTGAGTCTCGACCGATTCCGTTAGATTCCCTCGGATGCGGGCCAGGACGGTCGGATACTCTGCCGCATCGACAATCTTGTACAAGGCGTCTTTGATGCCCAGACAAAAAACATCGACGACCATCCCGGCTAGGGCATAGCGCCCATCCGGTAGACTCCGGCTCACCCAGACCGTGCCGATGCCCAGCTCGAAGATATTGGCCGGGACAAAGACGTCCGCGATCGGCGCCCGGCCCACGTTGGCCCATACGCTCGCCCGGGATAGGGCTCCCGGCAGCCCCGAAGCCGCCGGCTTGGTTTGCCTGCGTTTCAGCTCACGCTTGGCCCGCTTCTTCTGCAACGCCTTTTGATCGAGCGCCATAAAAAATCCTCGCATGTCTTCGTTGATGGATCGTTTACCGAAGCCTTCTGTCGTCTGGACCGCAGACACTCGGCTGCGCGAAGCCGAAAATGGTACGCGCAGCTCCACGGACGCGCCCACGGAGGCGATCCAGGTGGTCGAGAAGCATCGCGCCATCGCGCCATCGCGCCATCGCGCCGATCCGAAATCAGCGAAGACAAATCCACGACAAGCCATGATTTCGCACACGCCTCGACGCCTTTACCGATTGCCGACACAGCAGTACTTTGGCAGTACCACAAGGATAACGATCAGGAGACCGCGGCATGGCACGCACCAAGAAAAAAGTTCTAACCATCCGCACCTCCGTCGAGGTCAAGGCGCTGCTCAAGCTCTCCGCGGAGCGCGAGCGTCGCTCCGCATCTTCGATGATCGAAGTGCTGGTTCTCAGCTACGCCGAAGCCCACGGACTGGCTGTCCCCGCGTCGAATCAGCCCGAGACCACGGGCTCCATCACAATCAAAAAAGCGAACGCTTCGGAATGACAGGGAACGCCCTCAAAAACATCGAGCAGATCGAAGCCAGCCTCTGGGATGCGGCCGACCAGCTCCGCTCCAACTCCAAGCTGACCTCCAGCGAATATGTGATGCCCGTGCTCGGCATCATCTTTCTGCGCCACGCCGCCAATCGGTACTACGCCGCTAAAGCCGCCATCGAGGCCGATCAGGCGGCGGGCAAGATGCCCAAGCGCCCGCTGCTCCAGGCCGATTTCAAGAAGCGCCGGGCGATGCTGCTGCCGCGGGAGGCGCAGTTCGATGAGCTACTGAGGCTCCCGAAAGACGCCGACCTGGGAGCAGCACTGCTCGGCGCCATGAACGCCATCGAGGCCGCGTTCCCGCCGCTCGCCGATCAGCTTCCGAAGGACTACGAGGGTTTCGATCCCGATCTGCTCGAAAACCTGCTCCGAATCTTCGACAGCGAGGCCCTGCGTACCGCATCGGGCGATGTCTTCGGCCGTATCTACGAATACTTCCTGATGAAGTTCGCCATGCAGGGGGCGCAGGACAACGGCGAATTCTTCACGCCGCCCTCGCTGGTGCAGACCATCGTCAACGTCATCGAGCCCGATCACGGCGTCGTCTTCGACCCGGCCTGCGGGTCGGGTGGCATGTTCGTGCAGTCGAGCCACTTCGTCGAGGAGCGAGGACGAGACACCAGCCATGAGGTCACCTTCTACGGCCAAGAGAAGACCGGCACCACGATCCGGCTGGCCAACATGAACCTCGCCGTGCATGGGCTCGAAGGCGACATCCGCGAGGCCAACACCTTCTACGAGGACCTGCACAGCCTCTTCGGCCGATGCGACTTCGTCATGGCCAATCCGCCCTTCAACGTCGACATGGTCGATGCATCCCGCGTCTCGGGCGATTGCCGTCTGCCGTTTGGACTCCCAGGCATCACGAAGAACAAGCAGACGAAAAAGGAGACCGTCTCCAACGGCAACTACCTGTGGATCTCCTACTTCTGGAGCTATTTGAGCGAGACGGGGCGGGCCGGTTTCGTCATGTCGTCTCAAGCCTCCAGTGGCGGCCATGGCGAGGCGTTGGTGCGCCGCAAGCTGGTCGAGACCGGCGATGTGGACGTGATGATCGCCATCCGTTCCAACTTCTTCTACACCCGCACCGTCCCCTGTGAGCTGTGGCACCTGGACCGCGGCAAACCTGAGGAGCGGCGCGACCTGGTACTGATGATCGACGCGCGCAACGTCTATCGGAAGGTCACACGCAAGATCTACGACTTCAGCCCCGAGCAGCTCGCCAACCTGACGGCCATCGTCTGGCTCTACCGAGGGCAGCGGCAGCGCTTCCTGGATTTGGTCGCGGGCTACTTCGACCGAATACGCGACGAGATCGCCCTGATCGAGGATGCCGTGCTCGCATTCGAGGAACGGCTCGTCGAGATCGAGGACGGACTCAAGGCATTTGCCGATGGAGTCGGCGGCATCGCGGGCATCGACGAAGCGCAACGGAAACCGCTGGCCGATGCCCTGACCGAGTTGACCGAGACCGAGAGCGCCTACGAGACCGATCGCGCCACCCTGCTCAACACCCTGGCCACCTTCGCCGAGGTGACGAGCAAGACACCGCCCGACAGCAACGAGGAACAGCACGCCGCCCGACACGCCTTCGCCCCGCTCGCCGATCGCACCAAGGGACTGGTCAAGCAGATCGACCTGCTCTACAAGCTCGCCGCCCGCGCCGCGCAACTGGCCCAAGACCTCACCCGCGATGAGCCTGAAGGGGCGAATTCATTCGTCCGCGACGCCAAGGCCATGTCACGCCGCCTCAAACCGCTCGACGCCGACCGCAAGACCGCGGTCGAGCAGCTCAAACTCGCCGTCTATTTCCACCGTCAGATCCTCTGGCTCCAGGAGCGCTTCCCCGAGGCCGAATTTGTCGCCGTGCCGGGTCTGTGCAAGGCCGTCACCCGCGCAGAGATCGAGGCCGCCGACTGGAGCCTGACGCCTGGTCGCTATGTCGGCGTCGCGCCACCCGAGGAGGACGAGAACTTCGACTTCGAGCAGACGCTGCGGGACATCCATATCGAGTTGGCGGACCTGAATCGCGAGGCGGCCGAACTGGCGGCAAGGATTCAGGAGAATTTTGAGGAGTTGGGGGTGTGAGTTGGGCTAAACGGAACTTCGAGGAATTGGTTGAGTTCCACGATCACGAACGCATTCCCCTTTCGACGCTTGTACGCGAAACCCGTCAGGGCGAATATCCATACTATGGAGCACAAGGAATCATTGACTCAATCGACGATTTCATATTCGACGGTGAGTATGTACTGATAGCTGAGGATGGAGCGAATCTCGTAACGAGAAAAGAGCCTACTGCACGAGTAGTGCACGGTCAATTCTGGGTTAACAACCATGCACACGTTGTAAGAGCAAGAAAGGGGATAGCTACAAACAGATTTCTCAACCTCTTACTGAATCACTCTGATCTTCGCGGTTACGTCACTGGTGCTGCTCAGCCGAAACTGTCACAAGGCAATCTGCGGAAAGTGACGTTTCTTTGCCCGAGTTATCAAGAACAGCTTCGAATCGAAGCTGTTGTGTCGGAGTACGACGACCTGATCGAAAACAACCGCCGCCGGATGGCGCTGTTGGAGGAGGCAGCGCGGCAACTCTACCGGGAATGGTTCGTCCGCCTGCGCTTCCCCGGCCACGAGCACACTCGCATCATCGACGGTTTGCCGGAGGGCTGGGAAAGAAGATCGTTGAACGACCTCGCCGAGTTTCAACTTGGGAAGATGCTCGATGCACGAAAGAACAGAGGTGAACTTCGACCTTATCTTGCCAACATCAATGTGCGATGGGGTCAGATCGATCTCAGTTATCTTCGGGAGATGCCTTTTGAAGAGCACGAAATCGACAAGTACGGCTTGAGGTATGGCGACATCGTCATGTGCGAGGGTGGCGAGCCAGGCCGTTGCGCCATCTGGAAGGGTCAAGCTCCCGGGATGATGTTTCAGAAGGCGATCCATCGTATTCGTGCCGCCGAGAGCTTTGACCACCACTTTCTCTACTACAGCCTCTATTACAAGGGCATATCCGGGCAATTGGCGGGGCTTTTCACAGGCGCAACAATCAAGCATCTGCCTCGCGAGAAGCTCGCAAAAGTAGACGTGAAAGTGCCGCCTAGACGTCTGATCGGACTATTCTCCGAACATGTCGGCCCTATCGAGCAGCAGATTGGCATACTGCAAGCCGCAGCGAGACGAGCGACCGAGGCCCGCGACCTCCTCCTCCCCCGCCTCATGAGCGGCGAGATTGCGGTATGACGGTCCAGAGGAAGATCGTCATCATCGCCGGCCCCAACGGCGCCGGGAAGACAACCTTCGCCCGCGAACTTCTGCCCAATGAGGCCAACTGCCCCATCTTCGTGAATGCCGACCTCATCGCCGCGGGACTGTCCCCGTTCCGACCGGAAGCGGCAGCGTTCCGCGCCGGACGGCTGATGTTGGAGGAGATACGCCGCCACGTCGCGAACGGGCGCAGCTTCGCCTTCGAGACCACGCTCTCCGGCCTGACCTATGCCGCCATGATCGACCGTTGGCGGGCCGACGGTTATGTCGTGAAGCTGGTCTTTCTATCATTGCCCTCGGCGGAAGAGGCCATCGCTCGAGTGGCCGTGCGCGTGCGTCAAGGCGGTCACGATGTCCCGACCGACACCGTCCGACGGCGCTTCGCATCCGGGCTCGACAACTTTCAGAATGTCTACCGCCATCGCGTCGATTACTGGCAATGGTTCGATAACGGCGGCGAATCGCCAGTCCTGTTAGCCGAGGGGAAGAAGCCATGAGCAACCCTGAACATACCACCCCGGTATCCAATCTCCAGGATGACGACATGCAGGCCGTCCCGCACGCGCTCGTCCGGGCCGCCCAACGGGCACGAGAGATCGCGGCCAGGACGGGCACGCCCTTGATCGTGAGCCGGGCCGGGCAGGTCGTCGAATGCCCTATGACCGACCGGAATCTGGAGCAGGCCGGCACCGATGGATCAGGTTGAGACGCCGAGTGCTCGGTAAGAGAAGCGATACCTTTGGCTCAGCGAAGCCGCAAAAACAGGCAAAGAGCCGCCCAGGTGAGCCATTCGCGGCACGCGATCATCGCAAGCAACTGTTTTAGAAATAGTTTCGCCAAACCCACCTGATATCGAATGAGCCAAAGTCGAGCCAAACGGGTGAGCCAAACACCGGAACATGCCACTATGCTCGACAAGATCCTGCCCTCCGAGAGACACGGTGTCTGAACGGACCGTCCCGTAGAGGAATCAGCCATGACATCCAACCCGCGCCAATTGCCGGTTAGCGAGCGCACACGCCTGGTCGAAGACCTGTGGGACAGCATCGCGGCTGAGCAGTCGGCGCTCCCCTTGACCGATGCGCAGAAGCGGGTGCTGGACCAGCGGCTGGATGCCTATGAATGCGACGGAGACTCGGGCCGGCCGGCACGGGAGGCGATCGCGGAGATCAGGACCAGGAGTTGATTTCAGGCGGAGGGATAAGCCATGGCCATCACGGATATCAACAGCGAAGACCGCTTGGTCCAGGAGACCTTCGCGGATCATCTGCATCGGGTCCTGGGGTGGGACAGCCTCTACGCCTGGAACCAGGAGACCTTCGGACCCGACGGCACACTCGGGCGCACGGACACCAAGGAGGTCGTGCTGACCCGCGATCTGCACGCCGCCATCGCCAAGCTCAACCCGGAGCTGCCCGCAAAGGCCGTGGAGGACGCCATCGCCCAGCTGACCCGCCAGGACTTCACCCGCTCGACGCTTCAACACAATCAGGGGTTCTACCGCTACATCCGCGATGGGGTGCCGGTCAGCTATCGGGATGCCAAGGGGCAGATGCGCCAGGGCTTTGCCCGGGTCATCGACTTCCGCCGGCCCGAGAACAACCGCTTCCTCTGCGTGCGCGAGCTGAAGATCACCGGGCTGCGCACGCCCAACTACAATCGCCGCGCCGATCTGGTCTGCTTCGTCAACGGCTTGCCGCTGGTCTTCATCGAGCTGAAGGCGGTCTACAAAAACATCCGCGCCGGCTTCGACGGGAATCTGCGCGACTATCTGGACGAGCATGTCATCGCCCATGCCTTCCATCACAACGCCTTCCTGATCGTCAGCAACGGCCACCGGGCGCGCTATGGCTCCATCACCAGCCAGTGGGAGCATTTTGCGGAGTGGAAGCGCCAGGACGAGCGCGACGCGGGCAGCCTGGAGGCCGAGGTGCTGCTGAACGGCCTGCTCGCCAAGGAGCGACTACTCGATCTCGTCGAGAACTTCATCCTCTTCGATGCCAGCAAGCCGGGCGCGGTTCGCAAGATCGTCGCGCGCAACCATCAGATCCTGGGCGTCAATCTCGCCGTGGATTCGGTCGTTCGACAAGAGGTGTTGAAAGGCGAGTTTCCGCGCGGCAAGCGTCTGCGCAGCCGGGTCATCGAGCTGCCGCTCGAATCCCAGCGGTTTTTGAAGGCGGCCGAGGAGCCCAGTCCCTACATCCCCAAAGGACCGATCGAGCTGATCGAGCGTGCCCACCCGGACCTCGGCAGGCTCGGCGTCTTCTGGCATACGCAGGGCAGCGGCAAGTCCTACTCCATGGCCTTCTTCACCGAGAAGGTGCGCCGGATCGTGCCGGGCAACTTCACTTTCGTCCTCATGACCGATCGCAACGATCTGGACAGTCAGATCTACAAGACCTTCGTCGGCTGCGGGGTCGCGGACGACCGGACACCGCGCGCCGGGTCCGGGAAGGAGCTGGAGCAGCTGCTCAGGGAGAACCATCGCTACGTCTTCAGCCTGATCCACAAGTTCAACCAGGCCGTGAAGTTCGACGAACCCTACAGCAAACGCGACGACATCATCGTGATCTCGGACGAAGCGCATCGCACTCAAGCGGGCTGGCTCGCACGCAACATGCGCCTGGCCTTACCGAATGCTGCCTTTATCGGCTTCACCGGAACACCGCTGTTCAAGCACGACGAGCTGACCAAGCGCATCTTCGGCGGCTATATCTCGTGCTACGACTTCAAGCGCTCCGAGGAAGACGGGGCCACGGTCAAGCTGGTGTACGAGAATCGCGGCGAGAAGCTAGGCATCGCCCGGCTCGATCTGAACGACCGCATCGCCGACAAGATCGATGAGGCCGATTTGGACCCCGATCAGGAGGCGTTGCTGGAGAAACTGCTCGGCAAAGACTACGAGATCATCACGGCCGACGATCGGCTGGACAAGATCGCCGAGGACTTCGTCGAGCATTGCGCGACCCGCTGGGAATCCGGCAAGTCGATGCTGGTGTGTATCGACAAGATCACCTGTGCCCGTGTCTTTCAGCGCATTCTGCCGCGCTGGACGGCCAAGGCCGAATCCGTGCACGGCAAGGCCGAGGCCAAGCACGTCGAAATCGCCTCCGAGACGGATCCGTATGTCCGCGAGCGCCTGAGGGCGGAGTTGGATCGGCTGCGCAGCCAGGCCCGATGGCTGGACAAGACCCTTATCCAGATCGTCATCAGCGAGGCGCAGAACGAGGTCACCGACTTCAAGAGGTGGGGCTTCGACATCATCCCGCATCGGGCACTGCTGAAGCAGGGATTCGAGACGACGGACGGCAAGCGGGTGGATGTGGAGACCGCTTTCAAGGACCCGGAGCATCCCTTCCGTGTCGCCATCGTCTGCGCAATGTGGCTGACCGGATTCGATGTGGAGAGCCTGTCCACGCTCTACATCGACAAGCCCATGAAGGCGCACACCCTGATGCAGGCCATTGCACGCGCCAACCGCTGCTATCCGGGCAAGGACTTCGGTCTGATCGTCGACTACAACGGCATGCTCAAGAGCCTGCGCGAGGCGCTCGCCCAGTATGCACTCGGTGATGACAGCGGAGGTGAAGAGGAGATCATCGCACCCATCGAGGAACGGGTGCAGGCGCTGCTCGAAGCCATCGAGGCGACCGAGGCCCATGTTCGTGCCCTGGGGGCGGAGATGACGGCCCTGCTCGGCACACACGGATTCGCTCGCATCAAGGGTATTGCGGATGCCGTGGACGCCGTCTACACGAGCGATGAATCCAAGCGGCGTTTCGAGATCCTGGCCCGTCAGGTCTTCGTCCGCTTCCGGGCACTTCTGATGGAGCCGATGGCCTTCACCTATGCCGAGCGACACGACAACATCGAAGCCATCTACAAGAAGCTCACCGAGCGGCGCGACACCGCGGACGTCACCGAGCTTCTGAAGGAGCTGCACCGCATTGTGAATCAGGCCATCCGCGCCGACGCACCGGGGGACGACCAAACCGTGGGGCTGACCTACGATCTCAGCCGGATCGACCTGGAGAAGCTCCGCGAAGAGTTCGCGAAGAAGGTCAACCATAAGGCGACGGCACTCCAGGACATCCGCGAAATCGTCGAGCAAAAGCTCGCCGAGATGCTTAGGCACAATCCGAAACGGATGGATTATTACAAGCGTTACCAGCAGATCATCGCCGACTACAACCGCGAAAAGGACCGGGTCACGATCGAGGACACCTTCACCGAGCTGACGGACCTGATTGAGGGTCTTGATGCCGAGCAGAGACGCGCTGCCGAGGAGGGTCTCAGCGAAGATGAGCTCGCGCTCTTCGACCTGCTGCAAAAGGAGACGCTCGGCAAGGCGGAACGCGAACAGGTCAAGCAGGCGAGTCAGTCCCTGTTGGCGTCACTGCGCGAGCTGCTGTCGCCCATGGAGCGATGGACAGAAAAGGAGCAGACCCAAGCCGAAGTCGAAATCTTCATCCTCGATCGGCTCTACACTGAGCTGCCGTCGCCACCCTTCACGGACGACGATAAGCAAGAAATGGCCGCGGTCGTCTATCGCCACGTCTGGCAGCAGTCGGTGAGCGGCGCACTCGGAATGGCGGCTTGACGCTCATGGAGCAGGCGAACGTCGTGTCGATCTGTTAAAGGCAGTGAGGTTGAAGCACGTCTTCGATTTCGAGGGAGCAGATCGCGCGAGCCAGCGCCCAATTCCCATCCGATTACGAAACTCCGCATGGCCCTCAACCAACATCAACTGAATAAATATCAGAGTTTTATGCAGAGATCGAGGCAATGACCGGGCAACGTCGAAAGCTGCGGCAGCGGGGTCCCCCAGGCAAAACGGAAGCGCCGAGGACGCGGGAGAGTCTAGGCAACAAGAGATGCAGCTCTAGATCAACTGAACCTGACCCTTTCTTCGAAAGATCCGCTACTTATAACGCCAGCAACACAAGCGGGAGTTCGACCCGGACGCCGTTCTGAATTGTTTCGGCCCAGGGAACCGCCAGCAATGTCGCAGATCGGCGGCGAAGGATTCCAGTAACTTACTGTTTTATAAGCATTCCGGCTTTAGGTTAGCGCCATTCGAGCCAGGCCCCTCTTATCGGTGCCTTGACCGCTTGCCGACACAGCTGTACATCGCAATACGACCGAGGACGAGGCCAGACGATAACCACTTCGAATCGAGATCGAACCTCGCGCGGCCGAAATGGATGGTCGGGTTCAATCTCGCCTTCACCATGGCGATCCATTGGAGCGTGCTTTCGTAAAGATCGGCCCGTCACGGTGACAGAAACACCCGCCGTTATGGCGGATTTTCTGTGCCGACGTGGATCGTTGCTGACGCCTTAATGAGGGCCAGACGGGGATTTCGTGGGGACAGTGAGCGCGAAAAGCAGAAGGGGTCGCAGGCGGAAACCTGTAACCCCTCGATTTATTGGCTCCCTGGGACGGGCTCGAACCGCCGACCTAGTGATTAACAGTCACCCGCTCTACCGACTGAGCTACCAGGGATCTATGGTAGCCCGCAATGTTAGCCGGGCACCCGGGTGGAGTCAAGATCGCGAAGATGCTGCATTTATGCGACCGCAGCGGCGATCCGCTCCAGCGCCTGCTCCAGATTCGCACGGCTGGTGGCGATCGAGATGCGCGCGTAGCCGTTGAGGCCGAAGGCGGAGCCGGGCACGAGGGCCACGCCGGCCTTCTCGATCAGGTATTCCGCGAAGTCCAGGTCGTTGGCGATTCCGGGGAGCTTGTCGATCGCGCCCTGCACCTTCGGGAAGACGTAGAAGGTGCCGTCGGTCGGCAGACATTCGATGCCGGGGATCTGGTTGAGGCGTTCGACCACGAAGTCGTGGCGCTCGTGGAACGCCTTGAGCATGACGCCGATGCACTCCTGCGGGCCTTCCAAGGCGGCTTGGGCGGCGACTTGGGAGATGGAGGTCGGGTTGGAGGTGCTCTGGCCCTGCACCTTCTTCATGGCCTTGATGATCTCGGCCGGGCCGCCAGCATAGCCGATGCGCCAGCCGGTCATGGAGTAGGCCTTGGAGACGCCGTTGAGGACCAGGCTCCGCGGGTAGAGCTCCGGGCAGGCGTTGACGATGTTGACGAAGGGCTCGGGGCTCCAGCGGATGTGCTCGTACATGTCGTCGGTGGCAACGAGGGTGCGCGGGAACTCGCGCAGCACCTCGCCGAGCGCTTCAAGCTCCTCGCGGCTGTAGGCCATGCCGGTGGGGTTCGACGGACTGTTGATGACGACCAAGCGGGTCTTGTCGGTGAGGGCGCCCTTGAGCTGTCCGGGGGTGATCTTGAAGCGCTGATCGGCCCCGGCATGCACAAGCCCGGGCGCGCCGCCGGCGAGCAGGACCATATCCGGATAGGAGACCCAGTAAGGCGCAGGGATAACGACCTCGTCGCCCGGATCCAGAAGCGCTTGGGCGAGGTTGAAAAAGCTCTGCTTGCCGCCGCAGGAGACCAGGATCTGGTCGTGGGCATAGTCCAGCCCGTTCTCGCGCTTGAACTTGTCGATGACGGCTTGCTTGAGCTCGGTGGTTCCGTCGACAGCGGTATATTTGGTGAAGCCGGCGCGGATCGCGGCGATCGCCGCTTCCTTGATGTGATCGGGCGTGTCGAAGTCAGGCTCACCGGCGCCAAGCCCGATGACGTCCTTGCCCGCGGCGCGCAGGGCCTTGGCGCGGGCCGTGATGGCCAGGGTGGCGGAGGGTTTGACAGCCTGAACGCGCGCGGCGAGCTTGATGGTCATCGGGTGTCTTCTCTGGGCTCTTGTGGTAGGGCGATGATAGTCGTGACTGGACATGCGGTGTCTCGCTCCCAATCATAACGAAACCGCAAACACCCGGCACGTACTCCGATGTCCGAACGCCCTTTTCAACTGGTCTCGCCGTTTGCCCCCGCGGGCGATCAGCCCGAGGCGATCCGCCGCCTGGTGGAGGGCCTAAGTGACGGGGAGTCTGCGATGACCCTACTCGGCGTGACCGGCTCGGGCAAGACCTTCACGATCGCCAACGTGATAGACCGGGTGCAGCGCCCGGCCTTGGTCCTGGCGCCGAACAAGACCCTCGCGGCCCAGCTCTACGGCGAGATGAAGGAGTTCTTCCCGCACAACGCCGTGGAGTATTTCGTCTCCTATTACGACTACTACCAGCCCGAGGCCTACGTCCCTTCGACAGACACCTATATCGAGAAGGACTCCTCGATCAACGAGCACATCGAGCAGATGCGTCTCTCGGCGACCAAGGCGCTGCTGGAGCGTCCCGATGTCATCATCGTGGCGAGCGTCTCCTCCATCTACGGCTTGGGCGACCCGGACGCCTATCTTAAGATGGTGCTGCATCTGAACCGCGGCGATCTGATCGATCAACGCGCCCTGCTGCGCCGGCTCGCCGATCTGCAATACCGGCGCAACGAGATCGAGCTCTCGCGCGGCACCTACCGGGTGCGCGGCGACGTGATCGACATCTACCCGGCCGAGTCGGACGACGAGGCGCTGCGGGTCGAGCTGTTCGACGAGGAGATCGAGAACCTATCGCTCTTCGACCCGCTCACCGGCGAGCAGCTGCGCAAGGTCCCGCGCTATACGGTCTTCCCGAAGACGCACTACGCCACGCCGCGCGAGACCATCCTGAACGCGGTCGAGCAGATCAAGGTCGAGCTGAAGGACCGGCTGACCTGGCTGCGGGACAACGACAAGCTGGTCGAGGCCCAGCGCCTGGAGCAGCGCACCCTGTTCGATCTGGAGATGATGCTCGAGGTCGGCTACTGCTCCGGGGTCGAGAACTACAGCCGCTATCTCTCCGGACGCGGACCCGGCGAGCCGCCGCCGACGCTGTACGACTATCTGCCGGCGGATGCCATCGTCGTTATCGACGAGAGTCATGTCACCGTTCCCCAGCTCGGCGGCATGTACAAGGGCGACCGCTCGCGCAAGGAGAACCTGGTCGACTACGGCTTCCGGCTGCCCTCCGCGCTCGACAATCGCCCGCTGCGATTCGAGGAGTTCCAGGCCCGCCAACCCCAGACCATCTATGTTTCGGCCACCCCGCGCGACTATGAGATCCAGCACTCGGGCGCCGTCGTCGAGCAGGTGGTCCGACCGACCGGCCTAGTGGACCCGGAGGTCGAGGTCCGTCCCGCGCTGACCCAGGTCGACGATCTGCTCTCCGAGATCGGACTGCGGGTCGCCGCCGGCGAGCGGGTTCTGGTCACGACGCTCACCAAGCGCATGGCCGAGGATCTGACGGAGTATCTCAACGAGCACGGGGTGAAGGTCCGCTATCTGCACTCGGACATCGACACGGTCGAGCGCGTCGAGATCATCCGCGACCTGCGCCTGGGCGAGTTCGACGTCTTGGTCGGGATCAATCTGCTGCGCGAGGGGCTCGACATGCCGGAGGTCTCGCTGGTGGCCATCCTGGACGCGGACAAGGAGGGCTTCCTGCGCTCGGAGGGCTCCTTGATCCAGACCATCGGGCGCGCCGCGCGCAACGCCAACGGCAAGGCGATCCTCTATGCCGATCGCGTCACCGGCTCCATGCGCCGTGCCATCGACGAGACCGAGCGGCGCCGCTCCAAGCAGATCCTTCACAACACCGCCGAGGGCATCACGCCTCAGACCATCCGCAAGGCGGTCGCCGACATCATGGAGGGCGCCATCCCGGGCGCGCCCATGAAGGCACGCAACTATGCCAAGGTTGCCGAGGAGATCATCGAATACGCCACCCTGACGCCGCAGCAGATGTCCAAGAAGCTCAAAGCGCTGGAAAAGACCATGTACCAGCACGCGAAGAACCTCGAGTTCGAGCAGGCCGCCGCCGTCCGGGATAAGATCAAAGAGTTGCAGGGACGCGGGCTTGCGGCCTGAGGTTTTTCGGCTCGAGTCCGAGCGCGGTAGCTCGATCCGGCGACGCACTTCATGTTGAGAGACACCTACGCCGAAAACCGATCGATACGCTGCCGACATCGTCGCTTGGTCCGATCAGGCATCAACCGCCACGCCCCGGCAGAACAATCGGTCCCGGTACCGAGACCGCGGGGCTCGGCGAATCGGTGACCGGATCCACCGGCTTGCGCCGAGGACGGACCACGCGAGAGCGACGCCGCGGACGTTGTGGCCGCACGCGCGTGCGCCGCAGCCGTGCATCCGCCTCGTCGGGAGCATGCTCGAAGACGGCGCACACAAGGCTCAGGATCACGAAGATCCCGGAAAGGCACAGCAGGATGACGAAGAGGTCAGTAAGGGTGTTCATCGTCGGCTCCGCAGGGTTTGCACTGGACGGAACCACAGCATGCCGCGGTGGGTGGCTCAAAACGTGAGCCCGCGACCCCGGATACTCGACCGTTCGTCGGTCGAGCACCGTCGGTCTATCGTGCCGCACGACGGACCGGTCTTTTTCAGGGATGACGAGGACGGGTGTTAGACTTGCCGCGAGCGCAGAGCGCAGCGAGCCCGAAGACCCCATGCAAGACATTCAAGACACGTCCCGACCGGCGACCTCCGAGCGACTGGCGGTTGTCCTGCGCCGCGCGACGGCCGAGACACATGAGGCGGTCGAACGCTTGCCCCTGATGACCCGACTCACGTCGCCGACGGTCACCCGCGAAGACTATCTCAAGTATCTGCATGCCTTGGCCGATGTCTACGCGGCCCTGGAGGACGGCCTGCTCGACGCGCTGGACGAGGAAATCCGCAACGATCTGGGGGTTCGACGCAAGTTGCCGGCGATCCTCAAGGATCTTGCTGAGCAGGGCCAGCCGCACGTGCTGCGCACCTCGGCCCAGCTCGCCCCGAGCGGGGCAGCTGCCGCGCTGGGCGGCCTCTATGTGCTGGAGGGTGCAACGCTCGGCGGTCGGGTGATCGCGAAACACCTGCGCCGCTGTCTTGGCCCGGTGCTGGGCTCCGCCGGTTTCCTAGACTTTCACGGCAAGCAGTCCGCGGCGGCCTGGAAACGCTTTGCGAACATCCTCGACAGCCTTCCCGTCC
This sequence comes from Thiocapsa bogorovii, assembly GCF_021228795.1. NCBI lineage: Bacteria > Pseudomonadati > Pseudomonadota > Gammaproteobacteria > Chromatiales > Chromatiaceae > Thiocapsa > Thiocapsa bogorovii. The sequence continues at coordinate 2,201,168 of NZ_CP089309.1, forward strand.
ACGGTCGCATGGATCCGTCCGAGGTGATCGCAGGCGCACTTGCGACCTTTACGGCGATTCATCGGATGCTCGAAAGCCCAGGCGCATGGAGCGCACCCGCACGGGCAGATCCGTCTCCCGTCGGATTGCCGTGCCGGAGGCGGAGACACCTGAGGGACTCGGTTCCACCCACCAACGAGGATTGATGAAGGACGACAAGCAAGGGTCGGAAACGCTCGGAGTGGATCGCGGGATCGAGGCTGGACACTATGCGGCGCCGGGCGAGCCGTTGTCGCAAACCCGCGTCTTTCACATCCGATCCATCGGCCATGACCGACATCCGCTGACCCGCGTCGGTCGCTTTCTGCTCAGAGCGTTGGGCAATCTGGCGCTGCTCTCGATCGCGCTGGTCTTGACGCTACGCTGGGTCGACCCGCCCGCATCCGCCTTCATGCTGCGGCACGCCTTTAACCTCTGGCGACTCGACCAATCGCCGCCCTACTATCATCAGACCTGGGTACCCTGGGATCGGATCTCGCTGCCGACTCGCCTGGCGGCCATCGCCGGCGAAGACCAGCGTTTTCCGAGCCATCGGGGTTTCGACCTGATCGAGATTCGCCTGGCTTGGGCCGACTATAAAAACGGCGGACGCCTGCGCGGAGCCAGCACCATTACGCAACAGGCGGCCAAGAACCTCTTCCTCTGGCCGCGTTCGGATCTGCCGCGCAAGCTGCTCGAGGCCTGGTTCACGCTGCTGATGGAGCTCCTGTGGCCGAAGGAGCGCATCCTCGAGGTCTATCTGAACATCGTGCAGTTCAGCCCCAACACCTACGGTATCGGCGCGGCCAGCCTGCGCTATTTCGATCGACCGGCGAGCGAGCTGACCATGCGCGAAGCCTCGCTGCTGATCGGCGTGCTGCCTGCGCCCGGACATTATCGTCTGGACAAGCCCTCGGAACGTTTGGAGCGACGCGCGGCCTGGATCAGCGATCAGGCGAGCCGACTGGGTGGCATCCGTTACCTGGACCAGCTTTAACGCCGGATTTCGGGTTTCCGGATCCGGGGTCAAAGGCCGCGGCGGCGCGCGACGGCATCCGCAAGCTCCTGCAGCATCGGCACCGTATCGTCCCAGCCGATACAGGCATCGGTGACGCTTTGACCGAAGACCATACCGTCGCTCGAGGCTAGGTCTTGCCGTCCCCCGACCAGGTGACTCTCGATCATGACGCCCATGATGCCGCGATCCCCGCGCGCGATCTGACCGGCGACGTCCTGGCAGACCCGCACCTGTTTTTCGGGGCGCTTGCGGCTGTTGGCGTGGCTGAAGTCAATCATGATCTTTGGCGTCAGACCGGACTCGATGATCTGCTCCGCGGCGATGCTCACGCTCTCCGTATCGTAGTTCGGCCGTTGGCCGCCGCGCAGGATGATGTGGGTGTCGACGTTCCCTGTGGTGCTGAAGATCGCAGACTGACCCTCCTTGGTGACCGACATGAAGACGTGCGGACGCGCCGCGGCGTGAATGGCATCGATCGCGACCTTGACATCCCCGTTGGTGGCGTTCTTGAAACCCACCGGGCAGGACAGACCGGAGGCCAGCTCGCGATGGCCCTGGCTCTCGGTCGTACGCGCACCGATGGCGCCCCAGCTCACCAGGTCGGCGATATATTGCGGGCTGATAAGATCGAGGAATTCGGTCCCGGCTGGGATCTGCATACTGTTGAGGTCCAGCAGGAGCTTGCGCGCAATGCCGAGCCCCTGGTTGATCTCGAAGCTGCCATCCAGGTTCGGATCGTTGATCAGGCCCTTCCAGCCGACCGTGGTCCGTGGTTTCTCGAAATAGACACGCATGACAATCAGCAGGCGATCGCTCAGCGCGTCGCGGACGCCATGGAGACGCGCGGCATACTCGAGCGCGGCACGGGGATCGTGAACCGAGCATGGACCCGCAACGACCAGCAGGCGATCGTCCCGACCGTGGAGGATCTGCTGAATGGCGTGGCGCGTGGAATAGACGGTCTGCGCAGCCGCCTCCGAGATCGGGAATTCCCGGTGCAACGCGCTCGGGGAGCGGACTTCTTTGATTTCGCGGATGCGCAGATCGTCGGTCTTTTGCATGGTCTGGGGTTACAACGACGTCGAAAGCCGTTGAGTATAGCCCAATCGTCCCGGTCTCCTCTCCTCGATGCTCGGGCACAGCCCGCGCCACGCGCCGGCACAGGGCGTTATGGGGGCGTGATCGCGAGCCTGCAGAGCGACGCCGCGGACTTGTGGCGTCGTTCATGATATCGGCCGGTAGGGTGGACGAGTGCGAGCGAAGTCCACCGAACCCGGCGCCGGCGCTGGTAGACTGCGCTCCGCCGTCCACCCCGCGCAACGTCATCGCGGTGGCCGGCGTGACGAGCACCGCCCGCGCTCGTGACCGCCCCTCCGCTCAGGTCACCGGTAGCCATCGTGCAGCAGTTGCACGACGGCGAACGGACAGGTATCCGGAAGATCGGCAGGATTCAAGTCCATCTCGAGCGCCGCATGCTGGCGAGCGTTAGCACTAACACAGCGTCCGCGCGTTGACCCACTCGATGCTCGGACCGAGACGCCCGTGACGGACCCGCACGAGCCCGGCGTAGTCGATCCTGATGCGATACCAGCGGCGCGCATCGGCACCGAGCAGATGCCCGACCAGCGCCCGCATCACACCGGCATGGCAGACGATCAGCAGCCGGCGACCCGGATAGGCGGCCAAATGACGGGCGTAGGCATCCGCAACGCGCGCGAGCAGGCGCTCCAAGGGCTCGGCGCCGGGCGGGCGCTCGCCAACGGGATCCCGATAGAAGGCGGCGAAGCGCTCGGGCTCCTCCTCGGCAACCGCGCTGCGGGCACGCCCCTCCCAGGCGCCCATACCGACCTCGATCAGGCTCGGGTCGACGACCAGCGGCAATCCGTATCGCCCGGCGAGATCCGCGGCAAAGACACGGCAGCGCGACATCGGCGAGCTGATGACCTGATCCCAAGGCGCCGCCTCGCCGAGCGCCTCGGCCATCTGCGACCAGCCCGCCGGGCTGAGCGGATCGTCGGTCCCGTTGCCGCGATAGCGCGGACCGCCGACGGGCTCGCCGTGACGGATCAGATCGACCAGGATCTCGGACATGGGCAGGCTCGCTTTGGTGGACCGCATCGATGGCTCAGACTCGGCCTTGGGTTCGGCCTCGGGCAGACGTAGCAGTCGGAGAGGCAAGGCGCTAGAGTGTAGCGGATATCAACCAGGGCAGACCTTATGAAGAACAAGATCTACGAGGGCATCGACAAGCAGCAGGGCGGCGCCATGACACCGACCGCCAACATCATCCGAGACGCCTGGGTGTTCGGCATCATCCCCGAGGAGCAAACCTGCGCGGGCTGGACCATTCAGGGCATCGAGGACCTCTACGACAAGGTCACGGAGGCATGGCACCCCTACGGACATCTCGTCTCCAGACTCCCGCCCGAGTTGCGCGAACGACATGAGCGGATCTATTCGGCGGCGATCGAGAAGGCACGTGCAGCCGGCTGGGATCCGGAGCTCGGCGACAGCGACTGAGTCAGCACCGTTTCCAGTGGCGGCCCATCGACATCCGGATCCATGGGACATTTCGACATGGCCGACTACTTGATGCACGAGACCTTCTTTCGACCCGACGAGGCACATGCGTACGAGCAGACGCGGATCCCGGCAGCGCTTTACAACGGGATGCAGCTGCTCCTGCGACGCAGCGCTGGAAAAGCCGTCTTCATCCCGATCCGCTCCATGCAATATCAGGCCGTGGTCGATCGCGAGGAGGTCGTCTTCGTGGACAGCCACGGCGGTTATGCCTACCAGGACGGCGAAGGCGGTCGCCTGATCCGTATCGCCTGGCGACCGGCGGTCGGACGGGAGTCCATTTCGGACCCCGTCGATTGTGAGGTCGTCTACTATTACAAGGATCTAAAGGAGACACAGACCCGGCTGCTCGGCGAGATCCATATGGCGATCAAACAGATGCTCGAGCGCCAGCGAACCACGGGAGAACCGACGCAGACCCCGCGGGTCTTAGCGTTTAGGCGCCCCGCCTAGTTACCGGTGCTTGGCCGAGGACAAGCTCCGACCCGCCGGCACGACAACAACAAGATGTCCCTTGGTCTCGACGACACAGCGGACCCTGCGCCCGACCCATCCCGGGAGGGCGAGACCTTTCGGCGCCCGCAGGCTGCGGCGCCGGCTGGACGACGGAGGACCCGATGACAAGGCTTTTGGCTTGGCACGACGAATGGTCACTCAACATCGAGAGCCTGGATGCAGAGCATCGTGGGCTCATCGAGCTCCTCGCGGATATCTGTCACCGTTTCGGTCCCGAGGCGTCCCCGCGACGCTCCGGCGACGCCTCCGCCCTCATTGATGCCCTGACCGACCTCGGCGAGGCCGCGCGGGAGCACTTCAAACGCGAAGAGGACATGATGCATGCAGTCGGCTACGAGGACATGGCCGAGCACCGCACAGAGCACGCGCTCTTGATGGCCGAGTACACCGATCAGCTACGCCACTGGCGTGCCGAAGGGATCGACGTCTTCGACGAGGAGGCGCAGAACAACGCGCGCGACTGGATCCTGGACCACATTCTGGGCGCGGATCGCGATTTCGCGAAGGCATTTCACGAGATTGAAGGCCACTTGCCCGCTCCGGGCCACCCCCATGACGTGGCGGAGCAGTCCCGCCTCAACGCGGCCCGAAGATATCCTTGAGCAACTGCACCGTGGTCTGACGCCCAAGCTCGCCGATCGCCGTCGTCAAGGGGATCTCCTTGGGGCAGACCCGGACGCAATTCTGCGCATTGCCGCAATCGCTCAACCCACCATCGGCCATGATGGCGTGCAGGCGTTCCGTCTTGTCGTAACGCCCGGTCGGATGGGCGTTCATCAGGCGGACCTGGGCCAGCGGCGCCGGACCGAGAAAGTCCGAATCCGTCCCAAACTGCGGACAGGCGGCCATGCAGCAGCCGCAGGACATGCAGCGGCTGTAGAGATAGTTCGCCGCCCACTCGCTCGGTCCGATGCGCGGGGCGCCTTCGTGCGTGTCCCAGACGCCGTCGATCTTGATCCACGCCTTGACCTGCTTGAGACCCTGATCGATCCGACGGCGATCGACCAACAGATCGCGCACGACCGGAAACTTCGGCAACGGCTCCAGCCGGATCGGCTGCTCCAGCTCGGCGACCAGAGCCGAGCAGGATGGTCGCGGCACGCCGTTGATCAGCAAGGCGCAGGCGCCGCACACCTCTTCCATGCAGTTGTGCTCCCACACGACCGGATCGACCCGCTGGCCCGAGACCGTGACCGGATTCTCCCGCAACGCCATCAGCAGCGAGACGATGTTGTGGTCCGAACGCCCAGGGATCGCAAACTCCTGCCAATAGGGCGCGCTGTCGGGTCGGTCCTGACGACGGATACGCAAATGGATCGGCTGCTCGGTCATCGGTAGTCCCTCGGCTCGGTCGGCGGATAGACGCTCAAATCCACCTCCTGGTAGCTGAGCCGAGGCCCGTCCTCGGTGTGCTCGGCGATGGTCGTCTTCAGCCACTGGGCGTTGTTCGCGTGCCAGCGCGCGCGATACGTCTCGAACTCGGGGTCGCCTGCGAACTTCCCCTCCGGAATCGGGATCCGAAACGCGGGTTTGTAATGGGCACCGCGACACTCGTCGCGGGCCAGTGCGCCCCGGGCCACGACTCCGGCCAGCTCGATCATGTCGCCGAGTTGACGCGCGAAGGCCAGACTCTGATTCGACCAGGTGCTCGACTCGCCGAGCCGGGCGTTGCGCAAGCGGTCCCGTAGCACCTGAAGCTCGCCGACGGCGGATTCCAGCTCCGGGTTCGAGCGCACCACACCCACCTTGGCCGTCATCAGTGCACCCAGCTCCTTCTGAATCAGATACGGCGTGTCCGCTCCATCGGCCCTCATGAGATCCGCGTTGATCGCCTGCTGGCGCGCGACCTCGGCCTGCGGGATCTCCGGAGCCAGAGACGCGCCATCGGAGGCGAGCCCCTTGAGATAGCTCACCACCGACTCTCCGGCGATGCGTCCCGAGTAGCTCGCCGACAGGAGCGAGTTAGCACCCAGTCGGTTGGCCCCGTGATAGGCGTAGTCGCACTCGCCGCAGGCATAGAGTCCGGGGATGTTGGTGGCGTGATTGCGTGGGCTGTCGGGTTGAATGCCGCCGTCGGCCGAGCGCTCGAAATCGACCCAAAGGCCGCCCATCCCGTAATGGGCCGCCGGAAAGATCTCCATCGGCTCGGTCATGGGGTCGACACCGGCGAACTTGCGATAGATCTCCAGGATGGCGCCCAGGCGCGCGCCGATGAATGCCGCATCCAGGTGCGTGAGATCGAGATAGACCCGGTCACCGCCGTCACCGCCGATGCCCAGCCCCATCTGTCGGGTCACGGTCCAGATGGCGCGCGCCGCCTCGTCGCGGGCCACCGTGTTGCCGTAGGCCGGGAAGAACTCCTCCAGAAAATAGAAGCGCTCGGACTCCGGGATGGTCTTGGGAGGTCGCCGGTCGCCGGGCGTCTTCGGCACCCAGATGCGCCCGCCCTCCCCGCGCGCCGCCTCGCTCATGAGGCGATTCTTGTCGTGCCCCATCATGGCGGTAGGATGGAACTGGAAGAACTCGGCGTTGGCCATCCAGGCACCCTGTCGGTAGCAGCGGCTCGCCGCAGCGCCGGTCGAGTTCGTCGACGTCGTGCTCTTGGGCGCATAGAGCTGGCCCATGCCGCCGCTCGCGACCACGATCGCATCGGCCGCGAAGGCTCGCACCTCCAAACTTTTCAGATCCATCGCCACGATGCCGCGACAGACGCCGTCGGCATCCAGCAGCAGGGACAGAAACTCCCACCACTCGTGCTTGACGACCTTGTCCTCGGACTCGAGTCGCCGGACCTGCTGGTCGACGCCGTAGAGGAGCTGTTGCCCCGTGCTGGCACCCGCAAAGCAGGTCCGCTTGTTCTTTACGCCGCCGAAGAGACGCTGATCGAGCAGTCCCTCGGACGTTCGCGAGAAGGTCACGCCCATGCGCTCGAAGGTGCGGATCAGGCCGGGGGCATCCTCGCACATGGCCTTCACCGGTGGCTGATTCGCCAGATACTCGCCGCCCTTGACGGTGTCGATGATGTGCTGACGGATCGAGTCGTGCTGCCCCTTGCTGTCGAGCACGGCATTGATACCGCCCTGCGCACAGACCGAGTGGCTGCGCTTGACCTCGAAGAGCGAGAAGAGCTCGACCGGAAAGCCGGCATGGGCGATCCGCAAGGTCGCCCAGAGCCCGCCCAGGCCGCCGCCGATGACGATGACGTTCGGCTTGCTCATGACAGAAATCCCATCAATCCATGGATACCCATGGCCGACAACAACAGGCCGATCAGGACGCAGAACCAACCGAACAGTCTTTGCGCACGAACCGAGGTTGTGAGCCCCCAGACGATCGCCATCGAGGCGAGCCCGTTGGCCAGATGAAACACCGAGAGCGCCAGTCCGAGCAAATAGATCCCGAGCATCCAGGGTTGGGTCAACATCGCCTGCATATGGGCGAAGAGATCATCGCCCACACTCGGGTCCCAGAGTCCGGCAATCCGCGTCATCCCCACATGCAGCAACAGAAAGAGCAGGATGCCGATGCCGGAGATCCGCTGCATCCAGTACAACAGGTTGCGCGTGTAGCTGTAGCGAGCCAGCTCGGAGCGCATCTGAGCCGTGATCACCAGTCCGTAGCCTGCATGAAGGAGCAGGGGCAGTGCGATCACGAAGATCTCCATCAGGGGCAGATAATTCATACCCTTGAGCGCTGCAACGACATGCTCGTTGTAATGCTTCGCACCGAAGCGCGACTGAGAGTTCTCCCAGAGATGGAAGATCAGGAAGGCGCCGACGGGGAGCAGACCAAGCAGGGAGTGCAGGCGACGCAGGAGAAAATGCGGATTGTCGATGGATGCGGACATGGGCGAGCGGACAGCAGGAACCAGAGGCAAAGCTTACCGTGATCAGGTTGCCGAGGATCTGATCGGGCTCAGTCGAGTGTGATGTTGGTCGGTAGAACAGCGTGAGGCGGCCGGTCTTTGGTGTCGGTTGTCGGGTGTCGGCTTCCGGCCAACTTCATGAACGACCCTATCGACGCCCTTCGGCTGGCGGCCGGCGGACGTACGCGACCGCAGGTGGCTCCCCGGGGAGTCCGCCTTCGACCATGATCGGCTTGATCGCATGCAGGATGTTGGCGAAGAGATGACTGTGCTCGGCCTCTTCGCGGGACAACAGGGCCTTCATGTGCTCGCGTCGGGTAGGCATGGAAAAGCAGGCCGGGCATGAGTCCAGGACGACCGGGAGCCCGGCGCGCTCGGCATAGTCCGCGGTCTGGCGCTCGCGGCAATAGACCAGCGGACGGATGATGCGCACGTCGCCTTCGCTGTTGAGATAGTGGGCCTTCATGGTGCGCAGTTGGCCACCGTGAAACAGCGACATCAGCAGACTTTCGGCCAGATCGTCGAGATGCTGGGCCAGTGCGAGCACGCCATAGCCCTGCTCGCGGCAAATGCGGTACATGATGCCGCGCTTCATGCGCGAGCAATAGGCGCAGAAGGAGTCGCCGTCCATATGCTCCTTAGCCTGATCCATCAGGGGCTGCTGCTCGTAGAACCAGGGCACGCCCAAACGTTCGTAATAGTCCTTGAGGTGCTCCGGATCGAATCCAGGTACCTGCGGATCGACGGTCAGCACCGCCAGATCGAAACGCACCGGGGCATAGGTCTGCAGATGCTTGAGGATGTGAAGGAGGGAGAGCGAATCCTTTCCGCCCGAGACCCCGAGCAGGATGCGGTCGCCCTCGCCGATCATGCGGAAATCCGCGATGGCGCGGCCGACGAGACGCAGCAACGACTTCGGGGGTTTCGGCTGATTGCGAGTGATAGGGCTCATGTAAGGGTCGTCTTCGCGTGCCGTACGACTTTGCGATCGAAAACCGGGGCCTTGGAACGGCGGGTTGCGAGGAAGGCGAACCGATGGACCTCGACCTGCCAATCGGTCTCGCCGGCAATCAAGAGCAGGCAGGAAGGCCCGCCGTAGGTTCGGGTCCGGCCGGCAGCACCCGGATTCAAAACCCAGGGCACCGTGTCCATGTCCAGAACAAGCCGATGGCTGTGCCCGTAGACGATCGCCCGTGCCATCGGGAAGCGGGCGCGTAGACGCGCATGCCGGTCGCGCGCCGGACCCTGATGGCCGTGGATCACGACTAAGCACCCACCCGGCAGCGCGAGCTCGAGCCATTCCGGAAGCTGGCGCAAGAGGTCATGATCGCGCTCCGGCCATCGGCGCGAGACATCGTTGTTGCCGAAGACGGCGAACACGCGTCCGAGACCGGGCTGCATCCGGGCCAGGATGTCGGCATTGCCGATATCCCCGCCATGGATCGCCAGATCGCAGGTCGTGACCATGTGTTCGACACGCGCGTCGAGGTGTCCGTGCGTGTCGGACAGGATCGCGAGGCGCAGTCTGCGGCCGGGTATCCGAGCAATCACCCCCGCAGCACCGGAGCCCATCGCCCTACTCCATGGTCAACGCGAGCTTTCCGGTCACATGACCCGTCTCGAGACGCTTATGCGCCTCCTGAACTTGCTTAAGCGGGAAGGTCTCCGAGACATGGATATGCAGGTCGCCCCGGTCGATCAGCTTGGCGCAGCGGCGCAGGATCTCGCCCTGATGGGTTCGTGCCCGCGGCAGATCCCGAAGCATCGGGGTCAGCATGAGCTCCAGGCTGATGCGCAGATTGCGCACCCGCGCCTCCTTCAGATCCAGGTCGGGCCCGGGATCCAGAATCGTCACCAAGTCCCCGTAGTGCGCCATCGCCGGGACGGTCTTGCGGAAGACATCCGGGCCGACGGTATCCAGCGCGATATCCACGCCCTGCCCTTCGCTCCACTCCATCACGGATTCGACGAGGTCCTCTTCCTTGTAGTTGATGCAATACTCGGCGCCGAGCGCATGGACGAAATCGGCCTTCTCCGAGTTGCTGACGGTCGTGCAGACGCGCGCACCGGCCGCCTTGGCGAGCTGGATCGCGACATGCCCGACCCCGCCTGCGCCACCGTGGATCAGAACCCGCTGCCCCTCGGCCAAACGCGCCCGGTCGTGCAGGGACTCCCAGGCCGTGAGCAGCACCAGCGGCGCCGCGGCGGCCTCGACGAACCCGATTTCGCGCGGCTTGGCCTGAGCCAGATGGTTGTCGAGCAGGATATACTCCGCATAGTTGCCGACCGGACCACCGAGCCCGCCCCAGCAGAACCAGACCTCGTCGCCCGGCTTGAAGCGCGTGACCGCCTCGCCCGCAGCCTCGACCACGCCGGCCCCGTCGCAGCCCAAGACCGCCGGCAACCCGTTCGGCACCAGGGGACCGTTGCTGCGGATCTTGGTATCCACCGGATTCACACCGGCGGCCTTGAGCCGAACCAGGATGTCGTCCGGCCCGCCGATCTCGGGACGAGGCCGATCGACCAGTTGCAGGACGGCCGGCCCGCCGGTCTCGCGCATCTCGATTGCCTTCATGGACGTTTCACCTCGTGTCGTAAGTCTTCTGAATCCACTACCGACGGCAGCGCTCGGGGCATGCTAGCCCCATCGACAGGTTCGGCACAATCCGAGGAACCGGCCGAAAGCACGGCCGGAACCGAGCCCTGCCCTGATCGCCAGCCATCACACCGGAGTACCCAGCATGTCCAGCACGGCCAAGACCAAGCACCCGAAACCGCCTTTGATCGTGCGCAACGCTCGCGTGAAAGACATCCCCCACATCCGCGGCCTGGTTTCGCGCGTCTATCAAGCCAGCGGCATGGGAACCTATTCGCGGGCCATGCTTCTCGGCCAGATCCACAACTTCCCCGAAGGGCAGTTCGTCGCGGAATACGAGGGTGCCATCGTCGGCTACTGCGCCACCTTCCTGATCAACGGCGACGTGGCTCTCAAGCCGCACACCTGGAACGAGATCACCGGGGGCGGCTACGCCTCGCGTCACGATCCGAACGGGGACTATCTCTACGGCATGGAGGTCTGCGTGGACCCCGATTATCGCGGGTTGCGGCTGGGCCAGCGCCTCTACGACGAACGCAAGAAGCTGGCCCGCTCCTGGGACGTCAAAGGCATCGTCTTCGGCGGGCGCATCCCCTCGCTCGGCAAACGCCTGCGGCGTTACGGGACTCCGGATGCCTATCTCGAGGAGGTCAAGGCGAACCGATTGCGGGATCCGGTCCTGACCTTCCAGATGCGTAACGGCTTCGAGGTCTTGGGGCTGTTGCCGCGCTACCTGCCCGAGGACAAGGAATCCGAGGGATACGCGGTTCACTTGGTCTGGCGCAATCCCAATGCACCGGACGAGAAGGAAGAGCAGCGCGCCAAGAGCTACGGAGGCCGGTTACCCGACACCGTACGCGTCGCGACCGTTCAGTACATGCAACGCCGGGTCGGCTCGTTCGAAGAGTTCACCGATCTGGTGCGCTACTTCGTCGACGTCACCGCCGACTATCGGGCGGACTTCGTCGTTTTTCCCGAGCTCTTCACCCTGCAGCTACTTTCGATGGAGGATCAGGAGCTCTCGCCCGCCGAGTCCATCGAGGCCCTGACGAAGTACACCGAGCCGCTCAAAGAGGCGCTGCGCGACATGGCCGTGCGCTACAACATCAACATCATCGGCGGCTCACACCCGACGCGGATGCCCAACGGCCGAGTCGAAAACATCTGCTACGTCTGTCTGCGCAGCGGCGAGGTTCATGAGCAACCCAAGATCCACCCGACTCCGAACGAGGTCTACTGGTGGAACATTGAGGGCGGTCATTCGCTGAACGCCATCGAGACCGACTGCGGCCCCATCGGTGTCCTGATCTGCTACGACGCCGAGTTTCCGGAGCTTGGCCGCCATCTCGCCGACCAGGGTGCAAACATCATCTTCGTGCCCTTCTGCACCGACGAGCGACAGTCCTATCTGCGGGTACGCTACTGCGCCCAGGCACGCGCAATCGAGAACCAGTGCTACATCGCCATGTCCGGCAATGTCGGCAACCTGCCGAAGGTCCACAACATGGACATCCAGTACGCACAAAGCTGCATCCTCACACCCTGCGACTTCCCCTTCGCGCGCGACGGTGTCGCCGCCGATACCACGCCGAATGTCGAGACCGTGGCCTTCGCGGATCTGCGCCTGGAGGCCCTGCGCGCCGCCCGCAACTCGGGCACGGTGCAGAACCTGAAGGACCGCCGGCACGACCTCTATACAACCGTGTGGCGGGAACGCTGAGGGCCGGGGTCGAGGATCAAGCGTGCAGACCGCAATCGCGCTCGAGCTGAAAGATGCGGGTCCGCTCCGCCCGGCCGCGCTCGACGTTTGCTTTACGCCGCGCAGTCGAGCCGACGCTATCGATCGAGGACACGATCGCGCGTTACCTTGCCGATCGGCCCCCGCAGCTCTATCGCGGGGGGCCTGAGCGCGGCGGCCGGGATCAGGACATCACCGCTCAGGGAATCACCGCCGCCTTGATCTGCTCCGCGGTCAGCGCCCGGGCGCGCATTCGAAGACGAAGCGCATGGGATAGTCACGCGGAAATTAGCCGCCTCGCGGGGCCAAGCGGCGGTGTTGACCTCGAACATGTCGGGGGGTGTCGAGTAGGCACAGGCTCGCCTCGCACGCCGATAGGCAGCCGCTCCGTACCGCACCGCACTCGCACCCGGTCGTCGTCACGGGAGTGCATGCCATTTCCATGCAATAGCAAAAGGTAATCACGCAACATCGCAAGCTTGACGTATTCTCTCGATTGCCCCATTTTTCTACTGTGTACTTGAGACTCGCGAATAGATGATCGATTTTGTTGGGATCGGACTCCGGAAGGAAGACTTCCCTTCCTTAGAAGATTCAGAATCCTCTGCAGACCTACCCAATTGTTCGGATGCCGACCCCTTCCATGCGGATCCGGCATGAGCCGACACAATGATCGAACCTACCGCAACCCCTGAAGCGCGATTGCTCATGTCGACCATCAGGCATCGACTGAGGTCTTCGAACGAAGATCGCGAGGAGGCCTGGTTTCGCAATCACGGGCGCCGCTTCGCATCGCGGCGATTTGTTGTTTTCGGGTGGGCCTTGACTGCCGTCTCGTTCGCCGGAGACTGCTTCGGTGCGGACGTGCGGCTCACCTGGAACCCGGTGAATGATCCACGAGCAGCGAGATACCAGGTCCATTTCGGGCAAACGAGCCGGACATACGCAGGCTCGCTGGATACAACGCAAACGACCGTCGTCATCAATGGCCTTACCCCCGGACAGCTCCACTATTTCGCCGTACGTGCCTGTACGCAAGACGGCCGAGTATGCAGTGAATTCTCGAACGAGGTGATTGCCGCCATCGCGGCTGACGGCGAAGCGCTTCCGGTTGAGCCGTGCTGGGCGTGCCTACCGAATCAAGGAGGCTGGCGCATACTGTTGAAATGAGTTCGGATTGCCACGCGGCCGCGGCGTTCCGAATGTGTTCAAGCGCACTCTAAGACTCCGCCGGCATTCTCACGATACAAGCTCGGCGCCTTGACGTTATGACCTTTCGATATAACCTGCTCGTGGTGGTCGCAGCGGTGACTGCGGCTCTGGCTCTAACCCCGGACGAGCAGGGACGAATGCTGTCGCAACCGAGCGAACATGAGCGGATCTTATCTCTGGACGATGGGCCGCCTGCCGACGGAAAGACGCCCGGTCCCGCCACCGCGGCCGTGCCTTCGGTGACTCACGAGACATTCCGCTCGGATGCGAAGAGCGTAGGAATGGCCCGGATGACAGGCCGAGTCGAACGGCGACGCGGTCACGGCATCAGTGATCCGATCCCCGTTGAAGAAACCGGGCTAGTGACCAGGCCCGAAGTGGTGGATATCGGGGAACTCCTCGACGCCGATGCGCTCTCCGCCGAGTCGGCTGACGCTCGGGAATCCATGCCAATTCAGATCGGCGGGATCATCGACGCGAACGATACTGATGTTTGGTATCTTTCCGAAACATCCGTCGAGGTCATCGAGATCGGCGCCCGGCTCGACGCCGATTTTCCATGGCCGGAACACACTCAGGAACGGGAGCCCGTGGACATCGGGCCACCAATCGAGCCCGAAGGACTCGGCACCTTGTTTTGAGGCGATGGTCCTGCGGGTTTCGGTGCGAAACCCGAGCGCGTCGGCCGCCGTTTACACCTATCCGGTATACGGCCCGACCCACAGCACCATCTGCTCCTCAATGTCTTCAAACGTGGAAGAATGCCGGGGGCACCGATGAATTTTGTTTCGATCACCAGGAAAGCAGTCGTCGCTGCAAGCCTGCTTAGCATTTTGTCCAGCAGCGCGGTCTTCGCGGCCGAGGCCATGATTTCGGCCCAGGTCAATCGGGTTTTGATCTCGGCCGACAGCGCTTACGGGGGCTGCATGGCCGCCCTGAGTGCCGATCCCCAGGACGTCTTGCCGGCGTGCCTCGCCGACTGGGTGAGCTTCAGCTGCAGCGGTCACTTCACGGATGCGGTCCGCGGGTTTCGGATGTTGGACCAAGCACAGCTCGCCCTCGCCACCAACAAGAGTGTCCTGGTCGCGGTGGACGACAGTCGCCGCCACAATGGCTATTGTTTCGCGTCTCGCATCGATGTGATCCGATGAAGCGGGTTGGATGAGCTCCGATTGCTTCGGGCGACTCCAAGCGCTTCGGCCTGATACCGATCAGGACGTCAGCAGAAACGCAGTCTCGTCTACCGGAAGCACCTGAAATAGCGTTGGGACAGGCACGCTGCCGATGGCGCAGACCTTGCCCAGATCGTTGTACAGCAGATCGGTAATCATGAGGCTTTCGGCCCGGTCCTTCGTGCTTTGGCGCAGAGATTCCGCGAGCATCCGATCCTCGGCGGAATGACTCCGCGGCCTGGTCTCTATGATCAGCCTGATCTCGGCCCGCTCGCCGCGCACTCGCAGGAAACGCTCGGGCGAGGAGCAAAGGATCCGGCAGTCCGGTGTCTCGCGATAGGCCCGAAACGGCGCAGGATTCAGCCGCCGAAGGGCCTTGTACGCCTGTCAGGCGGCGCGCCCTTTTTCGGGAATAACCCATGAGCGCACGGCATGATGAGCATCGTTCGCACCCCAAGCGAAAATCGCCGCCGCACAATGATCCATCTCTTCTCGGGTACCAGAGGCATGAGCTTCGGCTTCGACGCACACCCTTCGTTCCGAGTGGGCGCCGCATTCGACGGCGAGCGCAACATCTAGGGGTGACCGTCGGAGCTCCGGATGGGGCCCGACCCGCTCCGAGACGGTTTCCCCTCGGGATCCGAGTCGCCCAAGGGCTTCACCCCGTCGCGCGCGCATCGCTCTAACAGCTCGACCAAAATCCCGACGCCGGGCACAGCAAGATCCGGCGGCGCAATATCGGCCAGCGGGACCAGCACGAAGGCGCGTCGGGCCATCTCCGGATGCGGGATCGTCAGGCCGGGCTCGTCGAGGCTTAGGTCGCCGTAGACGAGGATGTCGAGATCCAGGATACGCGGCCCCCAACGGGTACCATCGCGCCGACGGCCGTGGGCCAGCTCGATCCGATGGAGCTCCGCCAAAAGAGCCTGCGGTGCCAGCCGTGTCTCGAGACGAACCGCCGCATTGATGTAGTCGGGTTGGCCGAGCGGGCCGACGGGCGCGGTCCGATACAGTCGCGAGGCGGCTCGGAGACGGGTTTCAGGCAGCGCGGCCAGCTCGCCGATGGCTGACTCGATCTGACGCTCCGGCTCCTGTAGATTGCTGCCGAGGCCGATCCAGACGGCGACCGGCGCACCGTGGGTCAACCGGCGGGAGGAAGGGTCAATCAGGGTCATGGAGGCCGCCTCGAACGCATCCGCAAAAAGACCGCCCCCGGCATCCGTTCTCGCGGATGTCCGGGGGCGGTCGGCGCACGCGCGATAGCGTGCGATCGGGCGCTCCAGGCGCCTTTAAATGTTACGCAACCTCGATCCGCCGACGCTCCGTTTTCTCGGTCTTCGGCAGATGGACCTCAAGCACACCGTCCTTGAACTCGGCCTTGGCGTTCTCCAGGTCCACGTTCTCCGGAAGCCGCAGCGAGCGCACGAAACTGCCGCGCGCAATCTCGGACCGGTAGTAGGTGCCCTTCTCTTCGGTCTCCTCATGCTTGCGCTCGCCTTTGAGCGTCAACACTTGGCCGACCAGCTCGATTTCAAGATCCTTTTTCTCGACGCCAGGCACCTCGGCGCGCACCAAGACCTCATCTTCGCGATCGATCAGGTCGACCCGCGGGGTGAGATCGACCGCCTGCTCAAGGCGCGCCCACTCCGGCCACATCTCCCGGAACGGGTGCATCCACCCGTGGCGCCAGCCGCGCGGCGTGCCGCCCAGCATCAGATCATCGAAGGCGCGATCCATCTCGTCGAAGAGTGTCATCTCACGACGCGGGACCGCTTCGCCAATCGCTTTGCTCTTGGTTTTCATGGCAGTCCTCCTGTCTTCTATTCCCAATTAAAGTATAGCTCAGAGGCCCGAGCTTGCTCGTCAGACCGGCCCCTGGACAAGCGCAGCGCAGTCGACCAGCGTCGGCGCCGGGCTTGGGCCGCTGGCCTTCAAATCAGCGGAAGAAGTCGACTGCAAGTCGACGATCCCGGGGGCTGTCGCCTCAAGCGGCCAGCGCCAGCCGCTTGGCCGCGCCGAAGTCGGTCTTGCCGCTGCCGAGCTTGGGGATCCCCTCGACCTGCACCACCTCGGCGGGGATGCCCAGCGGATTCACCCCGGCCTCGAGCAGCTGCTTGCGCAGTCCATCGGCATCGATCTCGCCGGCGACCAAAAGCAGAATCCGCTCGCCCTTGCGCTCGTCGGGGAGGTTGACTGCGGCCAGCTCCAGCTCGGGTTGGCCGAGGATGCGGCGGATCTGGTCCTCGACGGCGCCCAGGCTGATCATCTCCCCGCCCAGCTTGGCGAAGCGCGAGTAGCGATCCACGATGGTGAGGAAGCCGTCCGGGTCCAGATGGCCCTTGTCGCCGGTCTTGTACCAGCGCTGGCCATCCAGCTCGACCACCGCATCGGCGGTCTTTTCCGGGTCGTTGAGATAGCCCTTCATCACCTGGACACCGCCGATGAGGATCAGCCCGTCCTCGCCGGGCGGCAGGGTCTTCAAGGTCTCGGGATCGACGATGCGGAAGCTGGTGCCGGGCAGCGGCAGACCCACGGTGCCGGGACGCGAGCCGGATTGGATCTTCCAAGTCTCGGTCTCGAGTGCGTCCGGGACGTTGACGCTGGCGACCGGCGTGGTCTCGGTCGCACCATAGCCCTCGTAGATCGGCTTGTTGAACTTGAGTGCGAAGGCATCGCGGACCTCCGGGGCAAGCCGTTCCGCGCCGGCGACCACCACACGCACGGACTGAAGCATCAAGGGATGGACACGCTGATTGCGGATATAGAGCCGCAGGAAGGTCGAGGTGCTGCACAACACGGTCGCGCGATAACGGGCAATCGCCTTGGCGGTGCCGACCGCGTCCGTGGGATCGGGATGGCAGACCATCGGGATACCTTCGAGCAGAGGCAAGAAGGTGGTGACCGTCAACCCGAAGGCATGGAAAGGCGGCAGGTTGGCGAGGATGAGATCGTCCGGCTCGGTGTTGAGCACATCCGAGATCTGGCGCACGTTGGCCATGATGTTGCGATGGCTGAGCTCGATCCCCTTGGGCGTGCCCTCGCTGCCGCTGGAGAAGAGGATGGCCGCGGTGTCGTCGGGTCGGCCGGGCCGACCGAACAACCAGAGCAAAACGCCGGCGGGGAGGAGGCTGCCGATGCCCAGCAGCGCCAGCGCCTCCGCCTTGCCGATCTCTGCGCGCAGCCCTTCCATCGGATGCAGCGTCGCCTCCGCGAAAGCCGTGTCCAGGTCGATCCCGCGCTGCTGCAGCTTGGCGAGGAAGCGATCCGAGGTGATCACATGGCGCACGCCGGCGTTGCGCATCCCGGCCACGAGCGCCTCGCTGCTCGCGGTGTAGTTGAGATTGACCACCTGCTTGCCGACGAGCAGCGCGGCCAGATTGGCGATGGCCGCCGCGCTGCTCGCGGGCAGCAGGATGCCGACGGCCGGCTCGGGGCGAGACGCTTGATCCGACGCGCGAACAACAAGACCGCCGCGATCAGGCGCCGATTGGTCAGCCGGGTGCCGACCGAATCGATCACGGCGACCTCGCCGAGACGCCGCTTGGCCGCGGCGAGCCAGGCCGCGGGGAGTGTCGGCAGGGTCGCGATGTGGGTCTGCCAGGAGGTCACCGACAGCTCGAAGACCGCCTGCTTGACCTGCTCCGCGCTCGCCTCGCGCGGCAGCGGCTGGCCGAAGGCGACCAGGACATCGCGGGTGCGGCCCTCGCGGCGACTGGCCTTGAGCTTCTCCTTGGCGTAGGAAAAGCGGCTGCCCCAAAGACCGCGTAGGTAGAATGGCAGGATGACGCCGGACGTGGCGGCCCGCGCGGACTTCTCGAAGCCGCGCTTGAACTCCGAGAGCTGCCCGTTCTTGCTGATGGTGCCTTCCGGGAAGATGCAGACCACCTCGCCCGCGTCGAGCAATCGAGAGACGGTCTCGATCGCCTCGCGGCTGCGCCCGCCCGAGATGGGCACCACACCGAAGAAGTCCAGGAACCAGCGCAGATACCAGCGCTCGTAGATCACCCGCTCCATCACGAAACGCACCGGCCGCGGGCTGGCCATCTGCACCATCGCCCAGTCGACCCAGCTGATATGGTTGCCGAGCATCAGCACGCCGCCCTGCGCCGGGATGTTCTTCAAGCCGATCACGTCGAGGCGATAATGGGTCGACATGGCGCGCATCATCAGGAAGCGCACCATCGACTGAGGCAACTGATAGAGGGTGTAGATGGCCCCGCAGAGCGCAACGACCGCAAGCGCGAGCATCACCGTCAGACCGCCGATCTGCAGATAGGCCGCCAGCACCGTGAGTCCGAGGAAGCTCAACATCACGATGTTCTGAATGAAGTTATTGGCCGCGAGCACCCGCCCGAGCCCTGTCTCGCCGGCGTTGAACTGGATGAGTGCGTTGAGCGGCACCAGAAAGACACCGCCGAGGAAACCGAGCAGCAGAAAGTTCAGCCCGTGCGCCCAAGCCGATCCCAGCCCCGGCAGAACAAAGAGCGCCGCCGCGACGCCGAGTGCGCCCACCGGGATCAGGCCGGTCTCGATATGATTGCGCGACACCCGGCCGGCCACGACCGAGCCGAGGATGATGCCGATCCCGGAGCAGGCAAGAACGCCCTGGATCACGACCGTGTTGGTCTCGCCGAGCGTCTCCTTCGCGAACGCGGGGAAAGCGGCGAGGATGACCTGCGCGATCGACCAGAAGACCGCAAGCCCCACGATGGAGAGCCAGATCACCTGGTTGTCCCAAGCGGCATGCAGATTGTTTCGCAGATAGCGCCCACTGGCGTAATCCGGCCAGTTGAATCGCATCTCGCTGCCGGGGGCGCGCACGGGCAGACGGTAGGCCAACACGACCTCGATCAAGGCGCCGGCAACCAGTGCCCAGCCGATCGGCGCCATCATCCCCATCACCTCGTCCGGTGTGGTGTAGCTCGTGCCGGCCAGACGTCCCTCGAAGAGGATCGAGAAGAAGAAGATCCCCGCCAGGATCGCCGTGGTGGTCGTCGCCTGGACCCAGCCGTTGGCCGAGGCGAGCGCCTCCTTGCCGACCAGCTCCTTGATATAGCCGTACTTGGCCGGGGAATAGAAGGCGCTCTGCACCGCCAACAGGAAGGTCATGGCGAAGGCCGCCCAGAACCAGCCCAGATAATAGAAGAGCGTAATGGCGAGCGTGACGGCGACCGCCACCCAAGCGCTCGCGCGCATCACCAGATGCTTGGGGAAACGGTCCGCGAGGTAGCCGGACGGCGTGAACAGCAGGACGAAGGGCAGCAGGATCAAGGCATTGACGATCGCCGTCAGCAGGATCTGGGCATCGCCGTCATAGGTCTTGAAGAGCGTATTCTGGATGATGATCTTGTGACCCAAATCCACGAAGGCATTGAGAAAGATCATGCCGATATAGGCGACGAAACCGGTGATGCGAAAGAGCTGACCCATGCGAATGCGCCCCCTGGCGTCGACCGAGATTGTTGTCGTTGTGGCCCGTGGACCGCGTGATTGCCGCGGACGGGCCTCGTGCATCACTCCGGCCGAAGCGGCACCTGGCGCGGAGCGCCAAGAGAGGCGTGACACCGCATGAGCGGTGTCACGAGCAATGCCGGCGAGCGAGCAATATCACCGGAGAAACGCGCGACGCGACAGAAAAAAAGCAAAGCGGGTTCATTTTCTGAATCGCGTCGAGCGCCGAGCTCTTGGGGTTCAACAATCGACGCTTACCCCCTGTACACAAATCGTCACTCCGGACGCGATTCAACCGGTAAGCGGGACATATAGTCGCTCACCGCCGCAATATCCGCGTCGCTGTACCCCTTGATCGCCTTCACCATCTCGGGATTCGCATTGCGCCGTTCGCCGTCGCGAATGAGCTTGGACTCACGGTCGAGATAGCTGAAGTGCTGATGCGCGACCCGCGGGTAGAACTCCGCGGCGTCGCCCTCGCCGTGCGCCCCGTGGCAGGTCGCACAGTCCTTCTCGTAGAGGGCCTGACCGCGCGCCAGGTCCGTGCCGTCGCCTTTCAGATTGGTCGACGGGATGGGGAGCTGCGACAGATAGGCGGCGATATCCGCGACCTCCTCGGATGACACGACCCACTCGGCGACGAACGGGTGCATCTTGGGGTTGTCGCGGCGCCCGGCGCGCACGTCGACCATCTGCTTGATCAGCACACTCGCGTGTTGGCCGGCCAGCTGCGGATAGATGGCGTCGCCGCGACCCGAGCCATCCGCCTGATGGCAACCCCGACAGACGGCATAGGCCTCCGCGCCGTTCTCGGGGTCGGCGCGATGGGCGAGCGCGATCATCTGCTCCTCGTTGGGCGCGTTCCAGACATAGCCGGGCGATTCGATGCCGGGTGCATGGGGCTGCGGCGGCGTAGACGCCGAGGTGGTGCCGGCTAGGAGTGCAAGAGCGAGCGATCCGAAGCAGACGAGACGGGTCATCATGGCGTTCATTCCTCCTCCGTGTCGAGGACCATCAGGCTGGCGATGTATTGGGCCACGGCTAGGGTCTCGGCCTCGCTCATGCGCTCGGCCACCGTCTGCATGAGACCTCGATCGTTGGTCCGCTCGCCGGCGGCATAACGGCGCATCTGCTCGAGGGTGTAGCCGATGTCCTGACCGGCGAGTCGCGGGAACCGACGCGTGCCCTCGCCCGCGTCGCCGTGGCATCCGGAGCAGGCCGGTATGCCGCTGCCAGGGTTGCCGTCGTCGTAGACCCGTCGGCCGAGCTTCAGCAGCGAAGGGTCGGTCACTATGCCCGGTATCACCTCCTGAACGGCATAGTAGGCCGCGACGTGCGGGATCTCCTCGTCCGTCAGACTCCCGATGTAGCTGCCCATCACCTCGCTGGTGCGCCGACCCGCGCGGTAATCCTTCATCTGCTTGACGAGATAGGTCGCGTGCTGGCCGGCCAGACGAGGCGTGTTGGGCATCGGACTGGTCCCGTCCTCGGCATGACAGGCCACACAGACCCGCGCCGCGATCCCCGCACCGATCTCCGGATCGCCCTTGGTTTGAGCAAACAGAGGCGTGGCCGAAAGGATCCCGACACAGCCGGCCACCCCGACGAGCGATTGAATTGCGAGCAATCTCACTGCGGTTCCTCGAATTTGATCGTTCCCCAATCATGTCGCACGCCATTGGCTCCGGGCAAGTCGACCGTCTTGCGCCCGTGCTGAAGTCGCCATCGCTCGAAACCGCTCGTGCTCATGCCGAACCCGCAAGCCGACTCTTCACCTAAACCGCGTCTCACAAGGTTCCCGGGTCGAGCCAACACCGAGCCGACACCACGACAAGGCAAATCACTCGGGACGCGGTTTAGCGGTTTAGCGGTTTAGCGGTTTAGCGGTTTAGCGGTTTAGCGGTTTAGCGCCTGAACGTCCCCATCCCCTCCTCGTCCAGATATTCGATCTGCAGGGACGCGGCGCGATCGTCCTTGAAACCAAAGACCGCACCGCTGATCCCGAGCGCGTCCTCGCCGATGGGTCGGAAGGTGAAGGCATCACCGTCGAAATGACCCATCGGAAGCGCAATCGGACTCGGGCCGAGCCTCAGGACCAAACCGGCATCGGTCGCTTCCACGACAGCCGGTCCATAGAGGTCGTTGGCATATCGACCGACATAGGCACCCAACGGGCGTGCCGGGGCGGGTGCGCTCGGGGTCTCTGCGAACGCGGTGGTCTCCGCGTAGAGTCTCGCGATCGCACCGCCGAAGAGGGCCGGCCAGTCGTGCCGGATCTCGCCGGTCTCCACCAGCTCGAGGAAGCCGGCGGCGACACCCTCGGGCGCACCGACAGGTTGTCCGTTGGTCAGGATGACGATCCCCAAGGACTCCGAGGGCAGCATGGCAAGCGTCGTCGACGCGCCCAAGAGAAAGGCGCCCGAATGCGACCAGCGGACGCGCCCGGCGCTATCGACACTCACTCCGAGACCCAGCCCGTAGAAGCTCGGACGGCTGCTCGGTCCGTGCAGGGGGGAGCTCATCAGATTCGGCGCGTGGATCCGTGCCAATGCCTGCGCTCCGATGACCGGCTTGCCCTCCAGCATTCCCTCGCCCAGAACCAGCCGTAGCCACTGCGCCATATCGGACGCCGAGCTGCTCACGCCGCCCGCGGGCGACTGTGCATCCGGCTGGCGAACCTCGGGCGTCACCACCCAGACACCGTCTCGGCGGACGTGTCCGATCGCATGATTGGGGGCCGAGATGAAGTCCGCGAAACGCGAGCTGGTCGAGGTCATGCCGAGCGGGCTGTAGAGGAGCTCTTGGCTCAAGCGCTCCCATGAGGTGCCCTCCGCGCGCGCGACAGCCTCCGCCGCGGCGGTCAGGCCGAAGTTGGTGTAGGCGTAGCTGGCCCGGAAGGGTGCCAGGGGGTAAAAGCGCAGGCGCGAGAGGATCTCCGCACGCCCGTAGCCGATGCTCTCCAAGAGGTCGCCGGCATGGTCGGGCAGTCCGCTGCGATGAGCGAAGAGATCCGCGATCGTGACCCGCGACGTGATCGCCGGATCACTCAAGGCGAAATCCGGTAGATGGCGGACGATCGGGTCATCCCAGGTGACACCTGCTCGGCTGCTGACTTCTCCGTCGACGCCGCCTGGATCGACACCTGCTCGCTCGCCGTGGGCGCGATCGATCGCGGCCGCGACCACCGTCGCCGCAACCGGCTTCGACAAGGAGGCCAGCTGAAAGACCGTCTCGTCATCGACGCGCGCCTCGCCGTCGAGGCTACGCCGACCAAAGCCCTTCAGATAGACGACGCGATCGCGGTGCACGACCGCGATCGCCATGCCCGGGACCCCGGTCGTCTCGAGCGCCGCCTCGGCCATGGCGTCGAGCTGCGCCACGGCAGCCTCGACGCGCCCCTCGGGGATCGGCACGTCCGAGAATGCGGAGGGATCGAGGCGGGCCGACTCGTCCGGGTTCTCGCTCGCCGCCACACCGAACGACATCATGAGCATCAGCGCCAAGATCACGAACGGACGAGCCTTCAGCGGCTTCACGTTAAGATCGATCATCGCCACAAGCCTCCGGAGTCAGACATGGATCCAAACCGTTTCGCCTATGCCTTCAACGTCCGCCTTCACGACACGGACGCGGCCGGACGGCTGTTCTTCGGCCACCTCTTCCGTCATGCGCACGATGCCTACGAGGCCTTCATGGCGCAGGTCGGCCTCCCGCTCGAGCGCCTCATTCGCGAGGGCGAGATCCTGCTCCCGCTCGTGCACGCCGAGGCAGACTATCACCGACCGCTCTGTCAGGGTGATCGGGTCGAGGTCGCGCTGGCGATCGAAGAGATCCGCACCCGATCCTTCGCCGTCGGCTATCGCTTCGAGACGCAGGACGGGACGCTCGCCGCAACGGCCAAAACCGTCCACCTCCAGATCAATCGAGACGGCTCACCCGCTGCGGGTCTGGACGATGCGATTCGCGACGCCATCCTGCCGCACCTCCGCGAGGACCGCCCGCGGTGACCAAACGGCCGCCGGCGCGGCATCTCAGGTCACGGGCGGCAACAAGGGGATCTTCTGCCCCTGCTCATCGACCCGCACGAAGGTGATGCAGGTCGTGAAGATCGGCTCCTCGTCGCCCGTCTGCAGATCGTCGGCGAAGACGTGTACCGAGTAGCTGAGCGAGGTATTGCCGCGACAGCTCTCGATTGCGTCGAAGCGCAGCACCGCGCCCTGACGCACGCTGCGGTGAAACTCCACGCGATCCATCGCGATGGTCACGAAACGGCACCCCGGATGATCGCGACTGGCCGCGATCCAGGCGATCTCATCGACCCATTTCAGCAAAAAACCTCCGAAAAGATAGCCGTAATGGTTCAGAAACTCGGGGCGTACGACTTTGAAACTCTCCACGAGCGGGCTCTCCTGGTCATCGAAACGTCAGCAATGGGTCGTTGAGGGGTCAAAACCGCCGTTTAACTGCGCTGGATCTATATAACGATACGAACGTCCAGGTTATTTTTCGCCCCCGCACGTCCTGACAAGACAACAACGACTGTTTCGGGATCCTGAGGGGGACTCATGACGGCGCATTCTTCCGTAGGCTGGGTCGACATCGTCGTCATTCTGGCCTACCTCTTCGCGACCGGCTATCTCGGCTGGCTCGGCTATCGCGGCACCCGCTCGGCCGCGGACTTCTTGGTCGGCGGGCGGTCGGCCCACCCGATCATCATGGCGGTCTCCTACGGGGCCACCTTCATCTCGACCGCAGCCATTGTCGGCTTCGGTGGGGTCGCGGGGCTCTTCGGCATGAGCCTCCTTTGGCTCACCGTGCTCAACATCGGGGTCGGGATCCTGATCGCCTTTATCCTGCTGGGCGAACCCACACGGCGACTCGGTCATCATCTCGGCGCCCACACCTTTCCCGAGCTGCTGGGTCAACGGTATCAGAGTCGCGGTATCCAGATCTTCGCCGGCGCGCTGATCTTTCTCTTCATGCCGCTCTACTCGGCTGCGGTCATGACCGGGGGCAGCATCTTCGCAGCCACCCAGTTCGGGATCGATTTCGAGGTCGCGCTCCTGATCTTCGCGCTCATCACCGCCGCCTACGTCATCCCCGGCGGCATCAAGGCGGTGATGTACACCGATACGCTCCAGGGCTTCGTCATGGTCTTCGCCATGATCTTTCTGCTGATCTTTACCTACATGAGCCTCGGCGGCGTCACCGAGGCCCACCGCACCCTCACCGACATGGCGGATCTGGTCCCCGCACCGCTCGCGCAGATGGGCCATCAAGGTTGGACCGCAATGCCCGCCTTCGGCTGGGGCGCGACCACCTACGATCTGTGGTGGACCGTCATCACCGCGCTGGTGCTCGGCGTGGGGATCGGCGTGCTCGCTCAGCCCCAACTGGTGGTTCGCTTCATGACGGTGCGCAGCCGTCGCGAGCTCGACCGGGCCGTGCCGATCGGCGCCGTCTTCATCCTGCTCATGGTCGGGACGCCCTTCGTGGTGGGCAGCCTCTCGAACGCCTGGTTCGCGCAGAACGGACCGCTCCTGCAGGGCAAGGTCGTCGAGGTCATCGATGCCGAGAAGGATCGCGCCTTGGTCGAGCTGATGCAGCAGGGCGAATCCGGGACCTGGACCTCGATCATCAGCCCCAAGACGCAGGCACCCGCACGCGCGCCCATGATCATCAGCGAGCGCACCTCGGCACAAGACGGCGACGGCGCAACCTTCGAGCGCGTCGCTGGCCGTTCCATCGCCGCGACCTACACCAAGGGCGACGCCGACAAGATCATCCCGGCCTTCATCATGGCCGCGATGCCCCATTGGTTCGGCGTCATCTTCTTCCTCGCCCTGCTCGCCGCCGCCATGAGCACCATGTCGAGCCAGTTCCACACCATCGGCACGGCGGCCGGGCGCGACCTCTACGAGCGTATCTCGGACAAGGGACATCAACGGGAGCCGAGCATCCTGGTGATGCGCCTCGCCATCATGATCGGACTGCTGATCGCCGTGACCATCAGCTATACCGTGCGGCAGGAATACGTCATCGCCCGCTTCACTGCGATCTTCTTCGGACTCTGCGCAGCGAGCTTCCTGCCCGCCTACATCGGCGGACTCATCTCCAAGCGCGTGACCCGAGCCGGCGCACTCGCCTCCATGACCGTCGGCATGAGCGTCTCGCTGTT
This sequence comes from Thiocapsa bogorovii, assembly GCF_021228795.1. Lineage (NCBI taxonomy): Bacteria > Pseudomonadati > Pseudomonadota > Gammaproteobacteria > Chromatiales > Chromatiaceae > Thiocapsa > Thiocapsa bogorovii. The sequence continues at coordinate 2,227,512 of NZ_CP089309.1, forward strand.
CTGGCTGGCCTTCATCAAGGCACGCGAGGCCAGTGCGATCGGGCTGGTGCAGCTGGTCACCGACGGCAAGACCAGCCTGCTCGCGGATTATCCCAATTGGCCGTCGGTGGACCCGATCATCATCGCGCTGCCGGCATCCCTGCTGACCTTGATCCTGGTCAGTGCGGTGACACGGCCGCCGGATAAGGCGCACCTGCGTCGCTGTTTCCCCGATTAAACCGCGTCTCGGTGGGATATGAGAGATTTCAGCTTGCTGCTGCGTTCTCGCCATTAATGAATCTTGGCGCGGACGCGGTTTAAGTCATTAAAATTTTTGTTTGAATTGCGTCGGCTGGGTTTGTTTTGGGAGCGGCGAGGGAACGCGTTTGCACCAGGACCAACCGTCGCTCGGACCCAATTCAATTCAGGAGCACACGGGATGCTGGGTATCGATGATCCGTATGTCCTCATGGCCTATCTCGGCGCCATCGCGATGGCCGTGATCGGCATCCTCTACGGGCTCGTGCGTCGCAATGCGGCGCGCGACGAGGTGACCCCGGAGGACCGCCTTTGGGCGCTGGACGAGAAGAAGGTGGACGATGAGTTCTAGACACGCATCGACATGGCTGGCGGCACTCGCCGCGGCGCTGGTTTCGACGGGAGCCTCGGCCGGCACTCAGGAGACCGACGCGGTCTCGAGCTTCAAGCCCGGGGCGGATCTGCGTCTGCGCCAGGTCTTCGTCGGCAATGTGGGCCTGAACGACCAGAGCCCGATCGCCGATCGGACCTTCCAGCGATACCGCGGGCGCCTTTGGGGGATCTACGCACCGACCGACCATATCGTCGGCACCGCGCGACTCATGTGGGAAGGCCGTCATTACAACAAGCCCAAAGAGAATCAATGGCCGGTGCCGGGTTTCGAGACCTGGTACAGCGGTGGTCTCTTCTTCGACCTGCTCGATGTCACCTTCAACGAGATCGTCGGCTCGCCGCTCTCGGTGAAGCTCGGCCGCCAGGAGATCATCCTCGGCAACGGCTGGCTGGTGCTCGAAGGCACCCCGATCGACGGTTCCCGGACTATCTATTTCGACGCGGCGCGTGCGACCTACAACCTCGAGTCCATCGGGACCACGCTCGATGTCATCTATCTGAATCAGGACGCCGACACCGGCCGCTTCCCGAGTCCGCTGAACGGCGTGATCGAGGATCAGATCGAGCAAGACGAGACGGGCGCCATCCTCTACGCGCGCAACAAGGGCCTGGTCAAGGCCACCGACCTCGACGCCTATCTGATCTACAAGAACAGCACTCCGGACAACACACCTGGCAATATTCGCGTCAACAACGGTGCACCCTTTCCGTCCCCTCCCGACTCGGGCGTCGCCTACACGGTCGGCCTGCGCGCCGAGTCCAAACCGACCCCGCAATGGGCACTGCGTGCCGAGGGCGCCTACCAATGGGGCACCCGCAATGATGCCGACCTGGATGCCTTCGGGTTCAACGCACGCGCCACCTACAGCCTGAACGATCCGCTCGCCAACCGGTTTCACCTCGGCTATGAGTTTCTCTCAGGCAACGACCCCGACAGCAACGGCACACAAGCCTTCGATCCGCTCTGGGGCCGCTGGCCGCAGTGGAGCGAGCTGATGATCTACCAGTGGCCACTGGAGAGCCGCGTCGGAGAGGCGACGAATCTGAATCGCCTGAATCTCGGCTGGGGGATCCAGGCCCATCCGACCACCTTGGTCACGGTCGACTATCACGCCCTCTGGGCCGACGAGATGACCACCCGAACCCCGGCGCAATTGGTCAACCTCAGCGGAGAGAGCCGCTTCCGCGGACATCTCGCCGCCGTCTGGGTCAAGACCAAGCTCAGCAAGCACGTCGCCGGTCATCTGGTCGCCGAATACCTCTGGCCTGGGGACTATTACGCGGAGAATCGGCGCGACGAATCCTATTTCGTCCGCGCGGAGTTGAGTCTCAGCTGGTAAGGCCGGGCGAGACAGGCCATCGCCGCCGAGCGGCGAGCCCGCCCGGGATAGTCGACTTGCAGTCGACCCGCTGGCCTTTAGGCCGGCGGAAGAGGCCGACTGCAAGTCGACTATCCCAGGGAATCCGTATTCGCGTGTCGAGAGGATCCAAACGGCGCAGCATTCGTGCAGTTCGACTCAGCCCGCGCTGCCGAACACACAGCCCAAATCGATCTCGACGGCATCGAAGGGCGGCACCCGGACAGGTCCGGGTACCGTACCGAGCGGGTATTCAGCGGAGAAGATGACGCGATAGCCGCCCGCATCGAGCGCATAGGCGATCAGGGTCCGATCTTCCGGGGAAATGATCCAGTAGTGCGGGACATGGGCACGCTGGAGCAACATCAGATGATGAACCAGGTCTTTACCCTCGTGACCGGGCGAAAGGATCTCGCAGACCCAGTCGGGGACCAGCGTCATGACGCCGCTCGGGCACTGCGGAACCCGCGCCTTGCGCCATCCTGCGAGATCGTGGCTCGGGCACTGGTGCTCGCTGTATTGGACACTGATCTCGGTGACGATCCACCATCCGTCCGGACCGCCGCGACGCTTGAAGACCTGGATCTCGTCTGCGGGGCGTCGCTTAAACCGCGCCCAGCGCGGTATGCGTCGTTTGTTGGATTGGCTTGGCCACGCCGGCTACGATTATTGTCGGAGGCGACACGGCTTAAGGTATTAACCTAAAAAGAGCAGTTAAACCTTGCCTCGAGTGATCCAAGCCGCTGAAATATCGGCGCAAGGAGGTCCCCATGAGCAACCCGATCCCTCACCCGCAGGGTGAACCCGAAACCACCGCATTGGTACCGCATGCCGGCCCGGTTGCGGTGGACACGTTTGGCGGCCGCGTCCACGTCGAGTGGGATGCGCAGGCGGCGGTCACCCCGCTGGGGCAGCTGCCGTTCTTCACCGAGTTTCTGCGCCTGGGCGGGCGTTTCGATGCCTGGGTCGAGAGCTGCCCGCTGAAGCTGACCAGCCCGAACGCCCCGAGCACGCGCGACGTTCTGGGTACCGCCATCCTGGCGGTGCTGTCCGGGCATCAGCGCGATGCCCACATCAGTGCCCTGCTGGGCATGGAGGCGGTGGTGAGCGAGGACTCGGTGCGCCGCAACCTCGGCAAGCTCGATGAAGCCGACGGGGTGGACTGGTTGCAGAACCACCTGGACGCCTGCATGGCGCCGGTGCTGGGCGTGCCCTGGATTCTCGATGCCGACGTGACGGTCAAGCCGCTCTACGGGCATCAAGAGGGTGCGCTCAAAGGCGACAATCCGCACAAGCCGGGTCGGCCCTCGCACACCTACCATACCTATTTCGTTGCCGGTCTGCGTCTGATCCTGGACGTGGAGGTGCTGGACGGCAACCAAACCGCGTCCAAGTACAGCGCGCCGGGGCTGTGGGAGTTGCTCGCGCGCCTGCCGCGGGCGCACTGGCCGCTGTGCATTCGCGGCGACCGCGATTGGGGCACCCAAGCCAACATGGCACGGGCCGAGCAGGAGGGGATCCCGTATCTGTTCAAGCTGCGCATGACCTCCAAGGTCAAACACACCGTCGAGCGCCTGATGCGCGACGCCGAGTGGCGCGATGCCGGTCAAGGCTGGCAGGGGGCCGAGACGACCCTGCGTCTGTCGGGCTGGAGCCGTGCCCGGCGCGCCGTCGTGCTGCGCCGGCGCATCAAGGCCGACCTGGCCGTCGTCGAGCAGGGTGATCCCGAGCAGCTGCGCCTGAGCTTCGCCGAGTTCACCGACCAGACGATCCTCTACGAGTACGCCGTGCTGGTGACCTCGCTGCCCCATGAGATCCTGAGCGTGGCGCAACTCTATCGCGATCGCGCCGACGCGGAGAATCCCTTCGACGAGCTCAAGAACCATTGGGGCTGGGGCGGCTTCACCACCCGCGACATCAAGCGCTGCCGCTTCATGGCGCGCATCACCGCCTTGACCTACAACTGGTGGAGCCTGTTCGTGCGCCTGGCCGACCCGACTCGGCACACCGAGGCGATCACCAGCCGCCCGCTGCTGCTCAGCGCACCGGCACGACTGACCCGTCACGGCGGGCAGACGCGCCTGACCATCAGCCATCCCCATGCCGAAGCCGGGTGGGTGGAGGCGACCTGCCGCGAGATCGCGGCCTTCTTCAACACGCTGCGCCGAACTGCGGAGCAGTTGAGTCCCCTGCAACGCTGGTACCGGCTGCTCTCGCGTGCGCTGGTGAAGTACCTCAACGGCCGCCAATTGCAGCCGCCGGGGGTGTTACCGGCCCCGGCGTAGCCGCCGAACCGCCGGTATGTGTACTCGCCCGCGGGCCGAAAACGCTCCGCGACGGGCGCTAACTGCTCTCCTAAGAAACTCCGGCTGCCGGGGCGGGCTCAAGGGTGAAACCGAGCTGTTTGGCGCGACGCTCGAGGTTTTGCACCACCCGCCGGCGATGCCGCTCTTCGTAGTCGGACGCTCCCGGATCACTGTAGTCCATTCCATGGCGAAGCGTGTTGTAGAAGAGCACCGCGAGCTTGCGTGCGGTGGCGGTGACGGCCTTGGCCTTGCCGACACGCATCGCCAGGCGACGATAGAAGGCGCCGAGCGCGCTGTCGGTCTTGCCGACGTTGACGGCCGCCAAGCGTAGCAGGGCACTGGCGCGGTTGTGCGAGCGGCGGGTGCGCGCCGAGAGGACCTTGCCGCCCGAGATCTTGTTGCCGGGCGAGAGGCACAGCCAGGAGGTGAAGTGCTTGGCGGTCGGCCAGGCGGACAGGTCGGTTCCGCATTCGCCGACGAGCTTGAGTGCCAGATAGGGGCCGATGCCGTGGATCTGCGTCAGATCCACGCCGATGACGGCATGCAGCGCCTGGCGAACCTCGAAAGCGAGGGCATTGGGCTGGCGGGTCTTGTGTCGGGGGGCGGGTAACGGCTCGGACGGCGGCTCGGGTGGCGCCAGTTGTGCGAGCGCCGCTTCGATGCGCCGATCACAGGCCACAACCCGTTCCTGATAGGCGTCGTAGAGCGCCACCGCCTGTTCAAGGGCAAACAGGTGCTCGGGTCGATAGTTGCCCTCCAGCGCCTGAGCAATGGTCTCGACCGACGCCTTGCAGCGCCCGTCGCGATAGCTCGCGAGCACCTGCGGATCCCGTGTCCCGTCAAGGATCGCGCGGATGATGCGCATCCCGGTCTTGCCGGTGATGTCGGAGACGACGTGGTGCAGCTGCAGATTCATCTGCGTCAGCGCCTTCTGCATGTGCTGGATGTGGGAGGCTGCGTAGTCGAGCAGACGCTCGCGCTGGCGCAGATAGGCGCGCAAGGCGGCAATGTCGCCCGGAGGATGAAAGCTGCCGCGCAGCAGGCCATAGGTATGCAGTTGTTGCAGCCACTGGGCGTCGTTGACGTCGGTCTTGCGCCCCGGCACATGCTTGACGTCGCGAGCATTGGCGACGACCACGCGGATGCCGCGTGCCTCGAGGATCTCGTAGAGGGCAATCCAGTACACGCCCGTCGACTCCATGGCCACCGTTTCGATCCGGCAGGCGACCAGCCAGTCCGCGAGGCGATGCAGATCGCCGGTGAAACTCCGAAAGGTGCGCACCGCCTCGGCATCGCACTCCGGCGGGACGGCAACAACATGAAATTGTGCACCGACGTCGATCCCCGCCGCACGGGGATTGACGGTGGACAGCGGTTTGGCGCGACGGCTCTTCTTGGACGGGATCGGCTTCATGACATGGCCCTCGACAGTCGAACAGGATCGAGAGCAGGGACAGCGAGATCAATCACCCTAGATCCGGCAGTTGAACGGCCCCTGGAGTGCGTCCCGCGTGGTGTCCGGCAAGGCGCAACGAGGCGTCGTAGTGGTTCTACGACAACGAGTTGCAACGCGGTCGGGCGCCGCGCGGGACGTGCTCCAGGGGTCGTAGCGGCCGCCACCCGGCGGGTGAGGCATCAGATGACCATGATGCTCAACAAGGTCAAACCCTTGCATGCGGCACGAAGCGGTCAACTGCCGGATCTAGGATCACCTTCCTATTCGGGATCGCCGAACGGCGTCACCACACGCAGACTCGCAACAGTCCCCGGGCCACGTTTTTTTACGGGGTCAACGCCACCAAAAAGCAGACGGCCTCGGCTCTCGAAGTCGCCCCAAGTCTATGCCGAAAGGAGTTTGTGCGCCTACAGGAGCGGGGCGCGCCCCGAGGAGGGTTTTTTAGGATTAAAAAATATAAAATTCTAAACCGCGTTCCCGCTAAGGGCCGTGGATGCACCAAACGTCGAACTCACGCGAAAGTGAGCATCTCGCTCTGGACGCGGTTTAGGCTCAGTGCCCGCCGCCCTTCAGCGCGCTGTTCATCCCCTCGATGGTGTCCTTGGCATCGCCGAAGACCAGCGAGGTGTTCTCTTGGTAGAAGAGGAGGTTGTCGACGCCCGAGTAGCCCGGCCGCATGGAGCGCTTGAGGAAGTAGACCTGACGCGCACGCCCGGCCTCGAGGATGGGCATGCCGTAAATGGGACTGGACTTGTCTTCCTTGGCCGCCGGATTGACGACGTCGTTCGCGCCGACGACCAGCACCACGTCCGTGCTCGGGAAGTCGGGATTGATCTCGTCCATCTCGAGCACGCGGTCGTAGGGAATGTCGGCCTCGGCGAGCAGCACGTTCATGTGTCCGGGCATGCGGCCTGCGACCGGATGGATGCCGAACTTGACCTCCACGCCGCGCGCTTCGAGTAGCTCCATCAGCTCCTTCAAGGCATGCTGGGCTTGGGCGACGGCCATGCCGTAGCCGGGGATGATGATGACGCGGTTGGCGTCCTCCATCCAATAGACGGCATCCTCGACGGCAGCCGATTTCACGCCCTTCTCGGCGGCGACCGCGCCCGCGCTCTCCGCCCCGCCGCTGTCCGAGCCGAAGCCGCCGAAGACGACGTTGAGGATCGAGCGGTTCATCGCCTTGCACATGATGTAGGAGAGGATCGCGCCCGAGCAGCCAACCAGTGCGCCTACGATGATGAGCAGGTTGTTGTGCAACGTGAAACCCGTCGCGGCCGCGGCCCAGCCCGAATAGCTGTTCAGCATCGAGATGATGACCGGCATGTCCGCCCCGCCGATCGGGATGATCAAGGTCACACCGAGGGTAAAGGCGAGCAGGGTCATGAGGATCAGCGAGATCAAGCTGCCGGTCATGGCGAAATGGACGGCCAAGGCGAGTGTTGCGATCCCCAGGCCCGCATTGAGCAGGTGCTGACCCTTGAACTTCACCGGGCTGCCGCTCAGGAGACCTTGCAGCTTGCCGAAGGCGATCACGGATCCGGTGAAGGTGATGGCGCCGATGACCACGCCGGCGGAGATCTCGCCCATCAGCAGCGCGCTCAACTCGCCCGCGCTGCGCTTGGCGAGGAAGGTCCCGACGGCCACCAGGACGGCGGCCATGCCCACGAAGCTGTGCAGGGCCGCAACCAATTGCGGCATGGCCGTCATCTGGATACGCAGGGCCACGATGACGCCGATGACGGCGCCCAGGGCCATCCCGACGATGATGAATCCGTAGGATTGGACCTGATCGCCCATCAGGGTCGCGACGACGGCGATCAGCATACCGAGCATGCCGTAGAGGTTGCCGCGTCGGGCCGATGCCGGATGGGTCAGGCCCTTGAGGGCCAGGATGAAGAGAACAGCGGAGGCCAGGTATGCCACCGCCTGAAGATTCACCGAGAGCGTCATATCGGCCGGTCCTTACTTTTTCTTCTTGAACATCGAGAGCATCCGGTGTGTCACCAGGAAGCCGCCGAAGACATTGATGGACGCCAGGAGCACGGCGATGAAGCCGATGATCTGGGTAAAGAGCCCCGCATCGGGATCGCCGGCGACGAGCAGGGCGCCGACCAGAACGATACCCGAGATGGCGTTGGTGAGCGCCACCAGCGGGGTGTGCAGCGAGGGCGTGACGCCCCAAACCACCCAGTAGCCGATGAAGCAGGCCAGAACAAAGACATAGAGGGCAACGAGCGAGGGATCGAGTGCCTCGGGCATAGGGGTAACTCCGGTTGGACGGTGATCATGGGCGCGTCGCCGATGATCCGTGGTCAGTCATCGCAAAACAGGCGATCGGGCCGCAAAGCCGCCTTTGCGGCTCGCTGTCTCCGACCGCGCTTAGGCCGAGGGCTTCACGAGCATGGCCGCCGTGATGTCGTCCTCGGCAAGGTCCTTGAGAACCGGGCCGGACTCGCTCGGGGAGAACATGATCTCGATCAGATTGGCGAGGTTGCGCGCGTAGAAGGCGCTCGCGTCGGCAGGCACCAAGGCCGGAAAGTTGGTCAGGCCGACGATGGTCACGCCGTGGCGCTCGACGATCTCGCCCGCGACCGTCAGGGGGCAGTTACCACCGTTGGCCGCAGCCAGATCGACGATGACCGAGCCCGGCCGCATGCGTTTGACGACCTCTTCGGTGACCAGGACCGGCGCGGGACGACAGGGAATCAAGGCGGTGGTGATGATGACGTGGGCCTTGGCGAGCTGGTCGCTCAACGCGGCTTGCTGTTTGGCCTTCGCCTCCTCTGAAAGCTCCTTCGCGTACCCCCCTTCGCCCGAGCCGCTCTCGCCCAGATCCAGCTCGATAGGCTTGGCGCCGAGGGAGCGGATCTGCTCTTGGGTCTCGGGCCGCACATCGTAGGCATAGACATCGGCGCCGAGTCGACGCGCGGTGGCGATTGCTTGAAGCCCCGCGACGCCAACGCCCAGAACGACCAGACGGGCCGGCTTCGCTGAACCCGCGGAGGTCATCATCATGGGCAGAAAACGCCCGTAGCGAGCCGCCGCCTCGAGGGTCGCGCGGTAACCGGCGATGTTGCTCTGCGAAGACAGGGCATCCATGGATTGAGCGCGCGAGGTGCGCGGCATCCGCTCCATCCCGAGGACACGCACCCCTTTGGCGAGCATGGCGGAGAGGATCTCGTCTTCCCCGCAACTTTCCAACAGACCGATGTAGAGGCCGCCCGGGCGCAACGCCTCGACGTCCGCTACATCGGGTCGACGGACCTTGAGCAGGAGGTCGACATCGAAGGCGCCCGCGCGGTCGGCCGGCGTTGCACCCGCCGCAGCGTAATCCTCGTCGGGATAACCGGCACGCACGCCGGCGCCGGCCTCCACCATGACCTCGAAACCCTTACCGACCAATTTCTTGACCACTTCCGGGATCGAGGCCACCCGGGTCTCGCCGGGGGCGGTCTCCAAGGGAATTCCGATCTTCATCGCTCTATCGTCCTATCCGCAGGTCGGCCGCCCGCGAGCGGCAAAAACCCCCGCATTATGGGTGGGAGGAACGGTCGCCGCAACCACTCGCAAACCGGGCCGAAAGGCAGTCGTTCCGAGCGGCCGTCCGCGCTCCCTCAGTGCTCTCCGCTCCCGCGAAGCGCCTTGATGATGTGCGAGGAGATCTCCTCGATCGACTGGCTGGTGGTGTTGAGCACCGGGATCTGGAGTCGCTTGTAGATCTGCGCAGCCATCCGGATGTCGTCTTGACAGCGCGCAAGCGACGCATAGCTACTGCCTGGACGTCGCTCTTCGCGGATCAGTTGCAGCCGCTGCGGATCGATGGTGAGCGCGAAGAGTTTGTGGCGACAATCCCAAACCAACTGGGGGACGTCGCCTCGCTCGAAGTCCTCTTCGGTGACCGGATAGTTCGCCGAGCGCAGACCGTAGTGCATGGCGAGATAGAGACAGGTCGGCGTCTTGCCCGAGCGCGAGACACCGATCAAGACGACGTCGGCGCGATGGAAATTATCCGGCCGGATCCCGTCGTCGTTCGCCATGGCGAAATTGATCGCCTCGATCCGCTTTGTGTAATAACTCGGCTTGGTGATGGCGTGGCTGCGCCCGGATTTGCGGCTCGGCGGCACGCCCAGCTCTCTGGAGAGCGGCTCGACGAAGCCCTCGAAGAGCTCGACGTAGTAGCAGTTGCCGCTCTCGAGGATCTCGCGGATCTCGTTGTTGAGCATGGTCGCAAACACGATCGGACGCACCCCGTCGCGGTCGGCAGCCTCCTGCATCCGCTGCGTCAGCGCCTTCGCGCGCAGGTCGGTGTTGATGTAAGGCATGTAGACCTGCTCGAAGTCGATGGTGTCGAACTGCGACAGCAGGCTGTGACCGAGCGTCTCGGCGGTGATGCCGGTGCTCTCCGAGACAAAGAAGACGGTGCGGTTCATAGGCTCCGAGGGAGTGATGCAAGTCAATGCAGTCTATATTGGAATTTGGTGATATGAATAATCGCTGATCCCGGCAACCCCGGCGCGACACCCAAGCCGGATGCACCGGACGATCCGAGAACGATTTCGATCGGCAAACCAGCCGATCTTCGCCGCGCCGGCAGGCCACCCGGCCGGCCCATTCACAGGCCGAGGAGCTTCCCGATGCCCAAGATCAACAACGACCGCGCACTGCGTGATGCCCTCAACGGACTCGACCCGCAGCAGCAACGTATTCTAGGCTCCCGCTTCGCTCATCACGTCATTCATCTGAGCAAGGACGAGCGGGTCAACCGCGCGATCGACGTCGGAATGCGCGAGGACGTCGCCCCCGGGGAGCTGGAAGACGCCTTCAAGGCCGCCAAGGCCTACGCAACCAAGACCTACACCGACTGCGGCAAGGACACCGATTGGCTGGCGCAAGCAGACCACTTCGTCGCGGCCGCCGCAGCAGCAGCCCTGACGCCCGATGCGCTCTTGACCGAAAAGCAAAACCGCGCATGGAAGGCCGCCATGCAGGCCCGAATGGCCGTCAACTGTATCCTGATCGAGGATGACGACGCACCCGAGACCTCCGAGGTGGAACATCAGTACGCGCTGACCGAGGCATTCCCGGGCTGAGTCTGAGGAGTCTGAGCGGCGGACGGGGTTGCCCGCTCGGGCATCGCTGCCCGCCGGATCAAACCTCGAGCCGTCCGCCGTCCTGCGCCGCCAAAATGGCGTCATAGATCTCCCAGGCCGCGGCCGCCTCCTCCTCGCTCATGCGACTGATCGCGTGGCCCAGGTGGACCACCACATAGTCGCCGACGCCGATCGTCTCGTCCTGGAGCATGAAGAGATTGACCTCGCGCTCCGCCCCCTTCGCCGTGCACCGGGCCACGAAGCCGTCGACGGACTGGATCTGCATCGGGATACCGAGACACATGGACAAGCCCCCAAGGGAAGTCGATCATTGCACTGCAGGCTAAGCCGCGCCGCGGACACCTGCAAGGACTCAGATCAAACGATCGCCCGATCACCCACCACAGGCATAAGGTCCAGCGCCGTGCAACCAACCACCCTCATCCTCGGCCTCGGCAATGTCCTCATGACCGACGAGGCGGTCGGCGCCGAGGTAGTCCGTCGAATGGAACAGGAGAGCGGTACGGACGCATCCATGGTGTTCATCGACGGCGGAACCTTGAGCTTTACGCTCGCCCTGCCGATCGGGGACTGTTCCCGCCTGATCGTCGTCGATGCCGCGACGATGGGCGAACCGCCCGGCAGTGTGCGCGTCTTCGAGGACGCGGCAATGGATCGCCAGCTCAGCGTCAATGCCAAGACCGTCCATGAGGTCAGCCTCTCCGACCTGATGGACATCGCGCGCCTCACCGACACGCTCCCGCTCCAACGCGCACTGGTCGGCATCGAGCCCGCTTTCGTCGGCTGGGGTGATCAGCTGACCCCCGCAGTCGAGGCGGCGATTCCTGATGCCATCGCGCGGATCCGCTCGCTGCTCGATCGCTGGTGCACTTAAACCAGATCCCGTAGATGTGTCGAGACCGTTCCTCGTCGTTGTCGGAATCGACCATAGATACGACCAGGACAACGACAATGATGTCGGACGGTCTCGGAATCTCTGCACTGCTCCGCTAGTCAAGAACGCTGCCCGGCGACGAGTCTGCACGCCGCGCACCGCGTCGCACGCCTCCGCGCCCGTCTGGAGAGCGTCGAGCATCCATCGACCCTCCGCGACCGCCGATCACCACCTTCTTCCTGTGGGCCTGGCAGCCAGCCGCCTGACGGATCCGTTTGGACTGGGATGAACCTAGCCCGAATATTTCATAAAAAAGGGCGACTCTCGTTCAACCCATTGATAAAATGGCTGTTCCGCCAAGAACGCTTCGGAAGAAGCTAAACGAGGTCGCCCATGCCCGAGTCTACCCCGGAACAGCTGCGTTTTCCCCCGGTCGCCGGTTTCACGGTCCGCGGCGACTTCGACGGCGGCGCCATGTCGTCTGACTTTGGCCCCATGATTCTGCGCGGGGTTGATCGGCAGATCGGCCTGACCGAGCGGTTGAGCGCAGCGATCGATGATTGGCGCCATCCGTCCTACACCACCCATCCGATGCGTGAGCTGATCGCGCAACGGGTCTACCAGATCGCCTGTGCTTACGAAGACGGCAACGACGCCAATGCGCTGCGCCGTGATGCGCTGTTCAAGCTGGGGCTGGAGCGCAAGCCGCTGGATGCGACGACGGACCTGGCCAGCGGGCCGACCTTCTCGCGTTTGGAGAATGGGGTCGGCGCGCGCGACCTCTACCGCATGGCGCAGGCCTTCGTCGAGGCCTTCATCGCCAGCTACCCGAAGGCGCCGCAGGTGATCGTGCTCGATATGGACCACTCCGAAGACGCCACCCATGGCCAGCAGGAGTTCGCGTTCTACAATCATCACTACGGCAACCATTGCTACTTGCCGCTGTTTCTCTTCGAGGGCCTCTCGGGGAAGTTCATCACCGCGGTGCTGCGTCCCGGCAAGCGCCCCACCGGCGCCGAGAACGCGATGATCCTCAAGCGCGTGCTCAAGCGGCTGCGGGCCGCGTGGCCACGCACACGCATCATCCTGCGCGGCGACGGACACTTCTCCAACCCCGAGTTGATGGCCTTGGCGATGGCCGATCCGTTGACGGATTTCATCTTCGGCCTGGCGGGTAACCGGGCTCTCACGCCACGGGCCGAGCCGTTCTTGGCCGACGCCCGCAAGCTCCATGCGCTGCGCATCGAGAACGCCCGGCGCGCCGACGCCGACGTACCCGAGCGGACCCGCACCTACCACGAGGTTGACTACCGTGCCGGTTCCTGGCCCGGCGCGTGTCGGACCATCCTCAAAGTCGAGGTGACGGCGCGCGGCGACAACCTCCGCTTCGTCGTCACCTCCTTGGACTTGCCCAGTCCCGAGTGCGTCTACCGCGATCTGTACTGCGCGCGCGGCCAGGACGAGAACTTCATCAAAATGATCAAGAACGATCTGGCCAGCGATCGCACTTCCGACAGCACCTTCTTGGCCAATCAGATGCGCTTGTTCTTCTCCTGCGCCGCTTACGTCTTGCACCAAACGCTGCGCACCGAGGTCCTCGTCGGCACGGAACTGGCCAACGCCCAGCCTGCCACCGTGATCATCAAACTGTTCAAGCTCGCCGTGCGCGTGGTGCAGTACAAAGACCGCGTGCGCCTGCACCTGCCCTCGAGCTGTCCGGTCAAGACGCTGTTGCAGCAGGTCACCGAGAGGCTCTTCAACGCGCAGCCCCGGGCGGCGCCCGCCTAGACGCACATACATCCCCGCACGGGGATTTCAGCACGCGCACGACGACTATGCCCACCTCGGGCAGGGCATCGTACGCCTGCGCGGCGACAAAACTACTCGTGCCCCGTTGATCAAGCCCGTTGCCGCTCGGTATTTCCACCATTCAACCCCCGCGGCGTCCCGGTCATCGCCCTCGGTGACGCCCAGCGCCGCGCAAATCCGCGAGGCCAGTGTCGGCTGTGTCGGTTTATGAAACATCCGGGCTAGAAGCGCCTTCGAACAAGTATCCTTGATTTGTGTACGTTTTGGTTCTATCGTTCACGAGCACGATACGTTTACATTCGTAGCGTGCCTTCACCAAACCGCAAACGAGGATCTGCCTACATGCGACCCACAACGATTCGCTCTCTCTCGGCCTTTGCTCTTTCCGCAGTTACCGTGACCTTTGCGCTCAGCGGCCCGGCCTTCGCCGCATCCGCGTGCAAGGGCCTAGAAGAGGCGGCATGCGGGACTACGGAGGCCTGCCGCTGGCAAGCCGGTTATACACGAAAAGACGGAATCGAGGTCGCAAGCCACTGTCGCAGCACGGGCAAGGCGAAAGCGGCCGCCCCCGAGAAGCCGGCCGCGGATGCGGCTGCCTCGGAGACTGTCGATAAGGCATCCTGACCCGTTGCCCAAACAGCTCCGGGGACGCCGCGTCTTCGAGACGCGGGTCCTCGGGGCAGCTCGATCGAAACAGGGCTGGCCCGACAACGCAGGGAACGACAGACGCTCCCGGCGAGGCTGGAACACCCCGTTGCGGCCTTCCCCGAAGCTACCGATCTCCGATCGTCGGTCGTTCCCGATGGCGGGACGGATGATCGCCGAGCTCGCCCGCCTTCACATGCAGAGCGTAGAGGACGTCCTCGTCGGCAATGTGGTCGATCAACCAATCCTGCGTCATCTCCAAAGCCCGATCCGCGAGCTCCTGACCGGGACCGAAGGTCCGCAGGTCGTTTTCCAGCGCATCCAAGCGCCGCATGAAGGCGACATGCTGTCTCAAGTGGGCGTCGAGGTCCGGATAGTCGTGCCGACGCATAAAGTCTTCTTCAGTGGAGAAGTGGGTCTCGGCATAGGCTCGCATAAAGGCGACGGCGTCGATCACGCCAGTCTTGGCCTCGCGGTCCAAGATCGCCTCATAGAGCTGATGCGACGCGGCGAAGAAGCCTTGATGCTGTCGGTCGATCTCCTCGATGCCGATGCTGTAGATATCGGACCACTCTCTTAACATGAAGACCCCTTCGGAGTTGTGAGCATAGCTCGCGGACCGGATCAAGCGCCGTCGCCGGTTCGATGAACGCGGCTCGAGTGAGTCATTCGCCGCCGGGCCGAATCACCGCCCGAGTACCGCTCGGTGCACCGGATGCGCGGCGGCATGCGGATCGCATCGACGGACTCCCCGTCGACGGGAGTCTAGCACAGGCCGGCTTGACCTCCGACCAGACCCACAGTGCTCCGCTCCATACGGCCCTCGCCTTAGGCTCGGAGCGGTCAACTGCGGAACATGGCTCAAAGCGAACCCCAAGACCCGCGCCGCCGACGAAAGGTCAGATGCGGCAAAAAGAGCCCGATCAAAACACCGACGAGGATCACGCCCGCACCGATCATAAACCAGCGCTGGTTCGTACGGTTGCCCAGGTCGCGGTTGGCTTGCTCGAGATCCGCGCGCTCGCGCGTGAGCTCGCTGACCTGGATGCGCAGACGCTCGCGATCACTTGTGATGTCGAGGATATTGGTCGAGGCATGGCGAATCGTGGCCAGCTCCTGCTCAAGGCGGACCTTGTCGCGCTGCAGGGCCTGGTAGTCGGTATCGAGGCGGTCATACGTTGCTTGAAGGGCAGCGAGCCTCGCCGACAAGCTGTCAGGATCGCCCTGAAGCTCGGCCAAGCGTTTTTCGAGCTCGACGAGACGAGTGCGCGCGGCCGGCTCGTCCTGAAGCTCGCGCTCGAGCACATAACCGACCGTCCCGTCCTCGGTACGGACCCGCGCATACTCGGTCGCCTCGTCGACGCTGATGACCTCGAGCGGTGTGCCGCTCGGCAGCATGCGGATGATGCGATAGCGATTGGACTCGCCCGTGCGCAGAGTCACCTCCAACGAATCGGTGACATAGCGCGTCGCGGCGAGCGCCGAAGGAATCGGCACGGCCTGGATGCTCAGAAGACAGAGTAAGAGGGGAACGAGTCGTCTCACGGGACATCCTCGGCCAGGCGCAGGGTTGACGTGAGCAGTCGTGTGACCGCGTGGCGGTCGATGGCGACTCCGGTCAGGGAAGTCGGAAACCTACACCAGTGCTGTGGGCCTGTCACGTCTACCGCAGAAGGAGAAACTCCAGCAACGCCTTTTGGGCGTGGAGTCGATTCTCGGCCTCGTCCCAAACGACCGACCGCGGACCGTCGATCACGGAGGCGGAGACTTCCTCGCCCCGGTGTGCCGGCAGACAGTGCATGAAGAGGGCGTCCGGCGCAGTCCGCGACATCACGGCATCGTCGACTTGGAAGGGCGCGAACAAGGCCTCGCGCTTCGCCTGCTCCTCTTCTTGCCCCATGCTCGCCCAGACGTCGGTGACGACGAGATCGGCCCCCTCGGCGGCCTCATCGGGATCGCGCAGGATGCTGCAACGCCCGTGGACCGCGGCGAGCAGATCGGCATCCGGCTCGAAACCTTCCGGACAGGCGACTCTGAGATCGAAATCGAACACCTGCGCGGCCTCCATGAAGGAGTGGCACATGTTGTTGCCATCGCCGATCCAGGTCACCCGTCGACCGCGGATATCGCCGCGATGCTCATGATAGGTCTGCATGTCGGCCAGCAACTGGCAGGGGTGCAGACGGTCCGTAAGGCCGTTGATGACGGGCACGCGCGAATTCGCGGCAAAACGCTCGACGATGTCGTGATCGAAGGTCCGGATCATGACGGCATCGACCATGCGTGACAGCACCCGTGCGCTGTCCTCGATCGGCTCGCCGCGTCCGAGCTGGGTGTCGCGCGGAGAAAGGAACAAGGCGTGACCGCCGAGCTGAACCATGCCGACCTCGAAAGACACCCGGGTGCGGGTCGAGGATTTCTCGAAGATCATCGCCAAGGTACGGTTCGGAAACGGCCGATAGTCCTCGCCGGCTTTCAACATCCGCTTGAGCTCGGTCGCCCGCGCGATCAACCCGCGTGCCTCCTCGGCACTCAGATCGAGCAGTGACAGAAAGTGTCGGCAGTGCGTCTGCTGCGTCGGATCGGCATCCATGAACTTCGTCTCTCCCGCGGAGCGTTGCTCAGGCATCGCTCAGCCAGCGCTTGATCAGGGCAGTCAGCCCTTCAAGAAGTCGGTCGGCCTCGGAACGGGCCAGAATCAGGGGCGGCAGGAGCCGGATGACGCGCTCCGCCGTGACGTTGATCAGGAGACCGGCCTCAAGCGCCTCCCCGACCAGGTCGGCACAAGGGCGTTCCAGCTCGATCCCCAGCATCAGACCACGCCCGCGGACCTCGACGACGCCCGGCATGTCGCTCAAGGCCGCGCGGAAACCTTTGAGCAAGTAAGTGCCTTGCTCTGCCGCGTTCGCGATCAGGTCCTCGGCAACTATTGTCTCGAGCACGGCGCGCGCCGTCCGGCAAACCAGTGGATTACCGCCGAATGTCGAGCCATGAGAGCCCGGCCCGAAGACATCGGCCGCGGCCCCGCGGGCAAGACAAGCGCCGATCGGTACGCCGTTGGCAAGCCCCTTGGCCAAGGTCACCACGTCCGGGAGGGTCCCGCCGTGCTCATGCCCGAACCAGCGCCCGGTGCGCCCCATCCCGGTCTGGATCTCGTCGCAGATCAATAGCCAGCCATGCCGATCGCAAAGCGCGCGAAGACGCTGTCCATAATCCGCCGCCGGAATGCGGATCCCGCCCTCGCCCTGGATGGGCTCGACCAGAATGGCCACGATGTTCGGGCGATTGGCCGCCGCGGTCTCGATCGCCTCGACGTCGTCGTAAGGAACCCTCACGAAGCCCTGCACGAGCGGCTCGAAACCCGCTTGGACCTTGCGGTTGCCGGTCGCCGAAAGGGTCGCGAGCGTCCGGCCGTGGAAGCTGTTCTCGGCGACCAGAATCGCAGGATTCTCGATCCCGCGCCGGTGAGCATGGAGGCGCGCGATCTTGATCGCAGCCTCGTTGGCCTCCGCACCGGAGTTGCCGAAAAAGACCCGGTCCATCCCGGACATCTCGGTCAACATGGCGCCGAGGCGCTCCTGCTCGGTGATCCGGTACAGATTGGACGTGTGCACCAGCAGGCCCGCCTGCTCGCAGAGCGCATCACGAACCGCCGGGTGCGCGTGCCCGAGCCCGCACACGGCGATACCCGAAAGCGCGTCGAGGTAGCGTCGGCCTTCCGTATCCCAAAGCCAAACGCCCTCGCCGCGCGCAAATGCGACGGGCAAACGCTTATAGGTGGCCATCAAGGGTTCGGTCATTGCGGCAGACCCCGCTCAGTCTCCGAAAAACAAAAAAGGCGGTTCCTCCGCAAGGGAAACCGCCTCTGCTCAAAGGCGAAGCCGGGGAATATAGCGCGAAAAGAAGCACAGCGACAAGAACCCGGGACACCGGATCCCCGGTGATCCGGGCAGGCGCACGCTCAGCTGCAGACAGGAGGAGCCGACCCGAACGTCGGCCGATCTCCTAATGCATCGACATCGCGCTTCGCGTAGAGCGTCAGAATAGGCTCATACGTTTCATCACACCGTCGCGTTTGATCCGCCAATGATAGATCGCGGCAGAAACGTGAATCAGGATCAAACCGAGAATCACCCAACCGACAATCCCGTGAAGCTGGAACAGCGTCTCGCTCAACGCCTTATTCTCGGGGATCAAGCCGGGCAGAGTGAGGTTGAAGAACTGCACCGGAAAACCGCCGGCCGCAGTGCCCAACCAGCCGAAAACAGGCATCAGGATCAGCGCAACATAGAAGAGACTATGGACAGTCAGACTGGCTCCACGCTCGAGTCCGCTCAGAGGGGGCTGATAGGCCGGAGACCGAAAAAGACGCTTGAACGCGAGACGCAAGACCATAAGGGCCAGCACGATAATACCGAATGTCTTGTGGTATCCGTAAAGCTGATTGGTCATCTCCAATCCCATCAGATCCTTCAGCCCGTCAAACCCGAGGTTACCCAGCAAGGCCCCCGCAGCAAGCAAACCCAAAACCAGCAGGACAATCAACCAATGCAGAATTCTCTGGACATAGTTGTAGCGAAGGGTTTCCATCCGATCCTCCGAAAAACATTGATGTGATGGGTCACGTCGGCGGCGAGATGCTCCGTGCGCACCAAATCGGCCCTCCCCCCTCAAGCCGTCCAACGCCGTTTCTTTTTAGCGGTCACTCCCGCCATAACGTAGGACTCAGAGAAGCCGACACAAGGATTCCTGGTGCAACCGGTCAAAGTGAAGCAGACTTGGAAGGACGAACCGAGCCGGGCGAGCCTCGGCCACCGCCTCGCCTTAGCAGTTAAGGGCACATACCTCATCGGAGGGGACGGAGGCAGTCGCGACACGCGGGTGCTGGGCTCGAGAAAGATCACGGCCAAGTTCTATACCAAGCGCACCCGGGTCTTTTGGAAAGCAGGGCGTGTCGTGGTCTCGCGGATCAAGTCCCGGCCATCAGATGGCTAAGTTCGATATACTGACCGCATAGGGGAACCGATCGAGGAGCCGATGCATGAACATCGAGGTGGATGTCGAAGACGACGGCACCGTGACGATTCAGGTCCCGAAGCAATATCACGGCAAGCGGATCCGCGTCAGCATTCAAGAAATCGACGCGCAGGCAGCCTCTCCGCAATGGAGCAAGCTGTCCGAGGTTTTGGACGGGCTCGAACAGCTCGGCACACACCGCCACAGCCATCTTCAAATCATCGAAGACCTTAGACGGTTTCGCGAAGCACCATGAAACTGGCTTACGTCGACGCCTGCGTCTGGATCACGGTGGTCGAGGGGCTCCACAGGTATCAACCCGGGATCCTTAGTGTATTGAAGGTGTTGGCCTTGGATAATTGGGTGTTTTGCACATCGGACGCGGTGCGACTGGAGGTGTTGATCGGTCCCCTCACAAGGAAGCAAGCCCCATTGGCAAAGGCTTACGGCGCCATCCTGGAAACCAATTCTCTCCTGAAAACACCCAAGTCGGTGTTCGCCGATGCCCTCTCGATCGGGGAGGCGGAGCGCCTCAATGCGAGGGATGCAGTGCACATCGCGATCGCAAATCACTATGGCTGCGGCAGGTTCGTCACCACTGACCCGCACTTCAGGTCACTCTCGCTCGTGACACCGCTCTGGATCGACCTCGCCGACACCGATCTCACCGGGGATTCGATCGATGACGCCTCAAACTCGGACGATGATTCTACCTCGACTTTGGCCAATCTAGGCGGTCGCCGCGAGCTGTTCCAGCAGGCGATCGAGTCGCTTGGACGAAATTAGGACCATCTCCCCCTCGGACCGTGAGTAGGCGTAATTCTCCTCGGCCCAGATGGTGCGCCGCACCAGGGCCAGGCAATCGGAGAAGGTGGCGTGGGACTTCAGATACCAGGCCGTGGAGCGCGGCAGGGCGTCCCAGCGCTCGCGCCACCGGTAGACCATGAGACAGACGAGCGAGAACAGCGCCATCAGCATCGGCGTGGTGCGTGCGATCGCCAGGTCGTTCCACTGGCGCTGGGTCTCGACGCCGAGGTGGCGACGGACTTCCTCGAAGGTGACCTCGAGCGACCAGCGCTGGACGAACAGCTCCACGACGCGGGCCGGCGCCATGTTCAGGTCGGTGGTGAAGAAGGCTTGCGTCGGCAGCCGGCCCTCGGGATCGACCACGAGCACCCAGCGAATCGGCAACGGCGGCCATCCCGCGGTGTGCCACAGACACACCTCGCTAAGCAGGCGCAGCGTTTTGGGCTGTCCGTACCATTGGAATCGCGACCTCCTCGCCTCGGGTGCGCGCCGCCTCCTCGCGTGTGGCGAGCTTGGCCAGTACGCCGCCTTTCTTCGGCTTGGGGCCGCGCCGCCCGGCGGGCACCGGCTCGGGACAGGCGAACAGGCGTGCGTCCAGGCGCAGGCGCGTGACCAGGGTCGCTTGCGCGGCCAGCACTTCCCACCCCAGCTGAATGCAGGAGTAGCTGCCGTCGCCGAGCAGGATCCAGCGGCGTTGCTGCAGCCAGCGCGAGACCAGCCAGACCATCCCGATGGTGAGCTCCACGACCGTGCGATGGCGCCGCCCGGCCGCCTCGTCGGCCCGTTTCGACGGTGCCAAGCGGGTGAGAAAAGGCAGCGCCCAAGGCCGCGTGCTCCACGGCACGGCCACCAACAACGCCATGCAGATCCACTCCAGCCCCAAGCAGGTCACGACTTTGCTCCGTGACGAGCGCACCGCATCGCGATACATCCCCTTCGCTCGAATGCGCGCGCCCTTGCGCCGTTCCAGCGTCTCGTCGACCGCCACCACGATCGGCACCTGCGCCGGCAACATCCCGAGCAACAACCCCAGCAGAATCCGCGCCCCTTGGCGCGACGACCAACGCGCCCGATTCAGCACCCGATGGTAACGCTCGAAGCGCCGCTCCGTGCTCAGCCCCATCGCCCGCAGCGCCGCCGTCACCGTACGCGGCCCTTGCGCCAGCAGCGTTCCCGCCAGCAAGACGTGCAGATGCGCCAGGGTCGGCGCGGTGAACAGGCAGGCAAAGGGCTGCAGAACAGATACAATCGCGGCAGGCAGAGGGAACATCCGCAGGCAGGTCCGAGGTTTTGGTCGACATCGGACGATACCGTCCGCGGCCCTCTGCCGCCACATCAATCGGGTCTGTCACCGTCGCTCCCGGCGCCTCGCGGCGCTTCCGCCGGGGCCCGGAAATGGCCAAAGTCGAGTCTGCGAGCTGATGGGGCAATCCGCGGTCATTCGAGGACCGAGGCACCAAGAATCACCACGCACCCGAAGGCGGCTAACCGAGGGCCTTGAACGCCTCGTCCGAGCAGGCGGTGAATCCTGCGGGCCAAGGGGCGCTCAGACGGCAGCGCAGCCGAAACTGAAGCGGTGCGTCCGGGTTCACGCCGGCAACCGTCACCTTGACCTTGCCCAGGCCCACCAACGCGATGAGCTTCGAGAATTCCGCCGAATAGAACCGCGGGCAATAGCCGACGATCGAGAGGGGGTCCGCGGTGCGCATCAGCAGCGCCCCGGGGTCGTTCGGGTTCTGGAGATCCTGAAGCAGAAAGAGCGATTCGCCCGGCGTGAGATCGCCAATGCGCTCCCTCGCCGACAGAGGCAGATGCCGGATGCCGTGACTGAAAAACTCCACGACGTAGGTGTTCTCGGGGGTCGGCTCCGGACAAGGGAACACCTGCAACGCGTCGGTCGCCCGCGCGCCGCCGCTTTTGCCCAGAAGCTCCAGTGCGTCGTGGTCTCCCGGATCGAGTCCCAACCAAACCAGGAAGTCGCGATGCTCGGGCCTGGATCGAGGCATGAGCCGATTGGAAAAGAGTGGAAACAGCTCGTTTGCCGGTTGGACCGCATGCAGGTCCGTCATGCGACCGAAGGGCACGAAGTGTTCGGACTCTTCTGCACCCTATGGTGTAAACGAACCGAAAGTCGTCGCTTTCTCGTGAAAGTTGCCCGACAGGCAGCCACCGTCGGGACTTGGGATCCCGCCATGCCAGAAACACTCTGTTTGTCACTATTATTCCCCGCCAATCTTGAGCAGGCGCGCTTGGTTCGGGAGGGACCGTGATTTGGGACAATTCCACACGTTCAAGAACCTTCCGATATCCATTTCGCTTGAAGCTGCTGAATTGTTGGAGCATGTTCAGTGGTTTGCTGATAGCCGAGTTTCGGATACCATCGCTGAAAAGATAGACGAAGTGTCAGCGGAGATGGCGGACATCGCCATATATCTTGGTTATCTGGCGCATGACCTCGGGGTTGATCTAGACCGACTTTACCCCTGCAGATCTGGCCATTTTTCGCCGCTAGGCCGCGTGGCTACTGACTTCCTCGCCGATAAGTTTTTTCAAAATGTCGCCATGCATGTGAAATATTGGCGCTTGCGATATCAGCGTTCATAGGCTAGAAATTAGCCATGCAGACCGCGCATGGCAATTTGCACCTGGAAATCCAAACCACCCGCAAAAGCCCGGTGGGCATCTTGCGCACCTCCTTTCGCGACAACGGCAAGATGTGCCACACCCAGCATGGGCGCATCACCGGCTGCTCACTGGAGCAACTCCAACTCCTGCAGTTGGCCTTTCGTGAGCGCGTGGTTCCCGTCGATGACCCACAGGCCTTCCGGATTCTCAACAGCCGCGAATACGGCGCCAGTCAGGCCATCCTGGCCATTGCCAAGCAACTGGGTCTGCATCGCATCCTCTACTCGCGCGCCGAACCCTGGGTCAGCGGCGCACTGGCGATGATTGTCGGTCGCTTGGTCTATGCCGGAAGTAAGCTCGCGTTATGCAACCATCATCCCAATACCTGTCTGTGGGAGCTTTGCGGAATCGCTGAGACCCCCGAGGTCGAGGCGCATTGCTACGAGCCAATGGATCGGCTGTTACAGCGCCAGAAGGCGATCCAAAAGCCCTGGCCGGGCGTCATCTGCGCAATGGGCATGTGATTCTCTACGATATCACCAGTGTCTATTTTGAAGGCGAGTACAAAGACAGCGAACTGGTGGCCTTCGGCTATAACCGCGATGGCAAAAAAAGTCGTGAGCAAGTGGTTGTCGGGCTGATCTGCAATGACCAAGGTTGCCCGGTCGGGGTGGAAGTCTATGCGGGCAACACCAAGGACGAAACCACCGTGGTTGATAAGGTGCATGAGATCAAGCAAGGCTACGGCATCGAGACGATCATCTTCGTCGGTGATCGCGGGATGGTCACCCGCAGCAACATTAACGCGCTGCAAGACGAGGCGGACTTGCAGACCATTGGCGCCCTGACCCATGGCGAGATGATGACCCTGCTGAAGAACAAGGTGATCACCCTCGATCTGTTCGATGAGCGCAATATCCATGAGGTCAGCGATCCTGACGACCCGTCCCGCCGGTATTGCCTGTGCCGCAATCCACAGACCGCTCAGCGCGAGTCGCAGACGCGCCAACGGTTGCTGGATCTCACCACCAAGGCCCTGGGTGAGATCGCCGCCTACAAGCGCGCCGCGACCGTCGAAAAGCTCGGTGCGCGCGTTGGCAAGGTGTTGGCCAAATACAAGATGGGCAAGTTCATCCAATGGGCGATTGAGGCCGATCCGCAACAGGAAACATCGTGCGCGCATCGCCTCACCTGGTCGATTAACGCCGAGAAGGTGGAGCACGAAAAGCGTTTCGATGGGTGCTATGTAATCACCAGCGATGTCGATCAAGCGCAGATGAAAACCTTGGACGTGGTGCGCGCCTATAAGAGCCTGACCTTTGTCGAGCGCGCCTTTCGCAATCTCAAGACCGTGCAGCTGGAAATTCGCCCGGTTTATCACAAGAGCGATGAGCGCATTCGCAGTCACGTCTTTCTCTGTATGCTGGCCTATTACCTGCAATGGCACATGGAGCAGCGCTTAGCGCCGCTCTTTGCCAACGATGGCAAGGGCGAAGACAGACGCTGGACATTCCGCGGGGTGATTGATTGCTTGTCTCAGATCACGCGCAATCGCGTGGCCGTCAACGGTGCTGAGTTCGATCGGAATAGTACCCCAACACCCGAGCAAGCGCAGATAGTGGAGTTCCTGCAAGTCACGATGTAGCCACCCACGTGAAATCCGAAATCGCCCGCCAGCCCAGTAGTGGCGAGGGTTTTCGGCCGGTCTGCAGGGGGAAAATCGGTCTAGAGTAGGCAGTACAAAGAAAGTTGATAGTCAATAAGGCAAAATATCCCATCGAGAAGGCGCAAAGGAAGCGCGTTGAAGTATGATCAACTCTTGTGATTGGGTTGCGCTACAAGTCTAGGTTTCAAAAATACCTATACCAAGAATAAACCGGGAGCCACCTGCGGATAATCCCCGATGTCAACTGCGGATCGTCGGCATGCGCCGCCAATCGATTAATTTCCAGGTAAATTTCAATTTACTTGGCCGAACAGGAGGGGGATTGCGACGCGGATACCCGTGGCCCCTGACCTGGTTCGATCAGTTGGCCTTCAACGAGGGCGAGTACGGTGTTGCCAAGCAGCTCGCCACGTCCAAGAACACCAGCGTCTCCGGCCTGGCGGATGCCGGCATCCTGCGGTCCAAGGCCGGCAAGGTGCGCCTGCTGGAACCCGCCGAGTTCCCCCTCGACTGGCATCCGACGACCGACAAGCGTCTCACCGCCTGGGAGATGGTGCACCACCTGATACGGGCGCTTGATTCCGGCGGCGACATCGCGGCCGCAGCACTGGTCGCCAAGCTCGGCAGCCAATCGGAGACGGCACGCGAGCTGTTCTATCGCCTCTACACCCTCTGCGAGCGCAAGAAACGCGCGAACGAGGCCATGGCTTACAACGGCCTGGTGCAGAGCTGGCCGGAGATCGCCAGACTGGCGCGGGAGACATCGAGTTCGGCACCTAGGGGTACCGGAGATCTGTTCGATGCCCCCTTGTCGTCATGACCTGCGGGTCGCACCGGTTGGCCGTGGTTGTCCGCTCGATCCGATGAGCGGGTGACGGTGGATACCGCTTGCAGTCGCTACAGGAGTGCGTTTCATGCATCAGGTCTTAAATCTCGATGAGACCCTTCTCGCCCGGTTCTGCGAGAAACATCATATTCGCCGTCTGTCGCTGTTCGGATCGCAGTTGAAGGGGACTGCACGTCCGGATAGCGATGTTGATTTATTGGTCGAGTTCGACCCCGAGCATATCCCCGGTTTGTTAGGGATTGCCGGCATGGAGATCGAATTGTCGGACCTCCTCGGGGGCCGGAAGGTCGATCTGCGCACGGCGGCGGATCTGTCTCATTTCTTCCGTGACGAGGTCGTGCGCACGGCCGAGGTGCAATATGCAGCCTGAGGACGGCGTTCGCGTCGGTCACATGATCGAGGCGGCCGAGGACGCACTGGGGTTCATCGCGAGTCGTCCCCGTGCGGATCTGGATTCCGATCGCATGCTGCTGTTCGCGCTGGTGCGCGCGGTCGAGATCATCGGAGAGGCGGCGAGCAAGGTCTCGGCGGAGACCCGCACGGCTCACCCCGAGATCCCCTGGAAGGCCATCATCGGCATGCGCAATCGATTGATCCATGCCTACTTCGACATCGATGCGGACATTCTTTGGGTCGCCGTCACCGCGGAGATCCCCGCACTGCTGGCGCAGCTCAGGACACTCACAGGGACACAGTAGAGCGCAATATGGCCATCACCAACCACGAACGCGTCGGCAGATCACTCACCCTGCTCAAGGCCGGCCTCGGGCCGTTTGTCGAGCGCGAGCTGAAGGCCAAATACGGCGACGGCTGGGCCTTCGAGGCCAAGGATGTCCTGTCCGACACGCGTCTGAACGCCGGCAACAGCGATCCCACCGGGGACGTCGCCGCCATGCTGGTGATCATGGATCGCAAATGGGGAGAGGTCTTTCGCCACATCCTCGGCAAGGCCGAGCGCAGCCTGGTGAACGAGATCATCGCCGTGCGCAACCGCTGGGCGCATCAGGAGCCCTTCTCCGGCGACGACGCCTACCGTGCGCTGGACTCCGTCGAGCGTCTCTTGTCCGCCGCCTCGGCTCCCGAGGCCGAGGATGTCGACAAGACGAAGATGGAGCTGCTGCGGGTGCGCTTCGACGAGCAGGCGCGCGGGGAGAAGCGCAAGTCGGCCGGGATCGCCATCGAGAGCGGCGCGAGCGGCAATCTCAAGCCTTGACGCGAGGTGGTGATGTCGCAGAGCTATTGTCAAATCTGGTGTATGACCATAGGGCCAGAGTTTGATCAGGCGGCTTCCCGTTGCTCCTCTTGGGTCTCCGGTGGGTCGTCGGACACCGGAATCCCGTCTTCGTAACGTGTCCCGCCGAGCAGTTCGGCCACTTTCTCGGGGGCACGGATGCGCCGCCAGGTCTTGGCGGCCTCTTCGCTCATCTTGAAGGCCAGGCCGAGGAAGGTCGCGCGGGTGACGCAGTTCTTGGTCCGGCCGGTGCGATGGCGCACGGTGGCGAAGGTCGACTCGATGGGGTTGGTGGTGCGCAGGTGCACCCAGTGCTCGGCCGGGAAGGCGAAGAAGGCGAGCAGGGCCTCGCGGTCCTTCTCGAGCTTCTCGGTGGCCTTGGGATATTTGGCCCCATAGCGGTTGATGAAGCGCTTAAAGGCTTGGTCGGCCTGCTTGCGGGTCGGCGCCATCCAGATCGCCTGCAGATCCGCCTTCGCCTTGCCTTGCAACGACCTGGGCAAGGCATTGAGCACGTTGCCCATCTTGTGGAACCAGCAGCGCTGATGCGCGGTCTCGGGGTAGACCTGCTCAAGCGCACCCCAGAACCCCAGCGCCCCGTCGCCGACGGCCAAGCGCGGACCCGTCTGCAGACCACGTGCCTTCAGATCGCGCAGCACATCGAGCCAGGATTCGGTGGATTCACGCAACCCGTCGACGATGGCGACCCACTCCTTGGTGCCGTCGGGCCGCACCCCGATGATCACCAGCAGGCAGAGCTTGGGATCGTCGCTCTCGCGCAGTGTCGTGTAGATGCCGTCGACCCACCAGTAGGCGTACTGCCGGCCTTCGAGGCTGCGCTGGGTCCAGTCCTTGTACTCCTCGGCCCACGCGGCCTTGAGCCGGCCCAGCGCCGCCGCGGAGAGCCCTTTGGCGTCCTCTCCCACCAGCACCTCCAACGCCTCCCCGAGGTCGCCGCTGGAGATCCCCTTCAGATAGAGCCACGGCAGCGCCGCGGCGACCCGGGCACTGCGGCGCACGTACGGCGGGGCCAGCGCGGAGTTGAACTTCACCCCGGCCCCGGAGCGGTCGCGTACCTTGGGCACCTGCACCTCCACCGGACCCACCGTGGTGAGGATCTCGCGCGCCGGCAGATAACCGTTGCGCACCACCGCCCGGCGTCCGTCCATCAGCGACACCCCGGCAAACTCCTCGAGCAGCTGCTCCACCTCCGCCTCGATGGCCCGCTGCAGGATGTCGCGCGCCCCGCGGCGCACCAGCTCCTCCAGCGGCAGGCCCAGCTCGGCCAGCACCTCGCCCCGATCCCCTCTTGCACGGCGGGCCCCCGTACTCGTATCGTCGCTCATGGCGCACCTCTCTCGTTGCTGCTTTGGGTCTCGACAACCACATTGTCAGCAACGGTGCGCCGCCTGCTCAAGCTCTATCAGTCCCCGCTCATACACCAGAATCGAGCATAGCTCTGTCGCACGAGGACCTGGCCAGCGGGCGCTATCAGCAGGCCGAGTTCGCCGCCGACCTCTGGCAGGTGCATCTCGGCGAAGGCACGCCCGAGTACCGCGATCCGGCCGAGTTTTTCCGTCGGACCTACCTCACCGAGAGCCTGCGCGAGATGCTGATCGGCGCGCTGCGTCGGTTGATCGCCGGCGACGGCGACCCGGTGATTCAGTTGCGGACCAACTTCGGCGGCGGCAAGACCCACGCGATGCTGGCGCTCTATCACCTGGTGTCGGGCATCCTCGGGGCGGGTCTCGCCGGCGTCGATGCCCTCATGGCCGCCGCCGGGATCGACCGTCTACCGACGGCGCGGCGCGTGGTGTTGGTCGGCAACAAGATCTCGCCCGGCAACCCCTCGGTGAAACCCGACGGCACGGTGGTGCGCACCCTCTGGGGCGAGCTGGCCTGGCAACTGGGCGGCCCGGAGGCGTACGCCCGCGTCGCGGCCGACGATGCGAACGCGACCAGCCCCGGCGACGTGTTGCGCGAGCTGTTCAACGACTACGGTCCCTGTCTGATCCTGATCGACGAGTGGGTCGCCTATGCCCGCCAGCTCCATGATCAGAGCGATCTGCCGGCCGGCGGCTTCGAGACCCAGTTCAGCTTCGCCCAGGTGCTCACCGAATCGGCCAAGCTGGCGCGCAATTGTCTGCTGGTCGTCAGCTTGCCGGCCTCCGATACCTCGGGCACGGCCCATTCGCACTCGGACGATGTGGAGGTCGGCGGCACCCGCGGGCGCGAGGCGCTCGACCGGCTGCGCAATGTCGTGGGCCGGCTCGAATCCTCCTGGCGCCCGGCCACGGCGGAGGAGGGTTTCGAGATCGTGCGGCGGCGCCTGTTCCAGCCGATCTCGGACCCCGGCCACTTCAAGGACCGCGACGTGACCGCGCGGGCCTTCGCCGAGCTCTACCGCACCCAGCAGGCCGAGTTTCCGCCGGAGTGTCGCGAGACCGACTACGAGCAGCGGCTCAAGGCCGCCTATCCGATCCATCCCGAGGTCTTCGACCGGCTCTATACCGACTGGTCGACCCTGGTGAAATTCCAACGCACCCGCGGTGTGCTGCGTCTGATGGCCGCGCTCATCCACAGCCTCTGGGAGAAGGGGGATCGCAACCCCCTCATCCTGCCCGCCAACGTGGCCATCGACGACGCGCGTGTGCAGTCGGAGCTGACCCGCTATCTCTCGGACAACTGGGTCCCGGTGATCGAGAAGGACGTCGACGGGCCGAACTCCTTGCCGCTCAAGCTCGACAGCGAGCTGCCGAATCTGGGTAAGTTCTCGGCCTGCCGGCGTGTGGCGCGCGCGGTCTACATGGGCTCGGCGCCGACCACGGCGGCCGCGCACAAGGGCATCGAGGACCGCCGCGTGAAGCTCGGCTGCGTCATGCCGGGCGAGTCCCCGGCGGTGTTCGGCGACGCCCTGCGCCGCATGGCGGCCGCCGCGACCTACCTCTATCAGGACGGGCCGCACTACTGGTACTCGACCCAGCCGACCGTCACCAAGCTCGCCGAGGATCGCGCCGAGCAGCTCAAGCGCGAGCCGGACAAGGTGGCCCACGAGCTGGAGCAGCGTCTGCGCAAGGATCTGACCGACAAGGGTACCTTCACCCGCATCCATCCGATGCCGCAGACGAGCGCCGATGTCCCGGACGATCTGGATGCACGCTTGGTGGTCCTGGGCATCGCTCAGCCCTACGCCAAGACGCCCGACAGCGCCGCCGAGATCGCCGCCAAGGCGATCCTGGAGACGCGCGGCAACAGCCCGCGTCTCTATCGCAATACCCTGGTCTTCCTGGCCGCGGACAAGACCCGTCTGCAGGATCTCGACGAGGCGGCGCGCAAATACCTCGCCTGGCAGTCGATCCTCGCCGACCGGACGCACCTGGATCTGACGCCCTACCAGGTCACCCAAGCCGAGACCCAGCGTGGCGTTGCCGAGAGCACCATGCTCGCCCGCATTCCGGAGACCTATCAATGGCTGTTGGTGCCGGGCCAGTCGACGCCGCAGTCATCCGTCACCTGGGAGGCGAGCCGCTTGAGCGTGTCGGATGCGCTGGCCGTGCGCGCCAGCAAGAAGCTGCGCTCCGACGAGCTGTACCTGACCAGCTTCGGCGCCACCCGCCTGAAGATGGACCTGGACCGGATTCCTCTTTGGCGCGGCGACCATGTCGAGGTCAAGCAACTGGTCGAGGACTTCGCGCGCTATCTCTACCTGCCGCGTCTCAAAGCCGATTTTCCCCCTGCAGACCGGCCGAAAACCCTCGCCACTACTGGGCTGGCGGGCGATTTCGGATTTCACGTGGGTGGCTACATCGTGACTTGCAGGAACTCCACTATCTGCGCTTGCTCGGGTGTTGGGGTACTATTCCGATCGAACTCAGCACCGTTGACGGCCACGCGATTGCGCGTGATCTGAGACAAGCAATCAATCACCCCGCGGAATGTCCAGCGTCTGTCTTCGCCCTTGCCATCGTTGGCAAAGAGCGGCGCTAAGCGCTGCTCCATGTGCCATTGCAGGTAATAGGCCAGCATACAGAGAAAGACGTGACTGCGAATGCGCTCATCGCTCTTGTGATAAACCGGGCGAATTTCCAGCTGCACGGTCTTGAGATTGCGAAAGGCGCGCTCGACAAAGGTCAGGCTCTTATAGGCGCGCACCACGTCCAAGGTTTTCATCTGCGCTTGATCGACATCGCTGGTGATTACATAGCACCCATCGAAACGCTTTTCGTGCTCCACCTTCTCGGCGTTAATCGACCAGGTGAGGCGATGCGCGCACGATGTTTCCTGTTGCGGATCGGCCTCAATCGCCCATTGGATGAACTTGCCCATCTTGTATTTGGCCAACACCTTGCCAACGCGCGCACCGAGCTTTTCGACGGTCGCGGCGCGCTTGTAGGCGGCGATCTCACCCAGGGCCTTGGTGGTGAGATCCAGCAACCGTTGGCGCGTCTGCGACTCGCGCTGAGCGGTCTGTGGATTGCGGCACAGGCAATACCGGCGGGACGGGTCGTCAGGATCGCTGACCTCATGGATATTGCGCTCATCGAACAGATCGAGGGTGATCACCTTGTTCTTCAGCAGGGTCATCATCTCGCCATGGGTCAGGGCGCCAATGGTCTGCAAGTCCGCCTCGTCTTGCAGCGCGTTAATGTTGCTGCGGGTGACCATCCCGCGATCACCGACGAAGATGATCGTCTCGATGCCGTAGCCTTGCTTGATCTCATGCACCTTATCAACCACGGTGGTTTCGTCCTTGGTGTTGCCCGCATAGACTTCCACCCCGACCGGGCAACCTTGGTCATTGCAGATCAGCCCGACAACCACTTGCTCACGACTTTTTTTGCCATCGCGGTTATAGCCGAAGGCCACCAGTTCGCTGTCTTTGTACTCGCCTTCAAAATAGACACTGGTGATATCGTAGAGAATCACATGCCCATTGCGCAGATGACGCCCGGCCAGGGCTTTTTGGATCGCCTTCTGGCGCTGTAACAGCCGATCCATTGGCTCGTAGCAATGCGCCTCGACCTCGGGGGTCTCAGCGATTCCGCAAAGCTCCCACAGACAGGTATTGGGATGATGGTTGCATAACGCGAGCTTACTTCCGGCATAGACCAAGCGACCGACAATCATCGCCAGTGCGCCGCTGACCCAGGGTTCGGCGCGCGAGTAGAGGATGCGATGCAGACCCAGTTGCTTGGCAATGGCCAGGATGGCCTGACTGGCGCCGTATTCGCGGCTGTTGAGAATCCGGAAGGCCTGTGGGTCATCGACGGGAACCACGCGCTCACGAAAGGCCAACTGCAGGAGTTGGAGTTGCTCCAGTGAGCAGCCGGTGATGCGCCCATGCTGGGTGTGGCACATCTTGCCGTTGTCGCGAAAGGAGGTGCGCAAGATGCCCACCGGGCTTTTGCGGGTGGTTTGGATTTCCAGGTGCAAATTGCCATGCGCGGTCTGCATGGCTAATTTCTAGCCTATGAACGCTGATATCGCAAGCGCCAATATTTCACATGCATGGCGACATTTTGAAAAAACTTATCGGCGAGGAAGTCAGTAGCCACGCGGCCTAGCGGCGAAAAATGGCCAGATCTGCAGGGGTAAAGTCGGTCAAAGACCCGAGCGTGCTCCTCCACGCGATGACCGACGGGATCAATCTGCTGACCTGGGCGCAGGAGGGCTTTGCCTTCGCCGAGGGATACGATGCCGAAGCGGGTCGCTATGAGGGGCTACGCGCGGGGCAGATCGTGACCCTGGTCGACAGCGAAGCGCCGGAGGTCTTGGTCAAAACCGACGTGGCCATGCGTCAGATGGATGCCGAGCGCCCGGTCGCTCCGGAGCCGGAGCCGGGGAGGGCGCAACCGAACCCCAACGTCGTCGGTGACAAGCCGACGGTGGACCCGCCCGAGATCACACCACCGCGCGAAAAGACGCCGCCCCCGGCGGCGAAGCCGAAGCGCTTCCACGGCACCGTTCTTCTGGATGCGACCCGGGTCGGGCGCGACGCCGGCCGCATTGCCGAAGAGGTCATCGCGCATCTCGACGGGCTCGTTCATGCCAAGGTGACCGTCACCATCGAGATCGAGGCAAAGCTTCCCGACGGCGCGCCGGATCAGGTGGTGCGCACGGTGAGCGAGAATTGCCGGACGCTGAAGTTTACGAGTCAGGGGTTCGAGAAGGACTGATTGACGCGCCTGCGAAGACGGCGTCAATGCCGAGATGAAGCACACCTGGTCAAAATCCGTTCAAAACGCACGATGGCCCAGCATTGCGCTGGGCCATTTCGGATCTTTACTTCTTCAGAAGGTCGCCGAAGTTCGGGGCTTAATTATGAAGAAATAAAGGCTCGATCAACCGCCGAAGTTGGCCGCGACAAACTCCCAGTTGATCTTGTCCCAGATCGCTTCGAGGTACTTCGGACGGGCATTGCGGTAGTCGACGTAGTAGGCATGCTCCCAGACGTCGACTGTGAGCAGTGGCTTCTTGCCCTCGGTCATCGGGGTGCCGGCGTTGGAGGTGTTGTGGATCTCGATGGAGCCGTCTGCATTCTTCACCAGCCAGGTCCAGCCGGAGCCGAAGTTGGTGGCGGCGGCTTGCGAGAACTGCTTCTTGAATTCGTCGAACGAGCCGAACTTGGCGTTGATCGCATCGGACAGTGCACCGGTCGGGGCGCCGCCGCCGTTCGGGCTGAGGCAGTTCCAGTAGAAGGTGTGATTCCAGACCTGGGCCGCGTTGTTGAACAATCCGCCCGAGGATTTCATGATGATCTCTTCGAGACTCATGGTCTCGAACTCGGTGCCGGGAATCAGGTTGTTGAGGTTGTTGACATAGGTCTGGTGATGCTTGCCGTAGTGATACTCGATGGTTTCAGCCGAGATCACGGGCTCGAGCGCATTTCGTTCGTAGGGTAACGCTGGGAGTTCATGGGCCATGGTCAAGCCTCCTCGAAGGTTGGAATCTGCAAGTGTCTGCGGTCACCCGCAATGTTGGCCCGCGTTCGGGTATCTCAACCCACGGATGGGGTGCCCGAGCGAGCGATGCGAAACTTTCGGGGGACGACATGGTCGCCGGAGCATCTGTGCGCAAGAAGGCACCGAGGTTCCGGCAACATGAACGCCGTCGAGCTTGGGCTTTTCGCCAGCCGGCTCGAGTCGGTGTGCGACGAGATGGGTGCGGTGCTGCGACAGGCCGCCTTCTCGACGAACATCCGCGATCGGCTCGATTTTTCGTGCGCGGTCTTCGATCGCAACGGGAGCCTCAGCGCCCAGGCCGCCCATATCCCGGTCCACCTGGGCAGCATGGCCTACGCGATGGCGGACATCGTCGGCGCGCTCGACTGGGCCGAAGGCGACATGGTGGTCCTCAACGACCCCTTCCTCGGGGGGACCCATCTGCCTGACGTGACGCTGGTGGCTCCGCTCTTCGCGGAGGGTCGGCTGGTCGCCTTCGTCGCCAATCGCGCACATCACGCCGACATCGGGGCGAGCGTGCCGGGGTCGATGCCGGTCTCGCGCACACTCGACGAGGAGGGTCTGATCATCCCGCCCTGCCGGTTGGTCGCGCAAGGCGAGATCGACCGGTCGCTGCTGACAGGGATCCTCGGTGCGACGCGCAACCCGGACGATGCCGGCGGTGATTTCTTAGCCCAGATCGGAGCCAATCGCGCCGGGTTGGCTCGGCTGGGGGGCCTGATCGACGGCCTTGGTGTCTCGGCCTACGTCTCGGCGATCCGCGCACTCGACGACTACGCGGAGCGCCTCGCGCGCTCGGCGCTCGGCATGATCCCGCCGGGACGCTACGCCTTCGAAGACGTGATGGACGACGACGGCCAGGGGACCGAGGCGATCCCGATCCGGGTGGCCCTCGATGTGACGCCCGAGGGGATCCATGTCGATTTCGCCGGAACCGCAGGGCAAGTCGCGGGCAACATTAATTGCCCGCTCTCGGTCGCCGCGGCCGCCGTCTTCTACGCCTTTCGTTGCTTGATGCCACCGCAGACGCCTGCCTGCGGCGGGACCTTCCGCGCGATCGGCCTGACCGCACCGCTCGGCTGCTTGCTCAACGCGCAGCGCCCTGCAGCGGTGGCCGCGGGCAACGTCGAGACGAGCAGCCGTGTCGTGGATGTCGTGCTGGGCGCGCTCGCCCGAGCAATCCCGGATCGCATCCCGGCGGCCAGCCAAGGCAGCATGAACAACCTTGCGGTCGGCAGCACCGAGGCCGGTGCGGCCTGGGATTACTACGAGACCATCGGTGGCGGCATGGGCGCAGGTGCCAGCGGCGGCGGTTGGTCGGGGGTTCAGACCCACATGACCAACACCCTCAATACGCCGATCGAGGTGCTGGAGGCGCGCTACCCCTTGCGGGTGTCGCGGTATGCCCTGCGATCCGGCTCGGGTGGCCGCGGCGCACGCGCCGGCGGCGACGGACTGGTCCGTGAGCTGACCTTTCTCGCCCCGGCCGAGGTGACGCTTCTCACCGAGCGGCGCCGCGTCGCGCCTTGGGGCATCGCAGGCGGCGGTCCCGCGCGCGCCGGTCGGAATCAGCTCAATGGGAAAGAACTGCCGCCCAAGGTCAGTCTTCGTGTGGCGAGCGGGGATCGCCTCGCTGTGGAGACACCGGGCGGCGGCGGTTGGGGTCACGAGCCGGAGCCGGAAGGATAAGTCGCTGTTGATTTCCTTTGCGTCCGTCGCGCCTTTGCGGTTCAAATCCAGTATCAGAAAACGGGGTCACCGACGAGCGATCCCGACCTCATGGGAGCGGTCCGATGTGCGGTATCTGTGGTGAATTGAGGCTCGACGGCGCCCCGGCCGACCTGGAGACCATCCAGGCCATGATGGGCGAGCTGGTGCGGCGCGGCCCGGACCACGGCGGCAGCTACAGCGACGGGGCACTCGGGTTCGGCCATCGGCGGCTCTCGATCATCGATCTGTCGGTGCGTTCCAATCAGCCGATGGTCGACGCCGAGCTCGGACTCGCCCTGGTCTTCAACGGAACCATCTACAACTATCGGGCGCTGCGTCGCGAGTTGGAAGAGCGCGGCTACCGCTTCTTCTCCGAAGGTGACAGCGAGGTCATCCTCAAGGCCTGGCACGCTTGGGGAACCGACTGCTGCGCGCGCCTGCACGGCATGTTCGCCTTCGCCGTCTGGGACGCGAATCAGCAGGTGCTCTTTCTCGCGCGTGACCGCTTCGGGATCAAGCCGCTCTATTGGTCCGAACAGGGCGGAACGCTGCGTTTCGCCTCCAGTACGCAGGCACTCCTGGCCGGCGGCGGGGTGGATACGGCGATCGACCCGGTCGCACTGCATCATCTCTTCACCCTGCATGCCGTGGTCCCCGCGCCGCGCACCATCCTGCGCGGGGTGCGCAAGCTCACGCCCGGACACTGGCTGCGGTTCGACGCGCGTGGCCGCCGGACCGAAGGCACTTATTGGCGTCTGGATGCGACGCGCCCGGCGGAGCCCCGGAGCGATGCCGACTGGCTGGAGGCGATCCACGTCGCGCTGCGTCAGGCGGTCAAGGTCCGCAGCGAGGTCGCCGATGTGCCGGTCGGCGTCTTGCTTTCGGGTGGGCTGGATTCGAGCCTCCTCGTTGCCTTGCTCGCCGAGGCGGGCGTGTCCGACCTGCGGACCTTCTCGGTCGGCTTCGAAGACACGCCCGAAGAGGCCGGGAGCGAGTTCCAATACTCGGATCTCGTCGTCGAGCGTTACGGCACCCGGCATCATCGCTTCCTGGTCCCGAACGCCCAGGTCCTGCAGCGTCTGCCCGAGGCGATCGACGCCATGACCGAGCCCATGTTCGGCCAGGACGCCGTGGCCTTCTATCTCCTGGCCGAGCAGGTCTCGCGCGAAGTCAAGGTCGTACAGTCCGGACAGGGCGCGGACGAGGTCTTCGGCGGCTATTTCTGGTATCCGCGCATCGCGGCCGAGCGCGAGGGCTCGGCGGTCGAACGCTTCGCCAAACACTACTTCGACCGCGATCACGACGAATACCTGCGCATGGTCACCGACACCTACGCCGGCGAGGACCACACCTCGGCGCTGATCGCCGAGCGCCTGGCCGAGCCCGACGCGGACGAGCTGTTGGATGCGGTCCTGCGTCTGGACGCAACGACCCTGATCGTCGACGACCCGGTCAAACGAGTCGACAACATGACGATGGCCTGGGGTCTGGAGGCACGGGTGCCCTTTCTGGATCATCACCTCGTCGAGCTCGCCGCACGCTGCCCGCCCGAGCTCAAGCTTCGCGAGGGCGGAAAATATCCACTCAAGGCGATGGCGCGCGGCCTCCTCCCGGATGCCGTCATCGACCGTCCCAAGGGCTATTTCCCGATGCCGGCGCTCAAATACGTCCGCGGCCCCTTTCTGGAACTGATGCGCGACGTCCTCGCATCACGGGTCAGCCGAGAGCGCGGTCTCTACCGGAAAACCTATCTGGACCAGCTACTCGCTGCACCGGACATGCACCACACCCGCATCCAGGGCAACAAACTCTGGCACCTCGCCTTACTGGAGCTTTGGCTGCAGCGCAACGTCGATCCACTCGGGTGAGCGCGCGGCCACCCGGGGAAACGCAAGCGCCCAAGCGGGATGGATCACCACTCCCCTTTCGGGGTAGCTTGAAAAGCCCCTCACCGTCCCGACCCTTGTCAGATGGGTCCCCACACGAGATAGAGGTCAGCGATGGATGTTTTGGAGCGAATCGGCGAACAGGTGAAGACGAATCCGGTCGTCATCTACATGAAAGGCACGCCGCAATTTCCCCAGTGCGGTTTTTCGATGAGGGCGTCAGCCGCTTTGCAGGAGTGCGGTGTTCCCTTTGCCTACGTAAACGTGCTGCAGGACCCGGAAATCTTCGAGAATCTTCCGCGTTATGCAGATTGGCCGACCTTCCCCCAGGTCTATATCGACGGAGAACTGGTCGGCGGATGCGATATCACGCTGGAGCTTCACGCCAGTGGCCAGCTCAAGAGCATGATGGAAGAGGCGGCCTCCAAGCACGCCTGAGCCGTCACATGCGGGGATCGGCCAAGCCGCGCCACCCGATTGCACGCGCCCGGCTTCAGGTCGGCTCCTTGTCCTCCCAAACCCGCACCGGGTCGAGCTCACGCCACCGATTCACCACGGCGCAAAAAAGACGCGCGGTCTGCTCGGCGTCGTAGATCGCCGAGTGGGCCTCGCTGCTCTGCCAACCGAGACCCGCCTCCTTTGCCGCACGCGCCAGCACGGTTTGACCAAACATCAGGCCGGCCAAGGTCACCGTGTCGAAGACACTGAAGGCGTGGAACGGGTTACGCTTGAATCCGGTCCGCTCGACGGCGGCTTTGACGAACCCGAGGTCGAAATGGGCGTTGTGCCCGACCAAGATCGCCCGATTGCACCCGGTGGATTTGACTGCTTTGCGGATCGGCGTGAGGATGCGGGTCAAGGCGTCCCATTCCGAAATCGCGTCCCGGAAGGGGTGGTCGGGATCGATCCGATTGAAGGCCAGCGCGCTCGGATCGATCTCCGAGCCGACGAAGGGCAGCACGTGACAGGCGATGGGCGCGGCCGGCTCGAGTCGCCCGTCGGGCAGCATTCGGATAATAATAGCGGCGATCTCCAGCAGGGCATGCCGCTGAGCGTCGAAGCCGGCTGTTTCGACATCGACCACCACCGGCAGAAAGCCCCGAAAGCGCGCGGCGATCCCTTCTCTCATTCTGGGTTCTTGATTCATGGCGACAGCATAAGTGGCGCGCGGATGATTGCCAAACACAGTGATTGTGCCGGCGCGTCGCCTCGGTCGGGCTTGTTTGTTTGCCGCGGCCGCAGCGGGTCCTCCGCGGCGTTCGAGGCCGGTCATGCAGCCAGACGCACGCGACGGCGCGTGCAATGATCGCCCGACTCCTTCTCGCCGCATGGCTAGCGGCCGGCAGCACATGCGCTTGGGCCGATCAGCCGACGAACGCGGACGACACCGCCGAGTCTGCCGGACACGCCGCGACCCGTGGAATCCTCTTCGAGATCCACTCCCCATCAGGCGCCCCACCGAGCTTTCTCTTCGGTACGATCCATAGCGAGGACGTGCGGGTCGTGGAGCTTCCGGCGCCCGTGCGCGAGGCCTTCGATAGGAGCCCGAGTGTCGCCCTCGAGGTGGTCCCGGATGCCTCCGCCATCATCCGAGCGATGGTCACCATGGCTTACACCGACGGACGACTTCTGCGCGACGTTCTCCCCGCGGACCTCTACCAGGAGACCGCCGCAGCGCTTGGCGGCATCGGGATGCCGGAGGAGGCCTTCAAGGACCTCAAGCCCTGGGCTGTCGCGACACTGCTGAGCAGCCCGCCCTCCGAGACAGGCGAGTTTCTGGATATGCTGCTGTTTCGTCGGGCGGTCGCAGACGGCAAACGGGTCGAGGGCCTCGAAACCATGACCGAGCAGCTCACCGTCTTCGATGCCCTCCCCGAGTCCGATCAGATCACGCTGCTGAGAGAGACGCTCGCGTCGCGAGACCAACTGCCGCGCATCTTCGAGGCACTGACCGCAGCCTACCTGAAACGCGATATCGACGAATTGCAGCGCCTGAGCGAACAGCACCTCGCGGACAGCGACCCTCGTCTCGCGGCACTCTTCCAGAGAGTGGTCATCGATTCGCGCAACCTCCGTATGGTCGAGCGCATGGCGCCCCTCCTCGACGAGGGCGGCTGGTTCATCGCGATCGGCGCCCTGCATCTCCCCGGCGATCAGGGGGTCGTCGCCCTGCTGCGACAGCGTAACCATCGCGTCACGGTCGCGTTCTGAAACGCCCATCGGGAACCGGCACACACTCGCTTGCGGCCGATGGAACGGGGCATACCGGTGCAAAGGACGTGGATCGAGCGAGGTACCGGCTGTGATAGCATTTGCCGAACATGTCGCGAGAGATCTGCAACGCATGAAGGACCGTGATTCGAGCGCCTATCGACAACTGACTGGGCTGGGTGTCTTGATCATCCTGCTGATCTGCACGGGCTGCACATCCTCGCCGAGCCGGATCTCGGAGCCACGCGACCCGCTCGAGCCGTTCAATCGGGCCGTCTTCCGTTTCAATACGGATTTCGACAACGCGTTCTTGAAGCCGATCGCCAAAGGCTATCAGGCCGTCACGCCGGATCCGGTCGAACGTGGCGTGACCAACTTCTTCGGCAACCTTTCCGACGTTACCTCGTTCGTCAACAATGTTCTCCAATTCAAGATGTCGCGTGCAGGCAGCGACGTCGGACGTCTCTTCATCAACTCCACGGTTGGCGTGCTGGGTTTCGTGGACGTCGCGACCAACGTGGGTTTACCGAGCTACAAGGAGGATTTCGGTCAGACACTCGGCTACTGGGGTCTGGATTCCGGCGCCTTCGTCATGGTGCCCTTCTTGGGGCCGAACAGTGTCCGGGACATCTTCGGCGATGTCGGCGATATCTTCACCGACCCCTTGTTCAACCTCGAGCCCGTCTTCGATCTCCCCAGAGATCACGTGTATTGGGGCCTGATCGCACTCCGGGCGGTCGACCGTCGAGCGAGCTATCTGGCGACCAGCCAGATCCTCGAGGACGCGGCCATCGACCCCTACATCCTCCTGCGCGATGCCTATCTGCAGCGGCGCCACTATCGGGTGCACGACGGAAACCCGCCAAAGATCGAAGGTGAAGAGGACTTCTGGGACGAGGTGGAGTTCGACTAAACCGCGCCCGGCGCGCTGAGTGATGACTTCGGATGGGATCGGCCGCCTCTGACTTAACGATTGTTGGAGCGGGCGCGGTTTAGGCGCTCAAGGCACGACACGCCAAGCAACTGTTTCGGAGGCGCGCAGAGGCACGACCCGGCTGGATCCGAAGGAATAGGATGCCGGAACGGTCCAAGGCTCGCGGCTCAGACGAATGGTCTCGGCGTTGCGGGGCAGGCCGTAGAAATCCGCGCCATGGTGACTCGCGAATCCCTCCAGCCGCGCCAAGGCGCCGGCCTGCTCGAACACCTCGGCATAAAGCTCGATGGCGGCGTGTGCGCTGAAAGCCCCGGCACAACCGCAAGCGCTCTCCTTGCCCTCGATCGCATGCGGCGCGCTGTCGGTACCGAGGAAGAACCTCGGATGACCGCCCGTCGCGGCGGAGACCAGCGCGAGCCGATGGCGCTCGCGCTTGAGGATCGGCAGGCAATACAGGTGCGGACGAATCCCGCCGGCCAGCATGGCGTTGCGGTTGTAGAGCAGGTGATGCGGCGTGATGGTCGCTGCCAAATTCGGCGGTCCGTCGCGCACGAATGCGACCGCCTCGGCGGTCGTCACATGCTCGAAGACGATCTTGAGATCGGGAAATGCGCGGACGATCGGCTCCAAGCGCTCCTCGATAAAGCGCTGCTCGCGGTCGAAGATGTCGACCTGATCGTCCGTCACCTCGCCATGCACCAGGAGCGGCAGACCAACACGCTGCATCGCCTCAAAGACCGGATAGCGTCCGAGCAGATCCGTGACCCCGTTCTCCGAGTTGGTGGTCGCACCGGCAGGATAGAGCTTGCAGGCGAAGACCTGACCGCTCGCCTTGGCCGTGCCGATCTCGGCCGGGCTCGTCTCGTCCGTGAGATAGAGCGTCATCAAGGGCTGAAAATCGCTGCCGGGCGGCCGTGCATCCAGGATGCGTGCTCGATAAGCGAGCGCCCTGGCGGTGTCCACAACCGGCGGCTTGAGATTGGGCATGACGATCGCGCGCCCGAAACAACGCGCGGTGTGGGCGAGCGCATCCGCCAGCACATCCCCGTCGCGCAGATGCAGGTGCCAGTCGTCCGGCCGGGTGATGCAAAGCTCCGTGACCTCGGTCATCTTAGACAAGCCGATAGCGGGCCC
This sequence comes from Thiocapsa bogorovii, assembly GCF_021228795.1. Classification (NCBI taxonomy): domain Bacteria; kingdom Pseudomonadati; phylum Pseudomonadota; class Gammaproteobacteria; order Chromatiales; family Chromatiaceae; genus Thiocapsa; species Thiocapsa bogorovii. The sequence continues at coordinate 2,268,733 of NZ_CP089309.1, forward strand.
CGCAATAGGGACAGGTCGCCTCGTGGTTCGGCTCGTCTTCGATCGGCAGATAGACCCGCGGATGCATGTTCCACACGGGTGCACCCGGCAGAGGACAAGACAGCGGCAGATCCTTGTGGCTGACCTCGATCAGCTCATGCTCGGTCCGCGTCTCGACGGCGGCGTTGGACATCGGCAAAGTCTCCATCGAATGAGATGATCGGACAGGCGCCGCAAAGGTGACATGAGGCGCCTAATTCGCATTTTTTCACTTTAAATCGCGTCAACTCCGGCGGTGAATCATTGCTTCGGCATCAACCCAACCGCTATCGAGCCGAACCATCACCGGACGCGATTTAAACCGGACGCGATTCAAACCGGCGTGAGCCATTCCGGATAGGCCGGAAGACGCCCGTGCACCAGATCGAAGTAGAGGCTCTGGAGCCGTTCGGTGATGGGACCGCGGCCGCCGTTTCCGATGACGCGGCCGTCGACCTCCCGAATCGGCGTCACCTCGGCTGCCGTGCCGGTGAAGAAGGCCTCGTCCGCGATATAGACCTCGTCGCGCGTGATCCGCTTCTCGACAACCTCGATTCCGATATCGCGCGCCAGCGTCATGACAGTGCGCCGGGTGATCCCGTCGAGGGCGGAGGTCAGATCCGGCGTATAGAGCACGCCCTTGCGCACGATGAAGACGTTCTCGCCGCTACCTTCCATGACATAACCCGAGGCATCCAGCAGGAGGGCCTCGTCGTAACCGTCGCGTAGGGCCTCCTGCAAGGCCATCATGGAATTCATATAATTGCCGTTGGCCTTGGCGCGACACATGGTGATGTTGACGTGATGCCGCGTGTAGGAGGACACCCGAATCCGAATCCCTTTGGTCATGTTCTCTTCGCCGAGATAGGAGCCCCACTCCCAGGCGGCGACGATGCAGTGCACCTTGAGGTTGTCGGCACGCAGGCCCATACCTTCCGGGCCGTAAAAAAACATCGGACGAATGTAGGCCGAGTCGAGGTTGTTCTCGCGAACGGCGATCCGCTGGGCTTCGTCGATGCTCTCGCGGTCGAACGGCGCCTTCATGCCCAGGATATGCGCCGAATCGAAGAGGCGATCGGTATGCTCGCGCAGACGGAAGATGGCCGGGCCCTGCTCGGTGCGGTACGCGCGCACGCCTTCGAAGACACCCATACCGTAATGGAAGGTATGAGTCAGGACATGGGTCTTGGCCTCCCGCCAAGGCACCATCTCGCCGTTGTGCCAGATCAGGCCATCACGGTCTTCCATCGTTGCCATCGTCGACTCACTCCGGTTGCATCGGGATCAAGATCCCGTTTCGATTCGAGAGACCGCCCTCAGGACGCAGGCGCGTCCATCAAGGCGTGCCACAAGGACTGGACACGCTCGCGCTCCGGCAGCAGATCCGTGTCCGCGACCGTCTTGGGCTGCTCCTGAAGGGCGCTGCGGTGATAGGCCGCGCGCAGCGCTTTGTAGGCGGCAGTCAGGTCTTCTGCCGCTCGCCCGGGCAGCAGATCGAGCCGTCCGAGGGTTTCGAGCAGGCGGATGTTGTCCGTCCAGTCGGCCAGCGCCGGGTGCTCCGACGCCCAGCGTAAGACCGCGTATTGAACCATAAACTCGATATCCGCAATACCGCCCGGGCCTTGCTTGAGATCGAAGCGTCCGTCGCGGCTTTTGTCGAGATTGGCACGCATCTTCGCGCGCATCTCCCGAACGTCGTTGCGCAGCTGCTCGGGCTCGCGTTCGCGGCAGATGATCGTCCGCCTCAGCACGCCGAAACGCTGGGCCAACTGCGGATCTCCGGCCACCGGACGGGCGCGGATCAGGGCTTGATGCTCCCAGGTCCAGGCATCGTTCGATTGATAGGCGTCGAAGGCGGCGAGCGAGCGCACGAGCAGCCCGCGGTTACCCTCCGGGCGCAAACGCATATCGATTTCGTAGAGCACACCCGAGGGGGTCTGAGTCGTGAGGATGTGGATGATGCGTTGCCCCAGACGCGCGAAGAACTGCTCGTTGCTGATCTCCTTCGCCCCGTCGGTCATCGCGGTCTGCGACTCGGTGCCGTGGACGAAGACCAGATCCAGATCCGAGCCGTAGCCGAGCTCGATCCCGCCGAGCTTGCCGTAACCCAGCACGAGGAAACCGGTCGCCTCCCCGATGATCTCGGTCGGGTGACCATGCCGCTGCGCGAGATGATCGAACGCCAACCGCAAGACGCGACGGATCGACACTTCGGCGATCTCGGTCAGATAGTCGCTCACCACCATGAGCGGGATGACCTCGGTCAGATCGGCCGCCGCGACACGCAGCATGTTGCCCTGCGCGAACTGGCGCAGACGTTCCATCTGCTGTTCCAGGTCATCGGCATCGACATACAGCAATAGGGCATCGAGCTCGGCCTCCAGATCCACCCGCCGCAAGGGTGCATAGAGTCGACGCGTGTCGATCATCTCGTCCAAGAGCAGCGGGTGGCGCGAGATCCGATCCGTAAACCAGGGGCTCATGCTCGCCAGACGCGCGAGCTGGGCCAGGATCACCGGATGCTCGCTCAGCATCGCCAGGTAGGACGTCCTGCGTGCGACGGCCTCGAGCACCTTGAGCACGCGCTCGAGGGCGAAGTCGGGCTGCTCGCTCGCGGCCGTCTCGCGCAGCACCATCGGCACCAGCCGCTCCAAGCGCTCGTGACCTCGTCGACTCAGACCCTTGCGTGCGATCGAATCGCGGAACTGGATCAGCCGAGACTGGATCGCCTCGGGCTCGGCGAACCCGGCCTCCGCCAGCGCCGAAACCTCGTCGGCCGCATCGCCCTCGCCATGCCAGAGCGCAATTAAACCTGGGTCGTGCGAAACCGCTTCCGTCTCGGGTGCAGCGAACACCTCGTCGAACTGGCCCTGAACATGACGGCGATGCGCCTCCAATACGGTTTCGAAGGCTGGCCATTCGTCAAACCCCATCGAACGCGCCAGACGCAGCCGTCCCGGTTCGTCGGCGGGCAACAGATGGGTCTGCTTGTCGCGATAGGCCTGGATGCGGTTCTCGACCAAGCGGAGAAAACAGTAGGCATCATCCAGTCCCTGCACGGCGGACTCGGGCATCAATTGCTTGTGTGCCAGCAGTGCGAGGACCTCGCGGATGGGGCGGATCTGTAGATCCGCATCGTGACCTCCGCGGATGAGCTGGAACGCCTGGCCGATGAACTCGATCTCGCGGATACCGCCCGGACCGAGCTTGATATTGGCCTCCATGCCGCGCCGATAGAGCTCTTTGGCGATCATCCGCTTGAGGTCGCGGAGGGACTCGATGGCACCGAAATCGAGATAGCGCCGATAGACGAAGGGACGCAGCATCGCCATCAGCTCGCGCGCGTCGTCGGGGTCGCCGGCCACGACGCGCGCCTTGATCATGGCGTAGCGCTCCCACTCGCGCGCCTGCGTCTGATAATAATCCTCCAGCGCGTTGAAGCTCATCGCCAGCGGACCGGACTCGCCGAAGGGACGCAGGCGCGTATCGACGCGAAAGACGAAGCCGTCGACGGTCTGGCTCCCCAGCGACTGCGCCAAGCGCTGCCCGAGCTTGGTGAAGAATTGTTCGTTGGCGAGCGTGCGTGGACCGCCTTCGGTCTCGCCGTTGGCCGCAAAGGCAAAGATAAGATCGATGTCCGAGCTGAGGTTGAGCTCGCGCGCGCCGAGCTTGCCCATGCCCAACACGGTCATCTGCAGCGCGCGGCCCGCCTCGTCGCGCGGCGTGCCGAGCTCGGCGCGGGTCCAGTTGTAAAGGCGATCCAGAGCGCCCTGGATGCAAAGATCGGCCAAGGCAGTGAGATGTTCCAACGTCTCCGCCAGATCGGCCCGACCGGCAATGTCGCGCCAGATGATGCGAATCATCTCGCGCCGGCGAAAACGACGGAGGGCTTGGTGCAGACCGGGCTCGTCCGTGACCGGCGCCAGCGCAGCCTCGAAGCCGCGCGCCAGTGACGCGGAATCGTGGGCTTGCTCGAGCTCGCCGCTTGCGATCAGGTCGGCCAAGACCTCCGGATGACGGGCAACCGAGATGGCGACGTAGTCGCTGGCCTCCCAGACACGCGCGCGCGCGTCCGCGAAGTCCGGTGCGCCCGGCACGTCGACACCCTGCTGTGCCGCCCAGTCGAGCCAGGTCTGCCATTGCGCTTCGGTTGCCGGGTCGAGATTGCGAAAAGGATCCATGGGGACGCGATCAGAGCGGCTCGATGGCATAGCGCGCGGCGAGACGATAGGTCTCGGCGGGCTGGATCTCGATCACCTCCGAGGCCGTGTTGACCGTCTCGACGCAGACGAAGCGCCGGTAGTCCTGATCGTCGAGGTCGTCCATCGCCTTCGCGGTCTCGACCCAGGGGTTCCAGACCACGGCCGTTCGGCTATGCTCGGATTCGATGCGGATGCGCCGATCCAGGGTCGGGTCGACGACGGTCAGAACCGGCGGCACATCCTCGTAGATGCGATTGACCTCGCGCTCGAACGCGACCTGACCCTCCTGGCGGATCACGGCATCCGCGCCGTCGGCGGCCTTGTCGATATAGCTGCGCCCGTCGAGTCCTTTGACCCGAACCCGACTCGCGTCGCCGACCTTGAAATAGGCATGTAGACCTTGCGTGATGCTGAAGGGCCTGTCACCGGCATTCAGTGTACTCAAGGACACCGACAGGTTCGCGCCGACATGGATGTCGACCAGGAGATTGAAGTATTGGGGCCAGATCGCGCGGGTGCCGGCGTCGTCGGCGACCCCCATCTGCACCCGGGTCGATCCGTCGGCAAGCGATTCGGTCGCGAGCACTTGCCAGGGCCAGGCCCGCACGAACCCGTGGGCGGGTCGTCCCTTTGCCTCGGGGTCCGCACCGAACCAGGGCCAACAGATCGGAATACCGCCCTTGATCGCCTTTCCCTCCGCGAAATAGGCACGCTCGCTCACGAAGAGCAGGTCATCCGCGGCATCGCTCGGACGATACGCCAACACCTGTCCGCCGTAGGGCGAAATCAGGGCCGTTGCCTGCGCGTTGGCGATCTCGATCATGGTCAGGCCGCCGCGGCCTTCGGCGAAACGCAGGACGCCGTCGATGCCGTGCTCGGCGCTCAATGCCTGGATGTCCATGGATGTTTCTCCGTGTCGGTGGGGCACTTCGTGTTGAATGGCCCATATGGTCAAGGAATCTGCGGACGGCCGAGCTTGGGCACTCGGCATCCCGCAATCTCGGCCGACGGCCGAGCCCGATCGCGACGGGTGGTCGGGAGCGTAGCTCCGGAGCTACTGCTCCGCAAGGCGCCACATTGGCGCCTTGCGAACGATCGGTTTCTGAAATCTCTCGCGGAGACACGGCGATGCGTAGAACAGGACAATTTCTCCTTGGTGCGCTCCGTGTCTGCGTGAGCGCTTTTTCGGAGCCGACACTCGGGTGCAGAATAGACGGGTCGGTGGCCGACGCGGGGCTTGCCGCCCCCCGGGTGTGCCCGAGCCAAGTTGTACCGCAACTGGATCCCGACCGAGCCGATGGAGCCCATGGACCCGATATCAGTAAACCGGACGACACCCAACCGCCGGCCCGAATGGCTGGAAAGTCTCTACGAGCGCCTCGCCGAGGACGACGAGGGACGAACGTGCAAAGAGATCAGCGCCGAGGCCTGTCACGAGACACCGGGCAATTTCCTCTACACCCTGATCGCGAACACGCTGAGCAACATCGCCGACCGTCTGGCCAGCGCGAAGACCACCCTGCCCTGGTTGCTCCTGCAGCTCGGCGCACCGGCCTGGATGCTCAGCCTGCTGGTGCCGATCCGCGAATCCGGCTCCATGCTGCCGCAGATCCTGATCGGCGAGATCGTCCGGCGACAGGCCATCCGTAAGTGGGTATGGGTCTGGGGCGGTGTGGTCCAAGGGCTCTGCCTGGCCGCGATCGGCTGGGCCGCCTTCGCGCTCGAAGGGGCGATGGCGGGCGCCACTGTCATTGGACTGCTGATCCTCTTCAGCCTGGCCCGCGGCGCCTGCTCGGTCGCCTACAAGGACGTGCAGGGCAAGACCATCCCCAAGACCCGCCGCGGCCGCCTGTCCGGCTGGATCAGCGCCATCGCCGGACTCGGCGCCATGGGTGTCGGCTTGGGTCTCGGCGCCGTGCAGGACGCGAGCGAGTCGACCGGTCTCTATGTCGCTCTCCTGGCGGGTGCGGCCCTCCTGTGGTTCCTGGCCGCCTGGTCATTCAGCCGCATCGTCGAGTTCCCCGGCGCCACCGAGGGCGGCTCCAACGCGCTGGCCGAGGCCTTCGCCCGGCTCGCGATCATGCGCGACGACGAGCCCTTCCGGAGATTCGTGATCGCTCGAGCGCTGGCGATGGGCTCCGGGCTCGCGGCGCCCTTCTACGTGGCGTTGGCCCGTGATGACCTCGGGGGTGCCATCTCGCTGCTCGGCATCTTCATCGCCGTGGAAGGCCTCGCCGGCCTGGTGAGCTCCCCGGTCTGGGGACGCTGGTCGGATCACTCCAGCCGACAGGTCTTCGCCGCCGCCTGCGGGTTGGCTGCAGCCCTCTCGATCGCGGTCGCCCTCTGGTCCTGGCTCGGAATGCCGAGCACGGCGGCGATCTGGTTCTACCCGATCGCCTTCTTCGGACTCGGCATCGCGCACGCCGGCGTGCGGCTCGGGCGCAAAACCTATCTGGTCGACATGGCCGACGGCAACAAGCGCACCGACTATGTTGCCGTCAGTAACAGCGTCATCGGCGCACTATTGCTCGTGTCCGGGCTGCTCGGCGCATTGGCGGCAACCGTCTCGGTAGAGGCCACGATCCTTCTGCTCGGTCTGGCCGGGCTGGCCGGAGTAACGCTCAGCCTGAAGTGGAAGGAGGTTTCGGGGTGATACGAAGAGGCCCGGCAACCCACCTGTGTCGCCACTTCAGCCCGGCCACAAGGCCCCGCGCTGGGAGCGGAGATGACGCCGATCCGACGGTGTCATCGGTCGTTCGATGCCGTCGCTCGATCGCGCGTCGCGGCGGTAGCCATCGTCCGCATGGCTTGTGGCAGGAGCTGTTTCCGGAGGTGCGACCCGATTCGCGGGCAGGACCGACGCGATGACGCCGACACCGAATTCCCGCGGATCGACCACCGGCTCGCGGGCCGATCGCATCGCGCTCAGGCACTGGCCTCGGCGCCGGCACCTGAATCGACTCCGATGAGGATGCGGCTGGCCCGCATTGATTCCGGTTTGCTGAATGCCTCGGGATGCTCGTCGTAGAAGGCCTTCGCCTGTGCATCGGTGATCTCGATCTTCGAAACTACCTCGTTCTCGACGAACGCCTTGATCATAGTCCCGCGTTTGAGTTGCTCGCGCAGCCCGTCAGGGGTGATCCCCTTCTTTGCGAGCGCATCGTTCCACTCCTCTTCGCTCGGCGAACGCCGAGCGTTGCCCTGCCGCGACGGACGGTCTTTTGTCCTCGTTCTCTCCGCCTGCGACACGCGACGGCGGCACGCCTCAGAGCAATAGCGGACCGATTCCCAGCAGGCGGCCCAGCGTTTGCGCCATGTGAATGATCGATCGCAGGTCGCGCAGATCTTGGTCGGGAGGTGGGGCTTCTTGTGGCTCATGAGGTCGACTCCGGGCTCGGGAGTCGTCTTCTCTTGCCGTCTGTCTCCTTGGTGGTCGTCGGCGTCCGGCTCGAGCCGGGGCTGCGTCGACGGCTGCCGTGGGTCTCGAAGATGGCCCGGCTTTCGGCTCGGGATTCGAGGGTACGACGGATCGCGCCGATGCGGCGCCGGGCCTCACGGGCGGCCGCCTCGTGGTCGACAATCGGGGCCGGGTAGTCCCGGCCGATCAGGCATCCGCAGGCCTCTTGCTCGTCGCTGCACATCTTCCAAGGTGCGTGGATTCGGGCGTCCGGGACGTTGGCCAGCTCGGGCACCCAGCGGCGGATAAAGAGGCCATCGGGGTCCTGGTCTTGCGACTGCTTGACCGGGTTGTAGATCCGGAGGGTGTTGATCCCTGTGGTGCCGGATTGCATCTGGACCTGGGACCAGTGGATACCGGGCTCGTAGTCGGTGAAGACGCGCGCCAGGTGCAGGCCGGGCTCGCGCCAGTGCAGCCAGAGATGGTACGCGCCGAAGGACACCAACATGGCACGCATTCGGAAGTTGATCCAGCCAGTGTGGATCAGGGCCCGCATGCAGGCGTCGACGAAGGGGAAGCCGGTCCGGCCTTGGCGCCACGCATCGAGCCGATGCGCATCCGGTGTCGGATCGCGCAGACCGTCACAGGCGCGGTGCATATTCTCGAGCTCGATGCGGGGCTCGCTCTCCAGCTTCTGCATGAAGTGGCAGTGCCAGTGGAGCCGGCCCTCGAAGGCCGAGAGCGCTTTGGGCCAGGTGCCACGTTGCCCGCTGGTTCGGGCAAGCGCCGCGACCTGCTCGCGGCGATGGCGGGTCGCTTGGACCAGCTCGCGGATCGAGAGCGTTCCCCACGCGAGATGGGGGCTCAGGCGCGAACAGGCGTCGTAGGCAGTCAAAGGGCTCGACATCTCGAGGTGATAGGCTTCGCCGCGCTCACGCAGGAAGGCGTCGAGGGTGGCGGCACCGGCACGCCGACCGCCGGGTTGGCGCCCCGGACAGGGATCATCGGCGATCCCGAGATCTTGGCTGTTCGGAATGGCGCCGAGCCCGCCGATCTCGGACAGCGCCCCCAAGGGACGAAGTGTCGGCGGCGCCTCCAACGGGGTCCGCAGGCGCTGCTCGCGGATCTTCGACCATCGGTTGCGCGTTTCGAGGCGTCGGACCACACCGTTCTGGGGCAGCTCATGCCAGGGGATGCCGCGGCTGCGCAGCAGATCGCCGACGGCGATGTCCCGCGCATAGGTCCAGCCGTTGCCGGTCTCCTCATGCGACCATAGGGCCTGAATGGGCAGACGATTCAGCAGCTCGCTCAAGACCGGGACGGCCTCTCCGACTCGGATCACCAAGGGCTGGCCCAGCGCGGCAAGATCCTTTTGCAGCTCACCCAGGCACTCGGCGATGAAGGCCCAGTGGCGACCCGAGGCATCCGGTTGAGACCAATATCCGGGCTCGGCGACGTAGAGCGGCAGAACTGGGCCGCGCCGCGCGGCCTCCGCGAGTGCGGCGTGGTCGTAGACACGGAGGTCTCGCTTGAACCAGACGAGCTGCATGGGTTTCATCCGGGTTGAGGTTGCTCGGTGCGCCTGAGACCACCGAGATGGGCTTGGCGACGGGCGTGCTCGCGGAAGGGGAAGAATCCGCGGGTGGCACCGGGCCACAGACTGCTGTCCCAGGTCCGGCGAGATCGGACGAGCGCGATGCCGTGGTTGGCGAGTCGCGCGTCGAGCTGCTCGAGCCGCTCCCGCCATCGGCCGACCGGTGTTTCGAGCGTGACGACTCGGCGCACTGCGAGGTCGCGCGCCCATGCCTCGGTCGCGGCCAGCCAATCGGTCTCGTCCAGTGCGTGTGACAGCACCGCGAAATGCGCCTCGGCTCGTGAGAGGGCATCGCCAATCGCGCCGCGCGAAAAATCGACGACCGGAGGAGCGAAGTCGAGGTCCTTCCCGAGCGTCTCATCCCAGCCTCCGGCGACGCCTTGAAACCTCCGCATCGACAGTTGCGAGACCTCCGGGGCGAGATCCTCCGGCGTCAGAAGCAGCCCGCTCGGAAGGTCCGTCTCCAACTCGACCGACGCCGGGAGCAAACGGGGTTTGAGGTCCAGCGGCGGTTCGGTCAGGGGCGGGGCCTGCTCGTCGAGCTCACCTTTGGGGTCGAAGCGCCCATCGGTGTAGCGGGCGATGTTCTCCGCACGGGCCAGGTAGTGCTTGCCCCGCGTGTGCAACCCCGCGACCCAGCGCCAAGAGAGGGTATTGGAGGCTGGATCACCGTCCAGGAGGTGACGCAGGAAGAAGGCGGCACCGAGCGTCCAGGGCAGACGTAGGGTGAAGATCCAGATACTCGCGAACCACATTCGGGCGTGGTTGTGCAGGTAACCCGTCTCGATGAGCTCCCGCGCCCAGGCATCGAAGCAGGCCATCCCACTCCGGCCGGCGATCGCCTCGGCATAGCGGATCGACGACGCCCCCGCGAGTCCGTCGCGGTCGCGCCGGAGCTGGTCGAGATAACGATCCCAGACGTGCGGGCGAAGCTCGAGCCAGCCTTTCCAATAAGTCCGCCACAGCACCTCGGAAACGAAGGTGTCGACCGACTCCCGGGGATGGGCATCCAGAACCGCGGCGACCGCCTCGCGCTCCAGGATCAGACGGTGCCGCAGGTAAGGCGAGAGCCGCGAGACCCGATCGTGAGGCGGGACGGCCCGATTGCGCTCGCGGGCGTAGTTCGCGGCATGCGGGACAAACGACGCCAAACGCGCAAGGCCGACCGACCGAGTCGGGGCGTCGGCCAGCGGGGCATGGCCGGGACAACCAGCTCGTCGCATCGGTTTCTCCGTCGTGTTCGGAGAACAAGAGATGGACGACGTCGGACGCTTTTCAACCCGGAGGCGGTTTAGTGCACGGTCACCTTGATCGGCTCTCGCCGCCTTGATTTGTCCTTCGGAAGCTCGACACGCAGGACGCCGTGCTTGTAGCTCGCCTTGGCCTTGCCGCTCTCGACCTCGTCGGGTAAGGGGATGGCGCGCTCGAAGTGGCCGTAGGCGCATTCGGTGACGTGGTAACGGCCTTTGGACTCTTCGCGCTCGACCCGCTTCTCGCCGCGGACAACCAGGTAGCCGTCCATCACCTGAAGTTCGAAGTCGTCCTTGTCCATGCCGGGGGCCTCGAGACGCACGACGATCTTGTCCTCGTCATCCGAGACCTCTGCAGCCAGGACGCCCCAACCGCCGCTCGGAAGGGTCGTGCCCCACGCCGGAGCCCGGAAGCCGCTCCACAGGTCGAGGCTCCGCCCCCCGCGCTCGCGGATCGGTCTCGCACCCTTGTGCGTGAAGCGGGTCACCGCCCCGGCGGCTTGATCGTAGAGTCGCTCCCAGCCGTCGCGGACATGGTCCCACGCCCGTGTGATGTCCTGTCCAATCTGTTGAAGTGTCGACATGCTGCCCTCCGCAAATCAGGACCCCGGCGCACGAACCCTTCCGGTATCCGCCGCATGGACCGGACATCGGTCTCGGGCGCCGGGATCTTAGGGATCGTCGGGCGCGCAGCGGCCGTGGCTGCGGCGCCTCTCGCTTCGTCCCCTCAACCCACGTTGACTTGGATCTTACGGGGTTGAAGCTCGGCGCGTTTCGGCACCTTCAGGGTCAGAACGCCGCCCTGCATCTGCGCATCGATTTGGTCTGCCTGGAGCTCTCGGCTCAGCGTGAAGCTGCGGCGGAACCGGGTGGTGCGCAGGTCGGCATAGAGGGCCTCCATCTCGCTTGGCATCTCGATCGCCGCCTCGCCCTCGATCAAAAGGGTGTCCTTATCCACCTGGACGGAGAGCCGCTCGCGCGAAACGCCCGGCAGATCGGCCACCAAGGTGATCCCGGCGGCGTCTTCGTAGATGTCCACCGGCGGCAGCAACGCCGCCTCTTCGGCACGCGCGGCCTGCATCTCGCTCTGCTCTCGTGCCTGCATACCTGTGTTCTCGCTCATGGTGAAAGTCCTCGCTGATTTCGTTTCGTTTGCGGTGCGGCCACAGTCAGTGTTGTGCCCGGGACCGGTGCAAGCAGGGCCGGTGCGGCCTATTTGACCTCGATGCGGCGCGGCTTGACCTCTTCGCGTCGCTCGATGGTCACTTGCAGCACGCCGTCGCGATAATTGGCCTGAACCTTTTCCGGATCGACGTCTTCGGGCAACGTAATCACGCGCCGAAAGGCGCCGTCGAACCGCTCATTCCGGTAGAGCTGGACATCGTCCGGCAGCGTCGCCTTGCGCTCGCCGGAGAGTGTCAACAGGTTCTGCTGGAGCGAGATGTCGAGACCCTTCGGATCGACGCCTGCCGCAAACACATAGACATCAACCCGACTCGGTGATGCCCCGATGTTGATCGCGGGGAAGGTTCCCGCCGCAACAGAGCGGATCCCCGACATCCCCGACCGGGCGCCGAAGGCGGCGTCCATCTCATCGCGCATCCGCTCGAGTTGATTGAACAGGTCCGTATCGAAGCCTCTGAGATACCCCCACATGACATGCCTCCTCTCGATGTTTCGGGGTTGAAGACGCGACACGCGACGGTATCGCCGCAGTCGCACCAATCACTCGATGGATCCGATGCATTTGGCACGCCAGTCAACAGACGTTTGTTTTTAAGGGATATCGGACGGCTCGCGAGCCGGGAGAGCGGTCAGTCTGACCGGTTCAGGGGCCACAAGGCCGGCCAGAATGGCCGGGGCGGACAACCAGCCGGCGCATCGAGATCAGACCACAGCAAGCAACAACGATGGCGATGACATGGAGGCAGAGTCACCCTCCGTTGAGTTTGCGGCGCAGGGTCCGCTCGCCGATGCCGAGGGCCTTGGCGGCACGCGCTCGGTTGTGCCCGCTGTCCATGAGGGCCGCTTCGATCAAGAGCCACTCGGCATCCGCGAGTCGGGTCCCCTTGGGAACGAACACCCCGTCGCCGGGCGGAAGGGATTCGACGGCGGAGCGTGGAAGCACGGGTTGGAGCAGCTTCGGGCCGATCTCGCGCACGCCCGGCGGGAGCCGCACGGCGAGGCGGGCCATCAGGTTGCGGAGCTCACGGACGTTGCCCGGCCAGGGGTAACGCTCGAGCAACGCCAGAGCCTCCCGATCCAGCTTGGGTGCAGCCCCACTCCAACCCATATCGCGCAGTCCGTTGGCGAGAAATCGCTCGGCCAGCAGACCGATGTCCTTCGGACGCTCGCGCAGTGTCGGAAGGCGCAGCGGCAGGACATTGAGTCGATACAGCAGATCCTGACGGAACAGTCCGGACTCGACCCGTTCCTCGAGCGGACGATGGGTCGCCGCGACCACGCGGACATCGACAGCGGTGTCGCGCTCCCCGCCGAGACGCTGGACGGCCCCCGTCTCCAGCACCCGCAGCAGACTGACCTGGGACGCAGAGGACATCTCGCCGATCTCGTCGAGGAAGAGCGTCCCCTCATGGGCCTGCTCGAACCGACCGCGGTGCAGACGCGCCGCGCCCGTGAAGGCGCCCTTCTCGTGTCCGAACAGCTCGGCCTCGAGCATGGTCTCCGGAATGGCCCCGCAGTTGACCGCGACAAATGGGCCTTGCGCACGCGGGCCTAACCCATGGAGCGCACGCGCCACGAGCTCCTTGCCCGTGCCTGTGCGACCCTCGATGAGCACGGGCTCGGCGCTCAAGGCAAAGCGCGGAAGCTCCATCAAGGCGAGGACCATCACCGGATCGCGAAACCACAGATACGGGGAAAGCCGCTCGGCCAGGTCGTCCCGCGCCCGCTTGCCGGCTAAGTCGGCCTCGAGGCGCACCGCCAACTCCAGCGGATCGGCGGGCTTCTCGAAGTAGTGTCGAGCACCCTGCTTAAGCGCTTCGACCGCATTGGTCACGCTGCCGTGACCCGTAATGACGTAGAAGGCCGCGTCCGGACCGTGCGCAAGATACTCCGGCAAGAGGTCGAGCCCGATCCCGTCCTTCAGACGCAGATCCACCAGCAGAGCATCGGGTGTGGTTTCGGCCAGGACTCGCCGCGCCTCGCGCAGACTCCCGACCCCCGTCACGCGGGCACCGAGTCCGGCGAGCACACGCTGCAGACCGCGCACGATGGCGGGGTCATCGTCCACGACAAGCAGCGAGAGACCACTCAGATCCGGGAGTCGATCGTTCGAGGCTTCCACCATCCGGGGATCTCCGGTTGCTCCAACGGAAGAATCAAGGTCACCCGCACCCCGCCTTCGGCCCGATTCTCGATCCGGATTCGGCCGTGGTGCGCCTCGACGATGCGCCGCACGATGGAAAGCCCGAGTCCGGTCCCATCGACCTTAGTCGTAAAGAAGGGCACGAAGACCTGTGCCAGGTCATCCGGCTCGATGCCGCACCCGCGGTCCTCGACCCGAATCCTCAGACCCTCGCGGATCGCCGCGGCCTCGACCCGGATGACCCCGGATCCCTGGCCGCTCTGGGCCGCATTGACGAGCAGATTCAACAGGGCATCGCGAATCGCACCGCTCTGCAGCGCGGGACGCGGAAGGCCCTCGCCGATCGCCAGCTCGATCTCCAGACCATGGCGCCTGACAACCGGCTCGGCCAGCCGAGCCGCATCCCGGATCAAGGCATCGAGATCCGCAGGCCCGTAATGCTCGTCTCGGTGCCGGGTCAGATCCAGAAAGCCGGAGAGCTTTTGGTTCAGGGCGACGATGTCCCGATCGAGCTCGGCCGCGATCTCCGCAACCTGATCCGGCGACACGAGCAGGGCCTTGGCGTTGGCACGCAGCGCCATGAGCGGGTTGCGCAGGTCGTGGACAAGCTCGGCGGCGATCTCGGTCAGAGAGGCACGCCGATAGATCTCTTGAACATGTCCCTCCGCGCGACGGCTCTCCCGAACCGCAACGCGTGCGATCGCGAACGCGATCAGAATGACGCATGCGCCGACCGAGAACGCGAGCAGCAGCGCCGCCTTGGTCGACCCAATGGTCCCATCTGTCGCGGTCGCCGGGGCATCGAGCCAAAGCATCGTCCCGACCGCCAGAAGGAGATAGACGATCGAGAGAACCGCGAAGGGCAGGATCAAGAGGCGCGATGTCGGGGCGGCGGAGCGGATCATCCGGTGTCACCGAGACATCATGGGCATCGTTGGATTGAAACCGCGTCCGGAGTGCAGTGCATCGTTTTCATCTCGTATCAGGCTCAAGGATTTTTCCGATCTTTGTGGGGACGCGGGCTAAAGATTGAACATCGATTCCTACCTTCAACGGCTCGAGCGCCGAGAGTTGTCGGAGCCGGCGCGGCCAAACCAATCCGACAAACGACCCATACCGCAAGAGGCTTGGTGTTGGTGCCAAGAACGCTAGTGAATGAGAACGACAAGATCATGAGCCGAAGAGCGATGCCTCCGAGTGTGTCTGAGCACAGACCCCGTGCGCGTCTTCGGACCCTCGTCCTTTCTCTCGTGGTTTATCCTATCCGGGTTGCTCCTGACAAGCGCTCGGGCCATTCATCGAGGGCGCCGCGGGTGGCAAGACCCGCCATCGCGGCGGGCGTCTGATCCAATCCGCACCGCTCTACACGGTGATCGGCAACCGCGCGTTCATGGGGCGGTCGCCTCCCGGCCTGGGTCTCGCCGAGGAATCCAGCCCAACTGTGCCGCGCCAGGCCGCAGAGACGGGCTTCATAGGCGGGGCGGGCGGATCAATCCGAACGGCTGGGTGAAGACAAACCGCGCGACCTATACTGTGGCGGAGAGCGTCGCCGGTGCCTTGAGCCGAGGCGAGACAGAGCCCTCGGGAGCGGATGCTGAAGAGCGTGCTGGCGATCGACAACGATCAGAGCTGCGTGACGCCTTCGACCTTGCGTTGGCGGGAATGAGAATTCATGTCGGGAACGCGATCGACGGGGAGGCGGGTATCAACAGCGCGCGACGTTGCCCGCCGGATGAGATCCGTCTCGACATCTGCGGTCATTTCGGCATTTCGGCCGAGTCGAGCTGAGGAAGAAGGATGAGCGGCGCCGACCGGCCTGAGCCGTCACCACTGACCAAGCTGTACCGCGTCTATTTCGCGCGCGCCAATCTGGGCTTTGCGCTGACATCCCCTCAGAAGGGTTGGCTGCACGTCAATCCCCACTTTTGCGAGATGCTCGGATACAGCGCGGAGGAGCTCAAGCAAGTCACCTGGGCCGACCTGACCCACCCCGACGACCTTCAGGCGGATGTCTCCCAGTTCGCTCGACGGCGAGATCGAGTCCTACGAGCTCGACAAGCGATTCATCCGAAAAGACGGCCGCGTTGTTCCGACCCACCTGACCGTCGCTTGCGAGCGCGACCCGGAGGGCCGGCTCGATGTCGCGCTCCCGACCCTGACCGATCTGAGCGATCGTCACGCCACGGTCGAGGCACTCAAGTTGAGCGAGGAACGCTTCCAACTGCTGATCAACGCCCGTGACGCGTTCTCCGGGTCCCTACGCCGCGAGATCGAGATCCGCGGCGGAGACCTGCCCGGGCTGGTCCGGGTCGAAATCGCCGACTCGGGTCCAGGCGTTCCCGCGGATCTGAAGACGGCAATCTTCGATCCCTTCTTCAGCACCGAGCCGCCGGGCAAGGGGACTGGACTCGGGTTACCGAAATCGTTGAGCATCGTCGACAGTCTGGGAGGCCGGTTGGAGCTGCGCGACACCGATGGCGCAGGCACGGTGTTTCGGATCACCCTGCCCTCGGCCCCGGACGAAGACGAACCGGAAGCGGTACACCCCGAGAACACCGACGCCTCGGTGCGGAGCAGACAAGCTCGGTAGGGCCACTTGATCGCTCATCAAGGCCGCCCGGTCGGCTGCAAGGTGACGCGCAGCCGATCAGATTAGGGTCACCGGGGATACGAAACCCTGCGGCTTGATCGCCAACACGGCGATTCGCGAGCCTTGCAGCACATCTTCCGCAGTCGTGCCGATAAACACCCCGGCCTCCCGGGGGCGACCGATCGTCCCCATCACGATCAGGTCACTGCTCAATGCGTCGGCGTGCGCCAACACCTGTTCCGCCGCATGACCCTTGGCGAAATGGACCCGGCCGTCGCCAATACCGAGACCGTAATCGGCGACCAAGGCGCCGAGTGCCTCGGCATGATGACGCTCGATATGCCTCAACGCATCGGCAAACCCGCTGCCCGCGCCGGCAGCCGAAGCACCCGGCCACTCCTCGGCGGCCGTGAACTGCCACGCGTGCACCACATTGAGTTGGGCACCATCACGTCTCGCGAGAGCGGTCGCCTGCTCCATGATCGCCTGATTCAGAGGCCGGGCATCGATAGCCACCGGATCGACCGCAGCGAGGATCGAGCGGTAGGTCGGACCAGCCTCGGCACCGCGCTCTTTGGACTCGCGGTGGATCCACACCGGGCAGGGGCATTTTCGCAGCAGGTGCATATCGACGCTTCCGAACAGGCCAGCTCCTACGCCCGTACGCGGCCGAACCGGTTTGATCAAGAGGTCGTAATCGTTTTGCAGGACCGCGCGAATGACCTCGACGAAGGGGTTGCCGATCGGCGTGCGCACATGCGGAAGCAGGTCGCCGGCCCACTCCGACGCGAGTCGGGTCAGGGCGGCGTCGCGTTGCTCGCTCTGCTGTACCTCGTCGGCCAGACCGTAGCGCTTGATCAGATCCGCCGCCAAGCCGGATTCCGGCGTGACGTCGATCAGCGTCAGACGGGCTTGATTCTGCCGGGCCAGATCGATCGCCCGCATCAAGGTCGAGTTCGGGCCGAAGTCGCCGTCGGCGAAATAGAGGATATTCTTCACGTCCTGCATCGTTGCCTCGCTGCCGACGGTCGCTCGATGGCGCCGTATGGCTAGGTTGATCGCGTGGAGAGCCGGTAGGCAGTAGAGGGATGCGGCACGCATGCGCTCGATACCAGCGCGGATCCAACGTATCGAGCGCCGGGATACCCAAGAAAAGTCGATGCATCGCGCGGGACGCCGCCGTGGTCCTTGCGCGCGGCGTCCCTGCCGCCGGCTGCGGTCACCGCGTAGCCCGTCGCCCCGGCCGCGCAGATAATCTTGGTGATGTCCTTAAGTAGAACCTTCTCAGTGATGAGCGCAAACTTTGGCGCTTTCTGCGCCATGATGCATTACCTCTCGCCGTCTGCCGGCGTTGTCTTGTCGAAAAGCCCGACCTCATGATGCCTCGCCCCGAGGCGACGAGACATCCCCGGGACCGCAAGCCGCGGGCCCGGCCGGCGGGATTTAGACCCCGCATACCGCTTGGGCCAAACCGATATAGAGCGGGATGCCGATCGCGATGGCGACAGGCGTACCGACGCTCGTCGATGCACCGATTTAAGCTGACGGATTGGCGCTCGGGATACCGGCGCGCAAGTTCGGCAGCCCTGAGATATCGGATCTTGTCAGTTGCCGGCCGATGCCGGCCACCCGAGGATCGGTCTGGCCGAAAATCGAAGGGCGAGCAGCTAGTACCCCGTTCGGCCTTAATCTACGTGTTCACCGAGGCGAGAAACGATCAACTCGCTCAAGGGCATTGCTACAGCGGAGAGACAACAAAAAACCCCGCCCGATCATCGATCGGGCGGGGTTTTTTCTGCAACTGGACGCAGACGGACGGGCTTACATCATGCCCATGCCGCCCATGTCGCCCATGCCGCCCATACCGCCGCCGCCCGGCATCGGGGCGTCGTCCTTCGGCTCTTCGGCGACCATGGCCTCAGTGGTGATCATGAGACCGGCGACCGACGCGGCGTTTTGAAGCGCCGAGCGGGTGACCTTGGTGGGATCCAGGATGCCCATGTCGACCATGTCGCCGTATTCGCCGTTGGCGGCGTTGTAGCCGAAGTTACCCGAGCCTTCGACGACCTTGTGCAGGATGACGGACGGCTCGCAGCCGGCGTTGGCGACGATCTGCCGCAGCGGCTCTTCCATGGCGCGACGCGCGATGGTGATCCCGACGTCCTGGTCGTGGTTCGCACCGCTCAGGCCCTTGACCGCGGTCTGGGCACGGACCAGCGCAACACCGCCGCCGGGGACGATGCCTTCCTCGACCGCCGCACGGGTGGCATGCAGCGCGTCTTCGACACGCGCCTTCTTCTCCTTCATCTCCATCTCGGTGGCGGCACCGACCTTGATGACGGCCACACCGCCGGCCAGCTTGGCCAGACGTTCTTGGAGCTTCTCGCGGTCGTAGTCGGAGCTGGTCTCCTCGACCTGGGCGCGGATCTGCTCGCAGCGCGCCTTGATGTCCATTTCGGAGCCGGCACCGTCGATGAGGGTGGTCTCGTCCTTGCCGACCTGCACGCGCTTGGCGGTACCCAGATCGTTAAGGGTCGCCTTCTCGAGCGCCAGACCGACCTCTTCGGAGATCACGGTCGCACCGGTGAGGATGGCGATGTCCTGCAGCATGGCCTTGCGACGATCACCGAAGCCCGGGGCCTTGACGGCGCAGACCTTCACGATGCCGCGCAGGGTGTTGACCACCAGGGTGGCCAGCGCCTCGCCTTCGACGTCCTCGGCGATGATCAGCAGCGGACGGCCGGCCTTGGCGACCGCTTCGAGCACCGGCAGAAGCTCGCGGATATTGGAGATCTTCTTGTCGTGCAGGAGGATGAAGGGGTCTTCCAGCTCGGCGCTCTGGCTCTGCTGGTTGTTGATGAAGTAGGGCGAGAGGTAGCCGCGGTCGAACTGCATCCCTTCGACGACATCCAGCTCGTTGTGCAGGGAGGTGCCGTCCTCGACGGTGATGACGCCTTCCTTGCCGACCTTCTCCATCGCCTCGGCGATGATCTGGCCGATCGACTCGTCCGAGTTGGCCGAGATGGTGCCGACCTGGGCGATCGCCTTGGACTCGGTGCAGGGCTTGGAGAGGTTCTTGAGCTCTTCCACGGCCGCTTCGACGGCCTTGTCCATGCCGCGCTTCAGGTCCATCGGGTTCATGCCGGCAGCAACGGCCTTGAGACCTTCACGGACCATGGCTTGCGCCAGAACCGTCGCGGTGGTGGTGCCGTCGCCGGCGATGTCGGAGGTGTGGGAAGCGACTTCCTTCACCATCTGAGCGCCCATGTTCTCGAACTTGTCGCTCAGCTCGATTTCCTTGGCGACGGACACGCCGTCCTTGGTGACGGTCGGGGCACCGAAGGACTTCTCGAGGACAACGTTGCGCCCCTTGGGACCCAGCGTCACCTTCACGGCGTTGGCGAGGATGTTGACACCCTCCATCATGCGGGCACGGGCTTCACCGCCGAACTTGACGTCTTTTGCACTCATAGTGTTGATCCTTAATTCGTTTCTTTGAATTTCGATGCTGTCGGGGACGCGTGTCGAGCCGGCGCGGCTCGCTCGCGGGGCTCACGGGTGGCGTGGATGCGGGCTTCCCGGAGGGAAGCGCTCGGCATCAGCCCTCGATGACGCCCATGATGTCTTCTTCGCGCATCACCAGAAACTCTTTGCCGTCGAGCTTCACCTCGGTGCCGGAATACTTGCCGAACAGGACGCGGTCACCGACTTTCACATCCAGCGGGCGGCTCTCGCCGTTGTCGAGGATCTTGCCCTTGCCGACGGCGATAATCTCGCCCTGAATCGGCTTCTCGGTGGCGGAGTCCGGGATCACGATGCCGCCGGCGGTCGTGCGCTCTTCTTCCATGCGACGGACAACGACGCGGTCGTGCAGGGGACGAATATTCATGTGGTGGTCTCCTCGTGCGGTTGACGGGTTCGGAGTGCGGGTGAGCAGTCCGTTTCGGCCCGCTCTGTTAGCACTCATCTCAAACGAGTGCTAATAGTAGAGCCTTATCCTCGTCTGTCAAGCGTCGGAGGGTTCGACCTGCCTCAATCTTCGCGACGGTAGTCGCCTTCGATGACCCTCGGCCCCTCTTCGGCTCCGGGGGGCGCACCGGGTCGGACCGGGATGACCCGAACGTAGCGCCCGACGATCCAATGCCGCAGGGGCGGGACGAGCAACAAAAACCCGATCGTATCGGTCAGAAAGCCGGGAAGGAGCAGAAAGAGTCCGGCAACGAGGAGCAGCGCGCCATCCAAGACCTCCAATGCCGGGACCTCGCCGCGATCGGTCATCTCGCGCACGCGCATGAGCAAGCCGAAACCTTGGTGGCGAACCAGCCAGATCCCGACGACGGCGGTGAGGATGGCCAGGGCGATCGTCGGAAACGCCCCGATTTCGGACCCGACCCGGATCATGACGTAGATCTCGATCATCGGAATTCCGATGACCAGCAGAAGCAAAAAAGGCACGATAATGGTCTCCCGAAGTGGTCGGTCGGTCCGCGCTCGGTCGGCCGAGATCCCTTAAACCGACAAACATTGTGGTAGAAGAAGGTTGACCCGTTGCAGGATAGTGGAACCCCAACCCTTATGAAACGCCGCCGAACCACCGCATGACGGCAGACCACCGCCTGATCTTCTGCACCTGCCCCGACGATACCTCGGCCGGACGCATCGCCGAGGCATTGGTCGACGAGCGCCTTGCCGCCTGCGCCAATCTGCTGCCGGGCATCACCTCGATTTATCGCTGGGAGGGTCAGATCCAACGCGATCCCGAGGTCTTGCTCCTGATCAAGACCACGACCGAGCGCGTCGGCGCATTGACCGAGCGCCTGCGCGCATTGCATCCCTACGAGATTCCGGAAATCATCGCGGTCCCCGTCACCGAGGGACTCCCCGACTATCTGAGCTGGGTAACGACATGCACCGACCACAACGACTGAGCCCCGGAATCGGGGCCGCCGTCGAGCAGCGCCACGCCGCCATCGACGACATCGCCACCGAACAGCAGGCCCCGGGACAACGGCCGTCGCGCGGGACATCTGCCGCGGTACGATTCTTGGCCGCCGCGTTGACCTGGCTGCTCGTCGCCGGAGCGTCGCCGCTCGCGTCGGGGGAGGACGAATTCCTGATGCCGGATCAGGCCTTCCGCATTTCGGGTGAGGCCGACGGCCCGGACGCCGTTCG
Source organism: Thiocapsa bogorovii (assembly GCF_021228795.1). Classification (NCBI taxonomy): domain Bacteria; kingdom Pseudomonadati; phylum Pseudomonadota; class Gammaproteobacteria; order Chromatiales; family Chromatiaceae; genus Thiocapsa; species Thiocapsa bogorovii. The sequence goes on from NZ_CP089309.1 coordinate 2,290,284, forward strand.
GGTGCGCTGGGAGATCGCCGACGGCTATTACATGTATCAGAGTAAGTTCGGGTTCCAGACGGAAACCGTCGGGATCTCGACCGGGGGCCCGCAAATGCCCGACGGAAAGACCAAGGAGGACGAATTCTTCGGTAAGGTCCAGGTCTATCGCGACAGCGTCGAGATCCGGGTCCCGGTCACGCGCTCGACGGGAGCCGGCAACTTCCTGACCCTCGAGGCGACCTCGCAGGGCTGCGCCGATGCCGGACTCTGCTACCCGCCGCACCGCCAGCGCCTGCTGCTCGAGCTGCCGGAAATGGTTGCCGCAACGCCTATCGCAGCCGAGACCGCGCCCGCCGCCGAGACTCCGTCACCGATTCAGGGCGAGCAATCGCCGAAGGCTTTGGCGGGGTTAGGCCAGTCGCTCGGCTTGGGCGCGGATGACGATATCCTCCCTGCCGAGGAGGCGTTCCGCTTCTCGGCGGAGGTCGCCGGACCGGACCGGCTCCAGTTGACCTGGGATGTTGCCGAGGGAACTTATCTCTACAGCCATATGCTCGAGCTGGCGCTCGAGGACGGGAGCGAGGTCGCCATCGGGCCGTTCGAGCGGCCCGCCGGCGACATCAAGAAGGACTCCATCCTTCCCGACGGCAGCGTCGGCGATGTCGAGGTCTATCACGATCGGGTCGATCTGAGCCTGCCCCTGCTGCGTGGGTCGACCGAGCCGACCGAGGTGACCCTAGTCGCCAAATACCAAGGCTGCGCCGAGATCGGCATCTGCTATCCGCCACAGACACAGAAGGTCGCACTGAGCCTGCCGGAGGCGCTGGTGACGGCGGCTCTGCCAACAGCGGCAGCCGCGGCCACGACGGCCGGCGCGACACCGGAAAGTGCGCCGTCGGTCGCGGACGACACGGTCTCGGAGCAGGACCGGATCGCCTCTGTTCTCGCCAACAGCGGCGTCTGGGTGGTGATCGCGGCCTTCTTCGGATTCGGCCTCTTGCTCGCCTTCACGCCCTGTGTCTTCCCGATGATCCCGATCCTCTCGGGCATTATTGCCGGACAAGGCCCGAACATCACCACACGCAAGGCTTTTACCCTGTCGCTGGTCTATGTCCTGGCCATGGCCTTGACCTACACGGTGGTCGGCGTGCTGGCGGGGCTCTTCGGCGCGAATCTACAGGCAGCCTTCCAGAACCCGTGGGTTCTGACCTCCTTCGCGTTGATCTTCGTGCTGCTTGCGCTGTCCATGTTCGGCTTCTACGACCTGCAACTGCCGTCCAGCTTCCAGTCTAAGCTCGCCGAAATCAGCAACAAGCAGGAGGGCGGCACCTTGCTGGGCGTGGCCATCATGGGCCTGCTCTCGGCACTGATCGTCGGACCCTGCGTCGCCCCGCCGCTCTTCGGGGCACTCATCTACATCAGCCAGACCGGGGACGCGGTGCTCGGCGGTATCGCCCTGTTCGCCCTGAGTATGGGGATGGGTGCGCCCCTGATCGCCATCGGCACCTCGGCCGGCAAGCTGTTGCCGCGCGCCGGCGGTTGGATGGATGCGGTCAAGGCGGTATTCGGCGTCGCCCTGCTCGGCGTCGCCATCTTCATGCTCGAACGGATCCTGCCGGCGGCCGTCGCAATGCTGCTGTGGGGGCTGCTGCTGATCTGCTCGGCGGTCTACATGGGCGCATTGACCCAACTGCCGCAGGGGGCAACCGGGTGGAGCAAGCTTTGGAAGGGACTCGGCGTCTTTCTGCTCATCTACGGCGCACTCATGCTGCTCGGCGCCGCGGCCGGCGGCAAGGATACGATCCAACCGCTGCGCGGGCTGGCCGTGGGCGGCAGCGGTGGCGCCGCAGCCGAGGCGGTCTTTACCCCGGTAAAGACGCTCGAGGACCTCGATCGCGAGGTCGCCAAGGCGGGCGCGCTCGGCAAACCGGTCATGCTGGACTTCTATGCAGACTGGTGCGTGACCTGCAAGGAGCTGGAGCGCTACACCTTCAGCGATCCTGCCGTGATCGCGGAGATGGACCGCTTCGTCCTGCTTAAGGCAGACGTCACGGCCAACGACGCGGATGATCAGGCCCTGATGAAGCACTTCGGCATTATTGGACCACCCGCCATCCTGTACTTCGACCCCGCGGGACAAGAGCTCAAAAACTATCGCTTGGTCGGCTTCAAACCCGCCGATGACTTCGTCGAGCACCTGCGCCGGGCCGCGCCATGAGCGCGATTCGCGTGGGGATGGTCATTTTGCTTGCGGGCGGAATCAGCGTCGGGGTCGCCATTGTCGGCCAACGCTGGATCGGAGCGCCGAAGCCCGATTCGGGATTGCCGGCCCGCCAATCAGCGCCCCTACAAACCTTGCCTGACTTCGGCCTGACTGACCTTGCCGGTTCGAAGGTCAGCAGCGAGGCCTGGGCCGGTAAGGTCGTGGTCATCAACTATTGGGCAAGCTGGTGCCCGCCCTGCGTTCGCGAGATGCCGCTCTTTATCGAAACGCAGGAGGCACTCGGCGAGGCCGGCGTGCAGGTGGTGGGCATCGCCGTGGACCGCCCCGAAGACGTCGAGGCATTCGTCGCCCAATACCCGGTCAACTACCCAATCTTGGTAGCCAACCCGGAGGCTGTCGCCCTCTCGAAGCGACTCGGAAACCGGGTCGAAGGGCTGCCCTTCACGGTGATCTTCGACCGCCGCGGGCGCCGTGTCTTCAGCCGCACCGGCGAGGTCACGGCCGCCGAGCTCAAGGCCGAGCTTGGCGCCTTAGTCGATGCCGAAGGCTCCGCGGAATCCGACGAGGACGCGTCTTAGCTGGACAACATCGCGTAAAATCCGCACAATTCGCGCCGATTTGCTGCCGATCCAAAACAGATCGGCGGGTACACTGAGACTCGGATGAGTTGGAGCATATTGACCGGATGGCCGCGATCCTGGTCCTGAACGGACCGAACCTCAACCTGCTCGGAACCCGCGAGCCGGAGTACTACGGCCGCGCCACGCTGGCGGAGATCCACCAGGGCTTGGAGGATGCGGCACGTGCTGAAGGCTTCACGCTGGAATGCATCCAGAGCAACGCCGAGCATGTCCTGATCGAGGCGGTCCATCGTGCGGCGCACGACGGGGTTCGCTTCATCATCCTGAATCCGGCTGCCTTTACCCACACGAGCGTCGCCCTGCGCGATGCGCTGCTCGGGGTCGGGATTCCCTTCATCGAGGTGCACCTCTCCAACGTGCATGCCCGCGAGCCGTTTCGGGCCCATTCCTATTTCTCCGACATCGCCGTCGGGGTGATCAGCGGGCTCGGGGCCGAGGGCTACTTTTCAGCATTGCGCGCCGCGGCCGGTCGGCTCGCGCCGGACCTTTCCAACGAGAACCACTGACCATGGATATCCGCAAGGTAAAGAAGCTGATCGAGCTGTTGGAGCAATCCGACGTCGCGGAGATCGAGATCCACGAGGGCGAGGAATCGGTCCGCATCAGCCGACACGGCAGCAGCGCGATGCCGATGTATATGCCTCAAGCAATGCCGATGGGCATCGGCGCCGCGCCGGCTGCGGTGCCGGCCGCAAAGGCGGGCGATGAAGATGATGTCGAGGAGATGGAGGGAGAGGTCGTGCGCTCGCCGATGGTCGGCACCTTTTACCGCGCCCCCTCTCCGGGTTCCAAGCCGTTCGTCGAGGAAGGCCAAAGCGTGAAGGCCGGCGAGACGCTCTGCATCATCGAGGCGATGAAGATCCTCAACCAGATCGAGTGCGAGCAAGGCGGCACCATCAGACGTATCCTGGTCGAGAACGGTCAGCCGGTCGAATACAACCAGCCGCTGTTCGTCATCGAATAAGGGCGGAGGCTAGCGTCCCCGTCGTCGAGCGCCGCCCCGATTCGCCGCGCCTCCCTCAGCAAAGACATCGCCACCATGCCAGCAATGATCGAGAAGGTCCTGATCGCCAACCGGGGCGAGATCGCGCTCCGGATCCTGCGCGCCTGTCGCGAGCTGGGCATCAAGACGGTCGCGGTGCATTCCGAAGCGGACCGCGACCTCAAGCACGTCCTCTTGGCCGACGAGTCGGTCTGCATCGGCCCTGCCGCCTCGCTGCACAGCTATCTCAACGTGCCGGCGATCATCAGCGCAGCCGAGGTCACCGACACGGTCGCCATCCACCCCGGCTACGGCTTCCTGTCCGAGAACGCCGATTTCGCCGAGCGGGTCGAACGCTCCGGCTTCATCTTCATCGGCCCGCGCCCCGAAACCATCCGCCTGATGGGCGACAAGGTCTCGGCGATCGCCGCCATGAACAAGGCCGGCGTACCCTGCGTGCCCGGCTCCGATGGCCCGCTCGACGACAACAAGAAACGCACGCTGGAGATCGCCCGTCAGATCGGCTACCCGGTGATCATCAAGGCATCCGGCGGCGGGGGCGGTCGCGGCATGCGTGTCGTCCACTCCGAGGCGACCTTGCTGAACGCCATCTCCCTGACCAAGGCGGAGGCCGCCGCAGCCTTCAACAACGACATGGTCTACATGGAGAAGTACCTGGAGAACCCGCGTCACATCGAGTTCCAGGTACTCTCGGACCAGCACGGCAACGCTATCCATCTCGGCGAGCGCGACTGCTCCATGCAGCGCCGCCACCAGAAGGTCGTCGAAGAGGCACCCGCGCCGGGCATCACCGAAGCACAACGCCGCGAGATCGGCGAGCGCTGTGCGGAGGCCTGCCGCACCATCGGTTATCGCGGCGCCGGCACCTTCGAATTCCTCTTCGAGGACGGCTGCTTCTATTTCATCGAGATGAACACGCGCGTGCAGGTCGAGCACCCGGTTACCGAGATGATCACGGGCGTGGACATCGTCAAAGAGCAGATCCTGATCGCCGCCGGCGAGCCGCTGCGCTACACGCAGGACGACATCGTGATCCGCGGGCATGCCGTGGAGTGCCGACTCAACGCCGAGGACTCCGAGACCTTCATGCCGAGCCCCGGCAAGATCACCGAATTCCATGCCCCCGGCGGCCCCGGCGTGCGACTCGAAACGCACATCTATACCGGCTACACCGTACCGCGCTACTACGACTCCATGATCGGCAAGCTGATCACCCACGGCGAGGACCGCGAGGCTGCGATTGCGCGGATGTGTAATGCGCTGCGCGAGACGGTGATCGACGGCATCAACACCAATATCAAGCTGCAGCGGTCGATTCTCAGGGACGGGGCGTTTCTGGCCGGCGGGGCGAATATCCATTATCTGGAAAAGAAGCTCGGCATGTGATGCTGAACCGCGTTTCGAGCGACATGCAACGTTCGAGAGGGCGTCGATGTCGGCGCGATTGGATGACTCGGCGCGACGCGGTTCAGGACGTTAAGACTAACGCATGACTCGGACCGGCTTCGAGGCAGGTAGGCACTCGGGGCTGGATCGGACTCGCCGCGGCCCTCGCGCAACACAATCAATCCGATCTTTCTATCTCTTAAATCGCGTCGACTCCGGCGCTTACGAACCGCTGCGAGATCGAGACCGCATGAACACTGCGCATATTGTGCCGGACGCGATTTAAATGGGTTGGCTGCAGCTTTCGATCGAGGTGCCGAAACCGGACGCGGAGGAAATCGCCGCCGTCCTGGAAGACGGCGGCGCACTCTCCGTAACGCTCGCCGATGCCGCCGACGAACCCCAGCTCGAGCCGGGCCCGGGCGAGACGCCACTCTGGTCGCAGGTCAAGATTTCAGCCCTGTTCGATGCGGACCCCGAGAGCGAGGCACTGGTCGGCCGTTTGGTCGATCAACTGGTGCGTGAGCCGCGCTCCGGCGGTGCTTGTGGGCCTCGCGTCGAGCGGATCGAGGATCAGGTCTGGGAGCGGGTCTGGCTCGACACCTTCAAGCCGACCCGCTTCGGTCGGCGTCTTTGGGTCTGTCCGCACGGGCAGGATCCGGATGATCCGGAGTCCGTCGCCGAGGCCGTGGTCGTCGCGCTGGATCCGGGGCTGGCCTTCGGGACCGGGCATCATCCGACCACCGCGCTCTGTTTGGAGTGGCTCGACGGTACCGCGCTCGACGGCAAAACGGTTCTGGATTACGGCTGCGGCTCGGGGATCCTCGCGATCGCGGCGCTGCAACTTGGGGCTGCACAGGCGATCGCCGTCGATCATGACCCTCAAGCACTGGAGGCGACGCGGGACAACGCCCTTGCCAACGGGGTCGCCGACCGACTCGCGATCTACGGGCCGGATGAGGTGCCCGAGCTGAAGGTCGATGTGACCATCGCCAACATCCTCGCCGGGCCGCTGATCTCGCTGGCCCCTCGGCTTGTCGAGTCGCTGCGACCGGGCGGCGCGCTGGCCGTCTCGGGCGTGCTTGCCGAGCAGGTCGAGACAATCCGCGCGGCCTATGGCGAGCGGATCGAGCTCGCACCGACACGCCTGCGCGAGGATTGGGCGCTCATCTGCGGGACGCGCCGGTAGAGCGGACAAGCGTAGCGCAGTCCGCCGGCTCCGGCTCAGGGATCGGTAGACTGCGCTCTCGAATGTCCGCCCGATCCTCCATGTCGACCCGACCGCTCCGATCGGCGACGTGGCCAGGCGGGCGAGTCAGGCTCGTTTCGAAACATGATTGGTTCAATCGCGCCTACTGTATCGAGTCCGTCCATGAATCGCTCATTCGCCATCGGCCCCCACCGCTTCGAAAACAATCTCATCCTTGCCCCGATGGCCGGGGTGAGCGATCGACCCTTCCGTGCGCTTTGTCGGCGAATGGGTGCGGGGCTCGCGGTTGCCGAGATGGTCTCGTCGAACACCGCGCTTTGGGGCACACGCAAATCGGTGCGGCGTCTGGACTACGCGGGCGAGGCCGGTCCGGTGTCGGCGCAGATCGTCGGCGCGGATCCGCTCGACATGGCCGAAGCGGCCCGGATCAACGTCGACCTGGGCGCCGACATCGTCGACATCAATATGGGTTGTCCCGCAAAGAAGGTCTGCAAACGCGCGGCGGGCTCTGCACTGCTGCGCGACGAGGTCCTGGTCGGGCGTATCCTCGAGTCCGTGGTGGCTGCGGTCCCGGTCCCGGTCACCTTGAAGATCCGCACCGGCTGGTCGCCCGAGAACCGCAATGCCGTGCGGGTTGCGCAGATCGCGCAGGAGTCCGGGATCGCCGCCTTGACCGTCCATGGGCGTACGCGTGCCTGCAGCTACGGCGTACCCGCCGAATACGACACGCTCCGTGCCGTCCGCGCGGCGGTGACGATACCGCTCATCGCCAACGGCGACATCGCGAGCCCCGAACGGGCGAAACAGGTCCTGGACTGCACCGGCGCCGATGCTATCATGATCGGACGCGCGGCCCGGGGACGACCCTGGATCTTCCGCGACGTCACGGCTTACCTGACCTCGGGCACACTGCCGGTCGAACCTCCGAGGCACTGGATCCATGCGCTCCTGCACGAGCATCTCGATGCCTTGTATCGGTTTTACGGCGCCCATGCCGGCGTGCGAATCGCGCGCAAACACATCTCCTGGTACTGCCGTCACTTACCGGGTGCAGCGATCTTCAGAGACATCGTCAACGGGACCGAAACCCCGGCGGAGCAGTTGTCGCGGGTCGCCGCGTTCTTCGAGCAATGCCCCGAAACGGAGAATCAAGCAGCATGAATTCAGTCGCCTTGGACAGTGTATCCGAACCGACATCGATGGGGCTGCAGGTGGTGGAGGCGGATCGCACCGACCCACTGAGTAAATGCGTACAGGATGCCCTGCGCTTCTATCTCGAGAACATGGCCGGCCATGACGTGGTCAACCTCTACGCCCTGGTGCTCGAGGAAGTCGAGCGCCCGATGTTCGAGACCGTTCTGGACCACACCAACGGCAACCTGAGCCACGCCGCGAAGATCCTCGGCCTGACGCGCGCCACCCTACGCAAGCGACTGGCCGCTCACGGGATCGAGCGCGCGCGCTGACCCCGTATCGCCGGCCGCAGCGCAGGCCCCCTTTCAGATCATCAGACCGGATCGACCCCCATGCAATCCATTCACCGCGCCCTGATCAGCGTGTCCGACAAGACCGGCCTCGCCGCCTTCGCCCGCGACCTTGCCGTCAAAGGCGTCGAGATCCTGTCCACCGGCGGAACCGCCCGGCTCCTCACCGAGCAAGGCATCCCCGTCACCGAAGTATCCGACTACACCGGATTCCCGGAGATGATGGACGGTCGGGTCAAGACCCTGCACCCGCGCATCCACGGCGGCATCCTGGGGCGTCGCGGCGTCGACGACCGGGTCATGCGCGAGAACGAGATCAAGCCGATCGACCTGGTCGTCGTGAATCTCTACCCCTTCGAGCAGACGGTCGTCGATCCGTCCTGCGATCTGGCCACGGCCATCGAGAACATCGACATCGGCGGCCCGACCCTGCTGCGCGCCGCGGCCAAGAACCACGCGTCCGTTTCCGTGGTCGTCGACTCGGCCGACTACCCCCGTATCACCGCGGAGATCGCCGAGCACGGCGGAGTGAGCGAGGCCACGCGTTTCGATCTGGCGGTCAAGGCCTTCGAGCACACCGCCCGCTACGACGGCGCCATCGCCAATTATCTCGGCGCAAAGCTCGCGACCGACACCCCCGGCGCCTTCCCGCGCACGCTGAGCCTGCAGCTCGCACGCAAGCAATCCATGCGCTACGGGGAGAATCCGCATCAGAACGCGGCCTTCTACATCGAGCACGGCGACCTGGAGACGAGCATCGCCACCGCCAGCCAGATCCAAGGCAAGGCGCTGTCCTACAACAACATCGCCGATACGGATGCGGCGCTCGAGTGCGTGAAGCAGTTCTCCGAGGGTCCGGCCTGCGTCATCGTCAAGCACGCCAACCCCTGCGGTGTCGCACTGGGCGCCAACCTGCTCGAGGCCTACGAGCGCGCCTACAGCACGGACCCGGAATCGGCTTTCGGCGGCATCATCGCCTTCAACGGCGAGCTCGACGGCGAGACGGCCCGCACCATCGTCGAGCGTCAGTTCGTCGAGGTCATCATCGCACCGCGCGTGACCGCCGAGGCCAGCGAGGCGGTCGCAGCCAAAAAGAACGTCAGACTGCTCGAATGCGGCGAGTGGGACAGCGAGCTGGTCCACCGACTCGACTTCAAACGCGTCAACGGCGGTCTGCTGGTTCAGGATGCCGACCTGCGCCTGACCGAAGCGCTGAAGACCGTCACCGAGCGCGCGCCGAGCGAGCAGGAGCTTTCGGACCTGCTCTTTACATGGCGGGTCGCCAAGTTCGTCAAATCCAACGCCATCGTCTACGGGCGCGACGCCATGACCATCGGTGTCGGCGCCGGCCAGATGAGCCGTGTGAACTCCGCACGCATCGCCTCCATCAAGGCCGAGCAGGCGGGTCTCGTGGTCGCCGGCGCCGTCATGGCCTCGGACGCCTTTTTCCCCTTCCGCGACGGGATCGACCAGGCCGCGGCGGCAGGGATCACGGCCGTGATCCAGCCCGGCGGCTCCATGCGCGACGAAGAGACCATTGCCGCGGCCAACGAGCACGGGATCGCGATGCTCTTCACCGGCATGCGGCATTTCAGGCATTAGATCGCGTCCGGACCGACAGGCACTGTTTTCGTTTCGGCGAGGCCTTGGAGCCACCAGCCCAGGCCGGAGTCGACGCGATTTAAGTCTTTATTTTTTATTCTTTGAACCGCGTCGACTCAGAGCTTTCATGACGCGCCGACCTCGATCGACGCCATCACCTTCTTGACTCACACAGGACGCGGTTCAATGGGCATCCACCCGACGGCCATCATCGAAGACGGCGCCGAGCTGCATCCCTCGGTCACTGTCGGTCCCTATTCGATCATCGAGTCCGGGGCCGTCGTCGGCGAAGGCTGCCGGATCGAGTCCTGCGTGCGCATCTTCGGCGCGACGCGGATGGGCGCACACAACCGGGTCTGTCACGGGGCGACGCTCGGCTCGGAGCCCCAGGATCTCGGCTTTCGCCCGGAACTGGCGCGGCCGCTCGTGATCGGCGACCACAATCACTTCAAAGAAGGCGTCAACATCAGTTGCGGCATCAAGTCCGAGGCGGGCACCCGCATCGGCAGCCACAATTATTGGATGGCCTTCTCGCATGCGGGTCATGACTGCATCGTCGGCGACCACAACATCTTCGCCAACACGGCCACGCTCGCCGGTCATTGCGAGGTCGCGGATCGGACCTTCCTCTCGGGACAGGTCGCCGTGCATCAGTTCTGCCGGATCGGCTCCTATGCCATGGTCGCCGGGGTCACGGGTGTCGCGCAGGACGTGCCGCCGTTCGCCCTGGTCGACGGCCATCGCGCGCGCATCGTGGGTCTGAACGTGGTCGGCTTGCGGCGCGGCGGCTTCTCGCAGGAGCAGCGCACGCGCATCAAGGCGGTCTATCGACTGGTCTTCCGCTCCGGGCTGCGCCCGGGCGAGGCACTCGCCCGAGCCGAGCAGGAGTACCCAGGCCCGGAGACTCAATCCATCGTCCAGTTCATTCAGTCGAGCCGGCGCGGCGTCGTCTCGTTTTAAACCGCGTCCAGAGCGAAATGCTGATTCGTGAGTGAGATAGACGTTGGCTGCATCCACGACCCTTAGCCGGGACGCGGTTTAAAATAATTTATTTTTTAATCGTTTAAACCGCGCCGGCTCCAGCGCTCGTCAAATCTGCCGGAGCCGATCCCATCCCAAAACATCGCATACCGCGCTGAGCGCGGTTTAAAGGTGACAGGTATGAAGATCCTGATCGTCGGCAATGGCGGGCGCGAGCATGCCCTCGCCTGGAAGGCCGCACAATCGCCGCTGGCCGAGCGCGTTTACGTTGCGCCCGGCAACGGCGGCACCGCGCATGAGCCCAAGGTGGAAAATCTGCCGATCGCGGCGGACGACATTCCCGCACTGGTGCGTTTTGCCACCGAGCAGGCAATCGACCTGACCATCATCGGCCCGGAGGCACCCCTGGTCGCGGGCGTCGTCGATGCCTTCAAGGCGGCCGGGCTGCGCTGTTTCGGACCGACCCGCGACGCTGCGCAGCTCGAGGGCTCGAAGGCCTTCACCAAGGATTTCCTCGCGCACCATCGCATCCCGACGGCGTCCTACGGCGTCTTTACCGAGACCGAGCCTGCGCTCGCCTATCTGCGTCGCGTCGGCGCACCCATCGTCATCAAGGCCGACGGTCTCGCCGCGGGCAAGGGTGTCATCCTGGCCGAGGATCTCGCGACCGCCGAGGCGGCGGTGCAGGACATGCTCGGCGCCGGGCGCTTCGGCAGTGCCGGCAATCGCATGGTCATCGAAGAATTCCTGACCGGCGAGGAGGCGAGCTTCATCGTCATGGTCGACGGCGAGCACATCCTGCCGCTCGCCACCTCGCAGGATCACAAGGCCCGCGACGACGGCGATCGCGGACCAAACACCGGCGGAATGGGTGCCTACTCACCGGCACCGATCGTCACCCCGGACATCCACGATCGCGTCATGCGCGAGGTGATCGAACCGACCGTCGCCGGGCTCGCCGCCGAAGGCATCCATTATGTCGGGTTCCTTTACGCCGGCCTCATGGTCGCCGCCGACGGGACGCCCAAGGTGCTCGAGTACAACTGCCGGCTCGGCGACCCCGAGACCCAGCCGCTGCTAATGCGTCTGGAGTCCGACCTAGTCGAGCTGTGCCTGGCCGCGATCGAAGGTCGTCTCGATCGGGTCAGGGCCGTCTGGGATCCGCGGCCCGCGCTGGGCGTAGTCATGGCGGCCGGCGGTTATCCGGACAGCTACGAGACCGGCCACCCGATCAACGGGCTGGACGCCGCGCTGCCCTCGGACGTCAAGGTCTTTCAGGCCGGCACAAAGGCGGATGGATCGGCGATCCTGACCAACGGCGGACGGGTCCTCTGCGTCACCGCACTCGGAAACAGCGTTTCGGAGGCGCAATCCCGAGCCTATCAAGCCATCGAGAATATTCGGTGGGAAGGCTGCCGGTTCCGGCGCGATATCGGTTATCGGGCGATTGCCCGCGAGCCGTCGAGCTGAAGGTCATCCGCGCCCCGTGCCCGGCCGACCGCGCAGTCGATCATGCCGGGCAGGGTCGCTGATCAGGTTTGCGAGAGCGACCGCCGTATGGGCATCTGCTCGAATCAACCACTCCATCCCTGCCGCATCAGATTCTCGACATCCCGGCGTGACAGCACGGTCGCACAATCGCGCCAGGCCGCGTCGCTGGGCATGATGCTGCTGTTGTAGCGCAGATCAAAGCCGGTCGCCTGGCGGCGCTCCTCGATGTACTGGTCCATCTTCTCGCCCAGGGTTCCCAGGTCGTCGATCCAATCATCACGGATGGTATCGGGCAGGCCACCGAACAGGTCGTAGCGGTTGCGCATGCGTTCGGAGAGGCGTGCATAGACCGTCTCGTCCACCGTGCCCCGGTGCACCAGATTCAGCATGTCCACCGCCGGGCGCACCTGGCCGAAGCGTTTGATGCGCCCGATGCGCTGCTCCAGCCGGGTTGGATTCCAGGGCAGATCGACGTTGATCAAGGTGCCGAGCGTTTGCAGGTTCAGGCCCTCGCAGGCGGCATCGGTGGCCACCATCAGGCGAACCTCGCGATCGGCGACCATGCGTTTGAGCACCTCGCGCTCGATGCCGACCGCCTGGCCATCGCGATAGAGCCGGCTGCGATCGGCGCCGGCGTAGAGACCGATGGTCTGCTCCGGAAACTCGGCCGCCAGCGCATCGGCCACCCAGCGCGCGGTGTCGTAATACTGGCTGAAGATGATGCAGCCGAGCGCAAGCCAGCCCTCGTCTTTGAGGTAGAAGCGGATCGCGGTAAGCTTCGGATCATCGTCCATGCCTTCCAGCGCCGTGATCAGGCTCGCCAGTGCGGCGCGCTCGGCATCGGTTTGGATGGCCAGTTGCGCATCGATGTCTTCCGTCTCTTCCTGGATCTCACGCCCGGCGAGCAGGGTCCGCGCGGTATTGAGGCCGGCGACGCGGCTCGAGCAAACACGCTGCTCCATGAGGTTGCGCATGAATCCGCTCCCCTGACCGCGCTTGGCCAGCACGCGGCCGAAGGCGCGCGCTTCCTCGTAGGCGCGGTCGAAGTCCGGGGTGGTCCGCAGCGCATTGTCCTGGAACAAGGCGTTGAACCGATGCGGCGCTTGGACCAGTCCCCCATCCGGGTGGACATGGACGGCGATGCGCTCGAGCAGGCCGCGCTCCTCCAGCGTCGTGCGCTTGCGCAGCACCACATGGCGCACGAAGGGGTTCTCGCGCTGGAAGAAGGTCGCGCCGTCGATGGCGCGCTCCAGCTCGGTCTCCAGGTCGTCGCGCAGGTCCAGCGGCAGATCGCTCAAGGCGCCGGCCAGGTGCGCCGCGGGTGCCATGTCGAGCGCTTCGCGCAGGTTGCGGAACAGCCGCCGGGCATTCGGCTCGTTGCTGGAGGCCATGGTCGGCAGCGGCGAGCGCAGCAACCGCCAGCCGTAATCGAGCCCGTCGACGCGTTCGGCGCCGCACAGGATCGGCAGCACGCGCTCGGGGTCATGCCAGGGCGCGAGGTCGTTGCCGAACACGAAGCCGGTACCGCCGCGGTGCAGCACCCGTACCAGGTCCCATAGGTCGTCGGCGCGCGTCTGGATCGGGGTCGCGGTGCCGAGCAGGACGTGCTCGGCCCGGTCGGCGACGGCGAGCATGAAGGCCAGCAATGCATTTGGCTCGCCAGCGTCCGGGCCGTAGCCCTGCCGCGAACGGGCCTTGTGCGCCTCATCGAGAATGACCAGCGAGAAGCTGATGCCGGCCAAGACCTCCTTCTCCGTTGACGGCTGCACCATCAGTCCGGTGGAGACGATGCCGATACGCAGCGGGCAGCGCGCGATCTGCGCCGGTCCGCCTGGGGAGATCGCCCGCTCCTCCGGGTCGAGCCAGACCTTGCGGCTGGAGTGCCAGCGCGCACAGGGGATGCCGAGCTTGTCGAGCATCTCGGTCTGCCACTGTTCGCAAAGGGTCGCGGGGGCGAAGATGACGATGGGTTTGCGCCGTTTTTGCGCCTTTTCCGCGAGCAGGCACAGGGTCAGCGCCGCGGTGCCGAGCGACAGCGTCTTGCCCAGCCCCACCTCATCGGCCAGCAGCAGCCGGACCTGGCCGTGGTCGTGGTAATGGCGCAGGCACTCGGTGACAAAGCCCTGCTGCCAGGGTTGCAGGGCCATGCCCTCGCGATACAGCGGCGATTCGATCAGCGCCGCCGGCGTCAGCGTCGCCTCGCTGTCGAGCGCGGGGAGTTGTACCTCGACGCGCCGGCCACGGCGGGCGACCTCGCGGCAGACCGCCTCCGGTAGCGGGCGCGCCGCGTTCCACAGGAACTCGAACTCGGCCTCGATCCAGGCCACCGCCTCGGGCGAGTCGTCTTGCCAGAGGATCTCGTAGTGCTGCTGCCAGCCGTGGCGGGTCTCGTTCATCGAGCCGATAAAACCGAGCTTCTGCCCGTCGGCGCGCTCAATGACGCCGGCCTTACCATGCACGAAGCCGCAGACGCTGTCCGGTGCCACGCGAATCACCTGCCCGCGCTTGGCCAGGAAGGCATCCAGGCGTTGGTAGCGCGTGCGGTTGAGCAGGGATTCCGCCTCGATGGAGCGCTCGTTCCAGCGCCCGAGCATGCGCGCCTCGCGCAACTGGGCCACCTTCAGGTCCTCCGGCGCCAGGTCCACGTTACAGACGATGCGCACATCCGGGATCGGCTCCAGCCACTCGTGGGCGATCTCGAACAGGGAGCTGGTGAAGTAGCCGGCGATGCGCCGATAGCTGCGCGCGCCTTTGAGCTGCTCGGCCAGGAAGCTCTGGTCGAGGTGGTGGGTGCGGGAGGAGAGGCGGAGGATGGTCACCGCGTTGTTGCGTCGGAGAATCGATCAGGAAGCCCATTCCGGATCGCTCCGGCCAATATCTTGGGGACGACATCCTGGGGACGACACAAATCCGCGTCGCTGAGGCCTTCCGTCAGTCCGGCCAGCAGGTGCTTCAGGTCCTGGCCATTATCAGCGGCACTGACGGGAGGATCATCGATCAGCAACAGGACGCGCAGATGGGTCCCGTCGCGGATGTCCTCCGGCAGGCGAATACTGTGTTGTTCGACGGTAGCCTCAAGCTCGATGGCGCGCATCGGGACATCCTGCAAAATGCTGTGTTGGATAGGATTGAAGGTCAAGGCACGTCATTGCAATGACAGTCCAACGGCTACTGCAACCGCTGATTGCGCATGCGGCTGGCAATGGCCTCGGCTTTGCTTCGGGTCTCGGGTTGGCGGGCCTTGGCGGCGATGAAACTGGTCATGTCGATCAGCTTCGGGCGCAGACCCAGGTAATCGGGGACGGCGTCGCGCAGGTTGGCCATGACCACCTCGGCGTACTTGTCGGCCAGGAACTCCTGGATGGCGACGATCAGGGCGCCGAGCGGGGTCGGGCCGAGCTCGGTGCGGTCGGTGAGGTCGCGCGGTTTGAACTCGGTGACGGCCTTCAGGCGCGCGGCGTTGGGCTTGATGCTGGCCATGATGGCGGCGTAGTCGGCAACCCGGAAGGCCTTGGCGAAGTTCTGGTAGTTGTCGAGCTTGGCGGCGCCCGTGGTCTCCATGTCGAGCATGCGCAGATAGAAGCGCTGGATGCCGCTGATGGCGGCCCAGGTTTCCGATTCCAGTCCATCCGGCACCAGCAGGCCGTTGGCGGTCTCGGCGGCCTGCTCGACGATCTCATCGACCACGGTGGTCTCGCCCTTGCGGCGCGGGCGCAGCGCGAAGCTGGTCACGTCCTCGCCGCCGATGCTGGTGAAGCCGGTCAGCACCTTCAGCGCCGCGGCGTAGCCGGCCATCTGTAGGTCGGAGTCGTTGAACACCGGGGCGCCCATCTTCGCCTCGGTCTCGGTGTTGAGGTGCAGCATCTGCTGAATCTGGGCGTCCACCTCGCGCTTGACGGCCGGCAGGATGCGCTGTTTGAAGCCGGGGCGCTCACCGGCCGGGCGTTTGCGCAGCGCCAGCACCACGGTCCCCTGAACGAATCCGCCCTTCTTCAACTCCTAGGTGGTCTCGGTGGCGATGTACCAGGCGCCCACCACTTGCAGGCCGGCGGCCCAGAAGATGCTGACCATATCGGACCAGACGCCAGTGTCCTGGTGCGTGAACATCACGCACTGCATGCCGTTGTCCGGCATGTGCTCGGTCATCGCCCTGTAGGCGTCCACCATGCCGCGGCGGAATGCGTCGCCCGAGCCCTTGATGGCGAGGTCGCGACGAGAATCCCAGGTCCATTGGTCGAAGGGTGGGGATGGGTTCTTGCGGAGCCAGGCGATGAAGAAGTCGGTGATCTCGTGGTACATCACGGCGTCCCCATAAGGTAGATCCGTTACGTAAACATCGCAGTTGTTAGACAAATCCTTAGCCGCGACAGTGTCAACTGTTGCGCTTAAGCGCGAGTCTTCACTCGGATAAGGTTTTGTTACTGAGCTAATCAAATACGAGCTGGCACGGCAACCAAAATTGTCCAGCGTATTCAGGGCTTGGTTATAGAATGTACTCTGGCACGTCGGCTCGCGTTGCGAGGCGGTATTCCTTGGATCCCATCTGGCAAGCTTCGAGAGCTATGCTCGATTCTGGTGTATGAGCGGGGACTGATAGAGCTTGAGCAGGCGGCGCACCGTTGCTGACAATGTGGTTGTCGAGACCCAAAGCAGCAACGAGAGAGGTGCGCCATGAGCGACGATACGAGTACGGGGGCCCGCCGTGCAAGAGGGGATCGGGGCGAGGTGCTGGCCGAGCTGGGCCTGCCGCTGGAGGAGCTGGTGCGCCGCGGGGCGCGCGACATCCTGCAGCGGGCCATCGAGGCGGAGGTGGAGCAGCTGCTCGAGGAGTTTGCCGGGGTGTCGCTGATGGACGGACGCCGGGCGGTGGTGCGCAACGGTTATCTGCCGGCGCGCGAGATCCTCACCACGGTGGGTCCGGTGGAGGTGCAGGTGCCCAAGGTACGCGACCGCTCCGGGGCCGGGGTGAAGTTCAACTCCGCGCTGGCCCCGCCGTACGTGCGCCGCAGTGCCCGGGTCGCCGCGGCGCTGCCGTGGCTCTATCTGAAGGGGATCTCCAGCGGCGACCTCGGGGAGGCGTTGGAGGTGCTGGTGGGAGAGGACGCCAAGGGGCTCTCCGCGGCGGCGCTGGGCCGGCTCAAGGCCGCGTGGGCCGAGGAGTACAAGGACTGGACCCAGCGCAGCCTCGAAGGCCGGCAATACGCCTACTGGTGGGTCGACGGCATCTACACGACACTGCGCGAGAGCGACGATCCCAAGCTCTGTCTGCTGGTGATCATCGGGGTGAGACCCGACGGCACCAAGGAGTGGGTCGCCATCGTCGACGGGTTGCGCGAATCCACCGAATCCTGGCTCGACGTGCTGCGCGATCTGAAGGCACGTGGTCTGCAGGCGGGTCCGCGCCTGGCCGTCGGCGACGGGGCGCTGGGGTTTTGGGGTGCGCTTGAGCAGGTCTACCCCGAGACCGTGCATCAGCGCTGCTGGTTCCACAAGATGGGCAACGTGCTCAATGCCTTGCCCAAGTCGTTGCAAGGCAAGGCGAAGGCGGATCTGCAGGCGATCTGGATGGCACCGACCCGCAAGCAGGCTACGCAAGCCTTCAAGCGCTTCATCAGCCGCTATGGGGCCAAATACCCCAAGGCGACCGAGAAGCTCGAAAAGGACCGCGAGGCCCTGCTCGCTTTCTTCGCCTTCCCGGCCGAGCACTGGGTGCACCTGCGCACCACCAACCCCATCGAGTCCACCTTCGCCACTGTGCGCCATCGCACCGGCCGGACCAAGAACTGCGTCACCCGCGCGACCTTCCTCGGCCTGGCCTTCAAGATGAGCGAAGAGGCCGCCAAGACCTGGCGGCGCATCCGTGCCCCCGAGAAAGTGGCCGAACTGCTCGGCGGAACACGTTACGAAGACGGGATTCCGGTGTCCGACGACCCACCGGAGACCCAAGAGGAGCAACGGAAAGCCGCCTGATCAAACTCTGGCCCTATGGTCATACACCAGATTTGACAATAGCTCAAGCTTCGAGAGACGATCCAATGCGTCGCATAGCATTGGTGCTAAGAACGGATTCCCTATGCTCTGACGGCGAATTAGAGCAGCGAGTAGGATGGCTCTTGAGCAAAACAAATGGGACCAGTGCGTCCATCCGCGTGCTATGCGTAGCTCCCGCCCTTGGTAGCGCGGTGGACCACCTATCTCAATAGCTTGTTCGGCCACCAGGCCGGAGCACTGCCAGAAGACGAAATTCTCGACAAGCAAATTTTCAACCTTGCGTTCCCGGAGCAAGTCTTGGTCTTGCGCGCTCGCAAAAAATGTCTCAGCGCACCGCAGCCCGAGCGTCCCTTCGGTTGTCCATTGAATGCAGTACAAACGGTCTTGGAAAACATCCTCGAAACGAGGTTTGAAGTCAGTCTTTTGCCATAGCCGTAAATTATTGGCTCTTTTACGTTTGATGTGGGTAACCCGTCCAGGTATCCCCGGATCATGCTAACGCCTTTGCACACTGTTTGTTTGCAAACGGGCAGGCCGGCAGATGCGTGAGCTTGCCCGCGACCAAGTAGGCGATGGTGATGAGATGGCGCACGGTGCCGTAGCCGCGGGCCTTGGCCTTGGCGGCCTGGATCTGCCCGTTCGCCGCCTCGACCCGGCCGTTGGTGAGTTTGGAATCGAAGGCGTTGAGGATGCCGTCCCAATGGGTTTTGACGGTCTTGGCGAAGTCCTTCATCCTAAAAAGAGCAGTTAAACCTTGCCTCGAGTGATCCAAGCCGCTGAAATATCGGCGCAAGGAGGTCCCCATGAGCAACCCGATCCCTCACCCGCAGGGTGAACCCGAAACCACCGCATTGGTACCGCATGCCGGCCCGGTTGCGGTGGACACGTTTGGCGGGCGCGTCCACGTCGAGTGGGATGCGCAGGCGGCGGTCACCCCGCTGGGGCAGCTGCCGTTCTTCACCGAGTTTTTGCGCCTGGGCGGGCGCTTCGATGCCTGGGTCGAGAGCTGCCCGCTGAAGCTGACCAGCCCGAACGCCCCGAGCACGCGCGACGTTCTGGGTACCGCCATCCTGGCGGTGCTGTCCGGGCATCAGCGCTATGCCCACATCAGTGCCCTGCGCGGCGACACCATCAACGCCGCCCTGCTGGGCATGGAGGCGGTGGTGAGCGAGGACTCGGTGCGCCGCAACCTCGGCAAGCTCGATGAAGCCGACGGGGTGGCCTGGTTGCAGAACCACCTGGACGCCTGCGTGGCGCCGGTGCCGGGCGTGCCCTGGATTCTCGATGCCGACGTGACGGTCAAGCCGCTCTACGGGCATCAAGAGGGTGCGGTCAAAGGCTACAATCCGCACAAGCCGGGTCGGCCCTCGCACACCTACCATACCTATTTCGTCGCCGGTCTGCGTCTGATCCTGGACGTGGAGGTGCTCCCCAGGTGTCAGGATAGATGTCGCCTCCCTTTGGGAGAATGTGTGGGAGGATGGGGCATCACCGACCCGGGGCTTTGCGCCCTCCGGGGTCAGCCGGGAAGGAGCCCGAAGGGCGACTGACGGCTGACCCCGGAGGGCGCGGCGCAAGCGCCCCGAGGCATGAGAAGGCGAGCGACATGACAACCTATTCGAGCGAACTGAAAGACAGCATCCTGACGAAGCTACTGCCGCCCAACAACGTCGGCGTCCCGCAGTTGGCCGCGCAAACCGGCATCCCGCGCGACACCCTCTACGGCTGGCGGCGCGAGGCGTTGGGTCGGGCGCGTCGACCACGGGCATCGACGGTGCCTGCCGGGACGCTCGGCAGCGAGGAGAAGTTTGCCGTGGTGATGGAGACCGCCACCCTCAATGAGTTGGAGCTGGGCGCGTACTGTCGGCGCAAGGGCCTGTTCGCCGAGCAGATCAGCGCGTGGCGCACGACCTGCCAGCAGGCCAATGCGCCGCTGACGAGCACGACCGAGCGGGCCGAGCGGCGCGCCGAGCAGGCGGAGATCGTGCGCCTGGGTCGGGAGTTGCAGCGCAAGGACCGGGCCTTGGCCGAAGCCGCCACGTTGCTGGTGCTCCAAAAAAAAGTCCGGGCGATCTGGGAGGAGCCAGAGGACGCTCGCTCGCCTATGAGCGGCGCGTACAAGTGAGCGAGTACATCGCCCAAGCCTGTGCCGAGGGCGCCCGCCTGAGTCGCGCCTGCGCCGCCGTGGGGCTGTCCGAGCGCACCCTGCAGCGCTGGCGTCGCGACGGGGCGATCGGCGGCGACGGGCGCACGCGCGAGCACCGGACCGAAGGCGCGGTACGCACCCCGGCCAATCGGCTCTCGCCCCACGAGCGACAAGCCGTCCTCACAGCCGCCAACGCGCCCAGGTTCGCGAGCTTGAGTCCGCATCAGATCGTCCCGGCGCTGGCCGACGAGGGCTGCTACCTGGGATCCGAGTCGACCTTCTACCGCGTGCTGCGCGACGCCGGGCAGCTCGCCCGCCGCGGTCGCGCCAAGGCGCCGACACGGGTGCGCCCGCAGCCGCTGGAGGCGACCGGGCCGAATCGGGTTTGGAGCTGGGACATCACCTACCTGGCCAGTACCGTGCAGGGGATGTTCTTCTATCTGTACCTGATCATGGATGTCTACAGCCGCAAGATCGTCGGCTGGGAGGTCTACCCGCAGGAGTCCGCCGCGCACGCCGCCAGCGTCCTGCACAAGGCCTACCTGCGCGAAGGCGTGCACCCGGGCACACTGGTCCTGCACTCGGACAACGGCTCGCCGATGAAAGGCGCCACCATGCTGGTGATGCTCCAGCGCCTCGGGGTCGTGCCGTCCTTCAGTCGCCCGGCCGTGAGCAACGACAACCCCTACTCGGAGTCGCTGTTCAACACCGTCAAGGGTCGCCCGGACTTCCCCTCCGATCCCTTCGACGGCGTCGAGGCGGCACGCCGCTGGATGACGACATTCACCGCCTGGTACAACACCATCCACCTGCACAGCGCGCTGAAGTTCGTCACCCCGGCACAGCGCCATCGCGGCGAGGATGTCGACCTGCTGGCACGGCGCGACGCGCTCTATCAAGCCGCCAGAGACGACAACCCGACGCGCTGGTCCGGACCCACCCGCAATTGGACGCCGCCCGCTTCGGTCTTGCTCAACCCGGGAAAACCCCCTCGTGAACAGGAGAAGGCCGACACGAACATGACATGATTGATGCGACAACTACCTTGACACTTACCGTGCTGGACGGCAACCAAACCGCGTCCAAGTACAGCGCGCCGGGGCTGTGGGAGTTGCTCGCGCGCCTGCCGCGGGCGCACTGGCCGCTGTGCATTCGCGGCGACCGCGATTGGGGCACCCAAGCCAACATGGCGCGTGCCGAGCAGGAGGGGATCCCGTATCTGTTCAAGCTGCGCATGACCTCCAAGGTCAAGCAGACCGTCGAGCGCCTGATGCGCGATGCCGAGTGGTGCGATGCCGGTCAAGGCTGGCAGGGGGCCGAGACGACCCTGCGTCTGTCGGGCTGGAGCCGTGCCCGGCGCGCCGTCGTGCTGCGCCGGCGCATCAAGGCCGACCTGGCCGTCGTCGAGCAGGGTGATCCCGAGCAGCTGCGCCTGAGCTTCGCCGAGCTCACCGACGAGACGATCGTCTACGAGTACGCCGTGCTGGTGACCTCGCTGCCCCATGAGATCCTGAGCGTGGCGCAACTCTATCGCGATCGCGCCGACGCGGAGAATCCCTTCGACGAGCTCAAGAACCATTGGGGCTGGGGCGGCTTCACCACCCGCGACATCAAGCGCTGCCGCTTCATGGCGCGCATCACCGCCTTGACCTACAACTGGTGGAGCCTGTTCGTGCGCCTGGCCGACCCGACTCGGCACACCGAGGCGATCACCAGCCGCCCGCTGCTGCTCAGCGCACCGGCACGACTGACCCGTCACGGCGGGCAGACGCGCCTGACCATCAGCCATCCCCATGCCGAAGCCGGGTGGGTGGAGGCGACCTGCCGCGAGATCACGGCCTTCTTCAACACGCTGCGCCGAACTGCGGAGCAGTTGAGTCCCCTGCAACGCTGGTACCGGCTCCTCTCGCGGGCGCTGGTGAAGTATCTCAACGGCCGCCAATTGCAGCCGCCGGCGGTGTTACCGGCGCCGGCGTAGCCGCCGAACCGCCGGTATGTGTACTCGCCCGCGGGCCGAAAACGCTCCGCGACGGGCGCTAACTGCTCTTTTTAGGTTCATCGGCTCGAGGCGGCAGCGCCGGGCCCAGCTGTACCAGCGGGTGAGCAACGCCTCGGCCTCCTCGCGGGAGTCGGCCAGGCGGAAGATCTCGCGCAGGCTCTCCTTGATGCGGTAGGCCCGGTGGGTCTTGAGGTTGAGGCGGCGCAGATCGAGGTACTGGCGCAGCTGCCGACGGCTCCAGTCCTGTTGATCCTTGAGCCAGATGTAGCGGCTGCGCTTGAGCGCGGGCGTGGCTTTGACCTCCGCGCGGCGCACCGCATCCACGGCCTGATTGGCGAGCTGGATGAGGTGGAATTCATCGAAGGCGGTAAGTGTCAAGGTAGTTGTCGCATCAATCATGTCATGTTCGTGTCGGCCTTCTCCTGTTCACGAGGGGGTTTTCCCGGGTTGAGCAAGACCGAAGCGGGCGGCGTCCAATTGCGGGTGGGTCCGGACCAGCGCGTCGGGTTGTCGTCTCTGGCGGCTTGATAGAGCGCGTCGCGCCGTGCCAGCAGGTCGACATCCTCGCCGCGATGGCGCTGTGCCGGGGTGACGAACTTCAGCGCGCTGTGCAGGTGGATGGTGTTGTACCAGGCGGTGAATGTCGTCATCCAGCGGCGTGCCGCCTCGACGCCGTCGAAGGGATCGGAGGGGAAGTCCGGGCGACCCTTGACGGTGTTGAACAGCGACTCCGAGTAGGGGTTGTCGTTGCTCACGGCCGGGCGACTGAAGGACGGCACGACCCCGAGGCGCTGGAGCATCACCAGCATGGTGGCGCCTTTCATCGGCGAGCCGTTGTCCGAGTGCAGGACCAGTGTGCCCGGGTGCACGCCTTCGCGCAGGTAGGCCTTGTGCAGGACGCTGGCGGCGTGCGCGGCGGACTCCTGCGGGTAGACCTCCCAGCCGACGATCTTGCGGCTGTAGACATCCATGATCAGGTACAGATAGAAGAACATCCCCTGCACGGTACTGGCCAGGTAGGTGATGTCCCAGCTCCAAACCCGATTCGGCCCGGTCGCCTCCAGCGGCTGCGGGCGCACCCGTGTCGGCGCCTTGGCGCGACCGCGGCGGGCGAGCTGCCCGGCGTCGCGCAGCACGCGGTAGAAGGTCGACTCGGATCCCAGGTAGCAGCCCTCGTCGGCCAGCGCCGGGACGATCTGATGCGGACTCAAGCTCGCGAACCTGGGCGCGTTGGCGGCTGTGAGGACGGCTTGTCGCTCGTGGGGCGAGAGCCGATTGGCCGGGGTGCGTACCGCGCCTTCGGTCCGGTGCTCGCGCGTGCGCCCGTCGCCGCCGATCGCCCCGTCGCGACGCCAGCGCTGCAGGGTGCGCTCGGACAGCCCCACGGCGGCGCAGGCGCGACTCAGGCGGGCGCCCTCGGCACAGGCTTGGGCGATGTACTCGCTCACTTGTACGCGCCGCTCATAGGCGAGCGAGCGTCCTCTGGCTCCTCCCAGATCGCCCGGACTTTTTTTTGGAGCACCAGCAACGTGGCGGCTTCGGCCAAGGCCCGGTCCTTGCGCTGCAACTCCCGACCCAGGCGCACGATCTCCGCCTGCTCGGCGCGCCGCTCGGCCCGCTCGGTCGTGCTCGTCAGCGGCGCATTGGCCTGCTGGCAGGTCGTGCGCCACGCGCTGATCTGCTCGGCGAACAGGCCCTTGCGCCGACAGTACGCGCCCAGCTCCAACTCATTGAGGGTGGCGGTCTCCATCACCACGGCAAACTTCTCCTCGCTGCCGAGCGTCCCGGCAGGCACCGTCGATGCCCGTGGTCGACGCGCCCGACCCAACGCCTCGCGCCGCCAGCCGTAGAGGGTGTCGCGCGGGATGCCGGTTTGCGCGGCCAACTGCGGGACGCCGACGTTGTTGGGCGGCAGTAGCTTCGTCAGGATGCTGTCTTTCAGTTCGCTCGAATAGGTTGTCATGTCGCTCGCCTTCTCATGCCTCGGGGCGCTTGCGCCGCGCCCTCCGGGTCAGCCGTCAGTCGCCCTTCGGGCTCCTTCCCGGCTGACCCCGGAGGGCGCAAAGCCCCGGGTCGGTGATGCCCCATCCTCCCACACATTCTCCCAAAGGGAGGCGACATCTATCCTGACACCTGGGGAAGGTGATGTTCGCCCACGGCAGCTGCTCCTGCACCCCGCTGCGGTAGCTCCCCGACATGTCGATGCAGACGTCGCGCACGTTCTCCGCGCAGCCGCCGTGGGCCTCGAGGTCCTCGGCGAACTGCGCGACCACCTCGGCCTTGCGCCCCTCGGTGGCGAACAACAGCCGCGGTTCCTCCAGATCGTGAAAGAGGCTGATGTAGTGATGTCCCCGCCGCGCCGCGGTCTCGTCCAGACCGACGGCGGTGACCTGCGAGAAGTCCTCCTGCGCGCGCGCCTGCTCGACATAGTGGTCCAGCACCCGCCACAGGCGCATGTCGCTCACGCCCAGCAGCTGCGCGACCTGGCGTACCGTCATGGCCCGGCACAAGGCGACGATCAGCGCCTCCATCAACTGGGTGAAGCCGCTGCCGGGACGCGCCCACGGCACCTCCACTTGGGTGGTCTTGCCGCAGGCGTCACAGCGCACCCGCGGCACCTTGGCCTGAATGTACGCCTGGAACTGGAAGAAGTTCAGATGACGCCATTCCGGGCCTGCGTGTCATGCACCGGCTGGTGCTCCGCCCCGCAGTGCGGGCAGGTAAAGCGCGCCCCGCGGGCGAAGCCGACCGTGAAATCGATGCGTCCGGCCTGCGGATCGAAGTCCACCTCCCGGACCTCCCACGGTGTCTGCAACCCCAACGCGACGGTGAACAAGGAAGCGGAATCCACGGCAGTGACCTCCGGCGGTTGGCCTGTGGACATGTGGACGCGTCCTGCGGACCGGCCCGAGCCCTACGGGCCGTGTGGACAACCCCTGGACCGCGCCGAGCAAGGTCGTGCCGATTGCGAGCTCCTCGCCGGCGCGGCCCACCGGTTGACCACACTCTCGGGCCTCGCGCCCACATGCCCACAGGCCCAGCAACAGGTTTTACGAAATGTGCTCCAAAGGGTGTGAATCGGCAGGGCCGGAGTCAAGCCCTGACCCACAGGAAACGTAACAGGGCCAAATTATTGCGAAGATCGCCGTCGGCATCACGATAATCGCCGCGAATGGTCTTGATCGGCGTCAGATAGGTCCTGCCGTCGAGTTCATAGACCAGATTGCCGTCGCGGACTGTGCCTCGTTCGGCGGCCTGCATCTCGGCCACCGAGACGCCAGTCAGGATCTCGATGTCAAAGCGCTTGTTCGCATGATCCGGTACCAACTTCGCGACCACGTTACGGTTTCTCGAAATCACCCAACTCGGCGCCATCGGTACCATCCAGCCGGTCTCCGGACAGCGGGTCTCCAGGCAGTAGAGATAGGCCTTGGCCCGGTTGCCCTGGCTGTCGTGCTCAATGCCCAGTTCAGTGATCTCCCGATCCACCGCCTCGGCGACCTCGCGCTGCGCCCGCTCGATCTCGGCGCGCTGCTCGGGCGGCGCGCCGATGATGTTGAGCGCCCCCCAGGTCAGCATGCAGGCGATGGGGTTCAGGTCCGAGGCGTAGACATCGCAGCCCAGACGCGCGGCCTCGAACGGGATCGAGCCGCCGCCGCAGAAGGTGTCGCCGACCTTGGGCCGGTGGCCGAATCGCAGGACGCCGAGTTGCTCGACCAGTTCCTGATGCGAGTGCGCGTCGATACCGAAGCGGCCAAGATGGGCGTTCACCGCGGGCCAGATCGGGGCATAGAGTGCAGCCTGGTCCAGTTCCTCCGGGCGTTTGCAGAGGCCGGCGCGTTCCTCGTAGGTGGGAAAGGTCGCGAGAGCCTTGGCCAACAGGTCCAGCTTTTCCGCCGGGTCGATGTCGCGGAGCCAGCGTAGGCTGAGCCCCGGGTAGTCAACGAGGTCGATCGGAAATTGCAGCCGGTCGATCTCCTCGGCGGTGTGCGCCTGCCCTTTGAGGCTGTAGCTGAACGAGCGCCAGGGGTGTGCCAGTGCAACCCGCTCGGCGATGTCGGACGGCTTGAGCTTGGGCTCACGCCGCGCCAACCCGCCTTCGTCGAAGGCCATCAGTTTCTCGAAGATCTCCAGGTCTTTTTCGGGATCATCGGTTTGCGGCAGCAGGCTACCCAACAGGATGGCGCGGACCAGGATCAGCGGCTTGCGGCCCTTCCAGTAAGAGCCCAACGCGGTCAGCGTCTGCCCGGCGCCGGCCTTGCGCTCGCGCTGCGCCTAAAACGAGACCTTCTGCGCCGGGAACACTGCCTCGATCAGCGCCGGGGCGTCTTTGAGGGCGAAGGGTTGCAGCGCGGCGCCGGTCGCGGATGTCGTCGTCGGGGCTAGTGTTTCAGCAGCGTCCATGGGCATGGTGCGTTTCCGTCTGGGACAAAAATGAGGTCAAAAGAGGTAGCGCAGGTTCGCGCCAGAACCCATTTTCTTGAGTCCGGGCGTGGACTTGAGGAAGCTTGCGCGCGCAGCCTTGTCATAGCCGAGCTTCTGTAGGGCTTGGCCCACAGCCGAGGCAGGGTAGCCGCCTCCCGGCTGCTGTTTGCATAGACCGCGGACCTTTGCCAGCACCGCCTTCGCATCCTTGCCGACGGTAAGCGGCATCGGCTGAACAGGGGGCTCGGGTTTGGACGCCTGAATAACGACAGGGGGCGGCTGCACGACGCTGACCGACTTCGGCCAGGGGGCGTTAGCCGGCTTCAAGGCGGGCAGCAACAGGGTCGTCAACTGCGTATTGCGGGCCGTCGGGATGTCGCTGTCGGCATAAGCGACCAAGGTCTTGCAGCCGCGTGCCTTGGCCTGTTCGGCGGCGCCGATCAGCAGGTCGTCGCGCGAGACGACCACCACCAAGGTCTGCTCGCTCAGATGCGCGTCGAGCGCCGCCCCCAATGCCATCAGCAAAACGATATCCGCGCCGTTCTTACGGTGCGGTGCCGGTAGCGCCTGGATCGCGAGGTCGGGGTCCTCGGCGAGCAATGCGCTGCGCCAATCGTCGATCTTCTGGCCAAGATTGTTGCCGGCGATCGTGGCGCTGACGACGCGGGCCTTGAATTCGGTCCGGAACAGGTTGAGCAAGGGCGCCGCGCACTGGGCCGATTGGTTGTCCGCATCCACGTACAGCGCGACCGAGACGACCGAAACCGCAGGGGTTTCAGGCGTGGAGAGGGCGTCGGTGAGGGATCGAGGCGGCGTGTCGAGCGGCATGGTCAATCTCCTTATGCGTGATCCGCGACCGGTCAGCGTGCTCGGGTTTCGGCGGGATGCGCTTCGCTTTGCCGCCCTAAGGCTCTTCGGTGCGTGCGTCGTATGGGGTCTGTTTCAGCAGATCATCGGGCACGCGTGTCAGGGTCAGTGATGACACTGTCGTTACCTGCCTGCTAGTATGCTGACAAACGGGAGAATTTGCCATGTCGACTGCTCAAGAATTGGCCGCCAAGCGACAGACGCTCAATCTTCGCATCAAGGCGGAGGAGCGCGACTTGATCGACCGTGCCGCACGCATTGCCGGCAAGAACCGCACCGAGTTCATCCTGGACGCGAGCCGGCATGCGGCCGAGGAGACCCTGCTGGATCAAGCACTGCTGCGCCTGTCTCCCGATGCCTTCGCGGCCTTCGAGGCGCGCCTTGATGCGCCGCCGGCCCCGAATACTCGGCTGCGCAAGACCATGCGGGGCAGACCGCCCTGGGACACCGAGTGACCCTGAGTCCGCCGAGCCCTTTGACCGGCTACCATGATTGCAAAGGCTTTTCATGTGGTCGCAAGGCATTGGACGACTGGCTGAAAGGTCGCGCATTGCGGAATCAGTCGAGCGGGGCCTCCCGTACCTTCGTGGTCTGCGACCAGAATCGGGTCATCGCCTATTACGCGTTGGCCTCCGGGGCCGTTGCCATGACTGCGGCGACCGGTCGACTGCGACGCAATATGCCCGATCCCATTCCCGTGGTCATACTCGCGCGTCTTGCAGTCGATCATTCCCATGGCGGCAGGGGGCTGGGCCGGGCGTTGCTGCAGGACGCGGGCTGGAGGGTCCTGAACGCCGCCGACGCGATCGGCATTCGCGGCCTGTTGGTGCATGCCATCGACGCGGATGCCCGATGCTTCTATCACCATCTCGGCTTCGACTCCTCACCGCTCGACCCCGCGACACTGATGATCAGCCTCAAGGATTTACGCGCCAGCCTCGCGGACTGATCGGCCCATGGATTCACACCAGCCACGCGCGATCCGGTGCTCCATCGGTTCTTCGGCGGGAACCATCAATCCACCGGCGCCGCGGCCGCGTCAGTCGAACAGCCCCAATGTCTTATTCACCCCGGCTTCGCCGAGCTTTCGCGTCTCCAGTCGAGCTTTCAGCAACTCATTCTGTGCCACGTCGCCAAGCGCATAGCGCAGCGCAACCCGCCACCCGTGATCGCCGTCTTGAAGGCCGCCGGTGGCAATCGCCGTCATACCGAACAGCCACCAGCGTTCTTCGGGGCGCAGCGCCAGCCAATTACGCACGGCGATGCGGATCTTCTCGGGCTCGAGCTTCTCCACTGCCCAGGCCAACACGCACAGTTCCTTGCCGAGCAGGCGATCCACAGGTGTTTCGCCGACCTTCCAGGTACCGGTGGCGAGGTTGTGCTCCTTCAAGCGGGCATTGAAGGCGCGTTGGACCTCGGCACGGATGGCGGTCCAGCGGGGGCGCGCGAGCATGACGCGATCGAGGATTTGCTCTGGCGCGGCGCCGGCACCCATGCCTAAGTGCTCGCTGATGAGCACGGCCGCGGTGTTGCCGCGTGGGATGGTGACGACAAAGTGGTGCGGGTCGGAGGCGGTAAGTGTCAAGGTAGTTGTCGCATCAATCATGTCATGTTCGTGTCGGCCTTCTCCTGTTCACGAGGGGGTTTTCCCGGGTTGAGCAAGACCGAAGCGGGCGGCGTCCAATTGCGGGTGGGTCCGGACCAGCGCGTCGGGTTGTCGTCTCTGGCGGCTTGATAGAGCGCGTCGCGCCGTGCCAGCAGGTCGACATCCTCGCCGCGATGGCGCTGTGCCGGGGTGACGAACTTCAGCGCGCTGTGCAGGTGGATGGTGTTGTACCAGGCGGTGAATGTCGTCATCCAGCGGCGTGCCGCCTCGACGCCGTCGAAGGGATCGGAGGGGAAGTCCGGGCGACCCTTGACGGTGTTGAACAGCGACTCCGAGTAGGGGTTGTCGTTGCTCACGGCCGGGCGACTGAAGGACGGCACGACCCCGAGGCGCTGGAGCATCACCAGCATGGTGGCGCCTTTCATCGGCGAGCCGTTGTCCGAGTGCAGGACCAGTGTGCCCGGGTGCACGCCTTCGCGCAGGTAGGCCTTGTGCAGGACGCTGGCGGCGTGCGCGGCGGACTCCTGCGGGTAGACCTCCCAGCCGACGATCTTGCGGCTGTAGACATCCATGATCAGGTACAGATAGAAGAACATCCCCTGCACGGTACTGGCCAGGTAGGTGATGTCCCAGCTCCAAACCCGATTCGGCCCGGTCGCCTCCAGCGGCTGCGGGCGCACCCGTGTCGGCGCCTTGGCGCGACCGCGGCGGGCGAGCTGCCCGGCGTCGCGCAGCACGCGGTAGAAGGTCGACTCGGATCCCAGGTAGCAGCCCTCGTCGGCCAGCGCCGGGACGATCTGATGCGGACTCAAGCTCGCGAACCTGGGCGCGTTGGCGGCTGTGAGGACGGCTTGTCGCTCGTGGGGCGAGAGCCGATTGGCCGGGGTGCGTACCGCGCCTTCGGTCCGGTGCTCGCGCGTGCGCCCGTCGCCGCCGATCGCCCCGTCGCGACGCCAGCGCTGCAGGGTGCGCTCGGACAGCCCCACGGCGGCGCAGGCGCGACTCAGGCGGGCGCCCTCGGCACAGGCTTGGGCGATGTACTCGCTCACTTGTACGCGCCGCTCATAGGCGAGCGAGCGTCCTCTGGCTCCTCCCAGATCGCCCGGACTTTTTTGGAGCACCAGCAACGTGGCGGCTTCGGCCAAGGCCCGGTCCTTGCGCTGCAACTCCCGACCCAGGCGCACGATCTCCGCCTGCTCGGCGCGCCGCTCGGCCCGCTCGGTCGTGCTCGTCAGCGGCGCATTGGCCTGCTGGCAGGTCGTGCGCCACGCGCTGATCTGCTCGGCGAACAGGCCCTTGCGCCGACAGTACGCGCCCAGCTCCAACTCATTGAGGGTGGCGGTCTCCATCACCACGGCAAACTTCTCCTCGCTGCCGAGCGTCCCGGCAGGCACCGTCGATGCCCGTGGTCGACGCGCCCGACCCAACGCCTCGCGCCGCCAGCCGTAGAGGGTGTCGCGCGGGATGCCGGTTTGCGCGGCCAACTGCGGGACGCCGACGTTGTTGGGCGGCAGTAGCTTCGTCAGGATGCTGTCTTTCAGTTCGCTCGAATAGGTTGTCATGTCGCTCGCCTTCTCATGCCTCGGGGCGCTGTGCCGCGCCCTCCGGGTCAGCCGTCAGTCGCCCTTCGGGCTCCTTCCCGGCTGACCCCGGAGGGCGCAAAGCCCCGGGTCGGTGATGCCCCATCCTCCCACACATTCTCCCAAAGGGAGGCGACATCTATCCTGACACCTGGGGGAGGTGGCCGGCTTGCCAAAGCCCAGGGTGCGATGAGCATAGGCGACGTGCCCGGAAGCCCCACCCGGTTGTTTGGGGTTCGTGCTGGCAGCGGTAGTGGTCATGCGTCCTGAACCACGTCTCCGGCGGAGAGTCCGATGCCGGCCAGTTCGGCAAACTGCTTGAGGGCGAAGCCGTCGCCGAAGTCGATGCCGCCGCGGACGGTTACCTGCACGCCGGCCTGCTCGTCGCCGATGGCCGCGCGCACGCCGCGGATGGCGGTCTCGATGGCGGCGGCGGTCAGCGCGCGCTCGTTGAAGCGGATCTGTACCGCGTGCTCGCCTTCACCGATGATGATCTGCACACCGCGCAGCACGATATCGCCGCGCTCGCGAAAATCATCGATGACGCCGAAGACCTTATCGGTGGTGTCGATCGAGATCTTCTTGTGACCAGGGATCGAGGCCGGTTTGTTGTCGTCGATGATGACGCGATCGTCGCCGTCCGCGGGGATCTGAATCTTGGCCGGCTTCTCTACCTCGCCGGCCTTCGCGGCGACGAGCAGGGTGCAGGCCGTGGCCGGCACCGCAAAGGGTTCGCTGTAGACCGTCCCTTCCTTGGGATTGGTCCCGTCCAGGCTGTAGCGCAGCTCGGCGGCGGGCGTGCAGTGCAGCTCCAGTTTGCGCCCGTCGGCGAGCTTGTGAATCTCATGGCGAATGGTGAGGTCCGCGGTCCAACGGGTCGGCTCGCCGGTCTGGTATTTGCCGCTGCTGTCGACGGCGATGAAGTACAGCGTCGCCTCGGTTGTGCGGTAGTCCTCCAGGTCCTGCACCTGTTCGTCCTGCTCACTGACCGAATTGGTCTTGAGCACGTAGACGCGCGGGCTGTCGCCGGCGTTGCGCGGGGTGAGCGAGAGCGTGGTCTCGCCGGTCTCGCGGCTGGTACCGAGCGCGATGACGTTGACCGAGGTCTTCTCGGCCGGGAAGGGTCCCTTCTCGATCTGGCCGTCGGCGTGTTGCCGCCAGCGGCCTTGCTTGAGCGCCTCATCGCGCAAGACCTCCAGACCGCGGGCGCCCGGCAGCCAGGGCCAGGTGGGATCGGTCTTGGCGCGCATGAGCAGATCGCGCCAGGGCACGCGCCGATCCGAGGCGGGCCAGAGGTAGGTCTCGGCCATGGCCCAGTAGGCCGGCAGCTCGAGCGCGAGCTTGTTGTCGCAACGCCCACTGGCGAGCAGTTTCTCGATCTGCGTCTCGGCGGCGTACTCGCCGTCACCGAAACTGAGGCCGTTGTCGATGGTGGCCATGACCAGCTCGCCTTCACCAGTGGCACCGGGGGCCGGAAAGAACAGCCGGTTGTAGGCGCCGGAGACGGCCTTGGTGAAGCGCTCTTCGAGCTCTTCGAGCTTGTCGCGGGCCTCGTCATAGAGGGTATCGCCGGGCTTGAGGTTGGCCTGGATCTTCTCGATGGCATAGAGCTCGCGCAGCCGTGCCTCGACCTCGTTGGCCAGGTGGCTGTCGTTGCCGGACAGGATCAGGACGTTGTTCTTCTCCTGCTGGAATTCGTAGAAGTTGCGGATGGCCTCCGGTGGCGTGCGGCCGTCGGGCTGCACCACCAGCAGGATGCGGCTGCCGGACAACTTGACGTCGTCCAGCCGCGGCATGATCTGAACTTCTTGGTAGGCGGCGCGGGACTTGCTCTGCGCCTTGAACAGACCGGTGAGGCGGTTGATCAGGGCCTGTTCCAGCTTGGGCGCCGGCACCTGCCTGGCATCGCGCTCGATGCGCCGGCCGAGGTTCTCGGTCTCCTTGAAATAGAATTGCTCGCGTTCGCGGTGCAGGTACCAGGCGCGATCGCGCAGGCGCTCCAGGCCGGCCAGGAACTCGTCGGCCTTGCGGTTGGGGGCGGCCAGGTATTCGATGATCTCGGCCTGGGTCAGGCCGCTGTGGGCGCCGACCGCGCGCGACAGCGACGCGGACAGCACCAGTTTGGCGACCTGCGCGGCGGCATCGCCGCCGAGGTCGCCGTCGATCTCCTCGGCGCGGGCGTTGCCGTGGTCGGCGATGTCGTTGACCACCGCCGGCAGCAGGGCTGGGTTGACGCGCTGAACCTCGTCGCGTACTTCGACGTCGTTGAGATCCAGGTGCTGGGTGCCGATGAGGAAGACGTCGTTTGAGTCGCGGTTCCAGACGCTGCGCAGCAGCCGGGCGGTGAACTGCATCAGGCCGCGGGTCTGGCGAAAGCCCTCGTTCTCTTTGAACAGCGCGACCAGGTTCTTAAAGGACGGATGGAACGGGTAGGTCTCGCGGACCTCCTCGGCCACCTCTTCCATGGCGCGGGCGGTGATGTAGCCGCCGTCTTCGGCCGCCTTGACCTGCTCGGCGAAGGCCTCGGCGACCGAGTCGATGACGGATGCATCCGGCAGTGCGGTGAACAGGCGTTTCTTGAGGATCTGGTAGATCTCGTTGCCGGCGAGTTGCACCGGCGTGATGCTCTGCGCCTGGCGGCGGGACTCCTGCCGCAGGTTGGACATGACCCGCGCGAGGTCTTTGGTCTGCGCGTCGTAGCTGCCGGCAAGGTTGGCGATGACCACGCAGCAACGCGGCAGCTTGATCGCGGCGGTGAACAGGTTGCTCAGGGTGTAGGTGACGACATCGGCCAGCGAGCCCTTGCCGACGGCGCGGGTGGTGGCGTTGAGCAGGTACGGTGGCAGCTCGTCGAGGAGGATCAGGGTCGGTGTCTCGCCGATGATCTCGATCCATCTGGCCTCGTCGACCCCGCGCGGGCCGTCGACCCAGTAGGGGCGAATCCGTTCCGCTTGACCAAGCTGCTCGGTGATCTCGCCCCAGATGTAGTGGTCCGGGTCGTTGCGGCCGTTGAAGGCGGCGATGCGTGCCGGGCCGAAGTCGAGCCGCTCGGCCAACTGCGCGGGCAGCACCTCGGGGCGCAGGTGCGGATGCCGCGCCAGCAGGCCGAGGGCGGTCATCAGGTGCGTCTTGCCGCCGCCCATCGCCTGGGCGAGCTCGAAGGCGGCTTGATCGGACTTGCCGGCAAGGCGCAGTAGGCCCTCGCGGAACAGCGCCTCCATGCCGGCGGTGACATAGTTGCGGGCGAAAACGGCGCGCCCGTCGCCTTCATCGGTGATGAGGTCCGAGAGGTTTTCGATGGCCTCGGTCATCCGGTAGTCGTTGACCATCGGATGGATGCGGCAGGCGTCACGAACGGTTCCGAGCACGGCGATCCCCTTTGTGCATCAGGCACGTCCGGCCGACGTGCATTCAGTGTTGATCAGGGTCGTCCGCTACTCCGGCGGCTCGCCCCGGTCCTTGGATGCGTTGTGATCTGTCGGCAGCGAAGAACGCGATCTGTCGTTTGTACTTTACTCTATCGTACCCACTGCCATCTTCCACCGGAAGTGGTCGCCCAAATGCAGGCGCCGGATAGTGCATCCGCCAGTCTTGCTCGGTCTTCCTCGCGACCCGCCTTCAGGCCATCGTCCGTCCGATCTCGTCGTGGGGAGCGGTTCGTTGAACGGTTGAACTCTCTATTCCTTGTGGCCGGAGGCGGAGCCTTCTACGCTAGTGGGACCGCGATCTTCCCGGAGCAAAGAAACCGATGAGCGAAGCGCAGAAGAAGCCTGATCAAGAGCACGACGAACATCTCGCGCACGAACTGACCATGGCGGCGGCGCAGATGCAGCGTGCGATCCATGCCGCTATCCAGGCGGGCCTGAAGGTCACGCTGAAGGTCGAGACCATGAAGCACGTCGGCCATCACTATCCCGAGCCCTTGGTGGAGGTCGAGGTGGAGCGTGTGATCAAGCTCGGGTTAGACATGAGATAAAAAAAAGCCCGGCGGGGAGCCGGGCTGGAAACGTCTCATGATGAGAGAGACGAGGAGGACACTGGTATCGATCTTTAAGGTCTCGGGCTCCGCAAGTCGCCGGCAGGCCCGAGACATCGATGTTCTGATTTCCGATCTTCGATCTCTAACCCGCGTCTCGCCGAGGTTCTTGTCTGCAGCGAGGCTGTTATCGCCTGGTACCCAGTCTACGAGCACCCGACGCGGTCTAGCCCGAATATTTCATAAAAAAGGGCGACTCTCGTTCAACCCATTGATAAAATGGCTGTTCCGCCAAGAACGCTTCGGAAGAAGCTAAACGAGGTCGCCCATGCCCGAGTCTACCCCGGAACAGCTGCGTTTTCCCCCGGTCGCCGGTTTCACGGTCCGCGGCGACTTCGACGGCGGCGCCATGTCGTCTGACTTTGGCCCCATGATTCTGCGCGGGGTTGATCGGCAGATCGGCCTGACCGAGCGGTTGAGCGCAGCGATCGATGATTGGCGCCATCCGTCCTACACCACCCATCCGATGCGTGAGCTGATCGCGCAACGGGTCTACCAGATCGCCTGTGCTTACGAAGACGGCAACGACGCCAATGCGCTGCGCCGTGATGCGCTGTTCAAGCTGGGGCTGGAGCGCAAGCCGCTGGATGCGACGACGGACCTGGCCAGCGGGCCGACCTTCTCGCGTTTGGAGAATGGGGTCGGCGCGCGCGACCTCTACCGCATGGCGCAGGCCTTCGTCGAGGCCTTCATCGCCAGCTACCCGAAGGCGCCGCAGGTGATCGTGCTCGATATGGACCACTCCGAAGACGCCACCCATGGCCAGCAGGAGTTCGCGTTCTACAATCATCACTACGGCAACCATTGCTACTTGCCGCTGTTTCTCTTCGAGGGCCTCTCGGGGAAGTTCATCACCGCGGTGCTGCGTCCCGGCAAGCGCCCCACCGGCGCCGAGAACGCGATGATCCTCAAGCGCGTGCTCAAGCGGCTGCGGGCCGCGTGGCCACGCACACGCATCATCCTGCGCGGCGACGGACACTTCTCCAACCCCGAGTTGATGGCCTTGGCGATGGCCGATCCGTTGACGGATTTCATCTTCGGCCTGGCGGGTAACCGGGCTCTCACGCCACGGGCCGAGCCGTTCTTGGCCGACGCCCGCAAGCTCCATGCGCTGCGCATCGAGAACGCCCGGCGCGCCGACGCCGACGTACCCGAGCGGACCCGCACCTACCACGAGGTTGACTACCGTGCCGGTTCCTGGCCCGGCGCGTGTCGGACCATCCTCAAAGTCGAGGTGACGGCGCGCGGCGACAACCTCCGCTTCGTCGTCACCTCCTTGGACTTGCCCAGTCCCGAGTGCGTCTACCGCGATCTGTACTGCGCGCGCGGCCAGGACGAGAACTTCATCAAAATGATCAAGAACGATCTGGCCAGCGATCGCACTTCCGACAGCACCTTCTTGGCCAATCAGATGCGCTTGTTCTTCTCCTGCGCCGCTTACGTCTTGCACCAAACGCTGCGCACCGAGGTCCTCGTCGGCACGGAACTGGCCAACGCCCAGCCTGCCACCGTGATCATCAAACTGTTCAAGCTCGCCGTGCGCGTGGTGCAGTACAAAGACCGCGTGCGCCTGCACCTGCCCTCGAGCTGTCCGGTCAAGACGCTGTTGCAGCAGGTCACCGAGAGGCTCTTCAACGCGCAGCCCGGGCGGCGCCCGCCTGGACGCACATACATCCCCGCACGGGGATTTCAGCACGCGCACGACGACTATGCCCACCTCGGGCAGGGCATCGTACGCCTGCGCGGCGACAAAACTACTCGTGCCCCGTTGATCAAGCCCGTTGCCGCTCGGTATTTCCACCATTCAACCCCCGCGGCGTCCCGGTCATCGCCCTCGGTGACGCCCAGCGCCGCGCAAATCCGCGAGGCCAGTGTCGGCTGTGTCGGTTTATGAAACATCCGGGCTAGATGTGACGAGCCCCTCAATGCATGAAGAGGCCGCCGTTGACCGGCAGATTCGCGCCGGTGATGTATGCACTGTCGTCGCCGGCCAGGAAAGCGATCGCCGCGGCGATCTCGGCAGGCTGTGCCATACGGCGCATCGGAACGCCCGAGATAATACTGTTGCGCACGGTGTCGTCCATCGCCAGGGTCATGGCGGTCTCGACATAGCCGGGTGAAACGGTGTTCACAGTCACACCCTTGGATGCACCTTCCTGGGCCAGGGCCATGGTGAAGCCGTGCATACCCGCCTTGGCGGCGGAATAGTTGGCCTGGCCGAACTGACCGCGCTGTCCGTTGACAGAGGAGATGTTGATGATCCGACCGAAGCCGCGATCCAGCATCCCTTCCCAAACGTTGCGCGTCACGTTGAAGACGCTGTCCAGGTTGACCCGCATCACCGCTTCCCACTGTGCAAGCTCCATCTTCTTGAAGGTCTTGTCGCGGGTAATACCGGCACAGTTGATGAGGATATCGACCGGCCCGTGCTTCTCGGTGATCTCTTTGATCATGCGCGCACTGTCTTCGAAGGAAGACACGTCGGCAGCGATGGTGTCGATAGCAAAGCCCTCGGCCTCGCGATCCTTCTTCCAGGTTTCCGCAGCAGCGGCCTCGGAAGGATGATGATTGGCGACGACCGTGCAGCCGTCCTTCGCCAGACGGGTGCAGATCGAGGTACCGATGCCGCCGATGCCGCCGGTCACGAGTGCGATGCGAGCCATGTCTCTTTCCTCCGGGATTTTATTGGTGTGTGTCGTTCATCAGGTCCGGAGCGATCAACGCGCGATCCGCTCACGGGGGTTCAAGATCTTTCGATCACGAGCCATTCGCAAGCCCCCTGCATGGGGGGCTTGCGAATGGCGGCCCATCCCTGGGCTGCCGATTCTAGCCGACTGTCGAATTAGGCGGCCGGGACACTCTTGCGCAGGTCGGCGGAAACGTCGGCCATGCTCTTTTCGATCCAGGTGCGATAGTCGTCACGGACCTCGCTGATGGCCTGCATGCTGGTCTTGCCTTCGGCCAGGACGCGCTCGCTCAGCTCCTTGGTGGCCTCGACCTGGCCCTTGAAGAACTCATTGTAGCCCTTGGACTCGGTCGCAAGCTTCATGACACGCATAGCGTGCTCCATGTAGAGGCTCATGGCATCCATCTGGCGCGCAGACATCTTCTCGAAGATGCGGACGTTCATCTCGCCGAGGCTGGTCATGCGCTCGACGGTCTTGTTGGTGAGTTCGTTGACGGTGTTCAGCGTGTCGTTGGTCGTCATGGTCGTTGCTCCGATGTGTTGTGCAGTGCAGCAATTGTTGCAGTGCACAATAGTCGCGAGACGGATGTCTGTCAACCCCCGAGTTACCAATCAAATGGATTGAGTCAGGCCGCACCGATCGGCTGAAAACAGCCGGGCCCTACTCAGTCAGGCTCGTCGCGCCCTTTGTCGGCACTGCTGTCGGTCGGGGCGGGTTCCTTGCGACCGGCCTTGCCCCGCGGCTTGCCGCCGAGATCGAATCCGGCCGCGCGCATCAGCTCCCCTTGGATCTCGGACCACAGCTCGACGTTTTTCTGGGTCATCCGTGTCATGGCATCGAACGGGGTCTCGCCCAAAGAGCGGACCAGCTCGTGATGTTGTTTGGAGAAGAGATCCAGAGAACCCTCGAGATAGCGCGCGAACATGCCTTGGAGGGTACCGCCGTAGAAGCGGATGATTTGCGACAACATGGTCGCGCTGAACAGCGGCTCTCCGCCGCTTTCCTCCTCGAGCATGATCTGCAGCAGGATGGACCGCGTGATGTCGTTGTCGTTCGCCGTGTCGACCACCTTGAAGGCGGTGCAGCTCATGACGAGGTCACGTACGTCCGCGAGTGTGATGTAACGACTGACTTCGGTGTCGTAGAGGCGCCGATTCGGGTACTTTTTGATGATGCGCTCGTCGTTCATGGGCATCTGGGCCATGTCGTCCTTCAATCCGAGGAAGTGTACCCCAGTGGAGACGGGTACGACCTGCGGGGCCCGGCGATCCCTCGCCGGGGGACTCCCCGCCTGGGTTCGAATCAGACCCGCTCGACCGCCAAGGCGACGCCTTGGCCACCGCCGATGCAGAGGGTCGCAAGGCCTTTCTTGGCATCGCGCTTCTGCATCTCGTAGAGCAGGGTCACCAGCACCCGAGCACCGGACGCGCCGATCGGGTGGCCGATCGAGATGGCGCCGCCGTTGACGTTCACCTTGCTCAGATCCCAGCCCATCTCGTGATTGACCGACATCGCCTGCGCGGCGAAGGCCTCGTTCGCCTCGATCAGGTCGAGATCCTTGGGCGTCCAACCGGCCTTCTCCAGGCATTTGGTCGAGGCCGGGATCGGGCCTGTGCCCATGATGGCGGGATCCACGCCGGCGCTCGCGAAGGCAACCAGGCGAACCATCGGCTTGAGTCCGAGCTCCTTCGCCTTGGACTCCTTCATCACCACGACCATGGCCGCCCCGTCGTTGATCCCCGAGGCGTTGCCGGCGGTGACCGTGCCGGCCTTGTCGAAGGCCGGACGCAGCTTGGAGAGCGTCTCGGCCGTGGTCCCGGGGCGCGGAAACTCGTCCGTGGCGACCACGACCGGGTCGCCCTTACGCTGCGGTACGGCAACCGGAATGATCTCGTCGGAAAAACGTCCCGACTTGATCGCCGCCTCTGCCTTTTGCTGCGATGCCGCCGCAAATTCGTCCTGGGCTTCGCGGGTGAATGCGTATTTCTTGGCGATGTTCTCTGCCGTCACGCCCATGTGGCATTGATTGAAGGCATCCCAGAGACCGTCGACGATCATGGTGTCCTTCATCGCCCAATCGCCCATACGCTGCCCTTCGCGCGAGCGCGGCAGGACATGCGCGGACTGACTCATGCTCTCTTGGCCGCCCGCGATCACGATGTCGGCGTCGCCGCAGGCCACCGCCTGCATGGCCAGATGAACCGCCTTGAGCCCGCTGCCGCAGACCTTGTTGATGGTCATGGCCGGCACCGAGTGCGGAAGTCCGGCGTTCAGGGTCGTCTGGCGCGCCGGATTCTGGCCCACGCCGGCGGTCAGGACCTGGCCGAGAATCACCTCGTCGACCTGATCCGGGGAGATCCCGGTGCGCTCCATCAACGCCTTGAGCACGGCGGCCCCGATGTCGGTCGCGGGGAGTGAAGAGAGGCTGCCGCCGAAGGTGCCGACTGCGGTACGGCCCGCATCGACGATGACGATGTTGTCGCTCATGGTGTGAATGCCTTATGAATTTTGGAGTGGACGTCTATTCGGAGGGGGCCGGTCGTGACGCTAAGACCCGGCCGCGGGATCTAAAATGCCCCGCTCGCGCCGATAGAGCAACCCCGAGTTTACGCCGCTTTGTTGCAGTGCACAAATCGACGTGCTAACGTGTGCTGTAAAGTGACCCAAAGGAGGGCAAAACCATGAGTAATGAAACCTTTTTCAACGACGACTGGCTGGACCTGCAACGTCAGTACTGGGACAGCTGGACCGAGATGAGCCGTAAGGCGATGGGCACGCAGGGCGGCATGGGCGAGCTTACCAACCCATGGGAAAGTGCGCTCGACAATTGGTGGAAGGCGCTCGCGCCGGCCGCGCCCGATGCCTCCAAGGCCTTCGTGGAAAAAATGATGGAGCAGGGCAAGGTCTTCTTCCGTTTCGGCGAGGCCTTTGCTTCCGGAAAGCCTGGCGACGCCGCTTCCCCGGCCGACGGCATGGCGTTCTGGACCAAGGCGATGGAAGACATCCAGAAGCGCTTCAGCGGCTCGGTCGACGACGGCGACAACGTCATACAGCGCATGATGTCGTTCTGGGAGATGCCGCTCGACAACTGGCAGCGGATGATGTCCTCGATGTCGCCGATGCCCGGCGATGCGCTGCGCAACATGCCCCACGACCACGTCAAGGACAATCTCAACCGCGTGCTGTCCGCGCCCGGCCTCGGCTATACGCGCGAGGAGCAGGGCCAGTATCAGGAATTGATGCGCGCATCCATGGATTACCAGAAGGCCCTGCAGGAATACAACAGCTTCTACGCCCGACTCGGCACAAAGTCGGTCGAGCGCATGGGCAATTATCTCAAGAGCGTCGTCGAGAGCGGCAAGAGCATCGATTCGGCCCGCGCCATTTACGACAACTGGGTCAGCTGCTGCGAGACGGTGTATGCGGAAGAGGTCGCGACGCCCGAATACGCGCAGCTGCACGGTCACCTCGTCAACGCCCAGATGGCGCTGAAAAAGCGGATGGCGGTCATGGTCGATGAAAACCTCGGCGCCATGAACATGCCGAGCCGCAGCGAGCTGCGCACGCTCCAGGACCGTCTGCAGGAAACCCGTCGCGAGAACAAGAAGCTCAGCCACAGCCTGCACGCCATCGAAAAGCAGGTTGCGGCCCTTTCAGCAAACCCGTCCGAACGGCCGGCGACCGCCATCAAGGCGGCTGCACCCGCAGCCAAGGCACCGGTGCGCAAAAAAGCCGCGACCAAGACCACCAGCACCGACTAGCTCGGGCCGTCACACCACATGTAACGCATTCTCCGGCCACCCGATGAACCGGGCGCCGGAGCCGTGCATCCAACGTACACCGCGAGGAACCGAACCGTGATGATCCCGATCGATATCCGGCCCGACAAGCTCACCCAAGAGATGCTGGACTATTCGCGCAAGCTCGGCCAAGGCATGGAAAACCTGCTCAACGCCGAGAAGATCGACACCGGCGTAAGCCCGAAGCAAGCGGTCTACACCGAAGACAAGCTGGTGCTGTTCCGCTACGACACACCCGAGGGCGTGACCCCCGACCCCGTCCCGTTGCTGATCGTCTACGCCCTGGTCAACCGTCCCTACATGACCGACATCCAGGAAGACCGCTCGACCATCAAGGGTCTGTTGGCGACCGGGCAGGACGTCTATCTGATCGACTGGGGCTACCCGGATCAAGCCGACCGGGCGATCACGCTCGACGATTACATCAACGGCTATATCGACAGCTGCGTGGATCACATCCGCGAGGCGCACGGGGTCGAGAAGATCAACATCCTCGGCATCTGCCAGGGTGGCGCCTTCAGCCTCATGTACACCTCGATGCATCAGGACAAGGTCAACAGCCTGGTGACCATGGTCACGCCGGTCGACTTCAAGACCCCGGACAATCTCCTGTCCGCCTGGGTGCAGAACGTCGATATCGACCTCGCGGTCGACACCATGGGAAACATCCCGGGCGAGCTGTTGAACTGGACCTTCCTCTCGCTCAAGCCATTCAGCCTGACCGGACAGAAATACGTCAACATGGTCGACGTGCTCGACGACCCGGACAAGGTGAAGAACTTTCTGCGCATGGAGAAGTGGATCTTCGACAGCCCGGATCAGGCCGGAGAGACCTTCCGTCAGTTCATCAAGGACTTCTATCAGCGCAACGGTTTCATCAACGGCGGCGTCATGTTGGCGGGCCGGGAGGTGGACCTGAAGAACATCACCTGCCCAGTCCTGAACATCTATGCGATGCAGGACCACCTGGTGCCGCCGGATGCCTCCAAGGCGCTGAAAGGTTTGACCGGCAGCAAAGACTATACCGAGTTGGCCTTCCCCGGCGGCCACATCGGCATCTATGTCAGCGGCAAAGCGCAGAAAGAGGTCACCCCGGCCATCGGGAAGTGGCTGAACGCGCACTCGGCTTAAACCGCGTCCAGAGCGAGATGCTCACTTTCGAGGCAGGGCTGCCGCGTTTACGCGGCAGCCGACCTCGCGACCGGACTTGCCTCCGCCCCCTCATCGATCGTCTCGTCGATCGGCTGCATTGCCTGATCGACGTAGCAGTACCCCGGCCGCCGCGTGTCCTCCTTCACCCGCCGATAAAGTCGCCACACCCGCCAGGCGTAGGCGAGCAAACCACCGTAGGTCGTCGCAACCTCCCGAACCCGACGCGGGTAAAAGACCCACGCTGACTCGGTCGGCAGCTCCGAGCGGCGTTCCGTGCGGATCTTGCGGCGCAGAAACCCACCCTGCAGCGGATGCACCCGCTCGAACCTGAAGCAGCCGTAAAACTCCAGCGCGATCTCCATGATGCGTTTCGGATTGCGTTTGAAGGCCGCAGCGCGCCGCATCAGGGTCTCCAGGTGCGCCATCGAATAGTAGCTGTCCCACGCGCGACGATAGACACCCTGCCACTCCTGTGCGCTCATCCGCGGATGGGTCGTGCAGACATGCTCCAGGTCGTAGCGATTCAGATCCGGGTCGAGCGGCGCCCCCTTCGCATGCAGCGCCTGGTGGTCGGCGGAGCCGGGCAGCGGCGTTAAACAGAAGAACTCGAGGATGTCGAGCGGCAGTTCGCGCTTGATCGTCTCGATGTCGTTCAGGATGCGTTCCGGCGTGTCGTCGGGAAAACCCAGGATATAGCCGCAATAGGTCGTCACGCGTTGCTGCTGCCAGGCGAGCAGCATATTGCGATAGTTGGCGATCTTGTTCTGCTTCTTGTGTGCGGACTTCAGGTTGTCCGCGTTGACGCTCTCCAGCCCGATGAACACCCGCGAGACACCCGCTGCCCGCGCCTTGGTCACGAATCCGGGTAGGGTGTGACACATGGTATCGACCTGGATGGTGAAGTTGAGCTTCACCCCGAGCTCGCGGCGCAGCGCGGCGATGCGGTCGAAGATCGGCTCCCAGTTGCGATTGCGCGCGAAGTTGTCGTCGGTGATGAAGTAATGGCGGATCCCATGGGCCAGGTTGGCGCGCAGCAGCTGCTCGATGTCGTCCGGTTCGCGGAAACGGGATTTGCGGCCCTGCACGTTGATGATGGTGCAAAAGCTACAGAGAAAGGGACAACCGCGCCCGGCGTCGAAGGTCCCGGGCATCGGGGCATAGCGCCTCGCCACCTCGGGCGGAAGATAGGGCATGGTCTTGCCCTGCAGGTCCGGAAGCTCCGCCATGTGGTTGTAGAGTGGCTCCAGGCGTCGCGCGTCGGCGGCACGGAGCAGATCGGCGAAATGCTCCTCGGCCTCGCCGGCAAAGAGGGTGACACCCAAATCCATGGCCTCCTGCAGCTCCGGGGGGACGCCCGGAAGCATCGCCAAGGAGCCGCTGACATGGAAACCGCCCATGGCGACCTGCAGTCCTGCCGCCCGAAAGCGTCGCGCCAGATCCATGGCACGTGGGAACTGGTTGGATTGGACGCCCACCAGACAGACCAGACCCCGACCACCGTTGCCTTGGATCCGACGGATGATCCGCTTCACCGGGACCACCGTGTTGGTCTCGTCGTAGGCGTTGACCTCGATGCGCACCCCCTCGCCCAAGACGCCGGATTGGTCTGCAGCGCGGGTCAGCCCGTAAAGACTCGCGAGCGAGTTGGACGGGATCCATGCCTTGACCCACTGGATCACGTAGCCCTCGTCGTCGTAGTGCGACGGTTTGATCAATTCCACCTGAAAACGGGTCGTGGTCGCGCTGCTCGGACGCATGATGGTCCCTCGTCGACGGAGAAAGGGATGACCGCCTGGGACTGGACCGCCTGCGGCTTCAAACACCGAAAACCTCGGGTCTGCGGGAACAAAGTGAAGGCGAAGATTCAGTCGTCCAGGGCGGATTCTGCGCTCGATGCTAGTCCCGATCAGAGACACGGGCAAGCCTTGAACCTAGCCCGAATATTTCATAAAAAAGGGCGACTCTCGTTCAACCCATTGATAAAATGGCTGTTCCGCCAAGAACGCTTCGGAAGAAGCTAAACGAGGTCGCCCATGCCCGAGTCTACCCCGGAACAGCTGCGTTTTCCCCCGGTCGCCGGTTTCACGGTCCGCGGCGACTTCGACGGCGGCGCCATGTCGTCTGACTTTGGCCCCATGATTCTGCGCGGGGTTGATCGGCAGA
Organism: Thiocapsa bogorovii; assembly: GCF_021228795.1. Classification (NCBI taxonomy): domain Bacteria; kingdom Pseudomonadati; phylum Pseudomonadota; class Gammaproteobacteria; order Chromatiales; family Chromatiaceae; genus Thiocapsa; species Thiocapsa bogorovii. The sequence continues at coordinate 2,334,740 of NZ_CP089309.1, forward strand.
TCGGCCTGACCGAGCGGTTGAGCGCAGCGATCGATGATTGGCGCCATCCGTCCTACACCACCCATCCGATGCGTGAGCTGATCGCGCAACGGGTCTACCAGATCGCCTGTGCTTACGAAGACGGCAACGACGCCAATGCGCTGCGCCGTGATGCGCTGTTCAAGCTGGGGCTGGAGCGCAAGCCGCTGGATGCGACGACGGACCTGGCCAGCGGGCCGACCTTCTCGCGTTTGGAGAATGGGGTCGGCGCGCGCGACCTCTACCGCATGGCGCAGGCCTTCGTCGAGGCCTTCATCGCCAGCTACCCGAAGGCGCCGCAGGTGATCGTGCTCGATATGGACCACTCCGAAGACGCCACCCATGGCCAGCAGGAGTTCGCGTTCTACAATCATCACTACGGCAACCATTGCTACTTGCCGCTGTTTCTCTTCGAGGGCCTCTCGGGGAAGTTCATCACCGCGGTGCTGCGTCCCGGCAAGCGCCCCACCGGCGCCGAGAACGCGATGATCCTCAAGCGCGTGCTCAAGCGGCTGCGGGCCGCGTGGCCACGCACACGCATCATCCTGCGCGGCGACGGACACTTCTCCAACCCCGAGTTGATGGCCTTGGCGATGGCCGATCCGTTGACGGATTTCATCTTCGGCCTGGCGGGTAACCGGGCTCTCACGCCACGGGCCGAGCCGTTCTTGGCCGACGCCCGCAAGCTCCATGCGCTGCGCATCGAGAACGCCCGGCGCGCCGACGCCGACGTACCCGAGCGGACCCGCACCTACCACGAGGTTGACTACCGTGCCGGTTCCTGGCCCGGCGCGTGTCGGACCATCCTCAAAGCCGAGGTGACGGCGCGCGGCGACAACCTCCGCTTCGTCGTCACCTCCTTGGACTTGCCCAGTCCCGAGTGCGTCTACCGCGATCTGTACTGCGCGCGCGGCCAGGACGAGAACTTCATCAAAATGATCAAGAACGATCTGGCCAGCGATCGCACTTCCGACAGCACCTTCTTGGCCAATCAGATGCGCTTGTTCTTCTCCTGCGCCGCTTACGTCTTGCACCAAACGCTGCGCACCGAGGTCCTCGTCGGCACGGAACTGGCCAACGCCCAGCCTGCCACCGTGATCATCAAACTGTTCAAGCTCGCCGTGCGCGTGGTGCAGTACAAAGACCGCGTGCGCCTGCACCTGCCCTCGAGCTGTCCGGTCAAGACGCTGTTGCAGCAGGTCACCGAGAGGCTCTTCAACGCGCAGCCCGGGCGGCGCCCGCCTGAGACGCACATACATCCCCGCACGGGGATTTCAGCACGCGCACGACGACTATGCCCACCTCGGGCAGGGCATCGTACGCCTGCGCGGCGACAAAACTACTCGTGCCCCGTTGATCAAGCCCGTTGCCGCTCGGTATTTCCACCATTCAACCCCCGCGGCGTCCCGGTCATCGCCCTCGGTGACGCCCAGCGCCGCGCAAATCCGCGAGGCCAGTGTCGGCTGTGTCGGTTTATGAAACATCCGGGCTAGATCCGGCAGTTGACCGCTTCGTGCTTCATGCAAGGTCTTGACGGTCTTAGCGATCGCGCTTATCACACGGCTCACCGGTTGGGCGAAGGCCGCCTGATGCCGCGGGGGTGTCGCCCTCGACTCGACCCGTGGCATGATCCGGTGCTGGACCGACCGGAGATCATTACCGACACTCCGACCTTGCCAGGTTGCCGGGTATGCACCTCGAGATCACACAGACTGCACACGACGCCGAGTCTCGACCGGTCATTGCCGCGCGCGTCGCATCGCGCCTCGGCCACGACCCCGTTGTGGATCGAAGGCGTGTCGGCGCAGGCCCATGCGGAGTGGCCGGACAATGAGCGAGCAGGATCCGGACACGACGGACTTCGACCGCGCCGTCCGCACACACGACGAAGCCGTCGCGGCAATGGGGTTGGCCATCTGGGTCGGGACAGAGCCGACCTTCACCGATCGCTTCTCCGAGGCCCCCGAGTGGCTGAGTACGGCCTTGGGCGAGGACAAGGCGAGCCGCGCCGAGCAGCTCCTGTGCGCGCTGCAGACCCGAACGGGCGGCCTGGTTTTACGCACCCGGGGCCGGCAGTATCCCGGTGAAGACGAACCGCGCTGGAGCCTCGGCCTCTACGCCCGGCGAGACGGCGCGCCTATTTGGCACGGGCCGCCCGATCCCGCACTCGGCGCGACCCCAGACAGCGATTGCGATCTGGGCGGCCTGCACAGCGCGCTCTGCACAAGCCTGCGGCAGATCGGCTGCGGTGTGCGAGCGATCGCCGCGGACGAGGGTTGTCTCCATGTCGTCGCACGCTTTCCGAACGCCGATCAAGCGGCCGTCGAGGACGATCCGAACGCCGGCCTGTCCGAGCCAATGCAGGTGGACCCGGCGCTTGAGGGCCCAGGGCTTGAGGACCCGGCGCTCGACGAAACCCAAGCGACCGACGGACTGCCCTGTTTCGTTCTCGACCGCATCCCCTGGCAAGGTGCGCAGGTGGCGCGTGTCGAGCTGCCCGATTGCGAATCCGTCGAGCAGTTCGCGCGCTGCCTCGCGGCGATCGGCAACGCGGCCGCCAACGCCGGCCTTCCGGCACTCCTGCTCACCGGCCACCCGCCACCCGTGGATGCGACCGTCTCCTGGACCACCATCACGCCGGATCCGGCAGTGATCGAGATCAACATGGCGCCCTATCCCGACGTGACCGGGTTGCTCGCCGCCACGCGCACACTCTATGCCGCGAGCAGCGAGCTCGGACTCGCCCCCTACCGCCTCTACTACAACGGCGCGGTCGCTGACTCGGGCGGCGGCGGACAGATCACCTTCGGTGGGCCCAGCCCGCAGGCGAGCCCCTTCTTCGGCGCGCCGCTCGTCTTGCCGCGCCTGGTGCGGTATCTGAACCGACATCCCGCACTCTCCTATCTCTTCGCCCACGACCATATCGGCAGTTCCGGACAAGCCGTGCGCACGGACGAGCGCGGGCGCGACGCCTTCCGCGAGCTCGGCCTCGCACTCGCCTTGCTGGAACGCGGTCCGCCCCCCGACGCGGAGACGCTGTGGTCGGGACTGTCCCATCTCCTGACCGATGCCATCGGAAACAGTCACCGCGCCGAGCTCAACATCGAGAAGCTCTGGAACCCCTATCTACCCGGACGCGGAAAACTGGGGCTGGTCGAGTTCCGCGCCCTGCGCATGCAGCACACCCCGGGGCGTGCCGCGGCCCTCGCGGCCCTGCTGCGCGCCATCATCGCAATGCTCTGCACCCGAGACCTCGCTGCCCCGCTGTGCGATCACGGCGACGATCTGCACGACCGCTATGCCCTACCCTACTACCTCGAACGCGACCTCGAGGAGGTGTTTGCCGATCTGAGGACCGCGGGCCTCGGCCTCGATGCGCCCTTGGCCGAGCTACTGAGGCGCAACCGCGTGCGTCTGATCGCTCGGGTGCAGCATCGCGACTGCGAGCTGACGATCCGTCGCGCGGTGGAATTCTGGCCCTTGATCGGCGATGTGGGTCGCCAGGATCAGGAGACCTCCCGCCTCGTCGACGCGAGCACGACCCGCTTGGAGATCTGCCTGCGTGCCATCGAAGGGACGCCCGCCGAGGACTTCCACGACTGGCGGCTCGCGGTCGACAGGGTGCGACTGCCATGGCGTGCGGAGCAGGACCCGCAGGGACCGGCCAAGGTTTTCGGACTGCGCTATCGCAGCTTCGTGCCTTGGCAGGGTCTGCACCCCGCGTTGCCCGCCCAGGGCCCGCTGTCCTTGACGCTCTGGCATCCTGGGCACGTCGACGCCTTGCACCTGACCTTGCACGACTGGCGGCCGAGCGGAGGCGGCTACGACGGCCTGCCCGCCGACCTCGCCGAAGCCGCCGCTCGACGTGCAGAGCGCTGCGTGGCGGAGTCTGCATCCCCGCCCGCGCCGGAGACACTGCGTACGCCACCGCCTGAGGCCGTCACCCCCTATGCACTGGACATGCGCTGGCTTGCACTTGGGCTCGACAACCCTGACCCGGCATGGACCGAAGGGGCATGAGCCTGTCTGCCGAGGTCCAACGCTGCGCCGATTCGCTCGCCGCCCTCGAAGCGGCCATCGGCTGTGCCCTCGTGGGCCAACCGCGGGTCGTGCGCGAGTCCGTGGTGGCATTGGCCGCGGCCGGTCACGTCCTGCTGGAAGGCGTGCCCGGTGTCGGCAAGACCCTTTTGGTACACGCGCTTGCCGCCGCCGTCGGCGGACGATTCTCGCGGATCCAGTTCACGCCCGACCTGATGCCGAGCGATGTCACCGGGCATGCCGTCTTCGACATGAAGAGCGAGGCCTTCCGGATCCGGCGCGGCCCGATCTTCTGCAACCTGCTGCTCGGCGACGAGATCAACCGCGCACCCGCGAAGACACAAGCGGCGTTGCTCGAGGCCATGCAGGAACAACAGGTCACGATCGAGGGCGCCGCGCTGACGCTGAGCCCACCCTTCCTGGTCTTTGCGACCCAGAACCCGATCGAGCACGAGGGGACCTATCCGCTACCCAAGGCACAGCTCGATCGCTTCCTGCTCAAGATCATCGTCGATCACCCGGATGCCGACGAGGAGCTGGCCATGGTCCGCCAGGTGACACACGATCGGGTCGGCGACCGACTCGACGTCTCGGGCGTGCGCGAGGTCCTGAGCGCCACCGATCTGCTCGAGGTGCAGCAGGTGACCGCGCGGCTGCGGATCGACGACAGCGTCCTCGCCTATGCCGTGCGCTTGGTTCGCTCGACGCGCGATTGGCCCGGCGTGGAAACCGGGCCCGGCCCCCGTGCAGGGATCGCCCTGGTCCGCGCCGCGCGCGGACATGCGCTCGCCGACTCGCGAGACTACGTGACACCCGACGACGTCAAGGCGATGGCACCCGCCGTGCTGCGCCACCGCCTCGCCCTCGGCGCCGATCTGGAGATCGAGGGTCTCGGCCCGGAGGATGTCCTGCGCGATCTCCTCGCCGACGTGCCCGCCCCGCGCACCTGAACCGCGCCCGCTCAGATTCGCATGCAGGCCGAGCAGCCCGCTCTCGCTCGACAAGCCCGCCGATCACGGGAGAAACGGCTCGGCATAAGACCTCGCACCCCATTGGTTTTGGCACTCGCCGGCTGGACCTTCGTGGGCCTTCTCGCCGCCTGGTTTCTCGAGGCAAGGCTCGCCTGGCAAGGCATCGGCACCCTGCTCGGGGCGCTCGCCGCGGCCGACCTGGTGGCGCTCCTCGGGCTACCTTCGCCGGAGCTGCGTCGCCAGGTGCAGGGTATCCTGTCGCTCGGCACCCCGGGCCGGGTCCGACTCACCCTGATCAACCCATCGGCCCGAAACCTTCTGCTCCGTCTCCATGATCTGCATCCGAGCGCCTTCGCCGTTCAGGGCTTGCCGCGCGAGATCGCGCTCGGCGCCGGCACAAGCACAACGATCGACTATCGCTTGACCCCATCGCAGCGCGGAAGCTTCGCCTTCCCGGGCTGCGAGATCGCCTTGCGCTCGCCGCTCGGGCTTTGGATCGACATGCGCGCGCTGACCTTGTCGACGCGCTTGCGCGTCTACCCGAATCTCGCCCGAATCGCTCGCGACAACCTGCCCGCGATGCAGGATCGGCGCGCGGTTGCCGGTGAGCGCGTGCGACCGAGACGGGGCGAAGGGGCGGAGTTTCATCAACTACGCGACTACCATAGAGGTGATGGCTTACGGCGGATCGACTGGAAGGCGACGGCGCGGATGCGTAAGCTTATCGCCCGAGAGTACGAGGACGAGCGCGGCCGGCACCTCGTCTTTCTGCTCGATGCGGGCCGGCGGATGCGCCACTGCGATGCGGAGCGCTCGCACCTCGACGAGGCGTTGAGTGCAGTGCTCGCTGTCGCCTTCGTTGCCCTCGCGCACGGGGACGCCGTGGGGCTGATGACTTATGGCGGGCCGCGGCGCTGGTGTGCGCCGCGCAAGCAACCGCAGACCATGCAGCGACTGCTCGAACGCGTCTACGACCTCGAACCGAGCCTGGACGCTTCCGATCCGCTGCAGGCCGCACGCGAGCTGCTGCATCGAATGCCGAGACGGACCTTGGTGGTGATGATCACCAACAGTCGGGACGAGGATCAGTCCGGTCTGGAGCGAGCGGCGCGATTGCTGCGACGGCGTCACATGCTGATGATCGCGGACCTGCGCGAGTCGGCACTCGACCGGAGCCTAAATACCGCGATCAAGGATCTGCCCGACGCGCTGCGGTTCCATTCGGTGCACGGATGGCTCGCCACGCGGCGACGGCATCTGGATCGTGTGCGCCATCTCGGCGTCGAGATCCTCGACCTTCTGCCGGCGCAGTTGTCGGGCGCTTTGGTGGCGCAGTACCTCGCGATCAAGCGCGCCGGGCGGCTTTGATTTAAACCGCGTCCCTAGCAAGATGCTCATTCTCGAGTGAGCTCCACGTTTGGTGTGTCCACAACCATTGGCGGAGACGCGGTTTAATCTGATTGATCTTTTAGTATTTTAAATCGCGCAGGCTCCAGCGGTCTTCAAGTCTGCAGGGGCCGACCCCATCCGAAGCCGTCGCATGCCGCGCCGGGCGCGGTTTAAGTGCGAACACCCGCACACCAACCCATCCATCTCAGGAGCCAAAGAATGCGTTATCTGCTCGGCGCCCTTGCGCTCGCCGCGTCCATCCCCGTTCAGGCGGCCATCCCGGCGACCCCGGTCATGACCGTCTACAAGTTCAACGGCCCGATGGAGGTGCCTTATTACAAGGCCGATAGTTTCGCGCGCTCGGGCGCGAAATCCTCTGCCGGAACCCTGACGCAGGGGACCTCGGTGATCCCGTGTTTGATGATCCGTAACGGCAAGCCCTTGACGGACAGCTCGGGGACACCCTTCGTGGGGTTCGAGGTCGTCGTCGACCCGCGGAAGGCGAGCCGCAGCGACACCGAGCGGTTCAAGAGCACCGTCGCCGCCCGAAAATCGATGAAGGTGCAAAACCATCACTGTCCCTCCAGCGTGAAGAATGTCATCAACGTACGCGATCTCTATTCGCTCGAAAAGGCGCCCTTCTTTGATCCGCCATCGAGCGGCCGTTCCGGCAGCCCGGGTGGTACAAGCGAGCTTGACCGCATCGTGCGCAGCTTCCATGCGTCGAGCCAATGCGAGAAGGCCAATCGCAACCTCACCGGCCGTCGTGCCGCTCTGGATCGGGCCTGGGGCGACTTCATCCGCAGCAACGGGCGGCTCGGCTCCGAGGCCACGCTCGCACGCGCCAAACATCTCGACTACGCCATGCGCACGGCGATCTACGAGGGTCACCTCGAGCGCGGCTGCAACGCCTACGGGGCCTGCGAGCGCAACATCATCGTGCTCTCGATCCGCAACCGCGCGGTCGGTCAGTGTCTGAGCCGTCAGGGATGCAAGTTCCCGGGCGACTTCCAGGGCGTCTCCTCCTCGGTATCGCAGTACAACATCTGGGACGAATACCTGACCCAGATCTCCGGACTCACGGCCTGCTACCTACGCCCCGACCTCGCGGACAACGACCGCTATGCCAAGCTTCAGGCCATGTACACCCAGTCGGTCGGGGATGCCGAGCGGATCCTCTTCGGCAGCGAGCGTGACCTGCAGGCGATCTTTCCGGACAATCGTCTTTCGGATCTGACCTCGATGCGCCACTACTATCACGCACCCGCCATGGGCAAGTGCTTCCCCAATCACGACCGCGTCGAGTACATGACAGGCGCGGTCGCGCGTAATGGAGACGATTTCGCCCTGATCGCCAACACGCGGATCAAGGTCGGACCGGCGAGCGGGGACGGCTATCGGTTCGAGGAGTTCCGCTTCGAGGAGACCCCGGAGCGCGATATCGTTCGTACGGAAAACAACTATCCGGGGTTCATCGTCGACGGACGCAAGGTGTCGCTTCGCAAACCCAAGTCCTGTCCGCCGTACGGCATCCCGAGCGGCTGCCGTTCGGGCAACGTCGGTCGCTATCGCACGACCCCGAGCTGGCTCTCCTCCGGCAAACCGGTGGAGATCACCTGCAGCATCCAGGACCGGGGCGAGTCCTGCCGCGGGAGCGCCACTACCCGAACAACCCGCGTGGGCGGTGTCTGCGACAAGGAGATGCGTCCGGTCGCCGGCGTGCATTGACGCGAGGTCACACCGCATGAGCGCACCTTCGGTCGGCCGGTGTTCCAACATTTCACGGAGACCGAGGGTCGATTCGCCGATTGATTGCCCCTGAAGGAGGGCGAGCGGGAGACGCCCCGAACTCTGTATTAGGTACGTAGGAGACTCGCCGTCATCCCGAGCGATGCGGCGAGCAAACTGACCAAGCCGGCCTCGATCTCGGGCATTGACACGCCCGGTATCAGATCCGAAAACCGAGTGACGGCAAGGCCGGGATAGCCGCAGGGGTTGATACGACCGAAGGGGTCGAGATCCAGGCTCACGTTCAGGGCGAGTCCGTGATAACTGCAGCCGTTGCGGATGCGCAGACCGAGCGAGGCGATCTTGGCGCCCGCGACATAGACACCGGGTGCATCCGCGCGGCGCTCGGCCGTGACGTCCAGGGTCGCGAGCAGGTCGATGACCGCCTGCTCCAAGAGGCCGACAAGCCGCTTGACACCGAGTCCGGCCCGACGCAAGTCGAGCAGGACATAGACGACCAACTGTCCGGGACCGTGATAGGTGACCTGCCCCCCACGGTCCACCTTCACAACCGGAATCTGGCCCGGATTCAGCAGGTGCTCCTCGCGGCCGGCCTGACCGAGCGTGAAGACGGGCGGGTGCTCGAGCAACCAGAGCTCATCGGAGGTATCCGGGCGTCTCTGATCCGTGAACCCGCGCATCGCCTCCAAGGTCGGCAGATAGTCCCGATACCCCGGGAGACGACGCACCAGGAGCAGCGGGCGGGCATCCGCCATATCCGCCCTCAGATCACCCAAACGATGGACTCGTGGGCCGTGAGATCGCAATAGATGGCATCGAGCTGCGCACGGCTTTCCGCCTCGACGGTGAGGGTCACAGAGACCCATTTGCCGCCGCTGCTCAAGCGGGCGCTCACGTCCGCCTCCACGGGTCGCCTGGCATGCCGGCTCACGATCTCGATCACCAATCCCTCGAAATGCTCGTCGGCAAGGCCCATTGCTTTGATCGGAAAACGACAGGGAAAGACCAGAACGGACTCGGACGGGTTTTGATCGGACATGTCGGGCTCGGATATTCCCGGCCTCGAGACCGCTATCCCGGACGGGATCGGTTTCGACGGAGGTTTAGATTCGGCCATCTCGCACCTGTGATGTTTGGACACGGCCCCGATCCGGATCAGAACAGTCTGAGGACACTGTCCTTGGCCTTTTGCCACAGACCACCTTCTCCGACATCCTCGAGTGCCACCAGCGGCACGCGATTGAGCTCTTCCTCGCCGAGCATGACCACGATCTCGCCGACCTGGGCCCCGCGTGCGATCGGGGCGGTCAAGCTGTCCTCGGCCTTTTCCAGGCGCGCGCTCAGCTCGGGGTAACGCCCGCGCTGGAAGGTCGCGAAGACATCCGCCTCCGGGCCGACGGGCAACATCTGCTTGTCGCCCATCCAAACGCGCAAGGTCTCGACCGGCTCGTCGGCGGGATACAGACGATGGCTGTCGTAGACGCGAAAACCGTAGTTCATGAGGGCAAGGCTGGCCTCCGCGCGCGCGTTGGGCGAGGGCGCACCCATCACCACAGAGACAAGCCGCATATCGTCGCGCTTGGACGAGGACACCAGACAGTAGCCGGCCGCCTGCGTGTAGCCGGTTTTGACGCCGTCGGCCGACTCGTCCCGGCGCAGCATGGGATTGCGGTTTTGCTGGGTAATCCCGTTGAACGTGAACTCGCGCGTGCTGTACCAGGCATAGAACTCGGGAAACTCGCGGATGATCGCCATGGCGACCGTCGCGATGTCGCGCGCGGTGATGTAAAGATCCGGGTCCGGCAAGCCGTGCGGATTGGTGAAATGGCTTCCGGTCATTCCGAGCCGTTTTGCATTGGCGTTCATCATGTCGGCGAAGGCATCGACGCTTCCCCCGACGTGCTCGGCCAAGGCCACGCTGGCGTCATTGCCCGACTGGACGATCATACCCATCAGCAGGTCCTGGATGCTGACCTGCTTACCGACCTCGATGAACATCTTGGAGCCGCCGGTGCGCCAAGCCCGCTCGCTGACGAAGGCCTTGTCGGTCAGGGCGACCTTGCCCGACGCGATCTCGCGAAACACGACATAGCCGGTCATGATCTTGGTCAGGCTTGCCGGCTCCAGACGCTCGTCCGCGTTCATCTCGGCGAGGATCTGCCCGCTGTTGAAATCGATCAGCAGATAGCCCTTGGCCGCAACCTGGGGCGGGTCCGGGACAGGTTGCCGAGTTTGCGCCGACACCGGAAGGGCAAAGGCACAGATCAGCAACAACAGCTTTGAGGCTAACTTCATGTGGGATATCCGCAGGTCGGGACGATAGGCCAGTGATCGGGTGCATTCTAACCGCGGCCCGGCGCATTTGGCATCAGCATCCGGCGGATGCCGATCCGCGCCTGTGCCGACTAGAATGAGGCACCCACCTTATTCTGCTCTGCCGACATCGCCTCGTAGCCTTCGCGGATCGCTTCGCTGAGCTGGTAAACGGCCATGGCGTAGAGGTTGCTTCGGTTGTAACGGGTGATGGCGTAGAAGTTGTTCAGCCCCACCCAGTATTCGTCGTCGACCCCGTCGAGCCGAATCAGACTCGCCGGCACATCGTCAAACGGCGGCTCGTCCCACTCGACCCCCACGGCGCGCAGGGCCCCGACTGTCGTCTCGGGCGGGGCGGGTGTTTTCTCGACCAACGCGATCCCGGCCGGGACACCCGAGGGCAGCTTCACGGCAAAGGCAACGGGCTCGCCGGAGCGCCAACCGTGCTGTCTGAAATAGTTGGCGACGCTCCCGATGACGTCCGCGTTGCTGCGCCACAGGTCACGTCGACCGTCCCCGTCGAAATCGACCGCATCGTTGCGGTAGCTCGACGAGATGAACTGAGGCTTGCCCATCGCCCCTGCATAGGAGCCGACGGCTTGGAGCGGATCCAACTGCTCTTCGCGACTCAGTAGGAGAAACGCCTCGAGCTCGCGACGGAAGAAGTCGGCCCGCCTCGGATAGGCAAATCCGAGCGTCGTCAGCGCGTCGATCACCCGATGCTTGCCCACATTGCCGCCGTAGTTGGTCTCGACCCCGATGATGGCGACGATGATCTGAGGGGCGACGCCGTAGTCGGTCTCGGCACGCGCGAGCAATTCGGCATTGTCGTGCCGGAAGGCCACACCGCCGGCGATCCGCTCGGGCGTGACGAACAGCGCCCGATAGTCGCGCCAGGGCTTTGCTTCGTAGGGGCGGTCCATGGCATCGATGATCGTCTGACTGTAACGGGCATCAGCCAACAGGCCGCGCAGCTCTGCCGAGTCGAAACCGTGTCGTTCGACCATCTCGCGTGCGAAGACATCGGCCTCGATCGCATAGCCGGCCGGTTCGGCGTGCAGGTTCGCCGCGGCGAGCGCGACGCATCCGGCGAAGAGAAATCGGTAGACGATGGTCATGGGGCGTACCCTGTTGGATGTTCTCGAAATCGGAGGCGACGCACGAGCGAGACGCGATAGGCCTGTGCCGTGGCGTCGGTGATCGACCCCACGACAAGGATGCGCAGCGGCCGAGACTCCTCGCGTCGTCGCATGCATCCTCCTCGGATTAGCCGCGTGCGCGAATTCGATGGGTATGTATCCCCATGATCATCCCGAATCCGGCCATCAGGGTCACCATCGAGGTCCCGCCGTAGCTGATTAGCGGCAGCGGAACGCCGACCACCGGCAGCAAGCCGGTGACCATGCCGGTGTTGACGAAGACGTAGACGAAAAACACTAGGGTCAGCGCACCGGCCAGGAGACGCCCGTACCGATCCTGCGCCCGCGCCGCGATCACCAGACCACGCAGGATGATAAAAAGGTAGAGGGCGAGTAGGGCCAGGATCCCGGTAAACCCGAACTCCTCGCCGATGACGGCGAAGATGAAATCGGTATTGCGCTCGGGCAGAAACTCCAAATGTGACTGGGTGCCGTTCAGCCAACCTTTTCCGTCGATCCCGCCCGAGCCGATCGCGATCGTGGACTGAATGATGTGATAGCCGGACCCGAGGGGATCGGACTCCGGATTCAGGAAGGTGAGCACACGATCGCGCTGATAGTCATGCAAACCCATCCAGACGAGCGGGGTCACGGCTGCCGCAATGGCTCCGAGCGAAAGGATCATGCCCCAACCCATGCCGGCCACGAACAGCACCATGACGCCCGCACTGGCGACCAGCAACGAGGTCCCCAGATCCGGTTGCTTGGCGATCAGCACGACCGGGATCAGGGTCGCCACGGCCGCGAGCACCACCCACACGAGCTTCGGCGGCAAGGCGCGAGCGCTTAGCATCCAGGCAAGCAACATGGGCACCGCGAGCTTCAGAAGTTCCGAGGGCTGAAAGCGCACGACCCCGAAATCCAGCCAGCGCTGCGCCCCCTTGCCGACATCTCCGACCAAAAGCACTGCGATCAGCATCGCCACGCCGACCCCGTAGAGCAGCGGCGACCAGCTGCGAAGGCGCGCGGGGGGGACCTGTGCAACCGCGATCATCAGGCCGAAGGCGACCCCGAGCCGAACCAACTGCCGCTCGACCGCGGCAGGATCCTGGTCGCTCGCACTGAAGAGCACCATCAGCCCGAAACCGCATAGGGCCAGCAGGGCCACCAGCAAGGGTGCGTCCAGGTGGATCCGTTGCCAGAAACCGGGACGCCCCTGGTCCAAGGCATCGTCCGGAAAATGACAGCTCGACCTAGTCGCCACGCCCGCCTCCGGCATCACTCGGCTCGCTCGGCTCGTTCGCGACGCCGAGATAGGCATCCATAATGCGACGCGCGACGGGTGCCGCAGTGGCGCCGCCCCCGCCACCGTTCTCGACGATGACAGCAAGCGCGATGCGCGGATCCTCGACCGGCGCGAACGCAACGAACAGGGCGTGGTCCTTGAGATGCTTGGGGAGCGTCGCCGCGTTGTAGCGCTGATTCTGACCAAGGCTGAAAACCTGCGAGGTCCCCGTCTTACCGGCGATGCGGTATTCGGTACTGCGGATGCGCCGGGCGGTGCCGGATTCGACGACCTTGGCCATCGCGTCGATGATCAGATCCCATTGATGTTCGTCGGCAAGATCGATGGTGTGCGAGACCATCGGCAACTGCTCGGCAGCAGACGCACCGGGAGCCTGAGCGGCACGCGCGACCTGAGGGCGAATGACCTTGCCGTGATTGGCGACCGCCGCTGTGGCGACGGCCAATTGCAGCGGCGTCGCCAGGAAAGAGCCCTGCCCGATACCGACGATCAGGGTCTCGCCGGGATACCAGGCCTGTTTGCGCACCCGTCGCTTCCAGTCACGCGTCGGCATCAGTCCGCCCAGCTCGCCGGCGACATCGATTCCGGTCAAGGCGCCGAAACCGAAGTCCGAGAGAAAGCCCGAGAGTCGGTCGATCCCCAACCGGTTGGCCAGATCGTAGAAGTAGACGTCGCAGGACTGCACCAGTGCTTGCTCCAAGCTCAAGGCACCATGGCCGCCGCGACGCCAGCAGCGAAACCGATGGGAGTGTCCAGGCAGGCTGAACGCCCCTGGGCAATAGGTCGCACGCCGCGAGGTCGTCACCCCCTCAGCAAGTCCGGCGAGTGCGACAAACTGCTTGATGGTCGAGCCCGGTGGATACTGCCCGCGCACCGCTCGGTTAAACAACGGCTTGTCCGGCGATCTCAGCAAGGCTTGATAATCGGTCTGACTGATCCCTTCCACGAACAGATTGGGGTCAAAGCTCGGATTACTGACGAGGGCCAAGATGCCGCCGTTGCGGGGATCCAGGGCGACCACCGCACCGCGCTCCTCGCCGAGCGCTTCCTTCGCCGCTTGCTGCAGACCGATGTCCAGGTACAGATGGAGATCCTTCCCCGATACGGGCGGCTGACTCTCGAGTGTGCGGATCACCCGGCCGCGGGCGTTGACCTCCACCTGCTGGTAGCCGACCCGACCGTGCAGCAGTGCCTCATGCGCCTTCTCCAGACCACTCTTGCCGATGAAGTGGCTCCCGGCGTAATTGCTCTTGTCGATCCGGGCGAGCTCCTGCTCGTTGATCCGCCCGACATAACCGAGCACGTGGGCGGTGTGCTCGCCGAGCGGATAGGTGCGCACCAGCTCCGCACGGATATCGACACCGGCGAAACGATGCGCGTCGACCGCGAATCGCGCAACCTCGGCCGGCGTGAGATTCAGCCGGATCGGCACCCCCTGAAAACGCATCCGCTGTCGCTTTTGGCGCTCGAAGCGGGCACGATCCCGGGCGTCGATCGGGATGACTCGGGACAGCGCCTCGATAGTGGCATTCAGATCATCCACCTTCTCGATCGTGATCTCCAACGAGAACGACGGGTGATTGTCCGCGAGCAAGACCCCGTTCGCGTCGTAGACGAGTCCACGTGCCGGCGGCAAGGGCTGGACCTTGACCCGGTTGTCGCGGGACAGCACCGAGAAATGGTCGTGCTGATCGACCTGGAGGTGCATCAGTCGCACCACGACGAGTCCAAGCGCGGCGATCACCAGGGCCGCTGCGATCCATGCACGGATCGCGATCAGGCGGCTCTCGCGTTTACGGTCTTCGAGATTGGCTTCGAGCATTAAACCGCGCTCGGTGATGTAGTACTCGACCCCGGGAGGCTCCCCGTGGCTTTGCGGCTTCGGTAAACCTTCGAGTCGGCGCGGTTTAAGTCAGAAAAATTCAAAATTTCATACCGCGTGTGCTGAAACGGACGTTGGCGCGATGGCGGTCGAGCCGAGACGAGATGGGTGCATGTCATGCCGAAAGCGGCCTAGTCTAGACCAAACCGGCGCGGCGACCGAAGTCGCTGAGGATCACGAAGAGCCAGGGCCAGAGCAGAAGGCCGAGTAGAGTCGGAACCCAGTAGATCAGGAAGGGCATTGGCTGGCCCGTCGCAGCCAGGACCCACAAATTGAGCAGCCGCTCGACCAGAAGCAACACCCACACGAAAAGGGCCTGCTGCCACAAAGGGAACAGACGGATGCGTTGGTGAAGCTCGACGGCCGCGTAGGCGATCAGCGAGAGGCCCAATGCGTGCTGTCCGAACAAGGAGCCGGTGACCACATCGACGGCCAAACCAGCGGCGAAGGCTGCGAAGACCCCGAAACGCTCCGGCACCGTCAGACACCAGTACAGGGTAACGAGCGCCACCCACTGCGGCCGGAAGGCATCCGTCGCAGCAGGCATCGGCAAGACCGTGAGAAGGAGGGCGACCAGCAAGCTGACGAGGATCAGCCAGCCGCCTCGCGGTGCGGCTTCCGTCATGGCTTGGCGTCTTCGCTCGGCGCTGCGCCGGTCAGCGCCTTCTGCTGCATCTGCGGATCAAGGGTCCAGACCAGAAGGACCTCGCGGCTGCGATCGAGCCGCGCGGTCGGCTCGGCCAACACGGTTGTAAAGGGATTGTCGGGATCCTGGCGCACCGTGGTCACCCGTGCAACCGGATAGCCCGGGGGAAAACGCTCGCCCATTCCCGAGGTCACCAGCAGATCGCCCTCGCGGATGTCTGCATTTTTCGGGATGAAGAGCAACTCGAGCCCCTGCCCGACGCCGGAACCCGCCGCGATTGCGCGCAAACCGTTTCGGTTGACCTCGACCGGGAGCGAATGATCCGAGTCGGTGATCAAGAGTACAACGGACGAGAAGGGGTTGGTGCGGATCACCTGCCCCATCACGGCATTGGCATCCAACACCGGTTGGCCTACAAAAACGCCCGAGCTGGAGCCCTTATTCACCATTACCTGCTGGCGCGACGGCGTGAGATCGACGGCCAAGATTTCCGCGATCAGGACCCGCTCGCCGATGTTGAACGAGGAGCCGAGCAGATCGCGCAGGCGCATGTTCTCCGCCTCCAATGACTCGAACTGCTGTAGGCGGGCCTTCAACAGTAGGTTCTCGCGGCTGAGTGCCGTATTCGTCGCGCGCAACTGTGCCCCGTCCGTGAGCCGCTCGCGGGTGGCGCGCACGAGCGCAGAGGGCACGTCCACGGCCAGGTGCAACGGGTAGGCGAAGACGGACAGCAGCGAGCGCACGCGCTCGAGATGGTCGAATCGATGGTCGGTGATGATGAGGCCCAGCGCGCACACCACCGCCAGGATCACCCGGAGGGTCGGCGACGGCCCGCGAAGAAAGAGCGGTTTGATGGGATCACTCGGTCGTAAAGAGATCGATCCCCCGTGCGTCCAGCATCTCCAGCGCCTTGCCGCCGCCGCGCGCCACGCAGGTCAGTGGATCCTCGGCCACCACCACGGGCAGACCCGTCTCCTCCTCGATCAGACGATCGAAATCGCGCAACAAGGATCCGCCGCCGGTCAGCACGATGCCGCGCTCGGCAACGTCCGAGCCGAGCTCGGGCGGGGTCTGCTCCAAAGCCATCTTCACCGAGCCGACGATCGCCGCAAGCGGCTCCTGCAGCGCCTCCAGGATCTCATTGCTGTTGAGCGTGAAACTGCGCGGTATGCCCTCGGCGAGGTTGCGCCCGCGCACCTCGATCTCGAGCACCTCGTTGCCTGGAAAGGCCGAACCGATGCTGTGCTTGATGCGCTCGGCCGTCGCCTCGCCGATGAGTGTGCCGTAGTTGCGCCGAACGTAATTGATGATGGCGTCGTCGAAGGTGTCGCCGCCGACGCGGATCGATGCCGAATAGACGATGCCGTTGAGCGAGATAATGGCCACCTCGGAGGTGCCGCCACCGATGTCGATGACCATACAGCCGCGCGGCTCGTGGACCGCGAGCCCGGCACCGATCGCCGCCGACATGGGCTCCTCGATCAGAAAGACCTCGCGTGCACCGGCCCCGGCCGCAGACTCCTTGATGGCGCGACGCTCCACCTGGGTCGAGCCGCAGGGCACGCAGATCAGCACGCGCGGGCTGGGACGAATCAGACGCGACTCGTGCACCTTGTGGATAAAGTACTGGAGCATCTTCTCGGTGATGGTGAAATCGGCGATCACACCGTCCTTGAGCGGGCGAATCGCCGTAATGCTCTGCGGCGTGCGCCCGAGCATCATCTTGGCTTCTTCGCCGACGGCGACCACCGTTTTGCCCCCGCCCTTGCGCTCGTGACGGATCGCGACCACCGACGGCTCGTTGAGGACGATCCCCTGGTCACGCGCGAAAATGAGCGTGTTGGCCGTACCCAAATCGATCGAAAGATCGTTCGAGAAGATTCCACGAAGACTTCTGAAGAACATCAGGTGCGTACCTTGCGGGAGATAGAGGAGATCGCCGGCTCTCCCGCGGGCATCCTGGACAAGGATCCGTCGGGAAATCCATCGGAAAACGGCGAGCTAATCTAACAACGCAAGGGAAGATCGGCAAGGCGGGTGTTCAGCAGTGCATCCCGGCGACACGCTGAACGTTTGGCCGGGACGACAAGACCGCGCCGCTAGCTTTTCGGCGGGACGTAACCCTCGGGCATCTCCGCGCCTTCGCCGAAGAAATACTTATCCATCTGCTCTTCGAGAAACTTTCGCGATTTGGGGTCCATCGGGCTTAATCGGTTCTCGTTGATCAGCATGGTCTGGTGCCGGAGCCAGTCCTGCCAAGCAAGCTTGGATACGTTGGCATGGATGCGCTTGCCGAGCTCGCCAGGATAGGGCGCCCGATCCAAGCCCTCGGCCTCGCGGCCGAGCTTGACGCAGTGAACCATGTGGGTCATGAGACGTCTCCGTGTGGTTGAGCACGAACGGGCGGTTGCGCTCGGCCGGCTTGAAAGTGTTCCAGAATGCCCTTGATAGGCGCGGGGGTCCCGACGGCGCCGAGCTCGGCCCGATTCAGCCAGCGCTGCTCCTCACCGTCGGCAACGCGAGCGGGCGTCGTGTCGAGCTGCACCAGTGCGATTCGGATATCCAATGTGAAGTGGGAGAAGGTGTGACGGCGTGCCCCGATCATTTCAACCCGCGCGGGCGGAACACCGATGCGGGCGAGACACCAGTCGCGCGGATCCGCATCAGGCGCAATCTCGGGCAGACTCCAGAGTCGGAGAGTAAGCCGGGTCCTCACCGTCGGTTAGGCTGATGTTTGTGTTCTCTGTTTGCCGCCTGGTTTCCCGGCGGTGCCACATGATCTCGGCCATACGACGGTTTGTTCCCGGCTCCTCGCAGAACCGGACTTGGAGTGTTACACCATCCGGCTCCCAGCTTGAGTCTTCCACCAAGGAACGGGGTAGAGGTCGTGAATGATCCGCGCCGTCGGGAGCATGGGCTTGATGACCGCGTAGAAGCGCTTCCAGGTCAACGAGCGACGTTGGCTGCGCCGGTTGAGCCATTTGAACAACAGGCCCGTTGCGGCGTAAAGGTAACCCGATACGCCCCGGCTATTGCCGCTCACACCGTAATACTGGATGTGTCCGCGCAGATGCCGGATCAGGTACGCCACCATCGCCCGCCCGCCTCGCGCCCGCAACCCCCGCAGACGCTCGCTCAGGAGCTTGAGCTTCTTGCCGACCCGCTTGCCGTCGCTCTTACGCCCGACAACAAAGCGCCCCCGCCGGCTCTTCCCGACACAGTGAGTGAAGCCGAGGAAGCTGAAGGTACGCGGTCCGGGCGTCTCCGCCCGCGTCCGACCCAGCTGGTCGCTGCCGAAACGCAGCAGCGCCGTTTTGCTCGGCTCGACCTCCAGGTCGAACTGCGCCAGCCGTGCGGTCATCTCGGTGAGAAAGGCCCGTGCATCGCCTTCGTGCTCGAAGCAGGCCACATAGTCGTCGGCATAGCGAATCAGGTACGCCCGTCCCGTGCAGGTCCCCGCAAAGCGTTTCTCGAACCAAAGGTCGAGGACGTAGTGCAGGTAGATATTGCTCAGCACGGGCGAGACCAGACCCCCTTGTGGGGCGCCCTCTTCACTGGCCGTGAACGCGCCGTCCTCCATGATGCCGGCCTTCAGGAACCGCCGCACGATCCGCAACAGATTGGGATCGCCGATGCGGTGCTCCAGGAAGTCCATGAGGTGGGAGTGTGACAGATGATCAAAGAAGCCTTTGATGTCCGCCTCCACCACCCACTGCGTGCGCCCGTTGGTGATGACCTCGGCCACCCGGCGCAGCGCATCGTGCGCGCTGCGACCCGGCCGAAACCCGAACGAGCAGTCCCGAAACTCCGGCTCCCAAATGGCCTGAAGGATGCGGCCGAGGCGATCTTGGACCAGGCGGTCCTCGAAGCTCGGCACCCCCAACGGCCGATAACGGCCGTCCCCTTTCGGGATGTAGGTGCGCCGCACCGGCAACGGCCGGTACCCCAGACGGCGAATCCGTGCCGACAGATCCTCCAGACGCGCGTCCAGACCCACTGCATAGTCGTCCTTCCTAACCCCGTCGACTCCGGGCGCCTTGCGTCCGTCCTGGCGCTCGAAGCTTTCGCGCAACCCCTCCGGGTCAAACAACATGCCCATCAGGGACGTGAACCGCGTGTGCGGTTCCGCGCGCGCCATCAGTGTGAAACGCTCAAGCTTGCTGGTCACGGTCAGAGTCCTCTCGGTGTAGGGCCGTGTTTCACTCTTGCGTTGTCTCAAACCGCCACCCCTTCGCTCCGCCCGCATTACCGGGTATCAACGCTACTATAGGTGGCTCCGACTTCCGCGCATCGCTGCCCGCGTCCTCGCTTTTGACACTTGTTCGCGGGTGCCCGCCTCCGACGGACCGATACACGGATCTCCCTGGTTACCGCGTGCTCTCGATGTCAGGCTCGATACGGCCTCGGACCCCGGGGAGTACCCGTGCCACTCGCCATGACGCGACACGGACTGTTGCCTGCCGGAGGGACAAACCCGTCGGCACTCCCGACCAAATGTTTCGGGGCTCAACACCTTCAAGGTCGGCTCCACCCGTTACCTTTGCACCTCGCCTGCTGTCGTGCCTACGCATCGACGCGGCTGTTACCAGCCGCGCCGCAAGGCTCGATACCGGGCTCGTGGCTAGCGATTACCCAGGCGGGAGTTCCACCCGCTAGAACACGCGGCCTTGCCAGGCCGCACTGCCCCAAATTCCGCTCTTGGGCCGATGCTCCAGGAGGATATTGCCGGCTGGATCGACGAGGAGCAGCATCAGGGTCTCGCGGTGCGGAGGGCTGCGGCGCGGGCGGGGTGTCGGGAGCTCGGCCTGACGGCCCGAGTGTCGCGCAATGCACCGTTCGGACAACGGACAGCGCTCGCAGGCCGGGGTACGGCGCGTGCAGAGCGTGGCACCCAGATCCATCATACCCTGGTTGTAGGCGCCGACCCGGCTCTCCGGCGTGAGCCGTTCGGAGAGCGTCCAGAGCCGTTCGAGGACCACACGCTCGCCGGGCCAACCCTCGACGCCGAAGGCACGCGCGAGCACGCGCTTCACGTTGCCGTCGAGGATCGGATGGGGCTGATCCAGAGCGAGCGAGAGCACGGCACCGGCTGTAGAGCGACCGATGCCGGGCAGAGCCAACAAATGCTCGATCGCCGTGGGGAACACGCCGCCATGCAGATCTCGTATCCGGCACGCGGCGCGATGCAGATTGCGGGCGCGGGCGTAGTAACCCAGCCCGGACCAGAGGGCCATCACACGATCCTCCGACGCCTCCGCGAGATCCGCCACGGTCGGGTACTGCGCGACGAAGCGCTCGAAGTAGGGGATCACGACCGCGACCTGGGTCTGTTGGAGCATGATCTCCGAGACCCAGACCCGGTATGGCGTCGGATCGCGTTGCCAGGGCAAATCCTTGCGCCCGTGCCGATCGAACCAACCGAGCACGGCCGCGCCGAACCACGCCGAGGGGTCTGCGGTCATCGCCTCGCGCCAATCCGGGTGCGACGAGAGAGGGCTGCCGTCTTCAAGATCCGGTCTCCGCACGCGGCTGCCCGCAGTTCCAGCAGAGGTCGAAATCACCGTCCACCGATTCGCCGCAAGCACTGCATTGCCAGGTCCCGGTCTCGCTCGGACGCCGCGCATCGGCCTGAAATCGGCCGAGCAGCTCGCGACCGCGCTCGAGGTCGTCGTCTTCCACGACCCAGAGCGTAGGACCGATGTCGGCAGGAAGACCGCCCGCGGCACCGGAAAGATAGTCCCCCAGAATAACGGCCTCGACGAGGTGCCGATCCAAAAAGTCCAGCAGGAGTTGAGCCTCGATGCGATCTCGGGCCTGATAGAGACGTTGCATGGGGCCTACCGAAACGGTGCGGACTTCGCTGGAGAGGGATGCGGGGCGGGGGGAAGATGGAGCGGGTGATGGGAATCGAACCCACGCTATCAGCTTGGGAAGCTGAAGTTCTACCATTGAACTACACCCGCTTCGAGTCCTTAGTGTAGGCCCTGCCCGCCGCGCAATCAAGAACGAGACCCGAGCCTTGACCGGCCCCGCCCCGGCGCCGAACGGTCGCGGGACTGCGCTCGGCCGGATCAGGCATCCATCCCGTACATCTCCTCGATCTCGTTGCGATAGCGCGAGACGACCATGGCGCGCTTCACCTTCATCGTCGGCGTCAGCAGGCCGTTGTCGATGGACCAAGGCTCGAGCGTCAGCGTCGCGCGCCGGATCTTAGCGTAGCCTGGAAAATCGTGCAGTGAGGAGCGAATCCGCTTGAGGACCAGCTTGTTGAGCTGGGGATCGCGCAGGCTTTCCGGGTGCTCCGGATCCAGACCATGCTCCCGTGCGAGACCGGGCCAGAGATCTGCGTTCAACACCAATAAGGCCGTGAGGTAGGAGTGGCCCTCGCCGAGTACAACGACCTGCTCGAACAAAGGGTCCATCGAGATCGCCATCTCGAGGTCGGCGGGCGGGACCTTCTCGCCATTTGACAGAACCAGAATATCCTTTAATCGCCCGGTAATGTAGCCCGGATGTTTCATAAACCGACACAGCCGACACTGGCCTCGCGGATTTGCGCGGCGCTGGGCGTCACCGAGGGCGATGACCGGGACGCCGCGGGGGTTGAATGGTGGAAATACCGAGCGGCAACGGGCTTGATCAACGGGGCACGAGTAGTTTTGTCGCCGCGCAGGCGTACGATGCCCTGCCCGAGGTGGGCATAGTCGTCGTGCGCGTGCTGAAATCCCCGTGCGGGGATGTATGTGCGTCTAGGCGGGCGCCGCCCGGGGCTGCGCGTTGAAGAGCCTCTCGGTGACCTGCTGCAACAGCGTCTTGACCGGACAGCTCGAGGGCAGGTGCAGGCGCACGCGGTCTTTGTACTGCACCACGCGCACGGCGAGCTTGAACAGTTTGATGATCACGGTGGCAGGCTGGGCGTTGGCCAGTTCCGTGCCGACGAGGACCTCGGTGCGCAGCGTTTGGTGCAAGACGTAAGCGGCGCAGGAGAAGAACAAGCGCATCTGATTGGCCAAGAAGGTGCTGTCGGAAGTGCGATCGCTGGCCAGATCGTTCTTGATCATTTTGATGAAGTTCTCGTCCTGGCCGCGCGCGCAGTACAGATCGCGGTAGACGCACTCGGGACTGGGCAAGTCCAAGGAGGTGACGACGAAGCGGAGGTTGTCGCCGCGCGCCGTCACCTCGGCTTTGAGGATGGTCCGACACGCGCCGGGCCAGGAACCGGCACGGTAGTCAACCTCGTGGTAGGTGCGGGTCCGCTCGGGTACGTCGGCGTCGGCGCGCCGGGCGTTCTCGATGCGCAGCGCATGGAGCTTGCGGGCGTCGGCCAAGAACGGCTCGGCCCGTGGCGTGAGAGCCCGGTTACCCGCCAGGCCGAAGATGAAATCCGTCAACGGATCGGCCATCGCCAAGGCCATCAACTCGGGGTTGGAGAAGTGTCCGTCGCCGCGCAGGATGATGCGTGTGCGTGGCCACGCGGCCCGCAGCCGCTTGAGCACGCGCTTGAGGATCATCGCGTTCTCGGCGCCGGTGGGGCGCTTGCCGGGACGCAGCACCGCGGTGATGAACTTCCCCGAGAGGCCCTCGAAGAGAAACAGCGGCAAGTAGCAATGGTTGCCGTAGTGATGATTGTAGAACGCGAACTCCTGCTGGCCATGGGTGGCGTCTTCGGAGTGGTCCATATCGAGCACGATCACCTGCGGCGCCTTCGGGTAGCTGGCGATGAAGGCCTCGACGAAGGCCTGCGCCATGCGGTAGAGGTCGCGCGCGCCGACCCCATTCTCCAAACGCGAGAAGGTCGGCCCGCTGGCCAGGTCCGTCGTCGCATCCAGCGGCTTGCGCTCCAGCCCCAGCTTGAACAGCGCATCACGGCGCAGCGCATTGGCGTCGTTGCCGTCTTCGTAAGCACAGGCGATCTGGTAGACCCGTTGCGCGATCAGCTCACGCATCGGATGGGTGGTGTAGGACGGATGGCGCCAATCATCGATCGCTGCGCTCAACCGCTCGGTCAGGCCGATCTGCCGATCAACCCCGCGCAGAATCATGGGGCCAAAGTCAGACGACATGGCGCCGCCGTCGAAGTCGCCGCGGACCGTGAAACCGGCGACCGGGGGAAAACGCAGCTGTTCCGGGGTAGACTCGGGCATGGGCGACCTCGTTTAGCTTCTTCCGAAGCGTTCTTGGCGGAACAGCCATTTTATCAATGGGTTGAACGAGAGTCGCCCTTTTTTATGAAATATTCGGGGTAGATGTGTCCGTGTTCCAGACGCACCTGATCGCCGGTGTGCAGCCAACCATCCTGCGTCAGCACCCGGGAGGTGGCCGCGTGGTTGTTCCAATAGCCGAGCATCACGTTCTCGCCCTTCACGAGGAGCTCGTCCTCCGCTCCGATGCGTAGCTGCAGCCCCCGCAGGGGCACACCGACGCTCTCCGGGATATTGTCTTTGAGCGGATTGAAACTGATGACCGGACTGGTCTCGGTCAGGCCGTAGCCTTGCAACAGGGGTAGGCCCAGACCGATGAAGGTCTGCGCGACGGCGCTCGGCAGGGGCGCACCGCCGCTCACGGCGACACGGAGCGCTCCGCCGAGCTTGGCGAGGACTTGACCGGCGACCTTGCTGCGCAACAACGGCCAGAGCAGCATCAATGGGTGCCAGCCGCCACGTCCTTGCTCACGCAGAAAGGACCGCCACCCCGAGGCGACGGCGAGCCGGAACAGCCAGCGCGCGGGCGCCGGACGTGCTTCCAATTGGTCCAGGATGCGCTGGTGGACCCGCTCGAAGACCCGCGGGACGGCAATGATGACGGTGGGCCGAATCGCCTGCATATCGTCGGCAAGCTGCGCGACCGAACGCGCGAAGGCGACCGTCGCCCCGGCCATCATCGGCAGATAATAGCCGCCCGTGCGTTCGAGCATATGGGACAGCGGCAGAAAGGAGAGAAACCGATCCTCCTGATAGCAATCGATGATGGTGAGAGCACCATGCGCGTTGCCCAGGATGTTGCGGTGACTGAGCATGACGCCCTTGGGACGCCCGGTGGTCCCGGAGGTGTAGACGATGGTCGCCAAGGCATCCGGGTCGCCGGCACGTTGCTCGAGGTCCGGTGCGGTCTCCGGCAGCCAATCCTCGGCGATCACCACCCGCGGATCGGCGGCCGCGATCTCGCGTGCCGCGGGGCTCGACTCCAGGATCACGACGCGCGTCGGAAAAGGCCCATCGCCGAGCACCTCGGACAACCGCTTCCACCGTCCGGCATCGTGGATCAACAGCAGCTTGACCGCGGCATCCTGCAGGATATAGGCCGCGTTCTCCGCCCGGTCGTCCGTGTAGAGCGGAACCGTGACCAGTCCGAGCGACAGCGCCGCTTGGTCGAACACCACCCAATCGGGACAGTTGCGGAGCAGGATGGCGACCCGGTCCCCGCTTCCGAGCGCCTCGCCCGCGAGCGCCCGATGCCAGCGCGCCACTTGTGCACTCATCTCGGCCCAGGTCAGCTCGGACCATCCGCCGCCGCGCTCGAAATGGCGATAGGCGACACGCGTCGGCGAGCGCTTGACGCGTTGCACGAAGAGTCCGTCCAGGGTCTTGGCGCGGTCGATCGGAATCAGGTCCTCGGACCATCGGCTCACGGACTATCCTCCTGGTCTCGCCGCCCCGCGCAGCGAGTCGGCATCTCGATTCTCCGGCCCGGACCCGCGACTGGGCATCGCTGCTCGCGCGGGGGCCCGCAAGCCGGCCCGGATTCTGTTGTTTGCTCTATTGTCACTACGGAGCGCTTTGCGCACCAGCATCCGCGCGGGTTCGGGATGCGCAGTGGAGCCGAACGGCGGAACACGCCGGGCGGAAGCCGAAAATCCTCCGGCAACCGCCAAGCGTCTGCTAACCTCAGGACGCATCGCAACAGCTCATGCCTGCCCTGACCCCGGTGACGCGCCGCTTGGGCACACGACCCGTCGAGCACATCAATCGCCTTGTTTTGCCAATAGATTCTGTTAATATAAGCAAAATCTAATATTTTAGAGGACCGCCATCATGCCCCTCGTCCCATTGATCATACCTGCACTGGCGGGCCTGACGGCGCTTGCTGCGCTGAATCTTCAGGCCGCCGAGACCATCGCGCTGGACACCGCACCGGCTCAGTACCAAACCCTGCCGCGCGAATATCGACTGGACGGTGTCGTCGAGGCCATCAATCGCACCACTGTCTCCGCCCAAACCACGGGCCAGGTCCAAGAGATCCTGTTCGATGTCGAGGATTTCGTCGAGAAGGACGCGATCGTCGCTCGGTTGAAGGATACCGAGCACCGCGCACGGGTGGCCCAAGCCGCCGCCGATTTGAGGTCCGCCTCGGCGCGATTGGAGCAGACCCGGGAGGAGTACACACGCGTCCTCGGTCTGTTCGAGAAGAAGAATGTTTCCGAGTCCGCCATGGACCAGGCGAAGGCGGATCTTGCCGCGGCCGAGGCGGAGCTGGAGTCCGCCACCGCGCGGCTCGAGCAGGCGCAGGAGCAGTTGGAATACACCCAGATCCGCGCCCCCTACTCGGGGATCGTCACCCATCGCCATATCGAGGTCGGCGAGACGGCGAGCCCCGGCCAACAGGTCATGAGCGGGATCTCGCTCGATCAGCTGCGGGTGATCGTCGACGTCCCCCAGAGCGTCATCCCCTCGGTGCGCGAGGGCGGGACCGCTCGCATCTATCTGAGCCCCGAGGAGATCATCCAGTCGGATCGCGTCACCATCTTCCCGTTCGCGGACATGGGCTCCAATACTTTCACCGTGCGTCTCGACCTGCCGGAAGGTACGAAAGGTCTCTTTCCCGGCATGTTCGTGAAGACCGCCTTCGAGATCGGTGCCAAGCAGGAGCTGACGATCCCGTCCGAGGCCGTCGTCCAGCGCTCCGAGGTCACGGCCGTCTATGTGGTGGACGATGACGGGCGAGTCGGCTTTCGCCAGATCCGTCTCGGACGCGCCATCGACGGCGGCGTCGTCGTGCTTGCCGGGCTGGCCGAAGGCGAGCAGGTCGCGCTCGACCCGATCGCGGCGGGCGTCGCCTTGAAGTCGCAGTCGAGCACCGGCGGCGCCGAGGCGGGACAAGATCATGGCTGAACAGCTCGGCATCTCGGGCAGCATCGCCCGGCGCTTTCAAAACACCGAGATCACCCCGCTGCTGGCCATCGTCGGCCTGCTGCTCGGCCTATTCGCGATCCTCGTCACACCGCGCGAGGAAGAGCCGCAGATCAACGTCACCTTTGCGGACATCTTCATCCCCTTCCCGGGCGCCTCGGCGAGCGAGGTCGAGCACCTGGTCGCCGGACCGGCCGAGCAGGTCTTCTCCGAGATCAAGGGGATCGAGCATGTCTTCTCCGTGTCGCGCCCGGGCATGGCCGTCGTGACCGTCCAATACCGGGTCGGCGAAGACAACACGGACGCCGTGGTGCGGCTCTTCAGTAAGGTGCTGGCCAACCAGGATTGGCTGCCGCCGAACCTGGGTGTCGGCACCCCCATCGTCAAACCGAAAGGGATCGACGACGTCCCCATCATCACCGCCACGCTCTGGTCCCCCGACCCGGATGTCGGCGCCTTCGAGCTCGGGCAGGTCGCCCATGCACTCGAACAGGAGATCAAGCGTGTCCCAGGCACGCGCGACGTCTACACGGTCGGCGCGCCGTCCCAGATCGTGCGCGTTCTGCTGGACCCGCAGGCGCTTGCCGGCTACCAGATCGACCTGAGCGACCTTCGCCGCTCCTTGCAGGCGGGCAATGTCATCAGGGACAACCTCACGGTGACCGCCGAAAACGAGGAGATCCTCGTGCAGGCCGGCACCTTTCTGACCTGCCCGGAAGAGCTCCACCAGCTGGTCGTCGGCCTGCACGGCGGACGACCCGTCTATCTCAGCGACGTGGCGACCCTGGAGCGCGGCCCGGAGCAACCGGAGGCTTACGTGCGGATGGGCACCGGCGCGGGCGCGGTCCATACCGATCTCGACCTGTCCGGCAGCACCCCGGCCGTCACCATCGCGGTGGCCAAACAGGAGGGCGTCAACGCCGTCGCGGTCGCCGAGCAAGTCATCGAGCGTTTCTCACAGCTCGAAGGCACCTTCATCCCGGACAACGTCCAGGTCACGGTCACCCGCAATTACGGCGCCACGGCCGACTACAAGGCGCAGAAGCTGATCACCAAGCTGATCTTCGCGACGGCCTCCGTGGTGCTGCTGGTCTGGCTCGCCATCGGCTGGCGCGAGGCGATTATCGTCGGCGCGGCCGTCGTCGTGACCCTCGCCCTGACGCTCTTCGCCTCTTGGGCCTGGGGTTTCACCCTCAACCGGGTCTCGCTGTTCGCGCTCATCTTCTCCATCGGCATTCTGGTCGACGACGCCATCGTGGTCGTGGAAAACATCCATCGACATATGGCGATGAGCAAAGCCAAGCTGCTCGACCTCATGCCCAAGGCGGTCGACGAGGTCGGCGGACCGACCATCCTCGCAACCTTCACCGTCATCGCCGCACTGCTGCCGATGGCCTTCGTGAGCGGACTGATGGGGCCCTACATGAGCCCGATCCCCATCAACGCCTCGATGGGGATGCTGATCTCGCTGGTCGTCGCCTTCGTCTTCACGCCCTGGATGGCGAATGCCATGCTCGGCAAGCGCCACGCCGCGGGCGCCGGACATGCGCAGCACGGCGACGATCCGGATGCGGCCCATGCGGGCGGGCGTCTCGACCGCCTGTTCAACACCGTCATCGGGCCTTTTCTGGTCGGGCGCAAAGGCATCCTCAACCGCTGGCTGCTGCTGGCCGGGATCCTGATCCTGATCGCGGGTTCGATCTCGCTCGTCACCAGCCGGGTCGTGATCCTCAAGATGCTGCCGTTCGACAACAAGAGCGAGTTCCAGGTCGTGCTCGACATGCCGGAAGGGACCAGCCTGGAGCAGACGGCGCGGGTGCTGGCCGAGATGGGCGATTTCCTGGCAACCGTCGACGAGGTCACCGACTTCCAGATCTATGCCGGCACGGCCGCCCCCATCAACTTCAACGGTCTGGTGCGCCAGTACTATCTGCGCGAGGGCGCACACCTGGGCGACATCCAGGTCAACCTCGTCGACAGCCACCACCGCGATCTTCAGAGCCACGCGATCGCCGCCGGCATGCGCGCCCCGCTGCAGGAGATCGCCTTGCGGCACGGCGGCAACGCCAAGATCGTCGAGATCCCGCCGGGCCCACCGGTGCTCTCGCCGCTGGTCGCGGAGATCTACGGGCTGAACTACGACGGACAGATCCGCGTCGCACGCGAGGTCCGCGGGATCTTCGAGTCCACGACGGACATCGTCGATGTCGACGACTCGGTCGAATATCCGTCGCGCAAGCGGGTCGTGGTCGTGGATCGCAGTAAGGCATCGCGTCTCGGCGTGCCGCAGAGTACTGTCGCTCAGGCGCTGTCCACGGTGCTCGACGGCGAGGATATGAGCTATCAGCACTGCGCCAACGTCAAATACGCCGTGCCGATCCGCGTCGAGTTGAGCGAGGCGGACAAGGCCGATCTGGATCAGGTGCTGGCCTTGCGGGTCCTCTCGATGTCCGGTGCACTGGTACCGCTCTCCGAGATCGTCGAGATCCAGGAGACCGAGCGGGCGCACAGCATCTATCACAAGGATCTGCTGCCCGTGGTCTATGTCACCGCCGACATGGCCGGAGAGACCGACAGCCCGCTTTACGGGATGTTCGAGATCTCGGATCGGCTCGCCGAGGAGCAGGGCCTGGAGCAATGGTTCATCCAGCAACCCGCCAACCCCTACGAGTTCAGCCTCAAATGGGACGGCGAGTGGCAGGTGACCTACGAGACCTTCCGCGACATGGGCATCGCCTACGGCGTGGGCCTGATCCTGATCTACCTGTTGGTGGTGGCTCAGTTCCGCAGCTATCTGGTGCCTCTGGTCATCATGGCGCCGATCCCGCTGACGATTATCGGCATCATGCCCGGCCATGCACTCCTGGGTGCGCAGTTCACCGCAACCTCCATGATCGGCATGATCGCGCTCGCCGGCATCATCGTGCGCAACTCGATCCTCTTGGTCGACTTCATCAACCAGCAGGTGCGCGAGGGTAAAGGGTTCGAGGAGGCCGTCATCAACTCGGCCGTGGTGCGCGCCAAGCCGATCGCGCTGACCGCCGCCGCGGCCATGGCAGGGGCGCTCTTCATCCTGGATGACCCCATCTTCTCGGGGCTGGCGGTATCGCTGCTCTTCGGTCTGTTCGTCTCGACCGTCTTGACCCTGGTCGTCATCCCGGTGGTCTATTACGGCGTGATGCGCAAACGCGTCGAGTGGATCCGGACCGCGACGGGCTGATCCTAAACCGCGTCCGGAGCGGCATGCATGATTTTCATTTTGTGTCGGGCTCAGGGATTTTTCCGACCTTTGCGGAGACGCGGTTTAGAATTTAAGGTTTTTAAAGTCTTCAACCGCGCCACCTCCAGCGGTCGTCAAATCTGCCGGGGCCGATCCCATCCGAAAACATCGCATACCGCGCTCGGCGCGGTTTAATCGGAGACCGGGTCGGGATCCCGATCTATTCGACATCTCTGCTCAATCCCCCCGAAACAGGATGACGGCCGCGCCATCCGTCCGCTCGATTCGTATCCTCAGCTCCGTATAGCCGCTCACCCCGAAGGGCTCGTCCCCGCAGCTGCAGCCGCCGACGATCTCGGTGAAAAACACACCGACGGCGACCTCGATCCGTTCGGCATCGGCCCGACGCGACAAGAGGGTGACCTCGAGACTCGCGGGGTCGATCAGGCCGCCCTGCTCGCCCGCAATCGGCAGAACCCCTTCCGGCAGGGCCAAAAGCTCGCCCCTCAATACCGCGGCAAAGGCCGGGGTTCCGAAGGCGCCGACCGAATCGAGGAGATGGAAGGCCGGTTTAGACATCTCATCGCGGGAGCGACGCGCGATCGACACGGCTCACGATACCACCAGGCCGGCAAGATCATCCGGCAGATGGATCCGCAGCCAATCGAGGATCTCATGGCGAGACCGCGCACCGCTGAAGCGCGCCAGCTCGGCACCGCGATGGAAGAGGATCACCGTCGGGAAGCCGCGCAGCTTGTACTGCCCTGCGAGCTTCATGTTCTCGCCCTCGTCGACCTCGATCTTGGCGAGAAGAACTTGCCCGTCGAGATCCGCGACCACACGTCCCAGGTGCGGCGCCAAGGCATGACAGGGCGCACACCAATCGGCCCAGAAGTCCACCAGGACAGGTCGGACCTCGGACGCTTCGATGACCTCGCGTTGAAAGCCGTCGAGATCGACGTCGAAGAGATGTGTAGACGGGTCGCCCGGGCTTGTCATGGAGAGCTTGTCCTTGTCGTTTTCAGTCTTCGGAGCACCCGAACCGCTACTCGGTCGGCGCCCACAGATCGTCCAAGGCGATCGTCACCGCATCGAACGGCGCGACCGACACCTGTGCGCCGCCCGCAAACCGTCCGATCTCGCGCCAGTCGCCGCCCTCCAACGCGTAGGCTTCCAGCGTATGGGCCCGGGGATCGATCAACCAGGCATAGGCGACCCCGAAGTGCGCGTAGATCGGCATCTTCACCTCGCGATCCTTGCTCTCCGTGGATGGCGAGAGGATCTCGCAGACCCAGTCCGGCGCCACGGTGAAGCGATGATCCTGTGGAATCCGCGGCAGTCGGCTGCGCCGCCAGCCGGCCAGGTCAGGCACGTCGACCTCGATGTCGTGGATGAAGTGCAGTTCGGGCTCGTCGATGATCCACCAGCCACCCGGACCACCTCGCCCTCTTTGAAACGGGCCGAACAGCTCGTAGCCCAAAGCCGACGCAGTCACCACGTGCGCACCACTCGGGCGCGGCTGGGTGTGGAGCTGGCCATTGAGAATCTCGCCCGTCAACCCTTCAGGCAGGGCTTCAAGCTGTTCGTAGAGTGTCGGGCGGACCTTCTGGTACGCAGACATGGCTCGGACTCCCGTGAGGGGTTCATCTGTGAAGCATAGTCGCGCGCCTTGACCTATATGGAAATGGCGCAGGCTATCTCGGCGTCGAATCCTATCGCGATACAGCCGCCGCACTGGAGCCATCCGAGCGCCTGAGCTATTGTATCGGCCCTGAGCGCCGGGGTGGTCCCGGCCGCGCCGGAGCCGACCCCGAGGCCATCCCATGCCCGATCGTGACACCCATCGTGCCGCCTTCCCCATCACCCGCATGCGCCGGATGCGCCGCGACGCCTTCTCGCGTCGCATGATGCGCGAGACGACCCTGACCCCGGACGATCTTATCTATCCGGTCTTCGTGCTGGAAGGCGCCGGGCAGCGCGAGTCGGTCGCCTCTATGCCGGGGGTCGAGCGTCTGAGCATCGATCTCTTGGTGGAGGACGCGATCGAGGTCCAGCGGCTCGGCATCCCGGCCATGGCGCTCTTCCCGGTCACCCCGCCGGAGGTCAAGTCGCTCGACGCACGCGAGGCGTTCAATCCCGACGGGCTTGCACAGCGCGCGGTACGTGCACTGAAGGCCGCGGTGCCGGATCTCGGGATCATCACCGACGTCGCACTCGACCCCTTCACCACGCACGGTCAGGACGGCCTGATCGACGAGACCGGCTACGTCATGAACGACGAGACGGTCGAGGTCCTGGTCCGCCAGGCGGTCTCGCACGCCGAGGCCGGTGCCGACATCGTCGCACCCTCGGACATGATGGACGGGCGGATCGGCGCCATCCGCACCGCGCTCGAGACCGAGGGCCACATCCACACCCGCATTCTGGCCTACTCCGCCAAGTATGCATCCGCCTACTACGGCCCGTTCCGCGACGCCGTCGGCTCGGCGGGCAACCTGGGCTCGGGCAACAAGTACAACTACCAGATGGATCCCGCCAACTCGGACGAGGCCCTGCACGAGGTCGCCCTGGACCTGGCCGAGGGCGCCGACATGGTCATGATCAAGCCCGGCATGCCGTATCTCGATATCGTGCGACGCATCAAGGACCAGTTTGGCGCGCCCACCTTCGTCTACCATGTGAGCGGCGAGTACGCGATGCTCAAGGCCGCCAGCATGAACGGCTGGCTCGACGAGCGCGCCGTGGTCCTGGAAGCCATGGTCTCGATGAAACGCGCCGGTGCCGACGGGATCCTCACCTATTACGCGAAGGATGTGGCGCGTTGGTTGGGGCGCTAAATCGCGTTTGGAACAGTATGCATCGTCTTCGGATTGGATCTGCCCCGGCGAGATCCTTGAACGTCGGAGCTGACGCGATTTAGGATGCGTCGAGCGTCTTGCCGCGATTTCCGCTGTTCGCTGACAGCTGACAGCAGGAGGCAGAAAGCTCCAGCTCGATCCACAACCAGAGGCCGCCAAACGCCCATGCCGGACCGATACGCCGTCATCGGCAATCCCATCGCTCACAGCAAGTCACCGCTGATCCACGCCGCCTTCGCCCGAGCGACCGGCCAGGATCTGGACTACGGGCGTATCCTCGGCGACCCGGATGATTTCCCCGGCGAGGTCCGCCGTTTCCTCGCAAGCGGCGGTCGCGGACTCAACGTCACCGTACCCTTCAAAGAGGCCGCTTGGGCGCTTGCGGACGAGCGCTCGCAGCGTGCCGAGATCGCAGGTGCGGTCAACACGCTGATTCGACTCGATGACGGCAGACTCCGCGGAGACAACACCGACGGGGTCGGTCTTGTGCGCGATCTTGTCGAGAATCACGGCTTTCGCTTTCCGGGCACGCGGGTTCTCCTGCTCGGAGCCGGCGGCGCGGCGCGCGGCGTGCTGGTACCGCTGCTCGAGAGCGGACTCGCCGGCCTGGTCATCGCCAACCGAACTGCTGTCAAGGCGCAACAGCTTGCTGATCTCGGCGCCCCGTTCGGACCTGCGCAGGCTCGCGGATTCGATGAGTTGGACGGCAAGCGATTCGACCTCATCATCAATGCAACGTCGGCCGGTTTGAGCGACACCGTCCCGGCAATCCCGGAGGACTGTCTCGCCTCGGGAGGCTGGACCTACGACATGCTCTACGCGGACACGCCGACCGCCTTCCGCCGTTGGGGACAAAGACACGGTGCAGCCCGGTCGCTGGACGGACTGGGAATGTTGGTCGAGCAGGCGGCCGAGTCGTTTTGGTTGTGGCGCGGCGTCCGTCCGGACACCGCGGCCGTCATCGCAATGTTGAGACACCGGGAGTAAGAATGATGAAGACCGCCGTGTTGGGCCTGGGTCTGATGGGTTCGGAGATCGCCCTGAGGCTGAAGCGACAAGGGCGGGAGATCATCTGCTGGAACCGAGGTCAGGCCAATCGTGGCGCCGCGGAGCGCCGCGGGCTCGACCTGGCGCAGACACCCGCCGAGGCGCTCGCAGCCTCCGAGCTGATACTCCTCGTCCTGAGCGACGCAGCCGCAATCACCGACACCCTGTTCGATCCGGCCCACCCGGTCGAGTTGCGCGGACGCGTCCTGATCCAGATGGGCACCATCGCACCCGAGGAGAGCCGAGCGATCGCCGAACGAGTGGCCTCGGTCGGCGGCAACTACCTCGAAGCACCGGTGCTGGGCAGTCTTCCCGAGGCGCGGGAGGGCAACCTGATCGTCATGGCCGGAGGCGACCGGGATCTCTTCGAGCGCTGTCGGCCTCTCCTGCGCGACCTGAGCCGCGACCCCCAGTGGATCGGCCCGGTCGGACAGGGCGCCGCACTCAAGCTCGCCATGAACCAGCTGATCGCGGGGCTCACCGCCAGCTTCGCGACAAGCCTCGCCTTGGTGCGCCGCGAAGGTATCGATGTGGAGCAGTTCATGGGCCTGCTGCGCAGCAGTGCGCTCTACGCCAAGACCTTCGACAAGAAGCTCGACAAATATCTGAGCCACGACTACGCCGGCGCGAGCTTTCCGCTCAAGCACCTGCTCAAGGACGTGCGCCTGTTCGCGCGCGTCGGCGAAGCCGCTGGATTGGACACCCGAGTGATCTCGGCGATCGAGGCCGTCTGCGCCGATGCGGCTCGCGTGGGTCTTGCCGATCAGGACTACTCCGCACTCTATGAAGCCCTAAGCCCTTCAACACCCTCGAAGGGGTGACCGAGGGCCGAGCGACACGACCCCTCCGCGCAACGAGCGCGGAGGATGAACACCGGCACATGGCGCGCAGCCACCCTCCGCGCCACGGAATCTTGAGTGGCAGGCTGCACAAATCCGATGTGCGGACAACTCGACACGACAATCGCGATCCTCCCGACCAAATCCCACCTTGCAAGGCGTCAAAATCCCCATGGAGCTTCCCTTCACCCACAAACCCGGTCGGCGCGAGCGTCATTTGCGACGCCGACACGAAAACCCGCTCTTCGCTTGGCCACCGCAAGAGGTCCCGCCCGAGGATCTGTTGGCAGCCCAGCAGGCCGATCACGAGGAGATGGAAACCTTCGCCACGGACTTCCGCGCACTCGTCCAAAAGGCCGTCGAGCTGCCGCCGGATGCCGGCAGCGAGGTGGTGCTGGGTTTCAAGGAAGCCCTGGAGCGGCACTACGAACAGTCCTTTGGCCTGCCGGAGACCCACACAGAAGAACGCGCGGCCATCCACAAACTCATCGCCCTCATCATGAAGGCCGTCAAGCGCGCAGCGGGTGCCGATCCGCTCGCCAGACAGGAGCTTGCCGACGAGGAAGAGGCCCGCGAGATCCACTTTCGCCTGCTCGAGCAACCGCTGGTGGCCGATCTGCTCCACCCCGAGTCGCCGATCGGCCCGGACGAGCTCGCGCCGGCCGTCCTCTCGGCGACGCTCGACGAGGTCGCCGCGGTGCTGCAGATCCTCGACCCCGAGCAATGCGCCGAGCTCGCGGATCAGGCCATCCGTCTGCTCGAAGAGCGCGCCGCGCAGGGCGTCGATGTCGCGGCGGCGCGCCGGCGTCTTGCCTTGATCCTTGCCGGTCTCGGGGTCGAAGACGTCCCGCGCCATTAAGATCGACGAACGGCGCGGACGCCCGTCACCTCAAACCGCGTCGCTCACTCCGGACCGATCGCTGTAGATCGCCGCCATCTTCCCCGCCTGCACCGCCACCACATGGCGCAAGTCCGGCGGGGCGATCACCTCCAGATTGTCCCCCGCCCCGAGCAGCCAGCGCAGCAGCTGGCCCGTGGAGGGGACGCGGGCCGACACCCGCAGATCGAACTCGGAACCCTCGGGCTCGTCCTCGAACCACTGCCCGGGTGCGAGCGGACAGGCGCTCAACACCGTGGCCAGATAGCCGCGGACCCGCAGCTCCAGATCGATCAGCTCGCCCTGACCGATATCAGCCTGACCGCGCGCGAGCGCCTGGTCCAGGTCGAACCCGGCAGCGGCCCGCGCGGGCGTGTCGCTCGCGACCTCCGCCCGCACGATCCGGTGCAGGGCATAGAGTCGCACGGGCGCGTCCTCGTCGTTCACTTCGACGCTCGCCGCTTTCAACCCTGGACGCGGGAGGTCTGAGCATGCCCCAACCTCGCACACTTTGGCGCAAGGACTTCGCCGCCGTACCGGCCTCGACGCGGCGCGCCGCGTGCTATGCCCTGCGACTGGTCCGCGCGCAACCCACGCTCGACGACCGATACACACTCGGTGCGCTCTGGTCTCTCTGCCTGCCGCTGTTCGAGCCCGAGCAGGTGGCGGCCTTCCTGTTCAACGCCGCCGGTCGCGACCCGGACGACGCCTGGGCGGACGACGACGAAACCCTGCAACCGCAGGACGATGCCGTCCTGCGCGGGCGTCTGCGCCGGTTCGACTTCAAGCTGCCCTTTTGGGCGCTCGCACCGGCACAGCGCTCGGCACTGTTCGCGCGCGAGGCGCTCGGGGATGTTTCCGCCCCGGTTCCGGCCGAGCTCGCGCGGCACCTGACGGCACTGGAGACGCTCACGCCCGGCGACTTCGCGACCGTGGCACGGCAGCGTACACTCCTCGGCGAGACGCTCGCGCCGGAGCAGTTCCTGCGGCGGTTGGCCGCGGAGAGTCGGATGAAGGGGGAGGCTCGGCAGGGCGCGGTCTGACGTCCGCGGGGGGACGGGGACCCATCGACGAGGACGAGCGGGATCATGTCGGCATGGAGCAGGTCCGGATCCCCGCGGCCGCAAGGATCGTCCCAGGACAATGAACATCCGCCTTTGTGCTCGAACAGGACCGCGCCTCATTCAATGGAGAAGACGCCCATGAACGGAACTGAAAACAACTCGACCTTTGCCGATCGCGCCCGTGCAGCCCTGCTCGCCCATGCGTGCGGCGACCGTTTCGGCGCCCCGCTCGAGTTCGTGACGGACGCAAGCGTACGCACCCGCCCGGTCCACTTGGGCCATTGGACCGACGACACCCACATGTCGCTGTATCTGGGCGAGGCGATCCTGGAGCATGGACCGGGGCCGCTCGACCCCGATCGTTTAGGCAAGCTGGTGGGCGAGGCCTTCGTGCCCTGGAGCCATGACCCGCTGACCCCGTCGACCGCGCCGGGCAACACCTGCTTGACCAGGGCCTCCCGCTTCGAGCGCGACCGCGACTGGACCGCCAGCGGGGTGCGCGCGTCCGACGGCTGCGGGGCGGTGATGCGGATCGTCCCCCTGGCGCTTGCCTATCGGGGCGACGACCTGATCGAGGCCGCACGCATCTCGGCGTTGCTCACCCACGCCCATCCCAACGCGGTCGAGGCGGCCATCGCCGGGGCTTGGCTGGTGCGGGCGATCCTGGAGACGGGTCGCTGGGATACGGTCCTGGTGGAGGATGCGATCCGAGGGCTCGACGGGCCTTGGCATCAGGGTGGAGAGGTCGCGTCAAGCCTGCGCGCGGCCATTGCGTGGTCGGCGCGCGGCGGGGACTGGCTCGACGAGGAGGCCATCCCGCCGGGCGACGGTGGCTGGCGCTCCGGCAGTGCGCTGGGCCTTGCGGTCGCGGCGGCGCTGCGCTGGCCGGAGGATCCGGGTCTGGCGATCGAGAAGGCCGCGCGGATCCGGGGCGATTCGGATTCGGTCGCCTGTCTCGCCGGCGCCCTGCTCGGCGCGGCGCTCGGCACGGGTGCGATCCCGGCCGAGTGGCTCGACACCCTGCCGCAGCGCGAGGAGATCGCCGGGCTCGCGGATCGCCTGCTCGGTCTC
The DNA here is from genome assembly GCF_021228795.1 of Thiocapsa bogorovii. Lineage (NCBI taxonomy): Bacteria > Pseudomonadati > Pseudomonadota > Gammaproteobacteria > Chromatiales > Chromatiaceae > Thiocapsa > Thiocapsa bogorovii. The sequence goes on from NZ_CP089309.1 coordinate 2,372,293, forward strand.
GACGCATGACGGCCACAGGCCCGCCGTTGGTGGCGATCGGCGACCTGCACGGTCATCTGGACCTGTTCGAACGTGTGCTCGAGCGCATCGACCGCGAGGCGCCGGATGCACGCATCGTCACCCTCGGCGATTATGTCGACAACGGCCCGCAGATCCAGGCTCTGCTGGATCGCCTGATCGCGTTGCAGGCCGAGCGCCCCGGGCGCTTCTTTCGGATCATCGGCAACCATGATCTGGCGTTGTTGCGGGCCCTTGGCTGGCCGGGACACGTTCCCGACAGGGCCTGGTACGCATGCTGGAGCGCACGCTACTGGAACCCGGGACTCGGCACGGCCGACGCCTATGAAGCGCACGACCTCGCGAGCTTCGCTGCGGCATTCCCCGCGCAGCATCGGCGTTTCTTGTCCGATCTGCGCTGGTTCTTCGACGACGGCGAGATCTTCTGCGTGCACGCCGGGTTGGATGTCGGCCCGATCGCCCCGCAACGTGCCGCGCTCGAACGCACGACACTGCCCGCGGAGCCGTCCTTCATGCCCGAAGCCTTGCGCGACAAGGGTCGGGCGACTCGGCACGATCCGGACTGGGAGCGCGTCGCGGTGAGCAGTCATACCCATCTGCCCGGACAGGCGATCTTCTCGGCACCGCGGCGAGTGTGTCTGTCGGCGACCTCGGATCACGGGGGCGGATTACTCGCGGTGCAGTTTCCCGAGCGACGCTGTTGGTGGACCGACGGGGGCGAGGCGACCGAGGTGAGGTTCCCCGCCGTATGGGCATCCGGGTGATCTACGCGAACCCCTGTCCCGCGGAGCATTGTCGACCCGCCTGCGCGGGCCGACCGACAGGGTCAAGACAGGAGCGAACATGTACGATCTGATCGGCGACATCCACGGCTGTGCCAATGAGCTCAAGGCGCTGCTCGCGAAGATGGACTACCGGGAACACCACGGCGTCTGGCGACATCCGACACGCCAAGTGATCTTCCTCGGCGACTTTATCGATCGCGGACCGGCGCAGGTCGAGGTGCTGGAGATGGTTCGCGCGATGGTCGACGCCGAGCAGGCGCTCACGGTCATGGGCAATCACGAGTTCAACGCCGTGGCTTGGGCCACGCCGATCTCGCCGGGCGCGAACAGCTATTTGCGGCCCCACTCCGAGGACAATCGCAGACAGCACGTGCAGTTCCTCGCTCGGGTCGGCGAGGGCAGCCAGGTCCACGACGAGTGGATCGACTGGTTTCGCGGCCTGCCGCTCTGGCTGGATCTGCCGGGTTTGCGCGTCGTCCATGCCTGCTGGCATCAGCCCTCTTTCAAGATCCTGACCGAACACCTGGACCACGGACAACGGATCCGCGACGAGACCGCTTGGGCCGCACTCACCCGAGAAGGCGACCCGGCCTACGAGGCGCTGGAGACGGTGCTGAAAGGCTTGGAGATTCCGCTTCCCGAGGGCGTCGAGTTCAAGGACAAGGACGGCAAGATCCGCCGGAATGTCCGCACCCGCTGGTGGAAAGAACACCCGATCACCTACCGCGATCTCGCGATTGCACCGACCGCGGTCATCCCGCAGATCCCGCACGAGCCGGCGCCCGAGGATATCCTGCCGGGGTACAACGGGGACAAGCCGGTGTTCGTCGGACATTACTGGATGAGCGGTACGCCGCGCCCGCTGTCCGCACGCGTCGCCTGTCTGGACTACAGCGTCGCCGCAGGCGGGAAGCTCTGCGCTTACCGCTGGGACCGAGAGCATGACCTGGTCGACGCGCAGTTCTGCTGGGTCGACGTGGATCGCAGCCAACCCGCAACGCAACGATCGGTTTCATGAAAGCGCACAAGGTCATTGAAGATTACCCGCGCTGGACGGCTCCGGTTGCGAGCCAATGGGTTGATCCTTGGCGCGGCCCTGGTCGGCTACCTTCCGGCGCAAGCCGCGAGACGCATCGACATGCCGATACCTGCAGATGAACGCGAGTACGTGGTCGCTCTCTTTCGGGTTCTTGAGGAACCTTCCCATGAATCGGAGCCGCTCCGGCTTGTGTGTCGCAGCAAGGCTATAGAGGGGGACGATGAGCCTTAGGCACCCTCCTGGGCTGCCATCTTGCGAAGCGCTGCCGCGGAGCGCCTCGTCGGGCGCTCTCGCTTCCACACCGCATCGAGAAAAGCCGCCGCCTGCGCCTCCGGCGGGCGCTTGGCCCGATAGGACAATTCCAGGTGCTGCCTGCGGCTGAACGACCCCCGCGTGCTGATCGCCGGCAGGTCGAAGGCCAGGATGCCTCCGATCAAGGGTGACGGGGCGCGGTAGCGGTGTCCGCACGCAACCGCATCGGCCCGGCCTCAGAGCCTCATGATGTCCCGCAGCTCCACGCTGCCGAGCACCTGGCAGTAGATCATGTTGAGGATCTCCAGCTCGCGCCGGTGAAGCTCGTCGGTACCGGCCGCGCAGGCGTCCTCGACCACGATGACGTTGAAGCTCTCGTCGGCGAGACTGCGTACCGTGGAGGAAACGCACTGATCGGTGAAGATCCCGGTCAGCACCACGTTGCGGATGCCCATGTTGGCGAGGATCAGGCGCAGGTTGGTGCCGGTCAGGGCGCTGTCGGTGGTTTTGGTCACGACGATCTCACCGGGGAGCGGCGCCAGCTCGGGTATCAGTTGACTGGCCGCGCTGTCCTTGGGCAGCAAGAGCGCGTTCCAGCCCGGCTTCTTCTGGCTGAGCGAGCGGTCCCGCCCGTCCTCGAGCAGGCAGGCGATGCGGGCATGGATGACGTCCATCCCCTTCGCGCGGAAGGCGTCCTGCAGGGCGCGGGTGGTCGGGATGACGATCTCGCGCATGCGCCGGTGGAAGGGGAACCAGCGCGCCGCCTCCTGCGGATCGGACGGGATCTCGAGATAGAGGTTCTGCACGTCGATGCTCAGCAGCGCTGTTTCGGCCGGGTCCAGCACAAGGTCCTCGGGCTCGGGTGCGTGCGCGTAGTAGAAGGAGCGGTAGGCGGTCTTCCAGTTCATTCAGACTCTCCGGGTCATTGGACGGACGGGTGTATCGCGCGGCCGAGCCCAGCAGGGGCGAGCCGTCTGCGCCGAGCATCCTCGCGAGTGCAGCGTAACCGGCTCGACCCGGTTGTGATCCGTCGCCAGCGGGACGTCTCATGGGCGATTACGCCGTCGGGCGTGACGATCCTATTCGGGTCGGCAGGGCGTCGAGGTTCAGCCGTGACCGGTCACCCAGCGCCCGAAAGACGGTCATTCCTCAATCCTCTTAGCGGTCCGTCGTGGCCGATACATGGGATTCTTAGCCCAAACTGCCGAAAACCCACTTTGGAAGACTGCATCGCCCTGCCCGACATGGATTGCAGCCCGGGGCTTGCCGAGGTCTATGAGCGGGAGGGTATTTCCGGCTCATCCCGAGCAGCCCCCGAGCCGGCATCCATAAGGCGGTCAGACGCCAGCCAGATAGGCTGCCTTCCACCCGGCATAGCGCTCGACCAACCCCCGTAACGCCTCGGGCTCATAGGCCCGCAAGCCGCTCAGGATCAGGGTCTTGGAGCCCTGCCCGACCGGCTCCCCGGCGGCAGTCAGGCGGAACCCGAGTCGGGCCTCGCCGCGCTTACCCTTCACCTCCAGCTCGGTCGATTCCAGAGCAATGCCCACGTCGGGGCAGTCCAATCGGTCCAGCTCGAACGACATCCGGTCGTAGATCACCAGGGGCCGATCCGGGTTGATCATCACGCCCTGCTGCTCCATAAGCGGCACCAGAATGTGTGGAAAATTCTGGCCCGAGAAGGCCACGTAGCGGCGCACGAACGATTCAATCATGACCAGATCCCTGGTCACCTGTCCCGAACGCTCGACCTCGAGACAGGGATTGCCGTCGGCCGTTTCGACCATGACGCCGGAGTCGCTCTGAATGACATTCAATGCGGCATCCGCTCCAACCATTCCGGTGAAGTGAAAGGTCATCCGACGCGCAAGACCACATCTGGCGAGGACAAGCGCAAAGAGGAGATCGCCAGGGGCACAGAAGCGCGGATTCATCGCATCGTGGATCGGATTGAAATCACCCGCGATCTCCTTGGCGAAGGCGCTGCCTTGCGGCGCGGAGATGCGCAGCGTGCCGTCTACGGCCGCGTGGAAAGGATCGAGAAACATGGCTCAAAGCTCCGAGGTATGGGAGGCCGGACGACCTGCCGCCGGGGTGAGGACAGGAGATCGACCGCGCGAGAGGGGTCGGGTTGGCGCTGGTTGTTCTAGTACCCCGTTCCACCCTATTTTGCATGCTCAGAGCCCCCCAAAGGCGCCGGGGCAAGGCACAGTCGGCGGGGAATAGTGGATCCTATTTCCAAGGGCTGTAACGCCGCCCCGGCGCCTTTGGGGGGCTCCCGAAGGGCAAGGCGAGAAGCGTTCGGCGCCGTTGTTGCGCGAGCTTGAAAGAGGACCACTCTTCCTTCACTCGCGCGCCTAGCCGCCGAACGCTTCTCGCCTTGCTGAGCACGCAAAATAGGGTGGAACGGGGTACTAGGGGTAAACTGGCGCTGCGTGCCCACGCACCACGCGGTTCATCCCCGCAGACGCGGGGAACACTTGGAGAAGCAAGCCCGCGAAGGCGCCCCGGCCGTGCCGAGGTTAAGCTTAGATGCCGTTTCAGATCCACTACGAGACGTTGGAGAACGTCTTCCCCCGCCATCAGCGAGAATCAGCCATGATCCAATGCTACGTTCGCGTTTGCTCGGTACTGCTGTGCTGGCTTGCTTTCTCCCCGGTCAGCCCTGCCGCGGATGCGCAGGCGTGCGACGCGCAGCCGCGCAAGGACTGCATCGCGAGCGCGGATTGCAGCTGGCAGACCATCGGTGCATGCGAGTCGAGCGGACAAGAGGCCATGGGTTGTGCCGGATACACCAAGGCCAAGCCCTGCAACGGGAGTCGAAACACCTCCGGCGCGAAATGCGAATGGGTGGTGTCGGAACAATGCGTCGCGCGATGACGCCGGGCGGGCACTCGGGACGCCTGACGTGTTTGGGCAACCCTCTTGAACAGCGGAGACCGGGATGACGCGGCGACAGAACTTCGTCGACGGCGAACGCATCCGGAAGGCTCGCACGCTGCGCCGTGTCGAGCCTATCTACGAAGTCCTCGCGCAAGCGCTGGCAACGATTCCGGATCTTCGCTTCATCAAGCTCTTCCCGGGACGGCTGAGTGCCTCGAACCAGCTATCGACGGACGGGAAGCAGAGTCCGGTCGTGGCGGTCGGCGCCGCGGGGACCATCCGCGTCGAGTTGCTCATCGACACGAAAACCCACGTGGTGCAATTCTACGGCATGACTTCCGCGCGGCAGGGCTGTGGGCGAAAGATGGTGGAAACCGTTGTTGCCGCCACACCCTCGGACTGGTTTCTCGCCGTTCCCTTCGACTGGAGCGGCGGTTTCTGGGCGCACATGGCGGATGAATACCCGCGAATCCAGATATTCTGACGCCGTGCCCGGCCCTGCAGGCACGCTGCCGATTTCGAGTATCGCCGAAGCGGATACCGCGGAGTGCCGCCGATCAGGCTGATTCGCGTTTAATCAGAGGAGCCGTTAGATGTCGAGCAAAAGCGGCTGACGACCCAGATCGACCACCGAGCCGAGCCAACCGACCAATCGCTGTGCTCCGGGAAGCCGTCACCGGTCTTTCGCAGCGTGGTGACTCTTCAATCCTGATACCGGTCACCCGCCGTCCGGCGACCGACGGACCGGTCACGCCCCTGGGCTGCCGCTCGGCTATCGGTCGTGAGCGACCGCTTTCTCCGGGACACCGAACCTCGCTTCGAGATCCTCCGCTTGCTGAGATGCGTCAGTTCAAGCCATCCGACCGACGTGCCTTGGTGAAGGCGTTGACTGTCACTCAGTAAAGACAGCGGGGGCGCGTGCCGAGCGAAAAACGGTCGCGCTCGCGCCACGGGCGCGGGGTTGCCGCCGGACGACCGGAGGGACGCCTTTCCTCCGGTCGCCGAGCTGTCCTACAGGAAACCCCCGTAGAAGGTGCTTGCGGGGGCGAGGTCGGAATTCATTCGCTCGTTGCTCGGGATCCGGCCCTCGATTGTTCGATCCATGTCCGCAAACCTCGTCGATCCCTCCACGATGCTATCCTCAAAGTGCTCCTCCGGCGAGGCCGACCGGCTTTCAGCGATGCGAGCCGTCTCCGTTCCGATCTCGGCCCAGATATAGGAATCCGGTCCGCCGACGCCGAATCCGCCTTGTCCCGCGAAGGCCGGTGAGATCACGAGTGTCAGGGCGAGGGTACCAAGGATGTTCTTCATGGTCTGTTCTCCAGTCAAGTGGGATTGTTTCTTGAGTCGAGCACGTGCCTTGGACGTGCGAGGGTCAGCGGCTGTTGACCTCGGAGACCGCGACGTGATGCATCCCGGGCCAGTTCTGCTCCGCCTTGGTCAAGGTCCCGACCTTGTCTTCCTCGTAGGCCGCGAAGGCGGCCGCGTCCAGGAACAGGTAGAGCTTGGAGTCGACGATGTCGGCGTAGCGCGGATTGGCGTCGAGCTTCTTGCCGACCGCGACGCCAAAGGCGCAGTAGCCGCCGTATTGCGGCTGATAGGCCGCGGGGTCGGCGGCGAAGGCATCACGCGTGTCTTGGCTGGCGAAGTAGTAGGCGACACCGTCGTGGACGTGGCTGAACTTGGCTTGGCCGTCGGTGACGCCGAGACCAAGCGCGAGGGCCACGCTGTCGGTGCCGCGCAGCGCAACGCGCTCGCCGGTACGGGTCGTGCCGCTTGAGAGGTTGTACTCATCGACGGCGAGTGCCACGGATGCGGTGGAGAGGCTGCCGATGACGGTGGCTACGCTGATCAGAGTGTGGATGGGCTTCATGACGTTACCTTTCAGTGATCGCCAGAGATTGGCGAGGTTTGTGAGCCCCGCAAGCCGCATGGCTCGCGGATCGTGCCGCCGGCGCTCGATGGCTTTTCCGGTCGTGCACTTGCCTTATTACAAGCGCCATGCCAACCATTAATATTTTTAAAAAACATAGAGATAAGATAGAGGCGCCGACTCAAGAGATTTGTGGACCACAAATCTCCGTGGTCTAATACGCAGAAATTTGGGGGGACAGCGATGACCGCATGGCCGTTTGCCGACGCGCCCACACTCGTGGCGGAGCTGGACGAAGCGCTCACCTGTCTTCACACCAGCCGTGGCTGGCGCGAGCGTCTCGGCTTGGCGCAGCCCCCGGAAGCGCCGGCCATGCCGCTCGGCGCCTTGCTCGCGCTGGATGAGCCGCCCGGGCTCGAGCATCGCCTCCGAAGCGAGGTGCTACGCGACGGCCACGCCATCGAGAACACGCCGGTCTCTTTGCGCGGCAAAGCCAGACTGACCCGGGGACTGCTGTCGGCGTGGCGCGCGGCGCCGGACGCGGGGTCACCGCGGCTCGTGCTGAGCGTGACCTGCAGCGAGGACCTCGACACTGCGCTTGGGGAGCTGCGGCAGTTGCGCACGCGCCACGAGCTCATCCTCAACGCCGTGGGCGACGGCATCTACGGCTTCGATCGCGAGGGCGGGCTCACGTTCGGCAACGCGGCCAGCATGGACATCCTCGGATGGGACCCGGAGCACTTGATCGGGAAGATCGCGCATGACGTGCACCATCACTCCCATGCGGACGGCTCGCCCTATCCGCGCGAGGACTGCCCGATCTACGCCGCGCTGAGAGACGGTGCCGTCCATCGCGTGGACCATGAGGTGTTCTGGCATACCGACGGCTCCGCCGTGGCGGTCGAGTACACCAGCACACCGATCGTCCAAGACGGCGCCATCCAGGGGGCGGTCGTGGTGTTTCGCGACGTCACCGAGCGCCGGGCGATCGAGCAGCAGCGCGAGGCGGCCTATCGCGAGATCGGCCGCCTCAAGGAGCAGTTGGAGCTGGAGCGCGACTATCTGCGCGAGGAGATCAAGATCAACCTGGACTTCGGGGAGATCATCGGCACCAGCGAGGCGCTGCGCCAAACCTTGGCACAGATCGCCGCCGTGGCCCCGACACCGGCCAGCGTGCTGGTCCTCGGCGAGTCCGGCGTCGGCAAGGAGATGATTGCGCGCGCCATCCATGCCCGCAGCGAGCGCGCCGACAAGCCCTTGGTGAAGGTCAACTGCGCCTCCATCCCGGCGGAGCTCTTCGAGAGCGAGTTCTTCGGCCACGTCAAGGGCGCCTTCACCGGCGCGCACCGCGACCGGGTCGGGCGTCTGCAGCTGGCCGACGGCGGGACCCTGTTCCTGGACGAGGTCGGCGAGATCCCGCTGAGTCTGCAAAGCAAGCTGCTGCGCGCGCTGCAGGAGCGCGAGCTCGAGCGCGTCGGCGACGACCGCACCATCCAGGTGGACGTGCGCGTAGTGGCCGCCACCAACCGCGACCTGGACGCCGAGATCAAGGCTGGACGCTTTCGCGAAGACCTCTTCTATCGCCTGAGCGTCTTTCCGATCCTGGTGCCGCCGTTGCGCGAGCGCCCCGAAGACGTCGCCCCACTGGCGCAGCACTTCCTCGAGCGGGCCTGCGCGGAGCTCGGGCGCGAGGGTCTGCGCCTGTCACAGCAGCAGGCCGATGCCCTGCAGCGCCACGACTGGCCCGGCAACATTCGCGAGCTGAAGAACGTGATCGAGCGCGCCGTCATCCTCGGCAAGGCCGGGCGCGCCCGGCTGGATCTGGCCATGCCGGGCGATGCCGGCACGATTGTCGATCCGCCGCCGACGGAGCCCGGGCCAGAGGGACCGGGCGGACACGCCGGCTTCGTCACCGACGCGGAGATCCGGGCGCGCGAGAAAGCGAACATGCTGGCCGCGCTGCGGCATGCAGGCTGGAAGGTCTGGGGCAACGATGGCGCCGCGCAGTTGTTGGGGCTCAAGCCGTCCACGCTGGCCTACAAGATGAAGGCGTTGGGTCTGCGCAAGGAGATCTAGCCGGCTTCACGTCGGAGGCCCTCTGAGATCCCGACGCCCGAATCGCGCCAGCGGCGCCGGTGTGTCGCCGAGCACCCGAACCCGCGCGACGCGGCCTGGCCCCGGCTATTCCAGGGCGCCGAGGTTACCCAGCAGCGTCGGAATCAGCTCGCTGACCGTGGGATGGATGTGCACGGCACGCTGGATGACCGTGTAGGGCGTACCGGCTACCATGGCATCGAGGAGCGTGTGGATGACCTCGTCGCCGCCGAGGCCGATGATCGCGGCGCCGAGCATGCGCTGGGTCTCCGCGTCGATCAGCACCTTCATGAATCCTTGCGTCTCGCCGCGCTCGCGGGCACGTCCGACCCGGGTCATCATGAGCTTCCCCATGAGGACCCGCCGGCCGGTGTCGCGCGCCTGCTGCTCGCTCAGCCCCGCTCGCCCGAGCGGCGGGTCGATGTAGAGGGCATAGGCCGGTATCCGATCGGAGACGCGCCGTGGCGCGTCGTCGAGCAGGTTGGCCACGAGGATCTCGTGGTCGTTGTACGCGGTGTGGGTGAAGGCGCCGCGGCCATTGACGTCGCCCAGCGCCCAGACACCCGGCGCGGTCGTGCGCAGCTGCTCGTCCACCAGGATGAAGCCCCGCCCGTCGGTCTCGATGCCGGCGCTGCTCAGCCCGAGATCATCCGTGTTGGGCTGCCGGCCGACGGCCAGCAACAGATGGCTGCCCTGGACCTCGGCCGGGCCCTCTTGGCAGTCCAGATGGACGGCAACCCCGGCGTCTTGCGCTCGAACGCTCAGGCATGCGGCATTCAGCCGGACCGCGACACCCTCGGTTTCCAGGATCTCCTGCACGGTCCGCGACACGTCCGCGTCCTCGTGCCGGATCAGCCGCTCGCCCTGCTCGATCACCGTCACCCGGCTGCCGAATCGGCGGTACATCTGCACGAATTCGAGCCCAACGTAGCTGCCCCCGACGATGACCAGATGCTCCGGCAAGACGTCCAGGTCCAGCAGGCTGGTGCTGGTCAGATACTCCACCTGGTCGAGCCCGGGCAGGTCCGGGACCGAGGGGCGCGCGCCCGTGTTGATGAAGATCCGCTCGGCGTGCAGGACCTCCCCGTTCACGCGCACCCGATTCGGACCGTCGAATCGGCCATGGCCGTCGTAGGTACGGAGGTTTGGCATGGTCTTCAGCCAGCCGGTGACGCCATCCTTGGAGGCCTTCACGACGGCGTCTTTCCGGGCCTTGACCCGCGCCATATCGACGTGGACCTCGCCGTTGATCATGACCCCGAACTCGGGTGCTCGTCGGGCCACGTAGGCGGCGCGGGCGCTCGCGACCAGTGTCTTGGTCGGCGTGCAGCCGACGTTGACGCAGACACCCCCGAGGTGCTCGCGCTCGATGAGGGCCGTGCTCAGCCCCGCGGCCGTCAGCCGCTGCGCGAGGGAGGGGCCGGCTTGTCCGGCGCCGATGATGATTGCATCGTAGTGTGTTGTCATGGCGGATTGCTCTCTGATTGATGGCGTGTGGGGATTGATGGCGTGTGGGTGAAGGCTAGGGCGGACCCTCAGATGGCGAGGATCAGGTCGCTCGCGGGAACCGAGCAGCAGATGAGCACGGACCCCGGGTCCGGACGCTCGACGGGCTCGATGCGGTAGGTCACCTCCCCGGCGATGCGCGTGCACAGGCAGGTGTGGCAGATTCCGGAACGGCAGCTGAAATCGGGTCGCAGACCACGGGCCTCGGCCAGCTCCAGGAGGCTCTCGACACCGGGATCCCAGGCGGCGGTGACGGCGGACCGCTCGAAGACCACCTCAAAGGCAGGCGAGCGGTCATCGTCCGTCACCCGGGTAGGCGCCTGTTCGGCACCCGCCTTCAGGACGGATGCGGGACCAAAGAACTCATAGTGGATGCGGTCCTCGGCGACGCCCCAATCCAGCAGCCCGTTATAGAGGGACCGCATGAAGGGCGTGGGACCACAGAGGTAGAAGTCATACGCCGCGGGCGGAAGCAGCGCCTTGAGTACGTCCACAGAGACATGACCGACGCCAGCGTGGCTCGGCCCTACAGCGTCCCCCGGCTCCGGCCGACTGTAGCGGACATGGAGATGGACACTGTCGTGCGCGGCGGCGAGACGCCGCAGGTGCTCACCCATGACCTGCTCGCGAGCGTTGCGCGCGCCGTGGATGAACCAGACCTGCCGCTTTGATCCTGCGGCAACGATGGCGTTGAGCATGCTGATCATGGGTGTCAATCCGATCCCGGCGCTGATCAGCACCACCGGCGTCTCCTGACCGGGGTCGAGGCAGAGCTCACCCCGGGGGGACCTGACACGGAGCTTCGTACCGGGCCGGACCTGGTCATGGAACCAACTCGACGAGAGGCCGGGCGGTGCCTCGGGCCGCTGCGCCGGGGGCAGCTCGCGCTTGACGCTCAGTCGATAGTGCTCGGGGTTGGGGGCGTCGGAAATCGTGTATGTCCGGGTGACCGGTCTTGGCTGGCCCGGGATGTCCAAGCTGAGGGTGAGGAACTGCCCTGGCTTGAATGCGGGCAAGGCCTCCCCGTCCTCGGGAGTCAGATAGAAGGACGTGACGGTCTGCGTTTCCGCGACCCTGCGATCCACGACGAACGAGCGCTCGCCATCCCACCCCCGCGGTTCGGGCGCCGACTGGGCCGCGTCCAGCTGCTTCTCCAGGTGCAGGCGCCAGGCATCCCCCAGGTCGCGGGAGGCAAGCACGCGCCGCAGTCCGTAGGGATCGCGTCTTCCGGACCGGTAGACATGAATGAACTCGGCGATGGTGACCGAGCGCGGGTCGCTGTCGACGCGCTCGATGGTGTCGCCCGCGCCGATCTCGCCCTCCTCGATGACGCGCAGGTAGAAGCCGAGCCGGCCGCTCTCCAGGAACCGACGCAGGAAGTCCGGCCCCGCGGCCATGCGCAGGGCGAGCTTGTAGCAGGGGATGCGGGGCTGCGTGACCTGCAGCAGGGCGCCGCCCACGCGGAACCGATCACCGACGCGCACCTGCTCCTCGGTCAGCCCTTGTAGCGTCAGGTTCTCCCCGAACTGACCGAACGGAAAGGGCGCGCGCTGGAGCGCTGCCTGCCAATAAGGGTAGTGCTCGACCGGATAGGCATACACGGCCATGTCGCGTCCGCCGTGCACCTTCCGGTCCGCCTGGCCATCGCCGTCGAGATTCAGCGTGCGCGCCCTGACGCGCCCGACGACGGGCTCTTTGAAGATGCCCGTGGTGATGGTGGCGCCCTGGTGGGGCACCTCCTTCGGGAGAGAGACGTTGACGGAGAGCAGTTTCATGGTTTCAGTCCAGGTTGGTTGGCCTTGGCTCGGCGGGGCTGCCGTCATCGCCGGCACAGGCAGGGCTCGCCGTTGCCGGCCGGGATCACAAGGCCAGCTCGGACAGGCCCTGGTGTCCCTCGGGCCGCGGTCCCGGCGGCCAATGGAAGAGGCGCTGCTCGGGGCGAATCGGCAGGTCATTGATGCTTGCCAAGCGCACGCGCATGAGTCCCTTTTCGTCGAATTCCCAGTTCTCGTTGCCGTAGGAGCGGAACCAGTTGCCCGCGTCGTCGTGCCACTCGTAGGCGAAGCGAACGGCAATACGGTTGTCGGTGAAGGCCCAGACCTCCTTGATCAGCCGATAGTCGAGCTCCCTGGCCCACTTGCGGGTGAGGAACTGGACGATCTGCGCGCGTCCGTTGACGAACTCCGCACGGTTGCGCCACCGGCTGTCCGACGTGTAAGCGAGCGAGACCCGCTGGGGGTCGCGGCTGTTCCAGGCGTCCTCGGCGAGGCGGGCCTTCTCCGCGGCGGTCTCGGCGGTGAAGGGGGGAAGCGGTGGTCTGGTGTCGGTGGTGCTCATGGGGGTTCTCTTTCTGTATCGGTGGCTCGAGTGTTGGTGTCCCCGACGCGCCAGGGTGGGATCGCGCCGGGGACAGGCGTGGGGCGGCGCTCAGTCGGCGCGCATGGCCGCGACCGCTTCCTCGGTGCTCCACACCGTATTGGCCAGGAAGCGGAAGTTCACGAGCGCGGCGGCGTAGCCGTCCCCTTCCTCGACCTGAGCGGCCGCCGTCGCATCCGCCACCACCGCGACCTCGAACCCCTGCTCGAGCAGCTCGCGCAGGTGGGACTCGGTGCAGAGATTGGCGGACATCCCGGCCAGCACGACCTTGTCGATGCCCTGTTTGCGCAGCTGCAGCACCAGGTCGTTGGTCTCGGGGCCGTAGATCTTGTGCGGGCTGGTGACGGTGGTTTTGCCGTCCTCGATCTCCATGCCGGGATTCGGCAGATCCGCGAAGGCGGGCGAGAGGGTTAGCGTCAGGGATGCGGCGACACACAGGGTCTTGGCGACGGTCTTCATGGTCTTGCTCCGGATCGTTGGATGGATGAGCGGTGCTCTGGGCAGCCCGCAGGTCTTCGAGCGCCGGCTCGATCGCCCTGGCTTTCGCCGCGACGGGTCGCGCTACAGGGACGGAGAGGCCCTGCCGGCGCGTCCCCAGTCGCACTTGTGCTCCACGCGTTGCAACAGATGCGCTTCCAGGCGCGTGCAGAGGGGCAGCCAGAGCCAGAGGCACAGGGCCAGCGCGCACAACAGGTCGGCGATGTGAAGACCGTCCATCACCATCCCGCCCAAGCTCAGGGCGAAGATCAGTCCACGGTTCAGGTTGATGAGGTGACTGCGTCGTTTGGCGTTCATATCGGCCTCTCCTGTCGCACGCTTGCTCTAAAACAAATGCCGAGCCAACAGATAATAATGTTCAAAAACATATGCTTATAGAGCGTCGCGTGCCACAGGAATTCGTGGACCACAAAAACTTGTGATTCGAGACTCAGGAAATCGAGGTGGCTGGATGACAGGTGGATCTGTCGGCGGGTGCACGGCCGCTCGCGTGCGGCTCCGCTAGCCGGGCGCAGGCGATCGGAGGCGGTATGGCGATCGCAACTGAGCTTAGGCGATCGTTCGATTGGACGAGCAGCTCAGCCGCTCGGTCGCGCAGAGGCCAGGTCGCCTTGCTCAATGCAGGCAATAATCCAGACCATCACGACGCTGGAAATGACTGGCGTTGGGGGCATTGAGGGCACTGGACTTCGGGCGCTGCGTTGAGGGGTCTGCTCAAAGCCTGAGCATCAGGAGTATCAGCAACACCGAGGTCAGGCTCGCCACGACCGTCCTGATCGCATTCCATCGATTCCAGCGCGGCTCGAATGCCCGGCGCGCCGATGCTTGCGCCGGCTCCTCCAGGCCATCGAGAGCGAGCGCTTGGAGCTGGTTGTTCAGCGGAACGTTCACGATGAACGTCGGGAGTTGGACACCGAGAAGATAGAGGGTCGCAGCGACGACGAGGAGCAGGCGATCGGCTCCATCCAAGGACCACAAGCCAAGAACGGCCGCGACGGCCAAGGTCGCCACCGAGCCGGCCCAGACGAGCACGAAGATCGGTTGCCCCCGCTGGATCACACCATCCATCACCTGAAACGCTCGGATGAACTCCCGGTCGCTCAAGCGCTTGAGGCCCGGCATCACCACGACAGCGAACGCCAACAAGAAGCCCGCGACCAACGAGCAGAGAAACGTCGCCAAAAGCAGGATGAGCTGCAAAAGTCCCATGGTGTCTCCAGTTGGTCGAGCGCCGGGGCGCCTGTCAGGAAGGGGCCGGAGCGCGCTGCACGTCGCCCTGTCGTCCGCAACACCAGGCTGCCCACGCGGGTCATTCCGGCGTCTTGCTCGGCTTAGCCCCGGGCGGTGCCCTTGAGCTCGACCGTATTGCCCTCGGGATCGCGGATGTAGAGCGAGGGTCCGCTCCCCAGGGCACCGTAGCGCGTCACGATCTCACCCACCTCCACGCCCTGCCCGCGCAGGTGCGCGATAATGGCGTCCGGATCCCAAGGCTGCACCTGCAGACAGACGTGATCCATGTTGGGCGCGCCGTGCTCGGGAGGCTCACCGCCCGCTCGGCCCAAGTCGCTCTTGACATCGACGAGATCGATCAAGGATCGCCCGGCGCGTAGCTGGGCGAGCCCGATCTCGCCTGGCCCGCGCTCCAGCCGGCAGCCCAGAACGTCGCTGTAAAACATGATCATGCGCTCCAGGTCGACGGCGCGAAGCACGACGTGGTCGATCAGAGCGATATTGATGGGGCTCGGCTGACGCATGGTGGCTCCTCCAGGTCGCTTGCGCGCATCTGAAGTCAGAGTGGCGCCCGTTGCGCGCGTTCCAATAGGCGGATGTGCGGCAGCAATCGCAAATCTCCTCAAAGTCCGCTAAGCGCGATTTTGCCGCCACACCCTGAATCGTTGGAAATGTCCATTTTTGGCCGAGTCCTTCTACCTCGGACCTTTCGGATCGACTGACCGCTGCTGGGGCCATGCGACCTCAGAGCAGTCAACCTTCCCAAGGGGATCTCGCCTGCGGCGGCCAGGTCCTGATTCAGCAGTCCGATATCGGTCAACAGCCGCACCGCCATGAGGCGATCGACGCTCGATTGAAACTCCAGCAGCAAATGGACGTAGACCGAGTGCTGGATCTCAAAACCCCGCATTTCGACTTGATCCGCGCTGCCTTCGCCAAAGTCCCGGCGTCAACCCTCATTGAAAAAGGGATCCGGCAACGCGGGATTTCGCAGCTTCGCCGCCGCCCCGGCACCGACCACCGGCAGGTTCGCCGGATCGAGCAGGCCGATCTGCACCAGAACACTCGCCTGATCCCAGTGGATGTGCTCGTACGATACCTTGCCATCCTGGATGCCGACGATCACCACGAATACCGCCTCGACCCGCTTGCCCGTCGGTTCCACCCCCGGAAGCATCCAGTCGATCTTCTGCGTGTGTGTGAAGGAGATGATCAGCTCATCGACCAGCCGCTCCTCGCTGTAGGTGCGGGAGACGGTCTCGAAGGTGACGTCCGGCGGGAAGAACTGCCCGACGAGCCGCTTGTCGTAGAAGGTCCGGACACCCTCCGGCCCCTGCCCGCCAACCATGGTCGGCACGTTCACCAGATGTGGGGTTGGCGCCATCGTCGCCAGCGTCCGGTCGAGATCTCCCTCCAACTCCGCGTTCATGTGCGCCGCAAAGATCGCATCGAGTCTTGCTTTCAGGTTCGGGTTTGACATTCGATGTGTGCTCGCAGTAGGGGTGGGCGCGCGCAAAGACGCTGCGACGCAAGAAATCAACGGGGCTACCCACGCTGAGTCGCGGTGATCACGAAGGACGAGGGCGACAAGATCGGCACGTGTGTGCAGCGACCCGGATTAGGGCACCACGCGTGCGGCATTGTCCGCCCCGAAAAACTCGACCAACAGGCGCTGCGTCTCGGCGGTGCGTTCGAGCATCGGCAGGTGGCCGGTCTCGGGCAGGACGACAAGCTGGCTTCCGGGTAGGCGCTTTCGGAGCGTTGGTGCAGCCGATGCCGGATAGATTGAATCCCCCTCGCCCCAGACGATGAGCGCGGGGATGTCGATGTCCAGTGGCTCATCGGCATCGCCGGCCAAGACGTCATCGAAGAGATTCACGATGTCCCAGACCTGCCGATAGTGCCGATTGCGCGCGACATAATCGCGAATCAGCTGTTCGCGCACCTCATCCGGAACCTCCGGCGGCTGCACAAACAGCAAACCCATCTCCAGCTCGAACTGCGCCTGGTCCGTGGGGATGAACGGATTGATGCCTCGCAGGATTGCCGCGCGGACCCCCGGACCCCAAGGCTCGACGCCCAATGGCGGCCCAATGAAGGCTAACCTGTGCACCCGAGCTGGATCGCACTGTGTGTACAAGGCCGCGATGGCGCCGCCAAGGGAGTTGGCCGCGAGGTCGAACGTCCTCAGCCCGAGCCCGTCGGCGAACTGACCAAGCAGCCGCACCTGACGTCGCAGATCGTAAACGCCCACCGGATAGTCGCTGCTTTGGCCGAACCCCGGCAGATCGGGGGCGATCGCATCGAAGCCGGCCGAGGCAAGACCGCACAGCACACCTTGCCACTGCTCCTTTTGCGCGAACAGTCCATGCAATAGGATAACCGGCTGTCCGTGCCCGGCACGATCGTAGTGGACGTGTCCGCCGTCGACCTCGATCGACGCGGAGTGCAACGCGCAGCTGTCCTCGACGTCCTTGGCCTGGAGGCCGGTGACAACCAGCAGTCCAAGGATAAGCCATGCCGGAAAAGTCGCTCGCAGGATCAGGAATTTACCCACGCTCTAGGCCTCGCCGTAGATCCATCGGTTAGCGGCTTGTCGGGCGAACAGGTCATGGCATCGACGCATATACCTTGTCGACTACGCCGTCTGATTTCAAGCGCGAAGGGGACCAGGCCGATGGCATTGCGGCGCGTCACTGGCTGACGCCCTTGCATCAGGTCTTGCCGGCCAACGGCCCATGCGCGGAGCATGCCCGGTGACAATGAACAAGGTCAAGATGTCGGGGTCTCAGACGCAACTGCTGAGGTACATCAAGCGGCACGATCGCAACTTCGGCAATATTGGCGACCCCCCTTCTGGTCATCTGCAACGGATCGTCAAGACGAGTACCGACCCAAGAGCGGTCCCTGGAGCCGAGATGTCTTAGGGGAGAAATCGGTATCAGCTGCCTCTCATCGACCGCAAGCGTATGGCTCTTCAATCCGAGCGGAAAGTCACTCGTTGTTCGACGAGAGACAAGTCGCGACCCAAAACCGACCTGTTTCGCGAACCGGACCCGCATCGCAAGGTGCTCCCCGGCGGCTGCCGTACGAGTTGGTCTTGACCCCGCGAGGTTGGGCTGAGAAGCCCGGAGGTATCAGATGCAGTGGTCTGCCGCGTTGCTGCTCGCCTTGCTTGCCGGATCGGCGGCTTGGACCCTGGTCACTGTTTGGCGGGCCGAGTCGGCCAATCCACCCATCGGGCGGTTCGCCGAGGTTGACGGGCTGCGCGTCCACTACACGGACCAGGGGCAGGGCCGGCCTCTCATATTGGTCCACGGCGCGAGCACCAGCCTTCTGGATTTCCACGCCAGCATCGGCGGAGCCCTGGCCGCGAGGTACCGGGTGATCGCCTTGGACCGCCTGGGCCACGGCTACAGCGAGCGTCCTGCCGATGCTTGGCCGAATCCATTGGCTCAGGCCCGCATCCTTTACAGCCTGGCACGGGAGTTGGGCCTGGAGCGCCCGATTCTGGTCGGGCACTCCTGGGGCGGCTCCGTGGTTCTCGCCTATCTGCTCGCCTACCCCGGCGAGGCGGCGGGCGCGGTGCTCCTTGCCGGCGTGACCCACCCCTGGGAGGGGGGCGTGGCCTGGTACAACGACCTGGCGGGGGTCCCGGTGCTCGGGTCGCTGTTCGCCTACACCTTGGGCGGGGCATTGGGCCCGCTCGCCATCGACGGCGGGATTACGCAGGTCATGGCTCCGGACCCGGTCCCGGATGGCTATCGGTCGCGCACCGGGGTCGACCTAGGCCTGCGGCCGCGGACCTTTCTGGCCAACGCCGAAGATATGCGCCGCCTCAGCCCCTTCCTCGCCGAACAGCGGGCCGGTTACGCTCGTATCCAAGTCCCGCTCTTGCTCATCACGGGCGATCGGGACGACGTGGTTCCCGCCTGGAATCATGCCGACCGCCTGATTCCGGAGGTCCCCGGGGCGCGCCAAGTCGCGATCCCGGGGGCCGGCCACGGCCTGCACCACACCCGAGGCGATCTGGTGGTGAGGCTCATCGAGGACTTTGTCGCGGAAACGGACGCGGCCCACGGCGCCGGTCATTGAGTCCGAAGTCGGCATTCCCGGGTCCGCGTGCGGTGTCCGGCACCGCTACTGGCCTCTGGTCGTGGGGTGGTGGCAGGGCGCCCTTCTCGGGCCATGCGCGACCGGCGCCCTGGTTCCCGCCGCCGCGCGGAACCGCTCGGGTGCCCGCCCGGCCGGCGGGTTGCAGGAGGCAGGGTGCGCCCCACCTTCAAGGGCAGGTAAACGCGGGAGGTCTACCCATGGCGCGACGCATCACCGGACGCATCTCCACCGCGGTCCTCGCCGCGGTCCTCGTCATGCCCGTGGCGGCGGTGGCCCATCACGGCTGGCGCTGGACCGCGGGCGAGAACATCGCCCTGACCGGTCTCATCACCGCGGTTCGGCTCGGCAATCCGCACGGGCTCGTGACCGTGGACGTCGAGGGCGAGCCCTGGACCGTCGAGGTCGGCCAGCCCTGGCGCAACGAGCGCGCGGGGCTGACCGACGCAGACTTCGCCATCGGGCGCGAGATCCGCGTCGAGGGCGAGCCGGACGCGGCCGCCTCGCGCCGGGTCATCAAAGCCGAGCGGCTTTGGTTCGACGGGCAGCGGCACGAGCTCTATCCCGAGCGCGATTGAGGGTGGAGGCGCTCGCCGCGCTCGGGGCGACGCTCGCCGACTGGCCGCTCGCCGAGACGATGCGGCGCACGCGCTGGGGTTACGCGGCGGCGAGCACCGGGCACGTGGCCGGGATCGCGCTGCTGGTCGGCGCACTCGTGCCCTTCGACCTGCGGCTCCTCGGCGCCTGGGCCTCGGTGGAGCGCGCGGTGCTCGCGCGGGTGCTCCTGCCGGTCGCGGCGGCGGGCCTGGCGCTGGCAGTGAGCTGCGGGGTACTGCTGTTCCTGGCGGCGCCTGCGGACTACCTCGGCGCGCCGCTCTTCCTCGCGAAGATGGCTCTGGTGGCGGCGGGGTTGGGCCAGGCGGCTGCGCTCCACCTCGGCCCCGGTCTCGCCGCGGCGGGGGCGATGCGGCTTCGGGTCGCCGGGGCGCTATCGCTTGTGTGCTGGACGGGCGCGCTGGTCGCGGGGCGGATGCTTGCGTTCGTCGGCGAGTGAGGGGGATCTTCGGCGTGGTTCCGGCCATCCTTGGCGCGCCCGTGATGGCGAACCCGCCGGGAGATCTCGGGTTTACGGCCCCGCTGCCGCCTCGATGACCGCCAGCGCCACCTTGGCGGCGTGGTCGGCCTCGCCCTCGGCGCCGCTGTTCAGCGCGATTGTAGCGACGAGATCCTTCTCGGGCAGGTAGATGTAGAGGGTGCGGAAGCCCATCGATTCGCCCTCGTACTGCCAGCCGGAACCGATCGCGGGCGAGGTGAATCCGGAGATGCCGAGGCCGAAGCCGCGGGGGTCGTCGGGGGTCAGCCGCGCGAGCGTCTCGCCGGTGCGCATCGACACGACCCGGGTGAGTTCGGCACGCGCGTCGGCATCCAGGAGATCGTTCGAGGTGAAGAGCGCCCGGACCCAGTTGTTGACCTCTTCGGGACGCGAGACGGCAGCCCCCGCGGCCCCGCCCCAGGACATGTCCTCGCCCTTGACGTCGGCGCCGTCCAGGGCCTTCATCCCGGGGTAGCCCTCGGCGACGAAATAGCCGGACGCCATCCGCTCGGTGATCTCGCGCGGATAGATGCCGGCCCGATAGGCGGTGTTCGTCAGGCCGTAACGGGGGCCGAACAGGCGGTCCTCGAAGTTCTCCTGGACCGTGCGTCCGCTGGCCTTCTCGATCACCATCCCGGCGAGGATGTAGTTGGTGTTGGAGTAGGCATAGCCCGATGTCGGGGCCGGGGCGCCGGGATAGGCGGGGTCGACGAAACCGACGAGGACCGCGGGCGAGAAGTGGCGCGACAGCCCGTTCCGACCGATATCGGCGATCATGGCGTCGACGTTGTCGTAGCTCGGGATGCCGCTTGTCATGTTCAGAAGCCGGCGCAGCGTGACGTCCTGCCACGCGGGATACTCGGGCAGCCACTCACCCAGCGTGTCGTCGAGGTCGAGCACCCCTTCGGACTGGAGTTGCAGCAGCGTGACCGAGGTGAAGGACTTGGTGATGCTCCCGATCTGGCACAGCGTGTCGGGCGTCACCTCGGCGGCGCCGGTCGCGTTCGAGACCTTGCCGGCGGTGACGTTCAGCGTGCCGCCGTGCTCGGGCAGGCTCACGCTGATCGAGATCGCGGTGGCCTTCTCGCCCGCGGCGGTATCTGCGATGTAGGCGTCGGCGATGGTCTGGAGCTTCGCGGCAAGCGCGTCGTCGGACTGCGCAGGCGCCGGCCCGCTCAGTGCGGCGGCAAGGGCGAAGACGGCTGGCCCGGCGATCCTGTTGGTCATGATCGGCACCTTGAAATCCGCTTGCGCAAATCGGTTCACCTGATGGCCGCATCAAGGCTGCCGAGGGCCGCGCGTCATGTCCCGCAGAAAACACGGCAGGAAAAAGAAGCCACCTCGACGGATCCAACCCCTCGGCGCGTCTAGCGACGCTCCATGATCGAGGCTAGCGGTGGATCAACGGCCGGTCAAGGCGCTATCTTGGCGAAGAGGTCCCGGTCCGGCGTCGGCTCGGGACCATCGTCCCGTGCGGGAAGTCCGCGGGCGGGGCGGCTCGCCGATGTGATTGAGCATCCACCATGACGGCGTGGATAGCTTGTTTTTCGTGTACGGCAGGCAGGGTGATCCCGTGGCGCGCGGCGAACGTCAATTGTCGGCTGTCCGCTGTCCCTTGGACTGCTGCCGTTGAGATTCGGGGAACGGATCGCGGCTCCTCGCTAGTACTCCTCATCAGACCTCCCGGATCCAGTGACCGCTCCTGGGGCCCAGCCGTCGCCCACACCGTCGACTCGGCTGACAGCAATCTGCCCAGCGTTCAGATCCGGTGTTTGCGGGGGCCAAATCTGTGGCGATACGTCCCGACGCATCGGCGAGATCCATCGGCACGCCCGTGCCGCCGGACGCGCACCGGCGTGCTCGCCGCCGCGAGGCGGATGTCAGGTGACGCGCTCCGAGTTAGTCGTCCCAGAGGGCATCCAGGGCCACGAGGATCCGAGGGTCCGAGCCCGGAGCGACCTGCGGGGAGCGGTGGATCGCGCCGCCGGCCGCGTTGCCCTGCCAGGCGCTGCCTTTGAGCAGCAGGATGTCGAAGGGCCGGGCTTGCCCGGTTGCCGGGGCGTCCGCGGCGCTGCCGAGCAGACCCCGAGGGTCGATCCGGGGATCGTCGAGCCACTCCGTACCCGGACCGCACCAGGTGCAGAGCAGCCGGATGCCGGTGCGGTCGATATGCCAGCGGGGGCACATGGCGCGCTCCAGACGC
This sequence comes from Thiocapsa bogorovii, assembly GCF_021228795.1. NCBI lineage: Bacteria > Pseudomonadati > Pseudomonadota > Gammaproteobacteria > Chromatiales > Chromatiaceae > Thiocapsa > Thiocapsa bogorovii. Next base: position 2,394,256 of record NZ_CP089309.1, read on the forward strand.
TCGATGCGCAGACCGATGGCTTGGCAGCCGAGCAGATCGCCGTAGAGCTCCAGCAGGAAGGCGAGCTCGCGCCGAACCGTCGGATGCGCGAACGGCCTTGCAAGCGGCAGGGTGTCGATGTCGGGAACGCCATCGGCGGAGAGCCGGACGACCGCCCGTAGGCCGGGCCCTGCGCTCGCGTGGAGGCGCTCGAGTGCGCCGAGCATGTTCGGGCTACCGGGGGGCGAGTGGACACAGATCTGGGTCTCCGGCATCAAGATCCGGGTCAGATCGGCGAGGGTCTCCGCCCGTTGCACCGTGTCGGTCGAGCTGCGGAACCCGAGCGGTGCGGCGCTCCGGATCACAGGTTGCGCTCTCATGGCGTACACCTCCAGGCTGAACGTTCGGATCCGGGCGATGCCGGATGGTCATCTCCGCGGTCTGGATCGGCGAGGTTCGCGAGGATCCGTTTCGCGGCTCGGACAGCATGCGCGGAGGCGGTACCTCGCCTCGGTCCTGCGCTCTTGCACCTAGGGTCGGGGGCACCCGCATCCGGATCGGCCGGCGCTAGAAATAAAATGTTATGTCGTTACATTTGGGGGTGAAAACCCTGCGGGAAATCGGGTAGTTGGTGATCGCCCACAGCTGCGACCAGTCGACCGACTTCCTCACCCGTCGGATCAGCCCGCGTCCTGTGCCGAATCTAATGTCCCCGTAACCCTCCGGGTGCAGGACTGCGGATGTGCTTTGCCTGTTGCCAATCCGACCTTACGCGACCCCGCCTGCCCGACGGCATGGCTCGGCCTTGCATTCATAACAAGAACGCCTATCAATTGCGACAATGGGCAGGGCGCCCGTGCCCTGCCCCGACATCCCGATCACCCGATCGGATCGAACCGCTCGACGACCGCCACGGCCGGCGCGCCACCCTCATGACCAACCAGTTTCCGGTCGAGCATTGGCACGACTTGATCGCGGATCCCACCCTGGCCGACGCGATCCTCGATCGCCTGGTCCACAATGCCTACCGGATCACCCTCAAAGGCGGGTCAATTCGCAAACGCCATGCCCGGACGTTGACCCCGACCGGATCGGCCGAATATCAACGCATCCCGGCGTCGCTTCGCTCCGACCGCCCCGGCAGGATGTTGGTGAAACAGGTGCCCGAATGGCTTGGAATGCGCATGCAACCAAGGCGGCTGCAGCTACGCGCTCTCTGAGTCTGAAGGGCCCCCATCGGCCGATGCGGGCCACACGATATGCTTCGGCGGCGAGCGACCGCCCAAGGCCGGTGTCCGGCGCGTCAGGATTCCAGGGTGACCGGCGACACGAATCCCTCCGGCTTGATGGCGAGCACCGAGCAATCGAGCTGGGTCAAGATCGTTTCCGCAGTGTTTCCGATCAACAAGCCGCTGATGCCGGTGCGGGCCACGGTGCCCATGACCACCAGGTCCGCCCCGAGCCGTTGGACCAAGGCTGGAATCTCCTCGCGTGCCCAACCCTTCACCAGGTGGGCATTCGGTTTCAGATAGCGGGTGGCTTCCGGACCTATTCGGTCGATCGTCTTCCGCATCAGTGCATGGAGGTTCTCTCGCCGGTGGCGTTCGACCTCCTGCACATAGGCCTTGATTCTTTCCTCGTCCGTGCTGAGGCATCCGCTGCGCATGACCCATTCCCCAACGGGCTCCCATGCATGCACGACGTGCAAATCGGCGAATTCCGACAGGGCGAGGGACGTCGCCATCTCCATCACCTGTCGGTTCAAGGCCCGACGGCCTTCGACCTCATCGACCGGATAGGCTTCATTCACATCCACAGCCGCCACGATGCATTCGAAGGCGCCAGACAACTGAGGCTTGATCATCCAGAGGGGGCAAGGACATTTGCGCAGCAGATGCAGATCCTCGCTGCCGAACAGACGATCGAGCCAGCCGGGATCCTCCGGTGTCTTGATCACCAGATCGCACCCTTCCCGCAGCACTTGACGAATGACCTCGATGAAGGGTGTACCAATCACCACCCGGCTCTGGATGACGACCCGCTGCACGTGAGGAGCCGCCAGATGGGACAGGAACTCTTCGCGTTCGGCCACCAGCCAAGATTGCAGGTCCCCCAAGACCGGACCGCCTTCGTGCGCTCCAATGCCGACAGGAACCCGCGGCACCACACCCAGGAGGGTTAGCCGGGCCTGGTTGTGCTGCGCCAATGCCACCGCCCGCTCCAGCACCGTGGTATCTCCAGGGGTGGCGGAAACCACGTACAGGATGTTTCGGAATCTGTTCACGGCATCGCCCTCCGGTTGGAAATCATTCATCTTTTCGGTCTATGGCATCATCGGACCACGACCCCTCCCGGCTGCGCCGGATCATGCCTGCCAGGGCCTCTACGGCGAAGTCCACTGCGTTGTGCATCGGGTAGATGACCGTCGGTACCCCCAGCCGCTTGAGTATCAGGCCGTCCTCGTCGGCGCGGGCGACGATGGCCAGGTCACGGGTGTAGTGATGGGTACGCAGCGCCTGCAACAGGCCACGATTGGAGGCGATGTCCGGCAGGGTACTGACAACCCAGGCGCACGAGGCCAGCGGCAGGGATTCCATTAATTCGGCCTCGGTGGCATCGCCGTAGCGTACCTCGAGGCCCTTGCCACGCCAGGCTCGGGCCGACTCGGGGTCAAAGTCCACCCCGACCACCGCCAGTCCGGCCGCCTCCAGCCCTTGGGCAAAGCGACCGCCGTAGCGGCCGAGCCCGAACACGATCACATCCGCGGGTCGGGTCGATCCAACCTCTTGCTCGGCGGCCAGCTCCCGCTGGGGGTTGCGCCGCTCGAACAGCCCCAGCCAAGGAGCTAGGCGCTCGTAGAGGGGATGGGAATAGATGATCATGTAGGTGGAAACCGCAATGGTGGTCACGCCCACCAGGGTGACCAGACCCAGAGCCTGCGTGCCGACATGGCCCAGGGAGATGCCCATGGCGATGAAAATGATGGAGAACTCGCTGATTTGGGCCACCGTGAGTCCGGCCAGGAAGCCGGTGCGCTTGCGGTAACCCATGTAGCCCATGATCGACATGACGATGAGTGGATTGCCGATCAGAACGAACAGGGACAGCACCACGGACGGCCAGAGCTCGCCGCCGAGGACGGAGAAATCCAACTTGGCGCCCAGATCGATGAAGAAGAACAGGAGCAGGAAATCGCGGATGCCGGTGAGCCGGGCGCTCATGGCGTCCCGGTAGCTTGTGGATGCCAGGGAAAAGCCTGCCAGGAAGGCCCCGGCCTCCTTCGAGAAGCCGGCCCACTCACCGAGGGCCGCCAAGCCGACGCCCCAGGCGATGGCGAATATCAGCAACAGTTCTTGAGAGCGCGCCATCAGGGATACCGCCCGCGGCAGCACATGGCGCATCAGCAAATACAGGGCGACCGCCGCCAGCGCCACCCGCCAGAGCAGCGAGAAGATCACCTCCGTCGGGGAGTCGCCGCCCCCGCCCAGGGCGCTCACGACCATCATGGCCAGTACCACGGCCAGGTCCTGGACGATCAGGAAACCGACCGCGATGCGGCCGTGCAGGGCGTCGATCTCGCGCTTGTCCGACAGCAGCTTGACGATGATGATGGTGCTGGAGAAGGTCAGCGCCACCGCCACGTACAGGGCCTCCAGCGGAGTCCGACCCAAGAGCAGGATCAGGCCGAAGCCGACGGCAATGGTGAAGCCTAATTGACCGAGACCGGTGGCGAGGGCCACCGGGCCGATGTGACGGACATGGGCGAGATCCAGCTTCAGGCCCACCAGGAACAGCAACACGGCAATGCCCATCTGCGCGAGCAGATCGATCTGATCATGTGCGGAGACGAAGCCGAACACCGCCGGTCCGACGACAATGCCCACCACGATGTAGGCGATGAGCAACGGCTGGCGCAGCCGCAGGGCCACCACCCCTGCGGCGGTGGCAATGATGAGCAGCAGGGCGAGCTCGCTGAAATGTTCCTGCATGATCGGTTCTCGTCGGGGATAGGTTGTCGGCGCCCGGGCATCCGGTCAGTAGCGTATCGGTGTCGTTTCTTCCCCCGCGACAACGGCCGACGTGCGGACAGCCGCGCTCAGACGTAGGCGCAGACGCTTCTCCAGCTCGATGATCACGAACAGGACGACCCCCACCGCAAGAATGAGCAGGGCGTCCCTCAACGGAATCGACTCGGTTTCAAAAACCCCCTGCATCGGCGGCAGGTAGGTGATGGCGATCTGCCCGACGACCACCAGAGCGATGGCCAACCAAAGCACCCGGGTGCCGCGCAATCGCCTCCAGCCGAGATTCTGGCTGTTCATGTTGCGGATGAACAGGAGATGGAAGATCTCCATCATCACCAGGGTATTCATGGCGATGGTGCGGGCCAGATCGATGGAATAGCCCTGCTCCACCGCGTAAAGGTAGATGCCGAACACCCCGGCCAAGAACAGAGCGGCCACGAGTACGATATGCCAGATCAGATCGCCGGACAGCAGCGGCTCGCCGCGGGGGCGTGGCGGGCGAGCCATGATGTCGTTCTCGCTGGGCTCGAAGGCCAGAGCGATGCCCAAGGTCACGGCCGTGATCATATTCACCCACAGGATCTGCACCGGCGTGACGGGCAGGGTCAGCCCCAACAGCAGGGCGAGGATGATGGTGGATGCCTCGCCGGCATTGGTGGGCAGGGTCCAACTGATGACCTTTTTGATGTTCGCGTACACCGTTCGCCCCTCGCGCACGGCGGCCGTGATGGAGGCGAAGTTGTCGTCCGCCAGCACCAGCTCGGAGGCTTCCTTGGCCGCCTCGCTGCCCTTTCGGCCCATGGCGATACCCGCATCCGCGCGTTTCAGCGCCGGGGCGTCGTTGACCCCGTCGCCGGTCATGGCCACGGTCAGTCCGTGGGCCTGCAGCGCCATCACCAGCCGCAGCTTGTGTTCCGGACTGGTGCGTGCGAACACGTCGGTGTCCAGCACCCGCTCGGCCAATTGGACGTCATCGAGCCGGTCCACGTCGACGCCGGTCAGCACCTTGTCCGGGTTGTCCAGACCGAGCTGCCGGCCGATGGCCGCCGCAGTGGTGGCGTGGTCGCCGGTGATCATCTTGACCCGGATGCCGGCGGATCGGCACTCGGAGACGGCGGCCACGGCCTCGTCCCGCGGTGGATCGATGAGACCGACCATGCCGAGCAAGGTCAGGAAACCATCGATGTCCTCATGCTCCAGGACCGTGTGCCCGGCAGGCATGGGTCTCGCCGCCAGGGCCAAGACCCGCTGGCCCTCGGCTGCGATCGCCTCCGCACGCGCGAGCCAGCCTTCCCGGTCCAGGGACGCCGTGGCGCCGGCCTCTCCCCTCTGCTCCCGGCACATGGCGAGGATCGTCTCCGGGGCGCCCTTGACGAACACGCGCCCGCTGCCCTCATGGTCATGGTTCAGGGTGGCCATGAAGCGGTGGCTGGAATCGAACGGGATGACGTCCGTACGCGCCCACCGGCCACGGATCTCGCCCCGGTCAAGCCCGGCCCTGCCGGCGAATGCCAGCAGCGCACCTTCCATCGGGTCTCCCTCGACTAGCCATCGGCCTTCCCGATTTTGCAGCTCGGCGTCATTGCACAAGACGGCCGCCAGCGCCAGATCTTCGAGGGGCGGATGCTCCAGGGGCGTCACAGACCCGTCGCCCAGGGTGAAGCGGCCGGCGGGCTCGTAGCCGGTGCCATCCACCCGGTAGAGGTGGCGCGCGCCGAGCACGCTGGCCACGCTCATCTCG